>NZ_BNBD01000006.1 GCF_014654785.1 Streptomyces mashuensis
CTCTCGGCCTCGCTCGGAGGGGTGTTCGGGGAACGGCGGCCGATGATACCGGGGCGCGGGCGCGCCGGACGGGCCCGTGGGCCCGTCCGGCGCGGGGGGCACCTCCCAGCGGTAGCTGGGGGAGATCAGCCCAGCGAGGTCATCACGTGCTTGATCCGCGTGTAGTCCTCGAAGCCGTAGGCGGACAGGTCCTTGCCGTAGCCGGACTTCTTGAAGCCGCCGTGGGGCATCTCGGCGACGAGCGGGATGTGCGTGTTGATCCAGACGCAGCCGAAGTCGAGGGCCTTCGACATCCGCATGGCGCGGGCGTGGTCCTTCGTCCAGACGGAGGAGGCGAGCGCGTACTCGACGCCGTTGGCGTACTCGACGGCCTGGTCCTCGTCGGTGAAGGACTGGACGGTGATGACGGGGCCGAAGACCTCCTTCTGCACGATCTCGTCGTCCTGCTTCAGGCCGGTGACGACGGTGGGCGCGTAGAAGAAGCCCTTGTCGCCGACGCGGTGGCCGCCGGTCTCGACGGTGGCGTGCCCGGGCAGCCGCTCGATGAAGCCGGCGACCTGGGCGAGCTGGTTGGCGTTGTTGAGCGGGCCGTAGAGGACGTCCTCGTCGTCGGGCAGGCCGGTCTTGGTCTCGGCGGCGGCCTTGGCCAGGGCGGTGACGAACTCGTCGTGGACGGAGGCGTGCACCAGGACGCGGGTGGCGGCGGTGCAGTCCTGGCCGGCGTTGAAGAAGCCGGCGACGGCGATGTCCTCGGCGGCCTTGGCCAGGTCGGCGTCCTCGAAGACGACGACGGGCGCCTTGCCGCCGAGCTCCAGGTGGACGCGCTTGAGGTCGCGCGAGGCCGACTCGGCGACCTGCATGCCGGCGCGCACCGAGCCGGTGATGGAGGCCATGGCGGGCACCTGGTGCTCGACCATGAGGCGGCCGGTCTCGCGGTCGCCGCACAGGACGTTGAAGATGCCCTTGGGGTGGCCGAGCTCCTCCAGCACGCCGTCGATGATCTCGGCGATGAGGACGGTGGAGGCGGGGGTGGTGTCCGAGGGCTTGAGGACGACCGTGTTGCCCGCGGCGAGCGCCGGGGCGAACTTCCACACGGCCATCATCATCGGGTAGTTCCACGGCGCGACCTGGGCGCAGACGCCGACCGGCTCGCGCCGGATGATCGAGGTCATGCCCTCCATGTACTCGCCGGCCGAGCGGCCCTCGAGCATGCGGGCGGCGCCGGCGAAGAAGCGGATCTGGTCCACCATCGGGGGGACCTCCTCGCTGCGGGTGAGCGCGAGGGGCTTGCCGGTGTTCTCCGACTCGGTGGCGACGAGGTCCTCGGCCCGCGCCTCGAAGGCGTCGGCGATCTTCA
Organism: Streptomyces mashuensis; assembly: GCF_014654785.1. Classification (GTDB taxonomy): domain Bacteria; phylum Actinomycetota; class Actinomycetes; order Streptomycetales; family Streptomycetaceae; genus Streptomyces; species Streptomyces mashuensis. The sequence goes on from NZ_BNBD01000006.1 coordinate 1,358, forward strand.
GCAGAACCTTCTGGCGCTCGGCGGGGACGAGGTCCCGCCAGTGGGGGAAGGCGGCGGCGGCCGCGGCCATGGCGGCGTCGACGTCCGCCGCACCCGACAGCGGGGCGGTGGCGTAGGCCTCGCCGGTGACCGGATTGACGATCTCGGTGGTCCGCCCGTCGGCGGCGTCCCGGAACTCCCCGGCGATGTAGTTGCGCAGGCGGCGCGGCTCGGTGGTCACGTGGTGCCACCCCTTCTGTCGGTCGGCGGAACGGTGAAGATTCTTCGGTCTCCCGGCGTCACGGCCGGACACCCTGCGGTGGGGCGTCCGGTGGCCGGGACGCTCAGCCTAGCCAGGGAAGTCACGCTTTCGACATACCCAACTTCGAAGAACGACGGAATCAGTACTTCCTGCACCAGTTCGCTACGGATTTCATCGATTCCTGCTTGCCAGGCCGCTGACTCCTCATGCACAGTGAATTCCGTGGCCAGTCGTAACCCAGACCCGAAGGGCGTGCCGGGCACGCCGCAGCCGATCGACGCAGTCTCCCTGGCGATCATCGAGCAGCTCCAGGAGGACGGCCGCCGGCCCTACGCGGCGATCGGCAAGGCCGTCGGGCTGTCCGAGGCCGCCGTCCGGCAGCGCGTGCAGAAGCTGCTCGACCAGGGCGTGATGCAGATCGTCGCGGTCACCGACCCGCTCACCGTGGGCCTGCGCCGCCAGGCCATGGTCGGCATCAACGTCGAGGGCGACCTCGACCCCGTCGCCGACGCCCTGACCGCCATGGACGAGGTGGAGTACGTCGTCTGCACCGCCGGCTCCTTCGACCTGCTCATCGAGATCGTCTGCGAGGACGACGAGCACCTCCTGGAGACCATCAACAAGCGCATCCGCACCCTGCCCGGCGTCCGCTCCACCGAAAGCTTCGTCTACCTCAAGCTCCGCAAACAGACCTATACGTGGGGAACCCGATAGTCGTGAGCACCGACACCGAGACCACCGGCCAGAAGGACACCGCCCCGAAGCACGATCAGCACTCGACCGCGTACGACCACCTGTGGATGCACTTCACCCGCATGTCGTCGTACGAACACGCCCCCGTGCCGACCATCGTGCGCGGCGAGGGCGTCCACATCTACGACGACCGGGGCCGCCGCTACCTCGACGGGCTCGCCGGCCTGTTCGTGGTCCAGGCCGGCCACGGCCGCGCCGAGCTCGCCGAGGCCGCCGCCAAGCAGGCGCAGGAACTGGCCTTCTTCCCCGTGTGGAGCTACGCCCACCCCAAGGCCGTCGAACTGGCCGAGCGGCTGGCCCACCTCGCGCCCGGCGACCTGAACAAGGTCTTCTTCACCACCGGCGGCGGCGAGGCCGTCGAGACCGCCTGGAAGCTCGCCAAGCAGTACCACAGGCTCATGGGCCGGCCCGGCAGGCACAAGGTGATATCCCGGGCCGTCGCCTACCACGGCACCCCGCACGGCGCCCTGTCCATCACCGGCCTGCCCGCCCTCCGCGCCCCCTTCGAGCCCCTGGTCCCCGGCGCGCACAAGGTGCCCAACACCAACCTCTACCGCGCCCCCGTGCACGGCGACGACCCCGAGGCGTTCGGCCGCTGGGCCGCCGACCGGATCGAGGAGCAGATCCTCTTCGAGGGCCCCGACACCGTCGCCGCCGTCTTCCTCGAACCCGTGCAGAACGCCGGCGGCTGCTTCCCGCCCCCGCCCGGCTACTTCCGCCGCGTCCGCGAGATCTGCGACACCTACGACGTGCTGCTCGTCTCCGACGAGGTCATCTGCGCCTTCGGCCGGCTCGGCACCACGTTCGGCTGCGAGAAGTTCGGCTACGTGCCCGACATCATCACCTGCGCCAAGGGCATGACCTCCGGCTACTCCCCCATCGGCGCCGCCATCGTCTCCGACCGCGTCGCCGAGCCCTTCTACCGCGGCGACACCACCTTCCTGCACGGCTACACCTTCGGCGGCCACCCCGTCTCCGCCGCCGTCGCCCTCGCCAACCTCGACCTGTTCGACCGCGAGGGCCTCAACCAGCACGTCCTCGACCACGAGGCCGCATTCCTGGGCACCCTCTCGCGGCTGCACGACCTGCCCATCGTGGGCGACGTCCGCGGCAACGGCTTCTTCTACGGCATCGAACTGGTCAAGGACAAGGCCACCAAGGAGACCTTCACACCCGAGGAGTGCGAACGCCTCCTGTACGGCCTGGTGTCGAAGAAGCTCTTCGAGAACGGCCTGTACTGCCGCGCCGACGACCGCGGCGACCCCGTCGTGCAGCTCGCTCCCCCGCTCATCGCCGGCCAGGACGTCTTCGACGAGATCGAGCAGATCCTCCGCCACGTCCTGACCGAGGCCTGGGCCGCGATCTGACGCCCCGCCGGAGGACGGCGCGGGCATGAGCCCGATGGAAGGAAAGTGAGGCCCTCCAGCGCCGAGCCTGGACGGAGGCTAGGATCCCGGTTCCGTACGGTGCCAGTGACCCAATGGCCTCCTTGTTCGTTCGCCCGGACAGGGGAACGGACCCTCTCAGCGATCCGAGGTGCTCGAAATGGTGGCTCCGCCGGACAACGACGTGCTCTGGGCACGCGGCCTGCACTACTCCTACAACGGCTCTCCCGCGCTGACCGGGGTGTCCATCGGCGTCCGCGAGGGCGAGATCCTCGCCGTGACCGGCCCCCGCGGCTCGGGCAAGTCCACCCTGCTCAAATGCCTCTCCGGCCAGCTCCTGCCCGACCCCGGCGAGGTGTGGTTCAACAGCGCCCCCGTCCACACCCTCACCCGCGCCGCCCGCGAACGTCTGCGCCGCGACCGGTTCGGCTGGATCGACAGCGAACCCCACCTCGTCCCCGAACTCACGGCCTGGGAGAACGCCGCCCTCCCCCTCCTCGTCCGCGGCACCGGCCGGCGCGCCGCCAAACAGGCCGCCCTCGAATGGCTCGAACGCCTCGACGTCGGCGACTGCGCCCGCCGCCGACCCGCCGCCCTCCTCCAGGCCCAGCGGCAGCGCGTCGCCATCGCCCGCGCCCTCGCCGCCGAACCCACCGTCGTCTTCGCCGACGAACCCACCGCCCCCCTGCACAGCGCCGACCGCGCGCAGGTGCTGCGCACCCTCACCACCGCCGCCCGCTCCCACCACCTCACCGTGGTGCTGGCCACCCTCGACGACGAGAGCGCCGCCCTGGCCGACCGGACCGTCGCCCTCGCCGACGGCCGGCGCGGCGGCGGCATCCCGTTCCCGGACGCGCCCGGAGGGGAAGGCAGGGCCGCGTGCTCAGTCTCCGCCTGACGCGCGGCGCGCACCCGCTCGTCCTGCTGCGGCGGCTGCTCGTCGCCCTCGCCTCCGCCGCCGCCGGCTTCCTGCTGCTCAGCGCCCTGGGCTTCGCCACCGCCCACCCCAAGGCCGGGCAGGAGGCCCTCGTCCGCCTGCTGTGGTGCGCCGTGCCGCTCGCCGCCGTCGTCCACTTCGCCGTCACCGTCGCCCGCGGCGACCCCGCCACCCGGCCCCGCGACGGCCTCGACGCCCTCGGCTTCGGCCCCGCCCGGATGGCGGCCCTCGCCGCCACCACCTCGGCCGTGTGCTGCGCGCTGGGCAGCGCCCTCGCCCTGCCCGCGTACCTCGAACTCCGCGGCGACCTGGGCGGCACCCCGCTCAGCGGCCGCGCCGCCGGCCTGCTCGACGCCGGCACCCCCCTGCCCTGGGGTGCCACCGTCACCCTGCTCGGCCTGGCCCCGGCACTGTCCGCCGCCGCCTGCCTCCTGCTCCTGTACCCGCGCGGCGAACGGCGGCGCGGCGCCCGGCACGCCGCCGGCGACACCGCCCCGGCCGTGCCCGGCGTACCCCAGGAGCCCCGCCCCGCCTACACCGGCCTGCCCTGGGGCGTGGCCCTCACCGCCTGCGGGTTCGCCCTGGAGGCGTACACCGGCCACGGCCCCGCCCCCGAACCCCACGCCCTGCTCACCCTGCCCGGCCAGGGCGGCGGTACGTCGCCGGGGCTGCTCGGCGGCTGGCTGCTGGCCCTCCTCGGCGTGGTCCTGGCCGGCCCGGGCATCACCCACTGGTCCGGCACCCTCCTGGCCGCCGGCCGCCCCGGCCCCGTACGGCTGCTCGCCGGCCGGATACTGCAGGACGCCGCACGGCGCATCGGCCGGCCGCTGGGCGTGCTGTGCGCGGTCGCCTCGGGCGCCCTCGCCGCCGCCGAGCTGTACGGCGCCGGGTGGGACGGCGGGGGCGCCCGCCCGTTCGGCCCCCTCACCGGGCTGGGCGCGGCGGTGGTGATGGCGTGCGTCACAGCCACGGCCATCACCGCGTCCCTGGACACCCGGCACGCCCGCCACCGCACCGTCGCGGCCCTGGAACGGCTGGGCATCCCCGCCTCGCTGCTGCGCGGCGCGGCCGCCGTGCGCACCGGCGTGCTGCTGCTCGTCCTGGCCCCGCTGACCTGGGTGGTGGCGGAACTCACCGTCCTCCCGCTCAACCGTTCTTGACCTTTTCTTGACCGACAGGCAACTCCGGAGCCGGAATCGACGTCTGCTGAGAAGGTGCGTCCGCTCACGCGGCACGCGGACCTTCAGGTGAACGGAGCTTCTCGGTGATCATCGGCCTAGTCACGGCTGTCGCGGCCTCGGCGTGTTACGGCACAGGTTCGGTCCTGCAGGCCGTCGGGTCGCGCAAATCGGCCCGGCGGGAGGCCGCGGCGGCCTCCGCGACGGGCACCACCACGAACGGCACCACCCAGCACGGCGGCCCCAGCCTGTCCTCCACGGCGAAGGCCGCCGTGACGTGGGAGTTCATGGTCGGCACGGTCCTCGACTTCGTCGGCTTCGGGCTCGGCGCGCTCGCCGCCCGCCTGCTGCCGCTGTTCCTCTCCCAGACCGTCATCAGCGCCAACCTCATCATCACGGCCCTGCTCGGCATCAAGCTGCTCGGCATCCGCCTCAACGGCAAGGAGTGGGCCTCCATCGGCGTCGTCTGCTCCGCGCTGGTGCTGCTGGCCACGGCCGCCGGCCACGAGGGCAGCGGCGACACCGCCCGCTCCACGCACTGGTGGCTGCTCGCCATCTCCGTCGTCCTGATGGGCGGCGGCACCGTCGCCGTCCGCATGCTCGGCTCCCGCGCCGCCATCCTCGCCGGCCTGCTCTCCGGCCTCGGCTTCGGCGCCATCGGCGTCGGCGTCCGCATCCTCGACGGCCTCAGCCCCTTCGACCTGCCGACGCTCCTCGCCGACCCGGCGCTGTACGCCATCCTCATCTCCGGCGCGATCGGCATGTACCTGCACACGGTCGCCCTCCAGATCGGCTCGGTCAACGGCGCCACGGCGGCCCTCGTGGTCGGCGAGACGGTCCTGCCGGGCATCATCGGCGTCCTCTGGCTCGGCGACGCCTCCCGCGCCGGCTTCGCCTGGGTCGCGGTCCTCGGCTTCCTCATGGCCGTGGCGGGCGCGGTGGCGGTGGCCTGGTTCGGCGAACCGGACGCGCATGCGGCTGCGCCGACGGAGCCGGCGCCGGAACCGGCACAGGTCCGCTAGGTCCCCGCGCTACCGCGCGGGTGTCCTCAAACGCCGGACGGGCTGAATTTCAGCCCGTCCGGCGTTTGAAGGTCAGGGGAGAACCACCACGTCCTCAGCCGCGAACCCCACCCGCACCGAAGCCCCCACCTCCGGCGCAACCGCAAGCGCGCACGCCGCGTCCAGCTCCGGCCCGCCCTCCGGCCGCAACCGCACCACCACGTGGTCCCCCCGGAACGTCCGCCCCGCCACCACACACGCCAGGTGACCGTCCGGCGCGATGCGGACACCCCCGGGCCGTACGAGCACCCGGCACGCCCCCTCCGCCGTACCCGACGGCACCGGCACCGGGCCCCACACCGTCTCCGCGACAGCGCCCCGCACGGTCGCCGCGACCACGTTCTCGAAGCCCAGGAACCGCGCCACGAACTCCGACGCCGGGCGGCGCCACACCTCCAGCGGCGTACCGGCCTGGGCGATGCGCCCCTCCCCCATCACCACGACGCGGTCGGCGAGCGCGAACGCCTCGCCCTGGTCGTGCGTGACCGCCAGCACCGTCGTGCCCAGCCGCCGGAACAGCGTGCGCAGCTCGACGACGAGGCGTTCGCGCAGGCTCCGGTCGAGCTGGCCGAGCGGCTCGTCGAGCATGAGCAGCCGCGGGCCGGGGGCCAGGGCCCGCGCCAGGGCCACGCGCTGCTGCTCACCGCCGGACAGCTCCCGTACGGGCCGGGCGCCGGCCCCCGGCAGCCCCACCAGGTCGAGCAGCTCCGCGACGCGGGCGGCAGTCTCGGCGCGGCCGGCGCCGCGCATGCGCAGCCCGAAGGCGACGTTGCCGGCGACGTCCCGCTGCGGGAACAGCTGGTGGTCCTGGAACATCAGGCCGACCTCACGGCGGTGCGTGGGCACCCCGTCCTGGTCGCGGCCGCCGAGCAGCACCCGGCCGGCCTCGGCCCGCTGGAGCCCGGCGACCACGCGCAGCAGCGTGGACTTGCCGCTGCCGCTCGGGCCCAGCACGCACACGATCTCGCCCTCGCCGACCGCGAGGTCGACCGCGTCGAGCACGGCCTGCCCACCGAAGCGGACGGTGAGGTCCTCCAGCCGCAGCATGGTCATCTACCACTCACTCCCGCCGTCGGTGCGGACCCGCACCCGTACCCGTTCCAGAACCAGCAGCGCGGCGGCGCACACCAGCATCAGCACCGTGCTCAGGGCCATCGCCTGCCCGTACGTGGACTCGCCCGGCCGGGCCAGCAGCCGTGCCACGGCCACGGGCAGCGTGGGGCTGTCGGGCCGGGCGATGAAGACCGTCGCGCCGAACTCGCCCAGCGACACGGCGAACGCGAAACCGGCGGCGACGGCCACGGCGCGGCCCACGAGCGGCAGGTCCACCTCGCGCCAGACGCGGAGCGGCGAAGCGCCGAGGACCGCCGCGGCCTCGCGCAGCCGCGCGTCCACGGCGCGGAGCACGGGCAGCATGGTCCGTACGACGAAGGGCACGCCCACCAGTGCCTGCGCGAGCGGCACCAGCAGCCAGGAGGAGCGCAGGTCGAGGGGCGGCTCGTCGAGGGCGATGAGGAAGCCGAAGCCGACGGTGACGGCCGAGGTGCCCAGCGGCAGCATCAGCAGCGCGTCGAAGCCGCGGGCGAGGCGGCCGGCCCGCCGGGTGAGCGCGGCGGCGGCGAGCCCGCCCACGAGCAGCGCGACGGCGGTGGCCGCCAGGGCGTACTCCAGCGAATTGCCGACGGCCTCCAGCGGCGCCACGGTGAACGTGCCGCCGCCGGACTCGGCGGAGCCGAGGGCGCGGTAGAACGCGAGGGCGTCGCCGCCGGGCCCGTCGAGGGACCGCTGCACGAGCACCGCCAGCGGCACGACGACGAGCAGCAGGGCCGTGCCGAGCACGCCGCACAGCAGCGCCCACTGGGCGGCGCCGCGCGGGCGGTGCGCGGTGTGCGCCGGGTCGACGAGCCGGAGCGTCGCCTCGCTCCGGCGCACGGTCCGGGCGTGCACCGCCAGCAGCACGCCGACGGCGGCGAACTGGACGAGGGTGAGCACCGCGGCCGTGGGCAGGTCCAGCAGCTGCGCGGTCTGCTGGTAGATCTCGACCTCCAGCGTGGCGTAGCGCGGACCGCCGAGGATCTGCACGACGCCGAAGGAGGTGAAGGTGAAGAGGAAGACCATGAGGGCCGCGGAGGCCACGGCCGGGGTGAGCGCGGGCAGCGTCACCGTGCGCCAGGCGCGCAGACGGCTCGCGCCGAGCACGCGCGCCGCCTCCTCCTGGCGCGGGTCGAGCTGCGCCCACAGGCCGCCGACGGTACGGACGACGACGGCGTAGTTGAAGAAGACGTGCGCGAGGAGGATGGCCCAGACGGTGGTGTCCAGGCGGACGCCCCACAGCTGGTCGAGCAGCCCGCCGCGGCCGAGCAGCGCGAGGAACGCGGAGCCGGCGACCACGGTGGGCAGCACGAACGGCACGGTGACGACGGCCCGCAGGACCCCCTTGCCGGGGAAGTCGAGGCGCGCGAAGACGTACGCGCCGGGGAGCGCGACCAGCAGCGTGAGCGCCGTGGAGGCCGCGGCCTGCCAGGTGGTGAACCACAGGACGTGCCCGATGGCCGGGTCGGTGAGCACGTCACCGACCCGGCCGAGCTGCCATTGGCCGTCCTCCTTCAGGCCGCGGCCGGTGATCGCGGCGACGGGGTAGGCGAAGAACAGCGCGAAGAAGGCGAGCGGCAGGGCCATCAGGCCGAGCCGGACGGCGGCGCTGCGCCGGCGGGTCGGGGTCGTCACGTCGGGGTCGTCACGTCGAGGTCGTCACGTCGGGGTCGTCGCTCCAGGCCGTCACTTCAGGACGAGGGAGGACCACTTCTTGATCCACTCGTCGCGGTGCTCCGCGATCCGCTGCGGGTCCATCGTGCCGGGCTCGGGGATCGCGGCGCCGTACTTGGTGAACAGCTCGGGCAGGCGCGCGTCCTGGGCGGCCGGGTTGACGAACATCTGCAGCGGCATGTCCTCCTGGAACCGCTTGCCGAGGAGGAAGTCGATCAGCGCCTGGCCGCCCTTGGTGTTCTTGGCGCCCTTCAGCAGACCGGTGAACTCGATCTGCCGGAAGCAGGTGCCGGTCGCGACGCCGGTGGGCGCCTCGGCGGGCGCGGGCGTGACGCCCATGACCTCGGCGGGCGGGCTGGAGGCGTAGGAGACGACGAGCGGCTTGTCGCCGCCCGCCTTGCGGCCGGCGGCGGAGCCGGAGAAGCGGCTGTTGTACGCCTGCTCCCAGCCGTCGACGACCTCGACGCCGTTGTCCTTGAGCTGCTTCCAGTAGTCCTGCCACGTGTCGTCGCCGTAGGCGGCGATGGTGCCCAGCTGGAAGGCGAGGCCCGGCGAGGAGGTCTTGGCGTTCTCCGTGACGAGGAGGTCCTTGTACTCGGGCTTGACCAGGTCGGCGAAGGTGCGCGGCGGGTCGAGCTTCTTGTCGGCGAAGTACGCGCGGTCGTAGTTGACGCAGATGTCGCCGAAGTCGACGGGCGTCACGCGGTGCTTGCCGGCGTCCAGCTGGAGCCGGGCGGGGACGCGGTCGAGGCCCTTGGCCTCGTACGGCGTGAACAGGTCCTTGTCGAGCGCCCGCGACAGCAGCGTGTTGTCGACGCCGAAGAAGACGTCGCCCTGCGGGTGGCTCTTGGAGAGGATGGCCTGGTTGACGGCCGCGCCGGCGTCACCGCCCTTGATCACCTGGACCTTGTAGCCGGTCTCCTTGGTGAACTCGTCCAGGACGTCCTTCGACGCCACGAAGGAGTCGTGCGAGACGAGCCGGACGGTCTTGTCGCCGTCGCCGCTGCCGCTGCCGGCCGCGCTGTCGCCGGAGCCGCCGCAGGCGGCGAGGGCGGGCAGGCCGAGGGCCACGGCGGCCGTCGCGACGACGGCACGCCGAAGGGTGGTGTTCATGGTGGTGCTGACTCCCTACGCCGGTACTAACCGGATCAGGTCCGAGGGTCTGCGGGCCGGGCCGCACTCTCAGCGCTGTGTGCGCTCCCCTGTCGGATGTTCATTTGTGCGCATGTCCGCATTCATGTGCGACATGCGCGGGTGCGGGAGAACCGTACCAGGGCCCTCCCCGCACCCCCGGGCGCGCGGTGCTCGGCGCCCGGCTCAGCGCTCGGCCGCCGCCAGCTGGCCGCAGGCCCCGTCGATCTCCTGGCCGCGGGTGTCACGGACGGTGACGGGCACGCCGTGCGAGGCGATGGCCTCGACGAACGCCTTCTCGTCCTCGGGCCGCGACGCCGTCCACTTGGAGCCGGGGGTGGGGTTGAGCGGGATCAGGTTGACGTGCACCCGCTTGCCCTTGAGCAGCCGGCCGAGCAGGTCGCCCCGCCACGCCTGGTCGTTGATGTCGCGGATCAGCGCGTACTCGATGGAGATGCGGCGCCCGGACTTCTCGGCGTACTCCCAGGCCGCGTCGAGGACCTCGCGGACCTTCCAGCGGGTGTTGACCGGCACGAGGGTGTCGCGCAGCTCGTCGTCGGGGGCGTGCAGCGAGACGGCCAGCCGGCACTTGAGGCCCTCGTCGGCGAACCGCAGCATCGCCGGGACCAGGCCGACGGTGGAGACGGTGATGCCGCGCTGGGACAGGCCCAGGCCGTCCGGCTCGGGGTCGGTGAGCCGGCGGATGGCGCCGACGACCCGCTTGTAGTTGGCGAGCGGCTCGCCCATGCCCATGAAGACGATGTTCGACAGGCGGGCGGGGCCGCCCGGCACCTCGCCGTCGCGCAGGGCGCGCATGCCGTCGACGATCTGATGCACGATCTCGGCCGTCGACAGGTTCCGCTCCAGGCCGGCCTGGCCGGTGGCGCAGAAGGGGCAGTTCATGCCGCAGCCCGCCTGCGAGCTGATGCACATGGTCACCCGGTCGGGGTACCGCATGAGGACGGACTCGACGAGCTTGCCGTCGTGCAGCCGCCACAGCGTCTTGCGGGTGGTGTCGTCGTCGCACGAGATGTGCCGCACCACGCTCATCAGGTCGGGCAGCAGCTCCTCGGCCAGCTTGGTGCGGGCCGCGGCCGGGATGTCCGTCCACGCCTCCGGCTGGTGCGCGTACCGCGCGAAGTAGTGCTGGGACAGCTGCTTGGCGCGGAACGGCTTCTCGCCGATCGCGGCCACGGCCTCGCGGCGCTCGGTGGGGGTGAGGTCGGCGAGGTGCCGCGGGGGCAGCTTGGCTCCGCGCGGGGCGACGAAAGTGAGTTCTCCGGGCTTAGGCATGGTCCTACCAGTGTCGCAGAAGTGCGCAGGGGGCCCGCCGCCCTGTGGACGACGGGCCCCCTGGGAGAAGAAGGCGCAGGTGGGGCCGGTGATCGCGACGGCGGCCGGAGACCGTCGGGACCCGGCTACGACCCTACGAAGGCCACCAGGAGCAGCCACACCACGGGGGCCGTGGGCAGCAGCGAGTCGAGCCGGTCCATGATCCCGCCGTGGCCCGGCAGCAGGGAGCCCATGTCCTTGATGCCCAGGTCCCGCTTGATCATGGATTCGCCGAGGTCGCCGAGGGTGGCGCTGACCGCGACCGCGAGGCCCAGGAGCACGCCCTGCCACCACACGCCGTCGTCGATCAGGAACTGGGTGCACAGGGCGCCCGCGACCATGGCGAACAGCACGGCGCCGGCCAGGCCCTCGCGGGTCTTGCCGGGGCTGATGCGCGGGGCGAGCTTGTGCTTGCCGAACCGCCAGCCGACGGCGTACGCACCGGTGTCGCTGACCACGGTGAGGATCAGGAAGGTCAGCACCCGCCAGGCGCCGTCGTCGGCCGCGAGCATCAGGGCGACGAAGGTGGCGAGGAACGGCACGTAGAAGGCGGCGAAGAGGCCCGCCGTGACGTCCTTGAGGTAGTCGTCCGGCGGCTCGGTCATGCGCCACACCAGGACGGCCAGGGCGGTGAAGGCCATGGCCACCCAGGCGCCCTCGGCGCCGTCGACGTACCCGGCGACGGTCATGGCGGCGCCACCGATGGCCAGCGGCACCAGGGGGGCCTTGATGCCCTTGCGCTCGGCGAGCCGGGAGGTCAGCTCCCACAGCCCGACGACCACGGCGAGGACGATCACGCCGAGGAAGACGGGCTTGTAGACGAACAGGGAGGCGAGGATGACCGCGCCGAGGCCGACGCCCACCCCTATCGCGGCCCGCAGGTCGCGACCCGCGCTCTTCTTCGCCTTGGCCGCCCGCGGGGCGGCCGGCTCCTGCGGCCGCATGCCGGGCTCCTGTTCATCGCGGAACAGGGGGCCGCCGAGGTGCGCGGCCCCCTGGTCACGGTCGTCGCTGTCGTCCTGGTATCCACCAGCTCCGGGCACGATGGGCATGGGGCGAGTCTGCGCCGCCAGGGCCTCTTCGTGCACAGGACCCGCCGAGGACGGAACCCCGTACCGGGGGTGGCCGGGGGCGGACCCGTCGGTGGCGCCCCAGTGGCCGGCGCGTGGCGGTGCTCCCCAGGATGCGTCGTTCATCAGACCTCGAGCAGCTCGGCTTCCTTGTGCTTGAGCAGCTCGTCCACCTGCGCGACGTACTTCGCGGTGGTGTCGTCGAGCTCCTTCTCCGCGCGGCGGACGTCGTCCTCGCCGGACTCCTTGTCCTTGACGAGCTTGTCGAGGGCGTCCTTGGCCTTGCGGCGGATGGAGCGGATCGAGACCTTGGAGTCCTCGGCCTTGGTCTTGGCGACCTTGACGTACTCCCGGCGGCGCTCCTCCGTGAGCTCGGGGAAGTTCACCCGGATGATGTTGCCGTCGTTGCTCGGGTTGACGCCCAGGTCGGAGTCGCGGATCGCCTGCTCGATGTTGCGCAGCGCGCTCTTGTCGAACGGCGTGACGACCGCCATGCGCGGCTCCGGCACGGAGAACGACGCCAGCTGGTTGATCGGCGTCAGTGCACCGTAGTAGTCGGCCACGATCTTGTTGAACATCGCCGGGTGCGCACGCCCGGTGCGGATCGCCGCGAAGTCCTCCTTGGCGACCACAACGGCCTTCTCCATCTTCTCCTCGGCCTCGAGGAGGATCTCTTCGATCACCACTTGCTCCTGGTGTTATCAGTAAGCAGAGCCTCGCCCCTGCGCGCGTCTTCTCCTGCACGGTGTCCGACCGGCAGGCGGTTGTCCATCCCCGTGCCGAGGTCTTCCCACGGCACGGTGTTGCCGTCCGCGGCGGCGCGGGGCCGTCGCGGACGACAGGTGCGGGCGGTCAGGCCCGCGTGCCCTGGTCGCTCACGAGCGTCCCGATCTTCTCACCCTTCACGGCGCGGGCGATGTTCCCCTCGGCCAGCAGCTCGAAGACGAGGATCGGGAGCTTGTTGTCCATGCACAGGCTGATGGCGGTGGCGTCGGCGACCTTCAGGCCGCGGGCCAGCACCTCGCCGTACTCGAGGGCGTCGAACTTCACCGCGTCGGGGTTCTTCTTCGGGTCCGAGTCGTAGATCCCGTCGACGCCGTTCTTGCCCATGAGGATCGCCTCGGCGTGGATCTCCAGGGCGCGCTGGGCAGCGGTGGTGTCGGTGGAGAAGTAGGGCATGCCCATGCCCGCGCCGAAGATCACGACGCGGCCCTTCTCCAGGTGGCGCACGGCGCGCAGCGGGATGAACGGCTCCGCGACCTGGCCCATGGTGATGCCGGTCTGGACCCGGGTCTCCACGCCTTCCTTGGAGAGGAAGTCCTGGAGGGCGAGGGAGTTCATCACGGTGCCGAGCATGCCCATGTAGTCCGAGCGGGCGCGGTCCATGCCGCGCTGCTGGAGTTCGGCGCCGCGGAAGAAGTTGCCGCCGCCGATGACCACGGCGATCTCGTAGCCCTCCCGGACCACGGCCGCGATCTCGCGAGCAATGGCGTGCACGACATCGGGGTCGACTCCGAGACCGCCGCCACCGGCGAAGGCCTCGCCGGACAGTTTCAGCAGGAACCGGCGGCGCTTGCCCTGGCCGGCTGTGTTGTCGTCGGCGGCCTGCTTGGCGCCCGCACCCTGATTCATTGGAGTTCTCCTCGTGCACATACGAAGAAGGCCACTGCCGGATGGATCCTTGCGGTTCCTTCTGCGGCAATGGCCTCCTCGTCACATCAGCGGCCGACCGGTGTACGGCCGGCTGCTTACGACCCTAGCGGGTCGCAGGTCAAACGCTGCCTTCGGACGGGGCTCAGGCGCCGACGCGGATGCGCGCGAAGCGCTTCAGCGTGACACCGGCCTCCTCGAGGACCTTCTGGACGGTCTTCTTGTTGTCCTTGGCGAACGGCTGGTCGAGCAGCACCTGCTCCTTGAAGAAGCCGGTGACGCGACCCTCGACGATCTTCGGCAGGGCGGCCTCGGGCTTGCCCTCCTCGCGAGCGGTCTCCTCGGCGATGCGGCGCTCGTTGTCGACGACCTCGGCGGGGATCTCGTCGCGGGAGAGGAACTTCGGCGCGAAGGCGGCGATGTGCTGCGCGACGTCCTTGGCGACCTCGGCGTTCTCCTTGTCGAGCTCGACGAGGACACCCACCTGCGGGGGCAGGTCGGCAGCCGTGCGGTGCATGTAGTTGGCCACGAAGGCACCGTCGAACTTGGCGAAGCGGTCGACGACGATCTTCTCGCCGAGGACGGCGTTGGCCTCGTCCACGAACGCCTGGACGGTCTTGCCGGCCTCGATCTCGGACGCCATCAGGGCGGCGACGTCGGCCGGGGAGGTGGCGGCGATGTGGGCGGCCAGCGCGTCGGCGACCTCGATGAACTTCTCGCCCTTGGCGACGAAGTCCGTCTCGCACTTCAGCTCGACCAGGACACCGGAGGTCTTGTCGTCGGCGATGATGGAGACGACGGCACCGTTCTCGGTGGTGCGGCTCTCACGCTTGGCGACGCCCTTGAGGCCCTTGACGCGGACAATCTCGATGGCCTTCTCGAGGTTGCCCTCGGCCTCCTCGAGCGCCTTCTTGCAGTCCATCATGCCGGCGCCGGTCTGCTCGCGGAGCTTCTTGACGTCAGCGGCGGTGTAGTTCGCCATCCTTCAATCCTTCTCGTGCACTACGCCGAGCCCGGGCCTTGTGCGGGCGCCGGTCAGGGCTGGTCCGTCTTGAGGTCACCACAGCGGCCGGCTCCCGTCCCGCTGACGGGGCCGGCACTGGATCCACCGGGTGACGGCGGGGGGAGCCGGCACGGGCTCCCCCCGCCGCCCGGCAGGGCGGGGCGTCAGGCCTGCTCGGCGTCCGCGGCCGGCTTCTCGGCCTCGGCCTCGGCGGCGGCAGCGGCCGGCTCCTCGGCCTTCTTCTCACCCTCGAGCAGGTCGCGCTCCCACTCGGCGAGGGGCTCGCCGGCGGCCTTCTCGCCCTTGCCCTCACCGGCGCCACCGGAGCGGGCGATGAGGCCCTCGGCGACGGCGTCGGCGATCACGCGGGTGAGCAGGGTGACGGAGCGGATCGCGTCGTCGTTGCCCGGGATCTTGTAGTCGACCTCGTCGGGGTCGCAGTTGGTGTCGAGGATCGCGACGACCGGGATGCGCAGCTTGCGCGCCTCGCCGACGGCGATGTGCTCCTTCTTGGTGTCCACGATCCAGACGGCGCTGGGCACCTTCTGCATGTCGCGGATACCGCCGAGGGTCTTCTCCAGCTTGGTCTTCTCGCGCTCGAGGACCAGGAGCTCCTTCTTGGTGAGGCCGGAGGCGGCCACATCCTGGAAGTCGATCTCCTCGAGCTCCTTCAGGCGCTGCAGGCGCTTGTAGACGGTCGAGAAGTTGGTGAGCATGCCGCCCAGCCAGCGCTGGTTGACGTACGGCATGCCGACGCGGGTCGCCTGCTCGGCGATGGCCTCCTGGGCCTGCTTCTTCGTACCCACGAACATGATGGAGCCACCGTGCGCGACGGTCTCCTTCACGAACTCGTAGGCGCGGTCGATGTAGGACAGCGACTGCAGCAGGTCGATGATGTAGATGCCGTTGCGCTCCGTGAAGATGAAACGCTTCATCTTCGGGTTCCAACGACGGGTCTGGTGACCGAAGTGGACGCCGCTCTCCAGCAGCTCCCGCATCGTGACGACGGCCATGGCCGCGCTCCTTGAAATACTCGGTTTCCACGACGGCCGGGCGGCCGCCGCGCCTGACGCCCCGCGCGTCCGCCACGGATTGCGCTTTGCGGTGCAGTCCATGGACCGAGGGACACGGCCACCGTGCTGCCCGAAAGGGTCTGACGCGCCGGTGGCGGGGCGTGCGAAGTCGATCCGGTGACCCGGATCGCCAGGAGAAGTGTACGGGACCGCCGACCCGACGGGTGACGGCGTTGTCCACAAGCCCCCACTTGTCCACAGCCCACGGCCAAGATCCCCCCGCTCACCCGGCCCCCGGGCACGCTACGGCCATGCGACGACCTCGACCGCGGGACAGAGCACCGGCACGGCGCGCATGCGCCCTGCCCACGCCCCTGCTCGCTCTTGTGATCATGGCCTTGTGGGTGCCGGCGACAGTGCCGCCGGACGCGGTGGCCCAGGCCTCGTACGGGGCGGCAGCCCGCCCACGCGACCGGGGCGACCCCGCGTGGCCCGTCGCCGGGACCCGGAGGGCCCGGCCCCGCGTCGTACGGACGTGGGCGCCACCGCCGGCGCCCTGGCTGGCGGGGCACCGCGGCGTCGACCTCCGCGCGGGCCCCGGGCAGCCGGTACGGGCGGCCGCGCCCGGCACGGTCTCGTACGCCGGAGCGATCGCCGGCCGCGGCATCGTCTCCGTCGAGCTCACGGGCACAGGCAGCCCACCGCTCCGTACGACGTACGAACCGGTGCACGCCACGGTCCACGAGGGCGACCGGGTCATGACAGGCGACGTCGTGGGCGTCCTGGAACCCAACGGCTCCCACTGCGCCCCCGGCACCTGCCTGCACTGGGGCCTGCTGCGAGGCGACACCTACCTCGACCCGCTGAGCCTGCTCCCGCCCTGGATGCTGCGCGGAGGGCCGTCACGGCTGCTGCCGCTGGTGGGGACATAGCGCCGCCGGCACGTCACCGGAGGAAGGACAGCCAGCGCCCGTCCTCGAACTCGGCGGGAACGTCGTCCTCCCACGGATCGATCCCACGGCGCTCCAGCTCGTCGAACCAGCGGTCCCGCTGCGACTCGGGCAGGCGCCGCCCACACCAAGGGCAGAAGGTGATGCCGATAGTCGACGTGCCGCCGTCATGGACGATCAGCCCGTACTCCTGGAACCTCGCGCTGAACCGCACCAGGGCGTCCGGGCAGGCGAAGGGGTCGTCGTGCTGGTCACAGCGCCAGTTCACGCGACGCGCCATCTCCGCGCAGCAGTGATCGCTCTGGGTCATGGCCTCGGCTTCTCGTTGATCAACAGGCTGGTGCCCACGCCCAGCCACGCATTGGGGGCATGGGGAGGGTGGGGGTGGGGGTGGGGTAGGCCCCCGGGGGAACGTCAGCCCGTGGTGCCGTGGAGGGCCATGGCTACTGCTGCCTCCGTGATGCGGGCCGGGTCTTCGGCGGCGCCGAGTTCCAGGCGGCGGACGGCGGCGTCGACGATGCCCTGGAGGAGGGTGGCGGTGAGGCGGGGCTGGTCGTGGCCGAGGGCGGCGAGGGCCTCGACGACCATGCCGATCAGGGCGCCGTGTGCGGCGCGGATCTTCTCGCGGGCGCCCGCGTCGAGCTCGCCGGCGGAGATGGCGACGACGGCGCGGTGCCGGCGGTCGCCGACGAGGGCCAGCTGCCGGCGGACGTACGCCTCGATCTTGGCGCCGGGCGTGCCGGCCTCCGCCATGGCGGCCTCGACCTCGGCGGCCCAGACGGGGAAGTCGACGGCGCACAGCTCCTCGACGACGGCGGCCCGGGAGCGGAAGTACTCGTACACCGAGGACCGCGCGAGCCCGGTGCGCTCGGCGAGGGCGGGGAAGGTGAGTGCTTCGGTACCGCCTTCGGACAGCAGGGTGCGGGCGGCGTCCAGCAGGGCGTCGCGCTGCATCGTCCGGTGCTCGGCCACTGAGGCCGCTCGAATCCTGGGCACGTTCCCACTGTACGGACCCGGCCCGCCGGAGACGACGCTGGAGGGACGATTCAGCGCCGTCAGCGCCCGACGTCAGCGTCCGACGTCCGCGAGCTTGGCCCGCAGCTGGAGGACGGACTTGGTGTGGATCTGGCTGACGCGGCTCTCGGTGACGCCGAGGACGTGGCCGATCTCGGCGAGCGTGAGGCCCTCGTAGTAGTAGAGGGTGACCACGGTCTTCTCCCGCTCGGGGAGGGTGTTGATGGCGCGGGCCAGCAGCCGGCGCAGCTCGTGGTCCTCGGCGACCTCGACGGGGTCGTCGGCGGCGGTGTCCTCCAGGGTGTCCATGAGGCTGAGCCGGTCGCCGCCCTCGCCGCCGTGCAGCAGCTCCTCCAGGGCGACCACGTTGGCCAGGGACAACTGGCTGAAGACGGCGTGCAGTTCGTCGAGGCCGATGCCCATTTCGGCGGCGACCTCGGCCTCCGTGGGGGTGCGGTGGAGGGCGGCCTCGAGGGTGGCGTAGGCGCGTTCGACGGCGCGGGCCTTCTGCCGGACGGAGCGGGGGATCCAGTCCAGCGCCCGCAGTTCGTCGATCATGGCTCCGCGGATGCGGGTGATCGCATAGGTCTCGAACTTGATCGAGCGGCCGGGGTCGAACTTCTCGATCGCGTCGATCAGCCCGAAGATTCCCGAGGAGACGAAGTCGGCCTGCTCGACATTGGGCGGCAGCCCTACGCTGACGCGCCCCGCCACGTACTTCACCAGGGGTGAGTAGTGGAGGATCAGTTGCTCCCGCAGCCGGTCGTCGCCCGAGGTCTTGTACGACCGCCACAGCTCGTCGAGCGTCGTGGGCGCGGGAGGGCGCACGGTGCCGCGCGCGGCGGGCGGTGCCGCCGCGCGGTCGGACCCGGAGGTGTGCTGGGGCATTCGTCGTTCTGAGCCGTTCTGGTGTGACGTGGACCGGGTGGTACGAACGGATGGAATCCCGTGAGCGTAGCGTGATCGGAGCGCTGCGGTGAGCGAGGCGCAGGGCCCGCCGTATCGGCCGCCGCGGTCATCGCCTTAACCCTTTCACCCGATCACCCCAGGTCAAGCACCGCCTCGCCGCACACGGGGGTGCCGTCCGGGGGCTTGGCCTCCACCGAGGTTGACGAGCCGTCAGCCAACTGCCAGAGATCGCCCTGGCGTTCCACGAATCCCAGCGCCCGCAGTTCGTACAGGCTGGCGAGCGCGCGTTCCTCGCTGGTGCCCGCGTCGTGCGCCACGCGTGCGACGGGGGCACCGCCCCGGCCGGGCAGGGCCTCCAGGACGCGGGCGGCGGTGGGGGGCAGCAGGTCGCGGGGGACGACGGGCCCGCGGCGTTCGGGGCCCAGCTCGCCGATGCCGCCGACGAGCTCGACGACGTCGTCGGCGTCGGTGACCAGGCAGGCGCCTTCGCGCAGCAGTTCGTGCACGCCCGCCGACAGGCCGGAGGTGACGGGCCCTGGGACGCCCATGGTGTGCCGGCCGAGCCGCCGGGCGTGGCGTGCGGTGACCAGCGAGCCGCTGCGGTATTCGGCCTCGACGACCACGGTGCCGCGGGTGAGGGCGGCGATGACGCGGTTGCGGAGGACGAAGCGGTGGCGTGTGGGGTGTCCGCCCGGTGGCAACTCGGTCAGGACGATCCCCTGTTCGCCGATCCGGCCGAGCAGCTCGGCGTGTCCGCGGGGGTAGGCGACGTCGAGCCCGGAGGCGAGGACGGCGACGGTGGCCCCGCCGGCCGCGAGCGCGCCCCGGTGGGCGGCGCCGTCGATGCCGTACGCGGCGCCGGAGACGACGACCCAGCCGCGCTCGGCGAGGCCGCCGCCGAGCAGGGCCGCCACGTGGGAGCCGTAGCCGGTGCAGGCCCGGGCGCCCACCAGGGCCACCGAGCGCAGGGCCCACAGCCGCAGGTCGGGGCTGCCGCGCACCCACAGTCCCAGGGGCCGGGCGTCGCCGAGGTCGTCGAGCTGGGCGGGCCATTCGGTGTCGCCGGGGCACACGTACCGTCCGCCCAGCCGGGCCACGGCCCGCAGGTCGCCCTCCGGGTCGAGGGTGCGGGCCCTGGCCCGGCAGCCGGCCAGCCGCTCCGCGCCGGCGCCCGGGGGCGGCGGCCCGGTACCGGTGAGTCCCCGGACGAGTTCTGCGGGCTCCATGGTGCGCAGCCACCGGCCGACGCGTTCGTCGCCGGGTTCGGTGAGGCGGCTCAGGGCGGCCCGGGCCAGCCGCTCCCCCGCCGCCGTGCCGCTCATGCCCAGCCTCCGGCGAGGACGGCGCCGCGCTGGATGCCGGTGCGCAGTTCCAGTGCTTGTCCGACGTCCTCGATGTCGGGCCGGTGGTGGCCGGCGAGGTCGGCCACCGTCCAGGCGACGCGCAGGACGCGGTCGAGGCCCCGGGCGGTCAGCAGGCCGCGTTCCATGTCCCGCTCGGCGCCGTCGAGCGCGCCGGGTGCGGCGCGCCAGCGGGTGCGGAGTTCGTGGCCGGGGATCTCGCTGTTGCAGCGCCAGGGTGTGCCGGCGTAGCGGGCGGCGGCCCGTTCGCGGGCCTCCCGGACCCGGGCGGCCACGGTGGCGGTGGGTTCGGCGCCGGTCAGGGTGCCGGTCAGTTCCGAGCGGGTGACGGCTTCGACGGCGACGCGGAGGTCGACCCGGTCCATCAGGGGCCCGGAGAGGCGGCCCAGGTAGCGCCGGACGGCCGAGGGTGGGCAGCCGCAGCCCTCGCCGAGGGTGCCGTGCCGTCCGCAGGGGCAGGGGTTGGCGGCCAGGGTGAGGAGGAACCGGGCGGGCAGCCGCATGACGCCGCCGGTGCGGGCCACCACGACGTGTCCCGATTCCAGGGGCTGCCGCAGGGCGTCGAGGACGCGGCCGGAGAATTCCGGGGCCTCGTCGAGGAACAGCACGCCGTGGTGGGCGAGCGAGACGGCGCCGGGGCGGGGCAGGCCGGAGCCGCCGCCCACCAGGGAGGGCATGGACGCCGAGTGGTGCGGTGCGCAGTAGGGGGCCCGGTCCAGCAGGGGCTGTCCGGCGGGGAGGGTCCCCGCGACCGAGTGCACTGCTGTCACCTCCAGTGATTCCTGGGGTGTGAGGGGTGGCAGGAGTCCGGGCAGCCGTTCGGCCAGCATGGTCTTGCCGGCGCCGGGCGGCCCTTGCAGATACAGGTGGTGGCGGCCGGCGGCGGCTACTTCGAGGGCGCGCCGGGCCGTGAACTGGCCGGCGACCTCGGCCAGGTCGGGGCACGCCTCGCCGTCGCGGTCCCGGGTCCCCGTGCCGGCGTCGGCGCCGGACACCGCCAGGCCGGCCAGCAGGGGGTCGGGGCGGCCGGCGTCGGCGGACTCGTCCTCCTCCGGGACGGGTTCGTCCGTCAGCACGGCGATGAGCTGCCGGAGGCTGCGGACGCCGAGCACGGAGACGCCGGGGACGAGGGCGGCCTCGGCCGCCGTGCGCTCGGGGACGACGACCTGCCGGTATCCGGCGTCGGCGGCGGCGAGCACGGCGGGCAGCACGCCCCGCACCGGCCGGACCCGGCCGTCGAGACCCAGCTCGCCGATCATCATCAGGTCGGCGATCCGCCGTGGGTCGATGCGTTCGGCGGCGGCGAGGACGGCGCACGCCACGGCCAGGTCGAAGCCGCTGCCGCCCTTGGGGACGGAGGCCGGGCTCAGTCCGACGGTCAGTTTCTTCTGCGGCCACTCCCCGCCGGAGTTGACCACGGCCGCCCGTACCCGGTCGCGGCTCTCGATCAGGCTCTTGTCCGGCAGCCCGACCAGGGTGAAGGCGGCGACGCCCGGTTCCAGGTCGGCCTGGACCTCGACGACCACGCCCTCGACGCCGACCAGCGCCACCGAGCACGTCCGCGCGAACCCCATCACGCCACCCCCTTGACGTGTTCGACCCGGGGCGCGCCCCGGTCGGGGACGACGACGCCCACGACGTCGATGCGCACGCCGCCGGGTGGGGCGCCGCCGTGCCGGTCGAGCCAGTGTCCGGCGAGCCGGCGCAGCCGGCCGGTCTTCGCCGGGGTGACGGCCTGCATCGGGTGTTCATACGGTCCTGCGCGGCGTGACTTGACCTCGCAGATCACGAGGACGTCGCCGTCGAGCGCCACCACGTCGATCTCTCCCGCGCGGCACCGCCAGTTGCGGGCCAGCACGGTCATTCCGGCCTCGGTCAGCCGGCGCGCCGCCAGCCCTTCTCCGTAGCGGCCGAGTCCCCCTCGGGCGTTCATGAGCACCACCTCCGGCACTCACGGTGACGCCTCCGCCGCCAAGTGTTGGATCTTGGTGGATAACCGACGGGTTGTGAAAAACCTCGTCACCCGGAGGGGTGAAATAAGCAGCGAACGGCCTGACGGCCGTTCAGTCGTCTCAGGTCCCCGGCAGGTCGAGGTCGCTCTTGTTGAGCTCCTCGATGTTCACGTCCTTGAACGTCAGCACCCGCACCTGCTTCACGAACCGCGCGGGCCGGTACATGTCCCACACCCACGCGTCGGCCATCGAGACCTCGAAGAACACCTCGCCCTGGACCGAGTGCACCTGCATCTCGTAGTCGTTGGTGAGGTAGAACCGCCGCTCGGTCTCGATCACGTATTTGAACAGACCGACGACGTCGCGGTACTCCCGGTAGAGCTTCAGCTCCATCTCGGTCTCGTACTTCTCGAGGTCCTCGGCGCTCATGGCATGTTCCCCTTCAGCCGTGCGTCCCCCCATTGTGCGTCAGGCCCGTTCGGTCTCCAGGAGCACTGGCGCAGCCGGGGGTCCCTCGTCGAGCAGCGTACGCAGCAGCTCGGCGAGCCTGGTCGGGTACACCGTCTCACGCGTGGCGAGCAGTTCCGCGCACGTCCACCACCGCAGCCCGGTGAGACTGCGCCGTTCCAGTTCCGTCCCGCCGCCCGTGAACAGCGGCTCCTGTGCCGTACGGGCCAGGAAGTACCGTTCCTCCTGGTCCCAGCGGCGCCCGTCGAAGGGGAAGGAGCAGGTGCGCAGCCACAGCACCGGGCCCAGGACGACCTGTGTGATCCCGGTCTCCTCGGCCAGCTCGCGGCGCGCCGCCGCCTCCCAGGTCTCGTCGCCCTCCAGCCCGCCGCCCGGCGTGAACCACCAGGTCACCGAGGGGTCGTCGGGTTCGTAGCCGTGCAGGAGCAGCACCCGGTCGGCCGGGTCCAGGAGGATCACCCGCGCCGCCCGCCGCAGCCCGGCACCCGCCCCTGCCGCCGCCCCGGCCCCCGCCCCGGCGTCCGGAACACCGGTCACGTCGCACCGCCACCCTTCTCCTGCTTCTCCCGGCTCCGCGCCGGCCGCCGCGACAGCGGCCCGTACGCCGCACCTCCCAGGATGAGCACCGCTCCCGCGCACACGCACCCCACCAGCAGCGGCAGCGGGCCGGGCCGGGACGTGCCGCCGGGCAGCGCGGCGAAGGACGCCGGCCGTTCGATCATGCCCCAGCCGGAGGCGGGCCACGCCGTGGCGTCCACCCGGGCACGTACGGCGCCGCGTGGCACCGAGCCCTGGCCGGCGTCGGTCAGGTGGGTGCGGGAGTCGAGCGAGTCGGCGCGGTGGTCGCCCAGGAGGAACAGCCGGTCCTTCGGCACGGTGGCGGAGAACGGCGTGGGCGAGGCGGGGCCCGTGGAGTGCAGGTACGGTTCCTCGACCGGCTTGCCGTTGACGGTCAGCAGGCCCTGCCGGTCGCAGCAGACGACGGTGTCGCCGCCGACGCCGATGACCCGCTTGACGGTCGGCACGTCGCCCCACAGCTTGTCGCGGAAGACCACGACGTCGCCGCGGCGCACCTCGTCGCCGTCCACGCGCTGCGCCAGGATGCGGTCGCCGCGCGCGATGGTGGGCTCCATGGAGTCGGTGGGCACGGCGTACGGCTGGTAGAGCAGCGCGGCCCAGGCGAAGCCGCCGAGGAAGAGGACACAGCCGACGGCCACGGCCAGCCCGGACAGGACTCTGCCCGCGCGGCCGTGGCCGTCGTCGTCGCGTCGCGTTCGGGCCATGCCGTCCCCCGCCGGGTGAGGTCCGCGCGGCGGCCCCACGCGGACGGTCGGATCCGCGTGCCCCACGGCACGCAGCCGCACCCTACCCGGCGGTACGGACGGCAGTCAGCCCCTCGGGGCGCCCCTGGATCACCACCGTGGACCCGGGGCGGCGCCCCGGCTCACTTCTCCCCGGTCACCGTCGCCGCCACCCGCGTCGCGTCCTCCGCGCGCAGGATCCGCCGGCGCCGCCACAGCACCAGCGGCACCGCGCCCGCCAGGCCCAGGGCGGGCGGCGCGACGGCGGCGGCCGCGTTCAGGCCGGGCTGGTCGAAGGTGTCCGGCACGGGCAGGGTCGACCAGCGGTCGATCGGCCAGGCCACCACGATGGCGCGGCCCACCACGTTGTCGACGGAGATGGTGCCGCCGCCCTCCAGCTCCTGGTGCCAGCGCGAGTCCATGGAGTCCTGGCGGTGGTCGCCCATCACCCACAGCCGGCCCTTGGGGATCTTGATGGGGCCGAAGGGCTTGTCGCTGCACGGCGTGTTGCCGGGGAAGATGTAGGGCTCCTTCAGCGGCTTGCCGTTGACGACCACCGGCTGGTTGTCGCCCTTGCACTCCACCGTGTCGCCGCCGACCGCGATGACCCGCTTGATCAGGTCTTTCTCCTCCGCGGAGGGCATCAGGCCGATGAAGCTGAGCACCTTCTGGACGCCGTTGGCCACCGGCCCCTGCTCGTTCGCGGGGTTCTCGCCCAGCCAGCCGCCCGGGTCGTGGAAGACGACCACCTCGCCGCGGCCGGGCTCGGCGCCGAACCACGGCGTCAGCTTGTCGACCAGCACCCGGTCGCCGCGCTGCAGCGTGTTCTGCATCGACTCGGACGGGATGGAGAACGCCTGCACCAGGAACGTCTTGATCAGCAGCGCGAGTACCAGGGCGATGCCGACGAGGATCGGCAGCTCGACCCAGATGGAGCGGGACTTGGGACGCTCGCCGCGCCCCCGCCGCCCGTCACCCGGACCGTCCGGGTCGTCGGGTCCACCGGGACCACCCGGCCCCTCCGCGTCCGGGCGCGAGTCCCGCGCGCCGTCCGTGGGCGGCTCGGCGGGCACCCCGGGCCGCTCCTCTGGTTCTTCGTGACCGGAACGCGCGCCGACCGCCAAATCCCCCACATCCACTCCTTACTCCACACTGCCGCCTGTCGTACATACGACGCAGGCCCACCACTCCCATAACGAGCGGGAGTTCCGCAGGGGTCGGGAGCCGGATCAACCCGTCTTGATCCATGGAGGACACAGTATGCGGCGAAGCGTCCGCCCGCGCGTCCGCCGTCGGCGCGTCCCGCACGGAGGCGAACGTGTCCGGCTCCTCCAGGCGCCGCCAGTGGCCGAAGGGCCAGGCGATGACGACGGCACGCCCCACCACCAGGTCCTCCGGAATGGTCCCCTGCCCCGGTTCGCCCAGGTGGTAACGCGAGTCGGCGGAATCGGAGCGGTGGTCGCCCATGACGAACAGCCGGCCCCGCGGCACCCGCACCTCGAACGGTATCCGGGACGGCGGGTTCCCCGGATGGACGTACGGCTCGTCGAGCGGCGTGCCGTTGACGGTGACCCGGCCGCCCTTGTCGCAGCAGGCGACGGTGTCCCCGCCGACCGCGATCACCCGCTTGATCAGGTCCTTCTCGTCGGCCGAGGGCAGCAGGCCGATGAAGGCCAGGAGCTGCTTGCCCTGCCGGACGACCACCGGGTCCCGGCCCGTGTGCGCCTGCTCGCCGATCAGCCAGCCGCCGGGGTCGCGGAAGACCACCACGTCGCCCCGCTGCGGACGCGAGCCGAACCACGGGGTGAGCTTGTCGACGACCACCCGGTCGCCGATGCGGATCGTCTCCTCCATCGAGCCGGAGGGGATCACGAACGCCTGGACGAGGAACGTCTTCAGCACCAGCGCGATGAGGACGGCCACGCCTATCAGGATCGGGATCTCCTTCATCAGCGAGCGCCGGTTGCGGCGGCGTTTCAGGCGCCGGGCCGCTTTCCGGCGCGCCGCGCGCCCCCCGGTGACGGGGGCTCCGGGCGCCGGATGGTCCGGGGGCGCCGGCCGGCCGGTGTCCGGCGTACGCACTGCACGCGCCGCACGCACCGTGCGCGCTGTACGTGCTTCGACGCGCCCCCTACTACCCATCCGAGCCCCCACCCCCGTAGTGCCCCACCCCCCGGCCGCCGGCCGGACCCGGCTCATGGCCCGGTGCATGGGCCGGCCCATGAGCCGGTCCGGGCTCCGGTACGCCGTCGAAGGCGTGGGTACGTTTCAGGCCGCTGATGCGGCCCAGTGGCCAGCCGATCCAGTCCGCGCGCCCGATGACCCGGTCCACCGGGACCGTGCCCCCGCCGGGTTCCCCCAAGTGGTCCCGGGAATCACTCGAGTCACTGCGATGGTCGCCCATGACCCATAGCCTTCCCTCCGGCACCACGATGTCGAACGGCACCCGGGAGGGCGCGTCGCCGGGCAGGAGGTACTCCTCGTCGACCGGGTGGCCGTTGACCATCAGCCGGCCCTGCCGGTCGCAGCAGGTGACCCGGTCGCCGCCCACCCCCACCACGCGCTTGACGTAGTCGGTCCGTCCCGGCCGCATCAGGCCGACGGCCGACGCGCCCTTGCGGATGAGCGCCGTGACGGGGTTCTCCGCAGGCGGCTCGTCCTGCACGAAGGAGCCGGTGCCGTCGAAGACGACGACGTCGCCCCGGCGCGGCTGGTCGCCGAAGCGGTAGGCGAGCTTGTTGACGAGCACCCGGTCGCCGACGCGGAGCGTGTCGCGCATCGACCCCGAGGGGATCTGGAACGGCTGGACGAGGTAGCTGCTGACCAGCAGCACGGTGACCATGCAGGCGGTCAGCAGGACGACGGCCCGGCGCAGCGGTCCGCCGCCCCCGGGCCAGGCACGCGCCGCCGCCCCCGCCTCCCGTACGGCGTGCCACCAGCCCCGGCCCCGGGAACGCGCGGAGCGCGACCCCTCCTCCGGTTCCCCTCCCGGCGGTGCCGGGTCGGGGGCGGAGGAGCGGTCGCGCTCCGAAAGCTGTGCGTCGGTGTCCATCGGGCCGAGAGCCTATCCGGCCCGTCCGGGACTCCGGCGGGAGGCTCAGTTGTCGCGCTTCTCCTTGATCTTCGCGGCCTTGCCGCGGAGCTCGCGCAGGTAGTACAGCTTGGCGCGGCGGACGTCACCACGGGTGACGAGCTCGATCTTCTCGAAGATCGGGCTGTGCACCGGGAAGGTGCGCTCGACGCCCACGGAGAAGGAGACCTTGCGGACCGTGAAGGTCTCGCTCACGCCGGCGCCCTGGCGGCGGATGACGACGCCCTTGAACTGCTGGATGCGGGAGCGGTTGCCCTCGATGACGCGGACGTGCACGTTCACGGTGTCACCGGGACGGAAGGCCGGGACGTCGGTGCGCAGGGAGGCGGCGTTGACGCCGTCGAGAAGGTGAGACATGAGTGTCTGCTTCCTCACTGATGCCACAGGTCATCAGCGGTAATCGTGCTGAGGATGGGATGTGCCCCGGGCGTCGGGCGTACGTCGTTCCCCCTGTGGCAGGGGCGCACGCCGGACGCAAGGCAACGGCTCATTCTTCCACGTCGGGCGCCACTCGCCCAAATCGGCCGTCCTCGCGCGGGCCCCAGCCCAGGATGGAGAGCGTCTCGCGGTCCTTCTTGTCGAAGGCCGCGGGGTCGGTGCGCTCGATGAGGTCGGGCCGGTTCTGGACGGTGCGGCGGAACGCCTCGTCCCGGCGCCAGCGGGCGATCTTCCCGTGGTGGCCGCTGAGCAGCACGTCGGGGATGCCCCGGCCGCGCCACTCCGGCGGCTTGGTGTAGACGGGGCCCTCCAGCAGGTCGGCCATGGCGCCGGGCGCGAAGGAGTCGTCGCGGTGCGACTCGGCGTTGCCGAGCACGCCGGGCAGCAGCCGGGCGATGGCCTCGACCATCACGAGGACGGGTGCCTCGCCGCCGGCCAGGACGTAGTCGCCGATGGAGACCTCGCGCACGTCCAGGTGCTCGGCGTACTCCTCGATGACGCGGCGGTCGATGCCCTCGTAGCGGGCGGGCGTGAAGACCAGCCACGGCTTCGCGGACAGCTCGACGGCCAGCTCCTGCGTGAAGGGCTTGCCGCTGGGCGTGGGCACGACCAGGACCGGCTGCTGTCCCTCCGCACCGGAGGCGATGATCTCGTCGAGGGCCTCGCCCCACGGTTCGGGCTTCATGACCATGCCCGGCCCGCCGCCGTAGGGGGTGTCGTCGACGGTGTTGTGCTTGTCGTGCGTCCACTGCCGCAGGTCGTGCACCCGGACGTCGAGCTGCCCGCGGGCACGGGCCTTGCCGACGAGGGAGACGTTCAGCGGTTCCAGGTACTCGGGGAAGATCGTGACGACGTCGAGCCGCATCAGGCGCCGTCCTCCCGCGTGGAGGCGATCTCCGCGCGCTCGGTGTCGATCAGGCCCGGCGGCGGGTCGATCACGGCTCGCTGCTCGTCGAGGTCGATGCCGGTGACGATCTCCTCCACGAAGGGGATCATCACCTCGCTGCCGTCGGGCCGCTCCACGATGAACAGGTCCTGCGACGGCAGGTGGGAGATCTCCGTGATCCGGCCGACCGGCGTGCCGTCGGTCAGGACGACGTCCAGGTCGATCAGCTGGTGGTCGTAGAACTCCTCGGGGTCCTCGGGCCGCTCGTCGGGGTCCACGTCGGCCACCAGGAGGGTGTTGCGCAGCGCCTCGGCGGCGTTGCGGTCGTCCACGCCGGTGAAGCGGAGCAGCAGGCGCCCGCTGTGCACGCGGCCGGACGCGATGGTGAGCGGGCCCCGGTCCGCGGGGTCCGTGGCCAGTACGGCGCCGGGTCCGAGCCGCAGCTCGGGCTCGTCCGTCCGCACCTCGACCGTGACTTCGCCCCGGATGCCGTGGGCGCGGCCGATTCTCCCGACTACGAGCTGCACGTCCTTCAATCCCCTTTTCGCGGCCCTGCCTCCCCGTGCTGTCCCGGGAGGCTCCCGCTCCTTCGATTATCGACCGATCACCAGGACACCGCCGCAACGAGCGACAGAGGCCGGGGGTGGCATGCCACCCCCGGCCTCGTGCCGGTGCTCACTGTTCTCAGCGCACGTGGTCCACGTCGACGAGGTCGACGCGGACACCCCGTCCGCCGAGGGCGCCCACGACGGTGCGCAGGGCCCGCGCGGTGCGGCCGTTGCGGCCGATCACCTTGCCGAGGTCGTCGGGGTGCACCCGGACCTCCAGCACGCGCCCGCGACGCAGGTCACGCGCGGCGACCTGCACGTCGTCGGGGTTGTCGACGATGCCCTTCACCAGGTGCTCGAGGGCCTCCTCGAGCACGGTCAGGCCTCGGTCGACTCGGCGGACTCGGCCGACTCGGCCTCGTCCTTCTTGTCCGCCTTCTTCGCCTTCGGGGTGATGGCCTCACCCTTCGACTCGTCGGCGGCGTTCACGGCGGCCTCGAAGAGACCACGGTAGTCGGCCTTCGGCTCGGCGACGAGCATCGGGGCCGGGGCCGGCAGACCCTTGAACTTCTGCCAGTCGCCGGTGACCTTCAGGATGGCCAGAACGGGCTCGGTCGGCTGCGCGCCGACACCCAGCCAGTACTGGACGCGCTCGCTGTTGACCTCGATGCGCGAGGGGTTCTGCACCGGGTGGTACAGACCGATCTCCTCGATGGCCCGGCCGTCACGGCGGGTACGGGAGTCGGCGACGACGATGCGGTAGTGAGGCGAACGGATCTTGCCCAGACGCTTCAGCTTGATCTTGACTGCCACGGAAGTGGTGTCTCCTGGTCTTGACGTGGTTGGGCACAACAAGATGCCACGTGGGGTTGCGGTACTCGGGTGCCCGATGGACGCGTCAGCCGTAGGAGAGAGGGGTCCTGTGCGACTGTCGAGTACAGCCACTCATTGTGCCATACCGTGGCGGGGCCGCCGAACCGGGCCGGACGGCCGGGCCCGGACGACCGGGCCCGGCGCGCTCAGCTCCCGACGGAGACGGCCTCGGGGATCCGGAACGGCTGGCCGCAGCCCCCGCACATGATCGGCGCCTGGGCAAGCACGGACGGGACCACGCGGACGTTCCGCCCGCACTGGCAGACGGCCTTGACCCGCACCCCGCCACCGGAGGAGCCGTGCCGCGCCGCCGGGCCGCGGAAGGTCCGCGTGGTGTCGGCGGTCGTGGCGACCGAGTGCGCCTTGAGGGCACGCTGCAGTCTCTCGATCGTCGGCCGGTAGCGCCGGCGCGCCTCGGGGTTGAGCACGACCAGCGAGAAGCCGCTGCTGGGATGCGGCTCATCGCTGTGGTCGAGCCCCAGCTCCTCGGCGATCGCCAGGAACCGCCGGTTGTGGTAGCGGCCGGCGCGTGAGGTGTCCCGGACACCGCGGGCGGCCGCGATGCCGTGCACTGCCTCGTGCAGCAGCCTTTCGAAGGAGAGCTCGGCGCCACAGGCGGACGACGACTCCCCGATCAACGATTCGGGCGCGGCTAGATCCGGCAGCTCGGGGTGGAACCGCTGAATGTCGGCCCACGCCTGCGCCAGCTCTGCGGCGAGAACAGGTGGTGTCGTGCTCACGTCGTGACAACGAGTCGGGACGGCCCGGTGTTCCGATACCGGGCCATCCCAAATAATTTGCACGTACCAGTCAGTTTCCCGCCTCATACGTCCTGACGAGGGCGGGTGCGCAGAACTACGGAGGAACCACGGAGAAGGCGGAAGATTCGCGCACCTGTTCGCAACTCTTCGCATCACTTCGCAAGGTGGGACGTACCTGACCCACGCGTCAGCACCCGGCCCGTACGCCCGGCGTCCCACGGGAGCGACCCCGGAGACGTTAGGCCACCCGCCGCCGCCCCGGGGCCGGAACACCGCCCGAACACGCAGGATCGGCCGGAACGGATGCCCGTTCCGGCCGATCCTGTCACCTGGGGTCGGAGCGACGCCTCAGTAGGCCCGCGCGACGATCGCCACCGCACCCGGCGCGTCGTCCTCCGCCGGCACCGAACCGTCCTCGTTCACCAGGCAGCGCACCGTCACGGCCTGCTCCGCCAGCTTCGCCTCGCCCTCGGCGCCCAGCGTCGCCCACGGGATGCGCGCCCAGCCGCCGGCCAGCGCCGCCTCGGCGGCCTCGTCGATCGTGGCCACATCGCTCGTACGCGACTCACGGCGCTCCCGCGACTGGCGCAGCAGCAGCGCCTGGTCCTCCTCCAGGACCTTCGGCAGCAGCGCGGCCAGCTCCTCGATGCGCACCGGCTCCTTGCCGCCCGGAATACGGCGGGCCAGCATCGCGGTGCCGTTCTCCAGGTCGCGCGGGCCGATCTCGATGCGCACCGGGACGCCCTTGAGCTCCCAGTCCACCGCGCGGCGGCCGAAGGGGGTGTCCGTGCGGTCGTCGACCTGCACGCGCACGCCGGCGGCCTTCAGGACGTCACCGATCTCCCGCACCTTGGCGATCACGGCGTCGTCACCCTTGATCGCCAGGACGACGGCCTGCACCGGCGCCAGGCGCGGCGGCACGCGCAGGCCGTTGTCGTCGCCGTGCGACATGATCAGTCCGCCGACCATACGGGTCGACACACCCCAGGACGTCTGCCACACCAGCTCCTGCTGCCCGTCCTTCGACAGGTAGGAGGTGTTGAACGCCTTGGCGAAGTTCTGGCCGAGCTCGTGGCTGGTGCCCATCTGCAGCGCCTTGCCGTCGCCCATCATGCCCTCGAGGGTGAGGGTGTTGATGGCACCCGCGAAGCGCTCCTTGGGGGTCTTGCGGCCGAGCACCACGTCGATGCCCAGCACGTTGACCATGAAGTCGTAGTAGACGTCGCGGTGGATGCGCGCCGCGTAGTCGCGGGCGTCCTCGTACGTGGCGTGGGCGGTGTGCCCCTCCTGCCACAGGAACTCGCTCGTGCGCAGGAAGACGCGGGGGCGCATCTCCCAACGGACCACGTTCGCCCACTGGTTGATCAGCAGGGGCAGGTCGCGGTAGCTCTGCACCCACTTCGAGAAGTACTCGTTGATGATCGTCTCGGAGGTGGGGCGGACGACGACCGGCTCCTCGAGCTCCTTGCCGCCGCCGTGCGTGACGACCGCGAGCTCGGGGGCGAAGCCCTCCACGTGCTCGGCCTCACGGGTGAGGTACGACTGCGGGATGAAGAGCGGGAAGTAGGCGTTGGACGCGCCGGCCTCCTTGATCCGCGCATCCATCTCCTGCTGCATGCGCTCCCACAGCCCGTACCCGTACGGTCGGATGACCATGGTGCCGCGCACCGGGCCGTTGTCGGCCAGCTCGGCCTTGTTGATCAGGTCCTGGTACCAGCGCGGGAAGTCTTCCGCCTGCGGGGTGAGAATGGGAGCCTTTGCCATGGTGGGAATGGTACGGGGCGCGTACGGCCGAGTGTGAATCGAATATCCGGCACACGCCGTCCCCGGCCCCGCGAACCCTACTCGCGCGAACCCCTGGACTGGCGGCCGGAAGCGCTGTTCCCTGACATGAGGGGGGTTTTCCGGCACGGGCCGAACACGGCCCGGGCCCGCACGGCCCGAGCACGACCCCGCACCACCCGGCACCGACCCGCACCACCCGCGCGGCACCGCACGGCCTGCGGACGCCGCGCCCACACCTGCACGAACACATGGGGGCGGAACAGGAAGCGGAACACACGCGGCGAATGGGGCAGCTTCGATGACACCAACGCTCGTGCGGCGGCACCGGCCGTCCTCGACCTCGCCCGAGTCACGGGCCCGCGACTGGGCGGAAATCCAGGAACGGATGCTGGTACCGCTCTACGAGGCCGTGTACGAACGCCTCGAAGTCGGCGACGGCACCCGTCTGCTCAGCCTCGGCTGCGGCTCCGGCCTGGCCCTCCTGCTGGCCGCCGCCCGCGGCGCCACCGTCCTCGGCGTCGACCGCGACGAACGACGGCTGGCCCTCGCCCGCGAACGGCTGCTGCGCGGCGACGGGCCGGCGGCCGGGGCACGGCTGGGAGTGGGCGGCCCGGCGGCCGTGCTCCCCGGCACGGGGCCGGCGGTCGACGTGATCACGGCGTTCGACCCGCTCTTCCGGGCCGGCGGCACCGCCCGCGACCTCGCGCCGGCCCTGGCCGAGGCCGCGGCGCACGCCGGGCCCGGCAGCCCGGTGGTGCTGGCCGGCTGGGGCCCGCAGGAGCGCTGCGCGGCCTCCGGGGCGCTCCGGGTGGCGGCACGGCTGGCCGACCCGATGTGCGCACCGGCCCGCTGGCGGCCCAGCGGGCGGGACGACCTGGAGGACATCGCCCGCGCCGCCGGCCTGGTGCCGGACGGCTCGGGGCGCGTCGCGTGCCCGTACGGGTACGCGGACCTGGCCAGCGCCGTGCGCGGCCTGCTGTCGACGGGCGCATTCGACGCGGCCACCCGCGCCACCGACGAGGAACAGGTCGTCAAGGAACTGGTGGAAGCACTTCACCCGTACGTGCGGGCCGACGGAACGGTGTGGATGCCGAATGTCTTCCGCTATCTGATAGCGCGGGTCACGGTCCGGCGCCGCTAGCGGAGCGGCCCTACGCGTACGGCCCCGGTGGCGGATGCCACCGGGGCCGTATTCGGCCTGCCGCAGCGGGCTCAGCCCATGAACTTCTTGAATTCGTCGGGAAGTTCGAACTTCCCGTCCTGGCCGGCGGCCGGCAGGCCGAACGCATTCCCGCCCTCGCCCGGCTGGCCCAGCTCGCGACGCGCCGCCGCGGCCTCCGCCTCGGCCTTGCGCTTCATCGGGTTGCCGCTCTGCCGCTTGCCCTTGCCCTGCTTCTGCTGCTTCTTCTTGCGGCCCGCGCCGCCGCCCATGCCGGGCATGCCCGGCAGGCCCGGCATGCCGCCGCCCTGGGCCATCCGCGACATCATCTTGCGGGCGTCGAAGAACCGCTCGACGAGATTCTTCACGGCGCTGACATCGACGCCGGAACCCTTGGCGATGCGGGCGCGGCGCGAACCGTTGATGATCGTCGGGTCCTGGCGCTCGGCCGGGGTCATCGACTTGATGATCGCGGCGGTGCGGTCGACGTCGCGCTCGTCGAGGTTGTTGATCTGGTCCTTGAACTGGCCCATGCCCGGCAGCATGCCGAGGAGCTTGGAGATGGAGCCCATCTTGCGGACCTGCTCCATCTGGGCCAGGAAGTCGTCGAGCGTGAACTCCTTGGGGCCCTTCGCCAGCTTGGCCGCCATCTTCTCGGCCTCGGCCTGGCTGAAGGTCTGCTCGGCCTTCTCGATCAGGCTGAGCACGTCGCCCATGCCGAGGATGCGGGACGCCATGCGGTCCGGGTGGAACGCGTCGAAGTCGTCCAGCTTCTCGCCGTTGGAGGCGAACATGATCTGCTTGCCGGTGACGTGCGCGACCGACAGGGCGGCACCGCCACGGGCGTCGCCGTCGAGCTTGGAGAGGACCACGCCGTCGAAGCCGACGCCGTCGCGGAACGCCTCGGCAGTGTTGACCGCGTCCTGACCGATCATCGCGTCGACGACGAAGAGGATCTCGTCGGGCGAGATCGCGTCGCGGATGTCGGCGGCCTGCTGCATCATCTCGGCGTCGATGCCGAGGCGGCCGGCGGTGTCGACGATGACGATGTCGTGCTGGCGGGTGCGGGCGTGGTCGATGGAGTTCTTGGCCACCTGCACCGGGTCGCCGACGCCGTTGCCCGGCTCCGGCGCGAAGACGGCCACGCCGGCGCGCTCGGCGACGACCGAGAGCTGGTTGACGGCGTTGGGGCGCTGGAGGTCGCAGGCGACGAGGAGGGGGGCGTGGCCCTGGTTCTTCAGCCAGCGGCCGAGCTTGCCGGCGAGGGTGGTCTTACCGGCGCCCTGGAGACCGGCGAGCATGATCACGGTCGGGGGCTGCTTGGCGAACCGCAGGCGGCGGGTCTCGCCGCCCAGGATGCCGACGAGCTCCTCGTTGACGATCTTGATGACCTGCTGGGCCGGGTTCAGCGCCTGGGAGACCTCGGAGCCCAGGGCGCGCTCCTTCACCTGCTTGATGAAGGCCCGGACGACCGGGAGGGCCACATCGGCCTCGAGGAGGGCGATACGGATCTCGCGCGCGGTGGCGTCGATGTCCGCCTCGCTCAGCCTTCCCTTGCCACGCAGGTTTTTGAAGGTCGCGCTGAGGCGGTCGGAGAGGGTATCGAACACGGCGCTCGTCGGTCCTCGAGGTCGGGGGCAGTACGGATTGCCCTCCAGGGTATCCGGCCGGGCAAGCAGGAGGGCCCCTGCCCGGCGAAGATGCCGGGCAGGGGCCCTCGCCCCCGCTCGCGCGGGGAGGTCGCTCCGGACAGGCGGCCCCTGCCCCGAAGGTTCGGACCACCCCCGCTCGCACGGGGACATCACCTTCACCGCCTCGCCGTCGGCGACGTCACCCCAGCGCCCCCTCCACCGCCTTCACCAGTGCCGCCGCTTCCGGCTCCGTCAGCGGCCGCCCGTCCCCCGCCGTCACGTAGAACGCGTCCACCGCGCTCGCCCCCAGCGTGCTCACGTGTGCGCTGCGCACCCACACGCCCGCCGATTCCAGGGCGCGGCCGATGCGGTGGAGGAGGCCGGGGGCGTCGTGGGCGCGGACCTCCAGGACCGTGGCGTCGTGGGAGCCGCCGGGGGCGACCGTGACGCGGGGCGGGGCCGGGGGGACGCCGCGGCGGCGGCCGGCGTGGGCGGCCTCGCGTTCGGCGAGGCGGCCCTCGATGTCGAGGGTGCCGTCCAGGGCGCGGACCAGGTCGTTGCGGAGCCGGGCCGCGTCCGGGGGCGAGCCGTACTGCGCGGCCACCCGCCAGGTCAGCAGCAGCACGCCGGCCAGGCCGCGCAGCTCGGCGGCGCGGACGGCGAGCCGGTGCAGGGCGAGCACGCCGGCGGTGGCCGGGAGGACGCCGGGCTGGTCGGGGACGGCGACGGTCAGGGCCAGCGTGTCCCCGTCGGCCGGGCCGTAGGCGACGGCCGGGGCGCCGGTGCGCAAAGCCTCGGCGGCCTGCCGGCGCTCGGCGGGGCCGGGCGGCGCGGGCTCGGGGCGCTCGGTGACGGGTGCGCCGGCGTACGCGGCGGAGGCCCGGCGCACGAGGCCGTCGACGAGCGTGGCACGCCACGTGCTCCAGGCCGCCGGCCCGGTGGCCAGCGCGTCGGCCTCGGTGAGGGCGTGCAGCAGCTCCAGCGTGCCGGGGTCGGGCACGGCGTCGGTGACGGTATGGACGGTGGCGGGGTCGTCCAGGTCGCGCCGGGTGGCGGTCTCGGCGAGGAGCAGGTGGTGGCGGACGAGGGTGGTCAGGACGCCGGTGTCGGCGGCGTCGAGGCCGATGCGGGCGGCGACGGTACGGGCGGTCGCCGCGCCGGCCTCGCTGTGGTCGCCGGGCCGGCCCTTGCCGATGTCGTGCAGCAGGGCGGCGAGGAGCAGCAGGTCGGGGCGGCCGACGCGGCGGGTGAGGGCGGCGGCGCGTACGGCGGTCTCGACGAGGTGGCGGTCGACGGTGTAGCGGTGCACGGGGTTGCGCTGGGGGCGGCAGCGGACGTGGGCCCATTCCGGGAGGAGCCGGGAGACGATGCCCTCGGCCTCCAGGGCCTCCCACACGGCGACGGCGGGTTCGCCGGCGCCGAGGAGGGCGAGGAGCTGGTCGCGGGCCTCGGCGGGCCAGGGTTCGGGCAGGGGTGCGGCGTGCCGGAGGCGGCGTACGGCGTGCGGGGAGAGCGGCAGGCCGGCGCGTGCGGCGGCAGCCGCGGCGCGGAGGGGGAGCACGGGGTCGCGGTCGGGGCGCGCGGTGCGGGCGAGGACGGCCTCGCCGTCCTGTTCGACGACGCCTTCGGCGAGGGGGATGCGCTGGGGCTCGACGAAGCCGCCGCGGCCCCCGCGGCCGCCGAGCACCCGGCGCAGCCGGGGCCGGCCGGCGGTGCGGGAGCGCAGGACGCGCCCGACCTCGCGCCAGGTGACGTCGGCGGCGTACGCGACGGTGCCGGCGGCCTCGTACACGTCGCGCAGCAGCCCGTCGGCGCCGTCGTGGCCGAGGCGGGCGGCGACCTGGTCCTGTTCCTGGAGGGCGAGCCGGTCGGTGGCGCGGCCGGTGGCGAGGTGGAGGGCGTCGCGGGTGTCGAGGAGCCGGGTGCGGGCGGCGTCGAGGCCGTCGCGGGGCGCGTCGGCGAGCCAGGAGGCGGCGACGGCGCGCAGGGCGGTGGCGTCGCGCAACCCGCCGCGCGCCTCTTTGAGGTCGGGTTCGAGGAGGAAGCGGAGCTCGCCCTGGGTGCGGGCGCGTTCCTCGCACAGCTCGCGCAGTTCGGGCAGGCGCACGGGGGCCTGGGCGCGCCAGTCCTCGTACGCGGTGGCGCGTACGGCGGCGGTGAGCTGCGGGTCGCCGGCGAGGTGGCGGGCGTCGAGCAGGCCGAGGTGGGCGCGGAGGTCGGCGGTGGCGGTCCTGCGGGCCTGCGCGGGGGTGCGGACGGAGTGGTCGAGGGCGAGACCCATGTCCCACACGGGGTACCAGACCCGGTCGGCGAGCGCGGCGACGTGCGGGGCGGGGATGCGGCCGTCGTGCAGGAGGACGACGTCGAGGTCGCTGCGGGGGGAGAGTTCGCCGCGCCCGTAGCCGCCGACGGCGACGAGGGCGACGCCGTCGGCGGGGCCGAGCAGGGCGGCGAGCCACCGGTCGGTGAGGGCGGCGAGCCGGGCCCGCAGGGCGGGCCCGGTCGTGGCGTCCTCGTGCAGCAGGCGCAGCCGGGCGGCGGCGTAACCGCCGGGCCCGGGACCGGGTTCGGGCTCGGGCTCGGGCTCGGGCTCGGAGCAGGGATCAGCCGCCGTGCTGGAGGTCAAGGGCGGGTCTCCTCGTGGTGGGGGGTGGGGAGGCGGGCCGCTGTGCGTGGGGGTGGGGGCGCCTGCGGGGCGTCAGAGCGCGTCGGGGCCGCGTTCGCCCGTGCGGACGCGGACGACCGTCTCGACGGGGACGACCCACACCTTGCCGTCGCCGATCTTCCCGGTGTGGGCGGCGGAGACGATCACGTCGGTGATGTCGTCCGCGTCGGCGTCCTCCGCCAGGACCTCTATACGGATCTTGGGCACGAGGTCGATCGTGTACTCCGCGCCGCGGTAGACCTCGGTGTGGCCGCGCTGGCGGCCGTAGCCGCTGGCCTCGCTGACGGTCAGGCCGTGCACGCCGAAGCTCTGCAGGGCGTTCTTGACCGCCTCGACCTGGTGCGGTTTGACGATGGCGGTGATGAGCTTCATGCGTCGACCTTCTTGTCGGTGGTGGTGCTGTTCGTCGTACCGGCCTTGCCGGCCTTGCGGGACATCACCGGCGTGCTGGTGACGGCCGAGGCGCGGGCGGCGGCCGGGGCGCCGACGGCGCTGAAGTCGTAGGCCGTCTCGGCGTGGTACGCCTGGTCGACGCCGCCGGTCTCCTCGTCCTCGGTGGCGCGGAAGCCGATGGTGCGGTCGACCAGCTTGGCCAGCAGCCAGGAGACGGTGAAGGAGTAGGCCATCACGGAGAAGGCACCGACGGCCTGACGGCCGAGCTGCACCAGGCCGCCGCCGTCGGTGGCGAGGAGGCCGACGAGGAGGGTGCCGGCGACACCGCCGACGAGGTGGACGCCGACGACGTCGAGCGAGTCGTCGTAGCCGAGCCGGAACTTCCAGCTGACCGCCCAGGAGCAGAGCGCGCCGGCGACGAGGCCGATGAGGATCGCGCCGAACGCGTCGACGGCCGCGCCGGACGGCGTGATGGCGACGAGGCCGGCGACGGCGCCGGAGGCCGCGCCCAGCGTGGTGAAGGCGCCGTGCCGGATGCGCTCGTAGGCGAGCCAGCCGAGCATGGCGGCGCCGGTGGCGACCTGCGTGTTCATGGCCATGTTGGCGGCCGTGCCGTTGGCGGCGAGCGCGGAGCCGGCGTTGAACCCGAACCACCCGAACCACAGCAGCCCCGCGCCGAGCACGACCAGCGGCAGGCTGTGCGGCCGCATGGGGTCCTTGCCGAAGCCGGCGCGCTTTCCGACGACGAGGACGGCGGCGAGGGCGCCGATGCCCGCGTTGATGTGGACGGCGGTGCCACCGGCGAAGTCGATGACCTTGAGCTTGAAGAGCCAGCCGTCGGCCTGCCAGACCCAGTGCGCCACAGGGAAGTACACGACGCTCACCCACAGCGTGATGAACAGGGTCCAGGCGCTGAACTTCACGCGGTCGGCGAGGGCGCCGCTCATCAGCGCCGGGGTGATCACGGCGAACATCAGCTGGAAGAGGGCGAAGGCGAAGACCGGGATGCCCTCCTTGCCGCCGGTGAGCGTCTCGGGCGTGATGCCCTTGAAGCCGAGGTGCGCGAAGTCGCCGAGGAGACCGGCGCCGGTGTCGTCGCCGAAGGCGAGCGCATAGCCGTAGAGCACCCACAGCACGCTGACGACGCCGAGCGAGACGAACGACATCATCAGCATGTTGAGGACGCTCTTGACCCGCACCATGCCGCCGTAGAAGAAGGCGAGGGCCGGTGTCATCAGCATCACGAGCGCGGCACTGATCAAGACGAATGCGGTGTCTGCGCCATTCACGTCGGTCTCCTCGCGGCGGCGGCCCCGGCTCCCCGTGCGGGCCGGGGGCCGGTGGGCGGTGGTGCTGTGGGCGGTGTGGCCACGAGGCTGACGCAGCGGGGTTTCGGTCAGTGCAGAGGGGTGTTTCACGGCGGTGACGATGGCGTCGGGCGTGTTACGCGGGGGTGAACGCACGAGTCGGCCGCGGCGGCCGTGTCCCTGGTGACCTGGCGTGGGGAAGCCGAGTCGGGCTCGTTCCGGGGAGGCCGCCGCGGCCGGGTGCCGGGGCCGGGTGGGCGTGGGACGTGGGACGTCGGGTGTGGGGCGTCGGGCGTGGGGTCAGACCGCCTGTCCGGTCTCCGCGGATTCCGGCAGCTGGACGGCGAGTTGGTCGGTGAGCGTACGGACCTCGGGGAGCCGCCCGTACTGGCGGGCGGCGTTGTCCACGGTCTTGCGCAGCCGGTTGTTCACCCGCTCGGAGCGCACCTGCTTGGCGACCCGCAGCGCCTGGCCGGCCATGACGGTGGACTCCTCGGGCTCGCCCTCCAGCAGGTGGACGGTGGCCATGCCGATGAGGTTGAGGGCGTACGAGCGCTGGTGCTCGCCGTCCTGGGCGAACAGCTCCACGGCGCGCTCCATCTTGGGCCGGGCCAGCGAGGCGTACGCGGGGCTGCGGCCGGCCACATAGGCCAGGTCGCGGAAGGAGTGCGCATTCTCCGCGTTGAGCTCGGCCTCGGAGAAGAAGCGGATCCAGTCGGGGTCGCCGTCGCCGGGGGCGCAGTCGGAGAAGCAGTCCTCGGCCATGGTGACGGCGCGCTTGACCTTGGCGGGCTGGCCCATGTTGGCGTAGGCGCGGGCCTCCATCGCATACAACATGGCCTGGGTGCGCGGGGTGGCGTTCTCGCGGGAGCCGTACTGGCCGAGGTGGATGAGTTCCAGGGCGTCGTCGGGCCGGCCGAGGTGGATCATCTGGCGGCTCATGCTGGAGAGGATGAACGAGCCGAGCGGCCGGTCGCCCGCCTCCTTGGCGGCGTGCAGGGCGAGGACGAAGTACTTCTGGGCGGTGGGGTGCAGGCCGACGTCGTAGCTCATCCAGCCGGCCAGCTGGGCCAGCTCGGCGGCCACCTTGAACAGCCGCCTGCCCGTGGCGTCCGGCTGCGGCTCCTGGAGCAGGTCGGTGACCTCGTGCAGCTGGCCCACGACCGCCTTGCGGCGCAGACCGCCGCCGCACTGGGCGTCCCACTGGCGGAACATCATGGTGGTCGACTCGAGCAGCTCCAGCTCGGGCACGGACAGCCGCGGCCTGCGGACGCGGTCGCGGTCCGCGGCGGCCGCGACGCGCTCCCGGCCGGAGGGCGTGGGCACCAGCCAGCGCTGCATCGGCTCGATCAGCGAGGGGCCGGCGGACAGGGCGAGCGCGGTGCCGAGGAAGCCGCGCCGGGCCAGCATCAGGTCGCTGCGGGAGAACTCGCTGAGCATCTCCACGGTCTGCGGGCCGGCCCACGGCAGGTCGACGCCGGCGGCGGAGGGCGACTGGTGTGCGGGGCGGAGCCCGATGTCCTCGACGCCCACCACGCAGCCGAACCGCTCGGAGAACAGCTCGGAGAGGATCTTCGGGATGGGCTCGCGGGGCTGCTCGCCGTCGAGCCACCGGCGCACGCGGGAGGTGTCGGTGCTGATGTGGTGCGCGCCCAACTGGCGTGCGCGGCGGTTGACCTGACGGGCCAGCTCGCCCTTGGACCAGCCGCTGCGCAGGAACCACGAGTTCAGCCGCTCGTTGGGGCGCTTCTCGGCTTTCTCCGCCTTGTCGTCCGCCTTGTCCCCGGCCTTCGCGTCGCCGTCGGTGCAACCGCTGCGACCGGTGGGGTCGGTGGTGCCTGCGGCCCCTTCGGCCTCGGCCCTGCCGGTACCGGTGGTGCTGCTGACACTGCCGCTCACGGGAACGCCCCCATCCGAGACTCTGCGGAACCGCCCACGGCCTGCCGCCCGTTGCGGCCGCTCGTCCGGCGGGGTCCATGCACCGAAAGTAATCCTACGATCACCGGTCGAGCGAGAGCAGTCCAGTAAACGCCACCATTCGCCACCCCAACGTATGAACTCGTCCGCCCCTCTTCGCGCTTGACTTGACACGGGACGACCGTCGGCAAACACCGGGGCGGTGGATTGGTGCGCGCCACGGCGCGGACCCTCCCGCCCACCACCTCCCGCACACCGTCGCGCCGTCACCCGGCAGAGGTCCGCGACCCTGCGTGTCCGAGACACTCCGACACGTAACCATCCGCGAGCAGACCCGTTGGAGGGGGCATGGGCTTCACTATCGGCGGCATCCGGGACCTTCGCTCGAGCTCTCGGCGCCGAGGCCGCGCGTCGGACACCGTGACGGCGGTCGCGGAGTACACGGGCCTGTGGCGGTGGGACGTCGTCCCCGGCGCCCGCGCCGCCCGGAGCGGCCGGGTGTCGTGCTCCTGCGGTGCCGCCGGCTGCCCCTCCCCCGGTGCGCACCCGCTCCCGTTCGTCCCGCCCGTACCGGCCGGTGCGACGCTGGACGAGGCGGCCGCCGCCTGGGCCGAGGTGCCGGGCGCCGCGGTGCTGCTGCCGGTGGGCCGGTCGTTCGACGTGCTGGAGGTGGCCGAGGCCGCCGGGCGGCACGCCCTGGCGCGGCTGGAGCGCATGGGGGTGCCGCTGGGGCCGGTGGCGCTGACGCCGCACGGCCGTGCGCTGTTCTTCGTGGCGCCCGGCGCGGCGGCCGAGCTGCCGCAGCTCCTCTACCGCATGGGCTGGGACGACGCCCGGCTGGACCTGCGCGGCCTGGGCCCCGGCGACCACGTCACGGCGCCCCCGTCGGACTTCGCCGGGCTGGGCCCGATGCGCTGGCTGCTGCCCCCGGCGCTGGACACGGCGGGCCGCCCGCCGGAGGCCCGGCTGCTGCTGGGCACGCTCGCGTACGTGTGCCACCGGTCGGGCGGGGTGACGCCCTGACAGGGGCGTACCGGGCGGCGGCGCGGGGCGCTGTGACGTACCCGGGGGCGCGTACGGTGCTGCCGCGCCCGGGGGCGCGGGCCGGGGCGCGTGGTGGTACGGGCGGATGTGCGGACGGGGGCGCAGGCGCACGCGTACGGCGGAGGCGAGCCGGCGG
This sequence comes from Streptomyces mashuensis, assembly GCF_014654785.1. Taxonomy (GTDB): domain Bacteria; phylum Actinomycetota; class Actinomycetes; order Streptomycetales; family Streptomycetaceae; genus Streptomyces; species Streptomyces mashuensis. The sequence continues at coordinate 43,467 of NZ_BNBD01000006.1, forward strand.
AGCCCCGGGCCGGGACATGCGAAGGGCCCCTTCGCCGGCCGTAGCGGCGGAGGGGCCCTTTCCGTGCGCGGGGCGGGTGCCCGGCGGGTGGGAGGTCAGCCCAGGAGGGCGTCGACGAACGCCTCGGGCTCGAAGGGGGCCAGGTCGTCCGGGCCCTCGCCCAGGCCGACGAGCTTGACGGGTACGCCCAGTTCGCGCTGGACCTGGACGATGATGCCGCCCTTGGCGGTGCCGTCGAGCTTGGTGAGCACGATGCCGGTGATGTTCACGACCTCGGCGAAGACGCGGGCCTGGGTGAGGCCGTTCTGGCCGGTGGTGGCGTCGAGGACGAGCAGCACCTCGTCGACCGAGCCGTGCTTCTCCACGACGCGCTTGACCTTGCCGAGCTCGTCCATGAGGCCGGTCTTGGTGTGCAGGCGGCCGGCGGTGTCGACGAGGACGACGTCGGCGCCCTCGGCGATGCCCTCCTTGACGGCGTCGAAGGCGATGGAGGCGGGGTCGCCGCCCTCGGGGCCGCGCACGGTGCGGGCGCCGACGCGCTCGCCCCAGGTCTGGAGCTGGTCGGCGGCGGCGGCGCGGAAGGTGTCGGCAGCGCCGAGGACGACGGACTTGCCGTCGGCGACGAGCACGCGGGCGAGCTTGCCGGTGGTGGTGGTCTTGCCGGTGCCGTTGACGCCGACGACCATGACGACGCCGGGCTTCTCCTCGCCGTTGACGCCCACGCCCGGCTCGGTGTGGACGGTGCGGTCGGCGTCGGTGCCGATGAGGGCGACGAGCTCCTCGCGGAGCAGGGCGCGCAGTTCCTCGGGGGTGCGGGTGCCAAGCACCTTCACGCGCTCGCGCAGGCGCTCCACCAGCTCCTGGGTGGGGGCGACGCCGACGTCGGCGGTGAGGAGGGTGTCCTCGATCTCCTCCCAGGTGTCCTCGTCGAGGTGCTCGCGGGAGAGCAGGGTGAGCAGGCCCTTGCCCAGGGAGTTCTGGGAGCGCGAGAGCCGGGCGCGGAGCCGGACGAGCCGGCCGGCCGTGGGCTCGGGCACCTCGAGCCGGGGCTCCTCGGCGGCCGGGGCCTCGGGGGCGGCCGGCTCGACGACGGGCTCGTCGGCGGCGGGGGCCTCGGCCGGCGGGAGCTCGACCTCCTCGACGGTGCGGCGCGGCTCGGGCCGCGGGGTCTCGGCCTCCTCGCCGACGTGCGGCTCGGCGGGCGGCGCAGTGACGGACGGGCTGCTCGGCGGAGCAGGGGGCAGCTGCTTCTTCTTGCGGCTGCTCACCACGAGCCCGCTGATCGCGCCGAGCGCGACCACAGCGATGACTACAGCAAGGATGACGATTTCCATAACGCCCCCAGTATCGGACACCGTGGGTCCGGGACAGGAGGGCTTGGCCGCTCCTGGCCGGTTTGTGGGTTGCCACAAGGACCAATGGCACTAAACGGCCAGAGTTAGATCAAAGTACGATGGCGTGGGGCTGTGCGACGCGCGTAGAGTCCCAACGACCGTTTTTGCCCTGGCACGTCCGGCTCCCCACCGGCGCGGGTCCAGGGCTTCCGCTTGGCTTCCCGCCCTGCACCCCTGCACGGAGCCCCCGATATGGCCCCCACCATGGACCACGCTGCCGATGGCGCCAACGTGGCCGGCAGCGCCACCGACGGCGCGATAGAGACCCGCGGCATCGAGCCGGTCCCCGACCACGAGCGGCACGGCCGCGTCCGCGAGCTCTTCCCGACCTGGGTCGCCGCCAACATCAGCGTGCTGCTGCTCACGATGGGCGCGGCGCTGATCGTCTTCAACAAGCTCAACTTCTGGCAGGTGCTGATCGTCGCGGCGTGCGCCGCGCTGGTCTCGTTCGGCCTCGTCGGTGTGTTGTCGGTCTCGGGCAAGTGGGGCGGCGCCCCGGGCGCGATGCTCTCGCGCGCCACGTTCGGCGTGCGCGGGAACCTCTTCCCGGGCGCGATCCTGTGGGTGGCCCGCTTCGGCTGGGAGACGATCAACGCGGTCACCGGCGCGTACGCCGTGCTGACCGTTCTCGACCTGGTGCTCGGTGTGAAGAGCAACACGGCGCTGATCGTCGTCACGCTCTTCGCGTTCGTCGCGTGCACGTTCCTGGTCAGCGGCATGGGCCGCAAGGCGCTCAACGTCTGCAACAAGTGGTCGACGTACCTGTTCGGCGTCTTCAGCGTGCTGGTGCTGGGCTACCTGGTCGCCACCATCGACTGGAGCGAGGTCTTCTCCAAGCCGGCCGGCACCACGGCCATGATGATCGCCGGCATCGGCACGATCGCGGCGGGCGGCATCAGCTGGGTCCCCACGGGCCCGGACTTCGCCCGCTACCTGCCGCACGCGGCCTCCGGCAAGAAGATCGTCGGCGCGACGGTGTCGGGCGCGGGCCTGGTCATGGTGCCGATGGTGCTGATGGGCGGCGTGATGGCGGTGGCCACGCCCAAGCTGGCCGAGGCGCCGGACCCGGTGTCGTTCCTCGGTGACATCCTGCCGACGTGGCTGGCGGTGCCGTACCTGGTGACGGCGATCGTGGGCATGCTGCTGATCAACAGCCTGTCGATGTACTCGGCCGGCTTCACCGCCCAGACGATGGGCGTCAAGCTGCCGCGCGCCATGGCCGTGAGCATCAACGCGATCATCTCCCTGGTCGGCGGCCTGCTGCTGATGCTGGTCGCGAAGAGCTTCCTGAGCTCCTTCATCACGTTCCTGATCCTGCTGGCGGTGTCGTTCTCCGCGTGGATCGGCGTGTACGCGGTGGACATGGCCCGCCGCCGGTCCCGTGCCGTGCGCTACGACGCGGAGGCCCTGATGGACACGGGCCCCACCAGCCGCTACTGGTACGTGGGCGGCTTCTGCTGGCAGGCCATGACGGCCTGGACGGTGGCGCTGGCGGCGGGCATCTGCTTCACGGAGTGCGCCTGGTTCTCCGGCCCGCTGGCGTCGACGTTCGTCGGCAAGTACGGCCTGGGCTGGGCGGCGACGATCGTGATCTCGGCGCTGGTGATGGCGGTCCTGCCGACCCCGCGCGAGACGGGCACGGCCACGGCGGCGCCGGAGGGCGCCGCGCAGAGCGAGCGCGAGCCGGAGAAGGTCCCGGCGTAACGCCGCACCCGGCAGTTGTTTCGAGGAGGGCCCCTTCGGGGGCCCTCCTCCTTGTGTCAGGCGGGCAGGGCATCGAGGGCGGCCTGCCAGGGGTAGGCGTCGGGATCGCCCTGCTGGGGCTTGTGCGGTACGAACCCGGGTGCGCCGAGGAGCACGGTCACGCCGGCGGCCCGCAGCGTTTCGACGCTGCGGGCGACGGCGGGGTGCCGGTGCTGGGCGTCGTTCCAGTGCGGCAGCGCGACGATGGGCAGCCCGAGGCCGATGCCCTCGGTGACGAGCCCCAGGGCGAGCGTGTCGCTGATGCCGAGCGCCCACTTGTTCAGCGTGTTGGCCGTGAGCGGCGCGACCAGCAGGGCGTCCGGGGGCGGCAGGACGTCGGGCTGGGAGGGGAGCTTGTACTGGTGGCGGACGGGGTGGCCGGTGAGCTCGCGCAGCGCGTCGGTCCCACCGGGGGCGTCCTCGGTGGCCCACCGGTGGGCGGACGGGGTGAGGACGACGCAGACGTCCCAGCCCATGGCCTGCGCGGCACGAATGGGCACGTGGAGGCGGCGGGCGGGCGGCGCTGCGCACGCGATCAGGTAGAGCGTTCGGTTGGTGGTCACCGGGGCAGTCCACAACGCCCCGCCAGCGCCCGCAACCGCCCCTCGGCCGGGCCGGCGCCGAGCAGGCACAGGTCCTCGATCAGCTGCCGGGTGCGGGGGCGGCAGCGGACCTCCTCGGGGGCTTCGCGCTCGGCGTCGAGAAGCGTGTCGACGGCTTCCGTGCGGCGGCCGGCGAGAGTATGGGCGCGAGCCAGGTCCGCCAAGTGGTGGGCACGGCGTTCACGCGGCAGGGCCGCCAGAGCCGGTGCCGGAATGCCCCGCGAGGCGGCCACGGCGTCGGCGCCCTCGGACAGCTGGACGTGCGCGGCGACGCGATAGAGGGAGACGTTGGTCGGGCCGAACGCGGTCCAGAGGGCGTTCCCGTCGGCACCGAGCCGGGTGGCCTGTTCACCGGCCCGGCCCAGAAGGACGGGCACATCAGCCGCAGCCGAGACGGCGCGGTGGCCGCCGCCCTCGCCGATGGCGGCGGCAGCCATCGCCGCTTTGAGGTAGAGCATGCCGAGGACGCTCAGACCGTCCGCCCCTCGGGTCAGGAGCTCCTCTTCGAGGCGGGCGGCCGCAGCGAGAGCGAAGTCGTGGGCGGCCTGGGGCCGGCCGTGGTGGGTCATCGCGTCGGCGAGATGGCGTGCCGCGCTGCCCATGGTGACGACATCACCGCTTCTTTCGGCAGCGGTCACCGCGCGGTGGGCCGAGAGGAGGGCGAGGTCCGTGGCACCGTACTTGACGGCAGCCCCCTCGACGAGTTCCAGCACCAAGGCGAGCAGCTGGTGAGCGACCAGCTTGTCGTCACCGGTGTGCCACGCGGCCGCACGCGTCGTGTCGATCAGCAGGTCGGGCACCAGCCGCCCGAGACTCGCGAAGTGACCGGCTTGGAAGGCGGCCCTGCCGTAGGAGACCTGGCGGCGGAGCTCGCCGAGGGGCACCGGGTCGGCGCAGCTCTCGTCGCAGGTACCAGTGATGACGTCGTGCCGTTGCAGGGCGGACCGGATCGCCTCGATCTCGTCGGCGTCCACGCAGTCGCCGCCCGTCGTGGAGTCCGACAGGAGGCGCTCCAGCGGGACGCCCAGCACGCGAGCGGCGTTCTCCAGCACGGAGAGTCGCGGATCGGCCTGGCGCCGGCCGCCTTCCAGGTCCTGGACCCACCGGCGGGACTTGCCCATCAGCGCTCCGAACTCCTGCTGCGTCAGGCGACGGCGTTGTGGAGCGGCCCGCTCTGCCTCGTAGCGACGAGGTCCGCGAGCTCACCGCCACGTTGGTCCTGCACCTGGACGGCCTCGTCCGCGATGCCGAGCGCTGTCGTGACCAGCTCCCGAGGCACAGTACCGACTGGTGCGTCCTGGAGGGCGTGATCGCCCGTTCACGGGACGAGCTCGGGCGGGGTCCGGGTCCCGGCCTGTGCTCGGCGGTCCTGCACATGCGGGAGCTGGGACTGGCCGCCCGTCGTCTGCTCGAGTGCCTCGGCGCCTGACGCCGAGGGAACCAAAAGGGCGCTGCCCCGGCTCGTGGTCGAGCCGGGGCAGCGCCTCTTGAGGAGTGGGCGGCGGGGGGGTTAGCCCATCTCCTCCAACGCCTTGCCCTTCGTCTCCTTCACGAACTTCATCACGAAGGGGATCGAGAGCACGGCGAAGACCGCGTAGATCACGTACGCGCCGGAGAGGTTCCAGTCCGCGAGGCTGGGGAAGCTGGCCGTGATGGCCCAGTTGGCGATCCACTGGGCGGAGGCGGCCACGCCCAGGGCGGCGGCGCGGATGCGGTTGGGGAACATCTCGCCGAGGAAGACCCAGACCACGACGCCCCAGGAGAGGGCGAAGAAGAGCACGAAGGCGTGGGCCGCGACGAGGGCCACGGTGCCCTGGGTGGTGGGCAGGGTGCCGTCACCGGACTTGGAGGCGAAGGCCCAGGCCTCGAGGGCCAGGGAGAGGGCCATGCCGGCGGAGCCGACGAGGGCGAGCGGCTTGCGGCCGACGCGGTCGACGAGGACCATCGCGATCACCGTGCCGACGATGTTGATGATCGACGTGGTGAAGCTGTAGAAGAACGAGCTCTCCGGGTTGACGCCGACGGACTGCCACAGCGTCGAGGAGTAGTAGAACGCGACGTTGATGCCGACGAACTGCTGGAAGACCGAGAGGCCGATGCCGATCCAGACGATCGGGAGGAAGCCGGCCTTGCCGCCGAGGAGGTCCTTGAAGGTGGACTTCTGCTCGCTCGTCATGGCGAGCTCGATCTCCGCGACGCGCTTGTCGAGGTCGATGCCGGAGCCCTCGACGTCGGCGAGGACCTTCTTGGCCTTGTCGGTCTTGCCGACCGAGATGAGGAAGCGGGGGGACTCGGGGATGGCGAAGGAGAGCAGGCCGTAGAGGACGGCGGGGACGACCATGACGCCGAGCATCAGCTGCCAGGCCTCGATGCCGAGGAGCTTGCCGCGCTGCTCGCCGTGGGCGGCGTTGAGGATGCCCCAGTTGACCAGCTGGGAGACGGCGATGCCGACGACGATCGCGGCCTGCTGGAAGGAGCCGAGACGGCCGCGGTAGGCCGGCGGGGAGACCTCGGCGATGTAGGCGGGGCCGATGACGGAGGCCATGCCGATGGCGATGCCGCCGAGGACGCGCCACAGGGCCAGGTCCCACAGGGCGAAGGGCAGGGCGGAGCCGACGGCGCTGATGGTGAACAGCGTGGCCGATATCTGCATGACGCGGATGCGGCCGATGCGGTCGGCCAGGCGGCCGGCGGTGGCGGCACCGACGGCGCAGCCGATCAGCGCGATGGCGATGACCTGCGCCAGGGCCGCGGACCCGATGTCGTACTTGCCGCGGATGCCCTCCACCGCACCGTTGATCACGGAGCTGTCGTAGCCGAAGAGGAAGCCACCCATGGCCGCGGCCGCGGTGATGAAGATGACGTGGCCGAGGTGGTCCGGCTGGGCCTTGCGGCCCTCCGCCACCTGCTGCGCCGTCGCAGAGCTGGTCAAGGTTTTCTCCTGGGACCCGGCATCGTCGCCGGGGGTGGGGGGAGGACGCTTTCCGCGGGCCACAAGATCAATTGAGCCACCACGTGAAGGCGTCAGCAACGTGGGGAACCCTATGTCTTCATTTTTCTAAGTCAATAGGTTGTGACCAAGAAGTATCCGGCAGCTTTCCGGCCTGTTCGGTTCGCATTGAGTTCAATACTTGAAGTTATGGCCGGGGGCCCAGGCGCTGGCTGATCACCTTCGACACTCCGTCGCCCTGCATCGACACTCCGTAGAGCGCGTCGGCGACCTCCATCGTGCGTTTCTGGTGCGTGATCACGATCAGCTGCGAGCTCTCCTGGAGCTCCCTCATGATCCCGATCAGCCGCTGCAGATTCGTGTCGTCCAGCGCCGCCTCGACCTCGTCCATCACGTAGAACGGGCTCGGCCGCGCCTTGAAGATCGCCACCAGCAGGGCGACCGCCGTCAGCGAGCGCTCGCCGCCGGAGAGCAGCGACAGCCGCTTGACCTTCTTGCCCGGCGGCCGGGCCTCCACGTCCACGCCCGTGGCCAGCATGTCGTCCGGGTCGGTGAGCACCAGACGGCCCTCGCCGCCGGGGAACAGCCGCGAGAAGACGCCCTCGAACTCGCGCGCCGTGTCGTGGTACGCCGCCGTGAACACCTCCTCGACCTTGCGGTCGACGTCCTTCACGACCTGAAGGAGGTCCGCGCGCGTCTTCTTCAGGTCCTCCAGCTGCTCGGACAGGAACCGGTGCCGCTCCTCCAGCGCCGCGAACTCCTCCAGCGCGAGCGGGTTGACCTTGCCCAGCTGCTGGTACGCGCGCTCCGCGGCCCGCAGCCGCTTCTCCTGCGCGGCCCGGTCGTAGGGCACGGGCCGGTTGCGCGGGTGGTCCGGGTCGTCGGGCAGCTCCTCGCCCTCCGCGGGCGGCGACGGCGGTACGGGCTGGTCGGGGCCGTACTCCGCGACCAGCGCGGCCGGCTCGACGCCCAGCTCCTCCAGCGCCCGCGCCTCCAGCTGCTCGATGCGCAGCCGCTTCTCCGCGCCCAGCACCTCGCCGCGGTGCACCGAGTCGGTGAGCTTGTCCAGCTCCGTCTTGAGCCGGCGGGCCTCCTCCCGGCCCTCCGCGAGCTCGCGCTCGCGCCCGGCCCGCGCCTCCTCGGCAGCCCGCCGCTCCTCGTCGGCGCGGGCCAGCGAGACCTCGACGTGGGCCAGCAGCTGCCGGGCGCCGGCCGCCACCGCCGAGGCGACCTCCGCCTCGTGCCGCAGCCGGGCACGGCGCCGCTCGGCGCGCTCCCGCGCCTCGCGCTCCGCGCGCGCCGCCCGCTCCAGCCCGTCGGCCCGCCCGGCCAGCGCCTTCATGCGCTCCTCGTGCGTACGGACCTGGAGCCGGGCCTCCATCTCGGTCTGCCGGGCGTTGGAGGCGTCGGCGGACAGCCGGTCGCGGACGGACGCGTCGGGCTCGCCGTCGTCCTCTTCCTCGCCCATCTCCTGGGCGGCGGCCAGCCGTGCGGCCAGCTCCTCGGCCTCCCGTCCGGCCTGCTCCGCCGCCTCCTTCGCCCGGGCCGCGGCGGCCCCGGCCCGCTCCGCCTCCCCCACCGCGGCGCGGGCCTGGCCGGCGAGGCGGCCCAGCGCCCCGGCGGCCTGCGACTTCTCCCGGTCGGCGGCGCTGCGCAGGGCCTCCAGCTCCTCGGCCAGCGCGGCCGCGGCCCGCCGCTCCTCCGCCGCGCCGGCCAGCGCGGCGGCCAGCTCCGTGCACCGCGCGTCCAGGGCGCGGCGTTCCGCGGCCGCCTCGTCGACCGCGGCCTGCACCTCCAGCAGGCTGGGCGCTCCGCCCGAACCGCCCTGGGCGAGGTGGGCGGCGAGCAGGTCGCCCTCGGCGGTGACGGCCGTGAGCCGCGGGTCGGCGGCGACGGCCTGCTCGGCGTCCTCCAGGGTGTCCACGACGACCACGTCGCGCAGCAGGCGGCGGACCGCCGGCATGAGCTCGTCCGGGCCGCGGACCAGCGAGGCCGCGGGCCGGTACCGGCCGCCGGGTACGGGCCGGGGCGTGTCGTCGGGCGCGGACGCCAGCAGGAGCACCGCGCGGCCGGCGTCCTCCTTCTTCAGCAGCCGCAGGGCCTCGGCGGCCGCGGCGGGGCCGGTCACGGCGAGGGCGTCGGCCGCCGCGCCGAGGGCGGTGGCGACGGGCAGTTCGTGGCCGGGGGCGACGGTGAGCAGCGCGGCGGCCGGGCCGAGCAGGCCGCCCAATCGTTCCTTCGCCGAGAGCAGCGCGCCGGTGCCGTCCTTGCGGCGCAGGCCGAGGGCGAGGGCGTCGTGCCGGGCGGTGACGGCGGCGCGGCGGCGTTCGGCCTCGGTGGCGGCCTCGCGGGCCGCGGTCAGGGCGGCGTCGGCGGCGGCCAGGGCGGCCTTGGCCGCCTCGTGCCGGGCGGCCAGCTCAGCGTCGCCGGCCGCCGCGCCGTCGGCTTCGGCCGCGTGACGCTCGTACTCCTCCTGGGCGGTCGCGGCGCGTTCCCGGGCCTCGTCGCGGGCCGCGGCCAGCCGGACGGCCTCGGCCTCCGCGGCGGCGGCCCGGCCGGTGGCGGCGGTGACGCGGCCCTGGAGGCGGGCCAGCTGTTCGCGGCGGTCGGCCAGGGCCCGGGCGGCGTCGCGCAGCCGCCGCTCCTCCTCGGCCAGCCGGCGCTCCAGGTCGGCGCGGTGCTGCGCGGTGTCCTCCAGGGCGCGGGACGCGGCCTCCAGGGCGGCCTCCAGCTCGGCCTCCTGCTCGCGGACGCGGGCGGCCTCCCGTTCCAGGTCCTCGGGGTCGCGGCCGCGGCGCTCGTCGGCGGGGGCGCTGGTCGCGCTGGTCACCCGGGCGTCGGCGAGGCCGATGGTGCCGCGGACGCGTTCGGCCAGGCGGGACAGCTCGTACCAGGTCTCCTGGGCGCGGGCCAGGCGCGGGGTGAGCCGCCGCACCTCCTCCTCCAGCGCCGCCTCGCGCCGGGCGGCGGCGCGCAGCTCGGCCTCGGCGGCCTCCTTGCGGGCCTTGAGGGCGGCCTCGTCGGCGATCTCGGCGCGCAGGGCCTCGCGGAGGCCGACCAGGTCGTCGGCGAGCAGACGCAGCCGGGCGTCGCGCAGGTCGGCCTGGATGACGGCGGCGCGGCGGGCGACGGCGGCCTGCCGGCCCAGCGGCTTCAGCTGGCGGCGCAGCTCGTCGGTGAGGTCCTGGACCCGCGCGAGGTTGGCCTTCATCGCGTCGAGCTTGCGGAGCGCCTTCTCCTTGCGCTTGCGGTGCTTGAGGACGCCGGCGGCCTCCTCGATGAAGGCGCGGCGGCCGGCGGGGTCGGCGTGCAGGACGGAGTCGAGCTGGCCCTGGCCGACGATGACGTGCATCTCGCGGCCGATGCCGGAGTCGGAGAGGAGCTCCTGGATGTCCAGCAGGCGGCAGGTGTCGCCGTTGATCTGGTACTCGCTGCCGCCGTTGCGGAACATGGTCCGCGTGATGGTCACTTCCGCGTACTCGATGGGCAGCGCGCCGTCGGAGTTGTCGATGGTGAGGGACACCTCGGCGCGGCCGAGCGGGGGACGGCCGGTGGTGCCGGCGAAGATGACGTCCTCCATCTTGCCGCCGCGCAGCGACTTGGCGCCCTGCTCCCCCATCACCCAGGAGAGGGCGTCGACGACGTTGGACTTCCCGGAGCCGTTCGGGCCCACGACACAGGTGATGCCGGGTTCGAAGCGCAGGGTCGTGGCGGAGGCGAACGACTTGAACCCGCGCAGGGTCAGGCTCTTGAGGTGCACGCAGGAGGACTCTACCGGCCGGTCCCGGCCCGCCGGGGTGCGCGGGGCGTACGGGCGTGCCGCGCCGCCCCCGCGCCCGCTCCGGTGCGGCTCGGGATCACCTTCGGGTCGTCGTCAGGGTTTGATCCCGGAGAGGGCAGGGCACATCAAGCGTTAAGGCGACGACGGGGTGAAAGCGGAAGAACCGGGGGGAAACGGGGAGAGGACGCGGCGGTCGCGGGGACCGTCCGGCGAACCGGGTGAAGGACCGGGTGCTCCGCCGGGAGGCGCCGGCTGCTGCGGATACGACGAAGGGACGCCGGAGCGTCCCTTGCAGCTCTAGCAGCTGCGGCTCTCTGCGGCTGACGGTGCAGCCCGCCGGGCCCCCGGGATGAGGCGGACCCGGTCAGGCGAGCGCAGGCTCCGCCTTGGATACGTCGATGCTGTCGAGCAGCGAGTCGCCGGGGTGAGCGGCGGCAGTCAGCGCGTCGTTCTCGGCCTGCATCCGGATGAGCTCGGATTCGAGGTCCTGGACACGCTGCTGAAGCCGTCGCATCTCGGCGAGGACTCGGGGGTCGGAGCCGCCGACGTAACCGAGAAGCGCCTTTGCCATGATGGATGGTCCTCCACACTGAGTGACCGACCGAAGCGGTGTGGGTCGTGAGGGATTCGCACCCGCGGTGTCTGCCATCGCCACGACGGTGTGTTCCAATGCCAAACAGCTAAGGTGCGCGGGGCTTCCAGCGTCTCACCAAATGGTTTGACGGTCAACACGATCACACCCCGTATCGGCAGGCGTCCCGGGGGTGCGGGCGGGCAATCCGCGCCGCATTCCGCTCCCGGGGCCCGGGGGTCTCGTGGAGATCATCCGTTGACAGGCAGCCTTGCATGCCGCGGCGCGGTTGGCAACCATCAGGCAATTTCCGGACGACGCATATGCCAACGGCATATAAAAAAGAATGCGCCGTACTCCTCCGCCGCCCGGAACGGCGGCGCATTCCGGTTTTCCGGGTGCGCGCTCAGCGCGTCTCGAAGCCCTCGTACCCACCCCGGGGTGTGTCCCAGATCTCGGTGACACCGTCCACGCGGCCGGGCGTGTCGCCGTTGCGCAGCCAGTCGAGCAGCTGTTCGCAGTTCCCCCGCTCCCCCTCGGCCACGACCTGCACCCGGCCGTCCGCGAGGTTCGAGGCGAAGCCGGTCAGACCACCGATCCGCAAGGCGTTGGCCCGAGTGAACCAACGAAAGCCGACACCCTGCACATGCCCACGAACCCACGCCGTGAGACGGACATTCTCGTTCATGTCTGCACGTTAACCGGCCAATTGCATAAGCAGCACATCGACCCGGTGTCCCGTGCCGTACAGTCGCGCCCGGCAATAGGACCCCCCTTACGAGTGACGACACCCCCGCCGGGTGGCGCCATCGGCGGCTTTTCGTATTTCTTCGCAGATTTCACGATTCTTCACGCTTCACGGCCAGCTCTTCACACTCCAGGTCTTCACCCTTCATGACTTCTTTGCTTCGCACCCGCCCCGACCATGTGAGGAAGACAGCGGATGGGTCGCCATCGACGCTCTGCCCGTGCGACCGCTGACGAGGCGGCGACGAACGCCCGGACGCTCCGGGCCCCCCTGACGAGCCAGCCCACCGGGACCCCCACCGACGACCCCTCCGAAGCCGTCACCCAGCCCCTCCCCGTCGTCCGCCCCGGCCCCGCCGGCGCCGGCCGGCACCGCAGCCCGCACCGCGGCGCCCGGCGGCGCAAGGGGACCGCCGCGACCGCCGCCCCCCTGCCCGGCGGCACCCAGCTCCTGCCCAAGGCCGGCCCGCGCATCCCGGCGCCCGCCCGCCGGGCCGGGCTCCTCGGGGCCTCGGCCGCCGTCGCCATGAGCGCGGCGGCCATGGTCTCCGGGCTGCTGCCCGCGGGGGTCTTCACCACCGGCGGCCCGGGTGCCGTCCCCGGCCCCGGCACGGGCGGCCAGGTCCGCGCCGACGGCCTCGTCGAGACACCGCCCCAGCGCTCCCGGCCCGCCGTGCCCACGCCCACCGACCACCCGGGCAGCCGCCCCGGGACCGCCCGTACGACGGTGGGCCTGCGGCGGGACGACGACGGGACCGGGGACGGGAGCGACGGCACCGAGACCGTCGTGCACATGGAGGCCGCCGCGGCCACCGTGCGCGAGGACGCACGGGCGGGCAGGAACGCCGACCGGGCGGCGGCCTCCGACACGGCCCAGGCCACCGCGGAAGCGGAGGCGGAGGCGGCGGCCCGGGCGGAGGCGGAATCGGAGGCGAAGGCCGAGGCGCGGGCGGCACGGGCCGCCGGCGCTGCCGCCGGGGCCGCCGCCGGCCGGGAGGCCGCCGCCCGCAAGGGCGCGGCCCGGCACTCCCGCACCCACGTGGACGGCGACAGCGACGCATCGGCGGCCACCGTCCACGCCCTCGCCGACAGCCGGTCGGCGGCGGCGCACCTGGTGGTGGCCCTGGTCAACGCGGAACGGGCCAAGGCCGGCTGCCGCCCGCTGCGGGCCGACGCCGGGCTCGCCCGCCTCGCCCAGTCGTTCAGCGACGACATGGCCCGGCGGCAGTTCTTCGACCACACCGACCCCGACGGCCGCACCCCCTGGGACCGCGCCGCCCGGCGCGGCGTCCGGAACCTCGGCGGGGAGAACATCGCCCGCGGCCACCCCGACCCCCGCAGCGTGGTGGATGCCTGGATGCGCAGCAGCGGCCACCGCGCCAACATCCTCAACTGCGACTACAAGCGCATCGGCGTCGGCGTCCACCAGGGGAGCAACGGGCCCTGGTGGACCCAGGACTTCGGCTACTGACGAGACAACCCCGGGAGAACAAGGAGCGGGAACAGCACCGCCGCCCCCCGGCGCACGGCCGGGGGGCGGCGGGCATGCCGTCCGTCAGGCGGCGGCGCGGCCGGCGACGAAGACGCGGGTCTGCTCGGCCACGCGGCGGCCGAGGTGCTCGGCGGTGGCTATGTCCGCCTTGTGCACGCCCTCGGGGCCCTGGTCGTTGTTGGTCTGGGCGCCGGCGCCCAGGAAGAAGCCGAGGCGGTTGAGGTCGTTCTCGGAGGCCGTCGAGCTGTTCCAGCCCGGGAGCGCGCCGAGGGAGACCCAGTGCATGCCGTGCTGGGCGGCCAGCACCGAGAAGAACTGGAGCGTGTGCAGCTTGTCGCCGCTCTTGGAGGCGGAGTTGGTGAAGCCGGCGGCGATCTTGTCCTGCCAGGCACGGGTGAACCAGCGCTTGGAGGAGGCCTCGGCGAAGGCGTGGAAGGCGCCGGAGGCGGTGCCCATGTAGGTGGGCGAGCCGAAGACGATGGCGTCGGAGGCGTCGAGCAGCTCCCACTCGGCGTCGGTGATCTCGGCGACGTTCACCAGGTGGACGGTGGCGCCGGCGTCGGCGGCGCCGGTGCGGACGGCCTCGGCGAGGACGGCGGTGTGGCCGAAGCCGGAGTGGTAGGCGATGGCGACGACGGGCGTGGTCACAGTGGACTCCCTGGACGGTGCTGGTTCAGCGGGTACGACCGAAAGGAAAGCACTAACTTTTAGAAAGCGCAACCCTCTGGTGAGCGCTATGCGGGAGTATGGTGTCGGTATGAGGACGATTGACGAGCACCACGAGCAGCTGCCCTTCGACGTCTTCGCCCGCAGCTGCCCGTCCCGGGAGACCCTCGGGCACGTCACCGGCCGCTGGGGCGGCCTGACCCTGTGCGCCCTGCGCGAGGACACGCTGCGCTTCAACGAGCTGCGGCGGCGCGTGGAGGGCGTGAGCGAGAAGATGCTGTCCCAGACGCTGCACGCGCTGGAGCGCGACGGCCTGGTCGCCCGCGACGCCCGGCCGACCAACCCGCCCCGCGTCGACTACCGGCTGACCCCCCTCGGCCAGGAGGTCACCGACCGGCTGCTGGCCCTGGTGAACCTGCTCGAGGAGCGGATGCCCGACGTCCTGGCGGCACAGCACAGCTACGACGCCCGGCGCGCCTGAACCGTCCGCGCCCGCGCCGCGGACCCGTCGGCCCGTGACCGTCAGCCCGTGACCCGCGGCGGCCGCTGGCAGCGCGGGCAGAAGTAGCTCGACCGGTTCATCCACGGCCGCCGGCGGATCGGCGTGCCGCAGCGCCGGCACGGCTCGTCCTCGCGCCCGTAGGCGTCCAGCGAACGGTCGAAGTAGCCGGACTGGCCGTTGACGTTCACATAGAGACTGTCGAAGCTGGTGCCGCCCGCGGCCAGCGCCTCGTTGAGCACCTCACGGATGTGCGTCAGCAGCTCGGCCGTGCGTGGCCGCGTGAGGCCGGCGGTGGGCCGGTCGTAGTGCAGCCGCGTGCGCCACAGCGCCTCGTCGGCGTAGATGTTGCCCACGCCGCTGATCAGCGACTGGTCGAGCAGGGCGCGCTTGATGGTGGTGCGCTTGCGGCGCAGCGCCGCGTGGAACGCGTCGTCGTCGAACGCCGGGTCCACCGGGTCGCGGGCGATGTGCGCGATGATCTCCGGCAGCGCCTCCGGGTCGCCGGGCACGACGGGGTGCAGGGAGAGGCCGCCGAAGGTGCGCTGGTCGACGAAGCGCAGTTCCGTGCCGGCGGGGTCGGTGAAGCGGAACCGGATGCGCAGGTGCTTCTCGTCGGGCGAGCCCTGCGGCTGGACCAGCAGCTGTCCGCTCATGCCCAGGTGGGCGAGGACGGCGAATTCGGGTGCGGCGTCCGTGCCGAGCGGTTCCACGGGCAGCCACAGGTACTTGCCGCGGCGCCGGGCGGGGCCGAGCCGGTGGGCGGTCAGCCGGGCGGCGAAGTCCTCGGGGCCGGCGGGGTGACGGCGGACCGCACGCGGGTGCAGCACCTCGACGGACGCGACGGTGCGGCCGCAGACCCAGCGTTCCAGGCCGGTGCGGACGACCTCGACCTCGGGCAGTTCGGGCATGGGTGGTGCTCCTCCCCCGCTGACGGCTCCGGGCCGCGGCCGGACCCACGAAGGGTCCGGGCCACGGCCCGGGGACGGTCGGCCGGACGGACCGGCCGGCTGATCAGTTCGCGGACGATCCGGCGTCGGCGGCGTCGGCGGACTCCGCAGCGTCGGCGGCCTCCGCCGCCCCCGCCGCGCCGGCGGCCTTGGCCGCCGCCGCCTTGGCGGCTTCCTCCGCCGCGGCCTTCTCGGCCGCGGCGCGGGCCTCCGCCGCCGCGTTGATCGCGCGCCAGGCGGACTCGGCCGCCTGCTGCTCCGCTTCCTTCTTGCTGCGGCCGGTGCCGGTGCCGTACGCGACACCACCGACGCGGGCAGCAGCCGTGAAGGTCTTCTCGTGGTCCGGACCGGCCTCGGAGACCAGGTACTCGGGCACGCCCAGGCCCTCGGTGGCGGTCAGCTCCTGGAGGCTGGTCTTCCAGTCCAGGCCGGCGCCGAGGTTCGAGGACTTCTCGATCAGCGGGTCGAAGAGCCGGTGGACCAGCTCGGAAGCGGCCTCCAGCCCCTTGTCGAGGTAGACCGCACCGATCACGGCCTCCAGGGTGTCCGCGAGGATCGATGCCTTGTCGCGGCCCCCGGTGCCCTCCTCGCCCCGGCCGAGCCGGATGAAGGAGCCCAGGTCCAGGCCACGGCCGACGCCGGCCAGGGCCCGGGAGTTGACGACCGCGGCCCGCAGCTTGGCCAGCTGCCCCTCGGGCAGGTCCGGGTGCATGCGGTAGAGGGTGTCGGTGACCACCAGGCCGAGCACGGCGTCGCCGAGGAACTCCAGCCGCTCGTTGGTGGGCAGCCCGCCGTTCTCGTAGGCGTAGGAACGGTGTGTCAGCGCACGCACCAGAAGGGCGGTCTCGAGGCTGTACCCGAGCCGCCCTTCCAGAAGCGTGTGAGACGAGGCCGTGTCCGCCGGCGCCTTCTTCGGCGTAGAGGCGTCTGACATGAAGCCTGTCACCCGCCGATCAGACCGCGAGGACCTGGCGCTTGTTGTAGGTGCCGCAGCTCGGGCACGCGATGTGCTGCTGCTTCGGCTCGTGGCAGCGCTCGCACGCCACAAGGGTGGGGACCGCAGCCTTCCACTGCGACCGGCGGTGGCGCGTGTTGCTGCGCGACATCTTCCGCTTCGGAACAGCCACGGCTACTTCTCCTGTGAGTCATCCCCGTTGGCACGGGGTGCGTTGTCCATCTCGCCGTCCTGGTCGGAACCGGCGAGTCCCTGCAGTGCCGCCCAACGAATGTCGACGGTCTCGTGGTGGTGGTCCGGGTCGTCCGCCAGCCGCGCCCCGCACTCGGAGCACAGGCCGGGACAGTCGTCCTGGCACACCGGCTGCAGCGGCAGTGCGAGCACCACCGCGTCCCGCAGCACGGGTTCGAGGTCGAACAAGTCGTCCTCGAGGAAGAGCATGTCCTCCTCGTCGTCCTCGGCGTCGTCGTCCGCGGCCACGATGCGGCCCCGGGCGTCGGCGTCGGGGTAGGAGAACATCTCCTGGAAGTCCACGTCGAGCTCCTGCTCGAGCGGCTCCAGACACCTTACGCACTCCCCGGTGAGCGGCGCACGGGCGGTGCCTGTGACGAGCACCCCTTCCATGACCGACTCGAGCCGGAGGTCGAGCTCCACCGTCGCGCCCTCGGCCACGCCGATGACCTCGATGCCGAGGTCGGCGGGGGCGGGAAGGGAGCGGGAGACCCTCTTCAGCGCACCGGGACGCCGGCCCAGCTCGCGTGTGTCGAACACGAGAGGGTTACGGGGGTCGAGGCGGGCGTTCAGGGCTTCCTGCTTTCTACGCTGCGGTGACGGCCGGCCCGGGCACGGAGGGCGCGACGGGCGGCCTGGGTCACGGAGACAGCCGCGACCGAACAGTCAGGATACTGGACGGTCCGCCCTGGACCCAATCCGCCCCCGGTAAGCCACCGGGAAGCCCCCGGGAATGCCCGTCACGGGGCCGCCCCGCCGGGGTCAGCTCCCCTGACCGTACCCCGTGGCCGCGCCGGGGTCCGCAGCGCCCCGGTGCCGGCCCCGGCCGGGCGGCGCCGGGTCCGCGGCCGCCGGCTCCGCGGGGTCCGGCGCAGCGGGGCCGCCGGCGTCCTGGGGCGGCGGCCAGGCGTACGGGTCGGGCTGGGACCAGGTGCCGGGCACGGCGTACGGGTCGGCCTGGTACGCGAACCCGGCGCCGGCCTGCTCGCCGTACGGCTCGGGGTGCTCCTGCCGCGCGTACGCCGTGAGGGGCTCGGCGGCGGCGTGGGCGGGCTCCCAGGCGGGCTGGAGGGGCTCGGGGGACGCCTGGGGCTCCTGGGACGCCCCGGGGGCCGCGGAGGGCGTCAGGGGCTCCTCCGGGGCGGCGAGGCCCGCGAGGAAGTCGGCGTCGGTGTGGGCGACGGGTGCGCCGTCGGCGTCGGCGGGGCCGTCGTCACCGGCGGACAGGCCGTCGGCGGGGAGGGCACCCCGGAGCTTCTCGCGGCCCCGGGCCACCTCGGCCAGCGTGTCCGCGAGCAGGGCCCGGACCCCGGCGACGCCGTCGGGAACGCCGCCGGAATCAGGCTCCGGGGCGGCCCCGGAACCGGTCTCCGGCGGGCCGCCGGCCGCGGCGGCGGCCTTGGTGAGGACCACTTCCAGGTGGGCCAGCTTGGCGTCGGCGTAGTCGTCGGCGCCGGCACGCACCGTCTCCGCCTCGCGGCGGGCCTCGGCCAGGATGCGGCCGGCCTCCTCGTCGGCCCGCCGGGCCACCTCCGTGCCGGAGACCAGCGCGGCGCGCTCGGCGCGCGCGGCCTCCAGGACGCGCTCGGCCTCCTGGCGGGCGTCGGCGACCAGCCGGTCGCGGTCGCCGAGGACCTCGCGCGCCTCGGCCAGCGAGCCGGGCAGGGCGGCGCGCAGCTCCTCCAGCCGGGCGAGCAGGGCGGCCCGGTTCAGGACGCAGGACGCCGACATGGGCAGGGCGCGGGCTCCGGCGACGGCCGAGACGATCTCGTCGAGCTTCTGGTGCACGTCCACCCTGGCGACTGTAGGGCCGCGGGGCGGGCGCCGCAGGGAACTGACGGCCAGTCGGAAGGGTCAGTCGGAACCGCGGCGGCTCTCCAGCCGCTCGCGCAGGGCGTCGAGGACGAGCGGCGGCACCAGGTGGGAGACGTCGCCGCCCCAGGCCGCGACCTCCTTGACCAGGCTCGACGACAGGAAGCTGTACGTGGGGTTGGTGGGCACGAACAGGGTCTCCACGCCGGAGAGCCCGTTGTTCATCTGGGCCATCTGCAACTCGTAGTCGAAGTCGCTGACGGCTCGCAGTCCCTTGACGATGGCGGGGATCTCGCGCTGCTTGCAGAAGTCGACGAGGAGGCCGTGGAACGACTCGACCTTCACGTTGCCGTACTTGGCGGTGACCTGCCGCAGCAGCCCTATCCGTTCCTCGACCGTGAACAGGCCCTGCTTGGACTTGTTGATCATCACCGCGACGTACACCTCGTCGTACAGCTTCGAGGCGCGGGCGATGATGTCGAGGTGTCCATTGGTGACGGGGTCGAACGACCCCGGGCAGACGGCGCGGCGCAACGGTGGTTCCTCGCTCTCCGGTCCATTCATGACGTGCCCGTTCCTTGATCGGCGGTGCACGCCGAGGCGGCGCGACCGTACCAAAGCGTTCCCTCGCCGTAACGACGGGCCCTCAGCCCCTCGAACCCCTCCGGCCAGCGGAATTCACCGCCTCTGGTGCTGCGCTCCACGGTGACCAGTGCGTCGCCGGTCAGCCAGCCCCCGGCGGCCAGTGTGAGGAGGATCTCGCGCAGTTCGTCGTCGGTGACGGCGTAGGGCGGGTCGAGGAAGACGACGTCGTACGGGCCGGCGGGCGCGGGCCCGGCGAGCACCTGCTCGGCGCGGCCGGAGCGGACCTCGGCGCCGGGCAGGCCGACGGAGCGGACGTTCTCCTTGATGACGCGGACCGCGCGGGCGTCCGCCTCGACGAGCAGGACGTGGGCGGCGCCGCGCGAGAGGGCCTCCAGGCCGACCGCGCCGGAACCGCCGTACAGGTCGAGGACGCGGGTGCCGTCCAGCGTGCCCAGCAGCGAGGTCCAGGTGGAGAACAGGCCCTCGCGCGCCCGGTCGGAGGTGGGACGGGTGCCCGTGCCGGGCGGTACGGCCAGGCGGCGTCCGCCGGCGGCGCCGGCGATCACGCGGGTCATCGGTGGCGGTTCCTTCGCGCTGGGTCTGTGCTGGGTCCGGGGCCGGATCCGGGCTGGATCCGGGCCGGCCGGTGGCCGGGGGTGCCGGCCACCGTTCTCAGCCTAGGGCGTCCGTGCGGGGCCGCCCTGCGCGGGCCTCCGCCCGGGGCCCGCGCTCAGCCCTTCTCCAGGAACCGCTCCCGCTCCTGGTCGAGGAGGGCGTCCAGGGCGGTGCGCAGCTCGGGCAGGCCGGCCAGTTCGGGGTCGGCGGCCACGACGGCGGCGGCCTCCTCACGGGCGGCGGCGATGACCTCCTCGTCGTCGATGACGGTGAGCATGCGGAGGCTGGAGCGGACGCCGGACTGTGCCTGGCCGAGGACGTCGCCCTCGCGGCGCTGCTCCAGGTCGATACGGGAGAGCTCGAAGCCGTCGAGGGTGGCGGCCACGGCGCCGAGGCGTGCGCGGGCGGGGCTGCCCTCGGGCATCTCGCTGACGAGCAGGCAGAGGCCGGGGGCGGAGCCGCGGCCGACGCGGCCGCGGAGCTGGTGCAGCTGGGAGACGCCGAACCGGTCCGCGTCCATGATCACCATCACGGTGGCGTTGGGCACGTTGACGCCGACCTCGATGACGGTGGTGGCGACGAGGACGTCGAGCTCGCCGGCGCCGAAGCGGCGCATGACGTCGTCCTTCTCGTCGGGGTGCATCCGGCCGTGCAGCACGGCCACCCGCAGCCCGGCGAGGGGGCCGTCGGCGAGCTGTGCGGCGACGTCGAGGACGGCGAGGGGCGGGCGCTTCTCGGCCTCGTCCTCCGGGGACGCCTGGGCGTTCTTGCGGCCGGCGGCCTTCTGGTCCTCCTCGTCGCCGATGCGCGGGCAGACGACGTACGCCTGGTGGCCGCCGGCGACCTCCTCGCGCACCCGCTCCCAGGCGCGGGCCAGGAAGTGCGGCTTGTCGCGGGCGGGCACCACGTGGGTGGCGATCGGGGAGCGGCCGGCGGGCAGCTGGTCGAGGACGGAGGTCTCCAGGTCGCCGAAGACGGTCATGGCGACGGTGCGCGGGATGGGGGTGGCCGTCATGACGAGCAGGTGCGGCGGTTGCTTGCCCTTGGAGCGCAGGGCGTCGCGCTGTTCCACGCCGAAGCGGTGCTGTTCGTCGACGACGACGAGGCCGAGGTCGTGGAACTGGACCTTGTCCTCGATGAGGGCGTGGGTGCCCACGACGACGCCGGCCTCGCCGGTGGCGAGCTCCAGCAGCGCCCGGCGGCGGGCGGCGGCGCCCATGGAGCCGGTGAGCAGGACGACCTTGGTGCCCAGGTCGGAGCCGCCGAGGAGGCCGCCCTCGGCGAGGTCGCCCATCATCTCGGTGATGGAGCGGTGGTGCTGCTGGGCGAGGACCTCGGTGGGCGCGAGCATCGCGGCCTGCCCGCCGGCGTCGACGACGGCGAGCATGGCGCGCAGGGCGACCATGGTCTTTCCGGAGCCCACCTCGCCCTGGAGCAGGCGGTGCATGGGGTGCTCGGTGGCGAGGTCGTCGAAGATCTCGGCGGAGACGGTGCGCTGGCCCTCGGTGAGGGTGAAGGGCAGGCGGGCGTCGAAGGCGTCGAGCAGGCCGCCGGGGGCGGGTTTGCGGGGGACGGCGGGCAGCTGGGCGTCGGCATGGCGGCGGCGGGCGAGGGCGACCTGGAGGACGAACGCCTCGTCCCACTTCAGCCGGGCGCGGGCGTCCTCGATGTCGGCCTTGGTGCGGGGCCGGTGGACCTTGCGGAGCGCCTCGGGCAGCGGCAGCAGGCCGCGGCCGTCGCGCAGCGCGGCGGGCAGCGGGTCGACGACGCCCTGCCAGCCGGTGGCGTCCATGGAGGCGAGGAGCACGTCCAGGGCGTTGGAGATCTTCCAGGACTCCATCTGGGAGCAGGCCGGGTAGAGCGGGATGAGCTGGTTGGCCCAGGCCTCGACGGCGTCCTTGCCGCTGTTCTCGCCGAGCATCTCGTAGGCGGGGTGGGAGAGCTGGCGGACGTTGCGGAAGGTGCCGACCTTGCCCGCGAACATGCCGCGCCGGCCGGGTACCAGTTCCTTCTGGTGGTGGTAGATGGAGCGGCCGAAGAAGACGAGCTGGAGGCGGCCGCTGCCGTCGGTGAGGGTGACCTCCAGCCGCTGGCCGCGGCCCTGGTTGAACTTGTGCACGCGCGCGTCGGCGACCTGGGCGACGACGGTGACGTGCTCGTCGAGCGGCAGGTCGGCCAGCCGGGTCAGCTCGCCGCGCTCGGCGTAGCGGCGCGGGTAGTGGTGCAGGAGGTCGCCGACGGTGTGCAGGTCGAGGTGGTCGGCGAGCACCTTCGCGGTGTTGCCGCCGAGGGTCTTCTTCAGGGGTTCGTCGAGCGGAGGCACGTCACCTATTGCACACCACGGCACCGACAGCCCGGCGGACGCCGCCGGTCATTCGATCCCGATGATCAGTGGCGGGGACTGCTGCCCGCCGCGGTAGACGACGGTGTCGACGGCGAGGTGGCTGCGGCGCACGTGGTGCCGGAGCCGGTCGGCGACGACGTCGGGGACGCCGGTGCCGAGCACGAGGGTGACCATTTCGCCGCCGGCGGCGAGCATCCGGTCGAGCACGGTGCCGGCGGTGGCGGCGAGGTCGGTGCCGATGACGGCGACGTCGCCGTCGATGAGGCCGAGCACGTCGCCGGCCTGGCAGACGCCGGCCATGGTCCACGACTGGCGTTCGGCCACCGACAGCTCGGCGTAGCGGGTGGCGCCGGCGGCGGAGGTCATGGCGACGACGTCCTCGTCGAAGCGGCGGCCGGGTTCGTGGACGGCGAGGGCGGCGATGCCCTGGACCGGGGAGCGGGTGGGGATGAGGGCGGCGCGGACGCCTTCGGTGCGGGCCTGTTCGGCGGCGGCCGCGGCGGTGTGCCGCAGGTCGGGGTCGTTGGGCAGGAGGACGACCTCGTGGGCGTGGGCGCGGCGGACGGCCTCGACGATCTCGCCGGCGGCGGGCGGCTCCCCGGGGCGCAGGGCGACGACGGTGGCGCCGGCCTCGGCGCACAGGGCGGCCAGCCCCTCGCCGGGGACGAGGGCGACGACGGCGCGCTGGGCGCGTTCGCGGACGCGGGTGCCCTCCTGGGCGGTGCTGCCGAAGTGGGTGATGCGGATGCGGTGGGGGCGGCCGGCGTCGATGCCGGCCTCGACCGCGGCGCCGGCGTCGTCGGTGTGGACGTGGACGTTCCACAGGCCGTCGCCGCCGACGACGACGAGGGACTCGCCGAGGGTGTCGAGGCGGGCGCGGAGCCGGGCGACGGCGTCGTCGTCGGCGTCCAGGAGGTAGATCACCTCGAAGGCGGGGCCGTCGCCGGGGGCGGTGGGCCCGCCGGAGCCGGCTTCCCCGCTGTCGGCGGGGCACGGGGCGACCCGCCAGGGGTGCGCGGCGCCGGCGGGGACGGCCGGGGTGGGGGCGGGGCGGCCGGCGAGGGCCTCGGCGAGGGCGCCGAGGACCTCCACGAGGCCCTTGCCGCCCGCGTCGACCACTCCGGCGGCGCCGAGCTCGGCGAGCTGCCCGGGGGTGGCCTGCAGGGCCGTGACGGCGCCCTGGTGGGCGGCGCGGGCCACGGCGGCGGCGTCGCCGGGGGTGGCCTCGGCGGCGTCGGCGGCGGCCGCGGCCACGGTGAGAACGGTGCCTTCGACGGGGCGGGCCACGCCTTCGTAGGCGGATTCCACCGCCCGGCGCAGGGCGCGCCGCAGGGGTGCGGCGGCGGCGTGATCCTGGTCACCCGGGGCGGCGAGGACCTCGGCCATGCCGCGCAGCAGCTGGGCGAGGATCGTGCCGGAGTTGCCGCGGGCGCCTATGAGGGCGCCGTGGGCCATGGCGCGTACGGCCTCGGGGAGGCCGGGGCGGGAGGCGGGGGCGGTGGTGGCGTGGCCCTCGAAGACGGCGTCGACGGCCCGGGCGGCGGATTCGGCCGTCAGGTAGAGGTTGGTGCCGGTGTCGCCGTCCGCGACGGGATAGACGTTGATCGCGTCGATCTCCTCGCGGGCGCGGCCGAGCGCGTCGAGCGCCAGGGAGCACCAGGTGCGTACTGCCTCGGCGTCGAGCGGATGAGGCACCGGTGTCCTCCTGGGGCTGCTGGGGGCTGGTGGGCAGTGCGGGAGAGCAGCGTAGTCCCGGGTGGGCCCGAGGGGGGCGGGACGGGCGGACCCCGGGCCGGACATGGTAGTTTCGTTGTCCAGGAGCGGCCGTTGTATGCTGCTCCGGTTGCCCGACGAGAGTCGGGCGTGACATCCCCTGGCAAGCCGGTCACCACCGACCTCGGCACGCCGGGATTTCCCGTAAGTGCATCTGAAGTCTTTGGAGTGACCCGTGGCTGCCAACTGCGACGTCTGCGGCAAGGGGCCGGGCTTCGGCAACAACATCTCGCACTCGCACCGCCGTACGTCCCGTCGCTGGAACCCCAACATCCAGCGTGTGCGTGCCGTGGTCGGTCGGACGCCGAAGCGCCTCAATGTCTGCACCTCGTGCATCAAGGCCGGCAAGGTCTCGCGCTGACTAGCTAGCAGCGCGGCAGCCTCGCCGCCCTTTGCCTGAGCCGGTCCCCTTCGGGGGGCCGGCTCTTGCGTTTTCCGTGTCCGGGGGCTCCCCCCTGGGACACCGACCGGGGCACGCCTACGCGCCCCACCGCCACCCGTGCCGCACCGGCCCGATGCCCCCGCCCAGCGGGAAGCCCGCCGCTATCGCGCCGGTGACGTACTCCTTGGCCGCGGCCACCGCGGACGGCACGTCCGCTCCCCCGGCCAGTCCCGCCGCGATCGCGCTCGCCAGGGTGCAGCCCGTGCCGTGCGTGTGCCGGTTGTCGTGGCGGGGCGCCCGCAGCCAGTGCTCGGCGGTGCCGTCCGTGAGCAGGTCGACGGCCGCGGACCCCGCCCCCAGGTGGCCGCCCTTGATCAGCACCCACCGCGGCCCGTACGCCAGCACCGCCTCCGCGGCCCGCCGCATGTCGTCCTCCGACCGCACCCGGACCCCCGTCAGCCACGCCACCTCGTCGAGGTTGGGCGTGGCCACCGTGGCCCGCGGCAGCAGCGTGCCCCGCACGGCGTCGAGCGCGGACGCCGCGAGCAGTGCGTCGCCGTGCTTGGAGATACCGACGGGGTCGACGACCACGGGTGCGTCCACGCCCGCCAGCAGCCCGGCCACCGTCTCCACCAGCTCCGCCGAGGCGAGCATGCCCGTCTTGACGGCCTGCACCCCGATGTCGTCGACGACGCTGCGGAACTGGGCCCGTACCGCCTCCGCCGGCAGCTCCCACACGCCCTGGACGCCCAGCGAGTTCTGCGCCGTGACGGCCGTGATCACGCTCATGCCGTGCGCGCCGAGCGCGAGCACGGTCTTGAGGTCGGCCTGGATGCCGGCGCCGCCGCCGGAGTCGGACCCGGCGACGGTCAGCACCCGCGGGGGCACGGTCATCAGTCCTCCGGCTCCGGCTCGCCGAAGTGGTCCCAGCCGCCCGCCTTGTCCCAGGGCGCACCGTCGACGGTGACCTGCGGCAGGGCGGAGAGCGTGACGACCTCGCCGATGACCTTCCAGCGGGCGGGCAGCTTCACGTCCGGCGGGAAGGTCGCCACGATGGCGTGGTCCTCGCCGCCGGTGAGCACCCACTGGAGCGGGTCGACGCCGACGGCCTGCCCGATGTCGGACATCTGCGTGGGCACGTCGATGGCGGCGGTGCGCAGGTCGATGCGGACCTTGCTGGCCTCGGCGATGTGGCCGAGGTCGGCGATGAGGCCGTCGCTGACGTCCGTCATGGCGGTCGCACCGAGCGCGGCGGCCGCGGGCCCGGCGTGGTACGGGGGCTCGGGGCGGCGGTGGGCCTCGACGAAGGCGCGGGGCGAGCGGAAGCCGCGGGAGAGCACGGCCAGGCCGGCCGCGGACCAGCCCAGCCAGCCGGTGACGGCGACCACGTCGCCGGCGCGGGCGCCGGCCCGTGTGACGGGCTCGTGGTTGCGCAGGTCGCCCAGGGCCGTGATGGCCACGGTGATGGTGTCGCCGCGCACCACGTCGCCTCCGACGACCGCCGCGCCGGCGACCTGGCACTCGTCCCGGATGCCGTCCATCAGCTCGGTGGGCCAGGTGGCGGGGAGCTCGGCGGGGACGACGAGGGCGAGCAGCACAGCCGTGGGGACCGCGCCCATGGCGGCGATGTCGGCCAGGTTCTGCGCGGCCGCCTTGCGCCCGACGTCGTAGGCGGTGGACCAGTCGCGGCGGAAGTGCCGCCCCTCCAGGAGCACGTCCGTACTGGCGACGACCCTCCGGTCGGGGGCCGCGACCACCGCGGCGTCGTCGCCCGGTCCGAGGCGGACCGCCGGAGTGGTGGTGAGCCGGGAGGTCAGCTCTCTGATGAGGCCGAACTCCCCCAGCTCGCCCACGGTGCCTTTCACTGAGCTCCTCCTCGGAGTGCTGTCGGTTGCCGAACCCGTGACGCCCGCGGCGCCCCGTGGCCTGACACGGTGCCTCCACGCGCCGCGCAGGCCGCGCGGGTCTCCCCGCACCGTGCGGCGACGCGGTACCGTGGCGTCTCTTCTCCCCCCATGATCCTCGAAGCCGCCCTGGAGGTTCCGTGGTACAGGCGTACATCCTGATCCAGACCGAGGTCGGCAAGGCGTCGACCGTGGCCGAAGTCATCGGGCAGATCCCCGGTGTCGTCCAGGCCGAGGACGTGACCGGTCCCTACGACGTGATCGTCCGCGCCCAGGCCGACACCGTCGACGAGCTCGGCCGGATGGTGGTGGCGCGGGTGCAGCAGGTGGAGGGCATCACCCGCACCCTGACCTGCCCGGTGGTCCATCTGTAGCTCCCCCGTATGCTCGGCCGGTGAAGTCTTTGCTCCGCCGGCCCTCCGGTGTGCCCGCGCTCGCCGTCGTGCTGCTGTGCGCCGGCGCGACGGCGTGCTCGTCCCCGGACGGCCGGATGGCCCTGACGCCGCCCTCCCCGCCCGCGAAGCAGGCCGCGCTCTGCCGTGCGCTGCACCAGGAGCTGCCGCGCACGCTGGCCGGCAAGCCCCTGCGCGACACGGAGCCCGCCTCGGAGCTGACCGCCGCGTGGGGCGACGACCCGGCGGTCACCCTGCGCTGCGGGGTGCCGCGGCCGAAGCTGCTCGACCACCGGCCGCCGCCGGACGGGATGTACATCGACGACGTCGGCTGGCTGCCGGAGAAGCAGCCCGACGGCAGCGTCCGCTGCACGACCGTCCTGCGGGAGGCGTACGTGGAGGTGACGCTGCCGAAGGAGGTGGCCGGCGCCGCGGGCGACGTCAGCGCACTGACCGGGCTGGCCGGCGCCGTCAAGAAGACGGTCCCCGAGGGGTACGTCCGCTGACGCACCCCCCGGGGGCGGTTCAGCGCAGGCCCGTCGGGCGGCGCAGCGCCGCCTCGATGAGCCGGTCCACCAGCTCGGGGTAGGACAGCCCGGTCTCCTGCCACATGCGCGGGTACATGGAGATCGGGGTGAACCCCGGCATGGTGTTGATCTCGTTGATCACGAACTCGCCGTCCTCGGTGAGGAAGAAGTCGGCGCGCACCAGGCCCTCGCACGAGGCGGCCTCGAAGGCGCGCACGGCGAGCTCCCGGACGCGGCGCGTCTCCTCCTCGGTGAGGGGGGCCGGCACGATCCCGGAGGCCGAGTCGATGTACTTGGCCTCGAAGTCGTAGAAGTCGTGCGCGGAGACCGGCGGGATCTCGGCCGGCACGCTGGCGCGCGGGCCGTCCTCGAACTCCAGCACGCCGCACTCGATCTCGCGGCCGCGCAGCAGCGCCTCGACGAGGATCTTGGGGTCGTGGCGGCGGGCCTCCTCGATGGCCTCGTCCAGGCCGGCGAGGTCGTCGACCTTGGTGATGCCCATGGAGGAGCCGGCGCGGGCGGGCTTCACGAAGACCGGCCAGCCGTGGTCGCCGGCGAAGTCCACGATCTTCTTGCGGGCGGCCGCCGGGTCGTTGTCCCACTCGCGGGGGCGGATCACCACGTACGGGCCGACGGGCAGCCCGAAGGAGGTGAAGACCCGCTTCATGTACTCCTTGTCCTGGCCGACGGCCGAGGCCAGGACGCCCGAGCCGACGTACGGGATGCCGGCCAGGTCGAGCATGCCCTGGAGGGTGCCGTCCTCGCCGTAGGGGCCGTGCAGCACCGGGAAGACCACGTCGACCTCGCCCAGGGCCTTGGGCACGGCGCCGGGCTCGGTGTAGACGACCTCGCGGCTGGCGGGGTCGACGGGCAGCACGACGCCGCCCTCGGCGGACTCGGCCAGCTGCTCCACGCTGGGCAGGGCGCGGTCGGTGATGGCCATCCGCTCGGGCTCGTCGGCGGCGAGCGCCCAACGCCCCTGGGTGGTGATGCCGATCGGCAGGACGTCGTACTTGCTGCGGTCGATGGCGCGCAGCACGGCGCCCGCGGTGACCACGGAGATGGCGTGTTCGGAGCTGCGGCCGCCGAAGACGACGGCGACGCGCGGCTTCCGCTCGGGGCTCTGGGGGGAGGTCTCGCTGCTCATATCGGGTTGAGAGTACCTGGTGGGAGCGGGGGGATCAGTGTCGCTCGGGCTTGGCGCTGCGCGCCATCAGCTCCTTGAGGGCCACCTTGGGCGACTTGCCCTCGTGCACGATGCCGACGACGGTCTCGGTGATCGGCATGTCGACATGGTGACGCCGGGCCAGATCGAGCACCGACTGGCAGGACTTGACGCCCTCGGCGGTCTGCCTGGTGACGGCGATGGTCTCCTCGAGGCTCATGCCGCGGCCGAGGTTGGTGCCGAAGGTGTGGTTGCGGGAGAGCGGCGAGGAGCAGGTGGCGACGAGGTCGCCCATGCCGGCCAGGCCGGCGAAGGTGTGCGCGTCGGCGCCCATGGCGAGGCCGAGGCGGGTGGTCTCGGCCAGGCCGCGGGTGATGAGGGACGCCTTGGCGTTGTCGCCGAGGCCCATGCCGTCGGCGATGCCGACGGCGAGCGCGATGACGTTCTTCACGGCGCCGCCCAGTTCGCAGCCGACGACGTCGGTGTTGGTGTAGGGGCGGAAGTAGGCGGTGTGGCAGGCGGCCTGGAGGCGCTTGGCGACGTCCTCGTCGCGGCAGGCGACGACGGCGGCGGCGGGCTGCCGGGCGGCGATCTCGCGGGCGAGGTTGGGGCCGGTGAGGACGGCGACGCGGTCCGCGGTGACCCCGGCGACCTCCTCGACGACCTCGCTCATGCGCTTGGCCGTGCCCAGTTCGACGCCCTTCATCAGGGAGACGAGGACGGTGCCGGGCGCCAGCAGCGGGGTCCAGGCGGTGAGGTTCTCGCGGAGGGTCTGCGAGGGCACGGCGAGGACGGTGAAGTCGGCGTCGCGGGCGGCCTCGGCGGGGTCGGTGGTGGCCCGTACGGCGGCGGGCAGCTCCACGCCGGGGAGGTAGTCGGGGTTGGTGCGGCCGTTGTTGACGGCGTCGACCAGGGCGGCGCGGCGGCCCCACATGGTCACCTCGCAGCCGGCGTCGGCCAGCACCATCGCGAAGGCGGTGCCCCACGAGCCGGTGCCGAAGACGGCGCAGCGGGTCATGCGCGCTCCTCCCCTGCCTTGCGGCGGGCGGCGGAGCGGGCCGCCGCGGCCTTGCGCGGGTTGTAGGGCTCGGCGGGCGCCGGTTCGCCGCGCAGTTCGGCCAGCAGTCCGGTGATGTCGGCCATGATCTTGTCGGTGACCTCGCGCAGCACCTCGGCGGTGGGCTCGCGGTCGTAGTAGGCGGACAGGTCGACGGGCGGGCCGGCCAGCACCTTGAGGGTCTTGCGGGGGAAGAGCCGCAGCTTCTTCTCCTTGGCGTACGGCGGCATGGCCTCGTTGGCGCCCCACTGGGCGACGGGGATGACGGGGGCGCGGGTGAGGAGCGCGACGCGGGCGGCGCCCGTCTTGCCCTCCATGGGCCACATGTCCGGGTCGCGGGTGAGGGTGCCCTCGGGGTAGAAGGCCACGCACTCGCCGCGGTTGACGGCGTCGACGGCGGCCCGGAAGGCGGTCGCGGCGTCGGCGGACTCCCGGTAGACGGGGATCTGGCCCGTGCCGCGGAGCACGGCGCCGACGAAGCTGCCCTTGAAGAGGCCGGCCTTGGCGAGGAAGCGGGGGACCCGCCCGGTGTTGTACTGGTAATGGGCGTACGACAACGGGTCGAGATACGAGTTGTGGTTGACGGCGGTGATGAATCCGCCGTCGGCCGGAATGTGCTCCATTCCCCGCCAGTCCCGCTTGAACAGAACCACGAGCGGCGGTTTGGCCAACACCGCTGCGAAGCGGTACCAGAAGCCGATTCTGCGGCGGGACACTCGGACACCCTTCTGTTGGGACCTGGAAGCTACGGGCCTGCTGCTCACCCGGGGGCCGGACAAGTGTCGCCCCAGGTACCCGGTCTGTCGAGAACACCGTAACCCCGCGCTCCGGTGACGGACGCGGCGGCGGGTGACAATGGGGCGACGCGAGGAGGGAGCGGACGTGGTCTGGACGCTGGTGGTGCCCGTCAAGCCGCTGACCTTGGCCAAGAGCCGTCTGGTGCGGGGAGCGGCCCACCTTCCGGGCCCGGCGCTGGCCCTCGCGTTCGCCGCCGACACCGTGGCAGCGGCCCTGGCCTGCGGCCCGGTCGCCGATGTGGCGGTCGTCACGGGCGATCCCCGGGCGGGGGCCGCGCTGGCGGCGCTGGGCGCCCGTGTGGTGCCCGAGCCGCCGGGCGGCGGCGGGCTGAACGCGGCCCTGGCGCACGGCGCCCGTACGGTACGGGAACGGCGCCCCGGACACGGCGTGGCCACCCTCAACGCGGACCTGCCGGCGCTCCGCCCGGCGGAACTCGGCCGGGTGCTCGATTTCGCCGCGCAATTCCCCCGCGCATTTCTCGCGGACGCCGCCGGAATCGGTACGACCCTGCTGGCGGCGGCACCCGGAACGGAATTGGCGCCGGCGTTCGAGGGCCGTTCGCGCGCCCGGCACGCGGCGTCCGGGGCGCACGAGATACCCCTGCCGGACGTGGAATCGGTACGCCGGGACGTGGACACCGAGGCGGACCTGCGGGCGGCCGTGGCGCTGGGCGTGGGGCCGCGCACGGCGGCGCTCACCGGCGGCCTGGCGCTCTCCGGGCCGGCGGCGGGCTAGGGGGTGTCCGGTGGGTCGGTGCGCGCACCCCGTCGTCTGGTGCGGTGCATCGCAAGGCGGAGCGTCGCCCTCGTACCGGGCGTACTCGGGTGATGCGACAACACAGCGAGGTGCCGTGCCAGGCGGCGGGGTGCGTGTGCCGACCCATCGGACACCCCCTAGGCTGACTGCCCATGCAGGCCACCGCGTACACCTTCGACCCCGACACCCGCTCCGGCAGCGTGCTGCTGGACGACGGCACGCCCGTGCCCTTCGGCGCGGAGGCGTTCGACGCGGGCGGACTGCGGCTGCTGCGGCCCGGTCAGCGGGTGCGCATCGAGTTCGCGGAGGACGCCGCGGAGGGTGCGGGGGGCGCGGAGCGACCGCCGGCCGAGCGCCGGGTGGTGCTGGTGACGCTCCAGACGTTCTGACACGAGATGTTCTGAGACACGACCGCGGGCCGGGCTCCCCCGGAGGAGCCCGGCCCGGCGCGTCGTTCCGCTGGCCGTCGTGACGGCGCCGCCGCCCCTACTTCTTGCGGGCGGTGGTCTTCTTGGCGGTGGTCTTGCGCGCGGTGGTCTTGGCCGGGGCCTTCTTCGCCGGCGCGGTCTTCTTCGCGGCCGTCGTCTTCTTGGCCGGCGCCGCCTTCTTCGCCGTGGTCTTCTTGGCCGGGGCCGCCTTCTTCGCCGTCGTCTTCTTCGCGGCGGCCGGCGTGGCCTTCTTCGCCGTCGTCTTCTTCGCCGCGGCGGCGGTGGTCTTCTTCGCCGTGGTCTTCTTCGCGGCGGTGGTCTTCGCGGCGGTGGTCTTCTTCGCGGGCGCCGCCTTCTTCGCCGTGGCCGCCTTCTTGGCGGTGGCCTTCTTGGCCGCGGCCTTGGTGGTGGCCTTGCCACCGGTGAGGCTGCCCTTGGGCGCCTTCTTGACGGAGACCTCGCCCAGCTTCGGCAGCTTCTTGGTGCCGCTCACCAGGTCCTTGAAGCCCTGACCCGCGCGGAAACGGGGCACCGAGGTCTTCTTGACCCGCACCCGCTCACCGGTCTGCGGGTTGCGGGCGTAGCGGGCCGGCCGGTCGACCTTCTCGAACGAGCCGAAACCGGTGACCGAGACCCGGTCGCCGGAGACGACGGCACGGACGATGGCGTCCAGGACCGCGTCGACCGCGTCCGCGGCCTGCTGCCGGCCGCCGAGCTTGTCGGCAATCGCTTCAACGAGCTGCGCCTTGTTCACGTCTTCCCCTTCGGAGACATTGGCTGGAATGCTCTCCAGCTTTTTCGCACGTTAGGCAGATATATACCGCAAATCAAACACGAAACGGTCTAATCACCCTTGTGCCGCAACGAACTCGGCCCATCACGGAGTTCCGTAGGAGTCGGGCTCTTGGGGGAAACGGCCCTCGTCGAGGTCGTTCATCAGCCGGTTCAGGCGCCTTGACGCGCCCGACAGATCGTGCTTCGCCGATGCCGTAATGGCCAGCAGCTGCCTGGACAGCGCCATCCGTACGGCCTCCGGGACTTGCAGTGTGCGCACCCTTGCGTGCGCTTCCTTCAGTTGGTCGGCGACGAGCCGGTAAAGCTCGAGTTGGCTGTCGCGTTCCATGCACCGATTGTGCCATCTGAGGCGAGTTGTCGCTTCACGGGGCCTCAACAACACGATGCGCCCCCGGTCCGCGGACAGGGGGCGCATCATGCCAAACGCTGGGTGAGCAGCGAAAATCCGGGGCGTCCGGAGCCGGGGCGAAGCCGTCCGACACTGGGCCAAACGATACGCAATCGACGCCGGAACGAGCCCGGAACCGGCCTCAGACGGTGGGCCGGACCTCCCGGGTGGAGGGCTTGTGGGAGGGTCGTACGGCCTCGAAGGCGGCGATGTCCGCCTCGTGCCGGAGCGTCAGCCCGATGTCGTCGAGCCCCTCCAGGAGTCGCCACCGGGCGTTCTCGTCAAGCTCGAATCCGGCCGAGATTCCGCCGGCCGACACCCGGCGCTCCACCAGGTCGACGGTCACCTCGACCGAGGGGTCGTTCTCGGTCAGCTCCCACAGCCGTTCCACGGTCTCCTGCGGCAGGACGACGGTGAGCAGACCGTTCTTCAGCGAGTTGCCGCGGAAGATGTCGGCGAAGCGGGAGGAGACGACGGCCTTGAAGCCGTAGTTCTGCAGCGCCCAGACGGCGTGCTCGCGGGAGGAGCCGGTGCCGAAGTCGGGGCCGGCCAGCAGGACGGTGGCGCCGGCCCGCTCCGGGCGGTTCAGCACGAACTCGGGGTCCTTGCGCCACGCCTCGAAGAGGCCGTCCTCGAAACCGTCGCGCGTGACCTTCTTCAGCCAGTGCGCAGGGATGATCTGGTCGGTGTCGACGTTGCTGCGGCGCAGCGGCACGGCCCGGCCGGTGTGCGTGGTGAAAGCTTCCATCTCGGTCAGACCTCCAGGGGGGTACGGGCGCCGGCACCGTGCGCGGCGGCGAGGTCGGCGGGCGAGCCCAGCCGGCCCAGGACGGCGGTGGCGGCGGCGACCTGCGGCGAGACCAGGTGGGTACGGCCACCCTTGCCCTGCCGGCCCTCGAAGTTGCGGTTGGAGGTGGACGCGGAGCGCTCGCCCGGCGCCAGTTGGTCCGGGTTCATGCCCAGGCACATGGAGCAGCCGGCGTGCCGCCACTCGGCACCGGCCGCGGTGAACACCTTGTCCAGCCCCTCGGCGACGGCCTGGAGGCCCACGCGCACCGAGCCGGGGACCACCAGCATGCGGACGCCGTCGGCGACCTTCCGTCCCGCCAGCACGCCGGCGGCGGCGCGCAGGTCCTCGATGCGGCCGTTGGTGCAGGAGCCCACGAAGACGGTGTCCACGCGCACCTCCTTGAGCGGCTGACCTGGCGTCAGCCCCATGTACTCCAGCGCCCTTTCCGCGGCGAGCCGCTCGGACGGGTCGGCGAAGGAGGCGGGGTCCGGGACGGCCTCGGACAGGGGTGCGCCCTGGCCCGGGTTGGTGCCCCAGGTGACGAACGGGGCGAGCTTCGAGGCGTCGATGACGACCTCGCGGTCGAAGACGGCGTCGTCGTCGGTGCGCAGGGTCCGCCAGTAGGCGACGGCCTCGTCCCAGTCGGCGCCCTGGGGGGCGTGCGGGCGGTCCTTGAGGTACGCGAACGTGGTCTCGTCGGGCGCGATCATCCCGGCGCGGGCGCCCGCCTCGATGGACATGTTGCACACGGTCATCCGGGCCTCCATCGAGAGCTTCTCGACGGCCGGGCCGCGGTACTCGATGACGTGACCCTGGCCGCCGCCGGTGCCGATCTCGGCGATGACGGCGAGGATCAGGTCCTTGGCGGTGACGCCCTCGGGGAGCTCGCCCTCGACGGTGACGGCCATGGTGCGGAAGGGCGCGAGCGGCAGGGTCTGGGTGGCCAGCACATGCTCCACCTGGCTGGTGCCGATGCCGAAGGCCAGCGCGCCGAAGGCGCCGTGGGTGGAGGTGTGGCTGTCGCCGCACACCACGGTGGTGCCGGGCTGGGTGAGGCCCAGCTGCGGTCCCACGACGTGGACGACGCCCTGCTCGACGTCGCCCAGCGGGTGCAGCCGGACGCCGAACTCGGCGCAGTTGCGGCGCAGGGTCTCCAGCTGGGTGCGGGAGACGGGGTCGGCGATCGGTTTGTCGATGTCGAGGGTGGGGGTGTTGTGGTCCTCGGTGGCGATGGTCAGGTCCGTGCGGCGGACCGTGCGGCCGGCCTTGCGGAGGCCGTCGAAGGCCTGCGGGCTGGTGACCTCGTGGAGCAGGTGCAGATCGATGAAGAGGAGGTCGGGCTCGCCCTCGGCGCGCCGGACGACGTGGTCGTCCCAGACCTTCTCCGCGAGTGTCCTTCCCATCGCTGTCCCTTCGGGGGTGGGGTGCCGTGGATGCCGTGGATCCAGAGTGGCGCGTCTCGCGGATTCGTGAACTTGCGTTTCATACTCTGAGACGCGAGTATCGTTGCATGGACATCACGGGTGGCGCCTCGAGTGGCGTGGGGGTTCTCGACAAGGCGGCTCTGGTGCTGAGCGCACTGGAGTCCGGTCCGGCGACGCTGGCCGGGCTGGTCACGGCGACGGGGCTGGCACGGCCGACGGCCCACCGGCTGGCGGTGGCCCTGGAACACCACCGGATGGTGGCGCGGGACATGCAGGGCCGCTTCATCCTCGGCCCGCGGCTGAGCGAGCTGGCCGCGGCGGCCGGCGAGGACCGGCTCCTGGCCTCGGCGGGCCCCGTGCTCACGCACCTGCGGGACGTCACGGGCGAGAGCGCGCAGCTGTACCGGCGCCAGGGCGACATGCGGATCTGTGTGGCGGCGGCGGAGCGGCTGTCCGGCCTGCGGGACACCGTGCCGGTGGGCTCGACGCTGCCGATGAAGGCCGGGTCGGCCGCGCAGGTCCTCATGGCCTGGGAGGAGCCGGAGCGCCTGCACCGCGGCCTCCAGGGCGCCCGCTTCACGGCGACGGCGCTCTCCGGCGTACGGCGCCGGGGCTGGGCCCAGTCCATCGGCGAGCGCGAGCCGGGCGTGGCCTCGGTCTCCGCCCCGGTCCGCGGCCCCTCCAACCGCGTCGTCGCAGCCGTCTCCGTCTCGGGCCCCATCGAACGCCTCACCCGCCACCCGGGCCGCATGCACGCCCAGGCGGTCCTCGACGCCGCAGTCCGCCTCACGGAATCCTTGCGCCGCAACGGCTCGTAAGAGCACGCCCCCCGGGCCGGGGCCTGGCCGCGGCCACGCGGAGCCTCCCCCACCGCCCGACCGCGGCCCACACGGGGCTCCCCCACAGCAGCCCGGGGCGGGCCCCGACCGCAGCCCGGTGACCGGGCACGCTCGACGCTGCCGCGCACCCCCACCCCGCCGCGACGGCGAACAGCCACGGCGGCGCAGACCGGCGGTGCCGAACCCGCCTCAAGGCCGTGGCCACACCTCCGGTCGCCGTCGCGGCGGGAAGAAGTACCCGGCAAGCCCGGGCCCCTCAGAGGCGTTCTGCGTCGTGGGGGTCCGGGATGTGGAGCGTGAGGCGGGTGAGGGGGCCCTGGGTGCGGATGTCCAGGGAGTCCGTGAGGGTGCGGGCCAGCCAGAGGCCGTCTTCGGGGGCCGCTTCGCGGCCCGGGGGGCGGAAGCCGGCGAAGGCATGGACCGGGCGGGAGCCGGCGCAGAGCAGCTCGTAGACCAGGGCGCCCGGCTCCTCCCAGGCCCGGAGGGCCACGCGGACGTCCCCCGGCGCCAGCAGATAGCCCGCGGCCTCGCAGACCGCGAGCACGGCGAGGGCCAGCCGCTCACCGGCCAGGCCGGCCGCCGCGGCGCGGTCGCGGGCGAAGGCCCGCAGGACCGGCACCCGGGCCGTGGGGCCGCACCGGGCGGCCCCCGGCGGTGCCGGGGCGCGCGGCAGCGGCACGCCGGCCACGTACGCCCCGGGGTCGGCGTACGCCGAGCACGGGATCAGCCGCTCCCCGTCCACCCGCGCCGGGTGCGTCGCGCACGCGGCCCGCACCACGTCGTCCGGTGTGCTCCGCGTGTCGTACGGGCAGATCATCCACACCGGCAGTCCGGAGAGCACCACGTTCAGCCCGGATTCCATGCGTTTCCACTCCGCGACCTGGCGTGCGGACTTCCCGTTCCACACGGGTTCGGCGATCATGCGGACGCGGCGGCCGGGCCGCGCCCGCCGGTCGTGGTAGCGGAGGAACGCCGAAACCCGTTCGACGGGCCGGCGCCCGAAGTACGCGGTCTCGGCGGTGTCCAGCGCGTGCGCCCTCTCCCCCAGGGCCCGGCGCAGCAGGTCGATGTTGGCGGGCGTGGTGGCCGCCAGGACCGGTTCGCCGGCCGTGAGGCCGTCCCGGACGAAAGGGACGGCCATCGCCAGGAACTCCGCGTCCGTGCCGTACAGGCACGCGTGGTGAACGAAGCCGGTGCCGTCAGGCATGCGCGGCCCCCAGCCGCAGCCCCGGCGTGCGGTCCCAGCCGACGAGGGTGATGACCTGCCGGAGGTGGGCCGGCATCCCGGCGAGCTCGACGGTGCAGTGCCGGGCCGCGCGGGCGCGCGCGAACGTCATGAGCAGCCGCACCCCGCCGAGGTCGAGGAACTCCAGCCGCGACAGCTCCAGGCACACGTCCCCGCGCACGGCGGCGACGGACCGCAGGGCGTCGCGCAGGTGCCGGTAGGCGCCCGCGTCGACCACGCCCTCGATGCGCAGCCCCTGCGGCCGGTAGGTGCGGACGACGGTGAGGTCCTCGGTGCGCACCAGTGGATCGGCTTCGACGCTGCGCGCGTGCGCGGAGGCGAACGCGGCCAGCGCGGCCGGCTCGCAGCACCGGGTGTCGTACTGGCACAGGGCCAGCGCCCCGGCCCCGGCGAACTCCTCGGCGAGCATCGCCTCGTACCGCAGCAGCCGGGCCACTCCCAGCGCGCCGAGGACGCGCGGCCCGCGCCCGTCGGGCAGGGCCGCGCACGGCTCGCCGGCCACGCGCAGCGCCCGGTAGCCCTCCTCGCGGGAGCGGCGGGCCGCGGTGCGCAGCCGGCGCAGCAGGGCGAGGGTTTCCAAGTGGCCGCGGCCGGAGACGAATTCGGCGAGGCGGACGACTTCGACGCGGCCGGCGGGGCCGGCGGGCAGGCCGGGGAGCCGGCAGGCGTCGAGCAGGGCGTCGGGTCCGGCGGGGCCGCGTCCCCCGCTGAGGTACAGGATCTTGTCCTCGGCGGCCAGGCCCCCGCGGACGAAGTCCCGCAGGGTGGAGGCCCGCTCCTCGTCCGACTCGAACAGCAGGCACGCGTGGTCGCCGGGCTGGAGATCGCCGACGTGGACCCGCTGGCGCACGCCGTGGGGATGGACCATGCCGGGGATTATCCCGCCGTACCGCAGGTCGTGGAAGGACGCACGAAAAAATGCCCCTCGCGGACGCGAAAGGCATTTTTTCCTTCTGTACCCCCGACCGGATTCGAACCGGCGCTACCGCCTTGAGAGGGCGGCGTGCTAGGCCGCTACACAACGGGGGCCTGCTTTTCTTGCTGGTGCAGACTCAAAAAGCAATCTGCGCTGGGCTACCAGGACTCGAACCTAGACTAAATGAACCAGAATCACTCGTGCTGCCAATTACACCATAGCCCATGGTGGTTTTTAAACCAGTACCCCCGACCGGATTCGAACCGGCGCTACCGCCTTGAGAGGGCGGCGTGCTAGGCCGCTACACAACGGGGGCCCTAGCGATTCCCTTGCGAGAATCAGTACCCCCGACCGGATTCGAACCGGCGCTACCGCCTTGAGAGGGCGGCGTGCTAGGCCGCTACACAACGGGGGCTCGCACTGTTTTGCGCTTTCGCGCTGGTCACTACTTTATCAGTAGTTTCCGCAGAGAATTTCACCGAGCATTTCGCGAGAATTTCTCTTGCTGGGGTACCAGGACTCGAACCTAGACTAAGTGAACCAGAATCACTCGTGCTGCCAATTACACCATACCCCACCGGAACTCCATCCCCCGGAGGGGTTCTTCGTTCCGCCGGCGCCTCCCGCCCGGCCTCTCGGCCCTCTCGGGCGGCGCAGGAAGAACATTACCCGAAGGTGGACCGCGCACCAAAATCGATAACCCGCGGCCCCGCCGGCGGGTGCACGAAGGGCCCGGCAGCCACGGCTGCCGGGCCCTTCACGCTGGGACGACGGGTACGACGCGCCCGTCAGCCCGCCAGCCTGGCCAGGGCGGCGTCCACGCGCGCCAGGGTGCGCTCGCGGCCCAGGGCCTCCAGGGACTCGAACAGCGGCAGGCCGACCGTACGGCCGGTGACGGCCACCCGGACGGGCGCCTGTGCCTTGCCGAGCTTCAGGCCGTGCTCCTCGCCGGCGGCCACCACGGCGGCCTTGAGCGCGTCGGCGTTCCACTCGGCCTCGGCGAGCTTGGCGCGCGCGGTGCGCAGCAGCGCGTCCGAGCCCTCCTTCATGGCCTTCTGCCAGGACGCCTCGTCCTCCACGGGCTCGTCGAGGAAGAGGAAGTCCACGTTGGCCGTGATGTCGGAGAGCACCGTGAGACGGGTCTGCGCGTGCGGGGCGATGGCCTCGAACTGCGCCTGGTCGAACTTCTCCGGCGCCCAGGGGGCGAACGGCGCCTTCAGCCAGGGCGCGCAGGCGTCCATGAACGCCTTCACGTCGAGCCGGCGGATGTGCTCGGCGTTGAGGGCCTCGGCCTTCTTCAGGTCGAAGCGCGCCGGGTTGGCGTTGACGTCCTTGATGTCGAAGGCCGCCACCAGCTCCTCGACGGTGAAGATGTCGCGGTCGGCGGAGAGGGACCAGCCGAGCAGCGACAGGTAGTTCAGCAGGCCCTCGCGGAGGAAGCCGCGCTCCCGGTACAGGTTGAGGGAGGACTCGGGGTTCCGCTTGGAGAGCTTCTTGTTGCCCTCGCCCATGACGTACGGCAGGTGGCCGAACTCGGGGAGGGTGCCGCTGCCCACGCCGATCTCCGCCAGCGCGCGGTAGAGCGCGATCTGGCGCGGCGTGGAGGAGAGCAGGTCCTCGCCGCGCAGCACATGGGTGATGCCCATGAGCGCGTCGTCGACGGGGTTGACCAGCGTGTAGAGCGGGGCGCCGTTGGCGCGGACGATGCCGTAGTCCGGCACGTTCTCCGGGGTGAAGGTGAGCTCGCCGCGGACCAGGTCGGTGAAGGTGATGGGCTCGTCCGGCATGCGGAAGCGGACGATGGGCTCGCGGCCCTCGCGCTCGTACTGCTCCTTCTGCTCGGCGGTCACCTCGCGGCACTTGCCGTCGTAGCCGGAGGGCCGGCCGGCGGCGCGGGCGGCCTCGCGGCGCTCGTCGAGCTCCTCGGTGGTGCAGTAGCAGCGGTAGGCGTGCCCGGACTCCAGCAGCTTGGCCGCGACGTCCCGGTAGATGTCCATGCGCTGCGACTGGCGGTAGGGCTCGTGGGGGCCGCCGACCTCGGGGCCCTCGTCCCAGTCGAGGCCGAGCCAGTTCATGGCGTCGAGGAGCTGCTCGTACGACTCCTCGGAGTCGCGGGCGGCGTCGGTGTCCTCGATGCGGAAGACCATGGTGCCGCCGTGGTGGCGGGCGAACGCCCAGTTGAAGAGGGCGGTCCGGACCATGCCCACGTGGGGGTTGCCGGTCGGGGAGGGACAGAAACGTACGCGGACGGTCGCGTTAGCCACGCTTGATCACCTTGTTGGTGAGAGTGCCGATGCCTTCGATGGTGACGGCGACCTCGTCGCCGACGTTGAGGGGCCCGACCCCGGCCGGGGTGCCCGTGAGGACGACGTCGCCGGGGAGCAGCGTCATGGCCTCGGTGATGTGGACGATCAGGTCCTCGACGGAGCGCTGCATGTCGCTGGTGCGGCCGAGCTGGCGCTGCTGCCCGTTGACCGTGCACATGATGCCGAGGTCGGACGGGTCGAGTTCGGTCTCGATCCAGGGGCCCAGCGGGCAGGAGGTGTCGAAGCCCTTGGCCCGCGTCCACTGCTTCTCGCGGCGCTGGACGTCGCGCGCGGTGATGTCGTTGGCGCAGGTGTAGCCGAGGATCACGTCCTTGACGCGCTCGCGCGGGACCTCGCGGCACATGCGGCCGATGACCACGGCCAGCTCGGCCTCGTGGTGGACCTCGGAGGAGAAGGACGGGTACGCGACGGGGTCGCCGGGGCCGGTGACGGCGGTGGAGGGCTTGAGGAAGAGGAGAGGTTCCCCGGGAACCTCGTTGCCCAGCTCCGCGGCGTGCTCGGCGTAGTTGCGGCCGACCGCGACGACCTTGCTGGGGAGGACGGGCGGCAGCAGCCGCACCTTGTCCAGCGGGACCTTCTGCCCGGAGCGCTCGAACTCGGCGAACGGGTGTCCCTTGATGATGTCGAGGACGGGGCCGCCTTCGGTGGCGGCGTCCCCCTCGACCACACCGAATCCGACGTTTCCGTCGATGGAGAACCTGGCGATGCGCACGGGAGCCGTTGCCCCTTTGTCTGTATTGGCCGGAGTCTGACGTCTCAGGCTATCGCGGGGGCCGGTCCGGGGCCCGTGCGCCGCCGGTGGCGGAAGGGGAAGCCGGGAGGGACGGCGGCAGGGGAGCCGTCAGCCCTGGGGCTGCGAGGCCTGCGGCGCGACCATGAGGACGGTGCGGCGCGGGTTGGCGGTGGAGACGGGCAGCTCGACGGCGTGCTGGGGGAGGTCGGCCTCCGGCATCCGCAGCGACTCGGCGTCCTTCAGGTGCGCGAGCGTGGTGCGGCGCGGGTTGGCGATCTTCCGGGACGTCATCGTCGTCTTCACTGGTGGTGCCTCGCGTGGGTCGGGGGACTGGTGCAAAGAACAAGGCTAGGCGCGCCTTTCCCCCGGCGCTCGGTGGACGAGTCACGCTTTTGCTGTGAGTTTGCTCACCAGTGAAGTGATAATTACGGCATACCGGGCGCCCGATTCCGGGGGCCGAAACGGACATTGCGGTGCTGAATCACCCGTTCCGCTCCTGATCATGGCGACTGGGACACGCCGCACCTGCCCCGGTCGGCCCATGTACCGATACGGATCAACCGGACAAACAACACCGATATCTCTACGCCCTGTCATCGATCCGGCCACATTGCGTCACCGCTCCGCCGGGCCCGGGCACCGGCCTTGTTGCGAGATCCGGCCCTGTGCTGGAATTCCCGGGACCGCCAGGGGGGCACCGCGGTCCCCCCACGACTCGACACCGTCCCTCCGCTCGCGGCGGGACGCCTGGTCCAGAGGTTGCGACGCTAGTGCAGGGACGTTTCAAGAGGGATGGCAGCGCTGCGGCGGAGCCGGAGCCGCGCGGTGCGACCGACCGCGGCACGCCCGCCGACGTACCGAACGGCGGGGAACCCGCCGAACGGCCGAAGGCGAAGGGTCCCGGCGGGCCGGGCTCACGAATAGCCCTGCGCAACTGGCGCATTTCGACGCGTCTGGTGTCGCTGCTCGCCCTCCCGGTCGTCGCCGCGACCTCGCTGGGTGCCCTGCGCATCGACGACTCGCTCGGCAAGGTCGACCAGCTCGACCACATGAAGCTCCTCACCGAGATGACGGGCAAGGCCACGCTGCTGGCCAACGCCCTTCAGGAGGAGCGGGACCGGACCGCCGGCCCGACCATCTCCAGGCGGGTGGACGACCAGATCAACGCCTCGCGGCAGAAGTCCGACCGCGCCGCCCAGGCGTTCCGCGACACCACCGCGAAGGTCAAGCCGGACGACCCGACGATGGTCGGCGTCCAGACCACGCTCGTGGACATCACCAAGCAGCTGGACAAGCTCAAGGAGATCCGCAAGCAGCCGTACAAGGACGAGGAATTCGTCTCGCGGACGGTCAACCAGTACGGCGAGCTCATCAACTCGCTGCTCTCGCTGTCGCAGGACATGGCCCAGGCCACCAGCAACAGCGACATGATCACCGCGACGCGCGCGCTGGCGACGTTCTCCTCCGCCAAGGAGTACGCCTCCATCCAGCGCGCCGTGATCAGTGCGGGTCTGGCCAACACCAAGGGCGCGCACCTCTCCGAGAACGACCACCAGTACGGCAAGGCCGCGCTGGACAACGAGGAAGAGGCGCTGCGCCGCTTCACCGCCATCCGCGCCGGCGACTCCGCCGAGCTGCTGAAGTCGCTCAACGGCGGCATGCCGGACATCACCACGGCGAACACCTTCGCCGAGCGCGCCTTCGGGTCCGACGCCCTCAAGGGCGAGAAGACGACCTACCTCGACTGGTTCGACCTCGACACCATCAAGATCAACGAGATGTCGAAGATCGAGCAGACCCTGCTCTCCCAGATGGAGCAGAAGGCGCTCGAGCTGCGTGACGACGCCCAGCAGGACGCGATCCTCAACGGTGCGCTCATCATCCTCGTCCTCGGCATCTCGCTCGTCGGCGCCTTCGTCGTGGCCCGGTCCATGGTGCGCTCGCTGCGCCGCCTCCAGGACACCGCGCAGAAGGTCGCCCAGGAACGTCTGCCCGAGCTCGTCAAGCAGCTCTCCGAAAGCGACCCGCAGGACGTCGACACGTCCGTGGAGTCCGTCGGTGTGCACAGCCGCGACGAGATCGGCAAGGTGGCCGCGGCCTTCGACGACGTGCACCGCGAGGCGGTCCGCCTCGCCGCCGAGCAGGCCCTCCTCCGGGGCAACGTCAACGCGATGTTCACCAACCTCTCGCGCCGCAGCCAGGGCCTCATCCAGCGTCAGCTGTCCCTGATCTCCGAGCTCGAGTCCCGCGAGGCCGACCCCGACCAGCTGTCCTCGCTCTTCAAGCTCGACCACCTCGCCACCCGTATGCGCCGGAACGGTGAGAACCTCCTCGTCCTCGCGGGTGAGGAGCCCGGCCGACGGTGGACCCGCCCGGTCCCGCTCGTCGACGTGCTCCGCGCCGCCGCGTCCGAGGTGGAGCAGTACGAGCGCATCGAGCTCAGCGGCGTGCCGCCGACCGAGGTCGCCGGCCGCGTCGTCAACGACCTCGTGCACCTCCTCGCCGAGCTGCTGGAGAACGCCACCTCGTTCTCCTCCCCGCAGACCAAGGTCAAGGTCACCGGTCACGCCCTGCCCGACGGCCGTGTGCTCGTCGAGATCCACGACACCGGCATCGGCCTGTCGCCCGAGGACCTCGCGGCGATCAACGAGCGCCTGGCCGCCCCGCCGACGGTGGACGTCTCCGTCTCCCGCCGCATGGGCCTGTTCGTGGTCGGCCGCCTGTCCCTGCGACACGGCATCCGCATCCAGCTCCGCCCGTCCGACTCCGGCGGCACGACCGCGCTGGTCATGCTGCCCGTCGACGTCGCCCAGGGCGGCAAGAAGCCCGCTCCGGGCGGTGCGCCCGGCACGGCCCCCGGCGCCCCGGCCGGCGGCCCCGGCCAGCAGCGCCGGCAGGGCCCGGGCGCGGCTCCGCGCCCGGTGGCCGGCCAGCGTCCCCCGACGACCGACGGCGGCCTGCCCGTCCGTGGCGCCGGTGCCGGCGCCGCGCCCTCCGGCGGTGCCGCCACGGGCAGCCTCTTCGACACCGCGCCGCGCGGTGGCCAGAGCGGCCCCGGCGCCATGCCGCCCGCCGGCGGCCCGCAGCCGTCCGCCCGCGCCGCCACGCCGAGCTGGGGCTCCGACCGCCCCGCCGGCGGTCCCGGCGCCGGTGCCGGTGCGCCCGGTGGCGCGCCCGGCCAGGGGCTGGCCGGCCTCACGCCGCGCCGCAAGCCCAAGAAGCGCGACGACGACTGGCCGATGGCCTCCGGCGGCTCCGCCCGCCCGGAGCAGGACACCCCGCGCGGCCACGAGGACGTCGACGCCGCGCCCGCCAAGGCCCCGCTGGCCGGCGGTCCGGGCGACACGGCCCAGTT
Source organism: Streptomyces mashuensis (assembly GCF_014654785.1). Taxonomy (GTDB): domain Bacteria; phylum Actinomycetota; class Actinomycetes; order Streptomycetales; family Streptomycetaceae; genus Streptomyces; species Streptomyces mashuensis. Next base: position 87,399 of record NZ_BNBD01000006.1, read on the forward strand.
CCCGCCGGTGCGGCCGGACGCCTCGGGCCCGTCCGCCACCGGACAGTTCGCCGTGCCCGGCAACGCCGCGCAGGCCGGCGGCGGCCCCGGCGACACCGCGGAGTTCCCGGCGCTGAACGCCGCGGGCGAGCCGCAGTCGTCCACCACGGGCCGGTTCGCGCAGCCGCAGCAGTCCCAGCAGCAGTCCCGGCAGCAGGCGCCGCAGCACCCCGAGCCGTCCCAGCAGACCGGCCAGTACGAGCTGCCCGCCGACCCGGCCACGACCGGCCAGTACGCGGTGCCCGCCGACCTGTCCGGCACGACCGGTCGGTTCGCGAGCCCCGCCGCGGCCGACGCCCCCGGCTCGACCAGCGGCGAGTACGAGCGCCCGCAGCACGGCGACGCGCCGGCCGGCAGCACCGGCCAGTACGCGCTGCCCACCGACCCGTCCGCCACGGGCCAGTTCGCGCAGGTTCAGCAGCAGCACGCCGAGCCGGCGCAGCAGACGGGCCAGTACGAGCTGCCCGCGCAGCCGCAGGCCGAGGGCGCCGGTGGCCGGACCCCGCTCTTCGAGGAGCTGGAGTCGCACTGGTTCCGCGGTGCCGCCGACGCCGGCAGCGTGCCGCAGCAGCCGGACGGTTCCGCGCGGCCCGAGCCGCAGGCGCCCGCCCCGGCGCCGGACCGGGCCGAGGTGCAGCCCGCCGACCGCGAGGCGCCGTGGCGCGAGACGCCCAACGACGAGCGCTGGCGCCGTGCCGAGCAGGTCCGCGAGCCGGCCGCCGGCGGCACCACCTCGTCCGGTCTGCCGCGGCGCGTGCCGCGCGCCAACCTGGTGGAGGGGACCGCGCAGCAGCAGTCCCTCCCGTCCGGTCCGCAGGTCTCGCGCGCGCCCGACGACGTGCGCGGCCGCCTGACCAATCTTCGCCGGGGCATTCAGCAAGGACGTCAGGCCGGCAACGGCTCGACCACCGGCAGTCACAATGTTGGCCCCACTTACCAGCAGGAGCGTTAGTTGAGTCCGATGAGCCAGGCGGCGCAGAATCTGAACTGGTTGATCACCAACTTCGTGGACAACACCCCCGGGGTGTCCCACACCGTCGTGGTGTCCGCCGACGGACTTCTTCTGGCGATGTCCGAAGGGTTTCCCCGCGACCGTGCCGACCAGCTGGCGGCGGTGGCCTCCGGGCTGACGTCGCTGACGGCCGGCGCCTCGCGCATCTTCGAGGGGGGCACGGTCAACCAGACCGTGGTCGAGATGGAGCGTGGGTTCCTGTTCATCATGTCCATCTCGGACGGCTCGTCGCTGGCCGTGCTGGCGCACCCGGAGTGCGACATCGGCCTCGTCGGCTACGAGATGGCGCTGCTCGTCGACCGCGCGGGCAACGTCCTCACGCCCGACCTGCGCGCCGAGCTCCAGGGCAGCCTGCTGAACTGACCGCCGCCACAACCGTCCCGTTCGACCGTACGGCCGAAAGCCCCCCAGCGGCCCCCGCTCGACGGCATCATTGCCATCCTGCTGTCCCGTCCGGAGGATCCATGACCCCGCCCGCCTCGCCCGGCCCGTACGGCGCCGCACACCACCATGCGTCGTACGGGAGTGATGAAGGTGACCAGCCGCTCGTCCGCCCCTACGCCATGACGGGGGGCCGGACCCGGCCGCGCTACCAGCTCGCCATCGAGGCGCTGGTCAGCTCGACGGCCGATCCGGCCGTCCTGGCCGGGCTGCTCCCCGAGCACCAGCGGATCTGTCACCTGTGCCAAGAGGTGAAGTCGGTGGCCGAGGTCTCGGCGCTGCTGAACATGCCGCTGGGTGTGGCCCGGATCCTCGTGGCCGACCTGGCGGAGGCCGGCATGGTGGCGATCCACCAGCCGGGCGGCGGCACCGAGGCCGGCGGGACGCCGGATGTGACACTGCTCGAAAGGGTTCTCAGTGGACTTCGGAAGCTCTAGCGGAGGCTACGGCGGCGCGGCCGCCGGCCGTGCCACGACCTCCGCGAAGATCGTCGTGGCCGGCGGCTTCGGCGTCGGCAAGACCACGTTCGTCGGCGCGGTCTCGGAGATCAGTCCGCTGCGCACCGAGGCCGTGATGACGTCCGCGTCCGCGGGCATCGACGATCTGAGCCACGTCCAGGACAAGACCACGACGACCGTGGCGATGGATTTCGGCCGCATCACGCTCGATGACGACCTGATCCTCTACCTGTTCGGCACGCCCGGCCAGGACCGCTTCTGGTTCATGTGGGACGACCTGGTGCGCGGCGCGATCGGCGCCGTGGTGCTCGTCGACACCCGGCGTCTGGCCGACTGCTTCCCGGCCGTCGACTACTTCGAGAACAGCGGCCTGCCCTTCGTCATCGCCCTCAACGGGTTCAACGGGCAGCAGCCCTACGGCCCGGAGGAGGTGCGGGAGGCGCTGCAGATCGGCCCGGACGCGCCGATCATCACCACCGACGCCCGGCACCGCAACGAGGCCAAGTCCACCCTCATCACGCTGGTGGAACACGCCCTGATGGCCCGGCTGAAATAGCGCCGTCATGACGGTGCGTAAGATGTGGGATTGACCACGAAGCACTTCGGGTGTTCATAACGTTTCGACAGAGAATCGGCCGGACGCGACCACTGGGCGCGTCCGGCCGATTTCTCTGTGCACACACCGCCCCGGGCTTTTGACGCGGCCTGGCCTTAATGCCCGTTTTAGGTCGGGCAAATCGCGGCCTTCAGGGGCTCTGTCCGTTGTTTGGAATGCGCCTGTCCGCCGTGCTGGAATTCCCGGACTGAGCAGTGACGGGCTCAGCAGATAAACGGCACAGCAACAGGTGCCGACGCCGAGAGGTTGTTGGTCGAGTGAGGCGAAGAAAGACGGGCGCCGCGCAGCAGGCGCGGGATGCGCGGGGTAACTTCACCCCGCCGTCGCGCACAGCGGCGCCGCCTTCCGACATGCCCGAACCCCCCGCCCCCGATCCCGGCCGCGGCGGCAGATTCTCGCCCCGCAACTGGCGCGTGCCCGTCAGACTGAACGCGATCCTCCTGATCCCGGTGATCGTGGCCCTGGTCGTCGGTGGCGTCCACATCAAGGAGACCGTCGACACCTGGGACGAGGCGCAGAACGCCGCCAACACGGCGCGCGTGGTGCGGGCCGCGGTGGTGTACGCGCACGCCGTCATCGACGAGCGCGACCTCACGGCCAAGCCGCTGCTGGAGAACCGGCACGACGACCCGGTCGTCCAGAAGACCCGGTCGGCCACGGACGCCGCCCGCGAGGACTTCGACCAGGCCGTCAAGAAGATGCCGAGGACGCCCTCCCTGGAGCGTCGTCTGAAGGCCGTGCGCGACGCCGAGCCGACGCTGCCCAAGCTGCGCCAGGCCGCGTACACCTCCGCCCTGGAGGGCGCGAAGACCGAGGACGGCTACGGCGCGATCCAGCGTCCGCTCATGGCGTTCACCAACGAGCTGGGCCTGGGCACGGGCAACGTCACCTCGTACGGCCGCATGGTCTACGCCGTGTCGCTGGCCAAGGCCGCCGAGTCGCTGCAGCGCTCCATCGGTGTGCACCTGCTCATCAAGCCGGGCACCGCCAAGGACCGCGAGACGCTGCTGACCGCGTTCTCCTCCTACAACTTCCTGGAGTACGTCGCCCGCGGCGAGTACGAGGCCGGCGGTACCGAGGACGACATCAAGCGCCTCAACAACGCGCTGTCCGCCGACGCGCAGGTCGCCGAGCAGGACAAGATGGCCGCCGCCATCATGTCCGGCGCCACCACCGCCCAGCTCAAGGCGCGCGGGGTGACCGACGAGACCTGGCTGGCGACGTCCACCGGCAAGTTCGGTGCGTACCGCTCCGTCGAGGAGCACCTGGCCGACAAGGCCGTGGACGAGGCCGAGAAGGTCGCCTCGGACGCGCAGCAGTCCGCCATCGTCAACTCGTCGGTCATGGTCCTCGCCCTGACGCTGGCGTTCCTCGTGGCCGGGAAGATGGCGCGCTCCATGAGCCGCAGCATGCGCCGGCTGCGGGCCGCGGCCGCCGAGGTGGCCCAGCAGCGCCTGCCGGCCCTGGTCGACCAGCTCTCCCGCACCGACCCCGGTCGCGTGGACACCCGGGTCGAGCCGATCCCGATCACCACCAGGGACGAGATCGGCGAGGTCGCCCGCGCCTTCGACCAGGTGCACCGCGAGGCGGTGCGGCTGGCCGCCGAGCAGGCGGGCCTGCGGGGCAACGTCAACGCGATCTTCACCAACCTGTCCCGCCGCAACCAGGCGCTGATCGAGGGCCAGCTGACCCTCATCACCGACCTGGAGAACAACGAGGCCGACCCGGACCAGCTGGAGAACCTCTTCCGCCTGGACCACCTGGCCACCCGTATGCGGCGCAACGGCGAGAACCTCCTCATCCTCGCGGGCGAGGAGCCCGGCCGCCGCTGGGACCAGCCGATCCCGCTGGTGGACGTGCTCCGCGCCGCCTCCTCGGAGGTGGAGGCGTACGAGCGCATCGAGCTCAGCGGCCTGCCCGAGGCCGAGATCCACGGCCGGGCCGTGACCGACCTCGTGCACCTGCTCGCCGAGCTGCTGGAGAACGCCACCACGTTCTCCTCCCCGCACACCAAGGTCCGGGTCACCGCGACGCGTCTGCCCGACGGCCGCGTCATGGTCGAGATCCACGACAAGGGCATCGGCCTGACCGCCGAGGACTTCGCCGACATCAACCACCGGCTGGCCAACCCGCCGACCGTGGACGTGGCGATCGCCCAGCGCATGGGCCTGTTCGTGGTCGGCCGCCTGGCGGCACGCCACGGCATCCGGGTCCAGCTGCGCCCCTCGGGCGAGCAGGCCGGCACCACCTCGCTGGTGATGCTGCCGGACGCCATCACCCACGGTGGTGGCGGCGACGATCTCGTCGAGGACGACTTCACCGTCTCCCGGGTGGTGCCGGAGCAGCCGCAGCCCGCGCAGGGCGGCGGCCTGAAGACCGCGGCCGAGCTGGGCTTCGACGACTCGCGCTACGAGCAGCGGCCGCAGGACGGCTCCGCACTGGACTCCGTCGGCCGTTCGCTGCTCCGCGAGGAGCGCCGCGCGGCGCTGGGCGACCGGTCCGCCGGCGGCGACCGCCCGCTGTTCCGCGACGAGGTCGAGGAGCAGGCCCCGGCCCAGCAGACCCAGCAGGCCCCGGTGCAGGACCCGTTCGGGCAGCAGCAGGGCGGGCAGCAGGGCTATGACGCGTACGCCACGCAGCCCGCGCAGCCCGCGTACGAGCCGCAGCCGGAACAGCCGGCGCACCAGCAGTACCCCGCGCAGGACTTCGGCGGGCAGCCGTACGGCGAGCCCAACGCCCCTGGCCCGCAGGGCGAGTGGACCGATACAGGTACGTACCAGCAGGCGTACGGGCAGGGTTACGCAGCGGAACCGGAATCCCGGCCGACCGCTGACACGGCCCAGCCGGACCGCGTAGAGTTCGACCGTCCGGGCCCCGCCTCCAGCGGCCCCCACTCGCTGACCGGGTCCGGTCTGCCGCGCCGCGACAAGCGGTGGCAGCACACCGAGTCAGGCGAGGAGGCCAGGAGGGACGGCGCAGAACCGGAGCAGCAGTCCCGGCAGGAGGACCGGCAGCGGCCCGCCGAGCGGGACCCCGACTGGCGGTCGGCGAACGACGAGCGCTGGCAGCGTGCCGGGCAGCTCCGTGATCCGAAGGCCGGCGGCGTCACCGCCTCCGGACTCCCCCGCCGGGTTCCCAAGGCCAATCTGGTGGAGGGCCAGGCGGCGACGACGCCGCAGGACGGCCCCCAGATCTCCCGGGCACCGGAGGACGTCCGCGGCAGGCTCGCGAACCTGCGCCGCGGCATCCAGCAGGGCCGCAACGCGGGGACCGAGCCCGCCCCGAACACCGCGCACGACCAGCAGCAGCACGACCAGGGCTTCGGCCCCGGCGGTACCTATGATCAGGAGCGTTAGTGTGAGCCCGATGAGCCAGGCGGCGCAGAACCTGAACTGGTTGATCACCAGTTTCGTGGACAACACCCCCGGGGTGTCCCACACCGTCGTGGTCTCCGCCGACGGACTCCTTCTGGCGATGTCCGAAGGGTTTCCGCGGGACCGCGCCGACCAGCTTGCGGCCGTCGCCTCCGGCCTGACCTCGCTGACCGCGGGCGCGTCCCGCATCTTCGAGGGCGGCACGGTCAACCAGACCGTGGTCGAGATGGAGCGCGGCTTCCTCTTCATCATGTCCATCTCGGACGGCTCCTCGCTGGCCGTGCTGGCGCACCCGGAGTGCGACATCGGCCTCGTCGGCTACGAGATGGCCCTCCTGGTGGACCGCGCCGGCAACGTGCTGACGCCGGAGCTCCGCTCCGAACTGCAGGGGAGCCTTCTCAACTAACCGAGGGACAGTGCGTTTCGCGCCACCGCCCCCTATGGTGCGGTGGCGCGACCAGCAGGAGACAGGCAAGTCGGAGGAGGAGACGTGGCAACGCCCCCAGGCGGTTACCCGTATGGAAACGACCAGCAGGCTCAACCCCCGTTGAACCGCTACACCTTTCCCTCCTCACCGAGCCACCGGGCCGTGCCGGAGCAGCAGTACCCCGGCGTGCCGGGCCACGCGCAGCAGCAGCGGCGCGCCCCGGGCGCCTCACCGGCAGGCACCACCAAGCACAACCCGCTGGTCCGCCCCTACGCGATGACCGGCGGCCGGACGCGGCCGCGGTACCAGCTCGCCATCGAGGCGCTGGTGCACACCACGGCCCAGCCGTCCCAGTTGCAGGGGCAGTTGCCGGAACACCAGCGCATCTGCCATCTGTGCGTCGAGATCAAGTCGGTCGCGGAGATCTCGGCACTCCTCTCCATCCCGCTCGGCGTCGCCCGAATCCTCGTCGCCGACTTGGCGGAGGCCGGACTCGTCGCCATTCATCAACCCGGCGGCGACGCGGCCGCCGGCGGCCAGCCTGACGTGACACTGCTCGAAAGGGTGCTCAGTGGACTTCGGAACCTCTAGCGGCGAGGCAGCCCGCTCCACCACCTCCGCGAAGATCGTGGTGGCGGGTGGCTTCGGCGTGGGCAAGACCACGTTCGTCGGCGCGGTCTCGGAGATCAACCCGCTGCGCACCGAAGCCGTGATGACCTCCGCCTCGGCGGGCATCGACGACCTCACCCACGCGCCGGACAAGACCACGACGACCGTGGCGATGGACTTCGGCCGTATCACCCTGGACCAGGACCTGATCCTGTACCTGTTCGGCACGCCCGGCCAGGACCGCTTCTGGTTCATGTGGGACGACCTGGTGCGCGGTGCGATCGGCGCCGTCGTGCTCGTCGACACGCGCCGCCTGGCCGACTGCTTCCCGGCCGTCGACTACTTCGAGAACAGCGGCCTGCCCTTCGTCATCGCCCTCAACGGCTTCGACGGGCACCAGCCGTACACGCCGGAAGAGGTCCGCGAGGCGCTGCAGATCGGCCCGGACGCGCCGATCATCACCACCGACGCCCGGCACCGCAACGAGGCCAAGTCGGCCCTCATCACGCTGGTCGAGCACGCCCTGATGGCCCGGCTCCGCTGACCGCCACGCACACACGGGGAAGCCCCCGCGCTCCTGAGGGAGTGCGGGGGCTTTTCCGTTCGTTCGGTACCGGCCCGGGGGCCGGGGGCGTCAGCCCTGCCAGCTGTGCGGCGCGCGGAAGCCGGCGGTGCGCTCCAGGCGGCGCCAGGGGGCGGTGGAGCGGCGCGGGCGGCCGGGGGCCGGGGCGGTGCCGGCGGCGGCGCGGGCGAGCAGGACGGCCGTGACGGCGGCGAGTTCCTCGGCGTCGGCGTGGCCCTTCTCGACGCGGACGAGCGTGTCGTTCATGGGGGTCTCCACTGGTGGGCGGGTCACTGGGGCGGGTTGCCGTGCTTGCGGGCGGGGAGGTCGGCGTGCTTGTGCGCGAGCATCGCCAACGACCGGATGAGCACCGCGCGGGTCTCGACCGGGTCGATGACGTCGTCGATCAGGCCGCGCTCCGCCGCGTAGTAGGGGTGCATGAGCTCGGCCTTGTACTCCTTGACCATGCGGGACCGCATCGCCTCGGGGTCGTCGGCCTCCGCGATCTGCCGGCGGAAGATCACGTTGGCGGCGCCCTCGGCGCCCATCACGGCGATCTCGTTGGTGGGCCAGGCGAAGGTGAGGTCGGCGCCGATGGACTGGGAGTCCATGACGATGTAGGCGCCGCCGTAGGCCTTGCGCAGGATCACCGAGATCCGCGGCACGGTCGCGTTGCAGTAGGCGTACAGCATCTTCGCGCCGTGCCGGATGATCCCACCGTGCTCCTGGTCGACGCCGGGCAGGAAGCCGGGTACGTCCAGAAGGGTGACGAGGGGGATGTTGAAGGCGTCGCACATCTGGATGAACCGGGCCGCCTTCTCGGAGGCCTCGATGTCCAGGACGCCGGCCAGGTGCTGGGGCTGGCTGGCGATGATGCCGACGACCTGCCCGTCGAGCCGGGACAGGGCGCAGATGATGTTGGTGGCCCAGCGCTCGTGGACCTCCAGGAACTCGCCGTCGTCGACGATCTCCTCGATGACCTTGCGCATGTCGTACGGCCGGTTGCCGTCGGCCGGGACCAGGTCGAGCAGCGCGTCGCCGGGGCGGTCGGCCGGGTCGGAGGCCTCCACCCGCGGGGGGTTCTCGCGGTTGTTCTGCGGCAGGAGCGACAGGAGGTAGCGGACCTCCTCCAGGCAGGTCTCCTCGTCGTCGTACGCGAAGTGCGCCACGCCCGAGGTCTCGGCGTGCACGTCGGCGCCGCCGAGGCCGTTCTGGGTGATCTCCTCGCCAGTGACCGCGCGGACCACGTCCGGGCCGGTGATGAACATCTGCGAGGTCTCACGGACCATGAACACGAAGTCCGTCAGCGCCGGGCTGTACGCGGCGCCGCCGGCGCAGGGGCCGAGCATCACGCTGATCTGCGGGATGACGCCCGAGGCCTTGGTGTTGCGCTGGAAGATGCCGCCGTAGCCGGCCAGCGCCGACACGCCCTCCTGGATACGGGCACCCGCACCGTCGTTGAGCGACACCAGCGGAGCACCCGCCGCGATGGCCATGTCCATGATCTTGTGGATCTTCGTGGCGTGGGCCTCGCCCAGCGCACCACCGAAGATCCGGAAGTCGTGCGCGTAGACGAACACCGTCCGTCCGTGCACCGTCCCCCACCCGGTGATCACACCGTCCGTGTACGGGCGCTTGGCCTCGAGCCCGAAGCCGGTCGCCCGGTGCCGCCGCAGCGGCTCCACCTCGGTGAAAGAGCCCTCGTCCAGCAGAAGATCAATACGCTCCCGAGCCGTCAGCTTCCCCTTGGCCTTCTGCGCCTGGGTAGCCCGCTCGCTGGGACCCCGCCGAACCTGCTCGCGGATGGCGTGCAGCTCGGCGACGCGCCCACGGACGTCACTCGCCTCTACGGGCGCACCTTCGAGATTGCTCATGGAACGACGGTACGCGGCCCCGGTCCCGGAACATCATGTCGGTTCCACACAACGAACCGCTCGATTTCGTGGGCAGGCGACACAGAACTTCACGCCCCCTTAGCAGGTGGGAGCGGCCTCATAGGGGTCCCACGCTGTGGGCACCCCACAATTGCGGCCGACGGGGGCGGTCGTGCCCCCTGATTGACCCCTGTGAGCCCCTGCTCCGGCCCCGCGGACGTCACCGCAGGTCGACGGTGCAGTGGTGGGCCGCGCAGAGCGTACCCGGGTCGATGCGCAGCCGGAGCACGGGGCCGGTGCCGAGCACGGCCACGGAAGGATCACGGTCGGTGACGCGGGCGACGGGCCGGTGCCACGTCACGTCGACCGGCGCGCCGGTGCGCGGGGGTTCGGAGAGGTGCACGGTGGCGGTGCGGCCGGTGCGGCGGACGAGGACGGCCGCGGGGGCGGTCACGGTGAGCGGGCCGGCGGTGCCGGGCGCCCAGAAGACGGCGGCGGTCAGGCCGAGCGAGGGCACGTGGACGGCCTGCCGGCCGGTGTCGTTGGCGAGGACGGTGGCCCAGCCGGGGTCGGCGGCCCGCGCGGCGACGGCACCGCGCGGGGCGCCGGGCATCAGGAGGTACGCGTACGCCTCGCCGTCGGGGTCGGTGCCGTGGGGCACGGTGAGGGTGAGCCGGCGCCGGGTGAGGGGGGCGGGCGAGCCGCCGGCGTTGATGTCGCGCCACGCCCCGGTGCGGGTCTCGCGCAGGGCCTCCAGGGGGGCGCCGCCGGGGAACACCCAGCCGCCGTGCCCCGCCAGGTGCGCCCAGCGGGCGGATTCCCACGAGCCGGCCCAGCCGTCGCGGGCGGGCTGCTTCTCGCCGTCGACGGTGAGGGCGGGCGTGCCGTGCGCGCTGGTCGCGCCGAGGTTGCGGTGGTCGACGACGGTGTCCACGTCGGTGCCGTCGACGGCGGTGATCCCCGCGCCCAGGCAGAGGACGCCGTCGTCGAGCCAGAACCACGCCTTGCGGGCCTCCAGCGTGGAGCCCAGGCCCTTGAGGTGCTGGCCGGTCACGGCGTACATGCCGTCGGTGACGCCGCCGACCCACCGCACGTCCGGCCGCGGCGCGCCCCAGCCGCCGCCCTCGTTGTCGGCCAGCGGGGTGGCGGAGACGGTGGTCCCCGGCATCCTGTAGGGGTCGGCGGTCGGCCAGAAGGCGTCGCTGTACTGGTCCCCGCCGCCGGGGTGCCACCACGAGACCATGCCGGCGCCGGTGTGCCAGCCGCGCGGGTTCTCGCCGTTGCCGTTCTCGTAGTACGTGATGCGGTCCGACGCCATGGCGAGGCTCGCCGCCCAGCCGGGGCGGCGGTGCACGGCCCGGTCCATGGCGGGGAAGAACCGGTGCCCGGCCGGCTCCTGGGCGACGGGGCCGGGCCCGCCGGTGACGGCGATGAGCCGCGCCAGGTCGGCCACCCCGAACTGTGGGTCGGCCGCGACCGGCCCGGTTTCGTCCCGCGCGGCCCAGCCGCGCACCAGCGCGTGCCAGCGGTCCCGTTCGGCGGGGCTCGCCGCCTCCGCCAGCAGGGTGATCGCCGCCATGAGCGCGTGCCCCCGCTGGTGGTCGCTCTGCACCACCCCCAGGGTGTCGTTGCTCTGCACGCCACGGCTCACGGCCCGCCCGGACACGCAGTCCATCACCAGGCCGTCGTGCAGGAACGGCGCGTAGGCGTGCTCGACGCTGTCGAACACGTGCTGCCGCGCCGGGTCGGTGACCTCCCACGGCGAACCGCGCAGCAACGCGAACAGCCGGGCCAGCCCGTCGAGCAGCACGCACCCGTACGTACCGGTGTACGCGACGGAGCTGTGCTGGACGAACGACCCGTCGGCGTACAGCCCGTCCCCGCGCGTCACGTACGCGAACACCGGCGACAACGCGTCCCGCGCCAGCGCGATCCGCGCCGGCACCGCGCCGAGCACGCCGTGCAACGCGGCGACCCGGCACAGGTCGACCCGGTTCGCCCCGGTGCTCGTACCGGTGTACGCGCCGAGCGCGGAGTCCGGCACGAAGTGCCCCACGGCCGCGAGCAGCCGCCCCCGCCGTGCGGTTCCCGCCTCGTCGTGGAGGAGCGTGAGCACGTCGAGGAGGAGGCGGGGGCTGCCGATCTGCCACTCCCACCAGTTGCCGTGGGGGGTGGCGCCGGCGTGGTAGACGCGGTCGTGGACGTGGTCCAGCCCGGCGAGGACGTCGGTGGCGAGCCCGGCCTCCCCCGTCAGCCCCGTGCCGGGCTGGGCGTACGCCTCCGCCATGGTGTGCAGCCGGCCGAGGCTGAGCGTGATGCCGGCGGGCGGGTCGAACGGCACGTCGGGCCAGAGGCCGCCGGCCGTGGGGCGCATCGCCGCCCGGTGGGCCCGGGCGAGCTCCCCCACGCGACGCAGCCGCCCCGCGCAGGGCTCGGCGGCGGGGTCGAACCCGGTGCCGAGGGTGAGGGTGCGCCAGCGATTGCGGAGGGCGGTGTGGGGCTCGTCCCCCTCCGCGAAGGCGGCGCCGCCGGCGCCCGTGGCGCCGAAGGCGCCCATCGTTGCGGTGAGGAAGGTGCGCCGGGTCCAGGTGGTGGCCACGCGGGGTCTCTTTCCCCACCCCGCCCCTTCCCGAACCGGGGCTCCGCCCCGTCCCCCGCCCGGGGGCTCCGCCCCCGAACCCCCGCTCCTCAAACGCCGGAGGGGCTTGAAGGGGTGGGGCACCGCCAGAGGGGCGCGGGTGGGTGGGCACCGCCCGAGGGGTGGGGGTGGGGCTGGGGGTGGGCACCGTCCGAGAGCCCGGGGAAGGGTGGGAACCGCCCGACGGGCCGACGGGGTGGACGCCGCCCGCGGGGCCAGCGTGGTGCGCACCGCCTGCGGCGCCAGCGGGGTGGCATTCCCGCGCGGCCTGCAGGGTGGGTGCTGCCACGGGGTTGAGGGTGGGTGTTGCCCGGCTGGGCTCCGACGCCGGCGGCTCAGGTCGTCTGCAGGCTCCTCACGCGTGCCGTCACCTTCCCCGCCCTGTCCTCGCTCACCCGCATCGCCACGTGGTGGTCCGGTCGTACCAGCAGCAGGTCCTTCGCCTCCTCGTCCTCCTCCACTCGCACCAACTCACCGCACCGCTCCGCCACTTCGCGCAGCGCCGGGCCCGGTCGGCCCCGGAGGGTGAACCATGCTCCGCCCTCGCCGCGGCGTACTCCCCCTGCCCGGGTGCCCGCGTCCGGGCCCTCCCAGGACAGGGAGCTCCAGGGGTAGGCCACGCCCAACGTGGTCGTGTCCTCCGTGACCACCGCCTCCGTGCCGACGCCCGCCTTGCGTACGCCTTCGCGGACCGCCCGCAGGCGTTCGTCCGTCAGCTGGAGTGTCCAGGCCGCGACGGGGAGCCGTTCCTCCTCGTACGTGTCGAGCAGTGCCTCGCCCGCCGTGCCGCGGGCGACCAGGGCCAGCTTCCAGCCGAGGTTGAACGCGTCCTGGATGCCGGTGTTCATTCCCATGCCGCCCGCCAGCGAGTGGATGTGTGCCGCGTCGCCGGCGAGGAAGACGCGGCCCTCGCGGAAGCGGTCGGCCATGCGGACGTTGATGCGGTAGGTCGACATCCAGCGGACGTCCGTCAGGCGGATGCCCGGTATGCGCGCGTGCCGGTCGAAGAGGCGCTGGAAGGACTCCGGGGAGGGCGGCACGAGCCGTCCCTCGGCGTCCCGTTCGGGGCCGGCCTGGAGTTGCCAGTGGTCGCTGTCGCGGAACGGGCAGAGCATGATGGCGCCGTCCTCGTCGAACCACTGGTGCCAGTACGCGGGGTCGAGTCCGTCGGCGCGGACGTCGCCGATCACCATGCACTCCTCGGTCTCCGTGCTGCCCTCGAAGGCGAGGCCGAGGGTCTTGCGCACGAAGCTGCGCCCGCCGTCGCAGGCCACGAGCCACCGGGCCCGCACCTGGCGGCCGTCGGCGAACGTGGCCGTCACACCGTCCTCGTCCTGCGTGAAACCGGTGAGCTCCGAGGCGAGTTCGACCTCGGCGCCCAGCGCGGCGAGGCGCCCGCGCAGGATCTCCTCGGTCCGCCACTGCGGGAGGAGCAGCCCGCTCGCGTAGGGCGCGTCGGCCGTCGGCACGCGGTCGCCCGCGCTGACGTGGTCGCTGATCATCTTCCCGCCGCGGTACTTGCGCAGCGTGATGTGCTCGATGCCCGAGGCCGTGGCCTCCTCGCCCACGCCCAGGTCCTCGAAGATCTCGCGGCTGCGCTGGTTGAGGCCCTTGCCCCGCGAGCCCCGGTGGAAGGCCGGAGCCTTGTCCACGATCCGCACGGGCACGCCCTCGCGCGCCAGCACGCACGCCAGCGTCAGCCCCGTGGGCCCGGCTCCCACGATCAGTACCGAGGTCATTTCCGAGGTCATTTCCGACGTCATGTCCCGCTCCCCCATCTCCGCAACGCGGTCGTTCGCCTGTTCGCTCCTCCATCAAACGACAGCCGGCCCAGAAAATGCAACCCGGTTAAAAAAGATTCTCGGTAACGTGCCATCGGGTACACTCGTCCGTGTGAACGCCCACGAACCCGGACTCCGCGAACGCAAGAAGCAGCGCACCCGCGAGACGCTCTCGGCCACCGCCGTCGAGCTCTTCCTCCAGCGCGGCTTCGACCAGGTGTCGGTCGCCGAGATCGCGAGCGCCGCCGAGGTGTCGAAGCCGACGCTGTTCCGCTACTTCCCCGCCAAGGAGGACCTCGCCCTGCACGGCATCGCCGACCACCAGGGCGAAGCGGCCCGCGTCGTGCGCGGCCGCAGCGGTGCGCAGTCGCCCCTCGGCGCCCTCCGCGCCCACTTCCATGACCGGCTCGACGCGCACGACCCCATCACCGGCCTGTGCGACCACCCCAAGGTGCTGGCCTTCCGCGACCTGCTCTACGGGACCCCGAGCCTGCTCGCCCGCCTCACCCACTTCGCCGTCGAGGACGAACGGGCGCTCGCCGAGGCCCTCGTCGAGACGGCGGACGCCGACGGCACGACGGCACGGCTGGCCGCCGCCCAGGTCATCGGCGTCCACCACGTCCTCGCGCGGGACAACTGGCAGCGCCTCACCGGCGGCGGCATCACCGACGACGTCCTGCACGCCGCGCACGCCGACGCCGACCGCGCCTACGACCTGCTCGGCGACGGCCTTGCCGGGCAGGGGCTCTGACGCCCCGGGAGCCCGCTACTCCTGCGGTTCGACGCCCGCCCGGCGCAGCCCGTACGCGTACGCGTCGTCCAGCGCCTGCCACGACGCCGCGATGACGTTCTCGCCGACGCCGACCGTCGACCACTCGCCGGTCTCGTCGCTCGACGAGACCAGCACCCGTGTGATCGAGCCCGTGCCCAGGTTGCCCTCCAGGATGCGGACCTTGTAGTCGGTGAGCTTGATGCCGGCCAGCTGCGGGTAGATGCGCTCCAGCGCCACGCGCAGCGCCCGGTCCAGGGCGTTGACGGGGCCGTTGCCCTCCGCCGTGGCGACGATCCGCTCGCCCTTGGCCCACAGCTTCACGGTCGCCTCGTTGGCGTGGGTGCCGTCCGGGCGGTCCTCGGCGATGGCCCGCCACGACTCCACCCGGTAGTAGCGTCGGGCCCGGCCTTCGATCTCGGCGCGCAGCAGCAGTTCGAACGACGCGTCGGCCGCCTCGTACGTGTAGCCGCGCAGTTCGCGTTCCTTGACGCGCTCCACGACCCGGCCGACCAGCTCCCGGTCGCCGCCGAGGTCGACGCCCAGCTCCTTGCCCTTGAGCTCGATCGAGGCGCGGCCGGCCATGTCGGAGACCAGCATCCGCATGGTGTTGCCGACCCGCTCGGGGTCGATGTGCTGGTAGAGGTCCGGGTCGACCTTGATGGCGGAGGCGTGCAGCCCCGCCTTGTGCGCGAAGGCGGACAGTCCCACGTACGGCTGATGCGTGGACGGCGTGAGGTTGACGACCTCGGCGATGGCGTGGGAGATCCGCGTCATCTCCGCCAGCCGGCCCTCCGGCAGCACGCGCCGGCCGTACTTGAGCTCCAGGGCCGCCACCACGGGGAAGAGGTTGGCGTTGCCCACGCGCTCGCCGTAGCCGTTGGCGGTGCACTGCACGTGCGTGGCGCCGCCGTCGACCGCGGCCAGGGTGTTGGCCACCGCGCAGCCGGTGTCGTCCTGGGCGTGGATGCCCAGGCGGGCGCCGGTGTCGGCGTGCACGGCGCGCACGACCTCCTCGACCTGGCCGGGGAGCATGCCGCCGTTGGTGTCGCACAGCACCACCACGTCGGCCCCGGCCTCGTGGGCGGCGCGTACGACCTGGGTGGCGTACTCCCGGTTGGCGCGGTGGCCGTCGAAGAAGTGCTCGCAGTCGACGAAGACGCGGCGGCCGTTCTCCCGCAGGAAGGAGACCGTGTCGCGCACCATGGCGAGGTTCTCCTCCAGCGTGGTGCGCAGGGCGAGTTCCACGTGCCGGTCGTGGGACTTGGCCACCAGCGTGACGACGGGGGCCTGCGCATCGAGCAGCGCCCGTACCTGCGGGTCGTCGGCGGCGCGCACCCCCGGTTTCCGGGTGGCCCCGAAGGCGACGAGCCGGGCGTGCCGGAAGGTGATCTCCTCCCGGGCGCGCCGGAAGAACTCGGTGTCGCGGGGGTTGGCGCCCGGCCAGCCGCCCTCGATGAAGCCGACGCCGAAGTCGTCCAGGTGCCGGGCGATCGTCAGCTTGTCCGCGACGGTGAGGTTGATGCCCTCCCGCTGCGCGCCGTCGCGCAGCGTGGTGTCGAAGACGTGGAAGGCGTCGTCGGGGGCGTCGGTGGGGGCCGCCATGACCAGGGGGGCCGGCGCGGCCTGCGGGACTGACGTGGCTGACATGGCTCTTCTGACTCCTGTGGGATCTCGGTCTACCGGAATGACCGGTTCCACCGTCCCCCCTATGGTCCCGCGCGCAAGGTGCCCCCGGCGAGGTGGGCCGGGAAACGAAAAGACCCCTCGCGGGTGCGAGAGGTCTGCGCGCGGGTCGTGGGACACGGTGGCCGCGCCGTACGGGGTGGTACGGGGCGGTCACTGCGGACCGGCGCGCCTGCTGCCGATAATCGTGGCGAACGAGGGCACGGAGGCAGTCTTGCACGCCTGTCCATCGCGTCGGGGGACCGTCTCAGGATGTGGGCGCCGCGGGTGTCGCGGCCGGTGCGTCCGTCCCCGTGGCACCGGCCCGTGGGCCCTCCCCCACCCGCGTGAGGTCGGTGTCGCGCGTCTCGCGCATCGACAGGTAGACGACCAGCGACACGGCGGCGCACCCGGCCACGTACCAGGAGAAGCCGGACTCCATACCGGCGTTCTTGAACCACAGCGCCACGTACTCGGCCGTGCCGCCGAAGAGCGCGTTGGCGATCGCGTACGGCAGGGCCACGCCGAGCGAGCGCACGCCCGTCGGGAACAGCTCCGCCTTCACGCAGGCGTTGATCGAGGTGTAGCCCGTGACGACCACCAGCGCCAGCAGCGACAGCCCCAGGGCCGGCCAGAACGAGCCGGCGTGCCGCAGCATCGCCATGATCGGCACGGTCAGGAAGGTGGAGCCGACGGCGAAGGTGATCAGCAGCGGGCGGCGGCCGATCCGGTCCGACAGGGCGCCGGCCAGCGGCTGGAGGCAGGCGAAGACGAGCAGGGCGCAGAAGCTGACCAGCGTCGCCGTCTGCTTGGGCAGGCCGGCGGTGTTCGACAGGTACTTGGTGAGGTAGGTGGTGTACGTGTAGTACGCAACCGTGCCGCCCATCGTCAGGGCGATGACCAGCAGCGCCTCGCGCTTGTGCCGCAGCAGCGCGCGGATCGTGCCGCGCTCCTCCGCCGGGGCGCCGCCGTCTCCCTCGACGGCCTCGTACGCCTCCGTCTCCAGCATCGTGCGGCGCAGGTAGAAGACGACGGCCGCGCCGAGCGCGCCGACGACGAACGGGATGCGCCAGCCCCAGCTGTGCAGTTCGGCGCCGGTCAGCGTGTGCTGGAGCACGATGAGCAGGCCGAGCCCCAGGAGCTGGCCCGCCGTCATGGACACGTACTGGAAGCTGGAGGCGAAGCCGCGGCGGCCGGGCGCGGACGCCTCCGTGAGGTACGTGGCGCTGGCCGCGTACTCGCCGCCGACCGACAGGCCCTGGAGCAGCCGGGCCACCAGCAGCACCGCGGCGCCGCCGTAGCCGGCGACCGCGTAGGTGGGGGCCACAGCGATCAGTACGGCGGAGGCCGACATCAGGGTGACGGTCAGGGTGAGGGCCGCCTTGCGGCCGCGCCGGTCACCGACGCGGCCCAGCAGCCAGCCGCCCACCGGGCGCATGAAGAAGCCGACGGCGAAGATGCCGGCGGTGTTCATGAGCTTGGCGGTGTCGTTGCCCGCGGGGAAGAAGGCCCCCGCGAAGTACGTGGCGAAGCTGGCGTAGACGAACCAGTCGAACCACTCGACCATGTTGCCGGCCGAGCCGACCCAGATCTTCTTCCAGTGCTGTCCCATGAACGATCACGGTGACGGCCCGAAAGGATCCGGACAAGGGCCCGGCCGGCAACGATCGCGCGTACTTGCGTGCGTTGCGTTCCTGGCGGGAGAGGCCGGCGGGAGGGGTGGCCGGACGGGTGGTCAGCAGACCGTGTGCATCCAGCCGTGGACGTCCTCCGTGGCGCCCGTCTGGACGGCGAGCAGCGCCTCGCGCAGCTTCATCGTGACCTCGCCGGGCTGCCCGTCGCCCACCGTCCAGTCGGCGCGCGTGGACTTCACCGCGCCGACGGGCGTGATGACGGCGGCGGTGCCGCAGGCGAACACCTCGGTGAGGGTGCCGTCGGCGCAGCCCTCGCGCCAGTCGTCGACGGAGATGCGGCCCTCGGAGACCTCGTAGCCCAGGTCGGCGGCGATCCTCAGCAGCGAGGCGCGGGTGATGCCGGGCAGCAGCGAGCCGGTGAGCTCGGGCGTGACGATGCGGTTCCCGTACACGAAGTACAGGTTCATGCCGCCCATCTCCTCGATCCAGCGGCGCTCGATGGCGTCGAGCCAGACCACCTGGTCGCAGCCGTGCTCGGCGGCCTGCGCCTGGGCGACGAGGGAGGCGGCGTAGTTGCCGCCGGCCTTGGCGGCGCCGGTGCCGCCGGGGCAGGCGCGCACGTACTCCTCGGACAGCCAGACGGTGACCGGCTTGACGCCGCCGGGGAAGTAGGCGCCGGCCGGGGAGGCGATGACGACGAAGAGGTACTCGTTGGCGGGGCGGACGCCCAGGCCGACCTCGGTGGCGAACATGAACGGCCGCAGGTAGAGGGAGGCCTCGCCGCCGGAGGGCACCCAGGCCCGGTCCTGCTTGATCAGCGCGTCGCAGGCGGCCATGAAGGTCTCGACCGGCAGCTCGGGCATGGCCAGGCGGCGCGCGGACGCCTGGAGCCGGCGGGCGTTCTCCTCCGGGCGGAAGGTGGCGACCGAGCCGTCGGGGCGGCGGTACGCCTTCATGCCCTCGAAGATCGTCTGCGCGTAGTGCAGCGTCATGTTGGCGGGGTCGATCGACAGGGGCGCGTACGGAACGAGCTGGGCGTCGTGCCAGCCGCGGCCCTCGGTCCACCGGATGGTGACCATGTGGTCGGTGAAGTGGCGGCCGAATCCGGGGTTGGCCAGGATCTTCTCGCGCTCCGCGTCGGAGAGCGGGTGCGAGGAGGGCTTGAGCTCGATCGTGGGCGTCGTCATGAATGCGTGTCCTTCACTCGGTCGTGGCGGACCGCGCTCACCGACGTCCCGTTCTGTTCGAGGACGTCCGAGCTTCGCCTCATATTCGCGGCCCCACGTCCGATTATCGCTCGTGAGGGGGTCCGCGGAAAACGTGTGTGCGCGGCCGCAGGTCCTTCGGTTTCCGGAGGGGCGGCCGCGCACAGGGTGTGCGGGCCGCCGTCAGTCGCCGACCGTGGCTACGCGTACTGCCAGCGCGTCGCCGGTGGCCGCGGTGGAACGGCGTACTCCGTCGCGCTCGGCGAGGTCGGCGGCGACGGCCGCCTCGACGCGGGCCGCCTCGGCCTCGTACCCGAGGTGCCGCAGCAGCAGGGCGACGGAGAGCACGGTGGCGGTGGGGTCCGCCGTGCCGGTGCCGGCGATGTCGGGCGCCGAGCCGTGGACGGGCTCGAACATCGACGGGAACGCGCCGGTGGGGTTGATGTTGCCGGAGGCCGCGAGCCCGATGCCGCCGGTGACGGCCGCGGCGAGGTCGGTGAGGATGTCGCCGAAGAGGTTGTCGGTGACGATGACGTCGAACCGGCCGGGGTCGGTGACCAGGAAGATCGTGGCCGCGTCGACGTGCAGGTAGTCGGTGGTGACCTCGGGGTACTCCGTGCCCACCCGCTCGAAGATGCTCGTCCAGAGCCGGCCGGCGTGCACCAGGACGTTGTTCTTGTGCACCAGGGTGAGCTTCCGGCGGGGCCGGGCCTGGGCCCGCTCGTACGCGTCGCGCACCACGCGCTCCACACCCAGCGCCGTGTTGACGCTGACCTCGGTGGCCACCTCGTGGGGGGTGCCGGTGCGCAGCGAGCCGCCGTTGCCCGTGTACGGACCCTCGGTGCCCTCGCGGACGACGACGAAGTCGATGTCCGGCCGGCCGGCCAGCGGCGTGGCGGCGTGCGGGTGGAGCCGCGCCGGGCGGAGGTTGACGTAGTGGTCGAAGGCGAACCGCAGCTTGAGCAGCAGCCCGCGCTCGAGTACGCCGGAGGGGACGGACGGGTCGCCGACCGCGCCGAGCAGGATCGCGTCGTGCTGCGCGAGGGCGGCGAGTTCGGCGTCGGGGAGCGTCTCCCCGGTGGCGTGCCAGCGGCGGGCGCCGAGGTCGTACTCCCGGGTCTCCAGCTTGACGTCCGAAGGGAGCACGGCGGAGAGGACCTTGAGGCCCTCGGCGACGACCTCCGGGCCGATGCCGTCACCGGGGATCACTGCGAGGCGGATGCTGCGCGACATACGGGGACCGTACTCCCCATCCCGATGGATGACACGCAGCGTCCACCATGTGGACGAAACGGTGGCAGGACGGGGCCGGACAGGCCACGTTCGGGTAAAGAGCGTGTCCCGCCGTGCCGTTGCTGGCACGTTCCCGGCATGGACACACCACGGGTAGGCATCCCCGAGAAACTCGCCGGCCGCCTGACGATGGCCGAGCAGCACGAGTACCTGCGGGCGCGGATCCCCCGGCGCCTGCCCCGGCGCGCGGTGTTGCGCGCCGGCGCGGCGACCGCCGGAGCGGCGGCCGTCACGGGCGCGACGCTCCCGGCGTCCTCCCCCGCGGCGGCGCACCCGCTCTCCCCCACCCTGGTCACCACCCCCGCGACCGGCGCCGTCGACGGCTCCCTGGTCGCCCCCTTCGGCCGGCACCTGGCCTTCGGCGCCGACGCGCGCACGCAGATGCGCATCTCCTGGCAGGTGCCGTTCGCCGTGCGCCGGCCCTTCGTGCGCATCGGCGCCAGACCCTGGGACCTCGGCGAGCGGATCCGCGCCGAGGTGCGGACGCTGCACACGCCGCCCCTGTCGAAGAAACTGCCGGCCGTGGACCAGGTCTACCTGCACGCGGCCCTGGACGGCCTCGCACCCGGCACCACGTACTACTACGGCGTGGGCCACGACGGCTTCGACCCCGCCGACCCCCGCCGCATCACCACGGTGGGCACGTTCACCACCGCGCCGGCCGGCCCCCGGCCGTTCGTCTTCACCGCCTTCGGCGACCAGGGCGTGGGCTACCACGCGCTCGGCAACGACCAGCTGATCCTGGGCCAGGACCCGGCGTTCCACCTGCACGCCGGCGACATCTGCTACGCCGACGACAGCGGCGCGGGCCGGCCGGACGACGTCTACGACGCCCGGGTCTGGGACCAGTTCCTCGCCCAGACCGAGACGGTGGCCGGGCGGGTGCCGTGGATGGTGACGACCGGCAACCACGACATGGAGGCGTGGTACTCCCCCAACGGCTACGGCGGCCAGAGCGCCCGCTGGTCGCTGCCGGCCAACGGCTTCGACCCGCGCCGGGCACCGGGCACGTACGCCTTCGTCTACGGCTCGGTGGGCGTGGTGGCGCTGGACGCCAACGACGTCTCGTACGAGATCGCCGCCAACGCCGGGCACAGCGGCGGCCGGCAGACCGCCTGGCTGGACCGGAAGCTGCGGGAGCTGCGCGCGGACCGGGACGTCGACTTCGTGGTGGTCTTCTTCCACCACTGCGCCTACTCCACCACGGGCGCGCACGCCTCCGACGGCGGTGTGCGCGACGCGTGGGTGCCGCTCTTCGAGCGGCACGGCGTGGACCTGGTGATCAACGGCCACAACCACGTCTACGAGCGCACCGACGCGGTCCGCGGCAACCGGGTGGGCCGGGCGGTGCCGGTCGGCGGCACGGCCGACTCGGTGCGCGACGGCATCGTGTACGTCACGGCGGGCGGCGCCGGGAAGTCGCTGTACTCCTTCCCGGTGCCCGACAGCTACGAGGGCCATGTGCACGACCTCGACAGCGTGGCCTCGTACTTCTGGCGCCGGGGCAAGCAGAAGACGGCGGAACGGGTGGAGTGGTCGCGGGTGCGCTACACCGGGCACTCGTTCCTGGCGGTCGAGGTGCGGCCGGGCTCCCGTCCCCGGCTGCGCGTGTCGGCGCTGGCCGAGAACGGGGCCCGGATCGACCGCTTCGACGTGGTGCGCGGCGGGCGGTGAGCGCGGGGCGCGGCCGTCAGTGACCGGTGACGCCGCCGTTGTCGCGGCGGTCGAGCGCGCGCTGGAGCGCGGCGGCGGCGTTCACCCGGTCGGCCTTGCGCTCGGCGGCGGCCGCCGCGAGCGCGGCGCGGCGGCGGTTCCTGCGGACGGTGGTGGCGGACTCGGCCATGGGTCGTCTCCTCTGCGAAAGGGGAGGAAAAAGAAGGAGCGGAGGCCGGCTCGGAGGGGGCGGGCGGCCGCCGTGCCGCAGGGGTCACCTGCGCGAGGGCACGGGCCGCCGGTCGCCGTGGCTCGATGGAGCGGAACGTCCGGCTGCTACCACGCTAGGTCAGCGGGGCCGCACTGTCTGCCTTATTAGTCGGACGTCCTACTATCTGAGACGCGGCATCACCCGTCCGTACGCGCTCTCACGTCACTCGCGCCCACAGGAAGCCGTGACAGGGACGTGACAAGATCACCACAGGTTCGTCCTCCGGAGCCGCTTAGGGTGATCGCGCTGCGGTGATCGCCGCAGCGACGAGCAACACTTCGGAGGATCCGTGCGACGCATATCCCTCGCACTCGCCACCGCCGCCCTCATCGGCTCCACCGCCGCCCTGGCCGTCCCGGCCCAGGCCGCCCCCGTCGCCGCACCGCAGGCCGCCACCCGCGCCTCGGTCTGCCACGAGGACAACGCGTTCATCCGCACCGACGGCACCCGGCTGCGCACCAAGGCGAGCACGTCCGGCGCGGTCGTCGGCCAGCTGTACTTCAAGGACCCGATCCGCATCCTGAAGTCGTCGGGCAGCTGGGACTACGTCCAGCTGAAGGCCAAGAGCCGGGGCGGCCTGTCCAAGGGCACCCGCGGCTGGGTGTCCCACTCCAACGTCATCCCGCCGTACTGCGGCGGCCTGTAGGCCGTAGCGGCGCGGACGTGAGCCGTCGCCCCGGGCCGGCGGGCCCGGGGCGACGGCCGTGAACGCGGACCGCCCCCGGCCGGCTGGGGGGCCGGGCGGGGGCGGGGTTCGGCGCAGGACTGCGATCAGCCCATGTGCGGGTAGCGGTAGTCGGTCGGCGGGACCAGGGTCTCCTTGATCGACCGGGTCGACACCCAGCGCAGCAGGTTGGTCGCCGCACCGGCCTTGTCGTTGGTGCCCGAGGCGCGGCCGCCGCCGAAGGGCTGCTGGCCGACGACGGCACCGGTCGACTTGTCGTTGATGTAGAAGTTGCCCGCGGCGAAGCGGAGCTTCTCCATCGTGTACGCGGCGGCGGCGCGGTCCTTGGCGATGACCGAACCGGTCAGCGCGTAGTCGGACACCGACTCCATCTGCTCCAGCATGGCGTCGTACTGGTCGTCCTCGTACACGTGCACGGCCAGGACCGGGCCGAAGTACTCGGTCGTGAAGACCTCGTTCTCCGGGTCGGTGCACTCGATGACGGTCGGGCGCACGAAGTACCCCACCGAGTCGTCGTACGTGCCGCCGGCGACGATCGTGCAGGACGCGTCGGCCTTGGCGCGGTCGATGGCGGCCTTGTTCTTGGCGAAGGCACGGTCGTCGATGACGGCGCCGATGAAGTTCGACAGGTCGGTGACGTCGCCCATGGCGATGCCGTCGACCTCGGCCGCGAACTCCTCCTTGAAGCCGTTCTCCCAGATCGAGCGCGGGATGTAGGCGCGGGAGGTGGCCGAGCACTTCTGGCCCTGGAACTCGAAGGCGCCGCGGGTCAGGGCGGTCTTCAGCACGGCGGGGTCGGCGCTCGGGTGGGCGACGACGAAGTCCTTGCCGCCGGTCTCGCCGACCAGGCGCGGGTAGGACCTGTACTTCTCGATGTTGGTGCCGACCGTCTTCCACAGGTACTGGAAGGTCCTGGTCGAGCCGGTGAAGTGGATGCCGGCCAGCTCGGGGTGGTTGAGGGCCACCTCGGAGACGGCGATGCCGTCACCGGTCACCAGGTTGATGACGCCCTTGGGCAGGCCCGCCTCCTCCAGCAGCTGCATGAGCAGCACCGCGGAGTGGGTCTGGGTCGGGGACGGCTTCCACACGACCACGTTGCCCATGAGGGCCGGGGCGGTCGGCAGGTTGCCGGCGATGGCCGTGAAGTTGAACGGCGTGATCGCGTAGACGAAGCCCTCCAGCGGGCGGTGGTCGCTGCGGTTCCACACACCGGCGGAGTTGGCGACCGGCTGCTCGGCGAGGATCTGGCGCGCGAAGTGCACGTTGAAGCGCCAGAAGTCGACGAGCTCGCAGGGCGTGTCGATCTCGGCCTGCTGCGCGGTCTTGGACTGGCCGAGCATGGTGGAGGCGGCCAGCGTCTCGCGCCAGGGGCCCGCCAGCAGCTCGGCGGCGCGCAGGATGATCGCGGCGCGGTCGTCGAAGGACATCGCGCGCCACGCCGGGGCGGCGGCGAGGGCCGCGTCGATGGCGTCCTGCGCGTCCTGCTGCGTGGCGTTGCGGTACGTGCCGAGCACGGCCTGGTGGTTGTGCGGCTGCACGACGGTGAACGGCTCGCCGCCGCCCATGCGCTTCTCGCCGCCGATGGTCATCGGCAGGTCGACCGGGTTGGCGGCGAGCTCCTTGAGCTTGGTCTCCAGCCGGGCCCGCTCGGGGCTGCCGGGCGCGTAGCTGTGCACCGGCTCGTTGACCGGCGCGGGGACCTGGGTCACAGCGTCCATGGGTTCCGTTTCTCCTTCGGGGCTACGGGGGTGTGTGCGGCTCAGCCCTTGGTGAGGATGGAGCGGGCGAAGAACAGCAGGTTGGCCGGCTTCTCGGCCAGACGGCGCATGAAGTAGCCGTACCAGTCGGTGCCGTACGCGGTGTACACGCGCATCCGGTGGCCCTCGGCGGCCAGGCGGACGTGTTCGTCGCTCCGGATGCCGTACAGCATCTGGAACTCGTACTCGTCCGGGTTGCGCCCGGCCTGCCGGGCCAGCTCCTTGGTGATGGCGATCAGCCGCGGGTCGTGCGAGCCGATCATCGGGTATCCCTTGCCCGCCATCAGGATCTTGAGGATGCGGACGAACGCCTTGTCGATCTCGGCCTTGTCCTGGTACGCGACCGAGGCGGGCTCCTTGTAGGCGCCCTTGACGATGCGCACGCGGCTGCCGGCCTCGGCCAGGCGGCGGGCGTCGTCCTCGGTGCGGAACAGGTACGCCTGGATGACGCAGCCGGTCTGCGGGAAGTCCTTCCGCAGCTCCTCGTGGATGGCGAACATCGAGTCGAGGGTGGTGTGGTCCTCGGCATCCAGCGTAACCGTGGTGCCGATGGCGGCGGCGGCCTCGACCACGGGGCGGACGTTGGCGAGGGCCAGCTCGTGACCGTTCTCCAGCGCCTGGCCGAACATGGACAGCTTGACCGACATCTCGGCCCGCGGGCCGAGCTCCAGCTCCTTGAGCCGGGCTATCAGCTCCAGGTAGGCGTCGCGCGCGGCGTAGGACTGCTCGACGGTGGTGATGTCCTCGCCCACCACGTCCAGGGTGACCTCGAGGCCCTTGGCCGTGGCGTCCTCGACCACGGGAACGACCTGGTCGACGGTCTCACCCGCGATGAAGCGGTCGACGACCTGCTTGGTGCCCGGGGCGGCCGAGACGAAACGGCGCATGCGGTCGCTGCGCGAAGCGGCGAGGATCACGGGACCCAGCACGGGGCACCTCCACGATGACGGCCCTCGTCACGGGGACGACGGCATAGGAAACTCATCGTGAAACGTAGAGTTCCCGCCATATTCCGGACCATCGACAGCTGTCACGCGTTCGTGGCCGGGATCTCAGACAGTTGTATGACAATGATGGCTCACCAATGGCCGAAAACAGCGCGGGGACGGCGCGGGAAGGAGTGCGGGGCGCATGCGGGGTGAGTACCAGCAGCTCGTGGACGAGATCTCGGCGGCGCTGGGCGCCCCCGCGACGCTGGAGGACCGCGACTTCGGGCTGATCGCCTTCGGCGCGCACGGCGGCGACGACGACCTGGACCTGATGATGGACCCGGTGCGCACCCGCTCGATCCTCCAGCGGCGGTCGACGGCCGCCGTGCGGGCCTGGTTCGAGGCGTTCGGCATCGCGCGCGCCCAGGCGCCGCTGCGCATCCCGCCGGACCCGGCGGCGGGCGTCTTCAAGGGCCGCATCTGCCTGCCCGTGCGGCACCGCGGGGTGGTGCACGGCTACGTGTGGCTGCTGGACGACGGGCACCTGGCGGAGCTGGACCTGGGCGTGCCGCTGCGCGATCCGCGGCTGGCGCACGCCATGGAGGCCGCGGGCCGCATCGGCGCCCTGCTGGCGGCCGAGGCGCGGGCCGGGGCGGAGCTCGGTGAGCTGCTGCGGGAGCTGCTGACGGCGCGGCCCGCGACGCGGGAGGCGGCGCGCACGGCGCTGCGGGAGGCCCTGGGGCCGAGCGCGGACGGGCCGCTGACGCTGGTGGCGGTCGCACCGTGGCGGACCGGGGACGCCGGTGAGGACGAGGCACCGGGGGCGGCCGCGGAGGGCGGGGCGGAGGGTGCGCCGGACAGCACGGCGTCGGCGCTGGCGGCGCAGGCGGGTGTGGCGGCGCTGTGCGCGGTGCCGGGCTCCCTGCCCGGCGGCGGGACGGCGCTCGCGGCGCTCGTACGGTTGCGCGCCACCAGCACGCCCGCCCCCGCCCACGGCGCTGCCGACCGGCTGCTGCGCTCCCCGCGGGCGGGCCGGGCGGCGACGCCGGCGTCGGCGGCGGCCGGTGTGGGCACGCCGCGGCGGGGCCTGGCGGAGCTGCCGGAGGTGTGGGCGGAGGCGCTGGCCGCGGCGCGCGCCGCACTGGCCGAGCGGCGCCTGGGCCCCGTGGCGGAGTGGTCGGGCATCGGGCCCTACCGGGTGCTGACGGACCTGTCGGCCGGCCGGGCGGCGGACGAGGCGGTACGGCCACTGCTGGCCGGCCAGCACACCGAACTGGCCCGGACGGCCGAGGTCTACCTCGACTGCGCGGGCCAGGCGGGGCGTGCGGCGGCGGCGCTGGGCGTGCACCGGCAGACGCTGTACTACCGGCTGAACCGGGTGGAGCAGCTGACCGGCCTCGACCTGGACAACGGCGAGGACCGGCTGCTGCTGCACATGACGCTGAAGGCCGCCCGGCTGCGGTAGCCCGGGCGACGGCGGCGTCAGTCCTCGTCGAGGCGGACGGCCTGCACCGGGCAGGCGCGGACCGCCTCCTTCACCAGGGGGTCGCCGGCGCCGTCCGCACGGCCGGGACGGACGGTGCCGTAGCCCTCGTCGTCCTGGTCGAAGACGCTCGGCGCGGTCAGGGCGCACATGCCCGAGCCGATGCAGACGCTGGAGTCGATGCTGACGCGCATGGGGTTCTCCGTTCCTCGGTTGTGCTCAGGTCACCAGGCGACCGGGAGGGTGTACAGACCCTGGATGGTCGTACCCGGCTTGAAGGACACTTCCTCCGGGGCAACGGCCAGCCGCAGCCCGGGGATGCGGGTGAGGAGGGCGGAGAACGCGATCTCCATCTCGGCGCGGGCCAGGTTCTGCCCGAGGCACTGGTGCACTCCGTGGCCGAACGCCACGTGGTGGCGGGCGGTGCGGCGCACGTCGAGGCGGTCCGGGTCCTCGTAGACGGTGGCGTCGCGGTTGATCACGGAGGTGGGGAACAGGACGCCTTCGCCGGCCCTGATGGTGTGGCCGGCGATCTCGATGTCCTCCGTGGCCAGCCGGACCATCCCGTCGGCGATCGACAGGTGCCGCAGCAGCTCCTCGACGGCGCCGGGCAGGAGGGCCGGGTCGGCGCGGAGCGCGGCGAGCTGCTCGGGGTGGCGCAGGAGGACGTAGGTGCCCAGGGAGATCATGTTGGCCGTGGTCTCGTGGCCGGCGACCAGCAGTATCAGCGCGATGTTGCGCAGCTCTTCGCGGTCGGTCCCGCCGGTGGCGATGTGCTCGGCGGCCACTTCGGCGAGGAGGCCGCCCTCGGCGGCGCGCCCCTCGTCCACCAGCCCGCCGAGGTAGTCCAGGAGCTCGTCGCGGGCGGCGATCACCTCGTCGGACGTACCGGCCGAGAGCAGACGGCGGGAGCAGCCCTCGAAGAAGTCGTGGTCGGCGTAGGGGACGCCCAGCAGCTCGCAGATGACCATCGACGGCACGGGCAGGGCGAAGGCGGAGACGAGCTCGGCCTCGTTCCCCGCGGCGAGCATCGCGTCGATGAGGCGGTCCACGGTGGACTGGATGAAGGGCCGCAGCGCGGTAATGCGCTTGTGGCTGAAGTAGCGGATGAGCATGCGGCGTTGCCGGGCGTGCTCGGGGTCGTCGACGGAGACGAGCGGTACGGGGTCGGTCTCGGCCTGTTTCTCGGCCGCGGGCAGGACGACGGGGAACTCCGGGCGGTGCCGGTCCGAGGACAGGCGGGGGTCGGCGAGCAGGGCACGGGCCTCGGCGTGGCCGGTGACGAACCAGACCTCGCGTCCGTCGTAGAGGCTCATCCGGCTCAGCGGGCCCTGCGCGGCCAGTTCGGGGTAGGCGGGCGGGGGGTCGTAGGGGCAGGTGCGGTCCTGCGGGAAGACCGGGGTCGCCGGTGCGCTGCGGTGGCTGTCTGTCACGGTCATGGTGGGACCTTCCAGGCGGCTCTTCCGGACTGGATGTCGACAACGCGGTGGAGGCGGAGCAAGCAGAGCAACAGCCGCCCCAGAACAGATGCCTGGGGCAACTAGTCTTCAGTAGACCCCACAACGTCCCGTCAGGTCCAGTACGCCCCGCGAACACACCTTCGCGCAACGCTATTTCGCTGTCGGCGCGTCGTCCCGGGACTCCCCGGGCTCCCCCGGCTCCAGCACCGTGCCGGCCAGGATGCGGCGCATCCCCTCGACGACGTCCCGCCCGTCGGGCGCCGCCTCGGGCTTGATGAGCCACTGCACCCACAGCCCGATGAACAGTGCGTGGTAGACGGCGCCGGCGGTGCGCGAGGCACGCTCGGGCACGTCCTTGTCGTCGACGCCCTCGAAGATGGCGGTCATCCCCTCGCGACCCTGCGGCAGCACGGCGGCGAACCGCTCGCGCAGCTCGGGGTGGTTGCCCAGCTGGCCCATCACCTCCAGCTGGACGCTCCAGAAGTCACGGCTGTCACCGAAGCTCGCCACGAGCGCGTCCACGACGTGCGCGACCCGGTCCTCGCGGGAGGGCGCCTCGGCGGCGTTCTCCGCCAGGCTGCGGCCCACGCCCTCGCCCCACTCCTCCGTCAGGCGCATGAACGCCTCCAGCATGAGGGCTTCCTTGGAGCCGTAGTGGTAGCCGATCGAGGCCAGGTTGGCGCCGGAGGCGGCCACGATCTCGCGCGCGGTCGTGCGCACCCAGCCCTTCTCCAGCAGGCAGCGCTTCGCGCCGTCGAGGAGGTCTTCGCGATGTCCCATGCGCGCAGCCTAGCGGCGCCCCTGACAAGCGTCACAGACGGCTGTCTTATACAAGCGTCATAGACAAGCGTTTAAGACGCTTGTATGGTCGTGACCATGACGACGCACGCCGGCCCGGCCCTCGCCGGGCGCAGGGAGTGGACGGCCTTCACCGTCCTCCTCCTGCCGCTTCTCCTGGTCTCCATGGACGTCTCCGTCCTCTTCTTCGCGATCCCCTCCATCAGCGAATCGCTGCACGTCACCGGCGCGCAGCAGCTGTGGATCTTCGACATCTACGCGTTCGCGCTGTCCGGGCTGCTGATCACCATGGGCTCGCTGGGCGACCGCATCGGCCGCCGCAAGCTGCTGCTCGCCGGTGCCGCGGCGTTCGGTGCGGCCTCGGTCGCCGCGGCGTACGCGCCGAACGCGCCGATGCTCATCGCGGCCCGCGCCGTGCTCGGCATCGGCGGCGCCACGCTGATGCCCAGCACGATGGCGCTGGTCCGCGAGATGTTCCGGGACGACCGGCAGCGGTCCAAGGCCATCGGCATCTGGTCCGGCGTCATGGCCGGCGGCATCGCCCTGGGTTCCGTGCTGGGCGGCCTGCTGCTGGAGCACTTCTGGTGGGGCTCGGTCTTCCTCGTCAACGTGCCGGCCATGGCCCTGCTGCTGGTGCTCGCCCCGTTCCTCGTGCCCGAGTCGAAGAACCCGGCGCCGGGCCGCTTCGACCTGCTGTCCGTGCCGCTGTCGATGGCGGCGGTGCTGCCGGTGACGTACGGCATGAAGCGGATCGCCGCGGACAACGCGGTGGACGCCGTCGCGGCCGGGACCATCGCCGCCGGCCTGCTCGTCGGCTGGGTCTTCGTCCGCCGGCAGCGCCGCCACCCGCACGCGCTGCTCGGCCGGGACCTGTTCCGGCACCGCCTCTTCGGCGCCGGCATCACCGTCAACACGATCGCCGCCTTCGGCATGATGGGGTCCAGCTTCTTCACCACGCAGTACCTCCAGGGCGTCCTCGGCAAGGGCCCGCTGGAGGCGGCGCTGTGGAGCATCGCGCCGTCCGTGGCCATCGGCACGGCCGGCCCGGTGGCGACCGCCGTCGCCCAGCGCGTGCAGAAGGCGTACGTCATCGCCGCCGGCTTCGTCGTCGCGGCCGCCGGCTTCGGCCTGCTGGCCCTGGCCGGGCCGGACGACCTGTGGACCACGCTGATCGCGGCGGCCGTCGTGGGCTGCGGCATCATCACTGTCATGGCGCTGGTCTCCGACCTCGCCCTGAGCACGACGCCGGTGGCCAAGGCCGGCACGGCCGCGTCCCTGCTGGAGTCGGGCCAGGAGTTCGGCGGCGCGCTGGGCATGGCCGTCTTCGGCTCCGTCGGCACGGCGGTCTACCGCGCCGACGTCCCGCCCGCCCTCCCCGCGGACCTGCCGCGCCCGGCCGCCGACGCGGCGGCCGAAACGCTCGGCCAGGCGGTCGGCGCGGCCCGCGCCCTGCCCGGCACCCTGGCCGACACGGTCCTCACGGCGGCCCGCGACGCCTTCGTGCACGGGATGCACGTGGCGGCGGTGGCCGGCGGGGTGGTCTTCCTCCTGGCGTCGGCCCTGGCGGCCAGGACCCTGCGGACGAGCGAGCGGCGGGCCGACGCGACGACGGAGCCGAGGGAACCGGCGGGCGTGACCCGCTGAACGGGCGGTACGAGCAGGTGCCGCCGTCTCACCCGGCGGCACCGCCGTCCCCGCCGTGCCCGTGCGCCCCGCAGCCCACCAGCCGTTCCAGGCCGAACTCCAGCGCCCCCTCCAGGCCCGCCGGTTCCGCCCCCTCCCCCAGACGCAGGGCCAGACCGCGCAGCAGCGCCGTGACCGAGGCCGTCAGGGGGGTGTCGTCCGACGGTGGAGGCGTCGCCACCAGCCAAGGGTGACGGCGGTAGAGCTCCCATTGCCGGCGGGCCACCGCCCCCGGGCACGCGGCGCGGTCGGGCGCCTCGGCGCGAACCGTCTCCGCCATCAGCACCAGCAGCCCCGCCTTCCCCGGCACATGGCGGTACAGCATCATCGTCGGCACGCCCAGCGCCGCCGCCAGCGACCGCATCGACAGGGCCGCCGAACCGCGCGCGTCGGCGATCGCGATCGCCGTCCGCACCACCTGCTCCCGGGTCAGCGCCACCCGCGCCCGGGGCCGCCGGCCGCGGCGCGGCGCACCGTCCGTGGCCACCAGCGTGCCGACCCCCGGCACCGTGCGAACCAGACCCTCCTCCCGGAGGACCGCCAGGGCCCTGCCGGCCGTGGCCATGGCCACGCCCCACTCCTGCGTGATGCGGCGCGTGGACGGGACCTTCTCCCCCGGCCCGAGCTCGCCCGAGGCGATACGGGCACGTAACTCCGCGGCGATGCGCAGATAGTCCATAGCGGGTAGTTTCATGGCGGGACGAACGAAAACACAGCCCCGGTCGGTAGTCCGGGCGCCCGCGGTCCCCGCGGGTCAGTAACCTCCCTCCCAGGGTGTCCGGTTCGTCCCTCCGCACCACAACCATGGGAGGAACGATGCCGAGCACGTTCAGCGTGTTCTTCGACGACCCCTTCTGGGTCGGCGTCCTGGAGGTCCACGACGGCGACGGCGTCCGCGCGGCGCGGCACGTCTTCGGCGGCGAACCGACGGGGCCCGAGCTGGAGGAGTTCGTCCGGCGGGACTTCGGCCCGCTGCTCGACACCGCGCTCGCCGCGCCGGTGGTCACCGCGGACCGCGTGCCGCGGCCCCGCCGGGGGAACGCCAAGCGGGCGGCGCGTGCCGCCGCCCGCGAGCAGGCGGGACGGCCGGTGACGACCGCCGCGCAGGACGCGCTGCGGGAGGCGTTCGAGCGGACGACGTCGGAGAACCGCGCGGCGGCCAAGCGACGGCAGGCAGCGGAGGCGGAACAGCGGCGCGCACTGGCCCGTGCCAAGGCACGGGCCCGGCACCGCGGGCGGTGACGTACCGTTCGTGGAACAGCACGGCGGCCGGGACCCTCGGGTCCCGGCCGCCGTGCTGTTCGCCGGTCGGCTCAGGTCAGGTCGACCGCACGGGCGTACGCCGCACCGATCTCGGCGGCGATCTCCGCCAGCACCGGCGCCGGCACGGCCTCGTCGACGGTGAGGGCGACCAGCGCCTCGCCCGCCTCGACCGTCCGCGACACCTGCATCCCGGCGATGTTGATGCCCGCGGCGCCCAGGACGCGGCCGATCGTGCCGACGACGCCCGGCCGGTCGGCGTAGCGCAGGAACGCCATGTGCTCGGCCAGGGCCAGGTCCACGTCGTGGTCGCCGACGGCGACGATCTTCTGCAGGTGCTTGGGGCCGGCCAGGGTGCCGGAGACGGCGACCTCGCCGCCGGCGGCGAGCGTGCCGCGGACGGTGACCACGTTGCGGTGGTCGGGGGACTCCGAGCCGGTGGTGAGCCGTACCTCCACGCCGCGCTCCTGGGCGAACAGGGGGGCGTTGACGTACGACACCGTCTCGTCGACGACGTCCTCGAAGACGCCCTTGAGCGCGGAGAGTTCGAGCACCTTCACGTCGTGCTGGGTGAGCTCGCCGTACACCTCGACGTCCAGCCGCACCGCGACCTCGCCGGCCAGCGCGGTGAAGATCCGGCCCAGCTTCTCGGCCAGCGGCAGCGCAGGCTTGACGTCCTCGGCGATGACACCGCCCTGCACGTTGACCGCGTCGGGCACCAGCTCACCGGCCAGCGCGAGCCGCACCGACCGGGCGACCGCGAGGCCCGCCTTCTCCTGCGCCTCGCCGGTGGAGGCGCCCAGGTGCGGGGTGGCGACCACATTGTCGAACTCGAAGAGCGGCGAGTCGGTGCACGGCTCGACGGCGTAGACGTCGAGGCCGGCGCCGGCGACCCGGCCCTCCTTGAGCGCGGCGGCGAGCGCCTCCTCGTCCACGATGCCGCCGCGGGCGGCGTTGACGATGCGGACGGCCGGCTTGACCTTGCGCAGCGCCTCGTCGCCGATGAGGCCGACCGTCTCGGGGGTCTTCGGCAGGTGGACGGTGATGAAGTCGGAGGCCGCCAGCAGCTCGTCCAGCGTCACCAGCCGCACGCCCATCTGCGCGGCGCGGGCGGGCTGCACGTACGGGTCGTACGCGACGATCTTCATGCCGAAGGCCGCCATGCGCTGGGCGACGAGCACGCCGATGCGGCCCAGGCCCACCACGCCGAGGGTCTTCTCGGACAGCTCCACGCCGGTGTACTTCGACCGCTTCCACTCGCCGCGCTTGAGGGCGGCGTCGGCCTGCGGGATGTTGCGGGCGGTGGCGATCAGCAGGCCGCAGGCCAGCTCGGCGGCGGTGACGATGTTGGAGGTGGGGGCGTTGACGACCATCACGCCGGCCTTGGTGGCGGCGGCCACGTCGACGTTGTCCAGGCCCACGCCGGCCCGCGCGACCACCCGCAGCCGTTTGGCGGCGGCGATGGCCTCGGCGTCGATGCGCGTGGCCGAGCGCACCAGGACCGCGTCGACGTCGGCGATCGCGGGGAGCAGCGCGGTGCGGTCGGCGCCGTCGCAGTGCCGGATCTCGAAGTCGGGGCCGAGGGCGTCCACGGTGGCGGGCGAGAGTTCTTCGGCGATGAGTACGACGGGCTTGCGAGGCGAAGCAGTGCTCACGTGGTTCAGTCCTCTACTGTCCTTCGCCGACGGCCGTCCCGACGGCCGAAGGCGGTGAAGGGGGGCAGCCGCGTGGAAGACGCACGACGCTGTGAGCCTGACGCGTATGTGCTCCGCAGTGTAACGGCGCCCGGGAGCGCGTGGGGAGGGAACGCCCGCGGGGCCGCGGCGGATGCCGCGGCCCCGCGGGCGGGAGCTCACTCCTTGTCGTCGACCCAGCTCATCAGCTTGCGCAGCTTCTTGCCGGTGGTCTCGAGGAGGTGGTCCTCGTCGGCCTTCTTGTACTCGTTGTACTTCGGCAGGCCGGCCTCGTACTCCTTCATCCAGTTCTTGGCGAAGGTGCCGTCCTGGATCTCGCCGAGGACCTTCTTCATCTCGGCCTTGGTGGCGTCGGTGACGATGCGGGGGCCGGTGACGTAGTCGCCCCACTCGGCGGTCTCGGAGACCGACCAGCGCATCTTCTCCAGGCCGCCCTCGTACATGAGGTCCACGATGAGCTTGAGCTCGTGCAGGCACTCGAAGTACGCGATCTCGGGCTGGTAGCCGGCCTCGACCAGGGTCTCGAAGCCCGCCTTGACCAGGGCGGAGGCGCCACCGCAGAGGACGGCCTGCTCGCCGAAGAGGTCGGTCTCGGTCTCCTCGGTGAACGTCGTCTTGATGACGCCGGCGCGGGTGCCGCCGATGGCCTTGGCGTAGGAGAGGGCGAGCGCGAAGGCGCCACCGGTGGCGTCCTGCTCGACGGCGGCGATGCACGGCACGCCGCGGCCCTCCTCGTACTGACGGCGCACCAGGTGGCCGGGGCCCTTGGGGGCGACCATGCAGACGTCGACGCCGGCCGGGGGCTTGATGAAGCCGAAGCGGATGTTGAAGCCGTGGCCGAAGAAGAGGGCGTCGCCGTCCTTCAGGTGCTCCTTGACCGACTCCTCGTAGACCTTGGCCTGGACCGGGTCCGGCACCAGGATCATGATGACGTCGGCCTCGGCGGCGGCCTCGGCGGGGGTGACGACGCGCAGGCCCTGCTCCTCGGCCTTCACGCGGGACGTGGAGGCCTCCGGCAGGCCCACGCGGACGTCGACGCCCGAGTCGCGGAGCGACAGCGCGTGGGCGTGGCCCTGGCTGCCGTAGCCGAGGACAGCGACCTTGCGGCGCTGGATGAGGGAGAGGTCGGCGTCGTTGTCGTAGAAGAGCTCGGCGGCCACGTGGGATATCTCCTTGTTTCCGGTCGTTCCGGTGTGGGTCCCACCGTATGACGGGCGGGACGGGTGGGGTTCGGGTGGTCTGCGGTCCGGCCGTCAGGCCGAGCGGTCGAGCGCGCGCAGGCTGCGGTCGGTGATGGAGCGGGCGCCGCGTCCTATGGCGATCGTGCCGGACTGCACCAGTTCCTTGATGCCGAACGGCTCGAGCATCCTCAGCATGGCGCCGAGCTTGTCGCCGCTGCCGGTGGCCTCGATGGTGACGGCCTCGGGGGCGACGTCGACGGTCTTGGCGCGGAAGAGCTGGACGATCTCCACGATCTGGGAGCGGGTCTCGTTGTCGGCGCGCACCTTCACGAGGACGAGCTCGCGCTGGACCGCGGCGCTCTCCTCCAGCTCGACGATC
This sequence comes from Streptomyces mashuensis, assembly GCF_014654785.1. Classification (GTDB taxonomy): domain Bacteria; phylum Actinomycetota; class Actinomycetes; order Streptomycetales; family Streptomycetaceae; genus Streptomyces; species Streptomyces mashuensis. The sequence goes on from NZ_BNBD01000006.1 coordinate 123,029, forward strand.
TTCAGCACGTTGACGAGCTTGTTGAGCTGCTTGGTGACCTGCTCCAGGGGGAGCGTCTCGACGTTGACGACGATGGTGATGCGTGAGATGTCGGGGTGCTCGGTCACGCCGACGGCGAGCGAGTCGATGTTGAAGCCGCGCCGGGAGAACAGTGCGGCGACCCGGGCGAGGATGCCGGGGGTGTTCTCCACCAGGACGGAGAGCGTGTGCTTGGTCATGGCCCTTGGCCTTCTTCCCTCTCGGTCTCGTGCTGCGGCGTCAGTCGGCGTCGATGCCGTCGAAGTCCGGGCGCACGCCGCGGGCCGCGAAGATCTCGTCGTTGGAGGTGCCGGCGGCGACCATGGGCCAGACCATGGCGTCCTGGTGGACGATGAAGTCCACGACGACGGGCCGGTCGTTGATGGCGTTGGCCTCGGCGATGACCTTGTCCAGGTCGGCGGGGTCCTCGCAGCGCAGGCCCACGCAGCCCATGGCCTCGGCGAGCTTGACGAAGTCGGGGACGCGGGTGCCGGCGGCGGGGGCGGGGGTGCCGTGGTCCCCGGGGCCGGAGTGCAGGACGGTGTTGGAGTACCGCTGGTCGTAGAAGAGCGTCTGCCACTGGCGGACCATGCCCAGGGCGCCGTTGTTGATGATGGCGACCTTGACGGGCAGGTTGTTGAGTGCGCAGGTGACCAGCTCCTGGTTGGTCATCTGGAAGCAGCCGTCGCCGTCCACGGCCCACACGGTGCGCTCGGGGGCGCCGGCCTTGGCGCCCATGGCGGCGGGCACGGCGTAGCCCATGGTGCCGGCGCCGCCGGAGTTGAGCCAGGTGCGGGGGCGTTCGTAGCCGATGAAGTGGGCGGCCCACATCTGGTGCTGGCCGACGCCGGCGGTCCAGATGGTGTCCTCGGGGGCGAGCTGTCCCAGGCGCTGGATGACGCGCTGCGGGGAGAGGCTGCCGTCCTCGGGGTCGTCGTAGCCGAGGGGGTAGGTGGCGCGCCAGCGGTCGAGGTCCGCCCACCACTCGGTGTAGTCGCCGCGGTGGCCCTCGGCGTGCTCGGCCTGGACGGCGACGATGAGGTCGGCCAGGACCTCGCGGGCGTCGCCGACGATCGGCACGTCGGCGGTGCGGTTCTTGCCGATCTCGGCGGGGTCGATGTCGGCGTGGACGATCTTTGCGTGCGGGGCGAAGGACTCGAGCCGGCCGGTGACGCGGTCGTCGAAGCGGGCGCCGAGGGCGACGATGAGGTCGGCCTTCTGGAGCGAGGTGACGGCGGCGACGGAGCCGTGCATGCCGGGCATGCCCAGGTGCTGCGGGTGGCTGTCGGGGAAGGCGCCGAGGGCCATCAGGGTGGTGGTGACGGGGGCGCCGGTGAGCTCGGCGAAGACCTTGAGCTCGGCGGTGGCGTCGGCCTTGAGCACGCCGCCGCCGACGTAGAGCACCGGGCGCCGGGACTGGGTGATGAGCCGGGCGGCCTCGCGGATCTGCTTGGAGTGCGGCTTGGTGACGGGCCGGTAGCCGGGCAGGTCGGTGTGCGGCGGCCAGGAGAAGGTGGTCATCGACTGGAGGGCGTCCTTGGCGATGTCCACCAGCACCGGGCCGGGCCGGCCGGTGGAGGCGACGTGGAAGGCCTCGGCGATCGTCCGGGGGATCTCGGCGGCGTCGGTGACCAGCCAGTTGTGCTTGGTGATCGGCATGGTGATGCCGCAGATGTCCGCCTCCTGGAAGGCGTCCGTGCCGATCGACTTGGAGGCGACCTGGCCGGTGATGGCCACCAGGGGGACGGAGTCCATGTGCGCGTCGGCGATGGGCGTGACCAGGTTGGTGGCGCCGGGGCCGGAGGTGGCCATGCAGACGCCGACCTTGCCGGTGGCCTGGGCGTAGCCGGTGGCCGCGTGGCCGGCGCCCTGCTCGTGGCGGACGAGGACGTGGCGGACCTTCGAGGAGTCCATCAGGGGGTCGTAGGCCGGGAGGATCGCACCACCGGGGATGCCGAAGACGATCTCCGCCCCCACCTCCTCCAGGGAGCGGATGAGGGACTGCGCGCCGGTGACGTGCTCGACGGGGGAGGGTGTCTGGGCGCCGCTGCGGGGCCGCGGCTGCGGATGATGGGCCCCGGTGGCCTGCTCTGTCATCGACATTCTCTTCTCGAAGGATGGTCCGGGTGGGACGGAATCGGCGGGGTTCCGGGCGGCGGGACCCGGGTCCGGGAAACAAAAAACCCCTCGTGCCGGGAGGCAAGCGAGGGGAGCGCGCCGGGGAGGTCAGCGGGGCCGGTCGTACGGCCCGCTTCAGCCGACGCGCTGTCCAAGTACGAGAATTCGGGTGCGCATGGCATCGACCCTCCCTCCGGCGGACATCCAGTGTCAAGCGGGTGGGACGGGCGTCTCATTATTTGAGCGCAATGGAGCATGTGCCAGGGCTCCGGGTCCACCCACCGCACCGGATCGTACGGGCAGTGCGCCGCCCACGAGGACTTGTTGCCCCTCGTTGGCCTGATCGTTCGGCAATGTGTACGGGCCGGAGTCGAGGGCGTGCCGCAGCCGGTGCTCGTCGAGGGCGCCGGCGAAGGCCAGGCCCTGGCCATGGGTGCAGCCCATCGCGCGCAGGGCGCGGACCTGCTCGGGGCCGTCGACGCCCTCGGCCACGGACTCCATGCCCAGGTCGGTGGCGATGCGCAGCAACCCGGCGGTGATCTTGTGCAGCCGGGCGGATTCGGCCACGCCGTCGACCAGGCCGCGGTCGAGCTTGAGGACGTCGATGGGGAGCCGGCGCAGGGCGCTCATGGCGGCGTATCCGCTGCCGAAGCCGTCGAGGGCGACACGGACGCCGAAGCGGCGCAGGGAGACGAGCCGGCGCTCCAGCTCGTCCAGGGGCAGCCGCGGGTCGCTGCCGGTGAGCTCCAGGACGAGGGAGCCGGAGGGCAGGTCGTGGCGGAGGATGAGGGCCTCGATGTCCTTGGCGGGCAGCGACTTGTCGACCAGCCGGGCGGCGGGCAGACGGACGTGGACGGGCACGGGGTGACCGGCGGCGCACCGGCGGGCGGCCTGTTCGGCGGCCTTCTCCAGCGTCCAGCGGCCCAGTTCGGCGGTGCGTACCGTCTCGTCCGTGCGGTCCCTTTCGGCCACGCGCAGGAATTCGTCCGGGGTGAAGAGGATGCCCTGGGCGGAGCGCCAGCGGGCCTGGGCGGAGACGGCGGTGATGCGGCCGGTGGCCAGGTCGACGACGGGCTGGTGCAGCAGGGCGAACTGGCCGTCGTGCAGCGCGGTGCGCAGCCGGGTGGCGAGCTCGGCGCGGCGGACGACGTCGTCCTGCATCTGGGGCGCGTACAGCTCGACGCGGCCCTTGCCGGCCTGCTTGGCGCGGTACATGGCCAGGTCGGCGTTGCGCATGAGGGTGCCGGGGGTGATGCCGGGCTCGGCGAAGGCGACGCCGATGCTGGCGGCGACGCGGACCTCGGTGCCTCCTTCGACCAGGTAGGGCTGGGAGAGGGTGACGCGCAGCCGGTCGGCGATCTCCAGGATGCGGTACTCGCGGGCGGCGGGGTCGCGGGTGCCGTCGCCGAGGATGAGCGCGGCGAACTCGTCGCCGCCGAAGCGGGCGGTGGAGTCGCCGGCGCGCACGGAGTCCTGGAGCCGGCGGGCGGCCTGGACCAGCAGTTCGTCGCCGGCCTGGTGGCCGACGGTGTCGTTGACGGCCTTGAAGCCGTCGAGGTCGATGAAGAGCACGGCGGTGCCGGCGTCGGTCACTCTGCGGCCGCTGAGGGCCTGCTGGACGCGCTTGGTGAACAGGGCGCGGTTGGGCAGGTCGGTGAGCGGGTCGTGCTCGGCGGTGTGCTGCAACTGGGCCTGGAGCCGGACGCGTTCGGTGACGTCGCGGCTGTTGAAGATCAGGCCGCCGTGGTGGCGGTTGACGGTGGACTCCACGTTGAGCCACTCGCCGTTGCCGGAGCGGAAGCGGCACTCGATGCGCGTGGCGGGCTCCTCGGAGGGCGGTGCGGCCAGGAAGCGGCGTACTTCGTGCACCACGCGCCCGAGGTCCTCGGGGTGGATGAGGGAGGCCAGCTCGGAGCCGACGAGTTCCTCGGCGTCGCGCCCGTAGACCCCGGCGGCGGCGGGGCTGACGTAGCGCAGTATGCCGGTGGGTGCGGCGATCATGATGACGTCGCTGGAGCCCTGCACCAGGGAGCGGAAGTGGTTCTCCTTCTGCGCCAGTTCCTGGGTGAGGGAGATGTTGTCCAGCAGCATGATGCCTTGGCGGACGACGAGGGCGAGGACGACGGTGCAGCCGGTGAAGAGCACCACGCGGTCGACGTGGTGGCCGTCGAGGACGTTGTACAGGATGCCCAGCGTGCAGACGGCGGCGGCCAGGTACGGGGTGAGGGCGGCGAGGGAGCCGGCGATGGGCCGGCCGGCGTTCTGCGGGACGGGGCGGCCGCGGCCGCCGGCGGTCTCGCCGTTCCCCTCGCGGGCCACCCAGGGCGCGTACGCCATGAGCATGTAGCCGGCGAACCAGCCGGCGTCGAGGATCTGGCCGGAGCGGTAGTGGACGCGCAGCAGCGGGGAGGTGAACAGGGCGTCGCACAGCACCGTCAGGGCGAGCGCCGCGATGGCGGTGTTGATGGCCGAGCGGTTGGCGGAGGACCGCCGGAAGTGCAGGGCCAGCACCATGGACACCAGCACGATGTCCAGCAGCGGGTAGGCCAGGGAGAGCGCGACGTGCGCCACGGCCTCGCCGGCGAAGTGCGCGGTGTGGGCGAGGGCCAGGCTCCAGGAGAGGGTCAGCAGCGAGCCGCCGATGAGCCAGGAGTCCAGGGCCAGGCACACCCAGCCGGCGCGGGTGACGGGCCGGCGGGCCAGCACCAGCAGGCCGATGATGGCGGGCGGCGCGAAGAGCAGGAAGCAGAAGTCGGCGGGCGACGTGGCGGGGACGTCGCTGCGCAGGACGACCTCGTACCAGCCCCAGATGGCGTTGCCGAAGCCGGCCATGGCGGAGGACGCGGCGAACAGCAGCCAGGCCGGGCGGAACCGGGTGCCGTGCGTGCGCCCGTACCAGAAGCAGGAGATCGCGGCCAGGCAGGCCGCGCCGCTCAGCCCGAAGTCGCCCATGACCTTGGCCATGCGGGCCGAGCCCCAGCCGAAGGCGGCGCCCGTGGCGTAACCCCCGCACAGGACCGCGAGGAAGAGCTGCGGGAACACGCCCGGACCGGTGGCGGGGGCGGGCCGGCGGGGCAGGGCCGCTCCGGACGCGCTCACCGCGTCGCCGTCCCGGGTCGTGGTCCCTGCCCCCGCCGCGTCGGGTTGATCGTCCATTGGCCGTGCATCGCCCGTCGCCCCCCTCGAGTTCCGGTACTTCGCTGCGCCGGTTCGGTGCGCGGAGCAGCCCCCGTCGGGACGATACACCAGGATCGTCACTCAGGGACATAGCTCATATACACTGCGTAATCGACGAGGGGGCTCCGGACACGCTGTGCAGTCGGACCGTGCCCGAGCGTGGTAAAGGGCGTGCTCAGCGGGCGGTGACGACGACGTTCCGCAGGGGCTCCTCCCGTACGAATCTGGTCAGTTGGTCGCGCAGCAGGGCCTCGGCGCGGGGCCGGAAGGCCGACGACGGGCCGCCCACATGCGGGGTGATCAGCACGCCCGGTGCCGCCCACAGCGGGTGCCCGGCGGGCAGCGGCTCGGGGTCGGTGACGTCGAGCGCGGCCAGCAGCCGGCCCGTGGTGAGCTCGGCGAGCAGCGCCTCCGTGTCGACCACGGGCCCGCGTGCGACGTTCACCAGCAGCGCGCCGTCCTTCATCCGCGCGAGGAAGCCGGCGTCCACCAGGCCGCGGGTCTCCTCGGTCAGCGGGGTCACGACGATCACCACGTCGGCGCCCGGCAGCAGCTCCGGCAGGTCGGTGACCGCGTGCACCGGACCCCGTGCTGCCGTACGCCGGGAGCGCGCGACGCGCACCACCCGCGCGCACTCAAAGGCCGCGAGCCGGTCCTCCACGGCGGCGCCGATCGAGCCGTAGCCCAGGATCAGCACCTCCTTGTCCGCCAGCGCGGGCCGGAACTCCGGCCGCCACTCCCCCGCGCCCTGCGCCCGCACGAACCCCGGAACGCCCCGCAGCGAGGCCAGGACCAGCGTCAGCGCCAGTTCGGCGGTGCTCGCGTCGTGCAGCCCGCGCGCGTTGCACAGCCGCGCGCCCGGCGGCAGCAGCGGCACCGACGGCAGCAGGTCGTCCACGCCCGCCATGAGGGCCTGCATCACCCGCAGCCGCCGCATCTCCGGCAGCGGCCGCGTGGTCACCGCGACCGGCTGCATGTACGGCACGGCGTAGAAGACGCACCGGGCCGGGTCGGTGGGGTAGTCGGGGCCGCCGTCCCAGTGGGCGTACTCCAGTTCCGCGGGGAGCCCGGGGATCTCCTCCGGAGGGATCGGCAGCCAGGCCAGGGGACGGCCGCCACCGCTGTGATCTGCGCTCATGCCTGGAGGCTATGCGAAAGGGCGGTGGGACCAGAGGTTAGTTTGGGGCGCGCGGAGCGGGCGGGACAACGGGAGGAAGCAACCGGTGGAGCGCAGGACAGTCGGTGCGGCGGCGCTGGAGGTGGGCGCGGTCGGCCTCGGGTGCATGCCCATGCACTGGGCCTACAGCGCCTCCCAGCAGAGCGGGGAGCGCGCCCTGCGCGCGATACACGCCGCCCTCGACGCGGGCACCAGCCTGCTGGACACCGCCGACATGTACGGGCCCTTCACCAACGAGCTGCTGCTGGGGCGGGTGCTGCGGGAGAGGCGCCCGGAGGCGTTCGTCTCCACCAAGTGCGGCCTGCTCGTGGGCGACCAGCACATCGTCGCCAACGGCCGCCCCGCCTACGTCCGCCGGGCCTGCGACGCCTCGCTGCGCCGGCTCCAGACCGACGTCATCGACCTCTACCAGCTGCACCGCCCCGACCCCGAGGTGCCCGTGGAGGAGACCTGGGGCGCGATGGCCGAGCTGGTCGCGGCCGGCAAGGTGCGCGCGCTGGGGTGGTGCGCGATGGGGGCGCGCGCCCAGCGCGGCTACGGCGCGGGCGCGGGCATGTACGACGCGACGATCCGGCAGCTGGAGCGCGTCCAGCAGGTCTTCCCGGTCGGCTGCGTCCAGGCCGAGCTGTCGGTGTGGTCCCGGGAGGCGCTCGACCGGCTCGTGCCGTGGTGCGCCTCGCGCGGCGTGGGCGTGCTGGCCGCGATGCCTCTGGGGAACGGTTTCCTCACCGGCACCCTCACCCCCGGCCAGGGCTTCGAGCCGGAGGACGTGCGGGCCCGCCACCCGCGCTTCACCGCCGAGATGATGGCGGCCAACCAGCCCATAGTGGCGGGCCTGCGGCGCGTCGCGCGGCGGCACGACGCCACGCCCGCCCAGGTGGCGCTGGCCTGGGTGCTGGCGCAGGGCCGGCACGTGGTGCCGGTGCCCGGCACCAAGCGGCCGGAGTGGGCGGTGGAGAACGCCGCGGCCGCCGGACTGCGGCTCACCCCGCAGGACTTGACGGAGATCGCCACGCTGCCCGCGGCGCTGGGTTCCTGGGACTGAGGGCCCGGACCCGTGTATCAAGGAGGGTGACCGCGCCCGTACCGGCGAAGGGACCCCCGTGCGACGACGCCCGGCCGCCGTTCTCTGCGCCCTCCTGCTCGCCACGACCGGTGTGATCAGCGGCTGTTCGGACAGTGGCGGGCACCCCTCCGGGCCGTCCGGCTCCGCCTCGGCGGGCACCCCGGCCCACGGCCCGGTGGAGGTGCGGCGCACGGTCGCGACGCAGCTGGACTCGCCCTGGGGCGTGGCGGAGCTGCCCGGCGGCGACCTGCTCGTGGGCTCCCGGAACACCGGCCGGGTCACGCACGTCGCGGTGCGCGACGGCCGCCAGGAGACGCTCGGCACCGTCCCCGGCGTCGCCGCGTCCGGCGAGGGCGGTCTGCTGGGGCTGGCCCTCTCCCCCGGCTACGCCTCCGACCACGCCCTGTACGCGTACCTGACCACCGCCTCCGACAACCGCGTGGTGCGGATGCCGGTGGACGAGGGCGCCCCCGAGGGCCGGCGCCTGGGCGCGCCGCGCGTGGTGGTGGACGGCATCCCCAAGGGCGAGGTGCACAACGGCGGGCGGATCGCCTTCGGGCCGGACGGCATGCTGTACGCGGGCACCGGCGAGAGCGGGCACCGCGACCTGGCGCAGGACCGTTCCTCCCTGGGCGGCAAGATCCTCCGCATGACGCCCGACGGCCGCCCCGCGCCCGGGAACCCCGGCCCGTCCTCGCTCGTGTACTCCTGGGGGCACCGCAATGTGCAGGGCCTGGCGTGGGACGCGGACAAGCGGCTGTGGGCCGCGGAGTTCGGGCAGGACACCTGGGACGAGCTCAACCTGATCGAGCCGGGCCGGAACTACGGCTGGCCGCGTGTGGAGGGCGTCGCGCACCGCGCGGGCTTCACCGACCCCGTCGTGCAGTGGCGGCCCGCCGACGCCTCCCCCAGCGGGCTCGCCTACGCGGACGGCGCGCTGTGGCTGGCGGCGCTGCGGGGCGAGCGGCTGTGGCGCGTCCCGCTGCCCAGGGGAGGAGCGGCGGAAACAACGGGGCCGCCCGAGGCGTTCCTCAAGGGGACCTACGGCCGGCTGCGCACCGTCGTGGCGGCGGCGGCCGGCGGCCTGTGGCTGACCACGAGCAACACCGACGGCCGGGGCGATCCACGCCCCGGCGACGACCGCCTGCTGCGGCTGGCGACCGGCTGAGAGGCCGGCCGGAAGGGACGGGAGAGGCGGATGTTCAACGCGATAGAGGAGTTGTTCGCACCGGGCCGCCGGCACACCGAGGACGAGCGCAACAAGCTCGAACTCGTCCGCGACGACGTCGGCGACGGCGATCCGGCCGCGGGCCCGGTCGACCTCGACTCGGGCCGCGTCGTCATACGGCCGCCGGCTCCTCGCGCCGCTCCGTGACCGCGGCCGGGCCGGGCACCTGCTCCGGTCCGGTCCGCCCGGTCCCCGCCGGAAGGGGTTCGGCCGGCTCGATGCTCAGGCGCGGCAGGCGCCGCTCCAGCCAGCCGGGCAGCCACCAGTTGGCCCGGCCCAGCAGGTGCATCAGCGCGGGCACGAGCAGCGTGCGCAGCACGAACGCGTCCAGGGCCACGGCCGTGGCCAGGCCGATGCCGAACATGGCGATCACGCGGTCGCCGCTGAGCACGAACGCCAGGAACACCGAGATCATGATGACCGCCGCGGAGTTGATCACACGGCTGGTCTCGGCCAGGCCCACCCGGACCGCGCGCCGGTTGTCGCCGGACGCCAGCCACTCCTCGTACATCCGGCTGACCAGGAAGACCTGGTAGTCCATGGAGAGGCCGAAGAGGACGGAGACCATCACCACCGGCAGGAACGGCTCGACGGGTCCCGCGCGGCCCAGGCCGAGCAGTTCGCTGCCCCAGCCCCACTGGAACACGGCCACGACGACACCGAAGGACGAGGCGACGGCGGCGATGTTCATCACGGCCGCCTTCAGCGGTATGCCGATGCTGCGGAACGCCAGGAGCAGCAGCACGCAGCCCAGGGCCACCACGGTGCCCACGAACCACGGCAGCTTGCCGAGGATGACGGCGGCGAAGTCGTCGTAGGCGGCGGTGAGGCCGCCCACCCGCACCTCCGTCCCGGTGCCGTGGGTGGCCCGCGGCAGGACGTGGGTGCGCAGGCGGTCCACGAGGTCGCTGGTGGCGCGGGACTGCGGCGAGGTGGTGGGGACGACGGTGAGGACACCGGTGTCCCCGCTGCCGCTCAGGGTCACCGGGCTCACGGCGGCCACGCCGGGCGTGTGCCGGAGCGTGTCGGGCAGACGCTGGAAGGCCAGCCGCTCGGCGGCGCCGTCCAGCGGGGCGACGAGCGTCAGCGGCCCGTTGACGCCGGGACCGAAGCCCGCGGCCAGCAGGTCGTACGCCTGCCGGGTCGTGGCGCTGCGCGGCGCGCTGCCCTGGTCGGAGGTGCCCAGGTGGAGGGCGGACGTGGGCAGCGCCAGCAGCAGCATCACGCCGGCGGCCACGGCGCCCAGCTTGCGGGGGTGCCGCTCGACGAACGCCGCCCAGCGCGCGGCGGGACCCGTGGGGGGCTCCTCCGGCGCCGGGCCGCCCTCGGCCAGGCGCAGCCGCTCGCGGCGGCCCAGGGCGCGCTGCCCGATGTACGAGAGCAGCGCCGGCAGCAGCGTCACCGACGCGGCCACGGTCAGCACGACGGTCAGGGACGCGGCGACGGCCACGCCGGTGAGGAAGTCGAGGCGCAGCACGAGCATGCCCAGCAGGGCCACGCACACGGTGCCGCCGGCGAAGACGACGGCGCGCCCGGTGGTGGCGACGGCGCGTTCCGCGGCGAGCGGCACGGGCAGGCCGGCGCGCAGGCCCTTGCGGTGGCGGGTGACGATGAACAGGGCGTAGTCGATGCCGACGCCGAGGCCGATGAGGGTGCCCAGCATGGGGGCGAAGTCGGCGACGTGCATGAGGTGGCCGAGCAGGCTCGTGGCCATGGCGGCGGTGCCGACGCCGACGAGGGCGGTGGCGATGGGCAGCAGACTGGCGGCGAGCGAGCCGAAGACGAGGAGGAGGACGACGGCCGCGACGACCAGGCCGACGATCTCGCTGAGGTGGCTGCCGGTGCTCTGCCCGGCGGCCACGGCGCTGCCGCCGACCGCGACGTCCAGCCCGTCGCCGGCGGCGGCGCGGGCGGCCTTCACCACGCGGGCGACCTGGTCCGCACCGGGGGTGCCGGTGAAGGTCAGCGGGGCGTAGGCGGTGTGCCGGTCGGGGCTGATGCGGCCCTGTCCGGTGCCGGCGTACCGGCCGCCGTACGGGCTGTCGACGCCGGCCACTCCGGGGAGGGCGGCCACCTCGCGCAGCACGGCGGTCATGCGCTGCTCGACGGCGGCGGCGCGGACGGTTCCGGAGGTGGTGTGCCAGACGATGCGGTCGTCGCCGCCCTGGCCGGGGAAGGCGCGCTCCAGCAGGGCGGTGGCGCGGGCCGATTCGGTGCCGGGGACGCCGTAGTCGGCGGAGTAGGCGCTGCCGGCGGCGGTCGCGGCGGCGGTGGTGCCCAGGAGGGCCGCCAGCCACAGGAGGACGACGGCGAGGCGGCGGCGCAGGCACCACCGGGCAAGAGAGGTCATCACCGGTCCACCGATTCCCCGGGTATCGAACGCGTCGATACAGCCGGGAAAACGACCCGTGCCGTCCGACCGCTGGGCAGCTGGGCGAGGGCGCGTCCGAGGGGTCGGTGCGGGCCCGTCGCCCTACTGTGGCAGCCGGAAAAGATCCTTTGTCCTCTTTGTGGGTGACACCACACGGACGGGAGGAATGCGCGGGACTCCCGGGGTCAGTGGAAGCCGCGCCAGTCGTGCGCCACGTCGACGACGACGTGGTCGCCGCTCTGGAAGACGCGGAACGGCAGCCGCGCCCGGACCCCGAGGCCCACCTGGGTGTCGCCCTCGAAGCTGCCGGCGAAGCGGGTGTCGCGGAAGGTGCGGTAGCCGGAGACGTCGACGCCGGGCAGCGGTTCCTTCACCTTGCCGTCGTAGGTGGGCCGGCCGGTGGCGGGGTCGTAGCCGGGCGCGGCCACGCGGACTTCGAGGACCGCGCCGCCGCCCACCGGGATCACGTCGCCGGAGCCGTCCTGGCGCAGGGCGTCGACGTAGCGGACGTGGTAGCCGATGGGGCCGCCGGTGTGCGGGCCCAGCACGTCGAAGACGATGCGGTCGTAGCAGGCGTGCCGGCCGGTTCTGACGTCCCGCAGCGGCCTGTAGTCGGTGGTGGTGCTCGCCTTGGGGAGGCTTCCCCAGCCGGCGGCGCACGCCTCGGCGCGCGCGGCCGCCGATGCCGTCACCGGTGCCGTTCCCGCCGCAGCCGTAGCGGCCGGCAGCGTCGCCGCCAGTCCGGCGCCTGCCAGCAGGAGTGCCGCCCGTTGCACGATCGACCGTCGCATTGCTACCCCCAGCCTCTGGTGCGGGCGCATGGCGGGCCCGCTGTCGCGATCCTGCCGGACCGTTCCTCCCGAGGGGAGCGGTACCGGCAAAATCCGGCCAACAGGGGACATACCCAGCAGGATTGACGGCAAAGACGGCACAGGGGCCGCCCCTCCGGAGAGGGACGGCCCCTGTCGCCGTGTTGACGGCCGCGTCAGCCCTCGACGCCGAGCTTCTCCAGGATCAGCTCGCGCACGCGCGCCGCGTCGGCCTGGCCACGGGTGGCCTTCATGACCGCGCCGACGAGCGCACCCGCCGCGGCGACCTTGCCGCCGCGGATCTTGTCCGCGATGGCGGCGTTGGCGGCGATGGCCTCGTCCACGGCGGTGCCCAGGGCACTGTCGTCGGACACCAGCTTCAGGCCGCGCTTCTCCACGACCTCGTCCGGCTCGCCCTCGCCGGCCAGCACGCCCTCGAACACCTGGCGGGCCAGCTTGTCGTTGAGCGAACCGTCGGCGACGAGCGCGGCGATCCGGGCGACCTGCGCCGGGGTGACCGGCAGCGCCGAGAGGGCCACGCCCTCCTCGTTGGCGCGGCGGGCCAGCTCGCCCATCCACCACTTGCGGGCGGCGGCGGAGTCGGCACCGGCCTCGATGGTGGCCTCGATCAGGTCGACGGCACCGGCGTTGAGGATCGACTGCATGTCGTGCTGCGAGACGCCCCACTCCTCGCGCAGCCGGTTGCGGCGGACGCGCGGCAGCTCGGGCAGGCCCTTGCGCAGCTCCTCCACCCACGCGCGCGCGGGCGCGACCGGCACCAGGTCCGGCTCGGGGAAGTAGCGGTAGTCCTCGGCCTCTTCCTTGATGCGGCCGGAGGTGGTGGAGCCGTCGTCCTCGTGGAAGTGACGGGTCTCCTGCACGATCGTGCCGCCGGAGGTCAGGACCGCCGCGTGGCGCATGATCTCGTAGCGGGTGGCGCGCTCGACGGACCGCAGCGAGTTGACGTTCTTCGTCTCGGAGCGCGTGCCGAACCGGTCGGCGCCCTTCGGCATCAGCGACAGGTTGACGTCGCAGCGCATCTGGCCCATCTCCATGCGGGCCTCGGAGACGCCCAGGGAACGGATCAGCTCGCGCAGCTCGGCGACGTACGCCTTGGCGACCTCGGGGGCGCGCTCGCCGGCACCGGTGATCGGCTTGGTGACGATCTCGATCAGCGGGATGCCGGCCCGGTTGTAGTCGAGCAGGGAGTGGGACGCGCCGTGGATACGGCCCGTGGCACCGCCCACGTGCGTGGACTTGCCGGTGTCCTCCTCCATGTGGGCGCGCTCGATCTCCACGCGGAAGATCTCGCCGTCCTCCAGCTGGACGTCCAGGTAGCCGTTGAAGGCGATCGGCTCGTCGTACTGCGAGGTCTGGAAGTTCTTCGGCATGTCCGGATAGAAGTAGTTCTTCCGGGCGAAGCGGCACCACTCGGCGATCTCGCAGTGCAGCGCGAGACCGATCTTGATGGCGGACTCCACGCCGGCCGCGTTGACGACCGGGAGGGAGCCGGGCAGGCCGAGGCAGGTGGGGCAGGTCTGCGAGTTGGGCTCGGCGCCCAGTGCGGTGGAGCACCCGCAGAACATCTTGGTCTTGGTGCCGAGCTCGACGTGCACCTCGAGACCCATGACGGGCTCGAAGGTCGCCAGCGCGTCCTCGTACGACACCAGTTCAGTGACGGTCACGGAAATTTACCTCTCAGTCCCGGCTCAGCCCGCGAGGACGTCGTCGCTGTTCATGCGGCGCAGCTCGCGGACGAGCAGGGCGACGCCGGTGACGATGGCGGCGGCGGACACGACCGCGTCGACGAGCTGGAGCGTGTCCTGCTCGGTACGGGCGGACTTCGCCTGCTTGACCACGCTCACCGCGCCGAACAGCGTGGTGCCGATCGACAGGTACGTGCCGGCCTTCGACTTCTTGAAGCCCTTGGCCTTCTTCAGCGCGCTCTTCTTGTCACCACTCACAGCGACGGTGCCTCCTCCAGCAGTCGGTGGCCCCAGCGCTCGGTGAACGCGGCCTCGACCGCGGCACCGACCTTGTAGAGCCGGTCGTCCTTCATGGCGGGCGCGATGATCTGCAGGCCGACCGGGAGACCGTCCTCCGGCGCGAGGCCGCAGGGCAGCGACATGGCCGCGTTGCCCGCGAGGTTGGTCGGGATGGTGCACAGGTCGGCGAGGTACATCGCCATCGGGTCGTCGACACGCTCGCCGATGGCGAAGGCGGTGGTCGGCGTGGTCGGCGAGACGATCACGTCGACCTGCTCGAACGCCGCGTCGAAGTCGCGCGAGATGAGCGTGCGGACCTTCTGCGCGGAGCCGTAGTACGCGTCGTAGTAGCCGGAGCTCAGGGCGTAGGTGCCCAGCATGACGCGGCGCTTGACCTCGGCGCCGAAGCCGGCCTCGCGGGTGAGGGCGGTGACGTCCTCGGCGGAGCGGGTGCCGTCGTCGCCGGTCCGCAGCCCGTAGCGCAGGCCGTCGAAGCGGGCGAGGTTCGAGGAGCACTCGGAGGGCGCGATGAGGTAGTACGCGGCCAGCGCCAGGTCGAACGACGGGCAGTCCAGCTCGACGATCTCGGCGCCGAGCTCCTTCAGCAGCTCGACGGACTCGTCGAAGCGCTGCAGGACGCCGGCCTGGTAGCCCTCGCCGCGGAACTGCTTGACGACGCCGACGCGCATGCCCTGGACGGAGCCGTTGCGGGCGGCCTCGACGACCGGCGGCACCGGGGCGTCGACGGAGGTGGAGTCGAGCGGGTCGTGACCGGCGATGACCTCGTGCAGCAGGGCCGCGTCGAGGACCGTACGGGCACAGGGGCCGCCCTGGTCGAGCGAGGAGGAGAAGGCCACCATGCCGTAGCGGGAGACCGCGCCGTAGGTCGGCTTGACGCCGACGGTGCCGGTGACGGCGGCGGGCTGGCGGATGGAGCCGCCGGTGTCCGTGCCGATGGCCAGCGGCGCCTCGTAGGCGGCGAGGGCGGCGGAGGAGCCGCCGCCGGAACCGCCGGGGATCTTGGTGAGGTCCCAGGGGTTGCCGGTGGGGCCGTAGGCGCTGTTCTCGGTGGAGGACCCCATGGCGAACTCGTCCATGTTGGTCTTGCCGAGGATGACGACGTCGGCGTCCTTCAGCCGGCGCGTCAGGGTGGCGTCGTACGGCGGGATCCAGCCCTCGAGGATCTTCGATCCGACGGTGGTGGGGACGCCCTTGGTGGTGAAGATGTCCTTCAGCGCCAGCGGGACGCCCGCGAGCGGGCCGAGCTTCTCGCCGCGCTCGCGCTTGGCGTCGACCTCACGGGCCTGGGCGAGGGCGCCCTCGCGGTCGACGTGCAGGAAGGCGTGCACCTTCTCGTCGACGGCCTCGATGCGGGCCAGGTGGGCCTCGGTGACCTGGACGGCCGTGAGCTCGCCGGAGGCGATCTTCTCGGCGATCTCGGCCGCGGTGAGCTTGATGATGTCCGTCACGATCTCAGTCCTCCCCCAGGATCTGCGGCACCTTGAAACGCTGCTGCTCCTGGGCGGGGGCGCCGGAGAGCGCCTCCTGGGGCGTCAGCGACGGACGGACCTCGTCCGGGCGCATGACATTGGTCAGCGGCAGCGGGTGGGAGGTCGGGGGGACGTCCTCGGCGGCCACATCGGAAACGCGGGCGACCGCGCCGATGATCACGTCGAGCTGTTCGGCGAAGTGGTCGAGCTCTTCGGCCTTCAGCTCCAGACGCGACAGCCGGGCGAGGTGGGCGACCTCCTCGCGCGTGATGCCAGGCATGCAGCGATCCTCAAGGGTGGGCGTATAGGTTTCGCCCCAATCCTATGGCTCCGCGTGCCATGCCCGCGAAACGCTTTCCGCCGCCGCCCTGCCGGGACGGCTACGTCACCGGCTGGTCCGCCGCGCCGGCGGGGTCCGCGGCGGGCACGGCCTCGGCGGCGACCGGGGGGCGCCGGCCGGCCCCGCTGCGCAGCCGCAGCCACGCCGTGGTCTCGTCCGGCGGCATTGCGGCGGCCACCAGCCAGCCCTGCACCGCGTCGCAGCCCAGGTCGCGCAGGCGTTCCCAGGTCTCGTCGTCCTCGACGCCCTCGGCGACGACGAGCAGGCCCAGCGAGTGGGCGAGGTCGAGGGTGCAGCGGACGATCTCCGCGTCCTCGTTGTCGATGGCCAGCCGGGCGACGAAGGAGCGGTCGATCTTCAGCTCGCTCACCGGCAGCCGGCGCAGGTGCACCAGCGAGGAGTAGCCGGTGCCGAAATCGTCCAGGGACATCTTCACGCCGTGGCCGGTCAGCCCGGCCAGCGTGTCGGCGGCCCGCTGGGGGTCCTCCAGCAGGACGTGCTCGGTTATCTCCAGCTGCAGGGCGCCGGCGGGGACGCCGTGCCGGGCGAGCCGGGCGGCGACGGACCCGGCGAAGCCGGGGGTGTGGACGTCGCGCGGGGAGACGTTGACCGCCACCGGGACCTCCAGGCCCATGGCCCACCACTTGGCGACCTGGCCGAGCGCGGTCTCCAGGACGTACTCGGTGAGCCGCGGCATCAGGCCGGAGGACTCGGCGATGGCGATGAACTCGTCGGGCGAGACCCGGCCGCGCTCGGGGTGCACCCAGCGCACCAGGGCCTCCAGGCCCTCGACGTGGCCGTCGAAGGCGACCTTGGGCTGGTAGTGCAGTTCGACCTGGCCGGCGTCCAGGGCCCGGCGGAGGTCGCCGAGCAGGCCGAGGCGGTCGGGCGTGTTGCCGTCGCGGCGGGCCTCGTAGACCTCGACGCCGCTGCGGTCCCGCTTGGCCTGGTACATGGCGACGTCGGCGCGGCGCAGCAGCCCTTCGGCGTCGAGGGCGTGGTCGGGGTAGACGGCGACGCCGGCGCTGGCCTCCAGGACGAGGGTGAGGCCGTCGAGGTCGAGGGGCGAGCCGAGGTCGGCGACCAGTGCGCGGGCCACCCGCTGGGCGCCGGTGAGCGAGTCGGCGCTGGGCAGCAGTACGGCGAACTCGTCGCCGCCGAGCCGGGCGGCCTCGGCGTCGCGCGGGAGGGCGAGGCGCAGGCGTTCCGCTATCTGGAGCAGCAGCCGGTCGCCGGCGAGGTGGCCGAGGGTGTCGTTGACGGAACGGAACCGGTCGAGGTCGATCAGGACGAGCGCGGCCCGGTCGCCGGCGCGCTCGGCCTCGTCGAGGGCGGTCCAGGTGCGCTCCAGGAGCCACTGCCGGTTGGGCAGCCCGGTGAGCGGGTCGCGCAGCTGTTCCTCGGCGCGGGCGCGGGCGATCCACAGGGTGGAGTCCAGGGCGATCAGCGGGACGGCGAAGAGCGGGAGCAGCAGCGGGGTGTGGTCGGCGACGACGGTGATGAGCGGGGCGAGGCCGAGGAGGGCGATGCCGACGAGCGCCTGCCGGACGAGGGCGGTGCGGGCGATGCTGGTCAGCGGGGCGCGCGGGGCCATGGCGTACCAGAGCAGGGCACGCGTGACGGCGAGGTGGAGGAAGGCGGCGAGGGCGATCTGCGGCGCGGCGACGGGCTGCCAGGTGTCGGGCAGCCAGGGCTCCTCGACGGTGGGGGTGACGCCCCAGGCGGCGAGGGAGAGCCCGGCGACGGCGATGCCGAGGACGTCGGCGGCGCCGTGGACTAACGCCTGTCGCCAGCGGTGGTGCCGGGCGAGGGAGACGAGGGCCACGACGGCGATGCCGATGAGGGCGGAGGGCAGCCAGCCGTAGAGGAGCAGCACGGCCAGGGTGAGGGCGGCACCGGAGCCGGTGCCGCCCCACCAGCGGTCGCGGCCGAGGGCGACCAGGTGGACGACGATGAGGCCGGTGAGGACGGCCAGGGACACGCCCGTGGCGCCGCCGGGGAAGAGGGCCCGGCCGGCGCTGACGGCCCGGCAGACGCCGCCGGCGAGGACCGCCGCGGCCAGTCCCGCACAGACCGTCGGCAGCGCGGGTGGGGACACCCGGCGCTGCCGTGATGCCGGTTCGGCGCTGTCGGTGGGTTTCATGCCCGTCCCTCTCACAGCCGGCGGTGCCCGCGCCACGGCAGGCGCACATCTCAACAGTAGGCCGCAGGAGGCTACGGCGGGCAGCGATCGGCAGCGGTTGCCCGAATGCGATCCGGCCGTCTGCAGCCGTTCCGTACGCGCTGTAGGGGTAATGCCCACTGACTATGCGGGCATTACTCCGCGGGGGTGGCCTCCTGGGGCACGGCCGCCTCGCGCGCCGCCTCGGGCCCCTGGTCGAGGAGGACGGCGAACCCTTCCTCGTCGAGCACGGGCACCTTCAGCTGCATCGCCTTGTCGTACTTGGAGCCGGGGTTGTCGCCGACGACCACGAAGCCGGTCTTCTTCGACACCGAACCGGTCACCTTCGCGCCCAGGTTCTGGAGGGCCTCCTTGGCCGCGTCGCGCGTCCAGCCGGCCAGGGTGCCGGTGACGACGACGGTGACGCCGGCGAGGGGGCGCGGGCCCTCGTCCTTGTGCGCCTCCTCCTCCATCCGGGCGCCGGCGGCCTTCCACCGGTCCACGATCTCGCGGTGCCAGTCCTCGGCGAACCACTCCTTGACCGCGGCCGCGGTGGTGCCGGCGACGCCGTCGACCTCGGCGAGCTCCTCGACGGTCGCGTCGGCGATGCGGTCGATGGAGCGGAACTCGCGGGCCAGGGCCTCGGAGGCGACCGGGCCGACGTGGCGGATGGACAGGCCGGTGAGGAAGCGGGCGAGCGGGCGCTGCTTGGCCGCCTCGATGTTGGCGAGCATGGCCAGGGTGTTCTTCTTCGGCTCGCCCTCCTGGTTGGCGAAGAAGGTCACCACCTTGGGCTCGCCCGTCGCGGGGTCGACCTTCGGCAGGCCGGTGTCGGGGTCGCGGACGTACGTCTTGATGGGCAGCAGCTGTTCGACAGTGAGGTCGAACAGGTCGGCCTCGCTGCGCAGCGGCGGCTCGGCGGGCTCCAGCGGCTGGGTGAGGGCGGAGGCGGCGACGTAGCCGAAGTTCTCGATGTCCAGGCACTTGCGGCTGGCGAGATAGAACAGCCGTTCGCGGAGCTGGGCGGGGCAGGAGCGGGCGTTGGGGCAGCGGAGGTCGACGTCGCCCTCCTTCATCGGCCGCAGGGGCGTGCCGCACTCGGGGCACTCCGCCGGCATCACGAACTCGCGCTCGGTGCCGTCCCGCAGGCCGACGACGGGGCCGAGGATCTCGGGGATGACGTCGCCGGCCTTGCGCAGCACGACGGTGTCGCCGATGAGGACGCCCTTCTCCTTGACGACGTCCTGGTTGTGCAGCGTGGCGAACTCGACCTCGGAGCCGGCGACGGTGACCGGCTCCACGACGGCGTACGGCGTGACGCGCCCCGTACGGCCGACGCCCACCCGGATGTCCACCAGCTTGGTGTTGACCTCCTCCGGCGGGTACTTCCACGCGATGGCCCAGCGCGGGGCGCGCGCGGTGGAGCCGAGCCGGCCCTGGAGCGGGATCTCGTCGAGCTTGACGACGACGCCGTCGATCTCGTGCTCCATGGAGTGCCGGACGTCCTGGTCGCCGTAGTGGGCGATGAACGCGCGGACGTCCTCCAGCGAGTCCACGACCTGCGCGTGCGCGGCCGTGGGCAGGCCCCAGGCGCGCAGCAGCTCGTACGCCTGCGACTGGCGCTCGATGGTGAGGCCCTCGCGGGCGCCGATGCCGTGCACCACCATGTGCAGCGGACGGGAGGCCGTCACGCGCGGGTCCTTCTGGCGCAGCGAGCCGGCGGCGGCGTTGCGCGGGTTGGCGAACGGCGGCTTGCCGGCCTCCACCAGGCGTGCGTTGAGAGCGTCGAACTTCTCGACCGGGAAGTAGACCTCGCCGCGCACCTCGACCAGGCTGGGGACGTTCTTGCCCGTCAGCTCGTCGGGGATCTCCTCGATGGTGCGGATGTTCGGCGTGATGTCCTCGCCGGTGCGGCCGTCGCCGCGGGTCGCGGCGCGGGTGAGGCGGCCGTTCTCGTAGGTGAGGTTGACGGCCAGGCCGTCGACCTTCAGCTCGCACAGGAAGTGGTAGCCGGTGTCGCCGAGCTCCTTGGAGATGCGGTCGGCCCAGCCGGTGAGCTCCTCGTCGTCGAACGCGTTGTCGAGGGAGAGCATGCGCTCGCGGTGCTCGACCGCGGTGAACTCCGTCTCGTACGCCCCGGCCACCTTCTGGGTGGGCGAGTCGGGGGTGCGCAGCGGGGGGTGCTCCTCCTCCAGCGCCTCCAGGGCGCGCAGCAGCTTGTCGAACTCCGCGTCGCTGATGACCGGCGCGTCCTTCACGTAGTACCGGAACCGGTGCTCCTCGACCTGCTCGGCCAGCCGGGCGTGCCGCTCGCGCGCCTCGGCGGGCACCGCGGCCTGCGCCGCGATGCCCTCGAGCTCCCCGCTCCGGCCGCCCCGCGCGTCCCGCTGTTCGACAGCCACCGTTCCCGTCCTCCCGTTTGTCCCCGAGACCCGTCACTCAGGGTTGTCTGCGAGTGATGTCGCCGCCCGGACGCAGTGGGCGAGGGCCGCACGGGCGTACGCGGGCGAAGCGCCCGCCAGCCCGCACCCCGGGGCGACCACCACGGACTCGGCGAGAGTCCCCGGCGACAGCCCCAGCCTGCGCCACAGCGTCCTGACACCCATGACGCTACCGGCAGGGTCGGACAATGGGGTGTCCACGCCCGGCACCACGCCCGCGAACAGCGTGACGCCCGCCTCCACCGCCTCACCGATCGCCTCGTCATCACGTTCGGTGAGCAGCGAGAAATCGAACGACACGGCTGCGGCGCCGGCGCGCCGGAGCAGCGCGAACGGCACGTCGGGGGCGCAGGTGTGGACGACGAGCGCGCCGCCGGGGACCTCCTGGGCCACGCCGGCCAGCTCGCGCAGCGCGCCCTCGACGACGGCGCGGTCCACGGCCCGGTGGGTGCGGTAGCCGCTGGCGGTACGGATCTGTCCGCGCAGGACGGCGGTCAGGGAAGGCTCGTCCAGCTGGAGCACGACGCGGGCGCCGGGCACGCGGCGCCGGACGTCGGCGAGGTGGCCGCGCAGGCCCTCGGCGAGGGAGGCGGCCAGGTCGCGGCAGGCGCCGGGGTCGCCGAGCGCGGCCTCGCCGCTGCGCAGCTCCAGCGCGGCGGCGAGCGTCCACGGGCCCACCGCGGAGACCTTGAGCAGGCCCTCGTAGCCCTGGGTGAACTCCTCCAGCGCGTCCAGGTCCTCGCCGAGCCAGGAGCGGGCGCGCCGGGTGTCACGGCCCGGCCGGTCGCTGATCCGCCAACCGCTGGGCTCGACGTGCGCGAAGACGTCCACGAGCAGCCCGGCGGTGCGGCCGATCATGTCCGCGCCGGGCCCGCGCGCCGGCAGCTCCGGCAGGTGCGGCAGCGTCTCCAGCGACCCCGTGACGGTCCTGGCGGCCTCCCGGGCGTCCGTTCCCGGCATCGATCCCACGCCGGTGGCGGTCCCGGCGCCCCACATGCTGCTGTTGTTCTCGCTCACCCGGGAAGCGTACGAGACGTCACCCGGCGGACCCGGACCATCCCGGGCGGACGGTGAGGTCGTGCACCTCGGCGTCGCGCGGCAGGTCGAGCGCGCACAGCACGGTCGTGGCCACCGACTCCGGGCTGATCCACTTGCCGGCCTCGTACGCCTTCCCCTCCTGCTGGTGCACCTTCACCTGCATGGCGGTGGCGGTGCGGCCCGGGTAGACGCTGGTGACGCGCACGCCGTGGGTGTGCTCCTCGGCGCGCAGCGCGTCGGCGAGGGCCTTCAGGCCGTGCTTGCTGGCGGCGTACGCGCCCCACTCGGCGTTGGCGCGCAGGCCGGCGCCGGAGTTGACGAAGACGACGTGGCCCTGCGAGACGCGCAGCTGCGGCAGCAGCAGCCGGGTCAGCTCGGCGGGCGCGACGAGGTTGACGGCGAGGGTGCTGTTCCACGTCTTCGTGGTCAGCTCGCCGACCGTGCCGAGGTCGACGACCCCGGCGACGTGCAGGAGGGAGTCGAGGCGGTCGGGGAGCGTCTGGTGGCCGAGCGCCCAGGACAGCCGGTCGGGGTTGCCGAGGTCGGCGACGAGGGTGTGGGCACCGGGGAACGCGGCGGCCAGTTCCTTGGCGCGCCCGGCGTCGCGCGCGACGAGCCACAGCTCGTCCCCGCGCTCGTGCAGCCGCCGCGCGACCGCCTCTCCGATGCCCGATCCTGCCCCGGTGATCAGATGTGTTGCCATGCCCCCCAGCTTGCCCTACGGGCGCGGGGGCGGGGCTGGGCGGGGCGGCGCGGGGTATGTCCGGATTCCGGCCGTGCCATGTACCGGTTCGGGACCTGTTCGGTTCCGGCCCTGTCACAGGAACAACCGTGGTTTGGCGAGGTGTAAAGCCATTGTTAGCGTGACGTGCGCTCGTCAAGGTTCAGGTTCGCGAGCACTGCTTTTCAGCCACCAACCGGGGGAGTTCACAGCGTGAAGCTTCGTCATGTCCGCGCGGCCGCCGTCTTCGGAGTCTGCGTCGTCGCCCTGACCGGCGCCCGCGGCCACCACGGCGCGAGCTGCGGCGGCGGTTCCAGCCACCACAGCAGCAGCTCCTCGTCCGGCGGGTCGAGCACGACGGGCGGCACGACGACGACGGGCGGTACGACGACGGGCGGCACCGACAGCAGCACGTCGGGCGGCGGCATGACCACGAGCGGCGGCACGGACAGCACCACCACCTCCGGCGGCAGCTCCTCGGTGCTGGGCTCGTCCGGCCGGGGCAGCAGCTCGGGCAACGAGGCGATGCGCGACATCAAGATCGACAGCTGCACGTACAGCGACGCCCGCGGCATCACGGCGAAGATCAGCGCCACGAACGGCAGCGCGACGCAGACCTACAGCTACAGCCTCACCGTGGACTTCACCCTCCCCGACGGCCGCACGGCCACGCGCCACCCGTCGATCCCCTGGGTCCGCCCGGGCAAGACGGACTCCCTCGACGTCTCCACCCCGTACGTCCCGAAGCCGGGCGCCCCGGGCGGCACGTTCAAGTGCTCGGTGACGCAGGCGACGCGGAGCTGAGGCCGCCGTACACAGGTTCCCCTATTCGGAGTAAGAACACGGTAGCGACGTGCGGACGACTTGCCGCCTGGGGCAGAGTCGTCCGCACGTCGCTGCCCTGCCGCGGGCGGACGCAGGACACTTCAGCTGGAGCGCCCGGTGACGAACCTCGAAATGCATCGATTCGAAGCAATCGACGCAGCATTCCCGGACTTGCACGCCGAAATGATCGACGGAGAGGTCTGCATCGAGACCCTGGTCGGGTGGGCTCATGGCCGGATGGTGGTCACCCTCCTGACCCAGCTGGCTGCCCAGTGGTGCGTCGCGACCAAGGTCAACACTGTCCATGACAGCTGGCAGGGCATGACCTATCTGCGCCCCGACTTGTCCGTGGCCGACCTCTCCCACCAGGGCGTGAACCACGAGGATTTCCCGGCGGACGAGCTCGCGCTCGTCGGTGAGGTCGTCTCCCCGTCGACCGCTGACAAGGACACCCGCCGCAAGGTCGAGAAGTACGCGATCGCAGGCATCCCCTACTACCTCGTCGTGAACCCCATCAACCGCGAGTGCGTGCTCCACTCACTGCCCGAGGACGGCAGGGACCGCTCCCGCGTCGTCAGCAAGTTCGGCGACCCGGTGCCCATCGGCGCCCCCATCGACACCGACCTCGACACCTCGGCCCTCCGCACCTACTGAGCCGCCGCCCCCGTACGCACCCGCTCCGTCGCCGCGATCGTCGCCGAGCCCACCACGCGCGTCCCGTCGTACAGCACGATCGCCTGGCCCGGGGCCACGCCGCGGACCGGCTCGGTGAAGCGGACGCGGAGCTCCTCGCCCACCAGTTCCGCCGTCACCTCGGTCTCGCCGCCGTGGGCGCGCAGCTGGGCCGTGTACGTGCCCGGGCCCTCCGGGGCGACGCCGCACCAGCGGGGCTTGATGGCGGTGAGGGCCGTGACGTCCAGTGCCTCCGCCGGGCCGACCGTCACCGTGTTGGTCACCGGGGAGATGTCCAGGACATAGCGCGGCTTGCCGTCCGGGGCCGGGTGGCCGATGCGGAGGCCCTTGCGCTGGCCGATCGTGAAGCCGTACGCGCCCTCGTGCGTGCCGAGCCGGTTGCCGGCCTCGTCGACGATGTCGCCCTCCGCCTTGCCCAGGCGCTTCGCCAGGAAGCCCTGCGTGTCGCCGTCGGCGATGAAGCAGATGTCGTGGCTGTCGGGCTTCTTCGCCACGGCCAGGCCGCGCCGCTCCGCCTCCGCGCGGATCTCGTCCTTCGTGGTGACCGTGTCGCCCAGCGGGAACATCGCGTGGGCCAGCTGCCGCTCGTCCAGCACGCCCAGCACGTACGACTGGTCCTTGGCCATGTCGGACGCCCGGTGCAGCTCGCGCGTGCCGTCCTCGTTCACCACGACCGTCGCGTAGTGGCCGGTGCAGACCGCGTCGAAGCCCAGCGCGAGGGCCTTGTCCAGCAGCGCCGCGAACTTGATCTTCTCGTTGCAGCGCAGGCACGGATTCGGGGTCCGGCCGGCCTCGTACTCGGCGACGAAGTCCTCGACCACGTCCTCGCGGAAACGTTCGGCCAGGTCCCAGCAGTAGAAGGGGATGCCGATGACGTCGGCGGCGCGGCGGGCGTCGCGCGAGTCCTCGATCGTGCAGCAGCCGCGGGCGCCCGTCCGGAAGGACTGCGGGTTCGCCGACAGCGCGAGGTGCACGCCGGTCACGTCGTGCCCCGCCTCGACGGCGCGGGCGGCGGCGACGGCGGAGTCGACGCCGCCGGACATGGCGGCGAGCACGCGGAGGCGACGGCCGTCGCGAGGGGCGGAAGGTGCACCGGGGAAGTCACTCATAGCCCCTCCAGAGTACGGTGTGCGTCCACCGGCGAAGGGGGGAGACCGATGGCGCGGGGCATCAGCCGGCGCGGACTGCTGATCGGCGGCGGGGCGGCCGTGGCCGCGGGCGCGGCCGGGTACGCCGCCCAGGACGAACTGACCCGCTGGTGGTGGCGGCTCCCCGGCGTCGAGAAGCCGCGCACGGACGGCGCCGTCGACCACCCCGGCGCCGAGTGGATCGCCGCCTCGTCGGCCAACTGGCGGCGCGCCGACCGCCCCGGCGACTACGCCGTCGACCGGGTCGTCGTCCACGTCGTCGAGGGCAGCTTCGCCGACGCGCGCACCGTCTTCCGCGACCCCGTGCACCGCGCGGCCGCGCACTACGTCGTGCGCGAGGACGGCCGCGTCGCCCAGTTCGTCCGCGAGCTCGACGTCGCCTTCCACTCCGGCAACCGGCGGTTCAACGAGCGCAGCATCGGCATCGAGCACGAGGGCTTCGTCGACCGCCCGGCCGGCTTCACGGACGCCCTGTACGCGGCGTCGGCCCGCCTGACCGCCGGGATCTGCGCGCGCTACCGCATCCCCGTGGACCGCGGGCACATCGTCGGGCACGTCGAGGTGCCGGGGACGGACCACACCGACCCCGGGCCGCACTGGGACTGGGAGCGGTACCTCCGCCTGGTGCGGGCCGCCGCCTAGCTGAGCCCCGCCGTGCGGGCCCGTTCCACGACCGGGCCGATCGCCGCCGCGACCGCCGCCACGTCCTCCTTCGTCGACGTGTGGCCCAGCGAGAACCGCAGCGTGCCCCGCGCCAGGTCCGGGTCGGTGCCGGTGGCCAGGACGACGTGGCTGGGCTGGGCGACGCCCGCCGTGCACGCCGAGCCCGTCGAGCACTCGATGCCCTGCGCGTCGAGCAGCAGCAGGAGCGAGTCGCCCTCGCAGCCGGGGAAGGAGAAGTGCGCGTTGGCGGGCAGCCGGCCCGCCGGGTCAGGGTCGCCGCCGAGCACCGCGTCCGGCACGGCCGCCCGTACGGCCGCGATCAGCTCGTCCCGCAGCGCCCCGATCTCGCGCGCGAACTCCGCGCGCCGCTCCGCAGCCAGCGTGCCCGCCACGGCGAACGCCGCCACGGCCGGCACGTCCAGCGTGCCGGAGCGGACCTGGCGCTCCTGGCCGCCGCCGTGCAGCAGCGGTACGGGCGCGTACTGGCGGCCCAGCAGCAGCGCCCCGACCCCGTACGGGCCGCCGATCTTGTGCCCGCTGACGGTCATCGCGGCGAGCCCCGACGCGGCGAAGTCCACGTCCAGCTGGCCGACGGCCTGCACCGCGTCCGCATGCACCGGAATGCCGTATTCCGCGGCGACGGCGGTCAGCTCCCGCACCGGCATGACCGTGCCGATCTCGTTGTTGGCCCACATGACCGTGACCAGCGCCACGTCCGCGGGGTTCCGGGCTATCGCCTCGCGCAGCGCGTCCGCGTGCACCCGGCCGAGCGCGTCGACCGGCAGGTACTCGACGGCCGCGCCCTCGTGGTCGGCGAGCCAGTGCACGGCATCGAGGACCGCGTGGTGCTCGACGGGGCTGGTCAGGACGCGGGTGCGGGCCGGGTCGGCGGCGCGGCGGGCCCAGTAGAGGCCCTTCACGGCGAGGTTGTCGGCTTCCGTGCCGCCGGCGGTGAACACCACCTCGCTGGGGCGGGCCCCGAGGGCGGCCGCGAGCGACTCGCGGCCCTCCTCGACGGTACGGCGGGCCCGCCGGCCGGCGGCGTGCAGCGACGAGGCGTTGCCCGCGAGCGGGAGGAGGGCGGTCATCGCCTGCACCGCCTCCGGGAGCATCGGGGTGGTGGCGGCGTGGTCGAGGTAGGCCATGGTGGGCACGATTCTACGAGTGCGGGCGGGGGCGGGTGCGGGTGCGTGGGGGGCGCTGCGGGGGGCGCTGCGCCGGGCCTTTCCCCACCCCGCCCTTTCCCGAAACCGGGGGCAGGCCCCCGGGCCCCGGCCGCGCTGCGCGCGGCCCTTTCGGGGGCTCCGCCCCCGGACCCCCGCGCCTCAAACGCCGGCGGGGCTGGATTTGGCTGATGCCCGTCGTACAGCCCGCCCGGCAGCCGGCTTTGGTCAATACCCGTCGTACAGCGCCACGATCTCCTCCGCCCGCTCCCTCAGATCCGCCCTCACCTCCTCCGGCCCCAGCACCTCCACGTCCGCTCCGAACGCCAGCAGTGCCCGTGCGGCCCTCGGGTCCGGCAGGGCGAGTTCCACCACCGCCGGGTCGTCGTCCGTCGGCGGGCCCGTGAGGAGGCCGCCGTGGAGGCGGAGGAAGAAGTCGAGGCGGTGCCGGCGCACCGTTGCCCGTACCAGGGCTTCCGCCGGGCGTTCCTCCACCTGCCGGCGCAGGACCTGCCACACGTCCGTCAGCTCGGTGCCCGGCCGGCGCCGGACCGGGTCGTCCGTGACCGTCACGGCCGCGACGCGGTCCGCGCGGAACAGCCGGGGGCGGCCGCGGCGGTCCGCCACGAGGTACCAGACGCCCGCCTTGGCGACCAGGCCGTACGGGTCGACGGTGTACGTGCGCGCCTCCGCCTGCCCGGCGTGCCGGTAGCGCAGCCGCAGCCGCCGGTCGGTGAAGACGGCCGTGTGCAGGTCGCCCAGGTCGGCGCCGGGGCCGGGGCCCGCCATCCAGCGGACGGGGTCGACGAGGATGCGGCGGCTGGTGGCCTCGGCGGCGGGCCGGTGCGGTGCGGGCAGCGCCGCCATGACCTTGCGCAGCGCCGAGCCCAGTGCGCCGTCCAGGCCGAGCGCGGCGTGCGTGCCCGGCCCGGCGAGCACGAACAGGGCGCGGGCCTCGTCCGCCGTCAGGCCCGTCACGTCGGTGCGGAAGCCGGGCAGCAGCGCGATGCCGCCGTGCCGGCCGCGTTCCGCGTACACGGGGACGCCGGCGGCGGACAGCGCCTCGACGTCGCGGTAGACGGTCCGTACCGACACCTCCAGCCGCCGGGCGAGCTCGGCCGCCGGGACCTTGCCCCGGCTCTGCAGGAGCAGCAGCACCGACAGCAGGCGGTCCGCCTTCATTTTTCGTTCTCCCCCCGTCTCCGGAAAACCTGACGGCAGGTGTCAGGTTATGGCGGCAGGCTGCGGCGCATGAACAGCGAGATCACCACCGCCGACCCCCGTCCCCTCTACCGCCGCGCCGCCGCCCAGGTCGCCCGGCTGATCGCCGCCGCCACCGAGGGCCGGCTGGGCGACCCCACCCCGTGCGAGGAGTTCGACGTCCGCGGGCTGCTCGCCCACCTCGTCGCGGGCGCCCGGGCCGGTGCCGCCCTCGGCGAGCGGAACCGCGACGTCACCCTCGCGCCGCCCGCCGGCGTGCCGGACGGCGCGTGGGCGAAGGAGTACGAGGAGGCCGCCGCGCATCTGCTGGCCGTCTGGTCGGACGACGCGCTGCTGGAGCGGCCCGTGCGCGTGCCGTGGGGCGAGATGCCGGGCGGCGCGTACCTGGCGAGCGGCTGCGTGCTGGAGACCGTGGCCCACACCTGGGACCTGTCGCGCGCGCTCGGCGACCCGTTCCCGCTGGACGAGGAGCTGGCCGAGTACGCGCTGGCGTGGGCGCGGCGGGCGCTGGCGGCGGACCGTCGTGGCGAGGGCGTGCCGTTCGGCCCGGTGCAGCCGGTGGCGGAGGACGCCGGCGCGTACGACCGGCTGGCGGCGTGGCTGGGCCGGCCCGTGGGGCAGGCGGGCTGACCGGGTGGGGCCGGTCAGGTGCCGTCCGGCCCCTCCGTGGCCGCGCTGCGCCGGTGCCAGGCGCGCGGTGCGCGCCAGTGGTAGCGCATGGCCATCAGCCGCAGGGCGAACGCGGTGAGGGCCGGCACCATGCTGGTCTGCGCGTTCAGCTCGCCGTAGCGGATGAGGAGCGCGGCCATGGTGGAGCCGACCATGGCGGGGACGGCGTACAGGTCGCGGTCCCAGCGCAGCAGTGAGGGCACCTCGTGGGCGAGGACGTCGCGGAGCACGCCGCCGCCCACGGCGGTGGCCAGGCCGAGGGTGGCGGCGAAGGTCAGCCCGAGGCCGTGGTCGTACGCCTTGACGGTGCCGGCGACGCAGAAGAGGCCGAGGCCGGCGGCGTCGAAGACGTTGACGGCCTTGGTGATGCGCTCGACCTCCGGGTGGAGGAAGAAGACGATCACCGTGGCGAGCAGCGGGGTGAGGAAGTAGCCCAGGTCGGTGAAGGCCGCGGGCGGCACCGCGCCGATGATCAGATCCCGGAACAGCCCGCCGCCCAGCGCCGTGACCTCGGCCAGGACCGCCATGCCGAAGACGTCGAAGTTCTTGCGCACGCCCAGGAGCGCGCCCGAGATGGCGAAGACGAAGATCCCTGCGAGGTCCAGCGAGTGCTGGACGGTGGGGCTGAACAGATCGGTGAGCACCAGACATTCTTACTCGGCGCCGGCCGTGCTCCTGTTCGGCGTGTCACCTGCTGGGATGACATGGACGACGGGGGCGACGGGGGTGAGGGCGCTCAGCCCAGCTTCGGCTTGTCCCGGCTGGAGAGCCAGGTGGCGAAGAGCTTGCTCAGGTCCTGGTGCGACACGGCCTCGGCGAGGGCGATGAACTGGCCGGTCCGGACGTTGCCGCCGCGGTGCATCCGGGTCCACTGGCGCAGCAGCGAGAAGAAGGCCCGGTCGCCGATGCGTTCGCGCAGCACCTGGAGGGTCATGGCGCCGCGGTAGTAGACGGAGCGCGACAGCAGCGTCTCGCGGCGCGGGTCGGCGATGTCGATCTGCCAGAAGGGGTCGCCGGCGGAGCGCTGGTTGTAGGCGGCGAGGAAGGACCGGTGGGTGCTCTGCCGGCCCTTGTGCTCGTCCCACAGCCATTCGGCGTACGTGGCGAAGCCCTCGTTCAGCCAGATGTCCTGCCACCGCTCGACGGAGACGGAGTCGCCGAACCACTGGTGGGCCAGCTCGTGCACGATCGTCGACTCGTCCCGTACGGCCGAGTACAGCGGCTTGGTCTGGGTCTCCAGCGAGAACTCGGCCTCGGGCACGTCGTCGACCACGGCCCCGGTCTGCTCGAAGGGGTACGGGCCGAAGACGCGTGCCCAGTGGTCGGTGACCTCGGCGGTCAGGGCGTAGAAGTCGGGGCCGCGGCCGGCCAGCGCGGGGTCGGTGGCCACGTACATGGGGATGCCCGCGGGCGTCCGGCCCTGCCGGACCCGGAACCGGCCGATGGTGGCGGTGGCCAGGTAGGGCGCCATGGGCTGGCTCTCGCGCCAGTGGGCGACCGCGTGGTCGCCGTCGTCGGTCAGCGAGACGAGCCGGCCGTTGGAGATGGCGGTCAGGCCCTTGGGCGCGCGGATGCGCACGTCGAAGGTCGCCTTGTCGGAGGGGTGGTCGTTGGCGGGGAACCAGGTGGAGGCGCCGTTGGGCTCGCAGGCGACGAAGGCGCCGTCGCGGGTCCGGATCCAGCCGTAGCGGGAGCCGAAGACGACGGGCCCGCCGAGCGGCCGGGGCGTGCCGCCGTACGTGACGGTGGTGGTGAAGGTGTGGCCCTTGGGCAGGGGGTGGGCGGGGCGGATGCCCAGTTCGTCGCCGGCGTGGACGAACGCGGCGGGCCTGCCGTCGACCTCCACGGAGCGGACGTCCAGCTGCTGGAGGTCGAGGTCGAAGGAGGACAGGGCCCGCGTGGTGCGCGCGGTGATCGTGGCGCGCCCGTCGAGCCGCCCGGTGCCGGGGGCGTAGCGGAGGTCGAGGTCGTAGTGGCGGACGTCGAAGCCGCCGTTGCCGAGGCCCGGGAAGTACGCGTCGCCGATGCCGGCGGCGCCGGCCGTGGGCCGCTGGGAGGGGCCGGCCGGGGTGCGGGGCGGACGGGCGGGGCCGGTGAGGACCGCCACGACGGTGCCGGCGAGGGCGCCGACGGCGATGAGCCGCAGGGGGCCGCGGCCGGGGGGCCGGAGGAAGGCCCAGGCGCGCAGGGCGGGGGTCCGCAGGCGGCGGAGGCGGGCGCGGGTCCACTCCCGGCAGGCGCGTATCCGTTCCGCGCAGGCGCCTGTTCGGGCGCCTATTCGCTCCCGCAGACCGGTCAGGGCCCGCAGCAGCGCCGGCGGTATGGAGAATGCAGGCGGTTTGGGGGGTGGTGCCATCGGCCGTCCCTTTCGAGCCCGTTCGCGCACGCGAAAGTCAGCTTCGCACGCGGGTACGGCCGCCGCACGTCCCCTGTCACCGGTTCGGCCCCACCGCCTTGGCCGCATCGGCCGGGGAGTCCGCCGCCGGCTCGGGGTGGTGGCAGGCCACCCGGTGGTCGGGGGCCAGTTCGAGCAGGGGTGGTTCCTGCTGCTTGCACACGTCCGTGGCCTTCCAGCAGCGCGTGTGGAAGCGGCACCCGGACGGCGGAGCGATGGGCGAGGGCACGTCGCCCTTGAGCAAAATGCGCCCCCGGCTACCGCCGGGAGGTGCCCCCAGCTTGGTGCGCCGCGCCGGGTCCGGCACCGGCACGGCCGACAGCAGCGCCTTGGTGTACGGGTGCCGGGGCCCGGTGTAGAGGGAGGCGCGGCCGGCGAGCTCCACCACCTTGCCGAGGTACATCACCGCGATGCGGTCCGAGACGTGCCGGATGACCGACAGGTCGTGGGCGATGATGACGTACGTCAGCCCCAGCTCGTCCTGGAGGTCGTCCAGGAGGTTGACCACCTGGGCCTGGATGGACACGTCGAGCGCGGAGACCGGTTCGTCGGCGACGACCAGCTTGGGCTTGAGGGCGAGGGCGCGGGCGATGCCGATGCGCTGCCGCTGGCCGCCGGAGAACTCGTGCGGGTAGCGGTTGTAGTGCTCGGGGCTGAGGCCCACCAGCTCCAGCAGCCGCTGCACCTCCTTCTTCACCCCGCCGTCGGGCGTGATGCCCTGGAGGCGGAAGGGGGCGCCGACGATGCTGCCGACGGTGTGCCGCGGATTGAGCGACGAGTACGGGTCCTGGAAGATCATCTGCACGTCGCGGCGCAGCGGGCGCATCCCGGCCACGCCGAGGTGGGTGATGTCGGTGCCCTCGAACTCGATGCGGCCGGCGGTCGGTTCGAGCAGCCGGGTGACGAGCCGGCCCATGGTCGACTTGCCGCAGCCCGACTCGCCCACCACGCCGAGGGTCTCCCCCGCGCGCACCTCCAGGCTGATGCCGTCCACGGCCTGGACGGCGCCGACCGTGCGCTGGAGCAGGCCCTTGCGGATCGGGAAGTGCTTGACCAGCCCCTCGACCTTGAGGAGCGGTGCACCCTCGTTCGTCACAGCGTCCTGGTTGGTCACGGCTTTCCTCACGACGTACCCCGCAGCTTCGGTGCGATCTCTTCGTTCCAGATCCGGGTGCGCTCCGCGGGCGGCAGGTGGCAGGCGGAGTGGTGGGCGGTGGCGCCCGGCACCGGGAGCAGCTCGGGCCGCTGCGTGCGGGTGACGTCGCCGGCCGGTACGTCCGCGTAGGGGCAGCGCGGGTTGAAGGCGCAGCCCGGCGGCACGTTGATCAGGCTGGGCGGCGAGCCCTTGACGGGGATGAGCCGCTCGGTCTGCTCGCGGTCGATGCGCGGCATGGACCCCAGCAGGCCCCAGGTGTACGGGTGCTGGGGGTGATGGAAGACCTGCTCGGCGGGGCCGCGCTCGACGCAGCGGCCCGCGTACATCACGAGGATGTCGTCGGCCAGCTCGGCGACGACGCCCAGGTCGTGGGTGATGATGATGACGGCCGAGCCGAACTCCTTCTGGAGGTCGCGGATGAGGTCGAGGATCTGGGCCTGGACGGTGACGTCGAGGGCCGTGGTGGGCTCGTCGGCGATGAGCAGCTCGGGGTTGTTCACCAGCGCCATGGCGATCATGGCGCGCTGGCGCATGCCGCCGGAGAACTGGTGCGGGTAGTCGTCGACGCGGCGGTGGGGCTCGGGGATGCCGACCCGGTCGAGCAGTTCGACGGCGCGCTTGCGGGCGGTGGCCTTGTCGGCGTCGTGGTGGACCCGGTACGCCTCGACGATCTGGGCGCCGACGGTGAAGTAGGGGTGCATGGCCGACAGCGGGTCCTGGAAGATCATGGCCATGTCGCGGCCGCGCAGCCGGCGCACCTCCTCGGGGCCGGCGCTCATCAGCTCCGTGCCGTCGAGCCAGATCTCGCCGCTGATGCGGGCCTTGCGGCGGCCGTACTGGCCGACGGTGTGCAGGCCCATGATGCCGAGGGAGGTGACGGACTTGCCGGAGCCGGACTCGCCGACGATGCCGAGGGTGCGGCCCTTCTCCAGGGTGAAGGACAGCCCGTCCACGGACTTCACCAGGCCGTCGTCGGTGGGGAAGTGCACGCGCAGGTCGCGCACCTCCAGGAAGGCGGTGGGGGCAGGGGTCACGACAGCCTCACTCGGGGGTCGATCACGGCGTACAGGAGGTCCACGACGAGGTTGGCGACGATGACGGCGGTGGAGGTGAAGAGGGTGACGCCGAGGATCATCGGCAGGTCGCGCTCGCCGATCGCCACGACCGCGGCCCGGCCCAGGCCCTGGAGGTTGAAGGTGGACTCGGTGAGGATCGCGCCGCCGATGAGGGCGCCGAGGTCCATGCCGAGGATGGTGAGGACGGGCGTCATGGTGGAGCGCATGGCGTGCTTGCCGATGACGACGGGCTCGCGCAGGCCCTTGGCGCGGGCGGTGCGGATGTAGTCCTCGCCGAGCACCTCCAGCATGGTGGCGCGGGTGAGCCGGGCGTACATGGCGGCGTAGAGGAAGGCCAGCGTGATCCACGGCATCATCAGGCCGCTGAACCAGGCGCCGGGGTCCTCCGCGAAGTCGGTGTACTCGCCGTCGACCCAGCCCAGCCAGTAGTGGAAGACGGCGAGCGAGAGCAGGCCGGTGAAGTAGATGGGCAGGGACACGCCGGCGAGGGCGACCGTCATGGCGGAGCGGTCCCAGAGGGTGCCGCGCTTGAGGGCGGAGACGACGCCGGTGGCGACGCCGCCCAGCAGCCACAGCACGGCGGCGCCGGAGACGAGGGAGAGCGTGACGGGCAGCCGGTCGGTCAGCACGGGCCAGATCAGCTGCTCGTTGCGGAAGGAGTAGCCGAAGCAGGGTGCCGGGCAGTGCTCGGTGGTGCCCCCTCCGGTGTAGTCCCGGCCGGCGAACAGGCCGGAGACGAAGTGCCAGAACTGCACGAGGATGGGGTCGTCGAGTTCGAGCTTCTGCCGGATGCCCTCGATGGACGCGGGGTCGGCCTGCTTCCCGACGAAGAGCGTGGCGACGTCCGTCCCGGTGAGCTTGGGGATGGCGAAGAAGATGCTCAGCGTCACCAGGACGACCACGCCCAGCATCACGATGACGGCGAACAGCCGCCTGACGAGGTAAGCGAACACTGCGGTCGGCCCGGCGGCGGCCGGGGACGGAAGGACGGTCCCCGGCCGCCGCGCGCGGCCCTCACCTGCCCTTCGGGCCTAGGGGCGGCTGTGCCGGCGGAGCGGACGGAGCGGCGGTCACCTGACGACGCCCAGGGAGGCGTAGTCGTAACGCCCGTTGTAGGCGTCCGAGGTGTAGGCGTTGGTCAGCCGGGAGCTGCGCCAGATGATGTTCTTCTCGTAGGTGAAGGGCATGTACCAGGCGCCCTCGGTGACCTTCTTGTTGGCCTCCTGGTAGAGCTTGCCCGCCTTGTCGGGGTCGGTCTCGGCGATGGCGTCGTCGAAGAGCTTGTTGATGGCCGGGTCGTCGAGTTCGGGGAAGTTCTGGTTGCCGCTCTCCTGGATGAAGCGCCCGTCGGCGAGGGGCTGGAGGAAGCCCTGGCCGCTGGGGAAGTCGGCGCCCCAGCCGAAGACGAGGATGCCGTAGCCCTTGGCCTTGACGTTCTTGGGCGCCCCGATGATGCCGGTGCTCTGCGCGCCGTCGTACGGGTCGATCTGGGCGTCGATGCCGACCTTCTTCAGGGCGGCCTGCATGGACTCGGCGGTGGCGATCTCCTGCGGCTTGTTGTTGCGGACCGCGATGGTGGTGCGGAAGCCGTCGGGCTTGCCGCACGCCTTCAGCTCCTCCTTGGCCTTGGCCTCGTCGGGCTTGCCCTGCTTGAGCTTGAACGGGTCGTAGCCGGGGTCGTAGCCCTTCACGGAGGGCGGCAGCATGCTCGTGCCGATGTCGCCGCCGGCCTCGGGGCCGCCGCGCGCGGTCTGGAGGGAGGTGTGGTCGGAGGCGTAGATGACGGCCTTGCGGCAGTGCTCGTTGTCGAACGGGGCGACCGACTTGGGGAAGGCGGCGAAGCGGATGAAGCCGGTCTGCGGGTTGTCGATGTTGCCGCGGCTGGACTGGAGGGCCTTCTGCCGGCCGGCGGAGCCCATGCCCGTGGCGTTGATGTCGACGTCGTACTCGCCGGCGATGAGCTTCTTGTCCATGTCGTCGGCGTTGCTGGTCAGCCGGAGCGAGATCTTGTCGGGCAGGGCCTTGCGCACCGGGTCGGAGTCACGGTTCCACTTGTCGTTGCGGACCAGCTCCAGCCCCTTGTTGGCGGTGTAGGAGACGAACTTGTACGGGCCGTTGGAGAATGGTTTCAGCCCGTACTTCTCGGCGGTGTCCTTGTCCGGGCGCACCGGCGCGGCGGCCGGGATGGCCAGCATCTGCAGGAAGTCGCCGTTGGGCTTGGGCAGATGGAAGACGATGGTCCTGTCGTCGGGCGTCTCGATGGCCTTCAGGCCCAGCTTGTCGGGCGTGTCGTCCTTGTACGGGCCCTTGTAGGACCGCTCGGGGTCCAGCACCTGCATCAGCCACTGGGGGCCGCCGGAGATCTTGTCGGTGGCCCAGGTCCGCTCGATGCCGTACTTGATCTGCTTGCTGGTGACGGGCTGCCCGTCCTCCCACGTGAGGCCGTCGCGCAGGGTGAAGGTGTAGGTCTTCTTGTCGTCCGACAGCTTGCCCGTGTCGGTGGCCATGTCCGCCACCACGTCCACGGACTGCGCGCCGGGCGCGGGCTTCGGGGTGACGAGCGTACGGGTGTAGTAGCGGGCGAAGTCCCACATGAAGCCGTAGTAGCCGCGCTGCGGGTCCCAGGAGTCGGCGTCCTGGGTGCCGATGAACTTCAGCTCGCCGCCCTTCTTGTCCGAGGCGCTCGCCACCTTGTTGATGCCGGCGTTGAAGCCCGCGGCCTTGCCGCCGCCCTTGCCGTCCTTGCCGCCGCCACCGCCGCCGCAGGCGGCGGTGGAGACGAGGGCCGCGACGACGAGGGCCGCGCCGGCGGCCGTGCGACGCCCGGCCCGGGATGCCTGCGATGTCGGTGACGCCGTGATTTTTCCGGCTTTTCTCGCGCTCAAGGTGTCGTGACCTCCGTGGTGTGGGCGGTGGTGTCGGCGTTGGGTGCGGAAGGGCGCCGGCTCAGCGCGAGCCCTTCGGGTCCAGCGCGTCGCGCACGCCGTCGCCGAAGAGGTTGAAGGCCAGCACGGTGACGAAGATGGCCAGACCCGGGATGATCATGAACATGGGGTCGGACTCGTAGGTGGTGACGGCCTTGGAGAGCATCTGCCCCCAGGACGACGTCGGCGACTTCACCCCGGCGCCGAGGAAGCTCAGCGCCGCCTCGTTGAGCACGTTGGTGGGGATCATCAGCGTGGCGTACACGGTGATCGGGGCGACCAGGTTGGGCAGCAGCTCGCGGAAGAGGATGTAGCCGCGCCCGGCCCCCAGGCTGCGCGCGGCCTCGACGTACTCCCGTTCGCGCAGCGACAGCGTCTGGCCGCGCACGATACGGCCGACGTAGGGCCAGCCGAAGAAGCCGATCACCAGGATCAGCACGGCCATCCGCACGCCCGAACCGCTCAGGCCCAGCAGGGAGTTGGGCATGACCGAGACGAGCGCGATGATGAACAGCAGCTGGGGGAAGGACAGCAGCACGTCCATCACGCGGCTGACGACGGTGTCGATCCAGCCGCCGAAGTAGCCGGCGACGACGCCGAGCACGGTGCCCACCACCACGGCCACCACCGCGGAGAGGAAGGCCACCAGCAGTGACACGCGGGCGCCGTAGACGACGCGGCTGAAGACGTCCCGGCCGTTGACGGGTTCGACGCCGAACAGGAAGTCCTTGTCGATGCCGCCCCAGGCGCCCTTCGGGGTGCCGAACAGCGCGTCGATGCGCTCCTCGTGGTACTCGTTCGGCGGATGGCCCAGCAGGCTCACGATGAGCGGGGCGAACACGGCCACGAGGACCAGCAGCAGCACGACCACGCCGCCGGCCAGCGCAATCCTGTCGCGCCGGAGCCGCACCCAGGCGATGCGCCAGGGCGAGCGCCCCTCGATGGCCTTGGCCGGCGCGCCGGCGGTGACATCGACGGCTGCGGTCTCGGCCGCGCCCGTGTCGTGCAGTGGTGCCGTCATGTCTGCGGACCCCTCTCGGCCGGCGTACGGCCGGCCCAACGCCCGCCGCGCCGCGGCGGGTTCACTCACCTGTGCAGGACGTGCCAGACGTGCAGGACGTACGGGACGTGCAGGGCGTGCAAGTGGTGCTGTTGCGCGGGACGTTCACACGGAGCTGAGGCAGTGCGGGGCAGTGCACACGGGGGGCCGCGGAGCAGGCGTTTCCGGCGCTGCGGGGAGCCGGCGGCCCTCGATGCGGGGAGTCTTCATCGCGTCCGCGATCAGTCGCCAGCCCTGGCCCGCAAAGGATGCGCAACCGTGATCTGCGAAGGGAGGTTCCGTTATACGGACACGGCTCCCCGGGATCGGTACGGGGATCAGTACGGGGACCGGTACGGGATCAGTACCGGGATCAGTAGGTGCCGGCCTGCCAGCCGGGCTGCGCCGGCGGCGGGTAACCGTAGCCCGCGTGCCCGGAGGACGCCGCCGGGGCCTCGGGCGCGGCACCCCCGTAGGCGTCCCGGTCGAAGAACGGGCGGGCGTGGGCCCGCATCCACAGCGCGACCGGGTCGTACGCGTCGGACAGCGCCACCGTGGAGACCGGCAGCCCCTCGGGCACCGCGTCCACGGACTGCCGCATCATCTGCCGCACCGACTCCACGGCGGCCGGCGACGCGTCGTACAGATCGAGGCCGATGGCCAGGTAGGGCGTGCCCAGCGCGGGCTGCACCCAGGCGCGGCGCAGGGCCCGTACGGCGGGGGTGCGGTGCGCGTTCTGCCCGAGCAGGGCGTAGAACTGCGGGATCTCCAGGGCGGGCTCGCTCAGCCGCAGCGGGCCGGCGGGCAGCCGGTCCAGGCCGCCGGCGATGCGGCGCAGGTCGGCCCAGGGCACGCCGACGCCGCCGCCGGGCGCGTGCGGGTTGAGCCACAGGCCCCAGCGCTCGGGGTAGAGGGAGGCGGCGACCGCGGTGACGGGCACGACCTCGTGGGCGCGGGTCCAGCCGCTGGCCGCCAGCTCCTGCGCGGACGTCACGCAGGGGGCGTAGCCGTGGCCCTCGACCTCCATGTTGCCGTACTGGGCGTCGGGGGCGCCGGGCTGCCCGTGCCAGAGCAGCATCCACACCCGGCCCTCGGCCAGGGCGCGCAGCAACGCCTCGTACGTCTCGTACCGGCCGGGCGCCACTTGGCGCAGCACCTGCTCGACGCCGCCCTCCGCGCCCGCGCTCACCTGGGTCCGCCTCTTCTCTCGGCTCTTGTTCCGGCTGTCCGGTCGTCCAACCAGCTTACGAGCCCGCGGCCGCGGGCAGGGCCGCCGTCACAGGTCACGGTCGTAGAACGGCCGGACGGTGTCGCGGATCCAGTGGCCCACGGGGTCGTTGGCGACGTCGAGGAACACCATCTGGACGGGCCAGGGCACGGGCGCGCCGCCCAGCGCGCGGCCGAGGGCGTTCATGGCGGCGGCGCGGCTGTCGGGGTCGGGCAGGTCGAGCTCGACGCCGATGAACAGGGCGGGGTCGCCGCCCTCGACGCTGGCGAGGGCGCGCCGCGCGGTGCGGACGCCGGGGGTGTTGCGGAACTCCAGTCCGGCGGCGGCGAGGAAACCGGTGGGCTCCTCCTGCCAGTCGGGCTGGAACAGCCGGACCCGGCCGCCGCTGGGCTCGGCGGGGTCGAGCGGGACGTGCCCGGCGCGGCACAGCTCGGCGACGGCGGGGGGCGGCAGCGGCACCGTGACCGTGCCCTCGGGGTTGACGGCGATGCCCACCTGCGGGGGCAGCCCGCGGGCGAACTGCACGGCGGGGGCGACGGCGAAGGAGGTGTGCGGGCCCATCACCCGCAGGAACTGCTCGTGGGAGCTGAACACCGGTACGTACGCCTGTCCGTCGAGCTCCAGCGCGGGCAGGTCGAGGTCGGGGCTGTCCGGGCCGCCGCCGTTGGGCAGCGGCACCCAGATGCTGCTGCGGCCGAGCACGTCGACGATGCGGGGGCCGGCGCCGGGCATGCCCACGGACGCGGCGAGGACCTCTTCCAGCTCGTTGGCCGGCCACGGGGTGGAGTGCTCGGGAATGCTCACCCCCGAAAGATAACGGCTGGACCCCGGGCCGCGAACAGGGGTGCCCCGCACGGCGGGAGCCCGCCGTCACCCGAACGTGATGGCGCGCAGCGCCGTGGCGGCGGCGCGGTCCAGCACGCGGGTGGTGGCGGCGCCCGGCACGCCGCCGGGGGCCAGCGCGGAGCGCGTCAGGCGGTCCATGGCGCGGCGGTGGTGGCGGAAGGCGGCGGGCGACACCGTACGGCCCCGGGCGGCCTGGCCGGCCAGCGCCACCTCGGGGTCCACGGCGAGCAGCAGGACGTGCAGGGAGCCGCCGCGGCGCGCGGCGCCGCGGGCGAGCCAGCGGCGCACCCAGGGCCACTGCCCGCAGTCGTGCACCACGAGGCTGGTGCCGGAGCGCAGGGCCCGGCGCAGGGCCGCGTAGTGCGCGCCGCGCACGACCGGCCGGTAGAGGGCGTAGGGGAGCCGGCGCAGCCCGGGCGGCAGCCGGCGCTCGACGCGGGCGCGCGCGTCCTGCGAGTCGATGCACAGCACCGCCTCGTCGCGCACGGCGCGCTTGATCAGCGTGGACTTCCCGCTTCCGGGCAGCCCGGAGACCACCAGCACGTCACCCGCCGGATACCGCAGTTCCCGGACGCGGTCCGGGCAGGCCGGGGCCCGCGCCGTCACGTCCGTCCGCACCTTGTCCGCCGTCCCTCCCCCTCCCGTTCCAGGAAAACGTAATCGAAGTCATGGGGCGGTGGGCAGTCCGTCGCACGCTCGTACGTGCAATGATGTGCGCGCCCAACTCCATATCGCGCCGCTCGAGCCCCCGCGGGAGAGTCCCGGTGCCGCGTCGTACGACGCCGCGCACCGGGCGCCGAAGGAGCAAGTTCCTCCCTTGAATCTCTCAGGCCCCGTACCGCGAGGGTGAGGCAGATCTGAAAAGCGGACCGTCCTTCCGTCGCGGAGGGCCCGGTCCCACCGAAGGTGCAAGCCGTGACCCTTTCTGACAGGCGGGGGTCACGGTGAACCTCTCAGGTTCCGATGACAGATGGGGAGGCCGTACCTCGGTGTTTCCTCACCTCGGTATTCCTCCGCCGCGACTCATGCCCGGGAGCCTGACATGACCGACGCCCCCCGCCGCACGCCCCTGGACGCGCTGCACCGCGCCCTCGGCGCCACGATGACCGACTTCGCGGGCTGGGACATGCCGCTCCGCTACGGCAGCGAGCGCGACGAGCACGTGGCCGTGCGCACCCGCGCCGGCCTCTTCGACCTGTCCCACATGGGCGAGATCACCCTCACGGGCCCGCAGGCCGGCGAGGCCCTCGACTTCGCCCTCGTGGGTCACATCTCGGCGCTCGCCGTGGGCCGCGCCCGCTACACGATGATCTGCCGGGAGGACGGCGGCATCCTCGACGACCTGATCGTCTACCGCCTGGGCGAGCAGGAGTACATGGTCGTCGCCAACGCCTCCAACGCCCAGGTGGTGCTGGACGCCCTCACGGAGCGCGCCGCCGGCTTCGACGCGGCCGTCCGCGACGACCGGGAGAACTACGCGCTGATCGCCGTCCAGGGCCCGGCCTCCCCCGGCATCCTGAAGGCGGTCACCGACGCCGACCTGGACGGCCTGAAGTACTACGCGGGCCTGCCCGGCACCGTCGCCGGCGTGTCCGCGCTGATCGCCCGCACGGGCTACACCGGCGAGGACGGCTTCGAGCTGTTCGTCGCGCCGGGCGACGCGGAGAAGCTGTGGCAGGCGCTCACCGAGGCCGGCGCGGAGGCCGGGCTCGTCGCCTGCGGCCTGTCCTGCCGTGACACGCTGCGCCTGGAGGCCGGCATGCCGCTGTACGGGCACGAGCTGACCACGGCGACGACGCCCTTCGACGCCGGTCTGGGCCGCGTGGTCAAGTTCGACAAGCCGGGCGACTTCGTGGGCCGCGCTGCGCTGGAGGCCGCGGCCGAGCGCGCCGCGCAGCAGCCGCCGCGCAAGCTCGTGGGCCTGGTCGCCACCGGCCGCCGGGTGCCGCGCGCCGGCTACCCGGTGGTGGCGGGCGGCGCGGTGATCGGCGAGGTCACCTCCGGCGCCCCCTCCCCCACCCTGGCCAAGCCGATCGCGATCGCCTACGTCGACGCGGAGCACGCCACGCCCGGCACGGAGGGCGTGGCGGTGGACATCCGCGGCAGCCACGAGCCGTACGAGGT
Organism: Streptomyces mashuensis; assembly: GCF_014654785.1. GTDB lineage: Bacteria > Actinomycetota > Actinomycetes > Streptomycetales > Streptomycetaceae > Streptomyces > Streptomyces mashuensis. The sequence continues at coordinate 164,339 of NZ_BNBD01000006.1, forward strand.
CGTCGCGCTCCCCTTCTACAAGCGGGCCCGCTGACCCCTCGGACACCACCCCCGTCCCACTTCTGTCTCACCTGTCAAGACCCGATGCCGAAGCACTCACGCACGTACAGGAGAATCGAGCCATGAGCAACCCCCAGCAGCTGCGCTACACCAAGGAGCACGAGTGGCTGTCGGCCACCGACGAGAACGGTGTGGCGACGGTGGGTATCACCGAGTTCGCGGCCAACGCGCTCGGTGACGTCGTCTACGCCCAGCTCCCCGCGGTCGGTGACACCATCACCGCTGGTGAGACCTGTGGCGAGCTGGAGTCGACCAAGTCGGTCAGCGACCTCTTCGCCCCGGTGTCGGGCGAGGTCGTCGAGGCCAACCAGGACGTCGTGGACGACCCCTCGCTGGTGAATTCCGCCCCCTTCGAGGGCGGCTGGCTGTTCAAGGTGAAGATCACGGACGAGCCGGCGGACCTCCTGACCGCCGACGCGTACACGGAATTCGCCGGCTGACCCCCTCCTCCGCCCCAAGGGAAGTCCAGGAACACCTCATGTCGCTCCTCAACAGCTCCCTCCACGAGCTCGACCCCGACGTCGCCGCCGCCGTCGACGCCGAGCTCCACCGCCAGCAGTCCACCCTCGAGATGATCGCCTCGGAGAACTTCGCTCCGGTTGCGGTCATGGAGGCCCAGGGCTCCGTCCTCACCAACAAGTACGCCGAGGGCTACCCGGGCCGCCGCTACTACGGCGGTTGCGAGCACGTCGACGTCGTCGAGCGCATCGCGATCGACCGCGTCAAGGCGCTGTTCGGCGCCGAGCACGCCAACGTGCAGCCGCACTCCGGCGCGCAGGCCAACGCGGCGGCGATGTTCGCCCTGCTCAGCCCGGGCGACACCATCCTGGGCCTGAACCTGGCGCACGGTGGTCACCTGACCCACGGCATGAAGATCAACTTCTCCGGCAAGCTCTACAACGTGGTCGCGTACCACGTCGACGAGGCGACCAACCGCGTCGACATGGACGAGGTCGAGCGCCTCGCCAAGGAGCACCGCCCGAAGCTGATCGTCGCCGGCTGGTCGGCCTACCCGCGCCAGCTGGACTTCGCCGCCTTCCGCCGCATCGCCGACGAGGTCGGCGCGTACCTGATGGTCGACATGGCCCACTTCGCGGGCCTGGTGGCGGCCGGGCTGCACCCCAACCCGGTGCCGCACGCGCACGTGGTGACCACCACCACGCACAAGACGCTCGGCGGCCCCCGCGGCGGTGTGATCCTCTCCACCCAGGAGCTGGCCAAGAAGATCAACTCCGCGGTCTTCCCCGGCCAGCAGGGCGGCCCGCTGGAGCACGTCGTCGCGGCCAAGGCCGTGGCGTTCAAGGTCGCCGCGAGCGAGGAGTTCAAGGACCGCCAGCGCCGCACGCTGGAGGGCGCCAAGATCCTCGCCGACCGCCTGACCCGCGAGGACGTCAAGGAGGCCGGCGTCTCCGTGCTGTCCGGCGGCACGGACGTGCACCTGGTCCTGGTCGACCTGCGCAACTCCGAGCTGGACGGCCAGCAGGCCGAGGACCGTCTCCACGAGGTCGGCATCACGGTCAACCGGAACGCCATCCCGAACGACCCGCGCCCGCCGATGGTCACCTCCGGCCTGCGCATCGGCACGCCGGCCCTCGCCACCCGCGGCTTCCAGGCCGAGGACTTCCGCGAGGTCGCCGACATCATCGCCGAGGCCCTCAAGCCGTCCTACGACGTCCAGGCGCTGCGCGCCCGCGTCACCGCCCTCGCGGACAAGCACCCGCTGTACGCGGGCCTGAAGCAGGACTGAGGCACCACGGGTAACGGTCGGTAACCCGCCGTTCACCGAGGGGCAGGGGGCGCCGCACACACTGTGAGATGTGCGGCGCCCCGTCCGCTCCATCACTGCACCACGAGCGTGCACACTGAAACAGAGCACCACCAGCACGACCCACGACCAGACAGGGAGCAGCCACTGTGGCCATCTCCGTTTTCGATCTCTTCTCGATCGGCATAGGCCCGTCCAGCTCCCACACGGTCGGCCCCATGCGCGCCGCCCGGATGTTCGTGGGCCGCCTGAAGAAGGACGGGCTGCTGGCCCAGACCACGGCCGTCCGCGCCGAGCTCTTCGGTTCCCTGGGCGCCACCGGCCACGGCCACGGCACCCCCAAGGCCGTCCTGCTCGGCCTGGAGGGCCACTCGCCCCGCACCGTCGACGTCGAGACCGCCGACGACGAGGTCGAGCGCATCCGCACGACCAAGCGGCTGCGGCTGCTCGGCGCCGAAATAGGCTCGGCGCACGAGATCGACTTCGACGAGTCGTCCCAGCTGATCCTGCACCGCCGCCGCGCCCTGCCGTACCACGCCAACGGCATGACGCTCTTCGCGTACGACGAGTCGGGCGCCCCGCTGCTGGAGAAGACCTACTACTCGGTCGGCGGCGGCTTCGTCGTCGACGAGGACGCGGTGGGCGCGGACCGGATCGTCCTGGACGACACGGTGCTGAAGTACCCCTTCCGCACCGGTGACGAGCTGCTGCGCATGTCCCGCGAGTCCGGCCTGTCGATCTCCGCGATGATGATGGAGAACGAGAAGGCGTGGCGCACGGAGACGGAGATCCGTGAGGGCCTCCTGGAGATCTGGCGCGTGATGCAGGGCTGCGTGGCGCGCGGCATGTCCCGCGAGGGCATCCTGCCGGGCGGCCTGAAGGTCCGCCGCCGGGCCGCCAGCACCGCCCGCCAGCTGCGTGCCGAGGGCGACGCGCAGGCCCGCGCGATGGAGTGGATCACGGTCTACGCCATGGCCGTCAACGAGGAGAACGCCGCCGGCGGCCGGGTCGTCACCGCCCCCACCAACGGCGCCGCGGGCATCATCCCGGCCGTGCTGCACTACTACATGAACTTCGTGCCGGGCGCCGACGAGGAGGGCGTGGTCCGCTTCCTGCTCGCCGCGGGCGCCATCGGCATGCTCTTCAAGGAGAACGCCTCGATCTCCGGCGCCGAGGTCGGCTGCCAGGGCGAGGTCGGCTCCGCCTGCTCGATGGCCTCCGGCGGCCTCGCCGAGGTCCTCGGCGGCACCCCGGAGCAGGTCGAGAACGCCGCGGAGATCGGCATGGAGCACAACCTCGGCCTGACCTGCGACCCGGTCGGCGGCCTGGTGCAGATCCCCTGCATCGAGCGCAACGGCATGGCCGCCGCCAAGGCCGTCACCGCCGCCCGCATGGCCCTGCGCGGCGACGGCCGGCACCACGTCTCCCTCGACAAGGTCATCAAGACCATGAAGGAGACGGGCGCGGACATGAAGGTCAAGTACAAGGAGACGGCCCGCGGCGGTCTCGCGGTCAACGTCATCGAGTGCTGATCGTCCGTTGAGACGGCCACCGGCCGCCGGTACCCCGTGGGGTGCCGGCGGCCGGTGTGTTTCCCCGCCGCGTGGGTCAGCGGTTCTTCTCGTTGTCGTACGCCTTGACGGCCGCGTCACCGAAGTGCGGGCTGCGTTCCTCGTCGGAGGACTCCGTCAGGTGGTGGCTGACGTTGCCCACCATGTAGCCCCAGCCGCGGGACGTCTGGAGGTCGTCCAGCCAGGGGCCGCCGCTGGCGCCGCCGCCCTGGTCGCAGTGGATGGCCTGGAGGTTGCCCGTGCGCCAGGTCTTCCCCGTGCAGTAGCGCAGCTGCTGGCCGTTGATGCCGCCGCGGGCCGGGTGGGTGCGGTACGGGTAGCCGAACTCGTGGGCCTGCCAGGCGTAGCCGCCGTTGAACTTGTAGCCCTGCGAGCCCGTCACGTCGGCCACCTTGCGGCCGTTCTGCGGCCAGAGGGTGATGACGGCCAGGTCGTAGTCGAAGTTCCGCTTCTCGTGCCAGCCCTTGGGCGTGGTGACCGACTTCCACGACCAGGCGCCGAGCGGGCGCTGGTTGTCGTGGTAGTCCGGCACGAACTGGAAGTTGGTGTACCAGTGCTTGTTGCCGTCGCTCACGCAGTGGCCCGCCGTCCAGATGACGGACTTGTTCGGCGTGTTGACGACGGTGGCGGTGCACTCGCTGCCGCCCTTGGGCGTGGTGAAGTACAGCTTGCCGATCGTGGTGGCCGGCATGCGCCCGTGCGCCGTCCACACCTGCGAGCGCGGGATGTCGGCGAGCGCGGCGTCCGGTGCCGCGCCGCCCTTCGTGGCCGCGGCGGGTGCCGAGCCGGGCGCGCTGCGGGCCGGCAGCCGGTGCGACTGCGGCTCGGCCGTGCGCTCCTTGCCCGCCGCCGGCGGCGTCATCGGCCGGGCCGCTCTCATCCGTTCGGGCGTCCAGTGGCGTAACACCGCCGCCGGGTCCTGCGAGGCGTCGCCCGATGCGCTGTGCTGCACCGCCGTGGAGGCCGTGTTCGCGTCCATCGGACCGGGCGTCGCGGCCTGCGCCGTCACGGCCGGGACGCTCAGCGCGCACATCAGCGCGCCGGCCGCGGCCACGGCCGTCGTGAAGCGTGTGGTCACCCCGTTTCCCCCCTTGCCTGCTGTTCTGCTGGGATGCGAGCGATGACAGCAGGGGGCGGAAGGGGGAAGAAAGGCTTCGGCCCGCATTGGCCGGTTCCCGGCGGCGGGCCCGGCCCGGGTGGCGGGGCGTTGCTACGGTGGCGGCGTGTGCCGTCCCGCGCCGGCCGGTGCGGGCAGCGGCGGGGAGGACAGGTGATCGGGATGACGAGGACGGTGTCCCGGAGCTCGCGGCGGACGCGGCGGGCGGTGCTGGCGCTGGCCGGCGTGACCGCGGTGGCCGCGACCGTCACCGCCGCCCTGTGGCGCGGCGGCACGACGCCCCAACAGCCTCCGCCGGACGCCCCCGTCACGCAGGTGGCGCCGGGCGGCCCGGACGACGTGGCGCGCCACTGGACGCCCGAGCGCGTCCGCGAGGCGCAGGAGAACATGCGGCACGGCGGCGACCCCGAGGGCTGAGCGGACGGCTCAGGCGCCGGGCTCCCGGGTCTCCTCGCGCACCCAGGCCAGGTACGCGTCGCTGCCCGCCGTCACGGGCAGGGCGATGACCTCGGGCACGTCGTAGGTGTGCTCGGCCCGGACGTGGGCCTCCAGGGCCGCGCAGCGGTCCGCCGTCGTCTTGTACAGCACGCGCCACTCCTGGTCGGCGCGGACCTCGCCCTCCCAGCGGTAGACGCTGGTGACGGGTCCGTCGATCTGGGCGCAGGCGGCGAGGCGGCGTTCGACGGCCGTGGCCGCCAGGTGACGGGCGTGCTCCTCGCCGTCCGTCGTCGTCATCACCGTGATCACCCTGCTCGCCGTCGTCGCGGCGGAGGGGTCCTGGACGGCGTCGTACTCGTGCTCCGGCATGGTGCCGACCGTACCGGAGCACCGGCGGCCCCGGGTCAGCGGTTGAGGTAGGTCCAGAACTCCTCGAAGGACAGCAGGCGGTCGCCGTCCAGGTCGCGCTCGTCGATGATGGCCTGGGCCATGGTCTCCGTGACGAAGTGGTCGCCGAGCTGCGCCATCGCGCTCTTGTACTCGGTGGCGGTGATGAAACCGTCGCCGTTGGCGTCGAAGCGGTCGAACGCCGTGCGGGCCTCGGCCTCGTTGATTCCGGCCATGGTGGGGCCTCCCCTGTGTGTCGTGGATGGGACCGGCAAAGATTAGCCGCCGGTCCTCCTGCACAGAGTCACCAGGCGCAGGTAACGGTTCCAGTCCCAGTGCGGGCCGGGGTCGGTGTGGGTGGCGCCGGGCACTTCGCTGTGGCCGATGACGTGCTCGCGGTCGGCCGGGATGCCGTGCCGGGCGCAGACGGCGGCGGTGAGGCGGGCGGAGGCGCGGTAGAGGGCGTCGGTGAGGAACTCGGGGCGGGCGGGCCAGCCTTCGTGCTCGATGCCGATGCTGTGGGTGTTGTACTCCCAGTTGCCGGCGTGCCAGGCGATGTCCTTCTCGGCCACGAGGCGGGCGACCTCGCCGGTGGCGGAGGCGACCAGGTAGTGGGCCGAGACGCGGGAGGCGGGGTCCTGGAAGATGCGCGTGGTGTCGGCGAAGGTCTCCTCGGTCAGGTGGATCACCACGTACCGGACGGGGTGGGAGGCCGGGCGGTCGGCGACGGTGTAGTTGGCGGGGTGCGCGGGGAGTGACAGGTTCCAAGGATCACGCATAAACATAAGCCCTACCGTGGGTTCTATTCATGGAATTCAAGGCCCGTGGCTGACGTCACCTTTGAATGGCGAGGTCTTCTTTTGGCCGGAGGGCACTCTCCGTGTCATAGTCGACCCACGGCCTCCCATTGACCCGGGCTCGGGCCGACCTCGCCGCGGGCCACACCCCACCCCTGCCCGCGGCCTCCGCACGGCCCCCGGCTCGTCGCACTCCGACGCGAACGGGGGCCTGCGCGCATCCGCGGTCAGCGCTCGGCCACCCGCATCTCGAACCAGGTGGTCTTCCCCCGCGCCAGCAGGTCCACGCCCCACCGGTCGGAGAGCTTGTCGACCAGGAACAGGCCGCGCCCGTTGGTGTCCAGCTCCCGCACCGGCAGCAGGCACGGCAGCCCCCGCGAGGGGTCCCGCACCTCGATCCGCAGCCGGCCGCGGCGCCGGTGCATCCGCAGCCCGAAGCAGCGCGCGCCGGTGTGCCGCACGGCGTTCCCGACGAGCTCCGAGACCAGCAGCACCACGCACTCCGTGAGCGGCTCGGGCAGCCCCCAGTGGCGCGAGAGCACGATCTCGGTCATCCGGCGGGCGGCCGCGGCCGACTCGGGCCGCGAGGGGAGCTCCACTTCGCCGGCCGTGGGATCGCCGAACATGCCGAACGCCTCGAGCACCAGCTCGTCCTCAACCGTCGCGGCCGGCGACACAGTGGTCGTGCCGGCCCGCTGCCGCGGCTGCTCCGTTCCCTCCAGGCCCGCCATGCCCCCCATGATGGCCGCAGGAACGGCGCCCCGGAGCCGAACGCCGGGATTGGACACGGCCGTCGGAGCCCCGCCGGACCCCCGTGGAGTCATATGCCAGCGGCTCGATGCCTCCGGCGGGACCCGAGGTGACCTGCGGCGACAGCCCCTGCCCAGAAGATCGCGGGGAGTGCCGGCGGGGCCCGGGCGAAGGGTGGCGGACGCCCGGCGGAATTCCCCCACACGGGGCAATCGCCGGAACGACGGGCTCCGGGCGTCCGCCGTCAAACCGTCCCGGGTCAGACGAACTTGGCCTTACCCGGGCCGTCCTCCACGAAGCTCCGCATCCCGATCTCGCGGTCCTCGGTGGCGAACAGCCCCGCGAACCAGTTGCGCTCGATGGCGAGGCCGGTGTCGATGTCGGTCTCCAGACCCGCGTCCACGGCCTCCTTGGCGGCGCGCAGCGCGATGGCGGGACCGGCGGCCAGCTTCGCGGCCCAGGCGTGCGCGGCCGCGTACACCTCGGCGGCGGGCACCACGCGGTCGACCAGGCCGAGGGCGAGCGCCTCGTCGGCCTTGACCTGACGGCCCGTGAAGATGAGGTCCTTGGCCTTGGAGGGGCCGATCAGCCGGGACAGCCGCTGGGTGCCGCCCGCGCCCGGGATGAGGCCGAGCAGGATCTCCGGCTGGCCCAGCTTGGCGTTGTCCGCGGCGATCCGGTAGTCGGCGCACAGGGCCAGCTCGCAGCCGCCGCCGAGCGCGTAGCCGGTGACGGCGGCGACGACGGGCTTGGGGATGCGGGCCACGGCCGTGAAGGCGTCCTGGAGGCCGCGGGACCGCGCCACCATGGCGGCGTGGTCCATCTCCCGCATCTCCTTGATGTCCGCGCCGGCGGCGAACACCTTCTCCCCGCCCCACAGCACGACGGCCCGCACGTCGGTGCGGCGGGTCAGCTCCCCGGCCACCTCCAGCAACCGGTCCTGGGTGGCGATGTCCAGCGCGTTCATCGGGGGGCGGTCCAGACGGACGGTCCCCACGCCCTCGGCGACCTCTAGATGCACAGTCATGGCAGCAGGTTAGCCCTCGTTAACGGCCTGCGGCCCGGTGCGCTCGGTCACAGGGACCGAACGGCACCGGGCCGCAGGGGGGCGTACGAGGCGTCAGCCCTCGCTCTTCCCCCAGTCCGCCCAGGACATGTTCCAGCCGTTGAGGCCGTTGGACGGGTCGATGACCTTGTCCTTGGAGTTCTTCACCACGACCACGTCGCCGAGGAGGGAGTTGTTGAAGAACCAGGCCGCCGGCGTGCCGTTGTCGCCGCCGCCGCGCTGGTCGTACAGGCCGACGCAGCCGTGGCTGACGTTCTCGGAGCCGAACGTGCCCTCGCCCGACCAGTAGTTGCCGTGCAGGAAGGTGCCCGAGTTGGACAGGCGCATGGCGTGCGGCACGTCCGGGATGTCGTACTCGCCGCCGAAGCCGACCGTGCGGCCGTCCATGCGGGTCACTTCGTACTTCTCGCTGATGACCATCTGGCCGTTGTACGTGGAGTGGCCCGGGGCGCCCGCGGAGATCGGGATGGTCTTGAGGACCTTGCCGTCGCGCTCGACGGTCATCTGGTGGGACGCGGCGTCCACCGTGCTGACCTGGCTGCGGCCGATGGTGAACTTCACCGTCTTGTTCTGCGTGCCGTAGACGCCCTTGCGGCCCTCGACGCCGTCGAGGTTCATGGTCATGGTGACCTTGGTGCCCGGCTTCCAGTACTGCTCGGGGCGGAAGTCCAGGCGGTCGTTGCCGAACCAGTGGCCCTTGATCTCCACGGCCGGCTCGGCGGTCACCTTGATGGCGCGCTGGACGGCCTGGGGGTTCTCGATGCCCCGGCTGAAATTGAGCGACACGGGCATGCCCACGCCCACCGTGCTGCCGTCCTCCGGCGTGAAGTAGCCGACGAACGTGTTCTCGGGGGTGAGGGTGGTGAACGCCGCGTGCTTGGCGGCCGTGCGGCCCTTGTCGTCCTTGGCGAGGGCGTCGACCGCGTACTTGGTGGACGCGCCCAGGTGGGTCGCCGGCTCCCACGTGGAGCCGTCGCCGCTGATCTTCCCGTCGATCTGGTGGCCCTTGTCGTCGGCCACCTTCACCGACGTCAGCTTGCCGTTCTTGGCGGTCACCTTGAGGGCGCCGCTGGTCTGCACGTCCTTCGAGCCGTCGCCCGGCGCGATGTCCACCACGGCCTGGGACGGGCCGTCGGCCTTGGCGTCCTTGCCGCCGCCCGAGCCCCCGTCACAGGCGCTGACGACAAGCGTCAGCGCGGCACCGAGCAGCAGGGCGGACAGCCCACGGCGGGCCCGGCTCCCGGATATCGGCTGCACCTTCGACAACGGTTCTTCTCCCCTCGCACGGCCCGCGGCCACGCGGCGCCCCCGTGGCGTGCCGAGCACGCCTCGATCGATAGATAACCACACGCCACCGACATCGCTGACCTCGGGATTGTCACCATTCGGTCCCAAACGGGGGCGGTGATGCAGAGCCGTGCGCCTGTGGTGAAGGCGGTGACCGAAGTGAAGCGGCTGATTCCGGCCAGGTCAAACCCGGCCGCCCGGCAGGTGCCCGGAGGCCCCTGCCGGTCCGCCGCCGGCGCCCCGCAGCGCGGACCCCGCCAGCCACTGCTCCCACGTCAGGTTCCAGCCGCTCAGGCCGTTGTCGGGGGCCGGCGCCGGCTCGCCGGAGCCCACCACCTCGACCACGTCGCCCAGCAGCGAGGAGGCGTAGAACCGGCCGGCGGGCGTCGTCTCCCCGCCGCCGCGCACGTCCGGCAGCCCGATGCAGCCGTGGCTGGTGTTGCGGGTGCCGAAGACGTCGGGCTCCGCCCAGTAGTTGCCGTGCAGGAAGGTGCCGGAGGCGGTGAGCCGCATCGCGTGCGGTACGTCCGAGATGTCGTACTCGCCCCCGAAGCCGACGGTGTCACCGTTCATCCGGGTCATGGGGAACTTCTCGCTGATGACCAGTTTGCCGCCGTACGTCTCGCTGCCGGGCCGGCCCGCCGTGATGGGCACGGTGGCCACCGGCCGGCCGTCGCGCACCACGGTCATCGTGTGCCGCGCCGCGTCCACCGTGCTGACCTGGCTGCGCCCCACGGTGAACCGCACCGTCTTGCGCTGGAGCCCGTAGACACCGGGCGCCGACCGCACGTCCCGCAGCCGCAGGTCCATCGTCACCACCGTGCCCGGCAGCCAGTACGTGCGCGGCCGGAAGTCCAGCCGGGTGGGCCCGAACCAGTGCGCGGCCACGCGCTGCGCCGGCTGCGCGGTGACGCGGATGGCGCGCTCGACGGCTGCCCGGTCGGCGACGGGGCGGCTGAAGCCGAACGACACGATCATGCCGGTGCCGACGGTGGAACCGGCCTCGGGCGAGAAGGAACCGATGAACCGGTGTTCGGGCACGTACGTACTGAAGCCGGTGTGCCGCACCGTGCGGCGCCCGGAGCCGTCCCGTGCGACGGCGTCCACCGTGTAGTGCGCGGCCAGGTCCAGCCGCCCGCCGGCCGGCCGCCAGGTGTGACCGCCGGACTGGATACGGCCGCTGACGGTGCGCCGGATGCCGTCGGCGCGGTACTCGGACACCCGTACCCGCTCCAGCACCCCGCGCGACGACCGCACCTCCAGCCGGCCGTCCGCCGGCACGCCGCGCGCCCGGTCCCGGGGCACCACCTGGATGAGGTCGCTCGCCGGGCGGGCGTCGTCCATCAGCGCGGTGGCGGGCCGGTCCGGGGCGGCGACGTGGGTGCACCCGGCGAGCGCGGCCAGCGACACCAGCAGGGCCAGCCGGCGCAGCGCACGCGGGAGAACAGGAGTCACACCCGGCCCAACGACCGGCGGCCGCCGGGGAAACGAAGCGGCACTCGCTTGCTGACCCCGATCACACGTGTGAGCGCATGCGTGGATCTGGGAAGAACGGGGAGAAGGACCCACGCCGGGCGCCCCGGTCCCGGGACGGCCGGGCCGTCCCGGCGCGCCGCCCGCGAGCCGCCGGAGGCCCAGCATGCCGAGCGCACCCGAGCACGAGGCCCGCCGGCGGGCCCCCTCCGCGGCCGTCCGGCCGGCGCCCCCGGAGCCGGCCGGGCCGCGCTCCGTGCTGCCGGGCGCGCCCGAACCGCTCGGCGCCCGCTTCGCCACCGGCCCGGACGGCACGCCCGGCACCCGTTTCGCGCTGTGGGCCGGCGGTGCCGAGGCCGTGGAGCTCTGCCTGTTCGAGGAGGGCGGGGGCGGCGACGCGCTGCGGGAGACCCGGCTGCCGCTGACCGCCGGCGCGCACGGCACCTGGCACGGCTTCGTCCCCGGCGTCCTGCCCGGCCACCGCTACGGCTACCGCGTGCACGGCCGCTGGGACCCCTGGACCGGCGCCCGCTGGAACCCGGCCAAGCTGCTCCTCGACCCGTACGCGCGCGCCGTGGACGGGGACTTCTCGCTGCCGCCGCACGTGTACGGGCACGTGCGCGACTGGCCGCAGCAGCACGTCGCCGACACGGTCCGCGACGAGCGGGACTCCGCGCCGTACGTGCCCAAGGGCGTGGTGGTCCACGATGACGACGACTGGTCCGACGACCACCGCCCCGGCACGCCCTGGCCCGAGTCGGTCCTCTACGAACTGCACGTGCGCGGCTTCACCATGCGTCACCCCGGCATACCCGAACAGCTGCGCGGAACGTACGCCGGGCTGGCCCACCCCGCCGCGCTGGAGCACCTGACGCGACTCGGTGTCACGGCGGTCGAACTGCTGCCGGTGCATCAGTTCGCGCACGAGGACCACCTGCTGCGGCGCGGCCTGCGCAACTACTGGGGGTACAACAGCGTCGCCTGGTTCGCGCCGCACGCCGGCTACGCCGCCGGCGGCACCCGCGGCCAGCAGGTGGGCGAGTTCAAACGAATGGTCCGCGCCCTGCACGCGGCCGGCATCGAGGTGCTCCTCGACGTCGTCTACAACCACACCGCCGAGGGCGGCGAACTCGGCCCCACCCTCTCCCTGCGCGGCATCGACAACCGCCACTACTACCGGCTGCAGGACGACCCGCGCCGCTACGCCGACCACACCGGCTGCGGCAACACCCTGAACGTCGTCCGGCCCGCCGCACTCCGCCTCGTCACCGACTCGCTGCGCTACTGGGTGACCGAGATGGGCGTCGACGGCTTCCGCTTCGACCTCGCCGCCGCCCTGGCCCGCACCGCCACGCACGACGTGGACATGCTCTCGCCGTTCCTCGCCACCGTCGCCCAGGACCCCGTGCTGCGCCGGGTCAAACTGATCGCCGAGCCCTGGGACGTGGGCCCCGGCGGCTACCGCGCCGGGGCCTTCCCGCCCCCGTGGAGCGAGTGGAACGACCGCTACCGCGACGCGGTGCGCGACTTCTGGCGCGGCGCCCTGCCGGACCTGCGCGACCTCGGCTACCGGCTGTCCGGCTCCAGCGACCTCTACGCCCGCGACGGCCGGCGCCCCTGGGCCTCCGTCAACTACGTCACCGCGCACGACGGCTTCACCCTGCGCGACCTGGTCAGCTACGAACGCAAGCACAACGAGGCCAACGGCGAGGGCAACCGCGACGGCGCCGACGACAACCGCTCGTGGAACTGCGGCACCGAGGGCGAGACGGCCGACCTGCGCGTCCGGGCGCTGCGCCGGCGGCAGGTGCGCAACCTGCTGACGACGCTGCTGCTGTCGGCGGGCGTGCCGATGCTTGTCGCGGGCGACGAGATGGGCCGCACCCAGCGCGGCAACAACAACGCCTACTGCCAGGACAACGAGACCGGCTGGGTCGACTGGTCGCTGCTGGACGACCCGGGCTGGCGCGGCGTGGCCGCCCTGTGCGCCCGCCTGGTGGCGCTGCGCCGCGCCCATCCGGCGCTGCGCAGCCCCTCCTTCTTCTCCGGCCTGCCGCGCGAGGGCAGCGGGCTGCGCGACCTGGCCTGGTTCACGCCGGGCGGTACGGAGATGACGGAGGCCGACTGGTATGCGCCCTCGGCCACGCTCGGGCTGTACCTCTCCGGGCCGGAGGTCCCGGCCGGGGAGCCGGGGGGCGCGCCGGTCACCGGTGAGAGCTTCCTGCTGATCCTGCACGCTGGTGCGCGCGCCCTGCGCTTCACCCTGCCCGGACCGCCGTGGGCCCGGTCGTACGCGTTACTGGCCAACACCGCCCTGGAGGACCAGAGCACCGCCCCCGACCTGCACCGGGACGGTGGGAGCCGGATATCGGTGCGGGGGCGCTCGGTGCTGCTGTGGCGGGTGGTGCCGGAGAGGGAGGGCTCCGCACCCCTCTCCCCCGGCCCCTGAGCGGTCCGCCCCTGAACGGAATGCCGAATACGGATGAACACTGTCCGTGGTGGCGCCTACCCTCTCCGTGATGACGTCGGTGACGAGCTCCGCGGCGGCCCCCGCCGTGGAGGCGAGCGACCACGGCACCGTGCCCGCGGGGCGGCGGTCCGCCGTACGGTCGCTGCTGCGGCTGTGGCCGTACGTCCGCCCGGTGCGCGGCACGCTGGTGGCCGCGGCTCTGGTGAGCGTGGGCGGCTCGGCCCTGACCCTGGTCATCCCGCTGGCCCTGAAGGGCATCGTGGACGGGCCGGTGACCCGCCGGGACCCTTCCGGGGTGTGGCTGGGCGGCGCGGTGCTGCTGGCGCTGGGCATCGCGGAGGCCGCGCTGTTCGGGGCGCGCCGGGTACTGACGGCCCGTCCGCTCGCCCGCTTCGAGGCCGACCTGCGGGCCGCCCTCTTCTCCCACCTCCAGCGGCTGCCCGTCGCCTTCCACGACCGCTGGCCCTCCGGCCAGCTGCTCTCGCGCGGCACCGCCGACCTGACGCTGCTGCGGATATTCCTCTCCTTCCCGCTGACCTTCCTCCTCGTCAACGCGGTCACCGTCGTGACCGGTTTCGCCATCCTGCTGGCCCAGGAGTGGCGGCTGGGCCTGGTGCTGCTGGCGCCGGCGGTGCCCGTGATGGTGATGTGCTCGGTGTTCGAGCGGCGGTTCGGGGCGGCCGCGCGCACCGCCCGCGACCGGCTGGGCGACCTGACCACGCTCATGGAGGAGAGCGTCCTCGGCATCCGCATCCTCAAGGGGTTCGGCTGCCACCGCGCCCAGGAGCGCGCCTTCGCGGCACTCGCCGGCCGGCTCCGGGAGACCGAGCTGCTCAAGGCCCGGCTGCTCGGCACCGTCTGGGCCGTCGTCACCGTCCTGCCCGAACTGGCCATCGGCACGGCCCTCGTGCTGGGCGCGGCCGAGGTGGCCGACGGCACCCTGTCCGCCGGGACGCTCGTCGCCTTCCTCTCCACCGCCCTCGCCCTGCGCTGGCCCGTGGAGTCCTTCGGCTTCCTGCTGGCCATCACCCAGGACGCCGCCACCGCCGCCGACCGCTGGTTCGAGGTGATGGACGCACCGCCCGCCGCCGCCGGCGACCGGCCCCGCGCCCTCCCGGCCCCCCGGCCCGCGACCGCCGCCGACGGCGGGCTGCGCCTGACCGGCGTACGGTTCCGCTACCCCGACGCGCCCCCGGACGCCCCGCCCGTCCTCGACGGCGTCGACCTCCACGTCCGCCCCGGCGAGACCATGGCCCTGGTCGGCGCCACCGGCAGCGGCAAGACCACGCTGACCGCCCTGCTGCCCCGGCTGCTCGAACCCACCGCCGGCCGCATCACCCTGGACGGCCGGGACATCACCGCCCTGCCCCGCGAACGGCTGCGCGCCCTCGTCGCCGTCGCCTTCGAGGACCCCGTCCTCTTCTCCGCCAGCGCCGGCGAGAACGTCCTCATGGGTGCCCCCGCCGCCACCGAGGACGACCTGCTGCGGGCCCTGGCCGTCGCCCAGGCCGGCTTCGTGCACGACCTCCCCCACGGCCACCGCACCCAGGTCGGCGAGCAGGGCCTGAGCCTGTCCGGCGGGCAGCGGCAGCGCCTCGCCCTGGCCCGCGCCGTGGTGGGCCGGCCCCCCTTCCTCGTCCTCGACGACCCCCTCTCCGCCCTCGACGTGCGCACCGAGGCCCTCGTCGAGGCGGCCCTGCGCGAGGTGCTGGCCACCACCACCGCCCTCGTCGTCGCCCACCGCCCCTCCACGGTCCTGCTCGCCGACCGCGTGGCCCTGCTCTCCGGCGGCCGCATCACCGCGGTGGGCACCCACCGCGAACTGCTCCACCACAGCGAGGAGTACGCCTGGCTGATGTCCGCCTCCGGCCGCGCGCCCGGCCGCAGCCCCCAGGGGGCCCGGCCATGACCGGCACCCCCGCCCGCGACCGCCTGCCCGCCCCCGCCGGGGCCTCCCGCGCGCTGCTGCGCTCGCTCCTGGCGCCCGCGCGCGGCCGGGTGCGGCTCACCGCCCTCCTGCTGCTCCTCCAGCAGGCCGCCGTCCAGGGCGGGCCGCTCCTCGTCGCGTACGCCATCGACCGCGGCGTCCCCGCCCTGCGGCACGGCAACCACACCCCGCTGTTGCTGGCCGGCGCCGGCTACCCGGCCTGCGCCCTGGCCTGCGGGCTGCTCCAGCTCACGTGCGTCCGGCTGTCGGCCCGCATCGGCCAGGACGCCCTGCTGGACCTGCGCGGCCGTATCTTCCGCCAGGTGCAGTCGCTCGGCCTGGACTTCCACGAGCACTACACCTCCGGCCGGATCGTCTCCCGCGCCACCGCCGACGTCGACTCCCTCCGCGAGCTCCTCGACAACGGCCTCCAGCAGCTCATCGACATCGCCCTGTCGGTGCTGTTCGTCTCGGCCACCCTGCTGTGGCTCGACCCGGCCACGGGCGCGGCGGCCCTGGCGTCGTTCGTGCCGCTGGGCGCGCTCGTCCGCGCGCACCGGCGGCGGTCCCGCGCGGTCCACCGGCGGCGGTCCACGGCCATGGCGGCCGTCGTCGTGACGTTCACCGAGACGATGAACGGCATCCGGCCCGTCCAGGCGTTCCGCCGCGAGCGCGCCGGCGAGCAGCACTTCGAGGAGCTCAACCGCCGGCACGAGCGCACCAACGCCGACAGCGCCCTGGCCATGGCCCGCTTCGTCGTCTCCGCCCGCCTGGTGGCGGGCGCGGCGCTCGCCGCCATCGTGGTGTGGGACGCCCACCGGGTGGCCGCCGGCGGGCTGGGCCTGGGCGTGCTCGCCGCCGCGGTGATGTACCTGCGGCGGCTGTACGACCCCATCGACCGGCTCGGGATGTTCCTCAACTCCTACCAGTCGGCCGCCGCCGCCCTGGAGAAGATCGCCGGCCTCCTCGCCCAGCAGCCCTCGGTGCCCGAGCCCACCGTGCCCACGCCCCTGCCGCGCCGGCCCGCCGGCGCCCCCGGCCGCGAAGTGGTGCTGGAGAAGGTCCGCTTCGGCTACCGGACCGGGCGCGAGGTCCTGCCGCGCCTCGACCTGACGCTGCGCGCGGGCGAGACGGTGGCGGTGGTCGGCGCCACCGGCGCCGGCAAGTCCACGCTCGCCAAGCTCGTGGCCCGCTTCCACGACCCCACCGGCGGCCGCGTCCTGCTCGACGGCGTGCCGCTGACCGGGCTGGCCGGCGCGGAGCTGCGGCGCGCGGTGGTGATGGTGACCCAGGAGCCGTTCCTCTTCTCGGGGACGGTCGCCGACAACATCGCCGTGGGCCGGCCCGGTGCCGGCCGCGCCGAGATCGAGGCCGCCGCCCGCGCCATCGGCGCGCACGCCTTCATCACCGCCCTGCCCGAGGGGTACGACACCGACGTGCGCAAGCGCGGCGGCCGCATCTCCGCCGGTCAGCGCCAGCTCGTCTCGTTCGCCCGCGCGTTGCTGGCCGACCCGGGCGTGATCGTGCTCGACGAGGCGACGTCCTCCCTCGACATCCCCGGCGAACGGGCCGTGCAGCAGGCCCTGCGCACGGTGCTGCGCGGGCGTACGGCCGTGGTCGTCGCGCACCGGCTGTCCACGGTGGAGATCGCCGACCGGGTCCTGGTGATGGCCGACGGCCGCATCGTCGAGGACGGCAGCCCCGCAACGCTCGCCGCCACCCGCGGCCACTTCGCCGACCTGCACCGGGCGTGGCGGGACAGCCTGGTGTAACCGCCCGGTATCCGGACGCCGATCTTTGGCCAACGGACATTTTCCGGCCAACTTGTTGACGCGCCCCTGACATGAAGCTGGCGCCGGTGGCACGCTTCAACTCGACTGGCGCGGGCTATCCCCACACTCCCCACACCCCACCGCACCACGCGACGCGGCCCGCGGCACCGGTCCCTTCTCTTCTCTCCTGTTCTCTCCTCTGTTCCGCCGTGCTCTGCCCGGACGGGCGTTCGCCGTCCGGTAGCCCACCGGCCACCCCACCGTGTCGTGGCCACCGCAGAAGGAGTCACCGTGAGACCCACCCCCCATCGACGCGCCGCCGCCACCGGCGCGCTCGTCGCCGTGACGGCGATGCTCGCCGTCGGCGTGCAGGCCGGCACCGCCTCCGCCCGGACCGACGACGCCGCCGCGCCCCGGCAGCTGATCGCCAAGTCCGACCCCGGCGCCCAGCCCGCGAAGCTGACGCCCTCGCAGCGGGCCGAGCTGATACGCCAGGCCAACGCCACCACCGCGGACACCGCGAAGGCGCTCGGCCTCGGGCCCAAGGAGAAGCTGGTCGTCCGCGACGTGAGCCGCGACCAGAACGGCGCCCTGCACACCCGCTACGAGCGCACGTACGAAGGGCTGCCGGTGCTCGGCGGCGACCTCGTGGTCGACCGTGCGGCCAAGGGCGGCAGCATCAAGAGCGTCGCCAAGTCGTCCAAGGCCCGGATGGCGGTGCCCACGACCACGCCCTCGCTGGCGCCCTCCGCCGTCGAGCGGGAGGCCGTGAAGGCGGCCAAGGCACTCGGCTCGAAGGACACCAAGGCCGCCCTGGCGCCCCGCAAGGTCGTCTGGGCCGCGAGCGGCACGCCGGTGCTCGCCTACGAGACCGTGGTCGGCGGCCTCCAGGACGACGGCACCCCGAACGAGCTGCACGTCATCACCGACGCGCGGACCGGCAAGAAGCTCTTCGAGTTCCAGGGCGTCAAGACCGGCACGGGCAACAGCCAGTACAGCGGCAAGGTCACCATCGGCACCTCGGGCTCGGCCGGCTCGTACCAGATGAACGACACCACACGCGGCGGCCACAAGACGTACAACCTCAACGGCGGCTCCTCCGGCACCGGCACGCTGTTCACCGACGCCGACGACGTCTGGGGCAACGGCACCACCAGCGACAAGGCCACCGCCGGCGTGGACGCCCACTACGGCGCGCAGCTGACCTGGGACTACTACAAGAACGTGCACGGCCGCACGGGCATCCGCGGCGACGGCCAGGGCGCCTACAGCCGCGTGCACTACGGCAACGCCTACGTCAACGCCTTCTGGTCGGACTCCTGCTTCTGCATGACGTACGGCGACGGCCAGGGCAACGCCAAGCCGCTCACCTCCATCGACGTGGCCGCCCACGAGATGACGCACGGCGTCACCTCCGCCACCGCCAACCTCACCTACAGCGGCGAGTCCGGCGGCCTCAACGAGGCCACCTCCGACATGATGGCCGCCGCGGTCGAGTTCTGGGCCAACAACCCCAACGACCCGGGCGACTACCTCGTCGGCGAGAAGATCGACATCAACGGCAACGGCACGCCGCTGCGCTACATGGACAAGCCCAGCAAGGACGGCCGGTCGAAGGACAGCTGGTACTCCGGCCTCGGCGGCATCGACGTGCACTACTCCTCGGGCCCGGCCAACCACTGGTTCTACCTCGCCTCCGAGGGCAGCGGACAGAAGGAGATCAACGGGGTCAAGTACGACTCCCCGACCTCCGACGGGCAGCCCGTGACCGGCATCGGCCGGGAGAACGCGGCGAAGATCTGGTTCAAGGCCCTCAGCCAGCGCATGACGTCGAACACCAACTACGCGGGCGCCCGTGACGCGACCCTGTGGGCGGCCGGCGAGCTGTTCGGCGTGGGCAGCGAGACGTACAACAACGTGGCCAACGCCTGGGCGGCCATCAACGTCGGCAGCCGGCTCTCGACCGGCGTCTCGGTCAGCAGCCCCGGCGACCAGACCTCGATCGTGAACACCGCCGTCTCCCTCCAGATCAAGGCCACCAGCTCCAGCGGCGGCGCGCTGACCTACGCGGCCACCGGCCTGCCCGCCGGCCTGTCGATCAACTCCTCGACCGGCCTCATCAGCGGCACCCCGACCACCACCGGCACCAGCAGCGTGACCGTGACGGTCAAGGACTCCGCCGGGAAGACCGGCACCGCCTCCTTCAAGTGGACCGTCTCCACCTCCGGCAGCGGCGGCGTCTTCGAGAACACCACCCCGGTGGCCATCCCCGACGCCGGTGACGCGGTCACCTCGCCCATCACCGTGACCCGCAGCGGAAACGGTTCCTCGGCGCTCAAGGTGGACGTCAACATCACCCACACCTACCGCGGCGACCTCCAGATCGACCTGGTGGCCCCGGACGGGAAGAGCTGGCGGCTGAAGGACGCGGACGCCTACGACTCGGACGCGGACGTCAAGGAGACGTACACCGTGGACGCCTCCGGCTCGGCGGCGCCCGGCACCTGGAAGCTGAAGGTGCAGGACGTCTACTCCGGTGACAGCGGCACCATCCAGAGCTGGAAGCTGACCTTCTGACCTTCCGGCCCCTGAGAACGACGGCGCCGCCCGGGACGTACGAGTCCCGGGCGGCGCCTCCTGCATCACGGGGCGTCAGAATCACCTCACCGGCCCCGTCCGCCCCAGGAAAAAATTTACCTGACAGCAACATGCCAAATCACAGAATTCACTGTGATGCGCACGCAAGTTCGAAGAGACTGTGCGGAGTTGGTCGCGATCTCCGGCACCAACATCCCCACTTCTAGGAGTTTGCGTGCGTCAGACCTCCCGCATCACGGGCATATCGACCGCAACCGTCGCCGCTGCCCTGCTCGCCACCGGCTTCAGCGCCGGCCCGGCGGCCGCCAAGGACGACCCGTGGACGTCGATCGGCCTCGGCAGCAAGGAGCAGCTCGTCGCCCGCGGCACCGTCACCGACCCCGACGGCACCGTGCACGCCCGCTACGAGCGCACGTACGACGGCATCCCGGTCCTCGGCGGCGACCTGGTCGTGCACCGGGCCCCCGGCGGGAAGATCGAGGAGGTCACCAAGGCCACCGACGCCCAGATCAAGGTGCCCACCACGCGCCCCGGTCTCGCGGCCCCCTCCGCCGAGAAGACGGCCCTGGCCGCCGCCCGCGCCGCCGGCGCCAAGGACGCCTCCGCCGCGCGGGCGCCGCGCAAGGTGATCTGGGCCGCCTCCGGCAAGCCCGTCCTCGCCTACGAGACCGTGGTCGAGGGCCTCCAGCACGACGGCACCCCCAGCCGCCTGCACGTCATCACGGACGCGGGCAACGGCAAGAAGCTGCACCAGTTCGAGACCGTCGTCACCGGCACGGGCACCGGCCAGTACAACGGCAAGGTCAAGGTCGGCTCGGTGAAGTCCGGCAAGTCGTTCCTGCTGAAGGACAACGCCCGCGGCGGCCACCAGACGTACAACCTCCAGCACGGCGAGGAGGGCAAGGGCAAGGCGTTCACCGACGCCGACGACGTCTGGGGCAACGGCAAGCCGGACATGGCGCAGACCGCCGCCGTCGACGCCCAGTACGGCGCGGCCGTCACCTGGGACTACTACAAGGACACCTTCGGCCGGAAGGGCATCCGCAACGACGGCAAGGCCGCCTACTCGCGCGTCCACTTCGGCAAGGGCTACGTCAACGCCTTCTGGGACGACGAGTGCTTCTGCATGACCTACGGCGACGGCCAGGGCGACAAGAAGCCGCTCACCTCGCTGGACGTGGCGGCGCACGAGATGACGCACGGCGTCACCTCCGCCACCGCCAACCTCCAGTACAACGGTGAGTCGGGCGGCCTGAACGAGGCCACCTCGGACATCATGGCCACCAACGTCGAGTTCTACGCCAAGAACGCCGCCGACCCGGGCGACTACCTCATCGGCGAGAAGATCGACATCAACGGCAACGGCACCGCCCTGCGCTACATGGACAAGCCCAGCAAGGACGGCGAGTCGCCCGACTTCTGGAACCCCAAGCTCGGCGAGCTGGACGTGCACTACTCCTCGGGCGTCGCCAACCACTTCTTCTACCTGCTGTCCGAGGGCAGCGGCAAGAAGGTGATCAACGGCGTCAAGTACGACAGCCCGACCCAGGACGGCAAGGCCGTCAAGGGCATCGGCCGTGAGGCCGCCGCCAAGATCTGGTACAAGGCGCTCACCACGTACATGACCTCGACGACGGACTACAAGGGTGCCCGGGTGGCCACCCTGAAGGCCGCGCAGTCGCTGTACGGCAAGAACAGCACCCAGTACAAGGCCGTGGCCGCGGCCTGGACGGGCGTCAACGTCAAGTGACGCCGCCCGGCCGCTGACCGGCCGGTCCGGGGCGCCCGGGGACCGCAGGGTCCCCGGGCGCCTTGTGCTGTCAGCGCATCAGCACGCCCGCCGCCTCGCCCGTGGCCTCCGACGGCACGGCCACCAGGCCCAGGTCCGCCGGGCCCGCCAGCAGCCGGTGGGACGGCAGGATGCGGACGGTGTAGCCGAACGGGCCGGTGCGGTCGAGGGTCAGCGGGCCCTCGTAGAGCCGCCGTCCGTCCAGGCCGGGGGTGCCGGTGGCCTTCAGCGGGAAGGCGACCGTACGGGTCAGCCGGTCCGCCTCGTCCACCCGGCCGGCCACCGCCTGCACCTCCACGTCCGCGGGGTCGAGGTCACCGAGCCGGACGGTGACGCGCAGCGACAGCGTGGCGCCCAGCTCCGCGGTGCCGCCCAGGGGGCCGTCGGAGACCGCCTCCACGTGGTCCACGGCCACGGCCGGCCAGGCCGCCCGGACCTTTGCCTTCCAGGCCGCGAGTTCACGGGCCGCCCGGGGCTCCAGGGCCCGGTGGGCCTCGGCGGCCGGCGCGTACAGCCGCTCCACGTACTCCCGCACCATGCGGCCCGCCAGCACCTTGGGCCCCAGGGTGGCGAGGGTGCGGCGCACCATCTCGATCCAGCGTCCGGGCAGCCCGTCGGCGCCCCGGTCGTAGAAGCGCGGTGCCACGCGCTGGGCCAGCAGGTCGTAGAGGGCGGCCGACTCCAGGTCGTCGCGGCGGTCCTCGTCGGTGCCGCTGCCGTCGGCGGTGGGGATGTCCCAGCCGAAGTCGGGCTCGTACCACTCGTCCCACCAGCCGTCGCGGACGGAGAGGTTGAGACAGCCGTTGAGCGCGGCCTTCATGCCGGAGGTGCCGCACGCCTCGAGGGGCCGCAGGGGGTTGTTGAGCCAGACGTCGCAGCCGGGGTAGAGCTTCTGCGCCATCGCCATGCCGTAGTCGGGCAGGAAGACGATGCGGTGCCGGACGGCCGGGTCGTCGGCGAAGCGGACGAGCTCCTGGACGAGCCGCTTGCCGCTGTCGTCGGCCGGGTGGGCCTTGCCGGCCACCACGATCTGCACGGGGCGCTCGGGGTGCAGCAGCAGCTCGGTGAGGCGCTCGCGGTCGCGGAGCATCAGCGTGAGGCGCTTGTACGAGGGCACGCGGCGGGCGAAGCCGATGGTGAGGACGTCCGGGTCGAGCACGTCGTCGATCCAGCCGAGCTCGGCGGTGCCGGCGCCGCGCTCGCGCCAGGAGGCGTGCAGCCGGCGCCGCACCTCCTCCACGAGGTGGCCGCGGAGGGTGCCGCGCAGCTCCCAGATGTCGGCGTCGGAGATGTCGGAGACGGTGTCCCAGCGGGCGGAGCCGCCGACGGCGAGGGCGTCCTCGGCGCGGCCGGCGCCGATGTGCCGGGCGCCGAGCCGGAAGACCTCGGGGGCCACCCAGGTGGGGGCGTGCACGCCGTTGGTGACGGAGGTGATGGGCACGTCCTCGGCGTCGAAGCCCGGCCAGAGCCCGGCGAACATCTCCCGGCTGACCCGGCCGTGCAGCAGCGAGACGCCGTTGGCGCGCTGGGCCAGGCGCAGGCCCATGACGGCCATGTTGAAGAGGTTGCCGTCGCCGCCGGGGTAGTCCTCCCGGCCGAGGGCGAGGACGCGCCCGGTGTCGAGGCGGGGCAGTTCGGCGTCCTCGCCGAAGTGGCGGGCGACCAGGTCGCGGTCGAAGCGGTCGATGCCGGCGGGGACGGGGGTGTGGGTGGTGAAGAGGGTGCCGGCGCGCACCCGCTCCAGCGCGGAGTCGAAGTCGGCGCCCTCGCCGATGAGCTCGTGGATGCGTTCGAGGCCGAGGAAGCCGGCGTGGCCCTCGTTGGTGTGGAAGACCTCGGGTTCGGGGTGGCCGCTGATCCGGCAGTAGGCGCGGACGGCGCGGACGCCGCCGATGCCCAGCAGCATCTCCTGGAGCAGCCGGTGCTCGCTGCCGCCGCCGTAGAGCCGGTCGGTGACGTCGCGCTCGCCGGGGCCGTTGTCCTCGACGTCGGAGTCGAGCAGCAGCAGCGGCACCCGGCCGACCCGGGCCTGCCAGACGTGTGCGGCGAGGGTGCGGCCGCCGGGCAGGGCGAGGGTGACGCGGGCGGGGGTGCCGTCGTGCTCGCGGAGCATGTCCAGCGGCAGCTCGTTGGGGTCGAGCAGGGGGTAGTGCTCCTGCTGCCAGCCCTCGCGGGAGAGGGACTGGCGGAAGTAGCCGTGCCGGTAGAGCAGCCCGACGCCGATGAGCGGCAGGCCGAGGTCGCTGGCGGACTTCAGGTGGTCGCCGGCGAGGATGCCCAGGCCGCCGCTGTACTGCGGGAGGGCGGCGGTGATGCCGAACTCGGGCGAGAAGTAGGCGATGGCGCGGGGCAGGCCGGGGGGCTGTTCCTGGTACCACCGGCGGCCGTTGAGGTAGTCGTGCAGGTCGTCGGCGGCCGCCGCGAGGCGCCGCCGGAACCGGCGGTCCTCGGAGAGCACGGCCAGCCGGTCGGCGGGGACCGAGCCCAGCAGCCGCAGCGGGTCGCCGCCGGCGGCCTGCCAGCCCTCGGGGTCCACGGACTGGAACAGCTCCCGGGTCTCGGGGTGCCAGGACCAGCGCAGGTTGCGCGCCAGTTCACTGAGCGGTCGTAGGGGCTCGGGAAGGACGGGACGCACGCTGAATCGACGAATGGCCTTCACTCCCCCGACGGTAGCGGCGGCACCCCCGTCGTTCCGGGACAAGCGGCCAAGTGCGCCCGACCGGTTGCGGGCGGATCGTCTGCGGCAGGCGTACTGGACGGAAAGTACTACGGCGAATTACGCCGCGCGTACAGCAGTGTCATTGCACGCGATCGGTGGAGCGGGGAAACTCCGTACGGGTGACGGAGGAACGGCCGCCCTCCGCGCGCGGTACCAGACGGGCTACGCACGAGTAGTTCCTGCGGTGCGGGCATGTCCCGCCGGGCTCTGTGGGAAGACGTCCCAGCACGGCCCGACCGAAAGCCGACCGGAAACCGACTGGAACAGCCCTTCGGCGGCCCGTCCGCCGTTCCCGCCCGTGCCCCCTCGTCCCCCCAGGTGATCCCATGATCGGACGCATTCCCGTTCTGGACCCCGCCCCGCTCGTCGACTGCGGCCGAAGGCCCGTCAAGGCCGTGACGGGCGAGACCTTCGAGGTGACCGCCACGGTCTTCCGCGAGGGTCACGACGCGGTGGGCGCCAACGTCGTGCTGCGCGGCCCGGCCGGCCGGCAGGGCCCGTGGACCCCGATGCGCGAGCTGGCGCCGGGCACGGACCGCTGGGGCGCGGAGGTCACGCCCGACCTGGAGGGCCGCTGGACGTACGTGGTGGAGGCGTGGAGCGATCCGGTGGGCACCTGGCGGGAGCACGCCCGCATCAAGGTGCCGGCCGGCCTCGACACGGAGCTGGTGCTGGAGGAGGGCGCCCGGCTGTACGAGCGGGCGGCGGCCGGGGTGCCCAAGAGCGAGGGCCGGCCGGCGGTGCTGGCCGCCGCGGACGCCCTGCGCGACGCCGCCCGGCCGCCCGCCGCCCGCCTGGCGGCGGCGCTGGCCCCGGAGGTGATGGCGGCGCTGGCCCGGTACCCGCTGCGCGAGCTGGTGACGGCGTCCCGGCCGGTGCCGGTGCTGGTGGAGCGGGAGCGGGCGCTGTTCGGCTCCTGGTACGAGCTGTTCCCGCGCTCGGAGGGAGCGGTGCTGCGCGAGGGCCGGCCGCCGCAGAGCG
This sequence comes from Streptomyces mashuensis, assembly GCF_014654785.1. Classification (GTDB taxonomy): domain Bacteria; phylum Actinomycetota; class Actinomycetes; order Streptomycetales; family Streptomycetaceae; genus Streptomyces; species Streptomyces mashuensis. The sequence goes on from NZ_BNBD01000006.1 coordinate 189,306, forward strand.
GAACGTTCCGTACGGCGGCCCGGCGGCTGCCCGCGGTGGCCGCGATGGGCTTCGACGTGGTCTACCTGCCGCCCGTCCACCCCATCGGCACCTCCTACCGCAAGGGCCCCAACAACGCGCTGACCGCCGGCCCCTACGACGTGGGCAGCCCGTGGGCGATCGGGTCGCCGGAGGGCGGCCACGACGCGGTCCACCCGGACCTGGGCACGCTGGAGGACTTCGACCGGTTCGTGGCGCGGGCCCGGGAGCTGCGCCTGGAGGTGGCGCTCGACCTGGCGCTCCAGTGCTCGCCGGACCACCCGTGGGTGGGCAAGCACCCGGAGTGGTTCCACCACCGCGCCGACGGCACGATCGCGTACGCGGAGAATCCGCCGAAGAAGTACCAGGACATCTATCCGCTCGCCTTCGACGAGGACTTCGACGGCCTGGTGCGGGAAACGCTGCGCATTCTGCGGTTCTGGGCGGACCGCGGTGTGCGCATCTTCCGCGTCGACAATCCGCACACGAAACCGGTGGTGTTCTGGGAGAAGGTGCTGGCGGAGATGGGCCGCACCGATCCGGACGTCGTCTTCCTGGCGGAGGCGTTCACCCGCCCGGCGATGATGCGGACGCTGGGCGCGATCGGTTTCCAGCAGTCGTACACCTATTTCACCTGGCGGAACACGAAGCAGGAAATCACCGAGTACCTGACGGAGCTGTCCCGGGAGACGGCCGCGGTGATGCGGCCGAACTTCTTCGTGAACACCCCCGACATCCTGCACGCCTACCTCCAGGACGGCGGCCGGCCGGCGTTCGAGGTGCGGGCCGTGCTGGCCGCCACCCTGTCGCCCAGCTGGGGCGTCTACGCCGGCTACGAGCTGTGCGAGAACGTTCCCGTGCGGCCGGGCAGCGAGGAGTACCTCGACTCGGAGAAATACCAACTGCGGCCCCGCGACTGGGAATCCGCCGAACGGGAGGGGCGCAGCCTGGCACCGCTCCTCACCGCCCTGAACCGGCTGAGGCGGCGTCAGCCCGCCCTGCGGCGATTGCGCAACCTGCGTTTCCACCACGCGGACAACGACGCGGTCATCGCCTATTCGAAGCGCGAGGGCGCCTCGTGCGTGCTCACGGTCGTCAACCTCGACCCGCACCATACCCAGGAGGCGACGGTCTCGTTGAACATGCCGGAACTCGGCCTCGGCTGGCACGAGTCCGTTCCGGTGCGCGACGAGCTCACCGGAGAGACCTATCACTGGGGCAGGGACAACTATGTGCGCCTCGAGCCGGGCCGCCCCATGGCGCCCGCGCACGTGTTCTCGCTGCGACCGTCCTCACCGATCGGAGGGTCACCCACACCATGATCGTCAACGAGCCCGTCCAGGACACCTTCGAGGACACCCCCGCCAAGGACCGGGACCCCGACTGGTTCAAGCGCGCCGTCTTCTACGAGGTCCTCGTACGGTCCTTCCAGGACAGCGACGGGGACGGCATCGGCGACCTCAAGGGGCTCACGGCCCGGCTGGACTACCTCCAGTGGCTGGGCGTCGACTGCCTCTGGCTGCCGCCGTTCTTCCAGTCCCCGCTGCGGGACGGCGGCTACGACGTGTCCGACTACACCTCGGTGCAGCCGGAGTTCGGTGACCTCGCGGACTTCGTGGAGTTCGTGGACGCCGCGCACCAGCGCGGCATGCGCGTCATCATCGACTTTGTCATGAACCATACGAGCGATCAGCACGAGTGGTTCCAGCAGTCTCGCACCGATCCGGACGGGCCGTACGGCGACTACTACGTCTGGGCCGACGACGACAAGCAGTACCAGGACGCGCGCATCATCTTCGTCGACACGGAGACCTCGAACTGGACGTTCGACCCGGTGCGCAAGCAGTACTACTGGCACCGCTTCTTCTCCCACCAGCCGGACCTCAACTACGAGAACCCGGCCGTGCAGGAGGAGATCCTCGCCGCCCTGCGGTTCTGGCTGGACCTGGGCATCGACGGGTTCCGGCTGGACGCCGTGCCGTACCTCTTCGCCGAGGAGGGCACCAACTGCGAGAACCTGCCGCGCACCCACGCCTTCCTCAAGCGGGTGCGGGCCGAGATCGACGCCCACTACCCCGACACGGTGCTGCTCGCCGAGGCCAACCAGTGGCCCGAGGACGTCGTCGACTACTTCGGCGACTTCCCCAAGGGCGGCGACGAGTGCCACATGGCGTTCCACTTCCCCGTCATGCCGCGCATCTTCATGGCGGTGCGCCGCGAGTCGCGCTACCCGGTCTCCGAGATCCTGGCCAAGACCCCGGCCATCCCCTCGGGCTGCCAGTGGGGCATCTTCCTCCGCAACCACGACGAGCTGACCCTCGAAATGGTCACCGACGAGGAACGCGACTACATGTGGGCCGAGTACGCCAAGGACCCGCGGATGCGCGCCAACATCGGCATCCGGCGCCGGCTGGCCCCGCTGCTCGACAACGACCGCAACCAGATCGAGCTGTTCACGGCGCTGCTGCTGTCGCTGCCCGGCTCGCCGATCCTCTACTACGGGGACGAGATCGGCATGGGCGACAACATCTGGCTCGGCGACCGGGACGCGGTGCGCACGCCGATGCAGTGGACGCCCGACCGCAACGCCGGCTTCTCCTCCTGCGACCCGGGCCGGCTCTACCTGCCGACCATCATGGACCCGGTCTACGGCTACCAGGTCACCAACGTGGAGGCGGCGATGTCCTCGCCGTCCTCGCTGCTGCACTGGACCCGCCGGATGATCGAGATCCGGAAGCAGAACCCGGCCTTCGGCCTCGGCTCGTACACCGAGCTCCAGTCGAGCAACCCGGCGGTGCTGGCCTTCCTCCGCGAACACGGGGACGACCTGGTCCTGTGCGTGAACAACTTCTCGCGCTTCGCACAGCCGACCGAGCTGGACCTGCGGGCCTTCAACGGCCGCCACCCCGTGGAGCTGATCGGTGGCGTCCGCTTCCCCGCCATCGGCGAGCTGCCCTACCTGCTCACCCTCGCGGGCCACGGCTTCTACTGGTTCCGGCTGCGGCGCAACGCCCCTCCGCCCCCGGCACCCTGACCGGCCGGCCGTGTACGGCGGGCCGCGGCCCGCCGGCACCGCCGGTTTTCCCCGCCCCGCCCCCGGGCACCCGTAGAGGCATCGCCGGAACGACACGGCCGGAACGACACCGGCGGAACCACACCGCCGGAACCACGGATCGAGTCCGCACCACAGGACTGCACGGACGCACGGACCGCACGGGTCCGCGGCCACCCGCCGCGGACGTCGCTCGACACCGCCCACCGGGCCGCACGCGCTGACCGTACGGACGATCCTCGCCCGACACGATCGCCGGCGCGCGCCGGCCGAAGCCGCGATCCGGGACACTTCTCCCCATCTGTCGTGTGCCCCGGGGAAAGGACGCGACGCCATGCCGGACGCCGCACCGTCCCACCGGGAGCTGCCCCACGGGGGGCAGCTGACCTTCGCCCCCGTCCCGCTGCCCGACCCCCTGCCCGATCCCCTCTCCGGTCCCGGCGGCCCCGGCCCCGGCCCCGTGCCCGCGGTCGTGCCCGGCCGCAGCGCCGGCGTCCCCACGGCGCCCGCCGGACCGCACGCCGCGCTGCTCGCCTCCCTGGTACCGCTGCTCACCGCGTGGCTGCCGCGGCAGCGCTGGTTCGCCGGCAAGGGCCGGCCCGTCACCGGCTTCACCCTCGTCGCCGCCACCGAGCTGCTGCCCCGCACCCCCGGCGGCGGCCCCGGCCTCGTCCACCTGCTGCTCCACGCCCACCAGCCGCCCAGCGCCGAGGACCGGGCCCGGGCCGGCGCCCCCGCCGAGGACTGCTACCAGCTGCTGCTCGGCGTCACGGACGTGCTGCCGCCGCACCTCGCCCCGGCGCTCATCGGCCGGCCCTCCGGCGGCCCCCTCGACGGCCTCACCACGTACGAGGCGCTCGCCGACCCCCGGCTCGCCGCGCTGCTGCTGGAGCGGCTGCGGGTGCCCGGCCGGCTCGGCCCGCTGCGGTTCACCCGTGAACCGGACGTGACCGTCCCGGCCGGGCTCGCGCCCCGCCTGCTGGGCGCCGAACAGTCCAACTCCTCGGCCGTGTACGGCGAAACGTACATCCTCAAGCTGTTCCGCCGGGTGGGCCCCGGCGTCAACCCCGACCTCGAACTGCCCCGCGCGCTCGCCCGCACCGGCTGCGCCCGCGTGCCCGCCCCCGCCGCCTGGTTCGAGGCCGACCCGCGCGGGCCCGGCGGGCAGCCCGCACTGCCCGGCCTGCCCCCCGCCGCCGAACCCCTCACCCTCGGGGTGCTGCAACCCTTCCTCGCCGGGTCCGCCGACGGCTGGCGGCTGGCCCTCGACGCGCTGGCCGCCGGCGACGGCTTCACCGCCGACGCGCACGCCCTCGGCCGCGCCACCGCCGAGGTCCACCTCGCCCTCGCCGAGGCCCTGCCCACCGCCACCCTCGGCCGGCCGCAGCTGGAACACCTCGCGGCCGGCATGGCCCAGCGCCTGGAGGCCGCCGCCGACGCCGTCCCCGCGCTGCGCCCGTACCGGGCCGCGCTGCGCCGCTCGTACGACGCGCTGGCCGCGCTCGGCCGCCGGCCCGGCCCGGACCGGCGGGCCCAGCGCATCCACGGCGACCTGCACCTGGGGCAGGCGCTGCGCACGGCCGCCGACGGCCGCTGGTCGCTGATCGACTTCGAGGGCGAGCCGGCCCGGCCGCTCGCCGAGCGCCGCCGCCCCCAGCCGGTGGCCCGGGACGTCGCGGGCATGCTGCGCTCCTTCGACTACGCGGCGGCGGTCGGCCGGGCCCCGGCCGGCGGCTGGGCGGAGAAGGCCCGCGCCGCGTTCTGCGACGGCTACGCGGCCGTGCACCACGACCCGCGCCGGGACCCGCTGCTGCTGGCCGCGCACGAGACCGACAAGGCCGTCTACGAGGTGCTCTACGAGGCCCGGCACCGCCCGGACTGGCTGCCGGTGCCGATGGCGGCGATCCACCGCCTGGCGGCGGAAGCGGCCCGGGACTGAACCGCGCCGCGCCCTGCCCTGCACCGCAGCCCCCCATCGCATTCCGACCGCCCCGATCGTCCTGGGAGGACCATCCCGTGACCGCACGACCGCCGGCCGGCCCCGCGCCGGCGCATGGCCCCGCGTCCGGAACGACCACAGGAACGACCCCCGGCTCCGTGCCCGCCCCCGCGGGCGTCCCCGCCACCTTCCAGCCCGGCCCCACTCCTCTGCCGGCCTCCGCGGTGCGGAAGGCCGAGCCGCTGGACGAGGACACGCGCGGACGCCTCCTGCAGGGCGCGCACCACGACCCGCATGCCGTCCTGGGGGCGCACCGCACCGAGGACGGAGTGCTGTTCCGCGCCCTGCGCCCCTACGCGCGCTCGGTGACGGTCACGGCGCGCGGCCTGCGGGCCGAGCTGCACGACGAGGGCGACGGCTTCTTCGCGGGCGTCCTGCCGCTGGTGGCGATCCCCCGCCGCTACCGGCTGCTGATCGCCTACCAGGACGCGGTGGTGGACACCGACGACGCGTACCGCTTCCTGCCCGCCCTCGGCGAGCTGGACCTGCACCTGATCGGCGAGGGCCGGCACGAGGAGCTGTGGCGGGCGCTGGGCGCGCACCCGATGACGCACGACGGCGTGGCCGGCACCCGCTTCACGGTGTGGGCGCCCGACGCGCAGGGCGTCCGGGTGGCGGGCGACTTCAACTACTGGGACGGCACGGCGCACGCGATGCGCTCGCTGGGCGGCACGGGCGTGTGGGAGCTGTTCCTCCCGGGCGTGGGCGAGGGCGCGCTGTACAAGTTCGACATCACCCGGCCCGACGGCTCGCACACCCTGCGCGCGGACCCGATGGCGCGCCGCACGGAGGCGCCCCCGGCGACCGCGTCGATCGTGCACGCCTCGCACCACGCGTGGCGGGACGAGGAGTGGATGGCGGGACGGGGGCGGCGGCCGGTGCACGAGGCGCCGTTCTCGGTGTACGAGGTGCACCTGCCGTCGTGGCGGCCGGGGCTCACGTACCGGCAGCTGGCGGAGCAGCTGCCGGCGTACGTGAAGGACCTCGGTTTCACGCACGTGGAGCTGATGCCGGTGGCGGAGCACCCGTTCGGCGGCTCGTGGGGCTACCAGGTGACCGGCTTCTACGCGCCGACGGCGCGGCTGGGCACGCCGGACGACTTCAAGCACCTGGTGGACGCGTTGCACCGGGCGGGCATCGGGGTGCTGATGGACTGGGTGCCGGCGCACTTCCCGCGCGACGACTGGGCGCTGGCGGAGTTCGACGGGCGGCCGCTGTACGAGCACCACGACCCGCGGCGGGCGGCGCACCCGGACTGGGGAACGCTGGAGTTCGACTACGGCCGGCCGGAGGTGCGCAACTTCCTGGTGGCCAACGCGGTGTACTGGTGCGAGGAGTTCCACATCGACGGCCTGCGCGTGGACGCGGTGGCGTCGATGCTGTACCTGGACTATTCGCGCGGCCCGGGCGAGTGGGTGCCGAACGCGTACGGGGGCCGGGAGAACCTGGACGCGGTGGCGTTCCTGCAGGAGATGAACGCGACCGTCTACCGCCGGTGCCCGGGTGTGGTGACGGTGGCGGAGGAGTCGACGGCCTGGGACGGGGTGACGCGGGCGACGCACCTGGTGGGGGCGGGCGGCTTCGGCGGCCTGGGCTTCGGCCTGAAGTGGAACATGGGCTGGATGCACGACTCGCTGGAGTACATGGTCAAGGAGCCGGTGCACCGCAAGTACCACCACGACCGGATGACCTTCTCGATGGTGTACGCGTACAGCGAGAACTACGTGCTGCCGATCTCGCACGACGAGGTGGTGCACGGCAAGCGGTCGCTGGTGTCGAAGATGCCGGGCGACTGGTGGCAGCGGCGCGCGGACCACCGCGCGTACCTGGGCTTCATGTGGGCGCACCCGGGCAAGCAACTCCTCTTCATGGGCCAGGAGTTCGCGCAGGGCGCGGAGTGGTCGGAGCGGCACGGCCCGGACTGGTGGCTGCTCGACCCGTCGTACGCGGCCGAGGCCGACCACCGGGGCGTGCGCGACCTGGTCCGCGACCTGAACCACTGCTACCGCGCCACCCCGGCGCTGTGGGAGCGGGACACCTCGCCGGAGGGCTTCGCGTGGGTGGTGGGCGACGCGGCGGACGACAACGTCTTCGCGTTCCTCCGCTTCGCGGCGGACGGCTCGCCGCTGCTGTCGGTCAGCAACTTCTCCCCGGTGGTCCGGGAGGGCTACCGCCTGGGCGTGCCGCCGGCCCCGCCGGTGTGGGAGGAGTGCGTCAACTCGGACGCGGAGCGGTACGGCGGCAGCGGGGTCGGCAACCCGGGCCCGGTGAAGACGGAGGCCGTGCCGTGGCACGGCCGCCCGTCGAGCGTACTGCTGACGCTGCCGCCACTGGCGACGGTGTGGCTGCGGCCCACTGACAGCCCCGCCGGCGTTTGAGGCGCGGGGGTCCGGGGGCGGAGCCCCTGGGAAACGGGAAGGGGCGGGACCGGGGCCCTTTCGCCCCTGCCCCGCCCCGCCGGACGGTGACCGTTAGGCCGCCGCCGTCTCCTTGCGGGACTCCGCGGACGCCTCCGCGGGGTCCGGGGCCGCGCCCCGGCCACGGCCCGGCAGCAGGAACGCCACCAGCACCGTGCCCACGCCGAGGACGACCGCGCCGACGACGCTGGTGTGCGCGACGGCGTCGGCGAACGCCTTGTGCACGGCCTCCAGGATGGTGTGGGCCTGCTGGGCGCCGAGTGCGGCCGCCTTCTCCGCGCCCACCTTCGGCGCGGCGCCGGCCGCGACCTGCTTGCCGGCCTCCTTGGCGACGTACAGGCCGGCGCCGACGGAGTCCTGCGCGGCCGCGAGGGCCTTCTCCGGCAGCTTGGGGCCGCCGGCCGCGGCGGCCTTCGCGGCGGCGTCGCCGAGGTTGGAGGAGTACGTCTTGGCGAGCACCGTGCCGAGGACGGCGATGCCCAGTGAGCCGCCCATCTCGATGGACGTGCTGTTGACCGCGCCGCCGACGCCGAGCTGGTCCTCCGGGAAGGAGCCCATGATGGCGTTGGTGCAGGGCGACAGGGACAGGCCGATGGCCAGGCCCAGGACGACCAGCGGCAGGACGAAGTCGCCGTACGTGGACGACGCGTCGACGCGGGCGAGCAGCGCGACGGCCACCGTGCCGACGGTCATGCCGACGGTGACCGTGACCTTCATGCCGAGCCGGGGGGTGAGGAGCGCGGTCAGCGCGCCGCCCACGAACACCGCGCCGGCCAGCGGCAGCATGCGCACGCCGGTGTCCAGCGGCGAGTAGCCGAGGACGAACTGGAGGTGCTGCGTGAGGTAGTAGAAGGCGCCGAAGACGGCGAGGAAGAACAGGGCGACGGCCGTCGTCGAGCCGGCGAAGGCGCGCCGGGTGAAGCGGCGGACGTCGAGGACCGGCCGGGGGTGGCGCAGTTCCCACAGGACGAAGAGGACCAGGCCGACGCCGGCGATCACCGCGGCGGTGACGGCCTTGGCGCCCCAGCCGAAGTGCGGCCCCTCGATGATCATGTAGATGAGGGAGCCGACCCAGACCACGGAGAGCAGGCCGCCGACGTAGTCGATCTTCTCGATGCCGGCCGCCTTGGACGGCGGGACGAGCAGCAGCGCACCGATGATGCCGATCGCGGCGATCGGCACGTTGATGAGGAACGTCGAGGCCCAGCCGTGGTCCTCCAGCAGCGCACCGGCCACCAGCGGGCCGACCGCGATGGCGAGGCCGGCCGTGGCCGTCCAGATCGTGATCGCCTTGGCGCGCTCGGCACGCGGGAACGTCGCGGCCAGCAGCGACAACGTCGCCGGCATGATCATGGCCGCGCCGACACCCATCGCGGCACGCGCCGCGATGACCGCGCCGCCGCTGTCGACGAGCGAGCCCGCGACGGACGCAGCGCCGAAGACCAGCAGGCCGAGGACGAGGGCGCCGCGGCGGCTGTACTTGTCGCCGACCGCGCCGAGGATCAGCATCAGCGCGGCGTACGGGACGGTGTAGCCGTCGATGACCCATTGCAGGTCCGAGCTGCCGAGGCCGAGGTCCTGGACCATGTCCGGGGCCGCGACCGTCAGGGACGTGTTGGCCATGACGATGATCAGCAGGCTGAGGCACAGCACCCCCAGTGCCGCCCAGCGCCTCTTGTAGGGACCGTCCATCTTGTCGACCGGGGTCGACACCACGAGGCCCATCGGGCCACCCCTTTCGCTGTTGCGCACGGACTTGCACACCGCTGTGCAATTACACAGTGGTGTGCAAATTACCGCGCCGGTACGGGGGTGTGCAAAATGAGGGCGAGCGGTCGGCCGTCGGGGCCCGGACCCGATCGGGAAGAGAGCCGGTATGGCGGGCAGAGCGGACGCCAATCGCCGCCGCATCATGGATGTCGCCCTCGCCGAGCTGCTGCGGGACGCGGACGCGAGCATGGACCAGATCGCCCGCGCGGCCGGCGTCGTGCGCCGCACCGTCTACGGCCACTTCCCCAGCCGCGACGCGCTGATCGGTGCGCTGGTCGACGACGCCGCGGACACGGTGGCGGCGGCCCAGGCGCGGGCGTTCGAGGCCGCGGCGGACCCGGCGGAGGCCCTGGCCCGGTCCATGCTGGCGGTGTGGGAGATCGCCGACGGCTACCGGCTGCTGGTCTCGATGGCCCAGCGCAGCGTCACCGTGGAGGGCATCCTCCGCCGCCTGGAACCCGTCCGCCTGGAGTGCGCGGCGATGCTCCGCCGGGGCCTGGACGAGGGCGTCTTCACCTCGCCCCTGCCGGCCGAGGCCCTGGCCTACGTCCGCGAACAGCTGCTGTTCGGCCTGATGCAGGCGGTCAACGACGGCGTGCTGGCCCCCGAGGAGGCCGGCCGCAGCGCCGCCGTGACGGCACTGACGGCGGCCGGCGTCCCGGCGCGCGAGGCGGCGCGGCTGGTGGCGGACATCCGCGACTAGGCCGTGTCCGGCGGATCTTCGCGCCCCGTAGGGGCGCGGGGAACTGCGCGACAAGCCACGACGCGCCCGCAGACGGGGTGCCACGCGGCGGAGCCGCGGATCGACACCGCCCCGCGCCCCTACGGGGCGCTGCATGATCCGCCGGATACGGCCCAGGCCCTGCCGGAGGCCCGGCTATGCGGCCGCGGCCGCCGCGAGCATGATCTCCCTGACCCGGTCGAGGTACTTGGGCACGCCCGCGGCCGCCTCCGGCGTGTCCGGCATCCGCACCACCAGCTCCGCCCGGTCCGGGAACCAGTTGAGCCACAGCGACACCCCGCCGGCGTTGTCCGGCCCGCACAGCACGCTCGCGCCGGCCCGCAGGTAGTCGCCGGCGCCCGGCGCGGCCCGCCCGTCCACGTACGACGCCATGGGCGGGATCTCGGGGACCCCGCCGCCGTCGAGGAGCAGTTCGAAAGCGCGGTGCAGTGGCACGTCGTACCCGGCGCGGGCCCGCTGGAAGCCCTGCTGGGCCACGGGGACCGCGGCGGCGAGGGTGGGCCGGGCGGGCAGCCGGAACATCAGCGGCACGAGGTTGACGAGCCAGCCGTGCACGGGGAGCAGCCCGGGGCGGTCCCGGGTCGACACGGCGGTGAGGACGCGGTAGAGGTCGTCGCCGGTGAACTCCCGCTGGGCGAGGGCCAGCGCCGCGAAGGTGCCCGCGGCGAAGCCGCCGCCGTGCCGGGCGCAGTAGGCACGGAACGCCCGCGCCTGACCGCCCGTCAGCACCGGGTACTCGAACTGCACGGCGGGCACCAGCGCGCCGGCGTTGCCCAGCTCGACGGGGAAGCCGGGGAACCGGCGGCCCCCCTCGCCCGCGGCCAGGAACTCCGCCCAGGCGGCGAGCTCCGGCGCGTCCGCCGTCAGCGCCGCGGAGCGCGCGTGCTCGCGGCGGTTGTGGGCGAGGTGGCCGGGGGCCGGCGGCAGGCCGGCCGGGACGCCGGCGAGGGCCGCGTGGTAGCGGGTGCGGAGCTCGTCGAAGAGCAGCGCCAGGGAGTGGCCGTCGGTGTAGGCGTGGTCGATCGCGCAGTAGACCGTGGACGCCGTGTCCCGCTGGACCACCCCGGCGAGCAGCCCCGGCCGCCCGGTCACCGCCGTCTGCTCGTCGATCCGCCGGTGCAGGTGGGAGCGCAGGGCGTCGGTGCTCGTGAACGCGCCGACGTGGACCGGGCGTACGGTCACCGCCTCGGGCGGCAGGCCGAACCCGGCCAGGTCGCCGCTGCCCGACGGCTCGTACCAGGTGCGGTACGCCTCGTGCCGCCGCACCAGCCCCTGCCACGCCGTCGTCAGCGCCCCGAGGTCCGCCCGGCCCGGCAGGTCGAACGCCAGGCCCACCCAGGGCGACTGGCGGCAACCGGCGGCGCGGTGCGCGGCGGCCAGCAGCAGGTGCGCCCGCTGGAAGGACGACGCGGGCACGTCGTGCGGTACGGGCGCCCGGCCACCGGCGCTCGCCTCGAACTCGACGACCTCGCCCGGGCCGGGCTGCCAGCCGGACATCTGGATCATGCGCACGGCAGGGTCCCCTCCACTCGGTGAACAGGAAACGGACGTTAGGCGGGCGCGATGAAACAACAATGAATTGCATGGTTTTCGCTGGTGGCGCGGGCAAGGAGCACCTCGCGGAAAACCCGCCCCTTGTTGCGCCGGAATTCGCGCTGCTAGCGTCCCGCCCCGCACCTTCCGCACGTGCCGCAGCAAGGAAAGGGCCCCTTCATGAACGCACGGCTGAACGCACGGCTGGACGGCGCGCAACCGTCCACGGATTACGCCGCGTTGCGCCGCAACCGGGAATACGCCGGGCTGAACCGCGTACTGCTCGACCTGGTCCCGGCCGGCTCCGGGCCGGCCGTCCTCGACGTGGGGTGCGGCGACGGGGCCGTCAGCGAGCAGCTGTTGCAGCGCGACCCCACCATGGCGCTGACCGGCGTCGACCCCGACCCGGAGCTGCTCGGCGCGGCCCGCGCCCGCCTGGGCGACCGGGCCCGGTTCGCCGAGGGCGACGCCTCCTCCGTGGCGCGGCTGTTCCCGGCCGGCAGCTTCGACACCGTCGTACTGGCCAACTGCATCCACCTCGTCCCGGACCTCGCCGGGGCCTTCGCCGCGATCGGGCAGGTCCTCACCGCCGGCGGGCGCCTGGTGTTCAACTCCGCGTTCTACGCGGGCGCCGAGACCCCCGCCGACCTGCCGCTCTACGCCGAGCTGGTCGGCACGGCCCGCCGTACCGCCACCGCCCGCGGCCTGTCCCTGGCCCGGTCGGCCGGCGGCCGGCCGGCGGGGCTGCGCCGGACCGCCGACGACTACCGGGCCGCTCTGGAGGTGGCCGGCTACGCCGGCGCGGTCGCCGCCGAGCGGACGTTCACGCTCGGCCCGCGTTTCCTCGCGGCGTTGTGCTCGACGCCGATGTTCGCGTCCGCCGCATTGCCGGGAATCGGCCGGCACCAGGCCGCGGAACTGCTCACGGAAACGTTGACGCAGCTGTACGAGCGCACGCCGTTCACCATCAGCCGGCGCTGCGTGTATTTCACCGCGACCCGGCCGTGAAGCCGTATGCATTCCATCAGTTCCCGATGAAAGGAAATCATTCCATGACCGACGTCCTGAACGTCGTGACCCGCGCCATCACCGGAATCCGCCCCGACCTCGGTGATTCCCGTACGGACATCACCCGTGAATCGGCGCTCTTCTACGCCGCCGAGCCCGGCCGGCCCGTCCTGGGGCTCGACTCCATGGAGGCCCTGGAGCTGATCGCCGTGCTGGAGCGCGAGTTCGGGGTCGAGCTGGCGGAGACCGGCATACGGATCGCCGACCTGCACACGGTCGGGGACGTGGTCGACGCCCTGTCGGGGACGCGCTGATGCCCGCGCCTCCCCGCCGCCGCGTGCTGGTGACCGGCATGGGGGTCGAGTCCTGCGCGGGCGGCACGCCGGACGAGCTGTGGGACGCCCTGGCCGCGGGGCGGCCCGCGGTCTCGGCGCTGGAGCTGGACGAGCCGCTGCCGTGCCGGGTGGGCGGTGTCGTCCGCGGGTTCGACCCGCGGGAGCACCTGCCCGCCGCGCAGGTCCGCCGCACCTCGCGGTTCCAGCAGCTGCTGTTCGCGGCGGCGATGAAGGCGCGGGAGGACGCGCGGCTGCGTACGGCCCCCGGTGCCCTGTACGTCGGCACCGGCGGCGGTGGTCTCGACGAGACCGCGCGGCTCGTGACCACCCTGCGGGAGAGCGGGTGGACACGGATGAACCGGCTGGGCCTGCTGCGGCTGCTGCCCGACCAGGCCGCCGGGCTCGTCGCCCGCGAACTGGGCATCACCGGCCCGGTCCAGACCCTGTCGACCGCCTGCGCGTCGTCGACCGACGCCATCGGGGCGGGCCTGCGCGCGGTCCGGGACGGCACCGCCGACATCGTGCTCGTCGGGGGCGTGGAGAGCTGGCTCGACGTGCCGGCCCTGGCGTCGTTCTGCCTGCTGGACGTGTTGTCGCAGCGGCCCGCGGAGGAGGCGGCGAGCGCGTCCCGGCCGTTCGACCGGGACCGCGACGGCATGGTGCCGGCGGAGGGCGCCGCCGTGCTCGTCCTGGAGTCGGAGCGGTCGGCGCTGCGCCGCGGCGCCACCGTGTACGGGGAGGTGCTCGGCGCCGCCTCGGGCTGCGACGCCCATCACCCGCTGGCGCCCCGGCCGGACGGCGCGGTGGCGGCCCGGACGATCGGGCTGGCCCTGGCCGACGCCCGTCTGGAACCGGCCGCCGTGGACCTGATCAGCGCACACGGCACGGCCACGCCGCTGAACGACCGGGCCGAGACGGCCGCGATCAAGCGCGCGTTCGGCGCGCACGCGCGGCGCCTGGCGGTCACCGCGCCCAAGTCGGTGATCGGTCACGCCTGCGGGGCGTGCGGGGTCCTGGAGAGCGTGGGCGTGCTGCTCGCCCTGCGCGAGAAGTACGTGCCGCCCACCGCCAACCTGCACCACCCGGACCCCGACTGCGACCTGGACTGCACCCCGCTCGTGGGCCGCCCCGCCCCGGTCCGTGTGGCCGTCAAGCAGAACTTCGGCTTCGGCGGCCACAACTCGGCCGTGGTGTTCGGGGCGGCGTGAGGGGCGGGGCGTGAGGACGACAGCGGAACGGCTGTCAGTGGTCCGCGGACAGGGTCGCCTCGTCGAAGGGCAGGCGGCCCGCCAGGACCTCGCGCATCCGCTCGGGGTCGGTCTCCTTCGTCCACGTGCCGACGAGCACCGTGGCCACCGCGTTCCCCGCGAAGTTGGTCAGGGCCCGCGCCTCGCTCATGAACCGGTCGATGCCCACGATCAGGCCGACCCCGTCCACCAGCTCGGGGCGGTGCGACTGGAGGCCGCCCGCGAGCGTGGCCAGGCCCGCGCCCGTCACGCCCGCCGCGCCCTTCGACGCCACCATCATGAACAGCAGCAGCGACACCTGCTGCCCCACGGACAGCGGCTGCCCCATGGCCTCCGCCACGAACAGCGACGCCATCGTCAGGTAGATGGCCGTGCCGTCCAGGTTGAACGAGTAGCCCGTGGGCACCGTGATGCCGACGACCGGCTTGCTGACGCCCAGGTGCTCCATCTTGGCGATGAGGCGCGGCAGCGCCGACTCCGACGACGACGTCGACAGGATCAGCAGGAACTCCCGGCCCAGGTACTTCAGCAGCGCGAAGATGTTCACCTTCGCCACCAGCCGCAGCAGCGTGCCCAGCACCACGACCACGAACAGCACACAGGTCACATAGAAGCCGATCATGATGACGGCCAGGGACTTCAGCGCGTCCACGCCCGTCGCCCCGACCACTGCCGCCATCGCGCCGAAGGCACCCACCGGCGCCGCCCACATCACCATCGCAAGGATGCGGAACACCAGCTTCTGGAGGTGCCCGATGCCGCGCAGCACCGGCTCGCCGGCCGGGCCCATCGCCTGGAGCGCGAACCCCGCCAGCAGCGCGACCAGCAGCGTCTGGAGCACCTGGCCGCCGGTGAACGCCGACACCATCGTCGTGGGGATCATGCCGAGCAGGAAGTCGGCCGTCGAGCCGCCCGTACCGCCCTTGGCCTGGGCCTCGCCCGCGTGCCGCGCCGCCTCCGTCAGGTGCAGGCCGCTGCCCGGCTCCAGGATGTTGCCGACGAGCAGACCGATGGCCAGCGCCACCGTGGACATCAGCAGGAAGTAGCCCAGCGCCAGCCCGCCGACCGCGCCGACCTTCGCCGCCTTCCGCACCGAGCCGATGCCCAGCACGATGGTGCAGAAGACCACCGGCGAGATCATCATCTTGATGAGGTTGACGAAGCCCGTGCCGAGTGGCTTGAACTCGACGGCGACACCGGGCGCGGCGAGGCCCAGTACGACGCCGGCGACCACCGCGGCGATCACGGCCAGGTACAGAAAGTGCGTACGGTCGCGCCGTCCCGTGCCGCCGGTGCCCTCACGGCCCGGCGGCGACGGCGCCGCCACGGTGGATGCGGTCACGGTCGTCCCCTCCTCGTTCCTCGGTGCGGTGTCGTGGACGTCCCGGGAACTATGCACCGCACTGTGACGGCGGTCACCCTTGCGTGCATTACGTTCACGAACCGGCCAAGGGGCACACTGTCGGCCATGCGCAGACCCCGCATCCGCCGCCCCCGCAGCCTGGCGGGCCAGCTCTTCGCGACACAGATCGTGCTGGTCGCCGTCGTGGTGGCCGGGTGCGCCGTCTTCGCCTGCCTGTCCGACCGGCAGCAGGCCGAGGAGGCCGCCCGCCGGCAGGTCACGGCCGCGGCCACCGCCGTCGCCGCCGCCCCCGACGTCCGCTCGGCCGCCGCCGGCCCCGACCCCAGCGCCGTCCTCCAGCCGTACGCCGAGCAGGTCCGGCACGACACCGGCGTCGACTTCGTGACGATCATGTCCCCCACCGGGGTGCGCTGGAGCCACCCCGACCCCGCGCGCATCGGCGAACCGTTCCTCGGCCACACCGGGCCCGCCCTCGCCGGGCGCACCTTCTCCGAGACGTACACCGGCACCCTCGGCCCCTCCGTCCGCGCCGTCGCCCCCGTCCGTGCCCGCCCCGGCGGGCCCGTCGTCGCCCTCGTCAGCGCCGGCATCACCGTCGACACCATCAGCGCCGGGCTGCGCGACGAACTCGTCGCGCTGACCGCCGTCGCGCTCGCCGCCCTCACCGCCGGCGGCCTCGGCGCGTACCTCCTCGGCGCCCGGCTGCGCCGCCACACCGACGGCATGGACGCCGCCGCGCTCGGCCGCATGCGCGCCTACCACGAGGCGACCCTGCACGCCGTGCGCGAAGGGCTGCTGCTCCTGGACGCCGGCCGGCGCGTGGCCCTCGTCAACGAGGGCGGCCGCGCCCTGCTGGGCCTGCGCGGCCCGTGCGGCGGCCTCGTCGGCCGGCACGTCACCGACCTCGGCCTCCCGCCGGCCCTCACCGCCGCCCTGCTGGACGCCGGGCCGCGCGTCGACGAGGTCCACCTCACCGACGAACGGATCGTGGTCGTCAACACCTCGCCCGTACGGGGCGGCGGCGCGGGCGCCGACCGCGACGGCGGCACCGTGGTGACCCTGCGCGACCACACCGAGATCCAGGCGCTCTCCGGCGAACTGGACTCCGTCCGCTCCTTCGCCGAGGCCCTGCGTTCTCAGGCGCACGAGGCCGCGAACCGCCTGCACACCGTCGTCTCCCTCATCGAACTCGGCCGGGCCGACGAGGCCGTGGACTTCGCCACCGCCGAGCTCGAACTCGCCCAGGCCCTCACCGACCGCGTCGTGGCCGCCGTCGCCGAACCCGTCCTCGCCGCGCTGCTTCTCGGCAAGGCCGCCCAGGCCAACGAACACGGCGTGGAGCTGGCCCTCACCGACGACTCGCGCGTGGACGACGGCCTGCTGCCGCCCGGCCTGCCCGCCCGCGACCTGGTCACCGTGCTCGGCAACCTCATCGACAACGCGGTGGAGGCGGCCACGGGCGAGACCGCTCCCGGTACGCGGCGGCCGGGGCGCGTCACCGTGACAGCGCGCACCGACGGCGAGGAGCTGCTGCTGCGCGTCGGCGACAGCGGGCCGGGCGTCCCGCCCGACGCCGCCGCGGAGGTGTTCCGCCGGGGCTGGTCCACGAAGGCGCCGGCGGGCGCGCCGCACGGCCGTGGCCTGGGCCTGGCCCTCGTCCGCCAGACCGCCCGCCGCCACGGCGGCACGGTCACCGTCGGCGCGTCCCCGGACGGCGGCGCCGAGTTCACGGTCGTCCTGCCGCTGACCACCAACCCCACGGAGGTGCCGGCATGACCGAGAGCCCGCCCGCCCCCGCCACCCGGAGAGACGTTCCGGCGCCCCCGCCGGCCCCGATCCGCGTGCTCGTCGTCGAGGACGACCCCGTCGCGGCCGACGCGCACGCCCTCTACGTGAGCCGCATGCCCGGCTTCATCGTGGTGGGCGTCGCCCACTCGCGCGGCGACGCCACCCAGATCCTCAAGCGCACCCCCGTCGACCTGCTGCTGCTCGACCTCTACCTGCCCGACGGGCACGGCCTCCAGCTCGTCCGCTCCCTGCGCTCGGCCGGCCACACCGCCGACGTCGTCGCCGTCACCTCGGCCCGCGACCTGGCCGTGGTGCGCGAGGGCGTCTCGCTGGGCGTGGTGCAGTACGTGCTGAAGCCCTTCACGTTCGCCACGCTGCGGGACCGGCTGGCGCGGTACGCGGAGTTCCGCGCCGCCGCCGGGGAGGCCAGCGGACAGGAGGAGGTCGACCGCGCCCTCGCCGTCCTGCGCACGCCCCAGCCCGTGGCCCTGCCCAAGGGCCTGGCGGCCGACACCCTCCACGCCATCACGCAGGCCCTGCGCACCGCCGGGGCGGAGGGCCTGTCCGCCGGTGCCGCCGCGACGGCCGTTGGCATCTCCCGCATCACCGCCCGCCGTTACCTGGAACACCTGGTGGACACGGGCCGCGCCACCCGCGCGCCCCGCTACGGCCAGGTGGGCCGGCCCGAGCTGCACTACCGGTGGGCCACGCCCTGAGTGCGGGGCTCCTGCCCTGGGAAGGTACGGAAGGTACGGCTCCTCGCAGTTCCGCCCCGCGATGGTGCAGGAGGTCAGCCCGTGCGCCCCACCCGCCTCGTACCGCTCGTCGTCCTCACCGTCGTCGCCGTTCTCTCCGGTGGTCTCACCGGCTGCGGCTCCGGCACCGACCCGGACACGCTGAAGGTCGCCTACCAGCGCAGCACCGACAACAAGGTGCAGATCATGGACGGCTGGCTGGCGGGCATCAAGAAGCAGTTCGAGCGGGAGCACCCGGGCAGGAAGCTGCGGCTGATCCCCATCCAGGCGTCGCTGGACGACTACTACGCCAAGGTCCAGCAGATGATGCGGTCACCGCGGACCGCGCCCGACGTCGTCCACGAGGACACCTTCCTCATCAACTCCGACATCACCAGCGGCTACCTCAGACCCCTCGACGACGAGCTCGCCGGCTGGAAGGACTGGAACCGCTTCGCCGCCACGGCGAAAGCGGCGGCACGGGGCACGGACGGCCGGACGTACGGCGTGCCGGACGGCACGGACACGCGGGGCCTGTGGTTCAACAAGGAGATCCTGGCGCGTGCCGGGCTGCCCGCCGACTGGCACCCCCGCACCTGGGACGACGTGCTCGACGCCGCCCGCGCGGTCAAGCGCGCGGTGCCCGGCGTCATCCCGCTCAACGTCTACAGCGGCAAGGGCGCCGGCGAGGCCACGTCCATGCAGGGCTTCGAAATGCTGCTGTACGGCACGGGGGCCGATCCGCTCTACGCGCCCGCGGAGAAGAAGTGGGTGACCGGGAGCCGGGGCTTCCGCGACGCGCTGGCGTTCGTCCGGACCGTGTACGCCGAGAAGCTCGGCCCCGAACCGTCCGACGCCCTCGACCCCAAGGTCACCGACCGGGTGGTGGGCGAATGGCTGCCCGAGGGGCGGCTCGCGATCGCCCTGGACGGCTCGTGGCTCGGCAAGTTCTGGCAGCCGAACGGCTCCCGGCCGTGGCCGCGCTGGCCTCAGGTGATGGGCCGCGCCGCCTTCCCCACGCAGGACGGGCACGCGCCCGGCCGCGTCAGCCTGTGCGGCGGCTGGACGTGGTCCATCAGCGCCAAGTCGGGCAAGCCGGGCCTGGCGTGGCAGCTGATCGAGACGATGCAGACGCCCGCGAACGCCACCGCGTGGGCCGTGGCCGACGGGCAGATCGCCGTCCGCGACGACGTGGCGGCGGACCCGGCGTACCGCACGGCGCTGCCCGGCACCGACTTCTTCACGGAGCTGGTGCAGGTCAGCGCGTACCGCCCCGCGCTGCCGGCCTATGCGCAGGTGTCGCACGCCATCCAGGAGGCCACGGAGTCGGTCACGACGGGTGACGCGGACCCGGCGACGGCCGCGCGGCGCTACGACGAACGGCTCGCCTCGATCGCCGGCGCGTCAGGGGTGACGCGCCGATGACCGCTTCCCGTCCTCGTCCGCTGCGCTGGCTCCCCCTGGCCCCGGCCACCGCGCTCGCGCTGCTCTTCCTCGCCGGCCCCGTCGGCTACTGCGTCTACCTCGCCTTCACGGACACCCAGCTCACGGGCCAGGCCACGGCGTCGTTCACGGGCCTCGCCAACTTCCGCCGCGCGGTGGCCGACCCGGCGTTCCGCAACGCGGTGCTGCTGACGCTCGTCTTCACCGTCCTGTCGGCGCTCGTGGGCCAGAACACGCTGGGCCTGGCACTGGCCGGCCTGATGCGCCGCGCGTCACGCCCGGTCCGTACGGTCACGGGCACGCTGGTCGTGGCGGCGTGGGTGCTGCCGGAGATCGTGGCGGGCTTCCTGATGTACACGTTCTTCCACCGGCAGGGCACGCTGAACGCGGTCCTGGCGTGGCTCCACCTCCCGCAACAGAACTGGCTGTTCACCCTCCCCATCCTCGCCGTCTCCTTCGCCAACGTATGGCGGGGCACGGCCTTCTCGATGCTCGTCTACTCGGCGGCGCTGGCAGGCATCCCCCAGGAGATCGACGAGGCGGCAGAGGTCGACGGCGCCCGCGGCCTGCGCCGCCTGTGGCACATCACGCTCCCCCTCATCCGCCGCTCCATCGGCACGAACCTGATGCTGAACACGCTCCAGACACTGTCGGTCTTCGGCCTGATCTGGGCGATGACCCGCGGCGGCCCGGGCAACCGCAGCCAGACGCTGCCGGTGTTCATGTACGACCAGGCGTTCCTGAAGGCCCTGATCGGCTACGGCACGGCGGTGGCGCTGCTGCTGTTGCTGGTGGGCGCGGTGTTCGCGACGGCGTACGTGCGGTTGTTGCGGGAGGAGGTGTGAGAGGGCGGCCGGCTGTGGTCGGCTGAGGCCATGGAAGCCTTTTGGACGAGCACGGTGGCGGTGCTGGGCACCCTGCTGGGTTCCCTGACGACCCACTTCTTCCAGCGCAGGGCCACGCGCTCGGAGGCGCTGCGGCAGGAGCGCACGACGACGTACAGCGCGTTCGCGGCGGCGGTGGAGGAGTACCGGCGCGGGCAGGCCGAGCGCTGGTACCGCCTCCAGGAGGACCCGGAGGGGGACGCGTTCCTCGCGGCGCGGGACGAGGCCCACCGCTTGCGTACGGCGGCGCGGCAGGCGCTGTACCGCGTGAAGCTGCTGACCGACGAACCGGCCGTCGTCGCGGCGGCCGAGCACGCCTACGCGAGCACGCGCGACGTCTCCACGGCCCACGACCAGGACGACCGGGACGCGCGCCACGCGGACGCGGGCCTGGCCATCGAGGCGTTCGTGGCGCGGGCGGCGCGGTTGCTGCGCTGATGCCGGCTGCGCGGCTAGGCCGATGACTCCTGCGGGGAGCGGCCGGCAGCCGTCGGGAGGGCGAGAAGGACCAGCAGCCCGAACGCGACGGCCGCGGACAGGGTGCGGGCGTCGTTGAACAGCTCCCAGCGTCGCAGGACGTCCGCATAACCGGCCGGCGGCGCGGTGGCGGCCCACTGCTTGATGCAGCCGTTGATGGGGACGTTCCCGAACCGCGTGATCAGGAACGACGCGACCACCAGGGCTCCCGCCACCCCGGCGAGGAGGCGCGCACGGCCGCGTTCCGCGGCGGCCAGGGCGAGGGTGCTCAGGGCCGAGACGGCCATCGCGGTCTGCATGGTGATGCCGTTCTTCGCCATCAGGGCCGTGTGGAAGTCGAGTCGCATGTCGACCGGCACGACGTCGAACGTCGGGACGAGATTGGCGGCGCCGTAGCCGAAGGCGCCCGCCAGCAGCCCGGTGGAGAACAGTGAGAGGGCTCGGAGGAGCCGGATGCGCGCGGTCGTCGTCACGGCCATCACCGGCCGGCGCCCGTGAAGCGGCTGCTCGGCTCGCCGTCGAGACGACCGTACGGGAGCCTGCGGCCGAATGCGAGCAGGAGCAGGTCCTGGGCGGCGCCGTACACCGGGGCGCCGGAACCGTAGGACCAGTCCATGTCCTCGGCGCACAACCGTACTCCGCCGAGGTCAACGCCGAAGAACTTCAGGCCTCGGGGCTTGATGTCGTCGAGCAGGACGCGCAACCGGTCCTCGGGAACACGCCGTTCGAGCCCGAGGGCGACGGTGACGTCCAGCCCGTGCACCACGTCATGGCCGAGGGCCCCGACGTATCCGCCGACCGGCGGCGTCCAGGGGTGGTGGGCGTTGTCCCGCAGAAAGGCGCTGAGCACGTCGGCGGGGTGGGCGGCCGCGTCCCTGCGGGCGACGCGGTCGGTCATGCGATGCAGACTCCCGCGGGCCTTGGCCAGTTCGCCCAGGGTGGCGGGGAGGGAGAGCCGGAATCCCATCGACATGTGGGCGACGACTTCGCGGACCCGCCAGCCCGCGCACAGGCTGGGCGCGTTCCACGCATCGGCAGGCAGGCCGTCGAAGAGGTCGGCGAGTTCCCGGCGTTCCGCCGCGATGGCGGCCTTGATGACCGTGATGTCGGTCGTGTTGTGCATGTGATCAAGCGTGCGGGCGGCCGATCCATATTTCCAATAGACAGTTGTGCTGCCCTCTAGCATTGCGGCTTATGGAACTCCGCCAGCTGCGCTACTTCGTCACCGTCGTCGACGAGGGCGGTTTCACGCGCGCGGCCGCCCGCCTGCACCTCGCCCAGCCGGGCCTGAGCGCCCAGATCCGGCAGCTGGAAAAGGAGCTGGGGCAGCCGGTGCTCGACCGCTCCCACCGGACGGTGACCCTGACCGAGACGGGCCGGGCCGTCCTGCCGTACGCCCGGGCCGCGCTGGCCGCCGCCGACGCGGTACGGCAGACGGCCGACGCGTACACCGGTCTGCTGCGCGGCCGCGTCTCCCTCGGCCTCGTCTCCGGAGCCACGGGCCACGCGTTCGACATCGCCGCGCTCCTCGCCGACTTCCACGACGCCCACCCCGCCCTGGAAGTCGCCCTCACCGAGGACACCTCGGAGCGGATGCAGGCCGCACTCCTCGCCGGCGAACTCGACGTCGCCCTTCTCGGCCCCACCGACGAGGTGCCCCCGCCCGGCCTGTCCCTCCACACCGTCATCGACGTTCCCCTGGCCGTCGTCGCCGCACCCGGGGACCCGCTCCTCGTCCCCGCCGACCGTACGAGTGTCCCACTCGCCGAACTGCGCGACCGCCCTCTGATCTGCCTGCCGCGCGGCACCGGGGTACGCGCCGCACTCGAACGCGCCTGCGCGAAGGCGGGTTTCCGGCCCCGCGTCACCTTCGAGGCGGCAGCACCGCGGGTGCTCGCCCAGCTCGCCGCCCGCGGCCTGGGCGTCGCGGTACTTCCGGCGGGCGAGGAGGGCGGCCCGCCTCCGGGCGGCGAAAGCCACCTGCGGACCCTGACCATCGCCCGTCCCGCGATCCGCGCCCGCATCGCCCTGGCCTGGCGCGCCACCGGCCCCGTGAGCCCGGCAGCCCGAGCACTCCTCGACCGCCTCCGCAAGGCCCTGCCGACGAGCCCCGCGAGCTAGGCGCTGCCGCCTTTCTCCGCCACGCGCGCCAGCGCGCCGTTCTCCAGCGCGACCCACAGCGCGTTGTCCGGCCCGAGGGCGATGCCGTGCGGCTCGCTGCCCGGCGTCGGCAGGTCGTACGCCGTGACGGCACCGTCGGCGGTGATGCGGCCGACGCGGTTGCTGCCCCACTCGGTGAACCAGGGGACGCCGTGCGAGTCCGTGGTGATGGCGTGCGGCCTGGCCCCGCGGTCGGGCAGTGGGAACTCGGTGATCCTGCCGTCGACCGTGATACGGCCGATCTGGCCGGCGCCGATCTCCACGAACCACAGCGCACCGTCCCCGCCCCGCGTGATGCCCACCGGCGCCGCGTCCTTGGTGGGCAGCGGGTGGAGAGTCACGCTGCCGTCGGGGCCGATTCGGCCGATCGCGTGGCCCTGGTTCAGCGTGAACCACATCGCGCCGTCGTCCCCGGCGGTGATCGCGGAGGGGAACGCCGCCCCGCCGGCCGGGAGGGCGAACTCGGTGACCTGCCCCTCGGGCGTGATGCGGCCGATCCGGTCCGCCGCGCTCTCGGTGAACCACAGCGCCCCGTCCGGCCCCGGCGCGATGCCGAACGGGCCGGAGCCGGCCGTGGGAAGCGCGAACTCCTGAACAGCCCCGCCGACCGTGATCCGCCCGATGCGGTTGCCCTTGTACTCGGTGAACCAGAGCGCGTCGTCGGGCCCGGTACAGATGATCGTCGGCGCGCAGCCGGGATCGTTGAGCTGATGGCTCGTCATATCGTCGCCCGGCACCAGGCGTCCGATACGGCCGCCGTGGACGAGCGTGAACCACAACGCCCCGTCCGGCCCGGCAGTGACCGCATACGGCCCGCCGTCGCCGTCGTCGACCCGGCACTCTTCGATGACGACCTGGTTCAACACGCCTCCTGCGGCCTCGTCACGGACGCGCACAAGCGTACGGGGCTCAGGACCACTCCAACCGCGCGACTTCCGCGTCGTACTGCTCGGCGTCGAACCGGACTTCGGCCGGCACGGCCCCGCCGATGACCCCCGTGTTCTCCCAGTCCGTCCAGACGACGTACCGGCCTTCCCTCCGCACCGTCACCCAGACCGCGCCGCAGCACGCGGTGTCGCATTCCGGGGCGACGAGCGCGATCGTGTGGGCAGCCGCTGTGGCGGTCAGCAGGTGGCGGCCCTCGTGCTGCTGCCAGTCCCAGTGCTGTGTGACACCGTCCGGCCAGATCTCGTCGCACACGTCCCGCCCGTCGACGAGCGGCCGCACCGCCCCGTCGACGTAGGGGCACGGACCGAAGGTGAGAACGCTGACGCCGGAGGAATCCATCCGGCAATTATGGACAACCCGGCCATGACGGAAGCGCACGGGGTCCGACCACCCCGTGCGCTGCGCACCGCCTACGGCACCAGGTGGTTCGCCACTTCCGTGATGCTCGACTCGAACGGCGGCGCCTGGAGCGTCGCCGCGATCGGCACGACCACCTCGTGAATGAACGCCCGGAACGCGTCCTCCGACTCCCACACCTCGAACACCTGCCAGCCGTCTCCCTCCTGCCAGGCCCCCGCGACGTGCGCGACCAGCCCCGCCGGCGGCTTGGCCGTGTCCGGTATCGCCCGGTCGAACGTCTCCTTGTACAGCTCGTACGTCCACCCCGCCCCGCGGTGGTGCACCATGACCGCCATGTCCCCGTCCCCCTGCGTTCGCTCCGGCCGCTGCCGGGCTCCACGCTAGGGCGGCGCCCGGGCGCCAAGGCAGTGGCGCACCCGGCCCCCCGCGGCGCGCCACCGCGCCGGAGCGCGGAAGCGGCGCGCCGGTCGCCGCCGTGAGGCGGCGGATATCCGGGGGCGCCGAGTGGGAAGTGACCCACGTTTCCGTGGCAGAAGTGGACCATATTCTTGGGGCAACCGGCCCCTAGGCTGATCGACAAGCGACGTGAACGCGCCGCACGATCAGGGGGAACGCCACCATGACCAGCCTCAGCACCAACACCGGCACCGACTCCGCAGCCGTCCTCACCCGGGCCGCCGAGGCGGAGACCGCGAGCGACCCGAGCAGCGTGATGACCCTGCTGGCGGACTCCGGCACCACCGGTGGTCTGCTCACCAGCTACCGCTCGACCTTCGCCGAGGGAGCCGCCGGGGCGCCGGCGCACTTCCACACCCGCGCCGCCGAAATGTTCTTCGTCATCGACGGCTCGCTCCGCGTACTGGTGGACGAGGAGATCAAGGTCCTGAACAGAGGGGACTTCCTCCTCGTCCCGCCCCGCACCCCGCACGCCTTCGCCGCCGCCCCGGGCTGCACGGCCGACGTCCTGTTCGCCTTCACGCCCGGCATGGCACGTTTCGACTACCTGCGGCTACTGGGGCGGGTCATGCGCGGCGAGGCCGATCCTGCCGAGATCAGGGAGTCCTCGGAGCGTTTCGACAACCACTACGTGGACAGCCCGGTCTGGAACGCTGCGCTCGGCGTGTGACGCGCAGCTGTCGGCCGGCAGGGCCCCCGAGTGCGCTAGTCGGCCATCGGCGAGACCACCGAGCACTGCGCCAGCTCGCCGGCGCCCTTCGCGGTCTTCTCCTGAAGCACCTTGCCCTTGTACGAGATCTTGCAGGTGGCGTCGCCGTCCGCCGAACCCGACGTCACCGTCAGCGTCGGGGCACCCAGCCCCTTCAGCGTCACGGTCCGCGTCCACGGCACCTTCGGGCGGTCCTCGGTGCTCATGTCGGGGTCGGAGATCGAGCCCTTGCCCTCGTTGAACACGATCGAGGCCACGTCCTTGCCGGACACCTCGTACGTCACCTCGTACGACTTCTTCGACACACCGTCCTCACCGCACCCGGTGAGCGCCAGCCCACCGCCGAGGGCGAGAGCGAATGCGCAGAGCGTGGTACGGATGCGGACAGGGGGCTTCACGGTGAGTTTTTCCTTCGGTTCCAAGGTCAACATATGGTCTAGACCTTACCGCTCACCGTAAAGCAAGAGCAAAACGGCCCCCTCCTTACGCACTGAGGGAGAACCACACGCGCTTGCCGACGACGTCGAGCCCCTCCCACACGAGGGCAACGCCGGAGTCGCACGCCAGCCCCCGCACGAGGGCGAGCCCCCGCCCCCGCTCGTCGTCGCTCCGCGCGGCCCGGCGGTACGGCCGCCGCCCGGGGTCGTCGTCGCGCACGGCGAACACGACGCGGTGCGCGTGGACACCGACCTCGATCGTGAGCGCGTCGACGCGCGCGTGCTGCACGACGTTGGTGACGGCGTCGGACACGCAGACGCGAGCGTCGTCGATGAGGGCCTCGCGCCCGGCGGCGACGAGGATCGCGGTCACGAACTCGCGTGCGATGCGTGCGGTTGCTGCGCTTGCGGGTGCGGCGAGGAAGTAGGTGGCGGGGGTGGTGGTGGACATGGGTCGCCTCTCTGTTCGAGCGCAAGTCGCTTGTGTCGCACGGGACTTGTGCGGGCTGCTTCGGAACGATAGGGCAGCAAGTCGCATCGGTGCGACCTGTTCGCTCTACTCGTTCGGGTGACGTGTCAGAGCCACCGGCGACGTGGCACGATGGCGCCGAGCCAAGGAGGTTGAGCGGACGTGCCACCACGATCGACACCCACTGCGCGGCAACAGCGGCTGGGTGCGGAGTTGCGCAAGATGCGCGAGCAAGCGGGCATGACGGCCCCGGAGGCCGCGGCCGAACTCGGCACGAACCGAACGGGGATCAGCAACCTGGAAGCCGGCCGCTTCGGCATCAGCGCCGAACGGGTTCGCATGCTGGCCAGCATCTACCGCTGTGTCGACCAGGAGTATGTCGAAGCGCTCGTCCAGATGGCCCGCGAACGCGGAGCCGGCTGGTGGGAGCACTACCGGGGGTCGATCCCCTCCGGTGCGCTCGACGTCGCGGAGCTGGAGCACCATGCCTGCGGGATCCGCTCGATGCAGATCATGTACATCCCCGGGCTGCTCCAGACCGAGGACTACGCGAAGGCGGTGCTGTCCACAGCGGTTCCCCCGCGGTCGGCGACAGAAGTGCGACGCAGGGTGTCACTACGCATGAGGCGTCGCGATGTCTTGGACCGCGAGACGCCACCGACCTGCACCTTCCTGATTCATGAGGCCGCCACCCGTATGCGGTTCGGCGGTCCGGACGTAGCGCGCAAACAGCTTGAGCACGTGCTGGAGGAGTCGGAGCGCGACAACATCTCCGTTCGCGTCATTCCGTTCGTGGCCGGGGGCTTCGCCAGCGGGGGCTCTTCCGTCCTATACGTGGAAGGACCTGTTGCGCGCCTCGACACGGTCCATCTCGACGTCGCTAGCGGCGGTACCCTGCTGTACGCAGAGTCCCAACTGGCGTGCTTCCGGGCCATTCTCGACGCCGCGGAAGCGATCTCCCTGTCGCCCAGCGCGACCCGGGATTTCATCCGCACCGTGGCCAAAGAATTGTGAAGGCGCCCCGATGTACGACACGAAGTGGCAGAAGTCGTCCTTCTCCTCGCAGGGGAACGAGTGCGTCGAACTCGCCGCAGCCCAACCCCACCTCCTCCTCCGCGAGAGCGACGCCCCCCACACCGTCATAGCCACCACCCCCGCCCGCCTCCGCGCGCTACTCGCCGCCCTCAAAACGGCAGCGCCATCGCCGTAGGAGATCGCTTCACACTCCCGGCGCAGGCCGTACCGCGATGCCGTTCCGCTCAAGCAGTGCCGCTGTCACTCCATCTCCCGGCACCAACCTCCCGGCGAAGGACCCGTCGTGGACGGTACCCCGTCCGCACGACGGACTGCGCGGCATCAGCAGTGCCTCCGTGCAGCCCCGGTGCCGCGCCGCGGCCAGCGCGCGCTGGGCTCCGTCCAGGAACTCCGCCGTGACGTCGCGTCCGGTGTCCTCGACGACCCGCGCTGTCCCGTCGAGCACGTCGTACCCGTCGCCGCCCACCAGTTCCGCGGGCCGTCGTGGTGTCGCGAGGCCGCCCGCCACTTCTGGGCAGAAGGAGACGACTTCGCGGCCTGTCACTGCCTCCTCGACGCCCGAAGACGCCTTGTGCTGCCCGTCGAACCGGCACGGCACCCCGCGCAGGCACGCGCTGACCAGGATTGCTTCCATGCCGCCAGGCTAACCACGGCTCACCGCGGGACGCGCGCTTCCGCGGTCCGCGTCCAGCCCCGCCAGCAGCCGCAGGCCGTCCTCCGCCGCACTGCCCGGCGCCGCGGACAGCACGATGACCTCCATTCCCGATTCGTCCGGCAGCGCAAAGTTCTCCTGGTGCAGCTCCAGAAGGCCCACCAGCGGGTGCCGGTACGCCTTGCGCCCATGCCTACGGGCGCGCACATCCGCACGCGCCCACAGGCGGCGGAAGCGTTCGCTGCCCATGGCGAGTTCGCCGATGAGGGAGGCCAGGCGGGGGTCGTCGGGGTATTTGCCGGCGGCCAGGCGGAGGTGGCCGACCACGTCGAGGGTGCAGGTCTCCCAGTCGGCGTAGAGGCCGTGCTCCGTTTCCTCCAGGAAGATGTGGCGGGCGATGTTCAGGCCGGGCATCGGGCGGCCGAAGAGGAGGCCGGCGAGGCGGTTGCCGGCGAGTGCGTCCAGGCGGTGGTTCATGATCAGCGCGGGCGCGCCCGTGACCAGGTCGAGGACGCGCAGCAGTTCCGGGCGGACCCGCCCGCCCGGCGCCTTCGCGCGGCGGCGTTGGCAGGCGAGCCGGCCGAGATGCTCGCGTTCGGTGGCGTCGAGGCCGAGGACGCGGGCGAGGGCGTCGAGGACCTGTTCGGAGGGCTGGGTCGCGCGGCCCTGCTCCAGGCGTACGTAGTAGTCGACGCTGACTCCGGACAGGTGGGCGACCTCTTCGCGGCGCAGCCCTTGGACCCGGCGGCGGTTGTCGGCCGGGATGCCGGCGGCGGCCGGGTCGACCCGGGCACGCCGGGTGCGGAGGAAGCCCGCGAGATCGTCCATGGTCCTCAGTATGGCCTCGGTATCGCCTCGGCCCCCGGCCACGAGGGTGGCCCTGCCATTACCAGGAAGTCCCGTCCGACGGACGAAGCGTCCCTGAACAGCGGGGGCGGCGGCGCCCAGGATCGGAGGCAGCCGAAACGCATCCGATCCCGAGGAGTTCCTGTTCCCATGAAGACGCTGATCGTCCACGCACACCCGGAGCCGAAGTCGCTCAACAGCTCGCTGAAGGATCTGGCCGTGTCCACGCTGGAGGGCGCGGGGCACGAGGTGCGGGTGAGCGATCTGTACGCGATGAAGTGGAAGGCGGTCGTGGACGCCGCGGACTACGGCCCCCACGCGTCGAGTCCGCTGAGGGTCGCCCGGGACTCCGGCCGGGCCTTCGAGGCCGGGGAGCTCACCCCGGACGTCCGCGCCGAGCAGGAGAAGCTGCTGTGGGCCGACGTGATCATCTTCCAGTTCCCGCTGTGGTGGTACAGCATGCCCGCGATCCTCAAGGGCTGGGTGGACCGGGTGTTCACCTACCGCTTCGCGTACGGCGTCGGCGAGCACAGCGACACCAAGTACGGCGAGCGGTTCGGTGAGGGCACCCTCGCGGGCAGGAGGGCCCTGCTGTCGGTGACCGTGGGCGGCCCGGAGTCGCATTACGCGGCTCGCGGGATCAACGGCCCGATGGAGGACCTGCTGTTCCCGATCCACCACGGCATCCTCTTCTACCCGGGCATCGAGGTGCTGCCGCCGTTCGTGCTGCACGGCACCGACCGGATGCCCGAGGAGGACTACCCGGCCGTCGCCAAGGCGTGGGAGGAGCGCCTGCTCACGCTGGAGTCGACCGAGCCGATCGCGTTCCGGCGGCAGAACTTCGGCGACTACGAGATCCCCTCGCTGCACCTGAAGGAGGGGCTGGAGCCCGCGGGCCGCACGGGCTTCGGACTGCACGTGCGCGGCTAGGTCGTGTCCGGCGGATCTCCGCCACGCGCCACCACGGCGCCCCGTAGGGGCGCGGGGCGGAGTCGATCTGCGCGCGATCGGGCGGCGGCTCGGCAAGCCGGTGCTGATGGCGCCCGAGGGGTGTTACGAGCACCCGTTCCTCGCGTACGACGTGGCGGCCGGCCGCGTCGTGCTCACCCGGCGGCCGGTGCCGGCGGCGACCACAGGCCCGCCGCCGTGCCGTCCCGTAGGTGCTGTTCGTACGTGACGACCTTGGCGTGGACGACGTCGAGGCACGCGGTGAGGTCGTCGATGCGGGCGCGGAGGGAACGTTCGTGCTCGCGGAGGAGGGCGAGGCGGTCGGGTTCGTTGCCGGGGCCGGAGCGGACGAGGGCGGCGAAGCGCCGCATCGTGGCGATCGGCATGCCGGAGGCGCGCAGGCGGTCGCAGAGCAGCAGCCACTCGACGTCCGCGCGGTCGTACAGGCGCTGCCCGCCCGCGGAGCGCGGGATGTCGCGCAGGAGCAGGCCCTCGCGCTCGTAGAACCGCAGGGCGTGCACGCTCATGCCGGTGAGTTCGGCGACCTTGCCGATGGGGAGGGGGGTGGGGGCGTCGTCGGCCATGGCGTCACCGTAGCTTGACCTAGCGCGCGGTCGAGCTTCTAGCGTCCCGCTCATGATCACTCGGCAGAAGAGCATCGGCACCGGTTTCGGTGCGCACAGCACGGCGGCGGACGTCGTCGCCGGCATCGACCTCACGGGCACGAACGCCCTGGTCACGGGCGGGTATTCGGGTCTGGGCCTGGAGATCGTGCGGGCCCTGGCGGGCGCCGGGGCACATGTCGTCGTGCCCGCACGGCGACCCGGCACGGCGGCCGCGGCGCTGCGCGGCATCGCGGGGACGGAGGTGCAGGCGCTGGACCTCGCGGACCAGGACGACGTACGGGCGTTCGCGGAACGGTTCCTGGAGTCGGGGCGGCCCCTGCACACCGTCGTCGCGAACGCGGGCGTGATGGCGTGCCCCGAGACGCGCGTCGGCCCGGGGGAATGGGAGGCGCACTTCGCGATCAACCACCTGGGCCATTTCGCGCTGGTCAACCGGCTGCGGCCGGCGCTGGCGCGCGGGGCGCGGGTGGTGGCGGTGGCGTCGTCGGGGCACTTCCTGTCCGGCATCCGCTGGGACGACGTCCACTTCCGCACCGGCTACGACCGGTGGCTGGCGTACGCGCAGTCGAAGACGGCGAACGCGCTGTTCGCGGTGCACCTGGACCGGCTGCTCGGCGCACCCGCCGGGGTACGGGCCTTCGCGGTGCACCCGGGCAGCATCCTCACGCCGCTGCAACGGCACGTACCGCGGGAGGAGTGGCGCGGGCTCGGCTGGGTGACGGAGACGGGCGAGGCGGCGGAGGGCTTCAAGACGCCGCAGCAGGGCGCGGCGACGGCGGTGTGGGCGGCGACGTCGCCGCTCCTCGCCGGCCGCGGGGGCCTCTACTGCCAGGACTGCGACGTCGCCGAGCCGGCCACCGGCGACGACATGCTGGTGGGCGGGGTCAAGCCGTGGGCGGTGGACCGGGAGGCGGCGGCGCGGCTGTGGGACCTGTCGTGCGAACTGACGGGGGTCGGCGGCTGAGCCACGGTCCCACGGTCAGGGGCGCGGCAACGGGACGTCCGCCGGCGGCGGGGGCAGGTCCGTGGGCCACGTCGTGGGCAAGGACGGCAAGGGCGGCAGGTCGGGGACGGTCCGGGTGCTGCCCGTGCCACCCGTGCGGGCGGTGTGCCACATGGGTTTGAACACCGTCAGGTAGAAGCCCATGAACGAGAGCGCCGCCAGGACGAAGACCACCAGGAACGCCATCACGCACCCGGTGCCCAGCAGCGTCCTGCTCCGGGCGGCCGGGGGGAGGGCGGTGGCCCGGCCGGGGCGGCCGTGCGGGTAGCGGACCGTCACCGTGTCGCCCGGCACCACCGTGCGCGGGCCGCCGGCCTCTTCGAGGCGGCGCACCTCGCCCTCCGGCGTGGTGAATTCGTGCACGTGGTGCCACACGCTGTGGCCGGGGCGGCCGTGCCCGTGGGTCCTCGTGACCACGTACCCGGCGACGCACCGCCCCTCGACCGCGATGCCGCTGTCCCAGGCGGCTTGCAGGCGTCTCGCCCGGAGCAGCACGGCCACCATGCCGGCGATGCCGCCGGCGGCCAGGAGTGCCGGCAGGGCCAGGAAGAACACGTCGCGCATGACACCCCGTCAGTTGAGTGCTGAAGGAGTGCATTCAACCCGGCCCGGCCGAGTTGGTCCAGTCCAATTCGGCGAGGCCGGCGGCCGCCGGGCGTCAGCCTGCCAGCGCCGTCCTCACCGCCGCCTCCGCGTGCAGGCGGGCCGTGGGGAACACCGGCACCGGGCTGTCGTCCGCGGTGACCAGCAGTTCGATCTCCGTGCAGCCCAGGACGATACCCTCCGCGCCGTCGGCCACCAGGCCGTCGATGACCTTGCGGTAGGCGGCGCGGGAGTCCTCGCGGACGATGCCCAGGCACAGCTCCTCGTAGATCACGCGGTGCACGAGCGCCCGGCCCTCCGCGTCGGGGACGCGGACGTCGAGGCCGTGGCCGGCGAGGCGGCCGCGGTAGAAGTCCTGCTCCATCGTGAACGCGGTGCCCAGCAGGCCCACGCGCCGCACGCCCGCCGCGCGGACCGCGTCGGCGGTGGCGTCGGCCAGGTGCAGCAGCGGCACGGAGACGGCCGCCGCCACCTGGTCGGCGACCTTGTGCATGGTGTTGGTGCAGATGAGGAGGAAGTCGGCGCCCGCGGCCTCCAGCGACCGGGCCGCCCCGGCCAGGATCTCCCCGGCCTCCGTCCAGCGGCCCTCCACCTGCAACCGCTCGATCTCCGCGAAGTCGACCGAGTGCAGCACGCAGCGGGCGGAGTGCAGTCCGCCGAGCCGGTCCCGCGTGAACTCGTTCAGCAGGCGGTAGTACTCCGCCGTCGACTCCCAGCTCATTCCGCCGATGAGCCCTATGGTCCGCATGGTCTGCGTCTGCTCGGTCCGCATGGCCGTTCCCCCGTGGATAGCCGCCTGGGTGATGATCGTTGCGTCACCCTAACGCGGACCCACCCCCGGCCCCCGATCAGCCCTCACGCCGCCTGCACCGGCGGGTTCGGCTTGATCACCGCGTACGGCGCGCCCGCCGGGTCGGCCAGCCACGCCATGCGGCCGATGTCCGGGACGTCGGACGCCGGCATGAGCACCTCGCCGCCCGAGCCCTGCGTCGTCCGCACCACCGTGTCGACGTCCTCGACCGTGAAGTACGGGAGCCAGCGCGGCCGTTCCGTCTCGTCGCGCAGCGGGACCACGCCGCCGAACGCGGCCTCCTGCTGGTCGCCCTCGGCGGTGGAGAGGACCGTGTACGTCATGCCGGGGACCTTGATGTCCTCGGAGCGCCAGCCGAACAGGCCGCGGTAGAACGCCTTCGCCGACGTGGGGTCGCCGGTGTGGAGCTCGGCCCAGCACAGGGCGCCGGTCTCGGACGTCTTCTCCAGGCCGGGGACGGCGGCCGGCTGCCAGACGGAGAACTCCGCGCCGCCCGGGTCGGTGAAGCAGCCCATGCGGCCGGCCTCCATCACGTCGAACGGTGCCACGCGCACCGTACCGCCGCTCTGCTCCACCGACTTGGCGGTGGCGTCGGCGTCGGCCGTCTGGAAGTAGACGGTCCAGGCGGGGCTCGCGCCCTCCTCCGTGAGCGGGCCGCAGGCGGCCACCGTCCTGCCGTCCTTCTTGAAGAAGCCGTAGCCGCCGGACTCGGGGCCGGCCGACTCGAAGTCCCAGCCGAAGACCTGGCCGTAGAAGGCGGCGGCCGCCTCCGTGTCCGGGCTGCCGAGGTCGAGCCAGTTGGGGGCACCGGTGACGAAGTCTGTGCTGAGCATGGTGACGCGCTCCTTCCGTTCGGCCGGTTTCAGTCTGGCACCGGGCACTGACACCCGCCCGGCGGATGCCCGGCGGCCCGGCCCACTCACCCCGCCCTCACCCGAACGGAGTAGCCCTCCGATCGCCGCCCGGCTGCGACGGCGTGAGGATGGGAGGGATGAGCGAGCCCGGAGCGAGCGACCCGAAGGAGCTGATCATGACGACTGCGAAGGACATCATGCACCCGGGCGCACAGTGGGTCACCAAGGACGACTCCCTGCTGCGCGTGGCCGAGCTCATGAAGCAGATGGACCTCGGCGCGCTGCCGGTGGCAGACGAGAACGAGCGGCTGTGCGGGATCATCACCGACCGCGACATCGTCGTGAAGTGCGTGGCCCGGGGCCACAACGTGGCCGACTGCAGGGCGGCGGACATCTGCGAGGGCACCCCTCGCTGGATCGACGCGAACGCCGACGTCGAGGAGGTCCTGCACGAGATGGAGCAGCACCGCATCAAGCGGCTGCCGGTGATCGAGAAGAAGCGGCTCATCGGCATGATCAGCGAGGCGGACCTGGCCCAGCACCTCACCGACGACCAGATCGCCGAGTTCGCGGAGGCGGTGTACGCCCGGCCGTAGACCGGGGCCGACCGTCCCCTGACGCGGACCCGCGCCTCCGCGCTACGCTCCGAGCGGCTGTCCCTGCGCGCCGCGCGGAGGTGCTCGTATGGGTCCCGTCCTGTCCCCGTCCACGTCCCCCGTCCGCCGCCGGCTGGCGGCCGACGCGGCGTTGCTGCTGGTCGCCGCGGCGTTCGCGGCGCCGCTGGCGTGGCTGCTGCTGGCGTCGGTCGACGCGGGGGCGGGGCTGCGGCTGCGGTGGCCGGACGGGCCCACGGCGGAGCACTTCTCGGCGGTGCTGACCGACGAGATCACGTTCACGCCGCTGCTCAACAGCCTCGTGCTGTGCGGCGGGGCGACGGCCGTGACGATCGTGTGCGCCGCGCTCGCCGCGTACCCGCTGTCCCGCTACCGCTCGCGCCTGGTCCGCCCGTATCTGCTCGGCATCCTCTTCACCACCTGCCTGCCGGTGACGGCCGTGATGGTGCCGGTGTACGGGCTGTTCGTGCGCGTCAACCTCATCGACACGGTCTCCGGCACGGCGCTGTTCCTCGCCGCCACCCAACTGCCGTTCGCGGTCTGGCTGATGAAGAACTTCATGGACGGCGTGCCGGTGAGCCTGGAGGAGGCCGCCTGGACGGACGGCGCGGGGCGCGGTCAGGCGCTGCTGCGCGTGGTGCTGCCGCTGATGGGGCCCGGGCTGGCCGTGGTGACGGTGCACTGCTTCATCATGACGTGGGGCAACTTCTTCGTGCCGTTCATGCTGCTGCTCACCCCGGACCAGCTCCCCGCCTCCGTCGGCGTGTTCACCTTCTTCGGCAGCCACGGCCAGGTGGCGTACGGGCAGCTGGCCGCGTTCTCGCTGCTGTACTCCACGCCCGTGGTGCTGCTGTACGCCCTGGTGTCCCGCCGCCTGGGCGGCGGGTTCGCGCTGGCGGGCGCCGTCAAGGGCTGACTGCCCCGGAAGACGCCCGGAAGGACTGCCCTGGAAGGCTGCCCTAGAAGACCGACTCCGCCTCGTCCATCCGGTCCTCCGGCACGCGCTTCAGCTCGGTGATGGCGTCGGCCAGCGGCACCATCCGGATGTCGGTGCCCTTG
Organism: Streptomyces mashuensis; assembly: GCF_014654785.1. Taxonomy (GTDB): domain Bacteria; phylum Actinomycetota; class Actinomycetes; order Streptomycetales; family Streptomycetaceae; genus Streptomyces; species Streptomyces mashuensis. The sequence continues at coordinate 224,706 of NZ_BNBD01000006.1, forward strand.
AGCGCCGTCATCTTCCCGAACTCGCCGCGGTGGGCGGCCTCGACGGCGTGCCAGCCGAAGCGGGTGGCGAGGACGCGGTCGTACGCGGTGGGGGTGCCGCCGCGCTGGACGTGGCCGAGGATGATCGACCGGGCCTCCTTGCCCAGGCGCTTCTCCAGCTCGTGGGCGAGGGCGGTGCCGATGCCCTGGAAGCGCTCGTGGCCGAACTGGTCTATGGCGCCCTTCTCGTAGTCCATCGTCCCCTCGGCGGGGTGCGCGCCCTCGGCGACGCAGATGACGGCGAACTTCTTGCCCCGGGCGAAGCGCTCCTCCACCATCTTCACCAGGTCGGCGGGGTCGAAGGCGCGCTCCGGCAGGCAGATGCCGTGGGCGCCGCCGGCCATGCCGGACTCCAGGGCGATCCAGCCGGCGTGGCGGCCCATGACCTCGACGACCATGACGCGCTGGTGCGACTCGGCGGTGGTCTTGAGGCGGTCGATGGCCTCCGTCGCGACGCCGACGGCCGTGTCGAAGCCGAAGGTGCGGTCGGTGGAGGAGATGTCGTTGTCGATGGTCTTGGGCACGCCGACGACCGGGAGGCCGGCGTCGGACAGCATGCGGGCCGCGGTGAGCGTGCCCTCGCCGCCGATGGGGATCAGGACGTCGATGCCGTACTCGCGGGCGAGCTCCTTGGAGCTCTCGCAGGCCTCGCGCAGCCGGGCGCGCTCCAGCCGGGACGAGCCGAGGATGGTGCCGCCGCGGGCCAGGATGCCGCTGACGGCCTCCAGGTCGAGCTTGCGGTGGCGGCCGTCGAGCAGGCCCTTGAAGCCGTCCTCGAAGCCGATGACCTCGTCGCCGTGGCCGACGACCGCGCGGTGCACCACCGAGCGGATCACAGCGTTCAGGCCAGGGCAGTCGCCGCCCGCGGTGAGGACTCCGATGCGCATCGTGTGCTGTGTCTCCTGCTCTGGTGGCCCCGGCGGAGGCGGGGAGGATGGTACGTGTGTGCCGTGCCGATTCTTTCACGGGTCGGCGGCCGGTGCCGAACCTCCGGGGCTCCGGCGTTCACCTCCTGACGAGCGCCTTATCCACGGGGACAGGTATTGTCAAGAGGGCAAGGCCACCCTAACGGGTTATTTTTTTCGCCCCCGGGTACCACCGGGGGTCACCGCAGCGATCAAGGAGTGCACACGTGACGCGCAGCGTGTACGTGACCGGGACCGACCGTGGCGACGGGCGTCAGGTCATCGAGCTGGGAGTCATGGAGCTCCTGACCCGCCACGTGGACAAGGTCGGCGTCTTCCGCCCGCTCTTCCACGCCGACGGCCCGGACCGCCTCTTCGACCTGCTCCGCGCCCGCTACCGGCTGACGCAGACCCCCGAGAGCGTCGTCGGCATGACGTACGCCGAGGCCGCCGCCCTCCAGGCCGAGCGCGGCACCGACGAGCTGGTCTCCCGCCTCGTCGACCGCTACCACGCCGTGGCCCGCGACTACGAGTACGTGATCGTCCTCGGCACCGACTTCGCCGGCACCACCCTCCCCGACGAGCTGGCGCTCAACGCCCGCCTCGCCAACGAGTTCGGCGCCTCCGTGATCACCGTGGTCGGTGGCCAGGAGCAGTCCGCCGAGTCGGTGCGCGCCGAGGCCCGCAACGCCTTCCGCGCCTACGAGTCCCTCGGCTGCGACGTCGTGGCCCTGGTGGTCAACCGCGTGGCCCCCGCCGACCGCGAGGCCGTCGCCGAGCGGCTCACCGCCAGCCTGCCGGTGCCCTGCTACGCGCTGCCCGAGGAGCCCTCCCTCTCCGCGCCCACCGTCCGCCAGATCGTGCAGGAGCTGGGCGCCGAGGTGCTGCTCGGCGACGAGGCCGGGCTGTCCCGCGACGCCAAGGACTTCGTCTTCGGCGGCGCCATGCTGCCCGTCTTCCTGCCCGCCCTGACCGAGGGCTGCCTCGTGGTGACCCCGGGCGACCGCGTCGACCTCATCGTCGGCGCCCTCGCCGCGCACAGCGCGGGCGCGCCGCCCATCGCCGGCCTGCTGCTCACCCTCGACGAGCGCCCCGGCCCCGACATCCTGGCGCTGGCCGGCCGGCTCGCCCCGGGCACGCCCGTCGCCTCGGTGCCCGGCGGGTCCTTCCCCACCGCCGCCGAGCTGTTCGCCATCGAGGGCAAGCTGGAGGCGTCCTCGCCGCGCAAGGGCGAGACCGCCCTCGGCCTCTTCGAGCGGCACGTCGACACCGCCGAGCTCACCGACCGCATCTCCGTCGCCCGCTCCGCCCGCGTCACCCCGATGATGTTCGAGCACGAGCTCATCGAGCGGTCCCGCTCCGCCCGCCGCCGCGTCGTCCTGCCCGAGGGCACCGAGGAGCGCGTGCTGCGCGCCGCCGACGTGCTGCTGCGCCGCGACGTGTGCGACCTGATCCTCCTGGGCGAGGAGGAGGCCATCCGCAAGCGCGCCGCCGAGCTGGGCATCGACCTGGCCGAGGCGCAGCTCATCGACCCGCAGACGTCGCCGCTGCGCGAGCGCTTCGCCGGGATCTACGCGAAGGCGCGCGCCCACAAGGGCATGACGCTGGAGCTCGCGCACGACGTCGTCGCCGACGTGTCGTACTTCGGCACGCTGATGGTGCAGGAGGGCCTGGCCGACGGCATGGTCTCCGGCGCGGTGCACTCCACCGCCGCCACCATCCGTCCCGCCTTCGAGATCATCAAGACGGCGCCGGGCGCGCAGATCGTCTCCTCGGTCTTCTTCATGTGCCTCGCCGACCGGGTGCTCGTCTACGGCGACTGCGCGGTCAACCCGGACCCGAACGCGGAGCAGCTGGCCGACATCGCCATCCAGTCCGCCGAGACCGCCAAGCAGTTCGGCGTGGAGCCGCGCATCGCGATGCTGTCGTACTCCACCGGCACCTCCGGCTCCGGCGCCGACGTGGACAAGGTCCGCAAGGCCACCGAGCTGGTGCGCGAGCGCCGCCCGGACCTGCTGGTCGAGGGCCCGATCCAGTACGACGCCGCCGTGGACGCCAAGGTCGCCGCGACCAAGCTGCCGGGCTCCGAGGTGGCCGGCAAGGCCACCGTGCTGGTCTTCCCCGACCTCAACACGGGCAACAACACCTACAAGGCCGTGCAGCGCTCGGCCGGCGCCGTCGCCGTCGGCCCGGTGCTCCAAGGCCTGCGCAAGCCGGTCAACGACCTGTCCCGCGGCGCCCTGGTGCAGGACATCGTCAACACCGTCGCCATCACCGCCATCCAGGCGCAGGGCGAGCAGCGCAGCGAGCGCACCGAACCGTAAAGAAGTCCGGCCGTGGGGCCGGGGCCCGCGCCCCGGCCCCACGGCCGTCCGCCCCCTCCCCACTCCCCCGTCGAACCCCGCTACGGAAAGCCTCATGACTTCCACCGCCACCCGTGTCCTCGTCCTCAACTCCGGCTCGTCCTCGGTCAAGTACCAGCTGCTCGACATGGCCGACGGCGCCCGCCTGGCCGCGGGCCTGGTCGAGCGCATCGGCGAGGACACCTCCCGGCTGGCGCACACCCCGCTGGCCACCGGCGGCGAGAAGCGCGAGCGCACCGGCCGCATCGCCGACCACGACGCCGCGCTGAAGGCCGTGGCGGAGGAGCTCGCCGCCGACGGGCTGGGCCTGGACTCGCCGGAGCTGGCCGCGATCGGCCACCGCGTCGTGCACGGCGGCAGCAAGTTCACCGAGCCCACCCTGATCACCGACGAGGTCGTCGCCGAGATCGAGCGGCTCATCCCCGTGGCGCCGCTGCACAACCCGGCCAACATCACCGGCATCCGCACCGCCCGCGCGCTCCGCCCCGAGCTGCCGCAGGTCGCGGTCTTCGACACCGCCTTCCACACGACGATGCCGGAGTCGGCCGCGCGCTACGCGATCGACACGGAGACGGCCGACGCGCACATGGTGCGCCGCTACGGCTTCCACGGCACCTCGCACGCCTACGTCTCCCGCAAGACGGCCGAGCTGCTGGGCAAGGCCCCCGAAGAGGTCAACGTCATCGTGCTGCACCTGGGCAACGGCGCCTCGGCCTCGGCCGTGCGCGGCGGCCGCTGCGTGGACACCTCGATGGGCCTGACCCCGCTGGAGGGCCTGGTCATGGGCACCCGTTCCGGTGACCTCGACCCGGCGGTGATCTTCCACCTGGCGCGCAACGCCGGCATGTCCGTCGACGAGATCGACTCGCTCCTCAACAAGAAGAGCGGTCTGATCGGACTGTGCGGCGACAACGACATGCGCGAGATCCGCCGGCGGGTCGACGAGGGCGACGAGCGCGCGCGGCTGGCCTTCGACGTGTACGTGCACCGGCTGAAGAAGTACATCGGCGCCTACTACGCGGTCCTGGGCACGGTGGACGCGGTGGCGTTCACGGCGGGCGTGGGCGAGAACGCGGCCCCGGTGCGCGAGGCCGCCGTGGCGGGCCTGGAGGCGCTGGGCCTGGCGGTGGACGCGGACCTCAACGCCGTCCGCTCGGGCGACGCGCGGCTGATCTCCCCCGCCTCCGCGCGGGTGGCGGTGGCGGTGGTCCCGACCGACGAGGAGCTGGAGATCGCCACCCAGACGTACGCCCTGGTCAGCGCATAGGCACTGGCGGAACGAGGGGCTCCGCCCCTGTCCTTTCCCACAGCTCGAATATTCCGCTCCGAAACAAACCCGATAGGATCTGCCCCATGCGCCGTTCCAAAATCGTCTGCACCCTGGGCCCTGCCGTCGACTCCTTCGAGCAGCTGAAGACGCTGATCGAGGCCGGCATGAACGTGGCCCGTTTCAACATGAGCCACGGGACCCACTCGGAGCACGAGGAGCGGTACCACCGCCTGCGGAAGGCGGCCGCGGAGACCGGGCGCGCCGTCGGCGTCCTCGCCGACCTCCAGGGCCCCAAGATCCGCCTGGAGACCTTCGCGGACGGCCCGGTGGAGCTGGCGCGCGGCGACGAGTTCACCATCACCACCGAGGACGTCCCGGGCGACCGGACGATCTGCGGCACGACCTACAAGGGCCTGCCGGGCGACGTCGCCAAGGGCGACCAGATCCTCATCAACGACGGCAACGTCGAGCTGCGGGTGACCGAGGTCGACGGCCCGCGGGTGCGCACGATCGTCATCGAGGGCGGTGTCATCTCCGACCACAAGGGCATCAACCTGCCCGGCGCGGCGGTGAACGTCCCGGCGCTGTCCGAGAAGGACATCGAGGACCTGAAGTTCGCGCTCGCCATGGGCTGCGACATGGTGGCGCTGTCCTTCGTCCGCGACGCCAAGGACGTCCAGGACGTCCACCGCGTCATGGACGAGGTCGGCCGCCGCGTGCCGGTCCTCGCCAAGGTCGAGAAGCCGCAGGCCGTCGAGAACATGCACGAGGTCGTCATGGCCTTCGACGGCGTGATGGTGGCCCGTGGCGACCTGGCCGTGGAGTACCCGCTGGAGCGGGTGCCGATGGTGCAGAAGCGCCTCATCGAGATGTGCCGGCGCAACGCCAAGCCGGTGATCGTCGCGACCCAGATGATGGAGTCGATGATCACCAACTCGCGCCCGACCCGCGCCGAGGCCTCCGACGTGGCCAACGCGATCCTGGACGGCGCGGACGCGGTCATGCTCTCCGCCGAGTCCAGCGTGGGCGCGTACCCGATCGAGACCGTCAAGACGATGTCCCGCATCGTCGAGGCGGCCGAGCAGGAGCTGCTCTCCAAGGGCCTCCAGCCGCTGGTGCCGGGCAAGAAGCCGCGCACCCAGGGCGGTTCCGTGGCCCGCGCGGCCGCCGAGATCGCCGACTTCCTCGGCGGCAAGGCGCTGGTGGCCTTCACCAAGTCCGGTGACACGGCCCGCCGCCTGTCGCGCTACCGCGCCGAGCAGCCGATCCTGGCGTTCACCACGGACGAGTCGACCCGCAACCAGCTCACGCTGAGCTGGGGCGTCGAGACCTTCGTCGTGCCGCACGTGGACACCACGGACGCCATGGTCGACCTGGTGGACGCGGAGCTGCTGAAGCTGCACCGCTACAACGAGGGCGACATCATGATCATCACGGCGGGCTCCCCGCCGGGTGTCCCCGGCACCACCAACATGGTGCGGGTGCACCACCTGGGCGGCGAGAGCTGACCCACCCCGGGCGGGCTGGTTCTCCAGCCCGCCCGCTGCTTTTCCGGGGGTCTCCCTTACGGGTAGGTGCCCTCGGTCAGGTACTGGTGCAGGTTGGGGATGGTCAGCGTGCCGCCGTACTGACCGCCCTGGCGCACCTTCACGTCCGTGAAGAAGATCGGGATCGGCAGCTTGATGCCGGGGATCAGCGGCGGCGGGCTGGTCGGCGACTGGGTCGCCGGGATCAGCCCGAGCAGCTTGCCCTTGAGCTCCTCCGTGTACATCGTGATCCGGCCGCCGGCCACGCGGGAGTTCGTGCCCACGCCGGTGACGTGATACTCCCTGCCCTTGCTGTTGACGATCTGGTGCAGGTCCTGGATGTCCAGGGCGTCCGCGGTGAACTTGAGGACGTCCTTCTTCTGCCCGTTCACCATGGTGATCCGCCGGACGCCCTCGTAGGTCAGCCCGGTCAGCGTCAGCCTGCTCGCCTCCAGGTACCAGGGCTGGTTGGGGAAGGCGTGCCCCTCCTTCTCGTCCACGACGCCGGTGGGCGGGCAGGGGGGCAGGGGCTTGCCGGCCTCCGGGCCGGCCGAGGGGGTGCCGGACGGGTCCGCGGACGGGGTGCCGGACGGGCCGGCGGTGGCCGACGGTCCGGGCAGCGGCGTCGCGGGGGCGTGCGACGGCCCCGGGGACGGCGCGCGGGACGCGGCGGGCGCGGAGGACGGTGCGTCCTCCGGCTCCGGGTCCGGGTCCGTGGCGGTGGAGCCCGCCGACGGGGCCGGCCGTGCCGGAGGGGCCGGCGCGGGCGCCGCCGGGGCCGTGGTCTTCTTGCCGGCGAGACCGCCCAGGAGGTCGCCGAGCTTGTCGCCCAGGCCCAGCGGGTCCAGCGGGTTGGCCCGCTTGGACGGCGACGCCGACGGCGAGGGGGACGGCGACGCGGACGGTGCGGGCGCCGGCGGTACGGGCGCCTTGCTGGCCTGCGGTGCCGGCTTACGGCTTGGGGCGGGCGGGGGCGACGACGCGTCGTCGTCCTCCACCGAAGCCTTCGGCGACGGTTCCTCCGCGGACGTGGGCGACTTCGGCGACTTCGACGGCTTGGACGACGGGTCCGGCGCCGGGCTCGCGCTCGTACCCGTACTCGCACCCGTACTCGCGCTCGGTGACGCTTCCGGCGACTGGTCCGGCGCCGCGGCGCACTGCGCGTCACCGAAAGGATTCGGCGGCGCGGCGGGCTTGGCCTGCGCCAGCGTCGGAGTGAGGCCCATGCCCATCAGCATCGCGCTGGGCATCGCCACCAGCGCGACGGCCTTGCCCGCCGGCATGTGCAGCCGCGCCAGCAGGGGCTTGCGCGGTGCCGCGTGCCGGGGGCCGGTTCTGGCCCGGGGCGTCGTCCCCCCGGGCTGCTCGTCAGTCGCCACCACGGACCCCCTCGGCGTCCGCCGGCTGCTCCGGCTGCGGGGTCCCCGGCGCCCAGGCCACGCCCAGCGCGCCGCCGACCAGGGCCAGCAGGAAGCCGATGAGGAACGCGCCGAAGTTGGACACCACCAGTGACACCAGCGCGAGCAGGATCGCGGCGACGCCGGCGAACACCCGCGACTGCGGCTGGTACCAGAGGGTCAGGCCCAGCACGACCAGCAGCACGCCGATGATGAGCGAGCCGGCGCCGGCGGTGGTGGCCAGCCGGATGTGCAGGTCCCCCAGTGTCATGGTCTGGTAGGGGATGTACATGATCGGGACGCCGGCGAGTATGCACAGCAGCCCGCCCCAGAAGGGGCGTCGGCCCCGCCAGTCACGGAAGGTCCGGCGGGTACGGCTGAGCCCGGTCGTCAGCGTCATCAGCCGTGGTCGCGTCTCGGCGCTCATGGTCTCCAGCTCCTCGGGGCCGGCCGATCTGTGGTGCAGGGGGGGTGGGGCGGGGACGGCGGCCGGTACGGGTACGGAGGCGGCCGACTCCCGCTCCGTACCCGCCCGTTCAGCGCGTCACTCGGGCTTGCACTCGGCGGCGCCGAAGGCGACGCCCATGTGCAGGCCGGGCAGCGTGAACGTGCCCGCCGAGGTCGCCCAGGCCTTCTGGTCGACGTCGGTGAACGTCACCGACTTGGCCTGCTGCGCGAAGGAGCCCGGCACGTACGCGCCGCGGCCGTTCTCGCCCGGCTTGGCCGGGCCCGGGCCCTTGGTGGTGCTGTCGACGGCGACGCCGATGTCCACCTCGTTGAAGGTCGCGTTGGCCTTGAGGTCGTTGGCGTCGATGTAGAGCTTCGTCGCCTCGACCCGGTCGTTGCCGCCGCCGGCGGTCAGCTTCATGGAGATCGTCTTGCCGAAGACGGGCACGTTGACCGCCTGGCACAGCTTGGTGATCTTCGCCGAGTCCATGCCGACGACCGCGACGGGCTGGGCGCCCGCCTTGGTCTCGTCCATGGCCCCGTACTGGACGAAGCCCTCACCGTCGATCCGGTTGGCCGTCACCTGGAACTGCTGTCCGGAGACGCTGAACGACGCCGCCAGGGCGCCCTGGGCGATCGCCACGCCGATGGCGGCCGACGCCGCGACGCTGGGCACCATGACGACGGCGAACCGTCGCCATCTGGTCCCGCCGCGTGCCTGAGACTTCACGACTTTCCTCCTTCGCGGACGTACACCTCCGGCAGGAGCCCCAGGGGCTCCCGGCGGGGATGGGAGAAGTGCCACGTCCTCGGGAAGGAGAGCGCCGTCGCATGCGGCGGCGCCAACTGCGCCCGTTCCACACCGGCGTTCACCCCCGAGCGACAACCACTGGCCACGCCTTCGCGCAACCGCTGAGCCGGCACAGGTCCCGCCGCGGCGGGAACCCCCCTGTACCGGGCCGGCGTGCGGGCACACCGGCCACCCGGTGGGGACCCGGACCACGTGCCGACGGTGACCGGCGCGTGGGTCCGGACCGGGTTGGGCCGATCGTGGTGCATTACCGGCCGGGGCACAAGAGGTTGATTACTGGCGAGTAACGGGCCGGTGACGGGCGTGAGTCGGGGCCGTACCGGCCGGGGTGTGCTCGCGTGCGGAGCGTGTCCGGCGAGAGGGGGAGGAAAGCGGAAGGACCCGGGCGAAAGCCCGGGCCCTTCTCACAGGCGGTGACGACGACCGCTAATACCAAGTTTTGGCAAAGCGCTGCTGTTGTGCCCCCTGGTGCGGGGGTGAGGCGCGAGCCGCCGCGTCCCCCTGGGGGCCGGGCGTCAGAACAGGGCGCGCGAGAGCGCCGTCCGCGCGGCGACCACCCGCGGGTCGTCCGGGCCGATCACCTCGAAGAGCTCCAGCAGCCGGACGCGGGCCGCGTTGCGGTCCTCGCCGGCGGTGCGCCGCACCGTGTCGACCAGGCGGCCGAAGGCGTCCTCGACATGGCCGCCGACCAGGTCGAGGTCGGCCGCGGCGATCTGCGCCTGCGCGTCGCCCGGCGCGTCGGCCGCGGCCTTGCGCACCTGCTGCGGGTCCATGTCCTGCACCCGGCGCAGCAGCTCGGCCTGGGCCAGACCACGCCGGGCCTCCTCGTTGGCCGGGTCGTCGGCCAGCACGTTCTCGTACGCGCGGACGGCACCGCCCAGGTCACCGGCGTCCAGCGCGGCGGCGGCCGCGTCGAGGGCGGTGTCGTACGGGCCGGCCGGGCGGGCCGGGGCCTCCGCCTCGCCCTCGGCGCCCGGGGCGACGGGCGCGCCCTCGATGCCGAACTGCTGCTTGGCGACCTGGATCAGCTGGTCCAGCACCTGGCGCAGCTGCGCCTCGGGCACCGCGCCCTGGAACAGCGGGATGGGCTGGCCGGCCACCACCGCGAAGACCGCGGGGATGCCCTGGACGCCGAACTGCTGGAAGAGCATCTGGTTGGCGTCGACGTCGATCTTCGCCAGGACGAACCGGCCGGCGTACTCCTCGGCGAGCCGCTCCAGCACCGGGCCGAGCTGCTTGCAGGGCTGGCACCACTCGGCCCAGAAGTCGATGACGACGGGCACTTCGGTGGAGCGCTGCAGGACCTCGCTCTGGAAGTCCGCCTCGTTGACGTCGAGGACGAGGGGGCCCGCCGCCGGGGCGCCCGTGCGGGCCGCCTGGGCCCGGGCCTGCTCGGCCTTCTGCTTGGCCTCTCCGGCCGCCTTCACCGCGGCGAGGTCGACCACTCCGCTCATGGACATGTTCCGTGGCTGCATGGCCCTATCCTCCCCCCTCCGCACGGTGAACAGGAAAACACCGGCAACCCACCGTGAGCCGTGGCCGTGGCCCTGGCTGCGGTGGGACGCGTAGCGTCGCGTCGTGCCGCCGGGTCCCCACCCGGCGTGTGGTTGTCGCTCGTTCGCCGGAGCCTCCGCCCTGGGGCTTCCGCTTCCGGCTTTCGCTACGAGCCGTAGCGTAACTGGATCGGGCGGGACCGGGGCGGACCCGGCGCGTGATCCGCCTCACACCGCTTGTCCGTACCAACGCCTTACCCGGCGGTAAGGTCCTGCCATGACCAGCGCCGGCACCCCCGCCCACGGCACGCGCCACGGCCGTACCGGCCGGCCGCGCAGCGCCGAGGCCGACCGCGCGATCCTCGACGCCACCCGGGACGCCCTGGTCGAGCTCGGCTGGTCCAAGCTGACGCTGGGCGACGTGGCGGCCCGCGCGGGCGTGGCCAAGACGACGCTCTACCGCCGCTGGGCGGGCAAGAACGAACTGGTCGTCGACGCCGTGGCCGCCCTCTTCGACGAACACCTGGAGCTGCCCGACCGGGGCGGCCTCCAGGCCGACGTCGAGGGCGTGGTGCGGCAGTTCGCCGCCCTGCTGGAGCGGCCGGAGACGAAGACGGCCCTGATGGCGGTGGTCGCCGAGTCCACCCGCGACCCGGCGCTGCGCGAACGCATCCGCACCGCGATCGTGGACCGGCAGAAGGCCCTGGTGCTCCTCGGCCGCGAGCGCGCGCAGGCGCGCGGGGAGCTGCCGGTGGAGACCGACCCCGCCGCGGCGGCCCGCACCGCGGACCTCATCTTCGACGTGATCGCCGGCGCCGTCGTCCACCGCACGCTGGTCAGCGCCGAGCCGGTGGACGGCGCGTGGGCCCGCTCGTTCGCGGCACTGCTGGTGGGCGGGCTGACGGCGGGGGCGTAGCGGCGTACGGACGCCCGCCCACGGATGCGCGTACGGACGCCCGCCCACAGGTACGCGTACGGGCCCCCCGGTCACCGGGGAGCCCGTATCGGCGCGCGGGAGGGGCTCAGAAGCCCGCCGGCTCCACGTACACGCCCCACTCGTCGCGCAGGGCGTCGCAGATCTCGCCGAGGGTCGCCTCGGCGCGCACCGCCTCCAGCATCGGCTCGATCATGTTCGAGCCGTCGCGGGCCGCGGCCAGCATGGCGTCCAGGGCGGCCCGCACCGCCACGTCGTCGCGCGCCGCCTTGCGGCCGGCCAGCACCCGCACCTGCTCGCGCTCCACCTCGTGGCTCACCCGGAGGATCTCCAGGTCGCCGGTGACCGAGCCCTCGTGGCAGTTGACGCCGACGACGCGCTTCTCGCCCTTCTCCAGGGCCTGCTGGTAGCGGAAGGCGCTCTCGGCGATCTCGCCGGTGAACCAGCCGTCCTCGATGCCGCGCAGGATGCCGGACGTGATGGGCCCGATGGGGTGCTTGCCGTCCGGGTGGGCGCGCAGGCCGCGCTCCTTGATCTGCTCGAAGATCTTCTCGGCCTCGGCCTCGATGCGGTCCGTGAGCTGCTCGACGTACCACGAGCCGCCCAGCGGGTCGGCGACGTTGGCCACGCCGGTCTCCTCCATCAGCACCTGCTGGGTGCGCAGCGCGATCTCCGCGGCCTGCTCGCTGGGGAGGGCGAGGGTCTCGTCGAGGGCGTTGGTGTGCAGCGAGTTGGTGCCGCCGAGCACGGCCGCCAGGGCCTCCACGGCCGTCCGCACGACGTTGTTGTACGGCTGCTGCGCCGTGAGCGACACGCCGGCGGTCTGCGTGTGGAAGCGCAGCCACTGCGCCTTCTCCGTCTGCGCGCCGTAGACCTCCTTCATCCAGCGGGCCCAGATGCGGCGGGCCGCCCGGAACTTGGCGATCTCCTCGAAGAAGTCGACGTGCGCGTCGAAGAAGAACGACAGGCCCGGCGCGAACGTGTCCACGTCCAGGCCCCGCGACAGGCCCAGCTCGACGTACCCGAAGCCGTCGGCCAGCGTGTACGCCAGCTCCTGCGCGGCCGTGGCCCCCGCCTCGCGGATGTGGTAGCCGGAGACCGACAGCGGCTTGTACGCGGGGATGTGGCGCGTGCAGTGCTCCATCAGGTCGCCGATGAGGCGCAGGTGCGGCTCGGGCGCGAACAGCCACTCCTTCTGCGCGATGTACTCCTTGAAGATGTCCGTCTGGAGCGTGCCGTTGAGGACGCGCGGGTCGGCGCCCTGCCGCTCGGCGGCCACCAGGTACATGCAGAAGACGGGGACGGCCGGGCCGCTGATCGTCATCGACGTGGTGACGTCGCCGAGCGGGATGTCCCGGAACAGCACCTCCATGTCGGCGGCGGAGTCGATCGCCACGCCGCAGTGGCCGACCTCGCCCAGCGAGCGCGGGTCGTCCGAGTCGCGGCCCATGAGGGTGGGCATGTCGAAGGCCACGCTGAGCCCGCCGCCGCCGGCGGCGAGGATCATCTTGTACCGCTCGTTGGTCTGCTCGGCGTTGCCGAAGCCGGCGAACTGGCGGATGGTCCACGTCCGCCCCCGGTAGCCGGTGGCGTACAGGCCCCGCGTGAAGGGGTACTCGCCGGGCCAGCCGATGCGCTCGAAGCCCTCGTAGACGTCGCCGGGACGCGGTCCGTAGACGGGCTCGACCTCGGCGCCGGAGAGGGTGGTGAAGTCCGCGTCGCGCGTGCGCGCGGCGTCGAACCGTGCCTGCCAGCGGCTGCGCCCCGCTGCGATGGCTGCTGCGTCCATGGTGGTGTGTCGCCTCTCCGTGCCCCGTTGCCCCGCGAAAATTTAGTAGGACGTCCTACTAAATTTTCGCGCAAGAGTGCCCCGGACACAAGGGGCCACAAGGGGCGGCGTGTCCGGGGCTCCCGGGAGGCGCGTCAGGCGCTCACGGCGTCAGGCACTCACGGCGTCGGCCGGCGTGGTGGCGACCAGCGGCCGGACCTCGGCGACGACCTGGCGCTCGACGAAAAACGCGGCCAGCGGGATCGTGCCGGCGATGAGCACCCACAGCTGCCTGCCGACCGGCCACTTCGCCTTGGAGCCGAGGTCGAAGGCGAAGACCAGGTAGATCACGAACAGCCAGCCGTGCGCGATGCCCACGACCTTGGTGAACGACGCGGCACCGTCCATGTCCAGGCCGTACTTGGCGATCACGCCGAGGCAGAGGAGGACGAGCAGGACGCCGGTCACGTAGGCCATCACGCGGTAACGGGTGAGCACGCTGGATTTCATGACAGCGAGCGTAACGGCATCTACCGGGGCGATCTTCGCCACCCCGCGCTAGCCCTGCTCCGTACCCTCGTCCGCGTCGGTGAAGTCACCCGACGCGACCCGCAGCGGCCGCAGCAGCCGGAAGATCTCGCCGCACTCCTCCGCGTCGTACGCGCCCAGCCCGAAGTCCATGGCCATCAGGTCGCGCGTGGCCGACTCGACCACCTCGCGCCCCTTGTCGGTGATCGACGCGAGCGTGCCGCGGCCGTCGTTGGGGTTGCGGCGCTTGGCGACCAGGCCCTGGGCGACCAGGCGGTCCACGGTGTTGGTCACCGACGTGGGGTGCACCATCAGCCGCTCGCCGATCTTCGACATCGGCAGCTCGCCCGCCCGCGAGAAGGTCAGCAGCACGAGCGCCTCGTACCGCGCGAATGTCAGCCCGTAGGGCCGGACCACCGCGTCGACCTGCCCCAGCAGGATCTGGTGGGCACGCATCACCGAGGTGATCGCCGCCATGGACGGCACCGACCCCCAGCGCTGCTTCCACAGCTCGTCGGCGCGGGCGATCGGATCGAAGGGGAGGCTGAGGGGCTTGGGCACGCCACCGAGCCTACCCGGGTGCCCGCACCGCGGGCCCGGCCGTCCGTGATCCGGAACGGCCGGGCCCGCGGCGGCACATGATCGCGAGGACCGGTCGGGAAACGGGTCGGGAACGCGTCAGGCGAGATACCGCTCCACGGTCTCCACCTTCGACGTCAGCCCGTCCGTCACACCCGGCCGGATGTCGGCCTTCAGTACGAGCGAGACGCGCCCGCAGCGGGCCTCGACGGCGGCGACGGCCCGCCGGACGACGTCCATCACCTCGTCCCACTCGCCCTCGAGCGAGGTGAACATCGCATCGGTGCGGTTGGGCAGCCCGGACTCGCGGACGACACGGACGGCGTCGGCGACGTACTGCCCCACGTCCTCACCGACGCCCAGCGGCGTCACGGAAAAGGCGACGATCATGCGTTGACCACGCTTTCCTTGCGCGCACGGGCGGCGATGACCTGCGCCTCGGTCTCGCGGCGCAGCATGCGGTCGGCGAAGAAGCCGCCGGTGGGGACGATCGACAGGATGAAGATCAGGGCGGCCCGGGTCCAGAGCCACTTGGTGCGGTTCCAGGCGTCGAGCAGGAAGACGACGTAGAAGATGAACGCGATGCCGTGCACCCAGCCCATGACGGGCACGGCGTTGAACGACGTCGTGTTCTTCAGCACGATGCAGACGATCAGGAGCAGCCAGGAAACGGCCTCCGGGACGGAGACAAGGCGGAGCCGGCGCAGGGCGGAGGCGGTCTTGAGGTCCACGGGGGCACCTTTCGGTCGCGTGGCGGTACGGATCGATGACTGCTTGTGACGGCGTTCACAAGCGTCCCCATTGTCGCAGCCCCGGCGCCGATCACCGGATCCGGGTGCCTTCCGGTCAGTGGGGGCCTGTTGGAGGCGTATGTCCGCCCGCTACGGTCTCCGCCGTGGCTCAGTTTCGGCTCCACGGGAGCAAGGTCCTCGCCGTCGACATGGCGGGCGACGCGGTCAAGGCCAAGAACGGCTCGATGGTCGCGTACGAGGGCGAGATGACGTTCAAGAAGTTGACGGGCGGCGGTGACGGCCTGCGCGGGATGATGACGCGCCGGCTCACCGGCGAGCAGATGGAAGTGATGGAGGTGAAGGGGCACGGCACCTGCTACTTCGCCGACCGGGCGAGCGAGATCAACCTGGTCTCGCTGCACGGCGAGACGCTCTACGTCGAGGCCAGCAACCTGCTGTGCACCGAGGCGTCGCTGCGCACGGGGACGACCTTCACGGGCCTGCGGGGCGCCTCGCAGGGCAACGGCCTGTTCACCACGACGGTGGAGGGCACGGGCCAGGCGGCGATCCTCTCCGACGGCACGGCGATCGTGCTGCGGGTGACGCCGCAGCTGCCGCTCCAGGTGGACCCGGGCGCGTACATCGCGCACACCGGCCGGCTGCGGCAGCACTTCCAGTCGGGCGTGAACTTCCGGACCTTCCTGGGCGAGGGCTCGGGCGAGGCGTTCCAGATCCGCTTCGAGGGCGAGGGGCTGGTGTACGTGCAGCCGAGCGAGCGCAACACCATCGGGGGTGAGGTGTGATGCCGTTCCGGCTTCTCAACTCCCGCATGGTCGAGGCCCAGGTCGTCCCCGGGCAGCGGCTGTTCAGCCAGCGCGGGGCGATGCTCGCGTACCGCGGCGAGGTGTCGTTCACGCCGAGTATCACCGGCGGCCAGGGCGGCGTCATGGGGATGATCGGCCGCCGCGTGGCCAACGAGGCGACCCCGCTGATGGCGGTGGAGGGCAGCGGCACGGTGATGTTCGGCCACGGCGGTCACCACGTGCACGTGGTGGAGCTGTCGGGCGACACGCTGTACGTGGAGGCGGACCGGCTGCTGGCGTTCGACGGGACGCTCCAGCAGGGGACGATGTTCATGGGCTCGCAGGGCGGCGTCATGGGCATCGTGCGCGGCCAGGTGACCGGCCAGGGCCTGTTCACCACGACCCTCAAGGGCCACGGCGCGGTGGCGGTGATGGCGCACGGTGGCGTCATCGAGCTGCCGATCACCCCGCACCGCCCCGTGGTCGTCGACCCGCAGGCGTACGTGGCGCACCGCGGCGACGTCCGCAACAAGCTGTCGGCGGCGCTCGGCTGGCGCGAGGTGGTGGGCCGCGGCTCGGGCGAGGCGTTCCGCCTGGAGCTGTCCGGCAACGGCACGGTGTACGTGCAGGCATCGGAGGAGAAGCTGTGAACGGCCCGGTGATCCACGACGCGACCACGCTGCCGGTCGACGACAACGTCAATCCGTACGCCTTCAGTGTGGAGCTCAAGGGCAGCAAGTGGTTCCTGCAGAAGGGGAAGATGATCGCCTACTACGGGCGGATCGACTTCCACGGCATCGGGCACGGCCCACTGGACCGGCTGATCGCGGGGAGCTTCCACTCGCCGCTGCACGCCGCGGACTGGGTGGTGGCCGAGGGGCAGGGCAAGATGCTGCTGGCCGACCGGTCCTTCGACGTGAACTCGTACGACCTGGAGGACGGCAACCTGACGGTGCGGTCGGGGAACCTGCTGGCGTTCGAGCCGTCGCTGTCGCTGAAGCAGTCGATCGTGCCGGGGTTCCTGACGCTGATCGGGACGGGGAAGTTCGTGGCGGCGTCGAACGGGCCGGTGGTCTTCGTGGAGCCGCCGATCCGGGTGGACCCGCAGGCGCTGGTGGGCTGGGCGGACTGCCCGTCGCCGTGCCACCACTACGACCACCAGTACCTGCGCGGCGTCATGGGCGGGGTGCGGCGGCTGACGGGGCTGGGGGGCGCGTCGGGCGAGGAGCACCAGTTCGAGTTCGTGGGCGCGGGCACGGTGCTGCTCCAGTCGACGGAGCAGCTGATGGCGGAGGCCCCCACGGGCGAGGGCCCGCCGGACGAGGCCGGGGTGCCGGGCGGGGGCGGGGGCCACGGGAATCAGCCAATGCCGCGTCTTCCGGGTCAGCTCGGCGACCTCCAGCGCCGTTTCGGGCTGTGAGCGGTAGTCTGCGCAGGGTGACGGTCGAACGCTTGACCTGTCACTTTGCCGGCGACGGCGACCAACCCCCAATTGGTTAGCATTTCAACTTCTTAGGTAGAATCCATCTATGGACACCCAGAACGGCACCCGCTGGCTCAGCGAAGAGGAACAGCGCGCCTGGCGTGCCCACCTCGAGGTGAGCCGGCTGCTGATGCACCAGCTCGAACGGGATCTGCAGCCGTTCGGCCTCACCAACAACGACTACGAGATCCTGGTCAACCTCTCGGAGTCGAAGGACCACCGGATGCGCATGAGCGACCTCGCCACGGCCACCCTCCAGTCCAAGAGCCGCCTCTCGCACCAGATCACCCGAATGGAGAACGCCGGCCTCGTCCGCCGCGAGAACTGCGAGTCCGACCGCCGCGGCCTCTTCGCGGTCCTCACGGACCAGGGCTGGGAAACCATGCGCAAGGTCGCCCCCCACCACGTCGCCTCGGTCCGCGAACACTTCATCGACCTCCTGTCCCCGGAAGACCTCAAGGCCCTCCGCGACTCCCTGACCCCGGTGGCGGAGCATTTGCGAGCCACGCGAGGGAAGGGCTGAGGGTTCATAGTCACGCCGAAAGGTCCGCCGGAGGAATCCGGCGGACCTTTCGATCTCTCTTCACCTTCCCGCTTCCCCCGAATCCCGGTTCAGCAGTCGGCGACGAATGTGATCAGCCTCTGCGCGCGCCGCTTCCGACTCGCTCAACGCCTGCCGGCGATCCACAGCGTGGGGCAACACCTGGGAGACGTCACGAAGAGCATCTGCGAAAGCCTCTCTCCAGGCTGCAAATGCCTCGCTCTCTTCCCCGTTCGCCGGCCGCTTCGAGCGCACTTCCCGAATGCGCCGCAACGCGGCTCGCTGCTCAGGGGTAGCGGTCACGGCAAAATCATCCCTTCACTCCCCGAAGTGGCAGTAGCCGTCGGCGTGCCGGACACGGGGGCCGCCGGGAACGTCCCGGAAGCCAGGCCCCGGCCCTGAGTCCGGACATCATGGCTTCGCCTCCCACTCTCCATTCATCCCCGTCCCGCTCTGAGCAACAGCTCATAGAGCTCGGAAACCTTGTCACGGATGCAACAGAGGGGCGACACCGCCATACCGCTGGGTCTTCCGTCTCGCCGTCCGGGACCAGCCCTCTTCGTCGTCCCACCAGCCGGTCGTCGTACGAGCCGGCCTCCCAAGCAAGGGCACCTCTGGCGGTGGGCACAAACCTGTTGAGACTCACCGCCTCCATCTCACGACTTTCCTCGAGACCCAGCTTCACGACCTGAAACTCTTCCCGAGCACGGCAAGCGTTCATGACTGGCCGGGCTCCCGTTCATGTCGACTTCGTCAGCTACTGCCGTCACCCAGCCCGGAAGCCCCGCCAGAACAAAGCTGACGGGGCTTCACGGGATGGAGTTGCAACGCGCTTCAGCAGGTTACCGCTCGCGCCGCCTCGACTCGCGAGCCAGCGAAAAATCCTCCCGAAGGAGACTTCCCCTGAAGGGAGTCCTGGAATCATCGAGAACGACGACCCGCAACGGATTTCCAACCTCTCGACAACTCACGCCGTCAGGCCCGAGAGGGATCTTGAGATTGTCAATGAAGCCGCGCTCACCATCTCCTGTCTCGACAGCCACCCCCCATGCGAGAACGGCGACTACGGTTACATCGACTTCCTGGTCAACCAGTACGGTCACTTCATCCAGCCTTCGGTTCCCATACTCTGCGCAGAGTCAGTTCATTGAAGCGTTCGAGTCGCGCCACAGGAATCACGAACTCGAACCTCGCCGAACCGCCGGGCCCTTGCCGGTCATAGCGGAACTTTACATCAGCGAACTCCTTGGCAAAATCTTCATGCATCTCATACCGAATGGAACCCTTAGCGTAAGAGCCCCGACCCTGATATTCGGCCGCCACGCTCTTTTCCCCAAAGTAGACCGATGCGTCGCCCTCTTGATGGGATGCCGGGTTCGGACCGCGCTCCATTTCATGAGCCATGTCATCCACCTTCGGCGTCCTGTAAATCGATACGTCGCCGCAGTTGTGAACGAGGACCGGCGTCGCCCCCGCCACCACGTAGTACGTGTGGACCCCGTCCACCGTCAGGTTGTGGACCGTCGCCTGCTGGGTCCACCCCTGCACCGCCGTGATCTGGACCCACGTACCCGACGCGGTGCGCAGCCACTGGCCCGGCTCCAGTTGGTCGGCCGTGACCCACTTCTTGAGCTCCGGGAGCCAGAACGGGTGGTTGCCGGTGGCGGTGATGGTGTCGGTGGCCGGGCCCTTGTCGCCGTCCGTGTCGACGGTGAGCTTCACCAGTTGCTTGGTGCCGTGGCCCTCGATCGTGGCCGTGACGGGCTTGGCCTCCGTCGTGCCCTTCTCCGGGTCGGTGGCCAGGACCTCGTCGCCGAGTTCGAGCTTCTCGATCGGCTTGACCGAGCCGTCCGCGAGGACGACCTCCGTGCCGGGCACGAAGCTGTTCTCGCAGCTGGTCGCCTTCGAGCCGCCGCCGTCGCCGTCGCTCTTGGACTTCGCCTTGCCGCCGCCGTCCGGGGCCTTGCCGCTGGAGACCGGGTCGCCCTTCTCCGCCGCGAGGGCGGGCTTGGACTTCGGCTCGGCCGGCATCTCCGGTTCGGGTTCGGGCTTCGGCTTCGGGGCCGGCGGCGGGGTGGCCTCCTCCGCGGCCTTGGCCACGTCCTGGGCCACGTCCTCCGTCTTCGCCGCGCCCTCGACCACGTCCTCGACCTTGTCGGCCGCCTTCACCGTGTCCTCGACCGCTTCCTCGGTCTTCTCCACGGCCTTGGCCGCCTCGACGCCCTCCTCGACGTACTTGGTGCCCTTCACCGCGGTCGCCGCGTACCCGGCGATCGGGATCGCCGAGGCGAAGGACAGGCCCGCGTTGACGTAGTCGCCCTCGCCCAGGTACCAGAGGCCGTTGGCCGCGTCGGCCCATTCGCCGACGACCGGGACCATGCCGATCACGTCGAGTGCGCCGTGGCCGATGTCCTCCCAGTCGTCCCAGTCCAGCCCCCAGAACATGCCGGAGGGGTCCGGGAAGCCGAGGGGGTTGTTGCGGCCGTAGAGGTAGCCGTGGAGCTGCTGCGGGTCGGTGTAGTCGACGACCGGGTCCACCGACAGGAAGCGGCCGGTCGACGGGTCGTACTCGCGGGCGCCCAGGTGGATCAGGCCCGTCGAGTCCATGGTTCCGCCGACGAAGCCCTTGTCCGTGGGCCACGCGGCCGGCTTGGCGTCGCGCGGGCCGCCGAACGGCAGGGTGCGCCGCTGGGTGAGGCCCTGGGTCCTGGCGTCGACGGCGAGTTCGGCGGTGCCGTTCTGGCCGCCGGCCAGCCAGGTGACGCCCTTGGGCGTGCGGACCGCTATCTGCTGGCCGTTGTAGGCGTAGTAGCGGGTGCCGCTGACGGTGTCCTTCGCGTCGAGGGTGAGTTCCATGGCGCCCAGGTAGAGGGTCACCGTGTTGTTCACCGGGTCCCGGCGCAGCAGCCGGTTGCCGCCCGCGTCGTACAGGAAGGAGGTGGTCTTGCCGTCCTCGGTGGCGAGTTGGCTCAGCCGGCCCTCGGTGTCCCAGGTCAGGGACTGCTTGGGGTTGGTGCCGAGCTTGCGTGCCGTGGTGTTGCCGACGGCGTCGTACTCGTAGGTGTCCCTCGTCTGGATGGTCTTGCCGCCGGTGGTCTCGGTGACGTCGACCGAGTCGATGGCGTGCGAGGGGGCGTTGCCCTTGCCGCGCGGGTGGTAGACCTTCGTGGTCTGGGTGCCGCCCGGCGTGGTGGCGTAGGTGGTCTCCTTGGTGCGGTTGCCGGCGACGTCGTACTCGAAGGACTGCCGGTAGGGGGCCGGGCCGCCGAGGGCCGCCTTGGCCGGGTCGTCGGCGCAGTCGACGGCGCCCTGTGCCCAGGCGTCGGTGAGCCGGCGCAGGTAGTCGTAGCGGAAGCATTGCACGTCGGCCGGGTGATTGGTCGGCGTGTCGGCGATCCTGGTGGTGTTGCCCGCCGCGTCGTACGTGTACGTGACGTCGGAGTCGGCGTCCGTGACGCCCTCGCGGTCCAGCCTGGTGCGCTGGAGCCGGCGGGTGCCCTCCTCGTAGAAGTTGGTCCGCCAGGTGCGCTTGGCGCCACTGGACAGGCCGTGCTCCATCTGAAGGGTCTCGCCGAAGTTGGAGTACTTCGTCTCGCGGACGTAGTCGTCCAGACCGTAGGTGAAGGTGGGCTTGCCCACCAGGTTGTAGCCGGTGGAGATCGTCTCGGCCGGGAGACCGCCGCCGGCGGGAAGGGTGGCCGTCTTGACGGAACCGTCGGGGTTGTAGGTGGTCGAGGTGGAGTACTCGCCCGCGAGCTTGCCCTCCACCTTCGGGATCTTGACCGTGGTCTTCGTCGGGTGGCCGGCGGTGTCGTAGGCGTCGACGACCGTCGTGTACGCCTGGGGTTCCGCCGCCCGCGGGTCCTTCACGAAGCGGGTGGAGCTGGCGGGCCGTCCGACACCGTTGGGGGCGGTGTCGTAGGTGAGCGCGGTCAGCTGGGTCCTGCCCTCGAAGGTGCCGGTCGGGCGGCCCAGCAGGTCGTACTGGAACGTCAGGGTCCGGCCCCGGGCGTCGGTGGCGCTGACGACCTGGTCCAGGTCGTTGTAGCCGAGCTCGGTGCGGCCCTTGTCCGGGTCCACGGACACCGTCTGCCGGCCCCGTACGTCGTACTCGTAGGTCCAGCGGTCGCCGCTGGGGGCCTCGACGGACGCCAGCTGCCAGGTGCGGTCGTACGTGTAGGTGGTGACGTCGGCGTCGCCCGTGGGCGTCGGCCCCTTGTACTCCAGGAGCTTCGTGGTCAGGCCCTGGGCGTTGGTGTACGTGGTGCGCGGCGTCTCACCGGCCGGCGGGGTGACGTCGGTGTGGTCACCGTGGTACGCGGTGGTGGTGCGCCACTTCTCCTTGCCCTTGACCCGCAGGATCGAGTCGGTCGCGCGCCCGGCGGCGTCGTAGACGGTCTCGGTCTCCGTCGGGGCGCCGTCCGCCGAGGCGGAGGGGTCGACGACGGAGGTGTCGGGGTTCGAGGCGTTGTAGTACGGGCCGACGGACTTCACGGACAGGCCCCGCGAGTCGTAGACCGTGTCGGAGACGACGCGGCCGCCGTTGGGGGTCGGGCCCTGGCTCTGCACCGGCCGCAGCAGGCCGTCGTTGAGCTGGTGGCTGATCTTCACGTCGCCGTTGGGGATCAGCGACCTGGTCGTGACGACGTTCGGGCCGTCGTTGCGGATCTGGTAGGCGTACTCCGAGTTGGGCAGGTCCCTGGCCTTGTCGCGGCCGGGCAGCCAGACCTTGAGCAGGCGGCCGAGGCCGTCGTAGACGAGGTCGGTACGCAGCTTGTTGGCGTCCACGCTGCCGGTCACCAGGCCGAAGGACGGCTCCACGGTGGACGTCACCTTGCGGCCCAGCGCATCGGTGACCGTCATGCCGGTGACGGGGCCGCCGGTGGCGGGGGTGTACGCGGTGGTGGTCCTGCGCTTGCCGACGTCGGTGGTGGAGGTCACCCGGCCGTGGACGTCGTAGTCGCTCTCGGAGACCGTGAGGAACTGCGGCGTGTCACCGTCGAAGCCCTTGAGCTCCTCCGTACGGGTGACGTCGCCCTTGGTGGGTGCCGCGCCGTAGGCGCCGTGGTCGTAGCTGGTGCGCACCTCGGAGATCGCGTCGGAGGGGCCCGTGGCCGCTCCGCACGCCTTCGACGTGGTCGCGGTGCGCTTGACCAGCGTCAGGAGGTTGACGTCGGTGTTGCGGGTGTACTCGTACGTGGTGCAGGTGTCGTCCTTGGCGTCGTCGCCCTGGTTGCGGCCGTCCGCGCCCATGTCGCCGAAGTCGGAGGACGACTTGAGCATGCCGTACTCGTCGTAGGTGTGCTCGATGCCGGTGCGGCGCACTCCCTTGTCCAGCGCCGTGCGGACGACGGTCCTGGCCGTTCCCGTGAGGGTGGCCTTGTCGTCGCCCTCGACGGCGGTGGGCTCGGAGATCCAGGGCGTGCTGACCTTGCCGCCGACCTCGGCGGAGTCGTCGAAGCTGCCGTTGAACTGCCGCTGCTCGAGGACGAATCCCTGGAACCGGTCCTGGTCCTTGACGGCGGTGCCGTCACTGGCCTTGACCGTGACGGATTCGGTGCCGCCGTCCTTGTTGGCGCGGTCGCCGTCCATGCCCCGCAGGTAGGTGGACTCGGTGCGGAGCTGCTTGGTGCCGGTGTCGCCGACGACGGTGCGGATCTTCTGGAAGCCGCGCCACTGGCTCCAGGTCTTGTTCTTCGTCTTGACGATCTCGCTGTCGTCGTAGTGCCAGGCCGCGCCGCCGAGGTAGTCGTAGCGGGTCACCTTGTTGGTGCCGTTGGCCAGCCGGCCGTCCTCGACGACGTAGTCGACGACGTACTTGTGGAACCAGTCCTCCTTCTCGCCGATCGATCCGGACTTGGACCAGAAGGACGGGAAGCAGCGCTTGGTGTTGTCGGCGGGGTCGGGCAGGGAGGACGGGGTGCACTCGGCCGGCTTGTAGTTGACCGAGACGGTGCCGCCGGACTCCGACTGGATGGCCCGGATGCGCCACTTGACCATCGCCGGGCGGTCGTCGAAGGACTTGTCGACGCGGCCGGTGAGCTGGGTGCCGTAGAAGATGGTCCTGGGCAGGGTGACGGTCGAGCCCTGGGCCTTGCCGGTGTGCCCGATGGACTTCAGCCACAGGCCGCCGGTCAGGCCGTCACCGGGGGTGGGGAAGGAGTGGTCCAGCGTCCACTCGTCGACGTCCTGGTAGGCGTTGCCCTTGAGGACCTGTGTGGTGACCTTGGTCAGGCGCTTCCGGGTGAAGAAGCTCGGCGACCACTGGTCCTTGCAGTGCTTGTCGTCGGTGCAGATCTGGTCGAAGGGGACGTCGGGCCAGCGCTTGGCCGTGTCCTCCTTCAGGCCGTCCGGCCGGCAGCCGGCGGCGTCGCCGGTGCACCGCTCGTCCACGGTGAAGACGACCTGCGACGGGGCCTTGCCGGAGCGCTCCTCGCCCTCGCGGGTGCCGTACTCGACGCGCTTGAGGTAGCCGCCGCGGTCGTAGGAGACGGAGGTGTCGTCGCGGTTGGCGCCGTAACGATTCTTCTCGGTGTCCCAGAAGTACGTCATGGAGTTGCCGTGCACGTCCACGACGTAGTCGAGGTTCCAGCGCCACGCCTGCTGGCAGCGGGAGTCCTTGAACGCGTCGGCGTGGCACGGCTCGCCCTTGTCGTCGCCGTAGACCGCCGTCGTCCATGCGGAGCGGGTGTTCTCCGGGTCCTGGGCGAACCGCTTGCCCTTGCCGAAGTAGTAGCGCGTGCCGTCGGTGGTCGTGACGACCCAGTACTCACCATCGTTGTCGTCGTTGGAACCGCCGGTCCTCCGCTCGATGCGGGTGCCGTCGTCGGCCTTCAGCCGCCAGGTTCCGTCGGACTTCTTGACCAGCTCCCCGTTGCGGCCGCCGAAGTTCATGACCGCGTTGTCGGAGTGCCAGCACTGGTCGTACTTCTCCTCGCCCTCCGTGTCGAACCCGTCGTCCTTGCACGACTGGTAGGCGCGTTCGATGAAGCCGACCGACAGGTCGAAGCCCTCACCGACCCAGGAGGGCTGGTTGTTGGTGGACCCGACCCGGCCGTCGATGCTGCCGGAGTTGTAGTTGATCGCCAGCTTGGGCGAGGGCCCGGCGACGGCGGGCGGCACCCGCAGCGGGTACTGCCAGGAGAAGCTGCCGGTGTTGCCGGCCATCTGCCAGCTGCCCGAGGGCGTCAGCGAGGTCGCCCCGTAGCTTCCCGCGGCGCCGGACGCCCCGGCGCTCAGCGCGACCAGCTGACCGCCCGCGCCGGCGGCCAGGGAGGCTGTCGCCGCCGGCTGCGCCACCACGTCCGCGGTGAGCGTGGCACCACGGAGGCTGTTGTGCGTCCTGAGCGGCTTGCGGTCCCGGCAGACGGCCGCCGAGCCGTTGACCGCGCATCCCGGCAGCACGGACAGGGACAGGCGCGAGGCCCAGTCCCCGCCGTACGCGCCGGCGAACTTCGCGTAGTCGACCTCCAGGTTCACCGGCGCGGCCGACGTGCCGCCGTCCGCCCGCGTCACCTTGAGCAGGATTCCGTCGACCCCCGCCTTGCGGGTGGACTTGCGGTCGAGCACCTCGATGCGCACCTTGCCCGGTGCGGCGTCCGCCGGTCTGCCCGACGGGGCCGCCCCGAACGCCTGCGCCGCCCGCTCGGGCTTCGGCGAGGCCGGGGTGCTCACCCGTACGGGCAGTGAGCCCACCCGTACCTTCGCGGAGGCCCGGCCGGCCGCCAGCCCCTGCTTCGCGGGGGCCAGAACGGCCTCGGCCGAGGCGGCCCGGGGCCACTCGACCTTGGGCAGGGGCTTCTTGGCGGCCTGGGCCGCCTCGTCGACCGGTGCCGGTTTCATCCCGACCCCGGTGACGGGGACGGACTTCATGCTCTGGGTCTCGGGCCGCCGGTCGTCCCGGGACTGTGCCCAGGCGGCCGGGACGCCCTGCAGAAGGGTGGCCGCCAGGGCGCTCGCCAGGGCGGTGGAGAGGGACGCGCGCCATCTGCGCGCGCGCCGTCTCCGGTAGTCGTTGCGTGTCATCAAGCCGTGTTGCACGGCTGCTCCCCTCCACGGCCCGCCGGGTCAGGGCAGGCCGGACCGCGCGCCCGGGAGCGGGTGCTCCCGGGCACGGTTCGGTGGTGATGGTGTTCCTCCTGCCGCGGAACTGCGGTCAGGGTGTGGCCAGGTAGGCGATGTCGCGGTCCGACAGCCGTCCGGCGTGCACGCGCACGTCGTCGACGTCGCCGGCGAAGAAGTTGTCCCACTGGTCGTTCCAGCGGGAACGGCCCAGCTCCAGCCCCTGGCGGGCGTCGATGACGGCGTCGAAGGACGCCTCCCCCTCCATGACGCCGTTCACATACAGCTGGATCTTCCTGGCCTGGGGGTCGTAGGTCCCCGTCAGATGGGTCCACTCGTTCAGGCGCGCCGGCCGCTCGCTGACGGCCATGGCCCGCTTCAGGTCGTCCGTCGTCGAGGCGGCCTTGTCGGCAGCCATACGACCGAAGACCCAGCGCTGGAACGTGGTCGAGTAGTACAGGGCAGGGCCGAACACGTGCTCGCCCGACTGGCTGAGCACCGTCCCGTTGTGGTCGACGCCCGTCGGACGGACCCAGGCACTGACCGTGAAGGCCTGGCGGGTGTCCACGGGGGACGTGGCCTTCGCATAGTCACTCGTCCCGTTGAACCGCAGGGCCTTGTCGTCGGGCCGGCTCGCTGCCTTGCGGCCGGCCACCGAGGTGGCGCCCGTGACGCCGAGCGAGCGGTTCTTGCCGCTGCTGTCCGGGCTGGTGCCGGAGGCCACCTGGTCGAGGTGGTAGGTGGCCGCCGAGCAGCCGTCCGTGAGCTCGTCCGGGCAGGGGCGCACCGCCTTGAAGACGTACGTCGTCAGGGGGCCGCGGTTGCCCGCGCGGTCGACGCTGCGGGCGTACAGGACGTTGGGGCCGAACGTCGTCGGGGTGATGTCCACCGTGGCGTCCCCGCCGGTCCGGGACGGGACCGCCCGGTTGGCCGGTTCGTCGTCGCCGATCGCCCACTCGTAGTACGCGATGTCGTTGCCGTACGCGGAGTCGCGGACGCCGTTGGCGGAGAAGGTGAAGGAGCCGGGCTGGCCGGCCTTCTTTCCTTCCTGCTCGGCGGGGAAGTCACGGGAGGTCACGGCCGGCTTGGTGGCGGGCGCCTCGGTGTCCACCCCGAATTCGCAGTAGTCGGACCACTCGGTGCTGTCGTCGATCCCGTCGGTGGTGCCGGCGTGCCACTTGTAGGCCTGGCCGTGCTGCAGCTTGCCCTGCGCGATGGTGGAACGGAAGTCGCCCTGGGCGTGGTAGCCGTCCGTGCCCTCGAAGACCATGGGCTTCTCGGGGAGGGCGTTCCACACCCGGAAGGTCGCCTTCAGGTTCTGGTGGTCGTCGTCCGTTCCCTTGACCAGCATGGTGGGCGTGCCGGTACGGATCCAGGGCCGTCCGCTGCCGCGTTCGCAGCCCGTGGCCGGGTTGCTCGTCCGCTCGTCGGTGGGCTTGGCCGGCGGGGTGTTGTACTCGATGGACAGCTTCGCGTCACTGCCGCGGAAGCGCTTCCACGAGTAGGGGTCCTTCTCGTCGCTCGCCGTCAGCGAGAACGCGATGGGCTCGCCGGTGGCGGCCTTCTTCACGACGGTCGGAGTGAGGTTCTCGTTCTTCTCCGCCGGGTTGTCGTAGAACTCGACCCGTGCGGACGGGCACTGGTCACCCCTGCCGTAGGCGACCTTGCGGTCCACCATGAGGTCGCCGTCGACCGGCTTGTTGTTCCAGGTGGTGTCCTTGCCGATCTTCTTCTCGTCGACCAGCGCCAGGTCCACCCAGGTCGGGGTGCAGGAGAACGAGAACGTCTCCTCGGCCGAGAAGGTCGCCTTGCGGATCTTCCGGCCCTTCCAGCCGCTCGTACTGAACTTGAAGTACATGCGGTCGACGTACGAGTCGCGGCTGCACACCGCCAGGCCCTCGCCGGTCTGCGCGTACGAGCAGTAGCCGACGCCGCGCCCTTGGCGCTCGTCCTTGAGGAACGACGTGTCGGGGCTGCTGCTGCTCACGTAGAGCCACTCGACCTGGGTCATGTCGTCGGTCGGCGGATCGATGTACACCGGGTACCTGGTGCCCGGCCCGGTCAGCAGTGCCTGGTCCGGTACGACGGTGACGGCCCCCTTTTGGACGGACATGGCCATGGTGGCCACCTTGTCGCCGGGGGCCGGGGTCGTCGCCGGTGCCGCTCCCGGCGCCGCCGGCGCGGGACGGCCGGAGGAGTCCCACATGCGTGCGGGAGGCCCCGAGAACACCTTCGCGCCCTTGCCGTCCAGGGCGTGCAGGCCGCTGCTGTCCGTCGTGAGGCTCAGGCCCTTGGTGTCGGTGGCGAGCTCGATCCGGCGCAGCTCCGGGTTCTTCGCGGCCTCGGCGGTCTTGACGACCAGGGCGTACGAGTATCCGGTCACGGTGGCATCGACCTTGAGGTCCACACCCGGCATGACCTCCGCGTATTCAGCGGTCGTGCCGTTCAGGCGGGGCTCGGGAAGCTTCCCGGGCCACCGCAGCGCCAGGGATGTGTCTCCCTTGGCCATCCTGATCAGCGGCTGGTCCGTGCCCCCGCCGGAAAAGGACATGTCCACGACGGCGGACCGCGGGCCGATGGACCCGTCCTGCCGGCGTACCAGGCCGGCGTCCACCGGCTGCCACGACCCGTCCGCCTGCCGGACGCGCTGGGGCTGTGCCGTCTGCTCGGCCGTGAAGGTGCCACTCGGATTGGCGAACACCTGCTCGGTCTCCGAGCGTTCCTGCACCACTTCGACGCGGTGGCCGGTCGCCCGGGCCTCGTCGAGGGCTCGCTGCCCGGGAGAGGGATCCGGTGCCCCTTCCGTGACGGCGCGGGGGCCGGAGCCGTCCGCCGCCCGGGCGTCCGCGGCGGCCAGAGGTGGCGCCACGCCCGCGGTCAGCGCGAGGGCGAGGAGGACACCACCCCCTCCCGCCCTACGGGTCGGGCCCGATCTTCGTCGCTTCAATTTGCCCACACTTCCCCCCAGTTATGGAAAAAGTAAGAGCTGAAGCCTATGAAGGGCCATGGCCCGTGTCGATCTACACAGAGTCACGCCATGAGGACATAAGCCGCATATGCGGACATGCAGGCATGTGGCGTGCGTCACGTTGCGTAATCGCGCCACTACAAATGCGCCACCCGCTCCGTCTCAGCCCTCCGTCAACCCCGCCACCAGTTCGTCCGCCGCCGTGTACGGGTCGAGTTCGCCTGCCACCACGCGTTCGGCCAGGGTTGTGGCGCGGCGGTCGCCGTGGAGGTCGGCGAGGCGGGCGCGGAGGGTGGTGACCGCGAGGGTTTCGACCTCGCGGGTGGCGCGGTGGAGGCGGCGGTCCGTCAGGGTGCCGTGTTCTTCCATCCAGGCGCGGTGCTTCTCCAGGGCCTCGACGACCTCGTCGATGCCCTCGCCGCGGGCGGCCACCGTTTTGACGATGGGCGGGCGCCAGTCGCCCGGGGCGCGGGACTCGCCCAGGCCCAGCATGTGGTTGAGCTCGCGGGCCGTGGCGTCGGCGCCGTCGCGGTCGGCCTTGTTGACGACGTACACGTCGCCGATCTCGAGGATGCCCGCCTTGGCGGCCTGGATGCCGTCGCCCATGCCGGGGGCGAGGAGCACCACGCAGGTGTCGGCCTGGGAGGCGATCTCGACCTCGGACTGGCCGACGCCGACCGTCTCGACGAGGATCACGTCGCAGCCCGCCGCGTCCAGGACACGGATGGCCTGCGGGGCGGCCCAGGCCAGGCCGCCGAGGTGGCCGCGGGTGGCCATGGAGCGGATGTAGACGCCGGGGTCGGAGGCGTGCTCCGACATCCGTACGCGGTCGCCGAGCAGCGCGCCGCCGGAGAACGGGGACGACGGGTCGACGGCGAGGACGCCGACCCGCTTGCCCATCCGGCGGTACGCGGTGACCAGCGCGGACGTCGACGTGGACTTGCCGACGCCCGGTGAGCCGGTGAGGCCGACGACGTACGCGCCGCCGGTGAGGGGCGCCAGCGCCGCCATCACCTCGCGCAGTTGCGGGGACGCCCCCTCGACCAGTGAGATCAGCCGGGCCACCGCCCGGGGCCGGCCCTCACGGGCCTGTTCCACCAGCGTGGGGACGTCCACCATGGTCAACTCCGCTCCTCGGTCGCCGTCAGTTGCCGTTGCCCGGCACGCGGAGGATCAGCGCGTCGCCCTGGCCGCCGCCGCCGCACAGGGCCGCCGCGCCGACGCCGCCGCCGCGCCGCTTCAGTTCCAGCGCCAGGTGCAGCACCAGACGCGCACCGGACATGCCGATGGGGTGGCCGAGCGCAATGGCGCCGCCGTTGACGTTCACCTTTTCCGGCGATACGCCCAAATCCCTCATTGACTGGACGGCGACCGCGGCGAACGCCTCGTTGATCTCGATCAGGTCGAGGTCGTCCACGCCCAGGCCCTCCTTGGCGAGAGCGTGCCGGATGGCGTTGGACGGCTGCGACTGGAGGGAGTTGTCCGGGCCGGCGACGTTGCCGTGGGCGCCGATCTCGGCGATCCAGGCCAGGCCCAGCTCCTCGGCCTTGGACTTGCGCATCACGACGACGGCGGCGGCGCCGTCGGAGATCTGCGAGGCGGAGCCGGCGGTGATGGTGCCGTCGCGGTCGAAGGCGGGGCGCAGCTTGCCGAGCGACTCGGCGGTGGTCTCCGGGCGGACGCCCTCGTCCTTGCTGAAGACGACCGGCTCGCCCTTGCGCTGCGGGATCTCCACGGGGGTGATCTCGGCCTCGAAGATGCCGTTCTTCTGGGCGGCGGCGGCCCGCTGGTGGGAGAGGGCGGCGATCTCGTCCTGCTCGGTGCGGCCGATGCCGAGGCGGGCGTTGTGCTTCTCGGTGGAGGCGCCCATGGGGATGTTCTCGGCGAAGTCGGTCAGGCCGTCGTGGGCCATGGCGTCGAGCATCTCGACGGCGCCGTACTTGAAGCCCTCGCGGGACTTCGGCAGCAGGTGGGGCGCGTTGGTCATGGACTCCTGGCCGCCGGCCACCACGATGTCGAACTCGCCCGCGCGGATGAGCTGGTCGGCCAGGGCGATGGCGTCGAGGCCGGAGAGACACACCTTGTTGACGGTGAGTGCGGGGACGGACATGGGGATGCCCGCCTTGACGGCCGCCTGGCGGGCCGGGATCTGGCCGGCGCCGGCCTGGAGCACCTGGCCCATGATGACGTACTGGACCTGGTCCCCTCCTATGCCGGCGCGGTCCAGCGCGGCCTTGATGGCCACGCCGCCCAGCTCGGCGCCCGAGAAGGAGCGCAGCGACCCCATCAGCCGGCCCATGGGCGTCCGGGCACCGGCGACGATGACGGAGGTGGTGGCGGGGTCCCCCGCGGTTCCGTTCGTGGCTGACATGGGCGCTGCTCCTTCGGGACGAGGAGGTTAACGGTGGTTCCCGTCAATGTACTGAGGCGTACCCGTGCGGTCACCGGGCCGCGAGTGTGATCGCGCGCACGTTGCGTAACCGCCCGCGCGAGCGGTGCACTGGTTCCATGCTGACGCGCATCGACCACATCGGGATCGCCTGCTTCGACCTCGACCGGACCGTCGAGTTCTACCGTGCCACGTACGGCTTCGAGGTGTTGCACACCGAGGTCAACGAGGAGCAGGGCGTCCGCGAGGCCATGCTGAAGATCAACGAGACCTCGGACGGCGGGGCCTCGTACCTCCAGCTGCTGGAGCCCATCCGGGAGGACTCACCGGTGGGCAAGTGGCTCGCGAAGAACGGGGAGGGTGTCCACCACATCGCGTTCGGCACCGCGGACGTGGACGGGGACGCCGCCGCCATCCGGGGCAAGGGCGTCCGGGTCCTCTACGACGAGCCGCGGCGCGGCTCGATGGACTCGCGCATCACGTTTCTGCACCCCAAGGACTGTCACGGTGTGCTGACGGAACTCGTCACCTCTGCGCCCGGCCCCCGGGCGGAGCACTGACCCTCCCCTCCCCCGGCCGGTAGAGTGCGGGTTCGGCCGGGTACGGGCAGGGCCCCGGACCGGGCCGGACCGATGATCTGACACCATTTCTTCGGAAGGGCGGGCTCCGGGTTTCACACCGACGCAGTACGGGGCCGGCCGCCGACGCGACCAGGGGACGGATGGACCGCGCTGTGCGGGGCTACGACCGCTACGAGGACCGCTACGAGGCTGACGACCACCTCTCGAAGTTCGAGGCCGAGATGGAGCGGCTGCGGACCGAGCGGGAGAAGGCGGTCCAGCACGCCGACGACCTCGGCTATCAGGTCGAGGTGCTGCGCGCCAAGCTCCACGAGGCGCGTCGCACGCTCGCCCACCGTCCCGCGTACGACGCGGCGGACATCGGCTACCAGGCCGAACAGCTGCTGCGCAACGCCCAGATCCAGGCCGAGCAGCTGCGCAGCGACGCCGAGCGCGAGCTGCGCGAGGCGCGCGCCCAGACGCAGCGGCTGCTCCAGGAGCAGGCCGAGCGGCAGGCGCGCGTCGAGGCCGAGCTGCACGCCGAGGCGGTGGCGCGCCGGCAGCGCCTGGACGAGGAGCTGAACGAGCGCCGCCGCACCGTCGAGTCGCACGTCAACGAGAACGTGGCGTGGGCCGAGCAGCTGCGTGCCCGTACGGAGGCGCAGGCGCGCCGGCTGCTGGAGGAGTCGCGGGCCGAGGCGGAGGCGGCGCTCGCCGCCGCGCGCGCGGAGGCGCAGCGGCTCACGGAGCAGGCGAGCGCCCGGCTGGGCACGGCGGCCGAGGAGGCCCGTGCCGAGGCGGAGGCGATCCTGCGGCGGGCCCGTACGGACGCGGAGCGGCTGCTGGGTGCGGCGTCGGCGCAGGCCCAGGAGGCCACCGACCACGCCGAGCGGCTGCGCACGTCGACCAGCACGGAGGCCGAGCAGGCGCGCAGTACGGCGGCGGAGCTGACGCGGGCCGCCGAGGCGCGGATGCAGGAGGCCGAGGCGGCGCTGCGCGAGGCACGGGCCGAGGCCGAGAAGCTGGTGGCCGAGGCCAAGGAGGCCGCGGCGCGGCGGCTGTCGGCCGCCGAGACGGACAACGAGCAGCGGGCCCGTACGGCCAAGGCCGAGATCGCCCGCATGGTCAGCGAGGCCACCAAGGAGACCGAGGCGCTGCGCGCGGAGGCCGAGCAGCTGCGTGCGGACGCGGCGGCGGAGGCCGAGCGGATGCTGGCCGAGGCGGCGGAGAAGGCGCGCAGTGCCGTGGCCGAGGACTCGGCGGCGGCGCTGGCGAAGGCCGCGCGCACCGCCGAGGAGGTGCTGGCCAAGGCGTCGGAGGACGCGAAGGCGACGACGAAGGCCGCGCAGGCGGAGGCGGAGCGGATCCGCGCGGAGGCCGAGGCGGAGGCCGAGCGGCTGCGCAAGCAGGCCGCGGACACGGCCGAGCAGCTCAAGGGCGAGGCCGAGGACGACACCGAGGAGTACCGGGCCCGGACGGCGAAGCTCCAGGAGGAGGCCGGGCGGCTGCGGGCGGAGGCCGAGCAGCTGCGCGCGGAGGCGGTCGCCGAGGGCGAGCGGATCCGCGGCGAGGCGCGCCGGGAGGCCGTCCAGCAGATCGAGGAGGCGGCCAGCACCGCCGAGGAGCTGCTGCTCAAGGCCAAGGCGGACGCGGAGGAGACGCGGTCGGGCGCGGCCGCGGAGAGCGAGCGGGTACGGGCCGAGGCGGCCGAGCGCGCGGCGGCGCTGCGCAAGCAGGCCGAGGAGGCGCTGGAGCGGGCCCGCGCCGAGGCCGAGGAGATGGCCGAGGAGGCCGAGGACCACGCGGCGCGGACGCGTGCGGAGGCCGAGGAGGAGGCCGCGCGGCTGCGCGAGGAGGCCGAGAAGGCCGCGCGGGCGCGCACCGAGGAGGCGTCGGCGGAGCTGACGCGTCTGCAGGAGGAGGCCGAGTCCCGGCTGGAGGCCGCCGAGACGGCGCTGAAGGAGGCGCGGGCCGAGGCGGAGAAGCTGCGCCGGGAGGCGGGCGAGGAGACCGAGCGGCTGCGCGGCGAGACCGCCGAGCGGGTGCGTGCGCTCCAGGACCAGGCGGAGGCCGAGGCCGAGCGGCTGCGCGAGGAGGCGGCGGCCGAGGCGTCGACGGCGCGCGCGGAGGCCGAGGCGGCCGCGGCGCGGCTGCGCGCGGAGGCCGAGGAGGAGGCCGAGCGGCTGCGGTCGGAGGCGCAGGAGAGCGCGGACCGGCTGCGGGCGGAGGCGGCCGCGGCGGCCGAGCGTACGGAGGCGGAGGCCGCCGAGGCGCTCGCTGCCGCGCAGGAGGAGGCGGCCCGCCGCCGCCGGGAGGCCGAGGAGCTGCTCGGCGACGCCCGGAGCGAGGCGCAGGCCGAGCGTGAGGCGGCGCGCGAGCAGAGCGAGGAGCTGCTGGCTTCGGCGCGTACGCGGGTCGAGCAGGCGCAGGAGGAGGGCCGGCGCCTCGTCGAGGAGGCGGAGCAGCGGGCCACCGAGCTGGTGACGGCCGCCGAGCAGACCGCGCAGCAGGTGCGGGACGCGGTGGCGGGGCTGCACGAGCAGGCCGAGGAGGAGATCGCCGGGCTGCGCTCGGCGGCCGAGCACAACGCCGAGCGCACGGTCACCGACGCGCAGATCGAGGCGGACCGGGTGCGCGCCGACGCGTACGCGGAGCGCGAGCGCGCCGACGAGGAGGCGGCCCGCACCCGGGCCGACGCCAAGGCGCTGGAGGAAGCCGCGCGGGAGCGCGCCGAGCAGCTGCGGGCCGAGGCGGCGCGGGTGCTGGACGAGGCGCGCGAGGAGGCCGGTGTCCGGCGCAGCGAGGCGGCCGAGCAGGCCGACGAGCTGCTCACCGAGGCCCTGGCCGAGGCGGAGCGGACGACGGCGGCGGCGACCGCGGAGGCCGAGCGGCTGCGGGCCGAGGCGGAGCGGCTGGTCGACGAGGCGCGGGAGGCGGCCGGTGCCCGGCGCACCGAGGCCGCGGCGCAGGCGGACGAGCTGATCGCGGAGGCGGCGGCCGAGGCGGAGAAGCTGCGGACCGAGGCCGCGGGCGCGGTGGAGACCGCGAAGGCGGAGGCGGCGCGTTTCGAGGAGGAGGCCCTCAAGGCCGCCGAGGCGCACCGCGCCGGGGCCGAGGAGGAGGCCGAGCGGCTGCGCGCCGAGGCGCAGCGGGTGCTGGACGAGGCGCGGGAGGCGGCCAACTCCCGGCGCAGCGAGGCGGCCGAGCAGGCCGACCAGCTGATCGCGGAGGCCACGGCCGAGGGCGAGCGCATCGTCGCCGAGGCGTCGGAGATGATCGACGTCGCGAAGGCGGAGGCCGCGCGGTTCGAGGAGCAGGCGCGGCAGGCCGCGGAGGCGCACCGTGCGGAGGCCGACGCGGACGCGGAGCGGCTGCGTACGGAGGCGGCCCGGGTCCTGGACGAGGCGCGGGAGGCGGCCGGTGCGCAGCGCACCGAGGCCGCGGCGCAGGCCGACGAGCTGATCGCCGAGGCGACGGCCGAGGCGGAGCGGATGGCGGCGGAGGCCGCCCGCGCCCTGGAGGAGGCCAGGCAGGCGGCCGAGGCGCGCCGTGCGGAGGCCGACGAGCAGGCGGAACGGACGCTGGCCGAGGCGGCGAAGGAGGCCGAGCGGCTGCGGGCCGCGGCGGCGGAGAAGAAGGCGAGGGCGGACGAGCAGGCCGAGGCCGTGCTGGCCAAGGCGACGGCCGAGGCCGAGCGGATGGTGGCGGACGCGTCCGCCCGGGCGCAGCAGATGCGGACCGACGCCTCCGACGCGCTGGCGTCGGCGGAGCAGGACGCGGCGCGCACCCGCGCGGAGGCCCGCGAGGACGCCAACAAGATCCGTAACGAGGGCCGTGCGGAGGCCGAACGGATCGTCAACGAGGCCGAGGAGCTGACCTCTTCGGCGCAGGACGACGCCGACCGGATCGTGGACAAGGCCCGCGAGGCCGCCAACGCCCGCCGGGCGGAGGCCGCGGCGCAGGCCGACGAGCTGATCGCCGGGGCCACGGCCGAGGCGGAGAAGATGGCGGCGGAGGCCGCCCGCGCCCTGGAGGAGGCCCGGCAGGCGGCCGAGGCGCGCCGCAGGGAGGCCGACGAGCAGGCCGAGCGCACGCTGGCCGAGGCGAACGACGCCGCGGAGCGGCTGCGCGCGGACGCCGAGGCGGTGCTGGACAGTGCCCGCCGGGAGGCGGCACGGACCACGGACGAGGCGCGCGAGGCGGCCAACTCCCGCCGTGCGGAGGCGGCCGAGCAGGCCGACCAGCTGATCGCCGAGGCGGCGGCCGAGGCCGAGCGGATGGCGACGGAGGCCGCCGAGGCGCTGGCGGCCGCGCAGGAGAACGCCAACAGCACGCGCGCCGCCTCGGCCAAGATCAAGGCCGATGCGGTGCTGGAGGCGGAGCGGCTGCGCGCCGAGGCGCGGGCCGAGGGCGAGCACATCGTCGACGAGGCCCGCCGGGACGCGGCCGAGCGCCGGCAGGAGGCCGCCGAGCAGGCGGACGCGCTGGTGGAGCGGGCGCAGGAGGAGGCCGTACGGGCCGCCACCGCGGCCGAGGAGCAGGCCGACGCCATGGTGGGCGCCGCGCGCAAGGAGGCCGAGCGGATCGTCCAGGAGGCCACCGGCGAGGGCAACGCGCTGGTGGAGCGGGCGCGGTCGGACGCGGACACGCTGCTGGCCGAGGCCCGCGGCGACGCCACGGCCATAAGGGAGCGCGCCGAGGAACTGCGGTCGCGCATCGAGTCCGAGGTGGAGGAGCTGCACGAGCGGGCGCGGCGGGAGGCCGCCGAGGCGATGGCGTCGGCGGGCGAGCGCTGCGACAAGCTCGTGGCGGCGGCCACCGAGCAGCTCGCGGAGGCCGAGGAGAAGGCGGCGGCCCTGGTGTCGGACGCCAAGGGCGAGGCGAACAAGGTGCGCATCGCCGCGGTGAAGAAGGCCGAGGGACTCATCAAGGAGGCGGAGCAGAAGCGGGCCACCGCCGTACGGGAGGCCGAGCGCCTGCGCACCGAGGCTCGGGCGGAGGCCGACGAGCTGCTGGCCGAGGCGCGGCAGGAGCTCGCGGCGCTTGAGCTGCGTCGCAAGGACATCCAGGCCGAGATTTCCCGTGTCCAGGACGTGCTCGAAGCGTTGGAATCATTTGAGTCCCCCGGGGCGGGCGGCTCGAAGGACGGCGGGGTGAAGGCCGCGGCGGGGGTCGGCGCAACTCGATCGGGTGGCAAGCAGGATAGGAAGTAGCCACTCATTCGAGGGGTCATTTTCCGGATTCCCCTCCTCTTTCGCCATCATCTGCCGGATGACACGCCGCCCGCGCCCCTAGGATTCGCTCTATCACCTCACCGGTCTCCAATGACAGGAACCCCATGAGCGACACTTCCTCTCCCTTCGGCTTCGAGTTGGTGCGGCGTGGATACGACCGCGGCCAGGTGGACGACCGCATCGCCAAGCTCGTAGCGGACCGGGACAGCGCCCTGGCCCGGATCACGTCTCTGGAAAAGCGCATCGAGGAACTGCACCTCGAAACACAGAACGCCCAGGCGCAGATCAACGACGCGGAGCCGTCGTACGCGGGGCTGGGCGCGCGGGTCGAGAAGATCCTCCGGCTGGCCGAGGAGGAGGCCAAGGACCTGCGTGAGGAGGCCCGGCGCGCCGCCGAGCAGCACCGTGAGCTGGCCGAGTCGGCAGCCCAGCAGGTGCGCAACGACGCCGAGGCGTTCGCCGCCGACCGGAAGGCGAAGGCGGAGGACGAGGGCGCCCGGATCGTCGAGAAGGCCAAGGGCGAGGCGGCCGCGCTGCGGGCCGAGGCGCAGAAGGACGCCCAGTCCAAGCGCGAGGAGGCCGACGCCCTCTTCGAGGAGACCCGCGCCAAGGCCGCCCAGGCCGCCGCGGACTTCGAGACCAACCTGGCCAAGCGGCGCGAGCAGTCCGAGCGCGACCTGGCGTCCCGTCAGGCCAAGGCCGAGAAGCGGCTGGCGGAGATCGAGCACCGGGCCGAGCAGCTGCGCCTGGAGGCCGAGAAGCTGCGCACGGACGCCGAGCGGCGCGCCCGCCAGACGGTGGAGACCGCGCAGCGCCAGGCCGAGGACATCGTGGCCGACGCCAATGCCAAGGCGGACCGCATCCGCAGCGAGTCCGAGCGGGAGCTGGCGGCGCTCACCAACCGCCGCGACAGCATCAACGCCCAGCTGACCAACGTCCGCGAGATGCTGGCCACGCTGACCGGCGCGGCCGTGGCCGCGGCCGGGGTGCCGGGCGACGACGAGCCCATCTCGCGCGGCGTGCCGGCCCAGCAGAGCCGCTGAGCGCTGTCCTTTCCTGTGTGACCGGGGGATCCTGTGCCGGCGCGCCCGCCGCCCTCCGGGCGGTGTGCGGCGCGCCGGACGGCGGCGCGGCGCGCGGAGGCCGTGCCCGGTGGCGGGCGGCCGCCGTCGCCCTTATCGTGGCGGAATGATCGAGCTTGAGGGTCTGACCAAGCGCTACGGCGACGTCCTCGCCGTCGATCAGCTGACGTTCACCGTACGGCCCGGCGTGGTGACGGGCTTCCTGGGCCCCAACGGGGCGGGCAAGTCCACGACCATGCGGATGATGCTGGGCCTGGACCACCCCACGAGCGGCTCGGTCCGTATCGACGGCCGGCACTACCGGCAGCTGCGCGACCCCTTGCGGACGGTGGGCGCCCTGCTGGACGCCAAGGCCGTGCACGGCGGTCGCAGCG
This sequence comes from Streptomyces mashuensis, assembly GCF_014654785.1. GTDB lineage: Bacteria > Actinomycetota > Actinomycetes > Streptomycetales > Streptomycetaceae > Streptomyces > Streptomyces mashuensis. The sequence continues at coordinate 262,992 of NZ_BNBD01000006.1, forward strand.
CCTACCACCACCTCCTCTGCCTGGCGCAGAGCAACGGCATCCCGCGCTCCCGGGTGGGCGAGGTGCTGGACCTGGTGGGCCTGGCGCCGGTGGCGCGCAAGCGCACCAAGGGCTTCTCCATGGGCATGGGCCAGCGGCTGGGCATCGCCGCGGCGCTGCTCGGCGAGCCGCGGATCGTGATGTTCGACGAGCCGGTCAACGGGCTCGACCCGGAGGGCATCCACTGGATCCGCACGCTGATGAAGAACCTGGCGGGCCAGGGCCGTACGGTCTTCGTCTCCTCGCACCTGATGAGCGAGATGGCGCTGACCGCGGACCACCTGGTGGTCATCGGCCAGGGCCGGCTGCTCGCCGACACGGGCATGGCCGACTTCATCCGGGAGAACTCCCGCTCCACGGTGCGCATGGTCTCGCCCGAGTACGAGCGGCTGCGCGAGGTGCTGCACGGCGCCGGCATCGACGCCGCGCCCGACGGGCGGGGCGGCCTGGAGGTGACGGGCGAGGACGCCGCGCACCTGGGCGAACTGGCGGCGCGGCACCGCCTCACGCTGCACGAGCTGAGCCCGCGGCAGGCGTCGCTGGAGGAGGCGTTCATGCGGCTGACGGCGACGGCGGTGGAGTACCACGCGCACCAGGACCGGCCTGCGGCGGACGCGAGCGCCGGTGGGGGCTGGGGCGCGGGGTGGGACGCGCGGGGCTCGCGAGGCTCGCAGGAGCGGAAGGAGCCGCGGCGATGACGACGCCGGGGACGACGGCGGTGCCGGGGATGACGGGGATGACGGCCCAGGTGCTGCGCTCGGAATGGACGAAGATCAAATCGGTGCGTTCCACGGTGTGGACGCTGGGCGTCGCGGTCGTCGTCACGGTCGGGGTCGGGGCGCTGATCAGCGGATTGTCGGCGCGCGAATACAAGAATCTGTCGGTCGAAAGCAAGATCAAATTCGATCCGACGTTCACGAGTTTCGCCGGAATGGGGCTCGGTCAGCTCGCACTGATCGTTTTCGGGGTGCTGGTGGTCTCGAATGAATACAGCACCGGAATGATCAGGACGTCGCTCGCCGCGGTGCCGCAGCGCGGCCTTTTCCTGTTCAGCAAGATCACGGTGGCGACGGCGCTGGCCTTCGCCGTCGGCATGGCCACGAGTTTCGCGGCGTTCTTCACCGGCCAGGCGATGCTCGGCGAGCACAGCGTGGCGCTGGGCGACCCCGGCGTACCGCGGGCCGTCGTGGGCGGCGGCCTCTACATGACGCTGATCACGGTCTTCTCGATGGGCGTCGCGACGATGCTCCGCAGCCCCCTGCTCGCGCTCGGCATCCTCATGCCGTTCTTCTTCCTCGTCTCGGCGATCCTCGGCAACGTCCCGGCGACGAAGAAGGTGGGCCAGTACCTGCCGGACCAGGCGGGCCAGAAGGTCATGCAGGTGGTCACGGCGGGCAACGACGCCCCGTACGGCCCGTGGGCCGGCCTCGGGATCATGGTCCTCTGGGTCCTGGCGGCCCTGGCGGGCGCGTACGCGGTCCTGCTGCGCCGCGACGCGTAGCGCAGCGGCCCACGGCGCCCGCGGCGCCCCGCGGCGCCGTGTTTCCCCCTCCTCCCCCGCCGGGCAGGCATGCCGTCATGAGCCCGGACGTCGCGCGTTCCCTTCGTGCCCTCGGGCTGGACGTCGCGCCCGCGGTGCGGCCGCTCAGTTATCCCGGCCGGCCCGTCACCGCGCCCGCCCTCCTCGCCGGCGCGGAGCTGCTGCCCCTCAGACCGGGTCCCGGCGGGCCCGGGCAGTGGGCGACGGACGGCGGCGGCCTGGACGCCGTGCTGGCCGCGCTCGGCGGGGCGCCCGTCGCGGGGCGGCGGGCCGTGCTCGCCACCGGGTCCAACGCCTCGCCCGCCCAGCTCGCCCACAAGCTCACGCGCGCCGGGCTGCCGGCCCTCGTGCCGATGGTGCCCGTACGCGTCCGGGGGCTGGCCGTCGGGTGTTCCGCGCACATCGGGCGGCACGGGTACGTGGCGACGGCCCCCTACCCCGACCCGGGCGCCTCGCTGTCGCTCGTCGCCGGCTGGTTCGACCCGGACCAGCTGGCGGCCGTCGATGCCACCGAATTCAACTACCGGCGGGTCGGGCTGCCGGACGGCGGCCCCGTCACCCTCCCCTCCGGCGAACCGCTCCCCGGCGGGGCCGACGTCTACGTCAGCCGCTGGGGCGTGCTCCTCGACCCCGCCGACGGGCTGCCCCGCCCCGGCGGCGGCGACCAGGCCGCGCTGCTGACGGCGCTCCTGCGCGGCTCCGCGCGGCTGCGCGCGCTGCTGGGGCCCGGACCGGACGACTGGGTGCGGCGGGCCGCCGCGGACGAAGCCGTCCGCGCCGAGGGCACGCGGCTGCTGGCCGCCGAGGGCTGGGTGCTCCCGGTGTACGACCCCCGGCCCCCGGAGTCGTGACCTTCGGCCCCCGGGGAACCGTCAACCCCTCGTCTATCCTCCTAACCTTTACGGGGCATGTGCCCCAGGCTGTGACATCGCAAGGGGCGGAGAGAATGATCGAGGCCGTCGGCCTGACGAAGCGCTACGGCGCCAAGACAGCCGTGCACAACCTGTCGTTCCAGGTACGTCCGGGGACCGTGACGGGGTTCCTGGGGCCCAACGGCTCCGGGAAGTCCACGACCATGCGCATGATCCTCGGGCTGGACGTGCCCTCCGCGGGGCACGTCACGATCGGCGGGCTCCCGTACCGCCGGCTGCCGAACGCCCCGCGCAAGGTCGGTGCGCTGCTGGACGCCAAGGCCGTGCACGGCGGGCGCACCGCGCGCAAGCACCTGCTGGCCCTCGCCCAGCACGCCGGCATCCCCGCGCGCCGCGTGGACGAGGTGCTGGGCGTCGTGGGCCTCCAGGAGGTGGCGAACAAGCGCGCCAAGGGCTTCTCGCTCGGCATGGGACAGCGGCTCGGCATCGCCGCGGCGCTGCTCGGCGACCCCGAGGTGCTGCTGTTCGACGAGCCGGTCAACGGCCTGGACCCCGAGGGCATCCTCTGGGTGCGGAACCTGATGAAGTCCCTCGCCGCCGAGGGCCGCACCGTCTTCGTCTCCTCGCACCTCATGAGCGAGATGGCGCTGACCGCCGAGCACCTCATCGTGATCGGGCGCGGGCAGCTGATGGCCGACATGAGCGTCAAGGACTTCATAGCCGCCAACTCGGCCGGCTTCGCCCGCGTCCGCACGCCCGACGGCGAGGCGGAGGGGCGCGAGAAGCTGACCGCCGCGCTGGTCGAGGCCGGCGGCCAGGTGCTGCCGGAGCAGGACGGCGCGCTGCGGGTCACGGGCCTGCCGCTGCCGCGCATCAGCGACGTGGCGCACGCCGCGGACGTCCGGCTGTGGGAGCTCTCCCCGCACCAGGCGTCGCTGGAGGAGGCGTACATGCGGATGACGCAGGGCGCCGTCGACTACCGCTCCACGGCGGACCCGCGGGCCGCGCTCCAGCCGCCCGCCCCCGCGCCGTGGCAGCAGCCCCTGGCGGCGGCGCCGCCGGACTGGCCCGAGTCGTCGTACCCGGTGCTGCCGGGCGAGCGCCCGAACCCGTACGCGCAGCCGCCCGCGGCCCCGCCCCAGGCGCCCCCTGCACCCCCTGCACCGCAGGCCGCCCCCACGACCGCCCCCGCCGACCTCACGAAGCGCGACAGCGAGGACGCCCGATGACCACTCCGCAGCACCCCGCGCCCCCGCAGAACGCCCCCCAGAACGCCCCCCAGGCCGCCCCGCTGCCGTCCGTGCCCCAGCAGCCCGCCGCGGCCCCTCGGCCGCTGTGGCCCGGCCAGGAGGCGCCGTCCGGCTACGTCTCGCCGATCCCCGTCCGCAAGCCCACCCTCGCCGACGCGATCGTGGCGGAGTGGACGAAGATCCGCTCGCTGCGGTCGACGATGTGGACGCTGGCCGCGCTGCTCCTGTGCGTCGTGGGGCTCGGCGTGCTCATCGCCGTGGTCATCAACGCCGTGTCGACGGGCGCGCACGCGGAGGGCACCGGCTCCGTCCTGATCCTCGGCCTCTACGGGGTGCTGCTGGGCAGCATCTGCGTGATCACGCTGGGCGCGCTGACGACGAGCTCCGAGTACGGCACCGGCCTGATCCGCACCACGCTCGCCGCCTGCCCCGACCGCGGCCGGCTGCTGGCGGCCAAGGCGATCGTCTTCTTCCTGCTGTCCTTCGTCCTCATGCTCGTCTCCACGACGCTGGTGGGCCTCGTCGACCAGGCCCTCGTCGGGCCCCTCGCCGAGCGGGCACCGACCGCGGAGGAGTGGCTGCGCACGACGCTCGGCGTGAGCGTCTACGTCTCGCTGCTGGGCGTGCTGGCACTGGCCGTGGGCGCGCTGCTGCGCCACTCGGCCGCCGCGATCACGGTCATGCTGGGCGTGGTGCTGCTGCCGCTGGTCATGTCGATGTTCATGTACAGCAACAGCCTCAGCGACGTGCGCGAGGCACTGATCGAGTACTCGGTGCCCAGCCAGCTGACCGCCCTCTACGGGGTCCACATGATGGACGGGCCGAGCGGCTGGGAGCCCCTGCTGGTCATCGGGGTCCTCACCGCCGCCGCCCTGGGCGGCGCCTACGCGGCGCTCAGCCGCCGGGACGCCTGACCCACCAGGCGCCCACCGGCCCTAATACCGGGGCGCGTTGCGAGACCGCTGGAGCCTGGCGCTCCGGCGGTCTCGTGCGTTCCAGCACGCGCGGTGCCAGTGCCGCCGGTCCTCGACGCCCTGCCCGTACTGCGGCCAGGCCACCACGTGCGGCACGCCCGGCGGGATCTCCTGGTCGCAGCCGGGGCAGCGGTAGTGCTTGCCGGCCGAGCCGCCGCCCACCAGCCGCACCGCCCAGTCCTCGCCCTGCCAGCTCTCCGTGCGCTCCAGCCCGTACCGTTCGGGGTTCACCTCGCGCGGGGCGGCGTCTCTTCTCTCGGCACCGCCCTTGGGGCGGTTTCGGCGCGGGGACACGGGGCACCTCGACAGTTCCGGGGACTACGAATCGTGACCAGCCTACGCGGCAGCGTCACCGCTCCTCCGGCGTCGTATGACGGCTGAGATCCGATCATCATGAAAACTTCACGCCCAGCCGTACCTTTGGCACGTGTCAGGCGTTATTGCCTCCGGGGGGACGCGGCGTCGGTCACCAGGAGGGACACGGAACGATGCGCGTAGGAGCTTTCGTCCTGGCTGCGCAGTTCCCGGGCCAGGGCCACGCGGAGGCGCTGCACCGGGCCGTCAGGTCGGCCGAGGTCGCCGAGGAGGCGGGCCTGGACGCGGTCTGGCTGGCGGAACACCACTTCGTACCGTACGGGGTGTGCCCGTCCGCGGTGACGCTGGCGGCGCTGCTGCTCGGCCGGACCCGCCGGATCGGCGTGGGCACGGCCGTCAGCGTCCTGCCCACCACGCACCCGGTGACCCTGGGCGAGCAGGCGGCGCTGCTGCACCTCGTCTCCGGGGGCCGGTTCACCCTCGGGGTGGGCCGCGGCGGTCCGTGGGTGGACCTGGAGGTGTTCGGCCCCGGACTGGAGGCGTACGAAGAGGGGTTCCCCGAATCCCTCGAACTGCTGATGCGCTGGCTGCGCGAACCCCGCGTGGGCGCCCGGGGCGAACGGTTCCGCTTCCGCGAGGTGCCCGTCGTCCCCCGCCCCGACGACCTGCTGGACGTGCCGGGCCCGCCCGTGGTCGTCGCCTGCACCTCGCCCGCCAGCGTGCGCCTGGCGGCGGCGCGGGGCCTGCCGATACTGCTGGGCATGCACAGCCCGGACGACGAGAAGGCCGAGATGGTGGCGTTGTGGCGGCGCTGCGCGCTGGAGGCGGGCCACGCGCCGGAGTCCGTGGCCGCCGCGGGCCACGTCGCCGCGGGCGTCGTGCAGATCGCGGACCGCGACGACGACGCGGCCGAGACGTTGCTGAAGGCGATGCCGGGCTGGCTCCACCACGGGCTGTCGGCCCACGTCACCGTCGACGGCCGGACCCGCCGCATGCGCGATCCGCTCGCGTACACGGAGCTGCTGTGCGGCCTGCACCCGGTGGGCACGCCCCGGCGGTGCGCCGACCGGCTGGCGGCCACCGCCGAACGGACGGGCATCAGCCGCTTCGCCCTGCTCGCGGAGGGCTCGGGCGACCTGGCCGGCACGGAGGAGAACCTGCGCCGGCTGGGGAGCGACGTCCTGCCGCTGCTCGCCCCGCCGGCAGCTGCCGCCCCCTCCTCCGTCGCACCTGTGGTGCCCCGGAGCGGCAGCACGGGCTGTCTTTAGCAGTCGCGCAGCTCCGGCGACTGGTTGAGCAGCTGGCCCCGCACCGAGGTGAACCGGGCCAGACGCTCGTCGGCTGCCGGGCCGGGCGGGAAGACCGCCACCCGGTGGCAGTTCTGGAAGGCCAGGCGGACCCCGAAGTGCCGCTGGAGCGCCCCCCGGATCGCGTCACTCGCCAGGGCGCGCAGGAGCTGGCCGCGCGCCTGCTCGTCCGGCGGCGGCGTACGGTTGTCGGCGATCTCACCGCCGTCGGCGTGCAGCCGGTCCACCAGGGAGCTGATCATCTCCCATGCGTAGGGCAGGGAGTTCCGGACGCAGTCGACGAAATCCGCTTCGTCGACCTCGCCTCGCTCGGCCTGTTCGAGGAGGGCCGGTGAGACGTCGAGCGACATGGGTTCTCCTCTCGCGACCCCAGCGGGCGGGGTCTTGGGGGTGGGCGAGCGGACGACGACGCTCCGTGCCCGTACGACGACCGCCCGCCTCAACGGTAATCCGGCCATGAGGGGCCCACCAGGAGAATGGGGAAGTGTGGCCAAAGCCTGCAGGGGCCACTCAGGGCGAATCGCGCCGAGCGGCGTGAGTCGAGTAGCGTGACACACCATGCGTCTCGTCATCGCCCGTTGCTCCGTGGACTACGCGGGCCGGCTCACCGCCCACCTGCCCTCCGCCCCCCGCCTGATTCTGGTCAAGGCCGACGGCAGCGTCTCCATCCACGCGGACGACCGTGCCTACAAGCCCCTCAACTGGATGTCGCCGCCCTGCACCCTCAAGGAGGAGGACGGCGTCTGGACGGTGATCAACAAGGCGGGCGAGAAACTCATCATCACGATGGAGGAGGTCCTGCACGACTCCTCGCACGAGCTCGGCGTGGACCCCGGCCTGATCAAGGACGGTGTGGAGGCGCACCTCCAGGAGCTGCTCGCCGACCGCCTGGAGACGCTCGGCGAGGGCTGGACGCTGATCCGCCGCGAGTACCCGACGGCCATCGGCCCGGTGGACATCCTCTGCCGCGACGCCGACGGCGCCACGGTGGCCATCGAGCTCAAGCGGCGCGGCGAGATCGACGGCGTCGAGCAGCTGACCCGCTACCTGGAGCTGCTCAACCGCGATCCGCACCTGGCGCCGGTCCGCGGCATCTTCGCGGCGCAGGAGATCAAGCCGCAGGCGCGGGTCCTGGCCACCGACCGGGGCATCGACTGCGTCGTTCTCGACTACGACGCGCTGCGCGGCATCCAGGACGACAAGCTGCGGCTGTTCTGACGCTCCACGACTCCACGAAAGGGGGGCGGAACCCGTTACGGGTCCCGCCCCCCTTTCGTGTGCCGTCAGGCCACCGGCGTTCCCGTCCCGCCCTGGCCGCTCTGGCCGCCCGGCCCGGTGGGGTCGGCCGGCCCGCTGGCGGTGTTGGACGTCGTACCGCCCGTGGGCTGCGGGAGCGTCGGCTTCGGCTCCGCCGTCTTCGTCGGCTGCGGCGGCGTGGTCGGCTCGGCCGACTTGGTCGGCGGCGGCGTGGTCGGCGTCCGCGTCGGGCTCTGCGACGGCTGCCCCGACGACGGGGACGGCGACGGCGACCCGCCCGGGCTCTGCGAGGCCGACGGCGACCCGCCGGGGCTCTCCGACGCACCCGGCGACGAGGACGCGCTCGGGCCCGTCGACCGGCCCGGCGCACCCGCCTGGCCCGGCAGCGCCGGACGGCCGGTCTCGCCCGGCGCCGGCTCGTCGGCCGACAGGCCGCCGTCGCCGTCCTGCTGGGACGCCGACTGGCCGGGCCGCACGGTCCCCTGCTGTCCGCCGTCGCTGCCGCCGGACGCCGCGCCGAGCGTCACCACGGCGGCGAGCACGCCCGCGAGCACCACGCCCGCGCCGGCCGCGACCAGGTTCCGCCGGTTGCCGCCGGACATCAACTTCTGCACGAAGGGCACCTGCGCCACGCGCGCCACCTGTGCGGCGACCCGCGCCGGCGGCGCGGCGGACTCCTCGCGCCGGGCGTCGGGCACTTCCTCGCCCGCCGGGGGCGACACCGGGACGGCGACGGAGGCGGGGACGGGCGGCGTCCTGGGCGGCGGCGGCACCGCCGCCGGGGCCGCCGGCACACGGGACCGGGACCGGTCGGCCACCAGCGCCAGGGCCCGCCGACCGGCCACCGCGCCCCGCTTGTCCGCGAGGACGCCGCGCAGCCCGATGGACGCCTCCAGCTCGGCGCGCGCCCGGTCCAGGTGCCCGGTGCACAGCGCCAGCACACCCAACTCGTGGTGGAAATACGCTTCTTCGCCGACTTCCCCAGCCAGCCGGGCGGCCTCCTGCCCGTACCGCAGGCAGCGCTCCCACGCGCCCCAGTGCAGCCCCGCGGCGAAGGCGGGCGCGGCCGTACGGGCCAGCAGCACGGCGGCGGCCCGCTGCCCGGCGTCACCGGAAGCGGAAGCGGAACCCGAGCCGGAACCGGAACCCGACCCGGCACCCGAGCCGCCCGCCAGCGCGCCCAGCACCGCGAGCACCGCCTCCGCCTCGCGGCAGATCCGCTCCGGCTCGACCGACGGATGCCCCGCCCACCACGCGTAGTGCTGGGCCGCGGTGAGCGCGACGGACGCCGCGTCGTCGCCGTAGCCCTCGGTGAGGAGCTGCTCGCGGACACCGGCGGCGAGCCGGTACCGCGGCCCCGCCGTGGTGATCAGCCCGCAGGCCAGCAGGGCCCCGACCGCCGCGTCGGCGTGCGTGTCACCGACGAGCGCCGGCAGGTGCGCCTGGTGCGGCAGTTCCCCGCCCAGGGCGACGGCGAACCGCAGGGCGTCCCGCGCGGGCTCGTCGAGCCGGGCGGCGAGCAGCCCCGCGGGCGCGGCGGCCTGCGCCAGCGACGGCAGGGCCGCCCCGGCGGAGCCGGCCCCGTCCCGTCCGGTCAGCCGCAGCAGCGCCCCGGCCTGGACGAACCGCAGCGGCAGGCCCTCCGACTCGAACCACAGGTCGGCGGCCCAGTCCGCTTCCTCGTCGGTGAGCGGCCGGTCGACGGCGTGCTCCAGGAGCTCCAGGCACGCGGTGCGGTCGAGCCCGCCGAGGAACACCTCCTCGACGTGCGAGTCGGTGGAGGGCGCGGCCACGTCGGGCGTGGCGGCCAGCAGCCAGGCGCACTCGGGCGTGGCGTCGAGCAGCTCGTCCAGGGCGGCGCCGCCGAACTCCATGTCGTCGAGGACGACGACGGCGCCGATCCGGGCCACGGCGGCGAGCAGTTCGGCCCGCTCGGGCCGGAAGTCGGGCGCGTGGTGGACGGCGGCGTAGAGGTCGTGCAGCAGGTCGGCGACGGAGCGGTGACAGCCGGTCAGCCGGACGACGCCGTCGGGAGCAAGGGCCGCGCAGTCGTCGGCGACGGCGTCCAGCAGGGCGGTGCGCCCGGCGCCGGACGGGCCGGTGAGGCGTACGGAGCGGCCCCGGGAGAGGAGCCGGCCGAGGCGTTCGCGCTCCTCGTCGCGGTGGAGCAGCGGCAGCCGCGGGCCGTCCTCGCGTGCGGGCGGCGTGGGTGCGGCGGCGCGGCGCAGCTCGGCGCGGCGCTCGGCGCCGTGCCGCTCGGGCCGGGCGGGCAGGGCGCCGGGCGGGCAGGGCTCTATCTCGCTGCCGTCCAGGGGGTTGACGGTGAGGAGGTAGTCGCCGCTGACGAGCTGGGCGACGCGGACGGGCTGCTGCCCTGCGGCCTCGGGGGCCGGCGCCGCGTCCCGGGCGGGGCGCCGTCTGCGGTCGGCGCCGTCGGCCTCGGCGGCGTGGCCGCCGGCCGTGCCGGACCGCGGCTCGTCGTCGTGGAAATCCTCGGGTCCCCGGTTCGTCGGGTCCATGCTGCAGAGCCCCCAAGATGCGTGGCGTGCCGTCGTGCCGGCCTGTCCGCACTCGTTCGACCTCCGGCCCGGTGCCCGCCGTGGGCTTGGTGGGTGGCGGGAAACCGAACAGACCTTGGCACAGTATCGCCGACCCGCGGGGTGCCGCGTGCCGGGGGACGTCACAGTCGTATCAGGATCGGGGCATTCTCGACACGGGGGGCGCTCCCGTCCCTTCCGCGCCGTTCTCCCGGTGCGGGACGGTTTCGACGCCGCCGAGGCCCCCCATGCTCCCGATGGACTCCATGCTGTCGAGGTTCTCGATGGCGAGGATGCGGTGCAGCCGGGTGGCGACCAGGACGCGCTGCATCCGGTCCGGCACGCCGCGCAGCACCAGCCGCCGGCCGGCGCGGCCGGCGCGGCGGTGGGCGCTCATGATGACGCCGAGGCCGGTGGCGTCCCAGGAGTCGAGCTCGGTGAGGTCGAGCACGAGGTCGCCCCGGCCGGCGTCGAGCGCGGAGTGCAGGACCGTACGGGCGTCCGCCGCGCTGCGGACGTCGAGGCGTCCCCCGACGACCAGTTCGGCATGGTCGCCCCTGATGTGCATGTGCGCTCCCGGAGGTGGTGCGTGCCTGATCGGGCTTGGACGTGACGGGTGGCTCTAAAGACCTGACTGCCTCTCACACCACAAAGTTGCCGCTTGTAAGCGAACCGATACCGAAATCACCCCGGAGGGTGAAGCGGGTGGCCCAGCGGTCCTCAGTACTGGTAGAAGCCCTGGCCGCTCTTGCGGCCCAGGTCGCCCGCGTCGACCATGCGGCGCATGAGCTCCGGCGGCGCGAACTTCTCGTCCTGGCACTCGGTGTAGATGTTCTGGGTGGCGTGCAGCAGGATGTCCACGCCGGTGAGGTCGGCCGTGGCGAGCGGGCCCATGGCGTGGCCGAAGCCCAGCTTGCAGGCGACGTCGATGTCCTCGGCGGAGGCCACGCCGGACTCGTACAGCTTGGTGGCCTCGACGACCAGGGCCGAGATCAGGCGGGTGGTGACGAAGCCGGCCACGTCGCGGTTGACGACGATGCAGGTCTTGCCGACGCCCTCGGCGAACGCGCGGGCCTTGGCGAGCGTTTCGTCGCTGGTCTTGTGGCCGCGCACCAGCTCGCACAGCTGCATCATCGGCACGGGCGAGAAGAAGTGCGCGCCCACGACCCGCTCGGGGCGCTTCGTCGCGGCCGCGATCTTGGTGATCGGGATGGCGGAGGTGTTGGAGGCCAGCACGGTCTCGTCCCCGACCAGGCCGTCCAGGGTGCGGAAGATGTCCCGCTTGGTGTCGACGTCCTCGAAGACCGCCTCGACGACGATGTCGGCGTCGGCCGCCGCGTCCAGGTCGGTGGTGGGGGTGATGCGGGCCAGCGCCTGCTCGGCCGCCGCGGCCTCCAGCTTGCCCTTGGCGACGAACTTGTCGTACGAGGCGCGGATGCCGTCCGTGCCGCGGCGCAGCGCCTCGTCGGTGACGTCCCGGAGGACGACGTCCCACCCGGCCTGCGCGGAGACCTGGGCGATCCCGGAACCCATGAGTCCGGCACCGATGACGGCGAGCTTCTTGGCCACTGCTGTCCCCTTACTCCCTGTGCCCATACCTGTGCGTACGCGGCTCTCCGCCCGGACATTAGCGTTCGGAGGCGGCCTGTTGGGCGGTTAGAGATGCGCGTCACGTCCCCCTGGACACACGTCACACGGGAGGTTCCGGGGGGCTCGTGCGTGGCTAGGCTCAGGGGCATGGTCAATCTGACGCGCATCTACACCCGGACCGGGGACGACGGCACGACCGCCCTCGGCGACATGAGCCGTACCGTCAAGACCGACACGCGCATCGCGGCGTACGCGGACGCCAACGAGGCCAACGCCGCGATCGGGGTGGCCATCGCGCTGGGGCAGCTGCCCGAAGAGGTCGTCAAGGTGCTCGTACGGGTACAGAACGACCTGTTCGACGTGGGCGCGGACCTGGCCACGCCGGTCGTCGAGGACCCCAAGTACCCGCCGTTGCGGGTGGAGCAGTCGTACATCGACAAGCTGGAGGCGGACTGCGACCGCTTCCTGGAGCCGCTGGAGAAGCTGCGCAGCTTCATCCTGCCGGGCGGGACGCCCGGCGCGGCGCTGCTGCACCAGGCGTGCACGGTGGTGCGCCGCGCCGAGCGGTCGACGTGGGCGGCGCTGGAGCTGCACGGCGACATCATGAACCCGCTGACGGCCAAGTACCTGAACCGCCTGTCCGACCTGCTGTTCATCCTGGCCCGCTCGGCCAATCAGGAGGTCGGGGACGTGCTCTGGGTGCCCGGCGAGAACCGCTAGCGGTGCGGCCCCCGCCGGGTGGCGGGGGCCTTACGGGTCCGTCAGCGCAGGCCGTCGTCCACGGCCTTCATCAGCGTGCCGCTGTCGCCCGACATCTCCCAGATCATCACCCCGCCGAGGCCCTTGCCGCGCAGCCAGGCGGTCTTCTTCCCGATGGACCAGGCGTCGTCGAACGTCCACCACTGGCCGCCGTCGCCGGTGTAGCCGTACGTGGCGACGGCCTGCTCGTCGTGGTAGACCGTCAGCCCCGGTACCGAGGCGAGCAGGTTGTCGTAGCCGCGGGTGCCGGACTCCTCGGGGAACTGTCCGGGGGCCGCGCCGTCGGCCGCCTGCCAGGTGCCGTGGGCGCCGCCGTCGGTCACGCGCTGCCAGCCGCGGCCGTAGAAGGCGAGGCCGAGCACGAGCTTGCGCGGGTCGGCGCCGGCGTCGAGGTAGGTGCGCACGGTGCCGTCGACGCTGAACTTCGTGGTGTACGGGTCCTTGGGGTCGGTGTAGAGGTTGCCCTGGTGGCCGGTGCGCTTGGGCTCCCAGCTGTTGTCGCTGCCGGAGCCGTGGAAGTCGTAGCCCTGGACGTTGGCGAAGTCCATGGAGTCCAGGACGCTGGGCGTGCCGTCCTTGGTGGTGATGTCCCAGCCCGCGTCGATCTTGCCAGGGTCGGCCGGGGTGAAGGCCGTGAGCAGGTACTTCCTGCCGGTGGTGGCGGACAGCGCGTCGAGCTGCCGGCGGAACTCCTGGAACAGCAGGATGTTGTTGGCCTTGTCGTCCTTGGAGACGTGGTTGCCGGCGTGGCCCTCGGAGCCGGGCCACTCCCAGTCGAGGTCGAAGCCGTCGAAGATGCCGGCGGCGGCGCCGGCGCCGCCACGTCCGTTGGTCACCGGCAGGTTGCCCTTGAGGTACAGGTCGATGCAGGACTGGACGAACTTCTTCCGGGAGGCGTCGGTCCGCGCCACGTCGGAGAAGTACTTGCTGTACGTCCAGCCGCCGATCGACATGTTGATCTTCAGCTTGGGGTACTTGGCCTTGAGCTTCTTCAGCTGGTTGAAGTTGCCGGCCAGCGGCTGGTCCCAGGTGTCGCCGACGCCGTCGACGGACTCGCCGGCGCCGAAGCCCTTCTCGTAGTCGGCCCAGGAGTCCCCGGCGCCGTCGCCCTGGCTGGGGTCCTGCGGGTTCGGCGTGGTGGCCTTGGTGACGCCGTTGAGGCAGGTCAGGTTGACGGGGTCGATGTTGGAGAAGGCGTAGTTGAGGTGGGTGAGGCGGGAGGCGGCGCCGGTGGCGTCGAGGGACTTCACGGTGTACGCCCGCCCGTAGATGCCCCACTGCACGAAGTAGCCCACGCGGGCGTAGCCCGTGCCCGGCTGCGGGTCGGTGCCGCCGGTGGTCCGTACGGTCAGCGGGGCGCTGGCCGGCCCGGTCTGCCCGGCGGTGTCGCGGGCCACGACGGTGTAGGTGTACTCGGTGCCGGGGGTGAGCCCGGTGTCGGTGTACGCGAGCTTGACGACGGTGGCCACCTTGGTGGTGCCGCGGTAGACGTCGTAGTCCCGGATGCCCTTGTCGTCGGTGGCGGGCGTCCACTTCAGCGAGACGGAGGTGTCCTTGACGGCGGTGGCCTGCGGGGCGCCGGGCGCACCGGGTGGCGTGTCCCCGCCGGACGAGCCGTCGCACGGGCCGCCGTTGAGTTTGCAGCCCTGCGGGGTGCCGTCGCCGGAGGCCACGAAGCCGAAGCTGACGCTCGCCCCGGGGGCGATGCTGCCGTTGTACTCGCGGTTCTTGGCGGTGTAGTGGCCGCCGGAGGAGCTGACGAGGGCGTCCCAGTACGAGGCGACGGTGGTGCCGGACGAGAAGTCCCACTCCACGCTCCAGCCGTCCAGGGCCGTGGTGCCGGTGTTCTTGACGGTCCACTGCCCCTGGAAGCCGGTGCCCCAGTCGGAGGTCTTCACGAACTGCGCGGTGGCCGACGGTGCTGCGGCGGCGTGCGCCGGGACCGCGGCCGCGCCGGCGAGCGCGCCGGCGGGCAGCAGCAGGGCGGCCAGGGCCGCCACGGCAAGACGCAGGTGACGTAAGAGGTTTCTGTCGTGTCCCGTTCTTCCTGTACGCACGGCGTACTCCTCGGGTGAGGGCCTGACAGGGTGGGGGGTGCACAGGTGAGTGAGGGGAGCGTAGGAAGGTCCGTACCAATGGTCAAGAGGTCTGGACCAGACCCCATTCCCGGGCCCGGACCGCCGCCTGCACCCGGCTGCGCAGCTCCAGCTTCGCCAGCAACCGGCTGACGTGCGTCTTCACCGTGGCCTCCGCCATGCCCAGGCGCTCCGCCACCTCCGCGTTCGACAGCCCCTCTCCCAGGCACGCCAGCACCTCCCGCTCCCGCCGCGTCAGCGCCCGGAGCACCTCCGCGTCCGCACTCGGCTCCGGGCGGGCCGCCGGGCGCGCGAACTCGGCGATCAGCCGCCGGGTGACGGCCGGGGAGATCAGGCCCTCGCCCCGCGCCACCGTCCGCACCGCCGCCACCAGCTCCGCCGCCTCGCTGTCCTTCAGCAGGAACCCCGCCGCCCCCGCGCGCAGCGCACCGAAGACGTACTCGTCCAGGTCGAAGGTGGTCAGCACCAGCACGTCGGCCAGCCCCTCCCCCGTGACCACCCGCGTCGCCGACACCCCGTCCAGCCGCGGCATCTGCACATCCATCAGCACCAGGTCGGGGCGCAGCTCGCGGGCCAGCCGCACGGCCTCCTCCCCGTCGGCCGCCTCGCCCACCACCTCGACGCCGGGCGCCGACCGCAGGATCAGCACCAGCCCGGACCGTACGGCCGCCTGGTCCTCGGCCACCACCACACGAATCGCCGGCCGCTCGCTCATGACGCCCTCGCCTCCTCGTCCACGGGCAGTTCGGCCCGTACCTCCCACACCGTGCCCCCGTCCACCGGTCCCGCCGCGAGCCGCCCACCGAGCAACTCCACGCGCTCCCGCATCCCCACCACACCGGCCCCGGCGCCCGGCGCACGCTGCACCGGCCGCTCCCCCAGCGCGCTCGTCACCCTCACCGTCAGCGGCCGCCCGGCCGCCGCATCGCGCGTCAGCTCCACGCGCACCTCGCCCGGCGCCGCGTGCTTGACCACGTTCGTCAGCGACTCCTGCACGATCCGGTACGCCGCGAGCTCCACCGGCGCCGGCAGCGCACCCGGCCCCCGCCCGTCGTGGAGCACAAACGCGAACCGGTCGCCGGGCACGGCCCTGCGGGCCTGCTCCACCAGCGCGTCGAGCCCTTCGAGCGTGGGCGTCGCCGCCGGCTCGTCCGCCCCCGCGGCCTCCCGCAGCAGCCCGATCAGCCGCCGCATCTCCGCCAGGCCCTGCACGCTGTTCTCCCGGATGACGCCCAGCGCCTCCCGCGAAGCCGCCGGCTCGTCCAGCGACAGCGCCGCCGACGAGTGGATGGCGATCGCCGACAAGTGGCCCGCCACCATGTCGTGCAGCTCCCGCGCCATCCGCGCCCGCTCGGCCACCACCGCCTGACGGCGGTCCATCTCCGCCAGCAGCGCCATGCGCTCCGCCTCCAGGCGCGCGGCCCGCGCCTCGTCGCGGTGGACGCGCACCCCCACCCCGGTCCAGGCCGGTGTGATGGTGACGACGCCGAGCGCAATGCCCAGCAGCAACGCCTGCGGGTCCCGCAACAGCACCAGCGCGCCCAGGGTGCCCAGCACCGTGACCACCTCGGCGGCGCGCGGCACCAACCGGTACGCCGCCGGCGGCCCGTACAGCACGGCCGCGTAGATCAGGTCGGTGTACATGCCGGTGTTCGCGATGAGGTTGCCGGCACAGACGTCCAGCGTCAGCGCGGCCGTCCCGACGGCCAGCCCGGTCAGGGGCGCGCTGCGGCGCAGCAGCTCGGCCCCGGACATCACCACCAGCGCCACCAGCGCCAGCCACCGCGGCACGTCCGCCGCCGGCGTACTGCCCAGCCCCAGTACGTACAGCAGCAGACCGCCCGACAGGCCGGTGGCGGCGATCAGCAGGTCGAACCGGTCGGGGGGCCGGGGCGGGCGGACGGACGGCATGGCTCCATCACAGCACGTCACACGCGGTACGACCGTCCCCCGCCGGGGCGGACGACCAGGCCCCCGGTACATCGAACGATGCAGTCCCGGATCACCGGGGGCGACGACGACCCGGGGGAGGACGGCCAGCAAGCTGGTGGGGAAGGAAGGAGAACACCGTGATCGTCACGCTGATCGTCGCCTGCGAGGTCGGCTTCTGGGTACTGCTGGCCGTGGGGCTCGCCCTCCGCTACGGGGCGAAGATGCCGCGGGCCGGCCTCGCCGTGCTGCTCCTGGAGCCGCTGCTGGAACTCGTCCTGCTGGTCGTCACGGCGATCGACCTCAAGAACGGCGCGCGGGCGGACTGGAAGCACGGCCTGGCGGCCGTCTACATCGGGTTCTCCGTGGCGCTCGGCCACTCCATGATCAAGTGGGCGGACGAGCGCGTCGCCCACCGCTTCGCGGGCGGCCCGCCGCCGGTGAAGCCGCCGAAGTACGGCACGGCACGCACGGTGCACGAGTGGAAGTCCGCCGGCCGCTGGATCCTGGCCTCCGCCATCGCGGCCGGCCTGCTCCAGTGCGCGATCTGGTACGTGGGCGAGGGCGACACCAGCTCGCTGCGCGACTGGCAGAACAAGATGGGCATCGTGGCCGCGATCAACCTGGTCATCGCGGCGAGCTACACGCTCTGGCCGAAGAAGGAGCCGGAGACGGAAAAGGAAAAGATCAGCCTCTGAAGCCGCTCAGGCCACTCCCCCAGACTCCGTCCGGGGGCACCCCCACCACGGGGTTCAGGCCACTCCCCCAGACTCCGTCCGGGGGCACCCCCACCACGGGGTTCAGGCCACTCCCCCAGACTCCGTCCGGGGGCACCCCCACCACGGGGTTCAGGCAACGTTCACGCGCTGGCCCGGCGGCGCCGCCTCCAGCCAGGCCAGGAAGCCGGTCAGTGCGTCCTCGCTCATCGCCAGCTCCAGGAGCGTCTCCCGGTGCCGGCACACCAGGACGACCGCGTCCGACAGCAGCGCGAGCTCCTCCTCGCCCTGCGGGACGCGGCGGCGCACCACCTCGATGGCGTCCCGGTCCAGGACCCGGCGCGGCCGGGGTGCGTACGAGAAGACCCGGAACCACTCGATCCGGTCACCGTTGTAGCGCGCGACCCCGTACACCCAGCCCTTGCCGGCGGGTTCGGGGTCGTCCTCGGGAACGTTCCAGCGCAGGCTGCAGTCGAACGTACCGCCGGACCGCTGGATGAGCCGTCTGCGCAGTCCGAAGACGAACAGCCCCGCCAGCACCAGCAGGACGACGATGCCGCTCACGAGCAGCGCGAGGACCATCTCCACCGACCTCCTCGCATCATCTAGAGCAACCGCACCTGCGTTATTGCCTCAGCCGCGGACCGCCCTGGGATCTTCCAGTGCGGTCCGCGGCTGAGGGACGTACGTGTAGCGGATCTCGGGCTAGTGAACGCCCGTGACCGCCTTCAGCCGGACATCCGCGCGCCGCTCGGCGGCGGCGTCCGCCTCCGACTTGGCGCGCTCGAGCGCCCGCTCCGCGCGCTCGACGTCGATCTCGTCGGCGAGCTCCGCGATCTCCGCGAGCAGCGAGAGCTTGTCGTCGGCGAACGAGATGAACCCACCGTGCACCGCGGCGACGACGGTCGCGCCGTCGGCGGTCTTGATGGTCACCGGGCCGGACTCGAGCACACCGAGCAGCGGCTGGTGGCCGGGCATGACGCCGATGTCACCCGATGTGGTACGCGCGATGACCAGAGTGGCCTCGCCGGACCAGACGCTTCGGTCCGCCGCGACCAGCTCGACGTGCAGCTCAGCAGCCAACGTGGCTCCTCGGGTCTCCACCCGCCGGGCACGGCGGGTGTTGGGTCAAAGAATAGGGGACGTACGGACCGGGGGCGGGGGCGCCCCGCCCCCGGTCCGTGAGCACGGGGCTCAGGAGACGCCCAGCTCCTTGGCGTTCTTCTTCAGGTCCTCGAGACCGCCGCACATGAAGAAGGCCTGCTCGGGGAAGTGGTCGAACTCACCGTCGCAGATCGCGTTGAACGCGGCGATGGACTCGTCCAGCGGCACGTCCGAGCCGTCGACGCCGGTGAACTGCTTCGCCGCGTGGGTGTTCTGCGACAGGAAGCGCTCGACACGACGGGCGCGGTGCACGACGAGCTTGTCCTCCTCGCCGAGCTCGTCGATGCCGAGGATGGCGATGATGTCCTGGAGGTCCTTGTACTTCTGCAGGATCCCCTTGACGCGGGAGGCGCACTCGTAGTGCTCCTGCGTGATGTAGCGCGGGTCCAGGATGCGGGACGTCGAGTCCAGCGGGTCCACCGCCGGGTAGATGCCCTTCTCCGAGATCGGACGCGAGAGAACGGTGGTCGCGTCCAGGTGGGCGAAGGTCGTCGCCGGGGCCGGGTCGGTCAGGTCGTCCGCGGGGACGTAGATCGCCTGCATCGAGGTGATCGAGTGACCACGGGTCGAGGTGATGCGCTCCTGGAGGAGGCCCATCTCGTCGGCCAGGTTCGGCTGGTAACCCACCGCGGAGGGCATGCGGCCCAGCAGGGTGGAGACCTCGGAACCGGCCTGGGTGAAGCGGAAGATGTTGTCGATGAAGAACAGCACGTCCTGCTTCTGCACATCGCGGAAGTACTCCGCCATGGTCAGACCGGCCAGGGCCACGCGCAGACGGGTGCCCGGGGGCTCGTCCATCTGGCCGAAGACCAGGGCGGTCTTGTCCAGAACGCCCGAGTCGGCCATCTCGTGGATGAGGTCGTTGCCCTCACGGGTGCGCTCGCCGACGCCGGCGAACACGGAAACACCATCGTGCAGCTTGGCCACACGCATGATCATTTCCTGGATCAGAACGGTCTTGCCGACACCGGCACCACCGAACAGACCGATCTTGCCGCCCTTGACGTACGGGGTCAGCAGGTCGACGACCTTCAGACCGGTCTCGAACATCTCGGTCTTCGACTCGAGCTGGTCGAACGCCGGGGCCTTGCGGTGGATGGACCAGCGCTCGGTGACCTCGGCCTCGGCCTCGGGCTCGTTCAGGATCTTGCCGAGGGTGTTGAACACCCGGCCCTTGGTGACGTCGCCGACGGGCACGGTGATGCCGTCGCCGGTGTCGGTCACCGGGGCCTGACGGACCAGGCCGTCGGTGGGCTCCATGGAGATGGCGCGCACCAGGCCCTCGCCCAGGTGCTGCGCGACCTCGAGCGTCAGGGTCTTCTTCTTCCCGGCCTCGGCCGGGTCGGCGACCTCGACGGTCAGGGCGTTGTAGATCTCCGGCATCGCGTCGACGGGGAACTCCACGTCGACGACCGGGCCGATGACCCGGGCGACGCGGCCCGTCGCGGCGGCCGTCTCAACAGTGGTGGTCATTTATCGGTCACTCCCCGCGGTCGCGTCGGCCAGGGCGCTGGCGCCACCGACGATCTCGCTGATTTCCTGGGTGATGTCGGCCTGTCGGGCCGCGTTGGCAAGCCGCGTGAGCGACTTGATGAGCTCCTCGGCGTTGTCGGTCGCCGACTTCATCGCCCGGCGGCGGGCCGCGTGCTCGGAGGCGGCGGCCTGCAGCAGGGCGTTGTAGATCCGCGACTCGACGTACCGCGGCAGCAGTGCGTCGAGCACCGCCTCGTCGGACGGCTCGAAGTCGTACAGCGGCAGGATCTTGTCCTTGACCGCCTCCGTCTCCTCCGCCGTGACCTCGAGGCTCAGCGGCAGCAGCCGCTTGTCGACCGGCGTCTGCGTCATCATCGACACGAACTCCGTGAAGACGATGTGCAGCTCGTCCACGCCGCCCTCGGCCGTGTCCAGCTGGACCGCCTCGATCAGCGGGCCGGCCACGCGCTTGGCGTCGGCGTAGGTCGGGCTGTCGGTGAAGCCCGTCCACGAGCCGGCGACCGGGCGCTCGCGGAAGCCGTAGTACGCGACGCCCTTGCGGCCGACGATGTACGTGACGACGTCCTTGCCCTGCGCCTTGAGGCGCTGGGTGAGCTGCTCGGCGGCCTTGATCGCGTTGGACGAGTAGCCGCCGGCCAGACCGCGGTCGCTCGTGACGAGCAGGACCGCGGCCCGGACCGGGTTGTCGACCTCGGTGGTCAGGGCGTGCTTGGTGTTGGAGCCGGTGGCAACCGCGGTCACTGCCCGGGTGAGCTCACTGGCGTACGGAGTGGACGCGGCCACCTGGCGCTGTGCCTTGACGATGCGCGAGGCGGCGATCATCTCCATCGCCTTGGTGATCTTCTTGGTCGCGGAGACGGACTTGATCCGCCTCTTGTAGACCCGGAGCTGGGCACCCATATGCTCAGCCCTCGCCCAGCAGCTTGCCGTCCGAGGTCTCGAACTGCTGCTTGAACGCGGCGATCGCGTCGCCCACGGCCTGCAGCGTGTCGTCGGACATCTTGCCGCCCTCGCGGATGGAGGTCATCAGACCCTTGTGCTCGCGGTGCAGGAAGTCGAGCAGCTCGCGCTCGAAGCGGCGGATGTCCTCGACCGGGACGTCGTCCATCTTGCCCGTGGTGCCGGCCCAGATCGAGACGACCTGGTCCTCGGTGGCGTACGGCGCGTACTGGGCCTGCTTCAGCAGCTCGACCATGCGCTTACCGCGCTCCAGGGCGGCCTTCGACGCGGCGTCCAGGTCGGAACCGAAGGCGGCGAACGCCTCCAGCTCGCGGTACTGGGCGAGGTCCACGCGGAGCCGGCCGGAGACCTGCTTCATGGCCTTGTGCTGGGCGGAGCCACCGACACGGGAGACCGAGATACCGACGTTCAGGGCCGGGCGCTGACCGGCGTTGAACAGGTCGGACTCCAGGAAGCACTGGCCGTCGGTGATGGAGATGACGTTGGTCGGGATGAACGCCGAGACGTCGTTGGCCTTGGTCTCGACGATCGGCAGACCCGTCATCGAACCGGCGCCCATGTCGTCGGAGAGCTTGGCGCAGCGCTCCAGCAGACGCGAGTGCAGGTAGAAGACGTCACCCGGGTAGGCCTCACGGCCCGGCGGGCGGCGCAGCAGCAGGGAGACGGCGCGGTAGGCGTCGGCCTGCTTGGAGAGGTCGTCGAAGACGATCAGCACGTGCTTGCCCTGGTACATCCAGTGCTGGCCGATGGCCGAGCCGGTGTAGGGGGCGAGGTACTTGAAGCCGGCCGGGTCGGACGCGGGAGCGGCGACGATGGTCGTGTACTCCAGGGCGCCGGCCTCCTCCAGCGCGCCGCGCACGGACGCGATGGTGGAGCCCTTCTGGCCGATGGCGACGTAGATGCAGCGGACCTGCTTCTTCGGGTCGCCGGAGCGCCAGTTGTCGCGCTGGTTGATGATCGTGTCGATCGCGAGCGCGGTCTTGCCGGTCTGGCGGTCACCGATGATCAGCTGACGCTGGCCACGGCCGACCGGGGTCATGGCGTCGACGGCCTTGTAGCCGGTCTCCATCGGCTCGTGGACCGACTTGCGGACCATGACGCCGGGGGCCTGCAGTTCGAGGGCGCGGCGGCCCTCGGTCGCGATCTCGCCGAGGCCGTCGATCGGGTTGCCCAGCGGGTCGACGACGCGGCCGAGGTAGCCCTCGCCCACCGCGACGGAGAGCACCTCACCGGTGCGGTGCACCGGCTGGCCCTCCTCGATGCCGCTGAACTCGCCGAGGATGACCGCACCGATCTCGCGCTCCTCGAGGTTGAGGGCGAGACCGAGGGTGCCGTCCTCGAACCGCAGCAGCTCGTTCGCCATGGCCGAGGGAAGACCCTCGACCTTCGCGATGCCGTCGCCGGCAACGCTGACCGTACCGACCTCCTCGCGCGAGGCCGCGTCCGGCTTGTACGCCTGGACAAAGTTCTCCAGCGCGTCCCGGATCTCCTCCGGCCGGATCGTGAGCTCCGCCATCTGGGTTCCCTGCTCTCCTTGTTGGGCCCTAAGTAATTCTGGGGGGTCTGGGGACTGTCCCCCAGAGGACACCGTCGGCCCAACCCGGGCCGTCAGTACATGCTCTTGAGTTGGTGGCTGGTCAGCCGGCCATCCGACGGCCCGCCTCGGCGAGCCGCTCGGCGATGGTGCCGTCGATGACCTCGTCGCCGATCCGCACCTGGACGCCGCCGACCACCTCGGGGTCCACGTCCAGGTTCAGGTGGACGCGTCGCCCGTACAGCCCGGCCAGGGCGTTCCCCAGGCGCTGCTTCTGCTGGTCGCTCAGCGGCACCGCGGTGGTGACCTCCGCGACCATGCGGTCCCGGCGGTCCGCGGCCAGCTTGGAGAGGGCATTCAGCCCACCTTCCAGGCTACGGCCACGCGGCGCGGTCACCAGGCGGAGCACGAGGCGCTCCGTGACCGGCTTCGCCCGGCCGCCCAGCAGCTCCCGCACGAGAGCCGCCTTGGCCTCACGGCCGGCGACACGGTCGGCCAGCGCCGCCCGCAGCTCCGAGTTGGACGTGACGATCCGCCCGAAGCGGAACACCTCGTCCTCCACGTCGTCGAGGTCGCCCGACCGCTCGGCGGCGATCAGGTCGGCGCTCGCGGCCAGCTCCTCCAGCGCGTCGACCAGGTCGCGCGAGGAGGACCAGCGGGACCGGACCATGCCCGTGACCAGGTCGGCGCACGCGTCGCCCACCTGGCCGCGCAGCAGCCGGCCGGCCAGCTCGGCCTTGGCGGCGCCCGGCTGCGCCGGGTCGGTCAGGACCCGGCGCAGGGAGACCTCACGGTCCAGCAGCGCCGTGACCGCGGCCAGCTCCTCGGCCAGCTTCGCGGCGTCGACCGAGGTGTTGTCCGCCAGCGCGTCCAGACCGTCCCGGGCGGAGGCCAGGGCCTCCCGGCTCGCTCCGTTCATCGGGTCGCCTCTGCCTTCGTCACGGCCGCCGGCTGCTCCTCGAGCGCGTCGAGGAAGCGGTCGACGGTACGGCTCTGCCGGGCCTGGTCCTGCAGGGACTCGCCCACGATCCGGCTCGCCAGGTCGATGGCCAGCCGGCCCACGTCCTGACGCAGCGCGGCCGCGGCGGCCTTGCGGTCGGCCTCGACCTGGGCGTGGCCCGCGGCGACGATCTCGTCGCGCTGCCGCTGGCCCTCGGCCCGCATCTCGGCGATCATCGTGACGCCCTGCTCCTGCGCCTCCTGGCGCAGGCGCGCGGCCTCGTGCCGGGCGTCGGCGAGCTGGGCACGGTAGTCCTCGAGTACCTGCTGCGCCTCGTCCTTCGCGGCCTTGGCCTGCTCCATGCCGCCTTCGATGGCCGCCCGGCGCTCCTCCAGAACCTTGTTGATGTTCGGGAGGAGCTTCTTGCCGAGGAACAGGAAGACGATGAGGAAGGCGACGATGCCGATGACGAGCTCTGGCATCGGCGGGAGGAGAGGGTTCTCCATCTCCTCGGACGCCAAGTGCGTCAGGGCGTACACATCAGTGCCTTTCGTCGGAAACAGTCGCGGGTCGGTTTACTGGTAAACGAAGCCCATGACGATGCCGATCAGGGCGAGCGCCTCACAGAAGGCGAAGCCCATGATCTGGTTGGTGCGGATGAGGCCGGCGGCCTCGGGCTGGCGGGCCAGGGCCTGGGTGCCGTTGCCGAAGATGATGCCGACGCCGACGCCGGGGCCGATGGCAGCGAGGCCGTAGCCGATCGCGCTGGCGCTGCCGGTGAAGGCGTCCTTGGAGGCGAGGTTGACCATTTCGAGAGCAGCGGACATGCCGTTACTTCCTTCTCTTTCACGGACCGGTGGGGGTTGGCCACCGGACGTCTGTCAGTACGGGGAGGAGCGGGTGCTCAGTGGTGCTCGGCGAGCGCGCCCTGGACGTAGTTGCAGGCCAGCAGGACGAAGACGTACGCCTGGACGGCCTGGATGAAGAGCTCGAAGGCGGTCATCACGATCGTCATCACGAAGGACGCGCTCGCGTAGGCGATGCCGATCCCGTTCAGCAGGTACCAGCTGGCGATCGTGAACATCACGATGAGCATGTGACCGGCGAACATGTTGGCGAAGAGCCGGACCGCGTGGGTGAAGGGCCGGATGATCAGGTTCGAGAAGAACTCGAGCACCACGATCAGGGGAAGGATCCAGCCGAGCGTCTTGTCGTAGCCGGTGATGTTCTTCCAGGCGCCGACGAAGCCGTGCTTCTTGAAGGTCAGGCCGACCCAGAGGATGTAGACCATCAGCGCCAGGCCCGCGGGGTAGGCGATGATCGAGGTCACCGGGAAGGACGCCACCGGGATGATCGACCAGAGGTTCATCATCCAGACGAAGAAGAACAGGGAGACCATGAGGGGGACGTACTTCTCGCCCTCCTTCTTCCCCAGGGCGTCGTAGACGAGGCCCCGCCGGACGAAGTCGTAACCGGCCTCACCGATCATCTGGAGCTTGCCCGGGACCACCTTGGCCCTGCCGAAAGCCGCCCAGAAGAACCCCACGACGACGAGCGAGCCGAGGATCGCCAGCAGCATCGGCTTGTTGAATTCGAAGCCGCCGACGGTGAAGAGCGGCTCGAAGACGAATGAGTGGAGCCCCGGAGCCGGGAAGCCGCACCCTTGGAAGATGTGGCAATCGGTCTCGAAGGCGAGCATCTGGTCAGCACTCACCGCGAGCTCCTTCAGCGTGGCGCATAGGTACGGCAACCTCGTTGTGTCGGCGCGGCGCGCAGCCACGGAACGGCACTGGACTGGTCTTACGGACAGGGGTGCGGCAGGTCGGCCGGTGACGGCCGTCAGGCGTTGCAGGCGTCAGCCGCACGGGCCGCCGGCTGTCACCCGGGAAGTTCGGGGATGCGGCCGCCTGCGTCCGCTGCACCTCAGATGGCACCGGACGATAGCAGGTGAGCACGCGCGTCTTTATCCCGGGCCTACCACTCATGACACGGAACCGGCGGGGGCGGACGTGCCGCCGCCCGACGCGTCGCCCGACCCGGGGTCCACGTACAGAATCTTGGCCTTCAGGTAGGAACGCGTCTGGGCCCCGATCCACACGAGGGTCGCGGCGAGCAACGAGAAGGCGAAGGCCTTGGTGTTGAAGAGCGTGGTGTTCTTGAAGGCCATCAGGAAGACACCGACCAGCAGGACCTGGACGACGTAGAGCAGCAGCCCCATCATCTGGAACAGGTCGGGCAGGTGCTTGGCGGTCCGCTGGAGGACCACCAGGCCCATGGCCATGACTCCGGCCGCCAGGGCGACCCCCACGGCAGCCCCGACGGAGCCCTTCCCGCCGGCCAGAGCGTAGGCAAGGGCGACGGCGAGCACGCCGGTGACGGCGGTCGGCACGGCGCACTGCAGGAGCGTTCGGGCGTCGTTGGACTGCATGAAGGGTTCTCCGGCGAAAGTCGGAAGCAACGATTCGTCGTGACGAGCGTATCCCCGGGAATGAGGCACGGCTCGCAGCGAAGTGCCGCCCTGTCGCGACCCTTCGGCTCTAACTCCCGGTTTCGTGAACGGTATCACAAACTATTTGATGAGGTCTTTACCTACTTCGTGTGCCGCATGTCACACTCAGGGGTCAATGCGCAGGTCATCGGGGTGACGAGGGGCCTTTCCCTCTGCTATGCGGCGCCCCGGGACACGCCCCGTTCATGACACACGCCACACTCCCTGCCCACGAACGCCTACGGAATGCTTACGGCTCGTCAGACCCCGGGTCAGCCCCCGGTCAGTCGCGGGGCAGGCTGCGGCGGGCGTGCGCGAACCGCGACCGGTCGCCGATCGCCGTCGCGCCGTGCAGCCCGGCCGGCACCGGACGGCGGCGCTCCGCGGCGGCCTCCCCGTCCGCGCTCCCGTCCGCACTCCCGTCCGCGTCGGCGTCCACCGCCGGCCCGGCACCGGCGGCCTGCGCGGCGGCGGGCACCGCCCGGCGGCGGTAGCGCGGCGGCACGAACCGCTCGGCCCAGCGCGGGGCGCGCGGCGTGAACCGCGGCATCAGCAGCAGCACCAGGCCCACCGCGCTGAGGAAGACCACGACCAGCAGGATCCACATGCTCGCCGAGTTCACCGAGTAGGCCACGGTGCCGAAGGCGATGAGCGCCGACCAGAAGTACATGATCAGCACGGCCCGGCTGTGCGAGTGGCCGATCTCCAGCAGCCGGTGGTGCAGGTGACCGCGGTCCGCGGCGAACGGCGACTGCCCCTTCCAGGTGCGCCGCACGATGGCCAGCAGCAGGTCCGCGACGGGCACCGCGATCACCGTCAGCGGCAGCAGCAGCGGGATGTAGACGGGCACGGTGGTGGTCACCGCGGCCCGCTCCGACCCCGCCCACAGCGCCAGCGCGTCCGGGTCGACCTGGCCGGTGATGGAGATGGCGCCGGCCGCCAGCACCAGGCCGATGAGCATCGACCCGGAGTCGCCCATGAAGATCCGCGCGGGGTGCATGTTGTGCGGCAGGAAGCCCAGGCACATGCCCATCAGCACGGCGGCGAACAGCGTCGCGGGCGCGGCGGCCTCCAGGCCGTGGCCGAACCACAGCCGGTACGCGTAGAGGAAGAACGCGGCCGCGGCGATGCACACCATGCCGGCCGCCAGGCCGTCCAGGCCGTCGACGAAGTTCACGGCGTTGATGGTGATGACGATGAGCGCGACGGTCAGCAGGGTGCCCTGCATCGGCGTGAGCGACACCGTGCCCACGCCGGGCACCGGGATGAACAGGATGGTCAGGCCCTGGAGCACCATCACACCGGCGGCGATCATCTGGCCGCCCAGCTTCACCAGGGCGTCCACGCCCCACTTGTCGTCCAGCACGCCCAGCAGCCAGATCAGGCCCGCGCCGGACAGCAGCGCTCTGGGCTCGTTGGACAGCTCGAAGACGCGCCGCAGGTTCGACAGGTGCGCGGCCACCAGCAGCCCCGCGCACAGCCCGCCGAACATCGCGATCCCGCCGAGGCGCGGCGTCGGCTCCCGGTGCACGTCGCGCGCCCGGATCTCCGGCATGGCGCCGGCGGCGATCGCGAACTTCCGCACCGGTCCCGTCAGCAGGTAGGTGACCGCCGCGGTGACGCACAACGTCAGCAGGTATTCACGCACGGGCTGCCCCAGGGGTCGCGCTGGACATCACAGCCCCACACCATATTCGCGTCCGCCCCCGTTCCGTGAACGCGGGAGAAGACGCCCCGGGGGCCGTGGCGGTTGCAAATGATCACATGTGGGAGCGATACGGGGGGAACCTTCCGGCCAGTCCGGCCACCTGGGCCCGGACTTCGGCGACCTCCGGGCCGCCCGGCGAGCCCGCCCGGACGGCCGCCGCCATCACCCCCGCGACCTGGGCCATCTCGGCCGTGCCCAGGCCCTGCGTGGTGATCGCCGCGGTGCCCAGCCGCAGGCCGCGGGCGGCGCCCGGGCCCAGGCCACAGGTGTCGAGGACGATGGCCGCCGCGGCCAGCCGGCGGCGCGCGGTGGCCGCGTCGACGCCCAGCGGCGTCACGTCGGCGGCCACGAGGTGGGTGTCGGTGCCGCCGGTGGCGATGCCGAAGCCCTCCTCGGCGAGGGCCGCGGCCAGCGCCCGCGCGTTGGCCACCACCTGATGGGCGTACGCGGCGAACGCCGGGGTTGCCGCCTCCCCGAACGCGACGGCCTTGGCGGCCACCTCCTGCATCTGGGCGCCGCCCTGGGCGTGCGGGAAGACCGCGCGGTCCACGGCACCCGCCCGGTCCGTGCCGCACAGCAGGAGCCCGCCCCGGGGCCCGCGCAGCACCTTGTGGGTGGTGGCGCAGACCACGTCGGCGTACGGCACCGGGCTGGGCGCCGCTCCCCCGGCGACCAGGCCGATGGGGTGGGCGGCGTCGACGATCAGCACGGCCCCGGTCTCGTCGGCGATCTCGCGGAAGGCCGCGTAGTCGGGGTGGCGCGGGTAGGACGTGGAGCCGCACACGAGGGCGCGGGGGCGGTGCCGGCGGGCGAGGTCGCGGACGCGGTCGTAGTCGATCAGGCCCGTCTCCGGGCAGAGCCCGTAGCCGACGAAGCGGTAGCGGGAACCGGCCAGGGTGGCCGGCGAGCCGTGCACCAGGTGGCCGCCGTGGTGCAGGTCGAGGGCGAGCACGGTGTCGCCGGGCGCCAGGACGGCCGCGTACGCCGCGAGCACGGCGGCGGTGCCCGAGTGCGGCTGCACGTTGGCGTGGTCGGCGCCGAACAGGGCCGTGGCGCGGCCCGTGGCGAGGCGTTCGGCCATGTCGACGATCTCGCAGCCGCCGTGGTGGCGGGCGCCGGGGTAGCCCTCGGCGTACTTGTTGGTGAGCGGCGAGCCGAGCGCGGCGAGGACGGCGGGCGAGGCGAAGTTCTCCGCGGCGGTCAGCTGGAGCCCGGTGGTCTGCCGCTCGGCCTCGGCGAGCAGCAGCCCGGCGACGTCGGGGTCGGCGCGCAGCAGGTCCGCGAAGCCGTCGCCCCAGGCGGGGTGCGGTGGAGGCGCCGCGGAGGGCACGGGGGTCGCCGGTGCGGCCTCGGGGAGGGCCGCCGTACGGATGCCGCCGGCCGGTGCGGGGGTTGCGGACATGGCCGCCTCCGGGCGTGAGGAGCGGGCGGTGTCCGGGTGCGGGGGCACCCGGCGGGATCGCGGGGGCTCACCCCCAATGTAGGCCCGCCGGGGTGCGGCCGCAGGGCCGTGCGGCCCCGGAACCTCAGTGCCGGGCGGGGACGCCGGTGAGGGCGGTGACGACGGGGTCCAGGGCCTGGTTGATCTCGTCGCCGATGGACCGGAAGAAGGTGATCGGGGCGCCGTACGGGTCGTGCACCTCGTCGGCCTCCGCGCTGGGCGCCAGCAGCCAGCCGCGCAGCGCGGCGGCGGCCTGCACCAGGGCACGGGCCCGCTCGACGACACCGCCGGCCCGCTCGGGGTCGGGCAGCGTGGCGGGGTCTATGGCCCGTACGAGGCGGGTGAACTCCTTCAGCGTGAACGTGCGCAGCCCCGCCGAGTGGCCCATGGAGATGACCTGGGCGCGGTGGTCGCGGGTGGCGGTGAGCACCAGGTCGGCGCGGATGACGTGCTCGTCGAGCAGCTCCCGGCCAATGAAGCCGTGCGGGTCGGCACCGAAGTCGGCGAGGACCGTGGCGGCGTGCGCCTCCATGGGCGCGCCCTCGTGGCCCCAGGTGCCGGCGCTCTCCACCACCACGCCGCCCGCCCGGGGGTCGCCCAGGCGGTGCGTGAGGGCGTGCAGGGTCAGCCGCTCGGTGATGGGCGAGCGGCAGACGTTGCCGGTGCTGACGTGGAGGATGCGGAAGGTGTCGGTGGAGGTGTCCGGTCCCGCTATGCCACGCCCCTGTGGGGCGATCAATTGGCCACCTCGAGTTCGGGTACCACCTCGCGCAGCTGCTCGGCGCTCAGCGCGCCGGCGCGCAGCAGGACGGGCACCTCGCCGGTGACGTCCACGATGGAGGACGGCACGTCGGCGGGGGTGGCGCCGCCGTCGAGGTAGACGGAGACGGAGTCGCCGAGCATCTCCTGGGCGGCGTCGCAGGTCTGCGGCGCGGGGTGGCCGGTGAGGTTGGCGCTGGAGACCGCCATGGGGCCGAACTCGGTGAGCAGCTCGATGGCCACGGGGTGCAGCGGCATGCGGACCGCGACGGTGCCGCGGGTCTCGCCGAGGTCCCAGGTGAGGGACGGCTGGTGCTTGGCGACCAGGGTGAGGGCGCCGGGCCAGAAGGCGTCGACGAGCTCCCACGCCTGCTCGGAGAAGTCGGTGACCAGGCCGTGCAGCGTGTTCGGGGAGCCGACGAGGACGGGCGAGGGCATGCCGCGGCCGCGGCCCTTGGCCTTGAGGAGGTCGGCCACGGCGTCGCGGCTGAAGGCGTCCGCGCCGACGCCGTACACGGTGTCGGTGGGCAGGACGACCAGCTCACCGCGGCGGACCGCGGCGGCTGCCTCGCGCAGACCGGTCCTGCGGTCCTGCGCGTCGCTGCAGTCGTATCGCCGTGCCATTTAGGAGACCTCCTCGGGCCGGGTGTCGGTCGAAAGTCGTGCGACGCTCACGGGAGCGCCTTGCGGGCCGTGGCGAAGCGGGGCCGGTTGTTGAGGTCGGGGTGGTCGGCCGCGTCCGCCCAGCCCTTCTCCTCGGCGAAGATCCACGGGACCTGGCCGCCCTGGGTGTCGGCGTGCTCGATGACGACGACGCCGCCGGGCCGCAGCAGGCGGTGGGCGGTGCGCTCCAGGCCCCGGATGGTGTCCAGGCCGTCCTCGCCGGAGAACAGCGCGAGCTCGGGGTCGTGGTCGCGGGCCTCGGGGGCCACGTACTCCCACTCGGTGAGCGGGATGTACGGCGGGTTGGAGATCACCAGGTCGACCTGGCCGTCCAGTTCGGGCAGGGCGGTCAGGGCGTTGCCGTGGTGCAGCTTGACCCGGGAGCCCTCGACGTTCTTCTGCGCCCAGGCCAGGGCGGACTCGTCGAGCTCGACGGCGTGCACCCGGGACCGGGGCACTTCCTGGGCGAGGGCCAGCGCGATGGCGCCGGAGCCGGTGCACAGGTCGACGATCAGCGGTTCGACGACGTCCATGGCCCGGACGGCGTCTATGGCCCAGCCCACGACCGACTCGGTCTCGGGGCGGGGCACGAACACGCCGGGGCCCACCTGGAGCTCCAGGTAGCGGAAGAAGGCGCGGCCGGTGATGTGCTGCAGCGGCTCGCGGGCCTCGCGGCGCGCCACCGCCTCCCAGTAGCGGGCGTCGAAGTCCGCGTCGGGGACGGTGTGCAGCTCACCCCGCTTGACGCCGTGCACAAAGGCGGCGAGCTCCTCCGCGTCGAAGCGCGGAGACGGCACGCCGGCGTCGGCCAGCCGCTGGGTGGCTTGCGCCACCTCTGCGAGCAGCAGATTCACGTTGGTCCTCTCGCGTCCTGGTCACACACCGGTCGGTCGGCCGGTCGGGGCCGTCGCCGGCCGGGGCATCGGCCGTCGGCCGGCCGTCAGCTCGTCGCGGCGAGCTTGGCGGCCGAGTCGGCGTCGACGCACGCCTGGATCACCGCGTCCAGATCGCCGTCGAGCACCTGGTCCAAGTTGTACGCCTTGAACCCCACGCGGTGGTCCGAAATGCGGTTTTCCGGGAAGTTGTAGGTGCGGATCTTCTCGGACCGGTCCACCGTGCGGACCTGGCTGCGGCGCGCGTCGGCGGCGTTGCGCTCGGCCTCCTCCTGGGCGGCGGCCAGCAGCCGGGAGCGCAGGATGCGCATGGCCTGCTCCTTGTTCTGGAGCTGGCTCTTCTCGTTCTGGCAGGAGGCCACCACGCCGGTGGGCAGGTGGGTGATGCGCACGGCGGAGTCGGTGGTGTTGACCGACTGGCCGCCGGGGCCCGACGAGCGGTAGACGTCGATCCGCAGGTCGTTGGGGTTGATCTCGACGTCGATCTCCTCGGCCTCGGGGGTGACGAGCACGCCCGCGGCGGAGGTGTGGATGCGGCCCTGCGACTCGGTGGCCGGCACGCGCTGGACGCGGTGCACGCCGCCCTCGTACTTCAGGCGGGCCCAGACGCCCTGGCCGGGCTCGGTGGCGCCGTTGCTGTCCCGATGAGGTTTCGCCTTCACCGCGACCTGGACGTCCTTGTAGCCGCCCAGCTCGGACTCGGTGGCGTCGATGATCTCGGTCTTCCAGCCGACGCGCTCCGCGTAGCGCAGGTACATGCGCAGCAGGTCGCCGGCGAAGAGCGCCGACTCGTCGCCGCCCGCGCCCGCCTTGATCTCGAGGATGACGTCCTTGTCGTCGCTGGGGTCGCGCGGGACCAGCAGCAGCCGGAGCTTCTCGGTGAGCCCCTCGCGCGTCTTCTCCAGCTCCTTGACCTCGGCGGCGAAGTCGGGATCGTCCGCGGCGAACTCGCGGGCGGTCTCGATGTCGTCCCCGGTCCGCCGCCAGGCGCGGTAGGTGCCGACGATCGGGGTCAGCTCGGCGTAGCGCTTGTTGAGCTTGCGGGCGTTCGCCTGGTCCGCGTGGACGGCGGGGTCGGCGAGCCGCTTCTCGAGGTCGGCGTGTTCACCGACCAGTTCCTCGACTGCCTCGAACATCAAGATTCCCTGGTGGACTGGTGGAGATGAAGGCGAAGGTACGGGCCTGGGTGCTGCGGCCTGCGGGCCGGCCCTCGGGGCCGGTCCTGCCGGACGACAAAGCGCCGGTCCGGGCACCCCTCGCACGAAGGGTGCCCGCGGACCGGCGCCTGGGGGTCGCTACTTCTTCGCCGACCCGGCGTTCTTGCCGAAGCGGGCCTCGAACCGCGCCACGCGGCCACCGGTGTCGAGGATCTTCTGCTTGCCGGTGTAGAAGGGGTGGCAAGCCGAGCAGACCTCGGCGCGGATGACGCCGCCGTCGATCGTGCTACGGGTGGTGAACGAGTTACCGCAGGTGCAGCTGACCTGGGTCTCGACGTACTCCGGGTGGATGTCGCGCTTCAAGGGTTCTCCTAGGTTCGGGAGGGCACCGGGTCGTAGAGGCGGGATTGCCTTACGTGAACCGGGGCCGACGTACCAGTCTGCCAGTACTGGCCGCATCCCCCAAAACGGGGGGCGGCCGGCCGGTATTCCCGGGCTATTTCACCACGTCGTCGGCCTGCGTCTTCGCGCCGTCGCCCTCCTTGAGGGCGACGTCCGGGACGGGCTTGTCGTCGCGCAGGGCGGCCCAGAGGGCCTCGGTGGCGGCCGGCAGCGGAATCACCCGGTCCTGGTCGCGGGGGTCGGGGCCGACGGGCAGCGTCACCATGCGCATGTCGCCGGAGCCGATGCCCTTGAGGCTGTTGGCGAAGCCGTAGAGCTTGTCGACGGAGGCCAGGTCCTTGTCGGTGGTGAGCGCCTTGGTGGCGGTGTCGGCGATGCCGTAGAGCTTGGTGGGGCTGGTGAACAGGCCGACCGACTTCACCTGGTCCAGCAGCGCCTTGATGAACGCCTGCTGGAGCTTGATCCGGCCGAGGTCGCTGCCGTCGCCCACGCCGTGCCGGGTGCGGACCAGGCCGAGCGACTGCTCGCCGGTGAGGACGTGCTCGCCGGCGTCCAGCTTGAGGTGGCTCCACCGGTCGTTGATCGGCTTGGTGGTGGTGACCTTCACGCCGCCGAGCTTGTCGATCAGGTTCTGGAAGCCGGCGAAGTCGACCTCCAGGTAGTGGTCCATGCGGATGTTGGTCATCGCCTCGACGGTCTTGACCGCGCAGACGGCGCCGCCGATGGAGTACGCCTCGTTGAACTGCTCGCGCTTCACCGCGGGCACCGTCCTGCCGGACGGGGTGGTGCAGGCGGGGCGGGAGACGATGGTGTCGCGGGGGATGGAGACCACGCTGGCCTCCTTGTGACCCGCGTAGACGTGGACGATCATCGCCGTGTCGGAGCGGGAGCTGCCCTCGTCGCGGCCGTACTTGCCATTGGCGCCGGCCCGGGAGTCGGAGCCGAGCAGCAGGATGTCCATCGAGCCGTTGTCGACGTTGTCCGGGCGGTTCTTGCCCAGGGCCGCGTTGATGTCGACGCTGTGCAGGTTGCCGTTGAACTTCAGGTAGAGGTAGCCGCAGCCCGCGCCGCCGAACAGCACCAGACCAGCCGCGCTCCACGCGGCTATCCGGCGCCCCTTGCGGCGGACCGGAGGCTTCCGGCGGCGGCCGCGCCCGCCACGGCGGTGGGCACCGGCCCGCCTGCCCTTGCTCTCCTCGGCCATGTCTCCCTCAGTCCCTTGCAGTCCTTCGCTGCTCGCCCCGTGCTGGTTGACGGGGAAGTCTGCGCCAGGGTTGCACAGCGGTATCTGAGGAATGTCTGAGAAAAGATACGTCGGACGTTGTACGCAAAATGCTGCCGTTGCAGCCCTCACCTGCGGTTTCGGCCATGGGAGGGGTGACGATCCGGCCGGTGGACGGCCGGGGTCGCTGTGGTGCAAATCTCAAAATGTCACGGAAAGATCACGACGGCGGGACGGCGGGGCGACGGGCCCGGAAACGGGAGGAGCCTCCCCGTCACCGGGAAGGTGACGGGGAGGCTCCGTGCTCGTTGCTCGCGACGATGCGATCAGTCGTTGCCGTTGCCCGGCGAGGGCGTGGTCTTCGCGATCTGCATCAGGAACTCGGCGTTCGACTTCGTCTGCTTCATCTTGTCGAGAAGCAGCTCGATCGCCTGCTGCGAGTCGAGGGCGTGCAGCACGCGGCGCAGCTTCCAGACGATCGACAGCTCCTCGCCGCCGAGCAGGATCTCCTCCTTGCGGGTGCTGGAGGCGTCCACGTCCACGGCCGGGAAGATGCGCTTGTCCGAGAGCTTCCGGTCGAGCTTGAGCTCCATGTTGCCGGTGCCCTTGAACTCCTCGAAGATCACCTCGTCCATGCGCGAGCCGGTCTCGACCAGCGCGGTGGCCAGGATGGTCAGCGAGCCGCCGTCCTCGATGTTGCGCGCGGCACCGAAGAACTTCTTCGGCGGGTAGAGCGCGGTCGAGTCGACACCACCGGACAGGATGCGGCCCGAGGCCGGGGCGGCCAGGTTGTAGGCGCGGCCCAGACGGGTGATCGAGTCCAGCAGGACGACCACGTCGTGACCCAGCTCGACGAGGCGCTTGGCGCGCTCGATGGCCAGCTCGGCGACGGTGGTGTGGTCCTCGGCCGGGCGGTCGAAGGTCGAGGAGATGACCTCGCCCTTGACCGACCGCTGCATGTCGGTGACCTCTTCCGGACGCTCGTCGACCAGGACGACCATCAGGTGGCACTCGGGGTTGTTGGTGGTGATCGCATTGGCGATCGCCTGCATGATCATGGTCTTGCCGGTCTTCGGCGGGGCCACGATCAGACCACGCTGGCCCTTGCCGATGGGCGCGACCAGGTCGATGATCCGGGTCGTCAGCACGCCCGGGTCCGTCTCCAGCCGCATCCGGTCCTGCGGGTAGAGCGGGGTGAGCTTGCCGAACTCCGGCCGCCCGCGGCCCGATTCGGGCGCCATGCCGTTGACCGAGTCGAGGCGGACGAGCGCGTTGAACTTCTCGCGGCGCTCGCCGTCCTTGGGCTGCCGCACCGCACCGGTGACGTGGTCGCCCTTGCGCAGGCCGTTCTTGCGGACCTGGGCGAGGGAGACGTAGACGTCGTTCGGGCCCGGCAGGTAGCCGGAGGTACGGATGAAGGCGTAGTTGTCGAGGATGTCGAGGATGCCCGCGACCGGGATCAGGACGTCGTCCTCGGACACCTGCGGCTCGCCCGCGAAGTCCTCGCGGCCACGACGGCCACGGCGGTCGCGGTAGCGGCCACGACGGCCGCGCCGGCCGCCGCCGTCCTCGTCGAAGTCGTCCTGCGGACGCTCGGCGCGCTGCTGGCGGCCCGCGCCGCCCTGCTGCTGGCCGCCGCCGGCCTCGCCGTCGCGGTTGCCGCGGCGGTCGCGGTCCCGCTGGCGCTCGCGGCGCTCGCCCTTCTGGCCGCGGTCGCCGCGGTCCTGGCGGTCGCCCTTGGCGCCCTTGCCCTCGGCGGTGTCGGCCGCGGCCTCGGCCTTGGCCTCGGGCTGCGCCTCGGTGCGCACCTCGGCCTTGACCTCGGTACGGGCACCGGCCTCGGCGGCGTCGGGGCTGCCGGCCGGGGCGGTGGCGCGCCGGCGACGGCGCTCGCCGGCCGGGGCCTCCTCGCCCGCAGGCTGGCCCGGGATCTCGATCTGCTGCTGGGCAGCGGCGGCCTTCTCGGCCGTCTTCTCGGCGGCCTCACCCGTACGGGCGCGGGACGTGGCGCGGCGCTTGGGCTTGGTGCCCTCGGCCTCGCCGGCCGCGGGGGCCGCGTCAGCCTTGGCGGACGCGGAGCTTCCGGCCTGCTTCTCCTTGATGACCTCGATCAGCTGGCCCTTGCGCATGCGCGCGGTGCCCCTGATGCCGAGGCTGGAGGCGAGCTGCTGGAGCTCGGCCAGCACCATGGCGTCGAGGCCGGTGCCCGAACGGCGCCGCTTGGGGGCGGTGGCAGCACCGGAGGCAGGCGCGGCGGGAGCGTCCGTGGCGGGCGCGGAGGCGCCGGTGGCGTTCACGCCCATCAGATCGGTGGTGTCGCTCACGAAGGGGTCCTTCCCTGGAGCGGGCGTCGGCCTGTCTGGCTCGGCGACCGGTTGTGCTGTCCGGCGGCGGTCCTCGTCTCGGGACCGGCCGGGGCGGTGGTCCGCCGGTGGTACACGGCGGAAGAATCAGTTCATTGGTCCGGCGTGATGAATGAGGGAAGGGCACGACATAACGCTTCACTCATGTCGCCCACGCCGATTCCGGAGCGTGCTCGAAATCTGCTCAGGCCGGATGCTCAGGCAGTTTGGGAGGCTCCCGGAAGAAAAGCGGTCCCTGATCGGGACACACAGCACCGAGCCGTAGTGGCGTCGGATGCAGACTTGAGATTAACACTACCGGATCCCACAAACATTCCCCCTCTCCAAGACCGGCAACCGCGTTTTTCGTGCGCCCGGGTCCCCGGACGGCACTGGTCAGGCGAGCGGCAGCACGCTCGTCCCCCCGGCGTCGAGGGCCAGCCGGTTGGCCGCCCATCCCTCGCCCGCCAGCCGTGCGACCTTGTCGGCCGCACCGTCCTCGACCAGCGCGAGCACCGTGGGGCCCGCGCCGGAGATGACTGCGGGCACGCCGTCCTCCCGCAGTCGGTTGACCAGGGCCACGCTCTCCGGCATCGCCGGGGCGCGGTAGTCCTGGTGGAGCCGGTCCTCGGTGGCCGGCAGCAGCAGCTCGGGACGCCTGGTCAGGGCCTCCACGAGCAGGGCCGCCCGGCCGGCGTTGGCCGCGGCGTCCGCATGCGGGACGGTGCGCGGCAGCAGCCGGCGGGCGGTCTCGGTCAGTACGGGCTTCGCAGGCACGAAGACCACCGGAACGATGGAATCCGCAGGGTCCATCCGCACGGCCCGCGCCACGCCCGCCTCCATCCAGGAGACGGTGAACCCGCCGAGCAGGCAGGCGGCGACGTTGTCGGGGTGGCCCTCGATCTCGGTGGCCAGCTCCAGCATGGCCGCCTCGTCGAGCTTCTCGGCCCCGCCTATGGTCACCGCCCGCGCGGCGACGATGCCCGCGCAGATGGCCGCCGACGACGAGCCGAGGCCCCGGCCGTGCGGAATGCGGTTGGCGCACACGACCTCCAGGCCGCGCGGCTGGCCGCCGAGCAGGTCGAAGGTGGTGCGGAGCGACCGTACGAGGAGATGGCTCTCGTCGCGCGGCAGGGTGTCGGCACCCTCACCGGCGATGTCGATGTGCAGCCCGGATTCCGCCACCCGGACCACGACGTCGTCGTAGAGCCCCAGGGACAGGCCGAGGGCGTCGAAGCCGGGACCGAGATTCGCGCTGGTGGCGGGGGTGCGCACTCGGACGGCGGCGGCGCGGAACGCGGGACCGGCCATCGCTCGATGACTCTCCTTGGTGTGGCCGTGGATGATGGCGTGCGACATCCGCAAGGGTCGCGACGGCGATGCCGTGTGGGGACGGCACGGTCTGCGACGGGGCGGTGTGTGCACAGCCTATCGAAGGAAGGTTCTGTGGCGACATAGGGCGCACAGGAGGCGCACGATGCGTGTCGCACCGCTACCTGTGCTTCTGCCGGTTTGCGCCCCAATGATCCGGCTCGCTGGAAGGGCCCGGCGGCCGGGCCCGGCGGTCGTCGCCACCGGGCCTGTCCGGCGTTCGGTCGTGCGGCTTTCGGTCGTGCGGCTGCGGGGCCGTCAGCCCAGCAGGCCCAGCTGGCGCGCGGCAACGGCCGCGTCCACCGGCACCGTGACCGGCTGCGGCGCGCCCGCGACGGCCCAGTCGGGGTCCTTGAGCCCGTTCCCCGTGACCGTGCAGACGATCCGCTGGCCGCGGTCGACCAGGCCCAGCTCGGCGGCCTTCAGCAGGCCGGCGACGCTCGCCGCCGACGCCGGCTCGACGAACACGCCCTCCTGCGCGGCCAACAGCCGGTAGGCGGCCAGGATCTGGCGGTCCGTCACCTCGTCGATGAGCCCGCCGGACGCGTCCCGCGCCTCCTCGGCGTACTGCCACGAGGCCGGGTTGCCGATGCGGATGGCGGTCGCGATGGTGTGCGGGTCCTTGACCGGCTCGCCGCGCACGAGCGGCGCGGCGCCCGACGCCTGGAAGCCCCACATCCGCGGCGTGCGCGAGGCGATGCCGTCGGCGGCGTACTCGCGGTACCCGCGCCAGTAGGCGGTGATGTTGCCCGCGTTGCCTACCGGCAGGACGTGGATGTCGGGCGCGTCGCCCAGTGCGTCCACGATCTCGAAGGCGGCGGTCTTCTGCCCCTCGATGCGCACCGGGTTGACCGAATTCACCAGCGAGACGGGGTAGTTGTCGGCGAGGCCGCGGGCCAGGTCGAGGCAGTCGTCGAAGTTGCCGTCGACCTGGAGGATGCGGGCGCCGTGGACGAGCGCCTGGCCCATCTTGCCGAGCGCGATCTTGCCCTGCGGCACGAGGACGGCGCAGACCATGCCGGCGCGCACCGCGTACGCCGCGGCGGAGGCGGAGGTGTTGCCCGTGGAGGCGCAGATGACGGCCCGCGCTCCCTCTTCCTTCGCGCGGGTGATGGCCATGGTCATGCCGCGGTCCTTGAAGGACCCGGTGGGGTTGGCGCCCTCGACCTTGAGGTGCACCTCGCAGCCGGTGCGCTCGGAGAGCACCTGGGCCGGCACCAGGGGCGTACCGCCCTCGCGCAGCGTCACCACCGGCGTGCTGTCGGTGACCGGGAGCCGGTCACGGTACTCCTCGATGATGCCGCGCCACTGGTGGGTGGACATTGCTCTGGTCACTCCTGACTCGCCTGGTGCGCCGGACCGGCCCGGCCGGCCGTTCGAACTGTGGGCCAATGCTCTCACTCGCCCTCGACGCGCATGATGCTCGCCACGTCGCGCACCGTGTCGAGCCCGCGCAGGGCGGCCACGGTCGCCGACAGGGCGGCGTCGGGCGCGCGGTGGGTGACGACGACGAGGGAGGCCTCACCGCTCTTGCCCTGCTGGCGGACGGTGTCGATGGACACGTCGTGCTCCGCGAAGACCGTGGCGACCTGGGCGAGCACGCCCGGCTTGTCGGCCACGTCGAGGCTGATGTGGTAGCGGGTGACCACGTCGCCCATGGGGCTCACGGGCAGCTGGGCGTAGGCGGACTCGCCCGGCCCGGTGGCCTGCGCGACCTTGTTGCGGCAGACGGCGACGAGGTCGCCGAGGACGGCGGAGGCGGTCGGCGAGCCGCCGGCGCCGGGCCCGTAGAACATCAGCTGGCCGGCGGCGTCCGCCTCGACGAACACCGCGTTGTACGCCTCGCGCACGGAGGCCAGCGGGTGGCTGAGCGGGATCATCGCCGGGTGCACGCGGGCGCTGACGGAACGGCCGTCGGCGGCGCGCTCGCAGATGGCGAGCAGCTTGATGGTGCAGCCCATCTGCTTCGCGGACGCGAAGTCCGCGGCGGTGACCTCCGTCATGCCCTCGCGATGCACGTCGTCGAGCCGCACCCGGGTGTGGAAGGCGATGCCCGCCAGGATCGCGGCCTTGGCGGCGGCGTCGAAGCCCTCGACGTCGGCGGTGGGGTCGGCCTCGGCGTAGCCGAGCGCGGTGGCCTCGTCGAGCGCCTCGGAGTAGCCGGCGCCGCTGGAGTCCATGCGGTCGAGGATGAAGTTGGTGGTGCCGTTGACGATGCCCAGCACCCGGTTGACCTTGTCGCCGGCGAGCGACTCGCGCAGCGGCCTGATCAGCGGGATGGCGCCGGCGACGGCGGCCTCGTAGTAGAGGTCGGTGCCGTGCTGCTCCGCGGCGGCGTGCAGCGCGGCACCGTCCTGGGCCAGCAGCGCCTTGTTGGCCGAGACGACGCTCGCGCCGTGCTCGAAGGCGGTGGTGATGAGGGTGCGGGCCGGCTCGATGCCGCCGATGACCTCGACGACGACGTCGATGTCGCCGCGTTTGACGAGGGCGGTGGCGTCGGTGGTGACGAGCCCGGCGGGCACGCCGGCGCGCACCCGGTCCGGGCGGCGCACGGCGATGCCGGCGAGCTCGACGGGGGCACCGACGCGCTGCGCGAGGTCGTCCGCGTGCGTCGTCATGATGCGCGCCACCTCTGAGCCGACCACTCCACAGCCCAGCAGCGCCACTTTCAGCGGACGCGTACGCATCATCCGACCTCGATTCTCCTGCGTTTTCGGTAGGTACCAGTCTCACTCACCGGCCGCGGGATCCCGCCCCCGGGTCCAGCATCCGAGACCACCTTTGTCCGGCATCCGTACGCCCGGAGCGTGGATTTTCCTGCGTCCCCGCACCGGGCCCCTCACCCGATCCCTCACCCGACGTCGAGCCGGAAGAGATCCTCCTCCGTCTCGCGCCGCACGATGACACGCGCCTGCCCGTCCCGTACGGCCACGACCGGCGGGCGCAGCGCGTGGTTGTAGTTGCTCGCCATGGACCGGCAGTAGGCGCCGGTGGCCGGGACGGCCAGCAGGTCGCCGGGGGCGGTGTCGGCGGGCAGGAAGGCGTCCTTCACGACGATGTCGCCGGACTCGCAGTGCTTGCCGACGACCCGGCTGAGCATGGGCGCGGCGGTGGAGGTGCGGGAGGCCAGGGCGACGGAGTACTGCGCGTCGTAGAGGGCCGTACGGATGTTGTCGGACATGCCGCCGTCGACGCTGACGTACGTCCGCAGGCCGGGCAGTTCCTTGACGGTGCCGACCTCGTAGAGCGTGAAGGCGGTGGGGCCGACGATGGCGCGGCCGGGCTCGACGGAGATGCGCGGCACCGCCAGGCCGGCGGCGGCGCACTCGCGGTGGACGATCTCGCGCAGCGCGGTGGCGATCTCGCGCGGCTCGCGGGGGTCGTCGTCGGAGGTGTACGCGATACCGAGGCCGCCGCCGAGGTCGATCTCGGGCAGCTCGACGCCGTGCTCGTCACGGACCTGCCGCAGCAGCCCGACGACGCGGTGGGCGGCCACCTCGAAGCCGGAGGTGTCGAAGATCTGCGAGCCGATGTGCGAGTGCACACCGAGCAGCTCCAGCCCGTCCAGCTTGAGGGCGCGCCGCACGGCCTCGGCGGCCTGCCCGCCGGCCAGCGGGATGCCGAACTTCTGGTCCTCGTGGGCGGTGGCGATGAACTCGTGGGTGTGCGCCTCGACGCCCACGGTCACCCGGATCTGCACGGGCTGCCGCTTGCCGAGCCGCTCGGCGATGTGGGCGACCCGCACGATCTCCTGGAAGGAGTCGACGACGATGCGCCCGACGCCGGCCTCGACGGCACGGGTGATCTCCTCGGTGGACTTGTTGTTGCCGTGCAGGGCGATACGAGCGGCGGGCATGCCGGCGGAAAGGGCGGTGGCGAGCTCGCCGCCGGAGCAGACGTCGAGATTCAGCCCTTCTTCGTGCAGCCAGCGCACGACGGCGCGGGAAAGAAAAGCCTTCCCGGCGTAGAAGACATCGGCATCGTCCCCGAAGGCCTCCTTCCAGGCGCGGCACCGGGCCCGGAAATCGTCCTCGTCGAGGAAGTAGGCGGGGGTGCCGAACTCCTCGGCGAGCGTCGCGACGTCGAGGCCGCCCACGGTGAGGGCGCCGCGCTCGTCACGGCCGACGGTACGGGCCCAGACGCGCGGGTCGAGGGCGTTGAGGTCGGCGGGCGGCGGGGAGTAGTGCCCCTCGGGCAGGACGTCGGCGTAACGGGGCCCGGCGGGGTGGGCGGAGCGGCTCATGGCTCTGGTCTCCTCGGATCTCAGAGATGTGCGGGTGCGGTGATGCCGAGCTGGGTCAGGCCGTCGGCCAGCACCGTTCCCGTGGCCTCGGCGAGGGCCAGGCGGGCGCGGTGGACGGCCGAGGGTTTCTCGTCCCCGCGGGGCAGCACGGCACAGCCGGCCTGCCACCGGAGGAAGGCGTCGGCGACCCGCTCCAGGTGCCGGGCGAGACGGGGGGCGGAACGGGCGGCGACGAGCCGAGGATGATCGGCAAGCAGCGCGGTGAGGGGGTTTTCGTCCCCGGTCTCCCCCACCACGGGCAGGACCCCCACCTCCCCCCCATTCCGCACGAGGGCCCGGCACCGGGCATGGGCGTACCGGACGAGGAAGAGCGGATTGACCTCCCTCTGGACGAGGAGGAGGTCGCGGTCGAGGCCGGGCGGGCAGAGGAGGCTCCACCGGGCGGCGTCGGCACCGAGCCGGGCGACGAGGTCGGGGTCGGGCCGGAGCTCGAAGACCGGGCCGGAGGGGACGGGGGTGGCGAGGGCCTCGGCGACGACCCGGGCGGCGGGCGAACCGGCCAGGTGGATGTTGAGGAAGCCGGGCCCGGCGACGTCGACCCGTTCGATGCCGGGCTCGGCAAGTAGCCGCCGCCGCAGCACTTCGGCAATGGCGAGCGCCGGCTGAGGACCGTCCTTGGCAAGGCTGAGGGCCACATTGGTGGCATAGTCCCCGCACCCGGGCCGGGGCGGCACCCGCACACTGACCCGCGCGGGCACGACGGCGGCGAGCTCGTCGTCCTCCACGGCGCGACGTACGGCCTCCAGGACCGTACGGGACAGATCGGCGGGGGTCACAGGAGCAAGCCTAGGGGAGATCACTCCTAGGGCCGGACGACGGTCCCCGGATCGCCGGACACGACGATCGAGGGGTGCTCGTCGGGCCGCATCAACCGCCGTACGACACGCACCATCTCGGCGGGGTCGAAGGGCTTGGCGAGGAACGCGTCGACACCGGCGTCGCGCCCGCCGTCGAGCTCCGGCTGGGTACAGGCGCTGATGATCACGATGGGCACCTCGCGCGTCCGCGCATCGGCACGCAGCCGGGCGGCGGTGAGCAGCCCGTCGAGCCTGGGCATGACGACATCGAGGGTCACCACGTCGGGCCGCACCCGGTGGACGATGTCCAGGCACTCGGCA
The DNA here is from genome assembly GCF_014654785.1 of Streptomyces mashuensis. Classification (GTDB taxonomy): domain Bacteria; phylum Actinomycetota; class Actinomycetes; order Streptomycetales; family Streptomycetaceae; genus Streptomyces; species Streptomyces mashuensis. The sequence goes on from NZ_BNBD01000006.1 coordinate 306,132, forward strand.
CCATCGGCCGCGGTCACCACCTCGAACCCCTCGAGCTCGAGATTGACCCTGATCAGCTGCCGGATGACCCTGTTGTCGTCCACAACAAGGACCCGGCCGGACGAGCCAGGCACACCCCGAGCGTAGGCGCGCCCCCGCCCCTGCGTCCGGGTTTTCCCCACTTCCACCCCCCACCGGGCAACCCCGTCCCCCCAAAGTCGATCACCCGGTCCCGGCCACCCCGGAGGAGCTGGTAATGTTCTACCCGTCGCCGCGAGCACCACAGCGAAACGGCCGACACGCCCCCGTAGCTCAGGGGATAGAGCAACGGCCTCCGGAGCCGTGTGCGCAGGTTCGAATCCTGCCGGGGGCACTTCGCGGAGAACGGTCGCATCGGGCCGATGACCTGCTGAAGTGCCAGTGACGAAGCCCCGGACTCAGTCCCACTGAGTCCGGGGCTTCGTCGTTGTCGTCCGTCGCTCGTCGGCGAAGGCGGCCGGGCTCAGGCGACGACGTTGCGGTAGTGGCTCGTCAGCCGTCCCGTCTCGTCCAGGACGTGGAAGACGAGCGCCGGGGGCTGGTCGAGGTGGACGTGGTCCGCCGGGTGGGCGGGGTGTTCCCAGGGGAGGCGGAGAGTGGAGGCGACACCGGGGGCGACGATCAGGGGCTTGCCGGCGAATGTGGTCGCCGCCGCGGTGTGGGCGTGTCCGCAGATGAGGGCGGCGATGTTGGGATGGTGCTCCACCAGGGCGGCGAGCCGCTCCTGGCCGAACTGCCGTAGGCCGTCGATGTGGGGGCTGTGCAGCACGGCCGGCGGGTGATGGAAGCCGACGAGAACGGGCATGTCGCCCGGCGTCCGGGCGAGCACGTCCTCCAGCCAGAGCAGGGTGTCGTCCTCGATGAACCCCTCGTCCTTCCCCGGTATCGAGGAGTCGCACAGGGCGATGGTGAGCCCGGCCGTGCGATGGACCCGGTTGACCGGTGCCGTCGAGGCGGGTTCCCCGAGCAGGAACCGGCGGAAGGCGGTGCGCTCGTCGTGGTTTCCCGGGCAGACCAGCAACGGGTGCCGGGTCGCCAGCAGTTGGCGGGCCAGCTCGTACTCGGCCGGCAGTCCGTGGTCGGCGATGTCACCGGTCACCACCACGGCGTCGAGGTCGTAGGGAAGGGCGTTCAAGTAGTCGACGACCGCCCTCGTGCGGTCGGTGCTGCGCTGCTGTCCGTCGAGGTGGAGGTCGCTGAGGTGGGCTGTCACGATCACGGTTACGCCTGGTCCTTCCGAAGCTGGCCCGGTGCAGTGGGCGCGGTGGTAGGCGGTCGGGCCCGACTCCCCTCCATGGCTTCGGCGAGCCTATTGAGCGACTGGACCACACGTAAGATCCACTTTGCTGCCGAAGAATTGGTCCGGTCCGCGTTTCGACCTGGCTGTCACCGCCCGTGCAGCACCTCCGCGTCGGCCGGCCTGCGCGCGGGCTCCACCGGAGTACGGCGCCGGCCGTCGGAAGCCAGAACGGTGAACAAGGCGTCGAGGGCGACCGGGTAGGCGGATTCGGACGGGGCGGCGAAGCCGATCAGCAGGCCCTGCGGGCTGTCGGCAGGGTGGTGATGGAGTTCGGTGAGACCGCGCAGGGCGACGCCGTGGTGGGCACAACTGGCCAGGAGCTCGTCTTCGGTGCGGCCGCCGGAGGGGAGGGTGACAAGCGTGTGCAGACCGGCGGGCACTCCATGGGCGGTGAGACCGGGGTGGGCGGCTATCCGGCCTAGGAGGAGTTCGCGTCGGCGGCGATAGCGCAGGCGGGCGGCGCGGATGTGGCGGTCGTAGGCGTGAGTCGTGACCAGGTCCGCGAGGACGAGCTGGCCCAGGGTCTCGGTGTACAGGTCGGCTTGCTGCTTGGCCTGCACCATGGGTTGCACCAGGTGGGGCGGCAGGACCATCCAGGCCAGGCGAAGAGCGGGGGCGAGGGTCTTGGACGCGGTGCCGCAGTAGACGACGTGGTCGGGAGCGACACCCTGGAGGGCTCCGACGGGCTGGCGGTCGTAGCGGTACTCGCCGTCGTAGTCGTCCTCGACGATCAGACCGCCCGTGGAGCGCGCCCACGCGCACAGTGCCTGGCGGCGGCCCGGATGCAGGGGAACGCCGGTCGGGTACTGGTGCGAGGGGGTGAGGAGCACGGCTTCCGTGTGCCGGGCGAGCGCCTCGATGCGGGCACCGTGGGAGTCGACGGGCAGGGGGAGGGTGGTGATCCCGGCGCGCTGGACGACTTCGCGAAAGAGGTTGTGTCCCGGGTCCTCCACGGCCACGGTGCCGGTGCCGCTCGCGGCCAGTACGCCGCTGAGCAGGCCCAGACCTTGGTAGTGGCCGGAGGTGACCACGATCCGGTCGGGCGTGGTGATCACGCCGCGCGTGCGGCCCAGATAGTCGGCGAGGGCCCTGCGCAGCTCGATCCGGCCCTGCGGATCCCCTGCGCCGAAGACCTCGGGACGCGCACGGGTGAGAACACGGCGGGTGGAGGCGAGCCAGGCCCGGGTGGGGAAGGCGGTGACGTCGGGGAGCCCGGGGCGGAGGTCGTGGCGCGGAGTCGCCGGCTCGGGTGCGGGGCGCTCGGGGGCCGCCTGGGCGCGCTGCGGCACCTCGGCCACTTTGGTGCCCGACCCGGGGCGCGTGGTCAGATAGCCCTCCTCGACCAGTTGATCGTAGGCGGCGGTGACGGTGCCCCGCGAGAGTCCGAGTTCCTGGGCCAGCCCCCGGGTGGACGGCAGGAGCGATCCGGCGGGCAGGCGTCCCTGGTGGATCGCCTCCCGGAGCGCGGCCTCCAGGCCGGAGCGCCGCCCGCCTGCGGCGTCGAAGGAGATGTGCAGGTCGAGCCGGGAACCGGACCAGGAATTCGACATGCAACTGGATCTTATTCCTGGTCCGGCATCCTTCTACATTCGAGGCCGAAGCCCGGCCGCGCGGCCGGATCGGGGGAGCGCAGGCCGAGGGCCCCGGCGGACGGACCGTCACTCCGGAAGCCTCACGTGCCGGCGGCAACGACAACAGGGAAGGACACCACCATGACCGGCGGACAGCGTCTCTCCGGCCAGAACGAACCCGACCACACCGCGGTGCGCGTCGCCCTGTGGCGCGCCCTTCACGTCCAGGCCGACGCCCCGCCCCACGTGCTCGACGACGAGATCGGGCTGGAGCTCGCCGACCCCGGGCAGGGCTGGCGTGACCGCGGCGACATGACCATGCCGGGCATCAGCGGCGTCCGCGCGTCCATCGTCGCCCGCGCCCGCTTCGTCGAGGACCTCGTCGCCGAACGCGCCGACGCCGGCCTGGCACAGTACGTGATCCTCGGTGCGGGCCTGGACACCTTCGCCCAGCGGTGCCCCGAACTCGCCTCCCGCCTCCGCGTCTTCGAGGTCGACCAGCCGGGCACGCAGGCGTGGAAGCGGCAGCGCCTGGCCGAGCTCGGCTACGGCGTCCCGGCCTGGCTGACCCTGGTTCCCGTCGACTTCGAGGCCGGCGACTCGTGGCCGGAGCGGCTGAACGCCGCCGGGTTCGACCCGCGGAAGCCGACGGTCGTCGCGTCGACCGGCGTCAGCATGTACCTCACGCACGAAGCCAACACCGCAACGCTGCGCCAGGCCGCCGCGCTCGCACCCGGCTCCGTGTTCGCCACGACCTTCCTGCTGCCGCTCGACATGCTCGACCCGGACGAGCGGCGGGTCCAGGAATTCTCGATGCGCAACGCCGCCGCCTCGGGCACCCCGTTCATCAGCCTGTACTCGCCCGACGAGATGCGGCAGGCGGCCCTGGAGGCGGGGTTCACGAAGGCCGTGCACATATCCCCCGACGACCTGGCCGCCCGGTACTTCGCCGATCGTCACGACGGCCTGCGCCTGCCCAGGGCCGAACACATCCTCCTCGCCGAGGTGTAGCCGGCCAAGGTCACCCCTTCGGGAACGAGAAGCCGTAGCCCTGTTGTTTCAGCCAGGCGATGCAGCGGGCCAGGGCTTCCACGCTCTGGCTGCGGTCGCCGCCGCCGTCGTGGAAGAGGATGACCGGGCCGTTGGCCACTTCGCGTTTGACTGTTTCCACGATGCGGTCGACGCCCGGGCGTTGCCAGTCGCGGGTGTCGACGTCCCAGCCCAGGGGGCGCATGCCGTTGGCGGCGGCCAGTTGGCGGCTGTACGGGGTGAAGGCGCCGCCCGGGGCGCGGTAGTAGGGGATGGGGGTGTGGGCGGGGGCGGCTTGTTCGATCATGGTTTTGGCGTCCAGGACCTGTTGCTTCTGGTAGTCCTCGGAGCGCTTGTCCATGGCCGTGTTGTGGTCGACCGAGTGGTCGCACAGGCGGTGGCCGTCGGCGACGACCTTCTTCACCAGGTCCGGGTACGCCTTCGCCTGGGGGCCGATCATGCAGAACGTCGCCTTCACGCCCGCCGCCCTCAGCACCGCCAGCGTCCTGGGTGTCCAGGTCGGGTGCGGGCCGTCGTCGATGGTGAGGGCCACGGTGCGGCCGCCGGCCTCCGTCTCGTGCGAGATCTCCGGCGAGACCGGAGCCGACGGCGTGGCCGCCGGCGTGGTGCCGGGTGCTGTGCCGGACGGTGTGCCGGAAGGTTTCCCCTTGGGGTCCTGCGCCGGGCCACGGGAGCTGATCTCCCTGGGGTTGTCGGACCCCTCCGTGGCCACGGCCACCGTTCCCGAGACCACCCCGGCCAGCGCCAGGACGCCCCCCGCGGCGATCACCACGTGCCGCCGCCCGGCCGTCAGTCGAGCCATGGCTTCCCCACCCCCTCACGCGTGGTGCCTGCGTGCTTCTTGTCCGCGTAGACGGCCGCTCTACCGCAGTGCGTTCCCCAACGCGCCATCGCTCACAGAATCGCGACGGAACGGCCGTTTTTCCGCCATCACGTGTGTGTCCCCAGCCCTCAGTCCTCAGCCCCCGCCTCGATCGCCGCCGCCACCTCCGCCGCCCGTGCCGCCTCCTCCGCCGCGAAGCGCTCGGCGTCCAGCTGCTCGGCGATCTCCTCGTCCTGCCGCATCAGCTGGTCGAGGCTCGAGTCCCCCAGTTCCAGCACCCCCATCTCCACATAGGCGCGCTGCAGCCCCTCCCCCCACAGGCCGATGTCCTTCACACACGGAACGATCCTGCTGAACAGCAGCTTGCGGAAGAACTGCAGGAACTCCGACCGTTCGCTGAGCTCCTCCGCCTCCGCCTGCGGAATGCCGAAGTCGGCCAGCACCTCCGTGCCGCGCAGCCGGTCCCGCATCAGGTAGCAGCCCTCGACCACGAACTCCTCGCGCTCCCGCCGCTCGGCGTCCGACAGCTGCTTGTAGTAGTCACGCAACGCCATTCGGCCGAAGGCGACGTGCCGCGCCTCGTCCTGCATCACGTACGTCAGGATCTGTTTCGGCAGCGGCCTGTTCGTCGTATCGCGCAGCATCCCGAACGCCGCCAGGGCCAGCCCCTCGATGAGCACCTGCATGCCGAGGTACGGCATGTCCCAGCGGCTGTCGCGCAGCGTGTCGTCCAGCAGCGACTGCAGGCTCGGGTTGATCGGGTACAGCATGCCGATCTTCTCGTGCAGGAAGCGGCTGTAGATCTCGACGTGCCGTGCCTCGTCCATCGCCTGCGTGGCCGAGTAGAACTTCGCGTCCAGGTCCGGCACGGACTCCGTGATGCGGCTCGCGCACACCAGCGCGCCCTGCTCGCCGTGCAGGAACTGGCTGAACTGCCAGGAGGCGAAGCGGCGGCGCAGTTCGCGCTTGTCGGCCTCGCTCATCTTCGTCCAGTAGGGGGTGCCGTAGATCATCAGGTTCTCGTCCGGCACCCCCACCGGGTCGTACGGGTCGACCTCGAGGTCCCAGTCGATCCGCCGGCCGGCGTCCCACTGTTTGTCCTTGCCCTTCTGGTAGAGCGCGAGGAGCCGCTCGCGGCCGTCCTCGTACTCCCAGCCGAAGCGCGCGGCGCCGGCGGCGGGGATCTCCCAGACGGGGCCGCCGGGGTCGTGGGCGTACAGCTTGCGCGTCGTCATCGACGCCTCCTGTCCCTTTGTCCCTTGCCGATCCGAGCATCGGGGCACTCACGGGCGGATGTGGGGCAGGCTCACACGTCTCTTGCCGCACGGTCAATGAGGCAAGTCCGGATGCCACCCCAGGGGTTGACTCGTCTTACTGACAGATTGTCTTATAAGAATAGTAACTCGGGGTAACTTCCTTGAGCCATACCTGCGTTCCCCCCGAGTTCCCCCCGGAGATTCCCCGACCCCCCGAGGTGGGATCCGTCATGACCACCGCGCCCGACCGGCGCACGCCCCGGACCCAGGACGCCCTCGGCCCCCTCAAGGACCGCGAGCACCTGGCCGAGCGGCTGCTCGAGTCGTCCTCCAGACACTCCTTCGACCCCGACACCGAGCTCGACTGGGACGCCCCGCCCGTCCCCGGCGCCTGGTACTGGCCGCCCGAGCTGGTCTCCCTCTACGACACCCCGCTCTGGCGCCGCATGTCCGAGGAACAGCGCAGGGACCTCGCCCGGCACGAGGCCGCGTCGCTCGCCTCCCTCGGCATCTGGTTCGAGATCATCCTCATGCAGCTGCTCGTCCGGCACATCTACGACAAGCCGGTCACCAGCGCGCACGTGCGCTACGCGCTCACCGAGATCGCCGACGAGTGCCGGCACTCCAAGATGTTCGCCCGCATGATCCGGCACGCCGGCACCCCCGCCTACCCCGTCTCCCGCCTGCACCACAACCTCGCCCGCGTGCTCAAGACCGTCTCCACCACGCCCGGTTCCTTCGCGTGCACCCTCCTCGGCGAGGAGATCCTCGATCACATGCAGCGCCTGACCTTCCCCGACGAGCGCGTCCAGCCGCTCGTCCGCGGCGTCACGCGCATCCACGTCGTGGAGGAGGCGCGCCATGTGCGGTACGCGCGCGAGGAGCTGCGGCGCCAGATGCTCACCGCGCCGCGCTGGGAGACGCACCTGGCCCGGGTGAGCGCCGGCGAGGCCGCCCGCGTCTTCTCCGTCGCCTTCGTCAACCCCGCCGTCTACACGGCCGTCGGGCTCGACCGCCGCACGGCCGTCGCGCAGGTACGGGCCAGCGCCCACCGCCGCGAGGTGATGCGGGCCGGGGCGAGCCGGCTCACGGAGTTCCTCGACGACGTGGGGATGCTGCGCGGCGTCGGCCGCCGGCTGTGGCGCAGCTCCGGGCTGCTGGCCTGACGGTGCGGGCACCGGTGCCCGTTACGCTGCCTGCATGACCGTCACCGGCGCAGGTGCCCGTGCCGAGCGGGCCTATCGGAGGCTCGGCGTGGCCGAACGGCGCGCCCAGCTGATCAGTACGGCGCTGGGCCTGTTCGCGCACCGCGCCCCCGAGGACGTCTCCCTCGACGACGTCGCGGCCGCCGCCGGTGTGTCCCGGCCGCTGGTCTACCGGTACTTCCCCGGCGGGAAGCCGCAGCTGTACGAGGCGGCGCTGCGCAGCGCCGCCGACGACCTGCTGCTGTGCTTCGCCGAGCCCGAGACCGGCCCGCTGACGGTACGGCTCGCCGCGGCCCTCGACCGCTACCTCGCGTTCGTCGACGGCCACGACGCCGGGTTCACCGCGCTGCTGCAGGGCGGCAGCGTCGTGGAGACCTCGCGCACCTGCGCCATCGTCGACGGGGTGCGGCGGGCCGCGGCCGCGCAGATCCTGCGGCACCTGGCCGTGCCGGACCCCGGGCCGCGGCTGCGCATGATGGTGCGCACGTGGATCGCGGCCGTCGAGGCGGCCTCGCTCATCCGGCTGGACGAGCCGGAGCGGCCGCCGCGCGAGGAGCTGCGGGACTGGCTGGTCGACCACTTCGTGGCCCTGCTGACGGCCACGGCGGCCGGCGACCCGCAGACCGGGCGCGTCGCCCGGGCCGCGCTCGCCCTGGAGCGGCCCGACGGGCGGGCCGCCGCGCTGGCGCGCCGCGCGGCGCCGCTGCTGGCGGACGCGCAGCACCTCTTCCCGCCGCCACCCCCGCCCCGGCCCTCCACCGCGCCCTGACGACCCCTGACGGACACTGGTCGTGTGAGAAGCGAGAAGACGCCCTTCGAGGGCGGGCCCCTGGACGGACGCGTGCTGGACGTCCTCGTCGGGCCGACGGGGCTGCCCCCGAAGACGTACAAGGTGCCGGTGCCGGCGGACGAGCCCGGAGCCGGGCCGACCGTGTACGTCTACCGGCGCGAGCCGGCCGCCGTGACGCGGCGGCTCGCGCTGCCCAAGGGCTGGAAGTACGTGCACGACCCCGAGGCGCACGGCCACGGCGGCGGCCTCCGCCGGCCCTGGTCCAAGCCGCCGGCCGGCTGAGCCGGCCGCACCCCGCACGGGTGACGTCGCTGCGCCGTTCCGGCCCCGATTCGTCGTACTGGTCATACGAGTCTCCCGGCGCTGGGAAGGCTCCGGGCCTCTGCGTCATCGGGAGGCGGGAGACGGAGGCGGGAGGTGCGCCGGTGTCGGGACGGTTCGTGCGCTGCTGCGCGGCGGCCCTGCTGGCTGGAGGCGCGCTCGCCGTGCCCGTCCCCGCGGCCGGTGCGGGGGCGCCGCCCGCGGCGCCGCCGCCGGGGCAGCCGGTCAGTGCGCTGCTGAGCCGGTTGCGGACGCTGTACCGCGAGGCGGAGGAGGCGACGGAGGACTACCGCGCCACGGGGGAACGGCTGCGGTCGCAGGAGGACCGCGCCGAGCACCTCGCCGAGGACGCGGCCCGCGCCCGGCTCGCGCTCGCGGCCGGCCGCGAGGCGGCGGGCGCCGTGGCCCGCGAGCAGTACCGCGGGGCCTGCCGGCCGCTCCCGGTGGGCGTGGAGTTCCTGCTGAGCCGCGACCCGCGCGGCGCCCTGGACCGCGGCCACACCCTCGACCGCGCCGCCCGGCGCAGAGCCGCGACCGTACGCCGCCTGGAGCAGGCCGAACGCCGGGCGGCCACGCTGGCCGCCCGCGCCCGCGGCGCCCTCAACACCCGCCAGACGCTGGCCGCGACCCGCCGCAGACAACGCGACACGGCCCGCGAACGCCTCGGCGAGGTCGAGCGCGTCCTCGCGTCCCTGACGGACGCCCAGCTGACGGCCTGGCGCCGCCTGGAACGCGGGGGCCGCGCCTGAGCCGGCCTGTTACGGGGTGCAGGGCGACGGCCGCGGCACGTACGCGGGAACCGCGCCGCCGACGCGCACGGGCCGCCCCCCACACGCAGCAGCCGCGGCCAACGCACGGAGCGGCAGGCGGCGCGGCCGCCAGGACACAAGCACGCACACGCCCCCCGCACCCGGCGCCCAGCGGTGTCCGGCGGCGCGGGAAGCCCGTCTCACTCCCCCTTCTCCTCTCCCTCCCCCGCCTCGTAGAAGTAGTCCTCGAAGTCCGACGGGTCGTCGAAGCCGTTGGCGAAGCGGTCCGCCAGCGCCGTGTCGTCCGCCGCCGTGGACAGGAGCGTCCGCGCGTGCGGCGTCATCGGGGCCAGCAGCGTGTTCGTCCAGCGGGTGACGTGGCGGGCCGAGGACCAGTAGCGGGCGAAGGCCGTGCGCATCCAGGCCGCGTCGAAGGGTTCCTCGCCGCGTTCGACGATCGAGGCCAGATACGACGCGGCGCACTTGGCCGCCGAGTTGGCGCCCTGGGCCGTCAGAGGGTCGTTGGCCACCACCGCGTCGGCCACGCCCAGGACCAGGCCGCCGGAGGGCAGCCGGCCGACGGGGTCGCGGACCACGGGCGCGTAGCGGCCGGCCAGGGTGGCGCCGGCGTCCGTCAGTTCCACGGCCGTGGCGCGGCCGTACTCCCACGGTACGAAGCGTTCCAGCAGCGCCAGCACGCGCGCCAGGTGCTCGCCGGGGTCGCGCACGTCGCCGAAGACGTCGCACGGGCCGCCCGGCACGCCCTCCCAGAACAGGATGTCGGCCCGCCCGGACGTCGTCAGCGCCGGGATCACCCACAGTTCACCGACGCCCGGCACCAGGTTCCAGCCCGCCACCTCCTCCCCCGCGCCGTCGGCGCGCGGGCCGAGCCCGTGCACGTACGCCAGGGCCAGCGCCCGCTGCGGCGCGCCGTACGGGGAGCGGGCCGGGTCGCGGGCGAACAGCGACACCAGTTCGCCCTTGCCCGCCGCCACCAGCGTCAGGTCGTGACGGTGCACGAGCACGTCCAGGTCCGAGACGGCCGCCGCGTGCACCACCACGCGCCCGCCGCGCTCGGCGAACGCCTCCAGCCAGCCCGCCAGCTTCACCCGCTGGTCGACGGACTGCGCCGGCCCGTCCAGCCGCCCCACCCAGTCGACGGCGCGCCGCACCCCCGGCACGCCCGGCACCGTACCCGCGACCGACACGCCCAGGCCCGTCACGCGCGGGGCCAGGCCCTCCCAGAAGTTGAGGCCGAGCTCGCGCTCGTACCGCAGGGCCGTGCGGAACATCAGCTGGGTCGACGTCACCCGCCCGGCCCGCACCTCCGCGGGCGTGCGGTTGGCCATGAGCGTGACGTCGTAGCCCTTGGCCTGGAGGCCCAGAGCGAGCTGGAGCCCGGCCTGGCCGGCCCCGACCATGAGGATCCGTCGCACGCCCGGCTCAGCTCCGCCCGCGAGCGGCGACGGACCGGCCGTCGGTGCGCGGCCGGCCCGTGGACCCCAGGGCGGGGGTGACCTCCAGGGCCCGCCCGACCAGGGTCAGCAGCGTCTCGACCACTGTGATGCGGCGCCGCGCGTCCATCATCACCAGCGGCACGTCCGGCGTCAGCGACAGCGCCTCGCGCACCGCCTCGGCGTCGTGCCGCGGCGTGCCCTGGAACTGGTTGACGGCCACGACGTGCGGCAGCCCCGCGCTCTCGAAATAGTCGAGCGCGGGGAAGCAGTCCGCCAGCCGCCGCGTGTCGGCCATCACCACCGCGCCGATGGCCCCGCGCACCAGGTCGTCCCACATGAACCAGAACCGCTTCTGCCCCGGCGTGCCGAACAGGTACAGCACCAGGTCCGCGTCGAGCGTGATCCGGCCGAAGTCCATGGCCACGGTCGTGGTCGCCTTCTCCGGTACGGCCGCGTGGTCGTCGACGCCCTCGCCGGCCGCGGTCATCACCGCCTCCGTCCGCAGGGGCGTGATCTCGGAGACCGAGCCGACGAACGTCGTCTTGCCCACCCCGAAACCGCCCGCGATCACGATCTTCGTGGCGGCGGGGGCGCGCGTGAGGTCCGTCTGCCAGCTGCGCGCCCGCTCCTCGTCCGCCGGATGGACGGGATGGACGGGATGGGCGCCGGCGCCCTCCGTCGTGTCAGAGCCTGCGTAGTCCACTCAGCACCCTTTCGAGCAGCAGGCGGTCCGGCCGCCCGGTGGCGTGACCGCTGCCGTAGACGCGGATCCTTCCCTGGTCGGCGAGGTCGGCGAGGAGCAGGCGCACGACGCCCAGCGGCATCCTGAGCAGCGCCGCCACCTCGGCGACCGAGCGCAGCCGACGGCACAGCCGGACGACGGCGCCCGCCTCGGGCAGCCCCCGCCCCGGCGGCCCGTCCACGCCGTCGCCGCCGTACGCGGCCACGAACGTCTCCAGGAGCAGCAGGTGGCCGCAGCCGCCCCGGCCCCCGGCGACGGAGTACGGGCGCACCCGCGCCGCCCTGCGCCCCGCGCCGCCGCCACGCCGGGGCGCGGGCACGGACACGGGCGGTCGTGGCGCGGACGGGGCGGGGGCGCGGGTGCCGGGCGCGAGGGCAGTCATGCGCCGGCCTCCACCGACTTCCGGAGCTCCCTGCGGAGTTCGGGCGTCAGGACGTGACCGGCGCGGCCCACGAACAGGGCCATGTGGTAGGCGACGATGCTCATGTCGCAGTCGGGCGCGGTGTGCACGCCCAGCAGGGAACCGTCGCTGATGGTCATGACGAACAGGCCGCCGCCGTCCATGGCGACCATCGTCTGCTTGACCGTGCCGCCGTCCATCAGGGCCGCGGCCCCGGTGGTCAGGCTGCCCAGCCCGGCGACGATGGTGGCGAGGTCGGCGGACGAGCCGCGCGGGCCCTCGCCCGGGCAGCGTTCGGACGCCGGGCCGGGTGGGGTGCCGGGCACGGTCTCCGGCGTGGAGGAGAGCAGGAGCAGGCCGTCGGAGGAGACGACGGCGACGGACAGCACGCCGGGCACCTCCTCCACCAGGTCGGTCAGCAGCCAGTGCAGGTTGCGGGCCCCGTCGCTCGGACCCGGGGCCGTGACGCCGTGGGTGCGGGCGGGCGTCACGGGCGTCGCCCCCTGGGAAAATGCAGTCAACCGCGTGCCTCCTCGACGGAGCCGCCCTCGTCCGGCGCCCCCGCTCGGTTCCGATCAGTTCCTCGCCCACGCCCCGTCAGCTCGGCCTCGGCGTCCCGCCGTCCTTCCCGCGCGCCCTGCTGGAACCCTGCGAGTTTGCGGCGCAGCGCCTCGGCGTCCACGCCCTGCCGCACGCTCATCGGCGCGGGCCGCGGGGCCACCGGCCGGGGGGTGCGCTTGGGCAGGCCGGTGCCGGTGAGGGGGGCGGCGCCCGGCATGGTGCCCAGGGGCTGCGGGGTGCTGTGCCGGACCTCGCGGGGCTCGGGCGACCGGGGCGGCTCGGGCGGCTCGCCCGGGTCGTGGGCCGTCACCCCGCTGATCTCCCAGCCCGTGGAACGGTCCGTGGCCCGGTCCGTGGCCCGGTCGGTGGCCCGGTCGGTGGCCCGGTCGGTCCCACGGCGCGCGTGCCGGGCCCCGCCACCGGCGTCGTGCACACCGCCGCCGGGGACGCCCCCGGACGCGTACGGCCCGGTCTCCTGGTACGTCCAGTACGGGTCGTGGCCCTGCGGCGGGTGGTGCGCCCGGTGGCCGCCCTCCTCCCACACCGGCGGTGCGGGCGGCGGTACGGGCGGTGCCACCGGCCCCGTACCCGGTCCCGTACCCGGCCCCTGTCCCGCCCCCCGTCCCCGTACCGTCGTGAGCTGGATCGTCTGCTCGTCCTGCGCGGCCCAGGGGCCCGACCGCCGCTGCCCCGGCAGCAGGCTCCCGTCCTCCACGCCGTACCCGGAACGCCCGGGCAGTACGTGCGAGTTGGCCTCGGCGGCCACGCCCGGCAGGCCGACGTGGGGCGCGGTGTGCGCGGAGCCGGGGACGGGGGGTGCGGTGGCCGGGTCGGGTACGGCCGGCTGGTCGGCCGGCACGAGGTGGGCGGGCAGCACGACCACGGCCGTGATGCCGCCCGGCCGCTGCTCGCGCAGCTGCACCCGTACGCCGTGCCGCCCGGCGAGCCGGGCCGCCACGTACAGGCCGAGGCCCATCACGGGTTCGCCCTGGCGGCCCGAGGGCGAGCCGTGCGGGTCGGGGTCGGCGTCGGCGAGCAGCGTGTTGAGCTCGTCGAGCCGTTCGGGGGCCATGCCGATGCCCTCGTCCTGGACGGAGAGCATCACCTCGCCGTTCTCCAGCAGCCAGCCGGAGACCTGCACCTGCACGTCGGGCGGGGAGAACGAGGTGGCGTTCTCCAGGAGTTCGGCGACCAGGTGGCTGACGTCGTCCGCGGCGGTCCCGGCGACCTGGGCGCGGGCGGGCAGCGAGTGGATGCGGACGCGTTCGTACCGCTCCGTTTCGCTGACCGCCGCGCGCAGCACGTCGAGCAGCGGTACGGGCCCGGTGTGGCCGCAGGGCCGCTCGGCGCCGGCGAGGGCGAGCAGGTTCTCGTTGTGGCGGCGCATGCGCGTGGCGAGATGGTCGAGGCGGAAGAGCACTTCGAGCCGGTCGGGGTCGGCCTCGTGGGCCTCCATCGACTCGATGACGCCCAGCTGCTGCTCGACGAGGGAGAGGGTGCGCCGGGACAGCCCGGTGAAGGTGGTCTGCACCCGTCCGGAGAGGCCGGCCATGCGCTCGGTGGCCTCCTGGTGGCGGCGGCGCAGGGCGTCGCGTTCGTCGGCGAGGTCCTGGCGGGCGGCGTCGAGCCGGCCGCGTTCGCCCTCCAGCAGCGCGACGCGTTCGCGCAGCCGCAGCACGGTGCCGTGCAGGACGTTGACGGAGCGGGCCACTTCGGCGAACTCGTCGTCGCGGCCGCGGAAGGAGACGGGGTCCTTGGTGACGGGGTCGGCGCAGACCCGCCGGGCGCCCTGGCGGAGCGCGTCGAGGGGGCGGGTGACGGAGCGGGCCGTCCACGCGCCGGTGCCGAGGACGAGGAGGAAGGCGAGGGCGGCGAGGGCGCCGCGGGCCTCCAGGGCGGTGGTGTCGTGGCCGCGCAGCCCGGCGAGGCGGGCCATCTCCTCGGTGGCGAGGCCGGTTTCGAGGCCGCGCAGCTGGTCGAGGCGGGCAGTGAGGGCGGCCCGGAGGGGGCCGGGCGCCGTCAGTTCGGCGGCCGTGGGCTGGGGGTGGGTGAGGGTGCGGGCGAGCCGCTGGGCGGCGGCGTCGGCCTGCGGGCCGCGGACCGTGCGGGCGTACTCGCTGCGCAGCGCGGCCGGGGCGAGACGGCGGAAGTCCTCCAGCGCGGTCTCCTGCCGCAGTGCGGCGCGCTGGGCGGCGGACGCCAGGGGCTCGGTTGCGTTCTCGGAGGCGAGGCGCTGGGTGCGGGCGGCGATGGCGGCCAGCAGCAGGGCGCGGGCGGCGGAGGTCTCCTCGGTGGCGCGGCCGAGCGCGGGCAGGGCGGCGGCCTGCGCCGAACGGGCGCGGGAGGGCAGCCCGTCGGCGAGGCCCGCGCCGATGCCGCCGAGCGACCGGAGGGTGGCGGAGTACGCGTCGAAGACGGCGAGCGCGTCGCCGGGGCCGGCGAGGGCGCGGCGGCGCAGCTCGGGCAGGGCGTCGAGCCGGGTGCGGACGGAGGCGGGCGCGAGGGCGCGGAACTCGGTGATCTGCCGGTCCACGCGGGCGCGTTGGTCCTCCGACGCGCCGGGCGGGACGGCGCCCGCGCTCCCTCCGGCGACGTACTCGGTCATGGCGTCGCGCTCGTCGGCCAGGGCGTGGGCGAGGGAGACGGCCCCGCCGTCGGTCTTGGCGAGCGCGGCGAGCCGGCGGGAGTCGCCGAGGTCGCGTATGGCGTCGGCGACGCCGAAGGCGCCGGCCCCCAGGGCCGTCAGGGAGACGAGGGCGACGGAGGCGATGAGCCGGTTGCGTACGCGGGCGGTGCGCTCCGGGACTCCTGTGGTCTGCTGTTCGCGCCGGCCGCCGCGAAGCCGCTTCTTCCGCACCGGTAGCTCGCAATCTGCTGTCGTCCGTGTCCCGCCCTGTGCCGTACTCGGTGTCACCCACCGCGTGCTGTCGGTGAGTGCCCATATGCTCAACAGCCCGGCACGCCGGAAGGATGCGCGTCAGCGGGCGGGGAATTGCCGGTCATGGCCGGGGAAAAACCGGGAAAGTCCGTCATCCTGCACACTGGTCGCATGCGTATCGAACTTGCCACGCGGCCGGGCGATGTGGCGTGCCCCAACGAGGACTTCACGGCCGTCGCCCTGCCCGCGTCGGGTTCCGGCGGCGCGCTGGTCCTGCTGGACGGGGTGACGCCGCCGCCGGACGGCGGCACCGGATGCGTGCACGACGTGCCGTGGTTCACCGCCCGGCTGGGCGGCGCCCTCCTCGAACTGGCCACGACAGAACGGACGATGCCGCTGGCGCGGTGCCTGGCGGAGGCGGTGGCCCGTACGGCGCGGGCGCACGGCGCCGGCTGCGACCTGACGCACCGCCGGACGCCGCAGGCCACGGTGGTGGTGGCGCGCTGGGACGACGCCGTCGTGGAGCACCTGGTGCTGTCGGACTCGGTGCTGCTGCTGGAGGGCACGGACGGCACGGTGACGCCGGTGCTGGACGACCGGATCGCCCGCCTGGCCGCGCTCGGCCCGGTGACGGACGCGCAGCGCAACGCGGAGGGCGGCTTCTTCACGGCCGCCGCGGATCCCGCGGTGGTGGAGCGCGCGGTGACGGGCCGTACGCCGCGTGCGGAGGTCCGGGCGCTGGCCGTGCTCAGCGACGGCGCGGCGCGCTGGGTGGAGGTGTTCGGCGCGGGCGGCTGGGCGGAGTGCTTCGCGCTGGTGGCGAAGGAGGGCCCGCGGGCGCTGGTGGACCGCGTACGGAAGGCGGAGCGCGCGGACCCGGACGGCACGGCGTTCCGCCGCGGCAAGTGCCACGACGACGCGGCGGTCGTGTACGCGGAGCTGTGACGGCGGGCGGGCGGCGCGCACGCCCGCCGGGGGCGCCCAGGGAGGGCGCCCAGGGAGGGGCCCTACCCCTCCACGCGCTCGTTCATCTGGTGGAGGAGGCGGGCCAGCTCGGCGACCTCGCCGCGGTCCCAGTCGGCGAGCTTGTTCACGTACTGGGCCCTCCGGGCGTCCCGCACCCGGGTGAACCGCTGCCGGCCCTCCTCGGTGAGCTGGATGAGGGAGGCCCGGCCGTCGGTGGGGTCGGGGACGCGGGCGACGAGCCCGAGGTCGCACAGGGCGCGCAGCTGCCGGCTCATGGTGGCCTTGCCGACGCCGAAGTAGGCCGCCACGTCGGTGGCGCGCTGCTGGCCCATCTCCTCCAGGCGGGCGAGGATGCCGTACGCCGCCGGTTCCAGGTCGGGGTGGACCTCGCGGGCGAACTGCCCGGCGGAGGACCGGGCGCGCCGCAGGAAGACCGTCAGCTCGCGTTCCAGGGCGAGGAAGGCGGGGTCCATGTCCTCGCCGACCCCGAGCCGGGGGCCGTGGCCCCCGGGGCCGGGGATACCGGTGTCGTGCACGTGAGCCCTCTCCTGCTTTCCAGCCGCTGAAAGATTGACGAGTGCGCGGCGCATCGCCGCAGCTCCGCCAGTATTTCGCAGGATTAGACCAACGGCAGCACCCCGGGTGTCTACCGCAGCCCGCTTCTACGCCCGTAGTTTGATAAATGGCATGGTCATATCAATGCGCCTTCCATTGAACCCGCTCGTCCCTTCCCCCCACCATGGCCCCGGAGGCACGACATGCCCGAGCACCACCATGGCCAGGGCCGCCCGCTTCCCCCCACCGCGGCGGCCGCCCTCGTCTCCCTGTTCGCCCTTCTGATGAGTCTGTTCGCCCCGATCCCCACGGCCGCCGGCGCGGCCGTCCCCACCGGCCCCGGCCACCCCGACCGCGACTGGATGGGCTCCACCATCCGCGCCCACGAGGGCACGGAGAACGCCCCCGACTCCCTGCCCGACGGCGTCCGCGGCTCCACGGTCGAGGGCGTGGACGTCAGCAGCCACAACGGAAACGTTTCCTGGAAGTCGCTGTGGAACAGCGGCGCCCGGTTCGCCTACGTCAAGGCCACCGAGGGCTCCAGTTACACCAACCCCTACTTCGCCCAGCAGTACACGGGCTCGTACGGCACCGGCATGATCCGCGGCGCGTACCACTTCGCGCTGCCGGACAACTCCAGCGGCTCCGTCCAGGCCGACTTCTTCGCCGACCACGGCGGCGGCTGGTCGGGCGACGGCCAGACGCTGCCGGGCGTCCTCGACATGGAGTACAACCCCTACGGCAGCACCTGCTACGGCAAGAGCGCGGCCGCCCTCATCGACTGGATCGACGACTTCTTCACCACCTACCGCTCGCGCACCGGGCGTGACGCGGTCCTCTACACCTCCACCACGTGGTGGAAGAAGTGCACCGGCAACTACGGCGGCTTCGGCACGTACAACCCGCTGTGGGTGCCGCGCTACGGCTCCTCGGCCGGCGAGCTCCCGGCCGGCTGGTCCTTCCAGACGATCTGGCAGTACACCGACACCGGCCCCACGGTCGGCGACCACAACCGCTTCAACGGCACGTACGGCAGACTCCAGGCCCTCGCCGACGGCTGACGGAGGACCGGCGGAGGGCTCCACGAGCCACCGGGCCCCCGGCTCATCGGCGCCGGGGGCCCGGTGTCGTACGGGCCCGGTGTCGTACGGGCCCGGTGTCGTACGGGCCCGGTGTCGTACGGGCCCGGTGTCGTACGGGCCCGGTGTCGTACGGGTCAGCCGCAGCGGCCCGCCGGGCGGGTGCGGGTCACCAGGTCGGTCGTACCGGTGGTGCCGTCGATCCACACCACCTGCCGGCCGCCGGCCGCCGCGGGAGCGACCTGCTCGCCGCGGTTGCAGGACACCCGGGCCCGGCCGCCGGAGCCGTCCGCCGCGAACTGCCACAGCTTGGCCAGGGTCTCGTTGCGGTAGGCGGAGTCGGGCAGCTCCGCGGTCACCGTCACCGCGTCGTCGGAGGCGGTGAGGTCGGAGGCGTGCAGCGCGTTCTCACCCTGCTCCGGGCTGAGGTCGACCGTGCCGGTGCCGTCGAGGTTCGCGCGGCGCACCGCCACCTGGCCCTGGTCGACGACCTCGTCGGCGAGCCAGAAGACGTGCTTGCCGGTGATGGCGGTCCGCCCGATGGCCTCGGGCGTGCCCAGCTGCTTCATCAGCGTCCGCGTGCCGCTCGCCAGGTCGAGGACCTCGACGCCGGACCGGTAGGTGTCGCCGTCGGGGTAGACCTTGGCGTAGGCGAGGCGGCCGTGGGAGAGGGACGGCGAGGCGGTGCCCACGTCGGTGCCGCCGCCGTCCACCCAGGTGGGCTGCTTGTCACCGGTCCGCAGATAGCCCACGTGGCGGGCGCCGAAGACGTCCATCGTCTCGAACGCCACCACGTTGCCCTCGACGCGCACACCGGCGGGCGTGACGTCCGGGTTGCCGTACAGCTTCTTCGTCGGCCCGCCGGCCAGCGGCCGCGACAGGACCTCCACGCCCGCCGGGCTGTACGCGGTCCACACCACGGTCTTGCCGTCGGTGGCGGGGTTGGCGTGGTAGCGGCCGTCGTTCGGGCTGACGAGCTTCGCGCTGCCGGAGCCGTCGGTCCGCCCGGCCCACACGGAGTACGCCTCGGTGCCGTCGTCGTTGGAGCGCGAGGTCACCCACCAGCCGCCGCCCGCACCGGTGCCGGAGTCGGCGGTGTTGAGCTTGGCCGAGAGGACGTCGGTGTCGACGCCGAGGGCCTGCTCCCAGTTGGGCACGATGCCGTGGGCGTTGAAGGACCGCTTGACGGTGTTCATGTCCTTGCCCTGCACACCCAGCGCCCGGGCGGCGGCGAGGACCGCCTCGCGGCCCTCGGTGAAGCCGTCGAGCGGGGTCATGTACTCCGTCAGCGCCTTGTAGACGATCTTGTCGGCGAGGGTGCGGCCGAGGTCCTCCCGCATGTCCCACAGGGCGCCGGAGAAGATCGTCGAGTTCAGGTGGACGCCGCCGTTGTCGGTGCCGAAGGCGACGCCCAGGAAGTTCTTCGAGGTGCTCGCCCCGTCGTTGAGGTCGCGGAAGGCGCACTGGCGCGGCGCCTTGTCGCGGCAGAGGTTGCCGCCCATGAGGCCCGCGTCGGGGTCGTCCATCCGGATGCCGGCCGCGTCGACGGCGATGGCGTTGCCGAAGTAGTCGGCGAGCGCCTCGTTGAGCGCGCCCGACTGGCCGGCGTAGACGAGGTTGGCCGAGTGCTCGACGACGCCGTGCGTCATCTCGTGCCCGACGACGTCCAGGTCGGCCGAGAGAGTGCGGTAGTGCTTCTCGTCGCCGGCGCCGTAGACCATCTTCTCGCCGTCCCAGAAGGCGTTGACGTACGGCCCTCCGAAGAGGGTGACGCCGACGAGCGAGTTGACGGTGGAGCCGCGGCCGTCGAGGCCGTCGCGGCCGTGCACCTTGCGGTAGTAGTCGTACACCTTGCCGGCCGCCCAGTGCGCGTCGACGGCACCGGCCTCGGTGGCGTCCTTGCCGAAGCCGGGGGTGGGTGAGCCGAACTCCTTGATGCCGTCGGGCCAGCGCCCGGACACCTCGGAGACGTCCTTGCCGCGCGCGTCCCAGGTGGAGAGGACGTTCTTCGATGTGTCCCACATGCGGGAGTGGTCGGTCATCACGTACTCGCCGCGCGCGGTGTCGAAGAACAGGCCCAGCTCGACGGTGGTGCCGTCGTACTTCACACCGGAGCCGGCCACGCCGGGGTGCCTGGCACCGGCGTCACCGTCGGCGGCCTTGGCGGTGGTGGCGGCTTTGGCGGTTGTGGCCGCGGCGGCCTTCGGGGCGGGCGCCGACTGGGGGGTGGCACCCCCGAAGGTCTTGATGCCGCTGTACTGGAGCACCGGGTACCCCGCCTTGGCGTCGACGTACACCTCGTGCAGGACGGGTGCGCCGGTGGCGGGGTCGGTGCCGCGGACGGTCACGTGGTGGGTGAGGACGCCCGCGCCGCGGGGCAGGACGACCAGGCCGCGGGCGGTGCCGGTGAGCTTGGCGGCGGCCTTGTCGCCCTTGGCACCCTTGTCGCCCTTGGCCAGCCGGCCGTGGGCGAGGCGCTGCGCGGTCGCGGTGACGGCGCGGCGCACGGCGGTGTCCTCGGCGACCTGCGGAGTGGTGTCGGCGGTCAGGCCCGTGAAGTACTTGCCGGAGGTGCCGGTGACGACGCGCTTGCCGTCCTTCTTCTCCATCCGGACGACGTACTGGCCGCCGAGGACGTCGATGCCGCGGTGCTTCTGCTGGAGCCGGACCGTCTCGTGGCCGCCGGTGGCGACGGTCTGCACCGGCCGCAGGTCACGGCCGGGATCGGCGATGCGGTAACGGTTCTTCTTGGCGGCCAGGTGGCCGCGGGCCGCGTCGGCGGCGCTGCCGCCGGCCGTGGCCTGCTCCCGGATGCCGTCCACCAGGGAAGGGGTGGAGGTTCCCTTCCCCGGGACGATCCCGGTGGGGTCCGGGGCGGGCGGTGCGGCCAGGGCCTGGGCCGGCAGGGCGGAGACGACGAGGGCGGCGGCGCCCAGCAGCGCCGCCGCCCCGGCTATGCCGTGCCGTCCCCGGCCGGCCGGTCTCCCGGAACGTGCTCCCTCGGTTCCTTCGGATCTGCGCAAGGGTCCCCCTCCGTACGTGCGGAACGCAGGAACATCTCGTGGTCGCGGCACATGCAACCGGCGGGACGGGGGGCGATCAATGGGGCGTCCGAACGGAGGGACGAGTTTCGGCCGTACGAGCGTCAGGCGTCGACGGGCCGCCAGGCGGGGCCGTCTCCGTCGCGCTGCACACGGCCGAAGACGACGTCGGCGAAGTGGACGCCGAAGCCGACGGTGCCGGGCTGCGCCAGCTCGTCGACGAGGCGGCGCCGGTGGCCGGCCGACTGCACGGGGTCGTGGTCGACGACGGCGGACCACTCGGGGTGGTCGACCTGCACGGGCGAGTGGAGGGCGTCACCGAAGGCGATCAGGCGCCGCTCGCTGCCGGTGACGACGTACGCGGCGTGGCCGGCGGTGTGGCCGGGGGTGAGCATCACGCGGACGCCGGGAAAGATCTCCTCGCCGTCGGCAACGGTACGGACGCGCGGGGCGAGGACGTCGAGGGCCTCCTGCGGGGTGGCCTCGACGAGGTGCCGGTGGTTCCACTCGTCCTCGGCCATGAGGTAGTCGGCCTTGACGAACGGCGGCTCGTCCTCGCCGGGCGCGGCGGTCACGGCCCAGCCGATGTGGTCGGGGTGGAGGTGGGTGATGGCCACGGCCTCGATCTCGTGCGGCGCGCGGCCGGCCGCGGCAAGGCTCTCCAGGAGGGCGCCGGCGGAGATGGAACCGATGGGACCGTCCTCGTCCGGGGCCTCCATGGTGTGCGGCCCGAAGCCGGAGTCGATGAGCATCGCCCGGTCGCCGTGCTCGACGAGCAGGGCGCCCATGCTCGCCACGAGGTTGCCGTTGGCGTCGAGGTACTGGGGGTGGGCGGCCCAGTCCTCGTCGGTGGTGGCGGGCAGCCAGCCGCGGGGCCGGAGCTCGCCGGCGCCGTCGGGGAGGTAGGTGACGGTGATGTCGTCGCCGAGGCGGAGGGAACGGAGGACGGAGGGACGGTTCAGCCGCGAAGCAAGATCGGTCATGCCGGGGACCATATACTTACAGCTTGAATGATTCAAGCTGTACTCATTCAAGCTGAAGTGATTCAAGCTATAAAGATGAAGCCTTGATGTGGCTGGGTAGGCTGGGCACCATGACGACCCCGGGGCCAGGCATCTGCAACGAACGCCGCGTGTGCGGCCTGGTGAACGACCTGTCCCGCCGCATCTCCGACCACGTCCGCGAGCGCGCGGGACGGCTGGGACTGACGGCACCGCAGGCGACGGCGCTGCGGGAGCTGGACGAGCCGATGACGATGCGGCAGCTCGCCGGGCGCATGGGCTGCGAGCCCTCGAACGCGACGTTCGTCATCGACAAACTCGAGGCCCAGGGCCTCATGGAACGCCGCCCCCACCCCACGGACCGCCGCGCGAAGCAACTGGTCCTGACGGAGCAGGGGACGGCGATGAGGAACGACCTGATGACCCTCCTGGAGGAGGGCTCACCCCTGGGCGGCCTGACGGCAGAGGAGCGCGACGCGCTGTACGGCCTGCTGGAACGGGCGCTGGGGCCGGAGGAATAGGTCAGTCGCGGGGGAAGCGGTCGGTTTCGAGGGTCATGCCGACGACGGTGTCGGTGAGATCGACCTTCTCACCGAAGGGGACGGTACGGACGTGCTGGTACGCGCCGTCTCGGGGATCGGTGTGGACCTGGCACTCACCGGTGTACGGGTCCGCAATGAGGTACACCGGGATCTCCCCGGCGGCGTACGCGTCCTTCTTCTTGCCGTAGTCGTTCTCGGCTGTGCCGCGCGTGATGACTTCGAGGACGAACTCGACGTCCTGATAGCGCCACTCGCCCCTTGCGTCGGGCCGGGCGCCGGCCGACAGCTTGTACACGTCCGGCGCGAAGGCGTTGCGCCAGCCTGGAAGGTCGAGACGGACGTCGTACACGACCTCGGCGCCGGGCCCGGAACAGCGCATCAACTGGCGGAACACACTGGTGACGATGACCGAGTGCACGTTCCGCTTCGGCACCATGCAAATGGCGCCGCCCACGATCTCCGAGTGGAACAGCTCCGGCGTGATCGAGTAGAGGAGCTCGAACATCTCCTCCAGCTCGGGATCATGGCCCGTCACCTGCGCTCCTCCCCCGCCACCCGCGCAGTACAACGACACGCCCGCAGCCCGGTTCCCTCGCACTGCCGTGCGTACGGAACCGGGCCGCGGGCCACCGCTCACGCCGCCGCCGGGACCTCCGGCTCCGCCCCCACCGTCGCCGGCGTCAGTGCCAGCTCAAGCACCTGCCGTACGTCCGAGACCGCGTGGACGTCCAGCCGGTCCAGGACCTCCGCCGGGACGTCGTCCAGGTCCGGTTCGTTGCGCTTGGGGATGATCACCGTCGTGATGCCCGCGCGATGTGCTGCCAGCAGCTTCTGCTTGACGCCGCCGATCGGCAGGACGCGGCCCGTCAGGGACACCTCGCCCGTCATCGCCACGTCCGGGCGGACCTGGCGGCCGGAGAGGAGCGAGGCCAGGGCCGTGGTCATCGTGATGCCTGCGCTCGGGCCGTCCTTCGGGACCGCGCCCGCCGGGACGTGCAGGTGGACGCCGCGTTCCTTCAGGTCGGCCACCGGCAGTTCCAGCTCCGCGCCGTGCGAGCGGAGGAAGGACAGGGCGATCTGCGCCGACTCCTTCATCACGTCGCCCAGCTGGCCCGTGAGCGTCAGGCCCGCGCCGCCCGTCTCCGGGTCGGCCAGCGACGCCTCGACGAACAGCACGTCGCCGCCCGCGCCCGTCACCGCCAGGCCCGTGGCCACGCCCGGCACCGCCGTGCGGCGCTCGGCCGGGTCCTGGGCCGACTCCGGCGTGTGGTGCGGCCGGCCGATGAGCGGGCGCAGCTGCTCCACGCCGATGGTGCACGGCAGCTCCTGCTCGCCCAGCTCGTGCCGGGCCGCGACCTTGCGCAGCACCCGGGCGATGGCGCGCTCCAGGTTCCGTACGCCCGCTTCGCGCGTGTACTCGCCGGCCAGCTTGCGCAGTGCCGCGTCCTCCACCACGACCTCGTCGGCGTCGAGCCCGGCCCGCTCCAGCTGCCGCCGCAGCAGGTGGTCGCGGGCGATGACGACCTTCTCGTCCTCCGTGTAGCCGTCGAGGCGGACCAGTTCCATGCGGTCGAGCAGCGGCTCGGGGATGGCTTCCAGGACGTTGGCCGTGGCGAGGAAGACCACGTCCGACAGGTCGAGCTCGACCTCCAGGTAGTGGTCGCGGAAGGTGTGGTTCTGTGCCGGGTCGAGGACCTCCAGCAGGGCGGCCGCCGGGTCGCCGCGGAAGTCCGAGCCCAGCTTGTCGATCTCGTCGAGGAGGACGACGGGGTTCATCGACCCGGCCTCCTTGACGGCCCGGACGATCCGGCCGGGCAGCGCGCCCACGTACGTACGGCGGTGGCCGCGGATCTCCGCCTCGTCCCGCACGCCGCCGAGCGCGACACGGACGAACTTCCGGCCCATCGCGCGGGCCACGCTCTCGCCGAGCGAGGTCTTGCCCACGCCGGGCGGGCCGACGAGCGCGAGCACCGCACCCCCGCGCCGCCCGCCGACCACGCCCAGCCCCCGGTCGGCGCGCCGCTTGCGCACCGCCAGGTACTCGGTGATCCGTTCCTTCACGTCCTCCAGGCCCGCGTGGTCCGCGTCGAGCACCGCCTTC
The DNA here is from genome assembly GCF_014654785.1 of Streptomyces mashuensis. Classification (GTDB taxonomy): domain Bacteria; phylum Actinomycetota; class Actinomycetes; order Streptomycetales; family Streptomycetaceae; genus Streptomyces; species Streptomyces mashuensis. The sequence continues at coordinate 330,538 of NZ_BNBD01000006.1, forward strand.
GCGCCGGGGATGTCGTACGCGTCCTCGGTGCGCTCGTTCCACGGCATCTCCAGGACCGTGTCGAGCCAGGTGCGGATCCAGCCGCTCTCGGGGCTCTGGTCGGAGGCCCGCTCCAGCTTGCCGACCTCCTTCAGCGCCGCCTCGCGCACCTTCTCCGGCAGGGCGGCGGCCTCCACGCGGGCCCGGTAGTCCTCGGACTCGCTCTCCGGGTCGCCGTTGAGCTCCGCCAGTTCCTTGCGCACCGCCTCCAGCTGGCGGCGCAGCAGGAACTCGCGCTGCTGCTTGTCGACGCCCTCCTGGACGTCCTTGGCGATGGACTCGGCGACGTCCTGCTCGGCGAGGTGGTCGCCGAGCCACTTCACGGCGAGCTTGAGGCGCGCCACCGGGTCGGCCGTCTCCAGCAGCTCGACGCGCTGGGCGACGGTGAGGAAGGGCGAGTAGCCGGAGTTGTCCGCGAGCTGGGCGACGTCGTCGATCTGCTGCACGCGGTCGACGACCTGCCAGGCGCCGCGCTTGCGCAGCCAGCTGGTGGCCAGCGCCTTGTACTCCTTCATCAGCTCGGTGACGGCGCCGGGCAGCGGGTCGGGCACCGGCTCCTCCATGGGCGTGCCCTCGACCCACAGCGCGGCCCCGGGCCCGGTCGTCCCGGCCCCGATCCGTACCCGGCGCACACCGCGGATGAGCGCGCCGGGGTCGCCGCCGGAGAGCCGGCCCACCTGCTCGACCGTGCCCAGCGTGCCGACGCCGGCGTACGTGCCGTCCACGCGCGGCACCAGCAGCACCCGCGGCTTGGCGCCCTCGGCCGCCGCGGACTGTGCCGCCTCGACCGCCGCCCGGACCTCGGAGTCCGTCAGGTCGAGCGGGACGACCATCCCGGGCAGGACCACCTCGTCGTCGAGCGGCAGCACGGGCAGGGTGAGCGGTGTGGACATCGAAGCCATGATCTCCCCTTCGGCAGGCAAGTTGAGCTACATGCACTCAATGCTTGCCGCCGTGCGCTTGTTCCCCACGCGGTGTTCGCTCTGAGCGATCAGAGGCCCGCGTGACGGGACGCGGGATCACCCGTACGGGTGGAGGTCGGCGTACGCGCTCAGCGGGCCGCCGTCGTGGACGGCGCGTCCTCGTCCGAGGCGCGCGGCGCGGGGACGGCGACCCCGGCCGCCTCCCCGGTGCCCCGCTTCTCCCCCTTGCCCCGCTTCTCCCCCTTGTCCCGCAGCAGCGGCCGGCACCCGATGCCGATCAGCAGCGCGATGGGGTGGCCCCAGCTGGCCAGCGGGTCGGCCAGTTCCCACAGGTCGCGGGCGCACACCGCCGCCGCGAGGCCCGCCACGACCCGGTCCCAGGGCCGGCGCAGCAGCCCCGACAGCGCGCCCACGCACGCCATCAGGCCGAAGCTGATGCCGTAGTCGAGGCGGTGCAGCGCGGCTTCCGGCAGCCGGCCGGCGGCCACCGCGCCCGCGACGGGCAGCTCGGTGGCCAGCGTGGCGAGCACATGGCCGAGGAGGAACACGCCCGCCGTGCGGGCCGCGCCCACGCGCCGTTCCAGCGCGGTCACCACCAGGACGAACCCCGGCGCGTACAGGGACCAGAAGCCGCCGGCCACCCACAGGGCGCTGGCCAGCAGGACGAGCAGCGGCTGGTCGGTGAGGTGGGCGGCGTCCGTGCTGGACTCGCGCAGCAGCCGGCCGACCGTGGCCGGGTCGCCGAGGTCGGTGTAGACGGCGGTGGCGGCGAGGACGAGGCCGTAGCAGAAGGTGAACGGCGTGCCGGCGGGCGTGGGCAGCAGCCGTACGGCGGCGCGCAGGCCGCGGCGCAGCCGGACCGCGCGGAGCAGGCGGCGCGGGCGGGGCCGGGCGGCACCGGCGGGCCCCGCCGTGCCGGCGTACGCGTCGGCGTCCTCCGCGATCACTCGGTCTCCGCGATCACTCGGCCTGCCCCTTTCCGCGGCCCTTCCGGGCACCCGGGCGCACGCGCCGGCGACCCGTTCCCCGGGTCCGCCGCGGCGGTCCACCCCGACGTGAACATTAAGGTGCACACCGGCCGCCCCGGGCAAGCTCGGGCCGTGACGGTGGCCACCCTTGTCAACCTCTTGACGCGTGGTTGCGTCGGCCGGTTCGCAGGCGCCGGACGGGTCCGGCGCGACGACCGGTACGTACCCCGACACCCGAGGAGACTGCGCAGCCATGACCCTCTCGAACGTCCCCGCCGTCCGGAACTCCGCGGACGGGTCCTCCCCCGTCGTCCTCGACCGCCGCGAGGGCCCGTACGGCGAGGTGGTGCTGCGGCGCCGCGGCCCGCACGGGGATTCTTCCCACGCGGTCTACGAGATCATCGCCAACGGCTGTTTCCTCATGGACACCGCCGACGGCCGCTCCGAGCGTCTCCTCGTCGACGCCGCGCTGGCCGCCCTGCCCGCGGACCGGCCCGCGCCCGCCCTGCTCATCGGCGGTCTGGGCGTCGGCTTCTCGCTGGCCCGGGCGGCCGCCGAGCCGCGCTGGGGCCGCATCACCGTGGTGGAGCGGGAGCCGGCGGTGGTCGACTGGCACCGGTCCGGGCCGCTCGGCACGGTCTCGGCGGCCGCCCTCGCCGACCCGCGCACCGAGATCGTCCTCGCCGACCTGGTGGCGCACCTCCGTGCGCCGGGGCCGCGCTACGACGCGCTCTGCCTCGACATCGACAACGGCCCCGACTGGACGGTGACGGAGGACAACGGCGGTCTCTACACGCCCGCCGGGCTCGCGGCCTGCCGGGAGCGCCTGACGCCCGGCGGTGTGCTCGCGGTGTGGTCCGCACAGCCCTCCCCGGCGTTCGAACAGAGCCTCCGGAATGCCGGATTCGCCGGGGTAACCACTGAAGAGATCAGCGTTGCCCGGGGCGTCCCGGACGTGGTCCACCTCGGCATCAGCGCCGCGTAGCCGAGGCCCGCCGCGTGCCCGTACCCTGTGCCTTCCAACAGCGCAGGACTGGTGGAAAGCACCAAGGGAAGACGCTTAGGGGCGGGGCGCATGGAGCAGACACACATCGGCCCGAGCGGCGTGACAGCCTCCGCCGGCGCTCAGCGCCGGGTACTGATCGTCGAGGACGACCGGACGATCGTCGACGCCATCGCGGCACGGCTGAAAGCCGAGGGGTTCCAGGTCCGGACCGCGGCCGACGGGCCGGCGGCCGTCGACACCGCCGAGGCGTGGCAGCCGGACCTGGTGGTCCTGGACATCATGCTGCCGGGCTTCGACGGGCTGGAGGTGTGCCGCAGGGTGCAGGCACAGCGGCCGGTGCCCGTGCTGATGCTGACGGCGCGCGACGACGAGACCGACATGCTGGTCGGGCTGGGCGTGGGCGCGGACGACTACATGACCAAGCCGTTCTCGATGCGGGAGCTGGCGGCCCGGGTGCACGTCCTGCTGCGGCGCGTGGAGCGGGCGACGCTGGCCGCGCACACGCCGCGGACGGGCATCCTGCGGCTGGGCGAGCTGGAGATCGACCACGCGCAGCGCCGGGTGCGGGTGCGCGGCGGGGACGTGCACCTGACGCCCACCGAGTTCGACCTGCTGGTGTGCCTGGCGAACACGCCGCGCGCGGTGCTGTCGCGGGAGCAGCTGCTGGCGGAGGTGTGGGACTGGGCGGACGCCTCGGGCACCCGCACCGTGGACAGTCACATCAAGGCGTTGCGCCGGAAGATCGGCGCGGAGCGGATCCGTACGGTGCACGGGGTCGGCTACGCGCTGGAGACCCCGGCGGCATGAGCCGGGACGCTCCGGCGCAGGCCCGGCCGGGGCTGTGGGGCCGGGTCGGGGGCCGGCTCTGGGAGGCGCTGCGGCCGCTGGACCCGTACCGCTCGGTGAAGGCGGCGCTCGGCGCCCTGGTCGTCGGGTCGGTGGTGATCACCACCTTCCTGGTGTTCGTCGCGATCCACTCGGCGACGGAGCTGCGCATCATCACGATTTTCTCGATCATTGCGTCGCTGCTGGTCACGCAGTTCGTGGCGCACGGCCTGACGGCCCCGCTGGACGAGATGACCGAGGTCACCCGGGCCATGGCGCGGGGCGACTACACCCGGCGGGTGCGGGCCGGGCGGCGGGACGAGTTCGGCGACCTGGCGCACGCCTTCAACCGCATGGCGGCCGACCTGGAGGCGGTGGACACCCACCGCAAGGAGCTGGTGGCCAACGTCTCGCACGAGCTGCGCACGCCCATCGCCGGGCTGCGGGCGGTTCTGGAGAACGTGGTCGACGGGGTCTGCGAGCCGGACTCGGAGACGATGCGCACGGCGCTGCGGCAGACCGAGCGGCTGGGCCGGCTGGTGGAGCAGCTGCTGGACCTGTCGCGGCTGGACAACGGGGTGGTGCCGCTGCGGGCCCGGCGCTTCGAGGTGTGGCCGTACCTGGCGGGGGTGCTGAAGGAGGCCGGCATGGCCAGCGGCAGCGGTTCCGCACCGCACGCGCGCAAGGACGTGCACCTGCACCTGGACGTGTCGCCGCCGGAGCTGACGGCGCACGCCGACGTGGAGCGGCTGCACCAGGTGGTGGCCAACCTGGTGGACAACGCCGTCAAACACAGCCCGCCGCACGGACGGGTGACGGTGCGCGCCCGGCGCGGGGAGAGCGGCGGGCAGTCGCTGTCCCTGGAGGTGGTGGACGAGGGCCCGGGCATCCCGGAGGCGGAGCGGTACCGGGTCTTCGAGCGGTTCAACCGGGGCCCCCACGGCCAGCCCGGTACGGGTGCCGACGGGGGTACAGGGCTGGGCCTGGCCATCGCACGCTGGGCGGTCGACCTGCACGGCGGGAACATCTGGGTGGCGGAGTCGCCGCGGGGCTGCCGCATCCGCGTCACTCTTCCGGGTCACTCTTCCGGGGGGACCTCGCGAGATGTCTTGACGTAGGGTCGTTGGCAGGAGCACTTATCCCGTCCGGAGAGACGGCGGGACGAGGTGACGCCACAGGAAGACCCGGGTACGAGGAACTTTCGGGTTTTCCCGCTCGGCCGTACCCCGAAACCCGGGGCGGAGTGTGACTTACACGACGACTGGCCCGGGTGGCCTGCATCAACGGTGCCGACAGGCGTAGCCTTTATTCCCGCTGTCCACCACCTTAGGAAGCGGAAGAGGGCGGTTGCCGCCGTGTCGCCACAGTCCCCCAACACCTCGAGCGTCTCGACCGACCAAGCAGGGCAGGGCAAGAGCCCTGCCGATGTGTTCGGTCCCAATGAGTGGCTCGTCGACGAGATCTACCAGCAGTACCTCCAGGACCCGAACTCGGTCGACCGAGCCTGGTGGGACTTCTTCGCCGACTACAAGCCGGGCGCGCCGGCCACGCCGCCGGCGGTGACCGAGGGCACGACGCCCGCGGCCCCCGCCCCGGCCGCCGCCGCCCCGGCCGCGCAGCCGGCCGCCGCGGCCCCCGCCGCGCCGAAGGCCGCCCCGGCCGCGCCCCAGGCGCCGGCCGCTCCGGCTCCCGCCGCCGTGAAGACCGCGACGCCGACGCCCCGCCCGGCCGCGAAGCCCGCCAAGGCCGCCGAGCCGGCCGCCGCGCCGGAGGCCCCGGAGTACGTGACGCTGCGCGGCCCGTCCGCCGCCGTCGCCAAGAACATGAACGCCTCGCTGGAGGTGCCGACGGCCACGTCCGTCCGCGCCGTGCCGGTGAAGCTGCTGTTCGACCAGCGCATCGTCATCAACAATCACCTCAAGCGCGCCCGGGGCGGGAAGGTCTCCTTCACGCACCTCATCGGCTACGCCATGGTCCAGGCCATGAAGCTGATGCCCTCGATGAACTGGTCGTTCACCGAGAAGGACGGCAAGCCCACCCTGGTCAAGCCGCCGCACGTCAACCTGGGCCTGGCCATCGACCTGGTCAAGCCCAACGGCGAGCGCCAGCTGGTGGTCGCGGCCATCAAGAAGGCCGAGACCCTCAACTTCTTCGAGTTCTGGCAGGCGTACGAGGACATCGTCCGCCGCGCCCGGAACAACAAGCTGACGATGGACGACTTCACCGGGGTGACGTGCTCGCTCACCAACCCCGGCGGCATCGGCACCGTCCACTCCGTGCCGCGCCTCATGGGCGGCCAGAGCGTGATCATCGGTGTCGGCGCCATGGAGTACCCCGCCGAGTTCCAGGGCACCTCGCAGGACGCCCTGAACAAGATGGGCATCTCCAAGGTCATGACCCTGACGTCGACCTACGACCACCGGGTCATCCAGGGCGCCGCCTCCGGCGAGTTCCTGCGCATCATGCACCAGCTGCTGCTGGGCGAGAACGGCTTCTACGACGACATCTTCGAGGCGCTGCGCATCCCCTACGAGCCGGTCCGCTGGCTCAAGGACATCGACGCCTCGCACGACGACGACGTCACCAAGGCCGCCCGCGTCTTCGAGCTGATCCACTCCTACCGGGTCCGCGGCCACGTCATGGCCGACACCGACCCGCTGGAGTACCGCCAGCGCAAGCACCCCGACCTCGACATCACCGAGCACGGCCTCACCCTGTGGGACCTGGAGCGCGAGTTCGCGGTCGGCGGCTTCGCCGGCAAGTCGATGATGAAGCTGCGCGACATCCTCGGCGTGCTGCGCGACTCGTACTGCCGCACCACCGGCATCGAGTTCATGCACATCCAGGACCCCAAGCAGCGCAAGTGGATCCAGGACCGCGTCGAGCGCCCGCACTCCAAGCCGGAGCGCGAGGAGCAGCTGCGCATCCTGCGCCGCCTGAACGCCGCCGAGGCGTTCGAGACCTTCCTGCAGACGAAGTACGTCGGCCAGAAGCGGTTCTCCCTGGAGGGCGGCGAGTCCGTCATCCCGCTGCTGGACGCGGTGCTGGACGCGGCCGCCGAGGCCCGCCTCGACGAGGCCGTCATCGGCATGGCCCACCGTGGCCGCCTCAACGTCCTCGCCAACATCGTCGGCAAGTCGTACGCGCAGATCTTCCGCGAGTTCGAGGGCAACCTCGACCCGAAGTCGATGCACGGCTCCGGCGACGTGAAGTACCACCTGGGCGCCGAGGGCACCTTCACCGGCCTGGACGGCGAGCAGATCAAGGTCTCGCTGGCCGCCAACCCCTCGCACCTGGAGACCGTCGACCCGGTCGTCGAGGGCATCTCCCGCGCCAAGCAGGACATCATCGGCAAGGCCGGCACGGACTTCACCGTCCTGCCGATCCAGCTGCACGGCGACGCGGCCTTCGCCGGCCAGGGCGTGGTGGCGGAGACGCTCAACATGTCGCAGCTGCGCGGCTACCGCACCGGCGGCACCGTGCACATCGTCATCAACAACCAGGTCGGCTTCACCGCGCCGCCGGAGTCCTCGCGCTCGTCGATGTACTGCACCGACGTCGCCCGGATGATCGAGGCGCCGATCTTCCACGTGAACGGTGACGACCCGGAGGCCGTGGTCCGCGTCGCGCGACTGGCCTTCGAGTTCCGCCAGGCGTTCAACAAGGACGTCGTCATCGACCTGATCTGCTACCGCCGCCGGGGCCACAACGAGGCCGACAACCCCTCGTTCACCCAGCCGCTGATGTACGACCTGATCGACAAGAAGCGCTCGGTGCGCAAGCTGTACACCGAGTCGCTGATCGGCCGGGGCGACATCACGCTGGAGGAGGCCGAGCAGGCGCTGCAGGACTACCAGGGCCAGCTGGAGAAGGTCTTCACCGAGGTCCGCGAGGCCACCACCGGCGCGCCCGACGTGGCGCCGGCCCCGGCCCCGCAGGACGGCTTCCCCGTCGCGGTGGACACCGCGATCAGCCAGGAGGTCGTCAAGCGCATCGCCGAGTCGCAGGTCAACCTGCCGGAGAACGTCACGGTGCACCCGCGCCTGCTGCCGCAGCTCCAGCGCCGCGCGGCCAGCGTCGAGGACGGCACCATCGACTGGGCCATGGGCGAGACCCTCGCCTTCGGCTCGCTGCTGATGGAGGGCACCCCGGTCCGCCTCGCGGGCCAGGACTCCCGCCGCGGCACCTTCGGCCAGCGCCACGCGGTCCTCGTGGACCGCGAGACCGGCGAGGACTACACGCCGCTGCTGTACCTGTCCGAGGACCAGGCACGCTTCAACGTCTACGACTCGCTGCTCAGCGAGTACGCGGCGATGGGCTTCGAGTACGGCTACTCGCTGGCCCGCCCGGACGCCCTGGTGCTGTGGGAGGCGCAGTTCGGCGACTTCGCCAACGGCGCGCAGAACGTCATCGACGAGTTCATCTCGTCCTCCGAGCAGAAGTGGGGCCAGACGTCCGGCGTCGTCCTGCTCCTGCCGCACGGCTACGAGGGCCAGGGCCCGGACCACTCCTCGGCCCGCATCGAGCGGTACCTCCAGCTGTGCGCGCAGAACAACATGACGGTCGCCATGCCGACGCTGCCGTCGAACTACTTCCACCTCCTGCGCTGGCAGGTGCACAACCCGCACCACAAGCCGCTCATCGTCTTCACCCCGAAGTCGATGCTGCGCCTGAAGGCCGCGGCGTCGAAGGCGGAGGAGTTCACGACCGGCCGGTTCCGCCCGGTCATCGGTGACGACACCGTCGACCCGGCCGCCGTCCGCAAGGTCGTCTTCTGCTCCGGCAAGGTCTACTACGACCTGGAGGCCGAGCGGGCCAAGCGCGGCGCGAACGACACCGCCATCCTCCGCCTCGAGCGCCTCTACCCGCTGCCGGGTGCGGAGCTCCAGGCCGAGATCGCCAAGTTCCCCAACGCCGAGAAGTACATCTGGGCGCAGGAGGAGCCGGCGAACCAGGGTGCGTGGCCGTTCATCGCGCTGAACCTGATCGACCACCTGGACCTGGCGGTCGGCGCCGACCTGCCGGCCCGGGAGCGGCTGCGCCGGGTGTCCCGGCCGCACTCGTCGTCCCCGGCGGTCGGCTCGGCCAAGCGCCACCAGCTGGAGCAGCAGGCCCTGGTCGCCGAGGTCTTCGACGTCTGAGACGTCCGGCCGAAGCCGTAAGAGTGCCGGGCCCCCATCGCGACAGCGGTGGGGGCCCGGCCCCGTAAGAGGAGAGCACGTTGTACTTCACCGACCGCGGCATCGAGGAACTGGAGAACCGGCGCGGCGAGGAGGAGGTCACCCTCGGCTGGGTGGCCGAGCGCCTGCGCGAGTTCGTCGACCTCAACCCGGACTTCGAGGTCCCGGTGGAACGCCTGGCCACGTGGCTGGCGCGTCTGGACGACGAGGACGAGTGAACGGGTGAACGCGAAACGCCGGACGGGCTGCCATGGCAGCCCGTCCGGCGTTTCGCGTTCAGGGGGCTGGGGTCTATTCCCCCCTCGCCCGCCACCGGTCGTACGCCAGCGTGAGCACCCCGTCGGCGACGAGCACGGCACCCGCGACGGCGAGCCCCCGGCGAGCGCGGCGGCGGCCGGCCAGCAACAGCCCCGCACCGACCGCGATCTCCGCCGCACTCAGCGCCCGCGCCCGCGGCCCCGCGCAGACCGCCTCGCGCCACCCCGGCCACTCCACGGCCCGTACTCCCGGGGCCGTGCCCACGGCCGTGCGCAGTGCCGCGGTGCTGGTGCCGGGCGCCAGGCCGGGCGGGAGGTGCAGGCCGGCCCGGGCCAGGACGGCGATCAGGCCGCGGATACGGGCCGCGGCGTCCGCGTCGGGGTCGGCCTCCGCGAGCCGGTCGAACGCGGCCGCGTCCAGCACCGGGTCCAGGCCCAGCCTCGATCGCAGCGCGGCGAGCGCCGTCTCCTCGCCGCGCGGGGTGCCGTCCGCCAGCCAGGTGTAGCCGGCGGTGCGGCGGAAACCGGAGGCCACGACGAAGCCCGCGCCGCGGTCGTCCCACCACAGCCCGACGGCCGGCCACGGTTCGGCCGTGGTCAGGGCGTGCGCCCATTCGGCCGTGACGGCGGCCGGGGAGGTGCCTTCCGCCTGCCAGGACTCCTCGCCGGGGACCAGGACGCTCCAGCCCTCGCCGGCCGGGGCGAGGAGCAGCGGCTCGCGCAGGAGCTGGGCGGACGGGCGGACCCTGCCGGGCTCGGCCCGGCAGAGCAGCAGGGCCCCGGCGGGCCGGCTGTGATCAGTTGCGGACATGCGTCAACGCTAAGCCACGCGGTTGCCCCTTGACTTCGCGGGACCGCGATATATCGTGTTTCTCAGAGACGCGATATCGGTCGCGATATGTTGCGTCGTGTCGTCAGTGCCGCCAGGAGGCCCAGGATGCCGGACCAGTCACCGTGGTCGCTCGCAGAACCAGCCAAGCTCACCTTCGACGGACCGGTCACGGCCCTCAAGGCACGCATCATCGGCGGCGCGCTGAACGTCGTCGCGTCGGACTCGGGCCCCGCCCGGCTGGAGCTGACCGAGATCAAGGGCGCCCCTCTCGTCGTCAAGCTGGAGGACGGCCTGCTGACCGTCGGCTACCCGGACCTGCCGGGCAGCTTCCTCAAGTGGCTCGACCGCAAGAGCTGGAAGCGCAGCGCCACCGTCACGCTCACCGTGCCGACGGCGACCCGCACGGACGCCGGCGTCGTCACGGCGGACGCGGTGGTGTCGGGGATCTCCGGCGCCACCGACGTGCACTCGGTCTCCGGTGACGTCACGCTCGTCGGCGTCACGGGCCCGGTCGACGCCGAGACGGTGTCGGGGCGGCTGGAGGCGCAGTCCCTCGGCGGCGACCTCCGGTTCAAGTCGGTCTCCGGCGAGCTGACGCTCGTCGAGCACCGCAGCGGCACGGTCAAGGCCGAGTCGGTCGGCGGCGACATGACGGTCGACCTGGCCGCCGGCCGCCACCCCGAGCTGGCGCTGACCAGCGTCTCCGGCCAGATCGCCATCCGGCTGCCGCAGCAGGTCGACGCCGAGGTGAACGCCAACACCACCAGCGGCGACGTCTCCTGCGCCTTCGACGACCTGCGGGTCGAGGGCCAGTGGGGCGCCAAGACCATCACCGGCAGGCTCGGCGAGGGCGGCGGCCGGCTGCGGGTCACCACCGTCTCGGGCGCGGTCGCACTGCTGCGCCGCCCCCAGGAGCACGAGGGAAAGGTCCTCTGATGGCCCCCGTCTTCGCCCACGGCCGGCTGCGGCTGTACCTGCTCGGTCTCCTCGACGAGGCCCCCCGCCACGGCTACGAGGTCATCCGCCTCCTGGAGGAGCGGTTCCAGGGCCTCTACGCGCCCTCGGCCGGCACGGTGTACCCGCGCCTGGCCAAACTGGAGGCCGAGGGCCTGGTCACCCACACCACGGAGGGCGGCCGCAAGGTGTACTCCCTCACGGCCGCGGGCCGCGACGAGCTCGACGGCCGGCGCGGCGAGCTGGCCGAGCTGGAGCTCGAGATCCGCGAGTCGGTCGCGGCCCTGGCCGCGGACATCCGCGAGGACGTCCGCGGCGCGGCGGGTGACCTGCGGCGCGAGATGCGGGAGGCGGCGCGCAACGCCCGTACGCAGGTCTCGCCGGACCCGTTCGCCGGGGCGAAGGAGGAGCTGCGCCGGGCCAAGGAGGAATGGAAGGAGCAGGTCCGCCGGGCCAAGGAGGAGAACCGCCGCGCCCGCCAGGACGCGCAGACGGCCCGCCGCCAGGCCCGGCAGATGCAGGAGCACGCCCGCGAGGAGGTGCTGCGCATCAAGGACCGCGTGCAGGAACAGGTACGCGAGCACACGCGGCACGGCGACTGGCCGGCCGGCCTGGTCGAGGGCGTCAACGCCCTCGCCAGGGAACTCGGCACGCTGGCCGGAACGGGCCCGCGTGAGTCGGCGCCTCCGCCGCGGCCGGAGTGGGCGACGGCGGACGACACGCTGTCCAAGGACCCGGCGCGGGACCTTGACCGGCTGCTGGACCGGTTCCGCGACGAGGTGCGGGATGCTGCGCGGGACCATGGAATCACTGCCGGTCAGCTGGCACTTTTGCGGCGCGACTTGGCGGAGGCGGCAGCACGAGCGGGTGCGGTGCTGCGGGGGGAGTAGGGCCCTCGGTAACCGGGGCTCCGCCCCGGACCCCGCGCCTCAAACTCCCCCAGCTACCGCTGGGAGGTGCCCCCAGCGGGGCTGGTTTTGGCTGAGGCCTCAGCCAACTCAAGCCCGTCCGGCGTTTGAGGACACCGCCGCGGTAGCGGGGCACCCTCACCCCTCCTCCGCCACCACCGTCACCGCACCCCGACCCCCCACGGCCCACACCCGCACCGTTCCCGCCTCCCCCGCCGGAACGGTCCGCGTATCCGCCCGCCCCGGCCCGGAAACCCTCACCCGCCACCCCCCACTCCGCGGCGGAAGGGAAAGCTCACTCTCGCCGCCCCCGCGGCGCGGAATGTACGACAGGCGGTACCTGCGGGCGCCCGCCTCATACGTTTCGCTCCGTACCACCCCCGCCACCGCCACAGCGTAAGCGCGGGCCGTGCGCTCCTTGTTGGGGGCGAAGCGGCCGTCGGCCGTGAGCGCGCAGTAGCCGCCCCCGTAGCACCACTCCCATCCCGCCCACCCGGAGGCGTAGCGGCCGATGGACGCGATGGCGTCCTCGTAGAAGCGCGGCATGTTCGGCTGGGCGCTGTTCATCGGGCCCCACTCGCCGACCACCACCGGTACCCGCTGTTCGCGCGGATACCGCACCACGGCCGCCTCGTAGTTCTCCAGCCAGCCGGACGACGGGTCGTAGTCCCCACCGAGCTCCATCGCCGCGTTGTAGAAGTGCGGCGCGTAGACGACCTTGGGGTCGTCCACGCGGCCGAGGCCGGTGGGTTTGCCTTCGCCCGCCGCGGGGGTGGGTTCGACGAACAGCCAGTGCCGGGTGTCGACCCGCCGGATCGCTTCCGCGAGCCGCCGGTACATCGGGGTGATCTGTGTGGCCTCGATGCGGCGTGCCGCGGTGAACATGTCCTCGCCGGGCCGCATCCGGCCCATCGGCTCGTTGATGAGGTCGTAGCCGAACACGGCGGGGTGCCGGGCGAAGCGCCCGGCGAGCACTTCCCACATGCGGGTCTGGGCCCGCCGCAGGTCCGCGTCCTCGTAGAGGTGCTCGAACGCGGCCTGCACCGCGGGTTCGAAGTATTCGGCGAACCAGTCGTCGGGGTGCGGCCGGTACGGCAGGCCGTCGGTGCGTGTCGCCCACGCGGGGATGCCGCGGTGGCCGTTGAACGCCGGCCCGTAGACGTCCTGGTGGGCGTCGATCACGACCCGGACCCGGTACCGCGCCGCCCAGTCCAGCACCCGTTCGATGCGGCGGAGGTACGGCTCGCTGTACCGGCCGGGGTCCGGTTCCAGGTCGTCCCAGAACACCGCCAGCCGGGCGAAGCGGAAGCCGTGCCGGGCGAGGTCGCGCACGGACCGTTCGGTGATGCTCTCCAGGGCGCGGTCGCCGCGGTGTTCCTTGTCGGCGAGGTTCCAGCCCCGCAGGGTGAGCACCCGCCCCTGCTCGTCGGTGAGGGGCGGGATGCCGTCGGCGGCCGCGGCCGCGGCCGTTCCGGGTGTGGCCGGAGTGGTCAGAGCGGCCAGAGTGAGGGCTGCGGCCAGCGCGAGCCCCGCCGTGCGTCTGTTCGGCTTCGGCATCCGCCGTTCATACCGTCAGCACGACCTTGCCGAACAGGTCGCCACCGGCCATCTTCTCGAACGCCTCGCGGGCCCGGTCCAGCGGCAGCACCGAGTCGATGACCGGCCGGACACCGGTCGCGACGCAGAAGCTCAGCAGGTCGGCGAGCTCGTCCTTGGTGCCCATCGTCGAGCCGACGACCTTCAGCTCCAGGAAGAAGATGCGGTTCAGCTCGGCGGCCGGCGGGTTGGTGCCGCTGGTGGCGCCGGAGATGACGAGGGTGCCGCCGGGCTTCAGGGACTTCACCGAGTGGGACCAGGTGGCCGCGCCCACGGTCTCGATGACCGCGTCCACGCGCTGCGGCAGCCGGGCGCCCGGCTCGAACGCGGCCTCCGCGCCCAGTTCGACGGCGCGCTTGCGCTTGGCCTCGTCGCGGCTGGTGGCGTAGACGCGCAGGCCGGCGGCCGCGCCGAGCACGATGGCCGCCGTGGCCACGCCGCCACCGGCGCCCTGCACCAGGATGCTCTGGCCGGGCCGGACGCCGGCGTTGGTGAACAGCATGCGGTACGCCGTCAGCCAGGCGGTGGGCAGGCAGGCGGCCTGCTCGAACGTGAGCTCCTTGGGCTTGGGCAGCACGTTCCACGCCGGTACGGTCACGCGCTCGGCGAAGGTGCCCTGGTAGCGCTCGGTGAGGATGGACCGCGGCTCGCGCGGGCCGACGCCGTGGCCGCTCTGGCCGATCACGGAGTGGACGACGACCTCGTTGCCGTCCTCGTCAATGCCGGCGGCGTCGCAGCCGAGGATCATCGGCAGGGCCTCCTCGCCCAGGCCCACCCCGCGCAGCGACCACAGGTCGTGGTGGTTGAGGGAGGCGGCCTTGACGGTCACGGTGGTCCAGCCGGGCCGGGCCTCGGGGTCGGGGCGCTCCCCCAGCTCGAGGCCGTTCAGCGGCTGGTCGCGGTCGATGCGTGCGGCGTAGGCAGCGAACATGATCCGAACCTAGCCGGGTGCCGGTGTGCGGCGGAACCACGCGGACGTGTGACGCGCGCCGCGCACGGCACGGCGGTGCCGTCCACCGCGGCGTCCGGCAACGGGCGTAACCGCGGCAGGAGGCGGTCCCTCCTCGTTGACCCCGGGTGGCGGCGCGGAGTTGGCTGCGGCCCGGGAACAGCGGGACCGGACGGCATCAGGGGGGATCATGGAACGACGGAGCAGACGGAACGGGAGACGGACCGGGAGCCGGATACGCGTCGCGCTCGCGGCCGCCGTGGCCTGCGGGACAGCGGCGGCGGTCCTGCCCTCGGCGGCCGGGGCCGTGCAGTCGCCGCCGCCGAAGTTCATCGAGCGGGTGAGCGTGGGCGCCGACCAGCGGCAGGCCGACGCGCCGAGCGCCGGAGCGGGCCTGAACGGCGGCGGCCGCTACGCGGTGTTCGTCTCCACGGCGTCCGGCCTGGTGCCGGGCGTCAAGGGCGGCCACCGGCTGGTCTACGTCCGGGACCTGCTGTCCAGCGACACCAGGCTGATCAGCGCGGCCCCGGACGGCACGGCGGCCGACGGCGACTCGTACGGCGCGAGCATCAGCGGCAACGGGCGGTACGTGGTCTTCGACTCGGAGGCCGGCAACATCGTGCCCGGCCGGGCCCCGGACCACCACCGGGACATCTACGTCCGCGACCTGTTCACCGGCCGCACCGAGCGTCTGCTCCCCGGCGCCAAGGGCCCGGCGAAGGTCTCCGACACGCCGTCGGTCACCGCCGACGGCCGGTACGTGGCCTTCACGTCGGAGCGGGACGACCTGGTGCCCGGCGACACCAACAACACCTGGGACGTCTTCGTCCGGGACCGCCTGACGGGCCGCACGACCCGGGTGAGTGTGAACGAGAAGGGCGGCCAGAGCGGCTACGGCGGTCACTCCCCGGTCATCAGTGCCGACGGCAGCCGGGTCGTCTTCAAGAGCTACCAGGGGCTGACGGCCGACAGCAACCACGGCGGCATCCACGGCAAGCCGCGGGCGCGCGGCCTGTACGCCCACGACCTGCGGACGCACCGCACCTGGCTGGCCGGCAAGACGTACCAGGGCAGGTTCCTCTACGTGTACGAAACGCCGGCGATCAGCGGCGACGGGCGCTACGTGGTCTTCAAGACGGGCGCCAGGGTGGTGCCCGGGGAGAACGACAACAGCGACGACGTCTTCGTCCGTGACCTCGACCGCGACACCGTGCGGAGGGTGAGCGAGACGCCGGACGGGAAGCCCCAGAACGGCTCCGCGTGGGGCGGGATGGCCATGAGCACCGACGGCAACAAGGTGTTCTTCTCCTCGTCCGCCTCGAACCTGGCGCCCGGTGGCAACCGCGGGATCGAGGACGTCTTCGTCCGCGACCTGCGCACGAACACGATCGAGCGGGTCAGCGTCGGCAAGGGCGGGATCAAGGCGAACGGCCGCTCCAGCGTCGTCGCGGTCGACCGCACCGGCTCCAGGGTCCTCTTCGACAGCGAGGCCGGCAACCTCGTGCCCGGCGACACCAACAAGGTGCAGGACGTCTTCCTCCGCCTTCTGCGCTGAGAGACCGGGGGCATACGGCGACGGGGCCGGCCCGCGCATCGCGGTCCGGCCCCGTCTTTGCGTACGGGTGCTGCGGCGGCGTCAGACGCGCGCCACGCCCTCCGCGCGCGCCGCCGCCGCGACGGCCGCGGTCACGGCCGGGGCGACGCGCTCGTCGAACGGCGAGGGGATGACGCAGTCCGCGCTGAGCTCGTCGGCGACCACGGCGGCGAGGGCCTCGGCGGCCGCCAGCTTCATGCCCTCGGTGATGCGCGAGGCACGCACCTGGAGGGCGCCGGCGAAGATGCCGGGGAACGCCAGCACGTTGTTGATCTGGTTGGGGTAGTCGCTGCGGCCGGTGGCGACCACGGCGGCGTACTTGTGCGCGACGTCCGGGTGGATCTCCGGGTTCGGGTTGGCCATGGCGAACACGATGGCGTCCTTGGCCATCTTGGCCACCGCGGCCTCGGCGATCGTGCCGCCGGAGACACCGATGAAGACGTCGGCGCCGTCCAGCGCGGTCTCCAACGGGCCGGACAGACCGACCTTGTTGGTGAAGCCGGCCAGCTCGCGCTTGACGTCGGTCAGGTCCTCGCGGTCGCGCGAGACGATGCCCTTGCGGTCGCAGACGGCCACGTCGCCGATGCCCGCCTCCACCAGGATGCGGGCGATGGCCACGCCGGCCGCGCCCGCGCCCGAGATGACGCCGCGCAGCTCGCCCAGGGACCGGCCGGTCAGCCGCGCGGCGTTGCGCAGTGCCGCCAGGGTGACGACGGCGGTGCCGTGCTGGTCGTCGTGGAAGACGGGGATGTCCACGCGCTCCTGGAGCTTGCGCTCCACCTCGAAGCAGCGCGGCGCGGAGATGTCCTCCAGGTTGATGCCGCCGAACGAGGGGGCGAGCCGGGCGACGGTCTCCACGATCTCGTCGGTGTCGCGGCAGTCGAGGGCCACGGGCACGGCGTCGACGCCGCCGAACTGCTTGAAGAGGATGGCCTTGCCCTCCATCACGGGCAGGGACGCCTCCGGGCCGATGTCGCCCAGGCCCAGCACGGCGCTGCCGTCCGTGACCACGGCGACGACCTTCGACTTCCAGGTGTAGTCGTGAACCAGCTCGGGGTGTTCCGCGATGGCGCTGCAGACCTTGGCGACGCCCGGCGTGTACGCCAGGGACAGGTCGTCGCGGTCCCGCACGGGCACCGTCGCCCGGATCTCCATCTTTCCGCCCCGGTGCAGGGCGAAGGCCGGGTGGCCGAACTCGCCCCCGCCGGCGCCCTCCGGCACGCCCGCGCTCTCGCTCCGAGGATTCACAATCTCCGCTGCCACTTTTCTTGACCCCTTTGTCAGTTTCAGTCGAGGGTAACCGCCCCTGGGTTCGCGGAGCGGGTCGGGCACCGCGCCGCCGGCCCGGCGGGCGGTCGGCCGCCGCGGGGCAGGAACGGGCGCGGGGGGCGCCGTCGCGTGCACGCCCTGGGCCCCCGGGTGAGGGGTGTGACTGGTCTTTGTACCGGAAGACCGTGTGCGCGACGAGTGAGTTACCGGCTGGTTGTGTTCCGGCACGGGTGTGTCGCGAGGGACGGATGCCCACATGGTGAGACACGCGGCAGGTGAGATCGATCTCGTGGCGAGCAGCGTCGCAGAACGGACAGCGCAGTAAAAAGGTGGAGGAACCTCCTCGTACCGAGCGGGGATCACCCGTTATCCGATTTTGACATCGTCAGCCCCCCGAATGGGCTGGTCCGGATGGCAAGATGCGCAGACCGCACGAGGTCGCGGCGCACGACGAAGTGTGCTCCACCCGTGCTGGACCCCGCGTGAATCCAGTGTGAACAGTCGGCTCTCCCCTCACCTGCAGGAGGAACCAGCAATGACCGCAAGCACCACCCCCCGCCCGGCGGGCGCCAGGAGTCGCACGGCCGCCGTCGGCGCGATCGCGGTCGCCGGCGCCCTGCTGCTGACCGGATGCGGCGACCAGCGGGACAAGCCCGGCACCGGCAACGGCGCCGCCCAGGGCTCCCAGGCGCCGCTCTTCTCCAAGCTGCCCCCTCGGATCCAGAGCTCCAAGGTCATCCGGATCGGCTCGGACATCGCGTACGCCCCCGTGGAGTTCAAGAAGGACGGCAAGACGGTCGGCATCGACCCGGACATCGCCGCGGCCCTCGCCAAGCAGCTCGGCGTCCGCGTCGAGTTCAACAACGGCACCTTCGACACCCTGATCACCGGTCTGCGCTCCAAGCGGTACGACCTGGCGATGTCCGCGATGACCGACACCAAGGACCGGCAGGAGGGCATCGACTCCAAGACCGGCAAGAAGGCCGGTGAGGGCGTCGACTTCGTCGACTACTTCAACGCGGGCGTGTCCATCTACACCAAGAAGGGCGACACCAAGGGCATCAACGGCTGGGACGACCTCTGCGGCAAGAAGATCGCCGTGGAGCGCGGCACGGTCTCGGACGACCTGGCGAAGAAGCAGTCCGAGAAGTGCCAGCAGGACGAGAAGGACGCCATCTCCATCGAGGCGTTCGACACGGACGTGGAGGCCCAGACCCGGCTGAAGGCCGGTGGCGTCGACGCCGTCTCCAGCGACTTCCCGGTCGCGGCGTACGCGGTGAAGACCTCCGGCGGCGGCAACGACTTCGAGGCCGTGGGCGACCAGGTGCAGGCCGCGCCGTACGGCATCGCCGTGGCGAAGGACAACGCGCAGCTCAGGGACGCCGTCAAGGCGGCGCTGGAGGAGATCGTCAAGAACGGCGACTACGCGAAGGTGCTGAAGACCTGGGGCGTGGAGGCCGGCGCCATCAAGGAAGTGAAGGTCAACGGCGGCACCTGACCTTCGGTCCGCTGCCCCACCCCTTCCTGCCCCTTCCCCCGAAAGGCATGACCGGTGACCTCTTCCACCCCCTCACCCGACGAGCCGGACAAGGCCGAGAAGGCCGACAAGGCCGAAACCCCTGACAAGGCCGAGAACGTCGAGAAGGCCGAAAAGGCCGAAAAGGCCGGCGAGACCCCCAAGGCCGCCAAGCTCGAAAAGGCCGAGAAGGCCGAGACGGCTGACAAGGCCGGCGAGACCGCCAAGGACGATCCGCCCGCCGACCCCGCCGATCCGCCCGCCGATCCGCCCGCCGGCTCCGCCGCGAAGGCCCAGCCCGAGGCCATCAAGGCCATCCCCGTCCGTCACTACGGTCGCTGGATCTCCGCCGTCGTCGTCCTGGCCCTGCTCGGCCTGCTGGTGAACGCCTTCGCCACCGCGAACGTCCACTACAGCGCCATCCCCGACTACATCTTCGACTCCTCCGTCCTCTCCGGCCTCGGCAAGACGGTCCTCATCTCGGTGCTGGCCATGGTGCTCGGCCTGGTCCTGGGCATCGTGCTGGCCGTGATGCGGCTGTCGAAGAACCCCGTGACGTCGTCCGTCGCCTGGGTCTACATCTGGTTCTTCCGGGGCACCCCGGTCTTCGTCCAGCTGCTGCTGTGGTTCAACCTCGCGCTGATCTTCCCGTACATCAACCTCGGCCCCATCTACCGGGACGAGATGAGCGACTTCATGACCCCCTTCGTGGCCGCGCTGCTCGGCCTGGGGCTCAACGAGGCCGCGTACATGTCGGAGATCGTCCGGGCCGGCATCCAGTCGGTCGACGAGGGCCAGACCGAGGCCGCCCACGCGCTGGGCATGAGCCAGGGCAGGACGCTGCGCCGCATCGTGCTGCCGCAGGCGATGCGCGTCATCGTCCCGCCGACCGGCAACGAGTTCATCAACATGCTGAAGACCTCGTCGCTGGCGGCGAGCGCCGCCCAGTACCTGGAGCTGCTGCGCTCCACCTCCGACATCGGGCAGACCACCGGCGCCACGGTCGAGATGCTGTTCCTGGCCGCCACCTGGTACCTGATCCTCACCAGCGTCTTCAGCGTCGGCCAGTTCTACCTGGAGCGCCACTACGCGCGCGGCTCGCTGCGCACCCTGCCGCTGACCCCTTGGCAGAAGGTCAAGGCGAACCTGTCCACCTTCAGCAACCGTGCCAAGGGAGGCGTCACCGCATGACCGCGATGGTGAAGGCCGAGGGCGTCCACAAGTCCTACGGCACCGCGCACATCCTCAAGGGCATCGACCTGGAGGTCGCCCCGCGCGAGGTGTTCTGCCTGATCGGCCCGTCCGGCTCCGGCAAGTCCACCTTCCTGCGCTGCATCAACCACCTGGAGCAGATCAACGCCGGCCGGCTCTACGTGGACGGCGAGCTGGTGGGCTACCGCCAGCAGGGCAACAAGCTGTACGAGCTCAAGGACAGCGAGGTGGCCCGCAACCGCCGGGACATCGGCATGGTGTTCCAGCGCTTCAACCTCTTCCCGCACATGACCGCGCTGGGCAACGTCATGGAGGCCCCCGTCCAGGTCAAGGGCGAGAGCAAGGCGGTGGCCCGGGAGCGGGCCCTGAAGCTGCTCGACCGGGTGGGCCTGGCGGACAAGGCGGACAACTACCCCTCGCAGCTCTCCGGCGGCCAGCAGCAGCGCGTCGCCATCGCCCGCGCGCTGGCGATGGAGCCCAAGCTGATGCTGTTCGACGAGCCGACCTCCGCGCTGGACCCGGAGCTGGTGGGCGACGTCCTCGACGTCATGCGGGGCCTCGCCGAGGACGGCATGACGATGATCGTCGTCACGCATGAGATGGGCTTCGCCCGCGAGGTCGGCGACTCGGTGGTCTTCATGGACCAGGGCGTGGTCGTCGAGTCGGGCCACCCGCGCGAGGTGCTCACCAACCCGCAGCACGACCGGACGAAGGCGTTCCTGTCGAAGGTGCTGTAGGAGTCCACCCACGAGTGCCGGACGGCCCCGGCGGCGGTACCGCCGCCGGGGCCGTCCGGCACTCGTTGTCCACGTGCTCGGTGTAATACCCTCGGAACTGCCATATCCATTACGGGCCCCGGGCCGACCGGAGGGGCCGCCGGCAGAGGGATCACGCGTGGAACTGTCCTCGTACTCGGACTACGCCGTGCGGCTGGTGAACAGCGAGCAGCCGGCGCGCGGCACCGACGCGCTGACCTCGCTCGACGCCGTACGGGACCTCTTCAGCCCCGGCTCGTCGGCCGCCCGCCGGCTGAGCGACGGCGACCTCACGCGGCTGCGCGCCGTGCGCGGCCGGCTGCGCGCCGTCTTCGAGGCCGCCGCCGAGGGCGACGAGGTACGGGCCGTCGACCTGCTCAACGCGCTGCTGATGGAGTTCCCGGTCAGCCCGCAGATCTCCGGGCACGAGTACCGCGACGAGGACGGCCGGCCCAAGTGGCACATGCACATCGCCGACCACGCCGCCAACGCGGGCGCCGCCTACACCGCCACGGCCTGCATGGGCCTCGCCGTGCACCTCACCGAGCTCGGCATCGACCGGCTCGGCATCTGCCAGGCCACGCCCTGCCGCAACGCCTACCTCGACACCTCCACCAACCGGTCGCGCCGCTACTGCTCCGACCGCTGCGCCACCCGGGCCAACGTCGCCGCCTACCGGGCCCGCAAGCGCCAGGGCGACCGGCCGGAGGAGCGCAGCGGCCGCACGGCCGACAGCGCCCACGACAGCAGCGCCCCCACCGACCGCTGACCGGCCCCCGGCGGGGGCCGCAGCCGCAGCCAGGCCCGGGCCACCACGAGGTCGTCCGGGACCGTGCCGAACTCCCTGCTGTCGTTCTCGACCAGGGGGTTGTCGCCCGTCACCCACCAGCCGCCGTCCCGGCGCTCCGCCGCCCGCTTGACGATGAGCAGGTCCTGCCGGAAGGGGTGCCGCAGCACCACCACGTCACCCGGGCGCACACCGGCCCCGTAGCGCACGACGAGCCGGTCGCCCGGGTTCAGGGTCGGCACCATCGAGGGGTTGTAGACCTCGGCGAGCCCGGTCCGCAGCAGTCCGTGACGCTCACGCTCGAGCTCGTGCCCGCGTTCGTCGACTTGCTCCTGCACCTCGGCACCTCCGTGTCTCTCCGCCACCTCCCGGGCTCGCGCCCGGTCCCAGCCTGACACCGGTCTTTCGACGCGGGCCCCCGGGGCACCCGAGAAAAGCCTTCCCGTACCGAGTAATCTCGCACCTGAGAAGACGATCACGAGGAAGGACAGCTACATGCTCTCCCGCCTGTTCGCCCCCAAGGTACGGGTCAGCGCCCACTGCGACCTGCCCTGCGGGGTCTACGACCCGGCCCAGGCCCGCATCGAGGCGGAGTCGGTCAAGGCCGTCCAGGAGAAGTACCAGGCCAACGAGGACCCGCACTTCCGTGCCCGCGCGACGGTCATCAAGGAGCAGCGCGCGGAGCTCGCCAAGCACCACGTCTCGGTGCTGTGGAGCGACTACTTCAAGGCCCCGCACTTCGAGAAGTACCCGCAGCTGCACCAGCTCATCAACGACACCCTGAAGGCCCTGAGCGCCGCCAAGGCGTCCACGGACCCGAAGACGGGCGAGAAGGCGCTGGAGCTCATCGCCGAGATCGACCGCATCTTCTGGGAGACGAAGAAGGCCTGATCTTGGCTTATGCCGGTTGACCTGCGATTTCTTCGATCGCCCGGTCCGCCAGTCCGCACCCGGTCCGCAAACCGCCGAGCACGGCGTCCATGACGGACCGGGTGCGGTCTTCTTCGCCCGGCCACAGGTGCGCGTAGATCCGCAGCGTGATGACGGCGGATGCGTGGCCGAGCACCAGCTGCACCTGCTTGACGCTCGCCCCGCCGGCGATGAGTGCGGAGGCGTAGAAGTGCCGCAGGTCGTGGGTCACCATGTGCGGCAGCTCGACGGGCTTGCGCCCTTCGCGCTCGGCCGCCTCGTTCTCCGCCTTCTGCAGGGCCCGGCGGGCGCAGTTCCACTCGGTCTTCCAGCGACGGTAATGGAGTGGCTCACCCTCCTCCATCGTGAACAGCCACTCCTTGGAGGGCCGTGCGGCGAGGTGCACGAGGAGAGCGTCGGTGACGACCTCGCCGACCGGGACGGTGCGCCGGGACTTGCCGGTCTTCGGCGGACCGATGAGCCCGGACTGGAGACGCTGCCGCTCGACACGGATCGTGCCGTTCTTGAAGTCGACGTCCGAGACCTTGAGGCCGAGCAGCTCGCCTATGCGGAGCCCTGACCCGGCCAGGACGACGATGGCCGCACGGATGTACGACGGCATGACGCGTGCCATCGCCTCGACCTGCGCGACAGTGGGAGGCATGACCTCCTCGTCCGGCACGGACGGAAGCGTGATCCGCTTGCACGGGGTCACGGGGATGACCTTGTCCTCGACAGCGGCCGTCATGACGCGGACGAGGACGTCGTAGACGTTGCGTACGCTCCCCGGCCCCAGCTGCTCGGAGAGCTTCTTGAACAGGGCCTGGATGTGGGTACGCCGCAAGGACGCCATCGCGTAGGAGCCGAGCGCGGGTATCAGGTGCACCCGTAGGGCGTTGTCGGTGATGCGGGTGCCCGCCTCACCGGCGATCTGCTCGCCCTCCCACTTCGTCGCGTACTTCTCGAACGAGATCTTTCCAGCGCGCGGGTCGACGTACAGCCCGGTGACCATGCTGGTCGTGACCTCGTCGAGCCAGCGCTGGGCGTCGACCTTGCGGTCGAAGTGGCGGGCGTGCTCCTTGCCGTCGAGGTCGCGGTAGCGGGCCCGCCATTTGCCGTTGGGTCGCTTCTGGATGTTGGCCAAGTCGGTTCTCCCTTGGGTTGGCTATCGGTGGTAGCCGCCGCTCTCGATGTACTCGGTGAGGGCACGGGCGTCGCGCTCTTCACCCATGAGGCGAAGGCACTGCTCGTGGATGGCGCGTGAGCTGCCGGGGTGGGCCTGGATGTGCTCGGCCGTCGCGACGACGGCTTGATGGAGACGGTCCTGAGCGTCGCGGGACTCGTAGAACGCCTCGACGGCTTCCTGGACGAGGCGCCGCCCGTCCATGTCGATGCCTTCGAGCGGCGGGGACATGAGCTCTTCGAGAGGCAGCTCGAAGACTCTGGCGAAGGCGAGGGCCTCGTCGAGGTTGATGCGGCGGCGCGGCTCGCCGTTCTCGATACGCCAGACCGCGGTCTGGTTCATCCTCACGCCGGCCTTGGTCACCCGCTCCGCCAGCTCGGTCGTGCTCCATCCCCGCACCTCGCGCTCCAGCGCCACGCGCGCGGCGACGTTCCCCTCGCTGTAGAGCAGCGGCACCTCCGCGCCGCCTGCCTTGCCATCTGCCATCGCGCTCTCCCGTCACTCACCGTCGCTATCCCAATTGAAACATGACCTTCCCGGTTTGAAGAATCGCGGATCGCCAGGTAATCCTTATACGGATCGGATCGCCTCCTAGTCGAATGGGAAAATGCATGGCGCAATACCTGACCACTGCCGAGATTGCCGAGCGATACCGCACGTCCGAGAGCACGGTCCGCTACTGGCGGCAGATCGGGAAGGGGCCACGCGGCATCAAGATCGGCAAGCGGGTGCTGTACCCCGAGGTCGAGCTGCTGCGCTACGAGCGTGCGCTGGCCGAAGGCCAGGACGAGTGGGGCCTGGCCTCGTGACAAACCGGCGGCGCCGGACACGACAGCGGCCCCCGGCGAGCCAACGCCGAGGGCCGAGGATTCCCCAGCCCATCGCCCTTACCTGAACGAACGAGCACATAGGGGGCGGGACCTTGCCCGTCCTGCCCCCTATCAGAGAGGAACGTCTATGGAGGACTCTGCGTCCCCCACCACCTCGAACACACCTTCCGGAGTCGTGTGGCCCACGGTCGCGGTCCCCGGTCAAGGCATCCCCCGGCACCGTGTGGACCAGGGGGACACGCGGTCCGCTGCCCCGGGGACCGGGGACCGGCCGCACGACGGGACCGGTCCACAGCCGTCAGAGGGCGCAGACCGGTCCGCCGACGAGCCACGGACCGAGGGCCCCGCTGCGGACCAAACATCCGCAGTCGTGGAGAAGACGCAGGCCAGCGGCTTGCGGACCGGGCCGCAGGTGAGCGAGGACCGGGAGTCCGGTCCCGGTCCCCTGGTCCCGGATGTGGGGACCGACCGCCAGGACACGGTTACCGCACCAGGGGACCGTGGTCCCCACCGACCGCTGGGGACCATCGGTCTCGCGGAGGAGACCGCGCAGCAGGGGACCGTGGTCCCGGGTGACGGGTCGGGGACCGGGGACCGGGACGGCGCCAGTGCCGAGGCGGCCTGTGACGGAGTTGAGCTGCTGGATGAGCTGCGGGCGGCGATCGGCCGGTATGTCGTGCTGCCAAGCGAGGAGGCACTGACCGCGGTCACGCTGTGGGTGGCGGCCACCCACATCCAGCCCGCCCTCCAGCACGCGCCCCGACTGGCGGTGGTGGGGCCGACCAAGGGGTGCGGCAAGTCCCGCGTCCTGGACGTGCTGCACGAAACCGTGCACCAGCCGATGATGACGGTGAATACCTCTCCGGCGGTGGTCTTCCGCGTCATCGGCAAGAACCCGCCGACGCTGCTGGTGGACGAGGCCGACACCATCTTCGGCCCCAAGGCAGGCGAGAAGGAGGACCTGCGCGGCCTGCTGAACGCCGGTCACCAGCGCAATCGGCCCGCCTGGCGCATCTCCGGCCCGGAACACAAGCCGACGGCGTTCCCCACCTTCGCCATGGCCGCGCTGGCCGGGATCGGTGACCTGCCAGACACGATCATGGATCGGGCGGTCGTCATCCGCATGCAGAAGCGCAAGCCCGGCGAGCGGATCACCCAGTTCCGATCGCGGTACTCCGTGCCGGAACTGCACGCGGTGCGCGACCGGCTGACCGCCTGGCTGGCCCCACTGCGGAGCCCCGCTGCGGCCTACGTGCCGAAGATGCCGGTCGAGGACCGGGCTGCGGACACCTGGGAGCCGCTGGTCATCGTCGCCGACCTGGCCGGCGGCCACTGGCCCGCGCAGGCCCGTACGGCCTGCTTGGCAATGACTCGGCACGAGGTCGTTCAGGATGAGCAGACGAGCTTGAAGACGCGGCTGCTGCGGGACATCCGCCGCGTCTTCGAGCAGGAAGGCAACAGGGAGGCTCTGCGCACCCAGGACCTGCTCGCCGTCCTGATCCAGGATGGCGAGGCGCCCTGGGCTGAGCACGGGACCAAGGGGCTGAACGCCTACCACCTGGCCAACCTGCTGCGCGATTTCGGCATCAGCCCAGCCAACCACCGCTTCGAGAACGGCAAGCAGGCCAAGGCGTACGCCCGCAATCAGTTCCTCGACGCCTGGGCGCGTTACTGCCCCGACCCCGCCCAACCGGCCCGCGCCTCTGGGAACGGGTTCGCACCCGCACGCCCGGCGGAAGGCAAGCTGCCTGCCGCCCCCACGGGATCGCTGCCCATCGTCCCGCCCGGCGGCACCGCCGGCCCCAAGCGCGCCCGCTGATCCACCTTCCGCAGGTCCGTCTCACTCCGTCGCATCCGTCCCCGCGCAGGTCAGCGCGGGGACGGACTCCCTTGCCAAGACGGATCACTCCGTACCCGCGGCCAAGTCCGTACCTGCCCTGACCAGCCACGCGACGGATGCGACGGACGCGACAAAGCCCTGCCCACACCCGGAGCACCATGCACGACAACAGCACCGACACCGCCCCCTCCCACCGCCGCAGGGGGCTGTTCGGCCTGGCCCGACGATCAGCAGCAAGCTGGAGCGGACGAGCCTCTAACGAGGCTTCGTCCGCACTTGCCCCGGCCCCAGGGGTGGCGGAGGAGACGGCCGGGCGCCAGGGGGCGCCCGAGCCTGGGGAGGGAATACCCGATCCCAGCACCGCGTCCGTTGCCGACTCCGCCGCCTCACACTCCGCGCCGCCCGCCGCTGCCCCACCGCCCGTTGAACAGTTGCCCGTTGAGCAGCCGTCCTGGCGCGAGTCCGACGCCCCAGTGCTGCCCGCGCTGATGAACCGCAAGCGCACCATCGAGAAGCGCGACCAGGTCAAGAACATCCGCTTCACTCCGACCGCGGTCCGCATCATCGCCAAGGAGGCTGAGCGGCGTGGCCAGAAGTTCGCCGGATTCGTCGGTGACGCAGCCCTTGCCGTTGCCCTCGGCAAGGCTCTCGTCGGCAGCCCTGAAGACGATCCCATCCGTCCCGTGATCGAGGCCATCGAGACCCACACCGTCGCGCTGAACCGCGTCGGCCGCAACCTCAACCAGATCGTCGGAGCCATCCACCGAGGCACGGTCCCCGAGCACGCTCACGTCGTCCTGGACCATGTCGAGCAGGCGGTCCAGCACAGCTACCAGCTGATGGACCAGTTCGTGGCGGAGCGTGTCGCGCATGGTGCCTGACGTCTCCACCGGCTCCGACACCCGTGGCCTGATCGTCTACCTCTTCGGCCCCGGGCGGCGCGACGAGCACACCGACCCCCACATCGTCGCCGCCTGGGACATGGCCGGCGCCCCCGATCCCGGACGCGACCCCGAGGCCGGCTACACCCAACTCGCCAAGCGCCTGGACCATCACGTCGACCTGCGCACCCGCGAACTGGGCGGCAAGAAGCCCCAGCAGCACGTGTGGCACTGCCCGGTACGCACCGCGCCCGGCGACCGCTACCTGACCGACGCCGAGTGGGCCGAGGTCGCCCGTCGCGTCGTGTCCGCCACGGGAATCGCGCCCGAGGGAGACGAGAAGGCGTGCCGGTGGATCGCGGTGCGGCACGCGGACGACCACATTCACATCATGGCCACCACCGTCCGCGCCGACGGCCGCCGCCCCCGCATCCACCGTGACGGCTGGCGGGCCCAGCAGGAATGCCGCAAGATCGAAGCCGAGTTCGGGCTGCGCCGCCTGAAGTCCGGCGACCTCACCGCTCCGCCCACGCCCACCGGCGCCGAGCGCGCCAAGGCCGAGCGCCAAGGCCGGACCGTCACGGCGCGGCATTGGCTGCGCGAGCAGGCATACGCCGTCGCCGCCGCCGTACATACCGAAGGTGACTACTTCACCGTGCTGCAGTCCCTGGGCATCGAGGTCAAGACCCGCCTCGGCCCCGAGACCGGCGACGTGATCGGCTACAGTCTGGCCGCTCCCGGCGACACCAACGCGGCCGGCGAGCCTGTCTGGTACGGCGGGTCCAAACTCGCCCCCGACCTGTCCATCAACCGCCTCCGGGAACGCTTCCCCGCGCAGGAAGCCACCGACCACCCGCAGCATGTAGCGGACCCCGCCGAACCATGGCGTCACACCGCCACCGCACTGCACACAGCTCGCGCTGCCCTCGAATCCTGCGACGAGACCACCGCCCAGGGCTACTTGGCCGCCTTCGGCGACGTCCTGTACAACATGGCCAGCGCCGCCTCCGGCCCCCACCGAGCGGAACTCCAGGCGGCAGCAATCGCGTTCAACCGCGCCCGCAGATCGACGATTCGTGCCGACCACCAGACCGCCAACGCCCTACGAGAGGCCGCCAAAGAACTCGTCTACGCCTCCCACGAGCCCGGCGGACTCGCCATCGCCCTGGTCTTCGCTGCCTTGCGCCTGGCCCGCGCCGGCGCCCAGTGGCATCAGCAACACGGCCACGAGCAGCAGGCCGCAGCAGCCGAGGAAGCCTTCCGCCACCTGCAAGCGGGCTATCAGCAAGCCGCCGCGCCCGTCCTTGCGGACCTCGCACGCCGCGCCCCACACTCCACAACCGCCAGCTGCTTCGAGCAGGACCTGCGCGCGGCGCTCCCCGGCCACGCCGATCGCGTCCTCGCCGACCCTTCCTGGAGTGCCCTGACCACAACCCTCGCCCGTGCCGAGACTGCCGGCCACAGCCCCCAGCGCCTCCTGGCCGAGGTCGGCACCCAACGAGAACTCGACAGTGCCGAGCACCCTGCCGAGGTCCTCATCTGGCGCATCACCGCTCAGCCGAGCAGGCGTGCACAAGCGGCGCGCAGGCGAAGCGCTGTCGGCGGCATACCGCCCGTGTTCCCCGTGCCGCCGCGATCCACGACCGCAACGGTGGACACAAGGCCCGACGGTGGCGGGCGAGCGGTCACCCGCCGGTGAGGTGTGCGGCCCGCTGTCGTAGCTGTTCGGCCTCGGCGACGCCCTTGTACCGGTCCAGTCGGACCTGCATGTTCTGGGCGGCGTCGAGGACCTTCACGGAGCGGACACCTTCCGCACAGTCGAGGAATTCGGTCCAGGTGGCGAGGGCGCCGTCGAGGTCGCCTTGGCGGAGGTGGATCTCGCCGAGGTGGCCGAGGACGCTGGCGCGGGATCGGCGGCGGTCGAGGCCGTGGATCTCCAGGGCCTGGCGGAGGTGTTCCTCGGCACCGTCGAGGTCGCCCATCTTGGCGTGGATCATTCCGGCCGTGTAGGCCCACCGGCCGTGGCTGAAGTGCGAGGCCCACGACTCGCCGGGCCCGCCCGTCGCGCGTTCGATGGCGGTCTGGGACGTGGTGAGGGAGCGGGTGGCCAGCCGACGGTCGCCGTCCAGGGCGGCGGCGTCGGCGAGCGTGATCTCGTAGTAGGCAACCACGCGGGGGTCGGTGATGTCCTTGGTGTACTCGACGCACTTCTCGGACAGCCGCAGGGCGACCGCACGGTGCTTGGGGCCGAGGTCCATGGTCTGAACGGCCAAGCCGCGCAAGGCGGTGGCGGCCAGCTCGGGGTCGCGAGCTTCGGCGGCGAGGCGGTAGGCGTGCGCGTAGTACTGCTGGGCCCGGCCCTGGTGCTCGGGGTCGTTGCCTTCGTCCTGGGCCATCCAGCCGGCGAGGTGGACGAGCTGGGAGGTGGCGGCGAACAGCTCGCGGCCGATGGCCTCGGTGTACTTCCCGTTCAGCCAGGGGGCGACGTCGTCGGTGAGGTACCGGACGGCCAGGTGACGGGCGTGTCCGCCACCGAGCTCGGCGGCGGCGTCGCCGAGGGCCTGGACCATCTGCTTGACGGCGGCGACTTCGCCCTTGCCGACCCGTACGGCTCCGGCCGGGGCCGACCGGACGCGCCGGGTGATGGCATCGAGGTCGGGCAGCGCGAGCGCGCTGAGAGCGTATCCGCTGGTCGCGGCCAGGAAACTCCGGCGTTGCACGTCTCGCACCCCCAACTGGATGAGTGATCCCACGGTATCTGCGGGTTGTGGGCCGGGGTGATCTGATTCCGCCACTCCGACCTGGTCTAACCCCAGTTCGAGAAGACGATCGATGTACGGCAGCCAGTACTCCGGCCGCCGCTGGGCTTCCATCCAACGCCAGGCGGACTTGCGGTCGAGCCCTTTGGGCCCGCGTCCTTCGAGAATGCCCAGTCGGCGGGCCAGCTGAGACGGCCCCCAGCCGCGTTCCTCGCACGCCAGGCGGATGCGTGCGGCCAGCTCCTTGTCACTGAGCGTCAGTGTCCTCACCGTGCCCCTCCTGCCCCGGGCCGGGCCCACACGGGCCCACGCAGGGCCCACGCTGGCCCACATCCTGCCCCCTCCCGACGGACGGTGACTAGCCGTTCACTGATGTTGCACCCGCGAGGGGCGGCCCTTGAGGGGCCATCCAGGTACGGGGGTGGCAAGGCCCGTTGGCGTGCGCCCACGAGGGGAGTGCACGGGACGGTGATGCAGAGGAAGAGGAGGTGGACACCATGGAGACGACCAAGGCCCCGGCCTACGTCGCACCGGTGGTTCTGGACGCCGGTTCCGTCGCCAAGGTGACACTCGGCACCAAGAACTTCGACACCGATGACGACACCCAGTACAAGACGGGCACAGGCAGCGGCAGCTGACCCGGTCCGCGAAGCCGGGTGTGGCCCCCACGCCGCACCCGGCTTTGCCCTTTGCGCAGCCGAACTTCGAGAAGGGGTGTGTGATGCGGTGGAGTGCGGGTTGGGAGGGCGGCCCGGCGGTGTGGCGGCCCCGGGCGGGGAGGCGGGTGCCGGGGCTGGGCGAGGTCTGGACGGTCGAGTGGCCCCATGCCCAGGTCCGTACGGCCGGAGACGGTGCAGTCGCCCTGGCCGTCGTCGGGGTCTGCGGGGCGAGTGGGAACCAGCTGGAAGGCGCCCTGGAGCTGGTGCGGCATCGGCGGTGGCGGGAGCTGACGCGGTGGCCGGGCTCGTACCTGGTGGCCGCCCGCAGCGGCCCCGTGTTCGCGGTGATCGGCGATCTGTCCGGGCAGCACCCGGTCTTCTACCGGCATGAGACGGTTGGGACGTGGTGGTCGACAGCGGCCACGGCCTTGGCCCGGCTGGACGGGGCGCCGGTCGATCCCGTCGCGCTTGCCGCCCACCTGGCCCTCGGCCAGCCCGACGTCCTCGCGGAGAACAGCCTGTTCCGCAGCGTGCGCCGTGTCCCCTTCGGGTACCTGCTGGAGATCACTCCAGACGGGGCCCGCCTCGTGCGCTACGAGCCCGCCGAGGCCGAGCCGGCGGACCTGCGGGAGGCGGCCCCGGTGGTGCGGGCGGCGCTCGCCGAGGCCGTCGAAGCCCGCTTCGACGGCCGCCCGGTCAGCTGTGATCTGGCGGGCCTGGACTCCACCACGCTCGCCTGCCTGGCCGCCCGCCGCCAAGCAGTGACGGCCGTGACGTTCGCCGACGCCCGCCTGAAGGACGACGACCTCTCCTACGCGGCCCGCACGGCCGCCGCTGTCCCGGGCATCGGCCACTACTCGGTCCCCGGCGAGAAGGAGACGGTCTACTACGCGGCCGTGGACGACATCACCGGCCTGCCGGTGACGGACGCCCCGAATGCCTACACGGTCACCGCCACCATCAAGCGGGCCGTCCTCGGCACTGTCGTGGACCACCAGGCGCCGGGGGTGCACTTCACCGGCTCGGCCGGAGACGGGCTGTTGTCCGCGCCGCCGGTCTACATCGCCGATCTGCTGCGGCGCCGCCAGCACCGCCGGGCCTGGCAGCACGCCCAGGGGCACGCGCGGCTACGGAACACCTCCGTGTGGGCTGTCCTCGCCCAGCACCGGGCAGCCGCCCGCAGCACGCTCCCCGACGAATGGCGGGGCACAGCCGCCGAGCTCCAGACCGGGCCGAGGCCGTGGATGCCGCAGGACTGGCGACCGGCGGCCTTCTCGCCGCTGCTGGCCACGGCCGACTGGATGACCACCGACGCCCGCCACCAGCTCGCCGCCGCCCTCACCAGCGCGGCCGACCAGCTCACCGACGCGCCCGTGAGCCTGGCGGCCTGGTCGGAAGAGCAGGACCTCGCCCGCGTCGGGACCGACGTCAACGGCTGGCGGGAGCTGGCCCTGTCCGAGTACGGCATCGAGATAGCGGCCCCGTATCTCGACAACGAGGTCCGCAGGGCCTGCCTCGCCGTGCCGGCCGAGCAACGTGGGGCACCCGGCCACTTCAAGGCCCTGCTCACCGAAGCATTCACCGGCAGCGGCATCGTGCCCGGCTTCGTGCTGGACCGGCGGACCAAGGGCGGCTTCAGCGGTGTCTCCTACGCCGGGCTCGTCGAGCACGCCACGGTCCTCCGCCGCCTGCTGGGCCCCTCCTCCAGGCTCGGCGCCATGGGGCTGATCACCGAGGAACCGGTGGCGGCAATGCTCACGCGGGCGGCGGCCCGGCTCCCGCTGGCGAAGGGCGCCCTGCACCTGGCCGTGGCCGCCGAGGTGTGGCTGCGGCAGCTCGAACAGCCCGTGACCTGGTGGGAGGAGACGCGGCATGTGGCAGCTGCGTGACGGAACCCACCCGGTGCTGACCAACGAAGGCGGAGCGATCCTCAGCGAACGCACCGGCCGCTGGACCTACCTGACGCCCACCGCGTCCGCGGCGGTGCTCTTCCTGCTGGCCGGCGGCGATGAGGACCAGGCCGCAGGGCAGTACGCCGCCGCCTACGCACTACCCCGGCACCAGGCCGCCGCCGACGTCCGTGCGGTGTCCGACGAGCTCGCCGCGCAGGGCATCGCGGGGACGGCTGCGGCCCGCCGCCGACGGGGGTGGCGG
This sequence comes from Streptomyces mashuensis, assembly GCF_014654785.1. GTDB lineage: Bacteria > Actinomycetota > Actinomycetes > Streptomycetales > Streptomycetaceae > Streptomyces > Streptomyces mashuensis. The sequence goes on from NZ_BNBD01000006.1 coordinate 363,323, forward strand.
CGGTGACCACCATGGAGTCGTTCTCCACCGCCCGCACCGGACGGTTCCGTGACCGCCTCGCCGCCGCCATGGGGCTCGCCTTGGCCTTGGCCCTGCTGGCCCTGCCGTTCCGGCACACTGTCCGGGCCGCCCGGTGGGCCCGACGCGCCGGCCGCCGCCCCCTCGACCGGGAACGGGCCGAGGACCTGGTCGCCGCCGTGCGGCACACCGGCCGCCTGTGGCCCGTCCGGGCTGCCTGCATGGAAACCAGTCTCGGTGCCATGCTCGCCGCCGCCCTCCTCGGCCGCCGCCTCCACTGGTGCCTGGGGGTGCGCTTCTCACCACCGCCCACCGAGTACCACGCCTGGGCCTCCCTCCCCGATGACGGCCCGGTCGGCGAGTACACCGAGGCCGGATGGCACCACTACGTGGCCCTGACGATCTGAACCCGTCAACCCTCCGCGTCAACGTGGCGATTCACGTGTCCCCCAAATGCAAGCGCCCGTTGAGGAACGCGTCCTGTCCCCACCCCCAAGGAGCCAACCCCCATGACCACCACCGAGGCCCCCGCCGTCGCCCAGGCTGCCGCGAGAGTCCCCGAGCGGCACTACACCCACAACGAGGCGAGGGGCGCCACCATCCACCGCACCAACCCGACCTTCGTCCGACGAGACCTGTCCTTCCTCGACGTCGAACCAGGCATGCGCGTCCTGGAGATCGGCACCGGCTCCGGGCTGACCGGCGGCCTGCTCGCCGAACTGGTCGGACGGACCGGATCAGTCGTCTCCCTCGACATCGACCCGTTCCTCGTCCGCTGGGCGAACCACATCCACGACGCCCGCGGCATCGGCAACATCCGCTGCCACGCGGTCAACGGCACCGATGGCTTCCCCGAGAAGGCGCCGTTCCACCGGCTCGGGGCCTGGTGCACGCCGCCCCGGCTGCCGAAGGCGTGGGTGGAACAGGTCAACGACGGCGGCCTGATCGTCGCCACCCTCCCGATCGCCCCCGTACCGAACCTCGTGGTCGGCGCAACGATCCGCATCACCGACGGCCGCCCGTACGTCGAGCGCGTCTTTCCCGGCGCCTACATCGAGACCGCCAGCTCGCCCCGCAGCACCTTCGCCGTTCCGCCCCGGTGGGTGGACTGGGAGAACCGCGTCCCGGCCACCTCGTGGATCTCTGTCGCCTGGCGCGACGAGGACGACTGGAAGAACTCCGCCGCTCACGCCACCCTCGACCGGCTCCTCGACCCCGGCCACACCGAGCAGTACCAGGGCGAGGCCATCGACTGGTCCAGCCTGCGGCTGTGGCTGGCCGCCACGGGGACACGGCTGACCATGACCGAGCTGACCGAAGACGTCCCCGGCCTCGGGCACTCCACCCGCCACTCGGTCGCCGTGATCCAGGAGGACGGCACGATCCTCGCCGACTCCGCCGACTCCGGCTCCCTCACCGTGCTGCGGGGCTGGCTCGCCGCCTGGGAAAACGCCGGACGTCCCGGCCTCGACGCCTACACCCCCACCCTCGTGCCCGACATGGACACCGACGTCCCCGGCTGGGACCTCCGCCTCAGCCGATAGCAGCCAGCCCAGAACACCCTCGGCAGTCAGAGAGAACTGCGGTCGCGCCTCCTCACCGCAGATGAGAAGGCGCGGGCCGACACCGCCGCCCCCATGACGAGTAGGCCACTGACACCGCAACGGCCATCCAGCCCGATGCGGACAGTCGAATTTGAGCCAACCCCGCTACTAGGCCCAGAGATTGGCCGAACACCAGCACGTAGACCCCAACCAGAGGGGACCATCGATCTGGCAAAAATGATGCACCACGTTTACCCCGGGAGGCCGTCCGCATGCTCGACGAAGCAGCCATAGCCGTCGCGACCGGCGCCGCCGGCAACATCGTCGCCTACCTGGCCCAAGGGCGGGCCGACGCACTTCGCACCCGGCTCTCTGCGATTTTCCGGCGCGGCACCGTGCAGCAGCAGTCCAACGCACTGCGAACATTGGACGAGGACGCCGCTGCGCTAGCACAGCACACGGGCAATCAGGCAGACATCACTGCGCGGTGGACCGGCTTCCTGACCGCATTCCTCGCCGCCTGTCCCGACGCCCGAGCAGACATCGAGGCCCTGGCTTCTTCAGCGCCGACTAGCACGAGGTCGATCAACATCGGATCCCAACACAACCACGGATCCGGAACCTTCATCGGCGGGGACAACCACGGCGGCGTTACCTTCAACGGCGGCGGTGACTAAGTGGGGGATTCCGACTCCGAACAGGAAGCACACCGCGAACAACACAATCATGGGCCCGGGGCCTTCATCGGCGGAGACAACTACGGCGGCATCCACTTTGAAATGGTCGACGCCAAAACCAAGGCGTTGCTGTTAAAGGCCACTGAGCAGTTGGAGGCGGCCGGTCCTGAGCCTGGCAGTCAGACAGTTCCATGTCTTCCCAGAGAATTGCGGTCCCTGTATGGACGCGAGGCCGAAATCGCCGAGGGTCGTCGACTACTCGAGGAACGGAATAGTGGCGGCACATCGGCAGTAGTAGTGACCGGACCGCCGGGCATCGGGAAGAGCGCCGCCGCGCTGCGCCTGTCTCGGCTCGTCGCAGACGCCTACCCAGACGGACAGTTCCACCTCGACCTCGCCCTATCAGCCAGCGAGGGGACCCCTGCAGATCTGGTGTTGGCGCTGCTGCATACGCTGTGCCCCGACGGGGGCCCACTGCCCGAAGGCCGTGCACAACAACTTGCTGTGCTGCGCGCGACGCTGTCCCGCAGCAAGGTTCTGCTACTCATCGATGACATCGTCTCGGAGGAATCGCTCCTCGAGGTTCTCCAGATGGACGGCCCCTTCGCGCTGGTGTGCACCAGCCGTGCAAAGCTCAGCGGGCTAACCGGGCTGGTTCACTTCATCGAGCTGGGCCCATTGCCCGACCGGCATAGCGAAGAACTAGTCAAGGCTGTTGCCGGGCCCACACGGCTGAGCGACGAGCAGGCAGCCTCCCTGGCCGCAGCATGTGCAGGACATCCCCTCGCACTGCATGTAGCAGCTGCTCACCTCGCACGCCGCCCTAGGGTCAGTGTCGATCGGTTCCTCGATGACATCACCAGTCCTGACCGGGGGGTGCGAGCTCTGCGGGCTGGCCAGACCGCGCTGGAGCCCGTGCTCGAGCGAAGCTTTGCCGCACTCGGCCCTGAGCAGGCAGAGCTCTTCACCACTCTCGGGATCCTGCCGCACATGTCCGTTACCCCGGACATCGTCGCCGCTGCCACCGCGCCCGAGGCCGAGGCCGAGCTCGATGATGCCCAGGTCGATGCCATGGCCGAACTGCTGGACTCGCTGTTCGAACTCAGTCTCATCGAGCAGATCGACGAGAACCGGTTTGTATTCCACGAGATTCTTCACCGTTTCGCCCGGCTCAAATCGGCCTCGGCCACAGCAGAGTGGAGGGAAACCGTAATCCGGCAGACCTGCCTCGCGCTGGCCATTCGAGCGCGGTCCGCGACGGAGTCAATTGGCTTCATAGACAAAGAAGCCAAGGTGCCGGCGCAGGGCAATTCGGATGCCCTGCGCCTACTGAACGCGGATCGTCCAGGAGCCGTTGCCCTGGCAGAGATGGCCCGGCAACACCAGATGTGGGGACCGCTCGTCCTTCTCGCGTCGGACCTGACCGCCTCACTGTGGCATGGCAGCCACTGGAACGACCTGGATCGTGTCTATCAGTGCGTACTTGAAGCCGGTACCCAGTCCGATAATCCTGAGTGGACGGCATTGGCACTGCACAACTTGGGCCTGTTCGCCAGTCATCTCGGGGACACACAACACGCCGCCGACCTATTTCAGCGCAGCGCCGAGACTGCGTACGAGGCCGACAACCCGTACCAGATGCATATGGCGCAGCTCGCTCTGGGATCGCTACTCATCAACCTCGGGCGAGCCCGTGATGCTATTCCGTACCTGCGCTGCGGGCTGCCGTTCTGGCGGGCAATCAAGGACAGCCAGGTTCTCGCCCTGGCGCTGGGGAGACTGGGCCAGGCCCACTTGGCCATTGGTCAGCTCCGCCGGGCGGAGCGGTACCTCCACAGCAGCAGGAATTTGTCCCGTACTGACAGCCATACGGACTTCCGGAACCGTGGAGCGCTCGCCGCACTGCTACGCAGAACGGGCCGAATAGCTGAAGCTGCCCAGGAAGCTTCGCTGGACATCGAACGGGCGCGAGCCGTCGGGAGCCGGGAGTGGGAGGCAAAGGCTCTGATGGAGCTCGCCGAGACTCCCCTGGAGGAGCGGCCGGATTCAGCCCCCGTTCAGCCGCTTGAGGCCGCGCTGGCTATCTACCAGGACACAGGCGACGTCCAGGGACAGGTTCGGGCTCTGTTCCGACTTGGGACCCACGCCGCAGAGCAAGCCGATATTCACCAGGCGGCCGAATTCCTCGGAGAATGTGCAAATCTCGCCGCAGGGATCGGAGACTACAAGCACGCAGCACGGGCACTGGCTTACCTGGCCTCCTACCACGGAGGCATCGGGCATCTCGATGAAGCGGAAACTTACTTCGCCGATGCCCGGGAGATGGCAAACCACCTGGGGAACCCCATCGTTCTCGCTCAGACCCTTCAGAAGAACGCTGAGTACCTGTGGCATCTGGGCCGGATCGGTGAGGCCGTCACATATCTGACGGAAGCGGTTCGCCTCTTGGAGGGCACCGACGAGAAATACGCCTTGGCCCAGGTCAAGGCTGCGCTAGGGGAAGCACTCCTCGTCGCTGGCCGATGGCAAGAGGGCGCCCAGGTTCTGGAGTCGGTGATCTCCGTGGTGTCGAACGACGCGGCCCCCGCGACCAGAGCTCAGGCGTCCCGTGCCCTCGCCGTCCTCTACTCGCGCCGGGGCCTCCATAGAGAAGCCATGACCACGATCATCAAGGCGCTCGACCAGTGTGAGCGGGCTGGCGAGAAGCCAGCCATTCTGCATTGCAGGATGGCTCTGGCCAATGTGCATGCCCGGAACGACGAGTGGACCGAAGCACTCGATCAGTACGACAAGGCCGCCGAGCTTGCTATGGAGCAGAAGGATCTCCATGTCCTCCTCACAGCCCGCAGCATGGCCGCAGTGTGCCGACTTCACGGCGAGGAGAAGGAGCAGGCGGTTGCCGACATCACCAAGCTCCTGCCCCTAACCGAGCAGTTGGGGATGCGATCGCTTGAGGCCGCCCTGCATCTCAACGCCGGCGTGCACCATGCGCGCTGCGTTGATCACGAGAAGGCGGTCACTGAGTTCCGTAAGGCCGCAACCCTTATCGAACAGCTCAATGACAGCACCCTACGCGGGCCCTGTTTACTCAACCTGGCTCGCTCCTACGGAGCGCTCGGTGACACTGAGCGCTCCCGCACACATGCACGCGAAGCCTTCGCTCTCCACCAGGGGCTCGGCAACTGGTCAGACGCTGGTGAGGCGCTCCTGCTGCTCAGAAAGGTGTATTTGGACGCTGCAGCGGACGACGCCGGAGAGCCCACGCTCGACGAGCTGTTGGGCACTGATCAGCGAGTCGATAATCGCGTCCTGGAGGCCATACGCACGCGGCTCCGCGCTGTTAGCGACGGATCTGTTGTCAAAGCCAGCCGCGAGGCCAGCCATTCCGCCACCATCGCTGATGGGAGGAAGATCAATGTTTCGGATTCCGTACGACAAGAATTGGCTGGAATCGACATCGAACGGCTCGCTGCCCATCTCGGGAACTCCCGGCAGACATGTGCAGCATGCGATCTCTTAATCGACGAGACAGGGGAGGCCGAGCTGCTCCTGCTAAACCACCGGAGCATGGACCGCCTGATGGTGCGGCTGGCACATCCCCACTGCGTAGCCTCCAAGGTGATCCAGCTGAAGGGTGCGGCACCGAAGGAACCGAAAGTCGCCTTCGAAGTGGAATGCATCCTGTTCGGCGGAGACAGAGCAGGGATCATCGCCGACTGCTACGGCGGGTGGGGCTCGTACGGCGACGGGCCGCTCGAAGACCTCGTACTCGACAGATACATCAAGGCAGGATTCATCAACCTGCAGACCCTGCTCCAGGCGGACGAAAGTCAATCGCTGGACCTGCGTGACGTTCCTGACGCCAGTTGTGGTGTTCAGGCTCGGCTCGAGGACAACAACCTCTCGATCACAGGCCCAGACGGCCAACTCCTTCACCGCATGCCGCTCGATTTCCTCCCCCGCTGGTATCGGAAAGCGGTCGAGGGATCGTTGATCGTCGTAGTCGGCAGGAATCTACAAGGGATGGCTGCCGACGATCCCTCCTACCTGGTGCGTGCCATGGCATTGGGAAAAGCGGTCGGCGGCACTGTGCCGCTCACCGTGGTGCGGCCCAGCAGGAACCGCCCCTGTCCGTGCATGATGCGCACCGGACGCAAGTTCAAGCACTGCTGCGGACGTGATCGGCCTTTGAAGTAGCTGCCGCTTGGAGCGGCCGCACACAGAAAGTGGGCCGCATCGAGCTCTGGAATATCCGCGGAGCACCCCCCCCCCCCGACAGCGCTCTGCCGGGCGAGCCCACAAGGTCCCCCGGTAGCCAGCGCCTTGTCCCAGGAGTCCGCACACAGTCCGCAAGACACCCGATCAGGACCGTCGCACCCCATCGCCAGCAATCAACAAAAGGCCAGGTCAGCGACCTACGGCGACCATCGCCGCAGGTCGCCGACCCAGCCCGTTACTAGGAGACGAAGAAGGCCTGACCTTCCGTCCTCCGCGGCGTCTGCGCCCGCCCTCCGGCACGGCCGGGGGGCGGGCGTTCCCGTGTCCGCGCCGGCCCCCGGCGGCGGCCCCGATGTGCCGTGTCACCTCCGCCACCTGACAAAAGTCATGCCCGTCCATGGACGCTCCACACTGCCGCCGCACCCCTGTGACCAGCGAATCTGTAACCACCGCAGGGAGCGGCAGCACGAGGACGACGCAGCAGGACGACGGAGGAACCCACCATGCAGACCCTGACGCCCCAGGCGCCCGCCGGCACCGAGGACAAGGCCCGGGACCGGCAGGCGCTGCGCCGCAGCCTGCGGCCGCTGCTGCTGGACGCGGTGCTGCCGATGGGCGCCTACTACGCGCTGCACAGCGGCTTCGGCATGAGCGACATGGCGGCGCTGGCGTGGAGCGGCGTGCTGCCGCTCGGCCGTACGGTGTGGTCGGCGGTGACCGAGCGCCGGCTCAACGGGCTGGCCGCGCTCGTCCTGGGCACCACGGTCGTCGGGCTGCTGCTGAGCCTGGTCACCGGCGACGCCCGGATGATGCTCGCCAAGGACAGCGCCGGCAGCGGCGTGGTGGGCCTGGGCGTGCTGGTGGCGCTGATGGCCGGCCGGCCGCTGATGACGGAGGGCCTCAAGCCCTGGATCACCAAGGGCGACGCGGTCAAGGAGGCCGCGTGGGCGCGGCTGTCCGCGACGTCCGCGGCCTTCCGCGGTGCGGAGCGCCGGTTCTCGGCGGTGTGGGGGACGGCGCTGCTGGGCGAGGCGGTGCTGCGGGTCGTGGGCGTCTACCTGCTGCCGGTGGGCGTCATGGTGTGGCTCGGCACGGTGATCCTGGTCGCCGCGATCTTCGTCGCGATGTTCATGGGTGGCGCGCTGGCGGTCGTCCCGATGGAGAAGATGGTTGCCGAGGAGGTCACCCGGCCGTAAGGCGGCCGTTGCCCGCGCGCCACGACTGGTCATGATCATGCCGCTCATGACCTCGACCGACTCGATCACGGTGCGCCGGGCCGGTGGCGCCCTCGCCGCCGCCGTCGCCCTCGCCCTCCTCGGGGCCGTGCCCGCCCACGCGCAGGCCCCGGAGGCCGCCCCCGCCGCCCCGGCCGCCGCCCGCACCCACGGGCCCGCCGGGCTCAAGGGCGTCGACTACGACACCTGGCTGCGGGACGTACGCGCCGTCACCGACGAGGCCGGCCCCTGGATCGCCGAGCGCGCCGCCCCGGCCGGCGGGCGCAAGCCGGCCATCGTGCTCGACATCGACAACAGCTCCCTGGAGACCGACTTCCACTGGGCGGCCGTGCCCACCCCGGCCATCCGGCCCGTCCTGGACCTGGCCCGCGCCGCGCACGAGCGCGGCGTCGCCGTCTTCTTCGTCACCGCCCGCCCCGGGCTCCTGGACGCCCCCACCGAGTGGAACCTGCGGACCGTCGGCTACCCGGTCGACGGCCTGTACGTGCGTCACCTGCCCGACCTCTTCCAGGAGGTGGGCACGTACAAGGCCGCCAAGCGGGCGGAGATCGAGGCACGCGGCCACACGATCGTCGCCAACATCGGGAACCACGCCACCGACCTGGCCGGCGGGCACGCGGAGCGGACGTTCAAGCTGCCGGACTACGACGGCAAGCTGTCCTGACGCGCACCGGTCAGTCGCGGGCCTTCATGCGTTCCAGGGCCACGATGCCCAGCGCGGCCAGGCCGATCTGGATGACCCACACCAGCCAGGCCACGCCCTTGGTGTCGTAGAGGCCCAGCGCCTGCCCGATCAGGGCGCCGACGAAGGCCGCGACGATGCCGACGAGGACGGTCGCCAGCACCCCGACGTGCTGGCGGCCCGGCACCACGAGCCGGCCCAGCAGGCCGATCACCGCCCCGATCACGATCGCGCTGATAATTCCTGAGATTTCCATGCCCTCCCCCTTGCGACCGATTCCTGTCGATAGACCTGCCCAGGGCGGGGGACGTACATGTCCGGCCGTGGGTCCCGGCGGCGGTCCCTAGACTGGGGCCTCCCGGGCGCACGGGCGCCCGACGGGGACGGGAGAGCGACAGTGGCGGCAGGCGTCGGCAGCTTCGGACGGGCCGGAGAGCCCCTCGGCCGGTCCGGCGACGGCCCGTACGACCCCGTGCCCGGCCCCTCGCCCGACCCCTCGTCCGACGTGCTGGCCGAGGCGGCCGCCGCGTTCGGCCTGCTCGCCTCGCCCGCCCGGCTGCACCTGGTGTGGGCGCTGTCGCAGGGCGAGAGCGACGTCAGCGGCCTGGCCCAGCGGGTGGGCGGGGCGCTGCCCGCGGTCAGCCAGCACCTGGCCAAGCTCAAGCTCGCCGGGCTGGTGCGGTCCCGGCGGGAGGGCCGCCGGGTGGTGTACCTGGTGGACGACCCGCAGGTGGTGGCCGTCGTGCGGCTGATGGTGGGTCAGCTCAACGAACGCCGGGACCTTCCGCTGCGGGTCGGCTCGGCCGCCGCCAGGTAGCAGCCCCTACCAGTCGCCCCCGCCGAACCCGCCTCCGCCGCCGTCGCCGCCGAAGCCGCCGCCGTCGCCCCAGCCGCCGCCCCCGAAGTCGTCGGGGTTGAAGTCGGAGCCGGTGTACTCGCCGCCCTCCGGGCCGCCGCCGCCCTCGAAGGCGCCGGGCGCCGCGTACGCCGGCCCGCTGAGCAGGCCGCCGAGCGCCGTGCCGACCAGCAGGCCCGGCAGCAGCCCGCCGCCGAAGTAGCCGCCGGCCCAGGGCGCGTAGGCCGGGCCCGCGTTCCAGTACGGCTGCCGGCCGCCGGCCGTGTCGACCTGCCGCACCAGCGGCTCCTGGCCCTCCGCCAGCCGCGCCGCGTCCGCCGCGCACGCCGGGACCGTACGCATCGTGCCGCCGGGCGGCGCCCACGCCACGTCCTGCACCGACGGCCCGTGCCGGGGGTCGAAGAAGCACGGCGGGCGGCGCTGCGGCAGCGGCGCGCCCGTGCGCCGCGCGGCCAGGGTGGCCAGCGCGAACCGGCCCTCGTCCAGGGCCTCGGTCACGGCCCGGACGTCCTCGGGGCGCTTGGCGGCGGCCATCTTCGCCTTGGCGTCCTCGTAGGCGTCCAGCCCGCGGGCGTAGTCGGTGCGCATCTCGTCGGTGGCGCCCGCCTCGGACGGGGAGAAGTCCAGCCGGTCGAGCTCCTCGCCGAAGGCGGTGATGTCCTCGTCCACGACCACGCGCAGGGCGTCCAGCTCGGCCCGCTCGCGCTCCTCGCGGCGCCGCTTGTTCCTCCGGTACAGCGCATACGCGCCGGCACCGCCCGCGACGACGACCGCGCCACCCACGATCAGCCCGGTGGCCCCGACGCCCTGGTTGCCGCCGCCCCACGAGCCGGGGGCGTGGCCCCGGGCGGTCCGCGCGGCCTCGTCGACGAAGCTGTTCAGCTCGGCCTTGGTGCCGCCGCCCGTCCGCTTGACGGCCCCCACGAGGTTGGACACCGCGTTGGGCGACATCACCGAGCGGTCGGACGCGGCGTTGAAGCCGGTGTCGCCGAGGTGGACGGCGTACACACCGGCGATGCCGACCTTGGTGCGCAGGTCGCGCAGGAGCGTGGCCCGCGGGAAGTCCGGCGTGTCGGGGAGGACGGCGACGAAGAGGGGCCGGTCGGCGTCCTTGATGCGCCGGGCCAGCGCGTCGGCGTCGGCGGCCGGCAGCTGCCCGGCCACGGACGGGTCGACGTAGACCGGCTGCTTGCGCAGGGCCGCCGCCACCGTGTCCAGGCCGGTGGAGGCGGTGGTGCCGGCGGCGGCCGCCGGCCCGGCGCCGAGGAACAGGGCGGCCGCGGTGAGCAGCAGGGCGAGGGCGGCCGGCAGGGCGGCGAGCCGGTTCCTTCCCGGCGCGGCCGGCGGCCGGGGAACAGGGGTGGCGGGCATGACGTCGCTCCTCGGGTCGTGCGCGGCGGGGTGCGCCCTTCTCTCAGCACCTACCACAAAAACGGATCAAACAGGCATCAAGGTTCCCGTGCGTTTCCTGCCCCTCAGCCGTAGGAGAGGTTGGCGCACGGATCGTCGTCGGCCGAGCGGGTGCCGTTGCCGACCCCGGAGGACAGCGTCCCGGGAGAGGAGGAAGCCGGCGTGGAAGGAGACGCCGTCGCCGTCGCCGCGTAGTCCCGGCCCAGCGTGACCGTGACCCCGCGGTCGGCCGTCCCCCGGACGTACGCGCCGGGGAAGAGCTCGGCGACGGCCCGCGCGTGGGCGGCCTCGCCGGGCCCGAAGTCCACCACCGTGATCTGCTCGTCCTGCGCGGAGGCCGTGGAGGTGCCGGTGACCGTGACGCCGTGGCCCTTCAGCATCGCCGCGGCGCGGGCGGCGAGCCCGTCGACGTCGGTGCCGTTGACCAGGGCGACCTGGGCACCCCGCGCGGCAGCCGCGGCGGCCGACGGCGCACCGGCGCCCTTCCCCGCGCCCTTCCCCGCCTCCTTGCCGTCCACCGTGCGGTCCGCCCGCAGCATCGCCCACAGGTTGTCGGCGTCCGGCTGGACGACGGCCACGCGGTTGCCGTCGTAGCGCCAGGGCAGCGTCACGAACTTCAGCTCGTGCAGGTCGATGTCGCGCAGCGACATGGCGAACGACAGCATCCGGTCCGCCGAGCCCAGCCCCGGGTCGACCGTCAGCGACTTGGTGGCCGCGTCGGCCAGCGGCAGCAGCGTGGTGGGGCCGAGACCCCGGTCGCGGACCTTCTTCACCATGGCGGACAGGAACGCCTGCTGCCGCTGGATGCGCCCGATGTCGGAGCCGTCCCCGATGCCGTGCCGCACCCGTACGTAGTCCAGCGCCCGCTGCCCGGAGACCTTCTGCAGCCCCTTGCGGAAGAGGAGTTGGCCGCGCCCGTCCCGGTTGGGGTTGAGGTCGCCCTCGTAGACGTCGGTGGGCGAGCACACCTCGACCCCGCCCACCGCCTCGGTCATGGCCGAGAAGCCGGCGAAGTCGACGACGACGGTGTGGTCCACGCGCAGCCCGGTGAGCCGTTCGACGGTGTTCTGCGTGCACGCGGGGTTGCCCTTCGGCGACTCGCCCACCGTGAAGGCGGAGTTGAACATGGCGTGCGGGCGCTCGGCGGTCCAGCTGCCGTCCGGCAGCCGGCACGGCGGGATGTCGACGAGCGTGTCGCGCGGGATGGACACGGCGACGGCGTGCCGGCCGTCCCCGTGGACGTGCAGCAGGAAGGCGGTGTCGGAGCGGCCCACGTCGCCCTCGCCGCCGCCCAGCCGGCGGTTGTCGCCGGCCCGCGAGTCGGAGCCGATGACGAGGACGTTGCTGCCCGCGGCGCCGGCGCCGGGGCGGTTCTTGGACAGCCCGTCGGCGTCGAACGTGCTGATGTTGCCGTCGAGTCTGAGCCACAGCCAGCCCACGCCGCCCACCAGCAGCACCAGGAGCGCCAGCAGGACCAGCCCGGCCGTGCGCGTCCGCCGCCGGGGCCTTCCGTGCCCGCCGCCCGTCATCCGCGTGCCCTCATTGCACTCCCCCGCTCGCGCGCCCGTCGTCGGGTTAGACGGACGGCTACCCCGTTTGGTTGGCCACTTGCGCAAATTGGCAACTGTTTCTTGAGGGGCCGTCACCACGGCGGTTCCACCCCGGGTGACCCAGGAGTCACCTGGGCGTCCCCTCCCGTACACCCGCCCCTGGTGAGCTTCCCCCGTCCGGGCACCTCGTCCCGGCCCCGCCAGGAAGGATCGACCATGGGTTCTCGTCCGTACCGACGCCGCCTCGCCTGGGGCGCCGCCGCCCTCCTCGCCGCCGGGGTGGCGGTGCCCGCCGCCGCTGCCGCCGCGTCGGAGGACGACGGCGGCCGGGACGTCGCGGCGCTCGCCGCGGGCCACGCCCCCAAGAAGGCCAAGAACGTCATCCTGCTCATCGGTGACGGCATGGGTGACTCCGAGATCACCCTGGCCCGGGACTACACCGTGGGCGCGGCCGGCCGGCTGAACATGGACAAGTTCCCCATGACCGGCGCGTACACCACGTACTCGGTCGACAAGAACGGCAAGCCCGACTACGTCACCGACTCCGCCGCCAGCGGCACCGGCTGGGCCACCGGCCACAAGACGGTCAACGGCCGCATATCGAAGACGCCCGGCACCGACAGGCCGATGACCACCATCCTGGAGCTGGCCCAGAAGAACGGCCTGGCCACCGGCAGCATCACCACCGCCGAGCTGACCGACGCCACCCCCGCCGTGCTCGCCTCGCACGCCACCGACCGCAGCTGCCAGGGCCCGGCCGACATGAAGGCGTGCCCGAACGACACCATCGCCAAGGGCGGCCCCGGCTCGATCGCCGAGCAGAGCGTCAACCACAAGGTCGACGTCCTGATGGGCGGCGGCAGGCAGCGCTTCGACCAGAAGATCACCGAGGGTCCGTACCGCGGCATGACGGTCACCGAGCAGGCCCGCAAGCTCGGCTACCAGGTCGTCACCGACCAGCAGGGCCTGCGCACGGCCAAGAGCGGCAAGCCGGTGCTCGGCCTGTTCGCCGACGGCAACGTGCCGGTGGAGTGGACCGGCAAGGCCGCCGCCGTCGGCGGCACCGCGGCGCAGCGCTGCGTGACGAGCAACCCCGAGCGGAAGGCCGGCACGCCGTCGCTGGAGGAGTCGACGCGCCGGGCGCTCGACCTGCTGGACACCCCGAAGGCCAAGAAGAACGGTTTCTTCCTCCAGGTCGAGGGCGCTTCCATCGACAAGCGCGACCACGCCGCCGACCCGTGCGGCCAGATCGGCGAGACCGCCGCGTTCGACCGTGCCGTGAAGGTGGCCCGCCAGTACGCGGCCCAGCACCCCGACACGCTGGTCGTCACCACCGCCGACCACGGCCACAGCAGCCAGATCGTGCCGCTGGAGGCCAACCCGCCCGGCCTGTCCTCGACCCTGATCACCAACGAGGGGCAGCAGCTGAAGGTCAACTACTCGACCAACACGCCGGGCCAGTCGCAGGAGCACACCGGCACCGAGGTGCGCATCGCCGCGCAGGGCCCCCTGGCGCACCGGGTGCTCGGCGTCACCGACCAGACGGAGCTGTTCACCACGATCCGTACGGCGCTCGGTCTGCGCTGACGCTGGGCCGTTCGTGGCCTGGGCCGGCCCGGGGCCCGGTCGTCCAGAGGGGGGACGGCCGGGCCCCGGCCCCGTACCACCTGCTGATCGTCAGGTCGCGCCAGGATTCGTGGCCGAAGACTGTCGCCACCCGCACCTCCTGCCGCCCGTGCACCGCCGACACTGAGGAACCGGCACCGCACGCATGGAGGTAGCACCACCGATGACCGGGTCCCGCGTCCTGGCCCTCGGCCACTACCAGCCCTCCCGGGTCCTCACCAACGACGAGCTGGCGACCATGGTCGACACCAGCGACGAGTGGATCCGCAGCCGGGTGGGCATCCGTACCCGCCGCATCGCCGGGCCGGAGGAGACCGTCGCCTCGATGGCCGCCCGGGCCGCGGCGAAGGCCCTGGCCGACAGCGGCCTGGCCGCCGGCGAGATCGATCTCGTGGTGGTGGCCACCTGCACCGCCGTGGACCGCAGCCCCAACACCGCCGCGCGGGTCGCCGCCGAGCTGGGGCTCGGCTCGCCCGCCGTCATGGACGTCAACGTGGTGTGCGCCGGCTTCACCCACGCCCTCGCCACCGCCGACCACGCGATCCGGGCCGGCGCGGCCCGCCACGCGCTGGTGATCGGCGTGGAGAAGTTCAGCTCGGTGGCGGACTGGACCGACCGGACGACGTGCGTCCTCGTCGGCGACGGGGCGGGCGCCGCCGTCGTCACCGCCTCGGACGAGCCGGGCATCGGCCCCGTGCTGTGGGGCTCGGTGCCCGAGATGGGGCACGCGGTCCGCATCGAGGGCGAGCCGTCGCGGTTCGCGCAGGAGGGCCAGACGGTCTACCGCTGGGCCACGACGCAGCTGCCGCCGATCGCCCGGCGGGTGTGCGAGCGGGCGGGCGTGGCGCCGGAGGAGCTGGCGGCGGTGGTGCTCCACCAGGCCAACCTGCGGATCATCGAGCCGGTCGCGCGGCGGCTGGGCGCGGTGAACGCGATCGTCGCGGACGACGTGACCGAGTCGGGCAACACGTCCGCGGCGAGCATCCCGCTGGCGCTGTCGAAGCTGGTGGCCTCCGGCCGGGTGGCCTCGGGCGCGCCCATCCTGCTGTTCGGTTTCGGGGGCAACCTGTCGTACGCGGGGCAGGTCATCCGCTGCCCGTAGGGGCGGGTACGTGACCGGGGCCGCCCCCGCCCCACCCGTCAGAACACCGACCAGCCCGTCAGGGTCGTGAAGTGGTCCAGCGCGGCCACGCCCGCCACCGAGTTGCCGCGCGCGTCCAGGCCCGGGCTCCACACGCACAGCGTGCAGCGGCCCGGTATCACGGCGACGATGCCGCCGCCCACGCCCGACTTGCCGGGCAGGCCCACCCGGTACGCGAAGTCGCCCGCCGCGTCGTACGTACCGCACGTCAGCATTACCGCGTTGATCTGCTTGGCCTCGCGCCGCGGCAGCAGCCGGCTGCCGTCGGCGCGCAGCCCGTGCCGGGCCAGGAAGCCCGCGGCGAGAGCCAGGTCGCGGCAGCTCATCTCGATGGCGCACTGCCAGAAGTAGTGCTCCAGCACCGTCGGCACCGGGTTGTCGAGGTTGCCGTAGCTGGCCATGAAGTGGGCGAGGGCGGCATTGCGGTCGCCGTGCTCGGACTCCGACTTGGCCACCGCCGCGTCGAAGGAGACGTCCGGGTTGCCGCTCTCGGCACGCAGGAACTCCAGCATCGTGGTGCTCGCGTCGCCGGTGAGCGTCTGCAGCCGGTCGGTGACGACCAGCGCACCGGCGTTGATGAACGGATTGCGGGGAATCCCGTTCTCGTACTCCAGCTGCACCAGCGAGTTGAACGGGTTGCCGGACGGCTCGGTGCCCACCCGATCCCAGATCTTGTCGCCGCCCTCCGCCAGCACCAGCGCCAGGCCGAACGCCTTGGAGATCGACTGCACGGAGAACGGCCGCTGCCAGTCCCCCACGCCGTACACGCCGCCGTCGATGTCCGCGACGGCCATCCCGAAGCGGGCGATGTCCACCTCGGCGAGGGCGGGAATGTAATCGGCCACCTGGCCCCGGCCGACCAGCGGCTGCACGGCGGCCGCCACTTCTTCCAGTACCGCCTGGTAGTCCACCACGTCCGCTACGTCCACTGCGCCCGCTCTGCTCTCGTCGTCGTTGACCGGCCCGGTCAGCGTACAAAATGGGTGGCGTGACCAGCGACAATCCCCCCGGCGTGGCCCTGCGGCGGCAGCTGCGGCCGCAGCTGCCGTCCCCGCTGACCGAGGTGGCGGACGAGGACTTCGCACGGCGCGGGCTGCGGCTGCTGCTGAAACGGGACGACCTGATACACCCCGACATCCCGGGCAACAAGTGGCGCAAGCTGGAACCCAACCTGCGGGCCGCCCTCGCCGCCGGGCACCGCACGCTGCTCACCTTCGGCGGCGCCTACTCCAACCACCTGCGGGCCACGGCCGCCGCCGGCCGCCTCCTCGGGCTGCCCACGGTGGGCGTCGTCCGGGGCGACGAACTGGCCGGCAAGCCGCTCAACCCCTCCCTGGCCCGCTGCGCCGCCGACGGCATGCGCCTCGTCTTCGTCGACCGGGCCACGTACCGGCGCAAGACCGACCCCGACGTACTGGCCCGGCTGGACCCGGACGGCGACGCCTACGTCGTCCCCGAGGGCGGCAGCAACGCCGAGGCGGCGCGCGGCTGCGCGGAGCTGGGCCGCGAGCTGCGCGGCGCCGCCGGCGTGGTGGGCGTCGCCTGCGGCACCGGCGGCACCCTCGCGGGCCTCGCGGCGGGGCTCGACGACGGGCAGCGGGCGATCGGCTTCCCCGTGCTGAAGGGCGGGTTCCTGGGCGCGGAGGTCGAACGGCTCCAGCAGGAGGCGTTCGGCGGGCCACGCGGCCACTGGGCCCTGGACGACCGCTTCCACGCGGGCGGCTACGCCCGGACGTCACCGGAGCTGGAGGCGTTCGCGGCCGGCTTCGAGGAACGGCACGGCATCGCGCTGGAACGGCTGTACGTCGCGAAGATGCTGCACGGGCTGACGACGCTGGCGCGCGAGGGCGCGTTCGCGCCGGGCACGACGGTGGCGGCCGTGATCACGGGAACGCCGTAGGGCTCGGGCGTGGGGGTCTACTCCTCGCGGTAAGCCGTCGCCTCCTCCAGATCCAGCCGCCGCATCAGCGTCCGCAGCAGCTCGTCGTCGATGCGCTGCTCGTCGCGGAGCCGCACGAAGACCTCCCGTTCGGCGGCGATGACCTCGCGGTCCAGCCGGCGGTACGTGTCGTCGACCGACTCCCCCGTCCGCTCCCCGACCGCCCCCAGCCGCTCCCACACGGCGTTGCGGCGGCGGTCGAGGACGGCGCGCAGCCGGTCGGCGAGCGGGGCGGGCAGGGCGTTGTGCTCGTCGGCGAGCAGCTCCTCCAGGCGCTGCTCGGCGGCGGCGGACGCCGCGCTCTGCGCCTGGGCCTCGGCGAGGGTGACGGCGTGCGGGTGCCCCGTGGGGAGGCGCAGGACGCGGATGAGCAGGGGCAGGGTGAGGCCCTGGACGGCCAGGGTGCCGATGACGGTGGTGAAGGTGAGGAAGAGGATCAGGGCGCGGCCGGGGAAGGGCCCGCCGTCGTGCACGACGACGGGCAGGGAGAAGGCGATGGCCAGCGAGACCACGCCGCGCATGCCGGCCCAGCCGACGACCATCGCCTCCTTCCAGGTGGGCGGGGTCTCGCGGGCCCGGACGCGCGCGGAGAGGACGAACGGCAGGTAGGCGGAGGGGTACACCCATACGAAGCGGGCGACGACGACGGCGAGGAACACCGCGACGGCGTAGGCGGTGGCCCGCCCGGCGCCGTAGGGGGCCACGCCGCGCAGGACGACGGTGGCCTGGAGCCCGATGAGGGCGAAGACGGAGGACTCCAGGAGGAAGGCGGCCATGCGCCACACGGCGCGTTCCTGGAGCCGGGTGGCGAAGTCGACCTGCCAGAAGCGGTGGCCGAGGTAGAGGGCGACGACCACGACGGCCAGCACGCCGGAGGCGTGCACGCTCTCGGCGGCGGCGTACGCGGTGAAGGGGATGAGCAGGGAGAGGGTGTTCTGGAGCAGGGGCTCGCGCAGGTGGGTGCGGAGCCAGTGGAGGGGCACCATGAGGACGAGGCCGACGCCGACGCCGCCTGCGGCGGCCAGCAGAAACTCCTCGGCGCCCTCGGCCCAGTCGAGGCCCTCGCCGACGGCCGCCGCGACGGCCACGCGGTAGGCGGTGATGGCAGTGGCGTCGTTCACCAGGGACTCGCCCTGGAGGATGGTCGTGATCCGCTGCGGGAGGCCCAGGCGGCGGGCGATGGCGGTGGCGGCCACGGCGTCGGGCGGCGCGACGACGGCGCCGAGGACGAGCGCGGCGGACCGCGGCAGGCCCGGCAGCAGCAGGTGGGCGGCGTACCCGACGGCGAGGGTGGCGAACAGGACGTACCCGATCGACAGCAGCGCGACCGGCCGCAGGTTGGCGCGGAGGCCGAGGTAGGAGCTGTCGAGGGCGGCTGTGTGCAGCAGGGGCGGCAGCAGCAGGGGCAGCACGATGCCGGGGTCGAGGGCGTACCGCGGCACACCGGGCACGGCGGAAACGGCCACCCCGGCGGCGACGAGCAGCAGGGGCGCCGGCACGGGCGTACGGCGGGCGGCCCCGGCGACGGCGGCGCTGCCCGCGACGAGCATCAGCAGCGGCATGACGTTCATCGGGAGCCATGATGGGCGAAGCCCCGCCCCCGTGGGAGTACGCCGCGCCCGGGCTACCATGCCCGCATGATCCGACCCGCGACGCCGGCCGATGTCCCCGCCATCCACGCGATGGTCCGCGAACTGGCGGAGTACGAACGCTCCCTGGACGAGGTACGGGCCACCGAGGAACACCTGCACGAGGCCCTCTTCGGAGAGTCCCCGGCGGTCTTCGCGCTCATGGCGGACAACGACGAGGGCGAGCCGGTGGGCTTCGCCCTGTGGTTCCGCAACTTCTCGACGTGGACGGGCACGCACGGCGTATACCTGGAAGACCTCTACGTCCGCCCCCACGCCCGCGGCGCCGGCCACGGCCGCGACCTCCTGGCGGCGCTGGCGCGGATCTGCGTGGAGCGCGGCTACGAGCGCTTCGAATGGTCGGTGCTGGACTGGAACGCCCCCTCGATCGCGTTCTACAAGTCTCTGGGGGCGACGGCCATGGACGAGTGGACGGTGCAGCGGATGACGGGGGACGCCCTCAAGAAGCTTGCCGCCATGGCGGACGAGGCCGCCGCCCACTGATACAAGACGGCCCAGGCCGTCCCTGGCGGGGGGCGCGGGCCGGGGCCGGGTCAGACGAGGCTGATCCCGGCCTGAGCCTTGATCGTGTCCACGGCTTCCTGAGTGAGCAACCGCAGGGGGACGACCGTCCACCGGGTCCCCTTGCGCATGATCACGGCCTGACCGTCCTTGGTCCGCCCGACGTGGACGAACCCGTGATCGCGCCGCAGGTCCTTCGCCAGGTGTTCGCCGTGGATCACGGGTCACTTCCTTTCGCGGTTCTCGTACCCGTGCCAGTTGGCGAAGTGCCGCAAGAGGCGGGCGCGGACCACCATCCCCGCCAGCGTGTCGTTCGACGCCCGCACCGTCTTGAGCTCGGCGCTCAGCGCGACGCAGCCACGGCAGGGCGGCGGCTCGGGTGGTGCGGACGTGGCCATCCACTGGCCGCCTGCCAGGGGCAGCGAGATGCTGTCGAGGGTCACCGGGCCGCGCTCCGGGGGGCGAGCCTGAGCGCCTGGCGCTCGGTGTCGGTGGCCAGCCGGACGCTCCGGACGTCCGCCTGCCACGTGGCGCTGCCGTCGACCCCGACGAGGGTGTACGTCATTCCGTCGAACGCCGTCGACACGCCCACCCGGTTCACGCTTTCGTCCATCACCAGTACACCCGCCCGGTAGCCGACCCACCGCGCCGCCGGGTCCTCCCTCGTCTCCGTCGTCCGTGCCATACGCCTGAACCGCCCTCTAGCTAGGCCGAAATCATGTGGTGCGGCGATGTTCCCGCCGCTGCGCCTGGCGCCCTAGTGGCACGGGTAGGGGCAAGGACGCATCGAACACGTGACTCTCCGCCGCGGGGGCAGAGTTGGGGGCAAGATGGGCCCATGGCTATCGGCGTACTGATCAGGGAGCTGCGCGAGGCGCGTGGTTGGTCGCAGGGGCGACTGGCCCACGAGATCAACTCGGCTTTCAGAACCGGCCTGAACCGGGAGTACGTCAGTCGCTGGGAGCGTGCGAAGGTGACGCCCGGAAACTTCTACCTCCGGTGCCTTTCCGCGGTCCTCGATGTACCTCTGGCTGTCCTTGAGGGTGAAGTGAAGCGTCGTACGTTCATCAGTGATGTCGCAGCCGTCGCGATAGCGCCTGTGGTGGCCTCCGACCTGCTCGCATCGGGGTTCGGTGCCCGTCTGTCCGGCGGGCCGTCCGTCGATGAGTGGGAAGCCAAACTGGCCTCTTACGGGACCGACTACATGTCGATGGGCGCCGCCGATATTCAGCGGCGCGTGGCCGGGGAGCTCGTTGTCGTGCAGCAGCAACTCGACAGCCCACGTTTGTGGTCGGTGGCCTCACGCCTCATGACCCTGTACGCCAAGACGTTCCCGGGTTCGGACGGCTCCAAGGCCGTGAGCTGGTACCGCATGGCGGCGAGGGCCGCCGACGAGGCCGGTGACGAGCAGGTCCGCGTGTGGGTCCGGGGGCGGGCCGCGATTGCGCTGGGCTACGAGGGGGCGTCTCTGGGCGTGGCCGACGTGCTGGCGGACCAGGCCATGGCGATCAGCGACAAGCCGTCGCTGGGGCTCCTGAACGCCATCATGGGCAAAGCCCATGCAGCCGCGCTCCGAGGCGATGTCGCAACGGCGCGAAGCCTCACGGACCGAGGGCGCCGCGTGTTCGACAAGGCGGCGTCGTATGAACAGACCTCCGACTACGCCGTCCCATGGTGGCGCATGAACGTCTTCGTCTCCCTTCTGGCCGCCCGTCTCGGAGACGAGACGACAGCTGTGGAAGCGCAGGAGGCGGCCCACCGAAATCTCCCCGCGTCGCTCCCTCGTTTCGCGACACACCTTGAGATGCACCGCGGCCTCATGCTGTCGCGGTCCGGCGACAAGCAGGGCGGAACCGATTACGCCCGCGCCGCGCTCGACGCGCTCCCGCCGGAGAAGCACTCGCTCACCCTGCGGCTCCTCATGGCAGAGGTGCAAGGGTCCTGAATCGAGACGCCCCTTTCCGGCGTTTCCCCGGCACTTTCCACCGCCCCCACCGAAGCGCTTATAGGACGACAGCCCACCTCTCCGGGTGAAGTTCCTGCGCGAGCCCTGGCCATCGTTGACGCACCGCGCTGTCCTGGCCACGACCCTGTGGAAAGGACGGGAAATGCGCAGACACAAAATGGCAACTTCCCTGCCCGCACTGGCACTTTCGGTCTGTGGACTGATGGCGGCCGCGACCGGAACGGCGCAGGCGGCGGCGTACGACGACATCACCATGCAGAAGCAGGAGAAGACCCAGTGGTGCTGGGACGCCTCCGGGAACACCATCGCGGCCTGGTGGGGGTACAGCTACACGCAGACGCAGTTCTGCGATCTCGCGCACTCCGCGACCGGCGTGAGCTGCGCCAATCAGCCTGCCACGCTGGGCGACATGGCGGGCGCCTGGCAGAAGATGGGGTTCAGCAACACCGGAACGGGCGTCAGCAGTGCGCTGTCGTTCAATGACATCTCCACCGAGGTGAACGCCAGCCGGCCCATGGGCGTACGGATCGGGTGGAATTCCGGCGGCGGCCACATGAACGTCATCTACGGGTTCGACGAGAGGAACAACACCATCGGTGTGGGCGACCCCTGGCCCGACACACAGACGTACACGTGGTGGAACTACAACGACTACGTCAGCAACGGCTCGTTCAAGTGGACGCACAGCCGCTACCGGATCCAGGGGTGAGGTCATGAACGGCACCACGTGGAGAAGCCGGGGCCTCGGCCTGGCCGCTGCGGCCCTGCTGGGGGTCGCCATGGCCGCGCCGGCGCACGCCGCCGCCCGAGGACCCCTCGACATCCCCGACTACCAGGCGGCGCTCGACCTGGTGAAGGCGGACGCCACCCACCAGGCGGTCTGCCGGTTCCTGAGCGTCCCCGTGCCGAGCGGTGGCGCCCGTACGCCGCAGGCGATCCCCGACAAGGCCGATCCGTGCGAGGGCCTGCCGGCCATCACGCTCAAGGACCCCGTGGCGGTGTACGAGCTCACCCCCGACTTCATCGCGGGCAAGGCCAAACCGGTCCTCGCCGAGGCGCTCCGCCTCGCCCACCTGGCCGCCCAGGTCGGCACCGGCAACAACGGGCGGACGGCCACCGTCGCGCTCGGCATCACCAAGGGCGGCGGATGGCACCTGGCCGCCGTCCGGGAGGGCGACACCGGCGCCACCACGCCCGCCAAGGGCACACTGGCGACGCCCGTGTTCTACGAGCCGCAGCTGCACGCCTGGTACCAGCTGAAGCTCGACACGGTCCAGGCCCTCAACGCCGCGGCGAAGGCCGGGCTCGGCGACAAGGACTCGCTGTCGCTCGCCGACTACCAGAACCTGGTCAAGGGCCGGTACGGCGACAAGCTGCCGGGCTCCGACTACGACACCAAGGGGTTCTCCAGCGGCTACCACGCGGCCGCCCCGGCCGCCGGCGCGGGCGGAGGTTCCACCGTCCCGCTCGTGGCCGGCGGCTCGGGCGCGGCGCTCGCCCTCACCGGCGGCGCGCTCGTCCTCCGGCGCCGCAGGCGCGCGGAGTAGCGCAGCGGCGGGGCCCGGCCTCTCCTCCCGGGGCCGGGTCCCGCCCGTTCCTCCGGGCCTCAGAGCCCCTGCCACACCGGCTTGTTGGCGTAGGTGTGGCGGAAGTAGTCCGCCAGCTTCAGCTTCGACGCCGCGGCCTCGTCGACGACGACCGTGGCGTGCGGGTGGAGCTGGAGCGCCGAGGCCGGGACCAGGGCCGCGACCGGGCCCTCGACCGAGGCGGCGACGGCGTCGGCCTTGCCCTCGCCGGTGGCGAGGAGGACCAGGTGGCGGGCCTCCAGGATGGTGCCGATGCCCTGGGTGATGACGTGGTGCGGCACCTGCTCGATGTCGTTGTCGAAGAAGCGCGCGTTGTCCACCCGGGTCTGCTGGGTGAGCGTCTTGATGCGGGTGCGGGAGGCCAGCGAGGAGCAGGGCTCGTTGAAGCCGATGTGGCCGTCGGTGCCGATGCCGAGCAGCTGGAGATCGACGCCGCCGGCTTCGCGCAGCGCGCGGTCGTACGCCTCGCACGCCGCCTGGACGTCCGCGGCGTTGCCGTCGGGGCCCATGAAGGCGTCCTCGGTCAGCCCGAGCGGCTCGACGACCTGGCGGAGCACCGTGGAGCGGTACGACTCGGGGTGGTCGGCGGGCAGGCCGACGTACTCGTCCAGCTGGCAGATCCGGGCCCGGGAGGCGTCCACGGCGCCGGCGCGGACCTTGGCGGACAGGGCCTCGTAGACGGGGAGCGGCGTGGAGCCGGTGGCCACGCCGAGCAGGGCGTCGGGCTTGCGGCGCAGCAGGGCGGCCATGGCCTCCGCGATGAGCTCGCCGCCTGCCTGGGCGTCCTTGACGATGACAACTTCCACGCTGGGCCTGCCGTTCCGGTGAGATCCGAGTGAGATCCGATGAGGGTCTTTTCCTGGGTGGTATAGACCAATTTAGCACCGGGTCGCGGGCGGAATGACTGCGGGCCGCGGCGCCCCGGGACCCTCAACCCGGTGGGCACCGCAGCCCGAGCCGCTCGGCCGGCCCGCCACGGTCAGGGCAGTGTGGCGGCCGGCCCGCTCCGCCCCCTGTGCGGGGAGGGCGGAAGTCCGCGTACGGCGCTGCGGCTTTGCCGTACCTTTCCATTGTGGACTAGACCATTCGTGGCTGTCCACGCCCGTGCACCGTACGGGTGGAAAACCACGCGCGGCCGACCGCCGGTAGGCTCGCAGGCGTGCCCTCCATGAACGACCTCGTACGCCAGCACACCGACCTGGAAGACTCCGACCTGGAGTGGTTGCACCTGCTGGTCTCGGAGTGGCAGCTGCTCTCCGACCTCTCCTTCGCCGACCTCGTCCTGTGGATCCCCACCAGCGACGGCACCCGGTACGTGTCGGTGGCCCAGATGCGGCCCAACACCGGGCCCACCTCCTACCAGGACGACATGGTCGGCCACCTCGTGCCGCGCGGCCGCCGGCCGATGCTGGACGCCGCGCTGGACGAGGGCCGGATCGTGCGCGAGGGCGACCCCGAATGGCGCGAGGAGGTCCCGGTCCGGGTCGAGTCCATCCCCGTCCGCCGCGAGGGCCGGGTGCTGGGCGTGATCGCCCGCAACACCAATCTGCTCACTGTCCGCACCCCCAGCCGGCTGGAGCTCACCTACCTGCAGAGCGCCTCCGACCTGGCCCAGATGATCGCCGCCGGCAGCTTCCCCTTCCCCGGGCAGCAGGTCGACATGGACGCCTCGCCGCGCGCCGGCGACGGGCTCATCCGGCTCGACGCCGACGGCATCGTCCAGTACGCCAGCCCCAACGCGCTCTCCGCCTACCACCGGCTCGGCCTCGCCGCCGACCTGGTCGGCCACCACCTGGGCGAGACCACCGCCCGGCTCGCCCCTTCCCGCGCGCCCGTGGACGAGGGCCTGGCCAAGCTCGCCAGCGGCTGGGCGCCGCGCGAGTTCGAGGTCGAGGCCAACGGCGGCGTGATCCAGCTGCGCGCCATCCCGCTCAAGCCCAAGGGCAGCCACATCGGCTCGCTGGTGCTGCTCCGGGACGTCACCGAACTGCGCCGGCGCGAGCGCGAGTTGATCACCAAGGACGCCACCATCCGGGAGATCCACCACCGGGTGAAGAACAACCTCCAGACCGTGGCCGCCCTGCTCCGCCTCCAGGCCCGCCGGATCGGCTCCGCCGAGGGCCGCGAGGCGCTGGAGGAGGCGGTGCGCCGGGTCGGCTCGATCGCCATCGTGCACGAGACGCTCTCGCAGAACCTCGACGAGCGGGTGGAGTTCGACGAGATCGCCGACCGGGTGCTGGCCATGGTCGCGGAGATCTCCCCGGGCGGCGTGACCACCCGCCGGACCGGCCGGTTCGGGATCCTGGACGCCGAGGTCGCCACGCCCCTGTCGATGGTCCTCACCGAGCTGGTGCAGAACGCCCTGGAGCACGGCTTCCGCCCCGGCCAGGGCGGCCTGGTCGAGGTGACGGCGGTGCGGGGCGGCGGGCGCCGGGACGCCCGGCTGCTGATCTCCGTCCAGGACGACGGCCGCGGCCTGCCGGAGGGCTTCGACCCGCAGCGCGCCGGCAACCTGGGCCTGCAGATCGTACGCACCCTGGTGGAGGGGGAGTTGGGCGGAAAGTTCGACATGCTGCCCGCTTCCGGGCAGGGCACGCGGGTCGTCCTCGACATCCCGGTGGGGCCGGAGAAGAACTGACGGCCCGTCACTCAAACGCCGGGCCCGGCCTACGCCCCGTACGCCCGGCTGCGCACAGCACTGAGCCCCGGCCTGCTCCTACGAGCGGGCCGGGGCTCAAAGCTTTGGTGTGCTGCGAGCACGGGGAGGTACTGCGCGCTGCGGCTCGGGGGCCGGGGGCGGCGTCAGGCGGTCGCGTTGCGCGCCCGGTTGCGAGCGGCACGACGCTTCATCGCGCGGCGCTCGTCCTCGCTGAGGCCACCCCAGACGCCGGAGTCCTGGCCGGACTCGAGCGCCCACTGCAGGCACTGCTCCATCACGGGGCAGCGGCGGCAGACGGCCTTGGCTTCCTCGATCTGCAGCAGCGCAGGACCGGTGTTGCCGATGGGGAAGAACAGCTCGGGGTCTTCCTCGCGGCAAACGGCGTTGTGACGCCAGTCCATGGCTGCTCCATCTCCTCGTGTGTTACGGCTACGTGGCTTGTGAATGTGAACGCTTTCACGAATCCCCTCGTAGGGGACCGGACGTCGCCCAGCCGAAACCGGTGCGGTCCAGAAGTCTGAGGAGAGGGGATTCGGGCTCTCCGGGATGCCGAGCTGAGCGGCTGTCCCGATCGCCATGAAGAGACTCGCAAACCTCGGCGACGGATACAACCCCTTCCGGAAAGTTTTTTTTGATTCCTCGGTGTCGGCTAGGTCACAGCCGTCATTCCAGGGGGTGGAACCCAGCCTAAACGTTCGACTGGAAGGACTTTAGGCCCTCGCACTCACACAATCACACGCAGTGCACGGCGTACGCCTGTGAACGTCACGCTACTGCGCACGCCGAGGTGGTCGCCGTCCATCTGGAAGGGCAGCGGCACCTGCGAATGCAAGGTGAAGGAGGTCTGGTCGTGCAGTGACACAGCGTGTCTGCCCTTTGGCCCACGCTCCGGCGTGGACGTCAGCAGCTGGGTCGCGTAGCGGGTCGCCGTCAGCGTCGACAGCTTGGTGAATCCCAGCACGTCAAGGGCGGTGTCGAAGGACGCGCGGGGGGCGGCGTAGACCGGCCGGTTGCCCAGGTAGGTCCACGGCGCGGTGTTGCAGATTATCGACATGACGAGATTCTCGAGTGGCGGCTCGCCGGGCCGTTCGACCGTGATCGTCCCGTGCCGGCGGTGCGTCTCGCCGAAGAACTGGCGCATCACCTGTCGCACGTACAGGGAGTGCGTCGAACGCTTGCCGCGCTCCCGCTGCTGCTCCACCCGGCCCACGACGCCCGCGTCGAAGCCGAAGCCCGCGCAGAAGGTGAACCAGCGCTCGGGCACCCCCTCGTCCGGCGTCCCCGGCGTGCCGGAGGCCAGGCCCAGGCCGACCGTGCGCTCCGAGCCGTCGCGCACCGCGTCCAGCAGGGCGCCGGTGGCCTCGACCACGTCGTTGGGCAGGCCCAGGGCGCGCGCGAAGACGTTGGTGGAACCGCCCGGCACGACCGCCAGGCGCGGCAGGCCCTCCGGGTCCGGCCCGCCGTGCAGCAGGCCGTTCACCACCTCGTTGACCGTGCCGTCGCCGCCGAGGGCGACCACCAGCTCGATGTTCCCGCTCTCCGCGGCCCGGCGGGCGAGGTCGCGCGCATGGCCCCGGTACTCCGTCGTCGCGACGTCGAGCTTCAGGTCGCTGGCCAGGGCGTGCGCCAGGACGTCGCGGGTACGGGCACTGGTGGTGGTGGCCGAAGGGTTGACCACGAGAAGCGCACGCATGCGCGCCAGCCTACCTACCTGTCGGTACACGAGGCGTCCCAGGGCTCCCGTACGGCACCCGCCGCCGTACGGGTCCGGCCACCGGGCGGCGGCCCCGCCCGGCGCCTGGCTACGGATACCCTGCTGGGGTGAGCAGCAAGCATCCGACGCCGCAGAACCCCCGTACGGCCGCCGCCCCGGGCCCGGCCCGACCGCGCCCGGCCGGGCTGACCGCGGCCGCGGTGCTGACCGGACTGGAGGGCCTCGTCCTGGCCGCCGCCGGCGTCCTCCTGCTGGTCATGGGGCTGCTCGGTACGCCCGACAGCCCGCGGCAGGCCGAGACGGGCGGGCTGACCGTGCTCGTGCTGGCCCTGCTGCCGCTGCTGGCCGCGCGCGGCCTGTGGCTGCTGCGCCGCTGGAGCCGCGGGCCCGCGGTGATCACGCAGATCATGGCGCTGCCGGTGGCCTGGACGCTGTTCAACGGCGGCGGGCTGATGGTGGCCGGGGCCGTGGCGCTCGCGCTGGCCGCCGTGGCCACCCTCGTCCTGCTGGTGAACCCCACGGCGACCGGCGCCCTGGGCGCCGGCCCGCGCGAGGGCTGAGACCCGGCGCCGTGAGGGGTGCCCTCCGGGGCGCCGTCACTCCTCGATCAGCAGCCGGTCCCGGAGCTGGGCGAGGGTCCGTGCGAGCAGCCGCGAGACGTGCATCTGGGAGATCCCGACCTCCTGGGCGATCTGCGACTGGGTCATGTTGCCGAAGAACCGCAGCAGCAGGATCTTCTTCTCGCGCGGCGGCAGGTCCTCCAGCAGCGGCTTGAGGGACTCCCGGTACTCCACGCCCTCCAGCGCCTCGTCCTCCGCGCCCAGGGTGTCGGCCACGGCCGGCGACTCGTCGTCCGTGTCGGGCACGTCCAGCGAGAGCGTGCTGTAGGCGTTGGCGGACTCCAGGCCCTCCAGCACCTCCTCCTCCGAGATCCCCAGCTGCTCGGCCAGCTCGTGCACGGTGGGGGCGCGGCCGTGCCGCTGGGACAGCTCGGCGGTGGCCGTGGTCAGCGACAGCCGCAGCTCCTGGAGCCGCCGCGGCACGCGGACCGCCCAGCCCTTGTCCCGGAAGTGCCGCTTGATCTCGCCGACCACCGTGGGCGTCGCGTACGTGGAGAACTCCACGCCGCGCTCGGGGTCGAACCGGTCGACCGACTTGATCAGGCCGATGGTGGCCACCTGGGTCAGGTCGTCCAGCGGTTCCCCGCGGTTGCGGAACCGGCGCGCGAGGTGCTCCACCAGGGGCAGGTGCATCCGCACGAGGTGGTTGCGCAGCTCGGCCTTCTCCGGCGAGCCGTCGGGCAGCCGCCGCAGCTCCACGAACAGGGCCCGGGCACCGCTGCGGTCCTGGGGATCGGGGTGCTGGTGCCGGCGCTCTTGCTGATCCATGTCGCGGCCCTCCGGGTGCGGCCGGGCAGGCTGCTGCGGGATGGCCGGGGTACGCACTCCCCGCGATGACGCAGTACTCACGGAGCCCCCTCTTTCGTCACGGCTGTCCGGGGCCGGCGCCGCGCTTCTTGTGCAGGCTGATGCTGACCGTACGGTCGTCCGCGACGGTGGAGTCGACCTCGCCGGCGAGGGCGGAGAGCACCGTCCAGGCGAAGGTGTCCCGCTCGGGGGCCCGGCCGTCCGTGGTGGGGGCCGAGACGGTCACCCGCAGGGCGTCGCCCACCAGGCGGAACACACAGCTGAGCACGGAGCCGGGGACGGCCTGTTGCAGCAGGATCGCGCACGCCTCGTCGACGGCGATGCGCAGGTCCTCGATCTCGTCCAGGGTGAAGTCCAGACGGGCCGCGAGACCGGCTGTCGCCGTCCGCAGCACCGACAGGTAGGCACCCGCAGCGGGCAGCCGGACTTCCACGAAGTCCTGGGTCGTCCCAGGCTCGGCAGCGATTGGGGACACCCTCACCTCCAAGGTGGCGCAAGCTTCTTGAGCTGTCCCGCACGCCGGGTGCCGCGGCCCGGGGGCCGACGGACGCGCCGGCGTACGGCACATGGTCCGGCTGAGACGCTATCGCGATCTGCGGTTCTGCGCCGCAGCCCCGCGACTGTCACTCATGGTAAGGCTATGAGTACAGACAGTGGGTAGGGGTCTGCGGTCTCAATTCGAAAGAGAAATCGGCCGGTTGGGCGCCCCACCCGGATTCTCGTCACTCTGCGCGAGGGCCGCAAGGCTCCTGTGCGCGTCACCCGACGGTCGGCGTTGACGCACAGTAGCGAGACCGTCACTTGCATGTCGGCCTGAAGGCTCGCACAGGAGACGCACGCCCCTCATTCTCTGAAGGGTCAGGAAACAGACTGTATCCGTCGCGCCCGCGAGTTGGAGCCCGGACGGGGAGATCCCGCCGTCCGCCGACGGTGGTAGTGGTACGTGGCCACGCCCAGCAAGGGCCCCCAAAGGATGAGGGGGGCGTACGTGACGTCGATGAGCAGCGTGCCCCACCACGTGGCGTCCATCTCCGCGTGGAAGGCCGTGTACACGAACAGCACGCCGTACACCGTCGTCGCCACCGTGCCGGCCGTGGCCAGGGTCGTCGCGAGGGCGACCGGGACGCGGCGGCCGCCGAGGAACGGCAGGCGGCGCGGCCACGTTTCCCCCCAGGGGCGGACGAGGCCCAGGGCGAGCAGTGCGAACAGCTCGGAGACCAGGCTCAGGAGGATGAGGAAGAGGGTGCCCCAGCCCGGGACGTGCATCGTGGCGTACTCGGACCGGGCCAGGCCCACGGGCACGCCCGCGGCGACGGCCACGCGCCACAGGGCGGAGGGGACGTTGCTCAGGGCGGCGCCCGTCGCGGCGAGGCGGGCCCAGCGGGGGACGTTCGGGAGTGCTGCGGATCTCGGCATGACAGCCATCGTCCGGGCCGGGGGCCGGGCGCCGCGTCGCCCCGCGGGCGGCTTTCCCGTCCGCCCGCAGGATGATCACGTACGGCCCCCGGCTCCCCCGTACGGCGGGTGGCTACCGCGCCACCAGCGCCTCCGCCGCCGCACGCCCGCAGACGCGGGCCGCGCCGTGCGTGGCCACGTGCACCGCGCCGCGCGGCGCGGCCTGGGGCAGGCCCATCTCGACGACCACCGTGTCCGGGCGGGCCGCCAGCAGGGCGTCGAGGGCCGAGGCCATCCAGCCGTGCCGGTGCTCGTCCCGCACCACCGCCACGATGCGCCGCTCCCCCGCGTCCGCCAGCACCTGCTCGGCGCGCGCGTCCTCCGGGCCGTACGTCAGGGTGGTCGTGCCCGGCACGAGGCGGGCCAGTTCCGCGCCCACGCCCCAGGGCGTCTCGTCGCCGACGGCGATGTTGGCGGCCGGCGTGAACGCCGCGACGTGCGCGGGCGCGGCCAGCGGCTCGTACGTCCCGGTCGTGGTGACCCGCAGCGCCCGGCGCGCGGCCTCCAGGCCGACGTCGGGGGTGGGCGTGCCGCCGTCGCGGCCGGTGGCCGTGGCGCGGGTCCACGCGCCGAGGGCCCGGACGCGGCGCGCGGCGTCCGCGAGCCGTTCCTCGGGCAGTGCGCCGGACCGGACCGCCGCCACCAGGGCGTCGCGCAGCCGCAGCACGGTGTCCTCGTCCGCCAGGCCGCCGCCCACGCAGATGGCGTCCGCGCCGGCCGCGACGGCCAGGACGCTGCCGCGCTCGATGCCGTACGTGCCGGCGATCGCCTGCATCTCCATGCCGTCGGTGACGATCAGGCCGTCGAAGCCGAGGCCGCCCTCGGCGACGGGTGCGCGCAGCAGCCCGTGCAGGGCGGCGGGGCTGAGCGTGGCCGGCAGGTCGGGGTCGAGCGCCGGCAGCAGGATGTGGGCGCTCATCACGGCCTTGGTGCCGGCGGCCACGGCCACCCGGAACGGCACGAGTTCGCGCTCGCGCAGCGTGGCCAGGTCCGCGGTGATGCGGGGCAGGGCGTGGTGGGAGTCGACGGCCGTGTCGCCGTGCCCGGGGAAGTGCTTGGTGCAGGCGGCGACCCCGGCGGCCTGGAGGCCCTCGATGTACGCGGCGGTGTGCCGGGCCACGAGTCGCGGGTCGGCGCCGAAGGACCGTACGCCGATGACGGGGTTGCCGGGGTCGGAGTTGACGTCGGCGGACGGCGCCCAGTTGAGGTTGACGCCGCACTCCGCGAGCCGGCGGCCCAGTTCGTGGGCGACGGCCCGGGTCAGGGCGGTGTCGTCGACGGTGCCGAGGGCGAGGTTGCCGGGGAAGGAGGAGCCGGTGCGCACTTCCAGGCGGGTGACGTCGCCGCCCTCCTCGTCGACGGCGACGAGCACGTCCTCGCGCTCGGCGCGCAGCTGCGCGGTGAGCGCGGCGAGCTGCTCGGGCGAGGCGATGTTGCGGCCGAACAGGCCGACCGAGGCGAGCCCTTCGCCGAGCCGGCGCCGCAGCCAGTCGGGCGCGGTGGTCCCGGTGAAGCCGGGCTGGAGGACGGTGAGGGCGTCGCGGGTGAGGGTGTCCCTGGTGCCCGGGGTGTCCCGGGGGGTGAGCGTGGTCATGTCGCTGCTGTCAGCCCTTCACTGCGCCGGAGGTCAGCCCCCCGACGGCCCTGCGCTGGAGGATGAGGAAGAGGATGAGGATGGGCACGGCGAACAGGGACGAGGCGGCCATGGTGGCGCCCCAGTCGTCGCCGAAGGTGGTCCGGAAGCTCGTGAGCCACAGGGGCAGCGTCTGGGCCCCCGGCTCCTTGTTCAGTACCAGCACCATGGGGAATTCGTTCCACACGGTGATGAAGCCGAAGAGCGAGGTCGC
Organism: Streptomyces mashuensis; assembly: GCF_014654785.1. GTDB lineage: Bacteria > Actinomycetota > Actinomycetes > Streptomycetales > Streptomycetaceae > Streptomyces > Streptomyces mashuensis. The sequence goes on from NZ_BNBD01000006.1 coordinate 395,023, forward strand.
CATGAGGCCGGGCGCCAGCAGCGGGAAGATCACCCGGACGAACGCCTGGGCGCGGGTGCACCCGTCGACCATCGCCGACTCCTCCAGCTCCTTGGGCACCGCGGCGACGTACCCGCGGAGGGTGAGGACGGTGAAGGGCAGCACCATCACGGTGTAGATGGCGATGAGCGGGACGAGGCTGTTCAGCATCTCCGCGTCGCGCACGATCATGTAGTACGCGATGGTCATGACCTCCCAGGGCGCCATCTGGGCCATCATCATGACGAGCACGAAGCCGCGGCGGCCGCGGAACCGCATACGGGCGACGGCGAACGAGGCCAGCAGCGCGATGACGAGCGAGAGGCCCACGGCCACCAGGGTGACGAGGAAGGAGTTGCCGACGAGCGTCCAGAAGCCGTCGGCGGCGACCGCCTTGCGGAAGTGGTCCAGGGTGGGGCTGGTGGGGAACCAGACGGGGGTGTCGGCGACGATGTCCTTGTTGGCCTTGAAGGCCGTGGCGAACATCCAGTAGACGGGGAACGCGAAGGCGAGGGAGAGGGCGACCGCCGTCGCCCCCGGCCAGACGCGGCCGAGCAGCGAGCGCCTCACAGGTCGTCCTCCTCTTGCTTGAGCACCAGCCGCAGGTAGTACGCGGTCAGGGCCAGCAGGATCACGATGGTCAGGATGGAGATGGCCGCGCCCATGCCGAAGTGCTGGCTGCCGATGCCCTCGGCGAAGGCGTAGACGGGCAGGGTCTCGGTGAGCCGGTCGGGGCCGCCCTCGTTGATCGCGAAGACCTGGGTGAAGCACTTGAAGACCCAGATGACCTCCAGGAAGGTCGTCGCGAGGAAGAAGGGCTTGAGGAAGGGGAGGGTGACGGACGTGAACCGCTTCCAGGCGCCCGCCCCGTCCAGTGCCGCCGCCTCGTACAGCTCCTTGGGGATGGTGGTCGTGGCCGCGTAGAGGTTGACGGCGACGAACGGCACCGACTGCCACACGAGCAGCACGGTGATCACGAAGAACGTGGAGAGCTGGTCGCCGGTCCAGTTGTAGCCGGCCATGGAGTGGAAGCCGAGGGCGTCGAGGAGGTGGTTGACGACGCCGAAGCGCTGGTCGAACAGCCACTGGAAGACGGTGGTGGCGGCGACCACGGGCATGGCCCAGGCCAGCACCAGCGCGGTGGACAGCAGCAGCCGCATGCCCTTGCCGAGGCGGGCCAGCAGCAGGCCGGTCAGGCAGCCGACGACCATGATCAGGGCGACGTTGACGGCCGTGAACGCCATGGACCGGCCGGTGACGTGCCAGAACTCGCTGTTCGACAGCGTGTTCGTGTAGTTGTCGAGGCCCGTCCACTCGGTGACATGCCGGATCAGCTGCCGCTTGCCGAGGTTCTGGAACGACAGCAGGCCGTTCTTCAGCAGCGTCCAGCCGAGGAGGAGGACGGTGAGGGCGGCGGCGGGGAGGACGAGGAGGTAGGGCAGGGGCTGGGCCTTCCCCTCCCGCGGACGGCCGGGCGGTGCCGCGCCGCCCCTGCTGCTCGGGGACGCCGGCCGGGCGGCCGTCGTCTCTTCGGTCTGCGCTGACATCGTCGTCCGCCTACTTCCCTGCCTGCCCTGTCCAACGGTGGTACGTGCGCGCGTCCGCGCACGGGCCGGACTCCTGTCACTGTCCGGGCCCGTACGCGGACGACCGGGTCACTGCTCTACTGCTTCTGGGCCAGCCTCTTGTTCATCTCGCCCTCGACCTGCTTGGCGGCCTCCTCGGGCGACTTTCCGTTGAGGACGGCCGTCATGTACGCCTTGACCGGGTTCGGGGCGTTCTCGACGTTGGCCCATTCGGGGATGAGCGGCGTGGTGCCGCCGCCCTTGGCGGCGGGGGCCGCGGCCTCGGCGGCCGGCTGGCCCTTCAGCTGCGGCAGCAGGGAGGTCTTGTTCGGGAGCGAGCCGACCTCCTTGGCCAGCGCACCCTCGTGCCGGTCCGACAGCGCGATCTTGAGGAACTCCTTGGCGAGGTCCTTCTTCTTGCTGTTCTCGGCGATGGCGAGGTTGGAGCCACCGAGGAAGACACCCTCGGGCTTGTCGGCGGTCTCACCGGGGATGGTGAAGTAGCCGATCTCCTTCTCGATCTGCGGGTTCGCCTTGATCGCGGTCTGGGCCTCCCAGCCCATGCCGATGAAGGCGCCGGTCTTCCCCTTGGCGAAGACGTCCGCCTGCTGCGGCGTGGCCTCGTCCTTGTCCTTGGGGGCCTTGCTGAACGACTGGTACTTCTTGTAGAGCTCCATGGCCTGGCCGACCTTGGGGTCGGCGAGGTTGGAGACCCACTTCTTGCCGTCCTTCTTCACCAGGTCGGCGCCGGCGCCGATGGTCAGGCCGTCGAAGAAGTACCAGTTCTGGCCGGGCAGGTAGAGGGGCTCGGCGTCGCCCTTCTTCTGGATGGCCTCGAGGTCCTTGAAGAACTCGTCGCGGGTCTTCGGCACGTCGGTGATGCCGGCGTCGGCCCAGATCCGCTTGTTGTAGATGACCACCCGGCTGGCCGCGTACCAGGGGGCGGCGTACTGCTTGCCCTCGAAGACGGACGGCTTGTTGAGGGACTCCGTCCAGTCGCCGCCGATCTCCTTCTTCAGGTCGCCCAGCTCGGCCAGGCCGCCGGTCTCGGCGTAGGAGGGCGTCTGGGTGTTGCCGATCTCCAGGACGTCCGGGGGGTTCGACTCCGAGAGGGCGGTGGTCACCTTCTGCTGGATGCCGTCCCACTTCTGGATCTGGACATCGAGCTTGGCGCCGGTCTTCTGTTCGAACTCCTTCTTCACGGAGTCGGTCCAGCCCGACGGATTCGAGCCATCCATGAACCAGACGGTGAGGGACTTGGCCTTGCCGCCGTCCGCCCCGGACTCCCCGTCGCCACCGCTGGACCCACAGGCAGCAACACTCACCAGCATGGCCGCGACACCCGTCGCCGCTATGAGCCCTCGCTTCACAGCACTCTCCTCAAGGACCAATGGTCTTTAATGGTTTAGACCAGTGCCCGCAGCTTGGCCTAGACCTTTTGGGGTGTCAAGGGTGTATAAGAGTCGCTGTCGGCTCCGTTACCGGACCGACACCTCGGGGTCGACCTGGGCGTCTCCGGGCTCCTCGGGCTCAGCCCGTGCCACCATGTGACCGCGATGGACGGAGGTGCCGGGTGACGGCAGCAGGATCGGAGTCGGGAAGGCACGCCATGGCGGCCGACGAGGGCACGGCGGAGGGCGCGGGCGCCGCGAGCGGTGCCCGGACGGCCCGCGTTCCCAAGTATTACCGGCTCAAACGCCACTTGCTGGACATGACCGAAACCATGCCCCCCGGCACGCCGGTCCCGCCCGAGCGCACCCTCGCCGCGGAGTTCGACACCTCGCGCACCACGGTGCGGCAGGCCCTCCAGGAACTGGTCGTCGAGGGACGACTGGAACGTATCCAGGGAAAGGGGACGTTCGTCGCGAAACCGAAGGTTTCGCAGGCGCTGCAACTGACCTCCTACACGGAGGACATGCGCGCGCAGGGCCTGGAGCCCACGTCCCAGCTGCTGGACATCGGCTACGTCACGGCGGACGACCGCCTGGCCGGCCTGCTCGACATCACGGCCGGCGGCCGCGTCCTGCGCATCGAACGCCTCCGCCTGGCCAGCGGCGAACCCATGGCCATCGAGACCACCCACCTCTCCGCGAAGCGCTTCCCGGCACTGCGCCGCAGCCTGGCGAAGTACACCTCGCTGTACACGGCCCTGGCCGAGGTCTACGACGTCCGCCTGGCCGAGGCCGAGGAAACCATCGAGACGTCCCTGGCCACCCCACGCGAGGCGAGCCTCCTGGGCACGGACGTGGGCCTGCCGATGCTGATGCTGTCCCGCCACTCGCTGGACGCCCAGGGCACCCCGGTGGAATGGGTGCGCTCGGTGTACCGCGGCGACCGGTACAAGTTCGTGGCGCGCCTGAAGCGGCCGACGGAGGAACCACCGGGGGCGGAGGACCGGGCCGGCCAGGCAGGCTAGGAAGGGTCAGGAAGAGCGGGAGGAGCTTTCGGGCTCCTCCAGGGTGCGGTCCCGGTGCAACAGGTGTGGCGTGCGACTCATCCCGTCAGGCCAACCCCACCGCCACATGACGGTTTGATGAGCGTTCTGCAAACATGACCGCGGAATGGACGTCGTGTCAGTGGCGCACCTTAGCCTATGGCCATGGCACACGACACGACCCCGGAGCAGCTCAACGACGAGATCCGCACGTTCCTCGCCGCCCGTCGCGGCCGTACGCTGACGTCGGCCGAGCGCGGGGTCTACGAGCAGCTGCGGACCCGGTGGCTGGCGGCCGGCCGCCGTGCCCGCTACGGCACCGCCGCCTGACCGCATGAACCACCCGGTCGACCCCGTCGGCGCCGCCGCGACCGCGCTCGACAACCGCTCCTGGATCCCCGCGGACCACGAACTGACCCTGGCCCGCGAGTTCTTCGTCCGTCGCGACGCCCTCGACCAGCGCCTGCTGCCCGGCATGCCGCCCTGCCCCTCGCCGCAGGGCTGGACCACGCAGCACGTGCTGTGGCTGGGCGACGTGGCCGCCCTGGCCACCGACCTGCTGAACGCCTGGCGCCCCTGGCTCCCCGAGGGCCACGGCCACATGGCGTCCCTCCTCACCACCTACGCCACCATGGCCGCCTCCGCGGCCCCCCTCGCCACACGCCTGGTCCGCGACTGGGCGGACGCCTGGCAGGGGCAGGGCACGGTATCCCCGCAGGACACCTCCCGCTGGGAGGACTGGCACCTTCCCAAGGAACAGCGGGAGCAGCTCGACGCGTTGACGGACCGGCTGGTGATGGTCGGCGCGGTCATGGTGATGGCGGTCAACCGGGGAGAGACGTCGGGACCGCGGCGCTGACTCGGCCGATTGCAGGGCTTTTTCTTCCGCGTTGCATCATTCCGCGCGCCTGATCGGTCAATTGCGGTCGTGCGGCGCGTCGTTGCCTCACATCCCGCTAGCGTGCGCAACGTCAACGACCCCCGGGCAGGTTAGCGGCCTGCGTCGGGGGTCTTCATCCCCCGAGAGAAAGCCCCTCCCGGAGAATGCTCAAGCATGCTAGCGCCCCTGCGCGCTTCTTCACGCAGATTCCGAACGAAATCCTCCGCCACCCCCGCCTTTCCGCCGCCGCGGTACGGCTGTTGACGTGGCAGCTGTCGCTGCCCGACGGCGCCGACCAGCCGCTGTCCGAGACCGCCGCCCGCGCGGGCATCACGAAGACCGCGTTCACCCGCGCCAAGCGCGAACTGATCGCCGAAGGCTACGTGCACGAGTGGCGGCGACAGGGCCCCGGCGGGCGGTGGAGCACGAAGCAGCTCGTGTCCAATGTGCCGCTGTCCGGCGAGGAGGCGGCCGCCGCGCGCGACGGGCGGCACGCGGACGTGACTCCCGCCGCTCCGGCGGCCCCCTCACCGGCCGCCGGTGAGCCGGGCCCTCGGCCCGCCGCCCGTTCCCCTGAAAGAGACGAGGGGGACACCTCCCACCCTCCCCACCCGCTCGCCGAGGCCGGTGCCGCCGCCCTCGCCGCCGTCTCCCACCGCGAACGGCGGTTGCGACTGGCCGGTCGCGAGGTACGGCAGCTGGCAGCCCTCGCCGGGGAGTGGCTCGCGCGCGGCGTCACCGCGCAGGAGCTGTGCCTCACGCTGACCTCGGGGTTGCCCGCCCAGATCCACTCCCCCGCCGGGATCGTCCGCGACCGGCTGCTGCGAAAGATGCCCGCACCGCCCGGGCCGGTCGCCGAACCACCGGCCGGGCAGCCGTGCGGGAGGGGATGCGGCCGGACGTTCACGCCCGTCGCCGACGAGACCTGGTGCCGCGACTGCCGCGTTGCCGCGGCCGCCGCCAGCTCCCGGCGCGGCGCGCGGGCCGTACGGGCTGCTCTGCGGGGGCCCGGTGCTGGGCGGCCGGTCGGTCGTGCAATGATCGAACCGTCGATTTGAACGTGTTCAAAAAGGAGGCGCGCCATGCGCCGACGTCTGACGGTCCTCGCCTGCGCCCTGAGCCTGGGGGCGTCGCTGCTGGTGACGGGGTGCGACCTCGACGACCTGAACAGCTTGTGCGGCACGGACGGGCCGACGCCCGCTGGGCTCACCCAGGCGGACCTGGTGGGCACCTATGAGGGTCACCCCTGGGGGACGCTGACCGTGCGCGCGGACGGGACGTTCGAGGTGGATGACATGCCTGGGCGGGACATGCAGGACATCGCGGACCCACGAGTGGTGCACCTCGGAGCGCGGCGGGGAAGCTGGACACTGGACGGCCCGCTCACCATCGGAGACGGGCGGGACCGGAACAAGTCGATCCACCTGAACGGCGCAGGCGGCTTCGACATCAGCGGCACCCGGGAGCGGCCCGTCCTCTACAACTTCGTCGGCGACCCCGATATGTGCCGCCTCATCGTCCTCAACAAGCGCCCCTGACGCCCCACCACCGGCAGGATCGCCAGCGCCAGCAGGCCACCCCCCGCGGCCAGCGCCGGGTAGCTGCTGCCCGCGACGACCAGGCCCGAGGCCATGCCGCCCGTGCTGCCCGCGATCGCCATGCCGACGTCGACCGTGCCCTGGGTCGTCGCACGGGCCGCGAGCGGCACCGCTTCCGTGACGATGGCCGTGCCGCTGACCAGGCCGAGGTTCCAGCCCAGGCCCAGCAGGGCCAGGGCCGTGGCCAGGAGGGCGACGCTGTGCGCCGGGGCCAACGCGGCGAGTGCGCCCGCCGACAGCAGTACCAAGCCCGAGGCCACCGCGACGCGTACCGGGCCGAGGCGGTCGACCAGCAGGCCCGTCAATGGGGACGGCAGGAACATCGCCGCCACGTGGACGGAGATGACCAGGCCCGCCGTCTGCGCACTGTGGCCGTGGCCCGTCATGTGGACGGGCGTCATCGTCATGATGGCCACCATCACCAGCTGGCCGGTGATCATCACTGCGGCGCCGGTGACCACGCCTGGCCCACGCTCCACCGGCACAACCACCGTCTCATCCGGCACCTGCTCCCGCTCCCGCGCCAGCAGCAGCGGGTCCGGCCGCAGGAACACCGCGAGCACCACGCACGCCGAGGCGTACGCGGCGACCGCCAGCAGGAACGGCCCCGCCAGCCGCGGGATGCCCCACGCGTGCGCCACGTCGCCCGTCGCCCCGACGAGGTTGGGCCCGGCGACCGCCCCGAACGTGGTGGCCAGCAGCACCGTGCTCACCGCACGGCCCCGCCGCTCCGGCGGGGCGAGGTCGGCCCCGGCGTACCGGGCGAGGAGGCTGGTCGCCGACCCCGCGCCGTAGAGGAACAGCGACACGAAGAGCAGCAGCGCGCTGCCCGCCGCGGCGGCCACGACCACGCCGAGGCTGCCGGTGGCGGCGGTGGCGTGGCCGAGGGCGAGGCCGGGGCGGCGGCCGCTGCGCTGACTCAGCCGGCCGATGGCCAGCGCCCCGAGCGCCGCGCCCGCCGTGAAGAGGGCGCTGGGCAGGCCGGCGAGGCCCGTCGAGCCGAGCATGTCCTCCGCGAGCAGCGCGCCGACCGTGATGCCGGCCGCCATGCCCGCGCCGCCGAGCACCTGGGAGATCACCAGGACGGTCAGGACGCGTCGTTGTTCGGCACCCATGGCCGTCCCGCCCCTCCTCACCATCACGTTCTCACGCCGTCGCGAGCGGCCGCAGCGCCGAGATCTCCGCGAGCGGCATGCCCATCCGCTCGTGCAGGAACCGCACCACGGTCCAGTGCGGCAGCGCGCCTTCGTCGAAGGGGCCGAACGCCGCGCAGTAGAGGGGTATCCAGCGCAACGCCTCCTCGACGGCCCGTTCGCGGTCCTCGCCGCCGACGTGGTCCTCGTAGGCGACGCTGCGGTGGTGCACGAAGAAACGGCCGGGGAGGCGTTCCTCGCACAGCGCACGGTACTCACGGGTCTGGAGGATCAGGTAGTGCCAGATCTCGTCGATCTCCTGCTCGACGGGCAGGAAGAGCCCGGCGAGCTGCTCGCGGTGGCGGGAGACGAGGTAGAGGTAGCGCAGGCACTCCAGGACCTGGCGCTCGGCGAAGGGCCGTCCGGCGCCGGTCCGCCCGGCGGCGTAGCGCACCACTTCCTCGTGGAGGCGGTCGCCGAGCAGGGCGGTGAGGTCGTCGGCGGTGATGTATGGGTACTCGTGCGCGGTCATGAGGATGATCCCGTCATGCGTCGGTGGCCAGCCAGGCGTACTTGCCCGACTTCCCGATGGGGAGGTGCTCGCGGTGTGCGGCGGTGCAGCGGCGGCCGGTCAGGCCGGTGACGGCCTGCTCGAGGGCCGCGGTGGCCGCCGCGTCCAGCGGTTCGCCGTCGAAGGTCGTGTACGCCAGCTCGCACGCGGTCCCGCCCACTGTCCTGAGCTGGTGCAGGAACACGCGCGGCGACACGGCCGCGACGCGTTCGTCGAGGTCGGCCTGGGCGACGGGGCCGGCGGGCGTGGGCAGGAGTTCCTTCTCGCGGCCGCAGAAGGAGACGATCCGTTCGGGGTCGGGCGAGCCGTCGGCGGTGCGGACGCAGTCGCCGGAGCGGTAGCGGACCAGCGGCATGTACGGGTTGCGGACGCTGGTGACGATGAGGCTGTGGATGCCGCTGCCGGGTGCGACGGGGATCAGCTCGACGCTCATGTCCTCCAGCCACGGCCGGTACCGGCCGTTCCGGTCGCTGTAGTAGAGGTAGCCGAGTTCGGTGCTGCCGAAGAGGTCGACGATCGGGCAGTCGAAGTGCTCGCGGAGGTATCGGCGTACGTTCCGGGGCGCGTACTCGTAGGCGTGGATGATGCTCGCCGGGCGCGGGAAGGCGTCCCACAGGCCGAACTGCCGTGTTTTGCGCACGAGGTGGGCGAGGTGGGCGGCGGAGCAGTCGAGGTGGTAGCGGCCGTGGGGGTGGGCGGCGGCGGCCGTGCGCATCTCGGCCAGCATGCGTTCGGTCTCGTCCCGTTCCCACAGGGCGGGGTCGAGGCGCAGGTTGACGTAGAACGTGCGGTCGTCGAGCCGCCGGTCCTCCAGCGCCGGAACGGCGTCCGGCACGGCGTCCGGCTCGGCGCCCCGTTTCTTCGCGTTGACCCGGGCCACGTGCTCCGTCGCCAGCACCGTCGTCAGGGACACGCGGCGGCAGCCCTCGTGCCAGGTGGCGGATATGTCGGGGTGCTCGCTCCACAGCCGGTAGTAGGAGCGGAGCAGGAAGTACGGGGGCCGGATGATCTGCATCCGGGCGTGGTTGGTGCCGGTCGAGAGCACGTACTCGGCGTCGCCGGCCTCCAGCGCCCTCGCCAGGCGCGGTGTCATCCAGTTGCCGGGGAATCCCCGCGCGATCTCGGGTTTCTCGAGCACGGGGAAGTGTCCCCGCTCCACCGACGTGCGGTAGACCGGGATGTCCCGCACCCGGTCCACGATGTCGGGCGTCGGCTGTCCGTCCATTGCCACCCCTTCGGCCACGTGCGTCTGCGCGTACGACGACCGCGTGGGCCGCCGGGGCACTTCGCCTCGACGGCCCACGCGGTCACTGCGGTGGACCCGGGTCAGGAGATGCAGCCGGTCTTGCCCGCGACGCTGATGCAGCCGCTCTTGGGCGAGGCGCTGATACAGCCGTCCTTCGCGCCCTGCGCGGAGTTGGCGGCGACCCAGCCCTGCCAGACCTCGTCCTGAGCCATCTTCTTGATGAGCTGCTCCATGGCGAAACCTCCGGAGTCGTGAGGAATGTGCACCGACCGTAAAGGAGTCACCAAAGGAGTGTCAATGGATGGTCAAATACTCAACGGACCAGCCCGGCCGGGGACATGGCGTCCCCCTCCCGGTCGGCGTCTCCCGCAGCGCTCCCGTCGGCGCCCCCCGCGGCGCCTCCCCCGGCCGGCCCCCGCATCCTGACGGGCTCCGTGCCGGCGTCGTTGTGCCGGGCGGCCCAGTTCTCCAGGGCGGTGCGGCAGGCGTGGTCCAGGTGCCGCACGTCCGACAGGTCCAGCTCGATGGGCCGGTCCTTCGGCAGCGCCTCCAGCGCCTCCAGGATGCGCGGCAGCCGGAGGAAGGTGGCGTTGCCGGTCAGGGCCACCACCATGCGGCCACCGGTGAGTTCGCGGACGTCGACGTGGACGTGGGAGGTCTCCCAGGCCGACTTGACGACGGCCAGCACCAGGCCGAGCACCACACCCTCGAACATGCTGGTGGTGACGATGGCGAGGGCGGTGACGGCGAGGATGACCGCCTCACCGCGGTGCGTCCGCCAGAGCGGCACCATGTCCTTGGCGGGGATCAGCTTGCAGCCCGCGTGGACGAGCACGCCCGCGAGGGCCGCGAGCGGGATGAGCCCGATCGCCTTCGGCAGCGCCACGCAGAAGACCAGCAGCCAGACGCCGTGCAGGACACGGGACAAGGTCGTCCGCGCGCCCGCCTGCACGTTGGCGGAGCTGCGGACGATGACCGCGGTCATCGGCAGGGCGCCGAGCACCCCGCAGATCGTGTTGCCCACGCCCTGGGCGATCAGCTCCTTGTCGTAGTGCGTGCGCGGACCGTCGTGCATCCGGTCCACCGCCGCGGCGCTGAACAGGGATTCCGCCGACGCGATGAGCGCGAAGGCGAGGATCGTGCCGAGCACGCCGGCGCCGCCCAGCGCCGTCAGGTCGTTCAGTCCGGGCGGCTGGATCGCGTCGAACAGGCCCTGCACCTCGACGTGCGCGACGTCGAGGCCGAACCCGGCCGAGACGGCCGTGGCGAGCGCCACCGCAGCCAGCGGGGCGGGCACCAGCCGCGCCTTGGCGGGCAGCTTCTTCCACCCGACCAGGACGACGATGGTGCCCAGACCCACCGCGAAGGCGGTCAGGGCGGCGCCGCCGGTGGCGATGTCCGCCGCCAGGCCGGGCACGCCGAAGATCTTGTCGAGCCCGGAGCGCGGCTGCTTGACGCCGGCCATCGTGTACAGCTGTCCGAAGATCAGCACGAGGCCGATGCCGGCCAGCATGCCCTGCACGACCGACACGGAGATGGCCCGGAACCAGCGGCCGAACCGCACGATGCCCAGGACGACCTGGATCAGTCCGGTGGCGAGCACGATGGCACCGAGCATGCCGAGGCCGAACTCGCGGACGGCCTCGAAGACGAGCACGGTCAGGCCCGCGGCGGGCCCGCTGACCTGCATCGTGCTGCCCGGCATCAGGCCCACGACGATGCCGCCGACGATGCCGGTGATCAGGCCGAGTTCGGCGGGGACGCCCGACGCCACGGCCACGCCGACGCACAACGGCAGGGCCACGAGGAAGACGACGAGCGAGGCGAGCACGTCCTGGCGCAGGACGGCGGGGTTCTTGAAGGCGGAGAACGCTGAGAACACGGAGTTCATGGGTGAGGGTCCCTCGGTCTTCTTCGCAGGCCGGTTCACAGGGGTCCGAACGACAGGTGGCCCTCTTCGGGCCGGTGCACTCTGACCGCGCCCGTATGAACTTCGTAGTACCAGGCGTGCAGCCGCAGCGTGCCCGCCTCCGTCCGCTCCCGTACGCAGGGGTAGCCGCGCAGGGCGTCCAACTGGGCGACGGCATGGGCCTGTACGGCCTCGGCGACGTCGGGCGAGGCCTCCTCCACCGAGCGGACGGGGGAGCCCTCGGGCAGGGCGTGGTCCAGCCATTCGCGTAGCGCGGGGACCGCCGACAGGTCGTCGCCGCGGACCACCGCGCCCACGGCGCCGCAGTGGGAGTGCCCGCAGACGACGACGTCCCGGACGCCGAGCACGCGGACGGCGTACTCGACGGTGGCGGCCTCGCCGGTGGGCCGGTCGTCGAGGGGGTAGCGCGGCACCACATTGCCCGCCGTGCGCAGTTCGAACAGTTCCCCCGGTTCCGCACCGGTGATCAATGCGGGGATGACGCGCGAGTCGGAGCACGTGATGAAGAGGACCTCCGGCGACTGCCCTGCCTCCAGGGACCGGAAGCGCTCGGCGCGCCGGGGATCGGCCACGTGTGTGGCCGCGAAGGATCGAGCATTGTCGATCAGTGACTTCATGATGGCCTGCCTCCTGCGCCACCACGGCTGCTCGCCGGGGCGCGGTGTGGTCGGGTCGGATCAAGAGCTCGGGCGTGGCAGCGGCAGGCCGGGCACCAGGGGCCTCGGGGCGCACCACGCCGCCTACGGCACATTCCCTTGGGACGGCCGCGACCATCACTTTACCAGTGCATTACCGCGGAGCGGCAGATTAAAATATTGTCAAAACCTGTACAAGACTGAGCAGTTGATGTATGGCAGGTCCGGTGCAGATTCGATCCCTAACGGTCACCGTTACGGACGAACCGATTCCGCCGCACGGTGGTAGCGGACCGCACCGCACGTACTGCGCAGCGGAGTTGTCGTCCCGAAATCCGGAAGGAGGGGTGACGCCGGACACGTACTCCCCTAGATTTCCTGCGCATTACACATGTGATCGCACCAGGGACGGAGAGAGCGATGCCGGAACCCCATGGGCAACCAGCCGCACGACCGGTTGCCCCACCACCTGCCGACCGCGCACGCGCGACCGCGACCGCTTCCGCCACACCCTTGATCGTCGCCGGGATCTGCCTGGCCATCCCCTTCGCCGCGATGCTGTGGGTCGACTCCTACGCCCGCGTCTCGCCGGCCTTCATCGGTATTCCCTTTTTCTACTGGTACCAGATGCTGTGGGTGCTGCTTTCCACGCTGCTGACCGTCGTCGCCTACGTCCTCGTTCGCCGCCGCGAACGGCTCCGCAAGGGAGGTGAACAGCAGTGAAGGAAGGGGTCAACGGTGTAGCGCTGAGCGTCTTCCTCTTCTTCTTCCTCGCCGTCACCGTCATGGGCTTCTGGGCCTCCCGGTGGCGCCGGGCGGAGAACGCCCAGAATCTCGACGAGTGGGGCCTGGGCGGCCGCTCCTTCGGAACCTGGATCACCTGGTTCCTGCTCGGCGGCGACCTCTACACGGCCTATACCTTCGTGGCCGTTCCGGCGGCCGTCTACGCCGGCGGCGCGGCCGGCTTTTTCGCTGTACCGTACACAATTCTCTGTTACCCGCTCGTCTTCACGTTCCTGCCGCGACTCTGGTCGGTCTCGCACAAGCACGGCTACGTCACCTCCTCCGACTTCGTCCGCGGCCGCTTCGGCTCCCGCGGCCTCTCCCTCGCCCTCGCGGTCACCGGCATCCTCGCCACGATGCCGTACATCGCCCTGCAACTCGTCGGCATCCAGGCGGTCCTGGACGTGCTCGGCGTGGGCGGCGGCGACAGCGCCAACTGGTTCATGAAGGACCTGCCGCTGCTCATCGCCTTCGGCGTGCTCGCGGCCTACACCTACTCCTCCGGCCTGCGGGCGCCCGCGCTCATCGCCTTCGTCAAGGACGCCCTGATCTACATCGTGATCGCCGTGGCGATCATCTACATCCCGCTGAAGCTCGGCGGCTTCGGCGAGATCTTCCACAAGGCCGGCGAGGCGTTCGCGGTCACCAACAAGGACACCGGCAAGCCGCGCGGCGCACTCGTCACCGGGCCCGACGCCCAGTGGGCCTACGCCACGCTCGCGCTCGGCTCCGCGATGGCGCTCTTCCTCTACCCGCACTCCGTGACGGCGGTGCTCTCCAGCAAGAACCGCAACGTCATCCGCCGCAACACCACCATCCTCCCCCTCTACTCCCTCATGCTCGGGCTGCTGGCCATGCTCGGCTTCATGGCCGTGGCGGCGGGCGTGAAGGTGAAGAACGGGCAGCTGGCCATCCCGCAACTCTTCGAGGACATGTTCCCCGACTGGTTCACGGGCGTGGCGTTCGCCGCCATCGGCATCGGCGCGCTGGTCCCCGCGGCCATCATGTCGATCGCCGCCGCCAACCTCTTCACCCGCAACATCTACAAGGACTTCCTCAAACCGGACGCCACGCCCGAACACGAGGCGAAGGTGTCGAAGCTCGCGTCCCTGCTCGTCAAGGTCGGCGCGCTCGTCTTCGTCCTCACCCTGGACAAAACGGTCGCCATCAACTTCCAGCTGCTCGGCGGCATCTGGGTCCTCCAGACCGTCCCCGCGCTCGTCGGCGGGCTCTTCACCCGCTGGTTCCACCGCTGGGGCCTGCTGGCCGGCTGGGCCGCCGGCATGATCTACGGCACATGGCGGGCGTACGCCACGCCCAGCGCCACCCAGGACCACTTCGGCAACACCAACGTCATCCCGCTCATCGGCGAGAAGGGCTACATCGGCCTCACCGCCTTCGCCGTCAACGTGCTCGTCGCCGTCGTCGCCACCCTCGTCCTGCGGGCCGTGAAGGCCCCCGACGGCGTGGACCTCACCCGGCCCTCGGACTACACCGCCGACGCCGGCGAACCCGGCGTCGTCACCGAGCTCCCGCCGGCCACCGCGGGGGTCCCCGGCGGGCACTGAGACCGCCCAGGGCCCCTCGGGGTCACCCCCACCGCACCGGGCCGCCACACCCCCGCCCAGGGGGCGTGGCGGCCCGTTTCCGTACCCTCTCCGGGGCCGCCCTCTAGCACATTCCGCGACCGCATCATGACGCGGCGACACAACATGTGGGGGCGCCTCCGGGGCCCGCCACAAGATGTATGCTCATCCTCGCTGCCGCCGCAGGGGAATCCGGTGGAAATCCGGAACTGTCCCGCAACGGTGTATGTGGGCGCATATACCCAGCGCACCCTGAAGTCCGAGGACCTGCCGACAGCGCGCCCGTCACCGAGCCCACAAGCTCGGCTATGGGCGTTGAATTCGTCCGGGCCCCGCGGGTTGGGCCGACGGACGTACGCGGCATGCCCCGGCCCCCGTCGGCCTGCCCGTACGCGACCGTCGCGCGCACCCGCCCGGCCCACCCAGCCGAGCGAGGGAGAGCCACACGTGACCATCGCGCCCGCCGATCCGGTCTCAGCGAACTCCGAGAACACGGAGGCGCACGACGGTCCCGGGACCGCGCTGCTGCGCACCCTGACCGACCTCACCGCGGACCTGCCCGCCACCGACCCCGGCAAGGTCGCCGCGGCCGCGCTGCGCGGCCGGCACCCCGGCTCCGACGAGGCCGAGCTCCGCTCCCTGGCCACCGAGGCCGCCGCCGGCCTCATCGCCGAGGAGCCCGAGTACTCGAAGCTCGCCGCCCGGCTGCTCACCCTCGCCATCGCCGAGGAGGCCGCCCGCGAAGGCGCCACCTCCTTCTCCGCCTCCGTGGCCACCGGCCACCGCGAGGGCCTCATCGCCGACGAGACCGCCGCCTTCGTCGCCCTGCACGCCGAGCGCCTCGACGCCCTCGTCGACCAGGCCCTCGCCGACGGCGCCGACGACCGCTTCGGCTACTTCGGCCTGCGCACCCTCTACAGCCGCTACCTGCTGCGCCACCCCCTCACGCGCAACGTCGTCGAGACCCCGCAGCACTTCCTGCTCCGCGTGGCCTGCGGCCTGGCCGAGGACGACTCCGTGCGGGCCCTGGAGGACGTCGCCGGCCTCTACGGGCTGACCAGCACCCTGTCGTACCTCCCCTCCTCCCCCACGCTCTTCAACTCCGGCACCCGCCACCCGCAGATGTCGTCCTGCTACCTGCTGGACTCGCCGCTGGACGAGCTGGACTCCATCTACGACCGCTACCACCAGGTCGCCCGGCTCTCCAAGCACGCCGGTGGCATCGGTCTGTCCTACTCCCGCATCCGCTCCCGCGGCTCCCTCATCCGCGGCACCAACGGCCACTCCAACGGCATCGTGCCGTTCCTGCGCACCCTCGACGCCTCCGTCGCCGCCGTGAACCAGGGCGGCCGCCGCAAGGGCGCCGCCTGCGTCTACCTGGAGACCTGGCACGCGGACATCGAGGAGTTCCTGGAGCTCCGCGACAACACGGGCGAAGAGGCGCGCCGCACCCACAACCTCAACATCGCGCACTGGATCCCCGACGAGTTCATGCGCCGCGTCGAGGCCGACGCCGACTGGTCGCTGTTCTCCCCCGCCGACACCCCCGACCTGGTCGACCTGTACGGCGACGAGTTCGACGCCGCGTACCGCCGGTACGAGGCCGAGGGCAAGGCCGTCAAGCAGATCCCGGCCCGCGTGCTGTACGCCCGCATGATGCGCACCCTCGCGCAGACCGGCAACGGCTGGATGACGTTCAAGGACGCCGCCAACCGCACCGCCAACCAGACGGCCGAGAAGGGCAAGGTCGTCCACTCCTCCAACCTCTGCACCGAGATCCTCGAGGTCACCGACGACGGCGAGACCGCCGTGTGCAACCTCGGCTCGGTCAACCTCGCCGCGCACCTCGGTGCCGACGGGGACATGGACTGGGAGAAGCTGGACGCCACGGTCCGTACCGCCGTGACCTTCCTCGACCGCGTCGTGGACATCAACTTCTACCCGACCGAGCAGGCGGCCCGCTCCAACAGCCGCTGGCGCCCGGTCGGCCTGGGCCTGATGGGCCTGCAGGACGTCTTCTTCCGCCTGCGCCTGCCCTTCGACTCGGCCGAGGCCAAGGAGCTGTCCACCCGCATCTCCGAGCGGATCATGCTCGCGGCGTACGAGGCGTCCGCCGACCTCGCCGAGCGGCACGGCCCGCACCCGGCCTGGTCCGCGACCCGCACCGCCCGCGGCGTGCTGCACCCGGACCACTACCCCAACGCCGTCCCGTCCTGGGCCGACCGCTGGGAGGCGCTGCGCGCCCGCATCGCCACCACCGGCATGCGCAACTCGCTGCTGCTGGCCATCGCCCCGACGGCCACCATCGCCTCCATCGCCGGCGTGTACGAGTGCATCGAGCCGCAGGTGTCCAACCTGTTCAAGCGCGAGACGCTCTCCGGTGAGTTCCTCCAGGTCAACACCTACCTGGTGGAGGACCTGAAGAAGCTCGGCGTGTGGGACCGCGCCACCCGCGAGGCCATGACCGAGGCCAACGGTTCCATCCAGGACCTCAAGTGGATCCCGCAGGAGATCCGCGACCTGTACCGGACCGCGTGGGAGATCCCGCAGCGCTCGCTGATCGACATGGCCGCGGCCCGCACCCCGTACCTGGACCAGAGCCAGTCGCTGAACCTGTTCATGGCCTCCCCGACCATCGGCAAGCTCAGCTCGATGTACGCGTACGCCTGGAAGCAGGGCATCAAGACGACGTACTACCTGCGCTCGCGCCCGGCCACCCGCATCGCCCGCGCCGCGACCGGCTCCGGCGCCACGGGTGCCGCCACCACCATCCCCGTGCAGCAGGCCGCGCCCGACGCGGACGCCATCGCCTGTTCCCTCGAAAACCCCGAGTCCTGCGAGGCTTGCCAGTAATGAGCTCCACCGAGAAGAACCTGCTCGACCCGGGCTTCGAGCTCACGCTCCGCCCGATGCGGTACCCGGACTTCTACGACCGCTACCGCGACGCGATCAAGAACACCTGGACCGTGGAGGAGGTCGACCTCCACTCCGACGTCGCCGACCTCGCCAAGCTGTCCCCGGGCGAGCAGCACATGATCGGCCGCCTGGTGGCGTTCTTCGCGACCGGCGACTCGATCGTGGCGAACAACCTCGTGCTCACGCTGTACAAGCACATCAACTCGCCCGAGGCGCGCCTGTACCTGTCGCGGCAGCTGTTCGAGGAGGCCGTGCACGTCCAGTTCTACCTGACGCTGCTCGACACCTACCTGCCCGACCCGGAGGAGCGCGCCGCGGCCTTCGCGGCCGTGGAGAACATCCCCTCCATCCGCGACAAGGCGCAGTTCTGCTTCAAGTGGATCAACGAGGTCGAGAAGCTGGAGCGGCTGGAGACGAAGGCCGACCGCCGCCGCTTCCTGCTCAACCTGATCTGCTTCGCCGCCTGCATCGAGGGCCTGTTCTTCTACGGCGCCTTCGCCTACGTGTACTGGTTCCGCAGCCGCGGCCTCCTGCACGGCCTGGCGACCGGCACCAACTGGGTGTTCCGCGACGAGTCCATGCACATGGACTTCGCGTTCTCCGTCGTGGACACCGTCCGCGAGGAGGAACCGGACCTCTTCGACGACGAGATGCAGCAGCAGGTCACCGACATGCTCAAGGAGGCCGTCGAGGCCGAGCTGCAGTTCGCCCGCGACCTGTGCGGCGAGGGCCTCCCCGGCATGAACACCGACTCCATGCGCGAATACCTCCAGTGCGTCGCCGACCAGCGCCTCCAGCGCCTCGGCATCGCCCCGGTCTTCGGCTCGGAGAACCCGTTCTCCTTCATGGAACTCCAGAACGTCCAGGAGCTCACCAACTTCTTCGAGCGCCGCGCCTCCGCCTACCAGGTGGCGGTCGAGGGCTCGGTGTCGTTCGACGACGAGTTCTAGCAGCCATGTGAAAGGGCCCGTACGGACGACTTGGGTTCTAGGAGTCGTTGCAACACCCCAGTTCAGGGGATGCATTGGACTTCGAGATC
>NZ_BNBD01000007.1 GCF_014654785.1 Streptomyces mashuensis
CGGGCTGTGCACTGTGGGCCCGCTGTGCGGCGCGGGTCGGCCGAGGAGGCCGTGCACCGGGGGCTGTGGGGTGTCCGCCGCCTTCCGGTCGGGGCCCGTCGGCGTGTTGGCGTTGCGCCGGGCCGGGCCGTGCGCCGTGGGCCCGCCGTTCGGCTCGCGCCGGCCGGGGGAGCGGCGCGGCGTGCCGGGGGCCGGGTCCGTCGAGGGGCCGGTCGCCGTACGGGCCGGTGGCGCCCCGGACGGCGCCGGGCCGTACGGAAGGTGGTGTGCGGCAGCGTGTGCCGGCGTCGGCGGGGCGACCGCCACGCCCCGCTGGGCTTCCGGGAGGCCGGCTCCGGCCGAGGCGGCGCGTCCCCGTTCCCTCGTGGGAACGTCGGTGCCGGCCGTGGAGCGGACGCGGACGCGACGCCTCGTGTGACCCTTGCGGGCCCGGGAACCGAGCCGGCGCAGGAAGCCGGGCGGCGTGTCGCCCCCGTCCCCGCCGTCCCGCCCGCCGGTGGGCGCCGGCGGCGGGCCGGCTTCCTCGTACGTCACGGGCGCCACGCGCGTCGCCCCCAGTACGCGCGGCACTGCCCGCGGCACCAGCCGGCCCGCCGCCGTGGCGAGCGGTGCCGGGCGCCAGGCCGCCAGGTCGTGCCGGAAGGCCGCCAGGCCGCTCGACGCCGGCCACGGCAGACGCACCAGCCCCTCGGGCGGCACCTGGCGCCACTCCGCCCGCGGGGCCGGGGCCGAAGCGGCGGGGGCGTACCGGCGGCGCCGCCACATCCGGCTCACCGTCCCCCCGCCCGTGTGCTGTTGATCCTGGCGATCTCACGCACCCAGGCGCGCCGTTCCTCGTGCGGCAGGGTGAGGATGTCCTCGTACGCCCAGTGGAAGTGGTAGGCGATGTACGCGGTCTCCTCGCGGAGCCGGTGCGCCGGGTGCGTCATGCTTCCCCCAGGCGGCTGCCCGTCTCCGGTCCGGGCACGGCGAAGCTCGTGCCGCAGGAGGGGCAGGACACGGCGCTGTGGCCGGAGTCGAGGCCGTTGATGCGCCGGTAGAGGTCCTGGAGGTGGGCGAGGTCCTGGGCGAAGAGGCGTTCCACCACGCCCGCGTGGATGTCGGTGACGGTGCCCAGCCGGGTGATGACCAGGCTGAGGAGGACGACTCCCAGGTAGGCGGGGTTCTCGCGGACGCGCTGGTCGATCAGTGGGGCCAGCTCGTCGCGGGCGGTGGCGAGCCGCATGGAACCGCGGCGGTGCACGGTGCCCGCGTCGTCCACGTAGCCGTGGGGAAGCTCGAAGTCGAACTCGGTGCGCAGCGGCGTTGCGTTGTCGGGCATGGTGGGGCGGTGTCCTCCGTGAGGTGTGCCGGTCCCGGCCCCCGCGGTGTGCGCGGGGGCCGGGCCGGACGTTCGTGTCGTCGTGTCCGGGGCGTGGCGGTCAGTGGATGTTCTGGTGGAAGAGCAGGCCCACCGACGTGCCGTCGGCCCACGCCTCGACCGGGAACCCGCCGGGTTTGTCACCGGCCGTCAGGACGGGGGAGTCGGCCGAGCCGTCGCTGCCGCTGGTCACCTCGGCGGTGTCCACGCCGCCGGGGAAGATCGCCATGTTCTCGCCGCGGACCTTGAAGGTGACCCTGGCCCCCTCGACGGCGTTGCCGTGGACGTCCTCCACGACGACCCGCATGGGGTGCTCGAAGGACTTGCCCGCGGGCACGGTCTGCCCGGCGCCGGAGACGTAGCGGACGCGGTCGGCGGCCTCGGGCTCGGGGGTGACGACGAGCCGGGTGAAGGCGGCGACCGCGTCCGTCTCCTGCCAGCGGGCCGTGACGGGGCACGGGCCTTCCCTGAGCGGCTTGAGCAGCGAACTCGTCGCCACGCCGAGCCCGTCGCCCGCGGTGCCGGTCTCTTTCACCTCGGTCGGCTCGCCGTTCTCGAAGACGCCCGCGCCCTCCTCGACGGAGAACTCGACCTTCTGCCCGCCCACCGGTGTGCCGTCCAGCTGCGTCGCCTTGACCACGAACGGCTCGGCGAAGCGGTGACCCGCGTGCGTCGTCTGCCCGTCGCCGGAGACCACGGCGAGCCGGTGGCGCGAGACGCGTTGCAGGGCCTTCTGCCCGGCGAGGGCGATCCACAGCCTGCCGTCCCCGGCGACGGCGAGCCCGGAGGGGTGCGAGCCCGCGCCGGTGGGGATCGTGGCGGCCCGCGTCGCGCCGGGCAGGACGTAGCCGATCACGTTCCCGGCCGGGGCGGCGAACCAGAGCGTGCCGTCCGCCGTCGCCAGCATGTGGCCCGCCGGGTGGGGCGTGTCGACGAGCGAGTGCGTGTTGTCCGCGACGAGGTACTTCACGATCTTCTTCTCGGTGGTCGACACCCAGACCACGTCGCCCGCCGGGGAGACCGCCACGTGCTGGGGCGTGACGCCCAGGGTGACGGCCGGCCCGAAGCTGCCGTTGGTCGCGTCGAAGGCGACCAGCGCCTTGGTGCCGGGGGACGTCAGCCAGTAGCGGGTGGGTGCCTCGGCTGCGATGCCGATGCCGTACAGGCCGCCGGGGTACATCTGCGAGTACTGGACACCACCCCCGGCGTCGACGATCGCCAGCTGGTTCCAGCTGATCAGGGGGGCGACGAGGCGGCGGCGGCCGTCCCGGCCCTTGCCGAGGGCGAGGGCCTGGCAGTCCGTGATCCCGTTCAGGGGGTACGCCTGGTACTGGCCGCCGTCGGTGCACTTGACGAAGGCGGCCCCGTCCTGCCCGGTGACGAACGTCCAGACGCCGTGGCCGGGCCAGGCGACGAGGGAGGTGGCGCTGCCGCTGAGGCCGGATCCCTGGCCGAAGACGGTGTTGCCCCAGGGGTCGCGGGGCTCGAAGAAGCCGATGATGCCCTTGGTGGTGACGAACCACAGGTTCTGGTCGTCACCCCGCCAGACCAGGTCGGTGGCGGCGGCGTCGATGGGGAACGTGTTGGAGTCGCTCTCGGGGGTGATGTGCGACGCTGCGGACGGCATGCTGGTTCTCCTTCAGGCCGGCGTGATGGTCAGGGTCGCGGCGGCGTGCGGCTCGGTGTCGCCGAGGCCGACGCTGAGGACCGCCTCCTCCTGGACGTCGCCCGCGACCACGGCCGGCAGGGCGACCCGCCCGCGCTGGTCGGTGAGGATCACGCGTTCCCGGGTGCCGTCCTCGAAGGCCGCGCCCTCGGCGTCGATCCGGCAGGTGAGGGGGATGTTGGGGATGGGCCGGCCGTTGGCCACGTACTCGGCGACCAGCGGCTGCTCGACGTGGTCCTTCATGTGGACCTCGGACTCGCTCTGCGACACGATCTGGGTCCGGCCCATGAGCGAGGCCGAGCCGAACGGCGGCGGCGGGACGGTGTAGCTGCCCACGGTCTTCTTGCTGGGGTTCGTGTACCAGAGCTTGCCGTCCGCCGCGACGCAGAGGCCCTTGGCGCCGCCGCCGTTGGGGAGGCGCACCAGCCCTCCGCTGCCGGTCAGGTTCTTGTCGAACTCGTGCAGCCCCTCGCTGGAGGCCACCCACAGCTCGCCCGTCGCCGTGAACGCCAGCTGCTGCGGGACGGCGGTGCCCAGGTCGACCGTGCGCGTGGTCCCGGAGCCGAGGTCGAAGCGGATCACCTGGTTGGGGCTGGTGGCGGTCAGCCACACCGCGGTGGTGTCCGCGATGACGTAGAACGGCCTCTGGCCGGGCCGGAGGACCCCGATCGACTCCCAGGTCATCTCTCCGTGGCGGCGGCGGTAGAGGCCGTTCTCCGTCCGCACCGGGCTCGTGGTCCGGCTCTGCCCCGTGGCCCAGTAGGTGTGGGTCCTGCCGTCGGCGGCCGTGGTGACGGCCACGTCCCAGAGCCACGTGTTCTGGGTGACCTGCATGCGGTCGATGAGGCCGGTGGACGGGGTGAGGATGCCGACGTATTTGTGCACGGGTTCCGCGAACAGCAGGCTGTACTCGTAGACCGGTGTGGTCGGTGTGCCCGTGTTGGTGGTCCGCAGTTTGATGCTCTCGGCCTTGGCGTCGTCCTCCAGCGGGTAGAAGGTGACGGCGTTGTTCCCCGTGGTCTCCATGATCACGATCGGGTCCTGCCTCTCCGGCGGGGCCGGAGCCGCGAACCAGACCTTCTGCAGCCCGTCGGGGTCCTTGATGATGCCGGCGGTGAGCTGGGGGATCATCGAGTGGTTCACCGTCTGCTGCTGGCCGGGAGCGCCGGGGTGGACGCGGATGATCGCCTTGTCGTCCGTGGTCACCCAGAGGTAGTTCCTGTTCCCCTGGGCCAGCGAGTGGGGCCGGTAATTCCCGATGGGATATTCCTGGATTTCCGTCACTGCGGCTTCCCCCTCGAATCCGGTGATGGGTGCGGCACGTGAACGGCCGGGCCCGCGCGGCAGCGCACGATCGGGGAGACGGGCAGGAACCGGCGGCCCGCGCGGGGGGCGGCGTTCGGCTGGACGAGACTATGCCGCCCGCACAGCCGCACACACCCGGTCGAACCGGCCACCCGGATGCCGTGGCCACGGCATCCGGACAGCCGGCCGGAAGGCTTGCCCGTGCGTGACGTCTCAGCTGCAAACGCGGCTATGCGGTTTCCGCTGTTCCGCATTCCGTGCCGGCGGCTCCGGGCGCATGCACGGCTGTCAAGGGCGCACGGGCTCTGCCGTCGTCGTGCAATGCCTTGGCCTGAAGTCTTTCAAGAACCGTTTTTCTGCCGGGGGAGAGGTGGCCCGATGGCGGGAATTCACCGGGCCCGCCCGGCCCGGACTTTGGTCCGGACCTGCGGGAACGCGTGGTGCGGGGGTCAGGAGAGGAGCTTCCTGCGCCTGGCCTCCTTCTCCACGGCCGGACGGTCGTCCATCGTCAGCCTGCGGAGCCAGGACACGTCGTTCTGCGTGGCCTGCTTTCCGCGCAGCACCTTGGTGATCGTGACGCCTTCGCCGTGGTTCAGCAGGTCGATGCCCGCCCCCAGGAAGCGGGCCTGCCGGGGGCCGTTCTTCGAGTAGTCCGCCACGGACATGCCCGCGACGAACGGGTACTTCGTCCACTCGATCCCGTCCGGCGGCATCCCCGGCAGCCCGCGCCGCTCGGGATCGCTGTTGGCCTGGCGGAACCACTGGACGTTCATGGCCACCGCCGTGACCGGCGTGCCGTCCTTCTTCCTCCCCCACGCCCCGCCGGCCACCGGATGCTCGATGAGGGGATGGGGATGCCGCCCCGCCGCGATCTGCTCCTCGGTGAAGTTCTCGTACGGGCGCGGCTCGTCGGTCCGCATGGGGACGTACTCGGACGGCCTGGTGTCGGCGTCGTCCGGGAAGCTGACCCAGTCCTGGCCGCCGGCGCGGGCCTCGGCCGCCTTCTGCCGGAGCAGCTCGTCGGGGACGTCGTACGCGACGACCGCCCAGTTCCGGAACTGGGCCTGGTACTGGAGCGCGCTCAGCAGCGCCGCCTCCCGGTCCTCCTCCCAGAAGTACACCCCCTTGCCGAACTCGCCGCCCCCTGTGGGCTCCAGCCGCCCGGTGTGCTCCGGCCGTTGCTCGGGCGGTGCCTGCCCACGCCCCGCGGCGCCCCTCCGCGCAACGAGGGCATCGGCGTCCGCCTCGGACAGGCCACGGTAGAACTTCATCCGCTGGACGACCGGACCGCCTCGCGTGCTCCCGGCGGCGGCCGGGGCGGGCACCGCCCCGGGCGGTACCCGCCCCGACAGGGCGCTGCGGGCCCCGGACTCCGCGGCGCGCTCGAAGCGGTCCCCGGGGTCGCTGACCCGTGTGCCGTCGCCCCGGTCCGTGCCGGCCACGGGCCCGGACCGCTGCTGCATCACGTGGATCAGCTCGTGGGCGAGGGTGTGCCGGTCCGCCCCGCCGGCACCGACGACGATGTGCTGCCCGGCGGTGTACGCGCGGGCACCGAGCTCCTCCGCCGATCCCCGCGCCGCCGCGTCCGTGTGCAGGCGCACGCCGGAGAAGTCGGCGCCCAGCCGCGCCTCCATCTCCTCCCGCAGCGGCACGGGCAACGGCCGGCCCGGTCCGCGCAGGACGTCCTGCACTCCCGGGCGCCGGCCGGCCGGGCGCAGCATGCGGGCCGTCGCCGCGTTCCCCGCCCTGCGCTGGAGGCCGAGCAGCAGGGCGGCCGGCGAGGGCACGCCGGGCGGCCGGGCGGGCGGTGCGGCAGTGGGTGTCCTGGTGACGTCGGGCGTCGTGCGGGGGGCGGGCGTACGCATGGGTCCCCTTCCGGACGGTGGACGGAGCGGTGGACGGTCAGCCCATGCCTACAGGGGCCGCATGCGCGGGGGAAGGGCGACTTGGGGCCAGGCGGCGTCACTCCGCCCGGCCCGCGCCGGGTGCGGGCCGGGCGGACCCGGTTTGCCCGGCGCCACCCGCGGTTACTGATCTCTCCGGTGACCAGGACCTCATCCCGTACGGCGCAGGACGGCGGGGCCTTCGCGCCCCAGCCGTTGCGGCAGTACGCCCTGCTGGCCGACGGGGAGCGGGGCGTCATCGTGGGGCCCCGGGGCGAGTACGCGTGGATGTGCGTGCCGCGGTGGGACTCGGACGCGGTGTTCTCGACGCTGGTCGGCGGCGCGGGCATGTACGTCGTGACGCCCGTGGGGCGCTGCGTGTGGGGCGGGTACTACGAGGACGGGACGCTCATCTGGCGCAGCCGCTGGGTCACCGACGACGGCATCGTCGAGTGCCGCGAGGCGCTGGCCTTTCCCGGCGACCCGCACCGCGCCGTGCTCCTGCGGCGGATCCTGGCGCCGCCCCGGAACGCCGCCCGGGTGTCCGTCGTGCTGGAGCCCTGCGCCGGGTTCGGCCGCCGGCCGCTCCGTCAGGTGTCCCGCGAGGCCGACGGGGTGTGGACGGGGCGCGCCGGTGACCTGTCGGTGCGCTGGTCCGGCTGTGCCGCCGAGCCGCGGCCGGCGGGGCCCGGCGGGCGGCGGCTGGAGATGGAGCTGACGGTCGAGGCCGGTGCCTGCCACGACCTGGTCCTGGAGATCGGCGACCGGTCCCTGACCGGGGAGCCCCCGCGGCCCGACGCGGCGTGGCGGGCCACGGAGGAGGCGTGGCACGCGGCGGTGCCACCGCTCGGCGACACGGTCGCACGCATCGACGCCCGCCGCGCGTACACCGTCCTGCGCGGGCTGACGGGCACGGCGGGCGGCATGGTGGCGTCGGCCACCACGAGCCTGCCCGAGCGGGCCGAGGAGGGCCGCAACTACGACTACCGGTACGTGTGGATCCGCGACCAGTGCTACGCGGGCCAGGCGGTCGCCGCCGCCGGGGACACGGCGCTGCTGGACGACGCGGTGCGGTTCGTCACCGCCCGGCTGCACGAGGACGGCCCCCGGATGGCCCCCGCCTACACCGTGGACGGGCGGACCGTCCCCGAGGAGCGCGAGCTCGACCTGCCCGGCTACCCCGGGGGCTTCGACCGCGTCGGCAACAAGGTCAGCGGGCAGTTCCAGCTCGACGTGTTCGGGGAGTCCCTGCTCCTGCTGGGCGCCGCCGCACGCCACGGGCGGCTGGACGCCGACGGCTGGCGGGCGGCCGACATCGCCGCGGGCGCCGTCGCCCGGCGCCGCGACCAGCCGGACGCCGGCGTGTGGGAGCTCCCGCCGCGGCTGTGGGCGCACAGCAGGCTGGCGTGCGCGGCGGGACTGCGGAGCGTCGCCGCCGCCGGGGCGCCCGGCGGGCGGTCGGCCGAGTGGACGGCGCTGGCCGACCGGCTGGTGGCGGACACCGCCGCCCGCTGCCTGCACCCGTCCGGCCGCTGGCAGCGGTCGCCCGACGACCCCGGCCTGGACGGCGCCCTGCTGCTGCCGCCCCTCCGCGGCGCCGTCCCCGCCGACGACCCGCGGACCCGGGCCACGCTGCGCGCCTACGTCGACGAGCTCACCGAGGACCACTTCGCCTACCGGTTCCGCCACGGCGACCAGCCGCTGGAGGCGGCCGAGGGCGCCTTCCTGCTGTGCGGGTTCGTCACCGCGCTCGCCGAGCACCAGCAGGGGCACGAGGTGGCCGCGTTCCGCTGGTTCGAACGCAACCGCGCGGCCTGCGGGCCGGCCGGACTGTACTCGGAGGAGTACGACGTCGCCCAGCGGCAGATGCGCGGCAATCTGCCGCAGGCGTTCGTGCACGCCCTGATGCTGGAGTGCGCGGCCCGCCTGGCCCGCCCCTGGCCGGGGACGTAGGGAGGCCGGTGGGCGGGGCGGCGGTGCCACGAGACCCCCGCGCCCGTAGCACCGCCGCGCCCTGCCGGGACCGATCCGGACCCGGCCCCTCCAGTCCACCCCCCGGCCGGGGCCCAGGGCCAGGGTTTCCCTGTTTCCTCATGGCGGAGGGGCGAGGGAAACCCCTCGACGTCCCGGGGGCGCGCGGCTGGACTCGGGGCACTCGCGTGAAAGGGGAAACGCACCGTGCTCCGCAGCTCAGCCGTCAGATCCGCCGTCGCCCTCACCGTCGCCGCCTGCCTGGGGACCGCCGCCCCGGCCTCCGCCACGGGGCCCGGAACCGGCACTTCCGGTATCGGTGACCCGTACTACCCGGACGCGGGAAACCCGGGATACGACGTCTCCCACTACGACCTCCGGCTGACGTACCGGCCGGAGGACGACCGGCTGGACGGCACCGCGGTCCTCACCGCCCGCAGCACGCAACGACTGCCCCGCTTCACCCTGGACTTCCTGCTCGACGCACAGGAGGTACGCGTCGACGGCAGGAAGGCGGCCTTCACCCGGACCGGCACCGGGGGCACCCGCAAACTGGAGGTGACGCCCGCCGTCCCGCCGGCCGCCGGACGGACCTTCACCGTCGCCGTCACGTACGGCGGGACACCTTCCGAGGCGAAGGACGGCCGGCCGTCCGCGTGGCACCGCACCGCCGACGGCGCCGTGGTGGCCGACGAGCCCTCGTCCGCACCCTGGTGGTACCCGGTCAACGACCACCCGCGCGACAAGGCCACGTACGACGTGTCCGTCTCCGTGCCGGCCGGGCTCCAGGTGGTCGGCAACGGCCTCCTCGTCTCCCAACGCACCGAAGGCGGCCGCACCCGCTACCACTGGCGCTCGGCCCGCCCCCAGGCCCCCTACCTGACCACGCTCGGCATCGGCCGGTTCGACCTCACCACCGGTACGACGGCGGGCGGGATACCCGTCGTCACCGCGTACGGCAAGGGACTGGGCGACCGCCGGGCCGCGGCGACCGCCAGCGTGGGACGCACCGCCGAGATCATCGACTGGGAGAGCTCCCTCTTCGGCCCCTACCCCTTCGAGGCCGCCGGCGGCTTCGTGCCGGATGCCGACGGGTACGGCGCCCTGGAGACACAGACCAGGCCGTTCTACGCACCGGCCATGTTCGCCGACGGCCCCTTCGTCGACGTGGTCGTGCACGAGCTGGCGCACCAGTGGTTCGGCAACAGCGTCTCGGTGGAGAACTGGCGCGACATCTGGCTGAGCGAGGGCTTCGCCACCTACGCGCAGTGGCTGTGGTCGGAGAAGGAGGGCACGGGCACGGCCCGGGAACTCGCCGCCCACGCCTACGCCAAGCACCCCGCCGACGACCCGTTCTGGACGGTCCCGCCCGGTGACCCGGGCGCGGAGAACCAGTTCCACCCCGCCGTCTACCAGCGCGGCGCCATGGCCCTCCAGGCCCTGCGCGAACGCCTCGGCGACACCGCCTTCTTCACCGTGCTCCGCCAGTGGCAGACGGAACGCCGGCACGGCAACGGCACGGTCCAGGACTTCGTCCGCCTCACGGAACGCGTCTCCGGCCGGCCCCTGCACGACCTCTTCGCCACCTGGCTCTTCACCCCGGCCCGCCCGGCGGCACCCCCGTCCCCCACCGCCCCGGCGGCCGGGAAGCCCGCGGAGCCGGCGTCCTGGCAGAAGATCGAAGCGGCCCGGGAAGCGGACCGGGGCGCGCACCGGTGTCCGAAATCGTCCAGCCCTGCACCAGGAGCCCGTTAGGTTGCTGCCCACACCCCCTGTCCCGTGAAGGATGTCCCGCCATGAGCACACCCCTGCGCGTCGAGGTACCCCCGGCCTTCGTCGAGGCCTGCATCCGGAACAGCGGTGAGGAGGGGAAGGAGTGGGTCGCCGGTCTGCCCCTGCTGGCCGCCGGGCTGCTGGAACGCTGGGGCCTCGTGCCGGACGGCGGCGTGCGGCACGGGGAGGCGTCGCTGGTGGTGCCCGTGCGGCGGCCGGACGGGACGCCCGCGGTGCTGAAGCTCCAGATGCCCCGGGAGGAGACCACCGCCGCGCTGACCGGACTGCGCGTCTGGAACGGCGACGGTGTCGTACGGCTCCTCGACCACGACCCGGACAGCAGCGCCATGCTGCTGGAACGGCTGGACGGGGCCCGCACGCTGGCCGCCGTCGAGGACGACGACACCGCGATGGGCGTCCTCGCCGGCCTGCTGGCACGCCTCACCGCCGTTCAGGCGCCCGCCGAGCTGCGCCGGCTCGGCGACGTCGCCCACGAGATGCTGGAACAGGTGCCCACCGCCGTCACCGCGCTGACCGACCCGGCCGACCAGCGGCTGCTGCGCTCCTGGGCGTCGGCGGTGGCCGAACTCGCCGGCGAGGCGGGGGACCGGATGCTGCACTGGGACCTCCACTACGACAACGTCCTCTCCGCCGAGCGCGAGCCCTGGCTCGCCATCGACCCCGAACCCCTCGCCGGCGACCCCGGCTTCGACCTGTGGCCCGCCCTGGACAGCCGCTGGGAGACCGTGGCAGCCTCGGGCGAGCCCCTGCGTGTGGTGCGCCGCCGCTTCGACCTGCTCACCGACACCCTCGGCCTGGACCGCGCCCGTGCGAAGGGCTGGACCCTGGGCCGGCTGCTGCAGAACTCCCTCTGGGACATCGAGGACGGGGCCACGGCGCTCGCCCCCTCGCAGACCGCGGTCGCCGAGGCACTCGAAGGGCGCTGACGGGGCGCCGGGTCCGTGTTCGACCGCGGAACCTAGGCAGTTGAACACGCGCAGGGCGGGGACCGGAGATCATTTCCGGTCCCCGCCCCGCCGCGTTTTTGTACGGCATGCGTTGTACGCATAACGCGGACGCTCGCGAGAAAAGACGATTCACCGCAGAATTACCCGGACCGTTTCCGCTGATTTCCGGGCGGGTCCTGAGCCGGCCGTCACTGCTTCCCGGCCGTTCTTCCCGCACCCGACAGGAGGTTCGTCCCACGTGATAGGTTACGGCGTCTGCGTCGGACCGACCGGCCTTTTCGACCGCATCTGCCGTCCGGGCATCGAGCGCGTCCGAACGCCGGGCAGCCCCATTTTCACCATGCGCGGCCAGACATCCATGTTCGACGCCTACAACGCCATTTTCGACCAGGCCGCCGCCAACTCCGACGTCACCGGTCTCGTACTGCTCCACGACGACATCGAACTGCGCAAGAACCCCGTCGACGTGGTGGGCCCGGCGTTCGAGGACGAGTCCATCGCCATGCTCGGCTCGGTCGGCGGCTCCGACACCGTCTCGCTCGCCTGGTGGAACGAGCGGGACACCCGGCGCGGCCGGGTCACCGACTACGACAAGGTGCACGACTACGGCAGCGACCGGTACGAGGTGCACGCCGTGGACGACTGCATCATCGCCGTGAACCGCTGGGTCATCGAGAACGTGCGCTTCCCCCCGGGCCGCTACGGCGGCTTCGAAGGGCTCGGCGTCATCCTCGCCACCATGGTGCGCGCCGGCGGCAGGCGCGTCGTCGTCCAGGACCTCCAGGACGTCATGCACCACAACGACGGGCGCGGCTTCAACGGCCTCCGCGACTGGCGGCGCAACGAACTCCGGTGGCAGCGCCAGTTCTTCGACCTCAGCCCGCTGGAGCGGCTGGGGAACCACCTGGAGGACCTGGCGACGCCCACGATCCCCGCCCGGCTCGCGGCCCAGCGGCTCGCGCTGCGCCTCGCGGGCAGGGCCCACGAGGTGAGCGACGGGGAGACCGGCGACCCGGCGGTCGACAAGGTCGTGGACGGCTGGTACCGGCGGTGCAAGCGGCTGCGCGGCCGCATGGTGGTGTGAGGAGCGACATGGCAGCGGCGAAGTACACCCGGCTCACGTACGACGTCAAGGAGATCCCGATCGCCGACTACGTGCGCGAGGCGATCGGCGTCGAGGACCTGGAGGGCCTGGCGGCCAGCGACCGGCCGGCCACGCGGGAGACCGACCAGGCCACGGACCACCACAAGCGGTTCTACGACAACTTCCACGTCGTCTCGCCCATCTACCGCAAGCTGGCCCGGAGCCTGCTGGGGCCGTCCGCGGACGACCTCTACATCCAGCGGGTGCCGACCTTCCGGGTCCACCTCCGCAACTCCCTCGCCGTCGGCGACTGGCACCGCGACAGCGACTTCGGGCACGACAGCGCCGAGCTCAACTACTGGGTGCCGTTCACCCGCGCCTACGGCAACAACACGGTGTGGATCGACGAGGAGCCGGTGCACGCCGAGTACGGCGAGGTCATCGTCTTCGACGGTGCCAACTCCTGGCACGGCAACGTCGTCAACGACACCGCCATCAGCCGGGTGAGCATGGACTTCCGCACCCTCCCGCGGACCAGCTACCGGCCCAACGACAAGAAGTCGGTGTCGTTCGGCATGCCGTTCCTGCTCGGGGAGTACTGGGACATTCTCTGACACCCCCGAAAAGGGAATGGGGTGGTGCGGCGGACGCTGTCCGCCGCACCACCCCTTTTCCGTGTGCGGTCCCTTTGACGACCGGCACCCGCATTCATAGCCTTCCCGCCATGAGGATGACTTCGCAGACGAGCGACACCGAGGCCCTGACCTCCCTCGACGAGCGGTTCCAGGAATTCCTGTCCGGCCTCCCCGACGACCGGCCCCTGTGGTTCTCCTTCTACTCCACCGGATTACTGCACGCCGTACAGCACTTCCTGCGCTTCGTCCCCCCGCAGATCGAGTGCGTCTTCCTCACGAGCGCCCTGACCCCGGAGGAAATGGCCGTCCGCGACGCCATGACCGGTGCCGTGGACAACGGCCCGCGCTCCTTCGACATCGCCGAACGGGTCGGCAGCCACGAGATCTTCGAATTCCTGATGCGCAACCTCGACCGGCCCTTCGGCATCGTCGACGTCGACTGCTTCGTCATGGACGCCGACTGGTTCCGCCACTGCATGGACGGACTGGAGCCGGGCGTCGCCGTCAGCGGGCCCTTCACCTACGGGCCCATCCCCCTGGCCGCCCCGCCCCTCATGGCCATCGACCCGGCGGCCCGCGCCGGCATCGAGCACGCCATCGGCGGTCCCGTCTCGCCCGCCGCCTACGCCTACATCCCGCCGGGCCCCGAGAAGGAGATCGACGGCGCCATGGTGCGCCTCATCGAGCCGCACCACGAGGCGGCCCTGGCCAAGGTCATGGCCATGGAGGCGCACCGGCTGCCGTTCCCGCAGGGCGGACTGCTGGACGTGCTCGACGACGGCCGCGAGGTCCGCAGCCACGAGCGGTACCACCACACGCAGAACGGGCACGACGTGATCCGCACCGTCTTCGACGGGCTGATGTTCTACCAGCTCATGGCGCTCGCCGCGGGCCGGCGCATCGCGCACTTCCACCATGTCCCCGGCACCAAGGTCTTCGCCCCGCAGCTGGTGCACGCGGGCGGCATCTCCTACTGGCACCGGCTGCGGCCCAGCGAGATCGCCGCCGGCATCGACGAACTGCCGTGGTCCGCGCACATCGACGCCCTGCTGCTGGAGGACTTCACCAACCGGCCGGACGCCCCGGAGTCCTACCGGACGCGCCGCAAGCGGCTCGCCGCGAACCTCCGGCAGTCCGGCGCCGACCTGCCCCGGCTGCGCAAGGAACTCACCGGCAAGCTCGCCGCGTCGGGCATCGACACCACCGACCCCCGCTGGCAGGCCGTGCTCGGCTGAGCGTTCACAGCCGCTGCCGTACGAAAGCGGTGAGCTCCGCGCCCAGCGACGGAGCCGAGTACAGCAACCACGGCGCGTCCAGCCGCCGGCCGCCGCTCAGGTCGTCGACCCGGCCGCCCGCCTCCAGCACCAGCAGGACGGCGGGCGCCCGGTCCCAGACCTTGCCGCCCTCGTCGGCCACGGCGTCCACCCGCCCCTCGACGAGATCCCCGATCGCGCTGACCTGCCACTCGGTCCACCCGGGCAGCGCCTCGACGTGCGGCCGCACCGGCGACTCGGGGAAGAGGAAACCACTGACGCGCGCGGCGCCGAGACCCAGCCCGGGACCGGGCCCGTCGTCGCCGCCGATCCGCAGCCGGCGCTCCCGGCCGTGGGCCCGTACGTACGCGCCCCGCCCCCTGCGCGCCCAGTACACGGTGTTCTCCGTGGGGCGGCTCACCGCGCCGATCTCCAGTTCGCCGTCGACCTCCAGGGCGACGTGCGTGCCCCAGCCGCGTCCGCCGGCGAGGAACGGGACCGTCCCGTCGATCGGGTCGATGATCCACCGGCGCCCGGAGGACCCGCGCCCGCCCGTCTCCTCGGACAGCACGGCGTCACCGGGCCGCTCCCGGCGCAGCAGGTCGAGCATGGCGTGCTCCACGGCGAGGTCGGCCTCGCTGACGGGGCTGCCGTCGGTCTTGTCCCGCACGGGATTCGGGGCCCCGAAATAGGTCAGGGCGAGAGAATCGGCGAGGCCGACGAGACGTTCGGCCAGAAGGAAGTCCTCATCCAGATCCACGGCGCGCCTCCGTCAGACGGCGAACAGCTTGTCCTGCTCCTCGCGGAGCGCGTCGACGAGCCGGCCCGCCGGCAGCGTCACGTCGTCGTACGTCACGACGGCGTCCCGGGGGACGTCGCGGCGGAGCACGCAGCCCTCGGAGACGCCGATGGGCAGGAGCCGCTCGGCGCGCGTCACCGGGTGGGCCTCGGCGACGCCGTAGAGGTCGTAGCCGCCGATGCCGTCGAGCACCGTCCCGGCGGGCAGGTCCCGTTTGGCGGTGGCGACCACGTCGACCCGCGGCCCGGCGGGCGGGGTCAGGGTGGCGTCGCCGAAGTCGACGACGCGGGCGATGGTGTTCGGCACCTCGAAGTGGCAGAGGTGGTAGGGCACGTAGAAGCTGTACAGCGGGCCCTTGCCCAGCTTGTAGAGCTCCAGGTAGCTCCGCTGCCGGGGGTCGTCGTGGGTGCCCAGCACGTAGACACCGGGCCCCGGCTTGGCGCCGACGACGTAGTCGACGATGCCGCCCTGCTCGCGCAGCTCGTCGACGTCGTACATCCCGGTCAGCTCGTCGACGTGCCCGGTGTGGTCGCGCCCGTACATGCCGCGCTGCGGCACGGTGAGCCCGAAGGCGTTGGCCACGATGGCCTGTTCGAAGGAGACCTTCGTGCCGTCCGTGAAGCTCGTGATCATGTTGACGTTCTGGCCCCAGCGGTCGGCGAAGACCTGCTGTGTGGTGGGCGTGCGGTACAGGCTGTGGAACCCCTTGACGTTGCCCGCCACCAGGGGCGTCACCCCCACGCTCCGTACGAACCGCACGAGGTTGCCCTGGACGCCGGGCTGGTCGCCGTCGGCGGCGGTGAGCACGACACCGGCCTCGCGGGCGCGGTGGGCCAGCAACGGTCCGACGGTGCCGTCGAGTTCGGCGTTCATTGTCACGATGGGCAGGCCGCGCTCGATCGCGGCGACGGTGATCCTGGCGCCGAACTCCACCGCGCCGGTCACGTCGACCACGCAGTCGATCCCCTCGGCGGCGATCAGGGCGAACGCGTCCTCGGTCACCACGGGCGTGCCGGCCGCCACGGCCGCCCCGATCCGTTCCGCCGTCCCCGCGCGGACCGGCTCGACGCCCGCCTCGCGGTAGGCGCGCTCGGCGTTGGGCACGGTCCTGTTCGCGATCGCGGCCACCCGCATGCCGGGGACGGCGTTGACGATGTGATTGACCAGTCCGCGGCCCATGAACCCGGCGCCTATCATTCCGACGCGAATGGGGCGGCCGCTCTCCTCGCGCCGGCGCAGCGCGGTGTCGACTAACAGCATGGGCGATTCCCTGATTCGCAGTGACTTGTCACGGAGCGACGAGGCTATGGGAGGGTGATCGGGGTGGCAACGAAGGCCGCGTTCGACTGCCGAGCGTCGGCAGTCGAACGCCCGATGCCGCCCCGGGACAGGGAAGTTGACGTCCGGACCGGCATGCTGGATAACCTCGCGCAATGCGCCCGTTACCCGTCGCCGATCCCGGTGCTCCCGATATTCGTTCGGCCACGCGTTATTTGGTCTGGCTGGCGGGCCGAATCCCCGGGCCGCTGGGCACCGCGGCATTCTTCGGCCTGCTCTGGCTGGGTTCGCAGGCCCTGGTGCCGGTGGTCGTCCGGGAGGCCATCGACGACGGTCTGATGGCCGGCGACATGGGTGTCGTCGGCCTGTGGTCGGCCGTGCTGCTGGGGCTCGGCGTGGTGCAGGCGGTGGCCGGCACGGCCCGCCGGCGGCTCAACCTGTACAACTCGCTGTCCGCCGGCTTCCGCACCGTCCAGCTCGTCGTCGGGCACGCCAACCGGCTCGGCGCCTCCCTCGAACGGCGCGTGGACTCCGGGGAACTGGTCAGCATCGGCACCTCGGACCTGCGCGCCATCGGCAGCGCCTTCGACATCGTGGGCCGGGCGGTCGGCGCCCTGGTGTCGCTGGTGCTGGTGGCCGTCGTCCTGCTCGGCCAGTCGCCCTCCCTGGGCCTGCTGCTGCTCGTGGCGCTGCCGGCCATCCTCCTCACCCTCGGCTACACCCTGCGCCCGCTGCACCGGCGCCAGGACGACTACCGCGACCTCCAGGGCGAGCTCACCTCCCGCCTCACCGACGTGGTCGCGGGCCTGCGGGTGCTGCGGGGCGTCGGGGGAGAGGCGTTCTTCGCCCGCTCGTACCGCGAGCGCTCCCAGCAGGTACGGGCCGCGGGCACCCGCGTCGCCAGTGCCGAGGCGCTGATCCGGAGCGCCAAGGTGCTGCTGCCGGGCCTCCTGGTCGGCGTGGTCACCTGGATCGGCGCCCGCGCGGCGCTCGACGGCTCGGTGACCCCCGGCGAGCTGGTCGCCTTCTACGCCTACGCGGCGTTCCTCGTGGAGCCGCTGGGCATCATGACGGAGACCGCGGACCGGTTCGCCCGCGCCCACGTCGCCGCCCGCCGCGCGGTCACCGTGCTCCGCCTGGAGCCGGAGAACCAGCAGGAGGAACAGGCTGGGCCGCTGCCCGCCGGGCCGGGGGAACTCGTCGACGAGCGGTCGGGGCTGACCGTGACGCCGGGCACCTTCCTCGTCGTCGTCGCGCCGTCCACCGACGGCGTCCGGCTCGCCGACCGCCTCGGCGGCTACACCGGCGACCCGGTCACCTACGCCGGCCGGCCGCTCACCAGCGTGCCGCCCGACGAGTTCCGGCGGCGCGTCCTCGTGGTCGACAACCGCTCCCGCCTGTTCCGGGGGCCGCTGCGGGCCACCCTGGACCCGCACGGCACCGCCGGCGACGCGGCCGTCGCCGCAGCCCTCCACGCGGCCATGGCCGAGGACATCGTCGAGGCCCTGCCCGCCGGCACGGACACGGTGATCAGTGCGGACGGCCACCGCTTCTCCGGCGGCCAGCGGCAACGCCTCGTCCTGGCCCGCGCCGTCCTGGCCGACCCCGAGGTGCTCGTCGTCGTCGACCCCACGTCGGCGGTCGACGCCCACACCGAGCGGGAGATCGGCCGGCGGCTGCGGGCCGCGCGCGCCGGGCGCACCACCGTCCTCGTCAGCTCCAGCCCGCTGCTGCTGGACCAGGCCGACGAGGTGGCCTTCCTGGCCGGCGGCCGCGTCGTGGCCACCGGCCCGCACCGTGACCTGCTGGCCTCCCGCCCGGACTACCGCCTGGTCATCCAGCGCGAGACCGGCGAGACACCGGCCGGTCCACCCCTGGCCGACGACGCACCGTCCACCCCCCTGGCGACCCGAGGGAGCGCCGAATGAGCAGGGCGACACTGCCCGTGGCCGACACGGCGGAGGTCCGCCGGCACGGCAAGGCGCTGGCCCGGCGGCACGCCGGGGACCTCACCTGGATGCTGGTCCTGCACGGGCTCGCCGCCGTGTGCGGCCTGATCGGCCCGTGGCTGATCGGCCGGCTGATCGACGAGGTCGTGCACGGCACCACCCTCACCGTGATCGACCGGCTCGGCCTCGGCCTGCTGCTGTCCCTGGTGGCGCAGGCCGCGCTGACCTACTGGGCGGTCCAGCGCTCCTGCCGGTTCGGCGAGAAGGTGACCGCCGAGATCCGCGAGGACTTCGTCGACCGCGTCGCCGGCCTGCCCCTGTCGACCGTGGAGGACGCCGAGCCCGGCGACCTCGTCACCCGGGCGTCCCGCGACACCGACGCGCTGACCAACACCGTGCGCTACGCGGTCCCCGAGACGCTGATCGCGGTGCTCACCTGCCTGTTCACCTTCGGCGCGCTCCTCCTCAACGGGCCGCTCGCCGCGCTGCCGAGCTTCGTCGTCATCCCGATGCTGTGGGCCGGCACCCGCTGGTACCTGCGGCGCTCCGGCACGAGCTACCGCCGGCTCGGGGCGAGTTACGTCGCCCTCGGCGACACCCTCGCCGAGACGGTGCCCGGCGCCCGTACCGTCGAGGCGCTGGGCCTGCGGGCCGCCCGGCGGCGGGTCCTGGACAGCGACCTGCGGGAGGCCTACGAGGCCGAGCGGCACGCCATGTGGCTGCGCAGCTCCTGGTACCTGCTGGTCGAGTTCAGCTACGTGGTGCCGGTGGTGGCGACGCTGGCGGTCGGCGGGCTGCTGCACGCGAACGGCCACGCCACCCTCGGCCAGGTGGTCGCGGCCACCCTCTACGTACGGCAGCTGATCTTCCCCCTGGACGAGGTCCTCAGCTGGATGGACGAACTCCAGATCGGCTCCGCCTCGCTGGCCCGCGTGATCGGCATCGGCAAGCTGCCCGCCGACCGGCGCCCCACGGGCGCCACACCCCGCGGCGAGGAGCTCACCGCCCGCAAGGTCACCCACTCCTACCTCCCCGGACGCGACGTCCTGCACGACGTCGACCTCGACCTCGCCCCCGGCGAACGGCTGGCCGTCGTGGGGCCGTCCGGGTCCGGCAAGTCCACGCTCGGCAAACTCCTCGCCGGCATCTACGCGCCCCGCTCCGGCACGGTCGCCGTCGGCGGCGTCCGGCTGGTCGACCTCAGCACCGAGGAACTCCGCGCCCACATCGCGCTCGTCACCCAGGACCACCACGTCTTCCGCGGCACCCTCCGGGAGAACGTCACCCTCGGCCGGCCCGCCGCCGACGAGGACCTGCGGCGCGCCCTGACGGCGGTCGGCGCCGGGACGTGGGCCGACGACCTGCCCGACGGCCTCGACACCGTCGTCGGCTCGGCCGGGCACGCCCTCACCGCGGCCCAGGCGCAGCAAGTGGCGCTGGCCCGCCTGGTGCTGGCCGATCCACGCACCGTCGTCCTCGACGAGGCGACCGCGCTCCTGGACCCGTCGACGGCCCGGCACACCGAACGGGCGCTGGCGGCCGTCCTGGGCGACCGCACCGTCGTCGCGATCGCGCACCGGCTCCACACCGCGGAGGACGCCGACCGCATCGCCGTGGTCGAGAACGGCCGCATCAGCGAGCTCGGCAGCCACGCCGACCTGCTCGCCGCGAACGGCGCCTACGCGGCCCTGTGGCGCACCTGGCACGGCGGCTGAACCACCTTTGAATTCATTGCCGGAAAAGCGGGAACACCCCTAGCCTGGCGCCATGAACGAGAGGCAGCCGCATGTCGACTGGGACCTTCTTTTCGGCGACGACTACGATTACTTCGACCTTCCCGACCTCACCCCGGAACTGAGTTCCGAAGAAGCGTCGGCCATGGTCCGGCTCGGTGGTTTCGAACCGGGCATGGACTTCCTCGACGCCCCCTGCGGACACGGCCGGCACGCGAACATCCTCGCCTCGCGGGGATTTCGCGTCGTCGGCGCCGACCGCGACGAACGCTTTCTCGCGATGGCCCGCGAAGAAGCCGCGCA
This sequence comes from Streptomyces mashuensis, assembly GCF_014654785.1. Classification (GTDB taxonomy): domain Bacteria; phylum Actinomycetota; class Actinomycetes; order Streptomycetales; family Streptomycetaceae; genus Streptomyces; species Streptomyces mashuensis. Next base: position 19,961 of record NZ_BNBD01000007.1, read on the forward strand.
GATGGGGGTGGACGTGGAATACCACCACCTCGACCTGCGCGAGATGGATTTCGCCGGCGAATTCGACGCCGCGGTGTCCTGGTACAGCTCCTTCGGCTATTTCGACGACGAGACCGACCGGGACATCCTGCGCCGGTACCGCCGCGCGCTGCGCCCCGGCGGCCGGTTCCTGCTCGACATGCACTCGCCGTACCGCCACATCCCCAGCATCCTCGCCAACCACGACATGCACGTCGACGTGCTGCGGCGCGGTGACGACATGGCGGTGGACATCCAGGAGCTCGACGCGGAGGCCAGCCGCCTCTACGCCGAGAAGATCACCATCCGGGACGGCAAGGTCGACCGGGCCCGCTACAGCGTGCGCATGTTCACCGCCCCCGAGATCCTCGAGTGGTTCCGCACCGCCGGGTTCGCGGAGGCCCGGGTCATGAACGAGCACGGCGGCCCCTTCACCGTCAGCAGCCGCCGCCTGATGGTGCTGGGCACCGCCTGACCCTCCCGCCCGTACGCAACCCCTGTGAAGGAGACGTCCGTGGTCGCCCAACCGGCCCCCCTGCTGGCATCGCTCCGCCCCGCCCACGTCCCGGACCACGACATCGAGGGACTCCGCGCCCACTACGCCGCCCACCGGTGCGCCCAGATACCCCGGGTCGCCGAGGTCGCCGAACTCCGCTCGGTGGCCCTCTCGCTCTACGAGAAGCTGAACGACCTGCCCCTGGAGGACGCGCAGGAGCACAGCGACGAGGGCGACGGCCTCGGCTACGGCTTCCGCTTCCAGCGCATCGACACCAAGGCCGACACCCCCGAGCACGCCGAGCGGGTCACCACCGCCTTCCGCGAGCACGGGCTGACCGACTGGTCCGAGCGCATGGCCGCCGAGCTGATCCCGGTCGTGGACCGCATCACCGGCCGCAGCATGCGGTACGAGCGCGTGTTCCTGCTGGCCTACCGGGAGGGCGACTACATCGGCCCGCACGGCGCCGAGCAGGACACCGACCTGGACCGCTTCAACCTCCAGTTCCCGCTCTGCTACGACGCGGTCGGCGCGATGCGCATCCTGCGCCGCGGCTACCTGGAGCCCCTGTACGACCGCGACGGCGACGCCCGCCTGCTCGGCCCGCGCATGTGGCACGAGGTGCCGCCGCTGCTGCGGCTGCCCGGCGGGGCGGACCCGCTGCGCCTGGTCGTCTCGCTGCGGCTGAGGGCCGCGTGACCCCGGCCGCCGGCGGGGACGCCGGCCGTCGCGAGGAGGAGACGCGCGCCGTCGCCGCCGAGGTGTTCCAGCGGTTCGGGACCGCCTTCGCCGACGCCCGCCGCGCCGGCGGCCGGACCAACGTCACCTGGATCGGCGGGGGAGTGGTGGTGCGCGTCGCGGGCACCCCGGGCGCGACGGACCTGCGGCGGGAGGCGGCGCTGGCCGCCGTCCTGCCGCCGCAGGCCGGCTACCCCCGGGTGCTGGGCAGCGGCACCACCCGCGGCCGGGAGTGGATGGTGACGGCCGAGATCCCCGCCGAGAACCTGGACGACGCCTGGGCCTCGCTCGACTGGGACCGGCGCATCGAGGCCGTACGGCAGCTGTGGGCCCGGGCCCGCGCGGTCCACGGCACCGACCCCGCCGCCGCGGCCCCGCTGGCCCGGCCCCGCAACCCCTTCTACGCGCAGCACCCGGGCGAGGCCGCGGCCGGCCTGGCCCGCCTGCACGCGGCAGGCGTGCTCACCCGGGCGGAACACGACCGCCTGGGCACCCTGCTGGACCGGTTCTGGGCCGCCCTCCCGGACGCCGCGCGCGTCCTGAACCACGGCGACTTCTCCCCGGTCAACGCCCTCTGGGACGGCTCCCGCGTCGTCTCCCTGCTCGACTTCGAATTCGCGGTCCTCGCGCCCGTGCACCTCGACCTCAACGAGCTCGTGAAGATCGCCTTCGCGCCCGTGGAGCCGGGCGTGACCCTGACGGAGGGCGACGCGAAGGGCCGCCGCCGGCTCCAGGAGGCCGTGACCGGCCTGGCCGGCCCGTTCCTGCGGACGCCCGCCGACATCGACCTGCTGCTCGGTCACGCCGTCCAGCTGGAGACGTGGGGCCTGGAACGGGAGTGGGCCAAACCCGGCCGGGAGGGCTTCCGGGACTGGGAGCCGTACCGGCTGCTCACCGCCTGGGCGCACACCGACGGCGGCCACTACGCGCCGCTGCTCGGCGCCCTCCGATGACCGTGCTCGACGGAAGCTCCACGGAAGTACCCGTGGAAGAAAGGGCGTTGCGGTGATCCGGACGCTGTTCGTGGACGCCGGCGGCGTCCTCTACAACAACATCAACGAGGAGACCGACTTCCTCGCCCGGGTCGCCGGCCGCCACGGCGCCGACCCCGGAGAACTCCTGACGAGGGTGCTGAAGGCGGCCCCCGCCTACGAGGACGGCGGCACCCATGTGCACGAGGTGTTCCGCGACCTCCTGGAGGCGGAAGCACCGCTGGACACCGGGTGGCTGGACCGCGCGTACCTGGAGAGCGTGCGCGCCTACGACGACAACTTCCGGGCGCTGCGGGAGGCGCGGCGGGACCACCCGCACCTCACGGTCGTGCTCACCAACAACGAGGCCGAGCACTGGGACCGGCTGAAGGACGCCGCCCACGGCCACTTCGGCCTCTTCGACGTCCTGTGCTCCTCGTGGCGCCTCGGCCGGGTCAAGCCCGCGCGGGAGTTCTTCACCGCCGCGCTGCACCACGTCCGGGCGGTGCCGGCCGAAACGCTCGTCGTCGACGACCGGACAGCGGTCCTGGAGGTCGCGGCCGGGCTCGGCATGCGGACCCTGCACGTCGGCACGCCGGACGTCCTCGCCGGCCGGCTCGCCCCGGCGGTCCGGGGCGACGCCGTTCCGACCGCCCTGTAGGCCGGGGCCGTTCCGGGACTGGTCCCGGGGCCGTTCAGTCCGCGATCTCGCCGATGTGGGACGTGATCTTCTCGAAGGCGAGGGCGATGTCCTCGATGGCCTCCAGCGGCGCCAGCAGCACCTCGTGGCCGAAGCTCACCACGCTCTCGTACACCCGCGTGGCCACCGGCAGGTCGAACTGCGAGGGCTCTATCCGCGCCATGTACCGGGCGTCGGTGGCGAATCTCCGCCGTGAGCTGGGCCGGTGCAGCGGGTTGTCGTTCAGCGGGCGGTGCGTCTGCATGACGGAGAAGCCGAGTTCGGCGGTCAGGGCCCGGGCGATCCGGCCGACCGGGGCCACGGCCAGCACCTCGTCCGGCAGCCGCACCGCGTACCGGTAGTACGCGCGGTCGGTGGTCCCCGGCGCCGTGTCCTGCACCGTCAGTCCCAGCTCCTGCAGCCGGCGGGTGAGGTGGTCCGCCGCCTTGGCCCGGTGCGCGTTCTGCTCTTCCAGGAGGTCGAGCTGGTCGAGGAGTACCGCCGCGTGGAACTCCGACAGGCACTGGTTGCTGCCCATCAGCTGGCCGGTCTCCAGCAGCTCCATCTCCCCGACGCCGACCCGGTCGCGCCGCAGGACGCGGCCGTCCGCCCGCAGGTGCTCGGCCCGCGTGGCGATGTCGGGGTCGTCGGTGACGACGGCACCGCCCTCGCCGGAGGTCAGCAGCTTGCTGCCCTGCATGCTGAAGACCCCGGCCGTGCCGATGGACCCCACCGGCCAGTGGTTGTAGCGGGCGCCGTGGGCGTGTGCGCAGTCCTCGACCAGCGGCAGGCCGTGCCGCTGCGCGATGTCCAGCAGCGCGTCCAGGTCGGCCACGGCGGAGTAGGCATGGACCACGGTGATCGCCCGGGTCCGGTCGGTGATGGCGGCCTCGACCGCGGCGGGGTCCACGCAGTACGTCGACGGGTCGACGTCGACCAGGACCGGCACCGCGTTGATGCCCAGCACGGCGGACGCCGACGCCACCCAGCTGAGGCCGGGCACGATCACCTCGTCCGACGCGCCGACCCCGCACGCCTCCAGGGCCACGGCCAGCGCGGAGGTGCCCGTCGCGGTCGGCACGCAGTGCGCGGAATTGCAGTAGTCCGCGAATGCGGTGGCGAATTGCCGCTCGTAGGATGGGCGTCCCTGATAGGCGCAGGAGATGGTCCAGCGGCCACTGTTGAGGACGTCCGCGAGGTTTTTCAGCGCGCGTTCCCCCGGCTGGGGCCAGCGCGGCCATTCACGGTCGGTGAGTCGTGGGCCGCCGGACAGCGCCAATGCATTTCCCATGGTTGCCCTCGCCTTTCGCCGATGCGACAGATGGGGTCGGAATGTACGCATCCCAGCGGTGCGTGCGCCACCGCGCAACCCACCGTGAGCGCACAGCCGTTACGGCTCTGTCCGGCACTGCTCTGTTCGACTGAGGAACGTGCCCAGTCGAACGGCTGGGTACCCTGCGGCAAGCCGGCGGCCGGCACGTCAGCGTGTAGGGGAGACAGCGATGCCGAGCAATTCCGAAACAAACGCGGTACGGGGTGCGGGGGAACGGGAGGACGCGGCCCGCGTCGTGGTCGTGGGCGGGGGGCTCGCGGGACTGGAGCTCGCCGCGGCCCTGTCGGACCAGGGCGTCGAGGACGTCCTCGTGCTCGAGGCCGGGCCCGGCGAGGACCTGGACCACATCCACCGGGCCCACCCCCGGGACCGGGCCACCGAACTGGTCTTCGCCCCCGAGCGCGACCCGTACTTCCGGCGGCCCTGGGACTCCGCGTCCGCCCCGCACTACACCGGCATCTCCGGCCTGCGCCGCAGGCTGGGCGGCCGGTCCCTGTACTGGCACGGCGTGGTCCTGCCGCTGGAGGACTGGGCGCTCGCCACCCCCTGGTGGCCCGCCGACGTCGTCGCGGACCTCACCAGGAGCTGGCAGGGCGGCCCCTCGCTGTACGAGCGGGTGGGCGCCGACCTGGCGGAGTGGAGCGGCACCGCGCCGGAGGGCGCCGCCGGGCAGCAGGCCCGCACGTTCGGCGGGCAGCCCTTCCGGCCGCTGCCCCGGGCCTGCCGCCAGGTGCCCGGCGACGACCGCTGGGAGGCGTACTCCGCACTGGACCGCTGGCGCGGCGAGGACGGCACCGCCGTGCCGCCGCCAGGCGTCCGCGTCCGCTGCGGCACCGAGGTCCTCGCCGTGGACGTCCGCGACGGAGCCGTCCGCGGCGTGCTCGTCCGCGACCCCGCAACGGGGAGCGGGAGCATCGCCGCCGACACGGTGGTGCTGTGCGCGGGCACCGTGGAGAGCACCCGGCTCGCCGTGCAGGCCCTCACCACGGCGGGAAAGCTGGCCGCGCCGCGGCTGGGCGGCCTCGCCGACCACATCGTGCAGGGCTTCGTCGTCCGCCTGCCGGCCGCGCCGCCCGGCGCCGCCCGCCACGTCCCGGACCCCGGCTCGTACTACGTGCCCACCGACCCGGCAACCCGCTCGTACCTGCGCATGGATGTGCAGCCCGCCGGCGACGGCGAACTGCTGCTGGACGTCCGGACCACCGGGGAACAGCTCCCCAACCCGGACAGCGTGGTCGAGGTGCTCACGGCGGCCGGCCCCGCCGGGCCGGCCCGGGTGCGCACCGCCCTGCGCCCGGAGGACCACGAGGTGATCGAGGCGCAGCGGACGGTGCTGCGCGACTTCTGGCACGCGGTCGCCACCGAGCTGGGGACCGACCCGGTGCCCATGGAGTTCACCGGCTTCGGCGACCCCGGGCGCGACAACACCGCCGTCCTGCCGGAGCGGATCGGTTCCCAGCGCGTGGGCGTGCCGGAGACGTGGACGAGCCTGCTGGGCACGGAGGACCACGAGGGCGGGACCCTGCCGCTGGGGGACGTCCTGACGTCACGGCACGAGTTCGCGGGCCTGCCCGGCCTGTACGCCGCCGGGCCCGCCGTCTTCCCGCGGCTCGGCGCCGCGAACCCGTCCCTCACCGCCCTCGCGCTGTCCCGGCGGCTGGCGGCGTTCCTCGCCGGCGCGGCCTGACGCCGCGGCGGCCTTCACTCGACCCGCACCACGCCCGTATCACCTGCAACAAGGAGGAACCGTGCCCGGACCGGGATACCGCTTCGTCGGTGAGGAGGAGCGCGCCAATGTGCTGGCGGTCCTCGACCGCTGGAGCGCCACGCGCGAGGTGTTCGACGACCCGGGGGAGAGGGAGATGGTCCGGCGGTTCGAGGAGGCCGCCGCCGGGCGCTTCGGCGCCGCCCACTGCCTCGCCGTCAACAGCGGGACGTCGGCGCTGATCGCGGCCCTGGTGGGGCTGGGGATCGGGCCGGGCGACGAAGTGATCGTGCCCGGCTACATGTTCGTCGCCTCGATCGCCTCGGTGCTGCACTGCGGTGCCGACGTCGTCCTCGCCGAGGTCGACGAGTCCCTCACCCTCGACCCGGCCGACGTCCGGTCGAGGATCACCGGGCGCACCAAGGCGATCATGCCGGTGCACATGCTGGGCGCGCCCGCCGACATGACGGCCCTGCGGGCCCTGGCCGACGAGCACGGGCTCCACCTGATCGAGGACTGCGCGCAGGCCGCGGGCGCCTCCTACCAGGGGCGGCCGGTGGGGACCCTCGGCAGCGCCGGGGCGTTCTCCCTCAACCACTTCAAGGTGATCACCGCGCTCCAGGGCGGCTTCGTCCTCACCGACGACCCCCTCGTCTTCCAGCGCGCCTACTCCTTCCACGACCAGGGCTGGTTCCCCTACCGCCGGGACGACGGCGAGGGCGACCTGCTGCTCGGCATGAACCTGGGACTGGGCGAGCTGCACGCGGCCGTCGGGCTGGCGCAGCTGGCCAAGCTCGACGTCATCCTCGGCCGGGTCCGGGAGGTCAAACGGCGGCTCGTGGAGGGCATCGGCGACCTGCCCGGGGTGCGGCGCAGGACGCTGCACGACCCGGCGGGGGAGTGCGCGAGCTTCGCCGTGTACGTCTTCGACGACGTCGCGCACGCCGAGGCCGTGGCCAAGCACCTGGGCGTGAAGACCCTCGTCGACTCGCCGACGCACTACTACGGCGGCCTGCCCGCGCTGACGGCGTACGGGCGGGGCGACCGGTCGGTGGTGCCGTTCCGCGCGGCCGCCCCCGGCCCGGCGGCCCGCATCTACGAGCCGGGCGCGCTGCCCCGCACGGACGACGTCCTGGCCCGGTCGGTGGCGGTGTCCACGGGGGTCTCCGACAGTTATCTGGGCGCGGGCTTCGGCGTGCACGCCGGATCGTCGCCGGCCGAGATCGACGAGGTCGCGCACACGTTCCGCGACGCCGTTCTGGCATGTATTCCGGGCATTGCTTGAACGCCGCGCGGGACAACTCCCGTAATGCCCCGCCGGTGTTAGCCTCTGGCATGCTCTTGGAGAACGAGCTCGTGGAGCGCCGGAGCCTGCTGAGGCTGGTCACGGACAACTTCCAGGAATTCCTCGGTGCTGCCGGAGAGGCCGGGGAACTGACATTCTTTCCGCTCGGCGAGGACAGCTGGTCCTATCGCTACGGTCCTTTGTGGATCAGCGTCCGCCGGGACCTCGACGGTCATTTCCCGGGGGCCTACGAGGCCGCGCTGAGAATGCGCGCGAGCGGAAAGGAATTCGTACTCGCACCGCTGGCCGGCCGGGACGGCCGGGTGGTGCACACGGTGACCGGGTTCCCGGTCGTGGTCTTCCCGTACGTGGAGCGCGCGACCTCCGCCCCGCTCGCCCCGGCCGCCGCCCAGCTCGACCGGCTGGTCCGTCAGCTGGAGGAGGTGCACTGCTTCTCCTCCCCGGCGGGCCTGCCGGCCGGGGTGCCCGTGGAGGACTTCCGCTTCCCGTTCGAGACCGACCTGGACAAGGCCCTGCAGGCCGCCCTGGACGGGGCGACCGCCGGGTGCGGCCCGTACGGGCCGCAACTCGCCGGCCTCGTCGCCCGGCGCCGCGACCACATCACCGCCCTGCGGCAGGACGCGGCCCGCACCGCCGAGGAGTGCGCCGCGCTCTGGCAGGGTGAGCGCCCGGCCCTCACCCACGGTGACCCGAGCCCGGCCAACGTCCTGTTCGGCACGGACGGCGTGGACGTCGGCATCCTCGACTGGGGCGGGACGATGTGGGCACCGCCCGAGCGCGACTGGTCGGCCCTCACCCGGGCGTTCGGCCTGCCGCCCCGCGGCCGCCCCGCGTTCCTGCGGTTCTACGAACTGCGCTGGGTCCTGGCCGAGATAGCGGAGTACGCCGCACGCTTCACCGGGCCCCACACCGGGGACGCGGACGACCGTGCCATGTGGGAGCGGCTCACGCGCTATCTCCCGCCCCTCTGACATCCCCCTTTCCCGCTTTTCCCGCTTTTCCCGAACGAATCACGAACGAACCGAAGAGGTCAGTCATGAGCCTGGTCAGTGTTCACAACGAATGGGACCCGCTGGAGGAGATCATCGTCGGCACCACCGTGGGTGCCCGGGTCCCGGTGGCCGACAGGAGCGTGTACACCGTCGAGTACGCCGAGTACGGCACCCAGGACAAGGTCCCCTCGGGCCCCTACCCGGACCGGGTGATCAAGGAGACGGAGGAGGAGCTGGAGACCCTGTGCGAGGAGCTCAGGGGACTCGGCGTCACCGTCCGCCGCCCGCAGGAGCGCGACAACTCGGCCCTCATCAGGACGCCCGACTGGGAGACGGACGGCTTCCACGACTACTGCCCGCGCGACGGCCTGCTGACCGTCGGCGAGACCGTCATCGAGACGCCCATGGCCCTGCGCGCGCGGTTCCTGGAGTCGCTCGCCTACAAGGACCTGCTGATCGAGTACTTCTCCAGCGGCAGCAAGTGGATCTCGGCGCCCAAGCCGCGCCTGGCCGACGCGATGTACGAGCCGACCGCGCCCGCCGGCGAGCGGCTGCGCGAGATCGAGCCGGTCTTCGACGCCGCCAACGTCCTGCGCTTCGGCACGGACCTGCTCTACCTCGTCTCCGACAGCGGCAACGCCATGGGCGCCAAGTGGCTCCAGTCGGCGGTCGGCGACACGTACACCGTGCACCCCTGCCGTGGCCTGTACGCCTCGACGCACGTCGACTCGACGATCGTGCCGCTCCAGCCGGGGCTGGTGCTGGTCAACCCGGAGCGCGTCAACGACGACAACTTCCCCGAGTTCCTGCGCGGCTGGAAGCAGGTCGTCTGCCCCGAGCTGGTCGACATCGGCTTCGTCGGCGACCAGCCGCACTGCTCGGTGTGGATCGGCATGAACCTCCTCGTCGTCCGGCCCGGCCTGGTCATCGTGGACCGCCGGCAGACGGAACTGATGCGGGTGCTGGAGAGCAACGGCGTCGACGTGCTGCCGCTCCAGCTCACGCACTCCCGGACGCTGGGCGGCGGCTTCCACTGCGCCACCCTGGACGTCCGCAGGTCCGGCACGCTGGAGACGTACCGCTTCTGACCCGTCTTCCCCGTCATGGCCCCGCGCCCGCAGGGCGCGGGGCGTCGTCCTGTACGGGGGCGGCCCCCGTACGAGGAGAGGAGTCCGTCATGCGTCCGCTGGGCATCGAGGGCGCCTGGGTGGTGGAGACCGAGGCGTTCGCGGACGACCGGGGCACGTTCCAGGAGCTCTTCAGCGTCCGCTCGCTGAGCCCGGCGCTGGGCCACCGCCCCGGCGCCGCCCAGGTGAACAGGTCCGTCTCGCGGCGCGGGGTGGTCCGCGGCGTGCACTTCGCGGAGGTCCCGCCCGGCCAGGCCAAGTACGTCACCTGTCTCGCCGGTGCCGTCCTCGACGTCGTCGTGGACATCCGGACCGGCTCGCCCACCTACCGGAAGTGGGAGGCGGTGCGCCTGGACGACCCGCGGCGGAGCGTGTACGTCGCGGCCGGCCTGGGCCACGCCTTCATGGCGCTCACCGACGACGCCACCGTCGTCTACGTCACCTCCGAGGAGTACGCGCCCGGGCGCGAGCACGCCGTCCACCCGCTGGACCCCTCGCTCGGCATCGCCTGGCCGACCGGTGTCGAGCCGGTGCTGTCGGCGAAGGACGCGGCCGCGCCCACCCTGGACGAGCTGGAACGCCGCGGGGTGCTGCCGTCGTACGCGGCGTGCGCGGCGTTCCACCAGGGGCTGCGGGACGGTTCCCGGGCCTGACGCCGGCCCGGCCGGGCCCGGCGCGTCAGCGCTCCGGGCCCGGCCGCCCGGCCGCGGCGCACAGCGCCGGCAACGCCGCCGCGAGCGCCCGCCGCCAGTCGCGCAGCGGCTCCAGGCCCGCCTCCCGCCACCGGCCCTGGTCCAGCACGCTGAAGCCGGGCCGCGGCGCCGGCCGGCCCAGGGCCTCGCTCGTGGTCGGCCGCACCCGCCCGGGGTCGGCGCCGAGCAGCGCGAACGTCTCCCGGGCCAGGCCGCACCACGTGGCCGCGCCGGTGTTGGTGGCGTGGTAGACGCCGGGGGGTGCCGCGTCCCGGAGCGCCGCGGTGCCCAGCGCGACCAGGCGCTCGGCGAGATCCGCGGACCAGGTCGGCTGGCCGTGCTGGTCGTCGACGACCGTCACCGTCTCCTGGCGGGCCTCCAGCCGGATCATCGTGGAGACGAAGTTGCGCCCGCCGGCCCCGTAGAGCCAGGCCGTGCGCACCACGTAGCCCGCCTCCGGGAGGATCTCCAGGACGGCCCGTTCGCCCGCGAGCTTGCTCCTGCCGTACGACGTCCGCGGGTCCGGGGGGTCGAGCTCCCGGTACGGGACGCGGGCGTCGCCGGCGAACACGTAGTCGGTGGAGAGCTGGAGCAGCCGGGCGCCGGAGGCCCGGCAGGCGCGGGCGAGGTGGGCCGGGCCGTCGCCGTTGACCTTCATGGCCTCGCCGGGACGTGCCTCGGCCGCGTCGACCGCCGTCCACGCCGCGCAGTTGACGACGACCGCCGGCCGGTGCCGGGCGACGGCCGCGAACGTGGCGGCGGCGTCGGTGACGTCCAGGGCGTGGCGGTCGAGCGGGGCCGCCCCGATCCCCCGACGGGCCAGGCAGGCGGTGAGGTCGCGGCCGAGCATGCCGGCGGCGCCGACGACGAGCCACTGCGCGTTCGGGGGCGGGAGCACGAGGGGACCTCCGTGGGGACGGGCCGGGTCAGGCCGCCGGCAGGGCGGCCCCGGCGAGCAGGGGCTCCCACCACGCGCGGTGGGAGCGGTACCAGGCGACGGTCTCGGCGAGCCCGGCGCGCAGGTCCGTCGCCGGGGCGAAGCCGAGTTCCCGGCTGATTCTGCTGGAGTTCACCGCGTAGCGGCGGTCGTGGCCCTTGCGGTCCTCGACGTGCTCCACGCTGTCCCACCCGGCGCCGCACGCCTCCAGCAGCAGGCCGACGAGTTCCTTGTTGGTCAGCGCGGTGCCGCCGATGTTGTACACCCGGCCGGCCCGGCCCCGGGTGCGCACGGCCTCGATGCCGCGTACGTGGTCGTCCACGTGCAGCCACTCCCGGACGTTGAGGCCGTCGCCGTACAGCGGCACCTTGCGCCCCTCCATGAGCAGGGTCACGAAGCGCGGTATGAGCTTCTCCGGGAACTGGTAGGGGCCGTAGTTGTTGGAGCAGCGGGTGATGCGCACGTCCATGCCGTGGCTGACGTGGTGGGCGAGGACGAGCAGGTCGGCCGCCGCCTTGGAGGCGGAGTAGGGGCTGTTGGGCCGCAGCGGCTCGTCCTCGGACCAGGCGCCCTCGTCCACCGACCCGTACACCTCGTCGGTCGACACGTGCACGAACGGCGCCGCGCCGTGCCGCCGGGCGGCGTCGAGGAGGGTCTGGGTGCCCTGCACGTTGGTCCGTACGAACGCGGCGGCGTCGTACAGGGACCGGTCCACGTGGGACTCGGCGGCGAAGTGCACGACCTGGTCCTGGCCGGCCATGACGTCGTCGACGAGGTCCGTGTCGCAGATGTCGCCGTGCACGAAGACCAGCCGCGGGTCGTCCTGGACGGGCGCGAGGTTGGCTCTGTTGCCCGCGTAGGTCAGGGCGTCCAGCACGGTGACGACCACGTCGGAGGGGCCGTGGGGGCCGAGGAGGGCACGGACGTGGGCGGAGCCGATGAATCCGGCTCCCCCGGTGACGAGGACATGGGTGGTCATGGTGGGGCTCCGTTCGGGTCAGGAGGAGATCTGGGCCTGGCTGTGGTCGCCGAGCACGAGCCGGTGGGCGTGCGGCACGTGCGGGGCCGGCGTGACGCGGACGTGCCGGCCGATGAGGGACGCCTCGATGCGGCGGACGCCGGTGATGGAGGCGTTCCGCAGCACGATGGAGAACTCCACCTCGCTGTCCTCGACCCGGCAGTCCTCGCCGAGGGAGGTGAAGGGCCCGACGTAGGAGTCGGTGACGACGGCGCCGGCACCGATCACCGCGGGGCCGACGATCCGCGAGGACCGCACGGTGGCGCCCTCCTCGACGCGTACGCGGCCGATGAGTTCGCTGTCCGCGTCGACGGAGCCGTCGCAGCGGGCCTCCACGGACTCCAGGACGAGCCGGTTGACCTCCAGCATGTCGGAGACGTTGCCGGTGTCCTTCCAGTAGCCGCTGATCCGCGAGGAGCGCACGTCCCTGCCGTGGTCGATGAGCCACTGGACGGCGTGGGTGATCTCCAGCTCGCCGCGCCAGGAGGGCTGTACGGCCCGGACGGCCTCGTGGATGGCGGGGGAGAAGAGGTAGACCCCGACCAGGGCCAGGTCGCTCCTGGGGTGGGCGGGCTTCTCCTCCAGGCCGCGGACGCGTCCCGACGCGTCGAGCTCGGCCACGCCGAAGGACCGGGGGTCGGCGACCCGGGTCAGCAGGAGGTGCGCGTCGGGCCGGTGGGCCTGGAAGGCGCGGAGAGGCTCCTCGATGCCGCCGACCACGAAGTTGTCGCCGAGGTACATCGCGAAGTCGTCGTCGCCCAGGTAGTCGCGGGAGATGAGCACGGCGTGCGCGAGCCCCAGCGGTTTCTCCTGCGGGATGTAGGTGACGTCGAGCCCGAACTTCGAGCCGTCGCCCACCGCCTCGGTGATTTCGTCGACGGTGTCGCCGACGACCATGCCGACCTCGGTGATCCCGGCCGCCGCTATTGCCTCCAGCCCGTAGAACAGCACGGGTTTGTTGGCGACCGGCACCAATTGTTTGGCGGAGGTGTGGGTGATGGGGCGCAGCCGGGTTCCCGATCCTCCGGCCAGTACGAGTGCTTTCATCGTGACTCCCTCGCGTGCGGGGCAGGACGGCAGCCGTGGTCGCACGGCGGCCTCGCCACCGTGCCGGTGGCTGAAAAGACATGGAATGCGGCGCGATCATTGCCCCTTTCACCGGGCGTGTAAGGGGCTGGGTTGACGCGTGTAGCCGGGGCCGGATTTCACGGAGAGCTGTGGAGCGACTCGGCATTGCTGCGGAGGGTTACCGCCGGTGCTCGCATCCCGTGCCGGTAGCGGCGTTGATCACCATGTTTGGGCCGGTTTCGACCGCTGTCCGGCCGTCGTGTTGGTGAGTACTTTTCGGCCCCTTTACTGATCTTTACTCTGGTCGTGGGGCGGGTGTTGAGTATCCAACCGCAGTCAAAGCGGGGACGGTGCTGTACGCCCCAAGGGCGAGATTGCTTCGATCGGAAGGTGTGCAGTGGAGCCTAGTTTCCGGGACAGCCCCGTTCAAAGTGTCGATATGCCAGTGGAACTTCCCGAGGAAGTCGGCAGAAACGTCGCTCGTTTATCCGAGGTCCGCACCGTTCCCCTCTCCTCCCTCCTGCCGTCCGACTCGCCGCGCAGTGGCGGTGAGGACGCCGCCCATATCCGGGCCCTCGCGGAATCCGATGCGTCCTTCCCGCCGTTGGTCGTCATGCCGGGCACCCTGCGGGTCGTCGACGGCATGCACCGGCTGCGCGCGGCGGAGCTCCGCGGCGCGACGGAGGTGGAGGTCCAGTACTTCCTGGGCGACGAGAAGGACGCCTTCGTCCTCGCCGTCGAGGCCAACGTCACCCACGGCCTGCCCCTCACCCTCGACGACCGCAAGGCGGCCGCCCTGCGCATCCTCGGCACGCATCCCCTGTGGTCGGACCGGGCGGTGGGGTCGGCGACCGGGCTCTCCGCCAAGACGGTCGGCGCGCTCCGCGCCCGTTCGACCGAGGGAGTTCCGCAGTCGAACGTCAGGATCGGCCGCGACGGCAGGGCCCGGCCGCTCGACCCGGCCGAGGGCCGCAGACTGGCCGGCCGCCTCATCCAGGAGAACCCCTCCGCGCCGCTGCGGCAGATCGCCGCCCAGGCCGGCGTCTCCCTCGGCACCGCCTCCGACGTGCGCAAGAGGCTCCGGCGCGGCGAGGGCCCCGTACCCGAACGGGGCCGCAGGAACACGGCCGGGGCCAGGGCGACGGTGGAGCCCGCCACGGAGGAGCCCCCGCATCCGCGGCGGCGCGACGAGGCCGAGGCCAACCGGCCCTCCCGGTCCCTGATGCTCCGTCATCTCAGCCGTGATCCGTCCGTGCGGCTGACCGAGGACGGCCGGGCCCTGCTGCGCTGGCTCACGGTCGTCGCGGTGCCGGGCCAGGACTGGGAACGGCTGCTCGCCAACGTCCCCGCCCACCGCGTCGGCGCCGTCGCCGAACTGGCCCGGGGCTGCGCCGAGGTCTGGCAACAGGTGGCCGAACGGCTCGAATGGGCGGCCGCCGACAGCAGCATCCCACCCGCGACGGAGGTCCGTACGGACGTCCCCACGGAGGTCCGGGATGACGCCGGAGCGCCGCGCCGCGCGGTGGCCGCCCGGGCCACGCGGCGGCACGAGGTGAGCCTGCCGATCACCCCGCCGGCCGGGCCCGCGGAGGAGGCCGCGGCCGGCGAGTGCTGCGACCTCCTCGCCCGCGCGGAACGCCGGAGCGCCCGCTAGCTCGTACCCGTCCGGACACCCCCGCCGGACGGACCCGGGCGGACGCACCGGGGGCGGTACGACGGCCCGGCCGTCGTACCGCCCCCGGTGCGCATCCCGTCAGAGAACGGGCATCTCACCGGTGCCGTGCTCCAGCCAGTCGCACTCCTGCGCCGTGAGCCGCCGGGACGCCGCCGCCAGCGAGTCCCGGACCTCCTCCGGCTGCCGCGGCCCGATCAGCGCCACGACCGGGAAGGGCTGGGAGAGGGTCCAGGCCAGCGCGATGCCCGTCGACGACGTGCCCTTGTGCTCGGCCAGCCGCCGGGCCCGGTGCAGCCGCCCGACGTTCGCCTCGCTGTACCAGCTCTCCGCGAGCGGGCCCGACTGCAGCTCCGCCGGGTCGGCCAGGGCGTGGGCGCCGCGGCCCTGGCTCGCCCACGGGTACAGGCACATCCCGCCCTCGGCGAGCCAGGCCCGCCACGCGGCGTCGTTGGCGCTGATGGTGCCCGGGTAGATCGGCTGCACCATGTCGATGAGGCTGAACTGGTTGCTCACGCCGGCGGGCTCCGCCAGGCCGTGCGCCCGGGCGTACGCGACCGCCTCCCGGACGCGGTCCAGCGGCCAGTTCGACATGCCGTAGGAGCCGATGAGCCCGCGCTTCACCAGCCCGTCCAGCACGGACACGAACTCGCCGACCGGCACCTCGGCGTTGTCCCGGTGCAGCATGTAAAGTGCGGCACTCTCCCGCCCCATGCGCTCGAAGCTCTCGGCCAGTTGCGGCTCGACACGGTCGGGCAGGCACTCCGGGGTGTGCGCCCCCTTGGCCAGGACCCATACCTCGTCCTCCACACCGCGGGACTTCGCCCAGGCGCCGAAGGTCCGTTCGCAGCAGCCGGGCCCGTAGGCGTGCCCGTACAGCCAGGCGGTGTCGAAGGCCCGGCCCCCGCCCTCCCAGTAGGCGTCGTACACGGGGAAGGCCCGCTCGTTCTGCCCGAACGCGGAGGTACCGAGGAGGACGGGCAGCTGCCCGGTCCCCTCCGGGGCGGCCGCGGACGACGAGGGGGGAAGTGCAGCGGACATGCGCTCTCCTGAATCTCGGGGTGCGTCGGAAGGGAAGGGACGGGGGTGCCGCGCCGGGCCGCCGGCCCGGCGCGGCACCCCCTGCCGTACGCCGTCTCAGCCGGCGACGGCCTTGCGGACCTCGTCCGCGATGTGGCCGAGGTGCTCCTCGGTCAGGGCCGGGTGCGACGGCAGGGCGAGCAGCTCCTCCGACAGCCGCTCCGCGACCGGCAGCGACACGTCGTTGTGCTCGGCGAACGCGGGCTGCTTGTGCAGCGGGAACGGGTACCGCAGCAGCACCGGCACACCCCGGGACCGCAGCGTCGCCGCGATCTCCGCGGCCGCGGGCCGGCCCTCGCCCGGCACCGCGCGCACCACGTACTTCCAGAAGGCGTGCACCGTGCCCTCCGGCTCGACGGGCAGCTCCAGCCCCTCGACGCCCGCCAGCCGCTCCGACAGGTACGCGGCGTTGCGCCGGCGGGCCTCGACCATGGCGCCGAGCCGGGCGTGCTGGGACAGGCCCACCGCGGCCTGCACCGTGGTGAGCCGGTAGTTGTAGCCGACCTCGTGCGCCCAGATGAGGCCGGGGCGGCCCTCGATGGGGCCCTCGCCGTGGCTGCGCAGCCGCCGCACCCGCTCCGCGTACGCGGCGTTGTTGGTGAGGACGGCGCCGCCCTCACCGCCCGAGGTGATCACCTTCTGCTCGAAGAGGCTGACGCACGCCAGGTCGCCGAAGCCACCGACCGGGCGCCCGCCGATCTCCGTGCCGAGGGCCTGCGCCATGTCCTCGACGACCGGCACCCCCGCCTCCGCGCCGACCGCGCACAGCGCCTCCATGTCGGCGGCGCAGCCGTTGATGTGCACCGCCACGATGGCCTTGGTGCGCTCGGTGAGCAGGGACTTCACCGAGTCGGGGTCCAGGCAGTGCGTGTCCGGGGTGACGTCCGCGAACACCGGGCGGGCCCCGAGGTAGGTCACCGGGCTCGCCGAGCCGATGAAGGTGTGGGCCGGTACGATCACCTCGTCGCCGGGCCCGACGTCCAGGGCGTGCAGCGCCAGGTGGACGGCGGCCGTGCCGGTGGACACCGCGACGGCGTGACCGACGCCCTGGCCCGCGGCCAGCGCCGATTCGAACTCCTCGACCGTGCCGTTCCGCAGCCCGACCAGGCGGTTGGAGCGCAGGGCCGCGACCGCGGCCTCGACGTCCTCGTCCGACAGCTGGGGCCAGCCCGGTAATTCGATGGAAGAACTCAACGCTTCACACCCTTCAATACGGTGAATCACGGTGAATCACGGGGAACGCAGTGCCTGCACGAATGCCGTGCGGGAATGCGGGGGATCTGCTCGCCGGACCATGCTGGGGCGGGTGCCGGAATTCTTCAACCGGCGTCATGGAAAGGAAATGCGGGGGTAAAGCCGTTCAGCGTCCGGCATCGCCGGGCGGGGGAGTGGCGCCTATGCTCGGACGAAGTCCCAGGGCGCGGCCGAGGGTTCCGAAGAGCGCCGTGTTGGCGTGCACGCCCCGCACCTCCTCCGCCCGGGGGCCGCGCGCGGCCACCCGCACCTGGGTGCCGGTGTGCTCCTGCACGTCGTCCACCGCGCCGCTGCCGTAGGCCACCTGCATCTGCCCGCCCTCGTCGGTGACCAGGGTGGTGGACCGTCCGGCCGGCCGGGCGTCCACCGGCACGATCTGACTCGCGTGGCCGTGGTCGGCCGTCACCACCACCAGCGTGTTGCCGTGCTCGGCGGCGTAGTCCAGGGCGACACGGACGGCCCGGTCGAAGGCGACGGTCTCGCCCACCTGCCCGCACGGGTCGGCGTCGTGGGCCCGGTCGTCGATGCCCGCACCCTCCACCTGGAGGAAGAAGCCCTTGCCCCGGTCCTTCTGCCGCTCGTTGCGCGCGGTCAGCAGCTTCAGCGCGGCCCGCGTCTCCTCCACCAGGGTCGGCGTCCCGGCCGGCCGCGCCGGGTTGCTCTTGGTGCACCGCTGGGCCGGCGTTCCCCCGGCGACCGCCGGCCTGCCGGTCCACTCCGCCGGTACGTTGTCCGGGGCGAACAGGCCGAGCACCGGCCGGTCCGGTGCGGCGGCGCCCAGCTCCGCCCGGTCGCGTACGACCTGGTAACCGCGGGCACGGGCCTGCTCCAGCACCGTGCGGCCGCGGTCCGGCCCGTCCGTGACCTGCTGCGCGAAGAGGTCCGCCCCGCCGCCCAGCAGCACGTCGGGCCGCAGGGCCACGGCCTGCTCCACGACCGACCCGGCACCGCCGGCGGCCCGCAGGTCCGCCGGGCAGGAGGCCATGTCGGCGGGCCCCTTGCACGAGCGGTCGGTGACGTGCGAGGTCAGAGCGGCGGGTGTGGCGTCCGCGACCGACGCGGTGGTGACGCTGCCGGTGGCGAGCCCCTGGCGCTTGGCGAGCTCCAGCAGCGTGGGCAGGGGCCGGTTGGTGTCATGGGTCTTGGACACGCGCCCGTTCACGGTCTTGTGCCCGGTCGCCCACGAGGTGGCGCCGGCCGCCGAGTCGGTGACGTAGTCCGGCCGGCCGCGCCCGTCCACCGACGAGGTGACGTACGCACCGGTCGCCGGCAGCTCGTCCATGGCCAGCCGCCCCTCGGCGCCCACCGAGTGGTCGCGCGCCATCGTGATCTCGGAGTCGCCCATGCCGTCCCCGATCAGGAGGATGACGTTGCGGGGCGCGGCCGCCGGGGCCGACGACAGCGACGCCGCCGGGACGCTGCCGGTGAACAGCAGCGCCACGGACGCGACCACGACCCACGGCCGGCGGGTTCCTCGTACCGCGCTCATCGGCCCACACCTCCCACGAGGGCGTCCACCGCGACGGACACGCGTTCCCCGGTCCGGGCCGACCGGCCTGCCGCCGCGGCCACCTCCTGCGCCAGCAGCGCCTCCTGCGCCGTGCAGGGGCTGGGCGCCCCGGACGCGGCCATGTCCAGGAAGGCCCGCATCTCGTGCCGGTACGCCCCGGCGAAGCGGTCGAAGAAACTCGCGTACGGCGCACGGGGCCCCTGCGCCTCGCCGACGTGGCGCAGCGGCGTCCGCTCGTCGAGGCCCACGGACAGCGAGCCCCCGGTGCCCAGTACCTCGACGCGGTGGTCGTAGCCCAAGGGGTCGAGCCGGGACGCGGACAGCACGGCCCGTGCCCCGTCGGCCAGCGTGAGCACCACGGTGGCGACGTCGTAGCCGTCCCCGTCGCCCAGCAGCCGGGCGCCGTCGGCCTGGACGGCGACGGCCGGCTGCCCGGTCAGCCAGTGCACCGCGTCGATGTCGTGGATGAGGCAGTCGGTGAAGATGTCCCCCGCCGACTGCTCGTACGTGCCCGAGGGGGGCGCGTCGTCGAACGCCGTGCACCGCACCAGCAGCGGCCGCCCCAGCCGGCCGGCCGCGATCTCGTCGCGCAGCGACCGGTACTGGGGGTCGCAGCGCCGCTGGAACCCCACGTGGAGCCGGCCGTCGGCGAAGGCCGCAGCGACCTCACGCGCTTCGGTCACGTCCGCCGTCAGCGGCTTCTCGCAGAACACGGGCAGGCCCGCCCGGGCCGCGGCGAGCAGCGCGGACCGGTGTCCTGTCGCGGGGCTGGCCACGACCAGCGCGTCGGCCTCCGCCAGGACGTCGTCCAGGGCCGGCCGGGCGGTGGCCGTGGCGCCGGAACCGGCCCGCAGCGCGTCCGCGAGGCCCCGGGCCGCCCGCGGGTCGGCGTCGTGGATCAGCAAGGACGGCGCGTCCGGCAGTCCTGCCAGTGCTTCGGCGTGCAGGCGCCCCATGCGCCCGGCGCCGGTGATACCCACCTTCATCGCAGGTCTCCCAAAGGGTGAGAAAGATCGGGGAATTGGGGGACGAAGGTAGTCAGCGCTTCCGGCGCCGCACCACCGGCGCGGTCCCGGTTCGGCTGAACGCGGGTGGGGCGCGGGGCGATGAGGGATGCTGGTGGCGGATGCCTACGCCCGGCGCCCCCACACCGAGATCGTGACCTGCGGAATGTCGACGAACGCCGGGTCCGCCAGCAGGGCGTGGAAGCCGGTCAGGTCCGCCTCGTCCAGCAGGCCGTCCGCGACGAGCGCGGGCCCCGCGTGGTCGATCAGGGGCCGCCAGCGGTCGTTGCCGAAGCCGCCCATGCAGCTGAGCCGGCCCGAGAACCGCACGTCCTCCAGGCCGCTGCGGGCCAGCAGCGCGGGGAGGGAGCGCGCCCACGTCAGGTCGGTCCCGTGCGCGCCGTACCTGCGCTCGTAGGCCGCCATGAGGCGCTGCACGAGAGGGAAGGGCGAGGTTTCGGCGGGCAGTTGGTAGGGCTCCTCGACGACCAGCCAGCCGCCCGGTGCGAGCCACTCGGCGGCGCGGGCCAGCACCTCGTCCCGTTCCGGCAGGTGGCACAGGACGTACCGGGCGTGGACGAGGTCGAAGGTGCCCGGCCGGTAGCCGGGGTGCGTGATGTCGGCCTCCTCGACGACCAGGTGGGGCGCGCGGCCGGGGTCGAGGTGACGGGTGTCGATGTCCACGGCGGTCACCTGCCCGTCAGGGCACCGGTCCGCCAGCCAGTAGGCGACGGAACCCGCCCCCGCGCCCAGTTCGAGGCAGTGCCACGAGGGGCGCATCGGCAGTCCCTGGAGGAGGGACGTCGTCCAGGCGTCCGCGCTCTGCTGGATCGCGCCCAGCCGCGTCCGCTCCTGGTGACCGTCCCCGGTGTCGTCCCTCGTGTCCATCGTGCCCCCTGTTTCATCGCTGTTTAAACGGCTCCCACCACCATGATCCCGCCCCGGTGGAGCACTCGGGGCACGCGCGTCCCACCCCGAGGAGCCGAGAGCCGTATGGAATTCACCGACATGCCGGGCCTGGGGGTCCGGCCGGGGCTGCTGACCGTCTGGCGCCCCGTCCCCGCCGACCCCGGCTCCCCCCGCTGGGCACCCGACGCGCGCCCCGCGTCGTACGTGCAGGAAGGGCACATCACCCACCGGCGGACGGCCGCTCCGGCCGGCCCCTCCTGGATCGGGACGGCCTTCGACCTGCCCGGCGCCCTGGACCCCGGGGCGTTGCGGGCCGCCCTGGCGGCGTGGACCGACCGGCACGAATCGCTGCGCAGCCACCTCCGGCCGCACGGCACCGGACTGCGCCGGGCCACCCTGCCGCCGGGCGCGGTGACGTTCCGGGCGGCCGAGGAGGGCACGTACGCCAGTGGGGCGGCGCTCCGGCGGCGCATGGAGGCCGTGTTCGACCAGGAGGCGGACCCGGCGGCGTGGCCCTCGTACCTCTGCGCCACCGTGTCCCGTCCCGCCTCCACCACGTTGTGCCTCGCCTTCGACCACTCCACCGTGGACGGCTACTCCCTCGCCCTCGCCGCGTACGAGGTCCGCCGGCTCTACGCGGCGGCGCGCCACGGCATCCGGGCGCGGCTCGCGGACGTCGGTGGCCACCCGGACTTCGCGGCGCTCGAGCGCCGGGCCGCCGACCGCGTGGGCGACGGCCACCGTACGGTGCTGAAGTGGCGGGAGTTCCTGCGGGCGACCGGCGGCGGCACGCCGGGCTTCCCCGTGCCGGTCGGCGCGGACGGTGCCGCGGGCCTTCCCCAGCGCAACGGCGCGGGCCGGCTGCTGGACGCGGCGCGCACGGCCGCGTTCGAGGCGGCCTGCCACCGGGCCGGCGTCTCGTTCTGCGCCGGGCTGCTGGCCTGCCTCGCCCTCGCCGCGGGCCCGGTGGGGGAGTTCGCCGCCCTGATGCCGTTCCACACGCGCCACGACGCCCGCTGGACCGGCTCGGTGGGCTGGTACGTCGGGGTGGCGCCGCTGCGGTTCGCGGTGCGTGCCGGCGACGGCTTCGCCCCGCTGGCCGCCCGCGCCCTGGCCGCGCTCAGGGAGGCCCGCCCGATGGCGGAGGTGCCGCTGGCCCGGGTCGCGGCGCTGCTCGGGGTGCCGGTGGAGCCGCGGTTCTTCGTGTCGTACATGGACCTGCGGACCGTCCCGGGCGCCCCGCGGTGGGCCGACTGGCGCGCCACCATGCTGCGCAGCAGCCACCGCCATCCCGACGAGGTCTACCTCTGGGTCAACCGCTCGCCGCACGGCACGTACGTGAGCTACCGCTACCCGGACACCGGGCGCGGCAGGGCGGCCGTGCCGCCGTACGTCGACGCGTTCCGCAGCACCCTGGCCGGCATCGGGGCCGGGGCCGGGCAGGCGGTGGCGGCCTGAGCGGAAGGGCCGCGGCCCGCCCCGCGGCGCCCGGTGACGGGGCCGCGGGGCGGGCCGGCGGGCGGCCGGGCCGCCGGACGGTCAGTTGTCGACCCAGACGATCCCGTCGGCGGGCTCCTGGCCGATGGTCTTCGTCATGACGTTGCCGTCCTGCCAGTACTTCGGGTGCTGCTGGAAGAACCCTACGAGCGACCCCAGGGAGGTCGCGTCGCACACCCCGTCGGTGCGGATGCAGAACCGCTGCACCTTCACGCCGCCGTCGAACGCCGCCGGGCCGGGCCCGGGCGAGGTGAACCCCAGTGCGCTCCAGCCCTTGGGCGTCCGGGCCCAGACGCCGGTGCCGGGCTGCATGGGGTCGGAGTACAGCTTGCCGTCGACCTGCGAGCGCGGGATGTCCGTGCCGCCACTGGCGATCGTCTGCAGCACCTGGTCGGCCACCTGCGCGCCCTGCGAGTACCCGACGATCGTGAACCGGGCGCCCGGGTCGCGGTGGTACGTGTCGACGGCGGCGGCCAGCAGGTTGCGGTAGCCCTCGCGCACGCTGGCGTCGAAGGCGGGCGCGCCCAGGTCCGGCACGTTGTTGCCGTTGAGCCAGGGCCCGGCGCTGGCCGGGTAGCAGACCGGCACCGGTATGCCGCCGTTGAGGTGCTTGTTGGCGAACGTGTACGTGCTCGTGCAGTCGGGGGCGGGCGCGGCGGAGCCCGTGCCCCCGACCTCCAGGTAGTAGTGACGCTGCTGGTCGGCGTGGGCCGCGGTGGGCGCGACGGCGGTGGCGGCCGTCATCGCCACCGCCGCGCCGGCGACACCGAGCGCCCGCTTCCATCGGTTGGCCAGGGTCATCTTCTGCTTCTCCTCGACGAGTCCGGGGCAGTGCAGGGGTGCTGCCTGCCGTGCTCGCCGGGGACGCTAGCCACGGCCGTTGACATTTCGATGAAACGTGCGGGGGCCGGTGTGACGTCGGAGGTGTGGTCAGGCGTCGCCGTCACCCGGTCGCAGGCGCTCGACGAGCGTCCAGAAGAGGAACAGGTTGGGCACACCGGACACGTCGCAGGCGAGCAGGGGGCCGGCGCCGCCGACGTGGACCTCCACGCGCCCGTTGCGGATCGCGGTCCGCTCGACCAGCTCCCACCGGGCGGCCGCCTTCCCGCAGACGATCTCCTCCGCGGACAGGCGGAAGTCCCCGAACGCGAGCCGCTCGCCGTCGCGCAGGGCGGCCAGGGCGCGCGGCAGCCGGGCCTGGGCGACGGCCCGCTGGAGCTCCGGCCCCCACGCCGCCGTACCGCCGCCGCGCTCCGACGTGCTCCGCAGCACGATGCACTCCCCGCCGAGCGCCGTCAGCGTGTAGGCGGTGGTGAAGCGCGCCGGGTCGTCCCGGTGCCGGGTCACCTCCTGGAAGACGGCGGCGGACTCGTACCGGACGACGTGGATCCGGTCGTGGACCGTCACCGTCATGCCACGCTCGTACAGATCCAGCCGGGCCACCGTGCCCGCCGTCGCGGCGGGCCACCGGACGTACCGGGCACACCGGTCGTACCAGATGCGGCAGAGGTGCCAGGGGTACGCGAGCGCGCCGCCGGCGCCGCGGGACGGCGCGGTGCGTGCCGGGACCGTGCGCGCGGTCGCGGCGTACGTGGCGCGCCGCTTGCCGATGCGCGCCCGGCCTGCCGCCGCCGAGATGCGGGCCAGCAGGAGTTCCTCGCCGCCGGTGCGCGGCTCCGGCGCGGTCATGCCGCCGGTCCCGCGGAACGCAGGCCGGCCTCGTCGCCGCGCAGGATCATCTGACGGGTCCGCAGCAGCAGCCGGCCCGGCGGCACCCCCAGTTCCTCGGCCAGGCGGCGGCGGGTGCGGCCGAACACGGCCAGCGCGTCGGCCTGCCGCCCGTCGCGGTACAGCGCGCGCATCAGCATCGCCGCGACCGGTTCGTTCAGGGGCTGCGCCGCGGCCAGGGCCGACAGTTCGGCGACCGCCTCGGCGTGTTCGCCCAGGCGCAGCCGCCAGTCGAGCTTCCGCTGCGCGAGCGTGATCCTCCGTTCGGCCAGCCGCAGCCGCTCCAGTTCGGCGGCCGGACCCGGCAGGCCCGCCAGGGGCTCCCCGCGGAACAGGTCCAGCGCGCGGGAGCAGGCGCGGACCGCCTCGGCCAGGTCCCCGGCCCGCTCCGCCGTGCCGGCCGTGGCGGCCAGGTCCTCCATGCGCGCCACGTCCACGGTGGCCGCCGCGGGGAGCAGACGGTAGCCGTACCGGTCGCGCTCGATCACCGCGCCCGCGCCGTCGGCCGTGCCCAGCGCCTTGCGCAGCCGGTAGATGTACACCGGGACGACCTTGGTGACCGGCGGTTCCATCCCCCAGACGCCGTCGAGCAGTTCCTGCTGGCTCACCGTCCGTCCCGGGCGGAGCGCCAGGGCTGCCAGGACGGCCTGCTGGCGCAGGTGCCCCAGTTCCACGGGCCGGCCGTCGCACCACGCCTGCAGCGGTCCCAGGAGGGAGATCCGCAGCCGCGGGCCGGGCGCCCGGCGGGCCGCGGCCCGCGGCACGGGCCCCGTCCCCGGCCGGCGGGGGCCGCGGCCGGGGGCGACCAGGCCGCAGTCGAACGCGTGGACGATGGCGGCGGAACGGTCGCGCAGCCCGAGCGCGGTGAGGATGCGGGCGAGGTGCCGGGCCACGGCGTCCTCGGGGATGGCGAGGGCGGCGGCGATCTCCTCGTCCCGCAGGCCGCAGCCGACCGCGTAGAGCACTTCGCGCTCCTGGCGCCCGAGGGGCGCGGCGGCGGGTGCGGCGAACTGGGTGCGCGCGGCCGTGGCGGCCGGCGGGACGGTGGGGTGTGCGGTCGGTCGGCCGGTGGGTGCGGTCGTCGGCATCGCGGCTCTCCGTGCTCCGGTGGGTCGGTCGGTGGACGCCGACGACGCTGGCCCCGGCGGGCCCGGCAGGACAGGCCACAGGACCGGCCGTATCCGGCCGGTGGCCGCGCTAGAGTCCCTCAGCTGGGGAAACGACACGTCCCGGGGGGAGACCGTGACCTGTGGCCAATGAGTTCAGCACGCTGCTGCGGCAGCTGCGGCGCGAGGCGGGGATGACCCAGGAGGACCTGGCGGAACACGCCGGGGTGGGGGTCCGCACCGTCCGCGGGCTGGAGACCGGCGAGCGCGCCGATCCCCGGGTGACGACGGTGCGCCGGCTCGCCGACGCCCTCGGGCTGACGCCGGAGGCGCGCGAGGAGCTGCTGGCGGCCGCCGTCCGCAGGACGGGGCCCGGCGGCCGGCCGGCCGGGACCGAGGCGGCGGAACGATCCTCTCCGGCAGGGGCAGCGGCAGTGGCGGCGGCTCCTGCGACAGCCCCCCTCGCCGCGCCGCCCGCCGCGCCACCGGACGAGGGCCCGCCGCTTCCGGAGCCGGAGGTTCCGGAACGGTCCGTTCCAGAACCTCCGGCTCCGGGCCTGCACGCCACCCTCGCCGACGTCGCCGAGCACCTCGCGCAGGCGGTGGCCGCCCGCTGGCAGCGCGAGGAGGAACAGCGGCAGGTCCACGACCCCTACCCCCTGCCGGTGCGCTGGCGGACCGGCCCGGAGGACCTCACCGACCACTGGGCCAACATCCGCCGCCTGCCCGCCGGTGCGGAGCACGGCCCGCTCGACCTGGGCGGGCGGCTGAACGACGTGCTGGACGTCTACCGCCGCATACCCTCCGGACGGCTGGTCGTCCTGGGCCGGCCCGGCTCCGGGAAGACGATCCTCGCCGTCCGCTTCGTCCTGGAGCACCTCAAGGCGAGGGGCCGCGCCGAGGCCGTACCGGTGATCTTCAGCATCGGCTCGTGGGACCCCACCGCCATCACGCTGCGGGACTGGCTCATCGCCCAGCTGAGGCGCGACCACCCCGGTCTCGCCGCCCCCGGCCCCGGCGGGACCAGCCTCGCCGCCGCCCTGGTCGAGACCGGACGGGTGCTGCCCGTCCTGGACGGCTTCGACGAGATCGCCGACGGCCTGCGCCGCCCCGCGCTCGAAGCGCTCAACGCCACCGTGCTGCCCCTGCTCCTGACGAGCCGTCCGGCCGAGTACGCCGCCGCCGTGGGGGAGACCGACGTGCTCACCTCCGCGGCCGCGGTGCAGCTGACCGACCTCACCCTGGACGACCTCGCCGACTACCTGCCGCGCACCACCCGCAAGGCCCGCCGCGGCAACGCCGCCGGGACGGCGTGGGACCCGGTCCTCACCGAGCTGCGGGAACGGCCGGACAGCAGGGCCGGCGCCAACCTCGCCCCCGTGCTGACCACCCCCCTCATGGTCACCCTCGCCCGCGCCGTCTACAGCGACACCTCCGGCCACGACCCGGCCGCGCTCCTGGACACCGAGCGCTTCGGCAGCCCCGGCGAGCTGGAGGAGCACCTCCTCGACAACTTCACCGCCACCGTCTACCGGCCCCGCCCGGACCACCGCCCCGGCGGCCGGCCGCGCCCCGGCTTCGACCCCGACCGCAGCCGGCACTGGCTCGGCTACCTCGCCCACCACCTCACCCGGCTCGACACCCCCAACCTGGAGTGGTGGCGCCTCGGTGCGGGGCTCGGCCGCGCCACGCGCACCCTGGTGACCGCGGTGGTGGTCGCCGTGGCCATCGGCGTGGTCGACGCCGCCGTCGGCACCCTCTTCGACCCCGTCGGCTACCAGCTCGCGGACGGACTGGTGGCCGGCCTCGTCGCCGGCATCATGTTCGGGATCACCTACTGGTTCCTCGTCGCGGCCCGGGGCACCGTGGTCGCGCCGACCGACGTACGCCTGAAGCTCTTCGGCCGCACCGGGCGGAGCAGGCGAAGAACCGGGCAGCGGTTCCTCGTCGGCATCCTGTGCGGCCTGGTCTTCGGGTTCGGCTACGGCTACGTGCGCGGCGTGCTCAACGGCCTCCTCATGCACGCCGGCCCGGCACTCGCGCTGCGCGCCGCCCTGCTGGACGCCCTCGTCTACGGACTGGTCTTCGCCCTGGCGACCGGTCCCACCTTCGGCCTCCTCGACGCCCTGGAGTCCCCCCTCGACATCCGGTCCGCCGTCAACCCGGTGAGCCTGCTGCGGACGAACTGCCGCACGGTCGTCACCCAGTTCTTCGTCTGGGCCCCCACCTTCGCCCTGCTGCTCGCCCTGGGCCCCTGGGCGCTGATCCAGCCGCTGTCACTCGTCCTGGGTCCCCTCGTCTGGAGCCCCACGGCCACCCTCAAGCTCGCCGTCATCAGTGGCCTCTGCGGCCCCCTCGGCTATGTGCTGGCCCTGACCGCCTGGGGCCAGTGGGTGGTCTTCGGCCGCATCTGGCTGCCGCTCACCGGCCGTCTGCCCCGGTCCCCCGTCGCGTTCCTGGAGGACGCCTACGAGCGCGGCGTCCTCCGCCAGTCGGGCGCGGTCTACCAGTTCCGCCACACCCGCCTCCAGCACCACCTCGCACGCGCGCACGAAGGGAGGCCCGCAGGGGGAGCGGCGTGAAAGGAGCCGCTCAGTCCCCCGCCGGCGCCGGGGTGTCCGCCGCCCCGGCCGGGTGCTCGGGTTCGAGGACGAAGACGGGGATCACGCGGGAGGTCTTCTCCTGGTACTCGGCGTACGGCGGATACGCGGCGACCGCGCGCCGCCACCACCGGTCCCTCTCGTCCCCGGTGAGCTCACGGGCCACCATGGCCTCGCGCCGGGGGCCGTCCTGGAGGACCACCCGCGGGTCGGCCTTGAGGTTGAAGTACCAGACCGGGTGGCGAGGGAAGCCGCCCTTCGAGGCCACCGCCGCGTACCGCCCCTCGTGCTCCACGCGCATCAGCGGAACCTTGCGGACCCTGCCGCTCTTCGCACCGCGCATCGTGACGATCACGACCGGCAGGCCCGTGTCCCAGAGCGTGGTGCCCTGTGTGCCCCCCGAACTCTCGTACAGCTCGACCTGCTCGCGCACCCACTGCGCCGGACTCGGCCCGTACTCGCCCTCAAGAGGCATCGCGTCCACCCACTCGCTCGGCTGACCGTCAGGGGCATCCTTCCCCGGGAAGCGCCGAGTCCTACCCCTGCGCGCCCAGCCGCGCCGCCAGCAGCGGGCCCGCGGTGCGCAGGGCCTCCGCGCCCACCATGCCGTCGTGGGCCACCGCCAGGCGGTGGATCTCCCGCGCGCCGCCGAGGAACGGCCCCCACGTCGCCGACGCACGGCCGTCGCGGCCGTCCTGCGTGGCGTCGAAGAACAGCACCGGGCCGTCGAAGGGGTCCGGGGTGTGCTCCGCCATGGCACGGAGGTTCTCCCCGGTCACCGCGAGCAGCGTCTCCAGCGTCCCTTCGTCCAGCGTGCCCAGGGGGCTGCCGGCCTCCCTCAGCACCGTGAGGATCTCCGCCGCAGGGGGCCGGCCGGGCAGGTCCTGCCACGCCGGGTCGGCGACCCCGCCCAGCGCCAGGTCCAGGACGTCCGCGACGTCGGTGGAGGTGGCGGGGGCGCCGGGGTAGGCGTCGAAGAGGGCGAGCAGCGCCACGTCCTCGCCCTCCGCCCGCAGTCCGGCCGCGATCTGCTGGGCGACCGTGCCGCCGAACGACCAGCCCGCCAGCGCGTACGGCCCCTTCGGCCGCACGTCGCGCAACTGCCGCACGTAATGCGCGGCGAGCTGCCGCACGGACAGGGGTTCCGGACGGCCCGTCACCAGCCGGGGGTCCTGGAGGGCGTGCACGGGGTGGCCCTCCGGCACGTGCTGCGGCAGGGCCGCGTAGCACCAGCCCAGGCCGTTGGCGGCGGGCACGAGGAACAGCGGGATGCGGTCGCCCGCCGTGCGGTACGACAGCACGGCCCCCAGGTCGCCGCCCTGCCCGCCCCGGGCCAGCCACCGCGCCAGCCGGGCGGCGGTGGGGTGTTCGAAGAGCGCCCGTACGCCGGCCTCGGCGCCCAGCGCCTCCCGGACCCGGCGGACCAGCCGCACGGCGAGCATCGAGTGCCCGCCCAGGTCGAAGAAGCTGTCGTCGGGGCCGACGTCGGGCAGGCCCAGGGACTCGGCGAAGAGGCGGGTGAGGATCTCCTCGGTGGGCGTGCGGGGCCGGCCGGCGACGGCGGGCGCGCCGGGCGCGGGCAGCGCCGCCCGGTCGACCTTGCCGTTGGGCGTCAGCGGCAGGGCGTCGAGCACCACCAGCGCCGACGGCACCATGTAGTCCGGCAGCCGGCGGGCCAGCCGGGCCCGCAGTGCGGCGGTGTCCGGCGGGGACCCTGCGCCGGGGGTGACGTACGCGACCAGCCGGAGGCCGGTCCCCGGCCCGGCGGGGCCGTCGTCCTCGCGGGCCAGGACGACGGCGCGCCCCACCTCCGGGTCGTCGGCCAGGGCGGCCTCGATCTCGCCCGGTTCGATGCGGAAGCCGCGGATCTTCACCTGGTGGTCGGTCCTGCCGAGGAAGACGAGCCGGCCGTCGCGGGCCTGCCGGACCAGGTCGCCCGTGCGGTACATGCGGCTGCCGGGCGGCCCGTACGGGTCGGCGACGAAGCGTTCGGCGGTCAGGCCCGGCCGGTCGAGGTAGCCGCGCGAGACACCGGTGCCGGCGAGGTACAGCTCGCCGGCCGTGCCGGCCGGCACCGGCCGCAGCCGGCCGTCCAGCACCCGCACGGCGGTGTTGGCGACCGGCCGCCCGATGGGCGTCGGGCCGCCCGGCCAGGGCTCCGAGAGCGGGGCGCAGACCGAGTAGACGGTCGTCTCCGTCGGGCCGTAGCCGTTGGTGACGTCGGCGCCGAGCGCGGCGAGGGCCTCGGCCAGCGCACCGGGCAGCGCCTCGCCGCCGATCATGATGCGCAGGCCGCGGACGGCCCCGGGGTCGGCGGTGCGCACCATGTCCCACAGGCCGGGGGTGCCCTGGGCGACGGTGACGCCGTGGCGGCGTACGAGCGCGCCGAGCGCGGCGGGATCGCGTACGGCGTCGGCCGGGGCGACGACCACGGCCGCGCCGCCGAGCAGGGGGAGGTACATCTCCAGCGCGGCGATGTCGAAGGCGAGCGTGGTGACGGCGAGCACGCGGTCGCCCCGGCCGAGCGGGAACCGCTCCCGCAGGTCCGTGAGGAGGTTGAGCAGGTTGCGCCGGGTCACCACGACGCCCTTGGGGCGGCCGGTCGAGCCGGAGGTGTAGATGACGTAGGCGGCGGTGTCGGGGTGGACGGAGGCGGGGGCGGCCTCGTCCCCTTCGTCCCCCTCGTCCTCGTCGAGTGTCAACTCGTCGAGCACCAGGCGCGGAACGGAAGCCTCCGGCGGCAGTGCGGCCGCCGCTGCCGTGTCGGTCAGCATCAGCACCGGCCGGGCGTCCGCCAGCACGAAGGCGGTGCGCTCCGGCGGGCTGTCGGGCGCCAGCGGCAGGTACGCGGCACCGGCCTTGAGCACGGCGAGCAGGGCCACCGGCAGCTGCTCGGACCGGGTGAGCATGACGCCGACCAGCCGCTCCGGGCCCGCGCCGCGGGCCAGGAGCTCCCGCGCCAGCCGGTCGACGCGCCGGGCCAGCCCGGCGTAGGTCAGCACGGTGTCGCCGAAGAGCACGGCGGCGTCGCCGGGCGACCGCCGGGCCTGCTCGGCGACGAGGTCCGGCACGGACGTGTCCGGCAGGGGCCGGCCGGTCGCGTTGCCCTCGACGAGCAGCCGGTGCCGTTCGTCCGCGCCGAGCACGTCGATGCTGTCGACGCGCTGCCGCGGGTCGGCCGCGACCGACTCCAGTACCCGGGCCAGCCGGCCCGCGAGGGCCTTCGCGCTCTCCTCGTCGAACAGGTCCGCGTCGTACTCCAGGGCACCGCCGATGCCCGCCGGGGTGCCGTCCGCGCCGAACCGTTCGTGCAGGTAGAAGGTCAGGTCGAACTTGGCGGTGCCGGTCGACACCGCGCGGGGCGTGTTGCGCAGCCCCTCCAGCCGCACGTCGGGGGTGCCGCCCACGCCCAGGGAGAGGAAGACCTGGAACAGCGGGTGGCGGGCGAGCGACCGCGTGGGCCGCAGATGCTCCACCAGCAGCTCGAAGGGCAGGTCCGCGTGTTCGTAGGCCGCCAGGTCGGCATCCCGCACCCGCTCCAGGAGCTCGGCGAAGGTGGGCGCCCCCGAGGTGTCGGCGCGCAGCACGAGGGTGTTGACGAAGAGCCCGACCAGGTCCTCCAGCGCCTCCTCCGGGCGTCCGGCCACGGCCGTGCCGACGGGGATGTCGGTGCCGCAGCCGACGCGGGTCAGGACGACGGCCAGGGCGGCGTGCAGCACCATGAACACCGTGGCCTTGTGGCGCCGGGCGAGGTCCTCCAGGTCCCCGTGGGTCCAGGCGTCGAGCCGGAAGGGGACGCTCCCGCCGCGGTGGGACGCGGTCGCGGGACGCGGGCGGTCGGTGGGCAGCGGGAGTTCCTCGGGCAGCCCGGCCAGGAACGTCCGCCAGAAGTCCAGCCGTGCGGCGAGCGGGCTGCCCGGGTCCGCCGCGGAGCCGAGCGCCTCGCGCTGCCGCACGGCGTGGTCCGCGTACTGGACGGGCAGCGGCTCCCGGCGCGGCGCGTGCCCGGCGCGGCGGGCCGCGTAGGCGTCGGCGAGGTCCGCCGCGAGCGGCCCCATGGACCAGCCGTCGCCGGCGATGTGGTGCAGGACCAGCACCAGGATCCGCTCGGCGGGGCCGGTGCGCAGCACCGTGACGCGGAGGGGGAGCCCGGAGGCGAGGTCCAGGGGCCGGGTGAGCAGCGCGGACACCGTGCGGTCGGCCTCGGCCGGCCGGCAGGGGAGGAAGTCCACGGGGACGCGGGCCCGCCCGGCGGGCAGGACGCACTGGACCGGTTCGCCGTCCCGCTCCTCGTACCGGGTGCGCAGCACCTCGTGCCGGCCGGCCAGGTCCTGCACGGCGGCCTCGAAGGCGTCCTCGTCGAGGTCGCCGTGCAACCGTACGACCAGCGGCAGGTGGTACGTGGCGCTCGCGCCCTCCAGCTGGTGCAGGAACCACAGCCGGCGCTGCGCGAACGACAGGGGCGGCCGCGCGGTCACGGCATCCACGGCATCCGGGGCGTTCACCGCGTCCACTGCACCCGCCGAAACGTCCGACACATCGTCCCCCTGACTGTCAGCCGGCACCCCCGTGATCCTGTGCCGCGGCCAATTCGCCTGTCAACAGGGGCAGATGGGGCTGGTGGGGCTGCCGGTGCCGGCGGTAGGGTCGCCGGGTTGCCGTCCCCATCACGCCGCGGGAGGAAGACGTGCCGGTGAGGTACCGGAACCTTGGCCGTTCGGGGGTGCAGGTGAGCCGGCTGGCGCTGGGCACCATGAACTTCGGCCCGCACACCCCCGAGGACGAGGCGCACCGCATCATGAGCCGCGCCCTCGAGCTGGGCATCAACTTCTTCGACACCGCCGACATCTACGGCTGGAAGCTCGGCGAGGGCATCACCGAGCAGATCATCGGCCGCTGGCTCGCCGCGGCACCGGGCCGCCGCGAGCAGGTGGTCCTCGCCACCAAGGCGTACGGGCCCATGGGCCGCACCCCCAACAGCGGACGGCTGTCCGCCCTGCACATTCGGCGCGCCTGCGAGGCGTCCCTGCGCCGGCTGGGCACCGACCACCTCGACCTCTTCCAGCTGCACCACATCGACCGCACCACCCCCTGGGAAGAGGTGTGGGAGGCCGTGGAACTCCTCGTCGCCCAGGGCAAGGTGGTCTACGCGGGCTCGTCCAACTTCGCCGGCTGGCACCTGGCCCGCGCCCAGGAGACCGCCCGCCGGCGCGGCTCGCGCGGCCTGGTCAGCGAGCAGTCGGTCTACAACCTCCTGGAGCGCACGGTCGAGCTGGAGGTGCTGCCCGCCTGCGAGGAGTACGGCATCGGCCTCCTCCCCTACAGCCCGCTCCAGGGCGGTCTGCTGGCCGGCGTGCTGCGGCGCGAGGAGCGTGAGGGGGCGGCCGGCCGCAGCAAGGAGCCGAAGACGCGCCGGCTGCTGGAGCAGCACCGGGACCGCATCGCGGCCTACGAGAGCCGGTGCGCGGAGCTGGGGGAGGACCCGGCGTCGGTCGGGCTCGCCTGGCTGCTGCACCGCCCGGGCGTCACCGCCCCGGTCGTGGGTCCCCGTACGGTGGCGCAGCTGGAGGGCGCGACGAAGGCCCTGTCCGTGCGGCTCGACGAGGCCGTGCTCAAGGAGTTCGACGCCCTCTTCCCGGGCCCGGGCGGGCCGGCGCCGGAGGCGTACGCCTGGTGACGCCGGGCCGGCCGGTCCCGGCCGGTGGCGGTCCCGGCGGCTCACCGGGCGCCCAGCAGCGCCAGGTGCTCCTGGCGCACCACGCCGAAGCGCAGGGCCGTGGAGACCACGGCCTCGCGCTGCCAGTTGGCCCGCAGCCCGCCGCCCGGTGAGAGCCGGTCCCTGACCCGCAGCTTGTGGCGGGCCAGGTAGTCGATGTGGAAGTTGACGGCGGCCTGGGTGATCGACCGGCAGGAGTCCAGGCCGCGCAGCCGCTCGACGATCTCCCGGGTGCCGGGGATGGCCGGGTCCGAGGGGTCGCCGAGCCGGGGCTCGCACAGGGCCACCAGCACCAGGAAGTACTTGGCCATGCAGTCCAGGGAGAAGGCCCGCGCCATGTGGTCGTCGGGGCACTCCGCGGGGAGGGCCGCGTCCAGGTAGAGGGGGTCGGGGGCGGTCACCTCCAGGGAGAGCAGGCCGCCCGCCGCGGGCAGCAGCACCCGGGCCCGGGTGAACGGCACGGGCATCTCCAGCCGGCCGGGCGGCACCCGCAGGTACTCGCCGCCCCCCTCGGCGTTCTCCACGACGACGGTGCGGGCCAGGCTGAGGTTGCTGAGCAGCCAGAAGCCGTGGGCCGCCCGGATGCGGCCGGCCACGGGCCCGCCGCCGGGGTCGTCGAGTGCCACGTCCACCGGCTGCCCGGCCGCGCCCCGGCCGAAGGTCACCGCTCGGCCGGGCGGGACCTCCACGGCCCGTCCGCCGTTCCCGTCAGGCGGCGTCACCAGCTGCGTCACCAGTAGCCCGGACGTGCTCGTGGGCCTCGTGGACATGGACGTCCTCCTCTCCGTCGGCGCCGGCCCCGCGGCCGTTCCCGGCCTCGGGCACCAGCTCCACCTCCAGGCGCTGCAGCCCGCGCAGGAAGTTGGACGGCCGGCGCGGTGCGTCACCCGTCACCTCGATCGACTTCACGTGCCGCAGCAGGGCCTCCAGCAGGCAGCGCACCTCGGCGCGGGCCAGCGTCGAGCCGACGCAGTAGTGCGGGCCGCCGCCGAAGCCGAGGTGCGGGTTGGGGCGCCGGCCGATCTCGAACGCGTCGGGGTCGGGGAAGACCCGTTCGTCGTGGTTGCACGAGGGGAGCCAGACGACCACCCGGTCGCCCCGCCGGATCCGGGCCCCGCCCAGCGTGGTGTCCTCGGCGGCGGTGCGCATGGCGTGCAGGGCGGGTGACGTCCAGCGGAGCACCTCCTCGACGGCGGTGTCGAGCAGGCCCGGGTCCTGCTTCAGCAGCCGCCAGGCGTCCGGCCGCCGGGCGAGGGCGAGCAGGGCGCCGGACACCGCGTGCGGCGTCGTCTCCAGGCCGCCGTTCATCAGGCCGTCGCAGTTGAGGAGGACCTCGTCGTCGGTGAAGGGCCGGCCGTGGGCCTCCGCGGTGGCGAGCGAGCTCACGATGTCCCGGCCGGGGCAGTCCCGGCGGTCGTCGAGCAGGCCGGCGAAGTACGCGAAGATCTCGGTGTGCGCGGCCGTGCGGCCGGCGGCGCCCGCCGCGCTCTCGTCGGCGTCGTCGAACGCCCGGGCCATGATGCCCGCCAGCTCGTCCCGGTCGGGCCCCGGGATGTCCATCATCTCGAACAGCACCCAGGTGGGCATCCACTCCGCGAGCTCGGCGACCGCGTCGAACGGACCGCCGCGCGCCAGCAGTTCACCGAGGCGCGCGTCGACCTGCCGGCGCAGCACCGGCAGGAGCGCCGCGACGGCCCGGCCGTTGAACCACGACTGGTGGGCGGAGCGCAGCCGGCGGTGCGCGGCGCCGTCGGAGACCACCAGCATCCGGCCGGCGGCCGCCTCGACCCCGCGGGGGTCCGCGCCC
Source organism: Streptomyces mashuensis (assembly GCF_014654785.1). GTDB lineage: Bacteria > Actinomycetota > Actinomycetes > Streptomycetales > Streptomycetaceae > Streptomyces > Streptomyces mashuensis. The sequence continues at coordinate 54,924 of NZ_BNBD01000007.1, forward strand.
AGCCGCATGCCCAGGCCGGAGACGAACACCTGCGGGTTCCTCAGCACCGCACTGCCCTCGGCGTGCGTGGTGACCGACCAGAACCCGCCGGTGCGGGCCGACTCGGTCCAGGCGACGGGGTGGGCGTCGCGGGCGGCACGCCAGATCCCGTGGTGCCGCGGGTCCGTGTAGAAGTGCGGATCGGCCAGGTCGAGATCCGGACCGCCGACCGTCCACCGGGGACTCCGACCGTTCACTGCTTCCTCTCCGGGGCGCCCCGCCCGGGAATTCCGGTGCGAATTTGCGGCAGCCCGAACCTGGATTGTTCGAGGGTGACGCCCCTTGCATCGATGGCTAGTATTTTCACGTCGTCCGCCGGGGCTGCTGCCGATGCGGCGAGCACTTTCGAGGGCAGCTACGAAAGGAACCTCGTGTTCAAGGAAGCCACCCTTTATTCCCCCGTCATCAAGGAGGACAACGGAATTGTTTCCGTGGTGTTCTCCAGGGACCATCCGGGCTACAACGACCCGCAGTACCAGAAACACCGAGCCGCCATAGCCGACGCCGCGCTGCGGCACGTTCCCGGCCGGCCGGCGCCGTACATCGCGTACACCGAGGAGGAGCACGCGACCTGGCGGACCGTCGGCGCCGAGCTGACCGCGAAGCACCGGACGTACGGCTGCCGCGAGTTCCTGGCGGGCGTGGAGCGCCTGGCGCTGCCCGCCGACCGGCTGCCGCAGCTGAGCGAGGCGTCCGCCACGATCCGGCGGGCAACCGGGTTCACGCTCAGCCCGGCCGCGGGGCTGGTGGGCGTCCGCGACTTCTACGGATCGCTCGCCGACCGCCGCTTCCAGGCCACCCAGTACGTCCGGCACGCCTCCATGCCCCGCTTCTCGCCGGAACCCGACATGATCCACGAGGTGGTGGGGCACGGCAGCCACCTGGCGAACCCGCGCCTGGCGGCCCTCTACGAACTCATCGGCCGCACGGTGCGCCGGCTGGAGTCCGACGAGGCCGTCGCGCTGGTCTCCCGGGTCTTCTGGTTCACCATGGAGTCCGGCCTCGTCCGCGAGGACGGCGGGGTGAAGGCGCTCGGCGCGAGCCTGCTGTCGTCCTGCGCCGAGCTGGAGCAGTTCCGGCAGGCCACGATCCGGCCGCTGGACGTGGCGGCCATGGCCGCCCTGCCCTACCAGGTCGAGTCCTACCAGCCCGTGCTGTTCTGCGCCGATTCCTTCACCCACCTCGAGGACTTCCTGGCCGGCTTCCTGGCCGCGGTCACCGACGACAGCCCCCTCGTCGCGGCCTGAGCGGCGGGCGCGGACCCTCACCCGCCGCTCCCGGCCCCGGCACCTGCCCCGGCCGCCGGGCGGCTGGCGGGGGCGAGGACCCGCAGGAGGTTCTCGTGCAGCAGGAGTTCCCGGTCCCGCCGGCCGACGCCGGCGAAGACCGTGGGGCCCTCCACGACCTCCGCGACCGACCGCCGGAGGCCGTCCGCCAGCCGGTTGAGCGGCCAGTCCGTACCAAAGATGATCTTGTGGTTGACGCCCAGCCGGAACAGCCGGTTCAGGTGTTCGGGCCAGCGCGGCAGCGTCGGCGTGCTGGCGAAGCCCCCGATGTCCAGGTACACGTTGGGGCGGTGGGCCGCCAGGTAGCCGGCCGTCTCCACGTGCGTCAGCCCCGCGTGCCCCAGCACGAAGTCGACCGACGGGAAGTCCCGCGCCGCCGCGTCGATGCGCAACGGGTGGGCCGGGTCGTAGTCCAGGCTGCGTGCCGTGGGCCCCGTGTGCACGAAGACCGGCAGCTCCCGCGCCGCGCACACCTCGTAGTACGGGTAGAGCGCGCGGTCGGAGGGCGAGTAGCCGCAGGGCGGGTAGAGCTTCAGGCCGTCGAAGCCGTACGCGTCCAGGCTCCGCTCGAACTCCGCGAGGCCCTCCGGGCCGCGCCGCGGGTCGGCGCCGATGTAGACCCAGAACCGGCCCGGGTGCCGCAGCCGGATCTCGTGGTGCAGGCGCGCCATCTCCGCCATGGGCAGCGGGCAGTCCATGCGCAGCCCGAAGTCCGGCACCATCAGCACCGCCCGGGCCACGCCGGCCCGGTCCATCTCCGCCACCAGGCCGTCGGCCAGGTGGTCGTCGTGCTGCGCGGCGTAGCCGTCCGTCAGCCGCCCGGGGTCCGGGCCGGCGCCGTGGGCGCTCAGCCGGGCGTGCACGTTGCCGGCCACGTCGGCCAGGAACTGCCGCGGGATGAAACGGGTGGAGGCGACGTGGCAGTGGCCGTCGTAGACGATCATCCGGCGCAGTGCCCGATCAGGCCGCGTATGGTGACGCCGCCGTGCGGGTCGAACGTCGCGAAGTCGAACGACACGTCGGCGCGCTCCTCCAGGTAGGAGACCAGCCCGACGAGGGCCATGGAGTCCAGCAGCCCGGTGCCGCTGAGGTCCGTCTCCGGGGTGACGACGGCGTCCGCCTCCTGCTCGTTCCACTTCCTGACCCAGTCGACCAGCTCGTTCTCCAGCTCGGCCGTGTCCTTGCCCATGGTCGTCCTTCCTTCCTTTTCGAAGCGTTGTTCCCGAGTTATTCCCGGTGGTGTGCCCGCTGTGTTCCGCCGACCAGCCGGAGTGCATTGCCGCCCATCACCATCCGCCGTGCCGATTCCCGCACCCCGGCGAAAACCGGCGAACCCGGTGCGAAATCCCGGACCAGTCCGGCGAGCGAATGCGACATCCGGTAGGAGGGCCAGCAGGTCCCGAAGAGAATTTTGTGCTCGATCCCCATCAGGAAGAGCCGGTTCAGGTGCGCCTGCCATCCGTCCGCGCTGAGCACGCCGTGGAACTGGCTGATGTCGAGATACACGTTGGGCCGGTGCGCGCAGAGGTACGTCGCCTCGTCCACGTGCGTGACCCCGCCGTGGCCCAGGACGAAGTTCACGCCGGGGAAGTCCCGGGCCGCCCGGTCCACCAGCAGCGGCTCGCCGTAGGAGAAGTCCAGCGGCCCCCAGCCGGGTCCGGTGTGGCTGATCACCGGCAGGCCGCGCTCCGCGCAGATCTCGAAGTACGGGTACAGCCGCGGGTCGCTCGGCGAGTAGCCGCACAGCGGGTACAGCTTCAGGCCGGCGAACCCGTAGTCGGCCACGCACTTCTCGAACAGGTCCACCCCGTCCTGCCCGGCCCGCGGGTCCACGCCCCAGAACACGTGGAACCGCCCGGGGTGGCGCCGGTTCACGCGGTCGTGCAGGGCGGCCAGCTCCGGCGGCGACAGGGCGCACCGGGCCGCGTGCGAGAAGTCGGCGGCGAGCAGGAACGCCTGCCGCACACCGGCGGCGTCCATCTCCTCCACCAGCCGGTCGCCGTCGTCGTCCTGGTAGAGGGCGAGGGTCTGCTCGACCATCCGCTCCCGGCGGACGGGGTGGCCGTAGGCGGCGAGCCGGTGGTGGGCGTTGACCGCTTGGTGCTCGATGAAGGCCCGCGGGATCGCCAGCTCGCTCGCCAGGTTCACCTGTGCGTCGACGAGGTGCGGCACGGGCGCGCCGCCGGGCCCGCTCATGCGCCCGCGCCCTCGGTGCTTCCCACGGCCTGCGCGAAGTGGGCCGCGGCCAGCGGGCGGCTGAGCTTCATGTTGGCGGTCATGAACCGGGGGTCGGAGCGCAGCGGCTGCGCGGAGAAGACCAGCGACATCACGCGCTGGTGCGGCTCCAGCGCCTGGTTGACCTCCTCGATCCGCTTGCGGATCACGGCCTCGGCGGCCTCGTCGCCCGGCGTGGCGGGCGGTGCCGGCGTGACGATCGCCCCCAGCCGGCTCGACTGCGGGGTCGGCACCACGACCATCTCGGCGATCTCCGCGATACCGGTGAAGAACGACTCGATCTCGGCGGGGTGCACCTTGCGCCCGCTGCCGAGCGCGATGACGTCCTTCTTGCGCCCCAGCAGGGTGAGGTAGCCGTCGGCGTCCAGCTCGCCGTAGTCACCGGTCACGATGGTGCCGTCGGGCCGGTACGTGTCGTCCTGCGCGCCGCCGGTGTCGAAGTAGCCGCTGCTCAGCGGGGCCGGGCGGTGGACGAGCAGCTCGCCGTCGGGCAGCAGCGTGACCGCGTCGGGGTCGATCAGGCGGCCCACGGAGCCCAGTCGGTGCTCGTCGAGGGTGTTCCACGCGATCATCCCGGACTCGGTCATCCCGTACGCCTCCAGCAGCGGCACCTCCTCCGCCCAGAACGCGTCGAGCGTCTCCCGCCGGATCGGCGCCATGCCGGTGATGAGGAAGCGGATGTCGCCGCCCAGCATCGCCGCGAGGGTGCCCGTGCCGCCCTTGCGGTGCAGCTGGAGCACCGTGTCGTAGAAGACCGGGGGACCGATCAGGAAGGTCGGCCGCTCGGTCTTCACCGCGGCGAACACCCGCTGGTACGGCGCCAGGACGAGGTCGGCGCCGGTCCACAGGCAGCAGTAGACGGACAGCCGCTGCTGGTAGTTGGCCAGCGGCAGGAAGATGAGGTGCCGGTCGGCGGAGGTGATGGCGAACGCCTCGACGAACCGGCCGATGACGTACTCGGTGCCCTTCCGGCTGACGTTCAGGCCCTTCAGGCGGCCGGACGTGCCGGAGGAGAACACGAGGCTGTGCAGGTCACCGGGTTCGCCGCGGGGCGCGTCGACGACCGCGACGTCCCGTCCCGGCGTGCCGTCCGGCGCCACCACCGCCGGGTGGGCCGGCAGGCCCTCGGCGTCGGTGATCAGCAGCGCCAGGCCGTGCCGGGCGAGGAACGCGCCGGGCTCGTCCACGGGCATCTCGTCAGGGAACGCCTTCAGCACGGCCCCCGTCGCCACGGCCGCGAGGTCCCAGGCCAGCCAGTCGACGCTGTTGGCGGCGCGGATGCCCACGACGTGGCCCGGCCGCACGCCGGCGACGGCCAGCTGCCCGGCGCGTTCCGTGGCCAGCGCGTGCAGCTCGGCCTGGGTGAGCTCGCGCCGCCGGCCCGCCGCGTCGATGTGCACCACGCGTGCGGAGTCGTGCCGGCGGTAGCGGTCCGCGAGTTCCTCGAAGTTCATGCAGCTCCTCATTCCGGTCGTTCCGGTGTCGCTTCCAGGGCCGTGACCAGCTCGCCGAGCCGTTCCGTCACGAAGTGGCCGATCCGCCCGCCGAGCATCGGCTCGTAGCCGCCGCTGCCGGTGTCCCAGGCGACGGTGACCGTCAGCTCGCTGCCCGCCCCGTCCGCCGCCGGCCGCACGGTGACCGTGCGCTCCAGCGACGCCCACAGCCAGCAGGGCTCGGCCCGCAGCCCGACGCCGTCCGGCAACTGCCGCACCCGGTCGGCCCAGACCACGACGTCGTGGCCCAGCGTCCCCCGGAACGACGGCTCGACCAGTTCGTCCGGCCCGGCCGGCTCCGCGGTCTCCGCCCCCGGGTCCTCGGCGAAGGGGTCCAGGAGGTGCGGGCGGGTGCGCAGCAGCTCCCGTACGGCCTCCGGCGGCCGCGACAGCCGTACGGTGCGGTGCACGGGCGACAGGACCTCGGCGCCGGGCCGGTCGTGACCGGCCCGCGCGGCCCCTGCCAGGACCTCGTCGAGGACGTCCAGGCCGTGTTCGAGGTCCTTCTCCTCGATCACCATGGGCGGCTGCACGCGCAGGACCCGGGTGTTGTAGAGGGAGTACGTGGACGTCACGCCCGCCGCCAGCAGCCCGCCCAGCACCAGCCCGGCGGTGGCGTCGTCACGGAACTCCAGGCCGTGCATCATGCCCAGGCCGCGGTGGGCGGCGACCAGGCCCGGGAAGCGCTCGGCCGTCCGCGCGAGCCGGGCCCCGATGACGCCGGCCCTGGCCCGTACGCCGGCCAGGAAGGCGGGGTCGGACGCGATGGCCACCGACTCCAGGCCGACCCGGCACGACAGCGGGTTGCCGCCGAGGCTGGACCCGAACGTGGAGGGCAGCACCCGCAGCGTCTCCCACACCTGCTCGGTGCCCAGCACCGCGGAGATCGGCAGCATGCCGCCGCCGAACGCCTTGCCGATGCAGATGATGTCCGGGGTGACGCCGAAGTGCTCGTGGGCGAAGAAGGTGCCGCACCGGCCGAAGGCCGTCTGCATCTCGTCGAGGATCAGCAGCGCCCCGTGCTCGTCGCACAGCCGCCGCACCTCCCGCAGGTACCCGGGGTCCGGCACGATCACCCCGGCCTCCGCCTGCACGGGCTCCAGCAGGACCGCGGCGGTGTCCTCGTCGATCGCGGCGGCCAGCTGCGCCACGTCGCCGAAGTCGACCAGCTCGAAGCGGTCCAGCATCGGCCCGAACCGCGCCACGTGCTCGGGGCGCGCCGAGGCGCTGAGCGTGGCGAAGGTCTTGCCGTGGAAGCAGCCGCGGGCGCTGATGAACTTGGGGCGGCCGGTGGTGGCCCGGGCGAGCTTGAGGGCGTTGTCGATGGTCTCGCCGCCGCCGTTCGCCAGGTAGGCGAAGGGCAGCCGGCCGCCGGTGAGTCCGGCGAGCCGGGCGGTGAGCCGGATCTGCACCTCCTCGAACATGATCTTGGTGCTGTTGAGGACGCCGGAGTCGAGCTGCTCGCGGATCGCCGCCGTGATGCGGGGGTTGGAGTAGCCGAACGACTGGTTGCCGTACTGGTCGAAGAGGGCCAGGAAGGCGCGGCCCCGGTCGTCCACCACGTGGCTGCCCGACCCCGCGCCCTGCACGCCGCAGCCCATGACGAACGCCATCTTGGAGTACGTCGGGTGGTTGTGCAGGGCCTTGGACTCAGCGAGTTCCTGACGGAGCGTGCGCAACCTCGTGTCCCTTCGCCTGGACCGCCGTCCGGTCTGCGTATGCGGCGTAGTCGTGGAAGAAGTACTGGAGCAGCGGGACGTCCGCGCCCGCCGCGGTGCGGGCGCGGGCGGCGGCCGCACGGACGTCCAGCACCCCCACCACGCTCAGCGGCGCCCCCTGGAAGCGGGTGTCCCGGTAGGGCTCCTGCACGGCCGTGAAGCCGATCTCCAGGTAGAAGCCGCGCAGGCCGCCGGCCTCCTCGTCGGCGAAGAAGTCGCCGAGGACGTGGGTCGCGCCGTGCACGGACACGCTGTGCACCAGCGCCTCCCGCATCAGCGCCATGCCCACCTTGCGGCCGCGCACCTCGGGCAGCGTCATGAGGTGCCCGAACTCGGTCAGCCGGTTGCCGGCGGTGCGCAGCGGCCCGAGGTCCACCATGTCCTCGCAGGGCAGCCCGGCGTCCGAGTCGGGGACGACCTTGACGGTGCCGATCGCCTCGTCGCCGGCGTAGGCCAGGACGTAGTCGGCGTGCGGGTCGAAGCGGTCGAAGGTCGCCGCCGTGTCGGCGGCGTCCGCCAGCCGTCCCTGGTCCCGGACGTACACGGCGTCGCGCAGCCGCAGCACGTCGGCCCGCTCGGCGGGCGTCCGGGCGACGCGGAACTGGACTGTGCTCGTCATCGCTTGCCGTCCCTTCGGGTCACGTGGCTCACCTGGCTCATCTGGCTCACTTGGCGACCAGCTTGCGGAAGTAGTCGACGTAGCCGGGGTGGTAGAAGTGCAGCCGGTCCCGGATCTCGGCGTGCAGGTCGGGCAGCCGCTCGATGGGCAGGTTGGGCATCACGTGGTGTTCGACGTGGTAGTTGTTGCCATTGGTGAACCACGTCATCAGCCGGTTGGAGCGGATGGTGCGGGTGTTGCGGAAGGGGTCCTCGTTGAGGGTCTCGCAGCGGTGGTGCTCGGGCAGCTCCACGAGCGCGTGCACCGGGGCCGCCACCAGCACCAGCGGGAGCACCCACACCCACAGCACCAGCGTGCTGCCCAGCGCCAGGGAGAGCGCGGTGAGCGCGAGGACGGCCGCCAGCATGAGGAGGTGGTCGCGCCGGATGCGGCGCGAGACGGTGGCGGTCTCGCCGGCGAAGTCCTGCCCGCGCAGGGCGCGGACGGTGCTGGCGAGGAAGAGACCGTAGTGGTGGAACATGGTGAACCTGGTGACCCAGTCCAGCGCCGCCGCGGTCCGTGAGCGCTGCCCCGCCCCGTACTGGTCGCCGTAGTCGAAGAACTCCCGGTTCAGCGGCGTGCCCAGATAGCGGTGGTGGCGCAGGTGGGACGTGCGGTAGGCGGCGAACGAGATGAGCATCGGCATGCCCAGCACCGTGCCCGCCACGGTATTGGCCCGGCGGCTGCGGAACGCCAGGTTGTGCAGCGTCTCGTGCTGGAGCTCCGCGGCGTGCGCGTACATGCAGCCGAGGAGCACCACGCCCGCGATCCGCACCGACAGCGCGTCCTGGGCCGCCAGCACGCCACCGGTGACGGTGATCAGCGCGCACACGACGAGTTTGGTGGCGAAGACCCTGCCGCGGATGCCGGTTCTCAGGTGCTTCAGCGAGGCACGGAGCTCCGCTGCCGCCGCGACCGGCTCCGGCGCGTGCCGGGTCCCCTCACCCGAAGGGGATTCCATCGTGTCCTCTCTTCTCCTCTGCCGTTCTCATGACCGGGCGAGGGCGGCCTCGACGCGCCCCGCGAGGCCCGCCGGCGTGGGGGTGGCGAAGAGCTCGCCGACGGTGATCCGCACCCCGGTCCGCTTGCGGATCCGGCCGAGCAGCCGGGTCGCCGACAGCGAATGGCCGCCCAGGTCGAAGAAGCTGTCGTCGGCGCCCGGCTCGGCGATCCCGAGGATCGTGGCGAACAGCCCGGCCAGCTCGCGTTCCAGTTCGGTGGCCGGCGGCCGGCCGCCCGCCGTGGCGGTGGGCGTGGGCGCGGGCAGGGCCTTGCGGTCGAGCTTGCCGCTGCCCGTCCGCGGCAGGTCGTCGACGACGACGATCAGGCCGGGCACGAAGTGCGCCGGCAGCCCGGCGGCGAGCCGTGAGCGCAGCCGCTCGGGAACGAGCCGCGCGCCCTCCTCGGGCACGACGTAGCCGACCAGCTGCTTGTCGCCCGGCCGGTCCTCGCGGACCGTCGCCGCCGCCCTGGCGACGCCGGGGGAGCGCGACAGGGCCGCCTCCACCTCGCCCAGCTCGATCCGGAAGCCCCGGATCTTCACCTGGTCGTCGTTGCGCCCGACGAACGTCAGCTCGCCGTCCGCGGTCCAGCGCACCAGGTCGCCGGTGCGGTACATCCGGTCGCCCGGCGCCCCGAACGGGTCCTCGACGAACCGTTCCGCGGTCAGCTCCGCGCGCCCCAGGTAGCCCGGGGTGACGCCGGCGCCGCCCACGTACAGCTCGCCGACCGCGCCGGCCGGCACCAGGCGCCGCTGCGGGTCGAGGACGTACGCCCGGACGTTCCGCAGCGGTCTGCCGATGGGCGGGGCCGCCGCCTGGGCGGGGGAGAGGGCGGTGCTCATGGCGGTGGAGACGGTGGCCTCGGTGGGCCCGTAGCCGTTGATCAGTCGGCACACCGGCGCCCAGCGCTCGATGACCGTCGGCGAACTCGCCTCGCCCACCGCCGAGATCGTCGTACCCGCCGGCCATTCCTCGGGCGACAGGACCGCGAGCACCGACGGCGGCAGCACCAGGTCGTTGACCTGCTTCTCCTTGACGAGGCGCAGCAGTTCTGGGCCGGGCACGAGGCGCTCGGCGGGGGCGGACACCGCCGTGCCGCCGTTGAGGACGCACTGCGTCATCTCGCCGACGAAGGCGTCGAAGCTGGACGAGGCGAACTGGAGCGTACGCGTCCCGGGCCCCGAACCGAGCCGGTCGACCATGGCCGCCGTGAGGTTGACGACGCCCGAGTGCCGCACCACGACGCCCTTGGGCACGCCGGTCGAGCCGGAGGTGTAGATGACGTACGCGGGTGCGCCCGGGTCGCAGGGGCCGCCGCGCTCCTCGTCGGTGAGGGGCCCGCCGGGCAGCCCGGCCAGGGCCTCGCCGGCCTCGGCGTGGTCCAGGACGAGGCACCGTACGCCGAGCTCGTCCTCCAGGGAGGCGGTGGCGGAGTGCAGCAGGACCAGCTCCGGCGCGGCGTCGGAGACCATGAAGGCCAGCCGCGAGAGCGGGTACGACGGGTCGAGCGGCAGGAAGGCGGCGCCCGTCTTGAGCACGCCCAGGGCCGCGACGTGCAGCTCCGGCGAGCGGGGCAGCGCGAAGGCGACGATGCCGCCCGGCCGTACGCCCTGCGCCAGCAGGTGCCGGGCCAGCCGGTTGGCCCGCTCGTCGAGCTCGGCGAAGCTCAGCACCGTGTCCTCGAACTCGACGGCCGGTGCCTGCGGCGTGCGGGCGGCCCAGGACTCGACGAGCCCGTGCATGGTGGTGGCGGGGATGTCGTGGACGGGCCCGGCGCCCCAGGCCAGCAACTGCTCCCGTTCCTCGGGGCCGACGAGGGGCACGTCGTCGAGCGGGGTCTCCGGGCCGGCCGCCCCGGTGACGGCGTCGGCCAGGGCGTCGGTGAAGCGCAGCAGCCGTGCCAGGTGGGCCCCGGTCTCCTCCGGGCCGTACAGGTCCGGGTGGGCGTCGAGGAGGAGCTCCATGGCGTCGGCGTCGCCGGACGTCCGGTAGAAGGTGACGGCGATGTCGTCGGCGGGGGAGAGGGAGACGGTGCGGACGGTGGCGGGGGAGCCGGCGAAGTCGAGGGCGTAGTCGAAGGCCATGACGTTGACCACCTGGCCGTGCAGGCGGCGCCCGGTACCGGTCAGGCCCAGCTCGCGGGCCAGCTCGGTGGCGGGGTAGCGGGCGTGCAGGTGGGCCTGGCGCAGCTCGCCGGCGACGTGCCGGGCGAGGCCGGCCAGGGTCGTGCCCGGCCCGACGGGGACGCGGACCGGCACGCCGTTGGTCGTCATGCCGGGGACGCCGCGCACCTGCGGGGTGAGCCGGGCGGGTGCGGGGATGCTGAGGACGACCTCGGAGGCGCCCGTCATCCGGCCCACGTAGCCGGCCACGGCGGCGGTGGCCAGGTCGGACCAGCCGACGCCGAGCTGTTCGGCGGCCTTGCGCAGGCGCGCCAGCCGGTCCGCGCCGAGCTCGGTGCGGCGGCGGTGGGCGGGACGGCCGGTCGTCGACCACCGTCCGGACAGTTGAACGGGCTCGGGCGCCGTGGGGAACTTCTCCCGCCAGTACGCGCGGTCGGCCGCGAAACGTTTCGACTGCGTGTACTGCTCCTCGCTCTCCAGGAGCAGCCGGAACGGCGGCAGCGCGCCGTCGTCGCAGGGGCGTCCCTCCGCCAGGGCCGTGTAGACCGCCGCGGTGCGGTTGTGGACCAGGGCGAGGCTCCAGCCGTCGAGGACGGCGTGGTGGACCCGGCGGTAGAGGACGTACCGGTCGGGTGCCGTCCTGATCAGCGCGGTCGTGCACAGGCGTGCGGGGTCGGCGGGCCGTTCCATGTCCGCGCGGACCCAGGCGTCGGCGGCGGCCCGGGGGTCGGGCCGGTCGCCGAAGTCCAGGTGGACAAGGGGGAATTGCGTGACGGGCGCGAGGTGCTGACGGTAGCCGTCGTCGGTCTCCACCAGGCACAGGCGGAGCGCCTCGGCCTCCTGCAGGACACGCTCGTGGGCGGCGTCCATGAGGGAGGGGTCCACCGGGCCGTGGATGTCCAGGCAGTCGCTGATGGAGAAGGAGGGGGCGGCCGGGTCGCCGGAACGGGCCAGCCAGGTGGTCAACTGCGCGGAAAGCAGGGGCCATTCCGGGGCATCGAACTCGGGCAATGTTCGTCCTTCCGATCCGGAGAAACCGATTCCGGCAGGAGCCCGGCCGGGAATGGGTAGCGGGGGCTCGCCGGATTCGCGCTCCGCGCCCGGTGGGAGGAAATGGCGCGGTCGTGGAGGAGGAAAGAGAGAGGGGCGTCGCGGGTGGTGGCGTGCGTCTCGAACATGCGAACGCCGTGATACTTCCCTCGGGTCGCAGGACGTGTCAAGGGACGACTGTTCAACTCACTGGCCACAGAATCAACGCGTGAAATACGGGCGAACCGGACGCGTGGCGGGCGTATGGCGGACGTGCGGCGGTGTGATCAAGCCGAGATCGATCAGACCCCTACTGTGAAGATCGAACGCCGCGTATATTCCGGGGAGTTCACCGTCCGGAGGGCGAGCGGGGTTCCCCGGCCGATTCCTCCGACCGTCCGACCGTTCACGAGAGGCGGAAGGCGTTGACGCGTTCCGGCACCTGGCGCAGGATCACCATCGTTGCGGGGCTCATCCTCTCCGCCTTCGCCTTCAACACCACCGAGAACCTGCCCATCGGGCTTCTCAAGCTCATCTCCTCCGACCTGGACGTCTCGCTGTCCTCCGTCGGCTACCTCGTCACCGGCTACGGCCTGACCGTCGCCGTCGTCTCCGTGCCGCTCGCCCACATGACGCGGCGCATCCCGCGCCGCTACGTCCTCTCCGGGCTGCTGGCGGTGCTGTGCGTGGCCACCTGGGTCTCCGTCGCCGGCTCGTCCTACGGGCTGCTGCTCGGCGCCCGCGTGGCGACCGCGCTCTGCCAGGCGCTGTTCTGGGCCGTCCAGGCGCCCGTCGCGGTGGGCCTGTTCTCGCAGGAGGTCCGGGGGCGGGTCGTCGCCGCCATGTCCGTGGGCGGGTCGCTCGCCACGGTGCTGGGCGTGCCGGCGGGGACGTGGCTGGGCCAGCAGCACGGCTGGCGGGTGCCCTTCCTGGTGCTGAGCGGCTTCGGCCTCTTCGCGCTCGTCGCCATCGCCACCCTGCTGCCCACCACGCGCCCCGAGGAGGGCCACGGGGCGTTCGGCTCGGCGCCGGACGTGCGCCGCTTCTTCATCGTGCTGTCCGTCACGGCGCTGTCGGTCACCGGCATGTTCACCGGCTTCACCTACATCGTGGAGTTCCTCAACGACGTCAGCGGCTTCTCCGACGACGTGGTGAGCGTGATGCTGATGGTCTTCGGCCTCGCGGGCGTGGCGGGCGTGAGCCTGACCGGCCCCTTCGTGGACCGCCACCCCCGGGCCACCCTCGCCCTTCCCGTCGCCCTCCAGGGCGTCGCCCTCCTCGGCCTCGCCTGGGGCGGCGGCAACCAGGCCGTGACCATCGCGATGCTCGCGCTCCTGGGCGTCTCCGCCGCACCCGTCTTCATGGCCAGCCAGACCCGCATGCTGACCGTCGCGCCCAGCCGCACCGAGGTCGCGCTCGCCGCCAACTCCGCCGCCTTCAACGTCGGCGTCGCCGCCGGCGCCCTGCTCGGCGGCGTCATCCTGCCCGCCCTGGAGGTCCGGGGCGCGTTCCTCGTCGGCGGCCTGCTCACAGCCGCCTCCGTGGTCGTCCTCGCCGGCGAACTCCTCCTCCCGCCCCCGCCGGCCAGGCGGAAGGCCCCCGCTCCGGCGGACGGTGCGGGGGCGGTGGGGGACGCGGTGGCGGAGCGGCATTGAGGACGTACGGTGCGGGGGTGCCGCCCCCGCACCGTACGGACGGCCCTACGCGGGTGACGGCAGCCGGTCCTCCAGCTTCGTCAGGACGGCCTCCGCGCGCGGGGTGAGAGGGAGCAGCGCGAGGGTCTGGGGCAGGGCCCGGGTCCCGCGGAGGAGTTTGGCCTCGTCGGCACTGATGCCGTACTCCAGCACCTTCACCCCCGGATGCGCGCAGCCGTACGCGATCGGCAGGTGGTAGCCGACCACCGAGTACATGGGCAGGCCGCGTCCCACCTCGTAGTCGAACCCGGCGTGGAAGCCGTAGAGCCGCTCGCCGCAGTGCAGCCACAGGGTCATGGCGAACACCCGGCCCTCCAGGGACGCGGTGAACACCGTCGCCGGGACGTGCCGGGCGATGGCCGCGAACCACTCCGTGAGCTGGCCGGCCGTCGAGCTCTCGCCGTACTTCTGGTCGAGCCGGTGGGCGAGCGCCGCCGCCCGCTCCACCGTCGCGCCCTCCAGGGGCACCTGGTCCGTGACCACGCCCGCCTCCTGGAACTGCCGCCACTCCTTGCGCATGCGCACCCTGCGCCGTGACGGCAGCGTCGCCAGATAGGCGTCGTACGACGGGTGGTCGCAGTCCAGCACGTGGCGTGCCGGCGCGGGGAGCTCGCGGAAACCCGCGTCCCGCAGGGCCGCGCGCAGCCCGGCGTCCGCACCGTCGACGTACGGGAAACAGACCGATGGGCTGCCCCAGGACCTGGCGGTGGCGACCGCCTCCGCGATCGCGGCGCGGCGTGCCGCGCCGGCCGCCGGGCCAGGGAGGCCGGGCGGGGTCAGGACGGTGGAGTTGAACCAGCCGCCGCACATCAGTGACGGCAGCAGGGCCGCCTCCAGCTCCGCGCCCAGGGTGTCGTCGCATCCGGTGAGGGAGCGCACCATCTTGTCGACGCGGCACGTCTCGTCGCCGACCGCCCGGTCGAACTGCTGGAGGGTGACACCGGCAACCACGTGGTCGCCGTCCGTACGGACCAGGCAGGCGCTGCGGGCGGGAACCCAGGGCCCGACGGCGTCGCGCTCGACGGCGAGCCACGGCGCGGTGCAGAACAGGTCGTCGGAGTCGCACAACGCGGCCCACGAGGCGGACCGCCCGGCCTCGGCGAGCGTGAGGAGCCGCCCCGTGCCCCGGGTGCTCATGCCGTGCCGTCCAGGGGATCGACGCGCAGCTCCTCGCCGAACCACGCGGCCACATCGAGCAGTTGGGACCGGGCGGCGGCCTCGCTCGGCGCCTGCACCAGGGCCTTGGCGACGAGCAGGTGGGAGCCCTGGCTCAGGTCCCCCACGACCTCGCCCGGCGCCGCCCACAGCTGGCCCTCGACGACACCGGGACGGGCTTCGAGGGCCTCCCGGGACGGCAGCTCCCGTATCCGGCCCGGGGGCGCCGCGAGGTTCACCCAGCCGAAGGAGTCCTTGACCGGTCCGGGGCCGCCCCCGGTGACGGACGAGGGACGGCCGAGCACGGCCGCCGCCCACTCGTGGTACAGGTCGATGCCGTGCTTCCGGCGCACCGCCTCCAGGATCAGGCCGCCGCCGATCCGGCCCGCGCACTCGCCGAACGTGAGGACGCCGTCCCGGTGGAACGCCTCCAGGTGGAAGACGCCGTCGGTGCGGCCGAGGGCGGCGAGGGACCGCTCGGTCAGGTCGGTCGCGGCGCGGATCAGGTCGCGCTCGGCGTCGTCGTCCAGCGTCGCCGACGCCACCAGCCGGCCCCGGTGCACGTCGACGACGTTGTGCAGGTAGCGGCTGACCGAGGCCAGCAGCACCCGGCCGTCCCGGACCACGCCGTCGACGTGCAGCTCCTCGCCGGGGACGAACGCCTCGGCCAGCCAGGGGCCGGCCGGTGTGCCGGGGCGGCGCAGCAGGGCGTCCAGGCCGTCCGGGCCCTCCCGGCCGGCGACCACCCAGGTGTGCTGGGCCCCCGCGCCTGCCGGGGGCTTGACGACGAAGGGGAAGCGCAGCGCGCCCCGCTCCACCGCGCCGGCCACGGCCGTCAGGTCCGGGAAGCGCGCCCAGTCGGCCGTCGGGATGCCGGCGGCCCTGACCAGCCGCTTCTGGAGCCCCTTGTCCCGCAGGGCGAGGGCCGCGGCCACGGCCGGGCCGTCCCGGCCGTCCAGCACCGCCGCCGTGACGATGGCGAACTCGTCCTCGGTGCACACCAGGGAGAAGTCCTCCGGTGCCAGGCCCAGATCGGCCAGCGCCCCCAGCACGTCCTCCACGCAGGTGTGGTCCCCGGCGACCGCCAGGGCCCCGCCGAACCCCTCCCGGAGCGCCTTCTCGCGCTCCGTGGGCTGCATCACACACGTCACTGCCGCACCCAGCCGGGTCAGCGCGTCCACGGCCTCCTGCTGCCGGCCGAGATACAGGACGCGCAGGTCACCCGGGTGCGGCGGGGAAGCAATACGTCGGGCCACAACACTCCTTCATTTCATCATGCAGGAAGTTGACCGCGATCGAGGCTTCCATAGATCGACGACATATGCCAACATCCTTGTCGGCGCGGTCAGTTGGTGTCCCACGTTCACGGGGGAGCTACGCGAAGTGATAGGTACATGACTCAGCCGGTCTCCTATCGAAGTGTCCTGACATCCCGCAACGTCCCGCAACTTCTCCTGGCGGCCTCGCTGTTCCGGCTGGGCCATGCCATGATGCTGTTCGCCGTCGTTCTTTATGCCATTGCGCAGTTCGACTCGGCAGCCGTCGCGGGACTCAGCGGATTCTTCCTCACCTTCCCCGGATTCGTGGTGAGCCCGGTGGCGGGAGCGATTCTCGACCGTTTCGGCGCCGTACGGGCAGTGGCCCTGGACGGCGTGGGAAGCGCCGTCTGCATCGGCGCCATCGGGATTTCCTCCCTCTCCGGCGTACTGACCCCCGCGCTGCTCTTCCTGCTCCTCGCGCTCTATTCGCTGACGAGCCCGCTGACGGACGGCGGAATCCGCACGCTCTTCCCGCAGTTCGTCCCCGAGGCCGCCTACGACAAGGCCAACGCCCTCGACCTCAGCACGTACTCGGTCATCGAGGTGGCGGGCCCCCTGGCGGCCGGCGCGCTGTTCGCCGCGGCCGGCCCCGACCCCACCCTGATGACCATCGCCGCCATGTACGCCATGGCCGGATTCAGCCTCGCGCTGCTGCGCGGCGGCAGCCGCCCCGCCGCACCCGGCGGCGGCACCGAACGGCACCTGCTGCAGGCGGCCTGGGACGGCATCCGCTACCTGGCGCGCAACGCCACCCTGCGCGCCCTGGCCGTCTCCTATTCGGTGTTCCAGGTCGCCTACGGGATGCTCATCGTCGTGGTCCCGGTCGCCGTCGAGCGCTGGTTCGCCGACGGCGACTCGGCCGGCCGGCTGGCCGGCGCCATGTGGTCGGTCGCGGGCCTCTTCGGCGGGCTGGGCGCCCTCCTGGCGGGCAAGATGCTGCACGCCGGGGTCGAGCGCCGCTACATGGCCGGTGCCACGGTGGTCGCCGCCCTCGCGGTCTTCCCGCTGAGCGCCCTCGGCTCCCTGATCGCTCTCGGCGCCGGGCTGGCCGTCTTCGGCATGGCGGAGGGGACCGTCAACGTCAGCCTCCTCTCCCTCCGCCAGCGCCGCACCGACCCCGGCTGGCTCGGCCGCATCATGACCGTGTCCATCAGCGTCAACCTCATCGGCTTCCCGGTGGGCACCGCCCTGGGCGGCTTCCTGGCCGGCGCGGTGTCGCTGCGCACCACCTTCGCGGTGGCCGCCGCCCTCACCCTGGTCTCGGCCGGATGCGCCCGGCTGCTGATCCCCCGGGAGGCGTGAGTGGCTTCACGTCCCGCCGTCTCCCGGTACGGAAGCGGTCCCCTGCTGGTGTGCCACCCGGGCGGCCCCGGCCTGCACCCCTCGTACCTGGAGCCGCTGACGGCCGCCCTCCCCGGACGGACCGTGGCGCTGCTGCACCCCCGCGGCACGGGTGACGCCCCGCGCCCGGCCGCCCCGGACGGCTACGCGCTGCGGGACTACACCGACGACCTGGTGACCTGGCTGGAGCAGCACGCCGACGGGGAACCGGCCGACCTGCTGGGCCACTCGCACGGCGGCCTGGTGGCGCTGCTGGCCGCCGCCCGCCGCCCCGGCCTGGTGCGCCACCTCGTCCTGCTCGCCACGCCCGCCTTCGGCGGCGAACGGGCCGACCGGATCGCCGCGGCCGGCCACCGGGCACGGTCCGCCGAGGGACCCGTCGCCGAAGCGCTGGCCCTCCTGGACCGCACGCCCGCGGAGCCCGAGGACGACGCCGCCCTCGGCCGGCTCCTCGCCCGGCTCGCCCCGCTGTGGCTGGGCCCGCTGACCGGCCGGGCCCGCGCCTGGCGGGCCGGGCTCGCCACCCGGCCGGCGAACGCCGACGCGCTACGGCATTTCAACACGACCGAATTCCCCGCACTCGACGGGACCGTCCGGGAGGCCGTCCGCCACCTCACCTGCCCGGTCCTGGCCCTCACCGGAGAACTCGACGGCCTGGCCGGACCCCCGCACCTTTCCGCCTGGGCCGCTCTTCTGCCCGGCAGCACCACGGTGCTGATACCGGCGGCCGGCCACATGTGCCACGTGGACGCACCCCACGCCGTCGCGTCGGCCGTCACGTCCTTTCTCGGAAGAACCGCGATGGACTAGAACGAGGCGCCGCCCCCGTGTGCCTCGGCACGCCTTTCGCCGAAACCTTTCTGCCATCACGACAGGGAGACCCCCATGACGCTGCAGCAGGATTGGCACGAGCAGGATTCCAGCGAATTCATCGAACTCGGCGAGTACTTCGTCCCCGAGCGGCAGACCCAGATGAACGTCGTCACCGCGATGATTCCGCCGCCCGATTCCCCCGTGGAAATGCTGGACCTGTGCTGCGGGCAGGGAAAACTGAGCGCGGCCCTCCTCGCCGCATTCCCCACCGCCACCGTCACCGGCCTGGACCTCAGCCCCGCCATGCTCGACACGGCCCGCCGCGACCTGGCCGGCCACGGCGACCGCTTCCGGACCGAACGGTTCGACCTGGCCGCCCACGACTGGCGGAAGCGCCCCGTGGCCCCCGCCGCCGTGGTCTCCTCCCTGGCCGTCCACCACCTGGACGCGGACGGAAAGCGCGCCCTCTACCGCGACGTGCACACCATGCTGCGCCCCGGCGGCGTCCTCGTCATCGCCGACCTCGTCCAGCCGGCGGGCCCACGCGGAGTCGCCCTGGCCCGCGCCATGTGGAACGACGCCGTACGGGAGCAGAGCCTCGCCGGCACCGGCGGCCTCCAGGCCTACGACAAGTTCCACGCCCTCGAGTGGAGTTGCTACGAGTACCCCGACGAGCTGGACAAGCCCTCCCCGGTCCTCGACCAGCTGGGCTGGCTGCGCGAGGCGGGGTTCACCGAGGTCGACCTGTACTGGATGAAGGCCGGGCACGCCGTCTTCGGCGGCGTCAAGCCCGCCGCGTGATCGGAGGAACCCCCGCCATGCGCCGCGACCACCCCCTGCTCGTCTTCGCCAACTTCGTCAACGAACTCATGGTCACCGTCCCCGTGCACCGGCACGCCGACGCCCTGGTGGCCGTCTCCCCCCGCAAGATCTGGCTGACCCGGCCCGGCGACGTCCTGCTGACCCCCCGGGCCGTGCCCGGCGCCCTGCGGGACTACGCCTGCGAGATGCTCGGCTTCTCCCCGGACGACGTCACCCTGCTCCACGCACCCACCGACGGCCTGGCCACCCTCACCGAGGCGGTGCGCCGCAACGGCCTCACGGACCGGCTGCGAACCGAGACCGAGGCCCGGCCCGGCATCCGCTTCCACCCCTTCGCCCAGGACCGCCCGGCGCTGGACCTCGCAGCCGAACTCGGCGTCCCCCTGGAGGACTACCCGTCGGGCACCGTACCCGAGCAGGCCGTCGAGGCCGCGTACCGCATCAACACCAAGCCCGGCTTCCGCGAGACGGCCCGCGCCCTGGGCATCCGGATCGCCGAGGGCCACACCTGCGGCACGCCCGAGGAGCTCGCGACCGCGGTGCGCCGCGTTCTCTCCGAGCACGACGGCGCCGTCGTGAAACCGGCCCGCGGCTCCAACGGCTACGGTGTGATCTTCCTCGACCGGGCCGACCTCGCGGGGCTCGACGACCGGCTCGCCGCCTACTTGCCCACGGTCGCCGAACAGCCTCCCGGCTGGGTCGTCGAGGAGCGCCTGACCTTCGAGCGGGTGGTCACCGTCGAGATGGAGTCCCGCGCGGACGGGCCCGCGGTGCTGCACGTCGGGGAGATGCGGACGCCCAACGGAAGCTTCAGCGGCCAGATCACCCCGCTCGTGGCCGGCTCCGCGGCCGTCGACGAACTCGTCGCCGCGGGCCTGGCCCTGGGGCAGCACCTGCACGCGGCCGGCTACCGCGGCCCGTTCGACATCGACGGCGGCATCACCCCCGACGGCGTGCTGTACTCCACCGAGAGCAACGTCCGCAAGACCGGCTGCACCTACCTGGACTTCCTCGTCCGGAGACTCCTCGGCGAGGAGCGGGCCGAACGGGCGGTGTGGCTGGCCGACACCCGGCCGGGCGGTGCCGAGCCGGACTTCGCCACGGGGCTCGGCCTGATCCGCAAGGAAGGCATCGACTTCCGGCCGGGCGCCGACGAGGGCGTCGTCCTCACCGCCGACACCCTCTCCTCCGACGGCAAGTGGCGCTACCTGATCCTGGGCGGCACCCACCAGCGGGTCGAGGAACTGGAGAGCGTCCTCGCCGGCCTCCTGAAGCTGGCCTGAGACCGTGCTCACCAAGGGAATCGACATCAGGGCGAGCCGCACGCACAACGTCGGCCTCTTCGCCACCGAGCCCCTGCCCGCCGGAACGGTCGTCTGGCTGCCCTGCACCAAGTGCTCCCGCTGGTCCCGGGAGGAGGTGGCCGCCCTGCCCGAGGACCGGTTCGCCTCGCTCGACACGTACGGCCACCTGCTGGCCGACGGCAGCCTGTTGCTGCCCTGCCTGGGCGCCTACCTGATGAACCACTCCTGCGAGGCCAACGTCCTCGACTTCGGCCTGGACTTCGGGGTGGCCGTCCGGGACATCGCCCCCGGCGAGGAGGTGACCTGCGACTACGCCACCTTCGCCGAGGACCACGGCTGGAGCATGGCCTGTCACTGCCGCAGCCCCCGCTGCCGCGGCACGATCACCACCGACGAGGGCCGTTCCCCAGGGCTCCGGCAGCAGTGGAGCACGACCGTGGAACGTGCCCTGCCGCGCATCGCGGCCGTGCCACAGCCCCTGCACGACGTGCTCACCGCACTCAGCGAGCCCTACCGGCGCGTACTGCGCGGGCTGACCACCCTCGGCGAGGTGTCCACCGGCGCGGCCGTCCACGCACCCGCCTTCGCGGCGGCCGGATGGTCGCCGCCGGCCTGACGGCCCGGTGCGCCGGGGCGGTCCGTGCCGCCGCCCCGGCGCACCCCCGACAGCGCAACGAATCGAGAGGACGTCGGATGTCCCACGACGTGCAACAGCCGTACTCCTACCGACAGTCGACCCCCGAAGACCCCGACCACCGGCGCCTGCCCGGCTGGCGCGACGTCACCGACCGGGAGTGGCGGTCGGCACAGTGGCAGCGGGCCCACTGCGTGAAGAACGTCCGGCAGCTCAGGGAGGTGACCGGCGACCTCCTGGCCGACACCTTCCTCGCCGACCTCGAGCACGACCAGCGCACCTGCGCCACCATGCCGCTGCTGATCACCCCGCACATGCTCAACACCATCGCGGCGGACAGCCCCGCCGACGGGCCCGGCAGCCTCACCGACGCCTTCTACGACGACCCCGTCCGCCGCTACATGCTGCCGGTCTTCTCCGACCGGCGCACCGACTTCCCCTCCCACCCCTACGCCCAGCGGGACTCCCTGCACGAGCGCGACATGTGGGTGACCGAGGGACTCACCCACCGCTACCCCACCAAGGTCCTGGCCGAGCTCGTCTCCACCTGCCCCCAGTACTGCGGGCACTGCACCCGGATGGACCTCGTCGGCACGTCCACGCCGCAGGTCCGCAAGACGGCCTTCGCCCTCAAACCGCAGGCCCGGCTGGACGCGATGACCGCCTACCTCCGGAAGACCCCGGCCGTGCGCGACGTCGTGGTCTCCGGCGGCGACCTCGCCAACGTGCCGTGGCCGCGCGTCGAGGCGTTCGTCGACGCCCTCCTGGAGATCGACTCCATCCGGGACATCCGCCTCGCCAGCAAGGGCCTGATCGGCCTGCCCCAGCACTGGGCCGACGACAAGGTGGTCGCCGGCATCGCCCGGCTGGCCGCCACCGCCCGCTCCCGCGGCGTCCAGCTGGCCCTGCACACCCACGCCAACGCCGCCCAGCAGATCACCCCCGCCGTGGTGGCCACCGCCCGGCGCCTGTTCGACGCCGGGCTCCGCGACATCCGCAACCAGGCGGTGCTGCTGCGCTCGGTCAACGACAGCCCCGCGGCCCTGCTCGACCTGTCCTTCGCCCTGCTCGACCAGGCCATGATCACGCCGTACTACGTCTACCTCTGCGACATGATTCCCCACAGCGAGCACTGGCGGACCTCCGTGGCCGAGGCCCAGGACCTCCAGCACCGCATCATGGGCTACCTGCCGGGCTTCGCGACGCCCCGCATCGTGTGCGACGTGCCCTTCGTCGGCAAGCGCTGGGTGCACCAGGTCTCCGACTACGACCGGGTGCGCGGCATCTCGTACTGGTCCAAGAACTACCGGACCGCGCTGGACGCCGACGACCCCGACGCCCTGACCCGGCTGTACGAGTACCACGACCCGATCCACACCCTCCCGGCCGAGGGCCAGGACTGGTGGAAGGCCCACGCCCCCGGCGGCCCCGTCCCCCGTTCCCCGCTGTCCGTCGTGCACTGACCGTCCGTCCCGGCTCGAAAGAGAGGTCCCGCACATGGAGCACGAGCACGGCCGATCACCCACCCACTACCGTTGTCTGGGCATCGGCGTGGGGCCGGCGAACCTGAGCCTGGCCTCCCTCCTGCACGGCCACCCGGAGGTGAGCAACCTCTTCCTGGACCGGAAGACCGCCTTCGGATGGCACGACGACCAGCAGATCCCCGGCACCTCGCTCCAGGTCTCGATGCTCAAGGACCTGGTCAGCCTCGCGGACCCGGTCAACCCCTTCTCGTTCCTGGCCTACCTGCACGACCAGGGGCGCATCTACCACTTTCTCAACGCCCGGTTCCCGGCCGTGCCGCGCCAGGAGTTCCGCAACTACCTGGCCTGGGCCGCCGGCCGCAACGAGAACGTCGTCTTCGGCGAGGAGGTGCGGGAGGTCGCCTTCGACGGCGTCTTCCGCGTCCGCACCGACCGCCGCACCCTGACCGCCGACAACGTCGCCGTGGGCGTCGGCATCGCACCGTGGCTGCCGCCGCAGGCCCGCCCGTGGACGGGCACCACCCAGTACCACGTCAGCGAGTTCATGACGAGGGCACAGGACCTGGGCGGCAAGCGGGTCGTGGTGGTCGGCGGCGGGCAGTCCGGGGCGGAGGCGTTCCTGGACCTCGTCTCCCGCACGGGCACCGCCCTGCCGCGCCGCGTGTCCTGGGTGTCACGGCGCCGCAACTACTTCCCCATGGACGACTCCCCGTTCACCAACGACTTCTACACGCCCTCCTTCTCCGACTACTTCTTCACCCTGCCCGGCGAGCTGCGCAAGGCCTTCAACGAACAGCACCTGCTCAGCAGCGACGGCATCTCCGAGGACACGCTCCGCGCCATCTACCAGCGGATCTACCTGCACCGCTTCGTCGAGGACCGCACCGACCTGGTGGGGCTGCACCCCAACCGCGAGGTGGTCGAGGTCGGCCGCGGCCCGGCCGGCACCTGGGCCCTCACCCTGCGCCACAACGACCAGCCCGGCCGCGCCGAGCGCCTGGAGGCGGACGTGGTGGTGTGGGCGACCGGCTTCCGCTGCGCGCCCATGGACTTCCTGGAGCCGATCGCCGGCCGCATGGAACGGGTCGACGGCGAGCCGAAGGTGGACGAGGACTACGCGGTGCTGTGGGACGGCCCGCCCGGCCACGACGTGTTCGTGCAGAACGCCACCCGGCAGCAGCGCGGCCTCGCCGATCCCAACCTGAGCCTCAACGCCTGGCGCAGCCGGCGCATCGCCGACCGGCTGCTCGGCGTGCGCGGCGACGACCAGCTCGCCTCGTTCATCGAGTGGTCGGCGAAGGACACCGGCGAGGCGCCGTGGCCGGCGTGACGACGGGCGTGGACGTCGCCGTGGTCGGGGCCGGCGTCATCGGCTGCATGGTCGCGCGGGAGCTGCACGCCCGGGCACCGCAGACGTCGCTGATGGTGCTGGACCGCGACACTCCCGCCTCGGGTGCTTCCCGGCGCTCGGCCGGCCTGCACTTCCCGCGCGGCGCCACCGAGCGCATCCGGCACATGGCGGCGCTGAGCCACGACCGCTATGCGGCGCTGCGGACCCGCCACCCGGGCGTGCCCCTGCACCCGCTGCCCATGACGCTGATCGGTGCGGCGACCGGTGAACGGGCGTTGCGGGACGTCTACCTCCCCGTGGCCCGGTTGCGGCGGGCCGGTCCGGTGCCGGGCGGCCCGGTCCGGGTGCCGGAAGGCGCGGCGGCTTGGACGGGGGAGGGCTGTCACTACGCCGACGTGCACGGGTTGACGCAGTTCGTGGTCCGGCGGCTGCGCGCGGGGGGCGTGGTGTTCCGGGAGGGTGCCCGGGTCACCGGGCTGCGGCCCGGCGAGCGGGACGTGGAGCTGCGGCTGGGCACCGGGGAGGTGGTGCGGGCCGGCCGTGTGGTGCTCGCCCCGGGGCCCTGGCTGGCCGAACCGGCCTGGCGGGACCTGGTGGCGCCGCTGGGGGCCCGGGTGAAGAAGGTGGTGGCGCTGCACGTGGACGTCGCCCCCGAGCCGGGCGACCCCGTGGTCGTCCTCCACGACGAGGACGCCTTCCTGCTGCCCCTGCACGACCGCGGCCACTGGCTGTTCAGCTACACCTGCCCCGAGTGGGACGTCGGCCCGGACGCCGTGACGGGCGGCATCTCGGCCCGCAACCTGCACGAGGCCCACGCCGTGCTGGCCCGGTACGCGCCGGAGCTGGTCCGGCACGCCCCGGCCGGCCGGGTGTTCTGCGACGCCTACGGGCCGGGGCGCGAGCCGCTGGTCGGGCCGCTGGACCCGGCCGGCCGGGTGGTCTTCGCCGGGGCCGCCGGCGGATCGGGGTACCGGCTGGCCCCCGCGATCGCCGCGGAGGCCGCCGGGCTGCTGCTGCCGAAGAAACCGTCGGGAGTACCGGAAGGGATGGCTTCATGATCATCAATGTGTACGACGCCGCCGGGCTGCACGAGGCGTTCGGCATCGGGATGAGCTCCGTGGAGGGCCTGGGGACCGGGGCCGGGTGGGGCCGGGTGGCCCCCGGGCGGTCGACCCGCCGGCACCGCCACGACGAGACGGAGATGTTCGTGATCGTCGCGGGCCGCGGCGAGCTCGAGTGCGACGGCCGCCGGCACACCGTCGCCCCGGGTACCGTGGCGCTCTTCGAGCCCTTCGAGTCCCATGTGCTCACCAACACCGGCGGGACGGACCTGGTCTTCCTCACCCAGTACTGGCGGGACGCCGGCCGGGCCCGGCGCTCGGCGGCCTCGGCGGAGCGCAAGGGCTTCGGCGACCGCCCCGTCTTCGTCTTCTCCACCCCGCCCACGCCCAACGGTGACCTGCACCTGGGCCACCTGTCGGGTCCCTACCTGGGCGCGGACGCCTACGTGCGCTTCCAGCGCATGAACGGTGCCCGCGCCTGGCACCTGACGGGCAGCGACGACTTCCAGAGCTACGTGGCGGCGGCGGCCCGTGCCGAGGGCCGGTCTCCGGCGGCGACGGCCGCCCACTACAGCGCCGAGATCGCCGAGACGCTGCGGCTGATGGACATCGTCCCCGACCAGTACACGGTGACCGGCCGGGACGCCGCCTACCGCGACGGGCTGCGGCAGTACTTCGCCCGGCTGACCGGCTCGGGAAAGGTGTCCCTGACCGAGGGCGAGGCCCTGTTCGACGCGGAGAGCGGGCAGTACCTGTACGAGGTGGACGTCAGCGGGGGCTGCCCCGGCTGCTCCGGCACGACCAGCGGCAACATCTGCGAGGAGTGCGGCGAGCCCAACGTCGTCACCGACCTGGCCGGGCCGGTCTCGGCGCACTCGTCGGCGCCGCCGCGGCGCGACCGCCTGGCCCGGTACGTGCTGCCGCTGCACGAGTTCCGCGACGCCGTCCGCGAGCACCACCGCGCGGGCCGGGTGCCCGCCCGGCTGGCGGAGCTCGCGCACCGCGTCCTCGGCCGGGACCGGCTGGACCTGCCGGTGACGCACCCGTCGGCCTGGGGCGTGCCCCCGGCGGAGGCGGGCCCCGAGGGCCAGGTGATCTGGGTGTGGCCGGAGATGTCGTACGGCTTCCTGCACGGCATCGAGGCCCTGGGCCGGCGCACCGGCGCCGGCTGGCGGGCCCTGGAGCCACGGCCGGACTGGAAGGTCGTCCACTTCTTCGGCTACGACAACAGCTTCTACCACGGGGTGCTCTACCCGGTGCTGTACCGGCTGGCCTTCCCGGACTGGGAGCCGGACATCGACTACCACGTCAACGAGTTCTACCTGCTGGAGGGAGAGAAGTTCTCCACCAGTCGCCGGCACGCCGTGTGGGGCAAGGAGATCCTCGGCCCGGACAGCGTGGACGCCGTCCGCTACTACCTGAGCAGCACCCGCCCGGAGGACGTGCGTACCGACTTCCGGCGCGCGGCCTACGACAAGGTGCTGAGCGAGACCCTGATCGGGACCTGGCAGCAGTGGCTGAACGGCCTGGGGCGCCGCATCGCCCGCGAGTACGGCGGCACCGCGCCCGACGCGGGGAACTGGACGCCGGCGCACTCGGCGTTCCTGGCGAGCCTCGGGGTCCGGCTGTCCGCCGTCACCACCGCTCTCGGGCCGGACGCGTTCTCGCTGCGCCGGGCCGCGGCCGAACTCGACGGGCTGGTCGAGGAGGCGGCGGCCTTCGGACGGCGCGAGGGGCTGCTGGCGGGCCCGGACGAGTGGCGCGACGAGGCCCGCACGGCCGTGGCGCTGGAACTTGCCGCGGCCCGGCTGCTGGCCTGCGTGGCGGCGCCCCTGATGCCGCGCTTCTCCGCCCGGCTCGCCGCCGCACTCGGGCTGCCCGAGCCCCGCGAGTGGCCCTCGGCGGTCGAACTCCTGCCGCCGGGCACCCCGGTCGGCCTGGCGGAGGCCGTCTTCTTCCGGCAGTGACCCCCGCCCGGCCCGGCCGTCACGTCATTTCGAGCGTCCGCAGAACGAGGTCGTCGTCGCGGTTCAGCATGGCGTGGTGCAGCTGCTGGAGGCCGTCGCCCGGCTGGACGCCCAGCTCGCGGTCCAGGACCGTGTGGGCCTCCTGGTACGTGCGCAGGGCGTTGGCCATGTCGCCGCAGCGGTAGTACGCGTACATCAGCTGGCTCCACGCGATCTCGCGGTGCGGGTGGTCCGCGAGCACCGAGCGGATCTGCGGGATGAGGACGCGGTGTTCGCCGAGCCGGAGCCGGGCGGCCATCAGGTCCTCCTGCGCCGTGATGCGCAGGTCGTTGAAGGACCGCAGCTGGGCAAGGAGCCGGGTGGAGCCGGCCACGTCGGTGCCGCCCGCCTCCCCGCGCCACAGGCCCAGCGCCTGGCGCAGGCCCGCGACCGCCTCCGCGTGCCGGCCGGCGAGCGCGTCGCCCCGGGCGCGGGCCAGCAGCCGCAGGAAGACGTCGGCGTCCACCTCCAGCGGCCGCACCACGAGCAGGTACGCGCCGCCGGTCCAGTCGCCGCCGCGCCGCAGCGACTTGAGCCGCTGCTCCCGCGGGTCGGCGGCGAGGAGCGCCTTGCGCAGGCGTGCCGCGTGCGCGCGCAGATTGGGCCGGGCCGACGGCGGCGGGTCGTCCCAGAGCAGATCGGCGAGCGCGGACTGGGTGATGTACTGGTTCGGGCGCAGCAGCAGGGCGGCCAGGGCCCCCCGCGTTCTGTGCTCGCTCAACTGCGCCTCGGCGAGGCGCTCGGCACGGGCGTCGTCGCTCCAGATCCCGACGGGCCCCAGAACACCAAAGATCATCTTGCCCCCGTTGTCGGCCTTGTTTCCCCCCGGCCAGCGGCGCCCTTCTTATCAAGGCGGTCCAGGGGCGACAAGGAGGGCGGCAGGACGACAGACATATGGAGTGAAATGCCCGCCTAAACCGACGGATCGTCTCGTTCTTGGGAATCCAGAACGTAACCGTGCAAGGGCATGATTTCCCGTCCGGTGAAATCTATGAATACCCCTGCTGAACGGCCGGAAATCATCGGTCGCGCACCCCCTTGCGGCGCAAGGGCCGACCGGCCCTGCCCGTCCTGGGCCCCGTGGCCCGTTTCAGCCCTTACCGGCCGGAACACCCGAAGGTAGGGGTACCCCCTAGATCAACCGTTCTGCTAGACATGAACCGGCCGAGCCCTTCGCGGAAGAGCCGCCCCGGACGGTGAACCCGCCGGTCGGAGGCGTGCCGTGGGCACGCGGGGGACGCTGCCCGGCCACCATCGCGGATCCACAGGAAAGAGTTTCGTGCAGTGGGTGAGCTCCAGGACGCAAGCCGTTGGATACGCCGTTTCCACCCTGCCGAGGACAGCGGAGTACGTCTGGTCTGCCTGCCGCACGCCGGCGGGTCGGCCCCGTTCTACTTCCCCATGTCCCGGGCACTGGCACCGGCGGTCGACGTGCTCTGCGTCCAGTACCCAGGACGTCAGGACCGACGCCATGACAAGGCCGTGGAGGACATCGGGGAGTACGCCGACCTGATCGCCGCGGAACTGAAGCCGTGGCTGGACCGGCCCACGGCCCTCTTCGGCCACAGCATGGGCGCGGTCATCGCCTTCGAGGTCGCCCGCCGGCTGGAGCGGGACCTCGGCTTCGTGCCGCTGACGCTGTTCGCCTCCGGCCGCCGCGCCCCCTCGCGCTACCGCGACGAGAACGTGCACCGCCGCGACGACGACGGCGTCGTCGCCGAGATGCGGCTGCTCAGCGGCACCGACTCCCAGATCCTCGGTGACGAGGAGCTGCTGCGCATGGTGCTGCCCGCCATCCGCAGCGACTACAAGGCCATCGAGACCTACCGGTCCGAGCCCGGCGCCACGGTGCAGACCCCCGTCACCGTGCTCACCGGCAGCAGCGACCCGCGCACCAGCCGGGAGGAGGCCGAGGCCTGGCGCGACCACACCACCGGCGCGTTCGCCCTCCACGCCTTCACCGGCGGCCACTTCTTCCTCGCCCAGCACCAGCAGGAGATCGTCCGGATCGTCTCCGAGGGGATCACCGCGGCCGCGGCCGCCTCGTAGCGGAACGCCCCGCCCGCCGAGCGGGGCCCCGGGCGTGCACCGGCCCACGGGAGCCGGTCCGCTGTGTTCCAGCATCCCCAGAACCCTTGGTTCCGACCATCCGATCCACGCGCGCACGCCGGGGCGACCACCCCCACCCGGCGTGGCCGCGCGTCGGGGGAATTCATGACCTTGACATTGTCCGGTCCCTTGGTGGAACGCGATTCCCACCTGGCGGCACTCAACGACCTGCTGCAGAGCGCGAAAACGGGGCGGGGTCGCGTCGTCCTCGTGAGCGGCGCCGTGGCCAGCGGAAAGACCCAGCTGCTGGAGAGCTTCACCGAACAGGCGATGAACGAGGGGGTGCTGCTGCTCGACGCCACCGCCTCCCGCGCCGAGCGCGACCTCCCCTTCGGCGTCCTGCGGAAGATCTTCGACCACCCCTCGATCACCGACCGGCTGCGCACCGAGGTGCTGCACCGCATGGACGACGTGGCCGAAGAAGGCCCGCACGCCCGGATGCAGGCCATGCCCTACGCCTCCTGGGCCCTGATGCAGCTGGCCGCCGAACGCACCGTCGTCATCGCCGTCGACGACGTGCACTGCGCCGACGACCACTCCCTGCAGTTCCTGCTCTACCTCGCCCGGCGCGTCCGCCAGGTACGCGTCCTCATCGTCCTCACCCAGACCACCCGGCTGCGCCAGGAACAACTGGCCTTCCACGCCGAGCTGCTGCGCCAGCCCCACTGCAGCCGCGTACAGGTCGACATGCTCACGGCCCGCGGCACCGCCGACGTCCTCGCCGGCCACCTCAGCCCCCAGGCCGCCGCCCGGATCTCCACCGAGTGCCACCGCATCACCGGCGGCAACCCGCTGCTGCTCCGCGCCCTCCTGGAGGACAGCCGCAGCAGCCGGGACCACGGCGAACCGTTCCAGCGCCCGGCCCCCGCGGAGCTGTTCTCCCAGGCCGTGCGCGACTGCCTGCACCGCGGCGAACCCGAGACGCTCCTCGTCGCCCAGGGCGTCGCCGTCCTCGGCGGGGCCGGCTCCACCGCCCTCCTCAGCCGCGTCCTCGACGTGCACGCCGAGGTCGCCGAGCAGGGCCTGAAGGACCTCGACCGGTGCGCCGTCCTCACCGACGGCGCCTTCCGCGACGACTCCGCCCGCGACGCCGTCCTGGCCGCCACCCCCAAGGCGGTCCTCCAGGCCCTCCACCTGCGCGCCGCCCAGCTCCTGCACAAGGACGGGGCGCCCGCCCTGGAAGTGGCCCGCCACCTGCTGGCCGCCCAGCGCGACCCCGACACCGTCATGGTGCCCGTCCTCCAGGAGGCCGCCGAGTACGCCCTCGTCGACGACGACGTCGAGTTCGCGCTGCGCTGCCTCGAACTCGCCCACGCCGCCTGCCCCGACGAGGAGGACCGCGCCGTCATCAAGGCCCGGCTCGTCAGCGTCGTCTGGCGGCTCAGCCCCGCCGCCGCCGAGGGCCACCTGCCCCAGCTCACCGCCGGCCTCCGGCCCGGCCGGCTGCCGGCCCGCGACGTGGCCCTGTCCCTGTCCTACCTGGCCTGGTCCGGGCACCTGGAGAACGCCGCCGACACCGTCCGCGGCCTCACCGGCACCCCGGCCGGCCCCGCCGCCCCCGAGCGCAGCGCCCTGGAGGCGGGCCGCCGCTGGCTCACCATGATCAGCCCGGCGCTGCGGGCCGTCTTCCCCGGCTCCGGCGCCGACCAGGCCGCCGCACCCCCGGCCGCCGGTCTCACCGGCGACGCCCACGGCCAGGCCGCCTCCGCCGTCGCCGCCGCCCTCGCCGGCGACCACGGCGAGGGCGCCGTCGCCGAGGCCCAGCGCGTCCTCCAGCGCTACCGGCTCAGCGACAACACCCTCCAGCCCCTCGCCTTCGCCCTGCTGGCCCTGCTCTACACCGGCCGCGCCGACCTGGCGCAGGCCTGGTGCGAGCGGCTGCTCGGCGAGTGCCAGGGCCGCCGCACCCCCGCCTGGCACGCCCTGCTGTCCGCCGTACGGGCGGAGATCGCGCTGCGCCAGGGCGACCTGCCGGGCGCCGCGCACCACGCCAACGCGGCGATGTCGCTGATGTCCCGGCAGAGCTGGGGCGTGGGCATCGCGCTGCCGCTGGCCACCCTCGTCCAGGCCGAGACGGCCATGGGCCGGCACGAGGAGGCCACCGCCCTGCTGGAGCAGCCCGTGCCGGAGGCGTTGTTCCGCACGCTGCCGGGGCTGCACTATTTACGAGCACGGGGCCGCTGCCACCTGGCGACCGGCCGCTACCACGCCGCCCTGGAGGACTTCCTCACCTGCGGCAGGCTGATGGGGGAGTGGGGCGTGGACGCCCCCGAGCTGGTGCCGTGGCGCGTCGACGCGGCCGAGGCGTGGCTCGCCCTGGGCGACCCCGACCAGGCGCGGGCGCTCGCCGAACGGCAGCCCCGGCGCGGTGACGCGGGGGCGCGCCGCAGCCGCGGCGCCCAGCTGCTGGTGCTGGCCCGCACCGTGGAGCTCAAGCGGCGGCTGCACGTCCTCAAGGAGGCCGTGGAGATCCTGGAGCAGGGCGACGACCGGCTCCAGCTGGCCATCGGCCTGGGCGAGCTGGGCAACGGCTACCGGGCGCTCGGCGAGTTCAACCGGGCCCGCCTGCTGGTCCGCAAGGCGTGGCACGTGGCCAAGGCGTGCGGCGCGGAGCCGCTGTGCCAGCAGCTGATGCCCGGCGACGCCGACGGCGAGGTGGCCACGGCACAGGTGGACGCCACGGGCGAGGCCGAGGCCCTCACCGAGGCCGAGTCGCGGGTGGCGCTGCTGGCCGCCCACGGCCACACCAACCGGGAGATCGCCACCAAGCTCTACGTCACGGTCAGCACCGTCGAGCAGCACCTGACCCGCATCTACCGCAAGCTGAAGGTCAAGCGCCGCCGCGACCTGCCGTCCAAGCTCGCCGAGAGCAGCATGGCGGCCGGCATCGCCTGAGCAGCACCGGCCCCCCACCGCCGTACGCGGTGGGGGGCCGGCACGTCATGAGCCGCCGTCAGAGCAGGCCGCGCTCCAGCGCCGTGATGACGGCGGACGTGCGGTCGGACACGTCCAGCTTGCGGAACGCCCGCAGCAGGTGCGTCTTCACCGTCGCCTCGCCGATGAACAGCCGCCGGCCGATCTCCGCGTTCGTCAGGCCCTGGCTGACCAGCCGCAGCACCTCCGTTTCCCGCTCCGACAGCGGAGGCGTCTCCACCGCCCGCGCCCGGAACAGCTTGGGCGCCAGCGACGGCGTCAGCACCGTCTCGCCGCGCGCGGCCGACTGCACCGCGTTGATCAGCTCCTGCCGCGAACTGCCCTTGAGCAGGTAGCCCGACGCGCCGGCCTCCACCGCGCGCAGGATGTCCGCGTCGCTCTCGTACGTGGTGACGATCACCACCTTGCTGCCCGGCGAGCCGCGCAGCACATGACCGGTGGCCTCCACGCCGTCCATGCCGCCCATGCGCAGGTCGAGCAGGACGATGTCGGGGGAGAGCCGGGCGGCCAGGGCCACCGCCTCCTCGCCCGACGACGCCTGCCCGACGACGCTGATGCCGTCCGCGGACTCCAGCATCGCGCACAGGCCCTCCCGCACCACCGGGTGGTCGTCGGCCAGCAGGACCCTGATCGTGATGTCGTCGCTCATTCCGCCCGTTCCCCGTTCTCCGTCGTCTCCGCCGGGTCCAGCGGCACCGTCACCTCGATGGTCGTGCCGTGCCCGGGACGGCTGCTCACCACGGCCCGGCCGCGGACCTCCTCCGCGCGGGCCCGCATGCCCGGCAGCCCGTAGCCCGCCGTCCCGCCGTCCGCGTCGAACCCCGGCCCGTCGTCCCGCACCACCAGACGAACCGTCCCGTCGTCGAAGTGCAGGCCCACGGCCACCTCCGTCGCCCCCTTCGCGTGCTTCCGCACGTTCGCCAGGGACTCCTGCACCGACCGCAGCAGCACCACGCTCACCGCCATCGGCAACGGCCGCTCCGGGCCCTCCACCGTGCAGCGCACCGCCAGCCCCGTCTCGGCCGCCAGCCCGTCCGCCTGCCGCCGCACCGCCTGCACCAGCGAACTCTCCCGCAGCGCCGGCGGCGTCAGCTCCACCACGAACTCCCGGGCCTCCACCAGGCTGTCCCGGGCCACCCGGCCCGCCAGCCCCAGGTGCCGGAGCGCCTGCGCCGGCGCCGACTCCACCTGCGACTCCGCCGCCTGCAACAGGCTGATGATGCTCGTCAGCCCCTGCGCCAGCGTGTCGTGGATCT
The DNA here is from genome assembly GCF_014654785.1 of Streptomyces mashuensis. Lineage (GTDB taxonomy): Bacteria > Actinomycetota > Actinomycetes > Streptomycetales > Streptomycetaceae > Streptomyces > Streptomyces mashuensis. Next base: position 87,789 of record NZ_BNBD01000007.1, read on the forward strand.
CCCGCGCCAGCCGCTCCCGCTCCGCCGACACACCCGCCCGGTGCGACAGCTCCGCCAGCTGCCGCCGGCTGCGCCGCAACTCCTCGATCAGCTCGGCCCGTTCCCGGCTCTGCCGCACCACCCGGCTGATCCACAGCCCCAGCAGCACCGACAGCGCTATGCCCAGCAACGACGTCGGCAGCACGCTGCGGGCGTCACCGCCGGCCAGCCACACCACCGTCACCGGCATCAGGTTGGCCAGTAACACCAGCGCCACCGCGGGCGACGTGGGCATCGACATCATCAGCATCGGCGCCACCGCGAACAACGCGAACGACCCCGAGATGTCGAAGGAGATGGCCACCGCGAACAACAGGAACAGGCCCAGCCCGAACACCATGTTGCGCCGCCCGAACGCCTCCCGGCCCCCCCGGCGGATCATCAGGCTCCGCCCCAGTGCCGCGTACCACGGCACCGCCAGCGTCAGCGCCGCCACCGCGACGGCCCGGTCGGTCTGGTCACCGCTGCCGGCGAACAGCAGTACCGTCGTGACGATGTAACTGATGGCGAAGTAGCCGTCCCACAGACCGAACCACCGGTTCCCGTCCTCGGGGGCACCGGCATCGCCCTGATCGGCTGCCATCGGGGTCTCTGCACTCACGCACCAGTCCTACCACCTGCGGATACACCCCTGTCCACCGACCGGTGGACAGACGGACCCACCGTTCAGTCGTCCCGCCCAGGGGCCCGTCCTCCATAAGGTCGAGGACAGTGGCGCGGAGCATCGCGCCGGAACAGGGAAAGGCCCGACAGACATGAGCCCGTTTCTCACCGCTCTCATCGCGAGCGTGACGATCCTCGCCATCATCCTGGCGACCGACCTCGGCACCCGCCGCGTCACCAACATGCGCATGCTCCGGTCGCTGCTCGCCATCGCCATCGTCATCGCGCTGTTCGTGCACTCCCTGCCGCACGCCGGCAACGACGTCTCCCTCCAGCTCGTGGGCATCGGCGTCGGCGTCATCTGCGGCCTCATCGCCGCCTCCCTGCTGCCCGCCCACCGCGACCCCGCCACCGGCGACGTCTTCACCCGCGGCGGCATCGGCTACGCTGCGGTGTGGTTCGTCCTGTCCAGCGCCCGGGTGCTGTTCGCCTACGGGACCGAGCACTGGTTCCCCGCGGGCATCATCAAGTTCAGCATCGACTACAAGCTCAGCGGGCAGGACGTCTACGCGAACGCCTTCATCTTCATGTCGCTGGCCATGGTCCTCACCCGCACCGCCGTCCTGCTCACCCGGCGCCGCCGCCTCCTGGCCGCCGCGCCCGGCACCGCCCCGCGCTCGGGCGACGAGCAGCCGGCCGCGCACCACACCCGGTGACCGAAGGCCCTCGACACCCCTCGCAGGCGGCACGCACCGATGACGCCGATGACAACGCTTGACAACGCTCGGATGGGAAGAAGCAGTGGAACGCATGCATGACGTGAGGCTCCGCCCGCCTCGCAACCGCGTCGACCGACGGGCCCTGGCCTGGTGGCTGACCCAGTCGTCGGTCTTCGCACTGCCCCTCCCCATCGTCTTCGCGATCCTCTTCCTGTGCATACCGCCGGCCCGCACCGTGTTCGGCTGGCTCCTGGTCGCCACCCTCGTACCCGGCCTGCTCTACATGGCGGTCATGCCCGTCTGGCGCTACCGCGTCCACCGCTGGGAGACCACCGAGCAGGCCGTGTACGCCGCCTCCGGCTGGCTGTGGCAGCGCTGGCGCGTCGTACCGCTGTCCCGCGTCCAGACCGTGGACACCCTCCGCGGCCCCATCCAGCAGATGTTCGGCCTCTCCGGCATCACCGTGACCACCGCCTCCGCCTCCGGCGCCGTCAAGATCAAGGGCCTGGACCGGCACGTGGCCGCCGACGTCGTCCAGCACCTCACCCAGTACACCCAGGCCACCCCGGGAGACGCGACATGAGCTCCCAGGCGCCGACGCGGCAGTCCGCCGACGCCACGGCCACCCCGTGGGAACGGCTCAGCGGCCGCCTCATCCTCGTCCAGGCCGGCCTGCTCGCCGCCCCCCTCGGCTCCTTCCTGCTCGCCCTCGCCGTCTCCGGCGGCAAGGCCGACCTCCAGGTCCTCATCGCCCTCGGCTCCGTCCTCATCACCTTCCTGGTGGTCACCGGCATCGGCGTCATGCGGTACCTCACCACCCGCTACCGCATCGCCGACGACCGCATCGAGCTCCGCTCCGGCCTGCTCTTCCGCAGCCAGCGCGCCATGAGCCTGGACCGCGTCCGCAGCGTCGACCTCACCGCCAACCCGGTGCACCGCATCTTCGGCCTCACCTCCGTACGCATCGGCACCGGCGAACAGACCAGCTCCGCGGGGCGCCGCCTCACCATCGACGGCGTCACCAAGGCCCAGGCCGCCGAACTCCGCGACCGGCTCCTCAGCCGCCGCACCGCGGCCCCCGGCCGCGCGGCCGACGACGACGGCCTCATCGCCGACATGGACTGGTCCTGGCTCCGCTACGCCCCCCTCACCATCTGGGGCGTCGGTGGTGTCCTCACCACCTTCGGCACCGCCTACCGCATCCTCCACGAGATGAAGATCGACCCGCTGGAGTTCGGCTTCGTCAAGGACATCGAGGACCGCTACGGGTCGGTGCCCCTCTGGTTCGGCATCCTCGTCACCGCGCTGATCGTCATCGCCCTCGGCGCCGTCTTCTCCACCGCCACCTTCACCGAGGGCTGGTACGGCTACCGGCTCGAACGCGAACAGGGCGGCACCTTCCGCGTCCTGCGCGGCATGCTCGTCACCCGCTCCGTCACCATCGAGGAGAAGCGGATGCGCGGCGTCGAGCTCACCGAGACCATGCTGCTGCGCTGGGCGCGCGGCGCCCGCGTCAACGCCGTCGCCAGCGGCCTCGGCGACCGCGACGAGAACAGCAAGCGCAGCATGCTCACCCCGCCCATGCCCCGCAATGACGCCCTGCGCGTCGCCGCCGAGGTCCTCTCCGAGCACGAGTCGCCCACCCTCAGCGCCCTCCGCCGGCACCCGCGCATCACCCTGCGCCGCCGCATCAACCGCGCCCTGACCGCCACCGTGCTGCTCGTCGCCCCGCTCGCCGCCCTCGGCCTGTGGCTGTCCAGGACCTGGCTGTACGCCGCCGGCATCACCGCCCTGGTCCTGCTGCCCGCGACCCTCGCCATGGCCTACGACGCCCACCGCGCCCTCGGCCACACCCTGCGCGACCGCTACCTGATCACCCGCTCCGGCACGTTCGCCCGCCGCACCGTGGCCCTGGAGCGCCAGGGCGTCATCGGCTGGAACGTCACCCGCTCGGTGTTCCAGCGCCGCGCCGGACTGCTCACCCTCGGCGCCACCACCGCCGCCGGCAACCAGTGCTACAAGGTCCGCGACGTCGGCGTGGCCCAGGGCCTCGCCTTCGCCGAGGAAGCCGTACCCGGGCTGCTCGCCCCGTTCCTGGAGCAGGCGCCCTCGCACCGCAGGAGCCGCTGACCGGCTCCCCCCCCCGAACCAACTGTCCCAACCCCCGGGAAACGGAGGGGCGGCCCCCGCCGCCCCTCCGTTTCTGTTCTGCTCCGGTGCTCTCAGAGACCGGCCGCCGCCAGCTCCTCCAGCTGCGCCACCAGCGAGGCCGGCGACGCCATCGACGCGATCTCGTCCCGCACCTCCGCGGCCGCCGTACGCATCGCCTCGTCCGTCAGCAGACGGCGCACCAGCTCCACGTCCAGCTCCTCCGCCGTGGCGCTCACGCCCGCACCCCGCGCCTGCACCGCCGCCGCGTTCACGAACCGGTCCGCGCCGTCCGGCAGGATGATCTGCGGCACGCCCGCGTTCAGCGCCGCCAGTGTCGTCCCCGCACCACCGTGGTGCACCGCACCGGCACACGTCTGCATCAGCACCGTCAGCGGCACCCAGCCCACCACGCGCACGTTCGGCGGCAGCTCGCCCAGCGCACTGGTGTCCACCTCGCCCAGCGCCAGCACGAACTCGGCGTCCACCGACGACGCGGCCGCAATCAGCCGCTGCACCGGGCCCAGCCCCGTCACGTGCACCGACGCCGTGCCCAGCGTCACCGCGATCCGCGGCCGGTCCGGCTTCTCCAGCACCCAGTCGGGCAGCACCGCACCGCTGTTGTACGGCACCGGCCGCACCGACCAGCCCAGCGGCTCCGGCTCCACCATGCTCGGCGGCGCGATGTCGATCGTCCGCACCTGCTCCGGCAGCGACGTCACCCCGTGCCGCGCCATCGTCGCGCCCAGCTGCGACACCGTCAGCGCCCGGATGTCACCACCGCGCGCGAAACCGAAGTTGTGCTGCACCGCCGGAACACCCAGCTTCTGCGCCGCGATCAGACCCGACACGAAGATCTGCTCGTAGACCACCAGATCCGGCCGGAACGCCTCCGCGGTCCGCACGATGCCGTCCGTCATGTGGTCGTTGAGGTGCGCGAACAGCTGGATTCCGGCCATCGGGTCGGGACCCTCGGGGTTCCGCACCCGCACCAGCAGGTCCGGCACCGTCTCCTGGAAGAAGCTCTCCAGCTCCAGCCCCGGCGCCACGTCCGCCACGTGCAGCCCCGCGTTCTGCACCTCCAGGCCGTAACTCCCCGTCGCCACCAGCACCTCGTGACCGGCGGCCCGCAACGCCCACTGCAACGGGACCGTCGGGAAAACATGGCCGATGGCCGGATACGACACGAACAGTACGCGCATCGGTGCGCGCTCCTTTCGTACTGCCTCACCCGCAATGTCAAATTGCGGTCGGCATTCTTGACTTCTTCGGCTTGCCCAGCGCATTCTCAGGGGTCCGGGGAAAACCCGTCAAGGCGTGGACAATGCCTCCGGAGCCCCGCATCGATAGGGGTACCTAGGGGGTTTGAAGGGGTTACGAGGCCCCTTGTCACCATGGCAGGCTGCGAAATGGTCGTTGGATTCTGTCTGGCATGGTAAATGGAGCGCGTTGATGAGTGGATCCGAGGATTTCACGCACGGAACCAGCGACGTGAAGGGCTCGGCCCCGCACGGCACGGCCGACGCCGCGCACGACGCTCACCCCTGGCAGGAACGCCTCGCCGGGCTCTCCGCCACCGAGCAGGAGAAGACCCTCCGCGACTGGGTCACCACCCTCGTCCGGGCCTCCCTCCGCGACGCCGCCCCCGCCGTCCTCGACCCGGAAAAGCCCTTCCTCGACCTGGGCTTCGACTCGCTCGCCGCCGTCGACCTGCACAGCAGGCTCACCGCCGGCACCGGACTGCGGCTGCCCGTCACCCTCCCCTTCGACTTCCCCACCCCCGCCGCGCTCGCCCGCCGGCTGCGCACCGAACTCCTCGGCCTCGCCGACGACACCGAGGACCAGCCGGCCGTGCCCGCCGCCTTCGCCGACGACGAGCCCATCGCCATCGTCGGAATGGGCTGCCGCTACCCCGGCGACGTGCATTCCCCCGACGACCTGTGGAACGTCGCGGTCACCGGCACCGACGCCGTCACCGAATTCCCGGCCGGCCGCGGCTGGGACCTGGCCGGCCTCTTCGACCCCGACCCCGACCACCCCGGCACCAGCTACGCCCGCGAGGGCGGATTCCTGCACGACGCCGACCAATTCGACCCCGCATTCTTCGGCATTTCCCCGCGCGAAGCCCTCGCCATGGACCCGCAGCAGCGCCTGCTGCTGGAAGTCTCCTGGGAAGCCTTCGAACGCGCCGGAATCGACCCCGCCGGATTCCGCGGCGGCCGCGTCGGCGTGTTCGTCGGCGCCGAGGCCCAGGACTACGGCCCCCGCCTGCACGAGGCCGAGGAGGGCTACGAGGGCTACCTCGTCACCGGCAACGCCGCCAGCGTCGCCTCCGGCCGCATCGCCTACACCTTCGGCTTCGAAGGCCCCACCGTCACCGTCGACACCGCCTGCTCCTCCTCCCTCGCCGCGCTCCACCTCGCCGTGCAGTCCCTGCGCAACGGCGAATGCACCGTCGCCCTCGCCGGCGGCGTCGCCGTCATGGCCAACCCCGGCTCCTTCATCGCCTTCAGCCGCCAGCGCGGCCTCGCCCCCGACGGCCGCTGCAAGCCCTTCGCCGCCGCCGCCGACGGCACCGCCTGGGGCGAGGGTGCCGGCATGCTCCTCGTCGAGCGGCTCTCCGACGCCCGCAAGAACGGCCACCCCGTCCTCGCCGTCGTCCGCGGCACCGCCATCAACCAGGACGGCGCCAGCAACGGCCTCACCGCCCCCAACGGCCCCGCCCAGCAGCGCGTCATCCGCCAGGCCCTCGCCAACGCCGGCCTCACCCCCGCCGACGTCGACGCCGTCGAGGCCCACGGCACCGGCACCAAGCTCGGCGACCCCATCGAGGCCCAGGCCCTCCTCGCCACCTACGGCCAGGGCCGCGACGACGACCAGCCGCTGCTCCTCGGCTCCCTCAAGTCCAACATCGGCCACACCCAGGCCGCCGCCGGCGTCGCAGGCGTCATCAAGATGGTCATGGCCATGCGCCACGGCGTCCTGCCCGGCACCCTCCACGTCGACGCGCCCACCCCGCACGTCGACTGGACGGCAGGCGCCGTCGAACTGCTCACCGAAGCCCGCGAGTGGCCCGAGGCGGGCGACCGTCCGCGCCGCGCGGGTGTGTCGTCGTTCGGCATGAGCGGCACCAACGCCCACGCCATCATCGAGCAGGCGCCGGAGGCAGGCGCGGAAGAGAACGCTGCGGAGGACACCGACGGCACGCCGGGCAGCGCGGACGAGGCGGCGGACGCCTTCGACCCGTTCGACGCCCTCGACCCGTTCGATGCCTTGGACGCCCTGGACGCGGCCCCCACCGCGGACGCCGCGCCCGTCACCCCGGCAGCCCGGCCCCACCAGCCGTGGGTCCTCTCCGCCAAGACCGCCGACGCCCTCCGCGACCAGGCCCGGCGCCTCCACGCCCACCTCGACGCCCACCCCGACGCGTCCGCCACCGACGTGGGCCACTCCCTCGCCACCACCCGGGCCACCTTCGAGCACCGCGCCGTCGTCACCGGCACCGACCGCGACGCCCTCCTCGCCGGCCTGCGCGCCCTCGCCGACGGCGACACCCAGGCCCCCGACGCCTCCGTCGTCCAGGGCACGGCCACCGCCGGCCGCCTCGCCTACCTGTTCACGGGCCAGGGCAGCCAGCGCCCCGGCATGGGCCACGACCTCTACACGACGTACCCCGTCTTCGCCGACGCCCTCGACGACGCCTGCTGGTACCTCGACGAGCACCTCGAACGGCCCCTGCTGGACGTCATGTTCGCCGAGCCCGGCACCCCGGACGCCGAGCTGCTGCACTGCACCGAATACACCCAGCCCGCACTCTTCGCCCTCCAGGTCGCCCTCTTCCGGCTCCTCGAGTCCCAGGGCGTCACCCCCGACGTGCTCACCGGCCACTCGATCGGCGAACTGGCCGCCGCCCACGCCGCCGGCGTCCTCTCCCTGGAGGACGCCGCCGCCCTCGTCGCCGCCCGCGGCCGCCTCATGCAGCAACTCCCCGAAGGCGGCGCCATGGTGGCCGTCGAGGCCGCCGAGGACGAAGTGCTGCCACTGCTCGCCGGCCACGAGGACACGGCCGGCATCGCCGCCGTCAACGGCCCCACCGCCGTCGTCGTGTCCGGCGACGAGACCGTTGTCGAGCACATCGCCGGGCACTTCCGCGACCAGGGCCGCAAGACCAAGCGGCTCACCGTCAGCCACGCCTTCCACTCGCCCCTCATGGACGGCATGCTGGACGAGTTCCGCCGCATCGCCCAGGTCCTGGACTACCGGGCCCCGCGCATCCCCGTCGTCTCCGCGCTCACCGGCGCCCCCGTCCCGGGCGACGAGCTGACCTCGCCGGAGTTCTGGGTCCGCCACGTCCGCGACGCCGTCCGCTTCCTCGACGCCGTCCGCTCCCTGGAGGCCGAAGGCGTCACCACCTACGTCGAGCTCGGCCCCGACGGCGTCCTGTCGGCCATGGCCCAGGACTGCGTCACCGGCGACGGCGCCGCCTTCCTGCCCACCCTGCGCGCCGGCCGCGACGAGCCGCAGACCCTGCACGCCGCCGTCGCCCACGCCCACGTCCGCGGCGCCACCGTCGACTGGGCGGCCGCCTACGCCGGCACCGGCGCGCGCCGCATCGAACTGCCCACGTACGCGTTCCAGCGCCAGAGCTACTGGCTGGACGCCGCCTCCGCGACCCGCGCCACCGGCACCTCCGGGGCCGACGCGGCCGCGGACGCCGCCGACGCCCGCTTCTGGGACGCCGTCGAACGCCACGACCTCGACTCCCTCTCCACCGAACTCGCCGTCGGCCCCGACCAGCCCCTCACCGACCTGCTGCCCGCCCTGTCGGCGTGGCGCAAGCGCCAGCGCGACCACTCCCTCATCGACAGCTGGCGCTACCGCGTCACCTGGAAGCCGCTGGGGGACCTGGCGGGCGGGCACGCGGGCGGCCACGCGGGCGCTGCGGGTGCGGGCCACTGGCTCGTTGTTGTCCCGGTGAAGGACGAGGGCAGCGGTGCGGGCACCGTCGTCGGTGACATCGTCACCGCCCTGGAGGAGCGCGGCGTACGCGTCCGGCGCATCGACGTACGGCACGACGAGGCGTCGGACCGTGCCGCGCTGGCCGGACGACTCACCGATGCCGATGCCGATGCCGATGCCGATGCCGAGGCTGTGGGTGTGCTGTCGCTGCTGGCCCTCGACGAGGCCCACGGCCCCGCCGCCACCGCCACCCTCCTCCAGGCGCTGGGCGACGCCGGCATCGCCGCGCCCCTGTGGTGCGCCACCCAGGGTGCCGTCACCACCGGCCGCGCCGACCACGTCCGCAGCGCACGACAGGCCGCGCACTGGGGCGTGGGCCGCGTCGCCGCCATCGAACTGCCCGAACGCTGGGGCGGCCTCGTCGACCTCCCCGAGACCCTCGACCAGCGCGCCGCCGCCCGCCTTACCACCGTCCTGCTGAGCACCGGCGGGAACGGCCACGGCGAGAACGAGGTCGCGGTCCGTCCTTCGGGTATGTTCGGACGCCGGCTGGTCCGCGCCGACCACTCCGGCACCGCAACCGACGCCTCCGCCGCCGAGTGGAGCCCGCGCGGCACCGTCCTCATCACAGGCGGCACCGGCGCCCTCGGCACCCGCATCGCCCGTCACCTCGCCGCCAACGGCGCCGAACACCTCGTCCTGGCCGGCCGCCGCGGCACCGACGCGCCCGGCGCCACCGAGCTGCGCGACGAACTCACCGCCGCCGGCTGCCGGGTCACCGTCGCCGCCTGCGACGCCGCCGACCGCGACGCGCTGCGCGACCTGCTCGCCGGCATCCCCGCCGAGCACCCGCTCACCACCGTCATCCACGCGGCCGGCGTCCTCGACGACGGCGTCCTGGACGGGCTCACGCCCGAGCGGTTCGAGCACGTACTGCGCGCCAAGGCCACCGCCGCGCAGAACCTCCACGAGCTGACCCGCGACCTGGCCCCGGACCTGTCGGCGTTCGTGCTGTTCTCGTCCGTCACCGCCACGCTGGGCGCCGCCGGCCAGGCCAACTACGCCGCCGCGAACGCCTGCCTCGACGCCCTCGCCGAGCAGCGCCGCGCCGAGGGCCTGCCCGCCACCTCCGTGGCCTGGGGCCCGTGGGCCGACAGCGGCATGGCCGCCGACGAAGCCCTCGAACGCCGCATGCGCCGCGAGGGCATGCCCCCCATGGACCCCGGCCTGGCCGTGCAGGCCCTGGCCGGCGTCCTCGCTGGGGCTGGCTCCGCGGCCGACGCCGTGCTGACGGTCGCCGACATCGACTGGGGCCGGTACGCCCGCGACAACGCCGCCGTCCGCCCCCACCCCCTGATCGCCGAACTGCCCGAGGTGCAGGAAGCCCGGGCCGCGGACGGCGCCGCCCGCGTCGTCTCCGACGCCGACGCCGTCACCACCCTCGCCGAACGCCTCTTCGGGCTGCGCGGCGACGAGCAGGACCGCATCCTCCTCGACCTCGTCCGCACCCAGGTGGCCACCGTCCTCGGGCACGGGAGCGCCGACGCCGTCGAAGCCGACCGCGCCTTCAAGGAGCTCGGCTTCGACTCGCTCTCCGCCGTCGAGCTCCGCAACCGCCTCGGCGCCGCCACCGACCTCACCCTCCCCGCGACGCTCGTCTACGACTACCCGACCGCGTCCGCGCTCGCCGGCCACCTGCGCGACGAACTGCTCGGCGACGTCGTCACCGCCGATGCTGCCGCCACGGCCGCCGGCCGGCCGACGGGCCCGGGCACCGCCACCGACAGCGACCCCGTGGTCATCGTCGCCATGAGCTGCCGCTTCCCCGGCGGCATCGAGTCGCCCGAGCAGCTGTGGCAGCTGCTCGCCCAGGGCGACGACGCCATCACGGCCTTCCCCACCGACCGCGGCTGGAACCTCGACCGCCTCTACCACCCCGACCCCGACCGGCAGGGCACCTCGTACGTCCGCGAGGGCGGCTTCCTCACCGGCGCCGACCGGTTCGACGCCGACTTCTTCGGCATCTCGCCGCGCGAGGCCCTCGCCATGGACCCGCAGCAGCGCCTGCTGCTGGAAACCTCGTGGGAGGTGCTGGAGCGCGCCGGCATCGACCCGACCTCGCTGCGCGGCAGCCGCACCGGCGTCTACGCCGGCACCAACGGCCAGGACTACGCCTCCCTCATCACCACCCCGCCCAAGGGCCTCGAAGGCCACCTGGGCACCGGCAACGCCGCCAGCGTCGTCTCCGGCCGCGTCTCCTACGTCTTCGGCTTCGAAGGCCCGGCCGTCACGGTCGACACGGCCTGCTCGTCCTCCCTGGTCACCCTGCACTTGGCGGTCCAGGCGCTGCGCAACGGCGAGTGCGACCTGGCGCTCGCGGGCGGCGTCACCGTGATGTCCACGCCCGAGGCGTTCGTCGACTTCAGCCGCCAGCGGGGTCTTGCCGCCGACGGCCGGGTCAAGGCCTTCGCGGCCGGTGCGGACGGCACCGGCTGGTCCGAGGGCGTCGGCATGCTGCTGGTGGAGCGACTGTCCGATGCGCGGAAGCACGGTCACCCGGTGCTGGTGGTCGTGCGGGGCACGGCGATCAACCAGGACGGTGCGAGCAACGGTCTGACGGCGCCGAACGGTCCGTCGCAGCAGCGCGTCATCCGGCAGGCGCTGGCGTCCGCCGGCCTGTCCGCTGCGGACGTGGACGCGGTGGAGGCGCACGGCACGGGTACGACGCTCGGTGACCCCATCGAGGCGCAGGCGCTGCTGGCCACGTACGGGCGCGAGCGCGCGGCCGAGAACCGGCCGCTGTGGCTGGGGTCTGTGAAGTCCAACATCGGTCACACTCAGGCTGCTGCGGGTGTTGCGGGCATCATCAAGATGGTGCTGGCGATGCAGCACGGCGTGCTGCCGCAGACGCTCCACGTCGACGAGCCGTCGGCACACGTGGACTGGGCCGCGGGTGCGGTCGAGCTGCTGACGGAGGCCCGCGACTGGCCGGCCACGGACGACCGTCCGCGCCGCGCCGGCATCTCGGCCTTCGGCCTCAGCGGGACCAACGCCCACGCGATCCTGGAGCAGGCGCCGGAGACGGAGCCCGTACAGGGTGCGTCCATGGGTGCTCCGGCGGTGCTGCCGTACGTGCTGTCGGCGAAGGACGAGGCGGGGCTGCGCGCGCAGGCGGCGCGGCTGCGGGCTCACTTGGAGGAGCGGCCGGATGCTGCTGCCTCCGTTGATGTTGCGTTCAGCTTGGCGACGGGGCGCGCGGCGCTTGACCAGCGTGCTGTTGTGGTTGCCGGTGAGCGGGCGGCTCTTGTCGATGCGCTCGGTGCGCTGGCGGCGGGGGAGAAGGCCGCTGGTCTGGTGCGGGGCGCGGTGGACGGCGGCGGCCGCGGCAAGGTCGCGTTCCTGTTCACCGGGCAGGGCAGTCAGCGGCTGGGGATGGGGCGTGAGTTGTACGACGCCTATCCGGTGTTCGCCGACGCGCTTGATGCGGTGTGTGCGGAGCTGGATGGTCACCTGCGGGTGCCGCTGAGGGACGTGCTGTTCGGCGCGGATGCGGCTGTTCTGGAGCGGACGGAGTTCGCGCAGCCTGCGTTGTTCGCGGTCGAGGTGGCGCTGTTCCGGCTGGTGGAGGCATGGGGCGTTACGCCCGACTTCCTTTCCGGTCACTCTGTTGGTGAGATTGCTGCTGCGCATGTGGCGGGGGTTTTCTCGCTGGCTGATGCGTGTGCGCTGGTGGCGGCTCGTGGTCGTCTGATGCAGGAGCTGCCTGCGGGTGGCGCGATGGTGGCCGTGCAGGCCACCGAGGAGGAAGTCACCCCGTACCTGACCGACCAGGTGGGCATTGCTGCCATTAACGGCCCGTCGTCGGTGGTGATTTCCGGCGATGAGGCTGTGGCGCTGGAGATCGCCGACCGTTTTGCGGCGGACGGTCGTAAGAAGCGTCGCCTGAGCGTCAGTCACGCGTTCCATTCGCCGTTGATGGACGGCATGTTGGCGGCGTTCGGGGAGGTGGCCGCTGGGATCAGCTACAGCGAGCCGCGTGTCCCGGTCGTGTCCAATCTGACCGGTGCGTTGGTGTCCGGTGAGGAGATGTCCTCGCCGGAGTTCTGGGTGCGGCACGTCCGTGAGGCCGTCCGCTTCCATGACGGTGTGCGGGTGCTGGAGGCCGAGGGCGTCACGACCTTCATCGAGCTCGGGCCCGATGGCGTGCTGTCGGCCATGGCTCAGGAGAGCGTCGCAGATGGTGCCTTCGTGCCCGTCCTGCGCCGCGACCGCGCCGAGGCCGAGACGCTGACCGCCGCGCTCGCCCAGGCCCATGTCCGTGGCGTGACCGTCGACTGGACCGCGTACTACGCCGGTACGGGGGCCCGCCGTGTCGATCTGCCCACGTACGCTTTCCAGCGCGAGCGCTACTGGCCCGGCCCCGAGGCCATGCGCACCGGGGACCTGGAGCCGGTCGGTCTCACCGTCGCCGGTCATCCGCTGCTGGGTGCTGCGGTGGGGCTCGCCGACAGCGATGGGTTCCTGTTCACGGGTGTGTTGTCGGCTGGTGCGCCGGGGTGGCTTGCGGACCATGTGGTGCTGGGCTCTGTTCTGCTGCCGGGTACGGCGTTTGTGGAGTTGGCTCTGCATGCGGGTAGTCGTGTGGGGGCTGGTCGGCTCGATGAGCTGACGCTGGAGGCGCCGTTGGTGCTTCCTGACGGTGTGGGTGTGCGGGTGCAGTTGATGGTGGAGGCTGCGGATGCGGCCGGTCACCGTTCGTTCAGCGTGTACTCGCGACGCCAGGACGCGCTCGGCGGCGAGCCGTGGACGCGTCACGCCACCGGTGTGCTCGTGGACGGGCCCGTCGCCGACGGGTCGGACGAGCTGGCCGTGTGGCCGCCGGCCGGTGCGACGGCCCTCCCCGTTGAGGGGCTGTACGAGGAGCTGGCGGGCGACGGTCTGGCGTACGGGCCGATGTTCCGTGGGCTGCGCGCGGTGTGGCGCCGTGGCACCGACCTCTTCGCCGAGGTCGCCCTCCCCGAGGACGCGCGGGAGGACGCCGCTCTCTACGGTGTCCACCCCGCCCTGCTGGACGCCGCACTGCACGCCGTCGGCATCGACAGCGCCGACGAGCTGGGCGAGCTGAGCGCCGGGCCGCACATTCCCTTCGCGTGGAGCGGTGTGTCGCTGCGGGCGGCGGGTGCGTCGGTGCTGCGGGTGCGGTTGTCGGTGCTGCGTCCGGGTGCGGTGTCGCTGCTGGTGGCCGATGGTGTGGGTCAGCCGGTTGCGGTCGTCGACTCGGTGGCGTTGCGTGCCGCGTCTGCGGAGGGTGTGCGGGCTGCCGGGCGTGTCGAGTCGCTGTTCGGGGTGGAGTGGGTTGCCGCTCCGGCCGCCGGGGCGACGAGTGGTGCCGGCGAGGTCGTGACGCTGGGCGTCGACGGGCTGCGGTCGCTGATGGAGTCGGTCGACGCCGGTGCGCCGGTGCCCGGCACGGTCGTCGTGGACGGCAGTGCGGCCGATGAGGCGGGTCAGGCGTTCGGCGCGACGACGGTGCGTGATGCGGTGCAGCGCGTGCTGGGTGTGGTCCAGGAGTGGCTGGCCGACGAGCGTTGTGCCGATGCGCGTCTGGTGTTGGTGACGCGTGGTGCGGTGGAGGTGCTGCCGGGCGAGGGTGTGGCCGATCTGGCGGCTGCTGCGGTGCGTGGTCTGTTCCGTTCGGCGCAGTCCGAGCACCCGGGCCGGTTCGTGATGGTCGACCTCGACGCATCCGTCGAGGCGGTCGACCCGGCGTGGTTGGCCCTGGACGAGCCCGAACTCGCCGTCCGTGACGGTGTCGTACGGGTGCCGCGCCTCGTGCGTGCCGCCGTGGCCGAGGGAGACGCTGCCGGGGCGCCGGCGTTCGGCGAGGGCTCGGTGCTGGTCACCGGCGCCACGGGTACCCTCGGCCGGCTCGTGGCCCGGCACCTGGTGACCGAGCACGGCATCCGTCACCTGCTGCTCGTCAGCCGCAGCGGCATGCAGGCCGAGGGCGCCGACGAGCTGGTCGCCGGCCTCCGGGAGCTGGGCGCCGACGTCACCCTGGCCGCGTGCGACGTGGCCGACCGCGAGCAGCTGGCCGCACTGCTGGAGTCGGTGTCTGCCGAGCACCCGTTGAGTGCTGTGGTGCATGCGGCCGGTGTGATCGACGACGGTGTGATCACGTCGTTGTCGGCGGAGCGGGTGGGCGGTGTGCTGCGTCCGAAGGTGGATGCGGCCTGGAACCTGCACGAGCTCACCCGCGACTTCGATCTGTCCGCATTCGTGCTGTTCTCCGGTGCGGCCGCCACGTTCGGTGCTGCCGGACAGGCGAGCTATGCCGCTGCGAATGCCTTCCTTGAGGCGCTGGCGCAGCAGCGTCGTGCCGAGGGTCTGCCGGCTGTTGCTCTGGCGTGGGGTCTGTGGGCCCAGGCGAGCGGTATGACCGGGCACCTCAGCGATCTCGACCTGCGCCGCATCGCACGTGACGGCATGGTGCCCCTCTCCTCCGAGGAGGGCCTGGAGCTCTTCGACGTGGCGTGTGCGGCTGCCGAGGCGCCGGTGGTGCTGCCGATGCGGCTCGACCTGGCCGCGCTCCAGTCGTCGGCCGCCGCTGAGGGCGGTGTGCAGCCGCTGTTGCGGGGCATCGTCCGCGTACCCGTGCGCCGCGCGGCCGACAACGGCACCGCTGGCGCCGGGAACGCCGCCTCCTCCTCCCTGGCCCAGCGCCTCGTCGCGCTGTCCTCCGTCGAGCAGGACCGCGAGCTGCTGGAACTCGTCCTGCGTGCCGTGGCCGGTGTCCTCGGTTACAGCGGCTCGCGCACGGTGGAGTCCAGCCGCGCGTTCAAGGAGCTCGGCTTCGACTCGCTGACCGCCGTCGAACTGCGCAACTCCCTGAACTCCGTCACCGGTCTGCGCCTGCCGGCCACGCTGGTCTTCGACTACCCGACGCCGGCCGACCTCGCCCGCTACCTGCGCGACGAACTCGTCGGCACGGACGCCGCCCCGGTGGTGACCATGACGGCGGGCGGCGGTACGGCCGGAGTCGTCACTGGTGTCGTCGACGACCCGGTGGTGATCGTCGGCATGAGCTGCCGGTTCCCGGGTGGCGTGGAGTCGCCGGAGGACCTGTGGCGACTGGTGCTCTCGGGCAGCGACGGCATTTCCGGTTTCCCGGTCGACCGCGGCTGGGACGTCGAGCGGCTCTACCACCCGGACCCCGACCATGCGGGGACGTCGTACACGCGTGAGGGTGGCTTCCTGCACGGTGCGGGCGAGTTCGACCCGGCGTTCTTCGGGATTTCGCCGCGTGAGGCTCTGGCGATGGACCCGCAGCAGCGTCTGCTGCTGGAGACGTCGTGGGAGGCGTTCGAGCGGGCCGGTATCGACCCGACGGCGCTGCGGGGCAGCCGCACCGGTGTCTTCGCCGGTGTGATGTACCACGACTATCTGGCGGGTCTTGCCACCTTCCCGGAGGGTGTCGAGGGCTACATCGGCACGGGCAACGCGGGCAGCATCGCCTCGGGCCGGGTGGCCTACACCTTCGGCCTGGAAGGCCCGGCGGTGACGGTGGACACGGCGTGTTCGTCGTCGCTGGTGGCCCTGCACTTGGCCGTGCAGGCGCTGCGCAACGGTGAGTGCGACATGGCGCTCGCCGGTGGTGTGGCGGTCATGGCCACGCCGGAGACGTTCATCGACTTCAGCCGCCAGCGCGGTCTCGCCGTCGACGGCCGCTGCAAGTCCTTCGCCGACGCCGCCGACGGCACCGGCTGGGGCGAAGGTGTCGGCATGCTGCTCGTGGAGCGGCTGTCCGATGCGCGGAAGCACGGTCACCCGGTGCTGGCGGTCGTGCGGGGTTCGGCGATCAACCAGGACGGTGCGAGCAACGGTCTGACGGCGCCGAATGGTCCGTCGCAGCAGCGTGTGATCCGGGCGGCGCTGGCCTCGGCCGGTCTGTCGGCCGCGGATGTGGATGCGGTGGAGGCACACGGTACGGGTACGACGCTGGGTGACCCGATCGAGGCGCAGGCGCTGCTGGCCACGTACGGGCGTGAGCGCGCGGCCGAGGACCGGCCCCTGTGGCTCGGTTCCATCAAGTCGAACATCGGTCACACGCAGGCCGCGGCCGGTGTCGCGGGCATCATCAAGATGGTGATGGCCATGCGGCACGGCGTGCTGCCGCAGACCCTCCACGTCGACGAGCCGTCGCGGAAGATCGACTGGGCGGCGGGCGCGGTCGAGCTGCTGACCGAAACCCGTGAGTGGCCGGGCACGGACGACCGTCCGCGCCGGGCGGGCGTGTCCTCGTTCGGCATCAGTGGCACGAACGCGCACACCATCATCGAGCAGGCCCCGGAGACCGGCAGCCACAGCGAGCCGGCGGACGAGACGGCCGCCACGCCGCCGGTCCTGCCGCTGGTGCTGTCGGCCAAGGGCGACGACGCACTCCGGGACCAGGCCCGCCTGCTGCGGGGCCGTCTGCTGGCGGACGCCGACGCGCGGCTGCACGACGTCGCCTACTCGCTGGCCGTGGGCCGCGCCGGCCTCGAAGACCGGGCCGTGGTCGTCGCCCACGACCGCGAGCAGGCACTGGCTGCCCTCGACGCGTTCGCCGAGGGCCGCGACGCGACGGGGACCGTGACGGGGTCGGCTGCCGGCGGGGGCCGGGTGGCGTTCCTGTTCACGGGTCAGGGGAGCCAGCGGCTGGGGATGGGGCGTGAGCTGTACGCGTCGTACCCGGTGTTCGCCGACGCGCTGGACGCGGTGTGTGCGGAGCTGGACGGTCTGCTGCGGGTGCCGCTGAAGGACGTGCTGTTCGGCGATGACGCGGGTGTTCTGGAGCGGACGGAGTTCGCTCAGCCTGCGCTGTTCGCGGTCGAGGTGGCGCTGTTCCGGCTGATGGAGGCTTGGGGTGTTACCCCTGACTTCCTTTCCGGCCACTCGATCGGTGAGATTGCTGCTGCGCATGTGGCGGGTGTGTTCTCGCTCGCTGATGCGTGTGCGCTGGTCGCTGCCCGTGGGCGGCTGATGCAGGAGCTGCCTGCGGGTGGCGCGATGGTGGCCGTGCAGGCCACCGAGGACGAGATCACGCCTGAGCTGGTCGACGACGTGAGCATCGCTGCGATCAACGGCCCGATGTCGGTCGTCGTCGCCGGTGACGAGACGACGGTTCTGGAGATCGCTGAGCGTTTTGCGGCGCAGGGTCGTAAGACGCGTCAGCTGAGCGTCAGCCATGCGTTCCACTCGCCGCTGATGGACGGCATGCTGGACGCGTTCCGGGAGGTGGCCGCCGGGATCAGCTACAGCGAGCCGCGCATTCCGCTCGTCTCCAACCTGACCGGCGCGCTGGTGTCGGAGGAGGTGACGTCGCCCGACTTCTGGGTGCGCCACGTCCGCGAGGCCGTCCGTTTCCACGACGGCGTGCGGGTGCTGGAGGCCGAAGGCGTCACCACGTTCATCGAGCTCGGTCCGGACGGTGTCCTCACCGCCCTCGCGCAGGACTTCGTCGAGACCGGCGACGCCGCTTTCGGCGCCGCCCTGCGCCGCGACCGGTCCGAGGCCGAGACCCTGACCGCGGCTGTCGCCCTGGCACACGTCCACGGCGTGGCCGTCGACTGGCACGCGTACTTCGCCGGTATGGGTGCGCGCCGCGTCGACCTGCCCACGTACGCCTTCCAGCGCCGGCGCTACTGGCTGGAGAGCCCGGCCGCCGGCCCGGCCGGCGGCACGGCGTCGTCCGACCCGGTCGACGCGCGCTTCTGGGACGCCGTCGAGCGGGAGGACTGGCCCTCGATCGCCGCCGAGCTGGCCGTGCAGCCGGACCAGCCCGCGAGCGACGTGTGGCCCGCCCTCTCGGCGTGGCGCCGGCAGCAGCGCGAGCAGGCCGAGCTCGACGGCTGGCGCTACCGGGTGACCTGGCAGCCCCTGCCCGAATTCCGCCCCGCGCCCCTCTCCGGCACCTGGCTGGTGGCTGTTCCCGAGGAGGGAGCAGGCGCCGATGTTGTCGATGGTCTGACTGTGCGGGGTGCCGAGGTCCGGCAGCTGGTGACGGGTGCGGCGGGTGAGCTCGACCGAGGGCAGCTGGCCGCTCTTGTCGCCGAGGGTTCGTACTCCGGTGTGGTGTCGCTGCTGCCGGACGCCGTCTCGACGGCCGCGCTGGTGCAGGCGCTGGGTGATGCGGGTGTCGGCGCGCCGCTGTGGTGCGTCACGAGCGGTGCCGTCGCCACGGCACTCTCGGACCGCGTCCGTGACGTGGCCCAGGCCGCTGTGTGGGGTCTGGGGCGTGTGGTTGCGCTGGAGTACCCCGAGCGGTGGGGTGGTCTGGTCGACCTGCCCGAGGGTGTTGACGCGCGGGTGCTGGACCGGCTGGCGGGTGTGCTTGCCGGCGAGTCCGGCGAGTCCGGCGAGGACCAGGTGGCCGTGCGGGCGTCGGGCGTCTTTGCCCGTCGTCTGGTGCGTGCCACCGGCGGCGACGGTGGTGGTGAGTGGTCGGCCGGCGGTTCTGTGCTGGTGACCGGTGGTACCGGTGCACTGGGTGCCGAGGTGTCGCGTTGGCTGGTGGCGCGTGGTGCTGAGCATGTGGTGCTGACCAGCCGTCGAGGTCTTGAGGCGCCGGGTGCTGTGGAGCTGGAGGCCGAGCTGAAGGCCACCGGCGCGAAGGTCACCATTGCCGCTTGCGATGTCACCGACCGCAGCGCTCTCGCCGCGCTGCTGGAGTCGCTGCCGACGGAGTATCCGCTGACGGCGGTGTTCCACGCCGCCGGCGTCCTGGACGACGGTGTGCTGGAGGGGCTGACCCCCGAGCGCTTCGAGCGGGTCCTGCACGCCAAGGCGTCGGCTGCGGTGAATCTCCACGAGCTCACGCAGGACCTCGACCTGTCGGCGTTCGTTCTCTTCTCCTCCATCGCCGGCACCCTCGGTGCCGCCGGTCAGGCGAACTACGCTGCTGCGAACGCGTTCCTCGACGCGCTCGCCGAGCAGCGTCGCGCTGCCGGTCTGCCGGCCACGTCCATCGCGTGGGGCCCGTGGGCCGAAGGCGGCATGGCCGCCGACAACGAGATCGAACGCAGGCTGCGCCGCGAGGGTCTCGCCCCCATGGCCCCCGCCACCGCCCTGCGGGCGCTCGGGCAGGCCCTCGGCCGGCCCGAGGCCACCGTGATGGTCGCCGACGTGGACTGGAGCCTCCTCGCTCCCGTGATCACGGCGGCCCGGCCCAGCAACCTCTTCGCCGAACTCCTCAAGGAGCAGACGGACCAGGCCGGCGGCACTCCCGCCGCGGGCCAGGCCGGCGCGGGCCGGCCGTCCGCCGGCAGCGGTTCCGGGCTGGTCGACCGGCTCGCCGGCCTGACCGGCACCGAGCGCGACCGGGAGCTCCTCGAGCTCGTCCGGGCGCAGGTCGCCGCCGTTCTCGCGTACGACGGCACCGACGCCGTCGACTCGGACCGGGCCTTCCGCGAGCTGGGCTTCGACTCCCTCACCGCCGTCGAGCTCCGCAACCGCCTCGGCGCCGCCACGGGCCTGCGCCTCCCCACCACCCTCGTCTACGACTACCCGACCGCCTCCGAGCTGGCCGGCTACCTGCGCTCCGAGCTGTTCGGCCGCGAACCCGCCGCCGACACCGCCCTCCCGGCCGTCACCGGCACCACCGTCGCCACCGACGACGACCCCGTCGTCATCGTGTCGATGAGCTGCCGCTTCCCCGGCGGCATCGAGTCGCCGGAGCAGCTGTGGCAGCTGCTCGTCTCCGGCGGCGACGCCATCACCGCCTTCCCCGCCGACCGGGGCTGGGACGTCGACGCGCTCTACGACCCGGAGCCCGGCAAGGCGGGCAAGACCTACACCCGCGAGGGCGGCTTCCTCGCCGGCGCCGACCGGTTCGACGCCGACTTCTTCGGCATCTCGCCGCGCGAGGCGCTCGCCATGGACCCGCAGCAGCGTCTGCTGCTTGAGACGTCGTGGGAGGCGTTCGAGCGGGCCGGCATCGACCCGGCGACGCTGCGCGGCAGTCAGGCCGGTGTGTTCGTCGGCACCAACGGCCAGGACTACCTGTCCCTGCTGATGAAGGCCCCCGAGGGCCACGGCCTGGAGGGCCACCTCGGCACGGGCAACGCCGCGAGCGTCGTCTCCGGCCGCGTCGCCTACGTCTTCGGCCTGGAGGGCCCGGCGGTCACCGTCGACACGGCGTGCTCGTCGTCGCTGGTCGCCCTGCACTGGGCGGCCCAGGCGCTGCGGCAGGGCGAGTGCTCGCTGGCCCTCGTCGGCGGCGTCACCGTGATGACGACCCCCGAGAACTTCGTCGACTTCAGCCGCCAGCGCGGCCTCGCCGCCGACGGCCGCATCAAGGCCTTCGCAGCCGGTGCGGACGGCACCGGTTGGGGCGAGGGTGTCGGCATGCTGCTCGTGGAGCGGCTGTCCGACGCGCGGAAGAACGGCCACCCGGTACTCGCGGTCGTCCGTGGCTCGGCCATCAACCAGGACGGTGCGAGCAACGGCCTCACGGCACCGAACGGCCCGTCGCAGCAGCGCGTCATTCAGCAGGCGCTGGCGTCCGCAGGTCTGTCCGCTGCTGATGTGGACGCGGTGGAGGCGCACGGCACCGGTACGACGCTCGGTGACCCGATCGAGGCCCAGGCGCTGCTGGCCACCTACGGCCAGGGCCGGGACGAGGACCAGCCGCTGTGGCTCGGTTCGATCAAGTCCAACATCGGCCACACGCAGGCCGCCGCGGGTGTCGCCGGGCTCATCAAGATGGTGCTCGCGATGCAGCACGGTGTGCTGCCGCAGACCCTCCACGTCGACGAGCCGACGCCGCACGTCGACTGGTCCGCGGGTGCCGTGTCCCTGCTGACCGAGACCACGCCGTGGCCCGGCACCGACCGCCCGCGCCGAGCCGGCGTGTCGTCGTTCGGCATCAGCGGGACCAACGCCCACGCGATCCTGGAGCAGGCGCCGGAGACGGAGTCCGCGCAGGGTGCGTCCATGGGTGCTCCGGCTGTGCTGCCGTACGTGTTGTCGGCGAAGGACGAGGCGGGGCTGCGCGCGCAGGCGGCGCGGCTGCGGGCTCACCTGGAGGAGCGGCCGGATGCTGCTGCCTCTGTTGATGTTGCGTTCAGTCTGGCGACGGGTCGTGCGGCGCTTGACCAGCGTGCTGTTGTGGTTGCCGGTGAGCGGGTGGCTCTTGTCGATGCGCTCGGTGCGCTGGCGGCGGGGGAGAAGGCCGCTGGTCTGGTGCGGGGCACGGTGGACGGCGGGCGCGGGAAGACTGCGTTCCTGTTCACCGGGCAGGGCAGCCAGCGAATCGGTATGGGGCGTGAGCTGTACGACGCCTATCCGGTCTTCGCGGACGCGCTTGATGCGGTGTGCGCCGAGCTGGACGGTCACCTGCGGCTGCCGCTGTACGAGGTGATGTTCGGCGACGACGCGGAGCTGCTGGAGCGGACGGAGTTCGCTCAGCCGGCGCTGTTCGCCGTCGAGGTGGCGCTGTTCCGGCTCGTCGAGGCGTGGGGTCTCACGACCGATGCGCTGGCCGGCCATTCGATCGGTGAGATTGCTGCTGCGCATGTGGCGGGTGTGTTCTCGCTGGCTGATGCGTGTGCGCTGGTCGCGGCCCGTGGCCGTTTGATGCAGGAGCTGCCTGCGGGCGGTGCGATGGTGGCCGTGCAGGCCACCGAGGAGGAAGTCACCCCGTACCTGACCGATCTGGTCGGTATTGCTGCGATCAATGGCCCGTCGTCGGTGGTCGTTTCCGGTGACGAGGCGGCGGTTCTGGAGATCGCGGCCCGCTTCGAGGCGGACGGTCGTAAGACGCGTCGCCTGAGCGTGAGCCATGCGTTCCACTCGCCGTTGATGGACGGCATGTTGGGCGCGTTCCGGGAGGTGGCCGCTGGGATCAGCTACAGCGAGCCGCGTGTCCCGGTCGTCTCCAATCTGACTGGTGGACTCGTCGCAGGTGACGAGATGGCATCGCCTGACTTCTGGGTGCGGCACGTGCGTGAGGCCGTCCGCTTCCACGACGGTGTGCAGGCTCTCCTCGCCGAGGGCGTGACGACGTTCGTGGAGCTCGGGCCCGACGGTGTGCTGTCGGGCATGGCGCAGCAGTTCGTCGATGCGGATGCCGTCTTCGTGCCCGTCCTGCGTCGCGACCGCGCCGAGACCGAGACGCTGACCACCGCCCTCGCCCAGGCGTACACGCGCGGTATTGCCGTCGACTGGCACGCGTACTACGCCACGACCGGCGCCCGCCGCGTCGACCTGCCCACGTACGCCTTCCAGCGCGAGCGCTTCTGGCCGGACGTCGCCGGCATCGTCGCGAGTGGTGACCCCGAGGCCATGGGCCTCAGCGTTGCTGGTCATCCGTTGCTGGGTGCTGTGGTGGGTCTGGCCGACAGTGATGGGTTCCTGTTCACGGGTGTGTTGTCGGCTGGTGCGCCGGGGTGGCTTGCGGACCATGTGGTGCTGGGCTCTGTTCTGCTGCCGGGTACGGCGTTTGTGGAGTTGGCTCTGCATGCGGGAAGCCGTGTGGGGGCTGGTCGGCTCGATGAGCTGACGCTGGAGGCGCCGTTGGTGCTTCCTGACGGTGTGGGTGTGCGGGTGCAGTTGATGGTGGAGGCTGCGGATGCGGCCGGTCACCGTTCGTTCAGCGTGTACTCGCGACGCCAGGACGTGCTGGGTGGCGAGCCGTGGACGCGCCACGCCACCGGCGTGCTCGCGAACGACGTCCCCGCCGGCGACGAGGACCTGACCCTTTGGCCGCCGGTCGATGCGACGGCCCTCCCCGTTGAGGGGCTGTACGAGGAGCTGGCAGGCGACGGTCTGGCGTACGGACCGGTGTTCCGCGGGCTGCGCGCGGTGTGGCGGCGTGGCACCGACCTCTTCGCCGAGGTCGCGCTGCCCGACGAGACTCGGGAAGAAGCTGCCCGGTACGGCATGCACCCGGCGCTCCTGGACGCTGCCCTCCACTCCCTCGGCCTGGAGAAGGACGACGAGTCCGCGTCCGGCGCCCTGCTCCCCTTCGCGTGGAGCGGTGTGTCGCTGCGGGCGGCGGGTGCGTCGGTGCTGCGGGTACGGCTGTCCGCGCTGCGTCCGGGTGCAGTGTCGCTGCTGGTGGCCGACGGTGTGGGCCAGCCGGTCGCGGCGGTCGATTCGGTGGCGTTGCGTGCTGCCTCTGCGGAGGGTGTGCGGGCTGCCGGTCGTGTCGAGTCGCTGTTCGGGGTGGAGTGGGTTGCCGCTCCGGCCGCCGGGGCGGCGAATGCTGCCGGTGAGGTCGTGACGCTGGGTGCCGACGGGCTGCGGTCGTTCCTCGCATCGCTCGATGCCGGTGCTGCCGTACCCGCCACCGTGGTGGTCGAGTGCGGCGCGCCGGGCGAGCCCTTCGGCTCCGGCTCCGTACGTGCTTCCGTTCACCGCACGTTGGACGACGTCCAGGTGTGGCTGGCCGATGAGCGTTGTGCGGATGCGCGGTTGGTGTTGGTGACGCGTGGTGCGGTGGAGGTGCTGCCGGGCGAGGGTGTGGCCGATCTGGCGGCTGCTGCGGTGCGTGGTCTGTTCCGTTCGGCGCAGTCGGAGCACCCGGGCCGGTTCGTGATGGTCGACCTCGACGCATCCGTCGAGGCGGTCGACCCGGCCTGGCTGACGCTGGACGAGCCCGAACTGGCCGTCCGTGAGGGGCTGGTGCGCGTTCCGCGTCTCGGCCGTGCCGCGCTGGCGGACGTCGACGGGGATGATGCCTTCGCGGGCGACGGCACGGTTCTGGTGACCGGTGCGACGGGCACGCTGGGCGGGCTCCTGGCCCGTCACCTTGTGACCGAGCACGGCACCCGTCACCTGCTGCTCGTCAGCCGCCGGGGCGCCGAGGCCGAAGGTGCCCAGGAGCTCGCGGAGGAACTGACCGGCCTCGGTGCCGAGTCGGTGACGTGGGCCGCGTGTGACGTCGCCGACCGCGAGGCACTCGCCGGGCTGCTGGAGTCCATACCGGCCGAGCAGCCGCTGCGGGCCGTGGTGCACGCCGCCGGTGTGATCGACGACGGTGTGATCACGTCGTTGTCGCCGGAGCGTGTGGACGGTGTGCTGCGTCCGAAGGTGGACGCGGCCTGGAACCTGCACGAGCTCACCCGCGACTTCGATCTGTCCGCATTCGTGCTGTTCTCCGGTGCGGCCGCCACGTTCGGTGCTGCCGGACAGGCGAGCTATGCCGCCGCGAACGCCTTCCTTGAGGCGCTGGCGCAGCAGCGGCGTGCCGAGGGGCTGCCGGCGGTTGCTCTGGCCTGGGGTCTGTGGGCCCAGGCGAGCGGTATGACCGGGCACCTCAGCGACCTCGACCTGCGGCGCATCAGCCGCGAAGGCGTCGTTCCGCTGTCGTCGGACGAGGGCCTCCACCTCTTCGACGTGGCGTGCTCGGCCGCCGAGGCGCCAGTGGTGCTGCCGATACGGCTGGACCTGGCCGCGCTCCAGTCGTCGGCCGCGGCCGACGGTGGGGTGCAGCCGTTGCTGCGCGGCATCGTCCGCGCACCCGTACGCCGTGCGGCCGGCTCGGCCGTGGACAGCGGCGGCAGCTCGCTCGCGGACCGGCTGGCCGGCCTGGCACGGGCCGAGCGCGAAGAGGTCATGGCCGAACTGGTCCGGGCCCGCGTCGCCTCCGTCCTCGGCCACAGCGGACCGCAGGCCGTCGACGTCGCCCGCGCGTTCAAGGAGCTCGGCTTCGACTCGCTGACCGCCGTCGAACTGCGCAACGAGCTCAACTCGCTCACCGGCCTGCGCCTCCCCGCCACGCTGGTCTTCGACTACCCGACCCCGGCCGACCTCGCCCGGCATCTCTGCGAGGAGCTGGTGGGGACGGACGAGCCCGCTGTCACCGCTGTGCGCGGTGGCACCGCGATCACCGGCGTCGTCGACGACCCGGTGGTGATCGTCGGCATGAGCTGCCGGTTCCCGGGCGGCGTGGAGTCGCCGGAGGACCTGTGGCGACTGGTGCTGTCGGGCAGCGACGGCATTTCGGGTTTCCCGGTCGACCGCGGCTGGGACGTCGAGCGGCTCTACCACCCGGACCCGGACCATGCGGGGACGTCGTACACGCGTGAGGGTGGCTTCCTTCACGGGGCTGGTGAGTTCGATCCGGCGTTCTTCGGTATCTCGCCGCGCGAGGCTCTCGCCATGGACCCGCAGCAGCGTCTGCTGCTGGAGACGTCGTGGGAGGCGTTCGAGCGGGCCGGCATCGACCCGACCGCGCTGCGCGGCAGCCGCACCGGTGTCTTCGCCGGCGTCATGTACCACGACTACCTCGCCGGCATGGCGACGTTCCCCGAGGGCGTCGAGGGCTACATCGGTACCGGTAACGCGGGCAGCATCGCCTCGGGCCGGGTGGCCTACACCTTCGGCCTGGAAGGCCCGGCCGTCACCGTGGACACGGCCTGCTCGTCGTCCCTCGTCGCGCTGCACCTGGCTGCCCAGGCACTCCGCAACGGCGAGTGCGACATGGCGCTCGCCGGCGGTGTGGCGGTCATGGCCACGCCGGAGACGTTCATCGACTTCAGCCGCCAGCGCGGTCTCGCCGTCGACGGCCGCTGCAAGTCCTTCGCCGACGCCGCCGACGGCACCGGCTGGGGCGAAGGCGCGGGCATGCTGCTCGTCGAGCGGCTGTCCGACGCGCGGAAGCACGGCCACCCCGTCCTCGCGGTGGTGCGCGGCTCGGCCATCAACCAGGACGGCGCCAGCAACGGCCTGACCGCGCCCAACGGCCCGTCCCAGCAGCGCGTCATCCGGCAGGCGCTGTCTGCCGCCGGCCTCGCGCCGAGCGAGATCGACGCGGTGGAGGCGCACGGTACGGGCACCAAGCTCGGTGACCCGATCGAGGCGCAGGCGCTGCTGGCCACCTACGGGCGCGAGCGGGCCGAGGAGCAGCCGCTCTACCTCGGTTCGATCAAGTCGAACATCGGTCACACCCAGGCCGCGGCCGGCGTCGCGGGCATCATCAAGATGGTGATGGCCATGCGGCACGGCGTGCTGCCGCAGACCCTCCACGTCGACGAGCCCACCAGCCAGGTGGATTGGGCGGCAGGCGCTGTCTCCCTGCTGACCGAGGCCCGTGAGTGGCCGGAGACCGGTCACCCGCGCCGCGCCGGCGTGTCGTCGTTCGGTATCAGTGGCACCAACGCGCACACCATCATCGAGCAGGCCCCGGACACCGAGCCCGACACCGACCGTACGGACGAGACGGCCATCGCGCCGTCGGTCCTGCCGCTGGTGCTCTCCGCCAAGGGCGGCGACGCGCTCCGGGACCAGGCGCAGCGACTGCGGACGCACCTCCTGGACGAGGCGACGCCTCTGGTCGATGTCGCCCACTCGCTGGCCGTGGGCCGGGCAGGTTTCGAGACGCGGGCCGCGCTGGTGGTCCGCGACCGTGAGCAGGCCCTCGCCGGCCTGGAGGCGCTGGCCGCCGGCCGCGACGCCGCCGGCCTGGTCCACGGCTCGCCGACCGGCGGGAAGACCGCCTTCCTCTTCACGGGGCAGGGCAGCCAGCGGCTCGGCATGGGCCGTGAGCTGTACGAGGCGTACCCGGTGTTCGCCGAGGCACTCGACGCGGTGTGCGCGGAGCTGGACACGCACCTCCGCCGCCCGCTGAAGGACGTGCTCTTCGGCGAGGACGCGGCGGTGCTCGACCGCACGGAGTTCGCCCAGCCGGCGCTCTTCGCGGTCGAGGTCGCTCTCTTCCGCCTGGTGGAGACCTGGGGCATGAAGCCCGACGCGCTCTCCGGTCACTCGATCGGCGAGATCGCTGCCGCGCACGTGGCCGGCGTGTTCTCGCTGGCTGATGCGTGTGCGCTGGTCGCTGCCCGTGGCCGCCTGATGCAGGAGCTGCCTGCGGGTGGCGCGATGGTGGCCGTCCAGGCCACTGAGAGTGAGATCGAGCTCGTCGACGGTGTGAGCGTCGCTGCGATCAACGGCCCGGCGTCGGTCGTCGTCGCCGGTGACGAGGACGCGGTTCTCGCGATCGCCGAGCGGTTCGCGGCGCAGGGCCGCAAGACCCGTCGCCTCACCGTCAGCCACGCGTTCCACTCGCCGCTGATGGACGGCATGCTGGACGCGTTCCGCGAGGTGGCCGCCGGCATCGGCTACAGCGAGCCGCGCATCCCGCTCGTCTCCAACCTGACCGGTGCGCTCGTGTCCGGTGAGGACATGTGCTCGCCGGAGTTCTGGGTGCGGCACGTCCGCGAAGCCGTCCGTTTCCACGACGGTGTGCAGGCTCTGGCCGCCGAGGGTGTCACCACCTTTGTCGAGCTCGGTCCGGACGGCGTGCTCTCGGCGATGGCTCAGGAGACCGTCGCCGGCGCCGCGTTCGTCCCCGTCCTGCGCCGGGACCGTTCCGAGGCCGAGACGCTCACCACGGCGCTCGCCCAGGCCCACGTCCGTGGCCTGCGCGTCGACTGGAGCGCGTACTTCGCCGGTACGGGCGCACGCCGCGCCGACCTGCCCACGTACGCCTTCCAGCGTCAGCGCTACTGGCTTGAAACCCCCGCCGTCGCCATCACGGGAACCGGCGCGGGCACCTCGTCCGACTCCGTCGACGCCCGGTTCTGGGAAGCGGTGGAGAAGGAGGACCTGGAGTCGCTGGCCGCCACCCTCGATGTGGCCGACGGCGGCCCGCTCGGTGCCGTCCTGCCGGCGCTGTCGGCCTGGCGCCGGCAGCAGCTCCGGCAGTCGGAGGTCGACGCCTGGCGCTACGTGGCCGGGTGGAAGCCCGTCACGGGTCGCCCGGCCGGAACGCCGGCCGGGACGTGGCTGCTGGCCGTGCCCGCCGACTGCGCCGACGACCCGCTGGCCGAAGCCGTCTCCGGAGCGCTGTCCGGCCGCGGTATCGACGTCCGTCAGCTGATCCTGCCGGCCGGTACCGGCCGCGAGGAGGTCGCCGCACGGGTCCAGGACGCCCTGGGTTCCGGCGGTACGGCCCACGGTGTGCTGTCGCTCACCGCCCTGGCCGGGAGCGCGGCCGTCGTCTCGACCGCCGTTCTGGCCCAGGCGCTCGGCGACGCCGGTGTGAACGCGCCCCTGTGGTGCGTCACGCAGAGCGCCGTCTCCGTCGGCCGCGCGGACCGCGTCGGCAGCGCCGACCAGGCCGCCGTGTGGGGACTCGGCAGGGCGATCGCCCTGGAGTGGCCCGCACGTTGGGGCGGTCTCGTCGACCTCCCGCAGGGCACCCCGGACGACCGCGCCCTCGGCCGTCTGCTGGACGTCCTCGCCGGTGAGTCCGGTGAGGATCAGGTGGCGGTCCGGGCGTCGGGTGTGTTCGCCCGTCGTCTGGTGCGTGCCACCGGCGGCGACGGTGGTAATGGCGAGTGGTCGGCCGGTGGTTCTGTGCTGGTGACCGGTGGTACCGGTGCGCTAGGTGCTGAGGTGGCCCGCTGGCTCGTCGCCCGTGGCGCTGAGCATGTGGTGCTGACCAGCCGTCGGGGCCTTGAGGCGCCGGGTGCTGTGGAGCTGGAGGCCGAGCTGAAGGCCACCGGCGCGAAGGTCACCGTCGCTGCGTGCGATGTCACCGACCGGAGCGCGCTCGCCGCGTTGCTGGACTCGCTCCCGGCGGAGTACCCGCTGACCGCGGTCTTCCACGCCGCGGGCGTCCTGGACGACGGTGTGCTCGACGGGCTCACCCCCGACCGCTTTGAGCGCGTTCTGCGTGCGAAGGCCACGGCGGCCGTGCACCTGGACGAGCTGACGCGGGATCTCGACCTTTCCGCCTTCGTTCTCTTCTCGTCCATTGCGGGCACGTTGGGTTCGGCCGGTCAGGCGAACTACGCCGCCGCCAACGCCTACCTCGATGCGCTTGCCGAGCAGCGTCGTGCTGCCGGTCTGCCCGCCACCTCGATCGCGTGGGGCCCGTGGGCCGAGGGCGGCATGGCCGCCGACGGCGAGATCGAGCAGCGCATGCGCCGCAACGGCGTGCCGCCCATGGCCGCCGATCTGGCGCTCCAGGCGTTGCAGCAGGCCGTGGCCTCCGGCGAGGCCGTGCTGACCGTCGCCGACATCGACTGGGCACGCTTCACGCCCGGCTTCGTCGCCGTCCGGCACAGCCCGCTGATCGGCGACCTGCCGGAAGCCCGCAAGGCCCTCGGCCTCGACGAGGCCGGCGAGGGCGACGACCGTACGTCCGCCGGTACGTCCTCGCGCGGTGCGGCGGCCGTGCCGCTCGCCGAGCAGCTGGCGGAGCTGTCCACCGCCGAACAGGACCGGGTCCTGCTCGACCTCGTGCGCAGCCACGTCTCGGCGGTGCTGGGCCACGACGGCTCGGCGTCGATCGAGGCGGACCGGGCCTTCCGCGAGCTGGGCTTCGACTCGCTCACCGCCGTCGAGCTGCGCAACCGTCTCGGCTCTGCGACGGGCGTCGACCTGCCCGCCACGCTCGTCTTCGACTACCCGACGGCGGCCTCCCTGGCGGCTTTCCTGCGCGCCGAGCTCGTCGGCAGCCGGACGGCGGCCGACGCGGTCGCCGGCACGCGGGCGGCCGGCGTGGACGACGACCCGATCGCGATCGTGGCCATGAGCTGCCGCTTCCCGGGCAACGTGCGGTCCCCCGAGGACCTGTGGCGCCTGCTGCTGTCCGGTGAGGACGCCATCGCCGACTTCCCGACCGACCGCGGCTGGGACCTGAGCCGGCTCTACAGCCCCGACCCGGACCAGCAGGGCACCTTCTACGCCCGCGGTGGCGGCTTCCTCTACGACGCCGCCGAGTTCGACCCGGCGTTCTTCGGGATCTCGCCGCGCGAGGCCCTGGCGATGGACCCGCAGCAGCGTCTGCTGCTGGAGACGTCGTGGGAGGCGTTCGAGCGGGCCGGTATCGACCCGGTGGCGCTGCGCGGCAGCCAGGCCGGTGTCTTCGTCGGCACCAACGGCCAGGACTACGACTCGTTCGTCCAGGACGTGCCGGAGGGGCTGGAGGGCTTCCTCGGCACCGGCAACGCGGCGAGTGTGGTGTCGGGCCGCCTGGCGTACACGTTCGGGCTGGAAGGCCCGGCGGTGACGGTGGACACGGCGTGTTCGGCGTCGCTGGTGGCACTGCACTGGGCCGTGCAGGCACTGCGCAACGGTGAGTGCGACCTGGCGCTGGCCGGTGGTGTGACGGTGATGTCGACGCCGGGCGCGTTCATCGAGTTCAGCCGTCAGCGCGGGCTTGCCGCCGACGGCCGGGTGAAGGCGTTCTCGGAGTCGGCGGACGGCACCGGCTGGGGTGAAGGTGTCGGCATGCTGCTCGTCGAGCGGCTGTCCGACGCCCGCCGCCACGGCCACCCGGTCCTCGCGGTCGTCCGTGGCTCGGCCATCAACCAGGACGGCGCGAGCAACGGCCTCACCGCCCCCAACGGCCCCTCGCAGCAGCGGGTGATCCGGCAGGCGCTCGCGTCGGCCGGTCTCGCGCCTGCCGACATCGACGCCGTCGAAGCGCACGGTACGGGCACCAAGCTCGGTGACCCGATCGAGGCGCAGGCGCTGCTGGCCACGTACGGCAAGGACCGCGCCGAGGACCAGCCGCTCTACCTCGGTTCGATCAAGTCGAACATCGGTCACACCCAGGCCGCGGCCGGTGTCGCGGGCATCATCAAGATGGTGCTGGCCATGCAGCACGGTGTCCTGCCGCAGACCCTGCATGTCGATGAGCCGACGTCGCACGTCGACTGGTCCGCCGGGGCCGTCTCGCTGCTGACCGAGGCCCGCGAGTGGCCCGAGACCGGGCGTCCCCGCCGTGTCGGTGTCTCGTCCTTCGGCTTCAGCGGGACGAACGCTCACACCGTGCTGGAGGAGGCACCGCTGCCCGACGAGGCCCCGGCAGAGGCACCCGCACAGGCCGCACAGCCCGCCGTCGTTCCGTGGGCCCTGTCGGCCAAGACCGCCGAGGCTCTGCGCGACCAGGCGGCCCGTCTGCGGGACCGTGTGGCGGCCGAACCGGCGCTGCGGCCCCTCGACGTCGGGTACGCACTGGCCACGACCCGTACGGCGCTGGAGCAGCGCGCGGTCGTCGTCGGGACGGACCGGGACGGGCTCCTCGCCGGTCTCGACGCGCTGGCCCGTGGCGAGTCCGCTCCCGGCCTGGTCCGGGGCGCGGCCGTGCCGGCTGAGGGCAAGGTGGCGTTCCTGTTCACCGGCCAGGGCAGCCAGCGGCTCCGCATGGGCCGCGAGCTGTACGACACGTATCCCGCGTTCGCGGACGCCCTCGACGCTGTCTGCGCCGAGCTCGACCAGCACATGGAGCGGCCCCTCTACGCCGTCCTCTTCGGTGACGAGGCGGAGGCGATCGACCGGACGGAGTTCGCTCAGCCGGCGCTCTTCGCCCTCGAAGTGGCGCTGTTCCGCCTGCTCGAAACCTGGGGTATCAGCCCCGACCTCCTCTCCGGTCACTCGATCGGTGAGATCGCTGCCGCGCATGTCGCCGGCGTGTTCTCCCTGGCCGACGCCGCCGCGCTCGTTGCCGCCCGTGGCCGCCTGATGCAGGAGCTGCCCGCCGGTGGTGCGATGGTGGCCGTCGAGGCGACCGAGGCCGAGGTGACGCCGTACCTCACCGACCGTCTGGGCATCGCCGCCGTCAACGGGCCGTCGTCGGTCGTCGTCGCCGGTGACGAGGCCGAGGCGCTGGAGGTCGCGGCACACTTCGAGGCGGAGGGTCGCAAGACCCGTCGTCTCACCGTGAGTCATGCGTTCCACTCGCCGTTGATGGACGGCATGCTGGGTGACTTCCGCAAGGTCGCCGAGTCGCTGACGTACGGCGCGCCGCGCATCCCGATGGTCTCCAACCTCACCGGGGCCGTGGCCGGTGCAGATGACATGACGTCGCCCGACTTCTGGGTGCGTCACGTCCGTGAGGCCGTCCGTTTCCACGACGGTGTCACCGCCCTGCAAGCCGCGGGTGTGACGACCTTCGTGGAGCTCGGTCCCGACGGTGTGCTGTGCGGCATGGCGCAGCAGTTCGTCGAGGCCGACGAGGCGCGCTTCGTGCCCGTTCTCCGTCGTGACCATTCCGAGGCGCAGGCCCTCACCACGGCCGTCGCCGGGCTGCACGTGCACGGGGCCGGCCCGGACTGGGCCGCGTACTTCGCCGGTACCGGCGCCCGCCGTGTCGACCTGCCGACGTACGCGTTCCAGCACGAGCGGTACTGGCTGGACGACCTCCGCCGGGCGGACGGGGCGAAGGCCGCGACCAGCCCGGGCCCCGAGGCGCTCGACGCCCGGTTCTGGGAGGCCGTCGAGAACGACGACCTCGCGTCTCTGACCGAGGAGCTGGCCGTCGACGCCGAGCAGCCGCTCAGTGCCGTGCTGCCCGCCCTGTCCGCGTGGCGTCGCCGCCGGCAGGACGAGGCGACGGTCGACGGCTGGGCCTACCGGGTGTCGTGGAAGCCGGCCGGCGACGCCGGTGACCCCGATGCCACCACGGCATCCGCGCTGTCCGGCCTGTGGCCGGTGGTCGTGCCCGACGTGCACGCCGACGCGCCTGTCGTCCGCGAGGTCCTCGCGACGCTCGCCGGGCACGGCGCCGACGTGCGGAAGGTCGTCGTTCCGGCCGGTGCCGGCGCGGCGGCCGGCGACCTCGCCGGGGAGGCGCTCGCCGCACGGTTGGCGGAGGTCGCCGGAGGCGAGCCGGTACGGGGTGTGGTGTCGCTGGCCGCGCTGGCCGAGGAGGCACATCCGCTGTACCCGGCCGTGCCGGCGGGTCTGCTGCTGACCGCTGCTCTCGTCCCGGCCATGACGGCCGCCGGCGTGCGGGCACCCCTGTGGTGCGTCACGTCGGGTGCCGTCGCCACCAGCCCCGTCGAGGAGCTGCGGAGCGCGGCCCAGGCCCAGGTCTGGGGTCTCGGCCGGGTCGTGGCCCTGGAACACCCCGAGCTGTGGGGCGGTCTGGTCGACCTGCCCGAGGCGGTCGACGAGAGCACGGCGGCACGCCTCGCCGGACTCCTCGCCCGCACCGCGGACACCGGCGGCGCACTCGACGGCGAGGACCAGCTGGCCCTCCGTACGTCCGGGCTGCTCGTCCGGCGCGTCGTGCGGGCCGGGCGGCCCGCGGCGGTGGAGCGGGGCGGCTGGCAGCCGCGTGGCACCGTGCTGGTGACCGGAGGCACGGGGGCGCTCGGCGCCCACGTGGCCCGGTGGCTGGCGGGCGGCGGCGCCGAGCACCTCGTGCTCACCAGCCGCAGCGGCGAGCAGGCCCCCGGGGCCCGCGCGCTGCGCGACGAACTGACGGCGCTCGGCGTCGAGGTGACCCTCGCCGCGTGCGACATCACCGACCGCGACGCCCTGGCGAGCCTGGTCGCGGGGCTGCCCCGCATCCACGCGGTGGTGCACGCCGCCGGCGTCGGGCAGTACGCGCCGCTCGCGGAGACCGGGCCCGAGGAGCTGTCCGACGTGATGGCCGCCAAGGTCCTCGGCGCGGTGCATCTCGACGCGCTGTTCGGTGCCGGTGCCGGTGCCGATGGTGATCCGTTGGATGCGTTCGTGCTGTTCTCGTCCATCGCGGGTGTGTGGGGCAGTGGTGGTCAGGGTGCTTACGCTGCCGCCAACGCCTTCCTTGATGCGCTCGCCGAGCAGCGTCGGGCTCGCGGTCTGAAGGCCACGGCCGTCGCCTGGGGGCCGTGGGCCGAGGGCGGTATGGCGGCCGAGGGCGACGCGGAGGAGCAGCTGCGCCGCCGTGGCCTGCCGGTGATGGCGCCCGGGCTGTCGGTCACCGCGCTCCAGCGGGCGCTGGACGACGACGAGACGACGCTCACCGTCGCGGACGTCGACTGGGCGCGGTTCGCCCCGGCGTTCACCGCGGCCCGGCCGCGGCCCCTCATCGCCGACCTGCCGGAAGCGCGGCAGGCCCTGCGCCTCGACGGTGACGGGACCGAGCCCGGCGCCGGGCAGGCGGCCGGGCAGGCCGAGCCGGCCGACGCGCTGCGCACCCGCCTGGAATCGGTGGACGGCGACGAGGCCGGGCGCATCCTGCTCGACCTGGTACGCACCCACGTGGCGGGCGTGCTCGGGCACAGCGGGGCCGCGGCGGTCGAGGCGGGCCGTGCCTTCAAGGAGCTGGGCTTCGACTCGCTCACGGCCGTCGAGCTCCGCAACCGCCTCACCACCGCCACCGGGCTGCGCCTGCCGGCCAGCCTGGTGTTCGACCACCCCACGCCGTCGGCCCTCGCGGACCGGCTGCGTACCGAGCTCGTGGGGGAGGACGAGCCGCAGCAGCTGCCCGTCCTCACCGAGATCGACAAGCTCGACTACCTCCTGGCCTCGGTGAACGCCGAGGACGCCGCCGAGCGGGCGTCGGTCACGGCCCGCCTGGAGAAGCTCCTCCGCACCTGGCACGAGGCGGAGAGCGCGGCAGCCGGCGACAGCGCGGACGAGGACGGCCTCGACTCCGCTTCCGCCGACGACATCTTCAACATCATCAACAACGAATTCGGGCGATCCTGACGTGGCTACTGCGAACGAAGAGAAGCTTCTCGACAACCTGAAGTGGGTCACCACCGAACTGCGCCGCGCCCGTCGCCGCCTGCAGGAGGTGGAGGCCGGCAGCCGCGAGCCGATCGCGATCGTCGCGATGAGCTGCCGGTTCCCCGGCGGCGTCGGCTCGCCCGAGGACCTGTGGCGGCTGGTGGACGAGGGCGGTGACGCCATCTCCGGCTTCCCCGCCGACCGCGGCTGGGACGTGGACGCCCTGGCCGACCCCGACCCCGACAAGAAGGGCACCTTCTACAACACCGGCGGCGGCTTCCTGACCGGCGCCACCGAGTTCGACCCCGCCTTCTTCGGCATCTCGCCCCGCGAGGCCCTCGCCATGGACCCGCAGCAGCGCCTGCTGCTGGAGACGTCCTGGGAGGTCTTCGAGCGGGCCGGCATCGACCCGGCCCGCCTGCGGGGCAGCCGCACCGGCGTGTTCGTCGGCGCCAGCTCCATGGGGTACGGCAGCGACCTCGGCCAGGCCCCCGAGGAGCTCGAGGGGCTGCTGCTGACGGGCGGCGCCACCAGCGTCCTCTCCGGCCGCATCGCCTACACGTTCGGCCTGGAGGGCCCCGCCGCCACCGTCGACACGGCCTGCTCCTCCTCCCTCGTCGCCCTGCACTGGGCCACCCAGGCGCTGCGCCAGCGCGAGTGCTCCCTCGCGCTGGTCGGCGGCGTGACCGTCATGCCGAGCCCCGACGTGTTCGTCGAGTTCAGCCGGCAGCGCGGCCTGGCCACCGACGGCCGCTGCAAGTCGTTCGCCGCCGCGGCCGACGGCACCGGCTGGTCCGAGGGCGTCGGCGTCCTCCTCGTCGAACGCCTCTCCGACGCGCTGAAGAACGGCCACCAGGTCCTGGCCGTCGTCCGCGGCTCCGCCGTCAACCAGGACGGCGCCAGCAACGGCCTCACCGCCCCCAACGGGCCCGCGCAGCAACGCGTCATCCGCCAGGCCCTCGCCAACGCCGAGCTGTCGGCGGCCGAGGTCGACGCCGTCGAGGCCCACGGCACCGGCACGACCCTGGGCGACCCGATCGAGGCGCAGGCCCTTCTCGCCACCTACGGCCAGGAACGCCCCGACGGCCGGCCGCTGTGGCTGGGTTCCCTCAAGTCCAACCTCGGCCACGCCCAGGCCGCCGCCGGCGTCGGCGGCATCATCAAGATGGTGATGGCGCTCCGCCACGGCACCCTGCCCCGCACCCTGCACGTCGACGAGCCCACGCCCGAGGTCGACTGGACCGCCGGCGCCGTCTCCCTCCTCACCGAGCCCCGCCCCTGGCCGCAGACGGAACAGCCGCGCCGCGCCGCCGTCTCCGCCTTCGGTGTGAGCGGCACCAACGCCCACACCATCATCGAGGAAGCGCCCGCCGCGGAGCCGGCGGACGACACCGCCGCCACCACCACGCGGCATCCCGTGCTGCCCTGGCTGCTGTCCGGCCGTACGCCCGACGCCGTACGCGCCCAGGCCGAACGGCTCCGCGCCCACCTCGACGCCCACCCCGGGCTGCGCCCGGCCGACGTCGCGTACTCCCTCGCCACCACCCGCGCCGCCCTCGACCACCGCACCCACGTCACCGGCGCCGACCGCACCGAGCTGATGCAGGCCCTCGCCGGCCTCGCCGAGGGCACGGCGGCCGCCCCTCTTACGCCGGCGGACGGCAAGGTGGCGTTCCTCTTCACCGGCCAGGGCAGCCAGCGGCTCGGGATGGGCCGCGAGCTGTACGAGGCGTACCCGGTGTTCGCCGAGGCGCTGGACGCGGTGTGCGCGGAGATCGACAGGTACCTCAGCCGTCCGCTGAAGGACGTGCTGTTCGGCGACGACGCGGCCGTTCTCGACCGGACGGAGTTCGCGCAGCCGGCGCTGTTCGCTGTGGAAGTGGCGCTGTTCCGACTGCTGGAGGCGTGGGGCATCACCCCTGACCTCGTTTCCGGCCACTCCGTCGGCGAGATCGCCGCCGCGCACGTCGCCGGCGTGTTCTCCCTCGCCCACGCATCGGTGCTCGTCGCCGCTCGCGGCCGCCTCATGCAGAAGCTGCCCGAGGGCGGCGCGATGGTGGCGGTGCAGGCGACCGAGGACGAGGTGACCCCGTACCTCACCGACCGCACCGGCATCGCGGCCGTCAACGGCCCGCGGTCCGTGGTGGTTTCCGGTGACGAGACGGACGTCCTGGCGATCGCGGCCCGCTTCGAGGCCGAGGGCCGCAAAACCCGTCGCCTCACGGTCAGTCACGCATTCCACTCGCCGCTCATGGACGACATGCTGGCGGCGTTCCGCGAGGTGGCGGGCCGGCTCACCTACCACGAGCCCCGTATCCCCGTCGTCTCCAACCTCACCGGCGCGATCGTCGCGGCCGACGAGATGACGTCCCCCGACTTCTGGGTGCGGCACGTCCGCGAGGCCGTCCGCTTCCACGACGGCGTCAAGGCCCTCCGGGCCGCCGAGGTCACGACCTTCGTCGAGCTCGGCCCCGACGGCGTCCTGACCGCCATGGCCCAGGAGTCCGTCGAAAAGACCGCCGAGAACGTCGCCTTCGTCCCCGTCCTGCGCCGCGACCACTCCGAGGCACACAGCCTCACCGCCGCCCTCGCCGCGGCGCACGGCCACGGTGCGGCCGTCGACTGGGACGCGTACTTCGCCGGTACCGGCGCGGTCCGCGTCGACCTGCCCACGTACGCCTTCCAGCACCAGCGGTACTGGCTGGAGCCCGGCTCCCGGGCCGGTGACGTGACCGCCGCCGGTCTCGACGCGCCCCGCCACCCGCTGCTGGGCGCCGCCGTGCCGCTCGCCGGCACGGACGGGGTCCTGTTCACCGGCCGGCTCTCCCGGCGCACCCACCCGTGGCCGGCCGACCACGCGGTCGGCGGGACGCCGCTCGTGCCCGGCGCCGCGTTCGTCGAGCTGGCCATCCGCGCCGGCGACCAGGTCGGCTGCGAGCAGGTCGAGGAACTCACCCTCGACGCGCCGCTGGGCCTGCCCGAGCACGGCGCCGTCCGGCTCCAGGTCGAGGTGGGCCCGGTGGACGGCGCGGGGCGCCGCGCGCTGGTGGTCTCCTCGCGGCACGAGGACGCGCCCGCCGACGCCGCCTGGACCCGGCACGCGACCGGCACCCTCGCTCCCGGCGACCTCTCGGCCGCCCCCACCGCCGAGGACTTCGGGCTCGGCGAGTGGCCGCCGCACGGCGCGCAGGAGACCGAGGCCGGCGCGGCCGAGGTCTACGAGGCGCTCGCCGACGCCGGACTCGCCTCCGGGCCGCTCTTCCACGGCCTGCGGGCGGTGTGGCGGCGCGGCGACGAGGTGTTCGCCGAGATCGCCCTGCCCGGCGGTGCGGATGCCGGTGCGTTCGGGCTGCACCCGGCGCTCCTGGAGGCGGCCGCGCACGCCGCGCACCACGCCGGTGAGCCGCCGCTGTCGTCGGGCTGGTACGGAGCGGCCCTGCACGCGGTCGGTGCGACCGCACTGCGCGTACGGCTCGCCCCGGCGCCCGCCGGCGGCGTGTCGCTGCACGCGGCCGACGCGGAAGGCGCACCGGTGTTCTCCGCCGACCGCCTGACGCTGCGCGCCGTCCCGGCCGAGGTCGCCGGCGGCGGTGCGGCGGCGGCCGGTGACGCCCTGTTCCGTACGGAGTGGGCCGCGCTGACCGGCACCGCCGGTGCGTCGCCGCAGCCCGCGGCCGTACTCGGCACGCCGGACGCACCGGAGGTGGCGGCACTGGCGTCGGCCACCGGGGCGACGGTGTACGAGAACCTGGCCGCCCTCGCGGCCGCCGAAGGCCCCGTGCCCGCCCTGGTGTTCGCGCCCGTGACCGTCGCCACGACGGACGGCGGGGAAACGGAGACCGCAGGGGGCCCGGAGGCCGTCCGGGCCGCCGCGCACCGGACCCTCGCCCTGGCCCAGGAGTGGCTGTCCGACGAGCGCTTCGACACGTCCCGCCTGGTCTTCACCACGCACGGCGCACTCGCGGTGTCCGGCACCGACACCGTCCCCCGTCCTGCGCACGCCGCCGTATGGGGCCTGATCCGCTCGGCCGAGACGGAGAACCCGGGCCGCTTCGGCCTGATCGATGTCGAGCCGGGCGCCGTGGACGTCGACGGCCTGCCGCATGCCCTCCTCGCCGACGCCCTCACCACCGGCGCCGAGCCCGAACTCGCCGTCCGTGGCGGACAGGTGTTCGCCCCCCGGCTGAGCCGTGTCACCGTCGACCCCGACGGCGCCCCCGCCCTCAGCCCGGACGGCACCGTTCTCGTCACCGGCGGCACCGGCACCCTCGGTGCCCTCGTCGCCCAGCACCTGGTGGACCGGCACGCCGTCCGCCACCTGCTGCTGCTCAGCCGGCGCGGCCCCGACGCGCCCGGTGCCGCCGAGCTCGTCGCCCGCCTCGGCGAACGCGGCGCCCGCGTCACCGTCGTCGCCTGTGACGCCGCCGACCCGGCCGCGCTCGCCGGCGCCCTGGCCGCCGTACCGGCCGAGCACCCCCTGACCGCCGTCGTTCACACCGCCGGTGTCCTCGACGACGGCGTCCTCGCGTCGCAGACCCCCGGCCGGCTGGACACGGCGCTGCGCCCCAAGGCGGACGCCGCCTGGCACCTGCACGCGCTGACGCGCGAGCTGGGGCTGTCCGCGTTCGTCGTCTTCTCCGCCGCCGCCGGCACCCTCGGTGCCGCCGGCCAGGCCAACTACGCCGCCGCCAACGCCTACCTGGACGCCCTCGCCCAGCACCGCCGCGCCCAGGGGCTGCCCGCCACCTCCCTCGCGTGGGGTCTGTGGGCGCGGTCCAGCGGCATCACCGGTGACCTGTCGGACGCCGACCTTCGGCGCATGGCCCGTGGCGGCATGGGCGCGCTCTCCTCCGACGAGGCCCTCGGCCTCCTCGACACCGCCCTGGCCACCGGCCACGCCACCCTCCTCCCCGCCCGCCTCGACCTGGCCGCCGTACGGTCCGCGGCCGGCACCGACCCGGTGCCCGCGATGTTCCGCGGCCTCGTACGGGGCTCCGCCCGGCGCACGGCCAGCACCGGCGCCACCGGTTCGTCCCTGGTCCGGCGGCTCGCCGCGCTCCCCGCGACGGGACGCGAGGAAGCGGTCCTCGACCTGGTCCGGGCGCAGGTCGCCGCCGTCCTCGGCCACGGCGGGCCGGAGGCCGTCGAGCCCCACCGCGCGTTCAAGGAGGCCGGCTTCGACTCGCTCACGGCCGTCGAGCTGCGCAACCGGCTCAGCACCGGCACCGGCCTGAAGCTGCCCACCACCCTCGTCTTCGACCACCCGAACCCCACGGCCCTCGCCCGCCACCTGCTCACCGAGCTCCTCGGCGACGACACCACGACCCACGCCGAAACGGCCCGTGCCGCGCTCGCCGACGACGAGCCCATCGCCATCGTCGCCATGAGCTGCCGCTACCCCGGCGGCGTGGCCTCCCCCGAGGACCTGTGGGACCTCGTACTGGCCGGCGGCGACGCCATCTCCGGCTTCCCCGCCGACCGCGGCTGGGAGGCCACCGCCACCGACACGGGCGACGTCCGCCTCGGCGGGTTCCTGCGCGACGCCGCCCGCTTCGACGCCGACTTCTTCGGCATCTCGCCGCGCGAGGCCCTCGCCATGGACCCGCAGCAGCGGCTCCTGCTGGAAACCTCCTGGGAGGTGTTCGAGCGCGCCGGCATCGACGCGACCGCGCTCCGGGGCAGCCGCACCGGCGTCTTCGTCGGCGCGGCCTACGGCGGCTACGACGCCGGCCTCGACCACCTCGGCGACAGCGTCGCCGGCCACGTGATGACCGGCAACGCCGCCAGCATCATGTCGGGCCGCGTCGCCTACGCGTTCGGCCTCGAAGGCCCGGCCGTCACGGTCGACACGGCCTGCTCGTCGTCCCTCGTCGCCCTGCACTGGGCCGTCCAGGCCCTGCGGTCCGGCGAGTGCGCCATGGCACTCGCCGGCGGCGTGACGGTGATGTCGACCGCCGGCAACTTCGCCGAGTTCAGCCGCCAGGGCGGCCTCGCCGCCGACGGCCGCGTCAAGGCGTTCGCGGCGGCCGCGGACGGCACCGGCTGGTCCGAGGGCATCGGCATGCTCCTCGTGGAGCGCCTCTCCGACGCCCGCCGCAACGGCCACCCCGTCCTCGCCGTCGTCCGCGGCAGCGCCGTCAACCAGGACGGTGCGAGCAACGGCCTCACCGCGCCCAACGGCCCCTCGCAGCAGCGCGTCATCCGCGAAGCCCTGGCCACCGCCCGCCTGACGGCGGCCGACGTCGACGCCGTCGAGGCCCACGGCACCGGTACGACCCTCGGCGACCCCATCGAGGCACAGGCACTGCTCGCCACCTACGGCCAGGGCAGGGACGACGACCGGCCACTGTGGCTCGGGTCGGTGAAGTCCAACCTCGGCCACACCCAGGCCGCCGCGGGCGTCGCCGGCATCATCAAGATGGTGCTGGCCATGCAGCACGGCGTCCTGCCGCGCACCCTGCACGTCGACGAGCCCACACCGCACGTCGACTGGTCGACGGGCGCCGTCGAGCTGCTGACCGAGACCCGGGAATGGCCGGAGACGGGCAACCGCCCGCGCCGCGCCGCGATCTCGTCCTTCGGCATCAGCGGCACCAACGCCCACACCGTCATCGAGCACGCCCCCGAACCGGTCACCCCGGAAGACGGCGCGAGCCGCACCGTCCCGCCCGTCCTGCCCTACGCCCTGTCGGCGAAGAACGACGAGTCGCTGCGGGCCCAGGCCGCACGGCTGCACGCCCACCTCGCCACGCACCCCGAGCTGCGCCCGGCCGACGTCGCCTACTCCCTCGCCACCAGCCGTACCGCTCTCGACCACCGAGCGGTGCTGCCGGCCGCCGGCCGGGAGGACCTCCAGGCCGCACTCGACGCCCTCGCCGCCGGACGCGACGTCCCCGGCCTGGTCGAAGGCGCCCCGGCCGGAGGGAAGGTGGCGTTCCTCTTCACCGGTCAGGGCAGCCAGCGGCTCGGCATGGGTCGCGAGCTGTACGAGGCGTACCCGGTGTTCGCCGAGGCGCTGGACGCGGTGTGCGCGGAGCTCGACCGTCACCTGCGGGTGCCGCTGAAGGACGTGGTGTTCGGCGACGACGCTGCGGTGCTCGACCGGACGGAGTTCGCCCAGCCGGCGCTGTTCGCGGTGGAAGTGGCGCTGTTCCGGCTGCTGGAGACCTGGGGCATCACCCCTGACCTGGTCTCCGGCCACTCGATCGGCGAGATCGCCGCCGCGCACGTCGCCGGGGTGTTCTCCCTGGCCGACGCGGCCGCGCTCGTCGCCGCTCGGGGCCGGCTGATGCAGGACCTGCCCGAGGGCGGCGCGATGGTGGCGGTGCAGGCCACCGAGGACGAGGTGACCCCGTACCTCACCGACCGCGCGGGCATCGCCGCCGTCAACGGGCCGCAGTCGGTCGTGGTCTCCGGCGAGGAGGCCGACGTCCTGGCGATCGTGGCTCGCTTCGAGGCCGAGGGCCGTAAGACCCGTCGCCTCACCGTGAGTCATGCATTCCATTCGCCGCTCATGGACGACATGCTGGCGGCGTTCCGTGAGGTGGCGGGCCGGCTCACCTACCACGAGCCCCGCGTTCCCGTCGTCTCCAACCTCACCGGCGCGACGGTCGCGGCCGACGAGATGACGTCGCCCGACTTCTGGGTGCGGCACGTCCGCGAGGCCGTCCGCTTCCACGACGGCGTCAAGGCCCTGGAAGCCGCGGGCGTCTCCGCCTTCGTCGAGCTCGGCCCCGACGGCATCCTGACCGCCATGGCCCAGGAGTCCGTTGCAGACGGTGCCTTCGTTCCCGTCCTGCGCCGCGACCGGGCGGAGGCCGAGACGCTGACCCGGGCCCTCGCCCAGGTCCACGTCCGTGGCATCGCCCCGGACTGGGACGCGTACTTCGCCGGCACCGGTGCCCGCCGCGTCGACCTGCCGACGTACGCCTTCCAGGGCCGCCGTTACTGGCCGGAGCCCCCGGCCACGGGCGACGACCGCCGCTACCGCGTCGTATGGAAGCCGGCCACGGACGTCGCCGCCGGGCGGCGCCTGACCGGGCAGTGGCTGCTGCTGGTGCCGGCCGCGCTCGCCGGTGACCCGGGCATCGAGACGGTCGCCGCCGAACTGGCCCTCCGCGGCGCCCGCGTCACCACCCTGCCGCTCGGCATCGGCGACATCGCCGACGCCGGCGGACTCGGCCGTCGCCTGGCGGCAGCCGTGGCGTCCGGCGAGCCCGTCGCCGGCGTCCTGTCGCTGCTCGCGCTCTACGAGACGCCGCACCCCGCGCACCCGGCCGTCCCGGCCGGCCTGGCCCTCACCAACGCCCTGGCACAGGCCCTGGAGGGCCTCGACGACACCATCGCCCCCCGACTGTGGTGCGTGACCCGTGGCGCCGTGTCCGTGGACGCCGCCGACCCGCTGGCGAGCGCCGTCCAGGCGCAGGTCGCGGGCCTGGGCCGGGTCGTGGCCCTGGAACAGCCGGAGCGCTGGGGCGGCCTCGTGGACCTGCCCGCCGAGGTGGACGCGCGGGCGGCCGGGCGGCTGTGCGACGTCCTGGCGGGTGGCGGCGACGAGGACCAGGTGGCCGTCCGGCCCTCCGGTGCCTACGTGCGCCGGCTGGTGCGCGCCGCCCGCACCACGGCCGTACGGCCGGGCTCGGAGTGGACGCCGCGCGGCACCGTGCTGATCACCGGCGGTACGGGGGCGCTCGGCGCCCACGTGGCCCGCTGGGTGGCCCGTAAGGGGGCCGAACGCGTCGTCCTGGTGAGCCGCAGCGGGCCCGCCGCGGCCGGCGCCGACGAGCTGCGG
Source organism: Streptomyces mashuensis (assembly GCF_014654785.1). Lineage (GTDB taxonomy): Bacteria > Actinomycetota > Actinomycetes > Streptomycetales > Streptomycetaceae > Streptomyces > Streptomyces mashuensis. The sequence continues at coordinate 131,484 of NZ_BNBD01000007.1, forward strand.
ACGGAACTGGCCGGGCTCGGTACGGAAACCGTCCTCGCGGCCTGTGACGTCGCCGACCGCGAGGAACTGGCCACGCTGATCGGCAAGCTGGCGGCCGACGGGTCGCCGGTGCGGGCCGTCGTGCACGCGGCCGGCATCTCGCAGCCGCCCGGCACCGCCGGCGAACTGCCGGACTTCGCCCGGGTCGTTGCGGCCAAGACGACCGGTGCGGTGCATCTCGACGCGCTGTTCGGTGCCGGTGCCGATGGTGATCCGTTGGATGCGTTCGTGCTGTTCTCGTCCATCGCGGGTGTGTGGGGCAGTGGTGGTCAGGGTGCTTACGCTGCCGCCAACGCCTTCCTTGACGCGCTCGCCGAGCAGCGTCGGGCCCGTGGTCTGAAGGCCACGGCTGTGGCCTGGGGTCCCTGGGCCGAGGGCGGTATGGCGGCCGAGGGCGACGCGGAGGAGCAGCTGCGCCGCCGCGGCCTGCCGCCGATGGCGCCCGCCGCGAACCTGGCGGCCCTGGGGGAGGCGCTCGCCGACGACGAGGTGGCCGTGACGGTCGCCGACGTCGACTGGGCGCGGTTCGCCCCGGCGTTCGCCGCGGCCCGCCCGCGGCCCCTCATCGCCGACCTGCCGGAGGCACGCGAGGCCCTGCGCGAGGACAGCGGCGAGGCCGGGTCCGCAGCCGGTGGCGGTGACGCGCCGGCCGGGCTGCGGCAGCGGCTGGAGGCGCTGCCGGGCGGCGATCGCCTGCCCGCCCTGCTGGACCTGGTCCGCGGCCACGTGGCGGCGGCCCTGGGCCACGGCTCGGGCGACGCCGTCGCCGAGGACCGCGCGTTCAAGGACCTGGGCTTCGACTCGCTCACCGCCGTCGAACTCCGCAACCGGCTCAACGCCGACACCGGCCTGCGGCTGCCCACCAGCCTCGTCTTCGACTACCCCAACGCGCTGGCGCTGGCCCGGCACCTGCTGGCCCGGCTGCTGCCCGACGCCGTCGCGGCCGCACCGCTGGAGGAGGGCGACCCGCAGGAGGCCGAGCTGCGCCGGAAGCTGGCGGCCATCCCGCTGTCCCGCATCCGGGAAGCGGGCCTGCTGGAGACGCTCCTGGACCTGGCCGACCCCCAGCGAACCCCTGTCGGGGAGCGCAGTGATCAGGGGGCGTCCCCCGACGACATCGACGGGATGGACGTGCAGCATCTGATCGATATGGCGCTAGACAGCAACCAGCCCTGACGTGCCCGAAGTGCGGAGTACATGATGACAACCCCCAACGAGAAGATCGTTGAAGCGCTGCGGGCCTCGCTGAAGGAAGCCGAGCGGCTGCGCCGGCAGAACCAGCAGCTCACCGAGGCGTCCAGGGAACCCGTCGCCATCATCGGCATGAGCTGCCGGTTCCCCGGCGGGGTCCGCTCGCCGGAGGACCTGTGGCGGCTGGTCGCCGGGGGCGGCGACGCCATCTCCGGGTTCCCCGCCGACCGGGGCTGGGACGTCGAGGCGCTGTACGACCCCGACCCCGAGCACCAGGGCACGACGTACGCCCGCGAGGGCGGCTTCCTGCACGACGCCGCCGAGTTCGACCCGGCGTTCTTCGGCATCTCGCCGCGCGAGGCCCTCGCCATGGACCCGCAGCAGCGCCTGCTGCTGGAGACGTCGTGGGAGGCGTTCGAGCGGGCCGGCATCGACCCGGCCGCGGTGCGCGGCAGCCGCGCCGGCGTGTTCGTCGGCGCCTCCTCCCAGGCGTACGGCGCGGGCCAGTACGACCTGCCCGAGGGCGTCGAGGGCCACCTGCTGACCGGCACCGCCGCCAGCGTGGTGTCCGGGCGGCTCGCCTACGTCTTCGGGCTGGAGGGCCCGGCCGCCACCGTCGACACGGCCTGCTCCTCGTCGTCCGTCGCCCTGCACCTCGCGGTGCAGGCGCTGCGCCAGGGCGAGTGCTCGCTCGCCCTGGCCGCGGGCGTCACCGTCCTGGCGACGCCCGACGTGTTCGTGGAGTTCAGCCGGCAGCGCGGCCTGTCACCCGACGGCCGCTGCCGGTCGTTCTCCGCCGACGCCGACGGCACGGGCTGGTCGGAGGGCGTGGGCGTGCTGCTCGTCGAGCGTCTCTCCGACGCCCGCCGCAACGGCCACCCCGTCCTCGCCGTCGTCCGCGGCAGCGCCGTCAACCAGGACGGCGCGAGCAACGGCCTGACCGCGCCCAACGGCCCGTCGCAGCAGCGCGTCATCCGCCAGGCGCTGGAGAACGCCCGCCTGACCCCCGGGCAGGTCGACGCCGTGGAGGCCCACGGCACCGGCACCCGCCTCGGCGACCCCATCGAGGCGCAGGCCCTCATCGCCACCTACGGCGAGCAGCGGCCGGCGGAACGGCCGCTGTGGCTGGGCTCGCTCAAGTCCAACCTCGGTCACACGCAGAACGCCGCCGGTGTCGCGGGCATCATCAAGATGGTCATGGCGATCCGCCACGGCGTGCTGCCGCAGACCCTCCACGCCGAGCGGCCCACGCCCGACGTGGACTGGTCGGACGGTACCGTCGCCCTGCTCACCGAGGCCCGCCCCTGGCCCGCGACGGGCGAGCCCCGCCGGGCCGCCGTGTCGGCGTTCGGCGTCAGCGGCACCAACGCGCACACCATCATCGAAGAGGCCCCGGCAGCCGACGAGGCCCTGGCGGAGAGCCCGACCCCCGCCGGGGAGTCCCCGGCGGGCCGCCCCGCCGTCCTGCCGTGGCTGGTGTCCGGCCGTACCGAGCAGGCCCTGCGCGCCCAGGCCGGGCAGCTGCACGCCTGGCTGGAGGAGACCCGGCCCGCCCCGGCGGACGCCGCCCGCACCCTCGCCGTCGGCCGGTCCGCGTTCGACCACCGCGCCGCCGTCGTCGCCCCCGACCGCGACACCCTGCTGACCGCGCTGCGCGCCCTGGCCGACGGTGGCACCGCGCCCGGCCTGGTCGAAGGCGCCCCGGCCGGCGGGAAGGTGGCCTTCCTCTTCACCGGCCAGGGCAGCCAGCGGCTCGGCATGGGCCGTGAACTGTACGAGACGTTCCCGGCGTTCGCCGAGGCGCTCGACGCGGTCTGCGCCGAACTCGACCGCCACCTCGACCGCCCCCTGAAGGACGTCCTCTTCGGCACCGGCGCCAGCAGCGCAGGCCTGCTGGACCGCACCGACTACACGCAGCCGGCGCTGTTCGCCGTCGAGGTCGCCCTCCACCGGCTCGTCACCGGCTGGGGCCTCCTCCCCGACGTCGTCGCCGGCCACTCGATCGGCGAACTGGCCGCCGCGCACGCCGCCGGCGTCCTCTCGCTCGAGGACGCCTGCACGCTCGTCGCCGCCCGCGGCCGGCTCATGCGGGAGCTGGCCACCGCCGGCGGCGCCATGATCGCCGTGCAGGCCACGGAAGAGGAGATCACCCCCCACCTCGACGAACACATCGGCCTCGCCGCCGTCAACGGGCCCTCCTCCGTCGTCGTCGCCGGCGACGCCGACGCCGCCGCGCGCGTCGCCGCCCTCTTCGAGGAGCAGGGCCGCAAGACCAAGCGGCTCACCGTCAGCCACGCCTTCCACTCGCCCCACATGGACGGCATGCTCGACGCGTTCCGCCGCGTCGCCGAGGGCCTCACCTTCCACAGCCCGGCCGTCCCCCTCGTCTCCAACCTCACCGGCACCGTCGTCGCCGACCACGAGGTCCGCGACCCCGAGTTCTGGGTACGGCACGTCCGCGAGGCCGTACGGTTCCTCGACGGCACCCGCGCCCTGGAGGCGCACGGCGTCACCACCTACGTCGAACTCGGCCCCGACGCCGTGCTGTCCGCCATGGCCCAGGACTGCCTCACCGGTGACGGCGCCGCCTTCCTGCCCGCCCTGCGCGCCGGCCGCGCCGAACCCGACACCCTGACGACCGCTCTCGCCCGCGCCCACACGCGCGGCCTCCACGTCGACTGGGCCACCTGGTTCGCCCCCACGGGCGGCCGCCACACCGACCTCCCCACCTACGCCTTCCAGCGCGAACGCTACTGGCTCGCCCCCGGCACCCGGCCCGCCGACGTCACCTCCGCCGGCCTCGAAACAGCCGACCACCCGCTGCTCGGCGCCGCCGTGCCGCTCGCCGACACCGACGGCTTCCTGCTCACCGGCCGCATCGGCCTGGACACCCACCCGTGGCTCGCCGACCACGCCGTCATGGGCACCGCCCTGCTGCCCGGCACCGCCTTCGTCGAACTGGCCGTACGCGCCGGCGACCAGACCGGCTGCGACCGCCTCGACGAACTCACCCTGCACGCCCCGCTCGCCCTGCCCGACCGCGGCGGTATACGCCTCCAGATCACCGTCGGCGGCGCCGACGACGACGGTTTCCGGCCCTTCACGCTCTCCTCCCGGGCCGAGGACGCCCCGCCCGAGGAGCCGTGGACCCGGCACGCCACCGGCACCCTCGCCCCCACCGCCGCCCCCGCCGGCTTCCAGCACACCGTCTGGCCCCCCGCGGACGCCGAACCCGTCACCACCGGCACCCTCTACGACGACCTGGCGACCACCGGCCTCCACTACGGCCCCGTCTTCCAGGGCCTGCGTGCCGCCTGGCGCCGCGGCAACGAGGTCTTCGCCGAAGTACGGCTGCCCGAGGACGGCGGCACCCCGTCCTCGTCCCACCCGGCGGCTTCGTCGTTCGGCCTCCACCCCGCCCTGCTGGACTCCGCCCTCCACGCCCTCGGCCTGGGCGTCCTGGACGACCACGCCGGCGGCCGCCTCCCCTTCGCCTGGAACGGCGTCACCCTCCACGCCTCCGGCGCCTCCGACCTCCGCGTCCACCTGCGCCCCGCAGGCCCGGCCGGCGGCTCCGGCGCCCTCCGCCTGGACATCGCCGACGCCACCGGCGCCCCCGTCGCCACCGTCGACTCGCTGGTGCTGCGCCCCGTCTCCGCCGAGCAGGTGAACGCGGCACGCACCACCTACCACGAGTCCGTCTTCCGCCTGGACTGGACGGAACTGCCGGCCACCACCGAACGGCCCGAGGCCGTGACGCCCGCCGACGTGGCCGTCATCGGCGGTGAGAGCGGTGGCGTCGGCCTGAGCGACGTACCGGCGTACGAGGACCTCGCCGTCCTCACCGCCGCTCTGGACGCCGGCGCCTCCGTGCCCGGCCAGGTCGTCGTGCCCTGGGCCCCCGGCGCCGGGACCCCCCTGACCCCGGAGGCCGTCCGCGCCGCCACCGGCCGCGCACTCGCCCTCGCCCGGACCTGGCTCGCCGACGACCGCTTCGCCGGGTCACGGCTCGTCCTCGTCACCCGGGGCGGCGTCGCCACCGGGCAGCACCCGGACACCGAAGCGCCGGTGGACCCCGCCGTCGCCGCCGTCTGGGGCCTGATCCGCACTGCCGAGTCCGAGAACCCCGACCGGTTCGGGCTCATCGACCTCGACGACGCCCCCGCCTCCGGCGCCGCCCTGCCCACGGCACTCGCCGCACTCACCCCCGGCGAGCCCCAGATCGCCGTCCGCGCCGGCGTCCCCCACACCCCGCGCCTGGCCCGCCTCGCGGCCACGGCCGGAACGACCGGAACGGCCGGGACAGCCGGGACAGCCGGGACGGACGCGCCCACCGACGCGTACGACCCGCAGGGCACCGTCCTCGTCACCGGTGCCTCCGGCCTCCTCGGTGGCCTCGTCGCCCGCCACCTCGCCGCCGAACACGGCGTACGGCATCTGCTGCTCCTCAGCCGGCGCGGCGCCGACACGCCCGGCGCCGACGAGCTCACCCAGGACCTGCGCGCCCACGGCGCCGAGGTCACCTGGGCCGCATGCGACGTCGCCGACCGCGACGCCCTCGCCGCCGTCCTCGCCGCCGTCCCGGTCGCACATCCCCTGACCGCGGTCGTCCACACCGCCGGCGCCCTCGACGACGGCGTCCTCACCACCCAGACCCCCGAACGCCTGGACCACGTCCTCCGCCCCAAGGCGGACGGCGCGCTCCACCTGCACGAACTCACCCGCGACCTGGCCCCCGGCCTTGCCGCGTTCGTCCTCTTCTCGTCCTTCTCCGGCGTCCTCGGCGGCCCCGGCCAGGCCAACTACGCCGCCGCCAACGCCTTCCTCGACGCCCTCGCCGCGCACCGCCGCGCCCAGGGCCTGCCCGCCACCGCCCTCGCCTGGGGCCTGTGGGGCGAGTCCGGCGGCATGGCCGGCACCCTCGACGAGACCGACCTGCGCCGCATGCGCCGCTCCGGCCTGCCGCCGCTCACCGCCGCCCAGGGCCTCGAACTCTTCGACCTCGTACGGCAGAGCGACGAGCCCGCCCTCGTCCTGACCCGCCTCGACACCGCCGCCCTGCGCACCCACGCCACCACGGGCGCCCTGCACCCCCTGCTGCGCGGCCTCGTCCGAGCCCCGCGGCGCCACGCCGCGGGCACCGCCACCGGCGGCGGCACGGGCACCGACAGCCGCACCGCCCTCGTCCAGCGCCTGGCCGGCCTGTCCGCCCAGGAACAGGACCGGGCCCTGCTCGACCTCGTACGCGCACAGGTCGCCGCCGTCCTCGGCTACGCCGGCCCCGCCGCCGTCGAGGCCGGCCGGGCGTTCAAGGAGCTCGGCTTCGACTCGCTGACCGCCGTCGAACTCCGCAACGCCCTCGGCGACGCCACCGGCCTGCGGCTGCCCGCCACCCTCGTCTTCGACTACCCCACGTCCACCGCGCTCGCCGACCACCTGCGCAGCGAGCTGCTGGGTGACGCGGATGTTCTGCTCGCGGCCGCGGACAACCCCGCCCGGCCCGCCGCCGCGGGCGCGCTCGCGGACGACCCCATCGCCATCGTCGCGATGAGCTGCCGCTTCCCCGGCGGCATCCGCTCGCCCGAGGACCTGTGGCAGCTCGTCGCCGAAGGCGGCGACGGCATCTCCGGCTTCCCCGCCGACCGCGGCTGGGACCTCGCCACGCTCCTCAGCGACGACCCCGACCAGGAAGGCACCAGCTACGTCGGCGAAGGCGGCTTCCTGCACGACGTCGCCGACTTCGACGCCGCCTTCTTCGGGATCTCGCCGCGTGAGGCACTGGCGATGGACCCGCAGCAGCGTCTGCTGCTGGAGACGTCGTGGGAGGCGTTCGAACGCGCCGGCATCGACCCGGCCCGTCTGCGGGGCAGCCGCACCGGCGTGTTCGTCGGCTCCAACGAACAGGACTACCTCACCCTCTGGCTGAACGACGCCGACGGCCTCGAAGGCCACCTCGGCACCGGCAACGCCGCGAGCGTCGCCTCCGGCCGCGTCTCCTACACCTTCGGGCTGGAGGGCCCGGCCATCACGGTCGACACGGCCTGCTCGTCCTCCCTGGTCACCCTGCACCTCGCCGCGCAGGCCCTGCGCAACGGCGAATGCGACCTGGCGCTGGCCGGCGGTGTGACGGTCATGTCGACCCCGGGCGCGTTCACTGAGTTCAGCCGCCAGCGCGGCCTCGCCGCCGACGCCCGCATCAAGGCGTTCGCGGCCGGCGCCGACGGCACCATCTGGTCCGAGGGCGTCGCCATGCTCGTCGTCGAGCGGCTGTCGGACGCCCGGAAGCACGGCCACCCGGTGCTGGCGGTCGTGCGGGGCACGGCCGTCAACCAGGACGGTGCGAGCAATGGTCTGACGGCGCCGAATGGTCCGTCGCAGCAGCGTGTGATTCGGGCGGCGCTTGCGTCGGCCGGTCTGTCGGCTGCGGATGTGGATGCGGTGGAGGCACACGGCACGGGCACGTCGCTGGGTGACCCGATCGAGGCGCAGGCACTGCTGGCCACGTACGGGCGCGAGCGGGCAGCCGAGGACCGGCCGCTGTGGCTGGGGTCCGTGAAGTCGAACATCGGCCACACCCAGGCCGTGGCCGGTGCCGCCGGCGTCATCAAGATGGTCATGGCGATGCAGCACGGCGTGCTGCCGCGGACGCTGCATGTTGACGAGCCGACGCCGCACGTCGACTGGGCTGCGGGTGCGGTGGAGCTGCTGACGGAGGCGCGGGCCTGGCCCGAGACCGGCCGGCCGCGGCGCGCGGGCATCTCGTCGTTCGGCTACAGCGGCACGAACGCCCACGCCATCCTGGAGCAGGCGCCGGAGCTTGCGCCGGAGGAGGAGCCGGCGGGGGGCGTGGCGGATTCTGCGGTGCCCCATCCGCTGCTGGTGCCGCTGTCGGCACGTACAGCGGACGCGCTCCGCGCGCAGGCGGAACAGCTGCGCTCGCACCTGGAGCGGCAGACGGACCAGTCACTGACCGACGTGGCGTACTCGCTCGCCACGAGCCGTACGGCCATGAACACGCGGGCCGTCGTCCTCGGCTCCGACCGCGACGAGGTGCTGCGAAGCCTCGCGGCACTGGCGGACGGCACGGCGACCGGTGGCGGTGTCGTCACGGGGTCGGCGGCCGGCGGGGGCCGGGTGGCGTTCCTGTTCACGGGTCAGGGGAGTCAGCGGCTGGGGATGGGGCGTGAGTTGTACGACGCCTATCCGGTGTTCGCCGACGCGCTTGATGCGGTGTGTGCGGAGCTGGATGGTCTGCTGCGGGTGCCGCTGAAGGACGTGCTGTTCGGCGATGACGCGGGTGTTCTGGAGCGGACGGAGTTCGCGCAGCCTGCGTTGTTCGCGGTCGAGGTGGCGCTGTTCCGGCTGGTGGAGGCTTGGGGTGTTACCCCTGACTTCCTTTCCGGCCACTCGATCGGTGAGATTGCTGCTGCCCATGTGGCGGGGGTTTTCTCGCTCGCTGATGCGTGTGCGCTGGTGGCTGCTCGCGGACGTTTGATGCAGGAGCTGCCTGCGGGTGGCGCGATGGTGGCTGTCCAGGCCACCGAGGAGGAAGTCACGCCGTACCTGACCGACCGGGTGGGCATTGCTGCCATCAATGGTCCGTCGTCGGTGGTGATTTCCGGTGATGAGGCTGTGGCGCTGGAGATCGCTGAGCGTTTTGCGGCGGAGGGTCGTAAGACGCGTCGGCTGAGCGTCAGCCATGCGTTCCACTCGCCGTTGATGGACGGCATGTTGGGCGCGTTCCGGGAGGTGGTCGCTGGGATCAGCTACAGCGAGCCGCGTGTCCCGGTCGTGTCGAACCTGACCGGTGCGTTGGTGTCCGGTGAGGAGATGTCCTCGCCGGAGTTCTGGGTGCGGCACGTGCGTGAGGCCGTCCGTTTCCACGACGGTGTGCGGGTGCTGGAGGCCGAGGGCGTCACGACGTTCGTCGAGCTCGGGCCGGACGGTGTGCTGTCGGCCATGGCACAGGAGACCGTCGCGGACGCCGCCTTCGTGCCCGTCCTGCGGCGTGACCGCGCCGAGGCCGAGACGCTCGCCCTTGCCCTGGCGCAGGCCCACGTTCGTGGCGTGACCACCGACTGGGCCGCGTACTTCGCGGGTACGGGGGCCCGCCGCGTCGACCTGCCCACGTACGCCTTCCAGCGCGACCGGTACTGGCCCGACGCCCTCATGGCCGCGGCGCGGCAGTCGATGGGGGCCGGTACTGTGCCCGGCGACTCCGTCGACGCGCGCTTCTGGGAGGCCGTCGAGCGCGAGGACCTGGAGTCGCTCGCCGCGGAGCTGGACCTCGTCGAGGACGACTGGCTGGCCCAGGCCCTGCCCGCCCTCTCCGCCTGGCGGCGGCGACAGAACGAGCAATCGACGGTCGACGCCTGGCGCTACCACTCCGTGTGGCGCCCCCTGAGCAGCAGCCGCGCAGCAGCACGCCTTCAGGGCGTGTGGTGCGTGGTGACCGCGGAGGGCGACGTTTCGTCGAACGACATCGTCGAGGGCCTCACCGCGCGCTGCGCCGAGGTCCGTACGATCACCGTCCCGGCCGGCGAGCTCACCGACCGTGCTGCGCTGGCCGATCTCCTCGCCGAGGGTTCGTACGCCGGTGTGGTGTCGCTGCTGCCGGATGCCGTGTCGACGGCTGTGCTGGTGCAGGCGCTGGGTGATGCGGGTGTCGGCGCGCCGCTGTGGTGCGTGACCAGTGGTGCTGTGTCCACTGCCGCATCTGATGTGCTGCGTTCGCCGGTTCAGGCTGCTGTGTGGGGTCTGGGGCGTGTGGTTGCGCTGGAGTACCCCGAGCGGTGGGGTGGTCTGGTCGACCTGCCTGAAGGTGTCGATGCGCGGGTGCTGGACCGGCTGGCGGGTGTGCTTGCTGGTGGTTCCGGTGAGGACCAGGTGGCGGTCCGCGCGTCGGGTGTGTTCGCCCGTCGTCTGGTGCGTGCCGCGCGGATTGCCGGTGACGAGTGGTCGGCCGGTGGTTCGGTGCTGGTGACCGGCGGTACGGGTGCGCTGGGTGCTGAGGTGGCACGCTGGCTCGTCGCCCGTGGCGCTGAGCATGTGGTGCTCACCAGCCGTCGCGGTCTTGAGGCGCCGGGCGCGGTGGAACTGGAGGCCGAGTTGTCGGCTTCGGGTGCTTGGGTGACTGTTGCTGCGTGCGATGTCACCGACCGGGACGCGCTGGCTGCGCTTCTGGAGTCGCTGCCGGCCGAATATCCGCTCACTGCGGTCTTCCACGCCGCGGGTGTGCTGGACGACGGTGTGCTGGAGGGGCTGACCCCCGAGCGCTTCGAGCGGGTCCTGCACGCCAAGGCGTCGGCTGCGGTGAATCTCCACGAGCTCACGCAGGACCTCGACCTGTCGGCGTTCGTTCTCTTCTCCTCCATCGCGGGCACGTTGGGTTCGGCCGGTCAGGCGAACTATGCCGCCGCCAACGCGTTCCTCGATGCGCTTGCCGAGCAGCGTCGTGCTGCCGGTCTGCCGGCCACCTCGATCGCGTGGGGCCCGTGGGCCGAGGGCGGCATGGCCGCCGACGGCGCGCTGGCCGAGCGCATGCGCGCGGGCGGCATACCGCCCATGGCGGCCGACACGGCCATCGCCGCACTCCAGCGCGTGCTGGACGGCGACGAGACCGTGGTGACCGTCGCCGACATCGACTGGGAGCGGTTCGCGCCGGGCTTCACCGCCGCACGGCCCTCCTCGCTGCTGGCGGAACTCGTCGACACGGACGCCGGCGCTGCTGCTTCCGGCCCGGTCGGCGGCGGTGCGCCCGGCGGACTGGCCCAGGAGCTGGCCGGTCTGTCGGAGAGCGAGCGGGAGCGCGCGCTCCTGGAGCTCGTCCGCGGCCATGTCGCCGAGGTCCTGGGGCACTCCGGGGCGGCGGCCGTCGAGGCCGGCAATGCGTTCAAGGAGCTGGGCTTCGACTCGCTGACGGCCGTCGAACTCCGCAACCGGCTCAACACGGTCACCGGGCTGCGGCTGCCCGCCACGCTCGTCTTCGACTATCCGACGCCTGCCGCTCTCGCCGCTCACCTGCGGTCCGAGCTGCTGGGTGACGAGGCAGCGGCGACGACCGTTGCCGAGACCCGGCCGGCCGGGCCGGCGGGCGGTGCGCTCGCGGACGACCCGATCGCGATCGTGGCGATGAGCTGCCGCTTCCCCGGCGGCGTACGGACCCCCGAGGAGCTGTGGCAGCTGCTGGTGACCGGCGGCGACGCCATGTCGCCGCTGCCGACGGACCGGGGCTGGGACGTCGAGACCCTCTACAACCCCGACCCGGATGTCCCGGGCAGCGTCTACGCACGCGCCGGCGGCTTCCTGTACGACGCCCCCGACTTCGACGCCGACTTCTTCGGCATTTCGCCGCGCGAGGCCCTGGCCATGGACCCGCAGCAGCGTCTGCTGCTGGAGACGTCGTGGGAGGCGTTCGAGCGGGCCGGCATCGACCCGGCGGCGCTGCGCGGCAGTCAGGCCGGTGTGTTCGTCGGTACGAATGGTCAGGACTACCTGTCCCTGCTGCTGAAGGATCCCGAGGGCCTCGAAGGCCACATGGGGACCGGCAACGCGGCGAGTGTGGTGTCGGGCCGGCTGGCGTACACGTTCGGGCTGGAAGGCCCGGCGGTGACGGTGGACACGGCGTGTTCGGCGTCGCTGGTGGCGCTGCACTGGGCCGTGCAGGCGCTGCGGAACGGTGAGTGCGACCTGGCGCTGGCCGGTGGTGTGACGGTGATGTCGACGCCGGGCGCGTTCATCGAGTTCAGCCGTCAGCGGGGTCTTGCCGCCGACGGTCGGGTGAAGGCGTTCTCGGAGTCGGCGGACGGCACCGGTTGGGGCGAAGGTGTCGGCATGCTGCTCGTGGAGCGGCTGTCCGACGCGCGGAAGAACGGTCACCCGGTGCTCGCGGTGGTCCGTGGCTCTGCCGTCAACCAGGATGGTGCGAGCAATGGTCTGACGGCTCCGAATGGTCCGTCGCAGCAGCGTGTGATTCGGGCGGCGCTGGCGTCGGCCGGTCTGTCGACCGCCGATGTGGATGCGGTGGAGGCGCACGGTACGGGTACGACGCTGGGCGACCCGATCGAGGCGCAGGCGTTGCTGGCCACCTACGGCCAGGGCCGGGACGAGGACCGGCCGCTGTGGCTCGGTTCGGTGAAGTCCAACATCGGTCACACCCAGGCTGCTGCGGGTGTTGCGGGCGTCATCAAGATGGTGCTGGCGATGCAGCACGGCGTGCTGCCGCAGACCCTCCACGTCGACGAGCCGTCGCGGAAGATCGAGTGGGCGGAGGGCGCGGTCGAGCTGCTGACCGAGGCCCGCGAATGGCCCGAGACGGGTGACCGTCCGCGCCGCGCCGGTGTGTCGTCGTTCGGCTTCAGCGGTACGAACGCCCACACCATCATCGAGCAGGCGCCGCCGCAGGCAGAGCAGGCCGGCGAGCAGCGAGACGTTTCGTCCCCGCAGGTGCTGCCCCTCGTGCTCTCGGCAAAGGACGAGCAGGGCCTCGTGGCCCAGGCCGACCGGTTCCGGGCGCACCTGGACGCCGAGTCCGGTCTCGAACTCCTCGACGTCGGCTACTCGCTGGCGACCGGGCGGTCGTCGTTCGAGCACCGCGCGGCGATCGTCGCAACCGACCGTGACGACGCACTGCGCGGACTGCGCGAGCTCGTGCAGGGTACGGCGACCGGTGGCGGTGTCGTCACGGGGTCGGCTGCCGGCGGGGGCCGGGTGGCGTTCCTGTTCACGGGGCAGGGGAGCCAGCGGCTGGGGATGGGGCGTGAGTTGTACGACGCCTATCCGGTGTTCGCGGACGCGCTTGATGCGGTGTGTGCCGAGCTGGACGGTCATCTGCGGTTGCCGCTGTACGAGGTGATGTTCGGCGACGACGCGGAGCTGCTGGAGCGGACGGAGTTTGCTCAGCCGGCGTTGTTCGCGGTGGAAGTTGCGCTCTTCCGGCTGATGGAAGCGTGGGGGATCAAGCCCGACTTCCTTGCTGGCCACTCGATCGGTGAGATTGCTGCTGCGCATGTGGCGGGTGTGTTCTCGCTGGCGGATGCGTGTGCTTTGGTTGCTGCGCGTGGGCGGCTGATGCAGGAGCTGCCTGCGGGCGGTGCGATGGTGGCCGTGCAGGCCACCGAGGAGGAAGTCACCCCGTACCTGACCGATCTGGTCGGTATTGCTGCGATCAATGGCCCGTCGTCGGTGGTCGTTTCCGGTGACGAGGCGGCGGTTCTGGAGATCGGGGCCCGCTTCGAGGCGGACGGTCGTAAGACGCGTCGCTTGAGCGTCAGCCATGCGTTCCACTCGCCGTTGATGGACGGCATGTTGGCGGCGTTCGGGGAGGCGGCCGCTGGGATCAGCTACAGCGAGCCGCGTGTCCCGCTCGTCTCCAACCTGACCGGTGGACTCGTCGCAGGTGACGAGATGGCGTCGCCCGACTTCTGGGTGCGGCACGTGCGTGAGGCCGTCCGTTTCCGCGACGGTGTGCAGGCTCTCCTCGCCGAGGGCGTCACGACCTTCGTCGAGCTCGGGCCCGACGGTGTGCTGTCGGGCATGGCGCAGCAGTTCGTTGACGCGGAGGGCATGGCCTTCGTCGCTGCCCTGCGCAAGGACCGCCCCGAGGCCGAGACGCTGACCGCCGCCCTCGCCCAGGCTCACACGCGCGGTATTGCCGTCGACTGGACCGCGTACTACGCCGGTACGGGGGCCCGTCGCGTCGATCTGCCCACGTACGCCTTCCAGCGCCGGCGTTTCTGGCCCGAGGTCGCGGAAGAGAGCACGTTCTCTCTCGAACCCGCCGACGCCTGGCGATACCGCGTGGCCTGGCGGCCGGTGACCGGACACTCCGCGCAGACGCGGCTGTCCGGTACCTGGCTGGTGGCCGTTCCCGCAGAAGGAACGGGCGCCGATGTTGTCGATGGTCTGACTGCGCGGGGTGCCGAGGTCCGGCAGCTGGTGACGGGTGCGGCGGGTGAGCTCGACCGCGGGCAGCTGGCCGCTTCCCTCCCCGAGGGGCCGTACACCGGTGTGGTGTCGCTGCTGCCGGACGCCGTGTCGACGGCCGTGCTGGTGCAGGCGCTGGGCGACGCGGGTATCAGCGCGCCGCTGTGGTGTGTGACCAGCGGAGCCGTCGCCACCGACCCCGCCGACCACGTACGTGACCTGGCCCAGGCCGGCGTGTGGGGCCTCGGTCGCGTCGCGGCCCTGGAGCACCCGGAGCGGTGGGGTGGTCTGGTCGACCTGCCCGAGGGCGTTGACGCGCGGGTGCTGGACCGGCTGGCGGGTGTGCTTGCCGGTGAGTCCGGCGAGGATCAGGTGGCGGTCCGGTCGTCGGGCGTCTTTGCCCGTCGTCTGGTGCGTGCCACCGGCGGTAATGGCGAGTGGTCGGCCGGCGGTTCGGTGCTGGTGACCGGTGGTACCGGTGCGCTAGGTGCTGAGGTGGCCCGCTGGCTCGTCGCCCGTGGCGCTGAGCATGTGGTGCTGACCAGCCGTCGTGGTCTTGAGGCGCCGGGCGCTGTGGAGCTGGAGGCCGAGCTGAAGGCCACCGGCGCGAAGGTCACCATTGCTGCTTGCGATGTCACCGACCGAGGTGCGCTCGCCGCGCTGCTGGACTCCCTCCCGGCGGAGTACCCGCTGACGGCGGTCTTCCACGCCGCCGGTGTCCTGGACGACGGCGTGCTGGACGGGCTCACCCCCGAGCGTTTCGAGCGTGTTCTGCGTGCGAAGGCCACGGCGGCCGTGTATCTGGACGAGCTCACGCGGGATCTCGACCTTTCCGCCTTCGTTCTCTTCTCGTCCATCGCGGGCACCTTGGGTTCGGCCGGTCAGGCGAACTATGCCGCCGCCAACGCGTTCCTCGATGCGCTCGCCGAGCAGCGTCGTGCTGCCGGTCTGCCGGCCACCTCGATCGCGTGGGGTCCGTGGGCCGAGGGCGGCATGGCCGCCGACGCGGCCCTTGCCGAGCGCATGCGTTCCGGTGGCGTGCCGCCCATGGCTTCCGGCACCGCCATCACCGCGCTCCAGCGCGTGCTGGCCGCGGACGAGGCCGTCGTGACCGTGGCGGATGTCGACTGGGAGCGCTTCGCCCCCGGCTTCACGTCCATCAGGCCGAGCACGCTGTTCGACGAGCTGCCCGAGGCGCGCCGCGCTCTCGGCAAGGGTTCCGGCAGCCGCGTTCCTTCCGGGGCCGGTGCCGGTGCCGGGGCCACCGAGGCGTCCGGGAACGCTCTCGCCCAGCGCCTCTCGGGCCTTTCCGAGGCCGAGCGGACCCGCACGCTGCTGGACCTGGTGCGTTCGTCGGTCGCCGCCGTCCTCGGGCACACCGGGGCCGACGCGGTCGGCGCCAAGCGTGCCTTCAAGGAGCTGGGCTTCGACTCGCTCACCGCGGTGGAACTCCGGAACCGGCTCGGCGCCGCCACCGGCCTCCGGCTGCCCGCGACCCTCACCTTCGACTACCCGACGCCCGCCGCTCTCGCCGATCACCTGCGGTCCGAGCTGCTGGGCGACGAGGCGGCGGCTCTTGCCGAGAGCCGTGCCGCCGGGCCGGTGGCCGGTGCGCTCGCGGACGACCCGATCGCGATCGTGGCGATGAGCTGCCGCTTCCCCGGTGACGTACGGACCCCCGAGGACCTGTGGCGCCTGCTGGTGACCGGTGGCGACGCCATCTCCGGCTTCCCCACCGACCGCGGCTGGGACCTGGACACCTCGTACGCGAACGAAGGCGGTTTCGTCTACGACGCCGCCGAGTTCGACCCGGCGTTCTTCGGGATCTCGCCGCGCGAGGCCCTCGCCATGGACCCGCAGCAGCGACTGCTGCTGGAGACCACCTGGGAGGCCATGGAGCGGGCGGGCATCAACCCGCACGCCCTCCGCGGCAGCCAGGCCGGCGTGTTCGTCGGCACCAACGGCCAGGACTACCTGCCGCTGGTCCTGAACTCCGCCGACGGTGGCGACGGCTTCATGAGCACCGGCAACGCGGCGAGCGTGGTGTCGGGCCGGCTGGCGTACACGTTCGGCCTGGAAGGCCCGGCCGTCACGGTCGACACGGCCTGCTCCTCGTCGCTCGTCGCCCTGCACCTCGCGGTGCAGGCGCTCCGCAACGGTGAGTGCGACGTCGCGCTGGCCGGTGGTGTGACGGTGATGTCGACGCCGGGTGCGTTCGCCGAGTTCAGCCGTCAGCGGGGTCTTGCCGCCGACGGCCGCGTGAAGGCATTCGCCGAGGCCGCCGACGGCACCGGCTGGGGTGAGGGCGTGGGCATGCTGCTCGTCGAGCGGCTGTCGGACGCCCGCCGTCACGGCCACCCGGTCCTCGCGGTCGTCCGCGGCTCTGCCGTCAACCAGGACGGTGCGAGCAACGGCCTCACGGCTCCGAATGGTCCGTCGCAGCAGCGAGTGATCCGCCAGGCGCTCGCCTCGGCCGGCCTCCAGCCCACGGACATCGATGCGGTGGAGGCGCACGGTACGGGTACCAAGCTCGGTGACCCGATCGAGGCGCAGGCGCTCATCGCGACGTACGGCAAGGACCGTGACGAGGATCAGCCGCTCTACCTGGGTTCGATCAAGTCGAACATCGGTCACACGCAGGCCGCGGCCGGTGTCGCGGGCATCATCAAGATGGTGCTGGCCATGCAGCACGGCGTGCTGCCGCAGACCCTGCACGTGGACGAGCCGACGTCGCACGTCGACTGGTCCGCCGGGGCCGTCTCGCTGCTGACCGAGGCCCGCGAGTGGCCCGAGACCGGGCGTCCGCGCCGCGTGGGCGTGTCGTCCTTCGGTGTGAGCGGCACCAATGCGCACACCATCATCGAGCAGGCTCCCGAAGAGCCCGTCGCCGACGCCACGGACGCCGGCACCCCGGGCACCGAGACCCGCTGGACCCCCTGGCTCGTCTCCGGCCGGACCGAGGCCGCGCTGCGTGCCCAGGCCGACCGCCTGCGCGCTCACCTCGCCCAGCAGGAACAGGGGGACGGCGCGCCGTCGCCGGTGAACGTGGCCTACTCGCTCGCCACCGGGCGCGCCGCGCTCGAACACCGCGCCGTTGTCGTCGCGGACGGCGCCGAAGAGGCCCTGCACGGCCTCGAAGCCCTCGTGCGCGGTGAAAGCCCGGCGGCCGTCACCCAGGGCACCGCGGTGTCCGAGGGCAAGGTGGCGTTCCTGTTCACGGGGCAGGGCAGCCAGCGGCTCGGTATGGGCCGTGAGCTGTACGCGGCGTACCCGGTGTTCGCCGAGGCGCTGGACGCGGTCTGTGCGGAGCTGGACATGCACCTCCGCCGCCCGCTGAAGGACGTGCTCTTCGGCGACGACGCGACCGCCCTCGACCGCACGGAGTTCGCCCAGCCGGCGCTCTTCGCCCTCGAAGTGGCCCTGTTCCGCCTCCTGGAGACCTGGGGTATCAGCCCCGACCTCCTCTCCGGTCACTCGATCGGTGAGATCGCTGCCGCGCATGTCGCCGGCGTGTTCTCCCTGGCCGATGCCGCCGCGCTCGTCGCTGCGCGTGGCCGTCTGATGCAGGAGCTGCCGGAGGGTGGCGCGATGGTGGCCGTCCAGGCTGCCGAGGACGAGATCGAGATCGACATCGAGCTGGCCGACGGCGTGGGCATCGCTGCTGTCAACGGCCCGGACTCGGTCGTGATCGCCGGTGACGAGAACGCCGTTCTCGCCATGGCCGAACGGTTCGCCGCACGGGGCCACAAGACCCGTCGCCTGACCGTCAGCCACGCCTTCCACTCCTTCCACATGGACGGCATGCTGGAGGCGTTCGGCGAGGTGGCCGCCGGCATCACCTACCACGCGCCCCGCATCCCGCTCGTCTCCAACCTCACCGGAACACTGGTGTCGGAGGAGATGACGTCGCCCGAGTTCTGGGTCCGTCACGTCCGTGAAGCCGTCCGCTTCCGCGACGGTGTGGAAGCCCTGGCCGCCGAAGGCGCCACGACCTTCGTCGAGCTCGGCCCCGACGGCGTTCTGTCGGGCATGGCCCAGCAGTTCGTCGAGGCCGAGGACGTGCTCTTCGTCGCCGCCCTGCGCAAGGACCGCCCCGAGGCGCAGGCGCTGACCACGGCCCTCGCCCAGGTCCACGTCCGTGGCCTGGCCGTCGACTGGTCCGCGTACTTCGCCGGTACGGGCGCCCGCCGCGTCGACCTGCCGACGTACGCCTTCCAGCGGCAGCGGTACTGGGTCGACACGTTTGCTCAGCCGGAGGACGTGTCCGCCGCCGGTCTCGGGTCCGCCGGACACCCCCTGCTGGGGGCCGCGGTGGAGCTGCCGGAGTCCGACGGGCTCCTCTTCACCGGCCGGCTGTCGCTCCAGAGCCACCCGTGGCTTGCCGACCACGTCGTGTCCGGCGTGGTGGCCGTCCCGCCCGCGGCCTTCCTGGAGCTGGCCGTCCACGCCGGCGACCAGGCCGGCTGCGGCGCCGTGGAGGAGCTCGCCCTGGCTGCGCCTCTCGCCCTGCCCGAGCGCGGAGGCGTGCAGATACGCGTCTCCGTCGGCGAGGCCGACGCCTCGGGCCGCCGGACGCTGAGCGTCCACTCGCGGCCCGAGGACCCGGCCGCCGACGACACGGTCGGCACCGGGCGGCCCTGGACGCGGAACGCCACCGGCGTTCTCGCCGCCACCCGGCCCGCCCCCGCTGCTCAGGGCGACACCGCCTGGCCCCCGGCGGGCGCCGTGCCCGCGCCGTACGAGCCCGGCGACGTCCACGAGCAGCTGGCCGCGGCCGGCCTGGCCCACGGCCCGGCCTTCCAGGGCCTGCACCGCCTGTGGACCGCCGAGGACGGCGACCGCCTCTACGCGGAGGTACGGCTCGCCGACCACCAGCAGGCCGAGGCCGCCCGCTATGCCCTGCACCCGGCGCTGCTCACCGCGGCGCTGCACGGCGCACAGCGGTCCGCGGCGCCCGGCTCGCTGCCGCTGGCCTGGGAAGGCGTCGACCTGTACGCGGCCCACGCCACCACCCTGCGCGTGGTCGTCGGCCGGACCGTGACCGCGGCCGGTGAACCGGCGGTGTCGCTGACGGCGACGGACGGCACGGGGGCACCCGTGGCCTCCGCCGCGTCGGTGGTCCTCCGTCCGTACGCGGACGAGGACCTGGCCGCCGCACGTGCCGCCCAGCACCGCGACGACGACTCCCTCTACCGGATCGACTGGACGCACCTGGCCGTCACCGCCCCCGCAGCCGCGCCGACGGACACGTCCGCGTACGTCCTCATCGGCGATGCGGCCGACGACGGGCACGGCGACGACGGAATCGGCGCCGGGCTGCGCGCGGCCGGCGTGGACGCGGAGACGTACCCCGACCTGGCCTCGCTGCACGCGGCGGTGGCCGCCGGGCGGCCGATGCCGGCGACGGTCCTCGTGCCCGTCCCCGCCGCCGGCACGGACGGGGAGGAGACGTCCGCTCTCGTCCCCGCCGTGCACGACGCGCTCGGCCGCGCCCTGGACACCGTCCAGACGTGGCTGACCACCGAGCGGTTCGGCGACGCCCGTCTGGTGTTCGTCACCCGCGGAGCCGTCGCCACCACGGCCGCGCCCTCCCCGGTGGACGACCTCGTCACCGCGCCCCTGTGGGGGCTGGTGCGCTCGGCGCAGTCGGAGAACCCCGGCCGTTTCGTCCTCCTGGACACGGACGGCACCGAGGACTCCGCCCGCGCCCTGACCGCGGTCCTCGCGACCGACGAGCCGGAAGCGGCCCTGCGCGCCGGACGCGCGTACGTGCCGCGGCTCGCCCCGACCGGGGCGGTGCCGGACGCGGCGGCCGGGCGACTGGCCGACCCCGACGGCACCGTGCTGATCACCGGGGCCGCCGGTGGCCTGGGCCGGCTCCTCGCCCGGCACGTCGTCGCCGAACACGGCGTCCGCCACCTGCTGCTGCTCAGCCGCAGCGGCGCCACCGCCGACGGCATGGCCACGCTGCACGACGAACTGACCGGCCTGGGCGCCGAGGTCACCATCGCCGCCTGCGACGTGGCCGACCGTGACGCGCTCCAGCGGCAGCTCGCCGCCGTCCCCGCCGCCCACCCGCTCACCGCCGTGATCCACGCGGCCGGTGTGCTGGACGACGGCGTGGTCGACAAGCTCACGCCCGAGCGCCTGGCACGGGTGCTGCGGCCCAAGGTGGACGCCGCCGTGCACCTGCACGAGCTCACCCAGGGCCTCGACCTGGCGTCGTTCGTCCTGTTCTCCGCCGCCGCCGGCACCCTCGGCGCGGCCGGGCAGGCCAACTACGCGGCCGCCAACGTCTTCCTCGACGCCCTCGCCCGCCACCGCCGTGCCCAGGGCCGCACCGCCCTGTCGCTGGTGTGGGGCATGTGGGCCGAGGAACGCGGCATGGCCGGCCGCCTCACCGACGGCGACCGGGCCCGCGCCGGCCTGGGCGGCATGGTGCCGCTCACGGCCGACGAGGGACTCGCCCTGTTCGACGCCGCCGTACGCGGCCGCGCCGCCACCGCCGGACCGGCCGGTCAGGTCGCGGAGACCGTCCTCGTGCCGATGCACCTGGACCTGGCCACCCTGCGCACAGCAGCGGCCGGCGGCGGCATCCTGCCGGTCTTCCGGGGGCTCGTCCGCACGCCGGTCCGCCCGACGGCCGGGCAGACGCCCGCCGAGGGGGTCGCGGCAGCCGGTGCAGCTGGTACGGGACCGGAGACGCTCGCCGAGCGGCTGTCGCGGCTGCCCGCCGCCGAACGGGAACGCGCCGCACTGGACCTCGTCCGCGGACAGGTCGCCCAGGTGCTCGGCTACGCCTCCCACGACCAGGTCGTCCCCGGCCAGGCGTTCCGCGAGCTGGGCTTCGACTCCCTCACGGCCGTCGAGCTCCGCAACCGCCTCAACGCCACGACCGGGCTGCGGCTGCCCGCCACGCTGATCTACGACTACCCGACGCCGGCCGCCCTCACCCGGCAGGTGCTGGCGGAGATCGCCCCGGAGGACACGGCCGAGGACACGAAGGCGGCCGTCCTGGAGGAACTGGACCGCCTGGAGAACTCGCTGTCCTCCCTCTCCCCGGACGACCTCGCCGCCCTCGTCCCGGACGAGGCCGCCCACGCCCGGGTCGCCGTACGGCTCCAGGCGCTCCTGGCGGCCTGGAACGAGACCCGGCGCGGGCCGGAGGAAGGGGCGACGGCCGAGGTGCTCGAAGAGGCCAGCGACGACGAACTCTTCGACTTCATCGACAAGAGGTTCGGCAAGGGCTGACCCCGACCGCCCCGCGCACGCGGCCGTCCCGCCCCGAGCGGGACGGCCGCGTACCCCACCACGTATCCCCACCACGTGCCCCACCGCGACGACCTGACCACGCTGAATAGGTGAAGCTGTCCATGGCGAATGAAGCAAAGCTCCGGGAATACCTCAAGAAGGTCACGACAGAACTCGACGAGACGTACGGCCGGCTGCGGGAGATCGAGGACCGGGCGCGCGAGCCGATCGCGATCGTGGCGATGAGCTGCCGCTTCCCGGGCGACGTGCGGTCGCCGGAGGACCTGTGGCAGCTGCTGGAGTCCGGCGGCGACGCCCTCACCCCCTTCCCGGCCGACCGCGGCTGGGACCTCGACGAGCTGTACGACCCGGACCCCGAAGCACGCAACACCACCTACACGCGCGAGGGCGGCTTCGTCGAGGACGCGACCCGCTTCGACCCCGGCATGTTCGGGATCTCGCCGCGCGAGGCCCTCGCCATGGACCCGCAGCAGCGCCTGCTGCTGGAGACCTCGTGGGAGGCGTTCGAGCGGGCCGGCATCGACCCGACTGCGCTGCGCGGCAGCCGGTCGGGCGTGTTCGTCGGCGTCAACGGCTCCGACTACCTCAACGCCCTGCTGGAGACCGACGACGACTTCGCCGGCCACCTCGGCACCGGCAACGCCGCCAGCGTCATGTCCGGCCGCCTCTCCTACACCTTCGGCCTGGAGGGCCCGGCCGTCACCGTCGACACCGCCTGCTCCGCGTCGCTGGTCGCCCTGCACCTGGCGGTGCACGCCCTGCGCAACAACGAGTGCGAGCTGGCGCTCGTCGGCGGCGCACACGTCATGGCGACGCCCGGCCTGTTCGTCGAGTTCAGCCGCCAGCGCGGCCTGAGCGCCGACGGCCGCTGCAAGGCGTTCTCCGTCGACGCCGACGGCTTCGGCCCGGCCGAGGGCGTGGGCATGCTGCTCGTGGAGCGGCTGTCGGACGCGCGGAAGAACGGCCACCCGGTGCTGGCGGTGGTCCGCGGTTCGGCGATCAACCAGGACGGCGCGAGCAACGGCCTCACGGCGCCCAACGGCCCGTCGCAGCAGCGCGTCATCCGCCAGGCCCTCGCCAACGCCCGCCTGGGGGCCGCCGACGTCGACGTCGTCGAGGCCCACGGCACCGGCACCAGCCTGGGCGACCCCATCGAGGCGCAGGCCCTCATCGCCACCTACGGCAAGGACCGGCCGCAGGAACAGCCGCTGCTCCTCGGCTCGGTGAAGTCGAACATCGGGCACACGCAGGCCGCGGCCGGCGTCGCCGGCGTCATCAAGATGGTGCTCGCCATGCAGCATGGCGTGCTGCCGCAGAGCCTCCACATCGCCGAACCGACACCGCACGTCGACTGGTCGGCGGGCGCGGTCGAGCTGCTGACGGAGGCCCGCGACTGGCCGGAGACGGGACACCCGCGACGTGCGGGCATCTCGTCGTTCGGTTTCAGCGGGACGAACGCGCATGTGGTGGTGGAGCAGGCTCCGGTCGGGGACGAGGAGGAATCCGCGTCTGCTGTCCCCACCGATGGTGGGGTGGTGCCGTGGGTGCTTTCGGGGCGTACGGATGCGGCGCTTCGGGCGCAGGCCGAGCGGCTGCTTGCGGCGGTGGCCGGTGAGCGTCCGGCGGATGTGGGCTGGTCGCTGGGTGTGAGCCGGGCGGCGCTGGACCACCGGGCTGTGGTGGTCGGTCGTGAGATCGGTGAGCTGGTGCGTGGGCTGGAGGCTGTGGTCTCCGGTGAGCTTGCTGCTGGTGTGGTGCGGGGGGTGAACACCGGTGGTGGTGTGGTGCTGGTGTTCCCCGGCCAGGGCTCGCAGTGGCCCGGAATGGCTGTTGAGCTGCTCGAATCCTCACCCGCTTTCGCCGAGGCGATTGATGAGTGTGCTGCTGCGCTGAGCGCGTTCGTCGACTGGTCGCTGGTCGATGTGCTGCGGGGCGTGGAAGGCGCTCCGGGGCTGGACCGGGTGGACGTTGTCCAGCCGGTGCTCTTTGCGGTGATGGTGTCGTTGGCGCGGTTGTGGCGTTCGGTGGGTGTTGAGCCCGCTGCGGTGATCGGTCATTCGCAGGGTGAGATTGCTGCTGCGTGTGTGGCGGGTGTGCTGTCGCTGGAGGACGCGGCGCGGGTTGTGGTGCTGCGCAGCCAGGCCATCGGCCGGGTGCTCGCCGGCCCTGGTGGCATGGTGTCGGTTGCTCTGCCGGTCGACCAGGTGCGTGAGCGGATCGCTGCGTGGGGCGAGGAGCGTATCTCTGTCGCTGCCGTCAACGGCCCCTCGTCCGTGGTCGTGAGTGGTGAGAATGCTGCTCTCGACGAGATGATTGCTGCGTTCGAGGCGGAGGAGATCCGGGCTCGTCGCGTCCCCGTCGATTACGCCTCTCACTCCGCCCAGGTCGAGCTGCTGCGCACCGAACTGCTGGACGTCCTTGCTCCGATCCGTCCGCAGCCGGCTTCTGTGCCGATGCTGTCGACGGTGACGGGGGAGTGGGTCGAAGGCGGTGAACTCACCGCCGACTACTGGTTTCGCAATCTCCGTCAGACCGTTGAGCTGGAGAACGCCGTCCGCACGCTTGCCGCTCAGGGTTATGGCGTGTTCATCGAGTCCAGCGCCCACCCCGTCCTCGCCATGGGCATTCAGGAGACCCTGGAAGATCACGGCGCCAATGCCGCCGTCCTGGGCACTCTCCGCCGTGACGAAGGTGGGCTGGAGCGGTTCTACACCTCCCTCGGAGAGGCGTTCACCCACGGCGCCGACGTCGACTGGAACGCTGTCTTCGCCGGCAGCGCCCCCCGTCGCGTCGACCTGCCCACCTACGCCTTCCAGCACCAGCGCTTCTGGCCCGAGCCGGCCGACCTCTCCGCCTCTGCCTCCGGACCCGCGTCGGCTCAGGACGAGACCGACGCCCTGTTCTGGGACGCCGTCGAGCGCGAGGACCTCGAAGCGCTCGCCTCGCAGCTGGACATCGAGGCCGACCGCCCCTGGAGCGACGTCCTCCCCGCCCTGTCCTCCTGGCGCCGCAACAGCCGTGAGAAGTCCACCGTCGACTCGTGGCGCTACCGCACGACCTGGAAGCCGTTGGCCGAGGACCGTTCCGCCCGGCTCTCCGGCACGTGGCTGCTCCTCACCCCCGAGACCGGCAGCCCGTGGGCCGAGCCCGTCGTCCAGGCGCTCACCGACCGCGGCGCCACCGTCCGTACCCTGCCCGTCAGCACCGCAACGGCCACGGACCGCACCGCCCTCGCCGACCTGCTCGGCAAGGAGGCCGCCAACGCCGCGCCGGAAGCGCCTCTCGACGGCGTGCTGTCCCTCCTGGCCCTGCCCGCGGACCAGCGCCCGCTGCACTCCTCCCTCGCCCTCGTCCAGGCGATGGCCGATGCCGATGTCGCTGCGCCGCTGTGGTGCGCGACCAGCGGTGCGGTCTCCGTCGCGGCCGGTGAGCGCGTCGAGAACCCCGTTCAGTCGCTCGTCTGGGGTCTCGGCCGGGTCGCCTCGATGGAGCAGGGCGGCCGGTGGGGCGGTCTGGTCGACCTGCCCCCGGCCGTGGACGAGCGGGCGTCCACCCGTCTGGTGGCCGTCCTGGCGGGGGCCGACGACGAGGACCAGGTGGCCATCCGCGCCAAGGGCCTGTTCACGCGCCGTCTGGTGCGGTCGTCGCTCGACCGGTCGCCCGCGACCCGTACGTGGGAGCCCGGCGAGGGCACCGTTCTCGTCACCGGTGGTACGGGTGCGCTCGGTTCGCACGTCGCGCGCTGGCTCGCCGGCAACGGCGCCCGCCACCTGCTGCTCCTCAGCCGCCGTGGTGAGGACGCCCCGGGTGCCGGCGAGCTGCGCGAGGAGCTGACCGCCCTCGGTGCGCGGACCACCTTCGCCGCCTGCGACATGAGTGACCGCGCCGCCCTTGCCGCCGTTCTCGACGCGATCCCCGCCGAGCAGCCCCTCACCGCCGTCGTGCACACCGCCGCCGTCCTCGACGACGGTGTCGTGGAGGCGCTGACCGCCGAGCAGGTCGACCGGGTGCTGAGCGTGAAGGTCGACGGCACGCTGCACCTGCACGAGCTGACGCGCGAGCTGGACCTGTCCGCGTTCGTGCTGTTCTCCTCCTTCGCCGCCACCTTCGGCGCGCCCGGCCAGGGCAACCAGGCGCCCGGCAACGCGTTCCTGGAGGCGCTGGCCGAGCAGCGGCGCGCGGACGGGCTGGTGGCCACCACCCTCGCGTGGGGGCCGTGGGGCGACGGCAGCGCGGTCGGCGGTGCCGTGGGCGACCGCATGCGGCGCCACGGCATCAACGAGATGACGCCCGAGCTGGCCGTGACCGCGCTGCAGCACGCCCTGGACCGCGACGAGACGGCGCTGACCGTCATCGCCATGGACTGGAAGCGGTTCGCGCTGGCGTTCACCGCCGACCGCGAGCGGCGGCTGCTGCACGACCTGCCGGAGGCGCGGGGCGTCATCGAGAGCGCCCGGCGCGAGACGGCCGACGACCTGACCGGGGGAGTGCCGCTCACCCGGCAGCTGGCCGGCCTGCCGGCCGGTGAGCAGGAGCGGGTCCTCCTCGACCTGGTGCGGAGCGCGGTCGCGGCCGTGCTGGGGCACCAGGACGTGGCGGCCGTGGAGGCCAACCGGGCGTTCAAGGAGCTCGGTTTCGACTCCCTCACCGCCGTGGAGCTGCGCAACCGGCTGGGGGCGGCGTCGGGGCTGAAGCTCCCGCCGACGCTGATCTTCGACCACCCGACGCCGGGCGCCGTGGCGGCGTACCTGCGGGCCGAGGTCGTGCCGGACGCCGCCGGCTCCGGGGCGACGCTGCTGGAGGAACTCGACCGGCTCGAAGGGATGCTGGCCGGCAGCAGCCCCGACAACGTCGTGCGGGCCCGGGTGACGATGCGTCTCCAGGCGCTGCTCGCCAAGTGGAACGACGCGGACGTGTCCGCGCCGGCGGAGGCCGCGGCGGGCACCGGGGGCGGTGACGTCCTCGACGACGTCGACCGGCTCCAGTCGGCGTCGGACGAGGAATTGTTCGCCTTCATCAACAAGGACCTCGGCCGGGCCTGACACCCCGCACAGGCCCACCTCGGCAGAACAAAGACGCAATGCCGTCGATCAATTTCCGCAGCGGATTGGTTGACGGCATTCCGTCGCATCGGCAAGGATTTCCCCGAACCATCGACCCCGGTCTTCCCGCGGAATGACATGCCGGACCAACTCCCGGTCCGTGCGGTACGCCTGGGGTGCGTAGGGGGCGGTAAGGGGTTGTCGCAGCGGTTGACACCGTCATAGCCTCGCCCCAGAAGTCAATTGAATCGGGCATGTAATTCAATTGTTTTCCGGTTCGTTTTCCGATGCCGTCTGCCGTAAATGGGTTGCGTAAATGGCGAATGAAGAGACGCTGCGGGACTACCTCAAACTGGTTGCGGCGGATCTGCATCAGACCCGGCAACGCCTGCGCGAGGCCGAGGCGAAGAACCAGGATCCCATCGCCATCGTGGGGATGAGCTGCCGCTACCCCGGGGGCGTGGAGTCCCCCGAGGACCTGTGGCGGCTCGTCACCGGCGGCGAGGACGCGGTCGGCGACTTCCCCGCCGACCGTGGCTGGGACCTCGACACGGTCTACCACCCGGACCCCGAGAACCCGGGCACCTGCTACGTGCACCAGGGCGGCTTCGTCCAGGACATCGCGCGGTTCGACCCGTCGGTCTTCGGCATCTCGCCGCGCGAGGCCCTGGCCATGGACCCCCAGCAGCGGCTGCTGCTGGAGACGTCGTGGGAGGCGTTCGAGCGGGCCGGCATCG
Organism: Streptomyces mashuensis; assembly: GCF_014654785.1. GTDB lineage: Bacteria > Actinomycetota > Actinomycetes > Streptomycetales > Streptomycetaceae > Streptomyces > Streptomyces mashuensis. Next base: position 158,689 of record NZ_BNBD01000007.1, read on the forward strand.
ACCCGACGAGCATGCGCGGCAAGCAGGTCGGCGTGTTCGTCGGCACCAGCAACCACGACTACCTCAGCGTGCTCCTCAGCTCCTCGGAGAACCTCGAGGGCTACCTGGGCACCGGCAACGCGGCGAGCGTGGCCTCCGGCCGCCTCTCCTACACGTTCGGCCTGGAGGGCCCGGCGGTCACCGTCGACACGGCCTGCTCCTCGTCGTCCGTCGCCCTGCACCTGGCGGTACAGGCCCTGCGCAACGGCGAGTGCTCGCTCGCCCTGGCCGGTGGCGCCACGCTGATGTCGGCGCCCGGCACGTTCATCGACTACAGCAAGCAGCGCGGCCTCGCCATGGACGGCCGCTGCAAGGCGTTCTCGACCGAGGCCGACGGGTTCAGCCTCGCCGAGGGCGTCGGCATCCTGCTCGTGGAGCGTCTGTCGGACGCCCGCCGCAAGGGCCACCCGGTGCTCGCCGTCGTCCGCGGCACCGCCGTGAACCAGGACGGTGCCAGCAACGGCCTCACCGCCCCCAACGGCCCCTCCCAGCAGCGCGTCATCCTCCAGGCGCTGTCCAACGCCCGCCTCACGCCCGACGAGGTCGACGCCGTCGAGGCGCACGGCACCGGCACCGCCCTCGGCGACCCCATCGAGGCGCAGGCCCTGCTCGCCACCTACGGCAAGGACCGGCCCGAGGACCGGCCGCTGTGGCTGGGCTCGCTCAAGACCAACATCGGCCACGCCCAGGCCGCCGCGGGCGTCGCCGGCATCATCAAGTCCGTCATGGCGCTGCGCAACGGCGTCCTGCCCCGCACGCTGCACCTGACCGAGCCCACCCCGCACGTGGACTGGACGGCGGGCGCCGTCGAGCTGCTGACCGAGGCCCGTGACTGGCCCGAGCAGGACCGGCCGCGCCGCATCGGCGTGTCGTCGTTCGGCATGAGCGGCACCAACGCCCACACCATCCTCGAGCAGGCCCCCACCGAGGCCCCCGCCGCCGACGCCGCGGCCGACGGCGACACCGCCGCCGCGCCGCAGGCCCCGGCGGCCCCGCTGCCGTACGTGCCCGTGGTGCTCTCCGCGAAGGACGAGACCGCGCTGCGCGCCCAGGCGGCCGTCCTGCGCCGCCACCTGACGGACCACCCCGCCGCCGGCCTCGCCGACGTCGGCTACTCGCAGGCCCTCACCCGCGCCGCCCTGGACCGGCGCGCCGCCGTGGTCGCCGCGGACCGCGACGAACTGCTCGGCGCCCTGGAGACCCTCGCCACCGGCGGCACGTCCGCGGCGCTGGCGGACGGCACCGTCACCGACGGCAAGCTGGCGTTCCTGTTCACCGGTCAGGGCAGCCAGCGCCTCGGCATGGGCCGCGAGCTGTACGAGACGTACCCCGCCTTCGCCGAGGCCCTGGACGCGGTGTGCGCCGAGCTGGACGGCCACCTCCGCCGTCCGCTGAAGGACGTGCTCTTCGGCGACGACGCGGCGGTGCTGGACCGTACGGAGTTCGCGCAGCCGGCGTTGTTCGCCGTCGAGGTGGCGTTGTTCCGTCTGCTGGAGTCGTGGGGTGTCACGCCGGACTTCGTGTCGGGTCACTCCATTGGTGAGATCGCTGCTGCGCATGTGGCGGGTGTGTTCTCGCTGGCCGACGCTGCCGCGCTGGTCGCTGCTCGTGGTCGGCTGATGCAGGAGCTGCCCGAGGGTGGTGCGATGGTGGCGGTGCAGGCCACCGAGGACGAGGTCTCCGTCCGTCTGGTCGAGGGCGTTGCTGTTGCCGCTGTCAACGGGCCGTCGTCCGTGGTGATCGCGGGTGACGAGGACGCCGTCCTGCGCATCGCCGAGGGCTTCGCCGGTGAGGGCCGCAAGACGCACCGGCTCACCGTCAGCCACGCCTTCCACTCCCCGCACATGGACGGCATGCTGGCCGCGTTCCGCCGTGTCGCCGAGGGCCTCACCTACGACGCCCCCCGCATCCCCGTCGTCTCCAACCTGACCGGCGCCCTCGTCGCGCCCGACGACATGCGCGACCCCGAGTTCTGGGTGCGGCACGTCCGCGAGGCCGTCCGCTTCCACGACGGCGTCCGCCGCCTCGACGAGCTGGGCGTCACCACCTACCTGGAGGTCGGCCCCGGCGGCGTCCTCGCGGGCCTCGGCCCCGACTGCGCGACCCGCCCCGACGCCGCCTTTGTCGCCGCCCTCCGCACCGACCGGCCCGAGGCGCGGGCCCTCGCGGGCGCCGTCGCCCGGCTGCACGTGCGCGGCTGCTCGCCCGACTGGGCCGCGTACTTCGCCGGCACCGGCGCGCGCCGCGTCGACCTGCCCACGTACGCCTTCCAGCGCCGCCTGTACTGGCCGCGCGACGCGTTCTCCCACCCCACGCACGCCATCGGCTCCGACGCCCTCGACGCCGTCAGCGCCCGCTTCTGGGACGTGGTCGAGAACCAGGACCTGCCGGCGCTCGCCGGCACCCTCGGCGTCGGCCCCGACGAGCCCCTCAGCGCCGTCCTGCCGGCCCTGTCGGCCTGGCACCGGCAGAGCCGCGACCACTCCACCGTCGCCGGCTGGCGCTACCGCACCACCTGGCAGCCGCTGCCCGCCACCGCGCCCGCCGCCCTCACCGGCACCTGGCTCGTCGTCGAGCCCGCCGGCACCGGCGACGCCGCCACCGACGCGTGGACCGGCACTGTCGTGCAGGCCCTCGCCGGGCACGGCGCCACCGTGCTGCGCCTGGCCGCCGACGCCACCACCGAGGACCGCGACACCCTCGCCCGCCGCCTGGCCGAGACCCTCGCCGGCGACGCCCCCGCCGGCGTGCTGTCGCTGCTGGCCCTCGACGAGCGCGAGCACCCCGGCCACGCCGGGCTCCCCGCCGGTCTCGCCGGCACCACCGCGCTGCTCCAGGCCCTCGGCGACGCCGGCATCGACGCACCCCTGTGGTGCGCCACCCGTGGCGCCGTCAGCACCGGCCGCTCCGACCGCCTCACGCACCCCGCGCAGGCCACGGTGTGGGGTCTGGGCCGGTCCGCCGCGCAGGAGTACCCGGAGCGCTGGGGCGGCCTCGTCGACCTGCCGGAGACCCCCGGCGACCGCACCGGTGAGCAGCTCGCCGCCGTCCTCGCCGGCGTCGGCGAGGACGGCCCCGAGGACCAGCTCGCCCTCCGCGCCCAGGGCGTGTTCGCCCACCGCCTGGTCCGCGCCCCCCAGACCGGCCCCGACGGCGCGGCCGCCGGCCGCTGGACGGCGACCGGCACCGCCCTGGTGACCGGCGGCACCGGCGCGCTCGGCGCCCACGTGGCGCGCTGGCTCGCCCGCAACGGCGCCGCGCACCTGCTGCTCGTCAGCCGCAGCGGCCCCGGCGCGCCCGGCGCCGACGCCCTGCGCGCCGAACTCGCCGAGCTGGGCGCCGAGGTGACCGTCGCCGCCTGCGACGTCTCCGACCCGGCGGCCGTCGCCGCCCTCCTCGCCTCCATACCCGAGGAGCACCCGCTCAGCACCGTCGTGCACGCCGCCGGCGTCCTCGACGACGGCGTCCTGGACGCGCAGACGCACACCCGCATCGCCGGCGTGCTGCGGCCCAAGTCCACCGCCGCCACCGTCCTGCACGAGCTGACCCGCGACCTCGGCCTGTCCGCGTTCGTGCTGTTCTCCTCCTTCGCCGGCACCTTCGGCGGCGCCGGCCAGGGCAACTACGCGGCCGCCAACGCCCACCTCGACGCGCTCGCGGAGCACCGCCGCGGCCTCGGCCTGCCCGCCACCGTGCTCGCCTGGGGCGCCTGGGCGGACGGCGGCATGGCCACCGACCAGGTCGTCGCCGAACGGCTGCGCCTCGCCGGGATGCCGCCCCTGGCCCCCGAGCTCGCCCTCGGCGCCCTGCACACGGCGCTCGACGGCGACGAGACGTTCTCCCTCGTCGCCGACCTCGACTGGGACGTGCTCGCCCCGGGCCTGACCGCCGTCCGGCCCAACCCGTTCCTCGCCGCCCTGCCCGAGGCGCGCCGCGCCGTCGAGGCCGCCGGCACCGGCACGGACACCGCCGCCCAGCTCTCCTCGTTCCGGCAGGACCTCGCCGAGGCCGGCTCCCCGGCCGCCCGCGAGCAGCTCGCGCTCGACTTCGTCCGCACCCAGGTCGCGGCCGTCCTCGGCCACCCCGGCCCCGACTCGGTCGACCCCGGCCGCGCCTTCCGCGACCTCGGCTTCGACTCGCTGACCGCCGTCGAGATCCGCAACCTGCTCGGCGCGCTCACCGGGCTCCGCCTGCCCGCCACCCTCGTCTTCGACTACCCCAACGCCCGCTCCCTCGCCGCGTTCCTGCTCACCGAGCTGCACGGCGGCGACACCGGCGACAGCCGGCAGCCCGCCCGCACGGCGGCCGCCCACGACGGCGAGCCCATCGCCATCGTGGCCATGAGCTGCCGCTTCCCCGGCGGTGTCCGCACCCCCGAGGAGCTGTGGGAGCTGCTCGCCGCCGGCCGGGACGCCATCTCCGGCTTCCCCGGCGACCGCGGCTGGGACCTCGACTCCCTCTACGACCCCGAGGGCACCCGCGACAACACCACCTACGTCCGCGAGGGCGGCTTCCTCCACGACGCCGCCGGCTTCGACCCCGCGTTCTTCGGCATCTCGCCGCGCGAAGCCCTCGCCATGGACCCGCAGCAGCGCCTGCTGCTGGAGACCTCGTGGGAGGCGTTCGAGCGCGCCGGCATCGACCCGACCGCGCTGCGCGGCAGCCGCACCGGCGTCTTCGCCGGCACCAACGGCCAGGACTACCTGTCCCTCATGCTCGCCGCGCCCGACGGCACCGAGGGCTTCCTCGGCACCGGCAACGCCGCCAGCGTCGTCTCCGGCCGCGTCTCCTACGCCCTCGGCCTGGAGGGCCCCGCGGTCACCGTCGACACGGCCTGCTCGTCGTCGCTCGTCGCCCTGCACTGGGCCATCCAGGCGCTCCGCAACGGCGAGTGCGAGCTCGCCCTCGCCGGCGGCGTCACCGTGATGTCCACGCCCGCCTCCTTCGTCGACTTCAGCCGCCAGCGCGGCCTCGCCGCCGACGGCCGCATCAAGGCCTTCGCCGCCGGCGCCGACGGCACCGGCTGGGGCGAGGGCGTGGGCATGCTGCTCGTCGAGCGGCTGTCCGACGCCCGCCGCAACGGCCACCCCGTCCTCGCCGTCGTCCGCGGCAGCGCCGTGAACCAGGACGGTGCGAGCAACGGCCTCACCGCGCCCAACGGCCCCTCCCAGCAGCGCGTCATCCGCCAGGCCCTGGCCGCCGCCGGGCTGACCACGGCCGACGTCGACGCCGTCGAGGCCCACGGCACCGGTACGACGCTGGGCGACCCCATCGAGGCGCAGGCGCTGCTCGCCACCTACGGCCAGGAGCGGCCGGAGGACCGGCCACTGTGGCTGGGCTCCATCAAGTCCAACCTCGGCCACACCCAGGCCGCCGCGGGCGTCGCCGGCATCATCAAGATGGTCATGGCGATGCGCCACGGCACCCTGCCCAAGACCCTCAACGTCGACGAGCCGACCCCGCACGTCGACTGGGCCTCCGGCGCCGTCGAACTGCTCGCCGAGGCCCGGGAGTGGCCCGAGACGGGCCGCCCGCGCCGGGCCGCCGTGTCCTCCTTCGGCATCAGCGGCACCAACGCCCACACCATCATCGAGCACGTCCCCGACACGGCCGGCGAGGAGCCGGCCGCGGTCGCCGAGGGGCCCGCGCCGCTGCTGCTCTCCGCCCGGGACACCGCCGCGCTGCGCGACCAGGCCGCCCGCCTCGCCGCGCACCTCGCCGCGCACCCCGGCCTGAACCTGACCGACGTGGCCCACTCGCTGGCCACCGGCCGCACCGCCTTCGAGCACCGCGCGGCGCTGCCCGCCCGCGACCGCGCGCACGCCCTGACCGCACTGGCCGCCCTGGCCGGCGGCGAGCCGGCCGCCGGCCTGACCGAGGGCACGCCGGACGGCGGCAAGCTGGCGTTCCTGTTCACCGGGCAGGGCAGCCAGCGCCTCGGCATGGCCCGCGAACTCCACACGAACCACCCCGAGTTCGCCCGCGCCTTCGACGCCGTCTGCGCCCATCTCGACCAGCACCTCGACCGGCCCCTGGCCGACGTGGTGTTCGGTGACGACGCGGCGGTGCTGGACCGTACGGAGTTCGCGCAGCCGGCGCTGTTCGCCGTCGAGGTGGCGTTGTTCCGTCTGCTGGAGTCGTGGGGTGTCACGCCGGACTTCGTGTCGGGTCACTCCATTGGTGAGATCGCTGCCGCACATGTCGCCGGGGTGTTCTCGCTGGCCGACGCTGCCGCGCTGGTCGCTGCTCGTGGCCGGCTGATGCAGGAGCTGCCCGAGGGTGGTGCGATGGTGGCGGTGCAGGCCACCGAGGACGAGGTCTCCGTCCGTCTGGTCGAGGGCGTTGCTGTTGCCGCCGTCAACGGGCCGTCGTCCGTGGTGATCGCGGGTGACGAGGACGCCGTCCTGCGCATCGCCGAGGGCTTCGCCGGTGAGGGCCGCAAGACGCACCGGCTCACCGTCAGCCACGCCTTCCACTCCCCGCACATGGACGGCATGCTCGACGCCTTCCGCGACGTGGTCGCCGGCCTGACCTTCCACGCCCCCACCCTGCCGGTCGCCTCGAACCTCACCGGTGGCCTCGTCACGGGCGACGAGATGACCTCGCCCGAGTTCTGGGTGCGGCACGTCCGCGACGCCGTACGCTTCCTCGACGGCGTCCGCGCCCTCGAAGCCGCCGGCGTGACCACCTTCGTCGAGCTCGGCCCCGACGGGGTGCTGACCGCCCTGGCCCAGGACTGTGTCGAGGGCGACGGCCTGGCGTTCGTGCCCGTCCTGCGCAAGGACCGTGCCGAGGCCGAGACGCTCACCGCGGCCCTCGCCCGCGCCCACGTCCGTGGCCTGGCCGTCGACTGGGCGGCGTACTTCGCCGGCACCGGCGCCCGCCGCGTCGACCTGCCCACGTACGCCTTCCAGCACGAGCGCTACTGGCCCACCCTGCCCGACGTCCTGCCCGGCGACGTCGCCGCGGCCGGGCTCACCGAGACCGGCCACCCGCTGCTGACCGCCGCGGCCGAACTGCCCGACGGCGACGGCACGCTGCTCACCGGCAGGCTCTCCCTGCGCAGCCACCCCTGGCTCGCCGACCACGCCATCACCGGCTCGGTGCTGCTGCCCGGCACCGCCTTCGTCGAGCTGGCGCTCCGCGCCGGCGACCAGGTGGGCTGCGACCACCTGGAGGAGCTGACGCTCCAGACCCCGCTGGTGCTGCCCGAGCACGGCGGCGTCCAGCTGCGGCTCGCCGTCGGCGCCGCCGACGCCGCCGGGCGCCGGCCGCTGACGCTGCACTCCCGGCCCGAGGACGCCCCCGACGACGAGCCGTGGACCCGGCACGCCACCGGTGTCCTGGCCACCGGCGCCCCCGCCGCCCCCGAGCCCGGCCCGGCCGCCTGGCCGCCCGCCGACGCCACGGAGCTGCCCGTCGCCGACCGCTACGACCAGCTGACGGCCATCGGCTTCGACTACGGCCCCGCCTTCCGCGGCCTGCACCGGGCCTGGCGGCGCGACGGCGAGATCCTCGCCGAGGTCCGGCTGCCCGACGACACGGCCCGGCACGCCCCCGCCTACGGGCTGCACCCCGCGCTCCTCGACGCCGCGCTGCACGCCATCGGCCTGGACGGGCTCGGCGCCACCGACGGGCAGGGCCGCCTGCCGTTCGCCTGGACCGGCGTCACCCTGCACGCCGCCGGCGCCGCCGCGCTGCGCGTCCGCCTCACCGAGGCCGGCACCGACAGCGTCCGCCTGGAGATCACCGACACCACGGGCGCTCCCGTCGCCACCGTCGGTGCCCTGGACCTCCGCCCGGTCGCCGGGCAGCAGCTCCAGGCCGCCCGTGCGACCCTGCACGAGGCACTGTTGCGCCCCGAGTGGACCGTCCTCCCGGCCGCCGGGGGGACCGCGCAGGCCCCGGAGCGGGCCGTCGTCGGCGACGACGACCTGGGCCTCGGCGCGCCCCTGCACTCCGGTCTCGACACGCTCGTCGACGCCATGGACGCCGGCGCGCCCGTGCCCGGCGAGGTCGTCGTGGCTCTCGCCGCCGACCCGCAGCTCACGCCCGACGCCGTGCGTGCCGCCGCCCACCAGGCCCTCGGCCTGGCCCAGGCGTGGCTCGCCGACGAACGCTTCGCCGCGTCCCGGCTCGTCCTCGTCACCCGCTCCGCCGTCGCCTGCGACGCCGGCGACCCGGTCGACCACCCCGCCCAGGCAGCGCTGTGGGGCCTGATCCGCTCCGCCGAGACGGAGAACCCGGGCCGCTTCGTCCTCGTCGACACCGACGGCACCGACGCCTCCCGGCAGGCCCTGCCCGCCGCCCTCGCCACCGGCGAGCCCCAACTCGCCCTGCGCGACGGCACCGTACGCGCCGCCCGCCTGGCCCGCGCCACCGCCACCGGCGCCGAGCCGCGCCCGTACGACCCGGACGGCACCGTCCTGGTCACCGGCGCCTCCGGCGCCCTGGGCGGGCTCTTCGCCCGCCACCTGGTCACCGAGCACGGCGTACGGCACCTGCTGCTGCTCAGCCGCAGCGGCGCCCCCGCCGGCCTCGTGGCCGAACTGACGGCGCTGGGCGCCCAGGTGACGTCGGCCGCCTGCGACGTCGCCGACCGCGACGCCCTGGCCGGTGTCCTGGCCGCCGTGCCCGCCGAGCACCCCCTCACCGGCGTCGTCCACGCCGCCGGTGTCCTCGACGACGGCACCATCGGCTCGCTCACCGCCGAACGGCTCCACCGCGTGCTGCGGCCCAAGGCCGATGCCGCGCTGCACCTGCACGAGCTGACCCGCGACCTCGACCTGGCCGCGTTCGTGCTGTTCTCCTCCTCGTCCGGCACCTTCGGCGGCCCCGGCCAGGGCAACTACGCGGCCGCCAACGCCTTCCTCGACGCGCTCGCCGCCCACCGCCATGCCCAGGGGCTGCCCGCCACCGCGCTGGCCTGGGGCCTGTGGGCCGTCGCCGACGGCATGGCCGGCGGCCTCGACGAGGCCGATGTCGCCCGCATGCGGCGCGCCGGACTGCCGCCGCTCACCGCCGAGGAGGGCCTGGAGCTCCACGACGCCTCCCGCACCGCCGGCGTCCCCGCCCTGGTGCCCATGCGCGTCGACACGGCCGTCCTGCGCGGCCAGGCGGAGGCCGGCACCCTCGCCCCGCTGCTGCGCGGCCTGGTCCGCACGCCGGTGCGGCGCGCCGCCGCCGCGGCCGCGGCCGCCGACTCGGACCTGGGCCGGCGCCTCGCCGGGCTGACCGCCGACGAGCAGGAGCGGCTGCTGCTCGACCTCGTCCGCGGCCGCGTCGCTGCCGTCCTGGGCCACTCCGGCCCGGAGTCCGTCGCCACCGGACGGGCGTTCAAGGAGCTCGGCTTCGACTCGCTGACCGCGGTCGAGCTGCGCAACCAGCTCAACGCCGCCACCGGCCTGCGCCTGCCCGCCACCACCGTCTTCGACTACCCGGACCCCACCACGCTCGCCCGCCACCTGCGCACCGAGCTCACCGGGGACGCGGACGACACCGGCGGCACGGCGGTGGTCGCCGTCACCGCGGCGCCCGCCGACGAGCCCATCGCGGTCGTCGCGATGAGCTGCCGCTACCCCGGCGGCGTCCGCACCCCCGAGGACCTGTGGGCCATGCTCGCCGCCGGCGCCGACGGCATCAGCGGCTTCCCCGCCGACCGCGGCTGGGACCTGGCCTCCCTCTACCACCCCGACCCCGACCACCAGGGCACCTCGTACGCCCGCGAGGGCGGCTTCCTGCACGACGCCGCCGAGTTCGACCCGGCGTTCTTCGGGATCTCGCCGCGCGAGGCCCTCGCCATGGACCCCCAGCAGCGCCTGCTGCTGGAGACGTCGTGGGAGGCGTTCGAGCGCGCCGGCATCGACCCTCTGTCGGTGCGCGGCAGCCGCACCGGCGTGTTCGCCGGCGTCATGTACCACGACTACGGGGCACGCCTGCACGCCATCCCCGACGAGGTCGAGGGCTACCTCGGCACCGGCAGCTCCAGCAGCGTCGTCTCCGGCCGCGTCGCCTACACGTTCGGCCTCGAAGGCCCGGCGGTCACCGTCGACACGGCGTGCTCGTCGTCGCTGGTCGCCCTGCACCTCGCCGCGCAGGCGCTGCGCAACGGCGAGTGCGAGCTGGCCCTCGCCGGCGGTGTCACCGTGATGTTCACGCCCGGCACCTTCATCGAGTTCAGCCGCCAGCGCGGCCTGGCCGCCGACGGGCGCTGCAAGTCGTTCGCCGCCGCGGCCGACGGCACCGGCTGGGGCGAGGGCGCGGGCGTCCTCCTCCTCGAACGCCTCTCGGACGCGCGGAAGAACGGCCACCAGGTCCTCGCCGTCATCCGTGGCTCCGCCGTCAACCAGGACGGCGCCAGCAACGGCCTGACCGCACCCAACGGCCCCTCCCAGCAGCGCGTCATCCGCCAGGCCCTGGCCAACGCCCGTCTGTCGTCGGGCGACGTCGACGCCGTCGAGGCCCACGGCACCGGTACGACGCTGGGCGACCCCATCGAGGCGCAGGCGCTGCTGGCCACCTACGGTCGTGACCGCGCCGAGGACCGGCCGCTGTGGCTCGGCTCCGTGAAGTCCAACCTCGGCCACACGCAGGCCGCCTCCGGCGTCGCCGGCGTCATCAAGATGGTGCTCGCCCTGCGCCACGAGCGGCTCCCGCAGACCCTGCACGTCGACGAGCCCACCCCGCACGTCGACTGGGCCGCCGGAAACGTGGCACTCCTCACCGACGCCCGCGACTGGCCGCGCGCCGGCCGCCCCCGCCGCGCCGGCGTGTCCTCCTTCGGCATCAGCGGCACCAACGCCCACGTCATCGTCGAGGAGGCCCCGGCCACCCCGGCGCCCCGCGACCCGGCCCCCACCCACCACCTGCCCGTGGTGCCGCTCCCGGTGTCGGCCCGCGGCGACGACGCGCTGCGCGCCCAGGCCCGGCACCTGCGGTCCCACCTGCTCGCCGAGCCCGACGCGTCCCTGACCGACGTCGCGTACGCGCTCGCCACCACCCGCCCCGCGCTGGAACAGCGCGCCGTCGCCCCCGTCCGCGACCGCGACGAGGCCCTCACCGTCCTCAACGCGCTCGCCCACGACGCACCGGACCAGCGACTGCTGCGCGGCACCGCCACCGAGGGCAAGCTCGCGTTCCTCTTCACCGGCCAGGGCAGCCAGCGCCTCGGCGCCGGCCGCGAGCTGTACGCCACGTACCCGGCGTTCGCGCAGGCCCTGGACGCGGTGTGCGCCGAGATCGACGGGCGCCTCACCCGGCCGCTGAAGGACGTCCTCTTCGGTGACGCCGCCGCCCTGCTGGACCGCACCGAGTTCACGCAGCCGGCCCTCTTCGCCGTCGAAGTGGCGCTGTTCCGCCTGCTGGAGACGTGGGGCGTCAAGCCCGACGTCCTCTCCGGCCACTCCATCGGCGAGATCGCCGCCGCCCACGTCGCCGGGGTGTTCACCCTCGCCGACGCGTGCGAGCTGGTCGCCGCCCGCGGCCGGCTGATGCAGGAACTGCCCGCCGGCGGCGCCATGGTGGCCGTCGAGGCCGCCGAGGACGAGCTGGCCGGACTGCCCGACGGCGTCGGCATCGCCGCCGTCAACGGCCCGTCGTCGCTGGTGATCGCCGGTGACGAGGACGCCGTCCTCCGCATCGCCGAGGACTTCGCCGGCCGCGGCCGCAAGACCCGCCGCCTCACCGTCAGCCACGCCTTCCACTCGCCCCACATGGACGGCATGCTGGCCGGCTTCCGCAAGGTCGCCGAGTCCCTCGCGTACGCCGAGCCGCGCATCCCCGTCGTCTCCAACGTGACCGGCGCCCTCGTCTCCGACGAGATGTCCTCGCCCGACTTCTGGGTGCGGCACGTCCGCGACTCCGTCCGCTTCCTCGACGGCGTCCGCGCCCTGGCCGCCGCCGGCGCCACCACGTTCGTCGAGCTGGGCCCCGACGGGGTGCTGACCGCCATGGCCCAGGACTGCGTCGACGGCGACGACCTGGCGTTCGTGCCGGTGCTCCGCAAGGACCGGTCCGAGGCCGAGACGCTCACCGCGGCCCTCGCCCAGGTGCACGTCCGCGGCCTGGCCGTCGACTGGGCGGCGTACTTCGCCGGCACCGGCGCGCGCCGCGTCGACCTGCCCACGTACGCCTTCCAGCGCCGCCGCTTCTGGCTCGACGTGGGCGTCTCCGTCGAGGACGTGCTCGCCGCCGGCCTGGAGACCGCCGGCCACCCGCTGCTGGGCGCCGCCGTCGAACTGCCCGAGTCCGGCGGACTCGTGTTCACCGGCCGGCTGTCCCTGCACACCCACCGGTGGCTCGCCGACCACACCGTCATGGACACCGTCCTGCTCCCCGGCACCGCCTTCGTCGAACTCGCCCTCCACGCGGGCCACGAAGCCGGCTGCGACACGCTGGAGGAGCTGACGCTGGAGGCCCCGCTGGCCCTCCCCGAAGAAGGCGCCGTCCACCTCCGGCTGTGGACCGGCCCCCTCGACGACACCGGACGGCGCGCCCTCGCCCTGCACTCCCGGACCGAGGACGCCCCCGACGACGAGCCCTGGGTGCGGCACGCCACCGGCGTCCTCACCACGGGCCCCGCCGCCGCCCCGTTCGACCTCGCCGCCTGGCCGCCCGAGGGCGCCACCGAGGCCCACACCACCGGCCTCTACGAGGAGGCCGCCCGCGCCGGCCTCGGCTACGGCCCCCTCTTCCAGGGCCTCACCGCCGCCTGGCGCCGCGGTGACGAACTCTTCGTCGAGGTCGGCCCCGTCGAGGGCCACGACGCCGGAGCGGACCCCGCAGCCTTCGGGCTCCACCCCGCCCTCCTCGACGCCGCCCTGCACGGCATCGGCCTCGCGCACCCCGCCGAGGACGGCGCCACCGGGCCGCGCCTGCCCTTCGCCTGGACCGGCGTCACCCTGCACGCCACCGGCGCCGGCACCCTCCGCGCCCGGATCGCCCCCACGACGTCCGGGGCCCTGTCCCTGCACGTCGCCGACGGCACCGGCACGCCCGTCGCCACGGTCGACGCCCTGGTCCTGCGCCCGGTCACCGCCGGCCAGCTGACCACGGCCCGCACGGCACACCACGAGTCGCTGTTCCGCGTCGCGTGGACGCCGCTGCCCGCGAGCACCGCCACTGCCACTGCCCCGGTCGCGCGCCGGGCCGTCCTGACGGCCGGCACCACCAGCACCACCGGTGTCCTCGGTGACGGCTACGACACGTACGCCGACCTGGCCGCGCTCGGCGACGCCCTGGCCGACGGCACGCCCGCACCCGACATGGTGCTCGTGCCGCTGACCGGCGACACCCGGCCCGGCGACGTGCCCGGCGCCGCCCGCGCCGCCACCCACGCCACGCTGCGCCTCCTCCAGGAGTGGCAGGCCGACCCCCGGTACGCCGACACGCAGCTGGTGTTCGTCACCCGCGGCGCCGTCGCCGTGACCCCCGGCGAGGACGTCACCGACCTGGTGCACGCCCCCGTCTGGGGCCTCGTCCGGACCGCGCAGTCGGAGAACCCGGGCCGGTTCGTCCTCGTCGACACCGACGGCACGGACCCCTCCCGGCGCCTCCTCGACGCCCTGCGGCTCACCGACGAACCGCAGCTCGGCCTCCGCACCGGCACCGCCCACGCCTTCCGCCTCGCCCGCGTGGAGAAGGCGGAGAAGGCAGAGGAACCGGCGGGCCGGAACGCGCAGGCCCACGGCACCGTCCTGATCACCGGCGCCGCCGGCACCCTCGGCCGGCTCTTCGCCCGCCACCTGGTCACCGAGCACGGCGTCCGCCACCTGCTCCTGGCCGGCCGGCGCGGCGACGCCACCGAAGGCGCCGCGGCCCTCACCGAGGAACTGCGCGCCCTCGGCGCCGCCGTCACCTGGGCGGCCTGCGACGCCGCCGACCGCGACGCCCTGGCCCGCACCCTGGCCGCCGTCCCCGACGAGCACCCGCTCACCGGCGTCGTGCACGCCGCCGGCGTCCTCGACGACGGCGTCCTCGAATCGCTCACCCCCGAGCGCCTCGACCGCGTGCTGCGGCCCAAGGCCGACGCCGCCTGGCACCTGCACGAACTCACGCAGGACCGCCCGCTCACCCTGTTCGCCCTCTTCTCCTCCGTCGCCGGCCAGTTCGGCGGCGCCGGACAGGGCAACTACGCGGCCGCGAACACCTTCCTCGACGCCCTCGCCCAGCACCGCCGCTCCCTCGGGCTGCCCGCGGTCTCGCTGGCCTGGGGCCTGTGGGAGGCGTCCGACGGCATGGCGGGCGCCCTCACCGAGGCCGACCTCACCCGCATGGCACGCGCCGGCGTGGCCCCGCTGCCGTCCGACGAGGGCCTGGCCCTGTTCGACGCCGCCGGGAGCCTCGACGACGCCCTGCTCGTCCCCATGCGCACCGACGCGGGCGGACTCCGCGCCCAGGCCGTCGCCGGCACCCTGCCGCCGCTGCTGCGCGGCCTGGTCCGCACCACGGCCCGGCCCACCGCGGCAACCGCCACGGCCACCGCCGCCCGCACCGCCGACCCCGCCTCCGCCGCCTCGCTGCGGGACCGGATCGCCGGCCTCACGGACGACGAGCGCGACCGCGTCCTCCTGGACGCCGTCCGCACCCACGTGGCCGCCGTCCTCGGACACGACGCCACCGACACGGTCGACACCGCACGCGGCTTCCTCGACCTGGGCTTCGACTCGCTGACCGCCGTCGAACTCCGCAACCGGCTCGGGGCCGCCGCCGGTACCCGCCTCCCGGTCACGCTGATCTTCGACTACCCGACGCCCGCCGCACTGGCCTCCTACCTGAGCGCCGAACTGCGCCCGGACAGCGGCCCGGACCGGCGCTCGGTCCACGCCGAACTCGACAAGCTGGAGTCGCTCCTCACCGCGATCGGCCCCGACGACGACGAGCGGGCGGACATCACCGCCCGGCTGCGCGACCTGATGGCCACCTGGAACGCCGGCGCCCCCCAGGGCACCACCGGCGCAACCACCGGTGGCTCCACCGCCGGGGACGACCGCGCGATCGAGTCCGCCACCGCCGACGAGATCTTCGACCTCCTCGACGAGGAGCTCGGCCTCTCATGACGCGCGCGTCCGCCGCCAGGCCGGACTCACCCAACCCACCCAGCACACCCAGCTCACCCACAGCGCTGAGCACTCCACTCACTCCACCACTCTCACCACGGGGACGGCGTACATGGTGAACGAGGAGAAGTACCTCGATTACCTCAAGCGGGCGACGACCGATCTGCGCGAGGCGCGCCGGCGACTGCGCGAGGTGGAGGAGAGGGACCAGGAGCCCATCGCCATCGTGGCGATGAGCTGCCGCTACCCCGGGGGCGTCCGCACCCCCGAGGAGCTGTGGGCCCTGGTCGCCGGCGGCCACGACGCCGTCACCGGCTACCCCGGCGACCGCGGCTGGCCCGCCGACGTCCTGTACGACCCCGAGCCGGACGCCGACGGCACCGTCACCCCGTACCGGCACGAGGGCGGCTTCCTGCACGACGCCGCCGAGTTCGACCCCGGCTTCTTCGGCATCAGCCCCCGCGAGGCCCTCGCCATGGACCCCCAGCAGCGCCTGCTGCTGGAAACGTCCTGGGAGGCGTTCGAGCGCGCCGGCATCGACCCGACCGCGCTGCGCGGCAGCCGCACCGGCGTCTTCGCCGGCCTGATGTACCACGACTACGCCGCCCGGCTGCGGTCGGTGCCGGAGGAGGTCGAGGGCTTCCTCGGCAACGGCAGCTCCGGCAGCATCGCCTCCGGCCGCGTCGCCTACACCTTCGGCCTCGAAGGCCCGGCCGTCACCGTCGACACGGCGTGCTCGTCGTCGCTGGTCGCCCTGCACCTGGCCGCACAGGCCCTGCGCCAGCGCGAATGCGACCTGGCGCTCGCCGGCGGCGTCACCGTCATGTCCACCCCCGGCACCTTCACCGAGTTCAGCCGCCACAACGGCCTCGCCCGCGACGGCCGCTGCAAGTCCTTCGCCCAGTCGGCCGACGGCACCGGCTGGGGCGAGGGCGCCGGCATGCTCCTGCTGGAACGCCTCTCCGACGCGCGCCGCAACGGCCACACCGTGCTCGCCCTCGTCCGCGGCTCCGCCGTCAACCAGGACGGCGCCAGCAGCGGCCTCACCGCGCCCAACGGCCCCTCCCAGCAGCGCGTCATCCGCCAGGCCCTCGCCGCCGCCCGCCTCTCCACCACCCACATCGACGTCGTGGAGGCCCACGGCACGGGCACGACGCTGGGCGACCCCATCGAGGCGCAGGCGCTGCTCGCCACCTACGGCCAGGGCCGCGAGGACGACCGGCCGCTGTGGCTCGGCTCGGTGAAGTCCAACCTCGGCCACACCCAGGCCGCGGCCGGCGTGGCCGGCATCATCAAGATGGTCATGGCGATGCGGCACGGCGTGCTGCCGCAGACGCTGCACGTCGACGAACCCAGCCACAACGTCGACTGGGAGGCGGGCGCGGTACGCCTGCTCACCGAGGCCCGGGACTGGCCCGACACCGGCCGCCCCCGCCGCGCCGCCGTGTCGTCGTTCGGCATCAGCGGCACCAACGCGCACACCGTGCTCGAACAGGCCCCGGAGGAGGAGGCCGCCGAGGAGAGCGAGGCGGTGCGGCAGGCACCCCCGGTGTGGGCCCTGTCCGCCAAGACCCCCGCGGCCCTCCGCGCCCAGGCCGAACGCCTCCTGTCCCACGCCGAGGCCCACCCCGACGCCACCACGGCCGACATCGGCTACGCGCTGACCACCACCCGTGCCCTCTTCGACCACCGCGCCGTGATCGTCGGCACGGGCGGCGGCACCGGCGACGGCATGGGCGGCGAGCAGCAGCTCCGGGAGCAGCTGCTCGACGGGCTGCGCGCCCTCGCCGAGGACCGCCCGGCGGCCCAGGTCGTCACGGGCCGCGTACGGAACGGCAAGCTGGCGTTCCTGTTCACGGGGCAGGGCAGCCAGCGGCTGGGGATGGGGCGTGAGCTGTACGCGACGTATCCGGTGTTTGCCGAGGCGTTCGATGCGGTGTGCGCCGAGCTGGACGGCCGGCTTCGGTTGCCGCTGAAGGACGTGCTGTTCGGCGAGGACGCGGGTGTTCTCGACCGGACGGAGTTCGCTCAGCCGGCGTTGTTCGCGGTCGGGGTGGCGCTGTTCCGGCTGGTCGAGGCGTGGGGTCTCAAGCCCGATGCGCTGTCCGGGCACTCCGTGGGCGAGATTGCTGCTGCCCATGTGGCGGGTGTGTTCTCGCTGGCCGATGCGTGCGCGCTCGTTGCCGCCCGTGGCCGGCTGATGCAGGAGCTGCCGGAGGGCGGCGCGATGGTGGCCGTGCAGGCCACCGAGGAGGAAGTCGCTCCCTACCTGACCGACCGCGTCGGTATTGCCGCCATCAACGGCCCCTCGTCCGTGGTGATTTCCGGTGACGAGACTGTCGTCCTGGAGATTGCTGCACGTTTCGAGGCCGACGGTCGTAAGACACGTCGGCTGAGCGTCAGCCACGCGTTCCACTCGCCGCTCATGGACGGCATGCTCGATGCCTTCCGCGAGGTGGCGGCCGGCATCACCTACAACGCCCCCCGCATCCCCGTCGTCTCCAACCTGACCGGTGCGCTCGTCCCGGGCGGCGAGATGTCCTCGCCCGAGTTCTGGGTGCGGCACGTCCGTGAGGCCGTCCGTTTCCACGACGGTGTGCAGGCCCTGCTGGCCGAGGGCGTGACCGCCTTCGTCGAGCTCGGCCCCGACGGCGTGCTGTCGGCCATGGCCCAGGAGACCGCGTCCGACGCCGCGTTCGTGCCCGTCCTGCGCAAGGACCGCCCCGAGAACGAGACCGTCGCCCGCTTCCTGGCCGACGTGCACGTGCGCGGCCTGGGCCTCGACTGGGAGGCGCTCTACGCCGGCACCGGCGCCCGGCGGGCCGGCCTGCCCACGTACGCCTTCCAGCGCGAGCGGTACTGGCTCGACTCCGGCTGGTCCCTCGGCGACGTGACGTCCGCCGGTCTCTCCGCCGCCGACCACCCGCTGCTCGGCGCCGCCGTGACGCTCGCCGACACCGACGGTCTGCTGTGCACCGGCCGTCTCGGCCTGGACTCGCATCCGTGGCTGGCCGACCACGTCGTCATGGGCTCCGTGGTGGTGCCGGGTGCGGTGCTGGTGGAGCTGGCGCTGCGGGCCGGTGCCGGTGCGGGCTGCGAGGGCATCGAGGAACTGACCCTCGAAGCCCCCATGGTGCTGCCCGCCGAAGGTGGCCTGCGGGTCCAGCTGTGGGTGGGCGGCCCGTCGGAGGACGGCCGGCGCTCGCTGACCGTGTACGGGTCCGTGGCCGACGACGAGGACGTGTGGGTCCGCCACGCGACGGGCGTACTGGTGCCGTCGTGCGGCGAGGGCTCCGCCCTCGACGTGAGCGTGTGGCCCCCGACGGGCGCTGTGAGCGTTCCGGTGGAGGGCGTGTACGAGGACCTGGCGGCTGCCGGCCTCGTATACGGCCCCGTGTTCCGTGGGCTGCGTGGTGTGTGGCGTGGCCGGGACGGCGAGGTGTTCGCCGAGGTGGCGCTGGGTGGTGACGGGCAGTCGGGTGCCGGTTTCGGTGTGCACCCGGCGCTGCTGGACGCCGTCCTGCACGCGGTCGCGGCGGGTGATGTGCTCACCGGGGAGGCCGCCGCGCGGCTGCCGTTCTCGTGGTCCGGTGTGGCCGTGCACGCGGTGGGTGCTTCGTCGCTGCGTGTACGGCTGTCCGCCACGGGCGGCGAGTCCGTCGCCCTGGAGGCCGTCGATGCTGCCGGTCAGCCGGTGCTGTCCGTCGACTCGCTTGCCTTCCGTGCCGTGTCGGCCGAGCAGGTGCAGGCCGCCGACCCCGGCGCCGGCCACGACGCGCTGTTCCAGCTCGACTGGGCGCCCGTTCCGGCCCCCGCCGTCATCCCTGCCGGTCGTTGGGCCGTCCTCGGCACCGACGAGTCGGTGCCCGCGCCCGCTCCGGGAACCCTTCGCTTCCCGGACCTCGCCGCGCTCTCCGCGGCTCTCGAAGAGGGAGCGGTGGCGGTTCCCGAGGCGGTCCTCGTACCGCTGAGTCCCGCGGCCACCCCCATCGGCGCCGGCACGGTCGCCGAAGCCACCGAGCAGACGCTCGCGCTGCTCCAGGCGTGGCTGGGCGACGAGCGGCTCGACGGCAGCCGCCTGGTGTTCCTCACCCGTGGCGCCGTGGCCGCCTCCGCCGACGACCGGGTCGACGACCTGGCCCACGCCGCCGTATGGGGCCTCGTCCGCTCCGCACAGTCCGAGCACCCCGACCGTTTCCTCCTCGTCGATGCCGACGCCGACGAGCGTGATGCCCTCCTGCCCGCCGTCCTCGCCTCGGGCGAACCCGAGATCGCCGTACGCGCCGGCAAGCTGCGGGCCCCGCGGCTCGCCCGTGCCCGCGTCACCGCGGTCTCCGCCGGCGCCGGGACCGAGGGTGCCGACAGCCCGTACGGGGCCGACGGCACCGTACTGATCACCGGCGCGACCGGCACCCTGGGCCGCCTCGTGGCCCGGCACCTCGTCGCCGAGCACGGCGTGCGCCACCTGCTGCTCGTCAGCCGCCGCGGCGCCGCCGCCCCGGGCGCCGAGGAGCTGTCCGGCGACCTCGCCGCGCTCGGTGCCCAGGTCACCTGGGCCGCCTGCGACGTCGCCGACCGGGAGGCCCTCGCCGGCCTGCTCGCCGCGATCCCCGCCGAGCACCCCCTGACCGCGGTCGTCCACACCGCCGGCGTGCTCGACGACGGCGTCGTCGACGCCCTCACCCCCGACCGGCTCCGGCACGTCCTGCGTCCCAAGGCCGACGCGGCCGTCAACCTGCACGAGCTGACGCGCGACCTCGACCTGTCGGCGTTCGTGCTGTTCTCCTCCGCCGCCGGCGTCTTCGGCGCGCCCGGCCAGGGCAACTACGCCGCCGCCAACACCTTCCTCGACGCGCTCGCCGCGCACCGCCACGCCCTCGGGCTGCCCGCCGTCTCGCTCGCGTGGGGCCTGTGGGAGACCGACGGCGGCATGGCCGGCGGCCTCGACGCCGCCGACGTCGGCCGCATGAACCGCGCCGGCGTGCACGGCCTCACCACCGACGAGGGACTGCGGCTCCTCGACACCGCCGTCGCCTCCCCGGACGCCCTGTTCGTCCCGGCCCGGCTCGACCTCGCCGCTCTGCGGGCCAACGCGGCCACCGCCCCCGTGCCGCCGCTGCTGCGCGGCCTCGTCCGCGTCCCCGCACGCCGCGCCTCCCAGGCCGTGGCAGCCACCGACGAGGGCTCCGCCTTCGCCCGCAGCCTCGCCGGCCTCACCGCCGGCGAACGCGCACGCGGCGTGCTCGAACTCGTCCGCACCCACGTCGCGGCCGTCCTCGGCCACGACGGAACGGCCGCCGTCGAACCCGACGCCGCCTTCAAGGAACTCGGCTTCGACTCGCTCACCGCCGTCGACCTGCGCAACCGCCTCGGCGCCGCCACCGGCCTCCGGCTGCCCGCCACCCTCGTCTTCGACTACCCCACGCCGCTGCTCCTCGCCCGCCACCTGGACGAGGAGGTCTTCGGTGCAGGCCAAGGCACCGCGGACGCCGCGCCGGCCGTCACGGCGGCGGCCACGGACGACGACCCCATCGTCATCGTGGGCATGAGCTGCCGCTTCCCCGGCGGCGTACGGACCCCCGAGGACCTGTGGGACGTCGCCGTCAACGGCCGCGACACCATCACCACGTTCCCCACCGACCGCGGCTGGGACCTCGCCGGGCTCTACGACCCCGACCCCGACCACCCCGGCACCAGCTACACCCGCGAGGGCGGCTTCCTGCACGACGCCGCCGAGTTCGACCCCACCTTCTTCGGCATCAGCCCCCGCGAGGCTTTGGGCACCGACCCGCAGCAGCGCCTGCTGCTGGAGACGTCGTGGGAGGCGTTCGAGCGGGCCGGCATCGACCCGACCACCCTGCGCGGCAGCCGCACCGGCGTCTTCGCCGGCGTCATGTACCACGACTACGCTGCCCTGCTGGAGAACGTGCCCGAGGCCGCCGAGGGCTCGCTCGGCTCGGGCAGCACGGGCAGCATCGCCTCCGGCCGCGTGTCGTACGTCTTCGGCCTGGAAGGCCCCGCCGTCACCGTCGACACGGCGTGCTCGTCGTCGCTGGTCGCCCTGCACCTGGCCGCGCAGGCCCTGCGCAACGGCGAGTGCGACCTGGCCCTCGCCGGCGGCGTCACCGTCATGGCCACCCCCGCCACCTTCGTCGGCTTCAGCCGCCAGCGCGGGCTGTCCGCGGACGGCCGCTGCAAGGCGTTCGCCGCCGGCGCGGACGGCACCGGCTGGTCCGAGGGCGCCGGCATGCTGCTCGTCGAGCGGCTGTCCGACGCGCGGAAGAACGGCCACCCGGTGCTGGCAGTACTGCGTGGCTCGGCGATCAACCAGGACGGTGCGAGCAACGGCCTGACGGCTCCGAATGGTCCGTCGCAGCAGCGCGTCATCCGGGCGGCGCTGGCGTCGGCCGGCCTGTCGACCTCCGATGTCGACGCGGTCGAGGCGCACGGTACGGGTACGACGCTGGGTGACCCGATCGAGGCGCAGGCGTTGCTGGCCACCTACGGCCAGGGCCGGGCCGAGGACCGGCCGCTGTGGCTCGGTTCGGTGAAGTCCAACTTCGGCCACACGCAGGCCGCGGCCGGCGTGGCGGGCGTCATCAAGATGGTCATGGCCATGCGCCACGGCGCGCTGCCGCGCACCCTGCACGTCGACGAGCCCTCCCCGCACGTCGACTGGTCGGCGGGGGCCGTGGAACTGCTGACCGAGACGCGGGAATGGCCGGAGACCGGCGACCGCCCGCGCCGGGCCGCGGTGTCGTCGTTCGGCATCAGCGGCACCAACGCCCACACCATCCTCGAAGAGCCGTCGCCGCTGCCGGTGCCCGCCGAGGGCGCCGACGACCGGGCAGCCGGTGCGCTGCCCGTCGTACCCCTCCTCGTCTCCGGCCGCACCGAGCCCGCACTGCGCGCGCAGGCGGAGCGCCTGCTCGCCCACGTGGAGAGCACCGGTGCCGACTTGGCCCTCGGTGACCTGGGCTACTCGCTGGCCACCGGCCGGACGTCGTTCGACCACCGCGCCGTGGTCGTCGCCTCCGGGCGGGACGGCCTCCTGGCCGGCCTCGGCGCACTCGCCGAGGACCGCGCCGCGACGGGCGTCGTCCGCGGGACGGCCACCTCGGGCCGGCGCCTGGCGTTCCTGTTCACGGGGCAGGGCAGCCAGCGGCTGGGGATGGGGCGTGAGCTGTACGACGCGTACCCCGTCTTCGCCGAAGCGTTGGACACCGTATGTGCCGCGCTGGATGGTCACCTGCGGCTTCCGCTGAAGGATGTGCTGTTCGGTGAGGACGCGGGTGTTCTCGACCGGACCGAGTTCGCCCAGCCGGCGTTGTTCGCGGTCGAGGTGGCGCTGTTCCGGCTGGTGGAGGCGTGGGGTCTCACGCCCGATGCGCTGTCCGGTCATTCGATCGGTGAGATCGCTGCTGCGCATGTGGCCGGAGTGTTCTCGCTGGCCGACGCCTGCGCGCTGGTCGCGGCTCGTGGTCGCCTGATGCAACAGCTGCCCGAGGGCGGCGCGATGGTGGCCGTGCAGGCCACCGAGGACGAAGTCACCCCGTACCTGACCGACCGGGTGGGCATTGCCGCCATCAATGGCCCCTCGTCCGTGGTGATGTCGGGTGACGAGGCAGACGTTCTCGAGATCGCCGCCCGCTTCGAGGCCGACGGTCGTAAGACGCGTCGCCTGACCGTCAGCCACGCGTTCCACTCGCCGCTGATGGACGGCATGCTCGATGCCTTCCGCGAGGTGGCGGCCGGCGTCACCTACAACGCACCGCGCATCCCCGTCGTCTCCAACCTGACCGGCGGAGTCGTCCCGGGCGACGAGATGTCCTCGCCCGAGTTCTGGGTCCGTCACGTCCGTGAGGCCGTCCGTTTCCACGACGGTGTGCAGGCCCTGCTCGCCGAGGGCGTGACCGCCTTCGTCGAGCTCGGCCCCGACGGTGTGCTGTCCGGCATGGCGCAGCAGTTCGCCGACGCCGAGGGTGTCGCCTTCGTTCCGGTCCTCCGCAAGGACCGCCCCGAGGCCGAGGCCGCCGTCACGGCCCTGGCGCAGGCCCATGCCCTCGGCCTGACCGTCGACTGGGCCGGGTTCTTCGCCGGCAGTGGCGCACGGCGCGTCGACCTGCCGACGTACGCCTTCCAGCGCCGCGCCTACTGGCCGCAGCCGCGCCACACCCTCGACCTGGGGGAGCCGGTTGCCCTTGCCGAGGGCGAGGGGGTGCTCTTCACCGGCCGTCTGGGCCTGGACGCGCATCCGTGGCTGGCCGACCACGTGGTAATGGGCTCCCTGGTGGTGCCCGGTGCCGCGCTGGTGGAGCTGGCGCTGCGCGCCGGTGCCGGTGTGGGCTGCGAGGCCGTCGAGGAACTGACCCTCGAAGCGCCCCTGGTGCTGCCCGCCACCGGCGGCGTGCACGTGCAGCTGTGGGTGGGTGCTCCGTCCGCTGACGGGCGCCGCTCGCTGGCGGTGTACGGGTCCGTGGCCGGCGACGAGGCGGTGTGGGTCCGGCACGCGTCGGGCACGCTCGTGCCGTCGCACGGCGAGGCGTCCGGCCTCGACGTGAGCGTGTGGCCCCCGGCCGGTGCCCAGGCCGTTGCCGTGGAGACCGTGT
The DNA here is from genome assembly GCF_014654785.1 of Streptomyces mashuensis. Classification (GTDB taxonomy): domain Bacteria; phylum Actinomycetota; class Actinomycetes; order Streptomycetales; family Streptomycetaceae; genus Streptomyces; species Streptomyces mashuensis. The sequence goes on from NZ_BNBD01000007.1 coordinate 182,393, forward strand.
ACGAGGACCTGGCGGCCGCCGGTCTCGCCTACGGGCCGGTGTTCCGTGGGCTGCGAAGCGTCTGGCGTGGCCGGGACGGCGAGGTGTTCGCCGAGGTCGCGCTGGGCGGCGACGGGCAGTCGGGTGCCGGATTCGGTGTCCACCCCGCGCTGCTGGACGCCGTCCTGCACGCCGTCGCCGCCGGCGACCTGCTCGCCGGGGAGCGCACCGCGCGGCTGCCGTTCTCGTGGTCCGGCGTGGCCGTGCATGCGGTGGGTGCTTCGTCGCTGCGCGTGCGGCTGTCCGCCACGGGCGGTGAGTCCGTCGCCCTCCAGGCCGTCGATGCTGCCGGCCAGCCGGTGCTGTCGGTCGACTCCCTGGCGTTCCGTGCCGTGTCGGCCGAGCAGGTGCAGGCCGCCGACCCCGGCGCCGGTCACGATGCGCTGTTCCACGTCGACTGGACGCCCCTCGTCTCTCTCCCGTCGCCGGAAGCCGCCCGGTGGGCCGTTCTCGGCGACCCCCTGCCGGCCGCCGCCGGCTTCGAGGCGACGCCGTACGCCGACCTGGCCGCGCTGACGGACGCCCTCGCCGCCGGTGTGCCGGTTCCCGACGCCGTCCTCGTCCCGCCGGCCGGTACCGGTCCCCTCAGCGCCGACGCCGTACGATCCGCCGCCGCCGACGCGCTGCGGCTGGTGCAGGAGGCCCTGGCCGACGAACGGCTCGCCGGCTCCCGTCTCGTGTTCCTCACCCACGGCGCCGTCGCCGCCTCCGGCGACGACCGGGTCGAGGACCTGACCCACGCAGCCGTGTGGGGCCTCGTCCGCTCCGCGCAGTCCGAGCACCCCGGCCGTTTCGTCCTCGCCGACCTGGGCGGGAACGACACCGACGACCGGGCGACGGCGCTGCGTACGCTGCCCGCCGCCCTGGCCACCGGCGAGCCGCAGCTGGACCTGCGCGACGGCACCGTGCGCGTGCCCCGCCTGGTCCGTGCGGCCGGCGGTGACGGCCCCGCCGTCCTCGACCCGCAGGGCACCGTCCTCGTCACCGGCGCCACCGGCACGCTGGGCCGGACCCTGGCCCGGCACCTGGCCGAGCGCCACGGCGTACGCCACCTGCTGCTCCTCAGCCGCAGCGGCCCCGCCGCCGAGGGCGCCGACCGGCTCGTCGCCGAGCTGGCCGGCCTGGGCGCCGAAGCCTCGCTCGTCGCCTGCGACGTGACCGACCGGGACGCGCTCGCCGCGGCCCTCGGTACCGTGCCCGCCGACCGCCCGCTCACCGCGGTCGTCCACACCGCCGGTGTGCTCGACGACGGCATCGTGGAGTCGCTGACCGGCGAACGCCTCGACCGTGTGCTGCGCCCGAAGACCGACGCGGCCCTCAACCTGCACGAGCTGACGCAGAAGCTGGACCTGTCCGCGTTCGTGCTGTTCTCCTCCGCCGCCGGTGTCTTCGGCAACGCCGGCCAGGGCAACTACGCGGCCGCGAACGCGTTCCTCGACGCCCTCGCCGCGCACCGCCGCGCCCAGGGCCTGCCCGCCGTCTCCCTGGCCTGGGGCCTGTGGGACGACGAGGCCGGCATGGCCGGCGAACTGGACGACGTGGACCGCAACCGCATGAGCCGCGGCGGCGTCACCGGCCTCACCACCGACGAGGGACTCGCCCTCTTCGACCGGACGTACGCCGCCTCCCCGCAGGCGCTCCTCGTCCCGATCCGGCTGGACGTCGCCGCCCTGCGCGAGCAGGCCGGCGACGGGCCCGTACCCCCGCTGCTGCGCGCCCTGGTCAGGACGCCGGCCCGCAGGGCCGCGGCCCACGACGGCGAGCGGGGCGACGGCGGTTCGCTGGCGCGGCGGCTGACCGCCATGACGCCCGCCGAGCAGGACGCACTGCTGCTCACCCTGGTACGGACGCAGGCCGCGGCCGTCCTCGGGTACGCGGCGGCCGACGAGGTCGGGCCCGAACGCTCGTTCCGCGAGCTGGGCTTCGACTCGCTCACCGCCGTCGAGCTCCGCAACCGCCTCGGCGCCGCGGCCGGCCTCCGGCTGCCCGCCACGCTCGTCTTCGACTACCCCACGCCCGCCGCGCTCGCCGCCCACCTGCGGACCGAGCTGGCCGGCGAGGCCGCCGCGACGGCGGCCACGCCCGTACGGGCCGCCGGCGCAGCCGACGACGAGCCGATCGCGATCGTCGGCCTCGGCTGCCGCTACCCCGGCGGCGTCCGCAGCCCCGAGGACCTCTGGCGACTGGTCACCGAGGGACGGGACGCCATCGGCGCCTTCCCCGGCGACCGCGGCTGGGACCTCGACGCGCTGTACGACGCCGACCCCGACCAGCAGGGCACCTCGTACGCCCGCGAAGGCGGCTTCGTCGAGGACGCGGCCCTGTTCGACCCGGCGTTCTTCGGCATCTCGCCGCGTGAGGCCCTGGCCATGGACCCGCAGCAGCGTCTGCTGCTGGAGACGTCGTGGGAGGCGTTCGAGCGCGCCGGTATCGACCCGACCGCGCTGCGCGGCAGCCGCACCGGCGTCTTCGTCGGCGTCATGTACCACGACTACGCGTCGCGGCTCCCCGCACTGCCCGAAGGCGTCGAGGGCTTCCTCGGCACCGGCAACGCGGCGAGCGTCATCTCCGGCCGTCTCTCCTACACGTTCGGCCTGGAGGGCCCGGCCGTCACCGTCGACACGGCGTGCTCGTCGTCGCTGGTCGCCCTGCACCTCGCGGTGCAGGCGCTGCGCAACGGCGAGTGCGAGCTCGCCCTTGCCGGCGGTGTGACCGTCATGGCGACGCCCGCCCCCTTCGTCGAGTTCAGCCGCCAGCGCGGACTCGCCGCGGACGGCCGCTGCAAGGCGTTCTCCGCGGCGGCCGACGGCACGGGCTGGTCCGAGGGCGCCGGTGTCCTCGTGGTGGAGCGGCTCTCCGACGCGCGGAAGAACGGCCACCCGGTGCTGGCGGTCGTCCGCGGTTCGGCCATCAACCAGGACGGTGCGAGCAACGGCCTCACCGCCCCCAACGGTCCCTCGCAGCAGCGCGTCATCCGCCAGGCCCTCGCCAACGCCGGCATCACGGCCGCCGACGTGGACGCGGTCGAGGCCCACGGCACGGGCACCAGCCTCGGCGACCCCATCGAGGCCCAGGCCCTCCTCGCCACGTACGGCCAGGGACGGAACGACGACCGGCCGCTGTGGCTGGGGTCCGTCAAGTCCAACATCGGCCACACGCAGGCGGCGGCCGGTGCGGCCGGCATCATCAAGATGGTGATGGCGATGCGGCACGGTGTGCTGCCGCGCACGCTGCACGTCGACGAGCCGACGCCGCACGTCGACTGGTCGGCCGGAGCGGTCGAACTGCTCGGCGAGCCGGTGGAGTGGCCCGGAACCGGCCGCCCCCGCCGGGCAGCCGTCTCGTCGTTCGGCTTCAGCGGCACCAACGCCCACGTCATCGTCGAGGAGGCACCGGCCGCTGCCGAGCCCGAGCAGCAGCCCGCCGACCCGGGCGAGCCGCGCTCGACCGCCGTCGTCCCGCTGCTGTTGTCGGCGAAGACCGCCGACGCGCTCCGCGCCCAGGCCGGCCGCCTGCACGACCACGTGCTGACGGCGGAGACCGGCCGCGCCGGCCTCGTCGACCTCGGCTACTCCTCCGCGACCACCCGCGCGGCCCTGGACCACCGGGCCGCAGTGATCGCCACCGACCGCGAGGACGCGCTCGCGGCTCTGGCCGCCCTGGCCGCGGGCGACAGCCCCACGGGTGCGGTGCGCGGCTCGGTCACCGAGGGCAAGGTGGCGTTCCTGTTCACGGGGCAGGGGAGCCAGCGGCTGGGGATGGGACGTGAGCTGTACGCGTCGTATCCCGTCTTCGCCGAGGTGTTCGATGCGGTGTGTGCGGAGCTGGATGGACGGCTTCGGCTGCCGCTGAAGGACGTGTTGTTCGGTGAGGACGCGGGTGTTCTCGACCGGACGGAGTTCGCCCAGCCGGCGTTGTTTGCTTTGGAAGTTGCGCTGTTCCGGATGGTCGAGGCGTGGGGTCTCACGCCCGATGCGCTGTCCGGTCATTCGATCGGTGAGATTGCTGCTGCGCATGTGGCGGGTGTGTTCTCGCTGGCCGATGCGTGCGCGCTCGTTGCCGCTCGTGGCCGTCTGATGCAGGAGCTGCCGGAGGGCGGCGCGATGGTGGCCGTCCAGGCCACCGAGGACGAGATCCGGAGCGAGACCGAGCTCGTCGACGGCGTCAGCATCGCTGCCGTCAACGGCCCGGCGTCGCTGGTTCTGTCCGGCGACGAAGCCGCGGTCCTGGAGGTCGCCGCCACGTTCGAGGCGCAGGGCCGCAAGACCCGTCGTCTCAACGTCAGCCACGCCTTCCACTCCGTGCTGATGGACGGGATGCTGGAGGAATTCGGCAAGGTCGCGTCCGGGCTGTCGTACCGGGCGCCGCGCATCCCGCTCGTCTCCAACCTCACCGGTGCGCTGGTGTCGGAGGAGGTGACGTCGCCTGAGTTCTGGGTGCGGCACGTGCGTGAGGCCGTCCGTTTCCACGACGGTGTGCAGGCTCTGGCCGCCGAGGGTGTCACGACCTTCGTCGAGCTGGGGCCGGACGGTGTGCTGTCCGCTCTCGCCCAGGAGACCGTCGACGGTGCCGCATTCGTCCCCGTTCTCCGCCGCGATCGTTCGGAGGCCGAGACGCTCACCACGGCGCTCGCCCAGGCCCACGTCCGCGGCCTGCGCGTCGACTGGTCCGCGTACTTCGCCGGTACGGGCGCACGCCGCGCCGACCTGCCCACGTACGCCTTCCAGCACCGCCGTTACTGGCTGGAGGCGCCCGCCGGGACCGTCGGCGACATGGCGTCGGCCGGGCTCGACGAGGCGCGGCACCCGCTGCTCGGTGCGGCCGTGGAGCTGCCCGGTTCCCGGGGCTTCCTGCTCACCGGGCGGCTGTCGCTCGACAGCCACCCGTGGCTGGCCGAGCACACGGTGTCCGGCACCGTGCTCGTCCCCGGGGCGGCGCTGGTGGAGATGGCGGTCCGCGCCGGCGACCAGGCCGGTTGCGACGTGCTGGAGGAGCTCACGCTCGAAGCGCCGCTGGTGCTTCCGGAGCGCGGGGCCGTCCAGCTGAGGCTGACCGTCGCCGAGCCCGACGCGCTGGGGCGGCAGGCCCTGGAGCTGTACTCGCGCGCCCAGGACGCCGCCGCCGACGAGCCGTGGACCCGGCACGCCCAAGGCATGCTGGGCACCGGCACGCCGCCCGCTCCGGTCGAGCAGGGCGAGTGGCCGCCGGCCGGCGCCGAGCCCGTCGACGTCACCGGCCTGTACGAGGACCTGGCCGCGCTGGGGCTGGGCTACGGCCCGCTCTTCCAGGGGCTGCGTGCCGCGTGGCGGCGCGACGGCGAGGTGTTCGCCGACATCGCCCTCGCCGAGGAGCAGCAGGCCGACGCCAAGGCGTTCGGGCTGCACCCGGCGCTGCTGGACGCCGCCCTGCACGCCGCGTCGCTCGGCGACTTCTTCACGGCCGGCGACGCGGACACGCAGGGTGCCCGCCTGCCCTTCTCGTGGGACGGGGTCCGGCTCCACGCCCATGGCGCCACCGCGCTGCGGGTCCGGATGGCCGGTGCGGGCACGGACGCCGTCTCCCTGTCGGCCGCCGACGACGCCGGCCGCCCGGTGCTCGCCGTGGAGTCGCTGGCGCTGCGCCCGCTGGCTCCCGGCCAGCTCGCGGCCGCGAGCGGCCAGGCGCACCACCAGTCGCTGTTCCGCGTCGACTGGGCGCCGCTCGCGGTGGCCTCCGGCGGCCCGGCGACAGCTCCCCGGTGGGCCGTCGTCGGCGACGACGACCCGAAGTTCGCTGCGGCCCTGGAGGCGGCGGGTGCTGCCGTCGGCTCGTACGCCGGGCTGCCGGCCCTCGCCGCGGCCGTGGCCGCCGGTGAGCCGGCACCGGACACCGTGTTCGTGCCCTGCCTGTCCGACCTCGGGTCGGCGGGCGGCGCCGCGGCCGCACACGCCGCGACCGGCCGGGTGCTGGAGCTCCTCCAGACCTGGCTGGCCGACGAGGGCCCCGTCGCCGAGGCGTTCGCCGGTGCCCGGCTCGCCCTGGTCACGCGGGGTGCCGTGGCGGTGGACGCCGAGGAGGGCGTGCCGGACCTGGCGCACTCCGCGCTGTGGGGCCTGGTGCGTTCGGCACAGGCGGAACACCCGGGGCGCTTCGTCCTCGTGGATGTGGATGCGGGCGTGGACGGAGGGGCCGGCGAGGACGGTTCCCTCCGGGACCTGGCCGCCGCCCTGGCGGACCAGGACTGCGACGAGCCGCAGTTCGCCGTACGGGCAGGCGTGCCGTACGTGCCCCGGCTCGCACGCGTCGCGAAGGCGGAGGCGGACGTGGCGGCGGACGCGGGACCGGCCGGGTTCGACCCGGACGGCACCGTCCTCCTCACCGGCGCGACCGGCACGCTGGGCGGGCTGCTGGCCCGGCACCTCGTGACCGAGCGCGGCGCCCGTCACCTGCTGCTGACCAGCCGGCGCGGCGCCGCCGCAGAAGGCGCGGCCGAACTGACGGCGGCGCTCACCGCGGCCGGCGCTCAGGTCACCTGGGCGGCGTGCGACGCCGCCGACCGGGAGGCCCTGCAGGCCGTGCTGGCCGCCGTACCCGCCGCGCACCCGCTCACCGCGGTGATCCACAGCGCGGGCGTGCTGGACGACGGTGTGGTCGAATCGCTGACCGGCGAACGCCTCGCCCGGGTGCTGCGTCCCAAGGTGGACGCGGCTGTGAACCTGCACGAGCTGACGCGTGAACTCGACCTGTCCGCGTTCGTGTTGTTCTCCTCCGCCGCCGGTGTCTTCGGCAACGCGGGCCAGGGCAACTACGCGGCCGCCAACGCGTTCCTCGACGCGCTCGCCCTGCACCGCCGCGCGCAGGGCCTGCCCGCCGTCTCCCTGGCCTGGGGCCTGTGGGACGACGAGGACGGCCTGGGCGGTACGGGCGGCATGGGCGGCACGCTGGCGTCGGCCGACCGGCAGCGCATGCGCCGCGGCAGCATGGCGGCCCTGTCCGCCGCCGAGGGCCTCGCGCTGTTCGACACGGCCGTCGCCACGCCCGGCGACGGGCTGCTGGTGGCCGCGCACCTCGACCTCGACGGCCCGGCGGCCCGCGCCGCCACCGACGGAGTGCCGCCGTTCCTTCGCGGACTCGTCAGGGCACCGCGCCGCCGCGCCGCGGACACCGCGCGCGGCGACGCGGGCGCCGTGCCGCTCACCGAGCGCCTGGCGGGCCTGCCTGGCCCGGAGCGCGACCGGGTGCTGCTCGACCTGGTCCGTACGCAGGTGGCCACCGTGCTCGGCCACGACGGAGCGGCCGCCGTCGAGCCGGACGCCGCGTTCAAGGAACTCGGCTTCGACTCGCTGACCGCCGTCGAACTGCGCAACCGGCTCGGGGCCGCCGCAGGCCTGCGGCTCCCCGCCACGCTGATCTTCGACTACCCGACCCCGGCGGCCCTCGCGGAGCACCTCCGCACCGCCCTGCCGGGCACCTCGGGCCCGACGGTCTTCGACGAACTGGACCGCCTGGAGGCCACCCTCGCCCGCCTGGGCGAGGACGACGCGGGCACGGACCGGGCCAACCGGTCCCGCGTGACGATGCGCCTCCAGGCGCTGGTCGCCAAGTGGCAGGAGGCGCAGGAGGCCGCGGCCGCCCTGTCCGCCACTGCTGCCGCCGACGACGACAACGATCTTGAAACAGCCAACGATGACGAGCTTTTCGCACTGCTCGACGACGAGCTCGGCTCGTCGTGAGAAAGGACCTGACGCGATGGAGAACGAGGACAAGCTCCGCGACTACCTCAAGCGGGCGACGGCCGATCTGCGTCAGACCCGCCGGCGGCTGCGGGAGGTCGAGGACCGGCAGCAGGAACCCATAGCGATCGTGGCGATGAGCTGCCGCTACCCCGGCGGCGTGCGCTCGCCCGAGGACCTGTGGCGGCTCGTGCTCGACGGCACCGACGCCATCGGGCCCTTCCCCACCGACCGCGGCTGGGACCTCGAGTCCCTCTACGACGCCGACCCCGACCGGGCCGGCGCCAGCTACGTCGGCGAGGGCGGCTTCCTGTACGACGCGGGCGCCTTCGACCCCGCCATGTTCGGGATCTCGCCGCGCGAGGCCCTCGCCATGGACCCCCAGCAGCGTCTGCTGCTGGAGGCGTCCTGGGAGGCGTTCGAGCGGGCCGGCATCGACCCGACCGGTGTGCGCGGCAGCCGCACCGCCGTGTTCACCGGTGTGATGTACCACGACTACACCGCCCGCCTGGACACTGTGCCCGAGGGCGTCGAGGGCTTCCTCGGCACCGGCAGCTCCGGCAGCATCGCCTCCGGCCGCGTGTCGTACGTCTTCGGCCTGGAGGGCCCCGCCGTCACCATCGACACGGCGTGCTCGTCGTCGCTGGTCGCCCTCCACCTCGCCGTCCAGGCGCTGCGCAACGGCGAGTGCTCCCTCGCCCTCGCCGGCGGCGTGACCGTCATGGCCACGCCCTCCACCTTCACCGAGTTCAGCCGCCAGCGCGGCCTGGCCGTCGACGGGCGCTGCAAGCCCTTCGCGGCCGCCGCCGACGGCACGGGCTGGGGCGAGGGCGTGGGCATGCTGCTCGTGGAGCGGCTGTCCGACGCCCGCAAGAACGGCCACCCGGTGCTGGCGGTGGTCCGCGGTTCGGCGATCAACCAGGACGGCGCGAGCAACGGCCTCACGGCGCCGAACGGCCCGTCCCAGCAGGACGTCATCCACCAGGCCCTCGCCAACGGCCGCCTCTCGGCCGCCCAGGTCGACGTCGTGGAAGCACACGGCACGGGCACGACGCTGGGCGACCCCATCGAGGCCCAGGCGCTGCTGGCGACCTACGGCCAGGACCGCCCGGCGGACCGGCCGCTGTGGCTGGGGTCCGTGAAGTCCAACATCGGTCACACCCAGGCCGCCGCCGGTGTCGCCGGCATCATCAAGATGGTCATGGCGATGCGGCAGGGCGTACTGCCGCGCACGCTGCACGTGGACGAGCCGACACCGCACGTCGACTGGGCCGCGGGTGCCGTGGAACTGCTCACGGACACGCGCGACTGGCCGGAGACGGGCGAACCCCGCCGGGCCGCCGTCTCGTCGTTCGGTTTCAGCGGGACGAACGCGCATGTGGTGGTGGAGCAGGCTCCGGTCGAGGAGGAGCCGGCGGTTTCCGCCCCTGTTGATGGGGGTGTGGTGCCGTGGGTGCTTTCGGGCCGGACCGATGCGGCGTTGCGGGCGCAGGCCGAGCGGCTGCTTGCGGCGGTGGCCGGTGAGCGTCCGGCGGATGTGGGCTGGTCGCTGGGTGTGAGCCGGGCGGCGCTGGACCACCGGGCTGTGGTTGTGGGCCGCGACACCAGTGAGCTGGTACGCGGTCTCGAAGCCGTGGTCTCCGGTGAGCCTGCCGCTGGTGTGGTGCAGGGGGTGAACACCGGTGGCGGTGTGGTGCTGGTGTTCCCCGGCCAGGGCTCGCAGTGGCCCGGAATGGCCGTCGAACTCCTCGACTCGTCCCCGGTTTTCGCTGAGGCGATCGACGAATGCGCAGTGGCACTGAGCGCTTACGTCGACTGGTCGCTGGTCGATGTGCTGCGCGGTGTTGAGGGTGCTCCGGGGCTGGACCGGGTGGACGTTGTCCAGCCGGTGCTCTTTGCAGTGATGGTGTCCCTGGCCCGCCTGTGGCGTTCGGTGGGTGTTGAGCCCGCTGCGGTGATCGGTCACTCTCAGGGTGAGATTGCTGCTGCGTGCGTGGCAGGTGTGCTCTCCCTGGAGGACGCGGCGCGGGTTGTGGTGCTGCGCAGCCAGGCCATCGGCCGTGTCCTTGCCGGTCCCGGTGGCATGGTGTCCGTCGCTCTGCCGGTCGACCAGGTCCGGGAGCGGATCGCCGCGTGGGGCGAGGAGCGCATTTCTGTCGCTGCCGTCAACGGCCCCTCGTCCGTCGTCGTGAGTGGTGAGAATGCCGCTCTCGACGAGATGATCGCGGCCTTCGAGGCCGAGGAGATCCGGGCCCGGCGTGTCCCCGTCGATTACGCCTCCCACTCCGCTCAGGTGGAGCTGCTGCGCACCGAGCTGCTTGAGGTTCTTGCTCCGATCCGTCCGCAGCCGGCTTCCGTGCCGATGCTGTCGACCGTGACGGGGGAGTGGGTCGAAGGCGGCGAACTCACCGCCGAGTACTGGTTCCGCAATCTCCGCCAGACGGTTGAGCTGGAGAATGCCGTCCGGACCCTGGCTGCTCAGGGTTATGGCGTGTTCATCGAGTCCAGCGCCCACCCCGTCCTCGCCATGGGCATCCAGGAGACCCTGGAAGACCACGGCGCCAGCGCCGCCGTCCTGGGCACTCTCCGCCGTGACGAAGGCGGGCTGGAGCGGTTCTACACCTCCCTCGGCGAGGCGTTCACCCACGGCGCCGACGTCGACTGGAACGCTGTCTTCGCCGGCACCCACCCCCGTCGCGTCGACCTGCCCACCTACGCCTTCCAGCACGAGCGTTACTGGCTCGAGTCCGCCACCGCCGGTTCCGGTGACGACGTCGAGTCGTACTACGCCCGCGACTCCATCGAGGCCCGCTTCTGGGAGGCCGTCGAGGACGAGAACCTGGAGGCCCTGACCAGCGAGCTGGCGATCCGGGCCGACCAGCCGTGGAGCGACGTCCTGCCCGTCCTGTCCTCCTGGCGCCGCAGCAGCCGTGAGAAGTCGACCGTCGACTCGTGGCGCTACCGCATCACGTGGAAGCCGCTGGCCGAGGACCGCGCGGCACGGCTCTCCGGTACGTGGCTGCTGCTGACCCCGGAGTCGGGCAGCCCGTGGGCCGAGCCCGTCGTGCAGGCGCTCACCGACCGCGGTGCCACCGTCCGTACCCTGCCCGTCAGCACCGCAACGGCCACGGACCGCACCGCCCTCGCCGACCTCCTCGGCCAGGAAGCCGGAGCCGAAGCCGACGGCGCCACCGTCTCCGGCGTCCTCTCCCTCCTCGCCCTCCTCACGGATCAGCGTCCCCTCCACCCCTCCCTCGCTCTCGCCCAGGCCCTGGGCGACGCCGGGATCGACGCGCCCCTCTGGTACGCCACGCGCGGTGCTGTCGCCGTCAACCGTTCCGAGCAGCTGGACGACCCCTGGCAGGCTCTCGTCTGGGGCCTCGGCCGGGTCGTCGCGCTGGAGCACGGCGAGCGGTGGGGCGGTCTCGTCGACCTGCCCGCGCAGCCCGACGCCCCCGCCCTGTCCCGCCTCGTCGCGGCGCTGGCCGGTACCGGCGACGAGGACCAGGTGGCCGTGCGCCCCACGGGTCTCTACGCCCGCCGTCTGGTGCGGTCGTCGCTCGCGCAGACGCCTGCGACCCGTGCCTGGGAGCCCGGTGAGGGCACCGTCCTGGTCACCGGCGGTACGGGTGCCCTGGGCGCCCACGTGGCGCGGTGGCTCGCCGGCAACGGTGCCCGGCACTTGCTGCTGCTCAGCCGTCGTGGCGAGGACGCCCCCGGTGCTGCCGAACTCCGCGACGAGCTGACCGGCCTCGGGGCGAAGGTCACGCTGGCCGCCTGCGACGTGGCCGACCGGGACTCCCTCGCCGCCGTCATCGACGCGATCCCCGCCGAGCACCCCCTCTCCGCGGTCGTGCACACCGCCGCGGTTCTCGATGACGGTGTCGTCGAGGCGCTGACCGGCGAGCAGCTGGACCGCGTCCTGAGCGTCAAGGTGGGGGCCACCCTCAACCTGCACGAGCTGACGCGCGACCTGGACCTGTCCGGGTTCGTGCTGTTCTCCTCCTTCGCCGCCACTTTCGGCGCGCCCGGCCAGGGCAACTACGCCCCGGGCAACGCCTTCCTCGACGCCTTCGCCCAGTACCGGCGCGACGCCGGGTTGCCGGCGACGTCGGTGGCCTGGGGTCCGTGGGGCGACGGCGGCATGGCGGAGGGCGCGGTCGGTGACCGCATGCGGCGCCACGGCGTCATCGAGATGGCGCCCGAGCTGGCCGTGACCGCGCTGCAGCACGCCCTCGACCGTGACGAGACGACCCTCACCGTCGCCGACATGGAGTGGAAGCGGTTCGTCCTCGCCTTCACGTCCGGCCGTCCCCGTCCGCTGCTGAACGACCTGCCCGAAGCGCGCGCCGTCATGGACGGCATGCGGGGCGAGGCGGAGGAGGCGGCCGGTGGCGCGGTGTTCCTGCGGCAACTCGCCGGCCTGACCGGCGCCGAACAGGAGCGTCTGCTGCTGGACCTGGTGCGGGGCGCCGTCGCGTCGGTCCTCGGGTACGCCAATGCGGCGGCCGTCGAGCCGAACCGGGCGTTCAAGGAGCTCGGTTTCGACTCGCTCACCGCCGTCGAGCTGCGCAACCGGCTGAACGCGGCCACTCACCGCAAGCTGCCGCCGACGCTCATCTTCGACCACCCGACGCCCACCGTCCTGGCGGCCCACCTGCGGGCCGAGCTGACCGGCGACGAGGGGGCGGCGGCCGCGCCGGTGGTCGTGGCCTCCGGTGCCGCCACCGACGAGCCCGTCGCGATCGTGGCGATGAGCTGCCGCTTCCCCGGTGACGTGCGGTCGCCGGAGGACCTGTGGCAGCTGCTGGTGTCCGGCGGCGACGCCCTGTCAGGCTTCCCGCTGGACCGCGGCTGGGACGTCGAGGCGCTGTACGACCCCGACCCCGACGCGCAGGGCACCTCGTACACGCGCGAGGCGGGCTTCCTGCGCGAGGCCGGCGGGTTCGACGCCGCCTTCTTCGGGATCTCGCCGCGTGAGGCGCTGGCCATGGATCCGCAGCAGCGTCTGCTGCTGGAGACGTCGTGGGAGGCGTTCGAGCGGGCCGGCATCGACCCGGCGGCCCTGCGCGGCAGCCGGTCCGGTGTGTTCGTCGGCACCAACGGCTCCGACTACGCGATGCTCATGCAGAGCAGCGGCGACGGCTTCGAGGGCCACCTCGCCACGGGCACGGCCGGCAGCGTCGCCTCCGGCCGCGTCTCGTACACGTTCGGCCTGGAGGGCCCGGCGGTCACCGTCGACACGGCGTGCTCGGCGTCGCTGGTCGCCCTGCACCTGGCGGTGCAGGCGCTGCGCAACGGCGAGTGCGAGCTGGCGCTCGCCGGCGGTGTCACGGTGATGTCGACGCCCGGTACGTTCATCGAGTTCAGCCGGCAGCGCGGGCTGAGCACGGACGGCCGGTGCAAGGCGTTCTCCGCGGACGCCGACGGCTTCAGCCCCGCCGAGGGCGTGGGCATGCTCCTCGTCGAGCGGCTGTCCGACGCCCGTAGGAACGGGCACCCGGTGCTCGCCGTGGTCCGTGGCACCGCCATCAACCAGGACGGTGCCAGCAACGGCCTCACCGCGCCCAACGGCCCGTCGCAGCAGCGCGTCATCCGGCAGGCCCTTGCCAACGCCCGCCTGTCGGCCGCCGACGTCGACGTCGTGGAGGCGCACGGCACGGGCACGAGCCTCGGCGACCCCATCGAGGCGCAGGCGCTCCTGGCCACGTACGGCAAGGACCGGCCGGAGGACCGGCCGCTGCTGCTCGGTTCCGTCAAGTCCAACATCGGTCACGCGCAGGCCGCCGCCGGTGTTGCCGGTGTCATCAAGATGGTGCTGGCCATGCAGCACGGCGTGCTGCCGCAGAGCCTGCACATCTCCGAGCCGACCCCGCACGTCGACTGGTCGGCGGGCGCCGTGGAGCTGCTGACGGAGGCGCGCGAGTGGCCCGAGGCCGGGCGGCCGCGCCGGGCCGGCGTGTCGTCGTTCGGTTTCAGCGGGACGAACGCGCACGCCGTTCTGGAGCAGGCCCCGGCGGACGAGCCGGCCGCCGCGGACGCCGAAGCCGTCCCGGCCCCCGCCGACGGTGACGCGGTGCTGCCGTGGGTGCTGTCGGGCCGGAACGAGGCCGCGCTGCGCGGCCAGGCCGAACGGCTGCTGGCGCACCTCGCCGCCCACGGCGAGCAGCGCGCCGCCGACATCGGGTTCTCGCTCGCCACCACCCGTACCGCCCTCGCGCAGCGGGCCGTCGTCGTCGGCCGGGACCGTGCCGACTTCGTCCGCGGACTGGAGGCACTGGCCGGGGAAACCGGGGCCCCCAACCTCGTTCAGGGGTCGGACACAGGGGGACAGGGGGTGTTCCTGTTCCCCGGACAGGGGTCGCAATGGGTGGGGATGGCCGTCCAGCTGTTGGATGCTTCACCCGTGTTCGCTGCGGCGGTCGAGGAATGCGCCGCAGCGCTCGGTGAATTTGTCGACTGGTCGTTGGTGGATGTGCTGCGGGGGGTTGAGGGTGCGCCGTCGATGGACCGGGTGGACGTCGTCCAGCCGGTGCTGTTCGCGGTGATGGTCTCCCTGGCCCGGCTGTGGCGCTCTGTGGGGGTGGAACCGGCCGCGGTGGTCGGTCACTCGCAGGGTGAGATCGCTGCTGCTTGTGTGGCGGGGGTGTTGTCGTTGGAGGACGCGGCTCGGGTGGTGGTTCTGCGGAGCCAGGCCATCGGCCGGGTGCTGGCCGGGGCCGGCGGCATGGTGTCCGTCGCGCTGCCGGTCGACCGGGTCCGCGAACGCATCGCCGCCTGGGGCGAGGACCGCATCTCCGTCGCCGCCGTCAACGGCCCGTCCGCCGTCGTGGTGAGCGGTGAGAACACCGCGCTCGACGAGATGATCGCCGCGTTCGAGGCGGACGGCGTCCGGGCCCGACGCGTGCCCGTCGACTACGCCTCCCACTCGGCGCAGGTCGAGTCGCTCCGCGAGGAGCTCCTCGACACCCTGGCCCCTGTCCGGCCCCAGTCGGCCCGTATCCCGATGCTGTCGACGGTGACGGGGGAGTGGGTCGAGGGCGGTGAACTCACCGCCGACTACTGGTTCCGCAACCTGCGTCAGACGGTCGAGCTGGAGAACGCCGTCCGCACCCTGGCTGCTCAGGGCTACGGCGTGTTCATCGAGTCCAGCGCCCACCCGGTGCTGGCGATGGGCGTGCAGGAGACCCTGGAGGACGCGGGCGCCGACGCCGCCGTCATCGGCACGCTGCGCCGTGACGAGGGCGGGCTGGAGCGGTTCCACACCTCCCTCGGCGAGGCGTTCGCGTACGGCGCCGGCGTCGACTGGGACGCCGTGTTCGCCGGTACCTCCGCCCGTCGCGTGGACCTGCCGACGTACGCCTTCCAGCACCAGCGGTACTGGCCCGAGCCGGCCGCCGCCGCCGCGGCCGGTGGCCCGGTGCCGGCCCAGGACGAAACCGACGCTCTGTTCTGGGAGGCCGTGGAGCGTGAGGACCTCGAAGCCCTCGCCGCGCAGCTGGACATCGAGGCCGACCGGCCCTGGAGCGACGCCCTTCCGGCGCTGTCCTCCTGGCGCCGCAGCAGCCGCGAGAAGTCGGCCGTCGACGCCTGGCGCTACCGCATCACGTGGCAGCCGCTGGCCGAGGACCGTACGGCCCGGTTGTCCGGCACCTGGGTGCTGGTCGTGCCGCAGGAGGCCGCCGGCAGCTCGTGGGGCACGGCGATCGCCGCCGTCCTGGCCGAGCGCGGCGCCACCGTCCGGGAGTTCCCCGTCGGCTCCGACACGGCCGACCTGGACCGCAAGGTGCTGGCCGACCGCCTCCGCGAGGCCGGCACCGGCTGCGCCGGTGTGCTGTCGCTGCTGTCCTTCGCCGGCCGCACCCGGGCGCTCGACGGTTCGCTCGCTCTCGTGCAGGCCCTCGGTGACGCCGCGGTCGACGCGCCCCTGTGGTGCGTGACCCGGGGCGCCGTGGCCGTCGCGGGCGGCGACCAGGTCACCGACCCGGCACAGGCCCTGCTGTGGGGCTTCGGCCCGACCGCGGCGCTGGAGCACCCCGAGCGGTGGGGCGGCGTCGTCGACCTGCCCGGCACGCCCGACGAGCGGGCCACGGCCCGGCTGGTCGCCGTGCTCGCCGGCACCGACGGCGAGGACCAGGTGGCCGTACGGCCGTCCGGCCTGTACGGGCGGCGGCTGGCGCACGCGCCGCTCGCGCAGACGCCCGCCCCCCGCACCTGGGAGCCCGGTGAGGGCACCGTCCTGGTCACCGGCGGTACGGGTGCCCTGGGCGCCCATGTGGCGCGCTGGCTCGCCGGCAACGGTGCCCGGCACTTGCTGCTGCTCAGCCGCCGCGGCGAGGACGCCCCCGGTGCTGCCGAACTCCGCGACGAGCTGACCGGCCTCGGGGCGAAGGTCACGCTGGCCGCCTGCGACGTGGCCGACCGGGACTCCCTCGCCGCCGTCATCGACGCGATCCCCGCCGAACTCCCGCTGACCGCCGTCGTGCACACCGCCGGTGTGCTGGACGACGGTGTGCTGGACGCCCTGACACCGGAGCGCTTCGCCACGGTGCTCGCGCCCAAGGCGGACGCCGCGTACGCGCTGCACGAGCTGACCCGCGACCTCGGCCTGTCCGCGTTCGTCCTGTTCTCCGGAGTCGCCGGCACGCTCGGCGACGCGGGACAGGCCAACTACGCGGCCGCCAACGCCTACCTGGACGCGCTCGCCGCGTACCGCCGCGCCCACGGGCTGCCCGCGACCAGCGTCGCGTGGGGCCGCTGGGGCGAGTCGGGGCTGGCCGCCGGGGGCGCCGTCGGGGACCGGCTGGACCGGGGCGGTTTCCCCGCCATGGACCCGCGGCTCGCGATCGGCGCGCTCCAGCAGGCCCTCGACCACGACGAGACCGTCGTGGCCGTCGCCGACATCCGCTGGGAGCGCTTCGCGCCGGGCTTCACCTCCGTGCGGCCCAGCGCGTTCATCGGCGACCTGCCGGAGGTGCGGTCCCTGGCCCGTCCCGGGTCCGGGGAAGGCACCGGCGAGACCGGCACGTCGGCCGGCGCGCTGCGGCAGCGGCTGGCCGGCATGTCCCGGGCGGAGCAGTCGCTGGTGATGACCGAGCTGGTCCGGTCGCACGCGGCCGGTGCCCTCGGGCACGCCTCGACCGCCGAGGTGGGGGCCGCACGGGCGTTCAAGGAGCTCGGTTTCGACTCGCTGATCGCCCTGGAACTGCGGAACCGGCTCAACGCGGCCACCGGGCTGCGGCTGCCGGCGACGCTGGTCTTCGACCACCCGACACCGGCCGCCCTCGCCGAGTTCCTGCGCGCCCAGCTGGCGCAGGACGGCGGGGCGGCGGACACGGCACCCGGCCTGGCCGAGCTGGACCGGCTGGAGTCGGTGCTGTCGGTGTCGGAACCCGACGAGGAGACCCGGACCGGCATCGCGGCACGCCTGCGGGCGCTGCTCGCGAAGTGGGAACCGGAGCCGCAGGCCGCGCCCGAGGGCGCGGTGGTGACGGAGAAGCTGCACGAGGCGACGCCCGACGAGGTCTTCGCCTTCATCGAGAACGAACTCGGCCTCGGGGACTCCCCGGGCCGGTAACGGCAAGGCGCGGGCACCGCCGGCGCAGGCGTTTGTGACGAGAAGCATGGGTGAGGTTCCAATGGCGGATGCGGATCAGGACAAGATCCTCGACTACCTCAAGCGGGTGACGGCCGATCTGCACCAGACACGGCAGCGCCTCCGCGAGGTCGAGTCGGCGGAACCGGAGCCGATCGCGATCGTCGGCATGAGCTGCCGGTTCCCCGGCGGCGTGCAGTCGCCGGAGGACCTGTGGCGGCTGGTCGCGGCCGGTGGGGACGCCATCACGGAGTTCCCCACCGACCGCGGCTGGGACGTCGAGTCGCTGTACGACGAGGACCCGGACGCCGAGGGCACCAGCTACACCCGTGAGGGCGGCTTCCTCGACGGCGCCGGCCGGTTCGACGCCGCGTTCTTCGGCATCAGCCCCCGCGAGACCCTCGGCATGGACCCGCAGCAGCGGCTCCTGCTGGAGACCTCGTGGGAGGCGTTCGAGCGGGCCGGTATCGACCCGGCGGCCCTGCGCGGCAGCCGGTCCGGCGTGTTCATCGGCACCAACGGCCAGACGTACCCGGAGATCCTCCAGCAGGTGCCCAAGGGCGTCGAGGGCTACCTGATGACCGGCAACGCGGCCAGCGTCATCTCCGGCCGCATCTCGTACACGTACGGCCTGGAGGGCCCGGCCGTCACCGTCGACACGGCCTGCTCGGCGTCCTTGGTGGCGCTGCACCTCGCCGTGCAGGCGCTGCGCAACGGCGAGTGCGACCTGGCGCTGACCGGTGGTGTGACGGTCATGGCCAGCCCGCGCTCGTTCGTCCAGTTCAGCCGGCAGCGGGGGCTCGCACCCGACGGCCGCTGCAAGCCGTTCGCGGACGGCGCGGACGGCACCGGCTGGGGCGAGGGCGTCGGCATGCTCCTCGTCGAGAAGCTGTCGGACGCCCGCAGGAACGGCCACCCCGTCCTCGCCATCGTCCGTGGCTCCGCCGTCAATCAGGACGGCGCGAGCAACGGCCTCACCGCGCCCAACGGCCCGTCGCAGCAGCGCGTCATCCGGCAGGCGCTCACCAACGCCGGGCTGACGCCCGCGCAGGTCGACGCCGTCGAGGCGCACGGCACCGGCACCACCCTGGGCGACCCCATCGAGGCCCAGGCCCTGATGGCCACCTACGGGCAGAACCGCCCCGACGGCCGGCCGCTGTACCTGGGCTCGGTGAAGTCCAACTTCGGCCACACCCAGGCCGCCGCCGGCGTCGCCGGCGTCATCAAGATGGTCAAGGCCATCGAGCACGGCGTGCTGCCGCCCACCCTCCACGTCGACCGGCCCTCGGAGAACGTGGACTGGACGGCGGGCGCCGTGGAGCTGCTCACCGAGGGCCGCGCGTGGCCCGACACCGGGCAGCCGCGCCGCGCCGGCGTCTCCTCCTTCGGCGTCAGCGGCACCAACGCCCACACCATCATCGAGCAGGCGCCGGACGCCCCGGCCGCCGAATCCCTGCCCGACACCGCGCCCGGCCTGCCGCTGCCGGTCCTGGTGTCCGGGCAGAGTGCCGAGGCCCTCGCCGCCCAGGCCGGGCGGCTCGCCGAGCGCGTGACCGACGACGCGGAGCTGTCCCTCGCGGACGTCGCCCACTCGCTGGCCACCACGCGCGCCTCCCTCGACCACCGCGCCGTGCTCTTCCCCACCGACCGCGACGCCCTGCTGCGCGGCCTGCAGGCCCTGGCCGGCGGCGACACGCCGGCCGACGCCGTGCGCGGCGTCGTCGGCGAGGGCAAGACCGCGTTCCTGTTCACCGGGCAGGGCAGCCAGCGCGCCGGCATGGGCCGCGAGCTGTACGACGCGTACCCCGCCTTCGCCGAGGCCCTCGACGCCGTGTGCGCCGAGCTCGACCCGCACCTGGACCGGCCCCTGCGCGAGGTGATCTCCGGCGAGGCCGGCGCCGGCCTGCTGGACGAGACCGCGTGGACCCAGCCGGCCCTGTTCGCCGTCGAGGTGGCCCTGTACCGCCTCCTGGAAACCTGGGGTGTCACGCCCGACTTCGTGCTCGGCCACTCCATCGGCGAACTGGCCGCCGCCCACGTCGCCGGCGTGCTGTCGCTGGCCGACGCCTGCACCCTCGTCGCCGCGCGCGGCCGGCTCATGCAGGCGCTGCCCGCGGGCGGCGCCATGGTCGCCGTGGAGGCCACCGAGGACGAGGTGACGCCGCTGCTCGGCGACGGCGTCGCCGTGGCCGCCGTCAACGGCCCCCGCTCCGTCGTGGTCTCCGGCGACGAGACGGCAGTGCTGGAGCTCGCCGCCGCGTTCACCGCGCAGGGCCGCAAGACCAAGCGGCTCACCGTCAGCCACGCCTTCCACTCCCCGCTCATGGACGGCATGCTGGACGACTTCCGGCGCGTCGCCGAGGGCCTGACCTACCACCCGCCGGTCGTCCCCGTCGTCTCCAACGTCACCGGCGCCTCCGTCACCGCCGACGAGATCTGCTCGCCCGGCTACTGGGTGCGGCACGTCCGCGACGCCGTCCGCTTCCTCGACGGCGTCCGCTACCTGGACGCCCAGGACGTCGCCGTCTACGTCGAGATCGGCCCCGACGGCACCCTGTCCGCGCTCGCCCAGGACTGTGTCGACCGCCCCGACGCCGTCTTCGCGCCCGCCCTGCGCGCCGGCCGGCCCGAGGCCCCCGCCCTGGCCGCCGCCGTGGCCCGCGCCCACGCGCACGGCACCCGTGTCGACTGGGCCGCGGTCCTCACCGGCCGCGGCGGCCGCCGCGTCGACCTGCCCACGTACGCGTTCCAGCGCGAGCTGTACTGGCCCGAGACGCCGGACGCCTGGGTCGGCGACGTCACCTCCGCCGGCCTCGGCTCGGCCGACCACCCGCTCCTCGGCGCCGCGCTCGCCCTCGCCGACGCCGACGGCTTCCTGTTCACCGGCCGCCTCTCCCGGCGCACCCACCCGTGGATCACCGACCACACGGTGATGGACACCGTGCTGCTGCCCGGCACCGCGTTCGTGGAACTGGCCGTGCGGGCCGGCGACCACGTCGGCTGCGACCTGCTGGAGGAACTCACCCTCCAGGCCCCGCTGGTGCTGCCCGAGATCGGCGGCGTCCAGATCCAGCTGGCCGTCGGCGCGCCCGACGCGTCCGGCCGCCGCACCCTCACCCTCCACTCCCGCGCCGAGGACGCGCCCGACGACGCCTGGATCCGGCACGCCACCGGCGTCCTGGCGCCCGGCGCGCCCGCCGCCGGCCCCGGCCTGGCCGAGTGGCCGCCGCAGGACGCCACCGAGGTGCCCGTCGACGGCCTCTACGACTGGCTGGCCTCCACGGGCTTCGCCTACGGCCCCTCCTTCCAGGGCCTCACCGGCGCCTGGCAGCGCGGCGACGAGGTGTTCGCCGAGGTCCGGCTGCCCGAGCCGGCCCGCCAGGACGCCGCCGCGTTCGGCCTGCACCCCGCCCTCCTCGACGCCGCGCTGCACGCCGTCGGCATGGGCGAGCTGCTGGAGCCCACCGAGCACGGCCGGCTGCCGTTCTCCTGGAGCGGCGTGGCCCTGCACGCCGTCGGCGCCACCGAGCTCCGCGTCCGGCTGGCGCCCGCCGGCCGCGACACCGTGTCCGTCTCCCTCGCCGACGGCGACGGCCGGCCCGTCGCCTCCGTCGACGCGCTGCTGCTGCGGCCCGTCTCCCCGGAGCAGGTCCACGCGCACGCCGCCCAGGGCACCTTCCACGACGCGCTGTTCCGCGTCGACTGGACCCCGCTGCCGCTGCCGGCCGCCACCACCGTGGCCGCCGGCCAGTGGGCGCTGCTCGGCGACGCGACCGACACCGCCCTCACCGCCCTGACCACGGCCCTCCCGACGGCGGCCGTCTACGCGGACCTCGCCGGCCTGGCCGCCGCGGTCGAGGCGGGCGCCCCGGTGCCGCAGGCGGTGGTGGTGCCGTGGAACGGCACTGACGCCGACACCGATACCGACGCCACCGGTCTGCCCCAGCGCGTCCGGGAGTCCCTGCACGCCGCCCTCCAGCTCGCCCAGGAGTGGCTCGCCGACCCGCGGTTCGCCGGTTCCCGGCTCGTGTTCCTCACCCGTGACGCCGTCGCCACGCACAACGGCGCCGACGTCCCCGGCCTGACGCACGCCCCCCTGTGGGGCCTGCTGCGCTCCGCGCAGTCGGAGAACCCCGGCCGTTTCGTCCTGGCCGACCTCGACGGCCGCGAGCCGTCCCACCGTGCCCTGGCCGCCGCCCTGGCCGCCGACGAGCCGCAGTTCGCGCTGCGCGACGGGCAGGCGCTCGTGCCGCGCCTGGGCCGGGTCGCCGCCGACGCCGGCGCCGAGGCCCCCGCCCTCGACCCGGACGGCACCGCCCTGGTCACCGGTGCCACCGGCACCCTCGGCGCGCTCGTCGCCCAGCACCTCGTCACCGCGCACGGCATCCGCCACCTGCTGCTCACCAGCCGCCGCGGCCCCGACGCGCCCGGCGCCGACGCCCTGCTCGACACGCTGCGCGAGGCCGGCGCCCAGGTCACCCTGGTCGCCTGCGACGCCGCCGACCGCGACGCGCTCGCCGCCGCCCTGGCCGCCGTACCCGCCGAGCACCCCCTGACCGCCGTGGTGCACACCGCCGGTGTCCTCGACGACGGCGTCCTCGACTCCCTCACGCCCGAGCGGGTCGACCACGTGCTGCCCGCCAAGGTCGACGCCGCCCTGAACCTGCACGAGCTGACCCGCGACCACGACCTGGCCGCGTTCGTGCTGTTCTCCGCCGCCGCCGGCGTCCTCGGCGGCCCCGGCCAGGCCAACTACGCCGCCGCCAACGCCTTCCTCGACGCCCTCGCCGCGCACCGCCGCGCCCAGGGCCTGCCCGCCACCGCCCTCGCCTGGGGCCTGTGGGCCGAGCGCAGCGGCATGACCGGCGACCTGGCCGACACCGACCTGGACCGCATCAACCGCGCCGGCGTGGCCGCCCTGTCGTCCGAGGAGGGCCTGGCCCTCCTCGACACCGCCCGCGCCACGGGCGACGCCCTGCTCGTGCCGATGCGCCTCGACCTGGCCGGCCTGCGGCACGCCGACCCCGCGCAGGTCCCGGCGCTGCTCCGCGGCCTGGTGCGCACCCCGGCCCGCCGTACCGCGGCCGCGGCCGCCGCCCCGCAGGACGGGCTCGCCGCGCGCCTGCGCGGCCTGGACGCCGCCGGCCGCGACCGGCTGCTGACCGAGCTGGTGTGCGAGCAGGTCGCCGCGGTGCTGGGCCACGCCGGTGCCGACGCCGTCGACGCCGGGCGCGCCTTCAAGGAGCTCGGCTTCGACTCGCTGACCGCCGTCGAGCTCCGCAACCGTCTCAACGCCGTCACCGGCGTCCGGCTGCCCGCCACCCTCGTCTTCGACTACCCCACGCCCACGGCCCTCGCCGCGTTCCTGCGCACCGAGATCCTCGGCTCCGACGACCGCGCGGCCGCCGCGCCGGTCGTCACGGCGGCGGCCACGGACGACGACCCGATCGTGATCGTGGGCATGAGCTGCCGCTACCCCGGCGGCATCTCCAGCCCCGAGGAGCTGTGGCAGCTGGTCGCCGGTTCCGGCGACGCCGTGTCCGCGTTCCCCACCGACCGCGGCTGGGACCTCGACGCCCTCTACGACACCGACCCCGAGCGGGCCGGCACCAGCTACACCCGCGAGGGCGGCTTCCTGCACGACGCCTCCGCGTTCGACCCGGCCTTCTTCGGCATCAACCCGCGCGAGGCCCTGGCGATGGACCCCCACCAGCGCCTGCTGCTGGAGACGTCGTGGGAGGCGTTCGAGCGGGCCGGCATCGACCCGCTGTCGGCACGCGGCAGCCGCACCGGCGTGTTCGCCGGCGTGATGTACCACGACTACCTCACCCGCCTGCCCGCCGTGCCCGAGGGCCTGGAGGGCTACCTGGGCACCGGCAGCGCCGGCAGCGTCGCCTCCGGCCGCGTCTCCTACACCCTGGGCCTGGAGGGCCCGGCGGTCACCATCGACACCGCCTGCTCCTCCTCCCTCGTCGCCCTGCACCTGGCCGCGCAGGCCCTGCGCAACGGCGAGTGCGACCTCGCCCTCGCCGGCGGCGTCACCGTCATGTCCACCCCGGACACGTTCGTCGACTTCAGCCGGCAGCGCGGCCTCGCCGCCGACGGCCGCTGCAAGTCGTTCGCCGCCGCCGCCGACGGCACCGGTTGGTCCGAAGGCGCCGGCATGCTCCTCGTCGAGCGCCTGTCCGACGCCCGCCGCAACGGCCACCCCGTCCTCGCCGTCGTGCGGGGCACCGCCGTCAACCAGGACGGCGCCAGCAACGGCCTCACCGCCCCCAACGGCCCCTCCCAGCAGCGCGTCATCCGGCAGGCCCTCGCCAACGCCGGGCTGACCACGGCCGACGTCGACGCCGTCGAGGCCCACGGCACCGGCACCACCCTCGGCGACCCCATCGAGGCGCAGGCCCTCCTCGCCACCTACGGCCAGGGCCGCACCGAGGACCGGCCGCTGTGGCTGGGCTCCATCAAGTCCAACCTCGGCCACACCCAGGCCGCCGCCGGCGCCGCCGGCATCATCAAGATGGTCATGGCGATGCAGCACGGCACGCTGCCGCCGACCCTCCACGTCGACGAGCCCACCCCGCACGTCGACTGGGCCGCCGGCAACGTGGAACTCCTCACCGAGGCCCGCGACTGGGCCGAGGCCGGCCACCCGCGGCGCGCCGGCATCTCCTCGTTCGGCGTCAGCGGCACCAACGCGCACGCCATCATCGAGCAGCCCCCGGCCACCGACGAGCAGGACACCGCCGCCGGGCGCCGCGACCTGCCCGCCGTGCCCGTCGTGCTGTCCGGCAAGACCGACCAGGCCCTCACCGGCCAGGCCCGCCGCCTCCTCGCCCACGTCGAGGCACACCCCGGTCTCCACCCCGCCGACCTGGCCTACTCGCTGGCCACCACCCGCTCCGCGTTCGAACGGCGCGCCGCCGTCGTCGCCGGCGACCGCGACGGGCTGCTCACCGCCCTGACCGCGCTCGCCGACGGCGAGGGCACCCTGCGCGGCGCCGTCACCGACGGCAAGACCGCGTTCCTCTTCACCGGCCAGGGCAGCCAGCGCCCCGGCACGGGCCGCGAGCTGTACGCCACGTACCCCGCGTTCGCGCAGGCCCTCGACGAGGTGTGCGCCGAACTCGACCGGCACTTGTCGCGGCCCCTGAAGGACGTGCTGTTCGCCGAGGAGGGCACCGACGAGGCCGCGCTCCTGCACCTCACCGGCTGGACCCAGCCCGCCCTGTTCGCCCTCGAAACGGCCCTGCACCGCCTCGTCGACAGCTGGGGCATCCGCCCCGACTACCTGGCCGGCCACTCCATCGGCGAGATCACCGCCGCGCACGTCGCCGGCGTGCTCTCGCTGGAGGACGCCTGCACGCTGGTGGCCGCCCGCGGCCGCCTCATGCAGCAGCTGCCCGAGGGCGGCGTCATGGTGGCCCTGGAGGCCGCCGAGGACGAGGTGCTGCCGCTGCTCGCCGGCCACGAGCACCACGTCGGCATCGCCGCCGTCAACTGGCCGAACGCCATCGTCCTGGCCGGCGACGAGGACGCCACCCTCGCCATCACGGCCCGCTTCGAGGAGCAGGGCCGCCGCGCCCGGCGCCTGACCGTCAGCCACGCCTTCCACTCCCCGCTGATGGACGGCATGCTCGACGAGTTCCGCGCCGTCGCCGAAACCCTCACCTTCCACGTCCCGCGCATCCCCGTCGTCTCCAACGTCACCGGCACCCTCGTCACCGACGAGCTGACCAGCGTCGACTACTGGGCGCGGCACGCCCGCGAGGCCGTGCGCTTCCTCGACGGCATCCGCACCCTGGAGGCCGAGGGCGTCACCACCTACCTCGAACTGGGCCCGCAGGGCGTGCTGTCCGGCATGGGCCGCGACTGCCTCACCGACAGCGCCGGCCACGCCGCGTTCCTGCCGCTGCTCCGCAAGGACCGCACCGAGAACGACGCCCTGGCCACGGCCCTGGCCGAGGCGCACGTCCGTGGTCTCGCCGTCGACTGGGCCGCCTACTACGCCGGCACCGGCGCGCGCCGCGTCGACCTGCCCACGTACGCCTTCCAGCGCGAACGCTTCTGGCTGGAGGCCCCCGCCGGCTGGGTCGGCGACGTCGAGTCCGCCGGTCTCGGCCCCGCCCACCACCCGCTGCTGGGCGCCGCCCTGCCGCTCGCCGACAGCGACGGGTTCCTCTTCACCGGCCGCATAGGCCTGGACACCCACCCGTGGCTCGCCGACCACGCCGTCATGGGCACCGTCCTGCTGCCGGGCACGGCCTTCGTCGAACTGGCCGTGCGCGCCGGCGACCAGGCCGGCTGCGACCACCTCGACGAGCTCACCCTCGAAGCGCCGCTGGTCCTCACCGGCCACCAGGCCGTCCAGCTGCAGATCTCCGTCGGCGCCCCCGACCAGGCCGGCCGCCGCGCCCTGGACCTGTACTCGCGCGCCCAGGACGCCCCCGCCGACCAGCCCTGGACCCGGCACGCCACCGGCATCCTCGCCACCGGCGCACCCCAGGCGGCCGCGCCCCTGACCGAGTGGCCGCCGCCCGGCGCCGAACCCGTCACCACCGACGGCCTGTACGAGCACCTGGCCGCCGGCGGCTTCGCCTACGGCCCCGTCTTCCAGGGCCTCACCGCCGCCTGGCGGCACGGCGACGCCGTCTACGCCGAGGTGCGGCTCCCCGACGAGCACCGCGCCGACGCCGGCGCGTACGGGCTGCACCCCGCGCTCCTCGATGCCGCCCTGCACGCCACCTTCGTCCGGGAGGACGCCGACGAACAGGGCCGCCTGCCGTTCTCCTGGCGCGGCGTCACCCTGCACGCCGCCGGCGCCGGCGCCCTGCGCGTCCGCCTCACCCCCACCGGCGACGACGGAATGACCCTGGACCTGGCCGACACCCAGGGACAGCCGGTGGCCTCCGTACGCCACCTCGCCCTGCGGCCCGTCTCCGCCGGCCAGCTCGCCGCCGCCCCGGCCGCGCAGCACGAGTCGCTGTTCCGCCTCGACTGGGCCACCGTGCCGCTGCCCGACAGCACGCCCGGCACCGGCCTGGCCGTGCTCGGCGACAGCAACCTGCCGGCCGGTGAGGCCGACACCTACGCCGACCTCGCCGCCCTGCGCGCCGCCGTCGACACCGGTACCCCCGTCCCCGGCCACGTCCTGGTCACCCCCGGCGCCACCGCCGCCGACGACCTCGCCGCCGGCGTCCACGACGCCGTCCACCAGGCCCTCGGCCTGGTCCAGGCGTGGCTCGCCGACGACCGGTTCGCCGGCTCCCGGCTCGTCCTCGTCACCCACGGCGCCGTGGCCACCCCGGCCGACGCCGGCGTCCGCGACCTGCGCCACGCACCCGTGTGGGGCCTCGTCCGCTCCGCGCAGGCCGAGAACCCCGACCGGTTCGTCCTGGCCGACCTCGACGACGACACCGCCTCCGCGGAGGCCCTGCCCGCCGCCCTCGCCACCGGCGAACCCCAGGTCGCCGTGCGCCGCGGCACCGTCCACGCGCCCCGCCTCGCCCGCATCCCCACCAGCGGCGGCCTCCTGCCGCCCGCGGACGAGCCCGCCTGGCGCATGGACATCCACGACAAGGGCACCCTCGAGAACCTCACGCTCGTGCCCTGCCCCGAGGCCACCGAGCCCCTGGCACCCGGCGAGGTACGCGTCGCCGTCCGCGCCGCCGGCCTCAACTTCCGCGACGTCCTCAACGCCCTCGGCATGTACCCCGGCGACGCCGGCCTCATGGGCAGCGAAGGCGCCGGCGTCGTCCTGGAGACCGGCCCCGGCGTCACCGACCTCGCCCCCGGCGACCGCGTCATGGGCATGCTGCCCGGCGGCTTCGGCCCCCTCGTCGTCGCCGACCGGCGCATGATCGCCCCCATGCCCGAGGGCTGGACGTTCGCTCAGGCCGCGTCCGTGCCCATCGTCTTCATGACCGCCTACTACGCGCTGCGCGATCTCGCCGGCCTGCGCCAGGGCGAAGCCCTCCTCGTGCACGCCGCCGCCGGCGGCGTCGGCATGGCCGCCGTCCAGCTCGCCCGCCACTGGGGCGCCGACGTCTACGCCACGGCCAGCCCCGGCAAGTGGGACACGCTGCGCTCCATGGGCATCCCCGACGACCGCATCGCCTCCTCCCGCACCCTCGACTTCGAGGACACCTTCCGCACCGCCACCGACGGCCGCGGCGTCGACGTCGTCCTCGACTCGCTCGCCCGCGAATTCGTCGACGCGTCCCTGCGGCTCCTGCCGCGCGGCGGCCGGTTCGTCGAGATGGGCAAGACCGACGTCCGCACACCCGAGGACGTCGCCGCCGCCCACCCGGGCGTCACC
Organism: Streptomyces mashuensis; assembly: GCF_014654785.1. Taxonomy (GTDB): domain Bacteria; phylum Actinomycetota; class Actinomycetes; order Streptomycetales; family Streptomycetaceae; genus Streptomyces; species Streptomyces mashuensis. The sequence continues at coordinate 210,057 of NZ_BNBD01000007.1, forward strand.
TACCGCGCCTTCGACCTGACCGAAGCCGGACTCGACCGCATCCAGGAGATGCTCACCGAGCTCCTCGGCCTCTTCACCACCGGCGCCCTGCAGCCCCTGCCCGTCGCCACCTGGGACCTGCGCCGCGCACCCGACGCCTTCCGGCACCTCAGCCAGGCCCGGCACGTCGGCAAGGTCGTCCTCACCATCCCCGGCACCTGGGACCCCGACGGCACCGTCCTCGTCACCGGCGGCACCGGCACCCTCGGCGGCCTCGTCGCCCGCCACGCCGTCGTCGAACGCGGCGCCCGCCGCCTGCTGCTCACCAGCCGCCGCGGCCCCCAGGCCGACGGCGCCGCCCAGCTCGCCGCGGAACTGGAGGAACTCGGCGCCCACGTCACCGTCGCCGCCTGCGACACCGCCGACCGCGACGCCCTGCGCGACCTGCTCGCCGGCATCCCCGCCGAGCACCCCCTCACCGCCGTCGTCCACACCGCCGGCGTCCTCGACGACGGCGTCGTCGACGCCCTCACCCCCGAACGCGTCGACCGCGTCCTGCGCCCCAAGGTCGACGCCGCACTCCACCTCCACGACCTCACCCGCCACCTCGACCTCGCCGACTTCGTCCTCTTCTCCTCCGCCGCCGGCGTCTTCGGCGGCGCCGGCCAGGCCAACTACGCCGCCGCCAACAGCTTCCTCGACGCCCTCGCCCAGCACCGCCAGGCCACCGGCCTGCCGGCCACCTCGCTGGCCTGGGGCCTGTGGGCCGAGGCCAGCGGCATGACCGGCGAACTCGACGCCACCGACAAGGACCGCATGACCCGGTCCGGTGTCCTCGGCCTCGCCACCGCCGAAGCACTCGCCCTGCTCGACACCGCGCACCAGGTCGGCGACCCCCTCCTGGTGCCCATGCGCCTCGACCTGGCACCCCTGCGCCACGCAGACGCCGCCATGGTCCCCGCCCTGCTGCGCGGCCTCGTCCGCGGGCCCGCCCGCCGCACCGTCGACACCACCGACGACCGCAACGGGCCGTCCCTCGCCGACCGCCTGCTGCGCATGACCGAGGCCGACCGCGACCAGACCCTCCTGGACCTCGTCCGCGGCCAGGTCGCCGCCGTCCTCGGGCACGCCTCGCCCGACGCCGTCGAAGCCGGCCGGGCCTTCAAGGACCTCGGCTTCGACTCCCTCACCGGCGTCGAGTTCCGCAACCGGCTGGGTGCGGCCGCCGGCCTCCGGCTGCCCGCCACCCTCGTCTTCGACTACCCCACCCCCACCGCCCTCGCCGGCTACCTGCGCGACGAGCTCCTCGGCTCCCGCGCCGCCGACGCGGCCCCGGTGGCCGGCACCCCGGCGGGCCCGGGCACCGGCGGGGACGACGACGCCATCGCCATCGTCGCCATGAGCTGCCGCTTCCCCGGCGACGTCCGCAGCCCCGAGGACCTGTGGACCCTCCTCGCCGAGGGCCGCGACGCCATCGCCGACCTGCCGTCCGACCGCGGCTGGGACACCGACGCCCTCTACGACCCCGACCCCGACAGCCCCGGCACGTCGTACGCCCGCGAAGGCGGCTTCTTCTACGACGCCCACCACTTCGACCCCGCGTTCTTCGGCATCAACCCCCGCGAGGCCCTCGCCATGGACCCCCAGCAGCGCCTGCTGCTGGAAACGTCCTGGGAGGCATTCGAGCGGGCCGGCATCGACCCGACGGGCATGCGCGGCAAGCAGGTCGGCGTGTTCGTCGGCCAGATGCACAACGACTACGTGTCCCGCCTCAACACCGTCCCCGAGGGCGTCGAGGGCTACCTCGGCACCGGCGGCTCCAGCAGCATCGCCTCCGGCCGCGTCTCCTACACCTTCGGCTTCGAAGGCCCGGCCGTCACCGTCGACACGGCCTGCTCGTCGTCGCTCGTCGCCCTGCACCTGGCCGCGCAGGCCCTGCGCAACGGCGAGTGCGACCTCGCCCTCGCCGGCGGCGTCACCATCATCACCACGCCCGACGTGTTCACCGAGTTCAGCCGCCAGCGCGGCCTGGCCGCCGACGGCCGCTGCAAGCCCTTCGCGGCCGCCGCCGACGGCACCGCCTGGGGCGAAGGCGCCGGCATGCTCCTCGTCGAGCGGCTGTCCGACGCCCGCCGGCGCGGCCACCCTGTTCTCGCCGTGGTCCGCGGCACCGCCGTCAACCAGGACGGCGCCAGCAACGGCCTGACGGCCCCCAACGGCCCGTCGCAGCAGCGCGTCATCCGCCAGGCACTCCACAACGCGCAGCTGACGACCGCTGATGTCGATGCCGTCGAGGCGCACGGTACGGGTACGACGCTCGGCGACCCCATCGAGGCGCAGGCGCTGCTCGCCACGTACGGGCAGGGCCGCGCCGAGGACCAGCCGCTGTGGCTCGGCTCCATCAAGTCCAACTTCGGCCACACCCAGGCCGCCGCGGGCGTTGCGGGCGTCATCAAGATGGTGATGGCCATGCGCCACGGCATGCTGCCGCAGACCCTGCACGTGGACACGCCCACGCCGCACGTCGACTGGGCCGCGGGCGCCGTCGAGCTGCTGTCGGAGGCACGCGACTGGCCCGAGACGGGCGACCGTCCGCGCCGGGCCGCAGTGTCGTCGTTCGGCATGAGCGGCACCAACGCGCACGCCATCATCGAGCACGTGCCCGCCCCCGCCGACGAGCACCCCTCGGCGGCGGAGGCGGCAATCCCGCCGCAGCTGCCGTGGACGCTGTCGGCGAAGTCCGCCGACGCCCTGCGCGACCAGGCGGCACGCCTCCACGCCCACCTCGACGCGGAGCCGGACACCGGCCTCGCGGACGTCGGCCACACCCTGGCCACGGCCCGCGCCCTGTTCGACCACCGCGCGGTGGTCACCGCGGGCGACCGGGACGGCCTGCTGCGCGGCCTGGCCGCACTGGCTGCGGGGGAGACCTCGGCCGGTGTGGTGCGGGGCGCGGTGTCGGACGGCGCGAAGCTGGGCTTCCTGTTCACGGGACAGGGCAGCCAGCGGCTGGGGATGGGGCGTGAGCTGTACGCGTCGTACCCCGTGTTCGCCGAGGCGTTCGATGCGGTGTGCGCGGAGCTGGACGGTCATCTGCGACTTCCGCTGAAGGACGTGCTGTTCGGCGAGGACGCGGGCGTCCTCGACCGGACCGAGTTTGCTCAGCCGGCGTTGTTCGCTGTGGAAGTTGCGCTCTTCCGGCTGGTCGAGGCGTGGGGTGTGAAGCCCGACGCACTGGCCGGTCACTCGATCGGTGAGATTGCCGCTGCCCATGTGGCCGGTGTGTTCTCCCTTGCCGACGCCTGCACGCTGGTCGCCGCCCGCGGTCGCCTGATGCAGGAGCTGCCGGAGGGCGGCGCGATGGTGGCCGTCCAGGCCGCCGAGAGCGAGATCGAGCTCGTCGACGGCGTGAGCATCGCTGCCGTCAACGGCCCGACGTCCGTCGTCATCGCCGGTGACGAGGCGGCGGTGCTGGAGATTGCCGAGCGGTTCGCGGCTCAGGGCCGTAAGACCCGTCGTCTCACCGTCAGCCACGCGTTCCACTCGCCGCTCATGGACGGGATGCTGGACGCGTTCCGCGAGGTCGTGGCCGGGCTGTCGTACAGCACGCCGCGCATCCCCGTCGTCTCCAACCTGACCGGTGCGCTGGTCACGGGCGACGAGATGTCCTCGCCCGACTTCTGGGTGCGCCACGTCCGCGAGGCCGTGCGCTTCCACGACGGTGTGCAGGCCCTGGCGGCCGAGGGCGTGACGACGTTCGTCGAGCTCGGGCCGGACGGTGTGCTGTCGGGCATGGCCCAGCAGTTCGTCGAGGCCGAGGACGCCGTCTTCGTGCCTGTCCTGCGCCGTGACCGTGCTGAGGCGGAGACGCTGTCGCTCGCCGTCGGCCAGGCGCACGTTCGCGGGCACGCCGTCGACTGGGCCGCGTACTACGCCGGCACCGGCGCGCGCCGCGTCGACCTGCCCACGTACGCCTTCCAGCGCCGCCGCTTCTGGCTGGACGTGGGCGCCACCGGCGCCGACGTCTCGTCGGCGGGCCTCGACCGCGCCGATCACCCGCTGCTCGGCGCCGCCGTGCAGCTCCCCGACTCGGACGGGCTGCTGTTCACCGGCCGCCTCTCCCTGCACACCCACCCGTGGCTCGCGGACCATGCCGTCATGGGCACCGTCCTGCTGCCCGGCACCGCCTTCGTCGAACTGGCGCTGCGCGCCGGTGACCAGGTCGGCTGCGACCGGCTGGAGGACCTGACCCTGGAGGCGCCGCTGGTGCTGCCCGAGCACGAGGCCGTGCAGCTGCGGCTGACGCTCGGCGCGGCACAGCAGGCGGGCCGCCGTTCCCTGACCCTGCACTCGCGCCCCGAGCACGCCCCGGCCGACGCGCCGTGGACCCGGCACGCCACCGGCGTGCTGGCCGAAGGCGCCCCCGCCGCGGCCTTCGACCTCGGCGTGTGGCCGCCCGAGGGCGCCGAGGCCGTGGACGTCACGGGCCTCTACGAGGGGCTCGCCGGCTCCGGGTTCGCGTACGGGCCCGTCTTCCAGGGGCTGACGGCCGCCTGGAAGCACGGCGAGGACGTCTACGCCGAGGTGCGGCTGCCCGAGGACGCGCAGAGGGACGCCCACCGCTTCGTCCTGCACCCCGCGCTGCTGGACGCGGCGCTGCACGCGCTCGGCCTGGCCGCCGAGGCCGGCGCCGGCCGCCTGCCGTTCGCCTGGAGCGGCGTCACCGTCCACGCCGTCGGCGCCACCACGCTGCGCGTACGGCTGCGGAGCGCCGGCGCCGGGGAGGTCTCCCTGGCCGTCGCCGACGCCGAAGGCGCCCCCGTGGCCACGGTCGACGCCCTCGCCCTGCGCGAGGTGACGGCCGACCGGCTCGGCGCGGCCCGCGACGTCGCCGCACACGGCGACGCGCTGTTCCGCGTCACCTGGGTCGCGGCCCCGGCCTCCGCGCCTGCGGAGGAGTGGATCGCACTTGGTTCCGGTGGCCTGGCGGAGCTTTCCGGGCCGGCCGCCGTGCCGGGTGTCGTCGTGGTCGACGGCATCGCCGGGCCCGCCCGGGAGGCCGTGCACCAGGCGCTGGCCCTCGTTCAGGAGTGGCTGGCCGGTGACCGGTTCGCCGAATCCCGCCTGGTGTTCGTGACGCGCGGTACCGCCGACCTGGCGGGTGCCGCGGTACGCGGTCTCGTGCGGTCGGCCGCGTCGGAGAACCCCGGCCGGTTCGCCGTCGTGGACGTCGAGGACGCGGACGCGTCGTTCGACGCGTCGTGGCTGGTGGCCGGCGAGCTGGAGACGGTGGTGCGCGACGGTGCGGTCCTGGTGCCGCGTCTGGCCCGTGCGTCGGTGACCCCGGTGGCCGGAGAGGCCCCGGTGTTCGACGGGGACGGCACGGTCCTGCTCACCGGTGCGACCGGTGCGCTCGGCGGCCTGTTCGCCCGCCATCTGGTGGCCGAGCACGGCGTCCGGCACCTGCTGCTCGTCAGCCGCCGCGGCGCCGACGCACCGGGAGCCGGCGAGATCGGTGACGAGCTCGCCGCCCTCGGCGCCCAGGTGACGTGGGGCGCCTGCGACGTGGCCGACAAGGAGGCGCTCGCCGCACTCCTGGAGTCGGTCCCCGCCGGTCAGCCGTTGCGGGCCGTGGTGCACGCCGCCGGTGTGCTCGACGACGGTGTCGTCACCGCCCTGACGCCCGAGCGCGTGGACGGCGTCCTGCGCCCGAAGGCCGACGCCGCCTGGAACCTGCACGAGCTCACCCAGGGCCTCGACCTGACCGCGTTCGTGCTGTTCTCCTCCGCCGCCGGTGTGTTCGGTGGCGCGGGCCAGGGCAACTACGCCGCCGCCAACGCCTTCCTCGACGGTCTCGCCGCGTTCCGCCGCACCCAGGGCCTGCCCGCCACCTCGCTGGCCTGGGGCCTGTGGGACGGCGGCATGGGCGAGGCACTGGCCGGCACCGACCGCCGGCGCGTCAACCGCGGCGGCATCGCCGAGCTCTCCGCCGAGCGCGGCCTTGCCCTGTTCGACCTGGCCACGGCGGCCGACGACGCCCTCCTGGTCCCCGTACCGCTGGACCTGGCCGCGCTCCAGGCCCAGGCCGGCCAGGCCGGCAGCGACGCGCTGCCGCCGCTGCTGCGCGGCCTCGTCCGTACGACGGCCCGGCGCACCGCGTCGGCCGGCGCGGCCGCCGCACCCACCGGTGAACTCGGCAAGCGCCTGGCGGGCCTGCCCGCCGAGGAGCAGGAGGCGGAGCTGCTGGCGCTGGTGCGCACGCAGGTCGCGTCCGTGCTCGGCCACGACTCGGCCGACACGGTCGAGGCGGGCCAGGCGTTCAAGGAGCTCGGCTTCGACTCGCTCACCTCCGTCGAGCTGCGCAACCGCCTCAACACCGCGACCGGCGTCCGGCTGCCGGCGACGCTCGTCTTCGACTACCCGACCCCGGCCGTGCTCGCCCAGTACCTGCGCACCGAGGTGCTCGGGGCCGAGGCGGACGCCCCGGCGGAGCCGGAGGCCCCGGCGGTGGTCCTCGACGACGACCCGATCGCCATCATCGGCATGAGCTGCCGCTACCCCGGCGGCGTGCAGACGCCCGAGGACCTGTGGCGCCTCGTCCTCGGCGGCGAGGACGCCATCTCGGAGTTCCCCGAGGGCCGCGGCTGGAACCTCGACGCGCTGTTCGACCCCGACCCCGACGGCCGGGGCACCAGCTACACCCGCCACGGCGGCTTCCTGCACGACGCCGGCCAGTTCGACCCCGCGTTCTTCGGCATCTCGCCGCGCGAGGCCGTCGCCATGGACCCGCAGCAGCGCCTGCTGCTGGAGACCACGTGGGAGGCGTTCGAGCGGGCCGGCATCGACCCCGCGTCGGTGCGCGGCAGCCGCACCGGCGTGTTCGCCGGCATCATGTACCACGACTACGCCACCCGCATCACGTCCGTGCCCGACGGCGTCGAGGGCTACCTCGGCACCGGCAACTCCGGCAGCGTGGCCTCCGGCCGCGTCGCCTACGCCTTCGGGCTGGAGGGCCCGGCCGTCACCGTCGACACCGCGTGCTCGTCGTCGCTGGTCGCCCTGCACTGGGCCATCCAGGCGCTGCGCAGCGGCGAGTGCTCCATGGCGCTCGCCGGCGGTGTGACCGTCATGTCGACGCCCGGCACGTTCACCGAGTTCAGCCGCCAGCGCGGCCTGGCGGCGGACGGACGCATCAAGTCGTTCGCCGCGGCCGCCGACGGCACCAGCTGGTCCGAGGGCGCGGGCATGCTCCTCGTCGAGCGGCTGTCCGACGCGCGCAAGCACGGCCACCCCGTGCTCGCCATCGTGCGGGGCTCCGCCGTCAACCAGGACGGCGCGAGCAACGGCCTGACGGCCCCCAACGGCCCGTCGCAGCAGCGCGTCATCCGGCAGGCCCTGGCCTCCGCCGGCCTGTCGAGCAACGACATCGACGTGGTCGAGGCGCACGGCACGGGCACCACGCTGGGCGACCCCATCGAGGCGCAGGCGCTGCTCGCCACGTACGGCCGCGAGCGGTACGAGGACCGGCCGCCGCTGTGGCTCGGCTCCATCAAGTCCAACCTCGGCCACACCCAGGCCGCCGCCGGTGTCGCCGGCATCATCAAGATGGTCATGGCGATCCGCCACGGCGTGCTGCCGTCGACGCTGCACGTGGACGAGCCCACGCCGCACGTCGACTGGGAGGCGGGCGCGGTCGAGCTGCTGACGGAGACGCGCGACTGGCCGGAGACCGGTGGCCGTCCGCGCCGGGCCGCGGTGTCGTCGTTCGGCATCAGCGGCACCAACGCCCACACCATCATCGAACAGCCGCCGGCCGTTCCCACGGCAGCGGCCGCGGACGCGCCCACCGCCACGTGGACGCTCTCCGCGAAGACCGGCGACGCCCTACGGGCCCAGGCCGGACAGCTCCACGCCCACCTGGAGGCCGAGCCCGGCCTCAACCTCACCGACACCGGCTACTCGCTGGCCACCGGCCGGTCCGCCTTCGCCCACCGCGCGGTGGTCACGGCGGGCGACCGGGACGGGCTGCTGCGCGGCCTGGCCGCACTGGCTGGGGGGGAGACCTCGGCCGGTGTGGTGCGGGGCGCGGTGTCGGACGGCGCGAAGCTGGGCTTCCTGTTCACCGGGCAGGGCAGCCAGCGTCTGGGGGCGGGGCGTGAGCTGTACGACGTGTACCCGGTCTTCGCCGAGGCGTTCGATGCGGTGTGCGCGGAGTTTGATGGACGGCTTCGGCTGCCGCTGAAGGATGTGCTGTTCGGTGAGGACGCGGGTGTTCTCGACCGGACGGAATTTGCTCAGCCTGCGCTGTTTGCTGTGGAGGTGGCGCTGTTCCGGCTGGTCGAGGCGTGGGGTGTGAAGCCCGATGCGCTGTCCGGTCACTCGATCGGTGAGATTGCTGCGGCGCATGTGGCGGGTGTGTTCTCGCTGGCTGATGCGTGTGCGCTGGTGGCTGCTCGTGGTCGTCTGATGCAGGAGCTGCCGGAGGGCGGCGCGATGGTGGCCCTTCAGGCCGCCGAGAGCGAGATCGAGCTTGTCGACGGCGTGAGCATCGCTGCTGTCAACGGTCCGGCCTCGGTCGTGATCGCCGGTGACGAGGACGCGGTGCTGGAGATTGCCGAGCGGTTCTCGGCTCAGGGCCGTAAGACCCGCCGTCTCACCGTCAGCCACGCGTTCCACTCCTCGCACATGGACGGCATGCTGGACGCGTTCCGCGAAGTGGCCGCCGGCATCACCTACAGCGAGCCGCGCATCCCGCTCGTCTCCAACCTCACCGGTGCGCTCGTGTCGGAAGAGGTGACGTCGCCCGACTTCTGGGTGCGCCACGTCCGCGAGGCCGTGCGCTTCCACGACGGCGTTCAGGCTCTCCTGGCCGAGGGCGTGACGACGTTCGTCGAGCTCGGGCCGGACGGTGTGCTGTCGGGCATGGCCCAGCAGTTCGTCGAGGCCGAGGACGCCGTCTTCGTTCCCGCGCTGCGCCGCGACCGGGCGGAGGCTGAGACGCTGTCGCTCGCCGTCGGCCAGGCGCACGTCCGTGGGCACGCCGTCGACTGGGCCGCGTACTACGCCGGCACCGGCGCGCGGCTCGTGGAACTGCCCACCTACCCGTTCCAGCGCCAGTGGTACTGGCTGGAGTCGGCCGTCGGGGCCCCCGCCGTCGGCGACGCGAGCGGCTTCGGCCTCGGCGTCACCGATCACCCGCTGCTCGGCGCCGCCGTCGAGCTGCCGGACTCGGAAGGCGTCCTGTTCACCGGCCGTCTCGCCCTCGACACGCACCCCTGGCTGGCCGACCACGCGGTCATGGATGCCGTCCTGCTGCCCGGCACCGCCTTCGTCGACATGGCGCTGCGCGCCGGCGAGCAGGTGGGCTGCGAGCACCTGGACGACCTGACGCTGGAGGCCCCCCTGGTCCTGCCGGAGAAGGGCGGCGTGCAGCTGCGGGTGTCGCTCGGCCCGGTCGACGCGTCGGGCCGCCGTTCGGTGACGTTCCACTCCCGCGGGGAGTGGGGCGGGGCCGACGAGCTGTGGCTGCGCCACGCCTCGGGCGCGCTGGCGGAGAAGAGCCCGGCCGGGTCCTTCGACCTCGCCGTCTGGCCGCCGGAGGGCGCCGAGCCGGTGGAGGTGGCCGGGCTGTACGAGGGCCTGGCGGCGTCCGGGTTCGCGTACGGGCCGGTGTTCCAGGGTCTGACGGCGGCGTGGCGGCTCGGTGAGGACGTCCTCGCCGAGGTGTCGCTGCCGGAGGACGCGCGGGACGAGGCGTTCGGCCTGCACCCGGCGCTGCTCGATGCGGCGCTGCACGCCATCGGCCTGGGCGGCCTCGTCGAGGACACCGGCCGCGGCCGGCTGCCGTTCGCCTGGTCGGGCGTGTCGCTGCACGCGGCCGGCGCGTCGAGCCTGCGGGTGCGGCTGTCCCGCACCGGTACGGGCTCGGTGGCGCTGGCGGTCGCGGACGCGGCAGGCTCCCCCGTGGCGTCGGTCGAGGCCCTCGCGCTGCGCGAGGTCTCGGCGGAGCAGCTGGCGGGCGCCCGCCACGAGTCGCTGTACCGCGTGGAGTGGGTGGCGGCCCCGGCCGCTGCCTCCGCTGCCGTCGGCGAGTGGGTCGCCCTGGGTGCCGGTGGTCTGGCGGAGCTGTCCGGGCCGGCCGCCGTGCCGGGTGTCGTGGTGGCCGACGGTCTCGCCGTCGGCGCCGGCTCGGTGCGGGAAGCGGTGCACGGGGCGCTGGGCCTGGTGCAGGAGTGGCTCGGCGACGACCGCTTCGCCGGCTCCTGCCTGGTGTTCGTGTCGCGCGGTGCCGCCGATCTGTCGGGTGCCGCCGTCCGGGGCCTGGTGCGGTCGGCCGCGTCGGAGAACCCCGGCCGGTTCGCCGTGGTGGACGTCGAGGACGTGGACGCGTCGTTCGACGCGTCGTGGCTGGTGGCCGGCGAGCCCGAGGTGGCGGTGCGCGACGGTGCGGTGCTGGTGCCGCGCCTGGCGCGTGCCACCGCGAACGCCGACGCCGGTGAACTCCCGGCGTTCGACAGTGAGGGAACGGTCCTGCTCACCGGTGCGACGGGCACCCTCGGTGGTCTCTTCGCACGGCACCTGGTCACCGAGTACGGCGTCCGTGACCTGCTGCTGGTCAGCCGCCGCGGTGCCGAGGCGCCCGGGGCCCGGGAGATCGGCGACGAACTCGCCGCCCTGGGCGCGCAGGTGACGTGGGCCGCGTGCGACGTGGCCGACCGTGAGGCGCTGGCGGCAGTGCTGGAGTCGGTGCCCTCGGAGCGTCCGCTGCGTGGCGTCGTGCACGCCGCCGGTGTGCTGGACGACGGCATCGTGACGGCCCTGACGCCCGAGCGGGTCGACACCGTCCTGCGTCCGAAGGCGGACGCGGCGTGGAATCTGCACGAGCTGACGCAGAAGCTGGACCTGTCGGCGTTCGTGCTGTTCTCCTCCGCCGCCGGTGTCTTCGGTGGCGCGGGCCAGGGCAACTACGCCGCCGCGAACAGCTACCTCGACACGCTCGCCGCGTTCCGCCGTACGCAGGGCCTGCCCGCCACGTCGCTGGCGTGGGGCCTGTGGGACGAGGCCGGTGGCATGGCCGGCCAGGCCGACGCCGAGCGGCTGGGCCGGGGTGGTGTGGGTGCGCTGTCGGCCGCCGAGGGTGTGGCGTTGTTCGACGCCGCGCTCGCGACGGACGAGGCCCTGCTCGTGCCGGCACGCTTCGACCTGGCGGGGCTGCGCGACCAGGCGGCCACGGGCATGCTGCCGCCGCTGCTGCGCGGCCTGGTCCGGGTGCCCACCCGTCGTACCGCGGCTGCTGCTTCGAACACCGAGGGCGAGTCCGCACTCGTCGCCCGCCTGGCCGGCCTCGGCGCCGCCGAGCAGGACGCCGTGCTGCTGGAGGTCGTCTGCACGCAGGTCGCCGCGGTCCTCGGCCACGCCGGGCCCGACGCGGTCGACCCCGGCCAGTCGTTCAGCGAGGTCGGCTTCGACTCCCTGACGGCCGTCGAGCTCCGCAACCGCCTCAACGCCGCCACCGGCGTCCGGCTCCCCGCCACGCTCATCTTCGACTACCCGACGCCCACGGCCCTCGTCCGCTTCCTGCACGAGGAGATCGTCCAGGACGGCATGGCGGCGGTCAGCCCGCTGCTCACGGAGCTCGACCGGCTCGCGGCCTCCCTGGGGACGGCGCTGTCCGACGACGACGCCCGGTCGCATGTCACCGCGCGGCTCCAGGCGCTGCTCGCCAAGGTCAACGAGAGCGCGCGGAACCCCGAGGACGAGCCGGGTGCCGACGTCGCGGAGGAGCTCGAGTCGGCGACGGACGACGACCTCTTCGACTTCATCGGCAAGGAGTTCGGCATCTCCTGATGAACGACAACCACCCGAACGACCCTGCCCTTCTGTCTTCCGCGACTTCCGCGAGAGGGATGCACGTATGAACGAGGAAAAGCTCCGCTACTTTCTCAAGCGGGTGACGGCGGATCTCCACGAGACCCGTCGCCGCCTGCAGGAAGTGGAGTCGGGAGAGCAGGAGCCCATCGCCATCGTCGGCATGAGCTGCCGCTACCCGGGGGGCGTCGCGTCCCCCGAGGACCTGTGGCGGCTCGTGCTGGGCGGTGAGGACGCCATTTCCGGCTTCCCCACCGACCGCGGCTGGAACGTCGAGCAGCTCGTCGACGACGACCCCGACCAGCAGGGCACCAGCTACGTCGCCGAGGGCGGCTTCCTCTACGAGGCCAACCACTTCGACCCCGCCTTCTTCGGCATCTCGCCGCGCGAGGCCCTCGCCATGGACCCGCAGCAGCGGCTCCTGCTGGAGACCACCTGGGAGGTGTTCGAGCGGGCGGGCATCGACCCGGCGTCGGTGCGCGGCAGCCGCACCGGCGTGTTCGCCGGCGTGATGTACCACGACTACACGTCCCGGCTCCGCTCCATCCCCGACGGCGTGGAGGGCTACCTCGGCACCGGCGGCTCCAGCAGCGTCGCGTCGGGCCGCGTGTCGTACACGTTCGGGCTGGAGGGCCCGGCCGTGACCGTCGACACGGCGTGCTCGTCGTCGCTGGTCACCCTGCACCTCGCCGTGCAGGCGCTGCGCAACGGCGAGTGCGAGCTCGCCCTCGCCGGCGGCGTCACCGTCATGCCCACGCCCGGCACCTTCATCGAGTTCAGCCGCCAGCGCGGCCTGTCGTTCGACGGCCGCTGCAAGTCGTTCGCCGCCGCGGCGGACGGCACCGGCTGGGGCGAGGGCGTCGGCATGCTGCTCGTCGAGCGGCTGTCGGACGCCCGCAAGAACGGCCACCGCGTGCTGGCAGTGGTGCGCGGCTCCGCCGTCAACCAGGACGGTGCGAGCAACGGCCTGACGGCCCCCAACGGCCCGTCCCAGCAGCGCGTCATCCGCCAGGCCCTCGCCAACGCGCGGCTGACAGCGGCGGATGTCGACGTCGTCGAGGCGCACGGCACGGGCACGACACTCGGCGACCCCATCGAGGCACAGGCGCTGCTGGCGACGTACGGCCGCGAACGCAGCGAGGACCGGCCGCCGCTGTGGCTGGGCTCCGTGAAGTCGAACATCGGCCACACCCAGGCCGCCGCCGGCGTCGCGGGCATCATCAAGATGGTGCTGGCGATGCAGCACGGTGTGCTGCCGCGGACGCTGCACGTCGACGAGCCGACGCCGCACGTCGACTGGGCTGCGGGCGCGGTCGAGCTGCTGACGGAGGCGCGGGACTGGCCGGACACGGGCGACCGTCCGCGGCGCGCCGCGGTGTCGTCGTTCGGCATCAGCGGCACCAACGCCCACGTGATCGTCGAGCAGGCGCCGGAGCCGACGGAAGCGGACGCCGAGGAGACGGCCGGCACGCCGCTCCCGCTGACCCTGCCGGTGCTGCCCTGGGTGCTGTCCGCGAAGGGCGAGCAGGCCCTCCGCGACCAGGCTCGCCGGCTGCACACCTACGTGACGGAGCATCCCGGCCTCGACACCGCCGACGTCGCCCTGTCGCTCGCGACGACCCGCTCCGCGCTGGAGACCCGCGCCGCCGTGGTGGCAGGCGACCGCACCGCCTTCCTGGCGGCGCTCGACAGCCTCGCGTCCGGTGCGTCCGGCGCGGAAGCACCGGCCGGGCTGATCGAGGGCACGGCCGAGGGCCGCGGCAAGCTGGCGTTCCTGTTCACGGGGCAGGGGAGTCAGCGGCTGGGGATGGGGCGTGAGCTGTACGACACCTATCCGGTGTTCGCCGAGGCGTTCGATGCGGTGTGTGCCGAGCTGGACGGCCGGCTTCGGCTGCCGCTGAAGGACGTGCTGTTCGGCGGGGACGCGAGTGTTCTCGACCGGACGGAATTCGCTCAGCCGGCGTTGTTCGCGGTGGAAGTTGCGCTGTTCCGGTTGATGGAGGCGTGGGGTCTCAAGCCCGACTTCCTGTCCGGTCACTCTGTCGGTGAGATTGCTGCTGCGCATGTGGCGGGTGTGTTCTCGCTGGCTGATGCGTGTGCGCTGGTCGCTGCCCGTGGGCGGCTGATGCAGGAGCTGCCGGAGGGCGGCGCGATGGTGGCTGTGCAGGCCACCGAGGAGGAAGTCGCTCCCTACCTGACCGACCGGGTCGGTGTCGCCGCCATCAACGGACCCTCGTCCGTGGTGATGTCGGGTGACGAGGCCGTCGTCCTGGAGATTGCTGCTCGTTTCGAGGCGGAGGGTCGTAAGACGCGCCGGCTGAGCGTCAGCCACGCGTTCCACTCGCCGCTGATGGACGGGATGCTGGACGCGTTCCGCGAGGTGGTCGCTGGTATCGGCTACAGCGAGCCGGGCATCCCGGTCGTCTCCAACCTGACCGGTGCGCTGGTGTCCGGTGAGGAGATGTCCTCGCCGGAGTTCTGGGTGCGGCACGTCCGCGAGGCCGTCCGTTTCCACGACGGCGTACGTGTGCTGGAGGCCGAGGGCGTCACCACATTCGTCGAGCTCGGGCCCGATGGCGTGCTGTCGGCCATGGCTCAGGAGAGCGTCGCTGATGGTGCCTTCGTGCCCGTCCTGCGCCGTGACCGCGCCGAGGCCGAGACGCTGACCGCCGCGCTCGCCCAGGCCCATGTCCGTGGCGTGACCGTCGACTGGAACGCGTACTTCGCCCCCACCGGCGCCCAGCGCGTCGACCTGCCCACGTACGCCTTCCAGCACGAGCACTACTGGCTCGACGCGGGCACCGTCGGCGGCGACGCCACGTCGCTCGGCCTGCGGCCGGCGGACCACCCCCTGCTGGGTGCCGCCGTGGCGCTCGCGGACGCCGACGGCTTCCTGTTCACCGGCCGGCTGTCCCTCGACACGCACCCCTGGCTGGCCGACCACGCCGTCATGGGAGCCGTGCTGCTCCCGGGAACGGCGTTCGTCGAGCTCGCCGTCTGCGCCGGTGACCAGGTCGGGTGCAGCTTCGTCGAGGAACTCACCCTCGAAGCGCCGCTGGTGCTGCCCGAGCACGGCGGCATACAGCTCCAGGTCGCCGTCGGCGCCGCCGACGAGTCCGGCCGCCGTTCCGTGACGTTCCACTCCCGCGGGGACTGGGGACACGGCGACGACTCGTGGGTGCGGCACGCCTCCGGCGTGCTGGCCGAGAGCAACCCGGCCGGTTCCTTCGACCTGAGCGCATGGCCGCCGGCGGGCGCCGAGGCAGTGGAGGTGGCCGGGCTGTACGAGGGCCTGGCGGCGTCCGGGTTCGCATACGGCCCCGTGTTCCGCGGTCTGACGGCGGCGTGGCGGCTCGGCGACGACGTGTTCGCCGAGGTCGTGCTGCCGGAGGACGCGCGCGACGAGGCGTTCGGTGTGCATCCGGCGCTGCTCGACGCCACGCTGCACGCGATCGGCCTGGGCGGACTGCTGAAGGAGTCCGGCGGCCGCGGCCGGCTGCCGTTCTCGTGGTCCGGCGTGTCGCTGCACGCGGCCGGCGCGTCGCGGCTGCGCGTCAAGCTGTCCCGGGCCGGTACGGGCGCGGTGTCGCTCGCGGTCGCCGACGCCGAGGGCACCCCGGTGGTGTCCGTGGACGCCCTCGCGCTCCGTGAGGTGTCGCCGGAGCAGCTGACGGGCGCCCGTAACGACTCGCTCTACCGCGTGGAGTGGGTGGCGGCCCCTGCCGCTGTCTCCTCCGTCGCTGTGGGCGAGTGGGCGACTGTGGGAGCCGACGGACTGGCCGGGCTGGACGCCGTCCCCGGTGTCGTCGTGGTCGACAGCCGGTCCGACAGCCCCGCCCGGACCGTCCGCGAGGCCGTGCACCAGGCCCTGGCGACCGCGCAGGAGTGGCTGGCCGATGACCGGTTCGCCGGTTCGTGCCTGGTGTTCGTCACGCGTGGCGCGGGCGACCTGACCGGTGCCGCCGTACGCGGCCTGGTGCGGTCGGCCGCGTCGGAGAACCCTGGCCGGTTCGCCGTGGTGGACGTGGACGACGCGGACGCGTCGTTCGACGCGTCGTGGCTGGTGGCCGGCGAGCCCGAGGTGGCGGTGCGCGACGGTGCGGTGCTGCTGCCGCGCCTGGCGCGTGCCACCGCGAACGCCGACGCCGATCACACGGCCGCGTTCGACGCGGACGGCACCGTCCTGCTCACCGGCGCCGGTGGTGTCCTGGGCGGCGTCTTCGCCCGGCACCTGGTGACCGAGCACGGCGTCCGCCACCTCCTGCTGGTCAGCCGCCGCGGCGACGCCGCGGAAGGCGCCGCCGACCTGGCGGCCGAACTCACGTCCCTCGGCGCCGAGAGCGTCACCTGGGCCGCGTGCGACGTGGCCGACCGCGCATCGCTGGCAGCAGTGCTGGAGTCGGTGCCGTCCGAGCGCCCGCTGTGTGCTGTCGTGCACGCGGCCGGTGTGCTGGACGACGGCGTCGTCACCGCCCTGACGCCCGAGCGCATCGATGCTGTGCTGCGCCCGAAGGTCGACGCGGCCCGCAACCTGCACGAGCTGACGCGCGACCTCGACCTGTCGGCGTTCGTGCTGTTCTCCTCCGCCGCCGGTGTCTTCGGTGGCGCGGGCCAGGGCAACTACGCCGCCGCCAACAGCTACCTCGACGCCCTCGCCCAGCACCGCCGGGCATCCGGTCTCCCCGCCACCTCCCTCGCCTGGGGTCTGTGGGACGAGGCCGGTGGCATGGCCGGTCAGGCCGACGCCGAGCGGTTGGGCCGGGGTGGTGTGGGTGCACTGTCGGCCGCGGAGGGTGTGGCGTTGTTCGACGCCGCGCTCGCGACGGACGAGGCCCTGCTCGTGCCGGCACGCTTCGACCTGGCGGGGCTGCGCGATCAGGCGGCGACGGGCATGTTGCCGCCGCTGCTGCGCGGCCTGGTCCGGGTGCCCACCCGTCGTACGGCCGCCGCTGCGAGCACCGGTGGCGAGTCCGCGCTCGTCGCCCGCCTGGCGGCCCTCGGCCCCGCCGAGCAGGACGAGGCCGTCCTCGACCTCGTCAGCGGCCAGGTCGCGGCCGTCCTCGGGTACGCGGGCGGCGCGGCCGACGTCACGCCGTCCCGCGCGTTCAACGAGATCGGCTTCGACTCGCTGACCGCCCTGGAGCTCCGCAACCGGCTCAACGCCGCCACCGGGGTCCGGCTCCCCGCCACGCTCGTCTTCGACTACCCGAGCCCGGCCGTCCTCGCCCGCTTCCTGCGCGAGGAACTTCTCGGCACCGGCGCCCCGGCCGCCGCCCTCGCGCCCGTCGTCACCACGGCCGCCGGCGACGACGACCCCATCGTCATCGTGGCGATGAGCTGCCGCTACCCCGGCGGCGTCAGGTCGCCCGAGGACCTGTGGGAGCTGGTCACCGAGGGGCGGGACGCGATCACGTCGCTGCCCACGGACCGCGGCTGGGACGTCGACGGGCTCTTCGACCCCGACCCCGACCGGCCCGGCACGAGCTACACGCGCGACGGCGGGTTCCTGCACGACGCCCACCACTTCGACCCGGTCTTCTTCGGCATGAGCCCCCGCGAGGCGCTGGCCACGGACCCGCAGCAGCGTCTGCTGCTGGAGGCCTCCTGGGAGGCGTTCGAGCGGGCCGGCATCGACCCGGCGACCGTGCGCGGCAGCCGCACCGGTGTCTTCGCGGGCGTGATGTACAACGACTACGGCACCCTGCTGCACCGGGCCCCGGACGGGCTCGAGGGCTACATGGGCACGTCCAGCTCGGGCAGCGTGGCGTCGGGCCGCGTGTCGTACACGTTCGGGCTGGAGGGCCCGGCCGTGACCGTCGACACGGCGTGCTCGTCGTCGCTGGTCACCCTGCACCTGGCGGTGCAGGCGCTGCGCAACGGCGAGTGCGACCTCGCCCTCGCGGGCGGTGTGACCGTCATGGCGACCCCCGGCACCTTCGTGGCCTTCAGCCGGCAGCGCGGCCTGGCGGTCGACGGGCGCTGCAAGCCCTTCGCCGCCGCGGCCGACGGCACGGCCTGGGGCGAGGGCGTCGGCATGCTGCTCGTCGAGCGGCTGTCGGACGCCCGCCGCCACGGTCACCCCGTGCTGGCGGTCGTGCGGGGCTCGGCCGTCAATCAGGACGGCGCGAGCAACGGCCTGACGGCCCCCAACGGCCCGTCGCAGCAGCGCGTCATCCGCCAGGCGCTCGCCGGCGCCCGCCTGACCTCCGCCGATGTCGACGTCGTCGAGGCGCACGGCACAGGTACGACGCTCGGCGACCCCATCGAGGCGCAGGCGCTCCTGGCGACGTACGGCCAGGACCGGCCCGCCGGCCGGCCGCTGTGGCTCGGTTCGGTGAAGTCCAACTTCGGCCACACGCAGGCCGCCGCGGGTGTCGCGGGCATCATCAAGATGGTGATGGCCATGCGGCACGGCGTGCTGCCGCGCACCCTGCACGTCGACGAGCCGTCGCCGCACGTCGACTGGTCGGCGGGCGCGGTCGAGCTGCTGACCGAGGAGCGGGCGTGGCCGGAGACGGGCGACCGTCCGCGGCGCGCCGCGGTGTCGTCGTTCGGCATCAGCGGCACCAACGCCCACACCATCCTGGAAGCGCCCCCGGCCACCGGCGACGAGCCGGCGGACGAGGCCCTGGCGGAGGGCGGTTCCGGCCTGCCGGTGCTGCCGTGGGTGCTCTCCGCGCGGACCCCGGAGGCCCTCCGCGGCCAGGCCGGGCGGCTGCACGCCCACGTCATGTCCCACCCCGAGCAGTCCCTCGCCGACATCGCGCACTCGCTCGTCACCGGCCGCGGCGTCTTCGAGCACCGCGCCGCGGTGGTGGCCGGGGAGAGGAGCGAGTTCCTCGCCGGTCTCGCCGCCCTGGCCGAGGGCGACGGCGGTCTCACCGCCATGGCCGGCGGCAAGGTGGCGTTCCTGTTCACGGGTCAGGGCAGCCAGCGGCTCGGGATGGGTCGCGAGCTGTACGGCGCGTACCCCGCGTTCGCCGAGGCGCTGGACGCGGTGTGTGCGGAGCTGGACGGTCATCTGCGGCTGCCGCTGAAGGACGTGCTGTTCGGCGAGGACGCCGCTGTTCTCGACCGGACGGAGTTCGCCCAGCCGGCGCTCTTCGCGGTGGAAGTGGCGTTGTTCCGCCTGCTGGAGGCGTGGGGCATCAGGCCCGAGCTCGTCTCCGGTCACTCGATCGGTGAGATCGCTGCCGCGCATGTCGCCGGGGTGTTCTCCCTGGCCGATGCGGCCGCGCTCGTTGCTGCCCGAGGCCGCCTGATGCAGGAGCTGCCGGAGGGCGGCGCGATGGTGGCTGTCCAGGCCACCGAGGACGAGGTCGCTCCGCACCTCACCGAACGCGCCGGCATCGCTGCCCTCAACGGCCCGCAGTCGGTCGTCGTCTCCGGCGAGGAGACCGACGTCCTGGCGATCGCGGCACACTTCGAGGCGGAGGGCCGCAAGACCCGTCGTCTCACCGTCAGCCATGCGTTCCACTCGCCGTTGATGGACGGCATGCTGGGCGACTTCCGCAAGGTCGCCGAGTCGCTGACGTACAGCGCGCCGCGCATCCCGGTGGTCTCGAACCTCACGGGTGCCGTGGTCACGGCCGACGACATGACGTCCCCCGACTTCTGGGTGCGTCACGTCCGCGAAGCCGTCCGTTTCCACGACGGCGTTCAGGCGCTCCGGACCGCGGGCGTCACCACCTTCGTGGAGCTCGGCCCCGACGGTGTGCTCTCCGGCATGGCACAGCAGTTCGTCGAGGCCGACGACGCCGTCTTCGTTCCCGTCCTGCGCCGCGACCACGCCGAGGCGCACACCCTCACCACGGCCGTCGCCCACGCCCACCTGCGTGGCCTGGCCGTCGACTGGGCCGCGTACTTCGCCGGTGCCGAGGCGCCCGTACGCCGCGTCGACCTGCCGACGTACGCGTTCCAGCACCAGCGGTACTGGATCGACGTGCCCGTGGCGGGCCCGGCCGACGTGGCGTCCGCCGGTCTCGGGCCGGCCGGCCACCCGCTGCTGGGCGCGGCGGTCGAACTGCCGGACACGGGCGGGCTGCTGCTCACCTCACGTCTCGCCCTGGACACCCACCCCTGGCTGGCGGACCACGCCGTGGCGGGGACGGTACTGCTGCCGGGCACGGCCTTCGTCGAGCTGGCGGTCCGCGCCGGTGAGCTCGTGGGCTGCGACGAGGTCGAGGAACTGACCTTGGAGGCGCCCCTGGTGCTGGCCGGGCAGGGCGCCGTGCAGCTGCGGCTGTCGGTCGGCGAGCCGGACGCGACGGGCCGCCGGCCGCTGGCGCTGCACTCGCGTGCGGAGGACGCGACGGCCGAGGAGCCGTGGGTGCGGCACGCGAGCGGCCTGCTGGCCACCGGCGGGCCGGCGGCGCAGGCGCCGTCGCAGGCCGGGGCTCTCGCCGAGTGGCCGCCGTCAGGGGCCGAGGCGGTGGCGACGGACGACCTGTACGAGCGGTTCGCCGCGGCAGGCTTCGGGTACGGGCCCGCGTTCCGGGGGCTCACGGCCGGCTGGCGGCGTGGCGACGAGGTGTTCGTGGAGCTCTCCCTCCCGGGCGAGCAGCGCGACGAGGCCGGACGGTTCGGCCTGCACCCCGCCCTGCTGGACTCCGCCCTGCACGGTCTGGCGCTCGGCGACGTGCCGGGCGGGGCCGGCGTCTCGGCGGGGCCGCGGCTGCCGTTCTCGTGGCGCGGCGTACGGCTGTACGCGGCGGGTGCCGCCGCGCTGCGGGCCCGGATCGCGCCGGCCGAGGACGGTGCGGTGTCGCTGACGGTCGCGGACGCGACCGGTGCGCCCGTCGCGGCGGTCGAGTCGCTGCTGCTGCGGGCCATCGACCCGGAGCGGCTGCGTGCCGCACGGCAGCAGGGCTCCCACGAGTCGCTGTACGCGCTGGAGTGGGTGTCCGTTCCGCTGCCGTCGGACGCGGCCCAGGGTGATGTGGCCGTGCTCGGCGGGGAAGCCCTGCCGCCGGCCGCCGCCCTGGAGGCTGCGGGCGCGGTGGCCGGCACGTACGCGGACGCGGCGGCGCTCGCCGGCGTCGTGGCGGCGGGCAAGCCCGCGCCCCGGACGGTCCTCTTCCCCTGCTTCCCGCAGGAGACGGACGGCTCCGGTGTCGCGGCGGCCGCCCGGCGCGTGACGCACGCGGTGCTCGACGCCGTCCAGGCGTGGCTGGCCGAGCCGGCCCTCGAAGGGGCGCAGCTCGTGTTCGTCACCCGGGGCGCGGTGGCCGCCGGCGCCGGCGAGGACGTGCCGGACCTGGCGCACGCGCCGGTGTGGGGCCTGGTCCGGTCCGCGCAGACGGAGAACCCCGGCCGCTTCGGCCTCGTGGACCTCGACGCCGGTGCGGACGAAGCGGCAGCCTCGCTGCTGTCCGCCGCCCTCGCCTCCGGCGAGCCGCAGGTCGCCGTCCGGGACGGTGCTCTGCGCGTGCCGCGGCTGGCGCGGGCCGTGGTGGACGGGGACGCCGGGCCGGTCGCCCTCGACCCGGCCGGGACCGTGCTGGTCACCGGTGCGACCGGGGCGCTGGGTGCGCTCGTCGCACGGCACCTGGCCGCCGAGTACGGTGTCCGGCACCTGCTGCTCACCAGCCGGCGCGGGCCCCGCGCCGAAGGGGCGGACGCCCTGGTGGAGGAGCTGGCGGGGCTCGGGGCGACGGCCACCGTCGTCGCCTGCGACGTGGCCGACCGGGAGGCGCTGGAGCAGCTGCTCGCCTCCGTGCCGGCCGCCCGGCCGCTGACCGCCGTGGTGCACACGGCGGGTGTGCTGGACGACGGGCTGATCCCGTCGCTGACCGCCGAGCGCGTCGACACGGTCCTGCGGCCCAAGGTGGACGCCGCGGTCAACCTGCACGAGCTGACGCGCGACCTGGACCTGGCCGCGTTCGTGCTGTTCTCGTCCGCCGCGGGGGTCTTCGGCACCCCGGGGCAGGGCAACTACGCGGCCGCGAACGTGTTCCTCGACGCGCTCGCCGCGCACCGGCGCGGCCTCGGCCTGCCCGCCGTGTCGCTGGCGTGGGGGCTGTGGGCCGAGCGCGGCGCGATGACCGGCGACCTGGCCGACGCCGACGTACGGCGCATGGCCCGGTCCGGGCTGCTGCCGCTGGCGTCGGACGAGGGGCTGGCGCTTCTCGACGCGGCCCTGACGCCCGGCGGCTGGGCGGCGCTGGTGCCGGCGCACCTGGACATGGCGCCGCTGCGGGCGCTGGCGGCGGCCGGGGAACTGCCCGGCCTGTTCCGCGGGCTGGTGCGGGTGCCGCGGCGTGCCGCGGCGGCCGCGGCCGGCGAGGACGGCGGGCCGGCGGTGCTGCTGCGGCGGCTGGCGGGCCTGGACGAGGCCGGGCAGGAAGCCGCCCTGCTGGAGCTGGTGTGCGGTCAGGTGGCCGTCGTCCTGGGCTACGGGTCGGCGGAGGAGGTCCCGTCGGACCGGGAGTTCCTGGAGCTGGGCGTGGACTCGCTGACCGCCGTGGAGCTGCGCAACCGGCTCAACGCGGCGAGCGGCCTGCGGCTGCCCCCGACGCTGCTGTTCGACCACCCGTCGCCGGTGCTGACCGCCCGGCACCTGCGGGAACAGCTGCAGCTCGGCGCGCAGGGCGGCGAGCGGACGCCCGCCGGACCGGACGCGGCGGACGCGGCCGGCGGCGGGATGTTCGGGGCGATGCTGGAGGAGGCGGGCCGGCTGGGCCGGTCGGGCGAGTTCATGGGGCTGCTGATGGAGGCGTCCCGGTTCCGTCCCTCGTTCTCCTCCGCGGACGACCTGCGCACCGCGCCGTCGCTGGTGCGGCTGTCGCGGGGCGACGAGGGGCCCGGCCTGATCTGCTTCTCGTCGATCCTGTCGATCTCCGGGCCGCACCAGTACGCGCGGTTCGCCGCCGCCTTCCGCGACCGCCGCGACGTGTGGGGGCTGGGCGCGCCCGGGTTCCTGGCCGGCGAGCAGCTGCCCGCCGACCCGGAGGCGGTGGTCGAGGCGCAGGCCGAGGCGGTGCTGCGGCACGCCGGTGACCGGCCGTTCGTCCTGCTGGGCCACTCCTCGGGCGGCATGCTGGCGCACGCCGTGACCGAACGGCTGGAGCAGCAGGGCGTGTTCCCCCGCGGTGTCGTGCTCATCGACATCTACTCGCACGACGACCAGGCCATCGTGGGCATCCAGCCCGGCCTGGCGGCGGGGATGAACGAGCGGCAGGAGAGCTACGTGCCGGTGGACGACACGCGGCTGCTGGCGATGGGCGCCTACTTCCGGCTGTTCGGCGGCTGGCGGCCGCGGCCGGTGCGGACGCCCACGCTGCTGGTGCGGGCCGGGGAGCAGTTCTTCGACTGGTCGAAGGACGGCGACTGGCGGTCCTACTGGGACCTTGAGCACACGGCCGTGGACGTGCCGGGCAACCACTTCACGATGATGGAGCAGCACGCCGCCACCACCGCGCGGGCCGTGGCGGACTGGCTGGCCTGACCGGGAAAGGCCGAGGGGCCGGTCCCCACCCTTCGGGGTGGGGACCGGCCCCTCGGCCGCGTGCGGCTCAGGCCCGGCGTTCGCGGGCGCGCTTGTTGTTCAGGCCCACCGCCACGACCTCGAACGCGGACTTGGTGCAGTCCAGCCGGTGGAAGAGGTTGTCCGGCCCGGTCACGGCCACCTTCGACACGCCCATGTCCTTCAGCGTGCGGACGACGTCGGGCCAGTTGATGGGCCGGTCGAACGTGTCCAGCAGCATGGTGCGCATCTCGGCGGCGGTCCGGATGACGGTGCCGTCCTGGTCGGTGACCACGGGCAGCCGCGGGTCGGCCAGCTCGTAGCGGGAGAGCACCTCCTCCTCGGCGCGGCGGCGCAGGGCCGTGAAGGACGGCGCGTGGACCGGCGGCCACATCGAGTACATCGAGTAGCCGCCGGCGTCGCTGATCCGCTTCTTCAGGCCGTCGAGGTCCTTCTCGCGGACCGACAGCATGTGGAAACCGGCGTCCAGGAATCCGGAGAACTCGTACCAGGCGCCCCGGTCGTCGAACTCGGCGAGAATCTCCTTGAGCCGCTCGTCGGGGACGCGCAGGAACGAATGCGTCACGACGTCCGTGTACTCCTGGCGGAAGAAGTCCTCCTCGCACCGGGCCAGCTCCGCCGTGAGCCGCACCACGTCGGCAAAGGACAGACTGCCCACGTAGGCCGCGGCCGCCTTCTGCCCGAAACTCGGCCCGGCGCAGAAATCAGGGACGATGCCGAGGGTCTCCTCGGCCCGGTCGGCCATCGCCATGGAGTTCACCAGGAATGCCACCTGGGAGAATTCGGAATAGTCCTCGGTGGCCTCCCGGAAGTGGTCGAAGACCGACAGGCCCAGGGCCTCGTCGGCCTCGGCGAGCCGGCGCCGGGCGAACGGGTCCAGCATGAGGAACCGGCCCACCTCGGCGAACCGGGAGGGCCCCATGCCGGGGAATACGATGGCGGTGTGCCCCGCCTGGTCTGCAGTGGTCATGCTCGGGTACGCCTCACCGCGCCGTTCCCGGCGCCGCCCGGCACTCCGGACGGGAACACCGTCACGACGCTTTACGGTCGGGGAAAATCAGGGGAATTCTTGACCGGTCCGCCGCAGGGGACGGTGGAATCCAATAACGTGCGCGCCATGTGTAGCACGCGCCCGCTCCCGGGCGGGAGCAGGGGTCCGTGCATTAGGGGTTGCGGCCTTCGGCCAGGGGTCTGTAGGGGCAATTCGCGGGTATTGCACGGCGGTTGAACGGCCCCATAGCATCAACGCCGTGACCACGCCGAGGACTTCCCTGCCGAATACCTTTCCCGTCACCGGATTCCGGTGGCTGGTGGTGGGCGCCGGCGGCACGCTCGGGCGTGCCGTCACCGCGCGCCTGTCCGGCCTGGGCGCCGACGTCGTGGCCCTGGCCCGGGACGGGCTGGACATCACCGACGGGCGGGCCGTCGACGAGGCGGTGGGCGCGGTGCGGCCCGGCGTCGTCGTCAACTGCGCCGCCTGGACCGCCGTCGACGACGCCGAGGCCCGCGAGGAGGCCGCCGCGCGGGTCAACGCCGACGGCCCCCGCCACCTGGCGGCCGCCTGTGCCGCGGCCGGCTCCCGGCTGGTGCACGTCTCCACCGACTACGTCTTCGACGGTGCCGGCCGGGCCGGCGTCCCGTACGACGAGGACGACGCGCCCGGCCCGCGCACCGCGTACGGGCGCACCAAGCTCGCCGGGGAACACGCCGTCCTGACCGGGCTCCCCGACGCCGCAGCGGTGGTCCGCACCGCCTGGCTGTACGGCGAGGACGCCCACGGCACCGGCCCCACCGGCTTCGTCGGCACCATGGCCCGCATCGCCACCGGCGAGCGGCGCACCGTGGAGGTCGTCGACGACCAGCACGGGCAGCCCACCTGGGCGCCCGACGCCGCCGAGCGGATCGTCGCGCTCGGCGCGCTGCCCGGCGCACCGGCCCGCGGCGTCTTCCACGCCACCGGCGGCGGCGCCACCACCTGGTACGCGCTGGCCCGCGAGGTGTTCCGGCTCGTCGGCGCCGACCCCGCGCGGGTGCTGCCCATCGGCAGCGAGCGGCTGACGCGCCCCGCCCGCCGGCCGGAGTGGAGCGTCCTGGGTCACCGCAGATGGCCGGAGGCGGGCCTGCCGCCGATGCGGCACTGGAGCGAGGCGCTGACGGAGGCGCTGACCGCCGCGCCCGGGAGCGCGGCGCTCGGCGCACTCCCGCGAACGAAGGGCTGTTGAGCCATGAAACCCCTGTCCATCGAGGGCGCCTGGGCCTACCGGCCGGCGCTCCACGGCGACGAGCGCGGCACCTTCCTGGAGTGGTTCCAGGGCGACCGGTTCCGCGCCGAGACCGGCCGGAGCCTCACGCTCGCCCAGGCCAACTGCTCGGTGTCGCGCCGCGGCGTGCTGCGCGGCGTGCACTTCGCCGACGTACCGCCCGGCCAGGCCAAGTACGTCACCTGCGTGCGCGGCGCCGTCCGCGACGTCGTCGTCGACCTGCGCACCGGGTCGCCCACCTTCGGGACCTGGGAGGCGGTGGAGCTCGACGACACCGGGCGCGCCGCCGTGTTCCTCTCCGAGGGCCTGGGCCACGCCTTCCAGGCGCTCACCGACGACGCCACCGTGGTCTACCTCTGCTCGGCCGGCTACCGGCCCGAGCGCGAGCACGGCATCAACCCCCTCGACCCCGACCTGGGCATCACCTGGCTGCCCGGCGTCGAGCCGGTGGTGTCCGCCAAGGACGCCGCCGCCCCCGGCCTGGCCGAGGCCGCGGCCGCCGGCCTGCTGCCCTCGTACGAGGAGTGCCGCGCCTTCACCACCGCACTCGCCCGCCAGGACGCCCCCGCCACCGAGGAGACGCCGTGAAGGCACTCATCCTGTCCGGGGGTTCCGGCACCCGGCTGCGCCCGCTGACCCACACCTTCGCCAAGCAGCTGGTGCCGGTCGCCAACAAGCCCATCCTCTTCTACGCCCTCGAGGACATCGCCGCCGCCGGCATCACCGAGGTCGGCATCGTCGTCGGCGAGACCGCGCCGGAGATCCGCGCCGCCGTCGGCGACGGCTCCGCGTTCGGCGTGTCCGTCACCTACCTGCCGCAGGAACGGCCGCTGGGCCTGGCGCACGCCGTGCTCATCGCCCGCGACTGGCTCGGCGACGACGACTTCGTCATGTACCTGGGCGACAACTTCCTCGTCGGCGGCATCGCCGAGCAGCTCGCCGCGTTCCGGGCCGCCGGCCCCGACGCGCAGATCCTGCTCACCCGCGTCCCCGACCCGTCCGCGTTCGGCGTTGCCGAACTCGACGACGAGGGCCGCGTGGTGGGCCTGGAGGAGAAGCCCCGCTTCCCCAAGAGCGACCTCGCCCTGGTCGGCGTGTACTTCTTCACGCCCGCCGTGCACCGCGCCGTCGACGCCATCGAGCCGTCCGCCCGCGGCGAACTGGAGATCACCGACGCCCTGCAGTGGCTCCTCGACGACGGGGCGACCGTGGGCTCCGCGCTGGTCACCGGCTACTGGAAGGACACCGGCAACGCCACCGACATGCTGGAGGTCAACCGGTCCGTGCTCGACCTGCTCCCGGCCCGCTGCGAGGGCACCGTCGACGACGCCAGCGAACTCGTCGGCCGCGTCGTCGTCGAACCCGGCGCCACCGTGACCCGCTCCCGCATCGTCGGCCCCGCCGTCATCGGTCGCGGCACCCGCGTCGAGAGCTCCTACATCGGCCCGTTCACCTCCGTCGCCGACGACTGCGTGATCGCCGACAGCGAGATCGAGTACTCCATCGTCCTCACCGGCGCGGTGATCGACGGGGTGCGCCGCATCGAGGCGTCGATGATCGGCCGCGCCGCCGCCGTCACGCCCGCCCCCCGAACCCCGCAGGCCCATCGCCTGATCCTCGGCGACCACAGCAAGGTGCAGATCCGTTCATGAAGATCCTCATCACCGGGGGAGCCGGCTTCATCGGCTCGCACCTGGTCCGTACGATCCTCGGCCCCGGCAAGCCCCTCGGCGACGACGTGCGCGTCACCGTGCTGGACAAGCTCACCTACGCCGGCTGCCTGGACAACCTCGCCCCGGTCGCCGACGAGCCCGGCTACGCCTTCGTCCGCGGCGACATCGCCGACGCGGAGCTCGCCGGCCGCCTCGTCGCCGGCCACGACGCGGTGATCCACCTGGCCGCCGAGTCGCACGTCGACCGGTCCATAGCCGACGCCCAGGCGTTCGTCACCACCAACGTCGTCGGCACCAGCGTCCTCCTCGACGCCGCGCTGCGGCACGGCACCGGGCCCTTCGTGCACGTCTCCACCGACGAGGTGTACGGGTCGGTGCCCGTGGGGTCCTCCACCGAGGACGACCCGCTGCGGCCCAACTCGCCCTACTCGGCGTCCAAGGCCTCCAGCGACCTGCTCGCCCTCGCCCAGCACCGCACCCACGGCCTCGACGTGCGCGTCACCCGCTGCTCCAACAACTACGGGCCCTACCAGTTCCCCGAGAAGATCATCCCGCTGTTCGTCACCCGCCTCCTCGACGGCGGCAACGTCCCGCTGTACGGCGACGGCGAGAACGTCCGCGACTGGCTGCACGTCGACGACCACTGCCGCGGCATCCTCGCCGTGCTCACCGGCGGCCGGCCCGGCGAGGTCTACAACATCGGCGGCGGCACCGAACTCAGCAACAAGCAGCTCACCGAGGTGCTCCTGGAGGCGTGCGGCGCCGGCTGGGACCGCGTCGACCACGTCACCGACCGCAAGGGCCACGACCGCCGCTACAGCGTCGACTGGACGAAGATCCGTGACGAGCTGGGCTACCGCCCCCGGCACGACTTCGCCGAGGGCATCGCCGCCACCGTCGACTGGTACCGGCGCCACCGCGCCGTGTGGCCCCCCTTGCGGCAGGAGCCCCCGGCCGCATGACGGAAGAGACCGCACTCGCCGACATCGCGCTGATCCGCGTGGTGCAGCCGGCCACCCCCAGCAGCTTCCGGCTCGTGTGCTTCCCCGACTCCGACAACTCCACCGCCTACTACCTGGCGCTGGCCGAACTGCTGCTGCCCACCGTCGAATTACTGGTCGTCCAGTACCCCGAGGCCGGCGAGCCGCACGTGCACGGCCCGCCCGACGACGACCCGCACCGGGCCGAGACGGCGGCCGCGGCCCTCGCCGACAGCGTGCTGCGGTCCCTGGCCGGCTGGACCGGCCACCGCCTCGCCCTGTTCGGCCACGGCAGTGGCGCCCACCTCGCCCAGCGCGTCGCCGAACGACTCGAACGCGACACGGCGGCCGGACCGGTGACCCTCTTCGTCTCCGGCAGCAACGCCCCGCACGCCCGCGTCCCCCTCGGCCCGCCCGCCCTCGGCTGCCGCGTCGTCGCCCTCGCCGGCGACCACGACCCCCGCACCACCCCCGCCGGCGTCCGGGGCTGGCGCCGCTGCACCAGCGGCCGGTTCGACCTCGAAGTGCTTCCCGGCGCACGCGAGTTCCTCGACACCCACCGGCGCGAGGTCGTCAACATCGTCCACGACCAGCTGATGTCGCTGTCCACGGACCCCTCCGAACACGCCGGGGACCTCCGCAAAGTCACGACGTTGCCCGAAGACCACGGCAAGGGAGCCCACCAATGACCGCGAGAATCTACACCCCGGACTCCGTCCGGTCCCTGGACGACTTCGAACAGGACGCCCTGCGGGTCGCCACCGTGGTCCGCGACCACGGCATCGGCCCCGGCGACCGGGTCATGCTCAAGGCCGGCAACTCCGCCGCCTACGTCTGCGTCCTGCTCGGCCTCATGCACGCCGGCGCCTCCATCGTCCTCGTCGACCAGCAGGAGAACGTGCCCGAGACCCGGCGCATCGCCCTGCGCACCGGCGTCAAGGCCACCTTCGTCGACGACAACACCCCCATCGACGACGAGGCCGGGGCCGTCCACCTCTACGAGCTGATGGTCGCGGCCGCCGCCCGGCCCGCTGCCGCGGAGCAGCTGTCCGTCGACGACTGGTGCGAGCTCCCCGACGGCCTCATCATGTGGACCTCCGGCTCCACCAGCTCCCCCAAGGGCGTGGTGAAGAACGGCGGCAAGTTCCTGCGCAACCTGGAGCGCAACGCCGCCCAGGTCGGCCACCGCCCCGACGACGTCCTGCTGCCCCTCCTGCCCTTCGCCCACCAGTACGGCCTGTCGATGCTGCTCATCGCCTGGCTCACCCGCTGCTCCCTGGTCATCGCCCCCTACAAGCGGCTCGACCACGCGCTGCGGATGGCCGGGCAGACCCGTGCCACCGTCATCGACGCCACCCCCTCCAGCTACCGCAGCATGCTCAACCTGGTGACGCGCAAGCCCGCGCTCCGCGCCCACCTGGAGAGCGCCCGCATGTTCTGCGTCGGCGCCGCCCCGCTCGACGCGCCCCTCGTCGAGGCGTACGAGAAGGAGTTCGGGCTGCCGCTGCTCGACAGCTACGGCAGCACCGAACTGGGCAATGTCGCCTTCGCCACCCTCGACAACCCCGTCGCCACCGGCCGCGCCATGGAGGGCATCCGGGTCCGCGTCGTCGACGAGGACGGGCAGGACGTGCCCGCCGGCGAGGCCGGCGAGATCGAGGTGGACACCCCGGACGGCCTGGAGGGCCTCCTCGCCGAGGACGGCACCCTCGTGCCCACCCCGGCCGGCTGGCAGCGCACCGGCGACCTCGGCTACCTCGACGAGAACGCCAACCTGTTCGTCCTCGGCCGCAAGTTCGCCGTGCACCGCAACGGCTACACGCTCTACCCCGAGCTGATCGAGCGCAAGGCCGAGTCCGCCGGCCGCCCCGTCCGGGTGGTGGCCCTGCCCGACGAGCGGCGCGGCGCCCAGCTGGTGTTCTTCGTCGAGGACGAGCAGGGCCGGGACAGCGCCCACTGGCGGGAGCGGTTCGCCGGACTGCTCGCCGCGTACGAGGAGCCCAACCGCATCGTGGTCCTCGACGCCTTCCCGCTCAACCGCAACGGCAAGCCCGACAAGCACCGCCTCCAGGAGATGGCCGCGGAGCAGTAGACGTATACAGAAGGTATACGGAAAAGGGGGGCGGCCACCGGAAGGTGGCCGCCCCCCTCGCTGTCCCGCCGGCCTCAGCCGTACGGCAGCTCCACCGGGGCCAGCTCCGGGAACAGGTCGCCGGGGCCCGGGTTGCCGGCGGGGGTGCGACCGCCGAGGTGGTGCAGCACACCCCACACCGCGTTCAGGGCCGTGGTCACCGCACCCTCCGCGAAACCGGCCGTCCACGACACGTCGTCGCCGCACAGGAAGAAGCCCCGGTGCGCCGGGTCCGCCTGCTCCTGCACGAACTGCGTGAACAGCCGCCGCTGGTAGCGGTAGTGCCCGGGCAGGTTGGACTTGAACGCGCCCATGAAGTGCGGCTCGGTCTCCCAGGTGACCGTCAGCGGATCACCCACGACCCGCGACCGGATGTCGACGTCCGGGTAGACCGCCGACAGGCTCCGCAGCACCGCCTCCAGACGCTCGGCGGGGGAGAGGGTGGCGACCTTCAGCGAGTCGTCGTTCCACGTGTACGACAGGCAGATCACCGCCGGGCGGTCCGGGCCGTCGTCGAAGAGGTACATGCCGCGCGGCATCCGGTCGGTGAGCGTCATGCTCAGCGCAGGCCGGCCCGTGGCCGGGTCGGGCTCCCGCCAGAACGGCCGGTCCACCAGCACGAACAGCTTCGACGCGCCCATGTAGTGGGTGCGCTCCACCGCCGTCCACAGCTCCGGCGCCAGCACGTCCGGGGCGCAGTCCACGCGGTGCAGCAACGTCCACACGTGCGGGCTGTACACCACCGCCGCGTACTCCCGCTCCTGCCCGGCGGCGTCGGTCAGGGCGTGCCCGCCGGCCGTCCGCCGGATCCGGGTCACCGCCGGGCGCGGCGCGCCGCCGTGCAGCCCGGCCAGCGACGTCCCCCGCGGCCAGTGCGCCGCGTCCGCGGGCGCGTGCCGCCACAGCCCGTACGGCACCTGCTGGGCGCCGCCGTCGATGGCCACCTGGTGGTCGTCGGCCTCCGTGAACACCACCCGGAGTATTTCCAGGATGGAATTGGGGAAATCCGTGTCCCAGCCGCCCGTGCCGAATCCGACCTGGCCGAAGATCTCCCGGTGCCGGAACGACTGGAAGGTGGGGGAAGTGGCCAGAAAACCGTAGAACGACTGGTCGTCGTATTCGGCGACCAGCCGGTTCCAGATCGTCTTGATCGTTTCGATGTCGCGGCGCCGCACGGCGTCCCGCATCGTCGACAGCGCCACCCGCTCCTGGAGCGCCTTCTCCCAGGCGTCCGCCACCTCCTGGTAGACCTCCGGCAGGTCGGCGCCGGTCCGGGCCTCGTGCCGCTCCCCGTTGAGGTCCACCAGGGTGCTCGGCGTGGCCGGGGCGAGGGGGTTGGGGAAGGGCCGGGTCTCCAGCCCCAGCAGGCCGATGTAGTGGAACAGGGCGCGGGCCGACAGCGGGAAGCGCATCGCCCCCATCTCCGCCACGCTGCCGGGGTGACCGGGGAACGGCACGGACCGCATCCGCCCGCCGATCTCCCCAGCCTCGTACACCACCGGGCGCAGCCCCAGCCGCAGCAGCTCGTAGGCGGCCGTCATGCCCGCCATGCCGCCGCCGACCACGGCGACCTCGGTGCCCGCCGCCCCCGGCGGCAGCACGCCCAGCCCGGACGGGTGCCCGAGCCAGGTGTCGTACGAGAAGGGGAAGTCCGGCACGAGCATGGTGGTGGTGCCCACACGGGTCGTGGCCGGGCCGGCTGTGGTCATCGGGAAAACCTCTCGGCCGTTCTCGGAAAGCCGTTTGCGGGAATGCCCGCTTCACGCTAGGGACGGCCCGTCGCGGCGGACAACCCCTACCGACCCGGATTCCGGGTGGCCGTACCGCTGGAATTCCACGGAAAGGCGGAGAGGCCGGCGCTCAGGCGGTGTCGGCGACGTCCATGTCCAGCGTGACCGGAAGGTCCTCGCGCTGGGTGATGTTCGTCTTCCGGTAGACCCGTGTGAGGTGCTGCTCGACGGTGCTGACGGTGACGAACAGCTTCGCCGCGATCTCCCGGTTGGTGTAGCCGTACGCGGCCAGTGCCGCGACACGGCGCTCGGCGTCGGTCAGCGACGTCACCGGCGCAACCCCCTTCCCCTCCTCGGCCGGTGCCGCGGCGGCCTGGCCGCCACGGGCCGGGGCCGGCCCCAGCGCGCGGTGCAGCGCCTCCGCGCCGTACACCTCCGCCATGCGCCGGGCCTGACGGACCAGCAGCCGCGCCTTGGTGACGTCACCGGCCCGCTCGTGGGCCCGGCCCAGGTCGGCCAGGGCCAGCGCCGTGCCGTAGCCGTCACCGGCGGCGCGCAGCGCGGTCACGGCCTCCTGCAGCAGCTCGCCGCGCCGGTCCGGGGGGCTGGTGGCGGCGAGCAGCCGCAGCGCACCGCCCCGGACCCGCTCCTGCTGCCTGGTCACGCGTTCCAGCTGCTCGCGGGCCGCCTGCTCGGCCCGGTCCGGGCGGCCCATGGCCAGCCACGTCTCGGCCGCGCCCAGCCGCCACGGCGCGACGGACGCGGTGTCCATGTCCCAGCCGCGCAGCCGTTCGCCGCAGGCCAGGAAGTCGGCCAGCGCGGCGTGGTGCCGACCCGTGGCCAGCTGGTGGAGGCCACGCGCGTAGACGTAGTGCATGCCGTAACGGGTGGCCGTCATGGCCTCCGGGACGGGGATCTCCAGCAGCTCGGCGGCGTCCTGGTGGCGGCCCTTCGCGGTCAGGGCCTCGACGAGCACGGCCAGCGGCATGCCGACGCCCACGCCCCAGGCCTGGGCCGGCAGGTGCTCCAGGGACCGGCGCGCGCAGTCGACGGCCTTGGTGAGGTCGCCGCGGCGCAGCGCGATGTGCCCGCGGAGCGCCTGGAGCGCGGACACCCAGGCGGGGCCGGTACGGGCGTCGGTCCGGGCCAGGAACCGTTCGCACCACAGGCCGGCCGCGCCGAGCCGCTCGGCGTACACCAGGGCCAGCAGCGCGACGCGGACCTGGTGATGGGTGTGGTCGGTGACGGCGGTGGTGCGCAGCACCTCCTCCGCGGCGGCGGGCGCCGCCTCGGGCACGTCGCGCTCCAGGGAGGCCCGCAGCGCCTGGAACGCCCGCAGCCGCGGGGCGACGGTGTCCGGGGTGCCGGGGGCCGCGCCGCCGATGCGGTCGAGCACGGTGGGGTAGGTGGTGGCCACCATGAGGCGGACGGCGCGCAGCTCCCCGGCCAGGCGCGGGTCGGTGGACTGCTCCACGGCGGCCCCGGCCTGCTGGATGGCGGCGGCCGCGTCGTCGGACAGACCGGTCCACAGCATGCCGGCGGCCAGGCGCAGCGTCTCCTCGGGCGGCAGCAGGCCGCTGCGCGCCGGCCCGGCGAGGGACCGCAGCCGCTGGGCGAACGCGGAGGGGTTGGCCTGCCAGAAGACGTGGGCGAGCTCGGCGGTGACGGACAGCCGCTGCCGTTCGTCGGGGCAGTGGCGTTCGGCGGTCTGGAGGCAGCGGGCCGCGAAGTGCGGGCGGTTGGCGGCCACGGCCACGCGGGCGGCGGCACGCAGCACCAGCGGTACCCAGGGCGCGGCGGGTTCGGGAATGTCGCAGTCGACGAGCTGGCGTGCCACGGCGCCGGGCTCGGCGCCGTCGTCGTGCAGCAGGCACGCGGCGCGCCAGCGCAGCCGGGCCAGGGAGGGGGCGCTGAGCTCCTGGAGGACGGCACCGGCTATGGCCTCGTGCCGGAGGACACCACCTGCCAGTAACCCGGTCCCGGCGAGCACGGCGACGCAGCGCCGTACGGTCTCCTCGCTCAGGACGGTGAGCCGCGCCAGCAGCCGCGTCCGGTCGGCGCGGCCGAGGACGGCGATGCCGCGGGCCACGCGCAGCGCCTCGTCGTCGCGGCTGTGCAGGCACACCATGACGGCCTGCCGGAACAGCTCGCCCGGCTGCGGCACGCCCCCGCCGGTCCCGGCGTCGTCCAGCAGGCCGCGCAGGAGCAGGGGGTTGCCGCCGGTGGCGGCGTGGCAGGCGGGGGCGATCCGGGCGGCCTCGGCGGCGCCGCGCTCCTCGGCGAGCAGCTCGCGGACACCCTCCTGCGACAGGGGGCCCAGCCGCACCTCCCGGACCTGCACCCGGTCCAGCAGCCGCCGCAGGCCGGGGGAGCCGTCGGTGCGGGCGTCGCCGCTGCCGCCGTCCACGAGCAGCAGGCCCAGGGCATCGGCGGGGAGCCGCCGGACGGCGTGTTCGAGGCAGGCCAGGGAGTGCTCGTCGGCGAACTGGGCGTCGTCGACGGCGATCAGCAGTGGCCGGTTCCCGGCCGGCCCGGCGAGCGCCTCGCAGAACGCGTCGAGGAACCCCTCGGGAACACCGTCGCCCCCCGGCTGGGGGAAGCCGGCCCCGACCACCCCGGGACACAACGGCGGCGCCCCCTGGAGCAGCTGCTCCACCACCGCGTACGGCAGATACCGCTCGGCGGGCGACGCGGCGGCCCCCAGCAACAAGGCCCCGGACGCCACGACCCGTTCGGCCACCCCCTGCAACAGGGTCGTCTTCCCCGACCCCGCCGTACCGGCGACCAGACCGGCCCGCGGCCGCCCCCCCGGTCTTGCGGTGAGGAACCGGCCGAGCAGTTCCTCCTCCTCGCGCCGTTGCGTCAACAAGACGTCAATTTTCCTTTCCGGTCGGAAGAAGGAGATCCGCCGGTCCTGCTCCGTCTGCACAGGAAATCCTGAGAAGGGGTGCCGAGCGCGCGCATGTTCCTTCCCCCGGGTGTCTTCTCGGGGACGGGCCGACCGCCGCACACACCAGGTGACCTGCCGTGCACGCGCAGCCGCCAACTGCGGCCGATTCCATGCCGCAACCGCCTGCGAGGAACTCTATCAACGTTCCGCAGGCCCCTGGAAAAGGGAAACCGGGCTTGGCCGGCGACCAATATGACCGTAACTCACGGGGAGTTGACAGGCTTTTTACACGATGTTTTCGGGAGGGTGTTGCGCACGTGGACGCAGGGCGGGAGGCCGGGGTGCGCCCGGGGTGGATCGATGCCCCCTCGCCCCCTGGGTAGGGTCGTCGGGCAGTTGTACGCACCAAGAATGACCACGGGGAGACAGTGACTGCTTTCGACGCCGAGTGGGCGGAGATCAAACGCGGCATATCAGCCGATCCAGGTATGAAACTGGCCGGTGTGAAGGGGGGCAGTGGCGGGACGAGCGGGGCCGGTGGGGGTGTCTCCTCCGTGAAGACCGCTTGGACCTCCGCCGGCGAAAGCGTGGGGAACCTCGGCACCGACACCAGGAAGGCGCTCGGGGCGCTGGAGCGGGACCACAAGGCTCTCGGCAGCGGCGGCGACAAGGGCGTGCAGAGCGCGGACGCCGAGCGGGAGGTGCACGACTCGTGGAAGACCTACCTGGAGGCCGTGTCCGGCCGGTGCGACGCCCTCAAGGAACAGCTCCAGGCGGCGGCCACCATCCAGCACGGCAACGACCAGGGCGCCGCAGCCGCCTTCGACAAGCTGGGCCAGCGGTACAAGGACACCCCCGCTGTCGGCGGCCAGAAGGCCGGACGGTGACCTGTCCCATGGACCTGGCAGCACTGAAGGGCCTCGAGCCGGACGACTTCGACCACGCCGCCGACGGGTACCGCGGCGTGAGCAACACCGCCGGGGCGGTGAAGGAAAGCCTGGAGAACAAGATTGCCGCCGGCATGCGGAAGGTCCTCAGCGGTGTCGCCGCGGACGCCGCCCTCAAGCAGCTCCAGGAGCTGACCAAGGACTACCGGTACATCCAGATCGAATGCGGTCTGGTCAGCACAGCCCTCAAGGCGTTCGCCTCGGACATCCGCCCACCCAAGAAGAAGCTCGACGACGCCCTCGAGGACGCGAGAGCGAAGAACTTCTCGGTGGGCGCCGACGGCTCGGTCACCTACCCGGGTGTCGACAAGGGGAAGGACGGCAAGCCCGCAAAGGGTGGTACGGCGCAAGGACTCACCGACACCACGGCCCAGAACATCGGCCGGCAGGCCGCCACCTTCAACCCCAACCCCAATTACGGTCTCGCCCAGGATTGCGCCAACCGTATAGCCGAAGCGCTCAAGGCGGCCACGGAGGTCGACGAGAAGTGGGCACCCGCCCTGCGCCGGCTCAAGGCCGACGACGATCTGACCGTCAGTGACGCCGACTGGGCCGACGCCGGGCAGGACATGAACACCGTCCGGTCCGACGCGAAGAGCTACCTGGACCACATCAAGCCGCCACCGGCGAACGGCACACCGAAGGACAACCGGGCGTGGTGGGATTCGCTCTCCGACCAGCAGAAGTTCGACTACCTCGCGACGCACCCCGACGGCGTCGGCCGGCTGGACGGACTCCCGGCGGCCGTCCGCGACCAGGCGAACCGGACGGTGCTCGACGAGACGCACGGCCGGCAGCGGCTGAAACTGGACGAGTGGCTCAAGAAGGAACCGGAGCGGTACGAGAAGTACTACGACAAGGAACTCCGGCGATCCCTCCCGGTGAAAGGCAACGTCGAGACGGAGGAATGGAAGGAGTGGAACAAGCGCAGGGGTGAACTCCAGGACCGGCTCAAGGGCATGGAAGCCATCCAGTCGCGTTTCGACATGACGGGACGGGACAACCACCCTCAGACGTACCTGCTCGGCTTCGACAACACGGGCCGGGGACGCGCCATCGTCTCCATCGGGAACCCGGACACGGCGGATAATGTGGCGACGTACGTACCGGGCACCTTCGCCTGTCTGGACAAGATCGGCGGGGAGATAAGCCGTGCCGAGACGCTGGGCGCAAAGGTGCAGGAGCGGGACCCGGGACACCAGACGGCCTCGATCGCCTGGCTGGGGTACGACGCCCCGCAGAGCATCGTCCCCGAGGCCCAGGACCCGAAGTACGCCAACGCCGCCCGGGAGCCCCTGGCGAATTTCCTCAAGGGGATACAGGCTGCCAACGGCCGAGATGTGAACTCCACCCTGATCGGTCACAGTTACGGCAGTCTCGTGGCGGGGGAGACGCTGCGGGACAATCCAGGACTACCGGTCGACAAGGCCGTGTTCGTGGGAAGCCCGGGCGTCGGAGTCATGCATGCCAAGGACCTCCACCTCCCACCCGACCACGTCTTCGCCGCCACCGCCAAGAACGACCTGATCAACCTGGTGCCGCCCAACCCCGGCCGACTGGCCCCGCTGAACCCCAGGGCGTATGCCCGCTGGTTCGACGACCACGAGATCCTTTACGGCAACGACCCGACCTCGGACGAGTTCGGAGGACAGAGGTTCCACGTGGCCGACGGGCCGATGCCCGCGATCCACGGCGACATGATGCCCGCACACTCCGACTACTGGAAGAAAGAATCGCTCGAGCATATGACGAACGTCGTGGTGAAGGGCCGGTCATGAAATTTGGAAAGGCGGTCGCCGGGTTTCTGTTGTTGGCGTCGACGATCACCGCGTGCGGGCTCAAGCCGGGCACGGTGGAGGTGAAGATGAACGAGAAGGAAGCCACGACGCGTGCCGAGGAGATCGCTCACCAAGCCATGAGCGGCATGATGCCGAAGCCCGATCCTGAGCGCTCGGTCATGCGGTCCAAGGAGTGTGTCTCGGAGTTCGGCTCCAGCAGGCTCGCCGAGGTCGACCTGAGCTACACCCTCAAGGGAGTGCCCGGCACGGAGGCCAAGAACCTGGTCCGCCAGGCCAGGGACGCCTGGGTGAAACAGGGCTACACCTTCGAGTCCAAGAGCGCGGACGGCGACTGGTCCGACCCCTTTCCGACCGTCACCATGGTGACCCCCGACGGCTTCGACCTCTCAGCGGTCACGGGCATGCTGGACAAGGAGAAGGGCGAGGGGATCGCCACCATCTCGGTGACCTCCCCCTGCTTCGCCCGCGAACCGTCCCCGACCGCCCACGCCTCCGCGGCCGCTTTGAGTCCCGCCCAGGGCGACGGAGCCGCGGAGCGCCGCGTCCTCGGCCACTCCAGCCGCATCTACGACGCCCTGCGTGCCCGCCATGCCCCCGAGCAGGAGGGCGAAGGGCTGCGCACCGTCCAGGACCAGGACGGCACCTGGCTGCACCACGCCTGGTCCACTCCGCCGCTGACGGACGACGAGCGGGAACGGGCGATCCGCCGCGCCCGCGACCACTTCCATGCTGCCGGCTGGAAGGTGCGCGACCTCCCCACCACCGCGGGGACGCCCGCCCTCGCGGCTCTCCACCCGGACGAGGACACCGTCGCCCAGGTCACCCCCGCAGCCACCGGCGGCATCGCCGTCGGCGTCACCGGTCCGGCGATCGCCGGGCCCCACGCGGAGGCTTAGGGGGCCGTACGTCCTGGGCTAGGGGGCGGCGGGGGTCGACCCGGCGGCGTGGGGTGGTTTGGATGAACGGGAACGGGTTCCGGCGCCGGAACGCGCGCCTCCATCACCCCACGAAAGGCCCCGCACCCCACCATGATCCCGCCCCGTGGCCCCGAGGAGTCCGAGCGCACCCTGCACTACGCCGGTCCGGCGACGTTCGGCCGTGTGCCCCGCCTGGACGAGGTGCCGGACACCGACATCGCCGTCGTCGGCGTGCCCTTCGACTCCGGTGTCTCGTACCGGCCCGGCGCGCGCTTCGGCGGCAACGCCATCCGTGAGGCGTCCCGGCAGCTGCGCCCGTACAACCCGGCGCAGAAGGTGTACCCCTTCCACTTCGCGCAGGTCGCGGACGCCGGTGACATCTCCGCCAACCCCTTCGACGTCAACGAGGCCATCGAGACGATCGAGGAGGCGGCGGGCGAGCTGCTCGACACGGGTGCCCGGCTGATGACGCTCGGCGGCGACCACACCATCGCCCTGCCCATGCTGCGCGCCGTCTCCCGCAAGCACGGCCCCGTCGCCGTGCTGCACTTCGACGCCCACCTCGACACCTGGGACACCCACTTCGGCAACCGGTACATGCACGGCTCGCCGTTCCGCCGGGCCGTGGAGGAGGGCATCATCGACACCTCCGCGCTCTCCCACGTCGGTGTGCGCGGCCCCGTCTACCACGAGGACGACCTGACCGAGGACGCCAAGCTCGGCTTCGGCATCGTCACGTCCGCCGACGTGATGCGGCGCGGCGTCGACGAGGTCGCCCAGCAGCTGCGCGAGCGCATCGGCGACCGGCCGCTCTACATCTCGGTCGACATCGACGTCCTCGACCCCGCCCACGCGCCCGGCACCGGCACCCCCGAGGCCGGCGGCCTCACCTCCCGCGAGCTGCTGGAGATCATCCGCGGCCTGGCCGACTGCCACCTCGTCTCCGCCGACCTCGTCGAGGTCGCCCCGGCGTACGACCACGCCGACATCACCGCGGTGGCCGCCTCCCACACCGCGTACGAGCTCATCACCATCATGTCCCGGCAGATGGGCCCGGCACGCTGGAGCCGCGTGGCGGCCGAACCCGGCGCGTAGGGGTCAGGGGCCGCCCGTCGCGCCGAGGTACGCGAGCACCGCCCGGACCCGGCGGTGCCCGCCGTCCGCGGCGGGCAGGCCCAGCTTGGCGAAGATGTTCCCGATGTGCTTGTTCACCGACGTCTCGGCGATGAACAGCATCGCCCCGATGGCGCCGTTGCCGTGCCCCTCCGCCATCAGCGCCAGCACCTCCCGCTCCCGCGGGCTGAGCGCCCCCAGCGGATCGCCGTGCACCCGCCGCGCCATGAGCTGCGAGACCGCCTCCGGGTCCAGGGCCACCCCGCCGGCCGCCACCCGCTCCAGCGCGTCCAGGAACTCCTCCACCCGGCCCACCCGGTCCTTCAGCAGGTAGCCGACGCCCGCCGCGCCCTGCGCCAGCAGCCGCGATGCGTACACCTGCTCCACGTACTGCGACAGCACCAGCACCGGCAGCCCGGGAATCCGCTCCCGCGCGGCGACCGCCGCCCGCAGGCCCTCGTCCCGGAAGCCCGGCGGCAGCCGCACGTCGAGGACCGCCACGTCCGGACGGTGCTCCAGCAGCGCCGGCAGCAGCAGCCCGCCGTCCTCGACCGACGCGCACACCTCGTGACCCGCACCGGCCAGCAGCAAGGCCAGCCCCTCCCGCAGCAGGGCGTTGTCCTCGGCGATCAGGACCCGCACGGCAACTCCACCCGCAGTTCGGTCGGCCCGCCGGGCGGGCTGGACAGTTCCGTCGTGCCGTCGAACGCCGCGACGCGCCGCCGGATGCCGGGCAGGCCCGTACCGGCCCCCTCCACCGCACCGCCACGGCCGTCGTCCCGTACGGAGACCACGACGCTCGCCCCCGTCGTCCGCAACCGGACCCGGACACAGGTGGCACCACTGTGCCGCGCCACGTTGGTCAGCGCCTCCGAGAGCACGAAGTACGCGGCGGCCTCGACCGCCGCGGGCGCCCGCGGACCGGCATCGTCGTCCTGCCCCGTGTCCAGTTCCGCCGGCACCGGGCACGCCGCGACCAGCGACCGCGCCGCCCCGGCCAGGCCCTGGTCGCCCAGCACCGGCGGGTAAACGGCCCGAACGGACCGCCGCAGCTGGGCCAGGGCCTGCTCCGCCAGTTCCTGCGTCCGCTCGATCATCTCCGGAAGCACCTCCGGCAGCTCCTCCGGGCGGTTCCGCATCGCCTGCCGCATCAGGCCCAGCCGCAGCGAGACGGCGACCAGCCCGGCCTGCGCCCCGTCGTGCAGGTCCCGCTCGATGCGGCGCAGCTCCGCCGCGTGCGCGTCCAGGGCCTCCGCGCGCGAGGCGGCGAGCTCCTCGACCCGCCGCGCCAGCGCCGCCTTCCCCGGACGGGGCCGCAGCACCGCACGGGTCATCCGGGCGTGCGCCCCCGCCAGCAGCGGGACGGCGAACACGGCCAGCGCCGCGTACGCCGCACCGCCGGCCACCGCGGCCACGGCGGCGCCCCACGAGTCGATCCGCCACACCGCGAACGCGGCACCGCCGGGCATCACCCACCACCACAGCGGAGTCGTCGCCCAGCTCACCGCGCCCACGCACAGCCCCAGCGCCAGGGCCCCGGCGACCACCCCCGTCACGGCGTGCAGCACCAGCCAGGCCACCGCGGCGTACGTGGCCCGGTCCCGCAGCACGGCCCGTACGCCGGCCGGCACCGTGCCTGTCGCCGCAGGACCGTCCGTGCCATCCGTGCCCAGCCACGCCGCCGCCCGCCGGTGATGGGCATCGGCGCCGCGCCGCACCACCCGTACGGCCCGCGGCAACAGCAGCAGCCCCGGCCCGACAAGGCTCAGAACGAGGACGAGAACGACGACGTATACGGCCGGGAGGGCGAGCAGCGCGCTCAGGCCGGTGACCGCCACGTAGCGCATCGCCCGGCGGAACCGCAGGACGGACGCCCGCCATGCCACCGTGTCCCCCCACCCCTTCACGGATCATGCAGCCGCCGACGCTACCACCCGTACCTCATTGGCCCGTTGCAGCGTTCTGCTTCCGCTGCCAGGACACCGACACCGTGAAGTTGGCGGTCGAGCTGGCCTTCGTGATGACCGCGCCCGCCTCCGCGTGCAGGTCCATGCCGAAGTCGATGCGGATCGAGTCCGGGGACTCGGCGATGGCCTTCAGCCGGGCCACGACGGCCTGCACGGCCGGTTCCACCCGGCGCACGGCCTCCTCGAACGTCTGCCGGGCGCGTTCCACCGCCGCGCTGTCGGCCATGCCGCGCGTCACCACGCCCGGGGCGTGCTCCGTGGTCTCGACGACGACGGAACCGCCGCCCTCCACCGGGAATTCGACGAGTCGTCCCACCGTTCCGTCTCACTTTCGTCCGTGGTCGTCAGTCACTCGGTCACTCAGCCACCGGCCAGACCCGTACGGTGCGGTCGTGGCTGCCCGTGGCCAGCCGGGTGCCGTCCGGGCTGAACGCCACGACCAGCACCTTGTCGTCGTGGCGCACCTCCTGGACCGGCTCGCCACTGACGGCGTCCCACACCCGGGCCGTGCCGTCGTGGCAGCCGGTGGCGAGCCACCGGCCGTCCGGGCTGAACGCCACCGCGAACACCGTGCAGTCGTGCGGCAGCACCAGGAGCTGCTCCCCGGTTCTCGCGTCCCACACCCGGGCGGTGCCGTCGTGGCTGCCCGTGGCCAGCCGCCCGCCGTCCGGCCCGAAGGCCACGGCGAACACCGCGTGGTCGTGGTGCACCTCCAGCAGACGGCTGCCCGTGGCCACGTCCCAGAGCCGGGCCGTCTCGTCCTGGCTGCCCGTGGCCAGCCGCCCGCCGTCCGGGCTCAGCGCCACCTCGAACACCGCCCCCGCGTGGTGCACCCGCCGCACCTCCCGGCCCGTCGCGGCGTCCCACACCCGTGCCGTCCCGTCCAGGCCGCCGGACGCCACGTACGCCCCGTCGCGGCCGAAGGCCACCGTCAGCACCGGCTTGTCGTGCCGCATCTCCAGCAGCCGCTCGCCGCTGCCGGCGTCCCACACCCTGACCCAGTGGTTGTCCGAGCCCGTCGCGAACCGTGTGCCGTCCGGGCCGAACGCCACCGCGTACACCCAGTGCAGATCCACGACCCCCGCCTGCACGGCGAGCAGTTCGGCGCCGTCGGCCGCGTCGAGGACGCGCGCCGTCGCCGCGGTACCGGAGACGGCCAGGCGCCGGCCGTCGGGCGACCAGGACAGGGCGTACACCTGCTCCCCGAAGGGGACGACGAGGGGCTCGGTGCGGGCTGCCTCCGTGGCCTGTTCCGCTTCGTGCCGTTCCGCTTCCTGCAGTTCCGAGCGGGCCCGGGTCGCCAGCCCGTCCGGGTCGGCCGCGGACGCGTCGAGGCCGCGCAGCTCCTCGTCCACGTCCAGCACCGCCCGCCACTGGCCCGCCTCCGCGTGGTACAGCAGCTCCGCCCGCAGGTCGGCGATGCGCTGCTGCGTCCGGCAGGCGTCGAGGCGGGCGGCCGCCTCCTTGTCGTCGGGGTTCTCGCCGAGCAGCTCCACGTACGCCTCGACGGCGGCAGGCCAGTCCTGCGCGGCCTCCGCCTGCGCCGCCCGGTCGCGCAGCCCGGCCAGCCGCCTCCGGCCCGTGGCCTCGGTCCGCAGGGTCTGCGCCTCCTCGTTGCCGGGGTCGAGCGTCAGCAGGTCGTCGAGGAGCTCGACGGCCTTCTCGTAATGGCCCACGCGCATCTCGGCGCAGGCCATCACCCGCAGCGTCCGCACCTGCGCCCGCAGCTGTTCCGCAGGCAGCGGAGGGGGCGCCCCGGCCCCGGGAGCGGCGGCAGCGGCGGCGGCCGGCGTCACCGGGGGCGGCGGCGCGGTGAACGTGAACAGCCGCGTCGTGTCACCGCGTACGTACAGCACCGGCGTCAGCCACTCCAGGGCCTGCCGGCCCCCGCCCAGCATCGCGATACGGGCACTGCGCGCCGCCTCGTCGATGCGGTGCCCGCCGGCCAGCGACGTGTAGAAACCCTGCGCGAAACGCAGGGCGGCCCGGTCGCTGACCGTGAACTGCATCGCCGCGACCGCGTGGATGCCGCTGCGCACCAGCGCCGCGCCCGTACTGGAGAACACGTCCTTCGTGCCGCCGCGCGCCGACGCGCAGGAGTTGAGCACGACCAGCCGCGGCGTCGGCTCGGCCTCGCCCAGCAGGTCGGCGAGGCGGGACGCCTCCACCATGTCGGGGCCGCCGTCGTCGTCCACCAGGGCGATCAGCCCCTCGTCGGCGGTCACGTCGTAGTCGCCGTGCCCGATGAAGTGCAGGACGTGCCACTCGCCCTCCTGGAGACGCGCGTGCACACTGTCCCAGCTCGCCTGCGGCAGCCAGCTCAGCTCCACCCGGCCCGCCGCCAGCTGCCCGGCGAGCGCCTTCTCCAGCCGGCCGCGTTCGGCCTCGGTGTCCAGCGGCGGCAGCCCGCGCGGCGAGGCGATCAGCACCAGGACGCGCAGCGGCGGCCGCACCTGCCGGGGCTCGGGCGTGTACGGCGCCGGCACGTGCCGCACCAACGGCTCGTGCCGGCACAGGTACGTGTCGGTCTCCGGGTCGAACAGCGCCTCCCACGGCAGCAGCGCCAGCTCCGGCGCCTCCAGCCGCAACGCGATCCGCAGCCGCTCCTGGCGCGCCTGCGCCACCCCCAGGCTGGCCCGGTACGCCCCGTAGACGGGCCCCGCGAACAGCGCCGTGAACAGGTTCTCGCCGACCTGCCGCACCGGTTCCTCGGCCACGGGCACCACGCGCCGGGCCGACACCGACGACGCCAGCACCGTGTTC
This sequence comes from Streptomyces mashuensis, assembly GCF_014654785.1. Taxonomy (GTDB): domain Bacteria; phylum Actinomycetota; class Actinomycetes; order Streptomycetales; family Streptomycetaceae; genus Streptomyces; species Streptomyces mashuensis. Next base: position 254,560 of record NZ_BNBD01000007.1, read on the forward strand.
TCCAGCTCGGCCCGCCGCGCCAGCAGCGCGTCCACGTCGAGCCGCAGCACCGCCTCCGGCTCCCCACCGGCCGCAGCGCGCACCACCCGCACCTCGTACTCCCCGGGGCGCGTCCCGCAGATCTCCAGCTCGAGGTCGGTGGTCATGGACACCCCTTCCACCACGATGGTCCGGCCCCCGGGCGGCACGGGACCAGAGGGGATGGGCCGACCGGGTGGCGGGGGGTGGCCGGACTGCGCGTCTGGCGGGCCGTGCGCCCCGGTGCCACCGTGGATGGAAGTGCCGCCGCCGGGCAGCCGTACCGGCAGGCGGCGCGCGCCGCCGTCCCCCCCGTACTCCCGTAGCCCCCCCGTAGCCCACCGCAGCCACGAAGGAGCGAGCCATGGCCGATCCGGCGCAGCGCCTGCACGTCCTTCCCGACGACGAGCTGGCGGCGCTCGACGCCCACTGGCGCGCCGCGAACTACCTGTCCGCCGGGCAGATCTACCTGCTGGACAACCCCCTGCTCACCCGCCCCCTGCGCCCCGAGGACGTCAAGCCCCGCCTCCTCGGCCACTGGGGCACCTCACCGGGGCTCAACCTCGTGCACACCCACCTCAACCGGGTGGTCAAGGCGCGGAACCTGGAGGCGCTGTGCGTGTGGGGCCCCGGCCACGGCGGGCCCGCCGTGCTCGCCAACTCCTGGCTGGACGGCAGCTACAGCGAGGTCTACCCCGACGTCCCGCGCGACGCGCACGGCATGGCCCGGCTCTTCCGGCAGTTCTCCTTCCCCGGCGGCGTGCCCAGCCACGTGGCGCCCGAGACGCCCGGCTCCGTCCACGAGGGCGGCGAGCTGGGCTACAGCCTCGCCCACGCCTACGGCGCCGCCCTCGACAACCCCTCGCTGCTCGTCACCTGCGTCGTCGGCGACGGCGAGGCCGAGACGGGGCCGCTCGCCGCGTCCTGGCACTCCCACGCCTTCCTCGACCCGGTGCACGACGGCGCCGTCCTGCCCGTCCTGCACCTCAACGGCTACAAGATCGCCAACCCGGCGCTGCTCGCCCGGCTCCCCGCCGGCCGGCTCGACGCCCTGCTGCGCGGCTACGGCCACGCCCCGCTGTACGTGAGCGGCGACGACCCGCGCCAGGTGCACCGCGAGATGGCCGCCGCCATGGACACCGCCGTCGAGACCATCGCCGCCATCCAGCGCACCGCCCGCGAAGCGGCCGCCGCCGGCGGGACACCGGAGGGCGAACGGCCGCCGTGGCCGATGATCGTGCTGCGTACGCCCAAGGGCTGGACCGGCCCCGCCGACGTGGACGGCAAGCCCGTGGAGGGCACCTGGCGTGCCCACCAGGTGCCGCTGTCCGGGGTGCGGGAGGACGCCGGGCGGCTGCGGCAGCTGGAGGAGTGGCTGCGCTCGTACCGCCCCGACGAGCTGTTCGACGCCGAGGGGCGCCCCGTGCCCGCCGTCCTCGCGTGCGTACCGGAGGGCGGCCGCCGCCTGGGCGCCACCCCGCACGCCAACGGCGGCCTGCTGCTGCGCTCGCTGCCGCTGCCGCCCCTGGAACGGCACGCCGTGGCCGTCGACAAGCCCGGCGCGGCACGGCACGAGCCGACGGCCGTGCTCGGCGGCTTCCTGGAGGAGGTCATGGCGGCGACCGCGGACCGGCGCGACTTCCGCGTCGTCGGCCCCGACGAGACCGCCTCCAACCGCCTCCAGGCGCTCTACGGCGCCACCGACAAGGCGTGGCAGATCGCGACCCTGCCGACCGACGAGCACCTCGGCCCGCACGGCCGGGTGATGGAGGTGCTCTCCGAGCACCTGTGCCAGGGCTGGCTGGAGGGCTACCTCCTCACCGGCCGGCACGGGCTGTTCTCGTGCTACGAGGCGTTCGTGCACATCGTCGACTCGATGGTCAACCAGCACATCAAGTGGCTGAAGGTGTCCCGGGGCCTGCCCTGGCGCCGCCCCGTCGCCTCCCTCAACTACCTGCTCACGTCGCACGTGTGGCGCCAGGACCACAACGGCTTCTCCCACCAGGACCCCGGCTTCGTCGACCACGTGCTCAACAAGAGCCCCGAGGTCGTCCGCGTCTACCTGCCGCCGGACGCCAACACGCTGCTGGCGGTGACCGACCACGTCCTGCGCAGCCGCGACCACGTCAACGTGGTCGTGGCCGGCAAACAGCCCTGCTACGACTGGCTGGACCTGGACGCCGCCCGCGCCCACTGCGCCCGCGGCGCCGGCATCTGGGAGTGGGCCGGCACGGAGGACGGCAGCCGGGACCCCGACGTCGTCCTCGCCTGTGCCGGCGACGTCCCCACCCACGAGGTGCTGGCCGCGGCGGGACTGCTGCGGCAGCACCTGCCCGACGTGGCCGTCCGCGTCGTCAACGTCGTCGACATGACCCGCCTCATGCCGTACGAGGAGCACCCGCACGGCATGCCGGACCACGCGTACGACGCCCTGTTCACGCGCGACAAGCCCGTCATCTTCGCGTACCACGGCTACCCGTGGCTGGTGCACCGCCTCGCCTACCGCCGGGCCGGGCACTCCAACCTGCACGTGCGCGGCTACAAGGAGTCGGGGTCCACGACCACGCCGTTCGACATGGTGGTCCGCAACGACCTCGACCGCTACCGGCTGGTCATGGACGTCGTCGACCGCGTGCCGGGCCTGGCGGTGCGGGCCGCCGCCGTACGGCAGGCGATGGCCGACGTCCGTACGCGCCACCACGCGTGGGTGCGCGAGCACGGCGTGGACCTGCCGGAAGTGGCCGAATGGCGGTGGACGGGCTGATCGGCCCCCTGCGGACGACCGGGCCGGTCAGCCGGTACGCTCGGCGGCGGCCTGCGTGGCCAGCACCGCCGCCTGCACACGCCGCTCCACCCCCAGCTTCGCCAGCATCCGCGAAATGTGGTTCTTCACCGTCTTCTCCGACAGGAACAGCTGCTGGGCGATCTCCCGGTTGGTGAGCCCGTCCCCGATGAACGCGAGGATCTCCCGCTCCCGCGGCGACAGCCCGGCCAGCGGGTCCTCGCCCTCGGGCTCCTCCGCCCGGCCGTCGCCGCTCTCGGCGCGCAGGCTGCTCATGAGCCGGCCGGTGGTCGCCGGGTCGAGCATCGACTGCCCGGACGCGACGGTACGGATCGCCGAGACGAGGTCCGAGCCGCGGATCTGCTTCAGCACGTAGCCCGCGGCGCCTGCCATGATGGCGTCGAGCAGCGCATCGTCGTCGTCGAAGGACGTCAGCATCAGGCAGGCCAGGCCCGGCATGCGCGACCGCAGCTCACGGCAGACGGTGATGCCGTCGCCGTCGGGCAGCCGCACGTCGAGCACGGCCACGTCCGGGCGCAGCGCGGGCCCGCGGGCCAGGGCCTGGTCCGCACTGCCGGCCTCACCGACGACCTCGATGCCGTCCTCGGCCTCCAGCAGGTCACGGATGCCCCGCCGCACGACCTCGTGGTCGTCGACGAGGAACACCCGCACCCGCTCGCCGTCCACCTCTGACTGCTCCACCTCACCGGCTCCCTGATCGACCCGATCGACTGACCACGACGGTCCGTGGCGCTGCCGCGCCACCCTCGATCATGATCCACGGGGCCGGTGCGCCGCCATGGGCCGAACGGCCCCGGCGGCTGGGGGGCCTCAGAGCGCCCAGCCGTAAGGGGTGGACGTCCGCGGCTCGGGCGTCGCGCCCATCGCCTCCACGTCGCGCTCGGCCGTGTGCAGCAGCTGTTCTCCCAGGTCACGCAGGGCCCGCCCGGCCGCGAACTCGTCACCGATCTCGGGCACGTCCCGGTCCCCGGGGGCGCACCGGGCGGTGCCGCTGGAGGTCAGCGACGTGTTCCCGGTGTCCAGCATGGCCCGCGCCGTCGTCCTGCCCTCGTCCTCGACGAGCTGGAGGCGGACCTTCCACTCCGTGGTGTGAGACATCGCTCGCTCCTCGTCGTCACTGCTCGGACTCCTCGTCGTCGTCCACCTCCAGTCTCCTCGGGAAATGCCCGGGCGCGAACGCGGACGGAATGGGATCATGCCGCCATGTCTCCCACCATCACCTTCGTCCTCGGCGACATCACCCAGCAGGACACCGACGCGATCGTCAACGCGGCGAACTCCTCCCTCCTGGGCGGCGGCGGGGTCGACGGCGCCATCCACCGCGCGGGCGGCCCCGACATCCTCGCCGCCTGCCGTGCCCTCCGCGCGTCCTACTACGGCAAGGGCCTCCCCACGGGCCAGGCGGTCGCCACCCCGGCAGGCCGCCTCCGGGCCCGCTGGGTGATCCACACGGTGGGCCCGGTGTTTCAGGTTTCCGGCGGCGACGAGTCGCTGCTCGCCTCCTGCTACCGGGAATCCCTGCGGGTTGCGGACGAGCTGGGCGCGAGGACGGTGGCGTTCCCGGCGATCTCCACGGGCATCTACCGCTGGCCGGTGGAGGACGCGGCCCGCATCGCGGTCGCGACGGTGCGGCAGACGCCGACGGACGTGGAGGAGGTCCGCTTCGTGCTCTTCGACGAGAAGGCGTACGAGACGTTCACGTCGCAGGTGGGGTGACTGGCTCGTCTCTCATGAGGAGTGTCTGCCCGGCCCGAGCTTCGGTGCTGTGGCCCAAGCCGAGGCGGATACAGATCAGTTGGGACAGATCCGCGATCGACCCGGTGGTGCTGCGCAGCAGCTCCATGGGAGGGAGGTCGATGGCATAGGCCTGATGGAACTTGACGAGAAGTTCGGCGGCCATGAGCGAGTCCATGCCGAACGTGTCCAGTGGCCGGTGCAGATCCACCTGGGAGACGTCCATGTGCATGACCTCGGCGATATGTTCGGCGATGCTCTGCGTGAGGAGGGCCAGCGCCTCCTCGGGTGAGAGCCGGCGCAGCAGTTCCTCTGTCTTGTCACGCGTGTCGCTGCCTGCCGGCGCCAGGCCGGCGAGGCGCGGGCTGGACGCCAGGGGGAACAGGGCGCGCAAGGTGGCGAAGTCCCAGCGCCCGACGCTGGCCACGGGGGCGTTGTGGCGCATCAGCTGCTCGGCCGCGGTGAGCGCCTCGCGGACGGTGACCATGGTGAAGCCGAGAGCGGCGAAGGAGGCGGCCAGGTCATTACGGGCCACGTAGCCGGCGTCGAGCGCCCCCCATGCGATCGCCTGCCCGGGCAGGCCCGAGCGTCGGCGGCTGCGGACCAGTGCCTCCAGATACCCGTTCCCGGCCGCGTAGGGGACCTGTTTGACGTTGCCGAACAACGCCGTGGCGGAGGAGTACATCAGGAACAGGTCGCAGTCCCGGTCACGGGTGAGGCGGTCGAGGACCATCGCACCGGCGATCTTCGGGCGCAGCACGGTTGCGATGCGGTCCGGGTCCAGGTCGCGCAGCAGCGCGTCGTCCAAGTGCATGGCGGCGTGCACGACGCCGCGCAGTGGATGGCCCTGGCGGTCGATCCGGGCCACGAGCTCGGTCATGGCCGTGAGGTCGGTGGTGTCGGCGGCGTAGGCGGTGGCCTGCACGCCCTGTTGGCGCAGGGCGGTGAGCTCCGTCTCGGCCTCGGGAGCGTCGGGGCCGCGCCGGCTGACGAGGGCGAGGTGCCGGGCGCCGAGGCCGGCGAGCCACTGGGCTGTCTCGGCGCCGAAGCCGCTGGTGCCGCCGGTCACGAGGTAGGTGCCGGCCGGGTCGAGACGGGGTGCCTGGGGGCAGGGTTCGACGAGCGGTGGTTCGTCCAGGGGATCGAAGGCGACGACGACCTTGCCGATGTGGTGCGAGTGCTGCAGGAAGGCGAACGCCTCGCCCACGCGCCCGGCCGGGAAGATGCTGTGGGGGAGCGGACGGACGACGTCCTTCAGGACCGGATCCGTCAGTTGGGAGAGCAGCTGGGTGAGTTGGCACTCATCGGTGAGGACCTTGGTGAGGTCGACACCGAAGAATGCGATGTTGTTGGTGAACGGCCTCAGCAGAAGGGGCTTGTTCTCGTAGAAGTCTCGTTTGCCGAGTTCGAGGAACCTGCCGCCGGGGCGCAGTAGTTCCAGGCTGCGGGCCATTGCCTCGCCGGCCAGTGAGTTGAGGACGACATCGACGCCACGGCCCTGGGTGATCGAGCGGATCTGGTCCGCGAAAGCGAGCGAGCGTGAGTCCAGGACATGCCTGACGCCCAGGAACGTGAGGTAGTTCCGTTTGAGGTCGCTGCCTGCGGTGGCGATGACGTCGGCTCCGCGGGCGGTGGCGTAGCGCAGGGCTGCAAGGCCGACCCCGCCTGCCGCGCCGTGGATGAGGACGGTCTCGCCGGGCTGGAGACGGGCGAGTGTGCCCAGGCTGTAGAGGACGGTTGCGTAGGCCACCGGCATGGTGGCTCCCCCGGTGAAAGTGGTGCCGTCCGGCAGCGGGAAGGTGGACTCGGCCCGGGCCAGGGTGTAGGAGCCCAGGGCGGCCGCCGCCAAGCAGACGACACGGTCGCCCGGCTTGAGCTGGGTCACGCCTTCACCGCAGGCGACGACCAGGCCCGCGCACTCCATCCCGAAGCCGCTCGTAAAGGGAGGGCTTTCACTGGCTTCGGCGGGCAGCAGGCCGGTGGCCCGCAGCATGTCGCGGTAGTTCAGGGCGGCTGCCCTGACCTCGACCAGCACCTCGCCGGAACCAGGCACCGGACGCCTTCTCTCCTGCCAGGACAGTTCGTAGGACAGGCCGGGATCACGGACGTGGAGTGTGTACGACTGGCCGTCGGTGGCAGGGCGGCTCCTGGGGTGGCGCTGCTCGCGGGCCACGAACCGGCCCTGTGCCGTGAGCACGATCTCGTCCTCGTCCCCGGGCGCGCACAGTTCCTGAGCCAGGCGTCGCGCGTCCTGGTCGAGATCGCCCGCACGGGTCAGGGACACTCGCCGGCACTGCATTCCGGGCCACTCGTTGGCCACCGAGCGAGCCATGGCCCATACCGCCGCATCGGCCGGCTGTTCGACGGCCAGGCCGACCTCGACGGCGCCGCTGGACCGGGTCACCACCCACACCTGTGGGCGGCGGTTGCCCTCCTGCAGCACCTCCAGGGCCAACGCACAGCCTCGCAGGATTTCTGCGCAGTGCGCAGTCCGGGCCACCACCGTGTCCGGGTCGTCCGCCACCTCGCCCAGGAGCAGCACCACGGCCGGTGAGGCTCCGCCGGCGCCGCCGAGAACAGCTTCCCATTCCTCACGTGTACGGGGCGCGAGGACGGCCCGCGCAGCGTCTCCCCGCCCGGCGGACAGGGTGTCGGTCAGCGTCGTGGCGAGCGGCAGTTCGTCTGCGGATTCGGCAGCCACGACGAAGGCAGCCTCCGTGCGGGTGTCGGGCGCAGGCGTCTCGTCGTGCGGGTCGGCGGCGGGAACCGTCGCCAGGAGCACGCAGCCGTCCTGAGCCCCCGGCGTTGCGTCGTCGTCTCCGGTCTGCTCGATGTGCGCAAAGCCGCATGCCCTCAACAGGCCGGGCCACTCGTCCCGCGGCAGAAGCAGGGAGAGGGGGCGCAGCGTGGTGTCGGTGTTGCCGTAGAAGCTGTCGAGTGTGCCGAAGATCGGGACCACCGTCTCCGGGGTGTGGATTTCGAAGGCGAGCAGGGCTCCGCCGGGCGCCAGAAGTGCGGCGACATGTTCAAGGGCACGGGTGAGGTCTTCGGCGGTGTGCAGGGCGTTGCCCGCCACGACGAGGTCGAAGGCGTGCGGTGTGAAGTCCTGCTCGGCCGGTGGCGTGTTCAGGTTGAACGTGCGGTAGTCGACGAAGTCGTAGCAGGCGAACCGGTTACGGGCCCGAGTGAAGAAGAAGGGCGAGACATCGCTGAAGCAGTAGTGGGTACGCTGCGGCGGGAGCAGCGGCAGCAACCTGGCGGTGAGACCGCCCGTCCCGGCCCCCACCTCAAGGATGCGAAGGGGCCGGTCGGCGGGCCAGGCACGGACGATCTCCTTGAGCAGGATCTGAGCCAGACGGTTGTAGAAACCACAGAAAGGGTCGACGTCGTAGAACTGTTCGAGCGTCTTCGCCGTCGCGTCGTCGGCCAGGAGTTCCATCGGGTCGCGGTTCCCGCGCAGGATGCCGGGGAGGTGCGCGCGGTGGTGAGCGGCCAGCGCCGCAGCGTTGATGAAATGTGTCTGACTTTCGGTGAGTGCTGCGGGCTCGATTCCCTCCCCCTTCGGCTGCTCGCTTGTCAGGCGGTAGCGCCCTTCCGGCTCGGCATGAAGCAATCCATGCTGCTCCAGCAGCTGCCACACGAGCTCCAACAGCCGCAGATGTCGCCTCTGCATGCCGTATCCGACGAAGTCCTCCGCCGTGAAAGCAGCTGCCGGGTCGGGCAGGAGGGAAGACACTGCTGCGGCGATGCCACGAGTGGTGAACTCGATGAAGTCGGCACGGCCTCGGTCGTAGCCCAGCTCCCTCCAGGCTGCGCGGGCCTCGGCGATGCGGGGTGCGCACGCGCTGATCACCCGGGCGGGCACTGGCACCGGCGAGGGCGCGGAGCGGCAGGCGGCGTTGCGGGGTGCGGCGCGCAGCACCGTGTGGGTGATGGTCAGCGGGGTGGTGCGGGTGCCGGCGAAGCGGCGCAGGCGGCAGCCGTCGAGCTCGGCGGTGACGGTGCCGTCGGGGTCGGCGAGGGTGATGTCCCAGCAGATTTCGCTGTCGGTGCGGGACCGTTCCCGTACCGCGACGACGCCGGACGCGGACGGTGTGGCCCAGATCCGGACTGCGCCGATGGCGGCGGGCAGGTAGGCCTGGCCTTGCGCCGCAAGGTCGGCCAGGAGCGGGGCGCCTGCCTGCAGGGCGCCGTCGAGCAGCGCCGGGTGCGCGGTGTACGGCGCGCCGGGCGCCGGGTGGCTGTAGTGGGCCAGGACTTCATGGTCGCCGGTGTGCAGGGTGGTCAGGACGCGGAAGGCCGGACCGTAGCCGAGACCGGCTTCCGTGCACGCGGCATAGTGGTCCTCGGCCGTCACCAGTCGCGTGCACCGCTCGCGCAGCGCCTCCAGGTCGAGCGGGCCGGGCCGGGACGCGAGCAGTTTGCGCACGCGGGCGCGTGCGTGCGTGCGGGGTTCGCCGGTGTGCCCGTCGGTGCTGGAGACCTGCAACAGGCCGTTGTCGCGGTCCAGGGAGACCTGGACCTTCACTGCGGAGGCGTCGGCCCAGTTCACGACCATGGCGCTGGTGATGTCGAGGTGCTCGACCTCCACCGGCGCGTCCCACACCAGGCGTCCGGCGGCCAGCGCCATCTCCACGTAGCCGGTGGCGGGCATGACGACGCTGCCGACGATCCGGTGATCGGCCAGCCAGGGCGCCAGGGCCGGCTCCACTGCCCCCGCCCACAGCGGGAAGGGTGCGGGTACCCGGCTGCCGAGCAGCGGGTGCAGCACGGGCAGGCTGCCGGGGACCTGCTCCTTGGGCACAGTCCAGTGGTGCTCGCGCTGCCAGGGGTAGGCGGGCAGATCAGCCACCCGGCCGGGGCGCGGGAAGTAGCGTGACCAGTCGGTCTTGGCGCCGATGGCCAGCAGGGCGGCACGCGCCGCTGTGATCGCCTCGGTGCCGCTGTGCCCGCGGCGCAGGGTCTCCACGACAGCGACCGGAACCTGGGGGCGCGCCTCCGCGATGCGCCGCAGATACGTGCGCAGGACGGGGTGGGGGCCGATTTCCAGGAAGATGTCCGCGCCGTCGTCGACGGCTTCGTCCACGGCCTGGGCGAAGGCGACGGGCTCGCGCACGTTGCGCCACCAGTAGGCGCCATCCAGCTCGTGGCCGGCGGTCCGGGTGCCGGTGACCGTGGAGCAGAAAGGAATGCCGGCCGGGTGCGGCCGCAGGTCTTGCAACGCGGCGGTCAGCAGTTCGCGCTGCGGGTCCATCGCCCGGCTGTGGAAGGCGTGGTCGAGGTCGAGGTCGCGAAAGAAGACGCCTTGTCCGGCGCAACGTTCGCCAAGAGCGGCGAGCGCTTGGGCGTCGCCTGCCACGGTGACGTCCTTGGAGCTGTTGACGGCTGCAATCTCCAGTTTCCCCGCGTACGCCTGAAGGATCTCGGCGGCCCGGTCCGGGGCCAGTCCGAGAGCTGCCATGCGCCCGGTGCCCGCCGTGGCCGCCTGGGCCCGGCTGCGCTCGCTGATCACCTCGGCGGCCTGCGCGAGGGTCAGGGCGCCGGCGGTGCAGGCCGCAGCGACCTCGCCGACGCTGTGGCCGAGCACGACGGCCGGTTCCACGCCCTGGCTCCGCAGCATCCCGGTGAGGCCGGTCTGGACGGCGAACAGCAGCGGCTGTGCCACTTCCGTGGCCGCCAGATCCCACTGCTCGGCCGGGGAGGCCAGGTACTCGGCGACCGACCAGCCCAACCGTGGCATCAGCTCGGCATCCACGCTCATCACGGCCTGCCGGAAGACCGGGTCTTCAGCGAGCAGGTCCGCGCCCATGCCCGCCCACTGCGAACCGTTGCCGCTGTAGACGAAAGCCACCCGTCCGGCACGCACCGCCTGCAGCGCACAGCCCGTACCGGATTCGGCGAGTGCGGCGAACTGCTCTGCGGCCTGTGCCGGTGTCGCGGCCAACGCTGCGGCACGGTACTCGTGCCGCCCGCGGCGGCGGCAGGAGGTGTGAGCGATGTCGTAGAAGTCCTCCGGGGCCGCGGCGTTCAGCCGTTCGGCCATGCGGGCCGTCGCTTGGACCAGTGCCTGCTGCGTGCGGGCGCTGACCAGGACCGGCAGGCCCTCCGGCACAGCCACGCCTGCTTCGTGCGTGTCCGGCCGGCCGGCCGGCGGAGCGGTCAGGATGGTGTGGGCGTTGGCGCCGCCGAAGCCGAAGGAATTGACGCCGATGACCGGTCGTGACACCTGGGCCAGCGGGCGGTTGGCGGTGACCAGGTCGATGCCGAGCCCGGTGAAGTCGATGGCCGGGCTGGGTTCCCGGGCGTGCAGGCAGGCCGGGATGGTCCGGTGCCGCAGCACGAGCAGCGCCTTGCACAGCCCGGCCATGCCGGAGGCCGGCTCCAGGTGCCCCACGTTGGTCTTGACCGAGCCGACCGGCAGCGCTCCGGTGATCCGGCGCATGCCCAGGGCCCGGCCGATGGCCTGCGCCTCCAGCGGATCGCCCACGGCGGTGCCCGTGCCGTGCGCCTCCAGATACACCAGTTCGTCGGGATGCACGCCCGACTGCGCGTAGACGCGGCGCAGCAGGTCCTCCTGGGCGTCGGCGTTGGGCAGGGCCAGGCCCAGGGTCCTGCCGTCGCAGTTGCTGGCGCTGCCCAGGATGACGCCGTGGATGCGGTCGCCGTCGGCGAGTGCGTCGGCCAGCCGCTTGAGCAGCACCATGCCGCCGCCCTCGGACCGCACGAACCCGTCGGCGTCGGCGGAGAACGAGGCGCACCTGCCCCGTGGGGAGAGCATGGAGGCCTGGCAGAAGCCGACGTAGTGGAAGGGGCTGAGAAGGATGTTCGCGCCACCGCACAGGGCTGTTGTGCTGGTGCCCTCCCACAGGGTGTGGCAGGCCCGGTCCAGGGCCACCAGGGACGACGAGCAGGCGGTGTCCACGGCCATGCTCGGCCCGCGCAGATCGAACGTGTGCGAGAGCCGGTTGGCGGCGATCGAGGAGGCCGTCCCCGACATGGTGTAGGCGTTCATCCCGCGCGGCTCGAGTGCCAGCAGGCCGGCGTAGGACGCGTCACAAATGCCGACGTAGACCGCGGTGTCGGTGCCGGCCAGCCGCTCCGGAGCGATGGCCGCGTCGTCCAGCGTCTCCGCCGCCAGTTCCAGCAGAAGCCGGTGCTGCGGATCCATGTGCGCGGCCTCCTTCGGAGAGATGCCGAAGTAGGCGGCGTCGAAGCCGGCGATGTCGTCGAGGAAACCGCCCGCCGCGGTGTAGGTCTTGCCCGGGCGCGGCATGTCCGTGTTCACGAACCGGTCGGTGTCGAACCGGTCGGCAGGCATCTCGGTGACGAGGTCACGCCCCTCTTCCAGGGCGTTCCACAGATCGTCCATTCCCGTGATGCCGCCGGGCATACGACAGGCCACGCCCACGACAGCGATCGCACGCTCGTCGAAGGCGGTTGGTTCCTGGTGCATGTCCGCGCCCCTTCCGGGCAGGTGGTGGCAATCCATCAACACCCCACGCACACTGGTGACATGCTCATCATGTCCGTCGAATCCGCATGCAAGGTAGCGTTGTCGGCGCACATTCACTCAATCCGGTGCCGCCGCACTACAGCCCTCCTCCTGCGCTCCCTCGCGTGGTGAAGTCACCGCAGCAGGCCGCGCGGCCTGAACCCGAGGTGACATGCCCGACGTCATGCCCTCACCCACTGTGTTCCTCGACACCGCTGAGGAGAGGCCTTGTCCATCCTCATCACCGGCGCCACCGGCTTTCTCGGTTGCCGCCTGGTCCGTGAACTGCTGGCCGACCCGAGCGGCGAACCCGTGACCGTACTCGGCCGCGGCAGCGAGGAAAGCCTGCGCGCCCGCACCGAAGCCGCCGTCACCTGGCTCGACGGCCCGCCCCTGCCTCCACAAGCCCTCGCGCGGCTGCGCTACGTCAGCGGCGACATCACCCGGCCCGGCCTCGGCCTGAGCGCCGACGCCCTCGCGCGGGCAACCGACGCACTCACCCAGATCTGGCACAGCGCCGGCCCTGCTCAGCCTGGTCGGTGATCCGGTGCCCCTGTTCCGGTCCAACGTGCTCGGCACCCGGCACCTCCTCGACCTCGCCGACCAAGCCCCCACCGCCCAGCTGGTGCACGTCAGCACCGCCTATGTGGCGGGCAGGCGGCTCACCGGCCACGTACTGGAGGACGACCTGCGCGAGGACGACGGCTTCCACCTCGCCTACGAGGAGACCAAGTACACCGCCGAAACCATGGTGCACGCCTGGGCACGCGGCACACGACGACCGGTGGCCGTCATGCGGCCCAGCCTCCTCGTCACCGACCGCCCCGTTCCCGACGGTCTGCCCGGCCAGCCGCTGGAATCCCTGTCCCACGTCGTCGAGGCGGGCGCGCGCTCGATGACCGTACGCGACAAGGGGCGGGCGCTGCTGCTCGCCCGCAGGCAGGGCCGGGGAGACACGCTGCGTCTACAGGCGGCCCTCGACCCAGGAGGCGCTTTGAACCTGCTCCAAGCCGACTACGCCGCCAAGGCCATGGTCCGCGCCGCCCAGGCCCTGCGCGACACGCCTTCCCTGCGAACGCTTCACGTCACTCATCCGCAGAACACCGCGATGGCGACGGCGGCCCGCGCTCTGGAACGACGCTATCCCGGCGTGACCCTGGTCCCCGTGCCCGAACTGACCGACCCCACCCCGGCCGAAGCCCTCATCGGCGAACAGACACGGTTCCTCGACTACCTCGCCCAGCGCCGCTCCTACGACAGGACCAATCTGCTCCAGGCGGTCGGAGACCTGGCCGACCCCGAACCCGTCGACGAGGACTACCTCCTGCGCGCCCTCCAGCCCCCCGACGCCGTCACACCGTGCTGACCTCTCAGCAAGCGCCGTCGCAACAGCCCCCCGGGGCTGCTGGACGTCCTGGCGGCACCGAACGGCGTTGACCGGACCCGCCGCCGCCAGGACACGGCGGTGCCGGGGCGCGTGGGCGAGCTTCCGCGCCGCGCGGGGAGACCGTGCTGCTGCCCGTCGGTCGTTTCCGCGGCGAGCCCCGGGCGTGCTGTGCGCCGGAGCGCAAGGATGCCGCTGTCGGTACGCGGTGGCTTTGCGGGAGGGGTTGGGCGGTCATGGGCGGACGGTTCTCGTGGGGCAGGCGGTTCGGGTGCGTGGTGGCGGCCTCGCTGGCCGCGCTGGTGCACGCGGCCCCTGACGCGTCGGCACACGCGGCACATGCGGCGCGCGCTGCCGCCGTGGTGAGCTGTACGGGGAGCAATACGATCTCGTTCTCGCCCGGTCTGTCGCTCACGGCGCAACGGACCCGGATCGACGGCAGCGGGGCATACGACTGTGTTTCCACGGACCCGGCGCTGCGGTCGGGAACATCCTCGATCAGCGGGGGCGGACGGAACGGCTGCTTCTTCTCCGATGCGACCACGGTCGAGCAGATCACCTGGAACACCGGGGAACGGACGACGGTCGTGTACCGCATGGGGAACGTGCAGCAGGTGGCCGGGCAGGCGGTCGTCCTGGTGGTGGGCCGGGTGACGAACGGGAAGTTCAAGGGACGGACGGTGGCCTCGCCGGGGCTTCAGGCCACGCTCGATCCGCTGAAGTGCGCGTCGAAGGGCGGGGTGCGCCGGATCACCGGGCCGTCGGCGCTGCTGATCGTCTGACCGTGGCCGCTCGTCGTGTCAGGTTTCGCGGCCGTAACGGGTGACCAGGTCCAGGACGTGCGCCACATCGGCGCGGGTGCTGGCGGGGTTGATGGTGCACATGCGCAGCACGGTGGCTCCGCGCACCGTGGTCGTGAGGAGGACGGCCCCGCCCTCGGCGCACACCCTGCGGCTGATGTGCGCCTGCGCCGCGTCGGCGTCCCAGGCGGCGGACGCGTCCCGGGGCCGGTGGCGGAAGGTGAGGATGCCGAGGCTCGGCGGCGTGACCAGCTCCAGCTCGGGGTGGGCCTCGACGAGCCCGGCGGCGTACTCGGCGAGGCCCGCTCCCTGCTCGACGGCCCGGCGGAAGGCTGCGGCGCCGAAGGTTTTCAGGGAGAGCCAGAGCTTCAGGGCTCGCAGGCCGCGGCTCTGCTGCGGGCCGTGGTCGGAGAGGTTGACCTCCTCGCCCGCCGGGGCGGCCGGATGGGCCGGCCGGAGATAGCCCTGGTCGAGGGCGTGGCGCGCCACGCCGAAGGTCTCAGGGAGCAGTTCGGGGCGCCGGAGCAGGGCGCAGCCGATCTCGTACGGCTGGAACAGCCATTTGTGCGGGTCGACGGTGAGGGAGTCGGCCCGGCCGAGGGCGTCCCGCAGGTGGTGACCGCGTGGGGTGCCGGCGACGGCCGCGCCGTGGGCGCCGTCGACGTGCAGCCACAGCCCTTCCTCCTGGCACAGGTCGGCCAGGAGGTCGAGGGGGTCGACGGCCCCGGTGCCGGTCGTGCCGAGCGTGGCGACGACGGCGAAGGGGCGCAGTCCCGCGCGGCGGTCGAGGCCGGCCCGCTCGGCCAGGACGTCGGCGTCCAGGCGCAGGCCGTCGTCCGGAGGCAGGACGGTGAGCTGTTCGCGGGCGAGGCCCAGGAGGTGCGCAGCCTGTGCGACGGAAGGGTGGGCCTGGGAGGAACAGTACAGCCGGGCGTGCGCCTGCGGCCGGCCGTCGAGCAGGTGGTCGCGGGCGACGGCCAGACAGGTCAGGTTGGCCATGGACCCGCCGCTGACGAACAGGCCGCCGTGGCCGTCCGGGAGGCCCAGGAACGTCTTCAGCCAGCGCAGGGTGGTCAGTTCGACCTGGGTGGGGCCCGCCCCGACGAGCCAGGCGCCGGGGACGGAGAGGTACGCGGAGGCCAGCGTGTCGGCGAGCACGGCGGCGAAGTTGCCGGTGGCGGGCACGAAGGCGAAGCAGCGCGGGTGGTCCAGCCGGGTCGCCTCGGCGAGTGCCCGCTCGGTGACCTGGTCGAGGAGCCCGGGCAGGTCGTGGGTGCCGTGCTCGGGGAGGGGTTCGTCGAGGGAGGCCCGCAGCGCAGCGGGGGAGGGGGCGTGACAGGGCGGCCGGGAGCCAGGGGTGGTCATCCGGGCGATGACGAGTTCGACGGCGTGGCGTCCTGCCTCACGCATCCGCTGCTCGTCCAGCCGTAGCGGGGCAGGCCCGGCCTCGGGGCTCCCGTCGCCGTTCTCCGCGTCCGGGGCGAGGGCGGCGATCCAGGCCGAGGCGCCGGGCAGCAGGTGCGGACGGGGCAGCAGCCCCGCGACGGGCTGCGGGAACTGGGCGAGTGCCAGTTCCTGGCCCGCGACGACCGGCCCGGAGTGGGCGACGGCCCACCACAGGGCCTCGTCGCCGGCCAGCCGGGACACCACGGGCGGCCCGGGCAGCGGCCCCGTCACCGCGCGTCCGTCCCTGCGGTAGCGCCCCGTCGGGGCCGGGCGGCGCACCACGGCGGCCGTACGGGCGTGCACCACGAGCTGGCTGTGGCGCAGTCCGCGCGGCAGCGGTCCGGCCGCCGGAGGGGGCAGGGCGGGCAGGAGGAACGACAGGACGTGCAGGCCCAGGGCCGGCAGGAGTCCCGCCGCACCCTCGGCGGCCTGGACCAGGGACACCACTGTCTGGAAACGCGGATTGACCTCGACGGCGCGCAACAGGCCGCCGTCCTCCACCAGGTCCAGGCCGAAGACGCCGCGGAAGCCGCGCCCCCGCAGCACCTCGCCCACCTGGTACGCGGCCGTGCGGGCCTGCCCGTACAGCCCCTCGGCGAGGTCGTCCGGGCCCACGAGCTGGTTGCCGCAGTGCGTGCCCCAGGAGGCGGCCAGCTCGGGCAGCCCGACGAGCTGGTGGGAGACCGTCGAAACGACGGTCCGGCCCGGTCCGGCGCACGCGGTGACGGTCAGGGAGATCCCGGGAGCGAAGCGGCTGAGCTTGACGGGTTCGCCCGGCCAGGCCTCCAGGCAGGCCCGCAGGTCCGGCGGCCCGTCGAGGAGGACGGTCCCGCGGCCGAGGAGATTGTTCTCCGCCCGCTGGGCCACGGCCCGCTGCCACCGGCCGTTCCAGTACGCCTCCGCCGCCTCGCGGCCCGTCGCGGGAACCACCACGAAGGGCGGGACGGGGACCCCGGCCTCGGCGAACAGCCGGGTGGCGCTGATCTTGTCGGCGGCCCACGCCGTGACGCCGGAGTCCGGGGCCAGCAGCCGGTAGCCGTACGTACGGGCCCAGGTGCGGGCGTTGTCCCCGTGCTCGGGAGCGAAGGAGACGCAGACACGGCGCGGGTCGGGGGGGCCCGGCCGGTGGCCGGCCGGAGGTGCCGGCAGGGGCTGCCAGGCGGAGACCGGTTCGTGCCGGAGCCAGACGGGCTTCGGCTGGAACGAGGCGCTCACAGTGGGGCAGTGGTCGAGCCACACCACCTCGTCGACCAGGCCGGCCAGGAGCCGCAGACCGGTCCGTGCGTCGATGCCCTCGATGTCCCCGGCGAGCCTCGCGGCCCGGCTCACGCGCTCACTCGTCCGTCGCACGGCTGCTCCTCTGCCGAGTGGTGTGCCGCGCCAGGAGAGAGGCGCCGTCCGGCACGCAGCGCTCACAGATCGCCGCGTGCGCCTTACGGTTGCGTCGCTGTGCCGCCCGCAGCAGAACCTCCTCGTGGCGGATCGCAGCGAGGAGGGGCGCCGGCGCCGACAGGTCTCCGAGCGCGGTCCGGAGGGCGTGCATGCGCCCGGTCAGGACCTGGTGCTCCTGGTTGAGCGTCCCGGAGAAGCCCGGTGCGGCGAACGGCGGCTCCATGGTGGGCCGTACCTCGTCCGCGTAGGCGGCGGCGGGGAAGTCCGAGGCGTAGGCCATGGCGGCGGTGGCCGCGTCGTACAGCGTCCGCAACCGCTCCAGGCCCTGCCGGACGGACGTCCACCGGGCCGCGCCCGCTGCGGCCAAGGTGTCGTCGAGGGTGCTGTCCATGGTGGTCAGCAGGAGATGGAAGAGCTGGTGGCCGAGTTTCCAGCGGTGCAGCGCGTCGCCCGGGCCGTCGGTGGGACCGTCCGGTGCGGCTCCCGGCCCGGACGGCAGCCACGCGGCCAGCGTGGCGTGGGAGGCGTGCAGCAGGCCGGTCAGGACCGCGGCACGTTGCGCGTCGTCCAGACCGGTGTGCGGAAGGTCGGCGAGGACGGCCGCTTGCAGCCGTAGCACGCTGCTCGTCCAGGACGCCAGGTCCGGAGCGTGGCGGGCGATGTGGAAGTAGCGGTCGTAATCGGCGGTCGTGGCCGCCGGCTCCCGGGCGGGGATGCGCGAGTCGGTGGCCAGGGCCAGCGGGGCCGGCGGCGTGTCACTGCTCATCGGCCGCACCGGGGAGGAGC
This sequence comes from Streptomyces mashuensis, assembly GCF_014654785.1. Lineage (GTDB taxonomy): Bacteria > Actinomycetota > Actinomycetes > Streptomycetales > Streptomycetaceae > Streptomyces > Streptomyces mashuensis. Next base: position 272,415 of record NZ_BNBD01000007.1, read on the forward strand.
AGGCCACGACGCCTTGGCCAGGTGCTCCACCCGCTCGTGCAGGCGCTCCAGGTACAGCTCGCTCTCCGGTTTCATCAGCACACTGCGCAGGACGTGAGTGGTGTCGCTGTCCACGACGGCATCGGCGCGGCGGGCGGTGAACGCGCCGGCGGTGACCCGGGCGACGCTGAGGAAGACGGGGTCCTCCTTGGCGTTCATCCCTCGGTGCAGCACCTCGTGGCTCGCCGTGCCGATCCAGGACAGGCGGGGTGGCGAACTCCCCGGAGCAGCCGGGTGGTACGTCACGATGTCGAGTTCGGGAGGCTGGTACGGGTCCAGGTACGGAGAGGCGCCGATCAGCCCGGCCCAGCGGACGGCGGCCCGCCGCCCGGCGGCGAGCACCGCACCGAGTCCGTCAGGGGTGAGGGGCAGCAGCTTCAGCGTCAGCCACAGAGCGGCGGCGGCCGCGCCGGAGCGGGAGCACTCGAGACTGATCTCCCCCAGGTGGGGCCGGCGCGACGTGAAGTACGTGTAGGGCGAGTCGTGCCGGAAGAACCGGGCGACGTCCGGGTCCCCGAACAGCACCGCCCCACAACCGTAGGGCTGCAGGCCGTGCTTGTGCGGATCGATCGCCACCGAATCGCACTGCGCGAGCGCCCGCAGGGCGTGCGCGGTCTCCGGCGCGACCGACGTCTGCAGCAGCCGGAAGAAGCCGCCGTAAGCGGCGTCCGCATGGACGCGCGCCCCGTACCGGCGGGCCAGCGGGACGATGCGGTGCAGCGGGTCGACGGCACCCAGCGCCGTCGTGCCCGTCGTGGCGACGACCGTGCCGGCGACCCCGGTGGCCAGCAGCCGCTCCAGCTCGCCCACGTCCATGCGCCCGCGATCGTCCACCGGCACCGTGTGGACCGGGACGCCCAGCAGATGGCACATCCGGGCGTGCGTGTAGTGCGCCTCGACGCTGACGGCCACCCCCGTGCCGGGACGGCTCTCCCGGGCGACGAACAGGGCTTCGAGATTCGCCTGGGTGCCGCTGCTGGTCAGATGCCCCAGGTGGACCGCGAAACCGGCCATCTCCGCGAGCTGCTCCACCACCTCCTCCTCCATGACGGAGGTCGCCGGCCCGCCGTCCAGCGCGTGGTTGTTGGAGTTGACCAGCATCGCGGCCACATAGCCGGCGACCGCCGCCGGGTGCGGCGGCTTGAGCATCTGACCCGCATAGCAGGGGTGGAAGAAGGGGTAACTGCCGCGCAGCCGGGCGAGCAGCTCCTCGAACGCCACCGCACAGGCGGCTTCGTCGACCGCCGTGGCGCTGTGCGCCGCGAACGCGCCGTACGTACGCGCCCACTCCTGGAACGCGTCGACTCCCCGCCCGAGCCAGTACCCCAGCTCCATGCCCACCCCCGGCGCCGGTCCCCAGTGACCCGGTCACCGTAGCGGTGGAAAATCACTCCATCATGACAATTGGTGGTCATCACCTGAATGAGGGAGAAGATCCCTTATGGGGGTGCCGGCCCCGGCGTGGGGCGGCCCGGACCGTCCACCGGCGGGGATACCGTGCCCACCGGGGTACGCAGACGCGCGGAAGACCACCGACGGGCGGACGGAATGAGCGGCAGCGGGACACCCCGGGAACGGAACTGGGCCGCGGGCCTGGCCGAGTGGCGGGCGCTGCTCGGCACCGGACGGGTCGACGGCACGGCGCACGGCCTGGCGGAAGCGGGCCGGTGCACGTTCCCCGGTGCGCCGCCGCCGGTCTGTGTGCTGTGGCCCGCCGACCGCGCCGAGGTGGCGGCCTGCCTGCGGATCGCGCACCGGTGGTCCCTTCGGGTCCACCCGGTCAGCACCGGTCGCAACTGGGGGTACGGGTCGGCCTGCCCGCCGAGCTCGCCGGCCGCCCTCATGCGACTGGCCGGGCTGGACCGCATCGTCGACTGGGACGACCGGCTCGGCCTCGTCACCGTCGAACCGGGCGTCACCTTCGGCGCCCTGGCCGCCTTTCTGTCCGCCCGGGGCTCGCGGTGGTGGCCGCCCGCCACCGGCGCCGGCCCCGACGTGTCGGTGCTGGGGAACGCACTGCAGCGTGGCCTCGGGCGGGGGCCGTACCGGACGATCGCCGACACGACGGCCGGGCTGGAAGCGGTGCTCGCGGACGGCAGGACCGTACGGCTCGCCGGCGGTCCCGGCCCCTCGGCCCAGGGGTTCTTCCTGCAGGGCGGCCCCGGGGTGGTCACCGCCCTCACCCTGGCGCTGGAACCGGCACCGGAGTACCACCAGCACGTGCTGTTCCGGGTCCGTCAGGGCGGGGAAGGCACACTGGCGAGGGCCGTCGACGCGGCGCGGGAACTCCTCCGGCGGCACGGGGCGGGGCTCACCGTGGACCTGCTCAACCGGCACCGGACGGGCGCGGGGGCGGGAGAGCGGTCGCGCCCTCCCGACGTCCTCACCGGCGCGTGGAGCGGACTCGCCGAGATCTGGGCGGACGGCCCCGACGCACTCGCCATGCTGCGCGACCGTTTGCTCTCCGGCCTCTCCGCGGCGGCCGGCCACTGGCAGCTCGACCCACCGGGCCGCGGCGTACCCGCCCCCGCCGGCCGGGACGGCCTCGCCTGCGCCTACCGGTACAAGGAGGGCGGCCTTCCGGACGGCGTCCGCCCGGACCCCGACCGGGACGGCTGCGGGGTGCTCTGGTTCGCTCCCACGATCCCCATGACGGGGGAGGAGGCCGCCCGGACCGTCACGCTGATCGAGCGGACCGTGTCCGCACACGGACTGGAGCCGAGCATGTCGCTCCGGCTCGGACGGCGGCTGCTGCACTGCGTGACCGGCCTGTTCTGGGACCGCGCGGACGAGGCGACGGAGTCGGCCGCGACCGCTTGCCACCGGCGGCTGGAGGACCTCTGCGGGCGGCTGGGCGTTCATCCCTACCGGCCCGTCCTCGGACGACTGCCGCAAGGGGCGGTGCACCCGGGCACGCGACGGTTGCTGACCGAGCTGACCGGAGCCCTGGACCCGAACGGCGTTCTGACGGTCACGACGTACGGCACGTACGGCGAGGAGGCGCGTTGACAGATGCGGCCGGCTCCCCGTTCGGTGCGGTGCACGAGACGCACGAGGTGTCGGCGCTCCGCGTACGTCTCCACGGGCGACTGCTGGAGGTCGTGCGGCAACTGCCCGACGCGCTGGCGGGACCGGTCCGCGAGGAGATCTGCTCCCACGGCCGGAGCGCGCGGCACGAGACGGGCGACTTCTTCGCCCGCTTCCCCGCGCCGGTCTGGTCCTTCCTGAGCTGGGTGCCGTCGGCGCGGACGGCCGACGCCGAACGGGCCCAGGCGCTCGCCCTGTTCCTGCACCTGTGGGACGACCACCTCGCCGACGGACGGCTGGCGTCCACGGCCGCCGCCCGGCGGCTGCGCGCCGCGGCCTGGGCGGAGTGGGAATGCTCAGCCCGCGCGGCGTGCCGGGCGTGGGGGGTGCCGGACCGCCCGGTGGCCGAGGCCGGCGCGTGCTACCTGCGTTCGGTGAGCCCGGCGGGCGGTGCCGGGCAGCCGGGGGCCGGGGCCCACCTGCGGTCGGCAGCGCGGCAGGCGGCCATGTGGGTGCTGCTGCCACGGGCCCTGGAGCAGGCCCGCGCCACGGGCCCCGGCCTGGCCCGCGCGGTCCGCGGGTTCTGTCTGGCCTGGCGGATCGTGGACGACCTGTGGGACGTCGCGGAGGACGCCGCCGCCGGGGTCCGCACCACGGTGTGGTGGGAGCTTCCCCGCGACGCCCGCGCCCTGTGGGACGAGCGCCCGGGCCCGTGGCGGATGCCCGAGCTGAGGGAGACGATCGGCCGGCTGGGCATCGACGGCCGGCTGCGCGCCCGGGCCGTACGGTTGCTGACCCGTGCGGTCCGCGACGCCGAACGGGCCGGGCTGCCGGGCTTGGCCGTGGAGCTGCGGACCGCGACGGTGGGCGTCACAGGCTCTGCGCCGCTTTGGTGAGCGCGCAGTTCTTGATGAAGTCCTTGAGGCCCTTGGCCACGTCCTTGAAGAGCACGTCCGGGTTCTTGAGGAGGTAGGACGGGATGTCCTCCCACCTGCCGATGGAGAAGGCCGCGTTCAGCGGGAAATTCAGGGACCCCAGCCCCAGCTCGACGGTGCACGTCGCCGTCAGGGAGGCCGCACACCCCCGCCCGTCGATCGCGAAGGCGGCCGCGGCGGAGACTCTGACGCCCACCTGTCCCTTGGGAATCGTGATGCCCTTGCCGACCGGGATGTCCTTGGCGAGCCTCACGGTGAGGTCCAGGTACAGCGAGGCCGACGCCTGAAGCCTGCCGTCGCGGTAGGTGCACTGCACCTGGCTCCGGAGGAGCACCAGGTCGGCGCGCCACAGGAAGTACCAGCCGGTGGGGCGGAGCTCGATCCGGACGTTCGCGTGCGCGCCGAGCAGCTTGACGCCGGCCGCGAGGTGGAAGATGCGGCGCTCCGGGTCGTTCTTCTGGATCTGCCGGGTGTCCAGGAAGTAGCTGGGCCCGGTCCGCTCGTTCGCGCCGTGGATCCTCAGCACGGAGCCCACGACGACCGGTTTGTCGATGGCGTTGGCGGCGTGGATGCCCTCGGGTGCGACGCCCAGCGCGAAACGCCAGTTGACACCGAAGATGTCCACGTCACCCCGGGCGGCCAGCCCCGGCCCCCACTTCTCCTTGAGCGGTGGCGGGGACTGCCATTCCTTGTCTTTGGCGACGAAGACGACCTGGAGCTCGCGCAGGACGATGCCGTCGAGCACCGCCTTCAGCCACGCCGGTGCGCTCGCGTCCGGGGCGAAGGTGCGCAGGATGTCCCAGAGCGACACCCCGGTGCGGCTCGGCGCGAGCTGCTTGCGGCCGGCCCCGGCGGTGGCGAGCAGGGAGAACCGGAAGACGTCGACGTACGGCTCGCCCGCATAGCCGCCGTGCACGTCCAGGACGAGCGAGGCCCTGCCGACCTTGATCTTGCCGCCCATCCCCAGCGTGAGCCCGCCTGAGGCGGCGTAGCCGGCCTCGACGTAGAAATGCGCCACATCCAGGTGCCGGATGCCCAGGGCGTCGCGCCACAGGGGACCGTCCTCCGGTGGCTTCTCCCACTTGGCCGGCTCGAGGCAGACCTTGCGCAGCCCGGGATCGAGGCCGGGGGCGAGATGGCCGGTCGACGGCCGGTCGACGGGGGCGTCCAGGGCGAACGCGACCGCTGCCGGATCCCCCCGGCCGGCCGCTTCCGTGGCGGCGGCGTTGAGCACGAGGAAGATCCGGAACGCCGGGTTCTTGAGGGAGAGCATGCCGCCGGCCGTGAGGACCAGGGGCTGCGGGGTGCCCGTGACCGTGGGGACGCTGAAGGCCAGCGAGGTGCGCAGCGCGGCTTTCATGTGCACCGGGGTGAGGGCGAGTTTCAACGGGCCCAGGCCTTTGATGACCGCGTTGCCCTGGGCGACCTCCGCCACGAACGTCGTGTCACCGATGGACGAGGCGATCAGCGCGCGGACCGGGACGCCTCCGCCGTCGGAGAAGAGCTTGGACAGTGGCGCCAGTACCCCGCCGAACCGGACTCGTCCGAAGAAGGTGACGCCTCGCTCCAGTTCCTTCGGCACGGTGTCGGGCAGCTTGTCCCCGGTGGGCTTGATCCCGTCCCGGGTGCACACGGCGAATCCGGCGTCCTGGAAGGCGATGCCCTTCAAGGCGTCCCCCAGCGCCCGCCGCCACGCCGTGACGTCCGCCGGCGACCAGGTGCCCGGATACCACAACGCAGCGGCGAACAGCGCCCCGGTGCTGTCCCGTCCGGCCCGTCCGAAGCAGGTGAACTGCGCGGAGCCGACCTGCGCCCGGGTGCGGAGTACCAGGTCGTACGCCGTCGGCGGACCGGCGGGGGCCGTTCCGCCGTCCGCGAGCCCCGTGGGTCCGACGGTGAGCTCGACCTGGGGCTTGACCAGGGCCACGGTCAGCCCGGGCGGAAGTTGCGGCGCCTGCTCGCCGAGCAGGGCCGCCAGCAGGCGTTCCAGCCGGAGGTCGGCGAGTTCTCCACCGATGGCGAAGCGGCCGGGGAAGCGCAGTGCGGCGTCGAAGGAGACGGCCCGTGTGCCGCCGCCGGCCGGTCCCATGCGGGCCCGGGCGGACAGCTCCCCGGTGAACCGGCTGCCCTTCGCGTACCCGGTGCCCTTCCCGTAGTCCACTTTGAGGACCGCCTTGTCCAGGACCATCTCGGCCCCGGCGACGCCGAACCGCCAGTCGCCCCCGACGCCCGCTTCGAAGGAGAACTCCTTCGCCTTGGCGGTGGCGCGCAGGGTGGTGACGACGAGCCCGGGCAACTGGTCGACGTTCGTGTCCGGGCTGAAGAAGCGGACGACGTCCTTGACCGGGAGAGCGGCGCCCTTCGCCAGGGTGAGCGAGAATTCCCCCGGGGGGATGACGGCACGGGCCTGGAGGGCCGTGCTGCCGGGGATGAGCAGCTCCCCCGTACCGGTGACGGTGGTGGAGCGTGGTGGGCCGGACTTCGCCAGGGGGTACTCGGCGCTGAGGTCGGCGCCCACGTTCTGGAGGACGAGCCGGCCGTCGACCAGCTGCCACGAGGCGGCCTGCGCCGGTGACACCCGTGCCGTGAGCCGGGTGAGGGCGGCGGCCGGTCCCTTGCCGAGCCTGGACGGATCCAGGTGGAGGGCGAGGCCGCTGAGCCGGACCGTCCTGCCGATGCCGAAACCGTCCTTGAGCCGCTTCATGGCGTCGGCGGTGCCGTTCCAGCCCGCCAGGGCGTCCCGGCCCATCGTGGGGAGCGTGTCCGCGATGAAGGTGAGGCCCTTGGCCGGGTTGCTGGTCGGTGCGCTGAGCACGATCCCGGTCCGGGGGCCGATCCGCAGGGCTGCGACGAGCCGCAGCTCGTAGCTCTCGCCGGGCAGGGCGTCCGAGGCTGTCTTCGTACACGAACCGGCGGCCAGGTGAAAGGAGCCGTCGATGGCCTCGACCTCCTTGGCCGGTGACCGGAGCCTGACCAGCGGTGCCGTGAGGTCCAGGTCGTCGTCCACCCCGGCCGGTCCGGGGAGGACCGGTCCGCTGAGGCGGAAGGTACCTTCGCCGACTTCCAGGAGACGGATCAGACCGGTCAGCCGGCGGGGGAGTTCGGTGGCGGTGCTGAGGAAGGTGAGGCCGGGGGCGAGTACGGGCCCGCCACCGTGCGCGCTGCGCTGATGGGAGGTGAAGAGGAAGGCCGGTGGCTTGCGCCAGGCGAGCTTGTCGAGGTCCGTGCCCGCCAGACCGCCGAACGACTGGCCGAACCGCCACGTCACCGGCAGCGCGAAGGGCAGGTGCAGGGTGGGCTCGCCGTTTTTGAGGCCGATCTCCAGGCCCGTCACCGGCTGGTCCGCCACGCGGAGGACCGTCATGGTCCCGCTGAGCACGACGGCTCCGCCGGGACCGTCCTCGCTGCGGAGGTCTCCGACCACCAGGCTCCCTCCCAGCCAGACGCGGAGCAGCCGGGCCGCCGTGCCGTCGCCGAGCCGGTCGGCGGGCAGGGTGAGCGTGCCGCCCTTGGTGCAGTCCTTGAGCAGGGCGCGGAGCTTTTCCGGGGTCATTTCAGCCGGTCCCCGATCGCTGCTCTGGCATATTTCGTCAGGGTCCGGGAAATTCCGTCCCGCCGGTCGTCCGCCTGCTTCCCCACGATGCCGATCAGGAGCTTTTTGACCGCTGGTTTCTGGAGGATGCCATTGACAGTTCTGATGATGTCGCCCGTGCCGATGAGCTTCACCGTGAGCCCGTCGGGGTCGAGCCCCAGCCGGGCCCTCGCCAGGTCGATCCTCAGCCCGTCGGAGTCCTGTCCGGAGAAGGTCAGGCCCGCGGTCACCGAAGGCCGGTCGGCGGTGATGACGAGCTCGGCGTCCCGCTTCGGCGGGAAGTCGTCGTCGTTGTATGCGATGTGGACGTCGGCTGCGAAGGAGAGCGGAGGCTCGGGAATCCGGGGCCTGCCGGTGATCCGGCCGAAATCGATGCGGAACTCGGTGCCCCTGGGAATCAGCCGGGTGCCGTCGACGGGCACGAGCAGGTTGGCGAGGCCGTTGATCGTGGTCTTCCTCAGTTCGATCCGCACCGAGAGGTCGTCGTCGATCCGGTGTCTGCCGAGGTCTGCCGTCCCCAGGGCCCAGGGCTGAAGGACGGGGTCGCGGACGGAGAGGATCACCGAGGGCGGATGGAACCCCGATGCGCTGTCGTTCAGTGCGGCACGACCCCGGTCGAACAGGTACAGATCGACCGCGGTCGCCTCACCGTCTCCCCCGGAATCACGAGGAGCGGGCGGGGAGGTGCCGAGCACGCCGTTGAGAGACGAGAGGACGTGGCCGGTCAGCGCCTTGCTGATGAATTCGAGGTTCTTGGACGTGTTGAGGGAGTCCAGCAGCCGGCGGCTCAACTCCTTCTGGGCCTCGTCGCTCTGGAAGAGCATCTTGACGGATTTCTTCCAGGACTCGACCGTCCTGCCTCTGATGTGCTTTCCCGCCTCGATGGTGAGCTTCTTCTCGTCCAGAACGAAGCGCGGTGCGGCCGGGACCCCGATCCGTGTGATCGCGACGGCGGGCACCCGGTCCTTGCCGCTGCCGGCCACTGTGGCGCTGATGTGCACGTCGAAGGAGACACCCGTCACCTCCAGCGTGAACTCTCCCTGCCCCTGGACGGTCATCACGGGCCAGCTGAAGTTCAGCGGCGGGTTGTTCAGCTTCCGTCCGGTCGGGGGGTACGGCTTCGGCTCCTGGCGGTTTTGGGGGACATCCGCGGCGCACACCTGCTGGTCGAGGGTGTAGCGGCCGGTGATGGTGATGCCGGCGGGGATGCCTGGTTTCTTGTAGGCCCCGAAGGTGATGGGCAGGACGCAGGTGTAGCCGTCGCGGCCGGACTTGAGATCGCGGACCTCGCCGAGCCTGGCGTTCTCCAGGCCGGTCACCCTCACCTTGCTGAACGCGAGCGTGGGGAACTCCTTGCCCTTGAGCGGGCTGCTGGTCAGGCCCTCGACCTCTTTGAGCCTGTCCTTCCCCAGCGCGACGGTGAGGACGGCCCACCAGCTGTCCGCGATCGTCTCGGCCATCGTCCTGCCGGGTTCGCCGCCGAGTGTCCCAAGGTCCCACTTCGGCGCGGTGACCGGCAGGAGGGGCGCTCCACCGTCGTGACGGGCCTCCTTGAGCACCTTCGGCAGCCAGTACTTGCCGGTCTCGTCGTTCACTCGCTTGTGCATGGTCCGGTAGACGAACCGGAACAGGGCGTCGCCCATGGGATTCCTCCAAGAGGTCGTGTGAGCCGAGCGGACCCCCCTCCTGCCGACGCGGTCGTGGGCCGGCCTAGGGAACGCGGTCGACGACGTGCAGGGCCAGGTCCTCCAGGGCGTGGCGGTACCGGCCGGCCGGGAACGGGCGCAGGTGTTCGATGGCGTCCAGGGCCTGCGCCCTGGCGTCGGCGTAGGCACGGGCGAACCCGCTGGAGGCCCGGATCTCCGCGGTGACGCGCCGGATCCCGTCCGGGCCGTCCTGGTCACCGAGGTCCTCGCCGCGCATGACGCGGCTGACCCGGTGGCCGGGGCCGAGCTCGGCCATCGCGTAGATCAGCGGCAGCGAGGCACGCCGCCGCAACAGGTCGACTCCGAGCGGCTTGCCCGAGTCGGCGGGGTCCTGGACCAGGTCGAAGAGGTCGTCCATCACCTGGAACGCCCGGCCGATCCGGCGTCCGTAGAAGCCTGCCCGGCGTGCGTCGGAACGGTGGCCGCCCGCCAGGAGCACCCCCGACTCGGCGGCCAGGCCGAACAGTTCCGCCGTCTTGCGCTCGGCGGTCCGCCAGTAGCGGTCCGTCAGCACCGCCGGGTCCCACGAGGGGTCCACCGTCAGCTCGTCGAGCTCCCCGCAGCAGATCTCGAAGGCCGCGTCCAGGACGAGCCGTACCAGGCGCATGTCGTCGCCGTGTTCGATGGCGTCCGCGAAGCCGCGTACGGCCTGCACGAACTGGAGGTCACCGACCAGGACCGCCGTCTCCGTACCGCGTACCGCGTTGACCGAGGGGAGTCCCCGGCGCAGGGCCGAGCCGTCCACCACGTCGTCGTGCACCAGTGTCGCGATGTGCAGCATCTCCAGCGAGACCGCGCCCCGCAGCGCCTTCTCCGGAAGGGGGCCCGACTCCTGCGCGAGCCGGGCGCAGAGCAGCAGGACGGCCGGGCGCAGCCGCTTGCCGCTCCCGTAGAGCGCGTACTCGTTCTCCGTCAGGTACGGGCGCTGGGGGGCCAGCGCCGTGTCGAGGATCCCCTCGTAGCGGGGCAGCTCGTCCGCGAGCAGTTCGCTCCAGAGCCGGGCGCAGAAGTCGTCCCCCGGCCCGGGCGGCCGGCCCCGGGCCGGCTGCTGGGCGGGGAGCGTGACGGGGAGGGCGCCTTCGGGTGTCGTCGTCATGTCATCCCCGCCCCCGGGCGGGCAGCGCGAAACCGTCGATGCCGGCCAGCGCGGCATAGCGGACGGTCTCCGCCACCGACTCCCTGAGCAGCTCCGGGACGAACACCATGCCGTCCAGCCGCTCCCTGGCGATCCGGCCCGCCTGGTCCTCCCAGCCCTCGAGACCGGCCACGCTCAGCCGCAGGGCGGGCAGGGTGACCTCGGCGTCGCGTGAGCCGGTACGCAGGAGCCGGTCGGCGGCCTGCGTACCGGCGCCGACGGCCCGGGCGAGATCGATGCTGACGCCGACGCCCGCGAGCCGCGCGTGACAAGCCCCTTCGTACAGGACATCGGCTTCGGCTCCGGCGCGCTCGGCGAGATGCCGGTAGAAGTCCCGGGTGGTCTCCCGGACGATCTCGTAGTCCTCCCGGTCCATCGGGACCCGGTACGAAGCCTCGTCCGGCAGTGGCTCGGTGCTTTCGTGATCGAGGGCCGCCCCGTGTTCTTCACCGAGCGGCAGCCCGCCCGGAGTGGTGCCCAGCAAGGGGGTGTATCTGCGGTACCGGGCCAGCTCCGCCGTGTAGTCCTGCTTCTTCCTGGGCGGCGTGTAGCTCTCGATCGCGCTGTAGACGGCTTTCTGGGTGTACGGGACAGTATGCTCTTTTGTATTGCCCGTCTTTGTGACCTCTTCGGCGAAGTGCTCGGCGGCGGCGCTGGCCGCTTCGTACTTGTCGGCCTCCTGCGCATACCCCCGCTGCCTGCTGACGAACGCCATCTGGCCCAGTACGGTCTGGAGGGTGGTGAAGGTCTTGAAGGAGTGCGTGTTGTAGGGGGCGCCACTCGTCCACGTCAGGTCGTTGACCGGCAGCTGGTTGCCGTGCGAGGCCTGCGGGTCCACGCGGCTGTAGGTGTGCTCCGCCATCTTCCGGGTGAAGCCGTACTCACGGCCCTCCCCCGGCCACTTCTGCCCGAAGCTGCTTTTGGTGAACACATCGTGAAATGCCTCGTTGTGGGTTCGGAAAGCCCGCACGGCCAGCTCGCCGTTCTTGGTGAGGGCCAGCTGGTCCTGATGTTCCCTGGCCCGGTCGGTCCACTGCTTCACCGTGCCCTCGGGGAGGGGCTCGAGCTCCGATGCCAGCCGGGCCGCCCGTGAGATGGTGGGCGTGCGGGCGCTCTCGGGAAGAGGCGCGAGATTTCCGGCCGTGTCCCAGGTGGGGAGTTCGTCCGGGCGTGCCTCGAGCACGTACCTGCCGGACAGCAGCAGGGCCGGGATGCGGTAGGTGACCCGGGTGCCGTCCCCGGCGGGTTCCCGGGAAACCTCCTCCGGTGCCCCTTCCGCCCGGACCTCCAGGGAGCCGAAGCGGATGGACAACGCGCCGGTGCCGTAAGGAAGGTGTTCGGGCATCGCCACGGTGCGGGCGAGTGGATAGCCGGGTGTGTCGGCGAGGTGGAGCACCGGCCCGGTGCCCGCGGCGCCTGGTGCGTCTGTGCCTTCGGGAGGCTTGGTCATGCGAATACGTCCTCTTCGTGGTGGTCGGCGGCCGGTGGCAGGTGGAGCGCGCGGATATCGTCACGACACCGTCACCTCACCGTGGACCAGCAGCTTTCCTTCATAGGTGTCCAGGGCGAGCTTGTGGGCCAGGACGGTGACATGGTCGACCGGTTCGCCGTCCTTCCCGGGAACGGGGAACTCGCAGCTGAACGGCCGGGTCAGGGGGATGCCCACGTCCAGCTCCTTGAGCTTTCCGCTGACGACTCCGGCCCACTGGTGGTTGAATTTCGCCATCGGCTTCTTGGCCCATTCGGGCTTCGTCACCGTGAGGGCGATGCTCTTCAGCTCGACGTTTCTGATGGCGATCGACACTCTCCCGTTCTTGTCCTTTTCGCCCTTCTCGCCCTTCACCCAGTCCTTGATGCCTGTCAGTTGCGCGGTGACTCTCGGCGATCGGGGGTCGATGTCCACCCGGATCTCCACCCATGCCATGGTGTTCTCCTTGAGGTAGTGCGGGCGGTCAGCTCAGCCGGGGGCTGGCGCTGAGCCTGACCATGCCGTCGTGCTGGGTGAGCTCGAGGTCGTCGAGGCTGACGGTGACCTTCTCGCCGCCGAGGTCGTGGGTCACTTCCGGCACGGTGGCCAGGGTGAAGGTGTGCCCGTCGATCAGCTGATGGGCCAGGGGCGGCAGGAGCACCCCGAGGGTCTGGGCGACCGGGTAGGCGATGGCGGAGAGGATCTCCTCGGGCACCTTGTCGCCGCTCGGGGTGAGCAGCACGGTGAAGTCGCCGACGTCCTCGACCCGGCCGCGCACCGAGGAGCCGTCGAGGCTCACGCCGAGGGTGACCGGCAGGGGGCTGGGGCGGACGGTGGCTTCGTAGCGGATGCCGATGGTGCCCATGAACGTCCTTCTGGTTCTTCGGGGTGGGGGCCGGCCGGGGTGTCAGTAGCTCTTCAAGGCGCGTCCGATGGTGTCGCCCGCCTTCTCCAGCGCGTCCTCGAGTCCGGAGAACGGATCCACCTGGGCGTCTCCGTACGCCTCGATACCGACGCTGCCGCGGATGGTCAGCGGGTCGCCGGGGACCGGGGTGAAGGTGCCGTCCTTGACGCACAGGCCGCCCCGGTAGTCGGCGCGACCGATCCCGAAGGTCGAGCTGCCGCTGGTCGTCATCCACCGCCCCTTGACCTCGGCGAAGGCGTTCGCCGTGATCCGCTGGACGAGAGGGGCGGCCAGCAGGATGCTGAACGGGTCGGCGGGGAAGTCGGCCGGGGACGGCCGTCGGGGTGCGGGGCGCTCGGCGGAGTTGGCCACGGCGACCGCCCGGCCCTGGCCGGCGGCCAGGACGAACGGCCCGAACTCGACACCGGCCACGTGGAGGTGGGGAAGTGCCACGGACCCCAGGGCGAGCACGATCGCGTGCAGCACCTTGGGGACGATGACGTACCGGTAGAAGCGCTGTCCCGCCTGCCCCTCCTTGCTCAGGTCGGCGATGACCCCCAGCGGCACGACCCCGAGGACTCCGCTGTCCGAGCTGAAGGCGCAGAGCACCTCGACCGGGAGGTACGAGGTCTTCTTGTCCACCGAGTTGCCGAACCGCACCCGGGGGAGCCGGGCGGTGAACGCGCCCGGAGTACGGGGCGGCGGCTGGTTCTTCCGGCCGACCGCCTTCGCCCACTTCTCCTCCGGCGGCTCGCACAGGATCAGGGACGGGGCTTCCTCCAGGGCCCATTCGAAGGTGATCGGCTCGTCGAGGATCTTCCCGGTGATTTTGCCCGAGAACAGCTGTGACCGCAGTCCGTCCCGGCCGTACAGATGGGCGATGGCCCGGTCCAGTGTGTCCTCACCCATGACCACCGCGATGTCGAAGTCCGTCATGCGCCGGCCCCGTCAGAGGCCCGAGCCGGCTTTGATGAACGAGCAGGGCCCGTTCTCCGGTCCGACCTTCAGGTCGGCACTGAAGTCCAGGCCGACGGCGCCGGTGCCCCTGGTCGGGTCCGCGGGGTCCAGCGTGAGGTCCTCGACGAACTTGAGGACGACTTTCACCGTCACGTTGGCGATGTCGTTGCCGAAGTTCTTGTTGAAGATGTCCTTGCCCCGGTACTGGTCGACGCCCGCCCGCAGCAGCTTCTGGAGGAAGGTGCGGCTGCCGAGTGCGAAGACCGGACGGTCGGGCCACTTCGTGCCCGCCAGACTGTCCGGGGCGAGGGCTTTGACGTCACCGGTGGCCGCCAGCACCAGGTGGGTGCCCGACACGTCGACCAGGGCCGGTTCCAGGGTGATCTTCCTGCCGAACAGCTCCTGGGTGGGGATCCGCAACCCTGTGAGCAGGCCCCCGGCAATCGACAGGATCTTGGGTACGACAAGACCCTTGACCGCGCGGACGTCCGACGGGTCGGTCGGCGGACTGGCGAACCAGAGCGCCAGCGGCCGGATGGTGAGGGTCTTGTTCTCCACGAAGGCTTGACAGATTGCTTGAACCTGCCCCTCGCCCTGCAGGGACCTGAGGCTCTTGTCGTCCGGTGTGGCCTTGAAACCGGCCTTCGGCAGGTCGAGCAGGAACACTCCGGTGGCAGGCGGGCTCTCCGGTGCGCCCTTGGCCTTGTACGCGTCCTTCCAGCGCCCCTCCGGCAGGGGACCGAGGACCAGTCGCGGGGCTTCCGCGACGTTCCATTCGAGGGTGTAGGTGACGGTCATGAACGCACGGCGTTCCCGGCCCTTGAAGATGGCGCCGTGCTGCTGGTGGAGCTTGCCGAGCCCGGAGTTGAGGGCTTTGGGGGTGAATCCCACGGCCAGGTCGTATCCGGTGTCCGCCATACGGTTGGTGACCTCCTGGCCATGGCCTTGCGGCAGAGGTTGCGACACGCATTCGAAATGCTGTCGAAGAACTTGGAAATTGTGTCTTCTTCTTCGGTTCCCTCCGGTTGTGACACACGGAATTTCCTGAATGGCCCACATCACGGCGTTCCGAGCCGCCTGTGTGCTTCACCGTGCGGTGCGGTCGCCTACCAGCCCGGGCTGCCCGACCTCACCGGGGCGACCGCGACGTCGCCGAAGCCGGTCCACGGGCGCCAGCCGCCGCCGGGGCGGTCCTGGACGCGGGTGCGGATGCGGCCCTCCGTGGTGACGGCCAGGACGTGGAGGCGTCCCGTGGCGTCGGCCGCCGCCGTCGGCGGGGCGCCGAGGCGGACGCCGGGCTCGCCGAAGTCGTCGCCGGCGGCCCAACTGCCGCCCGGGGCCGTCTGCCAGCGGTGGGCGAGACGGGCGCCGCCGGGGGACAGGGCGAAGGCCTCCAGCCGGCCGTCGGCGCCGGGGGCGAGCACCGGGGCCGTGGCCGTCCAGCCGAACAGCGGCTGCCAGTCGTCCCAGCCGCCGCTCGGCACGGTCTGACGCCGCTGGAACGCCGCCACCCCGGACGGGGCCATGGCCGTGACCGTGAGCCGGCCGCTGCCGTCCCGTGCCACCCGCGGCGCGCAGCCGGCCGCCGTGCCGAAGCGCTGCCACGGTGACCACGCGCCGCCCGGCGTCTCCTGCCACCGGTGGACGATCTCCGCGCCGCCGGGCGCGAGGACGAAGACCTCCAGCCGTCCGTCGGCGTTGGCGGCCACGACGGGCGGGGCGCCCGCCGGCCCGCCGAAGCCGGCGTCCCACGCCTCCCACGCCGGCGAACCGGGCCCCGACTGCCGCCGGCGGGCGATGCCGGTGCCGCCGGGCGCGAGGGCGAACACCTCCAGCCGGCCGTCCGCGTTGCGTGCGACGGCCGGCACGGCGCCCGCGGGACCGCCGAACCCGTCCCACTCGTACCAGCCGCCGTCCGGCCGCTGCACCCGGTGGTGCAGGACGGCGCCGCCCGGGTCGAGGGAGAACACGACCAGCGTGCCGTCGGCGTTGCGGCCGAGCGCCGGAACCGCCCCGGCGGGCCCGCCGAACGACTCCCACGCCGACCACGTACCCGCCCCACCCGGCTCCGCGTCGAGCAGGACCCGCCGCATCGGCGAACGGTCGCCCGCCGCCAGTGCGAACACCGTCAGCCGGCCCTGGACGTCCAGGGCCGCCGCGGGATTGTCCGGGCTCTGCCAGGGCGGTGGCGTGTCCTGCCGCAGCAAAGGGGCCACGTACAGCCCCTGGTGGAACCAGCCCGCGGCACTGGCGTACCACTGCTGCCCGTCGGTGACCACCTCGACCGCGTGGCCGGGTACGTGGCCGGCGTAACCGTCGATGCCGAAGCGGAAGGGGTCGCGCGACACGAACACGTCCGTGCCGTCGTAGCCGTTGCGGGGCCCGACGAACAGGTGGTACCAGCCGTCGCGCTCGACGACGAAGGGCGACTCTGTGACGGACAGCGTCGCCGTGGTGGTCGCGTCGGTGAAGGCGACGGCCGGCGGGCCCCAGCGCACGAGGTCGCGGGACCGCCGGCAGGCCACGACGTGCCGGCCCTCCTGACCGGAGGTGCCGGAGGCCCCGGTGGCCCCGGAGATTTCGGTGTAGTACATCACCCACTCGTCGCCGACGCGCAGCACCATGGGGTCCCGCGCCACGAGCCCCCGGAACAGCGGGCCCGTGGGCAGGCGCCTCCAGGTGAACAGGTCGGTGGACGTGGCCAGGTTGATCGCGGCACCGTCCCGCCCGCCGGCGGCGTAGAACATCCAGTACGTCCCGCCCGCCTCGACGACGTACGGCGCCCACAGGTGCTCCTCGCCGAAGTACGACGGGTCGACGGTCAGCGCGTCGGCGTGCGTGGTCCACGGCCCGGACAGAGCCGGTGCGGAGGCGTGCGCGAACGACACCTCCGCCCCGCTGTCCGGCGACTGGCCGTCGGCGGCGCTCGCCCCGACGATGCTGAACAGGTGCCACCGGCCCGCCGCTTTGATCAGCGTGTGGTCGTTGAGATAGCGCCTGCGTCCGGAGGTGGACGGGTCGTAGACGTGGGTGAAGGGCCCCGCGCCGATCCACGGGTGCGGCGGTGCGGGGGCGGCCGGTACGGCAGCGGCAGTGGCGGCGCCGGAACCCGGCAGGCCGGAACCCAGCAGGGTGAGCGCGCCCGCCGCGGCGGAGCCCCGGAACAGCTGCCGTCGGGAGATCGAATGCATGGGGCCCGCCTTCCGGCGTCAGGGGATGACCGGGCCGGCGGTGGCGTTCACCCAGGACCACTCGGACCAGGTGCTGAAGCCGGTCTGCCACTTGTGGCGGACCCCGGCGCCGCTGGTGCTGAACACTTCGAGACGGCCGTCCGCATTGGTCGCGGCCGTGATCTCGCTCCCGCCGGCGCCGAAAGCGGTCCAGTCGCCGTACGGGGCGTTGACGCCCGTCTGCCACATGTGCACGGACACGTCATTGTTGGCGGCGAACACCTCGACGCGCCCGTCGGCCGTGCGGTCGCTGGTGAGCTGCGCATTGGCGGGGCCGCGCGTGGGCTCCCACCCCGACCAGCCGCCCCGGTCCGACTGGTATCGGTGGAAGACGCCCTCCGGGCCGGAGGCGAAAACCTCCAGGCGCCCGTCGGCGTTGTGGTCGACGGTCAGGTCGCGACCGCCCTCGCCGAACTCCCCCCACGCCGACCACCCTCCGTTGACGGCGGTCTGGTACTGGTGCCGGAACACCTTGTCGTTCAGCGCGAAGACCTCCAGCCGGCCGTCGGACGACTTCTCCATCCCCAGCCGGGCGCCGACCGGGCCGCCACCCGTCCCCTCCCACTGCGACCAGCCGCCGTTCGGCGCGTTCTGGTACCGGTGGAACACTCCCTCCGGGCCGGAGGCGAACACCTCGATGCGGCCGTCGCCGTTGACCCCGGCGGCGGTGTCGCGCCCGCCCGTGCCGAAGCCCTCCCAGCCGGACCAGCCACCGGACGGCGACATCTGGTAGCGGTGCTGGAACGTCTTTCCGTTGATCGCGAACACCTCCAGCCGGCCGTCGGCGTTCGGTGCGATCGCGAGCTCCGCGCCGCCCGGGCCGCCCAGCTGCTCCCAGGGCGACCAGGCGCCGTTCGCCTGGAGCTGCCAGGCGTGGTGCACACCGTCGGCCGCCGCAGCGAACACCTCCAGACGTCCGTCCGCCGACCGGGCCGAGACCACCCGTCCCGACTCCGCCGGATGCACCAGCGGGGCAGGCCCGGGGCGGGCCCCCGGGGTGCACGGCAGGGTCACGCCGCGTTCGGCGAGGTAGGGCTCGGGGTCGATGCCGCGGTTCATGGACGTGTCGCGGCGCACCCGCAGGTGCAGGTGCGGTCCGTCCGCCTCGCCTTCGGCCCCCATCAGCGCAATCCGCTGGCCGGCCGTCACGCGCTCGCCGACGGCGACGTCCCGCTGGGACATGTGCCCGTACTCGGTCACGGTCCCGTCGGGGTGCAGGATCCGGATCCACTGCCCGTAGCCCTGGGCGGGGCCGGACGCGATGACCTCGCCGTCACCGACGGCGAAGATGGGCGTGCCGTAGTTGTTGGCGATGTCGACGCCGTCGTGGTTCCGGGCGCCGCCGTAGTGGTCGGACACGAAACCGGCGGTGGGGCATGCGGCGGCGAAGCCCGCGACCTGGGCCCGGGCGGCCGCCGGGGACGGCAGCACGAGCGACGGCAGTACGGCGGCTGCCGCCGCGACGACGACGCTCAGCGCGCGTCGGGAAAGGCGGTGCAACACGTGGCGTTCCTCCTCCGTGGGGACCCTCCCGGGCGCGGGGCGGGGGCTGCCGCCGCGCCCGGGAGCTGCGATGTCCTGCAGTGTCCGGTTGTGTCCGGTCGTGTCTGCCGGGGCCTACGCCTTGCGCAGCCGGTCGATGATGCCGTTGAGGTCGTCGTTGAACAGGTCCGGGCGGACGAAGTGGCCGCCGGGCACCTCGTGCCACTCGTGGGGGATGCCGGCCCGGCCGAGGAAGCCGCGGAACTCGCGCTGCGTCTCCAGCACGGCGGTCTCGTTGAACCGGTCCCAGAAGGTCGGTTCGGGGCTGGTGCCGGAGACCAGGAAGATCCGCTTGTTGCGGTAGCTCTCGACGCGCTCGACCGGGTTGTCGGCCGTGACCCTGGCCTGGTCCCAGAACGGCGCGCCGTAGACCGTGCCGCCGCCCAGCTCCTTGGCCGCGGACGACAGGTTGGCCCAGTGGACGACGCCGCCGGGGATCCCGGCGGCGTTGCCGCGCAGGCTGGCCGGGCCGGAGTGGGAGCTGACGGAGGCGAAGTGGCCCCAGTACTTGGCGGCGTACTTCAGCGCGCCGAAGCCGCCCATCGAGAACCCGGAGACCGCGCGGCCGTCGTACTCGGCGTACGTCCGGAAGTTGGCGTCGACCCACGGGATCAGCTGGTTGATGTGGAAGGTCTCCCAGTTGCGGGGGCCGACGTTGGTGCTGACCGGGTTGGAGTACCAGCCCGCGGGCCCGCCGTCGGGCATCACCACGATGAGCGGCTTGTCTGCGGTCCAGGGCCGGATGCCCTTGACGTCGAAGGAGATGAAGTCCTCCAGACCGCCGTGGAGCAGATAGAGGACGGGGTAGGTGCGACCGCTGGTGTGGTAGTCGTCCGGGAGCAGGACGTTGACGGCGGGTGCCCAGGCGATCTCCCGGGTCGCGAACCGGTAGTACCACATGCGCGGGTCGGACTCGTTGCGGTCCACGATGCGCAGGCCGAAGCCGTCGCCGGCCGCGTGGGCCGACGCGGCCGACGCGAGTACGCCTCCGGCGCCCAGGGCCAGCGCCGCGGAGGCGCCGCCGACGGCCTTGAGGATGCCCCGGCGGGTGGGGTGCTGCTGCTCGTTCAACGCGACTCCCTGGTCGGTGAGTGTGAGGGGGGGGAAGAGGGGAAGAGGGGGAAGGGGAACAGCTCAGTTGTTGGTGATCCAGGTGCCCTTGGAGGGGTTCCAGTGGATGGTCGCCTTCTGGAACTTCTGGGCCTTGCCGCCCGCTTCGTCCGTCTCGTCCGTCAGGGGATAACCCACCGCGGCTTCGTGACCGGCGTTCTGGAAGGCCTTGAGGATCTCGCCGTGGACGGTGTGGGCGCCGGTCGGCGGCGACCAGAGGAACAGCCCGCGTTCGAAGAACTGGTAGCGGCCGCGGGTCCCGTCGGGCGCCCGCCCCGCGTCGGCCTCGTCCATCGTGGGGAAGCCCCAGCGCTGCTCGGAGTCCGTCGCCCAGTACTTGGCGAGGATGTCGCCGTAGATCGCGAAGGCCGCGTCCGGGTGCCAGATGACGATCCCGTTGCGGAACAGCTGGAAGCGGCCGCCCAGCCGGGCGTCCTCCTCGGCGCGCAGCGGTTCGCCGAGCGGGCCGCCGGGCCCGCCGAGGCTGTGGTACTTCGCGCCGATCGAGCCGTACGGCTGGAACGCCTCGTCCCGCATCGCCCGGGCGACGCCCTCGGCCTGGTCGTAACGGGCCGGGTAGGCGGACCGCTGCACGGCCTGGGCGAGCTGCCCGGCGGTGCTGCCCTCCATGCGCGGTTCCATCTGCTGGGCGACCTCGAAGAACTTGTTGGCCGCGTAGTCGACGTCGAGGACCTGCTCGGGTGTGCCCCAGCCCTGCGACGGCCGCTGCTGGAAGACGCCGAGCGAGTCGCGGTCACCGCAGTTCAGGTTGTTCATGCGGGACTCGACCCAGCCGGTCTCGAACCCGGCGAGCATCACCTTGTCGGAGACGTTGCGGCGCTGGCCCACCTCGTAGACCTTGCGGGTCACCGCGATGTCGCGTTCGGCGGGGATGTCGCAGAAGGCCATGGCGGGCGCGGGGTGCCCCAGCGGGCCCGGGACGGTGGCGGTGCTGCGCGCCGGGGGCGGCTGCCCGTGGCCCGCGCCGTTCGCCGCGGCGAGGGCACCGGGGGCAGGGAGGAAGGAGGTGACGGCAAGGGCCCCGCCGAGCAGGAGCGTGCATATCCGGCGCATGCTGTCTTCCGTTCCGTGTGGGTGAGGTGACCGACGGCCCGGAAGGTAGTAGCGGGGCTACGGGGGCGGTATCCGGAACGATCCGGAGTGACGGCCGGGCCCCGCGTGCCTCACGGTAGGGGAGTGGGGCGCGGGCACACGGGGACGGAGGGCCGGTCCTTGGTGCGGACGGCGGGCAGCCACGCGGTGCCCGGCCCGGACGAGCCGGCCGGGAGCCGGACGCGGAACCACTGGGACGAGCGCAGGCCCGTCTCGTCGACGATGGGCAGCCCCTGCGGGTACTGGCAGTCGACGGCGAGGACGTCACCGTGCCACACCCGCGTCGGCACCACGTTGTCCGGCGTGTAGGGGTGGAGGGGGTCGACGGCCAGGCCGAGGCTGCAGTTGGGGTCCCGCCCGCCGGCGCGGTCCCGGCAGGTCTGCTCGGCGTTGAACACCCGTACGCGGCCGGCGGCACCGGAAGACGGGCCGGCCGCGGCGGCGGACACTTCGTCGGGGCCCGGCCGTGGGGGAGCGGTGTCACGGGCGGCGTACCACCAGCCCGCCGCGAGCGCGCCGCAGACGACGGCGGCGGTGAGGGCGGTACGGAGGGTACGCGGGCGGCGGGGGCGACGGGGTTTTCCAGCGGCCGGGGTGTCGGGTGTGTCGGGTGTGTCCGCCGTGGCCATGTGGGCGGCGATGCGGGCCAGCAGGCTCTCGGCCGTGTGCCCGGCGCGTGCGGCGTGGGCCGGGGCCAGGCAGTCGGTGACCAGCTCGCGCCAGAACGGCGGTACCGCCGGGTCCAGGCGGAGGGACGCCCGCCCGTCCGCGTACTCCTGCGCTGCGGCGGCGCGCGAGACCGGTGTGGCACCGGGGAACGGAGAGGCGCCGGAGGCGAACACCTGGTGGATCACGATGCCCAGCGCCCAGATGTCGGCGCTCGGCCGGACCTGTACGCCCTGTTCGCTGAGCGACGCGTTCCACCGCTCGGGCGGGAGGTAGTCGAAGGTGCCCATGGGAGGGGCGTAGCCGTGCGTGCCGTGGGTGCCGGTCAGTTCGGTGACGAGCCCGAAGTCGGAGAGCTTGACGGAACCGTCCGCCATGAGCAGGACGTTGTCCGGCTTGAGATCGCCGTGCACCCAGCCGCTGCGGTGCAGGTGGGCCAGACCCTCGCAGATGCCGCCGACCAGCCGGGCGCCCTCGGCCCCGGTCACCGCGCTGCCGAGCCGTTCCCGCAGGCTGCACGCGGCCCGTTCCATGACGAGGACGATCGCGCCGTCGAGGAACGGCTGGTCCGGATCGCTGACCTCGACGGAGTCGAGCAGGCGGATCAGCCGCGGGTGCCTGGCCCGGCGGCCGAACTCCACCTCGCGGCGGGCGACTTCGGCGACCTTGCGGGCCTGGCTGGGCGCCAGCCCGCCGGTCGGCAGGATCTTGAGGGCGACGGTACCGGGGGCGTCCGTTCCCGGAGCGGCCGGGCGGCCGGCGTAAACGGTTCCCCAGCCGCCGGCGGCGATCGGGCCGGTGACCTCCCAGCTGCCGATACGGTGGCCCGGCGGCAGCGGCCGGGTCCCCTCACTCCCCGTCCCGTCACTCCCCGGTCTGCCGGACGACCCCTGCACCGTTCCCTCCTCCCGTCCGTGGCTCCGCATCCCGGGGACCGTTCCCCGCCCGGGGCGGCAGCAGTGCCAGGTGTTCCTCCCGTACGAGCCCGAACCGCAGGGCGAGCCCGACGAGCGCCTCGCGCTTGCCGTTACGACGGGCGTCGCGCCGCGCGTCGGCCCCTGCCGGGGTGCTGATCCGGATCTTCTCCTCGGCCAGGTAGTCGATGTGCGAGCTGACGGCCCGGGCCGTCAGCCGGGGGCAGGCCGGGTGGCCGCCGAGCCGTTCGACGATCTGCGGGGTCGTCGGGACGGCGACCGGTGACTCGTCGCGCAGCCGCGGTTCGCACAGCGCGACCAGGACCAGGAAGTAGGTCGCCGTCTCGTCCAGGGAGTACGCGGTGACCGTACGGCTCCCCCAGGGGCCGCCCATGCCGTCGGGGTCGAGGTAGACGTGGTCGGGCGCGTAGACCTGGAAGGACACGGTCGCGCTCCCGCGGGTGGGCAGCACGACGCGGGAGAACTCGAAGGGGATGGGGGCGCCGGCGCGCCGTGGCGGCACCCGCAGGTACTCGCCCGCCCCTTCGGGGTTCTCCACCAGGTAGCTGTGGGTCGTGCTGTGGTTGCTCAGCTGCCAGTGGTCGTCGGTCACCCGGATCTCGCCGGCCAGCCGGGAGATCGCGGCATCGACGAGCCGCAGCTCCACGGGGGTCGTGGGGGACCCACGCCCGAACCGTGCCACTTCGCCGGGGGCGAGCCGCAGCGTCACGGCGTCACCGCACGGCTCACCAGCACCGCCGGTATCGCTGCTCCCCGGCAGGTGAACGACAATCCCGCGCACGGTCCCCTCCTCCCTCCGCCGTCGGTCACCGGCCCGTCGGCGGGCGTCACGCATGCCGAACGTTACACATCGGGGGAGGGACGAGGGGTCACCCGGGAGTTGCCGGCCGAGTACCGGCCGGGTGCGCACGACGCTCGCCGAGCGCCTGCCGGCGAAACGGCGCGCACTGCGGTCACTCCCGTGCGCCCGTCTCCCGGATGTTCGCGCTCTCCCCGCGGGGAATGCCATGCCCCGTGCCGCCCACCACCAAGGAGGTCCACCATGCCCTTTGAGAGATCACGGTCCCGTGTCCTGGCCGCGGTTGCCGCTCTCGGCCTCATGACGACGCCCGTGACGTCCGCCTCCGCGGACGGCCATGACCAGGGCCCGGCCCTCCTTCAGTGCCAGGGCACCGAGTCCGTCGCCTACAGCCCCGGCTTCACCTTCCAACCCCGGCCCTTCCAGGTCACCACCGAGGGACGGTTCGTGTCCTGCGTCGACGCGGGAGGGAAGGTGAAGAGCGGAACGTACGGGGAGAGCTTCAGTCTCTTCGCCGGGTGCGACGACCTGCTCGACGGGTTCACGGGCCGGCGCACCTTCCGGTGGAGCACCGGCGACGCGAGCGTCGCCGAGATCGGCGGGGACAGCACGGCGGTGGCGGGGCAGGTGGTCACCACCATCACCGGCAAGGTCGTCGAGGGCCGCTTCGAGGGACGCACCGTGGTCGAGATCATCGCCCTGCCACAACCGAACGCCCTGCAGTGCCTCACCACCGGCTTCACCGGTGCGACCGGAGTGACGACGCTCACGATCACCTGACGGGACCGATGCCCGGAACGACGCGGCGGCCCCCTACCGGGCGAAGACCCTGGCCACCACGGAAGCGACGGACTCGCCGCCGAGGAGGTCCCGAAGCTCCTGCACGCCGTGCCGCTGCTGCGCCGGTGTGAGGCCGAGATGCTCGTCGAGGCGCTCGTCGAAGGCCCGCCGGAACGCGGCGTAGAGGCCGTCGTCCGTGCGTATCCGGCCGGCGATCCTCACCAGGGCCGCCGTGCCGGCGTGGTCGTCCTCCGGCATGTCGTCGTACGGCACGACGTCCGAGAAGCGGTTGGCCAGCCGGCCGAAGAGGGTGCCGTCGAGGTGCCGCACGGTGAAGACGTGGGCGTAGTGCTGTTCGTGCAGGGCCAGCGGCAGCCGTCCCAGGGCCAGCGACTCGTGCAGGGCGGTCAGCCCCGGAGCGAGCAGACAGACGGGGGTGCGCGCCACCTGCCGCAGCACCTCCCGCTGCGGCAGGCAGCAACAGACGGCCTGCCGCCCGGCGAACGAGACGGTCCGCGCCCGGTTCCCCGCGAACGGCCCACCGCAGACCAGCACGCGCCGGAACTGCGGCCGGTCCCGCAGGAGATCCCCCAGCCAGCGTTCCAGCAGCAACAGGTAGTCGTTGTTCGCCTCGACATCCAGCAGGAAGTTCGTGAAGCCACCGACATTGACCAGCAGGTCGTACTCCGGAGGCTCTGGACCCGCGGTGTCCGGCGGCAGCCCCGCGTGATCGATGACCGGGCCGGTCAGATGCACGACGGGCCCCGGGCCCAGCGCCGCGAACGCGGCCAGCCGTGCACCCACGCCCGGGAAGTTCTGCACCACGCTGTCGGTGGCGAGAAGATGGGCGGCCAGGATGCGTTCGTGCGGGGACAGCTCCCGCAGGTGCGCGTCCGCAGCGGCAAAAGTCCCGGAGCGCGGCAGGCGCTCGCACATGTCACGGATCCGGGCCAGGGGCCGTCCGAACTGCCAGAAGCCGAAGAGACTGTCCACCATGACCACCGGCCGCCCCGCCACCACGGCCCGGAAGGCCAGGTCCGCGTCCATCGCCGACACCACGCGATCACTCGACTCGACGAGGGCTTCGGCGGACCGGCCGCCGCCCGTCCGAATGTCGTCGAAGGCGTCCGCATTGGCGCGGGCGAACGCGGACGCCACACCGTCCCCCACGAACACCCGCTCGTGGCCGGCGAGCAGCCGGGAGACCGCGGTGAGTTCCGCGACCGGCCCGAAGCCGCAGTTCTGCGCCCCCATCACGATGCGCACGCCCGCCCCCTCGGCGCGAAGACCTCGAAGACCTCGACGAGCTGCCGCGCGAACGCCCCGGGGTGCTTGGCGTAGCCGACGTGACCGCCGGGGAACAGCACGGGCCGGTGCCCGAACCGCTGCGCCAGCACGGCCGCCGGACGGTGGATGACGTACGTCCGCGAATCCTGGCCGCCCGCCATCGTGACCCGGTCCGCAACCGCCGCCAGCGCGGCGGGGTCGGGTAGGAACCGGGTGGTGGGGCGCAGCACATGGGCCAGGAAGAACGTGGTGTTGTCGCGCTCCTCGGGCAGCACCGGCGCGGAACGGCCGCCGAAGAGCGGGTCGAGCCTCCGCAACTCGGCAGTCCGGACGGCGTCGTCGACGAGCGCGAGGAGTTCGTCGGCATCGGGCAGCAGGCCCAGCGCGGGCGGTTCGTGCGCCACCAGCGCCCGTACGCGTTCCGGGTGGCGCACGGTGAGCTCCAGCCCCACGAGCGCACCGGCGCAGCTGCCGAACACGTGGACCGGTTCGCCGGCCGGGGCGAGGTGCGCGAGGAGACGGTACGCGTCGTCGGCGTGCACCTCGACCCGCTGGTCCACCGGCGGCCCGTCGAGCGTGCTGCGGGAGTTGCCGCGCGGGTCGTGGCTGATGACGCGGAAGCACGAGGCCAGCGCGGCGGCCAGGCCCTCGAACACGGCCGCGTCGCTGTTGCCGCCGGTGATGAGCAACAGGTGCGGGCCCGCGCCCCGCACCTCGTAGTACAGCCGCGCGCCCGGCACCGGAAGCGTCCCGCTCCTGAGCGTTCCCATCGCACTCCATGAAACTCGGCGTAGCGACAGGAATGCCCAGGGGCACCGCTGCCATGCGCCGGGGCGCCGGCCTGATCAGGCCGGGCAGTTGGTGACCGTACCGCCGGCACGACTGTCGGTGCGGCAGACGTTGTCGCCCCGTCCGCCGTCGACGGTCCCGTACGGACCGACGGCTACGGCGGTGCCGCCCGGGCCCTGGATGACGTCATCGTCGTCGTCCCCCGAGACCGTGGCGGCCTTGCCCTGCCCCACCGAGGGCACCTCGATGAGGTCGGCTCCGGCGCCCCCGCCGATGTGGGTGGTGCGCACGTTGTCGGTGGCGCCGATCGCGCCGGCGCGGATGACGTCGTCGCCTTCGTCGCCGTGGATGGTGGCGGGCTTGGGGAGGCGGGAGTTCACGCGGGCGAACCTGTCGACGGTGATCTCGTCGTCACCAGGGCCGCCGTGGAGCGGGCCGCCGAGTTCCCCGACCGTGATGGTGTCGTTGCCCGCGCCGCCGTCGAGGCTGCTGGTCCTGTCGTATCCGGGGACGTCGTAGGCGGCGAGGCGGAGGACGTCGTCCCCGTCACCGCCCTTGACACTGGTGGTGAACACGCGACCGGTGGTGATCTCGTCGTTCCCGGCGCCACCGTCGATGTACGCCTGATGGGTCACGTTGCCGGTGGTGATGGTGTCGTTGCCCGCGCCGCCGAGGATGTGCCCCTGGACGGGCTGGTTGTCCTTGTCGGCCACGGTGATCTCGTCGTCGCCGTCACCGCCGTCGACGACCCCGGGGATGTGCCGCCCGCCGCCGTTGCCGAGGATCCTGTCGACGAGGACGACGTCGTCCCCGCCGAGGCCGTTGACCGTGCCGGAAAGGTGCCCGGTGACGGCGTCACCGCCCCTGACCTCGATGATGTCCGCCTTGTCGGTGCCGTTGACGACCGTGTCGACGGGGACGCCCTGCGCACACACGATGTGGACGCCGCCGCTCCGCAGGGGGGTGCGGGTGCAGCCCGGCGGATCGGCCGCCGGGGCGGCCGTCGCGGCCGGGGCCATGGGCGCGGCGATGAGCACGAGACCCGTGACGAACGCGCCGACGGCCGTGTGTCTCAAGGGCATGGCTGGTTCCCTCCTGAAGGCGTGCATATGCCAGCGGTGAGAGCCAACAGGGTTCCGGTGCGCGCCTGGCCGCCACAAGCGCGAAATCGGCCCGCTTGCCTCCACGGCTGTCCAAGCCTGGTAACCGACTGCAAATGATGTATCTCGGGCCCCATGACCCTGCCGCATGCGCGGCGCGGCTTCGGCGTTCCACCGGCAGTTCGCAGCCGCTGCCGATGGCGCCGGAAGGCGAGCGACGGTCACACTGGGACAGACGAGTGAGGGGGTGCCGTGAAGGCTCCCGGCGGCGTGCGGAAGAGGCGGCGATGGGTGGTGGCGAGCAGCGTCCGTCGCCATTGGACCTGGTCTTCCACCGGCAGCCGGGGCTGACGGTCGGGGCTGTGCTGCACCTGAGCGGAGTGCCTCCGAGCCTGGGCCGACTGCGTGCCCACGTGGCCGCGAAACTGCCTGCGCTGCCTGCGTTGTCGTCCGTCCTCACCGGCGAGGGCCTGGGATCGCGGTGGGCCCGGCGCCCTCCGCGGGTGGCGGACCACGTCCGGGAACGGCAGCTCTCCATCGGCGGGTCCTTGGAGGAGGCGACGCGGGAGCTGAGCCAGGCCCCGTTCCCCGTGGACGGTCCGCGCTGGGACCTCACCCTGGCCCGCGGGTGGGCCCAGGACCGTTACGCGCTCGTGTTCCGGGCCCATCACGGTCTGCAGGACGCCGGCGGCGTCGCCCACACCCTGGAGACGCTGTTCAGCGCCTCCCCGATCCCGCCGGAGCGGTCCTCCGGCGTCGCGCGGGCACTGGTCGACCCGCCGACGCCGTCCCTGCGGCACACGGCGGCGGCCGTACGGTTCGTGGCCCGGACGGTCGCGAGGACCGACCTGTGGCCCCACCCCGCAGACCGCTGTTCACAGCAGCGGGCGCTGCACTGGGCGGCCGTGCCCACGAATGTCCTGCGTGCGGCGGCCCGCCGGCACCGGGGCACGGTCAACGACGCCTACGTGGCGTCCGTGGCCCGTACCTTCACGCGCTGGACGGCCGTGCACGCCACGCACGCCTCCCGGGCCACGCTTCCTCTGACCGTGGCCGTCAACGTCCGGAGCCCCACCCATGCCGATGCGCCCGGCAACCGGACGCTGGGGGGACGCATCCTCCTGCCCGGCCCCGGCCTGCCCGCGTCCCAGTACCTGACGGCGACGGTCGCGGCCACCGCCGCGCTGAAGTCCGCGCCGCACCGGGAGGCGCTGCGCCGGTTCGTCCAGGGCGCGCCGCGATGGCTGATGCACCCGTTGATGCGCTCGCTTCTCAAGCCGGAGCGAGCGGCCATCCTCTGCTCGCACGTGATGTTCCGGCACCCGCTGGCGTGGCAGGGCGATCCGGTGCGCGCCGTCGACCCCCTGGTCCTGCTCCCGGCGTGGGTGCCGGCGCTGGTGCTGCTCTACACCTACCAGGGGCGTTCGGCCGTGGTGTTCGTCACCGACGCGGCGCTGCCGGAGATGAACACCCTGCACGACGTCTGGCAGCGCGAGGCGCAACACCTCGACGACGGCGGGGGCCCGGCTTCGGACTAGGCGTCCGAGGCCCGGGGCACGCCGAGCGCGTGTTCAGGGGCGGGCCGGGCCGTCCAGGCGGTCCTGGTGGGCCAGCAGCCGCTGCTGGGCGTCGCGGTACGGGGTCGCGGCCGGGACCGGCTTGCCGTCCCGTACGGCCTCGGCGACGGCGACGGCCGTGTCGACCGCGGCGCGGTACGGCAGCGAACCGGTGCTGACCCGCCGTACGCCGAGCCGGCCGAGCTCGGCGAGCGGGACGCCGGGGACGGCGAGGACGTTCACCGGCACCGGGAGCTGCGAGGTGAACGCACGTACGTGGTCGGGGTCGGTGGCGCCGGGGACGAAGATGCCGTCGGCGCCGGCCGCCACGTAGGCACGGGCCCGGGCGAGGGTGGCGTCGACGGTGGCGTCCTCGCCCAGCCAGTAGGTGTCCACCCTGGCGTTGACGAACAGACCGGGTGCCCGTCGCTTGACCGCGGCCACCTTGGCGGCGTGCACGTCGGCGGGGAGCAGGCGGTCGGCGGCGCTGTCCTCGATGTTGACGCCGTCCGCCCCGAGGCCGGCGGCGTAGGCCGCCACCTGCTCGGGATCCTCGTCGTACCCGTCCTCGATGTCGGCGGACACGTACACGGGCAGTGCTCGCAGCCGTTCGACGAGGGCGCGCGTGGCCTCCCGCGTCGCGTGCCGGCCGTCCGGGCTGCCGGCCGCGGCCGCGATCCCGAAGCTGGTGGTCCCGATCGCGGGGAAACCGGCCTCGACGAGGGCGAGGGCCGATCCGACGTCCCATGCGTTGGGCAGCAGGAACGGTACGTCGCCGGGAGAGTGGAGTTGATGGAACGTCACTGACGCCATACTTCCGGGCGGGCGGGGTGGACACAACCGGGGAGCAGGCACACACCGGACGGTGCGCCTCGTGGATGCCTCCGCGAGCCCCGCGGGCCCGGACTCGGGTGCTCCGCGGTGGGCAGCCTCTTTCTGGCGTTCCGGCAGGGTACGCAGGCATCCGGGAGGAAACGTGAACCGTTGGCGACGGTGGGTTCCGGTCATCTCGTCCACGATCGGTCTGGTGGTGGCCGGCATGGCTGCGGCCGGGCCGGCACAGGCGCAGGGCGTCGGCTCTGCTGTCAGTGGTGCGGCGGCGGGCGCCGGTCAGGCGGTCTCCGCTGCGGGTTCCCAGGTCGGCCAGGTTGCGGCCGCCGGCGCCGCCGCCGGTGCCGCCGGCGCCGGCGGTGCCTCTTCCGGGGTCGGCCGGACGGTCTCCACGGTGGGTTCCGCGGCCGGCAGTGTGCTTCCGGCCGGCGGCTGAGGCGTGATACCGGGGCCGGGGTGAGAGAGAACGACCCCGGCCGCCGGGCCGGATCACTCGGGCGGCGGCTCGGCGGATTGCCCCCGGCATCAGTACGTTCCTCCGTGTCTGCGAAGACGGCCGCTTCGACGCGGTGACCTGTTGTTATGCTCCTGCGATGCCGGAACATGCCGCCTTCGAACCGCCGCTGACGTTCGTTCCCTGGAACGAAGAGGCGGCCGAGGCGGCGCTGGCCGCCGGAGAGGGACGCCGGCTGAGGGGCAGTGCCGCGCACGGGTCTCCGGCGCATCGCTGGATGCTGTCACGGGACTTTCGCCAGGTGAACCGCTACCGCACGCTGCGGTTGCCCCGCGAGCCGATTCCGGTGGCCGGCCGCGGTTGCTCGATGGAGTGGCACGAACGGACGGCAGACGCTCCCGACGACGTGCTTCAGGCGTGGCTGGACTTCCAGGACGCCAGGGGACGGCGCCTCCACGTCGTGGAGAAGGAGACGGTCGAGGGCCTGCGGGCGCGGTGCAGCAGTTGGTACTCGCCGTTCGCTGTGGCGCGGCGGGACGGGGGCACGGTGGCGGGTGTGGCGCTTCTCGACGACGTCCTCTGCGGTGACGACCTGGAGGTCGACGGAGGCCCGGTCGACCCGGCCGACCCGGAGGGGGACACTCTCGTCGCGGCTCTGCTGTCCCTGTGCTACGCAAAGTTGCCGAGCTGCACCTTCTATATGGAACTCGGCGACGAGGACGGCGAAAGGGTGCGTGCGTTCGTCGAGAGTGTCGCGACGGCGGTCGACTTCGACAACGTCATCTGCGAGAGGCCGGGGCCTCGATCCTGAAACCGGTGGTCCCGGCCGCGGGGAAGCCGGCCTCGGCGTTCCCGGTCGAGTACAACTACTCGCCTGCGGTTAGGATTTCACCGTTCTTGAGAAGGGGCGCAGGTGGGCACCAGATTTATCGAAGTGGACGAATCGCGGCAAGGCGAGCCGGGTGTGCGGAAAGGGGGCAGAACTCTGACGGTGGGCGATCAGTCCATCACCCAGGAGACATGGGTGAAGGTCGAGGCCTACGACGACCTCGACCCGGCCGTGACCGAGGACGTCCATCTGCACACGTTCGCCGTTCCGGGCATGGACGTACGGGTCGGGGCCGCGAAGAGCGGCGAGGACGGGAGCGGTGAACTGGAAACCCGGCTGGTGCCGTCCGTCCAGTATTACCAGATCGAACTCGGACCGGATTCACTGAACAAACTCCATGAGGCGCTGGCGCCCTTCATCGCCGCCGCGAAGGAATGCGAGCCCCCGAAGGGCCGCAAGGGGCGCGCCAAGGCGTGATGCCCCACTGCTGCTCTTTCTCGCCACCGCAGTGACCACACGCGCGAGCCCGGGATCAGTCCGTACCGCACAAGCGGTCGTGCAACTCGGCGAGCGCATGCGGCAGCAGACGGGCGAGCCGGCCGACCTCCGCGGGCGGCATGTGCTCGAAGGTCAGCGTCACTGTCACGGTGTCGCGGAAGGCCACGAACCCGACGACGCCGAGAGCGGGACGCAGGACGACCCGGCCGCTCAGGGACAACGGCATGCCGTGGAGGGTGGGGCAGGTACCGGGGCCCCGCATCATCGTGACGCCGACGTTCCGGGGGAGAAGGCGTGTCAGCCACCGGACGGTTCGGCTGAGCAACCACGCGGGGACGGGCGCAAGGGTGTTGATGTACTGGCACAGCCGCCGGTAGTCGTCCTTCTCCCTCGGATCGGCGTGTGCCATGACGTGCTGGAGGCGGCGCAGCGGATCGGGTTCGTGGCAGGGGAGGGTCAGTGGCAGCATTCCCACGTGGTTGCCCAGAACACTCGGGTGGAGGGGATGGCGGACATTGAGCGTCATCCCCGTACGCAGACCGTGGCGCTGCCGGCGGGGGAGGGGA
Source organism: Streptomyces mashuensis (assembly GCF_014654785.1). GTDB lineage: Bacteria > Actinomycetota > Actinomycetes > Streptomycetales > Streptomycetaceae > Streptomyces > Streptomyces mashuensis. The sequence goes on from NZ_BNBD01000007.1 coordinate 304,263, forward strand.
GCACCCCAGTGCCGGGGTGCCCAGGCGCGCAGAGCGCCGGCGAGGACGGCGGTGCTGACCTGCGCGGTGGTCGCGCCCGTACGGTCTTTGATGCCTTGGTAGAGCGTCGCGTCGAGGGCGAAGTCGTGGTGGGTCAGGCCGTGCCTGCGCGAGGACTTGGCCGGCAGCCATCGGGCGGGGAGCCGGGCCCCTTGGAGCAGGGGCGGCAGCGTGCGCCGGAGGACGGGGAGCGGGGGGAAGCCGGCCCGTGGTTGCGGAGCGGGAACCGGCAGGCTTTGCGGGGTGAGGAAAGCGGCCAGGATCAGGAGCGCTCCCATGCCGTCGCCCATGGTGTGCTCCATGCGCAGGCACACGAGGTGCTCGTCCGGGGCATGACCGTGGACGAACTGCAGGCTCCACAAGGGTCTGTCCGCCGGCAGTGGCCGGTCCAGTGCTTCCCGCAGGCATTGCTCCATGGTCCTGCCCGGCGGGACGCGGACGAGGTCGAGATGCCGGACGGGGTCGAACCGGGGGTCGGGTTCGAAACGCGACCGCCATGCCGTTCCTGCCACGCGGTAACGGAGAACCGGGGCCCGGTCCGTTGCCTCGCGCACCAGCCGCTCGCCCTCCGCCCGGCTGGGAACCGGACCCGGAAGGCGGGCCACCATCGCGACCTGTGCGTGGGAGGCGTGCTTCACCTTGCGCGCGTGGAGGGCCAGGAGGTGGTCCCCCACCGTCAGCGGCAGGCGGTCGTGCTCGTTGTCGTCACGTACATCGTCACGGAAGAGGGCGCTCATCACCTGGTGAAGAAGCCTTCTTGGCACGGTGTCAGTGTGCCGTCCGGCAGCGGTCCGCGTGCCGATGTGCGTACTCCGTCAGCCCAAGGGGTGACGGCGTCACAGGGTTCTGCGCTGCGCCAGTGCTCCCAGGACGACGGTGACGAGGGCGCTGCCGACCAGGATGGCCACGTTGCGGACGTAGGTGTCGTCGGGCCCGGCCGCGCGTGCCGACGCGTTGAGGCTGTCGACCGCGTACGACAGAGGCATGAAGCCCGAGAAGGTCTCCAGGGGCCGGGACATGGCGTGGCGGGGAGCGAACAGGCCGCACAGCAGGGCTTGCGGGAGGATCAGGACGGGAACGTACTGCATGGCCTGCATCTCGCTGCGGGCGAAGGCCCCGGCGAGCAGGCCGAGCCCCAGGCCGAACAACGCGGAGGCCAGGGCTGCCAGGCCGAGGGGCCACAGCGGGCCCCTGACGCGGAGCCCGAGCCGGTCGACGGAGATCCAGATGGTCAGTGCGGTCGACGGCAGGGCGATGAGCGCGTAGGCCAGGGAGTAGCCGAAATACAGGTCCACCTTGCGCGGGGCCATGAGCATGAGGCGTTCCAGCACGCCGGCCGAGCGCTCCCGCAGGGTGCTGATGGAGGCCAGGGTGAAGACGAGGACGAGGGGGAAGAGGCCGAGCAGCGCGGGCGCGGAGCGCTGGAAGGCGTCCTGCGTCGGCAGGATGAAACGCACCAGGACGACCAGGAGGGCGGGGACCGCCAGCGTCATGCCCAAGGACATCGGGTCGTGGCGGAGCTGGCACAGGACGCGGTGCGTGGTGCACAGGGTGATTTTCGCGGAGGCCCGCAGGGCCCGCACCCCGGTCATCGGGGTCCGCCCGTGCTTGCCGTGATGAGGTCCTTGAAGGCGTCCTCCAGGCCGGACCGTCCGGTGCCGGCGCACAGTTCGGCGGGGGCGGCGCAGGCGAGCACCGTCCCGTGGTGCATCAGCGCGACACGCGGGCAGCGGATCGCCTCGTCCATCACGTGGGTGGAGACGAGCAGGGTGATGCCGCGCTCGGCCAGGGCCACGAACAGCTGCCAGAGTTCGTCCCTGAGCAGGGGGTCCAGGCCGACGGTCGGCTCGTCGAGGATGAGCAGCTCCGGTGTGCCGAGCAGGGCCACCGCGAGGCTGGCCCGGCTGCGCTGGCCGCCGGAGAGCCTGCCGACGAGCCGGCCGGCGTGGTCCTGGAGGCGCAGTTCGGCGATGACGCGCTGCACGTCGCAGGGTGGGGCGCCCAGCACCGCGGCGAAGTACCGGAGCTCCTCGGTGACGGTGAGGTCGGTGTGCAGGGCGGCCGCCTGGGGGTCGTAGCCGATGCGCCCCCGCAGGGAGGCGTCACCGGCCGGCCGGCCCAGGACGCGGACCGATCCGCGGGCGATCCGCTGGGTGCCGGTGACGGCGCGCATGAGCGTCGTCTTGCCGCACCCGCTGGGGCCCACCAGTCCGGTGATGGAGCCGCGGGCGATGGTGAGGTCGATGCCGCGCAGGATCGTGTGCCGGCCGCGGGAGACCCACAGACCGGCGATGTCGACGGCGACCGCGTCCGGTGGGACGGGACCGGTGCGGTGCCGTGGTGCCGGGCCGCGGGTGGTGACCATCGGTTTCCCCTCCCCGGGGCGGCGCCCGTGGGAATCCTGTAGGAGTGCTGCCGTCGTGCCGTCTTGTCGCCGCCCCTGGAAGGCCCGTGCCCGGTCACGGAGACGCGTGACCACCTCGCTGCCGGAAACCACACCATCCGGTAGACGCGCGGCGCGGTCCCCCGCGCCGGGAGCCCCCTCGGCGCAAAGGGAGGCAAAGCCGGAAACCCGTGCAACCGGCGATGAATGTCTCTTGAGGGCGGATACCAATCCTGCATTCGAACCTCAACCGCTCTTCCTTGAATTGGCTGGTTATGATCGGCATCCATTCCGAAATGGCCGGCTGGTTTTACGAGGACTGATGACTCCGACAGGATCCGAAGACCCGGGCGAGCCGGCAGGAAGCGGCCGGCGCCGCCGGTGGCGGGCCGTGCGGCTGCGTACCCTGCTCGTCTGGCTCGCGGTGGTGCCCACCGTGGCGATGGGCGCTCAGGTTCTCATCAGCTCCGACCGGTCGGTGCAGGAGTCCCGGCATCTGCGCCAGGACGTGGCGGCCGGGCGGCAGACCGGGGTGCCGCTGTACCAGCTCATGACCACCCTTCAGGCCGAGCGTGCGATCACCGCCGCCTGGTGGTCGGGCACGCCCGTGGCCGGGGCCGATCTGCGGGACCGCCGGGCCGACACCGACCGGGCCGTGGCCCAGTTCCTGAAGTCCTCGGACTCCGATCAGCTCCACACCGGCCGGGCCAAGGACCGGGTCCGTGACATCGGGCAGCGGCTGGCCGACCTCGGTGCCCAGCGCGAGCGCGCCGACGCACGGCACGGCAGCCCCGACGACACCGTCGACTACTACACCGACCTGATCAGCGGAACGATCCGTTGCTTCGGGGACTTCAACCACCTCGACGACGGTGGCCTCACGCAGGAGGCGACCTCGCTCGTCGGCCTGTTCTCGGCCGCGGAGGTGGTGGCCCGTGAGGACTCCATCCTCGCCCTGTCGGGCCCCTCCGGGAAGCTGACGTCCGCCCGGTACCGCGAATTCGTCGAGGCCGTCGGTGCGAGCAACTACCTGTACGAGACGATCTCCCTCGACCTCCCCCTCGACGACCAGGACGCCCTCCAGCGCATCCTCACCTCCAGCGCCTGGCAGACCAAGGACCGCATCGAGCAGGCGGTCGTCTCCGAGCACCGGGACGTGTCCACCGGCGTCGTCCTGCCGCCGGACGTCAAGGACTGGCGGGCGGCCCACAGCACCTTCGCCGCCCGGCTGAACACCCTCGACGAGACCGAGCTGCAGGAACTGCTCGCCCACGCCGGCGACCGGGCGGCAGAGCTGGAGAACGAGGTCGTCCTGCTGGTGGCCGCCAGCGGTGCGGCGCTCCTGCTGGTCATCGCCGTCGTCGTGTTCACCACCCGTTCCGTCCTGCGCCGTCTGCGGAACCTGCACAACCGCACCGTGGCCGTCGCCGAGAAGACCCTCCCCGACGTCGTCGACCGCCTGCAGCGCGGCGAGGCCGTCGGCACCGACGTGCTGCCCCGGCCGAGAGGCGAGCAGGACGAGGTCGGGCGGATCAGCGACGCCTTCGCCCACGCCGTCGCCGTATCCGTCGAGGGACACCGCAAGCTCGCCGACGAGCGACACGGCTTCAGCGTGTTCGCCTCCGGCATCGCCGCACGCACCGGCAACCTGGTCAGCCGGCAGCTCGCCCTCACCGAGCGCATCCAGGACACCTTCGGCCAGGACGAGGCGCTCCTCGCCGAGCTCATGAGGTCCGACCAGCTCACCGTGGGCATGCGCCGGCAGATCGAGAACCTGCTCATTCTGGCGGGTGGCGAGATCACCGACCCGCACATGGAACCCATGCGCATCGCCGACCTGCTGCGGGAGGCGGCCGCCGAGGTCGAGGACTTCCGGCGCATCGACCGCCACGCCATGGACGAGGCCAGTGTGGAGCCCGGCGTGATCAGCCAGCTCAGCCACCTCCTGGCAGAGCTGCTCGACAACGCCACGCGCTTCTCCCCGCCGACCGCGAGGGTCGCCATCCGGGCCGAACTGGTCGGCGACGGTCTCTGCATCGAGATCGAGGACCGCGGCCCGCGCGTGACCGCCGAGAAGTACGAGGAGATGAACGGCCGCCTGCACTCGGCCCCGCCGTACTCCGTACTGGCCCGCAACGCGCACCGGCTCGGCCTCTTCGTGGTCGGCCACCTCGCCGACCAGCTCGGCGCCACGGTCACGCTGCGCCGGTCGGCGTTCGGCGGAACGTCCGCCGTGGTGATCGTCCCGGGCGAGCACCTCGTGCCGGCCCAGCGGCCCGCACAGCAGGGCACCGCGGTGCCCGAGCCGGCCAAGGAGCCGGCCAAGGAGCCCGCCGGGGAGCGGCGGCCGACACTCGTCCCGCAGAAACGGTCCGGCGGACCAGCGGACGCGCCGGCCCCAGCCCCGGCCCCCTCCGCCCCCGCCCCCACCCCCGCCCCGTCCGGCCTGCCGCGCCGCCCCCGCAAGGAGCAGGCACCGAAGCCACCGGCCCCACCCGCAACCGGGGGCACCCCCGGCCGGCCGGCCCTCCCCGAGCGCGTACCGCAGACCCACATGGCCCAGCGGCTCCGCGAATCCCGCCGTGCGGCCGAACCGGTGGGCCACGTGGGCCAGGACGCCGCCACGCCCGAAGAAGTGGCCGACGCCTGGGCGGACTACGAACACAGCACCAGGCAAGTGGAACTCGAGCTCCGACAGGACCAGCCATGACGACGACACAGAACGACGCGATCTACAGCATCCTGGACAACAACCTCAGCAGGATCGCGGGAATCCAGGGAGCCGTCCTCCTCTCCAACGACGGGCTCAAGCTCAGCGCCTACATGCTGGAGCGCGACCAGGCCGAACGGGTGGCCGCGGCGGCCTCCGGCATCGCCTCCACCATGAAGGCCATCTCGCGCGAGATCGACGGCGGCGGAGTGATCCGCCAGCTCGTCGAGATGGACGAGCGCTACCTGTGCATCGTCGGGTGCGGAGCCGGCAGCACGCTGATCGTGGTGGCCTCCCGCAAGGCACGGCTCGGGGAACTGGGCGGCGAGACGGTCCGCGCCGCCCAGGCGCTCGGCGAGTGGCTCGACACCCCCGAACGTTCCCAGGCACCCACAGCGTAATGACCGCCGACCCGCAGCCCGGACGGCGCCGCCGGACCCGGCTGTACGCCCTCACGGACGGGCGTACAGCCGCGTCCCGCCACGGCCTGACGATGGACACCGTCATCACGGCGACCGCCGGCACCGGCCACGGAGGCCATGGCAGCCTGCCCACGGAATGGCAGGAGATCCTCGCCATGTGCCCGTCCCCGAACGGGCGGGCGGTCGCCGAGATCGCCGCCCGGATGCGGATGCGGCTGACCCCCATGGTGGTCCTGCTCGGCGAGATGCTGGAACGCGGCCTGATCCGCCACCGGCCGCCGCTGGACGCCTCCGAGACCTCCAATGTCCACCTGCTCATGAAAATCAGGGACAACCTTGCCCGCCTCTGACACCGCCGACACCGCCGGCCCGGCAGCCTCCCCCGTCAAGATCCTCGTCGCCGGGGGCTTCGGCGTCGGCAAGACGACCCTCGTCGAAGCGATCTCCGAGATCGACCCGCTGCGCACCGAGGAACGGCTGACGTCCGCGGGCGTCGGGGTCGACGACCTCGACGGCATCGAGAGCAAGACGGCGACCACGGTCGCCATGGACTTCGGCCGCATCACGCTCACCGACGCCGGAGTGGTCCTGTACCTCTTCGGCACACCGGGCCAGGAACGCTTCTGGTTCATGTGGGACGACCTGCTGTACGGGGCGCTCGGCGCGATCGTCCTCGTCGACACCCGCAGGCTGGACCGCAGCTTCCCGGCCATCGACTTCTTCGAGAACCGCGGACTGCCGTTCGTCGTCGGCGCGAACTGCTTCAACGGCGAACAGCCCTACACCGCCGAGGAGATCAAAGCGGCCCTGCACCTGCGGGACCCGGACACCCCCGTCCTCCTGCTCGACGCCCGCTCCCGCGACGACGTCCGCGGCTGCCTGCTCTCCCTGCTGGACCGGCTCATCACGCAGGCCCACGTGACGGTGCCCGTCTGACGACGTCACTGGCACTGCGGGCGCCACTCGAAGAGCAGGATCGTCGCGTCGTCCCGCAACTGGTTGCGCTGGTAGTCGAGGATGGCGTGGATGAGCAGCCGCAGTACCTCGGCCGGGCGCTGGCCGGCGGCGGAGGAGCGGATGATGAAGTCGGTGAACCGGTCCAGGCCGAACTCCGCCCCCTCCGCGTCCCGGGCCTCCACGACACCGTCGGTGTACAGCAGGACGCAGTCGCCCGGCTCCAGCTTCGTCTCGTGGACCTCCCGGGGCACCGGGGCGAGCGGGCCCAGGCCGATCGGCGGCTGCGGGGGGCTGTTCAGCGCCCCGTCGAGCACCCGCCCGGCACGGATCAGCAGCGGCGGCGGGTGACCGCAGTTCGCCCAGCACAGCTCCCCGGTGCGCGCGTCGAGCCGGCACAGCACACCGGTGCAGAAATGGTCGGGCAGCCACTGGGCGAGCGCCTCGTCGACGGCGCGGACGATGTCGGCCAGGTCGCCACCGCCGCGGCGGGCGTTCCGTGCCGCCGCCATGGCGACCGACGTCGTCAGGCCGGCGTTCAGGTCATGACCCATGGAGTCGAGGATCATGGTGTGCAGGATGTCCTTGACGACCGAGTGGTCGAAGGCGTCGCCGGCGACGTCGTACGCCGGCTCCAGCACCGCCGTCGAGACGCACCTGCTGCTGCCGATGGTGTGGGACGGCAGGAAGGCCCGCAGCATCTCGGTGGGCAACTGCATGACCGAGGTCCGGGTGCGGGCGGCGAGCCAGTCGCTGTAGGCGCGCTTGGACGTGATGAGCATGGCGAACAGGTAGGCCAGAATGCGGCTGCGGCGCAGCCGCACCCCGTCGAGTGACCCCGTCCGCACCGCCAGCACGCCCAGCCGCTCGGCACCGTCGATCAGAGGCACCCAGATGATCAGCCCCTCGTCGGCATCGGCCACGCGCGGCGAGACCGTGCGGTACGCCCAGCCGGCCAGGGAGCCGTCCACCGGCAGTGGCTCCAGGGCCTCGTCGAGGGGGATGAGCAGCTGTTGTTGCAGGTCGACGAGGTAGACCAGCGCGCTGTCCAGGCCCAGGGCCGAGGCGCACCGGTTCGCCAGGCCGGGCATGTCGACCGGCAGGGTGGTCTGTGCCTCGATGATCAGCTCTTCCAGCCGGTGCTCGTCCAGGGTGTTGTCCGGGCCGGCGGGCACGAGCGGCGGGTCCGGCACGAGGATCACCCCTTCCGTTCCCAGTTTTGCACCGATTCCGGCCCTTCTCACGTCGGGCCCCACGCCGGCGACGACCGCACCCCGAACCCTTCGCCCTGTTGATCGTTGTCGTTGGTGCGGCGGCGGGAGGGCGAGCGTGGCGGGCGGGGTGGTGGGGTGAGCGGCAGCACCACGGCGGGGGGCAGTCTCTGGCGGCATCCGGGCTTTCTCCGGTACTGGAGCGCGAACGCCGTCGACCTCGTGGGCAGCGGTGTCACACAGGTGGCGCTTCCCCTGGTCGCGGTGGTGGAGTTGCACGCCTCCGTCTGGCAGGTCGCGCTGCTGTCGTTCGCCCAGAAACTTCCGCCCCTGCTGGTGTCGCTCCCCGCCGGGGCGCTCGCGGACCGGCACCGCAAGCGCCCCCTGATGGTGGGCGCCGCGCTGATCGGCGGTGCCGCGCTCCTCGTCATCCCGCTCGCCGACGCACTGGGGCAGCTGTCCATGGGGCTGCTGTACGGAGTGGCCCTGGTGAGCGAGGTGTCGGCGGTGTTCGGCGCCACCGCCCGGATCAGCTTCCTCCCCTCACTGCTGCCCCGTTCGCGGCTGCTGGACGCCAACTCCGTGCTCGGCGGCGTCAATTCCCTGGCCGACAGCGTCGGCTCCCAGCTCGGCGGCGCCATGGTCACCGTCCTCGGCGCCGCGCGTTCGATCTACCTGGACGCCGCTTCCTACCTGGCCTGTTCCCTCCTCCTCGCCCGCATCGGCGCCGCCCCCGAACCGGCCGCGGCCCCGTCGAAGAAGAGGTGGAACACCACCATCCGGGCCGAGATCGCCGAGGGACTGCGCTACGTCCGGTCCCACCCCACGATCCGGCCCCTGGTGCTCGCCGCCACCGCGTACGTCGGCGTCATGGCCTTCCTCACCACGCTCCGGTCCGTCTACCTGCTGCGCCAACTGCACTACTCCAGCACGGCCCTGGGCATGACGCTGAGCGTGGCCGCGTTCGGGGGCTTCTGCGGCGCCGCCGTCGTCCGCCCGGTGGTCGCGCGGTACGGGCCGAGGCGCGTCATGCTCACCACCCTGGCCCTGGCCCCGCTCACCGAGGTACCACTCCTGCTCGCCACGCCCGGCCGCCCCTGGCAGACGGCCGTGGGCCTGGGACTGTTCGTCCAGGTGGGATGCGCCGTCGTCCAGGGCTCCACCCAGCGCACCGTCCGCCAGGCCGTCTGTGACCCCGCCCTGCAGGGCCGGATGCTCGCCACCAGCCGGTGGGCCGTCTACGGATCGCAGCCCGTGGCCGCCCTCCTCGCCGGCGCCGCCGGGACCTGGCTGGGGCTGTGGAACGGCCTGGCCATCGGCACCCTCGCCCTCGCCGTTCCCCTCCTCGTGCTGCGCTGCTCCTCGCTCCCCGGCGCGTCCCAGGGCGGCGCCGCCCCCGAAGAAGCCCATGACCACCCCGAGCCCGGGCCCGAACCCGAGCCCGTAAAGGAAAGTGATGCCGCATGAGTTCCGGCGAAATCCCGGGTCCCCGGTCCCGTCCGTCCCGGCCTGCCGGACGGTACGTTCCCGCCAGGGGCATCTACACGGAGTCGGCGCGGCTCCAGCGTCTCGACTGGCTCCGTTCCACGACCCGGCTGGGACTGGATTCCTTGCAGCACACGCAGCTCGACGCCTGCAAACTGACCGGGAACATCGAAGGGTTCGTCGGCGCCGTCGAAATCCCGGTCGGTGTGGCCGGCCCCCTGCTGTTCCGCGGGAAGAACGTCCAGGGTGAGATCTACGCCCCCATGGCGACCACGGAGGGCGCCCTCGTCTCCTCGGTGACACGGGGAGCCCTGGCCGTCACCATGGGGGGTGGCGTCAGTACGCACGCCGTCTCCCAGACGATGACGCGTGCACCCGTTTTCGCCTTCTCCCGGCTGGCGGCCGCCGGCCGTTTCGCCTCGGCGATCCACCAGCACCTCGACGACCTCCGTACGGCCGTCCGGCACGTCTCCCGCCATGCCGAGCTCCGGTCGGCCGAACCCGTCGTCCTCGGCAGGACCGTCCACCTCGGATTCAAGTACACGACCGGGGACGCGGCAGGGCAGAACATGACCACGGCCTGCACGTGGCAGGCCTGTCAGTGGATTCTGCAGCAGCCCCACCTGGTCGGGGACGGGGAACTCGAATCCTTCATCATCGAGGGCAACACGTCGGGTGACAAAAAGGCGTCGTCGCAGGCCATGGGGGAGGGCCGCGGGATCAGGGTGTCCGCCGACTGCCTCCTGCCGGGAGGCATTGTCGAACGCGTCCTGAAGACGACGCCCGACGAGCTGGTCAGGGGCTACCAGCACATTGCGGCGGGGGCCGTGCACAGCGGAGTCCTGGGCTCGAACGCGAACACCGCCAACATCGTGGCAGCCGTCTTCACCGCGACGGGTCAGGACATCGCCTGCGTGCACGAGTCGAGCCTGGCACAGTTCATTCTCGAACGGACGCCGGAGGGCGTCTACGCGAGCATCACCCTGCCGGGTTTGGCGGTCGGCACGGTCGGCGGCGGCACCCACCTGCCCGCCCAGCACGAACTGCTCGGCATGATGGGATGCACGGGCCCGGGGAGCGCGGCCCGGCTGGCGGAAGTCATCGCGGGCTTCGCCCTGGCCCTGGACCTCTCGACGGTCTCGGCGGCCGTCTCCGGACAGTTCGCCAGTGCCCATGAACGTCTCGGGCGCAACAGGCCGGTCCGCTGGTTCCAGCTGGACGAACTCGACGCCCGGTTCTTCGAATCGGCGCTGGGCCACTCCGCCCTGCCGGGGGTCGAGGTCAGGAGCGTCGAACCCGTCGACATTCCCATGGGGCCCAGCGTCCTGTCGGAGCTGACGTCGCGGACGGTGAAGAAGACCGTCGGCCTCTTCCCGATGCAGCTGAGGATCGACCACGCCGGCGAGGAGCAGAAACTCGACGTGATGGTCAAGGTCAAGCCCACCGACCGCGAGGTCATCAAGATGGCCGGACTGGCCGCCGCCCTGTGCGGAGGCCCGGTGGCGGCCGAGTACCGCAGATTCGACCGGCGCCTCGGCTTCGTGGGATGCGACATCCGGGAACTGGCCCTGTACGAGCAGACCGACCCCCGCTTCACCAGCCTGGTGCCGAAGCAGTACCGGACCTGGCGCGACGACCGGCGGGAGGCGTACATCGTCGTGATGGAGTGCCTCGGCGACATGGAGCTGATGGACACGTCGGAGCGTGCCCGCGGCTGGTCCCGCCGGCACCTCGGCATCGCCGCGCGCGACCTCGGGCAACTCCACTCCGTCTGGTACGGCAAGGAAGCGTCGCTCTCCCGGATGCCGTGGATCGGGCACATTCCCAACGCCGCGGACATGGTGGAGATGAAGGGCCTGTGGCAGGCCCTGGCCGACCACTCGGCGCAGGAATTCCCCGAGCTCGTCGACGGAAGCCACCACGAGCGGCTGGTTTCCCTCATCGGCACCATCGACGACTGGTGGCCGCGGATCGAGGCGATGCCACGGACCCTCGTGCACAACGACTTCAACCCCCGCAACCTCGCCATCCGGGCCGAGGGCAGGCTGTGCGCGTACGACTGGGAGCTCGCCACCCTGCACATTCCGCAGCACGATCTGGCGGAACTGCTCTGCACCGCGCTGGACCCTGCCGACATCAACGCCACGGTGGTCGCGGAGCTGTCGGAGATCCACCGCACGTCGCTGGAGACCCAGGCCCGGACCACCATCGACAAGGAGCAGTGGGAATCCGGGTACCGCCTCGCTCTCAGGGACCTGGCGGTCAACCGTTTCGGGCTCTACTTCGTGGCCCACACCGTTCGCCATTACGGCTTCCTCGAACAGTGGTGGCGGAACCTGTGGGCCCTCATCGACCTGGCGGAGGGGACCGGGGGCAAGCCAAGTGCCTTTCCCTGCCGGTGATTTCACGCGTGCAATGTGCCGTCGGAACGTAACTCCGGTCGCGCCCCGCCGTTGAGCCGGACGGGTGAGGAACGGGCCTGGCGCCGCACGGCCCGGGCCGCGTTTCCCACCCTCTCCATCCCACCGAAATGACAAGGCGGACCAGTGGGTTCTCTGAAGCGATTCGCGGTTCTTTCCAGCATGGCCGTGGCTGTCCTGGCCTCCCCCGCGGGCATCGTGGCCGCGAGCGCCGACACGATCGACCTGGGAGCGGGCGGCCTGCTGTCCGACATCGGCAGCAGGAACACCTCGACGCACTCCAACCTGTGCGGCGCCGGCCGGGTGAGCGTCCTCAACGACCGTACGTGCGTGGTCCGGCGTGGTTCCCACCACCACGACAAGAGCGTGACCGGCCCCAGCGGCGGCCTGCTCTCCAACATCGACTCCCGCAACGCCTCCGGCTCCAGCAACAACTGCGGGACGGACACGGTCGGCGTCCTCAACCGCACCACCTGCGTCACCGAGGAGAAGTAGAGCGGCACGCGGCCGGGCCGTCCCGGGCCCGGCCGCGGCCCCCTCGCCCCCTCGGGAGCCACCAGTTCGCCCTGCCCGCCAGGGTCATCAGGCCGGGCACCAGGATCCCGCGTACCACCACGGCGTCCAGCAGGACCGCCACGGCCAGCCCCGCTCCCACCAGCTTCAGCGCGGTGACGTCCGACGTGGCGGGGCCGGCCATGGCGGCCGCGAAGACGAGGGACGCCGCCGTGACCAGGCGGCCCGTCCGCTGCATGCCCGTCGCGACGGCCGCGGTGTTGTCGCCCGACGCGAGGTACTCCTCCCTGATGCGCGCGACGATGAAGACCTCGTAGTCCACCGACAGTGCGTACGCGGTCGCCAGCAGGAAGAGCGTCGTCTCGGCCAGAAGGTATCCCGGGGCGTTGAAGTCACCGGCGACGCCCCGCAGATGCCCGTCCTGGAACACGTACACCAGACAGCCCAGCGTTGCCGCCAGGCCGGCCCCGGCGACCACGACGGCCTTGAGCGGCACCAGCAGGCTGCGCATGGCCAGCGCCATGAGCACGAACGTCGCCGCCGCGACCAGGGTGCAGCACCAGGGCAGGGTCCGCCGGATCGCGGACAGGGTGTCCACCGCCTCCGCCGGCTGCCCGGCTACCAGGACACGGCCGTGGGCGGGAAGGGCACGCACCTGCCGCACCAGGGCCGCCGCCCCCTCCGTACCAGGAGGGAACCGCGAGGTGATGGCCAGGACCGGCCCCGGGTACCGGCCGGGCACGGTGCGGACAGCGGCTGCCTGCGGAAGCGCCGACACCGTACGGGCGTAGCCGTCGGCGTCTCCCCGCGGTGTGCCCTCCGGAAGTCCGACGACCAGCTGCCGGTCCGGCACCGAAGCGAACTCCGCACGGATGAACACCGCCGCGGTACGGGCCCTGCTGTGCCGCGGCAGGTCGTCCACGCTGTTCGGGCCGAGGGCGAGATGCCACGCGGGCAAGGACAGTACGGCCAGCACGCACGCGGCGGCGAAAACGGCCCGCGCGGGCCGCCGGATCACGGCCAGCGTGGCCCGGCGCCAGGCCGGGCTCCCCTCGGCACCGGACCCAGCCGAAGCACCGGACCCAGCCGAAGCACCGGACGCAGCCGGAGCACCGGACGTCCCCGGCGTACCGGGCCCGCGGCGGAGCCGGGCGAACAGGTCGAACCGGTCGACGTGCCGTCCGGCCAGAGCCAGCAGGGCCGGCGTCACGGTCACGGAAGCCGCCGCCGAGAACACCACCACGGCCGCGGCGGCCCAAGCGGCCGAGCGCAGGAACCCCAAGGGGAAGAGCAGCAGGCTCAGAACCGACGCCAGCACGATGCACGCCGACACGGCCACCGCCCGGCCCGCCGTACGGACGCTGCGCCCGACGGCCTCCTCCACGGACGCGCCGGCCGCGGACTCCTCGCGGAAGCGCCAGACCACCAGGATGCCGTAGTCCACCGCCAGGCCGAGCCCCAGAGCGGTGGCGACGTTCGAGGCGTACACCGAGACCTCCGTGAAGGAGGTCAGCAGCCGGAGGAACGCCAGGGTGCCCGCCGTGGCGATCAGCGCGCTGACGACCGGCAGCAACGCGGCCACGAGGGAACGGAAGACGAACAGGAGGATGAGGGCGCAGGCCGGCGTCGAGACCAGCTCGGCCCGGAGCAGGTCGGCACGGTTGTCCTCCAGGGTCTCGGCGTACGTCCAGGCCGGTCCCGTGGGTGTGATAGTCGCCGGCCCGCGCTGCCGGCCGAGGGCGGCGACCAGCCGTTGCGCGGTCCTGACCCGGACCGTTTCGCCTCCGGCCAGGCGGGCGGTGACCAGCGCGGACCGTCCGTCACGGGAGAGCAGCGAGGGATCGCCGGCGCTCCAGTACGAGGAGACGGCCCCGACCCCCGGCGCCCGCCGGACGTCCTCCTCCACCGCGCGGCCCGCCGCCGCGATGTCCGGCGTGCGGACATCCGAGGCGGCCCTCACCAGCAGCACCAGGTCGGGGGCGGAGACGCCGTAACGCTCTGCGAGCACGGCGCCGTCCCGGGCGGCGGCGGACCCGGCCGGGAGCGGTCCGGTGATGCCGAGCCGGTCGAGCCCCCCTGCGCCGAACACGCCCATGGCCGCGGTCGCGACACCGCAGACGGCCAGCGTCAGCCGCACGCCGTGCCAGGGCCGCCAACGGGCCGCGGCCCGAAAAAGCTGGAGAACACCCCGAGCCAACGTGCCCCCTCCCCGAGCTCCGCTCCGTCGCTACCCGGAAATATGGTGACCAACCTGGAAGGCCTGGAAGATGACGCTTTCAGTGAAATGGTCTGTGGAGGCGTTTCCGTCGTACGGCCGTCGGGTAGCCCGAGGCACACCCACGGAAAGAGTCGCATCCATGGCTGCTCTTGCTCTGATGGCCTTCGTTCTGGTGTTGTTCGCGGGTTCCCGCTGGATCCCCGGCCCCTCGGTGCCGGCCGCCGTAACCGACGAATCGGGAATCCGCAGGACCTACCGCCTCAACGGGATATGGCTGTTCGCCCTCACCGCGTGCGTCGCGACGGGCTGCGGGCTGCTGTCCCCGCGCACCCTCGCGTGGCCGCACCGGCACTGGAGCGAACTCCTCCTGTGGGCCAACGTGTTCGCCTTCACGTTCGCGTGGCTGCTGTTCCGCTCCGGCGTCGCGCCCGGAGGGCGGCGGGGCCTCACCGGCTACTTCTACGGAGTGGAGCTCAACCCCGAATGGGCGGGCGTGGACCTGAAATTCTTCTCCTACCGCCCCTCCCTCATCGGACTCCTCGTCCTCAACCTGTCGGCCGCCGCCGCCCAGTACACGGACCACGGTTCGCTGAGCGGCCGCATGCTGCTCTACCAGATCTTCTTCTTCGTCTACGTGGCCAACTACTTCCAGTTCGAGGGCGGCATGGTGCACACCTGGGACCTCGTCGCCGAGAGGTTCGGGTGGGGGCTGGTGTGGGGCGACTACGTCCTCGTGCCGTTCTTCTACGGCATCGCGGGACGCACCCTCCTGCACGTCCGCGATCCCCTTCCGGCGTGGCTGGCAGCGGTGTGCTGCGCCCTGTTCGTCTTCGGTTTCTGGCTCTTCCGCGGAGCGAACGACCAGAAGCACCGCTTCAAGACCGACGGTGCGGCCACCATTTGGGGCCGTCCCGCCGAGACACTGGACGGCCGGCTCCTCGTGTCGGGCTTCTGGGGCATCGGCAGGAAGCTGAACTACACCGGCGAACTGCTGGTCTACCTCAGCTGGACGCTGCTCTGCGGCACGGCGTCCGTCCTGCCGTACCTGCTCCCCGCTTTCCTCCTGGTCCTGTTCGTGCACCGGGCCCACCGCGACGACCGGCGCTGCCGCGCCAAGTACGGGGAGCTCTGGGACGAGTACTGCCGCCGCGCCCGGTTCCGGATGTTCCCGTACGTCTACTGAGTCCACCGGGCCTCCTGGCCGGGAGGGCGGCTCATCCAGCGCAGCCAGCCCAGGTAGTCCCCGCCCGCCCGCAGGGATGTGCGCCACGCCGTGCGGCACGGACGCGTCGCGAGGTGTTCGTGCAGTGCATGACCGGCGACGTGCAGGACGGCGGCCGTCAGGGAGAGGGAGCTCCGCTCCTCCGCGCACACCAGCCGCATCATGCGTTCCCGTTCGTGTCCGCTGGCGCGCAGGACGGCGTACATGCTGCGGCGCAGGTCCCCGGTGGACGGGCCCGGGTCGCAGAAAATGCGGTGCAGGGCGGCGGCGAGGTGTTCGTGCCCTCGCACGGCGGCCCGGCGGTGACGCCCGTGCGCCGCGAGGTCCTCGCTGCCGGCGAGGCACTCGGCGTCCCGCAGGCCGATGGTGAGCCCGGAGGCGGTGAGCGGGTGGCAGGTGCCGGCCGCGTCCCCCACCAAGGCGTACGGTCCCCGGCCGTGGAACGTCCGCAGCCGGACCCGGTTGGCGGCCCACTGCACCGCCCCCCGCTCCAGGGCCGCGCACAGGGGGCCGGCCAGGGCGGTGGGGAGGTGGGGGCAGTAGGCGCGCCGCACGTACGACGGCACGTCCGTGGAGCGCGGGGACGACAGGGGGACGTCGACGGTGACCCGGACGGTGTCCTCGTCCAGCCGGTAGGCCAGTACGGGACCGGGGCCGCCCGCGAAGACGTGACCGTATCCCTCCGCGGGGAGGGCGACGCCGCGCAGCAGCACGCCGGCCGTGCGGGAGACGGTCGCCGCGGGGGCGGGGGAGCGGAGGGCCCGCCGCACCATCGAGGACTGCCCGTCGGCACCGATGACGCGTCCCACGCGGACGTGCTGTTCGGCGCCGCCCTCCGGGGTGTAGGTGACCGTGGTGTTCCGGATGGAGGTGACGCGTGCGCCGAGGACGAGGGTGATGGCGGGGTGGTCCGCCGCGGCGGCCCGGAGCGTGGAGACGAGCCCGTGGTGGGGCACGGTGGCGGCGCGGTCCCCGGCCGGGCAGTCCAGCGTGATCGGCGGGCTGCCGTCCTCCGGGTGCAGGATGAAACCGAGGGACGGGAGGAAGACGGTCGTGGGCATGTCGACGCCGAGCCTGCGCAGCACCGCGACGCCGCCGGGGTGGAGCCACTCGCCGGCCAGCCGGGTGGGCAGCCGGTGCGCGGCCTCCAGCAGCAGGACGCGGTGGCCGGCGCGGGCGTGGGCGAGTGCGGCGGCGCAGCCGGCCGGGCCCGCACCGACGACGGCGACGTCGCACGGCGCTTTCATCGGTGCTCATCGTTTCCTGCGGCGGTAGCGCACCGTGCAGGGCCGGCGGGGCGGGCGCATGGTGCTGGTGCGGGCCTCACGCACCTCGGGGCGGACGAGCTCGAGGTCGAAGGCGCGCAGCAGAACGCTCCAGATGATTTTGATCTCCAGCTGGGCGAAGGTCGAGCCCAGGCAGGGGTGGCGGCCTCCGCCGAAACCGATCAGGGCGTGGGGCGTGGCGCGGTTCTCCTCGCGCCCGGGCAGGTAGCGGTCGGGATCGAACTTCTCCGGATCGCGGAACACACCCGGAAGGCGATGGGACGGGCCCGGTGTGGCACACACCAGTTGGCCGCGAGGCACCCGGTAGCCGTTGATGCACAGGTCCCGTACGGCCGTGCGGGGCAGTACGGGGATGGCCGGGTGCAGGCGTTCGGCTTCGAGGACGCAGTGGCCCAGGCGCTCCAGCTTGCGGAGCGACGAGAGGGTGGTGGGTGGCTGGTCCCCGAGGACCGTCTCCTGTTCCGCGCGCAGGACGGGGAGCCACTGGGGGTGCTGGAGCAGGAGGACTCCCGTCCAGGCGGCATGGACCGAGGTGGAGACCCCGGAGAACAGCCAGGTGATCACGAGGTGGGCTGCGGTGTCCTCGTTCAGGGAACGGCCGCCCGGCCCCACCGCGCGCAGGAGTTCCCCGAACGGGCTGTGATCACTGCCCTCGGGGCGGTCGTCGGGAGCGATCTCCTTGATGGCGCGGGCGAGCTCCTCGCGTGTGCGCCCGGTCCAGCGGTGGTGCAGGCGCATCCGCGGGCCGGTCACGGCGGGCAGGAAGAGGCCGGCATCCAGCCGGCGCAGCAGCCTGGGAAGGGACGGGCCCATGGTGCGGCCGAACCGCGGGCCGATCAGGCAGTGGGCGGTGATGCGCGGGGCCAGGTCGCGCATCGCGGTCACGACATCGAACGTGCCGCGCTCGCCCCATCCGGCGATGTACTGCTCGACCTGGCCGGACATGAGCGGCAGGTGCCGGGCGAAGGCGTCGCGCCGGAGGTGGGGGAGCAGCAGCGAGTGCTGCCAGGTCATCACGTCGGTGGGGACGTTGAAGCTCACTCCCGGGCCGAGCAGGGGCGTCAGGAGCGGGTCGAAGACCTGACGGCGGTCCGCTTCCGTGTCGTCCTCCAGGTCCAGGACGGCGGCATTTCCCCGTGGCCCGCAGAACGACGCCAGCCGGCGGCCCGGCAGCAGGAAGACGACGGCCTCGCCCCACTTCTCGTGGGCCCGCAGCAGGAAGCCCACGGGGTCGCGGAAGAAGGGGATCGCGTGGCCGATCAGCGGTAGCGCGCCGTCTGCCACGGGGATCTCCCGCCCTCCGGACCGGGTGACGGCCTCTGCTTCGGTGGTCATGCGGGCTCCCCGGGGTCTGCGGTGTCGTCGGGCGCGACAACGGTGGTGGCGGTGGCGGCAGTGGGCCCGGCGAGCGCCCGCAGATAGTGGCCGACGGCCATGGCCGGGAAGTACACCGGGTAGAGCCGGTAGACGAGCATCATCGTGGTGAAGAAGACACCGTTGACGTGCCCGCCGGCCCAGGAGCCGTCGGGCTGCTGGTGGGTGCACAGCCAGTGGACGCCCTTCTCGACCGCGGGGTGCCGCGGGCCGAGCGTGTCGAGACCGGCCATGACCGCCCAGGCGGTCATCTCGGGCATGCCCCGGTCGAGGGGGATGTACCGGTGCTCGAGGCAGCTGCGCCAGTCCTCGCCCCAGCCGCCGTCCTCCAGCTGGGTCTCCTGGAGCCAGCGCCCCAGCGCCTTCAACGCGGGGTCGTCCGCCGGGACCCCTGCTGCGCGCAGCCCGCGGGCGGCGTGGAAGGCGGCGTACGTGTAGTTGATGCCCCACGTACCGCTGAAGGAGCCGTCGTGGTTCTGCTGCGCGCGGAGGTGGGCGACGCCCCGGGCCGTCGCCCGTGCGGCGCGGCGGCGCGCGGCCGGCTCCAGCAGGGGCCGCATACGGGAGAGGGCGGTGAGGACGGAGCCGGTGCATTCGGCCGACGACGTGTCGACCATGCACCCGGCGAACATCTCCGTCGGGTTGAGCGCCTCCAGCCAGGTGCCGGCGCGGCGGCGGTCGAGCGTACCGAAGCCGCCGTCGGGGTTCTGCCGGTCCAGCATGACGTCGAGCGCACCGTGCAGGGCCGCCCCACCGAGGCCGGGTGTGCCGGGGCCGGCCGCGTCCTGCACACGCAGCAGGGCGCTCACGGCTTCGGCCGTGCAGTCGCCCACGGGCCAGCGGCTGTGACCGTCGGAGAACGCCCAGCCGTGGCGGACCGTACGCAGGGGCGGCACGCCTCCGGTGTACGTGGTGATCTGCGCCGCGCGCAGGAAGGCGTGCGCGCGGCCGAGCGCCGGGCCCGCCCGTGCGGCCCCGTCTCCTGCGGAGAGCAGTGCTTCCACGGCGAAGGACGTGTCCCACACGGTGGACCGGTCGCCGCAGACCCGCAGCCCGCGGTCACCGTCCTCCCAGCACCAGTAGCGCAGACGGGAGACGGCGTCCTCCAGCAGGGGGTGCTTCCGGTCGTGGGCGTACAGCACCAGGCACTCCACCAGGGCGTTGACCGAGGACAGACCGTGGTGCGGCGAGGCGTGCTGCTCGTCGACGACCGCGCGGTGACAGCGCTCCAGCGCGGCCCGGCGCAGGCGGCCGCTGTGCACCTTCTCCCATCCGCGCAGGCACCACTGCGAGACGCGCAGCGCGTGACCGCCGGCGACGTACACGTCCGTGTTCCGGGCTCCTGGGGCGCCGGCTCCAAGGCCCGGCCCGGCGAACAGTTCGCGGCGGAGGTCGTGGGTGACGGGGCCCAGGTCCGCCTGGAACTTCGCGCCGTACAGGTAGGCCATCGCCTGGTAGAGCATCCGCGTCCAGCCCAGCAGCCGGCCGGGGTGCAGGGGCACCCACGGGGGCAGGAGCATCATCTCGGGCGGGACCGGCGCCACGTCCCGGTAGGGCACCAGGCCCAGCAACGCGAGCCAGAACAACCCCCATTGCGGAACGGCACGGACCCCGCCCGGCTGTGCGTGGAGCCATTGCCTCGCCCCGGCCGTGAGCGGGTCCTCCGGGTCCGTACCGAGCAGGCGCAGGGCCACGTAGGCCAGCGTGGTGGCGTACGCCGACGGCGGGGCCTGCGGATGCATGCCCCAACCCCCGTCCGCCGTACGGGTCGTGCGGTAGCACCGGAGGATCGCCTGCCGCTCCGGCTCGTCCGGGGGGCGCTCCAGGATGTGGAGGACGATGACGTACTGGGAGAGGATCATGGTGCTCCACTCCATCTCCCCTTCCCACGCGCCGTTCTCGCCCTGGAGGGCCAGCAGGCGCCCGCAAGCGGCTTCGTGGACGCGGCGCGCGTCGGGCATCACCATGCGCCGGGCACCCCCCTTCCTGCTTCCCCTCGGCCGGAGTGGAGCGGCTACGGGGAATTCTGCCTGCGGATTCTGATCGACAATCCAGCGAGGAAAGAGAAAAGGAACTAGGCATGATAGGGAAGGCGGATGGTCCGATGATATGGATTTCCGTGCGCCCCCCTTCGTGGGTTTTCCTCCGGTGAATCGACGGGAATGTGTTCCACGTCGGGGAGGGGGCGGAGCCGTGATTCTTGTGACGGGCGCAACCGGGCATCTGGGCGCGAATCTTGTGCGACGTCTGCTCGCCGACGGTCACGAAGTCCGCGCCCTCGTGGAGCCTTCCGGCCCTGCCGTCCAGGCGCTGGCCGGGCTTCCGCTCCGCCGGGCGGTCGGCGATGTCCGGGACCCGGCGGCGGTCGCTGCCGCCGTCGAAGGCTGTGACCGCGTCTACCACTGCGCCGCCCGCGTCTCGACCACCGCTCGCGGACACCGCGGCATCCACGCGGTCAATGTGCTCGGCACCCGCAACGTCCTGGACGCGGCGCGGCGGCACGGCGTGCGCCGGGTCGTGGTGACCGGGTCGTTCAGCGCCACGGGCCCGGCGCCGGGACGGGCCAGTACGGAGCGGGACCTGCACTACCCGTTCGGGCCCCACACCCCGTACACGCGCAGCAAGGTGCTGGTGGAGCACGAGTGCTGCAAGGCCGCGGCCCAGGGCCTGGAGGTCGTGGTCGCGGTGTCGACGGCCATCATCGGCCCGCACGACTACGTCCCGTCCCGGATGGGGCGCGTGCTGCTCGACTTCGCGCACGGACGGCTGTTCGCCTACCTCCCCGGCGGCTTCGAGTTCGTCTCCGCCGAGGACCTCGTCGAGGGCCATCTGCTGGCCATGGAGCGCGGCCTCTCGGGCCACAAATACCTGCTGTCGACGGAGTTCCGCACGGTCGACGCGATGATGGCCCTCTACGCGCAGGTCACCGGGTGCCGCCCGCCGCGGCTGCGCCTGCCCGCGCCGGCCATGGCGGCGCTGGCCCGGCTCGCCGAGGGGCCGCGGGCCGTACTGACCCCGCACCGGGAGGCCCGCTTCACCCCCGCGGCCGTGCGCTTTCTGCGCTCCGGGCGGCGGGCGGACTGTTCCCTCGCCCGCGACGTCCTGGGGTATCGCCCCACCGGCATCGCCACGGCCGTCGAGCAGGCGTACCGCTGCTTCGTGGACCGCCGGCTGATCGAACGGCGCGGCACGGCGAGGCCCGCACCGCGCCCGGCCCGCCGCCCGTACCACGCCGGCGTGGGGCCGCGATGAGAACCCGGACCTCGGGCGGCCCGCCGACGGTCCCCCTGCCCCGCATGCCGGCCCGCCACCTGCCGTGGCTGGGACCGCTGCCGGCGTTCCACCGCGACCCCGTCGCCCTGCTCCGCGGCGCCCGTGAACGCGTCGGCAACGCCTTCGCGTTCCCCCTGCTGGGCCAGGACGTCGTCTTCGTCAGCGGGCCCGAGGCGCACGCCGAGGTCTTCGAAGCGGACGAGACAGTCCTCAGCCCGCGTGAGGCGTACCGCTTCCTGAAGCCGGTCTTCGGGCGCGGCGTCGCCTACGACGCCGCCACACCGGAGGAGATGGACGCACAGATCGCCCCTCTACGGGCCGCGCTTGGCTCCCGCAACCTCGACGGGTACGTCCGCGTCATGGAGGCGGAGACGCGGGCCCAGGTGGCGCGCTGGCCGGCGGAGGGCGAGATCGATCTGCTCACCGAGCTGAACCGGCTGACCGTCGCCATCGCCACGCGCTGTCTCATCGGGGAGGAGTTTCACCGCCGCATGGGGCCGGAACTGCCGCGCTTGTACCGCGAACTGGAAAGCGGCATCCGCTTCGCGGGCATCCTCAGCGCCAAGGCACCCCTCCCCGCCTTCCGGCGCCGGGACCGGGCCCGCGCCGCCCTGGCCGAGGCCATCGGCGAGGTCATCGCGGAACGCCGCCGGCGGCGTCCGCCCGACGAGCCCGCGGGCCCGGCCGCCGACGGACAGGACATGCTCGCCGTGCTCCTCGCGGCCCGCACCGAGGACGGGCGCCCCCTGCCCGACGACATCGTCACCGGCATGCTGATCGCCATGGTCTTCGCGGGCCAGCACACCAGTGCCGTACTCGCCGCATGGACCGGCGTGCTGCTCCTGCACCACCCGGAGTACGTCCCGCGGCTGCGCGGCGAACAGGAGGAGCTGTGGGCCCCCGGCAGCCCGCTCGGCACCCGGGCCCTGCACCGCATGGAACTGCTGGACCACTGTGTGCGCGAGGCCGAACGGCTGTACCCGCCGCTGGTCCTCCTCATGCGCAAGGCGCTGCGCGACACCGTGATCCTCGGGCACCACGTGCCGGCCGGGTCGCTGGTCATGGTCTCGCCCGCGGTGGCGCACCGCATGCCCGAGGTGTTCCGCGACCCCGACCGCTTCGACCCGTCGCGCTACGCGGCCGGGCGCGCCGAGCACCGCCGCCCGTACAGCCTCATCAGCTTCGGCGGGGGCAAGCACCGGTGCGTCGGGCCCGCCTTCGCCTACCTCCAGGTCAAGGCGGCGTGGAGCGTCCTGCTGCGCGAGGTGGACCTCCGGCCCGCCCGGTCCGGCTACGTGCCCGACTACTCGACCCTGGTCCCCGGCCCGGCAACTCCGTGCACCGTCCGGTACCGCAAGCGTCCTGGGAGGCCGTCGTGACCGGCGGCGCCCGGCGCGACCGGCCGGTGCGTCCGGTCCCGTCCGGCCCTCCGTCCTTCGCCGAGGCCCGCAGCAAGCGCGCCAGGGTCCGGGCCGCCGGCATGGACCCCGACTACTGGTACGCCGTCGCCCACGAGAGCGAACTGCCCCGCGGCACGACCCTGGCCACCCGCTTCTGGGGCCACCCCGTCGTGGTCTACCGGGGCACGGACGGCAGCCTGCACGCCCTGGAGGACCGCTGCGCGCACCGGCAGCTGAAGCTCTCCGGCGGCGAGGTCAACGGCTGCCACCTGACCTGCACCTACCACGGCTGGACCTACGACGGCCACGGCAACGTCGTCCACTACGCCCACGACCTTTTCGGCCGCGCCCGGCCGGAGGTCACGGTGGCCGCCTACCCGGTGACCACCCGGCACGGCCTCGTCTGGATCTTCCCGGGCGACCCCGCCCTGGCCCCCGTACGGACCATCCCGGCCATCCCGGAGCTGGAGGGCAGCAAGCCATGGGCCCGGCTGGACGCCTCGTACACCTGGCAGGCCCACCACTCGCTGATCATCGACAACGTCAGCGACTTCAGCCACAGTTATCTGCACCGCCGCTACCGCCCCTTCTGGGACGCCAAGCTCACCCACCACGCGCTGAACGGCGACCGGGTGGAGCTGTCGTACGAGACGTGCGTCGGCGGCGGGCCCCTCACCTCCCGCTTCGTGGACCGCCACCGGATCGACACCACCTCCATCGACCTCGCCTTCGACTACCCCTACCAGCGTTCCGACACCGGGGGATCGATCAAGCACTGGTGCTTCGTGCTGCCGATGGACCGGCGCACCACCCGGGTGTTCTTCCTCTTCTACTTCGCCCCCGGCGCGGTGAAGGTCCCCGGAACCCGGCGGGCGCTGCCCCGCGGACTGCTGCCACTCTTCGTACGCCTGGCCGGCGCACTCGTGATCAGGCCACTGCTGCGCGAGGACGGGCAGGCCGTCGAGGCGGAACAGCTCGGCTACGAGATCCACCACGCCGCCCCCGTCGTCGAACTCAACCCCGCCGTGGGCCTCTTCCAGGACCTCACCATCCGCAAATGGAAGGAATTCCTTGACCGCGACCGAGACCGCCCCCGCCCCTCACGCATCGCCGCCGCCGACGGCCGCGTCGTCCCCCCGCCCCCGGATCGCTGAGCCATGAGCCGGACCACGAGCCGGACCACCGTCCCCCGCTCCGCCCAGTGGCTCGCCGACCACCGCTGGCTGTACGTCGTCCCCGTCCTGCTGCCGCTGTCCAAGGCGTACGCCCTGGCCGAGGCGCTGACGTCGCGGCTGCGCCGCCGCCGCACAGGGGTGGTACGACGCCATCAGTGGCGGGTGGCCCACATGCAGGCCCGCGTGCGCGAGCGCGAACGGCACGGCGGAGGAGCGCTCATCAGCACCGCGCGCCCGCCGTGGCGGTCGATGGCGCACTCCCGCGAAACGTCCTACAAGGACGAGGCGTTCCTGGTGCCCACGCAACTGGACGACATTCTCGGCGTGGACGTGGACCGCGGCACCGTGACGGTCGGCCCCGCGATCACCATGGGACGCCTGATCGCCGGGCTGCCCCGCGGCTGGACGCTGCCGGTCGTGCCCGAGCTGGAGGACCTCACCGTCGGCGGCCTCCTCATGGGCTACGGCATCGAGACGTCCTCCCACCGCCACGGCCTGTTCGCCGACAACGTCACGTCCTGCGAGGTCCTGCTGGCCGACGGCGAGGTGGTGACCGCGGACCGCACCCACCACGCCGACCTGTTCCACGCCCTGCCGTGGAGCCGCGGCACCCTGGGGCTGCTCACGTCCGTGCAGCTGCGGATGGTCCCGGCGGCCCCCTGGGTCCGCCTCACCCACCACCGGCTCGGCAGCGCGGCAGCCCTCACCGAGTGCATCGAGGCGTACTCCTCCGGCCCCGGCGCGCCCGACTTCGTGGAGGGCTTCCACTTCTCCCCGGCCGAGAGCGTCGTGGTCACCGGAACGTTCGCCGACCGCCCGCGCGGCGACGGCGTGGTCAACCGGATCGGCCGGTGGTACAAGCCCTGGTACCACGAGCACGTCCGGACGCAGAGCCGGCGGCAGCACAACGCCGAGTACGTGCCGCTGCGGGACTACTACTTCCGGCACAGCCGCAGCATCTACTGGGCCGCCGAAATGCTCGTCCCCAGCGGTAACCACCCGCTGTTCCGGTACCCCCTGGGCTGGCTCATGCCGCCCAAGGTCGCGTTCCTCAAACGCACCGAGACGCCGGGCATCCGCCGCATGTACCTGCGGAACACCGTGACGCAGGAGGCCCTCGTCCCCCTGCGCACCCTGCCGGAGGCGATCGGGACGTGCCGCGAGGCCTTCCACGTCGACCGCATGTGGCTGTGCCCGGTGACACTGCGCCGCACCGAGCCGCCCGGCCTGGTGAGCCCCGCCACCGAGGACGGCCTGTACGTCGACGTCGCCGTCGTCTTCGAGACCCCGGAACCCGTCCGGCGCGGCCGGCCCTGGGACGCCCGGCAGGCCGTCCGGGCCTTCGAGACCTGGCTGCTGGACCACGGCGGGTTCCAGGTCCCCTACGTCGCCTCGCACCTCACCCGCGAGGAGTTCTGGTCGATGTTCGACGGCCGGGCCTACCACGCCGCGCGCAAGAAATACGGGGCCGAAGGCGCCTTCCTCTCCCTCTACGACAAGGTCAGCTGCCACTGACCCCGCAGAAGGGCCATCACCGTGCCACTGCTCGCGGACTCGCCCCCCACCCCGGCGCGCCGGCCCGCCCCGGCCTCCGGCGACCGCATGGTGCTCGGCTTCCTCGCCTTCAGCCTCACGGCGGCGCTCACCCTGGAGCTGTACTTCGTCCTCCACGCACAGGACCTCGACGAGCGGCACGACCTGTTCGCGCGCGGGTTCCAGCTCTACGGACGAGGCGACCGCACCTACGCCGGGCAGGGCGACGTCTACCTCCCGTTCGCCCTGGAGACCATCAACCTCTGTGTCGTCCAGGTGCTCAACTGCGCACTCGCCCACGCCGTCGTCCGCCGGCGCGCCTGGCGCCACCCCCTCCAGCTCGCCATCGGCTCCTATCTCTCCGGCTCGGTCGTCCTCTACTTCTGGCACGCCCACGCCGCGGGATACCCCGACATGCCGCACCACAGCGTCGGCGGCTACGTCCTCTTCTACGTCCCGAACCTCCCCTGGCTCGTGGGCAACCTGTGGATGGCCGCCGCCTCGTTCCGGGCCCTCGTCCGGTCCGTGAAAGAAGGGGAGACCTCCCGATGACCGACACCACCGACACCACCGAGGCGGCGCTGGAGCGCTACCACCGACTGGCCTCGGGCGGCGACTCCGCTCGCGGCGGCCACTACCGCGAACTCGTGCTGTCCTACTACGACCTGGTCACGGACCTGTACGTGGAAGGGTGGGGCCCGTCCCACCACTTCGGCCCCGTGAAACCCGGCGACTCGCACGCCGAAGCCCTCGTCGTCCGCCAGAAGTACCTCGCCGGCCGCGCCGGCCTGCGGCCCGGCATGAGGGTCCTCGACGTCGGCAGCGGGGTGGGCGGCCCGGCACTCAACATCGCCGCCATGACCGGCGCCCACGTGACGGGGCTGGACCTCACCCCGTGCCGTGTCGAGCAGGCCCGCCGCCGGGCCCGCGAGCACGGACTGGAGGAGCGGACCCGGTTCGTCGAAGGCGACGCCATGTGCATGCCCTTCGAGGACGCCTCGTTCGACGTCGTCTACTGCCTCGAAAGCCTGTGCCACACGGCCGACAAATACCGCAGCCACGCCGAGATCGCCCGGGTCCTCGCCCCCGGCGGGCTCTCGATCGGATACGAATGGCTCGCCGCCGACGGACTCACCGCCGAAGAGATGCAGCGCCTCATCGAGCCGGTCTGCCGCTTCTACGCCCTGCCGAACCTCTCCACACCGGCGCAGCTCGCCGACCAGCTGCGGCAGGCCGGCTTCACCGGCATCGTCGTGGGCGACGCCGAAGCGACGGAGGACCTCTCCACCACCTGGGACTACCTGGACCAGCTGGCCGACCTCGGCGAACAGCTCGACGACGACCCGGTCAGGGCCTTCATGGCCGAAGGCGCCCGAGCACTGACGCGAGCGGCCCGCGAAGGAGCCTTCTTCATCGACTTCTGGGAGGCCCGCACGCCGGACACCCCCGGCGGGTGAGCCGGTGGAGCGCGCAGCAGCACCGCAACGGATCGCCGTCGTGGGGGCCGGCGTGGCCGGCCTGGGGGCCGCGTGGGCCCTCAGCCGCCACCCCGGCCGCTACGACATCGAGGTGTACGAAGCCGCCCCCACGCCCGGCGGCAACGGCCGGACCGCGGACTTCCCGCAGCGGGACGGCGGCACCGTACCGGCGGACATCGCCGTCACCGCCTTCATCCCCTCCGTCTACCAGAACTACGTCGAGCTGCTGGCCCACCTCGGCATCGACACCGTCGGCACCCGCTTCCGCTACGCCGTGCACCACGGCGACGAGGTCTACGCCCACGACGTGGACACCCCCCTGCGACGCCGGCTGGCCGGCGACATCGCCGCCTTCCGGCGCCTGCTGCGCACCGTCGACCGGTTCAACACCCTCAACAAGCGCCCGTCCTGGACCACCGCAGCGCTCAACCCCTTCAACTACGTCACCATGCGCCGCGCCCTCGACCTCTGGGGCGTCTCGCAGGAGTTCCGCCACAAGGTCCTCAAGCCGCTGTTCGTGAACTTCGTCCTCACGTCCGGCGTCTACGCCATGCCGGCGTCGATGTTCGTCCGCTACATGGACTTCTTCGACGTCGAGCACAGCACGCCGATGGTGACCTGGCGAGGCGGCACCCGCGCCGTCTACGCCCGGCTCACCGAAGGATTCGCCGACCGCATCCACACGGGACGCCCGGTCACGGAGCTGACCCGCTGGCCGGACGGGGTGTACGTGCGGGACGCGAACGGTGTGACGGAACGATTCGACCAGGTGATCCTCGCCTGCAACGCCAACCACGCGCTGGCCCTGCTCCAGCGGCCCACGGCCCTGGAGCGCGGACTGCTCGGCGCCGTGCGCTACGAGGCCGGGCTGCACGGCGAGGCGGTGGTCCACACGGACGCCTCGCTCCTGCCGGACGACGAGCTGGACGTCTCCGGCACCCGCAGCACGTTCGTACGGCACGCCGGCGGCCCGCACGACCGGCCCGACGACTACGAGATCACGTACATCATGCACAACCAGCAGCCCTGGGGCGACGGCGCCGCGTCGCCCTGCCTGGTGACCTACAACGCCCACCGGCAACCGGACCCGGAGAAGGTCCTCGCCCGCCACCGCTTCCAGCACGTCGTGCACGACGTGCGCCACACCCTCGTGCTGCACGCGCTGCTGCCGCTGCTCCAGGGCCGCCGCAACACCTGGTACTGCGGCGCCCACACCACCCTCAACAGCCAGGAACACGCCTTCCTGTCCGGCCTGGCCGTGGCCCGCCAGCTGGGCGCCGACTACCCGTTCGCCGCCAACCGCGACGCCACCCGCTGGTTCAACTTCTACGGGCGCATGTGCCTCGGCGCCCGCTTCCGCACCGTCCGCCCAAGGAGCGGATGAATGGCGCCCCGCGCATCCGTGCTGCGCTGCACGGTGGGCCCGCTGGCCCTGCTGCTCGTCACCCCGCCGGTCGTACTGCTCCTATGGACGCTGGTGGCTGCCTTCGACGGTGCGTTGCGCCCCCTCCTGGCCCCGGCCCAGTGGCCCGCCCTGGTGGCCGCGCTTCCCCGCCCGACCCTCCGGGCGGCCTTCACCATCGCGGGCTTCGTCGCGTTCGAGGCGGCGCTGTTGCGGCTGCTGCCGGGACCGCGACGGTACGGGCCCGTCACACCGGCCGGCGTCCGTCCCGTCTACCGGGCGAACGGCCCGGCCGCGCTCGCCGTGACGCACGCCGCGTACCTCGCCGCCTCCCTGGGGCTCGGCTGGTTCCCGCCCGGGATCCTGTACGACCGGTCCGGTGAACTGCTGGCCACGGCGTGCGTCCTGGCCTGGGCGCTGTCGGCCGCCCTGTACGTCAAGGGCCTGCGACGGCCGTCAGGACCCGACCACGGGACGACAGGACACCGGGTCCTCGACCTCTTCTGGGGCACGGAACTGCACCCCACCCTCGGCGGCATCGACCTGAAGCAGCTCTTCAACTGCCGGGTCGGCATGATGTCCTGGGGCCTGCTACTGGTGTCGTGCGCCGCGGCACAGCACGAACGGACCCATGGCATCTCGTCCTCGATGGCGGTGGCGACCGGGCTCCAGCTCGCCTACATCGTGAAGTTCTTCGTCTGGGAGACCGGCTATTTCGCGACCCTCGACGTCATGCACGACCGCTTCGGGTACTACCTCTGCTGGGGCGTGACGGTATGGCTGCCGGGGATCTACCCCCTCAGCACCCTGTACCTGGTCGCCCACCCGCGCCACCTTCCGCCGTGGGAGACCGTCCTGCTGCTCACCACCGGCCTCACCGCGCTCGCCGTCAACTACTCGGCCGACGAACAGCGCCAACGGGTACGGCGCACCGGCGGCGCCACGCGGATCTGGGGCCGCCCGGCGAAGACGCTGCGCGCACGCTACTCCACGGGCGACGGGACCGAGCACACGACGGTGCTGCTCCACTCGGGCTGGTGGGGCCTGTCCCGGCACTTCCACTACCTGCCGGAAGTGGTGCTGGCCGTGTGCTGGGCCGCCCCGGCCGGCAGCGCGCGGGTGCTGCCCTGGTTCTACCCGGTGTACCTGGCGGTGCTGCTGGCCGACCGCACGGGACGGGACGAGCGGCGCTGCCTGGCCAAGTACGGCGACGCCTACCGCGACTACTGCCGCCGGGTGCGCTGGAAGGTGATCCCTTATCTCTACTGAGGTCCCTTCTACTGAGGGAAGCGGTGGCCGGCGGCGGCCGAAGCGAAGGCGGGCAGGTAGCCGTGGCGCTGGCCCTCGGCCGTGGGGTGGAAGGAGACGGACAGGGCGAGGAGCGACGGCGGGTGGATCCACGGGTCGGAGGAACAGAGGCCGTGCCCGGCGAACCGGGGGCGGACGTCGGCGAAGACCACGTCGCGGTGGGTGCGGGTCTGGTCCTCGATGACGCGGTCGAGGTGGTCGACGGCGGCGTTGAGCGCCGTCACCTCGCGCTGCGTCAGCCCACCGGTGAGGCAGGCGCGGTCCGCGTACAGATGCGGGTAACCGGTGACCACCACGCGCGCGCCCGGTGCGGTCCTGGCCCCGACGGCCCGGTACAGCTGCTGGTACGCGCCGGGCAGGTCCCGGTCCATGAC
Source organism: Streptomyces mashuensis (assembly GCF_014654785.1). Lineage (GTDB taxonomy): Bacteria > Actinomycetota > Actinomycetes > Streptomycetales > Streptomycetaceae > Streptomyces > Streptomyces mashuensis. Next base: position 334,443 of record NZ_BNBD01000007.1, read on the forward strand.
CTGCTCGGCGCGGGCGATCCCGGTCAGGCAGGCGTCCTCACCGCCCAGGACGCAGGTCGTGAGGACGTCGACGAAACCGACGTCGTTGGCGCCCACGGTGATGCTGACCAGCGTCGTGTCCGGGGGGACGGCGGGCAGCTGCCGGGCGGTCACGTCGGGGATCTTCGCCCCCGAGCAGGCCGCGAACGCGAACTGCGCCGGCCGGTGGGACCCGGCCCACAGCACGGGGTAGGCGCCCGGGCTGCGCCGGCAGTCGCCACTGCCGGGGCCGGCCCCGGTCCCGGAGGCGACGGAGTCGCCCAGAGCCGCGTAGCCGGGCACGGAGGACGGGGAGGGGGAGGGGGTGTGCGCCGACGCGGCCGTGGCCAGGCCCAGGCAGAGGGCCAGGGGGCACACGAACGCAGCAGCGAGACGGCGGCGCCAGATGAGAGGTCTGCTCATGTGCCATGGCTACCGGTGTTGATGCACAGCCATGCGGCAGACGTGAGCGCATGGAAGCCTCCACCAGCGCACTGCCACACTCACGCGCCCCCGGTACCGGCCGTCTCACCGGGTCTCGATCGCGCGCCCCGTCACCTCACCGGGGCGGATGCGGACCCACAGGTCGCGCTGCCCGCCGGCCCAGGGCCGTGCGCCGGGCCGGGTGGACAGGGACTCCACCGTGCCGGGGTCGGTGACGTGTTCGGCCGGCCCGGTGACGAGCACGCTCCAGCCGCGCCTGAGCTGCTCGTCGATGTGGTCGGCCTCGAACGCGAGCCGCTCGCCCTCCGCCGGCGCAGCGCCGCCGTCCGACTCCGTGCGGTAGACGATCGTCCGGCCGTCGACCAGGAAGTTCACGGGCAGGACGACGGGCGCCGACCCGGTGCCGGTCAGGCCGATCCGGCCGATGCCGTGGGTGCCGAGCCGGCGCCAGCACTCGTCCTCGGGAAGCTGCTGCAGCAGGGGGTGCCGGGCCGCCTCCTGCCGGCCGGGCGGCGCGTCCCGCCGCCCCTCCACCAGCTCGTCGTACGGCATCTCCAGCGCGGCGGCCACCCGCGTGAGCGCCGCCGGGTCGAAATCGCCGCTGAACGTCTCCAGCTGGCCCAGGTAGGCGACGGACATGCCGGCGCGCCGTGCCAGCTCCTCGCGGGTCAGCCCCAGCTGCTCCCGGCGGACGGCACAGCGCGTGGCCACCGTGTCCTCGTGCGGCTCGCCGGGGGAGCCGGGATCCGGCCCGTCGGGCTCGTCGCTGTGCATGCCGGACCTCCGCGTCGGCCTCCGGACGGGAGGGCCCCATCCGCTTCTCGCGGATCCGAATTGCGCGGTGCACGGCCCAACCGCCGCTTCCCCGCGTCTGTACGGGTCCTCCCGCCACTCCCATCACACCACGCCCGGCCGCCCCCCGCCATGGCGGGCGGAAGCTGTCATTCCGGGGCCCCGCTTCCGTACGGGCCGTAGAGGTCCAGCAGGCGGGTGCGGGCGGCCCGCAGGCGGCGGCCGATCACCTCGACGACGTAGATCAGGAGGGCGTGATCGAGCTCGTGGTCGCGTTCGCACAGTTCGCGCACCTCCGACGCCGTGAATTCCCAGGCCCGGACGGGGCTCGTGGCCTCGGCCCCCATGTGCCACTGGTGCGGCGGGCACAACCACGACCAGCCCAGCATCCGGCCCGGGCCCAGGGTCTCGACCACCGCCGCGCGGCGCCCGGGCACGTGCAGGTCGAGGGCCACGTTGCCCGTGCGAATGATCCAGAAGCGGTCGGCCCGGCCTCCCTCCTCGAAGATGCGGGTGCCCGCGTCGAACGACACCTCGCGGCTCAGGCCCATCAACCGCTCCCGCGGCCCCTCGGGGATGGCGGCCAGCACACCACTGCGCTTCACGACGACGTCCCGTCCTTTCCGTCGGCGGACCCCCGCCCGGCCAGCCTGACCACACGCCCGGCGCCCCGCACCCCGAGCGCGCCGCAGGGGGTGGGCCCCAGGGTCCCGACATGCGCCCGGCCGCCGCCCTCGGGAAGATGGAGGGCACACCAGGACTCAGGAGGCGGGACACGGCCATGGCCACGGAACCAGGGGACGGAACCGGCCCTCCTCGGCCGGGCCCCGGCAGCGACCTCGGCCGGCGGCTGGCCCGGCGCCGGGAGGAGCTCGGCCTGACCCGTGAGGAGACCGCCGCCCGGGCCGGGATGGACCCCGGCTACGTCGCGTACGCGGAGTCGCAGGCCGGCGTCGTCCCGATGGAGGCCCTCACCGGCCTGGCCGGTGCGCTGGAGACCTCGGTCCCCGCCCTGCTGGGCGGGGGCACCGAGCAGCCGCCGGGCAGGGGATCCCTCGCCCGCAGCCCGGTCCTCGAGGACCTGCCGCTCGCCGAGTGCCGCGAGAAACTGGCGGCGGGCGGCATCGGCCGCGTGGTGTTCTCCCGGTCGGAGGGGCCGGAGGCCGTCCCCGTCAACTACGCCTTCATGGGCGACGCCATCGTCTTCCGCACGGCGGCCGGGAGCGCGCTCGCCGGTGTCGTCGGCGGGGACGTCGCCTTCGAGATCGACCGGATCGACGAGGCCCGCAACGAGGGCTGGAGCATCCTCGTCAGGGGAGTGGCCGAACCGGTCACCACCCCGCAGGAGCAGGAGTGCCTGCGGAGCAGCGCCGACCCGCATCCCTGGCCGGGCGGCGACCGCGACACCTGGGTGCGCATCCCGGTCGGCACCCTCAGCGGCCGCCGCATCCGCAGCGGCCTGTGAGGATGCCCGGAACCGTCGGTCCTGTCGGTCAGTGGCGGTGGTCCACCACCGTCCGCAGCTTGCCCGTGCTCGGGGTGCGGGTGAAGGCCGGCAGGTCCGCCTGCTCGATCTCCAGGTCCAGCAGGCGGTCCTCGACCGCCGACCGCAGCTCCTCGTAGCCGCTCAGGAACGCCGTACGCAGAGCCTCCGGCGCGGTGGTCGTACGTTCGACGCGGACGGTGAGGTGCTCGCGGGCCGGGGTGCGGGTGAGGATCAGCTGGAGCTCGCCGCTGTAGCCGCAGTCGCTGCCGGCTATCGCCAGGAAGCGGCGGTAGTTGAGGAAGTACGACGCCACCCGCATCACGTCGCCGCCGCGGCCCAGCAGCTCGAACCGCGGAGAGCGGTTGCCGCAGGGGCACGGGCCGGGAACGGCGCGGCCCAGGTCGCCGATGACGTAGCGGCCCAGCTTCTGGCCCCGGCGCGCGTGGGTGGTGAACACCAGCCGGCCGGTCTCGCCGGGGGCGACCGGGCGGTCCGCGTCCGTCTCCAGGATCTCCAGCGTGTGCAGGTCGGCGTGCAGGTGGTGGACGCCGCCGGTGCTCTCGGCGCACTGGTGGCCCAGCGGGCCGAGGTCGGTGCTGCCGTAGGTGACGGAGCGGACGACCTCGATGCCGAAGTCCTCCGTGAGCGTGCGGCGCTGCTCCGCCGTGAAGTGCTCGCCGCCGTAGAAGATCTTGCGGATGCCGCCGTACGAGCGCAGCAGGTCCGCCTGGTCGTGCAGCAGCTGCCACAGGTACGACGGCATGCCGAAGAGCGTGTCGGCCCGGTGGGCGACGAGGGTCTCGGCGGTGACGCGGTGGTCCGGGCCCGCGGCCATGGGCAGCTGGACGCCGCCCAGGCGTTCGAGGATGGAGAAGAAGCTGATGAAGCCGCCGTACATGCCGCCGCAGTAGAACAGGTTGGCGGTGCGGTCGCGGGCCGGGTCGTAGCCGGCGGCGATCAGGCCGCGGGCCGCGGCACGCATCTGCGTGTCGTAGTCGTCGTACGTGAACAGGGACAGGGCGGGCTTGCCGGTGGTGCCGCCGCTGCGGAAGTACAGCTCGGCGTCCTGCGCCGCGACGGAGTCGTTGAGCACCTGCACCGCGGCCTTGTCGAGCAGCGGGCCGTCCGGTGCCGGGAACGCCGGCGTACGGACGAGGTCGTCGAGGCACGCGGTGGTGGCGAAGCGCTCGTCGGCCTGCACGGCGACGCGGCGGCTGTAGCGCTGCAGTGCGTACACGCCGTCGTGCGGCTCGCCCGCGTAGCTGCCCAGCATGGCGCCGACGGGGGTGACGCGCGTCGCGCCGGCCGCCAGGACCAGGCGGGACAGCTCGGCGACGTCGGCCCGGCTGCCGCCGATGCCCGCCGTCTGGAGGTAGCGGCGCATGGGCCGCAGCGTCCGCAGCAGGTCCGTGCGCGGCAGGGGCTTGACCCACACGCTGCGGTGCAGCGGCGACGCGGTCAGCGCCGGGCGGGTGTCGGCCATGACGCGCCAGGAGCCGTCGGGCGCCGCGAGGACCCGGGTCAGGCCGAGGTGCTCCTCCAGGCGGGCGACGAGCTCGGTGGCGGTGAGCTCGGCCTCCTCGCCCGGGCTCAGCGGCTGCTGCCCCTCGGCGGCCGGCTGCGCGGCCAGGGCCTCCGCCAGCCGCCCGGCGAAGGCGAAGACCTCCTTCTCGTCCTCGGTGTCGAGGTAGACGACCTGGGGGCTGGAGCACGCCTGCTGCTCCAGGAGGCACACGTCGGCGGCGAGGGCGCCGACGGTGGCGGCGTCCTGCCACGCCTCACGGGTGAGGTACGCGAACGAGATCTTGTGGCCCCACTCCACGAGCCGGCAGCCGGGCGGTACGTGCGCGGCGACGCCCTCCACGGCCGCCTCGCCGCCCCACACCGCGACCGCGTCGGCGGGCGCGCACATCTGCCGCAGCCACTCCTGCCGCGAGGACGGGAACCGCAGCACGACGACGCGTTCGGCGACGGCACCGGTCGGGTCGAGCGCGGCGAGCTCCGCGAGCAGGTGCTGGGCGAGCAGGGTGTCGGCGCTGCTCGTCTTGAGCACGTTGACGTTGCCGGCGAGCAGGCCCTCGACAACGCTCAGCGGCGCGACGGTGGCGGCGTTGCCGGGAGCGATGTGGGCGACGAGGCCGACGGGCGCCCACGCCTCGTAGACGGTCTCCTTGGCGTCGGGACGGGTCAGCCGGTGGGGCGTGCCGTCGCCGAGCTCGCGGCGCAGCTTCCGGGTGAGCTGCGGGCGGCGCAGGAACGCCGACAGCTCGGCCAGGACGGCGTCCGCCTCGTCGGCGGGCAGGTGCCCGGCCAGGCGGGTGCGGACCGGGTGGCCTGGCTCGGCCAGGGCGGCGGCGAGCGCGTCACAGGCGGCGAGGACGGTCTCGGTCTCCAGCGGCGTCGCCAGGGCGGCCTCGACGGCCTCCGGCAGCGCGGCGAGGCGGCGGCCGGCCTCCTCGTCGTCGACGAAGGCGCCCTGCCAGTAGTGGTGTTCGGTGTTCTCGGTCGTCACGACAGGCCCTTCATCAGTTCGGCGGCGGCAACCGCACAGCTTCGGTTCCGGCTCACTCCGGCGCGGCCGCGGTGGACGAACCAGGGGGTGTCCAGCTCGCAGCCGCAGCTCTCGCCCGGATGCAGCTCGGCCAGGTCGCCCATGACGACGCTCTGCGCCGGCACGGAGGTGATGTACGGCGACACGAGGTGCAGGAAGCCCACCTCGCCGTACGGCAGCGGCTCCAGGGTGCGCGTGTCGCGGACGAACACGCGGGACCAGACGGGGGCGTGCAGGCGGTGCTGCGCGCACTCGATGTAGGGGATGCAGTGCTCGACGGAGCCGAAGGTGTCGCGGATCCGGTCCGAGGGGACGCCGAGCTGCTCGGTGACGCGGGCGTAGAAGGTGTCCTTGCCGATCTGCTGGTCGGCGTGGCCCTTCCAGCCGCCGCCCAGGATCACGAGGGAGCCTTCCGGCAGCCGCACGGGCGGCAGGCCCATGGCCCGCATGCGCTCCAGGGTGAACCACAGGAACGCCGGGAAGCCGAGGATGCGCACGGGGACGTCGTCCTGCGCGAAGCGCCGGAGCGCGGCGATGCAGCCGAACGGGTCGAACTCGTGGCCGTTCCCGGTGTGGCGCAGGGCGTACTCGACCTGCCGGGCCGGCGCGAAGTCGCACAGGTAGTTGTCGGTGAAGGAGGTGCCGAGCTTCAGGTCGGGGGCCGGCTGGTAGCTGTAGAGCAGGTAGTTGACCTCCTCGTGGGGCGTGATCCAGCCGTTGCGCTCGAAGATGCGGGCCACCATGCGCTGGGCGGAGCGGATGGTCCAGGTGTCGAAGAACATCTGCGACTTCTGGCCGGTGGTGCCGGAGGACGTCAGGTGCAGGTCGACGGCGTCGCGGTCGATGGAGAGCACTTCGTGCCGCTTGAAGAAGTTCGCGTGCACCAGCGGCGCCCGGAAGGGCTCACCGGCCGCGGTGGCCTCGTACAGGCTGCGGAAGAACGGCGAGCGTTCGGCGTGCCAGGCGTTGATCTCGGCCATGGCGGTGGCGAACAGCTCGTCCTCGGCAGGGCCGGTGGCGTACGGGTCGGTCAGGTCGCACAGCCGCTGCACCGCTGCGAGCGCGGCCGGGTCGGGCACGGCGACCGGTGCGAGATGGGAGTTGACCGGATCGTTCGGGTTCATGGGGCAACCTCGAGTGTGGGCAGGTAGGTGGCCGCCCAGGCCGAAAGGTAGGCGTCCAGGTAGGGCTGGAGGGCGGTGTCGACGACCACGCCGCGGAAGTCGATCTGTTCGGCGGTGCGGGTCATCACGACGTAGTCGTGGAAGCCGTCGCCGTCCGGGTCGGGGCGCATCGCCGGGTACAGGGCGCTGGGGATGAACCCCTGGGCGAGGAAGGCCGACAGCGGCCCGTGCTCGGCGAGCGGCACGAGCGCCTCGACGTACCCGGTGCCGGCCCGGGTGAGGGTCCGGGTGATGGCCTCCAGGTACCCGGCGGCGGTGGCCGGGGACGGGTGGGCCGCGATCAGGGCGCAGTAGCGGCCGGTGCGGTTGAGGTAGGCGTACACCTCGAAGGCGCCGTCGTCCGCGACGAGCAGGGCGTTGGGTGTGTGCAGCGGGTAGAACCAGCTGGTGGCGTCCGGGAAGCGCTCGTGGAAGCGGCGGCGTACGAAGGCGGGCGCCTCGACGATCTCCAGCCGCGCCGCCGAGTGGCCCCGGGGCGCGGGGGCCGGCGGGGTGGTGCGGGGTTCGGGGCCGTCGGTGCCCAGGGTGAGGGCGACGGTGCGCAGCAGCGGGGCGAGCGGTGCGGGGACCTCGGGCACGGGGCGGCGCCGGTCCAGGACGCCGGGGGAGTGACGCGCGTAGAGTGCGAGGCTCTCGCGGCTGCTGAGGTCGACGGCGTTGGGCAGGACGCCCAGCGGCCGGAAGCCGTTGCGGGTGACGACGCGCTGCGGGCCCGGGCTGACGGTCCGTACGGTCGCGTACACCGAGTCCAGGCGGTCGGCGCCGGTGCCGAGCCGCTGCCGGCACAGCGCGTCGGTCAGGGTGCCGGCCAGGCCGCCGGCCCGGTGGTCGGGGTGCACGGCCAGCCCTTCGAGGCGGCCGATGCGGCTGCCGGGCTCGCCGTGGATCGCCGCCGAGCCGGCCAGGTGGCCGGTGCGGGAACAGCGGGCCACCAGCCACAGGGTGTGCGGGTCGGCGATGAGCCGGGACATCTCGGCGGGGTCGGTGCCGAGCGCGGCCGGGTAGTGCGGGCCGTAGACGGCGTAGTAGAGCTGGCGCAGGTCGGCGATGTCGGCGGGGGCCGCCCGGTCGATCGTCGTGGTCGTGGCGGTGGCGGTGGTCGTGGCGGTGGTGCTCGCCGTGGTGGTCATCGCTCTCCTCCGGAGGCGGTGAACTGGGGTTCGGGGGTTGCGGGGGCGGCATCGGCGGTGCGCTCCTCGCGGAGCAGCGCGAGCGCGCAGGCCGCCGGCAGCAGTCCGGCCGCCTGGACCAGGCAGAGGGTGCGCGGCCCGACGTGGTCGCCGAGCAGGCCGAAGAACAGCGAGGCGACGGGGAAGGTCGCGCCGAGGACGGCCTGCATGACGGCGAAGAAGCCGGGCTTGTCGGCCGGCGGCACCAGCCGCTGGAACAGCGCCACGAAGCGCACCCCGATGACACCGACGCACCAGCCGGCCACGAGCAGGCAGCCGGCCATGACCGGGCGGCCCGGCAGCAGGCCCGGCACGGCCAGGGCGGCGGCCATGACGGCCAGCAGGCAGGAACCGGCGGTCGTGGGCCGGCCGGGGACGCGGGCCCCGGTGAAGGACCCGAGGAGGGTGCCGGTGCCGAGGGCGGCCTCCAGCAGGGCCACCGTGCCGCCGCCCTCCTCCAGCACGGACCGGGTGTAGAGGGGGATGACGACGAAGACGGCGGTGGTGAAGAGGTTGGCCGCAGTGAAGCACAGCAGGATGCGGCGGACGAAGGGGAGCCCGCCGAGGATCCGGTGCAGGTTCGGCCGGGCGGCGGCGTCCGCGCCTTCGTCGGAGCCGGGAGCGGCCTGCGGGCGGAAGCGGACCGTCGTGATGAGGACGGCCGCCGTCCCGTAGGCGGCGGCGCAGCCGGTGGCGAGGCCGGCCAGGCCCGCGCGGTCGACGATCAGGGCGCCGAGGAGGGCGCCGCCCAGGCTCGCCAGGGACTGGGTGGACAGTTCGAAGCCGGTGGCGGCCTCGATGTCCGCGTCGTCGACGAGTTCGGGGACGGAGGTGGTCAGGCAGGGGTCGAAGAACGCCTGGCAGGTGGCCAGCGCCAGCGTCGCGGCGTACGCGGCGGGCAGCGGCAGGCCGGCGGTGTACGCCCAGCAGGCGAGGGCGGCGGCCGTGGTGCCCGCGCCGGCGGCGGCCGTGCGCAGCACCGAGCGGTGGGCGTGGCGGGCGACGGTCCGGGCGACCACGGGTGCCAGGGCGACCGCGGGCAGGGTGCTGACGGCCATGAACAGCCCGGAGGCCAGGCCGCGGCCGCCGCTCACGGCGTAGGCGACGAGCCACCAGGAGACGCCGACCTGGAACATGCGCACCGCGGCCTGCGTGAGCACCTGGGCCGCCCAGACGGTGCCGAAGGCCCGGTTGCGCAGGACGAGGGGCGTACGACGCGTGCGACGCCCGGCTTCGGGGACGGAGGCGCTCATGCGGTCGGCCTCTCGTCGATGACGCGGACGAGCTTGCCCGAGCGGGGGTTGACGGTCAGGTCGCCGTGGCGCACCCATTCGACGGTGACCGGGTGCACATGGCCGGCCCGGACGCTGTCGGGGTACAGGGGGCGCACCTCGTCCAGGTGCGTGACGACCGACTTGGCCAGCACTTCCAGGCCGGCCGGGTCGTCGTCGCCGGGGGCGGTGGCCAGGCGCAGGACGAGCCCGTCGCGGCCGTCCCGGCGGCGGACGACGAGCTGGGTGCCGGTGATGCGGCCGTCGGTGTCGGCCTCGGCGACGGCGGCGAAGGTGTCCTGCGCGTAGAGGGAGACGGGTCCGACGCGTACGCCCTCCTCGGCCCGGCCGAGGATGCGGAAAGTGCCGGCCCCGGGGTCGATCCACTCCGCGCGGTCGCCGGCGGGGTAGCGGATGACGGGCATGAGACGGCGGTACAGCTGGGTGACGACGACGCGTCCGGGGCGGCCGGCCTCGTGGACGGGCTCCCCGGTGGTCTCGTCGAGGATCTCGACGACGGTGTGCGGGGTGAAGGCGCGGTGCAGGCGGGTGTCCGGGCCGGGCACGGGCCGGCCCAGGAGGCCGGCGTCGACGCTTGCGTAGCCGAGGGAGCGCGCTTCGGCACGGGGGAACGCGGCGGTCAGCAGCCTGCGCTGGTCGTCGAAGAGGGCCTCGCCGCCGAAGAACAGCAGCTCGACGGAGGGCAGGGTGCGGCCCGTGGCGACGACGTGCTCGGCGAGGCGGCACAGGGTCGTCGGCGTGCCGGCGACGACCTGGGCCGCGAAGTCCAGGAGCGCGGTGACGGTGGTTGCGGGGTCGGCGGCGCCGCCGATGGGCAGGCGGACGTTGTCGACGGGGGCCTGGGCGAGGGAGTCCAGGACGAAGAGGAAGCTGGCGTAGAGCTCGCCGGCGTAGAACAGGTCCGCCACCCGGTGGCCGGCGCGCAGGCCGGCGTCGACGAGGCCCTGGCCGAAGGCGGCGGTGAACTCCCGCCATTCCTCGCGGGAGTAGCAGGAGAACTTGGGGGCGCCGGTGGTGCCGCCGGTCTTGTAGACGACCGCCTCCGACAGCGGGCCGGTCAGGACCTGGTTGCCGTGCAGCGTGTTGGCCGCCCAGAAGGCGTCCTGGTCGACGACGGGCAGGTCGGTCAGCCGGTCGGTGCCGGGCGGCAGACCGGCGTAGAGCGCCGCATAAAAGGGGGAGTTATGGCGGGCATAACGGATGAGGTCCGAAAGTTGAAGGACGGACATACGGCCTTTGCCTAGGTCGTTCGGTTGGTTGAAGATTGTGCGGTTTTTCGTGGCACAGCAACGCGCGGCGGGGTCTGGCCAGTTGATCCCGTCGCGCGACTGTCGAAGGTGTTCCGTGAAGTGCGTGGATTGCATCCTCACCGTCGTGACGCGACTACGATTTGAGATCTGACGCGCGGTCACGGGGGAACGCCTTAGAAGATAGCGCACAGCGCGCGCTTCTCTGACCACATGTCAGGTGAACGTGGCCTGAAACCTTGCTTTCATCTGTCAGGGGTACGTCAGGGCCGGTCGCCCACCGGGCATCCCCGGCGGCCGGCCCGGCGGGCAGCGTGGCGGAATCTGCGCACGGCGGGCCCCCGGCGGCCCGGGGCGGGGGTGTGCAACCGCGGTGTGCGGCAGGACCGGTCGCCCCGGAAGTCTGATATACAGACGTCATGCCTTCGCAGCGCCAATTACGCTTCGGTGTCAACATGTTCGTTCCCGGTTCGCGCCGCGAGTGGAGCGCGAAATTCCGCAGAGCCGAGGAACTCGGTTTCGACGTCATCGGAGTGGCCGATCACCTCGGGTTCTCCGCGCCTTTCCCGGCAATGCTGCTCGCCGCCGAAGCGACCGAACGCGTACGGCTGAACACATTCGTACTGAACACGCCGTTCTACAACCCCGTCCTCCTCGCACGTGACGTGGCGAGCACCGACCAATTCATCGACGGTCGCATGGAACTCGGGCTCGGCGCAGGCTATGTGAAGGCCGAGTACGACGCCGCGGGAATGCCGTTCCCCAGCGGCGGGAAACGGGTCGAACAGCTGGAACGGACGGTCACCACGTTGCGTTCCCTGTTCGCGGACAAGGAATACCAGCCGCGTCCGGCCCAGCCGTCCGGGCCTCCGCTGCTGATCGCGGGCTGGGGCGACCGGCTGCTGCGGGTGGCCGCCGCGCACGCCGACATCATCGCCTTTCCCGGCGGCTGGGCCAGTGCCGACGGCGAGGACATTCATCTGGCCGGCGCCGCACAGATGGAGGAACGGCTCGCCTATGTGCGCGGCCTGCTCGGTGACCGCGCCGACGCCGTGGAGCTGAACCTTCTGGTGCAGCAGGTGATTCCGCCCGCCGCACAGTCCGTGATGCCCGACAGGTTCGAGCCGCTGCCGCCTGATGCCGCACACAGCCCCGAGGAGATTCCCAGCGTACTGACCGGAACCCCGGCGGAGATGGCGCAACAAATCGAGGACCGCCGCGAACGCTACGGCTTCACCTATTTCACGGTCATGGAATACAACATGGAGAACTTCGCGCCGGTCATCGCCGAGCTGCGCTGACGGGAAAAGGCGACCCCATGAGCACCGGCACCCCCACCACCCTTTTGCTGCTGCGGCACGGCGAGACGGCACTGACACCGCAGAAGCGGATATCCGGCAGCGGCGGACCCGACCCGGAGCTGTCGGAGGCCGGGCTGCGGCAGGCCGAGGCCGCCGCGAGGAGGCTTGCGGCACGCGGCGCCGTGCAGGCGGTGGTGTCCTCACCGCTGCGCCGGGCCCGGCAGACGGCCGAGGCGGCGGCACGACGGCTCGGCCTGGACGTCCACATCGACGAAGGGCTCACCGAGGCGGATTTCGGCGCCTGGGAGGGGCTGACGTTCGCCGAGGTGCGCGAGCGCCACCCGGACGAGATGGCAGCCTGGCTCGCCTCGCCGGACGCGGTGCCCGGCGGCACCGGGGAGACCTTCTCCTCGGTTGCCCGCCGGGCCACGCTCTCACGCGACCGGCTCCTGGCACGGTACGAGGGGCGGACCGTGCTGGTCGTGTCCCATGTCGGGGTGTTGCGGACACTGATCCGGCTGGCACTGGGCGCGCCACCCGAGACGCTGTTCCGCATGGAACTGTCGGCGGCCTCGCTGTCGGCCGTCACCTATGACGGGCAGGGGAACGCGACGGTGCACTCGCTGAACGACACCGCGCACCTGGCGGACCACCGCTGACCCCGGCAGCCGGAACGACTCCGCAGCGGACCGTCTTCGTGCGCATGAGGAATTCGGCGAGATAGCCGTCGTGCGGCAGCCCGTGCGCCATCCACGGCGTCGGATGGTCACCGACGTAGACGTTGGCGATGGTCGGCTCGGCCACCAACGCGTCGATCAGCTCCGCGTCGGTGGTGACGGCGGTGAGGACGAGGGTGTCGCGCAGCGGCCGCAGCCCGGCGTCGCGGTCCCACGGTGCGACCCACGCACAAGGGAAGCCCAGCTCCAGCCCCAGCTGTTCGGCGAACGGGCTGTCGAGCTGGTGCACCGCCGGCCGGAGCACCGCCGAACCGTCGCCGAGCTCGTCGACGACACCGTCCCCGCCGAGCCACGCCTTCGTCCCCGCGGCCCGCTGCCGCAGGTACCCGTCCCACCGGCGGGCGAGACCGACGGGCTGCACCGGCAGGACCGCGCGTTCGTCCGTCGGGGGCAGGCTGGGCAGCGCGGCGAGGCGTTCCGCGATCGCCGCGGCCACGGGGGAGGGGTCGCCCTCGACCAGGATGCCCGTGGCGTTGACGCACCCGGTGCCCCCACCACTGCTGATCGACTCCACGATGGTGCCGACGAGCGGCTCCCAGTCGGTCTCGGCGGTGATGAGGATCTTCGAGCGCCCCGGGCCCTGCGGCAGAACGCGCGCATCACCCGCGTACTTGCCCACGACGTCCGCACCGCCGTACACCATGCCGAAGTCGGCGTGCCGGAGGATGTCGTCGGCCACGTCGTGGTCGGTGGACAGCAACGCGATGCCCTCGTCGCCGAAACCGGCCTCGCGCAGGGCGGTGACCAGCCGGTGCGGGGTGAACGGCTCCCGGCGGGAGGGCCGCACGGCGACGCGGTAGCCGAGCGCGAGGGCGTCCAGCCACCCCTGGTGCACCGCCGGGTGATTGCCCGCCGCATGCACGGCGAACACCTCACCGCGCCGGGTCCACACCGCAGCACCGTCCCGGGCCCGCGGATCGCGCCACGAGCCGACCGCGGCGGCCGGCCGTGCGTTCTCCACGCTCCGGTGGATCTGCTCGGCGGCCCGCGCAATGTCGTCGGTGGCATGGCGCACCACCGAAATCGGTATGCCGGTGACCGTGCTGACGGTGTGCTGGTACTCCTCCGGCGTCAGCCCCGCCACCGACTGCGTGGCGAAGGCCCGGGCCGCCCGGGCGAATGCCGCGACCCGCGCGTCGAGGGGCAGCGCCGGCGCCCGGCGCATGGCCTTGATCGCCCGCGTGACGTAGAGCGAGGGCGCCAGACTCAAGGTCGCCACCGGGTTTCCGGCGAGGTCCCGAATGGTCTCCTGGCGCCGGGACCGATACGGGCCGCCGGGGCCCAGAACATCCAGGGACAACATCAGTACACGCCCTCGATCACCGTCGTGTCGCCGAAGGACGCCACGGGGGTGACGTCGGCGACCGCATCACCGAAGCCGCCGTCCACCGGCGCGATCCGGGTCGCGTAGTCCCGCTCCAGGTTGTTGACCAGCAGGGCCGTCCGGCTCATGTGGTGCGTCAGGACCTGCCCGCGCTCGCCGTACGGCACGACCTCGCCGGTGTCGGGGTCGACCACCCGGAACGTGGTGTACGGAGCGAACGAGTCGAACACGCACGGCTCGTCGCGACCGAGGCCGGGCCGCTCCACCGAGGTGCCCAGCATCATCGTGCCGCCGTACCCGCCGACGAACGTGGCGTCGGGGAACACCTCGTCGCGCAGCAGGTCCCGGGTGTCGGCGTCCATGTGCGTACCGCCCCAGATGATCGCGCGGACCTTCCGGTTCACCAGCTCCACCAGGTCGTCGTGGTGCGCGAGGCGCTCCAGCAGCGGCGGGGTGGCGAACAGGACGCCCACGTCCTGGCCGGCCAGAATGTAGCCGACCTGCTCGATGAGGTGATCGGTGTAGGCGCCGGCCACGTCCGTCCGGCCCTGCGCGAGCAGCTTCTTCACCCATCGCGGGTCCAGGTCGATGAAGAAGTTCACCCCGCCCCGGGACAGCGCGGTGTCGGCCGCCATGGCCCCGACATTGTGCGGCCCGCTGGGGACCGCACTGAGCCAGTCGACATTGCGGGGTACGCCGTGGGAATCCAGTCGCTCACTGAACCATTCGACGCTGCGCCGCTGCCACTCCGCGGCGTACATCACCCGCTTGGGCTGCCCCGTGGTGCCGCCGCTCTCGTAGACGGCCGCCCCGTGCCCGTCACCGTAGCCACGCGGAATCAGCTCATGGACGCCGACATCGCGCAGCTCGTCGACCACGTTGGGGAACAGGCGGAGGTCGTCGAAGTCCTTGACGTCGGTCAGCGGGTCGAAGCCGAGGGTCCCGGCCCGCTTCAGCCAGAACGGTGACCCGGTCTCCGGACTGAAGTGCCACTGCATCATCTCCCGGACGAACTCTCCGCCGGTGTGCTCGACCATGCTTTTCCTCTCGAACGAATGAAACACCTGCCCGGCGGCTTCCTACGCGGTCCCGGCCGGGACCCCGGGGCAGCGGGCGGTGGAGAGACCGGCCGTGTCGATCCAGGACTCCTTGCCGAGCACGAGGTCGTGGACGATCTCCCCGGCGGCGGGGGCCTGGCAGATCCCCTGCCCGGAGAAGCCGGCCGCGTAGACGAACGGGCGGGAGGGATCGCGGCCGATGAAGGCCATTCCGTCCGGGCTGACGTCGAGGTTTCCGCTCCACCCGTGCTCGAGGCCCTGGCCGGCGAGGGCCGGGAACGTCGTGCCGAGGTGGTGCGACACCCGTTGCAGCCAGGCATCCCGGGTCTCGTCCGGCCCGGGGCGGCCCATGCCGACCAGGATGCGGTCTCCCCAGCTCCGGATCCGCAGGCTGGACGGGTGCATGGTCATCGGCAGGGCGTCGCGCGGGGCACTGCCGGCGGCGTCGGCCAGGAGCATCTCGACGGGGTACGTGGTGACGGGAAGGTGCACGCCGGCCATGGCGGCGACCGTTCCCGCCCAGGGGCCCGCCGCGCAGACGACGGTGTCGGCGCGAATGCTGCCCGCGGGCGTGTGGACCAGCCCGTCCGGGTCGATGCCGGTGACAGGTGTCTCCGTTCGCAGGACGGCGCCGGCCTGCCGGGCGGCTGCGGCGTAGCCACGTACGATCGCGGGCGGATCGCAGGCGTAGGCCTCGGGCGCCCAAGCCGCCGCCAGGACGGTCCGCTCGTCGACCAGAGGGTTGATCCGCGCCGCTTCGGCGGCGGTCACGAGTTCGACGTCCACTCCGGCCGCCTGCTGGGCGGCCCGGGTGTCCCGGAAGTCCTGCACCTGCTGTTCGTCGGTGAACAGCACGAGCAGGCCGATGCGCTCCAGCCCGAGGTCGGTTCCGGTCCGTTCGGCGAATTCCTGGTAGGCCGCCAGGCTCCGCACGGCCAGGCTGCTGATGAGGGGGTTGCCGGGAAAGTAGGTGCGCACCACGCCCGCCGTGGTCCCGGACGTTCCCGAGCCGAGCGCGCCACTCTCCAGCAGGACGGTGCCGACGCCCGCCTCGGCCAGCCGGCACGCTGCCGAGGTGCCGATGACGCCGCCGCCGATGACGAGGACGTCCGTGCGGTCGGGGAGCCCGCTCACGGCCGGCCGACCGGCTCGCCGGCGCGCAGCTGGCGCAGGTGGTCCCCGGTGTCCCACGGGTACAGGTGCAGGTTCCAGCCGCCCAGGCAGTTGATGTAGAGCGCCAGCTGGCTGACCACGCTCAGGAAGTCGTCGCGGTCGAGCCGGTCGAGGCAGGCCAGGAAGCGCTGGGTGAAGCTCCACAGCTGCTCCAGGCCGCAGTAGCCCAGGAACTCGGCAGGAACACCGACCAGCAGGCGCGCCATGTGACGCAGTGACTCGATGGGCATGCCCTGGACCGTGGCCCGGGCCAGACCACCGTAGGTGGCGTACCCCAGCGGACGGGTCTCGCCGTTGACGAACAGCAGCGTGGGCAGCACCGTCTCGAAGCTGCCCGCCCCGGAGGGGATCACGCCCGCGTGGAGGCCGGCGAGTTCCTCGGGCGCGGTCAGCCAGGCCCGCTCGGTCGCGGTGTACACGTCCTGGAGGAGACGGTTCGCCTCGGGATCGGCGGCGGTCAGGAGCGGAATGCTGTGGCCGCCTTCGGCCCCCGCCCTGCGGACCTCCACCAGGATGGGCTTCTTCGTCGAATAGACCGAATCCCAGACGGCCTTTCCGGCCTCCAGCAGTGCGGGCATGTCCTCCTCGCGGATCCTGCCCACCGGGGTGGCCGGCATCGGTTCGGTCAACGTGCCGTATTTGATGCCCAGGTGCTGGAGACCGGAGCAGAACACGGTCCCGTCGGGCGCCTCGCGCCGGTCCGCGATCCGCGTGGACGCGGACAGGTGCAGCAGCGACGGGATCGGTGCCGCGTGGTACAGATGCTGTCCCGCTATCAGCGCGTGTCCCTGAAGACTCTGGTAGGGCAGAGCCTCCCAGAGGGCATCGGCAAGTTCGGGATTGCGACCGTCGAGTTCCGCGGTCACGGTGACACCCAGGTCGGGCCAGGAAATCTCGATATGCCGGCCGGATAATGCAGAAGTCAAGACGTTCCCCTGTTCGGTGAGATGTCGCCGCTGTTATTTCTCTGGAAAAGAGTCACGGACGGAGATGATCTCCACGCCCTGCTCGGGAGAGACTACATGCCATGACCAACTGGTCAACCGCCGTGTTCAAGTGGCGCGTTGGCCGGGCGAAAACCCCGCGCGCCCGGCGGCGATCGAGGGCAACATGACGTACTGTCCGTCCCTTTCCGCCGCATCCGTGAGGAGCACGCCCCTTGAGCGTCGAATTCCTGGTCACGTCCCTCGTCGTGACGCTTTCACCCGGCACCGGCGTCCTGTACACATTGGCCACCGGTCTGTCCCGCGGCTTCCGGCCCAGTGTCGTCGCCGCCTTCGGGTGCACCCTCGGGATCGTCCCCCACCTGGCCGCCACCGTGCTGGGCCTGGCGGCGCTCATGCACACCAGCGCCCTGGCGTTCCGGACGCTCAAGTACCTCGGCGTCGCCTACCTGTTGTACGTCGCGTGGAAGACGTGGCGCGACCGCGGGACCCTGAGCGTCGACGAGCAGCAGGGCGAGCCGCCGTCGGCGGCCCGGGTGACCCTGACCGGTGTCCTGCTCAACCTCCTCAACCCGAAGCTCACCATCTTCTTCCTGGCGTTCCTGCCGCAGTTCGTCGGCGCGGGGGAGGCGCACCCGGTGCCGCGGATGCTGGAGCTGGGCGCCGTCTTCATGCTGATGACGTTCGTGGTCTTCGCCGGCTACGGCCTGCTGGCCGCCTCCGTCCGCGACCACGTGCTCTCCCGGCCCCGGGTCCTGACGTGGATGCGCCGCACCTTCGCCGGCGCGTTCGTGGCGCTGGGCGCCAAGCTCGCGTTCACCGACGCCTGACGGGCGGGAGGGGCGGGCGCGGCCCGCCCCTCTCAGCGCTCCTCGTGGTTCCGGTGCCCGTGCCCGGGGTGGCGCAGGCGCAACCACACGTTCCGGGCCCGGCGGCCCGCCTCCGTACGGCTGCGGGCGACCAGGCGCCGCGCCTGCTCCGGGGTCTCCACCATCGGGCCGGAGCCGCGCAGCGGCTTGCCCGCCGTCTCGTGCAGGAAGAACGCGGAGAAGAAGCCGATGACGCCGGCGCCCATCAGGTAGTAGGCCGGGACCATCTCGTTGTGCGTGCTCTCCAACAGCGCCGAGACGACCAGCGGGGTGGTGCCGCCGAAGAGCGACACGGAGATGTTGTACGACACCGACAGCGCGCCGTAGCGCATCCGGGTGGGGAAGAGCGCCGGCAGCGTGGCCGCCGACGTGCCGGCGAAGACCACCAGCAGCAGGCCGAGGACGAAGCAGCCGAGCGCCGGCAGCAGGGCGCCGCCGGCCCGGATCAGCAGCACCGCGGGGATGGCCAGGGCGACCAGGGCGGCGCTGCCCGCCATGAACAGCGGGCGGCGGCCCCAGGTGTCGGAGCGCCGGCCCACGGTGGTGATGGTCAGGGCGACCAGGATCATCGTGGCCAGGACGAGCAGCTGTGCGGTGGTGGGGTTCTGGCCCAGCGTCTCGGTCATGAACGTGGGCAGGTAGGACGTCACCACGTAGTTGGTGACGTTGTAGACCACCACCAGGCCCATGCAGATGAGCACCGCGTGCCAGTGCCCGGTGAAGATCTCCTTGAGCCTGCCGTGGCCGGACTGCCGGCCCTCCTCGGCGCCGGCGAGCTCCTCGTCGCTCTCGGCGGCCTCCGCCTCCGCGCGGAAGGCGGGTGTCTCCTCCAGGCGCATCCGCATGTAGAGGCCGATCAGGCCGAGCGGCCCGGCCACCAGGAACGGCAGTCGCCAGCCCCAGTCGGTCATGCCGTCGGTGCCCAGGGCGGCGGTGAGCACGGTCACCAGGCCGGAGCCGAGCGCGTAGCCGACGAAGGTGCCGAAGTCGAGCCAGCTGCCGAGGAACCCGCGGCGCTTGTCCGGGGCGTACTCGGCGATGTACGTGGTGGCCCCGGCGTACTCGCCGCCGGTGGAGAAGCCCTGCACCAGCCGGCACACGAGCAGCAGGACGGGCGCGGCCACGCCGACCGTGGCGTACCCGGGCAGCAGGCCGACCGCGAACGTGCTGACCGCCATCATGATCATCGTGGCGGCCAGCACCCGTTGCCGTCCGATGCGGTCGCCCAGCGGGCCGAAGACCAGGCCGCCGAGCGGGCGCACCACGAAGGCCGCGGCGAAGGTGGCGAAGGCGGCGATCACCTGGGCGCCGGAGGAGCCGGAGGGGAAGAAGACCTTGCCGAGCGTGGCCGCCATGTAGGCGTACACGCCGAAGTCGAACCACTCCATCATGTTCCCCAGCGCCGCGGCGGAGACGGCGCGGTGGACCTCGGGGCGGTCGGTGACGGTGACGTCCTCGAGGGTCAGCACCTTCTTGCGGCGCCGCAGCACCGTTCTGAGCATCCGGTCGGTGGCCGAAGTGCCGCCGCGCTGCGGGCTGCCGCGCCCGGGAGCCGGCGTCCTCTTCGGGGTTCTTCTGCGATCGGCGCTCAAATCCTTCACCTGCTGTGATCGGGGCGGGGACGCGGTGGCTCCTGCCCGGCCGGGCGGGGCCCACACGTGCGATGTCCGTGGTGGGCCGGTCACGCTTCGTCACTTCAAGGAATCTTCACACGGTGAGGGCCGTGTGTCCGTCACCACACGGCCGCCCCGCGAAATGCCGGTTTCGCCCCACGTACTTGGTGGCCGTGTGTCCGGATGTGTTCCCCGAGCGGGCCGAGGGCTCCGTATCTGTTACTCGATCCTGTGGAGAACTTGTGATGATTCAGTAAAGGAACAGGAAAGTGTGCCCTTTGGGTGGTCGGTGCATGCGGCGGTCGGAGCGCGCACGGTTGGAAATGCCGCCGGTCCCCGTGCTTACATCTGCGCACCGCAGCGGTTCTTCGAACGGTGGCCGGTCCGGCCGGACCGCTGCGGAAAGGGATTCCTGTCCCCATTCCCCCCGGATTCCCCCCGGAAAACACGAAAGAAGGGTGCGCAATCATGCGTGACAACCTCGAGACCCGTGAGATCGCCGACGCCGAGCTCGACGCCGTCGCCGGTGGCGTCGCCATCTCCGGTGGCCTCCTCGGCGCTGTGACCAGCGACGTCGACGGCATCGTCAACACCGTGACCGGCCTGCACACGGTCCAGGCCGTGCACGGCCTGCCCGGCCAGGTCGAGGGCATCGCCGGCGTCCACGTCGGCGTCGCCGGCCTCTGAGCCACCCCTTTAAATGAACCCCGGAACCCTCACCGTTCCGGGGTTCATTGCCGTTCCCATTCCCTTTCGTCGCCGCGCCGCGAATGCAGTCGAAGGACCCATCCGTGCAGTTCCGCCAAAAGGCGCTTTCCAAGCTGCAATCGCCCGAAGAACTCGATTTGCCCGTACGCTTCGCCCGGCCGCAGGGCCGGCTCGTGCTCGCCGTCACGCTCGTCGTCATGGCCGCCGCCTGCTGCTGGGCCTTCACCGGTACGGTTCCGGCCACCCTCGACGCGACCGGCGTCCTGACCCACCCCGACGGCAGCTACCTGCTGCAGAGCCCGTACGCCGGACAGGTCACCGCGGTCCACGCCCACGAGGGCCAGCAGCTCGCGCCCGGCCAGCCGCTGCTCACCGTCACCACGGACCGCGGCGAACGCACCGTGCGCGCCGTGGCCGCCGGCCGGGTGACGGCCCTGCGCACCAGAATCGGCTCGGTCGTCACCACCGGCGCGGACGTGGCCACCGTCGAACGGGTGACGAACCCCGCCGACCCCCTGGTCGCCGTCCTCTACGTACCCGGCGCGAGCGGAGCCGCCCTCACCGAGGGCGCGGCCGTCGACCTGACCGTCCCCTCCCTCCCCGCCCAGCAGTACGGCGTGCTCCGCGGCCACGTCGCCCAAGTCGGCCGCACCCCCAGCACGCCCGAGCAGATCACCGGTTTCCTCGGCGACGCCCGCCTCGCCGGACAGTTCGCCCGGCAGGGCGACCCCCTCGCCGTGGTCGTACGCCTCGAACGCTCGGCCACCGCCCCCTCCGGCTACCGCTGGTCCCGCGCCGGCGGGCCCCCCGAGGCACCGCAGAGCACCACCCCCGTCACCGCCACCGTCCACCTCGCCGACCGCCGGCCCGTCGACTGGCTCCTGCCATGAGCACCACCGCACACCGCTCCCGCACCGCCCACCGCTCGCGCCGCCGCGGCGCCCGCCCCGCCGGCCGGGCGCCCCGCGCCGTCCGCACCCCCACCGTCCTCCAGATGGAGGCCGTCGAGTGCGGCGCCGCCGCACTGGCCATGGTGCTCGGCCACCACGGCCGCCACGTCCCCCTGGAGGAACTCCGCATCGCCTGCGGCGTCTCCCGCGACGGCTCCCGCGCCAGCAACCTCCTCAAGGCCGCCCGCAGCCACGGCCTCCAGGCCAAGGGCATGCAGATGGACCTGGCCGCCCTCGCCGGAGTACGCCCGCCCGCCGTGCTGTTCTGGGAGTTCAACCACTACGTCGTCTACGACGGCACGGCCCGCCGGCGCGGCCGCCGCGGCGTGTACGTCAACGACCCCGCCAACGGCCGCCGGTTCGTCCCCATGGAGGAGTTCGACACCAGCTTCACCGGCGTCGTCCTCACCTTCGAACCCGGCCCCGGCTTCCGACGCACCGGCCGCCGCCCCGGCCTGGCCGGCGCCCTCGGCGGCATGCTGCGCGGCACCACGGGCACCCTGCTCGCCGCCGTCCTCGCCAGCCTCCTGCTCGTGGTCACCGGCGCCGCCGTCCCCGCACTCAGCCGCACCTACATCGACGAGTTCCTCATCGGCGGCCGCACCTCCGCCCTCGGCACCCTCCTCACCTCGATGGCCGTCGCCCTGGCCCTCACCGCCACCCTCACCGCGCTCCAGCAGGCCAACCTGCTGCGCGGCCGCATCATCTCCTCCACCCTCGGCAGCGCCCGCTTCCTGCGCCACCTCCTGCGGCTCCCCGTCACCTTCTTCGCCCAGCGCAACCCCGCCGACCTCGTCCAGCGCCTCCGCTCCAACGACACCGTCGCCGAAACCCTCGCCCGCGACCTCGCCGCCGCCGCGGTGGACGCCGTGGTCGTCGTCCTCTACGCGGTGCTGCTGTGGACGTACGACCCGCAGCTCACCGTCCTCGGCGTCCTCGTCGCCCTGCTCAACGTGGTCGCCCTCCGCGTCACCGTCCGCGTACGCGCCACCGGCGCGCAGAAGCTGCGCGCCGAGAACGCCCGGCTCACCAACACCTCGTACAGCGGCCTCCAGCTGATCGAGACCATGAAGGCCACCGGCGGCGAGAACGGCTTCTTCCGCCGCTGGGCCGGCCGGCACGCCGTCACCCTCGACGTCCAGCAGCGGCTCGGCGTGCCCAGCGCCCGCCTCGCGGTCGTCGCGCCCGCACTGGCGGCGCTCAACAGCGCACTGATCCTCACCACCGGCGGCGTCCGCGCCGTCGAAGGCCACCTGTCCGTCGGCCTGCTCGTCGCCTTCCAGTCCCTCGTCACCAGCTTCACCGCCCCCCTCACCCGGCTCAACGGCGTGGCCGGCCGCGCCCAGGACTTCACCGCCGACGTCGCCCGCCTCAAGGACGTCGAGAACTTCCCCGCCGACCCCCTCCACACCCGGCCCGCCGGCGCCGCCGGCACCACCCGCCGCCTCAAGGGCCACGTCGAACTCGACGGCATCACCTTCGGCCACAGCCCCCTCGACCCGCCCCTGCTGAAGGACTTCTCCCTCACGGTCGGCCCCGGCCGGCAGGTCGCCCTCGTCGGCGGCTCCGGCAGCGGCAAGTCCACCGTCTCCCGGCTCCTGTCCGGCCTCCACACCCCCTGGGAGGGCACCATCCGCATCGACGGCATGCGGCTGGAGGACATCCCGCGCGGCGCCCTCGCCGCCTCCGTCTCCTTCGTCGACCAGGACGTCTTCCTCTTCGAGGGCACCGTCCGCGACAACGTCGCCCTGTGGGACCCGTCCGTCACCGACGAGGCCGTCGTCGCCGCCCTCCGGGACGCCGCCGTGTACGACGCCGTCGCCCGCCGCCCCGGCGGCATCCGCAGCCGCGTCGAACAGGACGGCCGCAACTTCTCCGGCGGCCAGCGCCAGCGCCTGGAGATCGCCCGCGCCCTCGTCCGCCACCCCAGCGTCCTCGTCCTCGACGAGGTCACCAGCGCCCTCGACGCCGTCACCGAACGCCTCGTCATCGACAACCTGCGCCGCCGCGGCTGCGCCTGCGTCGTCATCGCCCACCGCCTCAGCACCGTCCGCGACAGCGACGAGATCGTCGTCCTCGAACGCGGCACGGTCGTGGAACGCGGCCGGCACGAGGACCTCGTGGCGGCCGGAGGCGCGTACGCCCGGCTCATCGGCGACCGGGGAGCGCTCCTCGCATGACGGACCCGCACCTGCCCCACCCCCACGACCCCGTCGTCGAGTCCTTCGGCGGCCTCGGCACCCCCGTCGACTGCACCGGCCTGCGCAGCCTCACCCTGGAGGGCCCGCACATCCTCTGGCTCGTCGAGGCCGGCGCGACCGACCTGTTCGCCGTCGACGCCGAACGCGCCGGCCCCTGGCACCACCTCGGCCGGCTCGAACGCGGCGCCCTGCTGCTGGGCCCCGCCGACGGGCCACGCCACACCCTCGTCGCCCGGCCCGCCCAGGGCTGCCGGCTGCGCCGCATCGAACTCCGCGAACTGCAATGGTCCCCGCAGGACGCCTGGACCTGGCACGCCACCGGCGAACCCGGCCCACTCGAACAGGCCTTCGCACTCGGTGCCGGCCGCGGACTGCACGTCCTCTGCCAGGCACCCGACGACGTCCTCTGGATGCAGGTCGCCCCCGGCAGCGTCCGCTACGGCGCGGCGTACGAGGGGTACGCGGACGGCACGCTGCTCGTCGACGCCACCCTGTGGCAGGGCATGACCGAGCAGCAGCACCGGCTGCTGTACGCCGTCGACCGCTGGATCGAGGAGCTCGAACGGGACCACGAGGACCGGGCCGCCGCCGGCATCGCGGCGGGCGAGGCCGCCCGCGCCGGCGCCGACCGCACCCTCCTCGCCGCCATCGACGGCCCCCGCCGGCGCGCCCGCCACACCGCCGCCGGCGCCGACGCGACGTACGCCGCCTGCCGGCTCGTGGCCGAGGCGGCCCGCATCACCCTGCGCGAACCGGCCGACACGCCCACCGCCGGCCCCGACCCCGTGGAACGCATCGCCCTCGCCTCCCGGATCCGTACCCGTACCGTCCGCCTGGCCGGCGCCTGGTGGCGGGAGGACACCGGCCCCCTGCTCGGCCACCGGGACGACGACGGCGCCCCCGTCGCCCTGCTGTGGCGGCGCGGCGGCTACGAAGCCGTCGACCCGGCGACCGGCCGCCGGGAGCGCATCGGCCGGGACAACCACGCCGACTACGCACCACGCGCCGTCATGTTCTACCGCCCGCTCCCCGACGGCACCCTGACCCTGCGCACCCTCCTGCGCTTCGGCCTGCGCGGCACCGGACGCGAACTGCGCGGCATCGCGCTCGGCGTGCTCGTCGCCGTCGGCCTGGGCACCCTCGTGCCCGTCGCCACGGGCAAGGTGCTCGGCACGTACGTACCCCGCGCCGAGACCGGCCTCATCGTGCAGACGGGAGTGGCCCTGGCGGCGGTGGCCGCCCTCTCGGCCGTCTTCATGCTGCTGCAGAACGTCTCCGTGCTGCGCCTGGAGGGCCGCATCGAGGCCACCCTGCAACCGGCCGTGTGGGACAGGCTGCTCCGGCTGCCGGCGGCGTTCTTCGCCGACCGCTCGACGGGCGAACTGGCGGGCGCCGCCATGGGCATCAGCGCCATCCGCCGCACCGTCTCGGGCATCGCCCCCGTGGTGCTCCAGGCCGGCACGCTGGGCGCGGTGAACCTCGTGCTGCTGCTCGTCTACAGCGTGCCGCTGGCCCTCGCCGCCCTGGCCATGCTCGTCCTGGTCGCCGGGGTCCTCCTGGGCCTGGGCTGGTGGCAGCTGCGCCACCAGCGCCGGCTGGTCGTCCTCGGCCACCAGCTCGACAACCGGGCCTTCCAGACCCTGCGCGGCCTGCCCAAACTGCGCGTGGCGGCAGCCGAGAGCTTCGCGTACGCGGCGTGGGCCAAGGAATTCGCCCGCACCCGGGACCTGCAACAACGCATCGGCCGCCTCAAGAACACCGTCACCATCCTCAACGCCGTCTGCCTGCCGCTCTGCACGCTCGTCCTCTTCATGCTGCTCGCCGGGCCGGCGCAGGGCACCCTGACGGCCGGCGACTTCCTCACCTTCAGCACGTCGGTGACCCTCCTCTTCTCCTCGGTCACCCAGCTGACGGGCGCACTGCTGTCGGCCGCCGCCGTCCAGCCCCTGTACGAACAGCTCCGCCCGATCCTGCGGGCCGTCCCCGAGACCCGCTCCGGCGACGCCCCGCCCGGCGAACTCACCGGCGCCCTGGAGGCCCGCGACCTCTCCTTCCGCTACGCCGACGACGGCCCCCTGGTCCTGGACGGCGTGTCCTTCCGCGTCCGCCCCGGGGAGTTCGTGGCCGTCGTCGGCGCGAGCGGCTGCGGCAAGTCGACGCTGCTGCGCCTCCTCATCGGGCTCGACACCCCCCTCTCGGGCACCGTCCTCTACGACGGCCAGGACCTCTCCGCCCTCGACCGCTCCGCCGTACGCCGCCAGTGCGGCGTCGTCCTGCAGAACGCCCAGCCCTTCGCCGGCTCGATCCTGGAGTGCATCAGCGGCGCCGAGTCGTACCCCCTGGAGGAGGTGTGGCAGGCCGCGGCCGCGGCGGGCCTGGCGGACGACATCAAGGCCATGCCCATGGGCCTGCACACCATGCTCTCCGACGGCGGCGGCACCGTCTCCGGCGGCCAGCGCCAGCGCCTGATGATCGCCCAGGCCCTCGTCCGCAAGCCACGCCTCCTCTTCCTGGACGAGGCCACGAGCGCCCTCGACAACGAGGCCCAGCGCATCGTCATCGAGTCGACCCGCGCCCTGCACGCCACCCGCATCGTCATCGCCCACCGCCTGTCGACGGTCATGGACGCGGACCGGGTCCTCGTGATGGCGGAGGGCCGAATCGTCCAGGAGGGCCCACCGGCAGAGCTCCTGGCGGACACGGGCGGGCTCTTCCACGAACTGGTACGGAGGCAGATGGGCTGAGAGGGCGACGGTGTTCTACGACAACGCGTCGGTGACCACGGATGTCGCCTGCGCGACCAGCTTGTTGTCGAACTTGGCGTTCTTGTCGTTCCGGTACGACAGGATGGTCATGACGATGGGCGCGGAGTTCGGGGGCCAGACGACGGCGATGTCGTTGCGGGTGCCGTGGTAGGTGCCGGCTCCCGTCTTGTCGCCGACCTGCCAGCCCTTCGGGACGCCGGCGCGGATGGTTTCGTCGCCGGTGGTGTTGGTCCGGAGCCACTTCGTGAGCTGGTCGCGTTCGTCCTTGCCGAGGACGTCGCCGAGGACGAACGCGCGCAGGTCCTTGGTGAGGGCGCGGGGGGTGGTCGTGTCGCGCTGCTCGCCGGGGACCCAGTCGTTCAGTTCGGGTTCGTGGCGTTCCATGCGGGTGACGTCGTCACCGAGCCGCTCGAGTGCGGCGTCGAGGGCGTGTGGGCCGCCGAGGTCGTCGAGGAGCAGGTTGCCCGCGGTGTTGTCGCTGTAGCGGACGGCGGCGTCGCACAGTTCCGCCAGGGTCATGCCGGTGTCGGTGTGCTTCTCGGTCACGGGGGAGTTGGGGACCAGGTCGTCCCGGGAGTACGTGACCTTCTTGTTCAGGCCGGCCAGGGTGTACTTCTTCAGGACGGCGCCGGCGGCCAGCGCCTTGAAGGTGGAGTTGTAGGAGAACCGTTCGCCGTCGTGGTACGTCACCTCCCGTCCGGTGCCGGTGTCGATCGCGTACACACCCAGGTGGGCGCCGTACGTCTGCTCCAGGGCCTTGAGGCGGTCCGCGTACGGCTTGGTGGCCGCCGCCTTGCCGGAGTCCGGGCCGGAGCCGCAGGCGGTCAGGGGAACGAACGCGAGGGTGGCGGCGAGAGCGCTGAGCGCGCGTATGTGTCGCATGGGGATCACCCTGGCGGCCGGGTGGTCATGCGGTCCAATACCGAAACAGGCGGTCTCATGCTGTTTCCGCATGGGTCGCATAGGGTGGGCGCATGGATCTTGTGGGGGCGTGCCGGGCGTTCGTCAGCGTCAGCGAGCGCGGGAGTTTCACCGTCGGCGCGGCCGCGGCCCGGATGTCGCAGTCCGTGGCCAGCCGCCGGGTGGCCGCGTTGGAGGAACGCTTCGGTGAGCAGCTGTTCGAACGGACGTCGCGGCGGGCCGTCCTGACGCCGTTCGGCCGGGACATGCTTCCCGCGGCCCGGCAGCTCGTGCAGGCGGCCGACGTCCTGCTGCACGAGGCGCAGGCCGCCAGGAGCAAGCCGCTGCGGCTCGCGGTGCCCGGCATCTGCCCGACGGTCGCCCTCGCCCGCCTGGTCGCCGAGGCCCGCGAGCACGGCCTCACCCTCGACCTGCGCGTCGCGGCGCCCGCGCGCCGCGTCGAACTCGTCCACGCCCAGCAGGTGCGCGCCGCGCTGCTGGCCGTGCCGGCGGACGAAGCGACGTGGTCGGTCCCCCTCGGGCTGGCCGGTGCGCAGGATCCCGGAGTGAAGCGCGTCTACCTCGAGACGCTCCGGCTCGGGCGGGGCTCCGCCGAGCCGGCCCGCCGCGTCTGGCTCCAGCCGGAGGACGACGTACCGCACCTGCGCGACCCCTTGACGCGGCTGCGCGACGCGCTGGGGCTGCGGCCCGCGCAGCTCGCCGTCGCCGCCGACCTCACGACCGCCGCGGCCGAGGTCCTCAGCACGCGCGACCTGCTGCTCTGCTCCCCGGCGCAGGCCGGCGAACTCGGCCTGCACTGGCGGCCCGTGGGGGAGATCGCCCTGCGCCGCGGCTTCGCCCTCGCCGCGGCCGCGGACGGCAATCCGCAGCACGTCCGGGCGCGCCTGGGCACCGCCATCGCGCGGTGCCTCGGCGCGGAGGCGGTGGCGGCATGAACACCGGCATGAACACCGAGGCGCTGCTGCGCGACCTGCGCCGCCGGCTGGAGGAGGGCGGCCTGCGCGGCTGTCTGCTCGTCCGTGACCTGCACACGGGCGACGAGCTGGGCATCGACCCGGACACGCAGCTGCCGTCCGCGTCCCTCGTCAAGGTACCGCTGGCGCTGGCGACGCTCGAACGCATCCGCCGGGGCGAGCTGGACGGGGCGACCCGGCTCGACGTGCAGCCCGGACGGGTCGACACGCCGGGCCCGACGGGCCTGAGCCGGTTCCGGCACCCGGCCCGGATCGCGGTCGACGACCTCCTCTATCTGAGCATGTGCATGAGCGACAGCCTCGCTGCGGACACGCTGTTCGGCCTGACCCCGCCGGCGCGGGTGGCGGAGATCCTGCACGAGTTCGGGCTCGGCGGCATCAGCGTCCGGCACCTGACGGGGGAACTGAGCGACACCCCCGTCGAACGCTTCGATGCCGCGCAGGTGCACCTCGCGCACGCGCTGGCCATCGACGCCGGCACGAGCGGCCGCGGGCACCGGGTGCCGCAGCTCGACGCCACCCGCGCCAACACGGGCAGCGCCCGCGCCTTCGTCGACCTGCTGCAGGCCCTGTGGACGCCCTCCGCGATCCCCCCGGAGGTGGCGGCGCGCGTCCGCGACCTCATGCTGCACAACCTGCTCCGCCACCGCCTGGCCCCCGACTTCAGCTCGGACGCGAGCACGTGGTCGTCGAAGACGGGTACGCTCCTCAACCTCCGGCACGAGATCGGCGTCGTCGAGCACGCCGACGGCCAGGTCTTCGCCGTCGCCGTCCTCACGGAGTCCCTGGTGCCTGCGGGTACGCAACCGGGCGCGGAGGCCCTGATGGCACAGGTGGCCAGGGAGCTCCGCGACCACTTGAGGCAGTGGTGACAGCCGGCGACGACTGCCGTCACTGGCTCCTTTACCCTTGCCGCCCATGGATCTCGTGCTCGACCCGCCCCGCGGTGTGTCCCCCGTCCGCCTCGGCATGACCTTCGACGAAGCCGTCGACGCCGTGACCCGCGCCTTCGGGCGGCCCCGCGCTCGGGAGGGCCTCATCAGCGTGTCCCTCGACCACGTCGGCTTCCAGGTGCTCCTGGAGAAGCGGAACCGCGTCACCGCCCTGGAACTGTGGTGGCCCGGCGAGGGCCGGACGTCGAGCACCCGCGTGCTCCTCGACGGCGACGACGTCTTCACCACCCCCGCCCGCACCCTCATGCGCCGCGCCGCAGCCCGCGGATGGACTGTGGACGACGCGGACCCCGAGCAGGTGTGCATGCCCGGCGTCTCGCTCGGCTTCACCCGCTCCACGTCGCAGGAGGTGCCGCGCGAGCGCGGCGGCCTGCCGGTGTGCTTCACGTCGGTCCTGGTCGCGGACGAGCACTACTACGACTTCCTCTACAAGGACCGCGACCCGGTCCGGGACCGCTGACGGGCCCCTGCCCTTCAGAGCGCGATCGGCCGGTACGCGAGGGCCTCGTCGACGATGCGCTCGGCCGACGGGTCCCGCGGACCGGACGGCGGGTGGAAGATCAGGTCGCTGACGCGCGGGTGCGGTACGTGCGCTTCGAGGAGCCGGAGCCAGTGGTCGCTCTCCGCGTCGCCGGCCAGCAGCTTGCGGACGATGCCGACGAGTTCGTCCCTTGTCAGGCCGGCGACCGGGGCACGTGGTGGCCGTGCAGCCGTCGTCGCGAACGAGATCAGGTTCTGGCTGCCGTCGTACTCGGCGAAGTCCGAAGCCGAGTAGGTGTGGCCCGTCGTGGCGTTGAAGGCACTGATCTCGGCGTCCGCGCTCTCCGCGCCCGCGAGCACCAGCTCGGCGATCCGCTCGATCTCACGGCAGAGCTCGTCGAGCCGCTCCCGGCTCACCGGCGGGGGCAGCAGTTCCGCTCTCAGGTCCAGGTCCGGTTCCACCTCGGCATTATGCCGCCACTCGATCGCGTGCCGTCCGTCCCGAACCCCGCCCGGCAGGTCCCCGCAGCCGGTACGCTCGCGCGTTCGGAAGGTTCGCCAGGAAGGGCGGTAACGTGCCGTGAACCGTGACGACTTCGGGCGCGATGTGCTCGCGCCCGTCGAGATACTGGAGTTCTCCGACGACCTGCGGGTCCCCGACGTCCAGCCCCTGCAGAAGTTCCTCGTGGCCCGGCTGGACGAGCTGATCGACGCCGCGCCGGAGGGGTCCGGTGCGCACTTCACTGCCGTGCGGCTGAAGGACCTCGTGCGGAACGACGCCCTTCACCTGGCCGATCTGCTGGGGGAGTGGGAGGACGTCGTCGAGGCCGGGCGGACGCATCAGGTGGGGCACGTGCAGCGGCTGCGGCAGGACGTCGGGATCTGGTGGAACCGGCTGTGCGCCACCGCCGCGCACTTCCACGGCCACCCCGATTACCGGCCGCGCTGGCGCGAGCTGCGGTTCCTGTGCCTGGAGCACGCGGAGATCATCGAGCAGGTGGAGGGTGGTTTCAGCCGCGGCGTCTACGAGGGCGGTGCCCACCCCTGAACTCCGTGAGACCCGCCAGCCCCGACACCCTGAGCACCGCGTGGGCCGTCACCGCGTCCAGGGCGCGGGTCAGCTGCTCCTGGTCGGTGGAGCCGATGCGCAGGGTGCCGTGGGTGCGGGAGTGGCGGAGGGCGGTGTCGAGACGGTGCCACAGCGCCGGGTTGGTGGCGAGGACCTGGAGGTCGAGCTCCAGACGGTCGCCGGCGGCATCGCGGAGGACGAGCCGCTGAGCGAAGGCGCCGCCCCAGTGCACGGCGACCAGCTGGTCCGTCAGCACACGGCGCCGGCCCAGCAGCCCGCGCGAGGCGAGCCAGCCGTCCCCGGCCGTCACGCGCGGCGGCAACAGGATCGCCAGCAACACCACGGCGAGGGCCGCCCACAGCAGCGTACGCGGACCGGTGAGCCCCAGCGTGGCGGCGTCCAGCGCGGTCAGCACTGCGAAGAGCAGGGCGGCGCAGCACGCCGCGCCCCGGGCCCTGGTCGGCCAGCCGGTGTCAGCTACGGGTCCCATGCCGCCTACCGTAGGGGCCGCCCGGCGGCGCTGCCCAGGACGAAGGCGCCGACGGGGATCTCGGTGTGGGGCCGCAGCCCGAAGGCCCGGGCGGGCGTCTCCCCGTCGCCGCCGCCCAGGATGCAGCCGGACAGGCCCATGGCGGTGGCCACCAGGTGCAGCGTCTGGAGCAGCACCCCGGTGTTCTTCAGGGTGAGGGCGTAGGCGTGCGCCGCGTACTTCCACGACAGGCGCTTGATGCGCGACGCCACGGTGACGTGCACGTCCGGCGGCGGCCCACCGGTCGCGGCCGTCCCCTCACGCACCAGCGCGTCCACTTCCGCCGGACCGCCCGGCAGCGCTGTCAGGGCGTGGGTGAGCGCGTCGTAGTGGTACAGGCCGCGGCCGAGCCCGGCGCAGCGGTGCACGGCCAGGTACAGCTCCAGCTCGTACGCCGAACCGGCGCTGGGGTAGGGACGGCTGGTGATCGCGTACGGCCGGTCGTCCTCGGGCCGCGCGTCCAGCACCGTACGGACCCGGGCGGCGCGGTACAGCCACGTGGCCAGCTCGTCGACCGTGAGCGGGTTTTCCCCGTAGGCGCGGGCCGATGTGCGGGACTCGAGTACGTCGGTGAACGTGCGGTCCTCGCGCCGTGTCTCGTCCAGGTCGGGGCGGCGCAGGGTGATCGTGCGGCCCGGACGGGCGGGCGCGACGGGTGGGGCCGGCGCCTCGGTGCCGCGCAAGGGGAAGACGGGACCGTAGAGGCGGTCGCGGAGGCCGGCCCGGCTGCCGTCGTGGGCCAGCAGCTCGTGGAAGGACCAGCCCACCGGGAGCGCGGCCGCGCCGGGACCGTCCCCGTCCACCGGGTGCAGAAAGCCGGCGACGTGCAGGAGGGTCAGGAGGTCGGTGACTTCCTCCTCCGTCAAGTCCGGTACGGCGGCGAAGAGTTGTTGGCGCGTCGTGGGGCCCGCCAAGGGCGCGAACACCGCTGCCGTCCGCGGGTCGTCGAGGCGTACCCGGAACCGGGAGCGCGGCGACTCGGCCACGAGCGTGCCGTCCAGTGGGCGCAGGTGGGCGGCGTGGTCGAGCGTCACCGCGCCGGGCGGCAGGGGGCCGGGGCGCGGGGTCGCCTCCGGCGCCAGCGGTACGGCGGTGGCCAGCGGGCGCGTGCCGGCAGCGGTGGCGTGATGGCACAGCGTATGGCCGAGCTGATCCAGGCAGTGCAGGAGCAGGGCGACTCCGGTCTCCGCCAGCGGGCCGGTGAGGTCGTCCGGGGCCACCGGGCCCTGTGCCAGGGCCGTCAGCGCGTCCGCCAGCGGCCGGCCGCCCGGCCCGGCCGGTGTGCTGCCCCAGCGGTGACGGACGGTCACGAGCCCCTGGGTGTCGTCGCGCTGCACTCTCGTGCCGGGCACCAGGGACAGGAGGAACGGGCTCACGACCGGCCCTCCTCCAGGTCGGCGGCGGCCTGTGCCGCGAAGTGGCGCAGCATGGCCTCCTGCGTGGCGTCCAGGCCGAGCCGGTTGCACATCAGGTGGGCACAGCGGTTGGCGGTGAGGGCCGCGCGGGGGCTGGGCAGGGCGAGCAGCGAGGGGTCGTCGCGCAGGGCGGCGAGGTCGGGGGCGAACGCGCCGGTGGCCTCCAGGCCCGCCAGGGTCGTGTGGAGCCGTGCGACGCTGTGCTGCCAGGCGGCGAGCGGCCCCGCACCCGGGGCTGCGGGGACCGGCGCGGCCAGCAGCGCCGCCGCGCGGCGCAGCAGACCGGGGCGGCCGCGTTCGTAGGCCCGGTCGAAGCCCTCCGTGTCGTACGTCGCGCCGAGCATGCGGCGCCACGACTCCGCCCCGGCCCGCAGCGCGGCCAGGCGCTGCCCGGCGTCCGGGGCGGTCACGGTCCACGTCAGCAGCAGGACGGCGAAAGCGGCCGACAACCGTTCGGCGGGGGAGGGGTGGCGGGCGAGCAGGGCCCGGGCGCAGTCGCTGGCCTCCACGAAGTGCTGTTCGACGGCGGCGAGGGAGGCGCCGGTGCCGTAGCGGTCGTGCTCCGGCCGGTACGGGCGTATCTGCGCGGTGTCGTGCAGGCCGCGCCACGGCTCGTGGGCCGGCAGGTGCTCCTGTTGCGCCGCCGCCGTGGCGAAGCGGTGGTAGGCGGCCTCGTCGACCGTGCGGGGCGAGGGGTGGCGGGCCAGCCAGTCGTTCCACCGCTCCACGAGGTGGCCGGCGGTGTCGCCGAGGGGTTCGGCGGACCGGATGCGGACCCGCAGGTGGGGGCCGCCCTCCCAGTAGCGGAGGAAGAAGTGGCCGCCGACGGCCCCGGCCCGGGCGAGCCGGCCGAGCTCGGGTACGACGGCGTCCAGCAGCAGGACGTCGAGGTCGCCCTGGTGGAAGAGGTGCACGGCCGTCCAGTGGCCGGACGGCGGGTGGGTGTCAGGGGTGGGCGGCACGGTGCTCTCCGGGGAGGCCGGACGGAGGTCCGGCGGGCAGTTCGATGACGAGTTCGCTGGTGTACGGGCCCGTACCGGGGCCGTGGCCGGCGGCCGGGTCGGGCAGCGCCTCCTCGATGTGGACGACGGTGCCGGGCGAGGTGAGCGTGCGGGTGAAGGCGGCGGTCAGCAGGGGTGAGGCGAAGTCGACGTACGCGGGTTTGTATCCCTTGTCCGCGAACGGGTCCGGTGCCGTCGCCCCGGCCGGGCGGGTCCGCACGAAGCAGCGCTGCGGAAGGCCCACCGACCGCCGCCAGGCGAGCAGCCGCAGCAGGTGGTCGTGGTCCTGCTCGCCGGGCCGCCGCAGGGGTACGGACGCGGCCCGGGTGAGCCAGCCGCGGCGGCGCAGGACCACGTGGCCGGCCCGGAGGCGGGGCAGGTGGCGGACGCCGTCGGCCGGCACGTCGTCGGTGAAGGGGCCCGGCTGGAGGGGGTGCCCGGTACGGAAGAGGGCGTGCGGGTCGCCGAAGAGCCGCAGCACGGTGGCGAGCGGGGGCGGCAGCAGCTGCGGGCTCATCAGCCCGAGGTGCACGGGGACGAGGCCGGCGCCGAGGCGCGGCGCGTGCAGGGCGGGCAGGCCGGTGGCCGGGTCGACGTGCACTGTCACCTCGCCCAGCGCGATGCGCTGGTGGGCAGGGCGGGTGTCGCGGGTGAAGGGGTGGTCGAAGACGTGGGGGACGGTGGGGCGGCGCAGGTTGGTGTTGGAGGCGTACAGGCCGCCGACGTCGACCGGAAGCGGCCCGCGATGCCCCGCCCCGCGTACGGGCGCGGTGGGGCCTGGCGGCACCGGGCGGCCGGTGGCGCGCGCGTGGATGCGGTCGAGGCGGCCCTGCCAGTGGCCGTGCCCGGCGGTGACGGCGTTGAGGACGGCGTACGGCCGCCCGTCCGGGCCGGCCAGCGGCTGGACGTAGTGGGCGAGGGACAGCGGAGGACGGGAGAGGGCGAGGCCGGCGGGCAGTTCACCGGCGTGCAGGGCGGCCGTCACGCGGCGGCGCTCGTCGGCCAGCCGGCGCAGGGCCGGCAGGGGGCTCGCGGCCAGCAGCCCGTCGTCCGTGCCGAAACCGGGGCCGAGCAGGTCGCGTACGTGCTGCGCGGCGGGGGAGGGGTCCTCCTGGAGCTCGTGCAGGACGCGCAGCAGTGGCACCTGCGCGGCGGGGCCGTGGCGTTCGGCCAGCCATGACGTGGCGGCGTGCCGGGCGGGCAGGTCGCGGTCGAGGACCGCCAGGGCGCGGCCCGCGGCGGTGAGATCGGTCAGCAGGGGACGCCACTGCGGGTGGCCGAGCGTGGCGGCGTCGCCGTCGGCCACGCTGTCCTCGTGGAACGGCCGGCGCTCGTAGCTCTCGCGCGGTGCGGGGAGGCCCAGCGCTTCCTCGACGGACCGCAGCCGCTCGCGCACGGCACGGTCACGGCGCCGGCGCTCGCCGTGGGTGACGGCCGACTGGTGCCGGGTCAGTTCCGCGCAAAGGTCGGTCAGTCCGGCGCGCAGGGGGGCCAGTTCCTCCGTCGCGTCATCGAGCCAGGCGGTCAGCGCCGTCAGGTGGCAGGGCGCCGCGTCGTCGAGCGGCAGGTCCTCCTGGAGGATGCCGGCGGCCACGAAGCGCCGTACCGCGGGGCCGGCCTCGGCGACGGTGAGCCCGTCGACCTGCCGCACGGCCTCCAGCAGCCGCTCCAGCTGAGGCGGAGCCGGGAGGGTGGTGACCGTCGCACCGGCGGTGGGCGGGATCAGACGCAGCGCCTCGGGGGACGCGTGGAGAGCGGGGTTGAGGCGCAGGCGCAGGGTCGCGCGGAGCTCCGGATGCGTGCGCAGCAGGGCGTCGGCGATGCGGCGCAGCCGTGCCAGGTTGAGCTCCGCCTGCACGGGTCGCCGCGTCATGTCCCCGAGGTCCAGCCAGGGCCCGGACGGGCGCCACCTGGCCTGCCCGGTGGTGGTGAAGGTGCTGTACGGGCTGGTCTTCACGGCCGCACGGGACAGGTAACGCGCCAGGCTCACCAGGGCCTTGGTGCCCGGCGCGCGGCCGTCGGGGGCGCCGAGCCAGCGTTCCAGGACGTCGTCGAGGTCCCGGCTGCCGTGCAGCAGGCCCTGCCGGAAGGAGGGTCCCGACAGGGGGCCGCGCAGCGCCCCGAGCACGGCCCCGGTCTCGCGCGCGAGGGTGTCGGCGAGCGTCGCGCGGCGCTGCTCCTGGCGGGCGCGCGCCGCGAGCCAGTCCTCGACGCGGGCGGCGAGCGGGGCCGGCAGCGCGGCCCGTACGGCCGGGTCCCACTCGGCCGTACGGGGAGCACGGCCCTGGTGCGCGGCACGGCGCAGGCCGATGACGCGGGGGCGCAGCGCCCGCTCGGGCAGCGCCCCGATGACGGGGTGCAGGGCGTCGGCGACGGCCCGGCCCTCGGCGTCGAGCCGCTCCTGCTCGTCGAGGACGGTCTCGGCCAGGGCGTGGCTCTCGGGGGTGTTGAGGGCGGCCAGCACGGACCGGGGGACGCCGGCGACGCGGATCACCGGGTCGGGTGGCATGGCGGCAGCGGTGTTCACGACAGGGCTCCGGGGACGAGGACGGGAACGCGGAGGCATGGTTCGGGTGCCGCGTGGCCGAGGGTGACGTGACAGGCCACCGCGTCCCCGCCGGGCTCCACCCGCAGCAGTGCCGCAGCGGCGGGCGCCGGCCGGTCGTCGCACCAGGCCGTCAGCCCCGCCTCCTGCGCGGCGACCCGCAGGCGCAGCGCCTCGGCCGCGCGCAGCGGCAGTTCGCCCAGCAGGTGCACGGTGACGGGCGCGTCGGCGAGGGCCGCGACGGCGGCGGGGCCACCGCGCGTGAGGACGTACGCCAGGGAGGCGGTGTCACCGGGCCGCAGACAGGCGAGGTCGTCCGCCACCGGCGCGTACAGGCCGGCCTCCAGGCCCACGACGTCCCGTACGGTCACCCGGTACGGCGTCCGCACGCCGGCCGCGGCCAGCACCTTGCCCAGCTCCTGGCGGGTGATGGCCGGAGCGGTACGCAGGTGCAGTGGGGGTCCGGCGGGCAGGTCGGCCAGGACGGCGTCGAGCCCGGCGCCCGCGGCAGCGGGCCGAAGCGGGGCGGTCGGCCCCGCGTGCAGAAGCAGCGAGCCGGGCGCAGCGCCCGACTGCCGTGTGCACAGTCCGCAGGCCGCCGCCACGAGGGCGACCCGGGCGGCCCGTTCACCCGAGTCGTCGTCCGGCAGGTGCAGCACGAGTCCGGCCCCGCTGTCCGGGAGGGCGCCGGTGCGGGGTACGAGAGCGTGGGCGACCGGGTCGTAGGCGTACGTGCCGCGGGGTACGGGGGCGTCGCCGCCTGCGGTGAGCAGCGGCCGTGGGGCGCGGGCGCGGGCGAGCCCCGGGGGCGTACCGGGGCGGGCCTCGAAGGGGCCCGGCCCGCAGGCGTGGCCGAGGACGGCGGACAACTGCTGCAGCGTCACCGGGCCGGGCGCGGGCGACGCCGTCGGGCTGTCGCACGTCCGGGCGGCGCGCAGCGCGTCACCGGCCGCGCCCAGCGGCGGGAGCGGCGGCAGGGGAACCGGGCGGTGGGGAGCGGGCGGCGTCACGGGAACGGGTGCGGGTCGGTGGACAGGTCGCCGGTGAGCCGGGGCAGGCCCTCGGTGCGCCGCATCAGGTGCCCGTACGTCACCGGGGCGGTGCCGGGGACGACGACCTTGACCGCCGTCAGGTCCAGCGCCGCGAGCTCGGCGGTCGTCTGGTCCACGGCGAGCACGTCGAAGCCCGTGTCGAGGTAGCGGCGGACGAGGTCGCGCAGGTCGTCCGTCAGGTCGTCGTGGTGCCGGGGCAGCCGCCGGCCGCGGTGCACCTCCGGGAAGGCGCGGGGCGGCCGGCCCTCCAGGAGGAACGCCAGCCGCGGGAAGAACTCGGGCGCGGCGCCCGCGAGGGCGTGGTCGGCGGGGTGGGTGATGCCGGAGGGGTCGAGGGCCAGCCGCCGGGCGCGTTCCTGCCGGGCCGGGTAGCGGGCGGCGAGCAGCGACAGGTGCGGGCCGAGCTCCATCAGCGCGCGCACGGCCGCCTGTTCGGGGTCGGGGTGGGCGCCCGCGGCGAGGGCGGCGCGCGGCGTGCCGGGCCGTTCGTCCTCGTCGACGGCGAGCGCCACCACGCACGGGATCTCCTGTTCCAGGGTGGCGTCGAGGAGGTGCACGCGGTGCCCGGTCAGCTGCGTCAGGCGCTCCACGAGGAGCGGCACGGTCCGGTCGCACGCGCTGCCGGGGTCGATGGCGTCGAGCGGGCTGCGCCGGTACCACGCGGTGAAGAAGGCGTCCCGTTCGGCGACTTCGAGCAGGCCGTGCAGCTGCGCCTCCTCCGCGCAACTGCCGAGCGCGCAGCCGTTGGAGACCTCGAAGACGAAGCCCCGGTCCCCCGGGTCCCGCGCGTCCGCGGAGAGGAAGTACGCGTAGGCGCGGGGCAGCAGCACCGGCCGCGCCCGCCCGTGGGACCACGCCCACACCCACTCCGTCACCCGGTCCTCCGCGAACCGGCGGAACGGGAAACCCGGCACGTCGTAGTGGCTGTCAGGGTGCAGGCCCAGGGTGCGCGGGTCGACGGCCTCGTCGCGTATGTCGGCGTACGCGGCCCGGACGACGGTGCGGCGGGCCCGCGGCCGGACGCTCGCGTAGCGTTCGGCCCCTTCGAGGAGCGCGGCGGCCGTCGCCGTGTCCCGGTCGGGGCCGGCGCCCAGGCCCGCCTCGGCCTCGCCGCCGTCGGGCAGCGCGAGCGGCGCGCGGGCCAGCGGGACGGCCGCCGTCGTGTGCGTCACGCCGCGCACCAGCCCGGTCTCCGGGTCGGCCAGGCGCGCGTGGAGCAGCGCCGTGTCCGGCCGCCGCAGCCGCAGGCCGGGGCGCGCCTTGGGCCGGGGCACGAGGGTGCGGGGCACGGCGGTGGGCGCGTCGTCGGGGAGCCCGCCGCACAGCGGGCAGCACGGGTCGGGGAGGAAGGCGTGGGTGCTCACGTCGAGGGTGCGCAGGCCGATCACCGTCATGGAGCGGGCCGCGGGCGCGTCCGGGTCGGTGAGGCGCTCGGCCACGAGGCGGGCTGTGAGGGTGGCGGCGACCGCGGTGAGCAGGGGTGACGGCTGCGCGTACAGCTCGGGGGAGCGGTCGAGCACGGCCCGGGCGACGGCCCGGTCCGGGGCGTGCGCGCGCCGCATGCCCAGGCAGCGGTGGCAGCCGGGCACGCCGGGCCGTACGACCGGCCCGACCACCGCGCGGTCGCCCTCGGTCCACACCGGCAGGAAGGGCACGCCGAGTACGGTCGCCCGCCGCAGGCCGTCGTCGTGGTCGTCGTCGGTGGCGCGGGCGTCGGTGACCGTCACGAGGGCCGCCACCGCGGGCCGGGCGCCGAGGGCCTCGTCGATCGCGTGGTGCAGCAGGCCGCCGTCACCCGCCACGAGGGCGTCAGTGTGCGCCAAGGAGCACCACCCGGGCCACGAACGGGGCATGAGCCGCGAACGCGCTGTCGTGGTCCAGCGGCACCGCGTACGCGGTCCGGCCCCGCGCCGCCAGCCGGTCGGCGAGGAGCCGGCACCGGCCGGCCGGATCCAGGCCGGGCAGTGCGGCGGGCACCGGGGCCGGCGCGGGGGCGCCGGCCCGGACGGCGGGCGCCACGCCGGGGGACGGGCAGGCGCCCTGCCGCCGGGCGAGCAGAGCGCGCGCCGCCTCGGCGAACGCCCCGGCCGCCAGCGCGGCGCAGCCGACGGCGGCTCCGTCGTCGGCGAGGAGCGCGACGACCGGCGCGCCGAGGCCCCCGGAGACGTCCAGGACGGGCGGCAGGGGGCCGAGGGCGCCCAGCAGTCGCCAGTACCGGGCCGCCTCGCTGTGGTGCGGCAGCACGGCCGGATCGAGCACGGGGTACGGCCCGGCGTCCGCCGCCATCATGCGCCGCAGGGCCAGTTGCCGCACGGCGTCGAGCAGCGCCGCCTCGACGGCGGCGTCCCAGCTCTCGGCACAGGCGGTACCGGAGGGGGCGGGGGCCGGGCCGCGACCCTCTGTCGTCGGCCGGTCGTGGGCGGCGGGGACGGGGGCATCGGGGGGCAGGATCAGGGCGGTGGGCAGGGGTTCCGGCCGGCCGTCGGACAGTCGTTCGGCGGAGACGGTGAGGACGCGGCCCGCCGCCGTCAGCTCCGCCGCCGCCGTCAGGGCGTGGGCCGCCGCTGCCCGGCGCAGTACCTCGTCGTGGGCGGCCCGTGGGTCGAGGGCGGCGCCGGTGACCGTGCCGCCGGCGGCCAGGTCGCAGCGGGCCACCGTCAGAGGTATCTGTGTGCCGTACGCCGTGGTGGGCGGCCCGTAGGGGCCCGTCATTCCGTCGGCGCAGGCCGTCAGGCGGCCGGTCAGGTCGTCGGGGGAGAGGGCCGGGGCTTCCCGCAGCTCCTTCATGCGCACGGCGAAGCCGGCATCCGCGGTGACCGCCGGGGGCGCCGCCGGCACGCGGTGCCGGTGCGTGGCGAGCGTGCCCCAGTCGATGCGCCGGACACCGGTGTCGTCGTCCTCGGCCGGTACGCCCGTCAGCAGGCGGAACACCGCCAGCGCCAGGCGCCCGCCCACCAGGGCTGTGGCGGCCGGGATGGGCTCCGGGGGCTGCGCGGCCGCGGGGCGGTGGCGCAGGCGGTGCCGGACGTCGGCCCAGCGCAGGGCGCCGTCGTGCGGCAGCAGCCAGCAGCCGTCGTGCCGGGCGAGGGCGCGGAACAGCGGCGTCCCCGTGGCCCGGCACGCGTCCTCGGCCGCGGCGACCGCCCGTACGGCGTCGGGCCCGTCGCCGTCGCCCGCGTACACGGCGGCATCCGCCCGGCCCACCGCCTCCCGCGGGCCCACGACGTGCACCCGGCGCAGCCCGCAGGCGAGCAGGGCGTGCCGGGCCGCGTCGGCGAGGGGGCCGTCGCCGGCCAGCAGGACGTGCGCGGTGCGGTACCGCTCGAAGTGGTGCTCGGGGGAGTCGAGCCAGTTCCCGACGTACGCGATCTCGGGGGCGTGGGCGCGCAGTTCGTCGTCGGTCAGGCCGTGCGACAGCGGTTCGGCGGCCTCGCGGACGAAGCCGTGCGCCTGGAGCGTGTCGAGCAGGCGCAGCGCGACCGTCCGGTGGCCGTCGGGGAGGGCTGCCAGCGTGGCGTCCACGTCCTGCCGGCCGTCGAGCAGGGGCCGCAGCCGCTCCAGCCACGCGTGGACGGTGGCGCCGCGGAGGGCGACGGCGGACGACGGGCCCAGGACCGCGGCACCGTCGGCGGTCGGCGCGTGGCGCACCTGCGGTGCCAGTGTCAGTCGGCGGCCCACGGCCGGCTTCCTCCCCAGGTCGGCGAGCGGTTCGGACGGTGACGAGGCCGGGCCCCGGCGGCGCAGGTGACGCGCCGCCGGGGCCCGGCCCGGTATTACGACAGCGCGCAGGAGCTGCTGGCGCTGCGGCAGCAGGCGTACGCCCAGGCCGCGTTGTCGTTCTCGACAGCGTCGTCCTGCACGACCTCGAACATCTCGTCGCCGAGCTGCTCGAGGTCGAGGAGGGCTGCGTTCGCTGCGTTCTCCATTGGACCGCTCCTTTCGTTCGATCAACGATGAACAGCGCAATTGATAACCCGGGACGCGCGGGGGCAGCCACCCGCGCCGCACACTCGCCCGCCGCCCCGCGCACTCCGCTCGACACCCCCTCCGACCTGCGCATCTGCCAGCGCCAACCACGTCTTTTTCCCTGCTTCTTCGATTCCGCTCACATGCTTCTCGCCCTCGCCTCCCGTATTTTTTCGGCAGCCTTCACGGCTCTCTTCCCGTCGTCTTCCGTCGCGTTGTGGTGCCGCGTCCGATGCTGGTGGCGGACCACAGAGCGAGGAGGGCCGGGTGAGGAAGGTTCATTTCGACGGCACGCACCGGGTGCGGCGCCCCGAGGAGACCTGGGCCGTCATCGACGGCCGGCGGGGCGCGTTCGGCGTCACCCGGGTCGCCGACGTGACGGGGCTGGACCGGCTGGGCGTACCGGTGGTGATGGCGGTCCGCCCGGCCGCGAAGACGCTCACCGTCTCGCAGGGCAAGGGCACGTCGCTGCTGCTGGCCCGCATCTCCGCCGTGATGGAGAGCGTGGAGCTGTGGCACGCCGAGTACGCCTGCCCGGCCGCTGAGCTGACGGGCGTCCCCGCCCGCGAGCTGGAGCTGCCCTACGACGTCACGGACCTCCAGCAGCACCACGGCAGCCTGCTCGGCGAGCACACCCCGCTGGACTGGCTGACCGGCAGGAACGCCGTGACCGGTGCGCGGACCTTCGTCCCCCGGTCGTACGTCGCCATGGACTACCAGGTGTCCGACGCGTGGGAGCCGCCGCTGCTGCACGGCTCGACCAACGGGCTCGCCAGCGGCAACAGTTACGACGAGGCCGTCACGCACGCCCTGTACGAGGTCGTCGAGCGCGACTGCACGGCGGCGATCGGCTCGGTGCCCGTCACCGCGCGGCGGCACGTCGACCCGGCGAGCGTCGACGACCCGATGTGCGCCGGCGTCCTGGAGCGGATGGCCGGTGCCGGGGCGTGGGTGGAGATCGTGGACGTGCCCAACCGCTGGGGGCTGCCCTGCTTCGTCACCTACGTGTGGTCGGAGGACTTCCCCGCGCTCGCCGTCGGCTCGGGCGTGCACAGTTCGGCGGCGGTGGCTCTCAGCCGGGCCGTCACGGAGTCGGCGCAGAGCCGCCTCACCGCCATCGCCGGCAGCCGCGACGACCTCGCCGACGCGCTGTTCCCGCACGAACCGTCCGTGCCCGGCGAACCTCCCGTCACCGTCGGCGAGATCGTGCCGTGGAAGGACGTCTCCGCGGCCGGGCCCGAGTTCGCCGAGGACACCGAGGAGACGCGGTGGCTGGCCGAGCGGGTGCTGGAGGTGACGGGGCGGCCGCCCGTGGTGGTCGACCTCAGCACCGAGGAGGACTTCAGCGTCGTCAAGGTGGTCGCCGCCGGGCTGGAGTTCGACGGCCGGCACGAGATCACCCGGCCCCTGTCCGCCCCCTCGCCGCTCCTGAAGGAGGCCCCGTGACGATCCATGTGTTCCTCGGCCCCACGCTGTCCCCGGACGAGGCCCGGCAGGCGGTCCCCGGCGCGGTCGTGCACCCGCCGATACGCCACGGCGACCTGCTCGCCCTCCAGCCGGGCCCCGGCGACACCGTCGTCGTCATCGACGGGGTGTTCCACCAGACCGCGCCCGTGCGGCACAAGGAGATCACCGACGCCCTGCGCCGCGGCGCACGGGTGATCGGCGCCTCCAGCATGGGCGCGCTGCGCGCCGCCGAGCTGTGGCAGTGCGGCATGGAGGGCGTCGGCCTGGTCTTCGGCATGTACGCGCGGGGCGACCTGGACGCCGACGACGAGGTCGCGGTCGGCCACCTCCCGTCCGGCGACCACCGCGCGCTGACGGTGCCGCTGGTCAACATCCGCTGGACGATCGCCAACGCCGTCGCCGAGGACGCGCTGACCGCCGGCGACGGCGAGGTGCTGCTGGAGGTGGCGCGTTCCCTGCACTACACCCAGCGGTCCTGGGGCGCGCTCGCGCACACCGCGCGCCGGACGCACCCGGAGGCGGCCGATGCCGCCGTCGCCCTGCGGGCCTTCGCCGAACGCCGGCCCGACCTGTCCGACCTCAAGCGCAGGGACGCCCTGCTGGCCCTGGCCCACGCGCGCGAGCCGCGCGCCGGCGGCCCGGTCCCGGCCGCCATCCCGGCCTCGCTGGTGCC
The DNA here is from genome assembly GCF_014654785.1 of Streptomyces mashuensis. GTDB lineage: Bacteria > Actinomycetota > Actinomycetes > Streptomycetales > Streptomycetaceae > Streptomyces > Streptomyces mashuensis. The sequence continues at coordinate 377,314 of NZ_BNBD01000007.1, forward strand.
CCGGACGATGTACCTCGAACGGTGGCGCGCCCTGCACCGGCCGGCCACCGGACCCGACGGGCAGGCCGCTGACGTGGGCGAACTCGATCAACTGCGCTTCCAGCAGTTGTACGCCGCAGACTTCCCCGAGCGCTACCGGCGGTTCGCACTGCGCCGCATCGCCGGGGGCGGGGCGGGGAACGCCGACGCCGCATCGATGGACGGCACGGCACTGGCCGACGCCGCCCTCAAGGCGGCCGAGGGACGCGGCATCACCGCCGGCCGCCTGCCGGCCCACGCCTGGGCCTCCTGGCTGACGACGGAGGAACGGGCCTCCGGCGATGCCCGGAGCCGGCTGCTCACCCTCCTCGTGCGGTCGTTCCGCGTCGGGCCAGGGGCCGCACCGTTCAACGACGTGCCCGCCGAGCTGCGGGACGAGGACCGGGCGTGGGCGCTCAGCGCCGACGCGGTGGCCGCCGCCGACCGGTTCAACGCGCAGATGGCCCGCACCGGCAGCCGGCGCACCCCGCGTGATCTGCCCGGCGCCCTGGTGCGGCGCCACCTCGCGGAGGCCTGGGCGGCCACCGGCCCGGACGGGCTCGCGGCCGCCGCCCACGACCGGGGCTTCTTCTCCCTGGAGGAGGCCGAGGAGGCCGCGCGGCGCTTCGTCCTGCTGCACCGCGTCGGGGCCGCACCCCGCACGGCCGCCGGCTGAGGTCAGGCCCCGTCCCTCCGCAGGGGCGGCGGGATGAGGGAGGAGGCCACCGCCTTGTTCACCGCGTCCATGCGCGACACCGCGCCCAGTTTCCCGTAGATGCTGCGGAGATGGCGCTTCACGGTGCCCTCGGCGATGGACAGGCGGCGGGCGATCTGGGCGTTGCTCAACGCCTCCGCGGTCAGGGCGAGCACCTCGCGCTCCCGGGCCGACAGGCCTTCGCCGGGCGCCCGGTCGACGCGGTCGAGCCCCTGCCGGGACACCGACAGGATCACGTGGCCGGGGCCCCGCTCGACCTGGACGCTGTGGATGGCGGCGATCAGCTCGTGCCGCGTCGACCCCTTCACCAGGTACGCCCCGGCGCCCAGGCCGAGCAACTCCCGGGCGAGCGCCACGTCGTCGTGCATGGTGAGCACGACGACGCGGCAGCCCGGTGCGACGGCGCGCAGCTGCGCCAGCGTCTCGCGGACGCCCTGGCCCGGCATCTCGACGTCGAGGAGGACCACGTCGGGGAGCAGCTCGGCGGCCTTGTCGCACGCGTCCCTGCCGTCGTGGGCCTCGCCGGCGACCTCCAGGCCGGGCGACGCGGCGAGGATTTCGGCGACGCCCTCGCGGAACAGCGTGTGGTCGTCGGCGAGCAGGATCCTGATGGGCCTAGCCGTGCTCGCCACGGGCGTTCCCGTCGGGCCCGCCGGCAGGGGCGAGCGGTACGCGGAGCAGGACGCGGGTGCCGTGCCCGGGGCGGCTGTCCACGGTCAGGCTGCCGCCGAGGAGCGCGGCGCGCTCGCGCATGGCGAGGAGACCGCCGTGCCGGCCGGACGCGGCGGCTTCCGGGTCCTGGAAGCCGTGGCCGTCGTCCTCGACGGTGGCGCGCACCTCGTCCGGGGTCACGTCGACGGTGACGGTGATGCGGCCGGCACGGGCGTGGCGCAGGGCGTTGCGCCGGGCCTCGCGGAGAACGAGGAGGACCTCCCGGGCGGTGCGGGGCGGCATCAGGGACTCGTCGCCGGTGACCAGGACGCGTACGGCGCCGGGGGCCCGGTCCGTGGTGGCGGGGTCGTGGGCGAGGGCCGCAGCGAGGGGGACGGGGGATGCCGTGCCGGTGGTGTCCGTGCTCTCCACGGGGGTGCGTAATCCGGCCATGACGCCGCGCAGGTTCTCCAGCGAGGCGCGGACCGCGTCCCGGGCCGCCGCGAGCTTGCGCTGTGCCAGCTCGGGGCGGGTGTCGCGGTACATGTCGTACAGCTCGAAGGAGGTGAGGGCCGCGCCGAGGCCGGCGGCGACCTCGTCGTGGAGGTCGCGGGCGACGCGCCGGCGTTCGCCGGCCAGGGCCCCGGCCTCCATGGCGGCGTCCGGGGAACGGTCCACGGGGCACTCCGTCACCATGCCCGGCACCCCCGCCACTCCGTACGCCTGCGGCCTTTCCGGCCTGAACTCCTGTTCGACGTGCGCAGAGTACCCCGCTGTCCGCGACGGAGCGTCAGGGAACCGTCAAGATCACGCCATTGTGGGGGCGGCCCGGCCGGAGGGCCGGTGTGCGCCGGAAGAGGCATGCCCCGTTGCCTCTCCGGGTGCCGTCGCGGTGCCCCGCGTTGAGCCCCGTCCACCGGCTTGATAGACAGCGCTCCGGAAACAATCCGGAAACGTTCGGCCGGAATTCCGGCGCGCCAGGGCGCGTCCGGGGTACGGCGGGGTGGTCCGTCAGCGGGGGAGGCTGATCGATGAACGTGCTGATCGTCGAGGACGACGACGGCGTGGCCGAGGCGCTGGAGCGGACGCTGGTGGCGCACGGCTACGGGACGCACCGCGTCGGTACCGGCGCGGAGGCCCTGGACCGGCTCGGCGAGGAGCAGTTGGTCCTGCTCGACCTGGGCCTGCCCGACCTGGACGGCTTCGAGGTGTGCCGGCGGATGCGGAAGGCGTCCTGCGTGCCGGTGATCGCCCTCAGCGGCCGGAGCCGGGAACTCGACCGGGTGCTGGCCCTGCACCTGGGGGCGGACGACTTCGTCGCCAAGCCCTTCAGTCGCTACGAGCTGGTGGCCCGCATCGAGGCCGTCCTGCGCAGGGCGGCGGGCTGCGTCCGGCACGGCACCGCACCGGCCGCGGAGGCGGCCCCGGACGCCGTGCCGCCGGCCGCGCCCGGCGCCGGGCCGCGCCGGGCCGGCAGCGGCCCGCTGGAGGCCGGCCCTCTCCGGGTCGACCCGCGCACCCGGAAGGTGTTCGTCCGGGACCGGGAGGTGCGGATCACGCGCAAGGAGTTCGACCTGCTGCTCCTGCTGATGCAGGAGCCCGGCACGGTGATGGAGCGTCAGGAGATCATGTCCCGGGTGTGGGACGAGAACTGGTTCGGATCCAGCCGCACCCTCGACGTGCACGTGCGCTCCCTGCGCGGCAAGCTCGGCGACCGGCAGTGGATCGAGACGATCCGCGGCGTGGGGTACCGGCTGGCCGTGCCGGCGGCCGCACACGCCTGAGCCGGCGTGACGTTCTCGTCCCCGTGCGGACCGCCGGACGGCGGGTACACGTGGCGTGTGCGACGAGCTCCGGCGGCCGGCCGGCACCGTCCGTACGACGGGCCGAACGATGACCGGAAACGAAGCCGACCGGACGTCCGGCTCGCTTCCGGCATGGGGAATACTCGCTCCTCGTTGCCCCCCACAGCGCGAAGAACGGCAGGGAAAGAGTCATGACTGTCACGCGGGTGAAACCCGCTCGTACCGAGCCGGAGCGGCCGGTAAGCCGCCGCTGGCGCGCCTGGTTACTGGAGGGTCTGAGCGAGCAGTCGGCACGTCATCCGGGCCCCCACGGCACACCGCCGGAGGAGCACGAGGGACACAGCTGGTGGCGCGTCATGTGCCTGACCGGCGTCGACTACTTCTCCACCCTCGGGTACCAGCCGGGCATCGCCGCGCTCGCCGCCGGCCTGCTCTCGCCGCTGGCGACCCTCGTCCTCATCGCCCTCACGTTGCTGGGCGCGCTCCCCGTCTACCGCCGGGTGGCCCGGGAGAGCCCGCACGGCGAGGGCTCCATCGCCATGCTGGAACGGCTGCTGCCCTGGTGGGCGGGGAAGCTCTTCGTCCTCGTCCTGCTCGGCTTCGCCGCCACCGACTTCATGATCACCATCACGCTGTCGGCGGCCGACGCCTCCGCCCACGTGGTGGAGAATCCTTTCGCCCCGTCATGGATGCGGCACGCCAACGTCTGGATCACGCTGCTGCTCCTCGCCGGCCTCGGCGCCGTGTTCCTCAAGGGCTTCCGCGAGGCCATCCGGGTCGCCGTCCTCCTCGTCGGCGTCTACCTCGTCCTCAACCTCGTGGTCCTGGCCACCGCGGTGTGGCACGTGGCGGCCGGGCCCGAGGTGGTCGGCGACTGGTGGCGCTCCCTGACCACCGACTACTCCTCGCCGTTCGCCATGATCGGCGTGGCGCTCCTCGTCTTCCCGCGCCTCGCGCTCGGCATGTCGGGCTTCGAGACGGGCGTCGCCGTCATGCCGCAGATCCGCGGCGGCACCGGCGACACGTACGACAACCCCGCCGGCCGCGTCCGTGACACGCGCCGGCTGCTCACCACCGCCGCCCTGTTCATGAGCGGTTTCCTCCTGGTCAGCAGCCTGGCCACCACGGTGCTCATCCCGGCCAAGGAGTTCGAGAAGGGCGGCGAGGCCAACGGCCGCGCCCTCGCCTACCTCGCGCACCGGTACCTCGGCGAGGTCTTCGGCACGGTCTACGACGTCTCCACCATCGCCATCCTCTGGTTCGCCGGCGCGTCCGCGCTCGCCGGCCTGCTCAACCTCGTACCGCGCTTCCTGCCGCGCTACGGCATGGCCCCCGAGTGGACCCGGGCGGTGCGGCCCCTGGTGCTGCTCTTCATGGCCGTCTCGGTCACGATCACCATCCTCTTCGACGCCGACGTCGACGCGCAGGGCGGCGCCTACGCCACGGGAGTGCTCGTCCTCATCCTCTCGGCGTCCTTCGCCGCGACCATCGCGGCCCGCCACCGCGGGCACACGGCGGCCACGGCCGGCTTCGCCGTGATCACGGCCGTCTTCGCGTACACCCTGGTCACCAACGTCATCGAGCGGCCCGACGGCCTGAAGATCGCCTCGTTCTTCATCGCCGGCATCCTGCTGTCCTCCCTCGGCTCCCGGGTCAGCCGCTCCTTCGAACTACGGGCCGTCAACGTGACGTTCGACGAGGGCGCCGAACGCCTCATCGACGAGGTGGCCGCCGCCGGCCCGCTGCGGATCATCGCCAACGAGCCGGACGAGCGCGACGAGGCCGCGTACCGCGAGAAGGAGTACAGCCAGCGCGAGGAGACCCACATACCCGACGGCTCGCCCGTGCTGTTCCTGGAAGTCACCGTCCAGGACTCCTCCGACTTCACCGCCGACCTCAAGGTCACCGGCGAACACCGCCACGGCGCCCGCATCCTGCGCGTCGAGGGCCCCGGCGTGCCCAACACGATCGCGGCCGTCCTGATGGAACTGCGCAACCGCACCGACCGGGTGCCCCACGCGTACTTCAACTGGACCGAGGGCCACCCCCTCAGCCACCTGCTGCGCTTCCTGGTCTTCGGCGACGGCGAAGTGGCCCCGGTCACCCGCGAGGTCCTGCGCCGCGCCGAGCCGGACCTGAGCCGGCGGCCGCGGATCCACGTGGGGTGAGGCCCCCGACCGGTTCCTCCTGCCGGCGCGCCCGATCCGGCCCCGCCTCGTTTGACGGCCGCCGGGCAGGTTATGCGCCCTTGCAGCCACTGTCGAAGGAGGCACACATCATGGGCATTCTCGCTTGGGTGATCATCGGTCTGCTCGCCGGAGCCATCGCCAAGGGGCTGATGCCGGGGAAGGATCCCGGCGGCGTGGTGGTGACGATGCTGATCGGTGTCGTCGGTGGGCTGCTCGGGGGGTTCCTGGGCAAGGTGATCTTCGGGGTCGAGTCCATCAACGGCTTCTTCCACCTGTCGACGTGGATCGCCGCCATCGCCGGTTCCGTGATCATCCTCGCGCTGTACCGCGTCTTCGCCGGTCGCGGCCACCGGCACGGCCGCCACTCCCACGCATAACCGGTGCGGGGCCGGTCACGGCACCGGGAGGCCGTGACCGGCCGGCCGCGCGGTGCGGCTCAGGTCGAGTAGTCGGCGTTGAGGCGTACGTAGCCCTCGGTCAGGTCGCAGCCGTAGACGGTGAACGCGCCGTCCGCGATGCCCAGGTCGACGCCGATGACGACCTCGGTGCCGCGCATCTGCTCGGCGACGGCGGCCCGTACGTCGTCCTCGCTGCGGTCGCCGTGCCGGGTGGGCGGGTACACGGCCACGTCGCCGAAGCGGATGACGACCTTCTCCTGGTCGATGTCGGTGTCGTCGGAGCACTTGCCGACCGCCATGGCCACCCGGCCCCAGTTGGGGTCGCCGCCGTGCACCGCGGTCTTCACCAGCGGGGAGTTGACGACGGCCTTGCCGACGCGCTTGGCCTGGGCGTCGTCGCGCGCCCCCGTCACCCGGACCTCGATGAGCCTGCCGGCGCCCTCGCCGTCGCTCGCGATGTCCTTGACCAGCTTCAGCGCCACCGCGTACAGCGCTTCCTCGAACTCCGCCGGGTCCACCGGGCCCGCCAGGCCGTTGGCGAACAGGGCCGCCGTGTCGCTGGTGGAGGTGTCGGTGTCGATGCTGACCGCGTTGAAGGTGCGGTCCATGACGCGGCGGAAGACACGGTCCTGTTCCTCCGGGTCGAGGCGGGCGTCGGTCGCGAAGAACGTCAGGAGCGTGGCCATGTCCGGCTCCATCATGCCGACGCCTTTGGCGATGCCGGTGACGACGGCCCGGCCGGCCCGCGCGGTGGCCGTCTTGGGCCGGGTGTCCGTGGTCATGATGGCCCGGGCCGCCCGCTCGAAGCCGCCCTCGGGGAACGGCGGGGCGAGCTTCTTGAGGTGGTCCCGGACGTCCGCCATCGGGTACTGCCGGCCGATGACGCCGGTGGACGCGATGAGCAGCTCGTCCTCGGCCAGGCCGAGGGCCCGCGCCACCGTGGCGCGCACCTCGCGCGCGTTGCGCTCGCCCTCGGCGCCGGTGGCGACGTTGGCGTTGCGGGCCAGGACGACGACGCCCCTGGCCGCGCGGCCGGCGGCCGCCGCGCGGCTCAGGGTGACGCTGGGGCCGGCGAAGCGGGAGCGGGTGAACACGGCGCTCACGACGGCCGGCACGGTGGAGACCAGGACGGTGAAGTCGTCCCGCCCGTCGTCCGCGAGGCCGGCGGGGCCGGTGTGCACCGCGAACCCCCGGGGTTCGGGCACGGCACTGCTGTCGATAGTCATTCGATCTCCCGTATAAAGATACCGACCCCAGCTTGGCAGCTCGCCCGGCCCGCGCGCCAGTGGACATCAGCTACGCGGCACGAAACCGACGACGTCGCCGGCCCGTTCGCTCCCGTCCAGCCCGCCGTCGCGGCCGGCGCGGACGTAGGCGCGGTGCAGCCACCGGTCCCTGCCGTCCCAGCGCGGCGTGAAGGGCGTACGGGCGTGCGCCCCGCGGAAGTTGTCGACGATCAGGACGTCGCCGGGGACCAGCCGCACCGGCTCGCGCACCTCGTCGAGCGCCGTCGACAGCACCGCGAGGGCCTCGGCGTCCGCCGGGTCGTGCGGGGCGAGCAGCTCCCGGTCGTACCCCAGGTACGGGTCCCTCGGGTCGCCGTACAGCGGCTCGACGGCAGCGACCGGACCGGCCTCGTCCGGCCCGCCGCGGAAGGAGATGTCCACGCGGCACGGCAGCGGCCGGCCGAAGAGGTGCGCGCGGACGTCCGCGGGCAGCAGCGGCAGCGCCTTGCGGACCGGGGCCACCAGGGTCTCCGCCCTGCGGTCGTGGTCCGCGCGGGAGCACGCGAGCAGCACGAAGTCGGGCTGGAACTGGTGGTAGGCCAGCTCCGTGTGGAGGTCCAGCAGCGTCTCCGAGGCCGCCGCGGACAGGCGGTGCGCACCCGGCGCGGGGTACACGTCGTGGAAGACGGTGCCGGAGCGCAGTTCGCGGTAGCCGGTGTGCAGGCCCAGGCGGCGGCCGGCGATCGCCAGCATCGCCTCCATGACGAGCAGCGGCCGGTCCACGGGCGCGGGCGTGCTGTCGGGCGTGCGCGGCAGCGCGTCGTCGTCCTCCACCGGCAGCCCCCGCAGCAGCAGGTACCCGGACGCGTTGCCCTCGGCGGCGAACGCGTCGAGCGCGGCGCCGAGGGGACCGGGCAGCTCCGCCGCCGCGCCGCCCGCCACGTCGAGGAAGCCGTGCAGGTCCCTCCGCGGGATGCGGGGCAGCCGCCGGGCCAGTGCGAGCAGGTCCGCGCCGTGCGCGGCACAGGGCAGTACGGTCACGGCGTCGTCCTTCCCCGGGTGTGGGCGCGGGCGTACTGGTACAGCAGCTCGGCGCCGATCTCGGTGGCCAGCACGGCGGTGATGCCGGCGTGGTCGTAGGGCGGCGACACCTCCATGACGTCGAGGCCGACGGGGCGCAGGTCACCGGTGACGCGCAGCAGGGCGAGCACCTCGCGCGACGTGGGGCCGCCGGGCGCGGGGGTGCCGGTGCCGGGCGCGAACGCGGGGTCCACGACGTCGACGTCCACCGACACGTACACCGGTGCGTCGCCCACGCGTTCGCGTACGAGGGCGGCGGTGGCCCGGGGGCCGAGCTCGCAGAACTCGTCGGTGGTGACGATCCGCACCCCGTGCCCGCGGGCGTAGTCGAGCGAGTCGGGCCGCGGGTTGTGGCCCCGGATGCCGATCTGCAGCATCCGCCGCGGGTCGACGAGCTTCTCCTCGATGGCGTGCCGGAACGGCGTGCCGTGGTGGTACTCGCCGCCGTAGACGGCCGGGTTGGTGTCGGAGTGCGCGTCCAGGTGGAGGACGGCGACCGGACCGTGCCGGCCGGCGACCGCGCGCAGCGCGGCGAGGGTCAGCGAGTGGTCGCCGCCGAGCATCAGGAACGCCGCGTTGTCGGCGAGCAGCGCGCTCAGCCGCTCCTCGGCGGTCTCCATCGCCAGCCGCATGTGGAACGGCGTCAGGTCGATGTCGCCGGCGTCGACGCAGTCGATCAGGTCGAAGGTGCCGGGCCCGCGGTCGATGCCCACGCCGTGGACGAGCCCGGACTCGGTGCGCACGGCGCGCGGCCCGAACCGCGCGCCGGGCCGGTAGCTGGTGCCGCCGTCGTACGGGGCGCCGATCACCACCACGTCCTTGCCGCGGGGCGACGGGTCGTGCGGCAGGCGCATGAACGTGGGGATCTGCGCGTAGCGGGGCGAGACGGCGGTGTCGATGCGGTCCACGGTCGGTCGGTCCCTCCGTGCGGTGGGGTGTTGCGGTGGGGTGTCGCGGTGGGGTGTCAGCGCGGTACGAGGCCGGCGGCGACGTGTTCCACCACCGCGCCGGTCGCGACGTCGCCGGGGTGCCGGCCCTCGACGACGACGCGGTCGAACAGCTCCTGGACGACGAGCCGTTTGGCGTGCCGTACGCGGCCGGCCGGGACGCCCGCGTCCGTCAGCAGGCGGGTGAACGACGCGGTGGTGCCCGACCCCTCGTGCACGCCGAGCTTGGGTCGGACGACGGTCTCGTGCGGCAGCACGTCGCGCAGGGCGGCGCGCAGCACCCATTTGTCCCGCCCGTGACGGCGCTTCAGGCCGGCCTCCAGGGACACGAGCACGTCCAGGACGTCGCGGTCCCAGTAGGGGTGCGTCGACCAGTGGCCGGCGGCGCCGGAGAGGACCGGCGTCAGCTCGTTCAGCCCGTCGTAGGTGTCCATGTCGTGGCAGACCGCCGTGTCCAGGGCGGGCAGCCGGTCCTCGCGGTGCATGCCGCCGAGGGGGATGTCCGCGCCGTAGCCGGTCAGGATGCGCCGGGCCGGGCCGCCCAGCCGCAGGTACAGCGCGGTCAGCGGCAGCAGGTACTCCACGATGTCGGGGTCGGTGCACTCGGCCGCCCACACCGTGTGCGGGAGCCGGCGCAGCAGCTCGTCCGTGGGCACGGTGACCTCCCGGTGCGCGGAGCCCAGGTGCCGGGCCACCACACGCGCCTGCGGGAACTCGTCGGCCTCGTCGGTGCCCATCGACACCGTGTCGACCGGCGCCGGCCGGCAGCGGGCGGCGGCCAGTGCCGCGACGGAGGAGGAGTCGATGCCGCCGGAGAGCACCACCAGCGGCACGTCCGGGCCCACGCGGGCCCGTACGGCGTCGTCCAGCGCCCGGCGTACGGCCTCCACCGCGTCCTCCTCCGGCAGCACCCGGCGGGCCAGGGGCGGCGCCCAGGTGCGGTGCGACGTGCAGCGCCCGGTGGCCACCCCGAGGTCCAGCACGGTGCCGGCGGGCACCTGGCGGACGCCGGCCAGCCGCCGCACCGGACGGCCCGGCAGGGGCTGCCCCGGCGGGGCGGCCCTCAGCGCCTTGGCCTCGGTCGCCGCCAGCACCCGGCCCGGGGTGGCCGAGACGTACAGCGGCAGCGACCCGGCGTGGTCGGTGGCCAGCACGGCGCGGCCGGGCGCGGCCAGCAGTGCCGCGAACCGCCCGTTGAGCAGCCGGAAGGCGTGCACGTCGTACGTGCCGAACAGCGCGAGGACCAGCGCGGCGTCGCTGCCGGGCGGGGTGCGGCCGGGCAGCAGCGGCAGCAGCTGTTCCCGGTTGTACAGCTCCCCGGCGAGCAGCAGCGTCGTGTCCCGCGCGTGCGCGTGGGCCCCGTCCGGCGCGCCGGAGTGCAGCAGCACGGCGTGCAGGCTCTGCCCGGCGGTGTGCTGCGTCCACGGGGCACGGGACGACGCGGTGGCGAGGACCGGTTGCGGCGGCCGGCCCCCGTCCTGGTGGATCCCGGCGAGGAAGCCCACGGCGGCGGGCAGCGTCGGCGCCATGGTCAGATGTCCAGCGCGCCGAAGCCGCCGGCCGCAAAGTCGTAGGTGACGGGCACCTCGACGAGGAAGGGCCGGCCGAGGCCCACGCCTTTGCGCAGCGCGGCGAGCAGGTCGTCGCGGCTGGTGGCCCGGGCGGCCTCGACGCCGTTGGCGCGGGCCAGCGCGGTGAAGTCGACGCCCGTGAACCTGACCGCCGGGGCGTGCGACCGGCGGTGGCCGAGGTGCTGGTACAGCTCGATCAGGCCGTTCGCGTCGTTGTTGACGACGACGGTGACGACGGGCAGGCCGAGCCGGGCGACGGTCTCCAGGTCGGCGCTGTTGGAGTGGAAGCCGCCGTCGCCCGCGAGGAGGAACGTCGGCTGGCCGGGCCGGGCCAGCTGCGCGCCGATGGCCGCCCCGATGCCGTAGCCGAAGCTGGAGCAGCCGGACGAGGTGAGGAAGCCGAACGGCTGCCGGGCGTGCGCGAGGAGCACGCCGTAGTGCCGGAAGAAGCCGATGTCGGAGACGAAGGTGCCCTCGCCCTCGGCGGCGGCCTCCGCCATCACGGTGTTCATGGCGTCGATCACCTGGTGCACCCCCAGCCCGCCGCCGGGCTGCCCGGGGTCGGCGACGAACGCGGCGATCCGCTCCCGCAGCGGCGTGATGTCGTGCGGCGTCTTCGGGGCGAGGTCGGCCGTGCTGCGGTCGAGGTGCTCCACGAACGCCCGGACGTCGGTCACCACGTCGACGTCCGGGCGGTACACCCGGGGGACGGGGTTCGCCGTGGGCGCGACGCGGACGGTCGTCGTGTCCCGGCCGTGCCGCCACATCGAGGGCCGCAGGTCCTCGGCGTAGTCGTAGCCGAGCGTCACGACGAGGTCGGCGGGGCCGAACAGGGTCTCCAGGGCGGGGAAGGACAGGATGCCGTCCATGTAGCCGGTGACGGCGCCGAAGTTCAGCTCGTGGTCGTGGGGCAGCACGCCCTTGGCGAGGTACGTGGTGACGACCGGCAGCCGCAGCCGTTCGGCCAGCGCGCGGATCGCGGGCACGGCCCCGGAACGGATCGCGGCGGCACCGACGACCAGGACGGGGTGGCAGGCCGCGGCCAGCAGCTCCGCGGCCCGGCCGGCGGCCTCCTCCCAGCCGTCCGCCACGGTGACCAGCGGCCTGGCCGGCGTCCTGGCCGGGGGAGGGGTGGCGGAGGGGCCGGTTCCGCTGCCGAGGAGGTCGACGGGCAGGGAGAGGAACCCCGGCCCGACGGGCTCCGTCGTCGCCGCGGCCACGGCCGAGTCCACCAGGTCGGTGACGTCGTCGGGGCGCCGCAGCTCCGCCGCGTACTTCGTCATCGGCCGCATGACCGCCACCGAGTCCAGGCACTGGTGGGTGTCGTTGGGGAAGAGGTCGTACGACTCCGACTGGGCCGCCAGCGCGATCACCGGCGACCGGTCCAGGGCGGCGGTCGCGACGCCCGTCGCCAGGTTCGTCATGCCCGGGCCCAGCGTGGCCCAGCACGCCTGGGGCCGGCCGGTGAGGCGGGCCAGCACGTCCGCCGCCACGCCGGCCGTGAACTCGTGCCGTGTCAGGACGAAGTCGACGCCCTCCGCCTCGTCGAAGAGGATCGCCGCGGCCTCCCGGCCCACCACTCCGAAGACGGTGCGCACCCCGTGGTCGTGGAGCCTGCGCAACAGCGCGTGGGCCGTGGTCGGTTCCGTGCGCGGACCGCCGGTGGGGACACGGGACATGGCCAGCTCCTCTGCGCAGGGACGGCGCGGCGCCCGGGCGGGCGCGCCGGTCCCTTCACTGTGCCGAAGGAGCCTTGTGGGGGAGTGGACGGATGCCTTGCGGACGGATCCAGCGGATGCCGCGCGGAGTGGCGCCGCGGCCGGCCGCCGTGCGAGCCCGGAGCCGCAGGATCTGTGTGAGGCCCACCGCCTGGAGGACGAACACCGACAGGAAGGCGATCCGGTAGTCGTGGCCCGTGGCGTCGAGCAGCACGCCGACCGCCAGCAGAGCCGTCATCGAGGCGACGAAGCCGCCCATGTTGACGATGCCGGAGGCGGTGCCCTGCCGCTGCGGCGGGTTCGCGGGCCGGGCGAAGTCGAAGCCGATCACCGACGCCGGGCCGCAGGCGCCGAGCACGAGGCAGAGGAGCGCGAGCAGCCACACCGGCGCGTGCGGCCCCGGGTAGGCGAGGGCCGCCGCCCACACCGCCGCGGTCGCGCCCACGGTGCCGAGCGCCAGCGGGGTGCGCGCCCCGGGGCGGCGGGCGATCAGCTGGCCGTAGACGAGACCGACGGCGAGGTTGGACACCACGGCGAGGGTGAGGAGGTCACCGGCGGCCTCCTTGGTGAGGCCCTGCGCCTCGACGAGGAACGGCAGGCCCCACAGCAGCATGAACACGGTGGCCGGGAACTGCGTGGTGAAGTGCACCCACATGCCCAGCCGGGTGCCCGGCTCCCGCCACGCCGCGGCGGTCTGCCGCCGCACGAACGCGGCACCCGCGTGCGGCACCGGCGCCGGCTCGTGCCCCGCCGGGTGGTCCTTGAGCAGGGCGAGGACCAGCACGAGGACGACCACGCCGGCCGCGGCGCTGCCCGCGAACGTCACGGTCCAGCCCAGGCCGTGCAGGGCCCGCGCGACGACGAGGGTGGAGACCAGGTTGCCGACGGTGCCGAAGAGGGCCGCGACCTGCGAGATCATCGGCGCCCGGCGGGCGGGGAACCAGCGCGAGCCGAGCCGCAGCACGCTGATGAACGTCATCGCGTCGCCGCAGCCGAGCAGCGCGCGCGACGCCAGCGCCATGCCGTACGTGGGGCTGAGCGCGAAGCCGAGCTGGCCGAGGGTGAACAGCACGGCCCCGGTCGCCAGCACCCGCTTCGTGCCCAGCCGGTCGATCATCAGCCCGACGGGGATCTGCATGCCCGCGTAGATCAGCAGCTGCAGGATGGAGAACGTCGACAGCGCGGACGCGCCGACGTGGAAACGGTCGGCGGCGTCGAGCCCGGCCACGCCGAGGCTGGTGCGGAAGACGATGGCGACGAGGTAGACGCACACGCCGACGCCCCACACGACCATGGCCCGCCGGCCGCCCGGCGGGTCGGCGAGTAGCGCCGGGGACCCGCCGTCCTCGCTTACGTCACTTACGTCACTTACGTCACTCGCGTCGCTGCTCAGCCGGGGCCCGGTGGCCGGGTGCGGTACGACGGGGGCGGGGTCGGGGGACTGGACGCGGGCATGACGGGAGAGGGCCGGGGCTGAGGGGGGCATCCGTCCAGGGTAAGGACGGAAAAGAACAAGAAGAGGCAGTAATGGCCCGATTTGAGGGTGATTTCCCTCATGTGACCGTCGTCACGACGCCGGTGCGGCGACGAAGGCGTCCATCGCCTCCAGCAGCTCCACCAGGGGTGCCTCCCACGCCGGATGGCCGGACAGGGCCTTCAGCGGCGACCCCTGGATCACCGGCACGTCCGGGGCGTCCAGCACCTCGCGCACGCTCTTCTCCACGCCGCCCGCGTCGCCGTCGCCCAGCCGGTCGCACATGGTCAGGAACACCGCGGCCACCGGCACCCCCGCCCGGCGGGCGAGCCGCAGATGCTCCCGGGTCTGCTCCGTCACGCCCTCCGCGGCCGAGACGACGAGGACCACCGCGTCCAGCCGGGTGTTCCCCAGCAGCTCCGCCACATGCCCGGCCGAGGCGTCGAAGTGCGTGTAGTGGCAGGCGGCCGTGACGTACGCGCTGTGCGCACTGTGCGTGGCCACGTGCTCGTCCGTCCGGCTCACCGCCTCCACGATGCCGTCGACGGCCCGGGCGTCCTGCCGGTACGCCTTCGCCGCCGCCTTGCCGACCGCGGTGGCCAGCGTCGTCTTGCCGTGGCCCGCGGAGCCGACCGTGCTGACGGTCACGTACGCCCGGTCCGTCCCCGGCACGTGCTCGGTCACGCCGATCCCCCCTCCCCGGCGCCCGGGGACCCTCCCCGCCGCCGGCCTCACCGGCGGCTGCCCCGCATCCGCCGGGCGACGCGGGGCGCACGGGCGCGCGAGGGCGCACGGCAACGCCACGGGGTCTCCCGCGGCCGGGGGTTTCCCGGGCCGCGGCCGGGACATCCGCCCGGCATGGCGCCGTTGGAGCAGGGGCATGAACCGCAGCAGAGCCGGGACGGGTCCGGAGCCGGGCCCTCACCCGCGGCCGAGCGCAGGGCACCCGACGAGCCGGCCGCCCTGCCCCGGCGGTCGTGGTGGGCGGTCCTGCGGCGCACGGTCACCGAGTTCCGGGACGACGAACTCCCCGACCGCGCCGCCGCGCTGACCTACTACGGGGTGCTCTCCCTCTTCCCCGCCCTCCTGGTGCTCGTCTCGGTGCTCGACCTCGCCGGACCGTCCGTCACCGACCAGGTGCTCGCCAACCTCGAACACCTCGCACCCGGTGCCGCCCGCGACGTGCTCACCGCCGCCGTGCGGCAGCTGCGGGGCGGCGCCGGCACCGGCTCCGCCCTCGCCGTCGTCGGCCTGCTCGGCGCGGTGTGGTCGGCCTCCGGCTACGTCGCCGCGTTCATCCGCGCCTCGAACGCCGTCTACGACCTGCCCGAGGGCCGGCCGGTGTGGAAGCTGACGCCGCTGCGCCTCGTGCTCACGCTGCTCATGACCGCCATGGCCTGCACCAGCGCGCTGATCGTCGTGTTCACCGGCAGCCTCGCCCACCGGGCGGGCACCGCCCTCGGCATCGGCGACACGGCGCTGACCGTCTGGGCGGTCGGCAAGTGGCCGGTGCTCGTCGTCCTCGTCACCGTCATGATCGCGGTGCTGTACTGGGCGGCGCCCAACGTCCGCGGCCGCGGCCTGCGCTGGGTCACCCCCGGCAGCGTGGTGGCGCTGGTGCTGTGGCTGGCGTCCTCGGCCGGGTTCGCGCTGTACGTCGCGAACTTCGGCGCCTTCAACAAGACCTACGGCAGTCTCGCCGCGGTGATCGTGTTCCTGGTCTGGCTGTGGATCAGCAACCTCGCGGTCCTGCTGGGCCTGGAGTTCGACGCGGAACTCGCGCGGGAACGCGCCGCGCTCGGCGGCCATCCCCGCGACGAGGAACCGTACGTCGAACCCCGCGACACCCGCGCCTGGGACCACGGGCCCCAGCACGCGAACACCCGGGAGGCCCGGCAGCCCAGGAAGGCGTAGGAGACCCAGGAGAGCCTAGGAGGCCGCGTCCTCGCGCACCGCCAGGGCCGCGCGCTTGACGGCGGACGCCACCGCCTCCGTCGCCTTCGCGTTGAAGACGCTGGGGATGATGTAGTTGGCGTTGAGTTCGTCCTCGGCGACGACGTCGGCCAGGGCGCCGGCGGCGGCCAGCATCATCTGGGTGTTGACGGTGCGGGACTGCGCGTCGAGCAGGCCGCGGAAGACGCCGGGGAAGACCAGCACGTTGTTGATCTGGTTGGGGAAGTCGGAGCGGCCGGTGGCCACCACCGCGGCGGTCTGCCGGGCCACCGCCGGGTCGACCTCCGGGTCGGGGTTGGCCAGCGCGAAGACGATCGCGTCCTTCGCCATCGCGGCCACATCCGTGCCGTCGAGGACGTTCGGGGCCGAGACGCCGATGAAGACGTCCGCGCCGCGCACGGCCTCCTTCAGCGTGCCCGTCATCCCCTCCGGGTTGGTGTTGTCCGCGATCCACCGCAGCGCCGAGCCCGCA
>NZ_BNBD01000008.1 GCF_014654785.1 Streptomyces mashuensis
CCCTACCCCTGACCAGCTGAAACGCAGTCGTCAGACTCGGAAAGACAACAGCCTCTGAGGGTTCGGATCCGATGTCATGAGCAAGAGCTTAGGAGCGTTTGAAGCATGACGCGTCCGATTTATCTCTGCCTGGCGGACTGATGCTGACCGCGCCGAGTCGGTGCCGCAGACGGGGCATCGAGCGGGCGGGGCCAGCAACGGCATGGCGCCGCGCCCATCCAGACGCTGGCCAGGACAGATACCCCTCACCACCTGATCAGCACGGTCCTTCACGAAGAGTCACACCCAAGCCCGCGTCCACGGCCTGCTCCCCGACAACAGCGTCGACACCTCCGACAGAGCGGCCGTCATCGAGGCGCTGCATCAGGCTGCTTCCTTCCGGCCCACCCCGGACAACGCGGATGAGGAACAGCGGCGGCAGGAACTCCTCCTCACCGAGCAGGGATCGGCTCTCCGGCGGCAGCTGCGCTCCCTCGCGGAAGAACGCCAGCTCCTGCACGACCTGGAGACTCAGGCCGCCGGCTACACCGGCGCCGTCGCCCGCGGCATGTCACGTCTGTCGGCGCTCAACCTCGTACCCGACCACTTTTCCGGCGAACACAGCTGCCCTCTGTGCGGAAACGAGCTCGACGAGCCCGACCCGACCGTCGCCGATATGCACACCACCCTCGCAGACCTCCGAGGCCAGCTCGACAGCGTCCAAACTGTCCAGTCCCGCCGCGAACAGGCCCTGCGCGAGATCGAGCAGACGGCAACGCGCCTACGCGAACAGCTTCGCGGCATTGAAGGCGCCCTGAGCATCATCGCCGAACAGCGCAACCAGCAGGCCGGCCTCCTAGGGCAGGCCGAAGCCCAGGCCTACACCCGCGGCCGGATCAGTGCCTACCTAGGCCAGATCAACACCACGTCCGACAGCGGACACCTCCAGCGCCTGGATTCAGACGTCGCCGTCGCCCAGCGGCTCGTCCAAGGCCTCGAAGAGCAGCTCGACACCGAGACCATCGACGACAAACTCACCCACGGCCTCAGCTACCTCAGCGGCAAGATGACCGGCCACGCCCGAACCCTGAAACTCGAACACGGCGACCGCCTGGTCCGCCTGGACCTCAAAAAGCTCACCATCGTCGCCGACACCCTCGAGGGCATCACCGAACTACTCCGCATCGGCAGCGGCAAGAACCACGTCGGCTACCACCTGTCCGCCCACCTCGCCCTCCACCAGTACTTCGTCGCCAACAGCCGGCCCGTACCTCGCTTCCTCATGCTCGACCAGCCGACCCAGCCCTACTACCCCTCCGACATGGCCAAACAGCGCG
The DNA here is from genome assembly GCF_014654785.1 of Streptomyces mashuensis. GTDB lineage: Bacteria > Actinomycetota > Actinomycetes > Streptomycetales > Streptomycetaceae > Streptomyces > Streptomyces mashuensis. The sequence continues at coordinate 1,317 of NZ_BNBD01000008.1, forward strand.
GACGGCTGGAGGACATCGCCCTGGACGAAGACCGCGTGACCGTCACCCGCCTCTTCGAACTCATGCACCAGGTCGTCAGGGAACTGTCCCCGAACTTCCAGATGATCGTCAGCGACCACGCGGACCTGCCCCACGACTGGTACCAGGACTCCATCCGCTACAACTGGCGCAACGGCGAAAAACTCATCCCCACCACCTGGCTCGAAGACCAGCCCACCCCGTAGCCAGGCGACATGCCCCCACCACTGGAGCCGGTGAAACCGGCGGCCCGAGTACCTGACTCACTACACCCAAGTAGCGGCTCATTGGAACTGCACAACGCTCGATCAACCTGCCCCACACCAAATATACGCAGGCCAAACAGCTGCTGCCGCGCTCAGCCCTCACTCCCATAACCGCAGCCGCCTGTGCCACCACCCAAGAAAACTGAGAAACCTCAGCTCTCTAACACAGCAACAACACACAAAAACTTGGCGACGACAAAACCCGTGGCTCCACAACGCGCTACTCACCGCGCTCGACCCGTGGTGGAACCCGCCCTGGCGAGCCACCTGGAACCACAGCTGGCACCAAGCCCACACCCACTCCACGGCCGGCCTGCCCTTCCCCAACCAGACCACCAAATGGATCCGCACCCAGCAACGAGCCCTACCCGCCCAGGCCCGGCCCACAAGCAACACCAAACACCCCACCAGCACACACCACACCGCCGGACCCAACCAGCCAACTGATCAACCCAGCTCAACACCCCGACTGCCGACCAAAATCAACGAACCACGACAATTGCCGCCGCGACCGGGCCCGTACACTCGTCGAGCTCGGTTCGGGCTCCTCGGACAGGACCCGGCACCTCATCGACGCCCTGTCGCTGTCGGTGCTGGTGAGTTGGGGCGCGGGCGCACCTCGCGCGCGACCACGCCGTGCGGGCGGGCCGGTTTCGTGCTTACCTGTTCGGGGGTCCTCCTGCGTTGGGAAGCACGATGCCTCACCCGTTCAGCGGCCGGGTCGGCGAGCTCTACGACCGGCTCACCGACCTGATCCGGGACACCTACGACGACAACTTCCACTACGGGTACTGGCCGGACCCGGCCGATCGCGGTTCACTGGCCCAGGCGACCGAACAGATGACCGACCAGCTCATCGCCCGGCTCGACGCCCGTCCCGGGGACACGGTGCTGGACGTCGGCGGCGGGACGGGCCAGCCCGCCCTGCGGCTGGCCCGCAGGACCGGTGCCGACGTCGTGGGCGTCAACGTCAGCCGTCACCAACTGGACATCGCCAACGCCAAGGCCCGCGCCGAGGGGCTGCACGAGAAGGTCCGCTTCGACTTCGCCGACGCGATGGACCTTCCCTACCCCGATGCGTCCTTCGACGGGGTCTGGGCGCTGGAGTCCATGCTCCACATGCCCGACCGTCCGCGCGTGCTGCGGGAGGCGGCGCGGGTCCTGCGGCCCGGCGGCCGGCTGGTGATCGCCGACATCGCGCTGCGCGCGGCGGTGGAGGACGAGGCGTCCCGGATCGCCGTAGAACGGTTCTGCGCCATCGTCAGCGCCCGCTCGCTGGAGCGGATCGACACCTATCCCCGGGCGGTGGTCGAAGCGGGCCTCGAACTCCTGGAGATCACGGACGTCAGCGCCCACACCTTCCCCACGCTCCTGGAGATGCTGGACTGCTACCGCTCCGCCCACGCCGCCCACGTGGCGGTCATCGGTGAGGAAGCCCTCGCCGAACGCGTCGAGACGTTCGAGAGCATCGTCGCCGTACCGCAGTTCGGTTATGTGCTCCTGACGGCCCGCAAGCCCTCAGCGACTCCCTGAGGGCCGCACCACCATCGCCGAACCACCGCCGAGGCGGACCGGTTCGGCGGCGGCGAGCCACCGGCCGCCCCGCAGCCGCTGGAGGCCCACGGCCGCGCCGATCTCCCGGTTGAGCGTGAAGTAGCTGTCCGGATTGAGCACGAGCCGGTGGCCGATCGCCTCCAGCCGCGCCCGCAGCGGACCGTCGTACAGTCCGGGCTCCGCGTCCGTCGTGACGCTGTCGCGCTGGCTGGCGCGCGGCGCGGCGATCGCCTCGGGCAGCGTCATGCCGCGGTCCACGTGTTCGGTGAGCACCTGGAGCACCGTGGTGATGATGGTCGGACCGCCCGGCGAGCCGATGGTGAAGTCCGGCCGGCCGTCCTTCAGGACGATCGTCGGAGCCATCGACGAGCGTGGCCGTTTGCGGGGGCCGGGCAGGTTCGGGTCGGGGACGGCCGGGTCGGCCGGTAGGAACGAGAAGTCGGTGAGCGTGTTGTTGAGCAGGAAGCCCCGGTGGGGGACGGTGATGCCGCTGCCGCCCGCCTGCTCGATGCTGAGGGTGTAGGCGACCACGTTGCCCCACTTGTCGGCCACGGTCAGGTGCGTGGTGCTGTTCCCCTCACGCGGGGTCCGCGTGCCGCGGCCCGTGCCGGCGCAGGGCTTCGGGTGCGCCGGGTCACCGGGGGCGAGCGGGCTGCGGAGCACCCTGTCCGTCCTGATCAGGCAGGCGCGCGAGGTCGCGTAGCGCGCGGACAGCAGCCCGGCCGTGGGCACGCGTACGGACCGGGGATCGCCGATCCAGCGGTTCCGGTCCGCGAAGGCGATCCGGCTGGCCTCGATATAGCGGTGCAGGTACTGGGCCTCGCCGAGCGTGGACAGTCTGGCGGGCCGCAGGATGTTCAGCGCCTCGCCCACCGCGACGCCACCGGCCGCCGAAGGAGCCATGCCGTAGACGTCCAGGCCCCGGTAGCGCACATGGGCCGGCGCCTGTTGCCGGGTCCGGTACGCCCCGAGGTCGGCGGTGGTCAGCCGACCCGGGCGGGCGTGCCAGGAGGAGCCGGGCGCGGTGGGGGGCTTGCGCACCGTCCTGACCAGGTCGCGGGCGATGGGCCCGCGGTAGAAGGCTCCGAGACCCTCGCGGGCGAGTTCGGCGTAGGTCGCGGCGAGGTCGGGGTTCTTGATGACCGTACCGACGGCGGGGGCCTTTCCTCCCGGCAGGTACAGCTTGGCCGTGTCGGGGAAGCGTGCGAAGCGTTTGACGTTGGCGACGGTCATCCGGCGGAACGTGTCGTCGACGACGAAGCCCCGCTCGGCCAGCCGCCGTGCGGGGGCGAGCACCTGCGCCGGGGAGCGGCTGCCCCAGGTGCGCAGCGCGGTCGCCCAGGTGGCGGGGGTGCCCGGGGTGCCGACGGCGAGGCCGCTGGTGACGGCTTCGTCGAAGCCGAGTCGCTTGCCGTTCTCGATGAACAGGTTCCGGCCGGCCCGTGCCGGGGCGCTCTCGCGGCCGTCGATCGTATGGACCCGGCGGTCCTTGGCGCTGTAGTGGACGAAGTAGCCGCCGCCCCCGAGGCCCGCGGCGTAGGGCTCGCTGACGCCGAGCGCGGCTGCGGTGGCCACGGCCGCGTCGACGGCGTTGCCGCCGCGGCGCAGGATCTCGATGCCCGCCGCGGTGGCGTCGGCGTCGACGCTGGCCACCGCGCCGCCGTAGCCGGTGGCGACGGGCGTCTTCGGCCGTTCCCGGACCGCCGGGACGGCTCGGGGGACCTGAGATGCCTGGGAGGCCGTCCCGAGGAGGGTGGTCGTGGCGACCCCGAGAGCGATCACCCCTCGCACGATCTTCGATCCTGCGGCCGGAACCATGCGCGCCTCCGAACAGAAGTGCATGCCCACTCCCCGGTCTCCGCCGGGGTCGGCGGCCGCGGGGCCAGGACAAGGATGTGCACCGCAGGCCGGTGTGTGACGTCGGCTCACCGGGCGGCGGCGGCCTGCCACCTCGATGGCCGCACCCGCTGCCGCCGACTGCGTCACCCGCGGCGGTGCCCGGCGCCCCCGGGCCGCACCCCGCCCCGGCACGGGGTGCCGGTCAGTCGCGGGACGCCAGCTCGTGGCGCAGGATCTTGCCGGTGGCGGAGCGGGGGATGCGGTCGACGGCCTCGATCAGCCTGATCTTCTTGTAGGGGGCCACCTGGTCGGCGACATGCCGCTGGATGGCCTCCAGGGACGTGGCCCGGCCGAGGACGACGTACGCCTTGGGAATCTCGCCGGCCGCCGGGTCCGGTACGCCGACGACGGCGGCGTCCGTGACGTCAGGGTGAGTGCGCAGGACGTCCTCCAGTTCCGCGGGGGCCACCTGGTAGCCCTTGTACTTGATGAGCTCCTTGAGGCGTCCGGTCAGCGTCAGAGAGCCGTCCGGGCCGAGGACCCCGACGTCGCCGGTGTGGAGCCAGCCGTCGGGTTCGAGGGCGGCGGCCGTGGCCGCGGGATCGGCGAGGTAGCCCGCCATGGTCTGCGGGCCGCGGATCTGCAGCTCACCCGGCCGGCCGGGACCCGCCGGGGCGGAGCCGCCGAGGGGGACGACACGGCATTCGGTGCCGGGCAGGGCGGGGCCGACGGTACCGGCGGCCCGGGGGCCCGCGTCGGGGACGATGTGGGTGCAGTTGCCGGTCTCGGTCATCCCGAACCCCTCGACGACGGGCGCCCGGAGGAGTTCCTCGGCCCGCCGGTGCTGGGCGGCTCCCAGGGGCGCGCTGGCGGAGACGACCAGGCGCAGGGCCGACAGGTCGTACCGGGCGACGAGGCCGGGGGCCGCGGCCAGCGCGGCGAGCACGGCGGGGGTGAGGTAGACCCGCGTCACGGCGTGCCGCTCGACCAGGCGCAGCATCAGGGCCGGGTCGAACCGCCGCAGGGTGATGGTGCGGGCGCCGGCGCGCAGCGCGGGGTGCAGGGCGCACTGGAGGGCGTAGACGTGGGTGAAGGGCCCGGTGGCCAGGACGGTTTCGTCCGCCGCGACGCGGTGGGCGGCCGCCATGGCGGCCATGCCGGCGACCAGGGACGCGTGGGTGAGCATGACGCCCTTGGGGTGTCCCGTGGTGCCGCTGGAGTAGGGCAGCAGCGCGAGGTCCTCGCCCCGGCCGGTGCAGGAGGGCGGGACGGGCGGGTGGGGGGTGTCGTGGCGCAGCCCGGCGAAGTCGTGCCCGGCGTCGGGGGACGTGAGGGTGAAGGTCCGCAGGCCGGTGCGGGCCGGGGTGTCGGGGGGACGCCCCGGCGAACAGGTGACGAGGACCGAGGCTTTGCTGTGGGCGAGCTGGCGCCGGGTCTCCTGCGGGCTGCTGAGGACGCCGACGGGGGTGACGACGGCGCCCAGGGACAGAGCCGCGTGCAACAGGACGGGGAGCGCGGCCCCGTTGGGGACCTGCAGGGCGACGACGGCGCCGGGGCCGACGCCGGCGTCGGCGAGTCCGGCGCGCACTTGGCGGACGGTGGTCAGCAGGGCGCTGTACGAGGTGGGTTCGGCGGTGTGGGCGTCGATCAGCGCCGTCCGGGTGCCGAACCGGGAGGCCCCGCCAAGGACGTGTTCGGTCAGTGCGGCGGCCCGGGCGGGGGGTGGGGTGGCGGGTCGGGCGGTGGGGGGCGGGGGCATCGGTGGCCTCCTTCGGTGGTCCGTGCGGATGCGGGGGTCAGATCGCGGACAGGGCCACGGCGGGGCGGGTGATGCGCAGGGGAGCCCGGTCGGTCGCGGGGCGGCGGCCCGTCGCCAGGTCGGCCAGCAGGCGCCCGAGGACGGGGGCGAACTTGAAGGCGTGGCCGCAGTCGCCGGCGAACACGGCGATCCGCGGGTCGGACGGCAGGGTGTCCAGGATGAATCCGTTGTCCGCCGTCATCGCGTAGGGGCTGATGTGGCGGCCGACGCACTCCCCCACCCCCACCAGGCGGGTGCGCAGGAAGGAGTCCAGGCACCGGGCCACTCCGGGATCGGGTGCGGTCGGCAGTTCGTCGGGCTCCGCGGCGCGCATGGCCGGCGGGCACCAGTCCACGCCGGTCTTGACGAGGGGCGGGGAGCCCTCGGCCGGGAAGCCGTAGTACAGGCCCTCGTCGGCGCCGCGCGGCGGGGTGAAGCAGAACCACTGGGGGTAGTGGGCCGCCAGGGCCGGGTCGACGGCGTAGTGCGCCCACAGCATCCCCCACAGCTCGATGCGGACCCTGAGGCCCAGGTGGGCGAGGAGGCGGTTGGTCCAGGCGCCCGCGGCCAGGACAAGGCGGTCTGCCTGGAGGGCGCGGCCGCTCTCCAGCGACACCTCCAGCGGCTGTCCCCGCCGGGCGGGTCGGCGGACGGCCACGACGGTCTCGTTGTTGAGGAAGACGGTGCCCGCGCGGACCGCGCGGCCGGCCATAACCTCCAGGGCGCGCCGGGAGCGCAGGGTGCCCGCGGTGGCCTCGAACAGTCCCTCCGACCCCTCGGGCGGCCGCAGCGGCCAGCGGGCGGCGATGGCGGCCGCGTCCGGGGCGTCGAACGGCAGCGACCTCTCCCTCATGACCCGGCGCGCGCCGGGGATGTTGCCCTCGATGGAGTCCTCGGCGCCGCGGTCGCCGAAGAACAACAGGCCGCAGTCGTCCAGCAGGGTGGTGCGGCTGTCCGTTTCCAGGTCTCGCCACGCGTCCAGCGACGCCTGGGCGAGGCGCGCGTAGTACGGGTCGGAGTACATACGGCGGAACATCCGGCTGGTGCCGGACGACCCGCCGCCGGAGTTGCCCGGGTGCGCCGATTCGACCACGGTGCAGGCCTCGCCCGCCTCTGCCAGGGCCCATGCCGTGGCGCACCCGGCCATCCCCCCGCCCACGACGACGATGCCGGCGCTCATACGGCGGTTCCCACGGGCGCGAAGCGTTCTCCGCACAGCGGGGCGCTCCGTCCCTCGCGTGCCATCTCGTGCACGACGCGCGTCGCGGTGGCGCGCGCGTCGTCCTGCACGCGGTGGAGGAAGGCCGTCGCCTTGTCGTACGTCCGCTGCCGCACGAAGGCGTACACGTCCTCGGGCCGCGCGCCTCCGAAGACCTCGGGCGCGTAGTGCTCGATGGAGTCGCAGATCACGGCGCCGGGGCTGACGATGGGGCCGGGCAGATAGGTGATGCCCCGTCGGCGCAGTACCTGGGCGGTGGCGTGGGTGGGGGTCAGCAGGGCGTTGGCGGCTCCCGCGATCGCCCGGCAGGCCAGCCGTTCCGCCGTCAGGGTGTCGATCAGTCCGCTTCCCGAGCAGGGGATGAGCACGTCCACGCGGCGTCCCACCCATTCCTCGACGGGCATGCAGCCCTTCACCACGGCTTCCGGCCGGATGTCGTGGGTGTACACCTCGGCTCCGCGGTCGCGCAGGATCGCGGCCACCGCCGCGCCGACCTTGCCCGCTCCGTGCACGAGGACGGACAGCCGTGAGGCGTCCCGTCCCAGGTGGGAGGCGACGCTGTCCACGGCGCCGACCACTCCGGCGGCGGTGGCGGTGTTTACGTCGACGGACGGGTTGCCGAAGCCGCACAGCACGTGCGGGGTGAGGCCGGCCAGCGACCGCATGTCGCCCGTGTCGACTCCCATGTCACAGCCGGTGAACACCCTTCCGTCGAAACGGTTGAGGGCGGCGGCCACGGCCGGCCACAACTGTGCGCGGGACCGGAAGTCGACGGCGACGATCTTCGCGCCGCGGAAGCCCGTGGAGTACAGGTCGTGTTTGACGGCCATCTCCCGCGCGAGCCGTTCGGCCAGCGCCCTCGCCGGTTCCTCCCGCAGCCCCGGGGCGAGCCGCAGGCCCCCGTTGGCGGGCCGCCCTCCCGGGTCCGCCGCGGCGACGAAGAAGCGGGTCACCGTCTCCCCGCGCTGGTGCACGTACTGGGTTGTGGTCACGCTGTCGTTCACGCTGAGTCTCCCTGATGAGGGCATGACCCGGCCCCTTGGGCCGCGACGCGACCGTATTGCGTCAAGGAAAGGGGAAAAGGCCATGCAATGGCCAGTGAGGCGAGCTTGCCGGACCGTGGACTGGATTTCTTTTCCCGCGCGGAGCCGAATTCGCGGGTCTACCCCCGAGGCCGTCGCGCCTCTCCTCCATAGGGAATTTCCAGTGAATGGCGCGGCAAAACACCGATGGGCATCGCCGACCCTTCGGTCCGGGGCGGCGGAATAACTGTCCCGATTGTTCTTGTTCGTCGCACTGTTTGTTCGTCGAGTGAACTCCCGATTCGGCGGCCGGCGCCGGGGATGCGGGCCCGTGGCGGGCCGGGCCACACTGGGCGGGTGCGCTATCTCGTCACCGGCGCCACGGGCTTCGTCGGCAGGCGCCTGCTGAGCCATATCGCCGCGCGCGGCGACGAGGCGGTCGTCGTGGTGCGCGACCGCAGGCGGCTGCCGCCCGGCGTTCCCGTCACCCGGGTGGTCGAAACGGACCTGACCGATCCGCGCGCGCTGCCGGAGGCGATCGGCGCCGCCGACTGTGTCCTGCACCTGGCCGCCGTCACCCGGGCCTCCCACCCCGCCGACTACCTCGCGGTCAACGCGGGCGTCACCAGAGCGCTGTGCGCGGCGGCTGCCGCGCTGCCGCGCACGCCCCGCGTCGTCTACTGCTCGTCACTGGCCGCCGCCGGTCCCGCCACGGCGGGGCGCCCACGGGCGGAGGGGGACCGCCCCGCCCCCGTCTCCTGGTACGGGCGCAGCAAGCTCGGCGGGGAGCGGGCCCTGCTCGCGGCCGCCGACCGTGTGCCCGGGGTGATCGTCCGGCCAGCCTTCGTCTACGGGCCCGGCGCCGGCCTGGGCTTCCTGCCGGGGCTGATCGCGCCCCCGGCCGACCCGGCCGTCCTGCTCGCCTGGGCCCCGGTCCCGCGCCGTCTGAGCGTCGTCCACGTCGACGACGTGTGCGCCGCCCTGCTCGCGGCGGCGAAGCACGGCAGGCCGGTGCGCCCGGGGCGGCCCGGTGAGGGCGTGTACCAGGTGACCGACGGCGAGGAGCATCCCGTCGAGGACGTACGCGCTGCCCTGGCGCGCCTCCTCGGGCGCCGGAGGCTGTGGCTCCACGGACTGCCGCGCCCCCTGGGAGTGGCGGCCACCCGCGCGGCCGAGGCCCTCGCCCGGGTACGCCACCGGAGCCCCGCGATGACCCGCGACCGCCTCGCCGACCTGCGGTGCCCCGACTGGACGTGTTCCATCGACAACGCCGTCCGGGACCTCGGCTACGCCCCCGCCGTCACCCTGGCCGCCGGAATGCCCGCCACCGTCGCCGCCCACCGGTCCCGCTCCCGCTCGTATGAACAGGCGGGGGGCGGCATCCCGCTATAACCTCCTTTGTGTCCTTTCCATGCGCGGGGAGGTATCGATGACGACCGACGTCCTGCCCACCGACCTGGACGAGCACCGCGAGCGGAACACCGCGGACGCGGCCGTACGAGAGCTGGCGGGCCGTATCGCCGAGGCCGGTGTGGAGTGCGTCTACTACCAGGTCGTCACCCTCACGGGCCGGATCGTCGGCAAGGTGGCGCCCGCCGCGCGGCTCGTGCGCAACCTCGAGAACGGCGTGCAGCTGCACCCCGCCCTCCTGACCGACGCCCGGGTCGGCCGGACGGGCGCCATGCTGGGCGCGGGCGCGGCGGCAGCGGAGTGCACCGCGATGCCGGACCTGGACTCCTTCGGCATCCTGCCCTGGGACACCCGCACCGCCTTCTTCTTCTGCGACCTGTACGAGTCCGGCCACCGGCCGGAGGGCGTCGCGGGCCGTCCGCTGGCCGCCGACGTCCGCGCCCACCTCCGGCGGGTGCACGGCGGCTTCACCGCCCGTACCGGCCTGGAGCTCCGCAGCGGGCTCGAACTGGAGACGACCTGGCTGGTCCCCGGGCTGGAGGCCGTCGGCCACGACGATCTCGCGAGCACCATCTACCACCTCGACCACATGGAGCGGTACCGCCCGGTCTACCGGAAGATCATCGCCTACGGACAGGCCCTGGGCTTCGAGATGACCGAGGGCAACTGCGACGACCCCGGACAGCTCGAACTCAACTGGATGTTCGACCGTGCCGAGGTGACCGCCGACCGGCTCGTCCTGCACCGGCAGATCTGCCGTCAGGTGGCCCGCGAGACCGGTGCCACCGTGAGCTTCATGCCCAAGCGCGCCACGGCCGGACTGGGGAACGGATGCCATCACAACCTCAGCCTCTGGCGCGGCGAGCACAACGTCCTGGTCGACCCCGGGCTGACGGAACTGCACCTCACCGAGACGGGCCGGCACGCCCTCGGCGGCATCCTCTCCCACACCGCCGCGGCCACGGCGGTCATGGGCCCGACGGTCAACTCCTACAAGCGGTTCGCGGACGAGGGCCATTTCGCCCCCCTGCGGGTCGACTGGGGCATGGACGACAAGACGTGCGCGGTACGAGTACCGGCCATCGGGAGGCTGGAGTTCAAACCGCCCGACGCCATGGTCAACCCCTACCTCTCCCACGCCGTGCTGATCGCCGCGATCGAGGACGGGCTGACCGGCCGTACGGAACCCGGCCCGCCCGAGGACGCCGGCTCGGGCACCCCGGCCGACCGGTTCGCCGCGCTGCCGAAAACGCTGGGAGAGGCGCTGGAACTGCTCGCCCGGGACCGGGTCGTCACCGGCGCGCTCGGCCCGGAACTCACCGCGCTGTACACGGCCCTCAAGGCCGACGAGTGGGAGCGCTTCTGCTGTTCCGTCACCGACTGGGAGCACGCCATGTACGGCCAGGGCGGCTGCTGAACCCCGAGACGGAACGAGCCCGGGAAGAATTCCGGGGGCGTGATGCTTTTCGTGTCGTCGTTTCAGCCTCCCGGAATGAAACGGAATGTGCGCCGTTGACCACCGACGGAGTCCGCTCCTAAGGTTTTCGTGAGCACCGTTGTGCCGTTTCTCGGAGGGTGACCCATGACGGACCAGATTTCCTCCGTTTCAGCCCCGACCACGATGGACAAAGTAATCGACCGACTGCGGGCGCGTTCCCTGCAGACCGGCGGCGCGCGACAGATGTACGAGAAGACCATCGCGGGGCTGGACGGCCCGCGCGTGCGATTCACCGACGGCACCAATCCCCTCATGCTGGCCACCTACGACTATCTGGGCCTGCTCGACGACGAGCGCATCAACCAGGCGGTGAAGGACGCGGTCGACACTTTCGGCACCGGCGGCCACGGCTCCCGCGTCTGGGGCGCCACCCTGACCCTGCACCGGCGGCTGGAGCAGGAGATCGCCGAATGGGTCGGCACGGAGGCCGCGCTGGTCTTCGCCTCCGGCTTCGTGACCAACTTCTCCGTCATCGCGTCGCTGGCGGGCCCGGGCGACTGGCTGCTGTCCGACCAGCGCAACCACGCGAGCATCGTCGACGGCTGCGCGGCCGCCAAGAGCGCCGGGGCCGTCGTCAAGGTCTACCGGCACAACGACGCCGCCCACCTGGAGGAACTCCTCACCCAGGCCCCGCCCGACGCGGCCAGGGTGGTCGTCACCGACGGGGTGTTCAGCATGGACGGCAACCTGGTCGACCTGCCCGGCATCGCGGAGACATGCCGGCGCCGAGGGGCCCTGCTGTTCCTCGACGAGGCCCACAGCCTCGGCGTCATCGGCCCCCACGGCGGGGGGACCCCCGACCACTACGGCCTCCCGAACGCCGCCGACCTGGTGATGGGCACCCTCAGCAAGTCGATCCCCGCCTCCGGCGGCTTCGTCGCCGGGCGCCACGACCTGATCGAGGCACTGCGCTTCACCACCCGCGCCTACGTCTACACCGGTGCCCCCTCACCCCCCAACACGGCTGCAGCCCTGGCCGCGATCCGCCTGGTACGGCAGGAGGGCGACCAGCGCCGCGCCCGGCTCCGCCGCAACCTCGACCGCCTCCTGCACCGGGTGCGCCAGGAGGGCCTGCGCACCACCGATACCGGCAGCGCCATCGTGCCCGTCATCCTGGGCGAGAACGCCGTCGCCATCGAGGTGAGCCGACTGTGCCAGGAACAGGGCCTGTTCGTCCTGGCCGCCGTGCCACCCCTCGTCCCCGCCGGAACGGCCAGGCTGCGCCTGAACGTCACGGCCGCCCAGAGCCTCGACGACATCGACCGGACCGTCGACATCATCGCCGCCGCGGTACGGCGCGTCGGTGCGGGAAGTCTCGTCGCGACATGACCCGCCCAACGTGAAGGCGCGCCGGGCAGCGGATGAGATCACCATCTCGTCGCACCGGCGCGCCGGGCCATGGTTCAAATCCGTGCGTGACAGCGCCCGTGTTCCCCGGCAGATTCGAGTAGCGCATGGTCGAGCCTCTACGCCCGGGAGATACCCGGCGTATTGGTCCGTATCGGCTGAAGGGTCGGCTGGAGGGTCGGCTGGGCGCGGGCGGCATGGGGCAGGTCCACCTCGGTACGTCGCGGGCGGGCCGGAAGGTCGCGGTGAAGCTGATCCTCCCCGAGCTGGCGAACACGCCGCAGTTCCGGGCCGCTTCAGCCGCGTTCGGGCCGAGCACGTACGCCCGCGCCCTGGGCTCCGGACACGTCACCGTCGGCATGGGCCCCGACGCCGCGCAGCAAGTCGCCACCACCCTGACCGCCGAGGAGGCAAGCCGGAAGGGATGCCGACGCTGGCTCGGCCATGGCTGGAAGGGCATCGAGGCCGCCCCGGCTCGGTAGGCGACGCCGCGTTGCCGCCTGGCTCCCTCGGTTTGGCCCCCGCCGCAGGGCCGCGGGCCGTAAGGTCCGGCCATGGGCGACACCTATGTGCCGCATGCCTTCTCCCACATCGACGCGCATCCTCAGCCGGTACGGCTGGTCAACGCGCTGCACCGGCTGCGTAGCGAGCCGTTCTTCGTCTCGTACAAGCAGCGCCTGCGCGACCTGCTCCAGGCGCAGCCCGGGCAGCGGCTCCTCGACGTCGGGGCCGGCACCGGGGATGCCGTGCGGGAACTCGAAGAAGCGACCGGCGCCGTGGCCGTCGCCTGTGACCTGTCCCGGACCATGTGCGCCGAGATGAAGCATGCCGGCGTGCGGCAGGTGGCTGTCGCCGACAGCCACCTGCCGTTCAAGGACGCGGTGTTCGATGGGGCATGGGCGGACCGTGTCCTCCAGCACGTTGAGGATCCCGGCCGGGCGCTGGACGAGATGCTGCGCGTCGTCCGCCCTGGAGGACGCATCGTCGTCTGCGACCCGGACACGGCGACCCAGGCTCTCAACATCGAGGACCACCGCCTGGCCTCCAAGATCCTGGGACTGCGCCAGACGTCCAGCATCCGGCACGGCACCTTCGCCCGCCGCGTTCCCGGCCTCCTCACCGCATGCGGTCTGCTCGACGTCGAGGTCGAGCCGCGCACGCTTCTCGTCCGCGACAAGCACACCGTCGACGGCACGATGGGCATCCGCGACTGGGCCGACGTCTTCGCCGACCTCGGCTCCCTCGACCGCGCTGAAGCAGGCCACTTCAACGCACTCCTCGATGACGCGATCGAGAGCGGCCAGTTCCTTTACTCCGTCACCTACTTTTTCACCTCCGCCACCATGCCCGGTGCCCGTCGATGAGGCCAGCGCTCTGATGCCGTGGTACCCCAACGGCATGGCCGCGCTCCTCGAGCACGGCGTCGCCGGTCATAGCGCCGTTGCGAGCAGCGCACCCAGCTCTGCAGCGGCCGCGCGGTGAAGCCAGTAGGGTGCGCCGGGTGAAGAGTGAACGCCTCTCAGCCGGCACCTTCCGTCTCGTCGTCACGGGGGGAGGGACCGGTGGCCACACGTACCCGGCGCTCACCGCGATCCGTGCTTTGCAGAAGCGGTTGTCGGCCGAAGGCAGATCTCTCGACGTGCTGTGGATCGGCACTGCCGATGGTCTGGAGGCACGTGTGGCGCCGGCTGAGGGGATCGCGTTCGCCACGGTGGCGACAGGGAAGATCCGTCGCTCGAGTAACCCGCTCAAGATGATGTCGGCGGCGAACGTGAAGGACATGGCCCGGGTTCCGCTCGGCGTGGCCCAGGCGAGGAAGCTGGTCGCGAACTTCCAGCCGGACGTGGTCCTGGCCACCGGCGGCTACGTTGCCGTCCCGGCGGGTCTTGCCGCCCGTATGTGCCGTCGCCCGCTGGTGCTGCACGAGCAGACGGTGCGCCTGGGCCTGGCCAACCGGAAGCTGGCGAGCTCAGCAACGCGGATCGCGGTGTCCTCGGAGTCGACCGTGCCCCTCCTGCCCGAGGCGGTGCGCGACGCCGCAGTCGTCACCGGGAACCCGGTCAGGCCGGAGGTGCTCGCCGGGCACCCGGACAAGGCGGTGGCGGCCCTGAGCCTGCACGGTTTCGACCGGCGGCTGCCGACCGCGTACGTCACGGGCGGTGCGCAGGGTTCCCAGCAGATCAACGGCCTCGTCCGAGATGCCCTGCCTTGGCTCCTGGAGCGAGCGAACGTGATCCACCAGTGCGGGCCCGACAACGTCGAGGAGCTGCAGCGGCACGCGGCGGCCTTGCCGGCGCCGTTGGCCGGCCGGTACTACCTCGCCGGGTTCGTCGGCCCGGAACTTCCCGATGTCCTGGCGCTCGCGGACATCCTCGTCTCGAGGAGCGGGGCAGGGACCCTGGCCGAGCTGACCGCCCTCGGCAAGCCGGCTGTGTTCGTCCCGCTCGCCTCCTCGGCGGGGAACGAGCAGGCACACAACGCGCGCCACCTGGAAGAGGCCGGTGCCGCTGTTGCTTTGCTCGGTGAGGTCACCGTCGGCCGGCTTCGGGACGCGGTGGGCCCGCTCCTGGCCGATCCCGCGCGCCGGGATGCGATGGCGGAGCGGGCCCGGGCGCACGGGAGGCCGGACGCGGCGGACCGGCTCGTCGACGTGATCCTGTCCGCCGCATCCGGCTGACCGGCGCCTGGGGCTACCGGAGGCTTCGGCCGAGGTGCAGTGCTGTGCCCGCCTCGATCAGCACGGCGCAGTCGTTGAACGCGTCGTCGCCCTGGCCCATCGGGTCGGGGAGGTCGCGATCACCGAGGTAGAGGCCGAGCTTGCGCCCGTGGGCCTCGCTGCAGATCGCCCGGAGCGCGTCCAGGACGGCGGCGTCCATCGCCAGGACGTCGTCCGCCCAGTCCAGCATTCCCAGGGTGATCTGCTGCGCCCGGTGAGGGGTGAGGTCGAGCCCCGGCCGCCGGGCGGCATGGATCATCGACGGGTTGGCGGGCTGGTCCTGCCATTTGCCGATCAGCCCCGCGGAACGGACCGTCGCGGCCGCGCCGCACCTGCGGGTGAGCGCGACCTGGGCGAACGGGGAGCGGCAGTAGTTCCCCAGGCACACGGTCAGCAGCTTGCGCATCACGCACCTCCGGATGTCTTGAGGGCCTGTGCGAGGGCGGAGACCACGAGATCGATGTCCGTCTCGGTGAGGTGCTGGTGGAAAGGCAGGCTCAGGATCTCCTTGCCGGCCTGCTCGGTGGCCGGCAGGGGGCGGCGCCAGGGCGCGAAGGCGGGCTGGAGGTGGTTGGGCGGGTAGTGGACGCCCACGCCGATGTGGGGTGATGGCGACTTTTGAATCTGGCTCTGACCGGAAGGCCGTGAATCCCCAGGTCAGCAGCGGGAACGCAAGATCGTTTCAGCAGGGTGTACTGCTCCGTGACGGTCAAAGTGATCGAGGGTGTGCTGTTCCCCGGGGTCAGTGTGCGGGTCGAGCGTGTCGTCGCCTCCCCGCAGGAGCTTGTGCTGGAGGTGACGGCGACCGGCCAGCCGGGCTGGTGCCCGGACTGCCGATGGCGGGGACGCCGGGTGCATTCCGCCTCTGTCCGCCGACACCTGTCGGGCGACGGACGTCAGGGTGGCGTCGGTGGAGGCGAGGAGGTCGGCGGCGAGGGAGAGGCACCAGCCGGTGAGGTACGCCATCGGCGGCTCGCCCACCAGCTCGGTGAAGCGGCGGGCGAGGACCGTCCGGGAGACGCCGACCTCGGCGGCGAGGGCGGCGACCGTCCATGGCCGGGCGGGATCGGCGTGCAGGAGTTGGAGCGCGGGGCCCGCCACCGGGTCGCCGTGGGCGCGGTACCAGGCCGGGGCCGAGGCGCCCTCCCGGGTGAACCAGGCGCGCAGCGCGCCGATCAGGACGAGGTCGAGCAGCCGGTTCAGGACCGCGGCCTGTCCCGGTTCGTCGCGGCCCATCTCGTCCTGGAGCAGCGGCAGCAGGGGCGAGTGCCATTCCCCGGCGGTCAGCAGCAGCACGCTCGGCAGGGTGTGCAGCAGGCGCCGGCCGACCTCGCCGGGCAGCTGGTAGGTGCCGCTGACGAGGACATGCGCCGCGTCGGGGCGGTCGCCCCAGGTCCGGACGCCGCGGTCGAGTTCCGCGCACAGTCCGGCCCCGGCCGGGTCCATCGCCACCTGCTCCGGGTGGATGATCGCCCGCGGCTCGGTGGAGGGGTGGTCGGCGACCGTGTACGGCTCGGGTGCGCGCACAACCGCCAGGTCACCGGGGCCCAGCCGCACGGCCGGCCGCCGGTCGTGCACGATCCAGCCCTCACCACGGAACATGGTCAGGACGGTCAGCGGCGCCTCGTCCTGCACGCGGATCGCCCACGGCGGTCGAACACCGAGCGCAGCAGGAAGGCGCCCTGAGCCCGGGTGCCGGCCAGGAGCGCGCCGAGCGCGTCCCCGCCGGCCGGTGTCGGCTCCGCCGGACGCTCGCGTATGCGGCCGGGGTTCTCGGCCATGGTCCCGGCCGGGCCGGGCGGGTTGACTGAGGGCATGGCAACGCGAACGGGGGTTACGGGTACGTCGGATGTGCGCATCGCGGTCCTGTTCGGGGCGGTGGCGACCACCGGTCTCGGCGCGGGACTGTTCTACTCCTATGCCTGCTCGGTGACGCCGGGACTGGCGCGGGCCGACGACCGGACTTTCGTCGAAGCGATGCGGCGGCTCAACGAGGCCATTCTCAACGGATGGTTCATGCTCTCCTTCCTGGGCTCCCTGGCGCTGATCGTGCTCGCCGCCGTGCTGCAGTGGCACGGTGGCGGCCGCTCCGTGCTGCTATGGATCGGGGCGGCCGCCGCCTTCCAGCTGGCCATGCTGGTGATCACCGGTGTGGTCAACGTACCCCTCAACAACAAGCTGGCGGCAGCCGGTTCTCTGGACGACTTGGCCGACCTCGCCGCCGCGCGCAGCACCTTCGAGTCCACCTGGATCCGGTGGAACCTGGTCCGCGCCCTGACCTCCACCGCCTCCTTCGCCTGCATTTCCTGGGCTCTCGTCCTCTCCTCCCGTACACCGGCCAGCGACTGAACACACAATCGCGAAAGAACCAGTTCGCGAAAGAACCAGCAGATCATTGTCGGCCGGATCCGTTGACACGCTCTCGCCGGGATCGCGTATCCCTTTCCTCACCGAGACCGGAAAAGCCACTGCTCAAGCAGCCCGGGATAGAACGGCATGACGGCCGCCCTAACCCTTCCTTATTGCGGCCTCGGGACCACCCCCGCGTGCGCGGGGAGCAGAGGAAGGGGGCCCGTTGCGCACCACAGCAGTGGGGACCACCCCCGCGTGCGCGGGGAGCAGACTGCCTGACCTGCACGTTTATCACGCGATCACGCAGTTCTCGAGCACTTTCACCGACTCGGACTATACAAACCATCCCTCCCTAGCCCTAACAAACCACCAGCCGCAACAACAACCACGCCCTCGGCCACCCTTCCGGGAACCACTCCCACCTACGCGGGGAACAGCCGGCTCTTCCCCGAGACCGATGGCAACCAGCAGACCAACCCCGCACAGAATGATGAGGACCAGCGAAATTCCCCGATCGTACTTACGTTCCCCAGTTGATTGAACTGTTCAACGACGTGGGGAGAAAGGGGAGGGGAGGGCGCGTAGGGGCCCGTCGGCCGAGCGGTCGGCCGGCCCGAGGATTGACGATGGGTCAGGTCACTGCGGTATCAGCAGGGGACGTGGGGAGCCCATCACCGGCTGAACCGCCTCCAAGGTGGTCGGCAGCGCGATGATGGAAATCGGCTGGTCGGGTAACCGTGGGCCCCAGCGGGCACCGTGGCTGGGCCTGCTTCGGGCGAGCAGTAGACCTGGCAGTGGCTAGGGTGGCTGTGAACCCCGCTGGAGACGTTTACTCGTTCCGCTCGCCGACGACGCCGCCGTCATGCCGGATGCTGGGGGACGCTTTTAGGCGCCCTGTCTTTTGCCGGGGGTGTCGCACAGCGCGTGGTCGACGAGGTTGCTGGCGGCTTGCTCCTGTAGGAGGGCGTTGCCGGGCGAGTCGCCCAAGGCCGTGGACATGGAGACGGTGACGGTGCGGCTGCCGTTTTCGGTGGCGCCGTTCAGGGTGATGTAGCCACCGTTGCCGCCCTCGTGGCTCCAGTAGCTGCCGCCGCAGGACAGGGGCCGTTCGACCAGGCCGAGGCCGTAGCGTCCGCGTGGCCAGAACGCCCGGATGTCCTGGTTGACCGGGACGGTGTCCCGCATCTCGGTCAGCCGTGCCTGGGACAGCAGCTTGCCACCGAGCAGGGCCTGGAAGAAGCGGTTGACGTCCGCGGTGGTGGAGGCGTAGCTGCCAGGGTCAGGGAGGATTTGCTCGGTGACGTCGACCCGTTCGCCGGAGGGGAAGACCTGGTAGCCGTTGGCGTGTGGAGAACGGAGCGTGGGGGTGCTGCCCGGCAGGTAGGTGTGGTGCATGCCGAGCGGTTTCAGGACGCGGTCCTCGATCTCCCGGTGCCAAGGGTGGCCTGTGGCCTTCTCGATGATCAGGTCGAGCAGGACGTAGCCGGTGTTGGAGTAGCTCCACCCCATGCCGGGCGGGAAGTCCGGGCGGTGCCTCATCGCCCGCGCGACGATCTGTTGGGGTGTGTACGTGTCGTACCGGCGCTCGTTGTACTCGCGCGGGGTGGTGTAGCCGGGGAGGTCGTCGTCGTGGATGCCGCTGGTGTGCTGGAGGAGTTGGCGGATGGTGATCCGGCACCCGTCGTTGCCGTTGCCATCCACCAGGCCGGGCAACCAGTGGTCCACCGTGTCGTCGAGCGCCAGCTTGCCCTCGTCGACCAGTTGCAGGACCACAGTGGCCACAAGCGCCTTGCCCGTGCTGGCCATCCGGAAGTAGCCGTCGCGGGGCACCGGACGGCCCGTGCCCGCCTCGGCGACGCCACTGGTGGCAACCAGATCCCGGCCAGGGCCGGTGGTCACCCGCGCCTGGACACCGATAATCCCCAACGCCTGGATGGCGTCGGTGTCCCGGCGCAGATCGTCCTGCCGGTATCCGGGTGCGGTCGCTTCGTGGGCGCCGGCCGGAAGCTGGATGGCAACAGCCGCGCCGGCAGTGACGAGGGCGGCCGAAGCGGCGGCCAGCCACCGTTTGCCGATGCGGCGGCGCTGCCGGTCGGGCCGGTCGTTGTCCGGGTGGTGCGGAGGAGAGCTCGGGCTTGTGGATGTCATGCCACCACGCTAGGTAAGCGCCAGTTTGCGGATCGCTACCGCTGGCCGCCGAACGAAAGGTACAGCTGCCTGTAGTGCCCCGGGGGCGCCCGGCTGTCTAGGGTGATCCGCGTGGGGCCTCCCACGATCCTCCTGTACGACAAAGGGAAAGCGAGACAGGTGCCCGACATACCTGGTGCGGCCCGCGCATGGCGGCTCACGACATGGCACAGCGGGCGTTACCTGCTGGGCACCTTGGTGGCCGCGACCGTGACACTCGCCGCGGTGCCCGTGCTGTGCGTTCCGTCGCTGGCACAGCGCTGGACCGAGCAGCAGCGCCGGCGTGCCGGGGCGCTGTTGAGACAGCCGGTCGAGCCGCGCCCACGCGCTGCCCGCCGCAACCTCGGGTGGCTCGTGACGCAGGTGGTCACCGGCCTGCCGGCGGGCGCCCTTGCCCTGCTCCTCCTGGGCAGCCTGATTCTCACTCCCGTCATCACACTGTTGTGGTGGGCCTTCCCCAGCGCGCCGTGGCTGCCCGTGGTCAGCCATCGCATCACCAGCTGGGGTACCGCGTTGCCGCTCGGGCTCGTGAATCTCGTGGTCCTGGCGGCCCTGTCCGCCATCGCCCTCCCGCTGCTCGCCCGAGCGCACGCCCGGTGCTGCCTTGCGGTCCTGGCGCCGTCACCTGCAGAGCGTCTGGTCGAACGCGTCACCGAACTCACCCGGACACGCACGGACGTCCTGCAGGCACACAGTGCGGAACTGCGCCGGATCGAACGGGATCTGCACGACGGCACTCAGGCCAGGCTCGTGGCCATCGCGATGCGGCTCGCCGTGGCCGGCGAAAGCCTCTCCGACAACCCCGACACGGCCGCCGTTCTCGTACGGCAGGCCCACGCCGAGACCGAGGACGCGATGACCGAACTGCGCTCCGTCATCCGCACCATCTACCCCCCGGTACTGGCCGACCAGGGCCTCTCCGGCGCGCTCGGCACCCTGACCACCAGGGCCGGGGTGCCGACCCGCATCGACATCGGCCCGCTCGGCGAGATCCCCGCAGCCGTCGAAGCGGTCGCCTACTTCGCCGTCACCGAGGCGCTGGCGAACATCGCCCGACACAGCCGGGCCACCAAAGCTTCGGTTCACGTCACCCGCAACGGCGCTCTGCTCCGCGCACAGATCACCGACAACGGCACCGGCGGAGCCCACGCCACCCGAGGGTCCGGCCTGGATGGAATGCGGCGCCGCGCCGCAGCCCTGGACGGCACCATCGAGATCAGCAGCCCACCGGGCGGGCCGACCGTCATCACCGTGGAACTGCCGTGCGCGTAGTGATCGCCGAGGACAACGTCCTGCTGTCATCCGGGCTCGAACTGCTGCTCAACTCCCAGGGCTTCGAGGTCGTCGCCATCGCGACCGACGCCGCCGGCTTCCTCGCCGCCGTCGAGGCCCACCGGCCAGACGCCACCATCGTGGACGTGCGGCTGCCCCCGACCTTCCGCGACGAGGGCATCCGGGCCGCAATCCAGGCCCGCCGCGACCACCCCGGACTTCCCGTCCTGGTCCTGTCGCAGTACGTCGAGCAGGAGTACGCGGGCCGTCTCCTCGCCGACGCCCGCGGCGGCATCGGATACCTGCTCAAGGACCGCGTGAGCCGCATCGCCGAATTCACCGACGCGCTACGCCGTGTCGCCGGCGGCGGCACGGCCATGGACCCTGAGGTCATCGCCCAACTCATCGCACGCGGCGACCCCGTGGACACCCTGACCGCACGCGAGCGTCAGGTCCTCGCGCTGATGGCCGAGGGCCACGACAACGCGACCATCGCCCAACGGCTCGTCATCACCGACAACGCCGTCCACAAGCACATCGGCAACGTCTTCCTCAAACTCGGCCTGCCGGCAGGAGACAGCGGCCACCGCCGCGTCCGCGCTGTCCTGGCCTACCTCCGCCGCCATGGCGGTACCGGGCTCGACCCGGCATCAGCCTCCCCCGTCAGGGGTGGGGAACTGGGGTGAGCAGGTCCCGGACGACACCTGAGCAGCGGGTGGGGAACATCGAAGAGCCTCATCATCACCGACCTTCTCGGAGACGAGGGCCATCCCCGCACACGCGGGGAGCACCGAGATCTGCCAGGTCGAGGGCGCGGGTGTTGCAGCGATCGAGAAGCTGTGCAATATCTCCTTTCTGCAGGCCACGGCGCTATGAAACGTTGTTGTTCCTGCTTGCCGGGCGGGACGCCTTATGGGCGCTCAGTGAACCGCAGTGGAGGGACTTCAGGTGGCTGCCGCCGGGGCGTGTGGCCCGGCCCATCATCTACGACCAGCTAAGCCGGGGCACCTTGCCCCCTCCCATGCAGCCACCGTACGCGTCAACTGTTGGCCCGCGCGGTCCGGTCAGGGGCTGCCGGTCAGTGGGTGCTGATCCTCGCGGCCACGCAGGGGTCCTCGTTGCGGTAGCCGAGGCGGGTGTAGAGCCGGTCAGCAGGGGTGTTGTCGGCAAGCTGCCACAGCGTGCACACGCCGTACCGGCGGACGGCGTACCGGGTCAGCCACGAGGTGAGTGCCGCACCGAGCCCCTGACCGCGCAGGGCCGCGTCGGTCGCGACGGACGCCATCAGCGGCGCGCCGCTGTCCCGCAGACTGCTCATGGCGCCGCAGGCCACCAGGTGTCCGCCGGCGTCTCGGATCCCCGCCCAGAGCCTGACGTCAGAAGAGCCGGGCCCGGTCGAGTGGGCCGGGCTGTGCTGGCTGAGGAAGGCGAGCAGTTCACCGTGGTGCGCTTCGTGCAGCTCACTCACCCGCTCCTCCGCTGGATGGAGTGGCGGCTCGTCGAGCGTCCAACGGAAGACCCAGGGCACCGGATCGGCCACCGCGAGATGCCGGCCGAGCAGCACGTCGGTGCCCGGCGGTCCGGTGAACTCCCTTATTCCGTCCGGTAGCTGGTGAGCTGCACGAAGAGTGAGACCGGCTGCGGCGGTCGGTTCGCCGACGCTCCACAGGTGGCCGCGAGGCTCGTCGAGCCAGGCAACCGCGCCGTCACCGGACCAACCGATCCGGCCGGCCGGGTGGGGCCGCGCGGCGCCGAAGCGCAGGAGGGCCGAGCCGGTCTGCAGCTCCAAGCCCTGGGCGAACAGGTCTGCGGTCCGAGGAGGAAGGGTCGTCGCTCGCATCGTTCTGTGGGGATGGATTCCTCTGTGGAGGCGGGCGGAAGGGCGGGCCGACGGCCTGGAACTGCGCAGAGCAGCGCCACCGTCATTCGGGAATGGGAGATGTGGGAGATTCCGGCGGCCGCCGCGCACATGCCGGAGCGCCTGGCGAACCGGAGGGCCCACTGTCGCACACCGCCCCCGGCCCGACGCAAATCCGTACCCCGAGCGGGCCACCCGGCAACCCTTGGACAGCGCGGCCAGAAGCCCGTCCAGGCTCCCAGACCAGTATTCCGAATGTGACAGGGCTATCCGGAAGCATGAAGATGCGCCCGAGATCGTTACGTGCGTCATGGCGCAATACCCAGCAGAGAGGACCTTCCGCGCCGCGTTGCTGCGTAGCAACGACAACGCGGCGCACCTGGAGCGGTCGCGAGCGGGCGCCTTCACGCCGGGCAGCGACAACTTCATCCTCGGCGAGGTGGTGGGGTCCCTGGCCCGCACCGGCAACATGCCGCGCCGGGTCAGCGCGAGGGGAGCGCGTAATCCGATCTGGCGGTTCCACCGCGTCCTGGGCAACACCAGTGCGGCCGCCACCTGGCAGCGGCTGTTCCTGTCCCTGCGCCGCCACGTTCTCACCCGCCGGTGCCCTTGAGTACGCCGGCCTCGACCAGGGGTGCATGGACTTCGCGCTGCCCGGCCTGGCCGCCATCTGGCCCGCCCGCCCCGATACTGCGGTGCATGACCAGCCCAGCACCGTTCTCCCACATCGAATTCCGCACCGGCGATATCTGTCCCGGGCTTTGCCACCGACGACGGCTCCAAGGCGCCCTGGACCGCGAAGGTCACCGTCACCGGAATAACCGGGCCGGCCGTGGTCTCTCGCTCCGTGCCGACAAGACCGCCTTCGAGGACCATGTGACGGCTTCCATGGACGGCACGTACGACGGCACCGTTCCGCAGGGTGCAAAGACCACAGCGATCAAGGTGACTCACGCCGGCGTCTCGAGCTGCTTCCGGCACCGCCTAGATTCCGCACGGCGAAGGCAGGCTACGCCCTGGCCGCCTGACTGGCGTTTTAGAAGGCCCTCCCTGTACCACCGCAGCTGGAGCAGCACACGCGTGTTGAGGTGATTTGCGGGTAGGACCGATACCCCCTGCGGCCGGACGAATAGACAATTTCCGACTTATAGACAGTGATCGCCGACGGCACATTACCCCTTCCCCTGCAAGCACTGCACCTTCCAGCCGGCGATGGCGACCCAACATATTCCATGATCCGGCCAATGATCACGGCAACGGTGATCAGGGCAACCACAGCAGCACCGACGACCAAAGACATCATGAAACACGTGTAAGTGCAGCGCGCGCAGTCGGTCGATGCCCCGATGCAGGCGCGATGGAGCGAAGCGCGTCGTGCGGGTGCACTCCGATGCTCAGGCACCTGAGTGCGCCGGGGGTAGGCCAGCCACACCTCGATGAAAATTTCAACTCGTCGAACCTTAACTACTTGACCACAAACCCTCTCTACCGAAGCTCACACTGTCTACTGCGACCGCGGAGGCCGTTTCCCCGCCGAAGACCGCCGCGCAGGATGCCGAGGCCGCCGAAGACCCGGTTGTCATCGAGCACCGTGGCATCAAGTTCGCCATCCCGCACCCCCCGGATATGCCGATCGGTCTGCTCGAGGCCAAGGACGAGGTAAAGGCGGTCGGGCTGATCCTGGGCGAGAACCAGTGGGATGCGTACAACTCCAGCGGTTCCACGATCCACGACTTTCCGATCTTGGCGGACAAGGTGGCCGAGGCCCAGGGGTGCGACGACACGGGAAACCGGCCGACCTCACGGCTACGTCCGCTCAAGCGTCCCGGCCGGCCACATCACCGCCTCCGGCCTGTACGGCTCGTACGACCCCAGCCACCACCGACGGCCGCCAGGTCCTCGCCGGCCTCCTCTGCGGCGAAGCCCCGTACACGCCCGGTGCGAAACCTGCCCATCGCGCTTCTCCGGCTCGGTTCGGTGAAGACCGCGCACATCCCCGGCGGCATCGACCCCAACGAGATCATTCCCGTCTCGGGCGCGGAGCAGGTCCGCTCGCTCGGTGAGGTGAGGTGACCGCATGAGCGACGCCGACCTCCGAGGGCGTCTCCGTCGCCGGCCCAACGGTCTACACCCAGGACACCCCCACCGCCGACGACTTCCTGCTCACCAAGCTCATCGTCCCCGAGACGCCGTCAAGGACGTCAAGTGACGCATCCGGCAGAACAAGCGCCGCGTCGACACCGCCGGCCAGCGCGCCAGGGACACGTCCGTCCCGTCGCGAAGCGACAGGCCGTCGTTGCGGTTGCCTCCGGTCAGCAACATGGCGAGCGGAAAGCCCTGCCCGTTGACGATCAAATGGTGCTCAGTGCCCGGGACGAGCTCGGTCGACCGGACCTGGGCCGCTTTGAGGAATCCCGCACAACGCCTGCCGGTCCGGCACTCCCGGGCGACCTCCGCCCGCTTCGGTGCCGGCTCAGGCAACAACGAGCCGCGGAACCGCCACCGAGAAGCGTCCGCACTCCCCCGCCCACCTGGCCCCTGCGGACCGGCGCCGCCCGCCTGCAGGCCGCCTGGCCGGATCGCATTTGTCTTGGTCCAATCCCCGCAAGATCTTGACTGAGCCGAACATGGCATTCCATTCTCTGACAGGTACTCGGCACGAGCAACGAGATGGAATGCAACCGGCATGGTCATCACGCGGACGAAAAACCTGCGGTCAATCACTCCTCTTGCTTCGAAAATATCGAAGAACTCTGCCACAGCCTTTCGAGCAACAGCTATCTCTTCTTACCAGGGAAGAGTATCGATGAATTACTCCGCCGCCGCGACGCAGATGCGCTCGCCGACTGGGACGCATTCCGGCGGAGCTGGAACGCCATGCCGATGGACGGCTACATGGCGGACGGAGGGCGCTACCGCAGGCGGCGCCACGCCACACTGAGCGCGCCCGCGTCCGGCAGCGCCTACCGGGTTGAGCCACACCAGCCGCACTACCAGACCCTTCACTACAACACCCTGAACGGCGGCGTGGCGCGACATTACGAGCCGATCGACGACGCCATCCTGCGCGGCGCCACCATGAACAGCCTGTTCACCCTCGGCTGTGATGTCTTCGGGCGACTGGCCCCCTACTCCGCCTGGCACATCGAGACCCACCAGTTCCGCATCGAGCATCGGGCGGCGAGCCCGGCAAGGAGACCGGCAAGCCGACTCCCGAGGGAGTGCACCGGGACGGTGTGACCTTCGTGATGATGCTGATGGTGAACCGGTCCAACGTGCTCAACGGCGAAAGCACGATCTACGACCTCGACAAGAACCCGCTCGAGAAGTTCACTCTCGCCGAACCGCTCGACATGGCGATCGTCAACGACGAGCGTGTCTTCCACGGAGTCAGTCCGATCGATCAGCTGGAGGGTGACCGGCCCGCCGTGCGTGATGTGCTGGTCGTCACCTACCGCCACAAGCCCTGAGGCGCCGGCGGGGACCGCCGCTCGGCGGTCCCCGCCGTACACCGCCCACTACCCACCCCACCCGGAACAGGATCCATGGCAGAACTTCTCGCCGTCGCCCTCATCACCGTGCTGGCCGTCGTCAGCCCCGGTGCCGACTTCGCGATGACCGTACGCAACAGCTATCTCTACGGGCGCACTCCGGGACTACTTTCTGCCGCAGGAATTTCCCTCGGCGTACTCGTGCACGTCACCTACACCATTCTGGGCGTGGGCCTGCTCATATCCCATTCACCCTCAGTGTTCACGGTCATCAAGTTCGCCGGTGCCGCCTACCTCGTCTACATCGGATGCAGGACGTTCGCCAAACGCACCCAACTGGACATCGACCTCTCCAACGGTCCGACCATTTCCCGCATGCAGGCGCTGCGGACCGGGTTCTTGACCAATGCGCTGAACCCGAAGACGACGCTGTTCGTGGTCAGCACGTTCACCCAGATCGTGCACGCGGACACGCCGGTGTGGCGCCAGGCCGGCTACGGGCTGTTCATGTCCCTGGCTCATCTGGTCTGGTTCACCACGGCGGCGCTGTTCTTCTCGAACGACCGTCTACGCGCCCGGATGCTGCGCAGGCAGGTGCTGCTCAACCGGGTGATCGGCTCGGTGCTCGTCGGTCTTGGAGTGGCGTTGGCGCTCACACCGGCAACGCAGTGACGCGGTTCAGTGCCGGTCCGGCAGGGAGTCACGCCGACGCGATCGACTCCACCCGGGGCCGGGCGATCCGTACGTAGTCGGCCGTGGACAGGGCCAGGGAGCGGTCCAGGCGGGCAGCGTTGAAGAAGAACTCGGGGTGGGCCAGAAGAGCCGGGTCGGCGACGAGTTCGAGGTCGGGCGTGAAGGAGAAGGGCAGGATCGTGCCGGTCGCGCAGCCCGAGAGGCGCTCGGCTGTGTCCTGCGGGGCGAACCCCGCGTAGGTACCGCCGAGCAGGGTCTTGATCGCGGCGAGGTCGACGCGCTTGTCGCCGGGGACGACTGCCAGGACGTGGCGCTTGGTCTTCTTATCCAGTTTCACCATCACCACGATGCACTTCGCGGCCCGGTCGAGGCCGTGGCTGCGCAGACGGCTCACGGCCTCGGTGGCGCCCTCGGGAGCGTGGTCGATCGTGCGGTAGGCGGCGCCGTGCTCGTCCAGCAGGGCGATCAGCTTCTCGTACGTCTCGGACATTGCCCCCACTCCGTTCCTGGCTCGTGCGCATGAGTATGCCGCGAGGCGGCAAACCGTCCGTTGATCAGGGCGCGGAACAAGCCAGCGGACTCACTCCCCCCTTGGCTTCCGTCACGCCCGTCATTTCCGGGTCGGTGTCGTCGCAAAGGCGCGGAACTCATCGAGGGCGCGTGCCGGACCGCCCTGGACGAGGAGAACGAGAAGGGCCGAATTCCAGAGGCCGGCATCCTCGTCGGGGAGGTGTTCGGCATCCAGGAGGCGGCGTGCGGGGGTGGGGTCCGGATACGGCGCGCAGGGGTGCCGGCCCAATGGGGGCATGACGGCCACTGAGTCCCTCCGGGCTACCAGAGCATCCGGCGCGCACCACTCGCACGACCCCGCCTCGGAGTTGAGACGGTGAGGAGAACCGTGATCCGCACACCGAGGAACGAACAGGACGAGAGCGGCCTCGATCGGGCCCTGTGCAGCGTCACTGAGGCCATAGGCAAGACGGGGATATGAAGACGAATATCTGTTCGCCGCCGGCCTCGGCTTGGCCGCGCTGGTCCGCGGCGCCTTGTCGGAGGGGGCCGACGCGCCCACGCCGCCGCGGCTGGCGTGGCTGCCGTGTGCCTAGCAGCGGCAATCGTCTCACCGTCCGGCCTCTTGCCCGCATCGAGGATGACGGCACCTCACCCCCGTACTGGGCGGATCTGGCGCCCGACGAGATTCGGGAGGCCCCGCGCGACGATGTTCGGCCTCAGCAGGTAAGCATCCTGAAGCCGCTGGCCAGGACGAAGTTCCGGCATCCTCAGGCATCGTGTGTCGTCGCGGCCCTCGAAGGGGTCCTCCTGCTGCTGCCGAATTCCCTGACCTCTGCCTGCTGGCACGCCACCACCTTTGCCGAATGTCCGGCTTAACCCTCTCGGGCGGTTTGTGTGCCTAGCAGTAATCATCTTTGAGGTTTTCTGCTGTGCTGGACAGACCTGCACTCTGGAGGTCATGTCATGCGATTCCGCCAAGCCGCGTGGTACGCACCCGCCGCCGCAGCCCTGCTGGCTCTGACCATGTCGGCGGGACCCGCTCAGGCAGCCACCGGCACGTTCTTCTACACCGAGCAGCCCGGAGACCTCGAACGTTCGCTGACCAACCCCGCGGACAACATGTGCTTCAACCTCGGAAACGGCGGGGGGCCGATCTCCAACCAGACCGACCGGGTAGCCAACGTCTACTTCCAGAGCAATTGCACCGGCGGAATCTTCGGATTCTTCAACCCTGGCAGCAACGGCACGCTGTAGGTGCCTGCCGACGGCCGATGAAGGCGGTCACCTACGCGCGAGAACAGCCGCAGCACTTCCATAGCCGAGGGCCGGATATCACCTCGCAGGTTCCCGCTGGGCCGGCCGGTCCCCGTGACGCACTGGACGATCACCGGCAGTGCGGGGCGTGGGTCCTGATCTCGTGGGCGGCGGCCAGCGCGGCTTCGAACTGGGGGCGGACGCGCACCCGGGTGCTGATCTTCTTGGCGAAGATCTTGTCCCGGGGGATGTTCTTCGCGGCGAGCGCGGCAAGCTGGGAGTCGAGCTCCTGGCCGAGTGCGGTACTCATCACGGTCATGACCCGGCGCCTGGCGCGCGGCGACCGTCCACGCTGCAACACCCGGGACAAGAAGCATCCCACCGGCTGGCTGACACACGGACCTCAGCCACCTGACTCGTCATTCCCGCCGAAACGTTGCGGCCAGCGCAGGAGCTCACGTGTCCAGCCCCCTCTCCGCCGTCAGCTCATTGGCGCTGACCCGGCAGACCGATCACAGATCGGACAGCCGCTGCGGCCGCGTCCACCGCGTTCTGGGCAGCGGACGCGAGCCCGTCGCCGATCGGGGCCGCTTGCGCAGGGGCCGTACCAGCAATGGCGAAGCTGACGAAGGCACCAAGCAAGACAGCGGTGAGTCGGGTGCGCGCTCGATTCATAGGTACTGCCCCAGGCGAAGAGACCGACAGAGCCTCATGTCGCATGGCTTCCCGCGCCGGCAATGCCTACGCCCACAGTTGGGAGCCCTGAAGCAGATCTGGGTGTACCGGCGTCAAACATCGCTCCCGCGTACGCCTGCACGCCAAGTAGTGCAGGGGGGCGACGGATGTCCAACACGTTGCCAGCCTGGTCCAGGGCCGTCAGCCGGCTGACAGCCAGAAGGAGACAAATACGGGAAATACAGGCATCATCTGTCGGACCCGCACCGAACACTTCAGTAGCACCACGGGAGATTTCAGCTGGGCGTCGGCCGGCTCGAGCTTCGCATGAGCGCGCCCGCATCGGCGACTACCGAAACCTTCCGTTCGGTCTGACATTGCCGGCCTGTGTCTCTTGCCCCTGCCGCACCTTCGCGCCGTACCGGTGCTGGTCCCTAGTCACTTGACCGGGATGAGACGCCACTTCTGCCGGTCCTCGCTGCGGCCGGTCCGCTGGATGGCGTGGGCGCCGCGCTCTGTGCTGCCGTCCGCCCCGTCGAGAGCTCTGCCGCCGCCGGTGTTGTAGACGATGTAGATGCCGTCGTCCTCGACCTGCGCACCCCGGTCGTCGGCCCACGCCGCAGTCCTCGGCGTGGGCCGTTCGGCGTCGCTGAGCGCGGTGTTGCATGTCTTTGCGGTCCAGCGACCACCGTCAGGTGGGCTGAGTCCGCCTACCGGACGACGGCGCCCGTGGTACCGACTGCCAGTGCGTCACCCGCCGTCAGCCCGTCCGAGGTGAACATGCACCGTGACAGAGTTCGGGACGTCGCCGGATCGGTAGGCCACGAGGGGGTCGGGGATGAGCTGCCTCACCGGGTCAGCCTTTCAGGCTGTAGAAGTGGATTCGTGTGTTCGGCCTGAACCCGATGCGCGGGTACACCGGGGCTCCGGCGGCGGTGGCGTGCAGCGTGGCGCGGGTCAGTCCGGTGGCTCGCGCGCCTTCGTAGAGCGCTTTGCGTGTGACCGCCTCGCCGTAGCCCTTGCGCTGCCATTGCGGGTCCGTGGCGACGTACGCGACGAAGAGGCGGCCTTGTGCCTCGACTGTGGCGGCGCACGCCACTGGTTCGTCGCCTCGCATGGCCAGGTAGGCGTAGATCTCGTTCTTCCAGATGGCGGATCCGGTCAGGCCGTCGCGGCCGTCCTCCAGGGGCAGCCCGTACGCGCGTGATTGGAGGTCGGCGTAGGCCCGCAACTGGTCGTCGGTGCGTACACGGGCGAACGTCAGGTCGGGGTGGACCGGTTCGGGGATGGGGAGCAGGTCGCCGGCCATGCCCGTGCCGGGAAAGGCGTACTGGAGGCCGGCCTGCTCGGCTGTCGTCTCCAGGGCGGAGCGGGCATCGTTGTCGAGAAGGTCTTCGAAGAGCCACAAGAAGCCCGGGTATTTTTTCGTCCGCATGATGTCCGCGGCCTGGCCCAGACGGTGCCTGACGAGCTCCGTTCCTGCTCCCTCCTCGGTCAAGGTGATGCAGTTCCAGAACCCGAACCGGCTGTCGGCCCAGCGAACGGCGATGCCGGGAAGGTCGCGCACGTCCGCATCCGGGTCACGGTCGAGCACCAGGGTCCGCCACACCGTGGTGAGCTGCTGTAGCGATTCAACGGACTCCGCGGAAATGGTCACGATGCCTCCATGGCGTTGCGTGCTTTCAGGGTTGCTAAGGGGGTGGTGGATGCCTTCGGTGCTTCGGCAACAGTGGGGGCTCTGCCTGCGACCTGCGCTCCTGGTGTCGTCAGATGATGTTCTCCGCCTCTTTGATCTGGTCGTGGGCGTTCGCCGTGCTGGAGCGGGGCACTCCGTAGGAGTGGCGTCCGACGCGCCACCACAGTGCGGCCAGGGCGAGGGCCACCAGCAAGGCGAGGGGGGTGTAGTTGAAGCTGGTGGCCGTGATCGGGCTGGACTGTGGCAGCAGGAACAGCACGGTGACCGAGACGGCCCAGAGCACTGCCACCCAGCCGATGGGCCGGCTCCAGCGGCCCAGGTGCCAGGGGCCGGGGACGAACCGGTCCCGGTGGCGCAGTCGCAGCAGCACCGGGATGGCGTAGGCCGGGGTGAAACCCACGACGGAGATTGCGGTCACCGCGGAGAACGCCGTGGTGGAGTACAGGGACGGCAGGGCGAGCACGAAGGCGACACCGACTGCGAGCCAGACAGCGTTGGCCGGGATGGCCGTACGGCGGCTGATCTTCTGCCAGTGCACGGAGCCGGGCAGGGCGCCGTCCCGGGCGAAGGCGTAGCTCATGCGGCTGGCGGAGGCGGTTACGGTGTAGCCGCACAGGAACTGCGCAGCGATGATCACCAGCAGCAGCGCCTTCGCCGTCGCCACGCCCAGAGCGTCCAGGAAGATCTGTGCCACTGGCACCCCTGTCGGACTGCCCAGGGTTGCGGCGTAGTCCTGGATGGCGAACAGCAGGGCAACCAGCAGGATGCCGCCAGCGATCCAGGAGACCACCACCGAGCGGATGATCCCGCGCGCCGCGGCCACAGAAGCCCCGCTGGTCTCCTCGCTCAAGTGGGCCGAGGTGTCGTAGCCGGCCAGGGCGAAGCACGGCAGCAGCATGCCCAGCAGGATCACGTACACGGAGCTCGACCAGCCGGTGTGGTTGGTGAACTCGGAGAGCACGAAGCCGGCCGGCTGGTGGTGGGTGGGGATGAGAGTCAGGGCGCCGATGATGACGACGGCCCCGGCCAGGTGCCACCACGCGCTCAGGGAGGTCAGGATGTTCATCAGCCGGGTGCCGAGGAGATTCAGGACCGCATGCAGCGCCAGGATGATCGCATAGAGGACCAGCAGTGAACCCGGAGTGGGCACGTAGCCGAACTGCAGGTTCGCCCAGGCAGCGGTGAAGGTCGCGATGCCGTAGTCCTGGGCCGCGATCCCGCCGAGCAGCCCCAGAAGGTTGAGCCAGCCGGTGTACCAGCTCCACCGCTCACCGCCGAGCTGGCGGGCCATGTAGTACAGGCCGCCGCTGGTGGGGTAGCGGGAGGTGATCTCGGCCAGCACTGCGGCCAGGCACAGCACCAGCGGCCCCACGCAGAGCCACCCCCACACCACCACTGCGGGCCCACCGCTGTTCAGGCCGTAGCCGAAGAGCAGCAGTGTCCCGGACATGATGGAGATGACCGACAGGGAAGCGGAGAAGTTGCCGAAGGCGCCCATGCGCCGGTGCAGTTGCTGGGTATAGCCGAGCTCCCTGAGTATGCGCTCGTCGTCGTCCAACGAATCGGACCGCTGCCGTCGTGCATGTGCTGATGGACACATCGAGAATCTCCGCGCGGGGAAGAGCAGAAAAGGGAAGGCAGGGTGGTTCCAGGGCCGTCAGTGCGGGAAGGCGGTGCCCGCCAGGAAAGCCCACAGGTGTTCACGGTCTTCTTCCCGCCTTGGGCAGTGGCTGGAGCCGCCGCAGGCAGGCGCTGCGGGTCGTCTCGAACTCCTCCCACCACCGGTCCGGGTCGTGCGTGATGTACTGCCAGGGGGCCGGGGTTGCGAAGTCGCCGATGGCCTGGAACACGGCAGCCGCCTCGTTCAGGAAGCCGCCTGCCGTCAGCGCATGGGCCAGATGGTTCAAGTCGGTAGCGGAACCGGCCGCCGGGTCGCAATGGCAGAACCAGTCCTCGAAAGCCTTGGCGATGACCGGAGTGATGGAATCATTGACCCACCACAGGCTCAGCATGGCGTCACCTCTGCTCCGCCGAGCCCGGTACTCCTCCATATGGGCGTAGAGAGGCAGGAGAAGCAACGGCGAGCCGAGCGGCGCCTTGGAGACCGACCAGCGGGCGAAGTCCATCGCAACCGCCCCCTGGCTGAGATACGCCGATTTCGGGCCTGCCTGGAGCACCCGGAGCATGCGGTGCCATGCCTCGCGACTGAACGCATCCCGCCGGTGTGCGGCTTCCAGCAGTCCCCACGGCCCATGCGGGAGCAGGACATCCGGCGGCGGCGGGGCCACACGATGCTCCGGAAAGCGTCCGGTCCGGTCCGTTTCTGCCAGGGCCAGTAAGCAGATCGGGGCCACCGGGTCCCCGGGGTGCAGATCGCCCGCCCTGCGGCATGCCTGCCGCGCCCTGTCCGCCAGCTCATCCAGCTGATGTGCCCGCCGTGGATCTGCCGTCGACCGTCTGCTGCGGTGGGCGTCCAGTGCCCGCTCGGTAGTCACCCGGGCATGCATCACCTGGGCAGCGACACTCTGCGGCTCTTCCTTCAGCCACAGCTCGACCACGTTGCGCCGGGCAGCTGCCACGCCCAGCACCTGCGTGCGAGTGGTCCACTCCCGCCAGGTTCGCGTCTGAGCCAGTACCTGTCGCATCTGCATCCAGTGCCCGGCCTTCACGTCCTGCACTGCTGCGTAGAGAGCGGTATCACGGCCGGCCGGGTGGTAGCTCACCACCAGCGGAGACCCCCCGTCGGTAACGGAGCGGGTTGGACGGCTGGCACCCGGGCGCGGAGTGGCACGACCCGCCGGCCATCGGAGCGTGGTGAGGGGAGGAAACAACCAGCAGCCGAGGCGGGGTTCGTAGCCGACTGCGGACCAGCGCCACGCTGGTCTGTCGCAGGCGCCGGGCGCCCAAATCTGTGACGTCCCGCATCGAGACTGGCAAAGACCCCAGGGGACGGGACGGATAAGCACAACGCTACGGCGTTCCGGGACTGAGACCGACCGCCTGGAAAGGGCATCAGTGCTCCAATGCGACCATGAGCAAGGCATCAGGGACGGGAACAGGGAGACGGGTGCCGCGACGCGGATGCCTCCTGACAGCCGCTGACGACGTGGGGCACCGTAGCAGTGCAGCATGCACGCATTGAAGTGAATCACCGTGCGTTTCAGCGTAGTTGGGGTTGTCCTCCTGGCCGTATCTGCCGTTCGGTTCCGCGGCGGGGCTGTACTGCCGCACGGCACGGTCAAGCCCACGCCCG
Source organism: Streptomyces mashuensis (assembly GCF_014654785.1). Lineage (GTDB taxonomy): Bacteria > Actinomycetota > Actinomycetes > Streptomycetales > Streptomycetaceae > Streptomyces > Streptomyces mashuensis. Next base: position 35,248 of record NZ_BNBD01000008.1, read on the forward strand.
CGCTCTCGGTCGCATCGGCGGATGCCCCACCGTTACCACCGCGCTCGTTGACCAGCTCGACCACCTGAGCATCTTCCGCAAGCAGCGGGAGCTCTTCGACTACCTGCACGACTGCGCCGACCAATTCGCTGTGCGCTCCCGCATTCGCTTCCGGCACGAGCTGACCGAGGCGCGCTGGGACGACCTGGGCAAGCGCTGGCGGATCTCGACCACGGGCAGGGACTACGCCGTCCGGGTGCTGATCACCGGCACCGGATGCCTCAGCGAGACCGCAAGGTCAACAGCGCCCTGTATGTGGGGCCGGGAGATCCGTGCCTTCGTCATGGCGCGTCATGCCGACCTGCAAGCGCCTGCTCTTCTCGGACACGTACTACCCGGCGATCCAGCAACTCAACGCCGAGGGGAGGACGAGGAACGACGCGCCGTGGGCGCGTGGGTCGCCACAGCGGCCGCGGCCTCCTGCGCGGGGCCGCTGCTCGGTGGCCTGCTCACCAGCACACTGGGGTGGCGCGCGATCTTCGGCGCCCTCGCTGTGCTGGCTGCCGTGACGGCAGGCTGCGCCCTCAATCTGCTCCCCCGTCGGTTACCGCGGTACGGCCGGCCGGAACGGCGGCTCGACGGGGTGGGCATCGCCCTATGCACCGCGGCGGCCACGACGGCACTGATCGCCCTGACCGCCCCCGCGACGGGCGCAGCAGCGGTGTCCGTCATCCTGCTCGCCGTACTCTGGCACCGCTGCCGGCACCACGCCGATTCGGTCCTCGACAGCGGGCTGATCAGGAACCCCTCGGCCCGCAGCGCGCTGTTCGTCCTGCTGGTGCTCTTCTGCGCGAACTCGATGTTCACGTTCCTCACGTACTTCGCGCTGACCCGCGCGCATGGGCTGAGCCCGTTGGAGGCGCCGCTGGTCGGCCTGCCGGCCGTGACGCCGGCGGTGTTCACGGGTCGCTGGGCGGGCCGCCGCTGATGCGCGCCGGCCTGCTCTGCGTCGCCGCTGGACTGCTCACAAGCGGTCTCGGCCGGTCCCAGGCCGCGCCGCTCTGGCGCCGCGTTGGCGTCTCCTGCGCCATGGTCGGCTGCGGTCTGGGACCGGCCGACGGCTCGGCCGTGGCCACGTCACCCCCGACCGCTCCCGCCACGCGGCTTCGCCGGCCACCGCGACGGCCACCACATTCGCCATGCTGGGCGGCGCCACGAGTCCGGCCCTGGTTCCTGCCGTTCAGCGGTCGGGAGTCGTGGGCGGGGGTCGGGGCGCCATGACAAGCACCGCGACGGAGACCGGCGGCCGTACATGGCGACCGGTTCTGCCATCGGCCCACGTACCGGGGGGAACGGAACACGGCACTGACCGCCCGCGAACTCGGCCCCGGGGAGTCGGCGCGTCGGTGGAGTGCAGCCCTTCCGGGTCGCTGTCGCGGCCATGCGGCGGCAGGTATCGGTTGCTGCCGGTCAGGTGGAACGGATGTAACGGATACCCGAACCGAGGTCGGCGTTGTCCGACAGCGGGGCGAGATGGAGGGGGGTCTGGGAGAGGGTGACACTACTGGGGATCAGGCACAGCGGGTCGTTGTAGCCGATGACGACGGTGCGGTCGGTGCGGTTCTTCACCGAGCGGGCGGTCATCAACCGTGCGGGATCGCCGGCGGAGGGCTTGACGATGCGGGTGCATTCCACGAGGGCCGACTTGTAGACGGTCTTCCGGCCGCGGAAGCCGCGTTCGGACCAGAAGCAGATGTTGCCCGCGGTGCATTCGTCGGGCCCGACCAGGCGTCCGGTCCGGTGTCCACCGGTGCCGTGGTCGCCGTCGCCGTGGCGGGATCCGTCGTCGGCGCCGGCCGGGAGGGCCAGACCGAGCACGGCGGTCGAGGCGAGGACCAGCCCGAAGGCAGGCCTGGTGATGCGCTTGAACATGGTTCTCCCTTGTTCTCCGTTTGAGGGTGCCTGCTGAGGCGCGGCCTCACCGCCAGGCGACCTCAGCGCCAGCGGTCGTACGCTCAACTGCTGAGATGAATGCCGGTTGCTCCGAAGCGACGTAAACCGCCCCTCCGGAACGAGGCAGCGGCCGGCCCCTTGACGGGACGGAGGGAGAGGTCGTCGAGGGATCGCGCGGAACCTCCGCCAGCACATGCCCTGTCCCGCCAGGGGTCGTGCGGGTGTCGTCCTTGGAGCTCGCGCACACAGGCGTGCCCTCATGAGCAGCGCGGTTCGGCCGCTGCCCATGAGGACACGCCTCTGTGCGTTCGGGTGGGCTCGGGCGTAATGATGTGGGTATGTCACGTACTTTTGACGAGCTTGTCACCGAAGCCGAGTCGGCCTCCGTGGAAGGCTGGGATTTCTCCTGGCTGGACGGCCGGGCGACGGAGGAACGCCCGTCGTGGGGCTATCAGCAGGCGATGAGCCGGCGGCTCGCCGTGGTGTCGGCGGCGCTCGATGTCCAGACCGGTGGCGGTGAGGTCCTGGCCGGGGCGGAGAAGCTGCCGCCCACGATGGTCGCGACGGAGTCGTGGCCGCCGAACGTGGCCAAGGCGACCAGGCTGCTGCACCCGCGCGGGGCGGTGGTCGTCGCCGACCCGGACGAGCCGCCGCTGCCGTTCGCCGATGAGGCATTCGACCTGGTGACCAGCCGGCATCCCGCGACGGTGTGGTGGTCCGAGATCGCGCGAGTGCTGCGACCGGGTGGGACGTACTTCGCCCAGCACGTCGGGCCGGCCAGCGTGTGGGAGCTGGTGGAGTACTTCCTGGGGCCGCAGCCCGCGGCGCGCCGGAAGCGGCACCCTGACGACGAGACCGCGGCGGCGAAGGCCGCGGGCCTGGACATCGTCGACGTGCGCACGGAACGGCTGAGGATGGAGTTCTTCGACGTCGGCGCCGTGATCTACTTCCTCCGCAAGGTGATCTGGACGGTGCCCGGATTCACCGTCGAGCAGTACCGCAGCCGCCTGCGCGAGCTGCACGAGAAGATCGAGGCCGAGGGCCCCTTCGTCGCCCACTCCTCCAGGACCCTCATCGAGGCGCGCAAGCCCGAGCGTGTGTAAGAGCCCGCGGAGACAGGTGTGTCGTCATGGACGGCGGTTCGGCCGGTTGCCCCAGCGGTGGGTGGCCTGGACCGGCGCCTTGGTCCCCCGAGGCGGTCGGCATGACGGCGCCGGGCGCCACGGCGCTGTAGCCATGCCGACAGGGGTCTCCGAGGGAGATCGAGCAGGGAGGAATTTCCGAGAAGCCGCCCTGGCACGCCCGACCTGCGGCAGGGTGTAGGAGCAGTTGTCACCGACGATGGGCCGGTGGGAGTTCGCGGCGGCGAGGCCGGATGGCGCCAGGCAGGCCGTCTCGGGCGTGGGTCCGTGCGCTCGCGCCAGTGTCCGGGGAGGCTGGGTGGGTGAGCGTCCACAGTCAGCATCCAGTGAGTGCCGATGAGGCGTACGGGGGCGCCACTGCACCGCGTCGGCCAGTCCCGCCCTCGCCCCGGCGCGGTTCGGTCGACCTCGCGCTGATGAGCTTCCGGCGATTGCACGGTCCACCCATCCACGAAGGGAGTACACCATGCGAAAGATCATCATTTGTACGTTCCTGACGCTCGACGGCGTCATGCAGGCGCCGGGCGGTCCGGACGAGGACGCCGAGAGCGGCTTCGCACACGGCGGCTGGCAGAAGCCCGTGGCCGATGACGAGGTCGGCACGGCCATCGCCGGTTGGTACGAGCGCTCCGACGCCATGCTGCTCGGCCGCAAGACGTACCAGATCTTCGCGTCGTACTGGCCGACCGCCGATCCCGACAACCCGTTCACCGATCGGATGAACCGCATGCACAAGTACGTGGCGTCCCGGACCCTGACGTCCGTCGAGTGGCAGAACTCCACCCTGCTGGAGGGCGACGTCGTCGACGCCGTACGCCAGCTCAAGGCGTCCGACGGCGGCGACATCAACGTCGTCGGCAGCGGCAACCTCGCCCAGACCCTCATGCAGCACAGCCTCGTCGACGAGTACCGGCTCACCATCCACCCGGTTATCATCGGCACCGGCAAGCGGCTGTTCGCCGACGGAGCAATCCCCACTGCGCTGGAACCGGTCAGCGTCTCAACGACGAAGGGCGGGACCGTCATCGGCATCTACCGGCCAAACGGTCAGCCCAGCTACGACAGCTACTGACGTCACGCGCCGCGGTAGCCGGGACCAGCTTCCGGATCTCGCATCCCATCGGTTCCTTCCCAGCGCCCGGCCGGCGCGACGTCGGCGACGACGGCCTGGTCCTGCGCGCCGGACGCGTCGCGGCCGGCGGGGCAGAACCGGCGAGGCAGAGGTCCCGCTTCCACCGCGGGGGACACGGTGGGCCGGCGAACATCTCCGGCACCGCAGCCGTGTCCTTCCTGCCCTGACCGTGGTTCTGGTCCGCGCCCCTCACCTCGCTGCGAGAGCCACTGTCAGTCCGTTCAACCGCAGTCGCGTCCCGCCGCGAAGGTGTTTCAGGTCGTCGCCGCCGTCGCCCGTCGGGGCGACGAACGCGGCCTGCTCCGTCCAGGTCACTATGGTTCCGGTTTCCTCCGCCCCTGCCCGCAGCTCGACGGTGACGAGCGACGTCCAGCGCAGCACGCCGTCCACGTGCGACTCGTAGACGTAGACGATGCGCCGGCCGGGAACGATGTCGAGGTACCGGGACCAGTACGCGAGCTGCTGCGGCTCCATGTCGAGGACCGCAAAGGTGCTGGAGGCGGTCTCGCCGCCGCCGACACGGAAGTCGTGTTCGTAGGTCGCCCCGCTGCCCGGAAGCTTGAACCACCGCCGTCGCACGCCGGAGTCGGAGAACGCGCGGAACACGTCGCCAGGGGCTGCGGGCACGTGCAGATCGAGGGTGAATGTGTCGTGGAGGACCGGCCCGCCACCGTCCTGCTCTGCTGCGTTCCCTGCTTCACGAGCTCGGTACTCGACCATCGATGTCTCTCCTGTCTGCTGCTGACCTGATGGTTCAGCTCGCTGGTACGGCGAAAGATTCCCAGACGTTGCGGGGGGAGCGGTTCGGCGGTTGTCCGGTACTCCGCCTGGTGAGGCGCTCGCCGCCGTGTGCCGGGAGCCGGCGCCCTCCCTAGAAGGGCTGCTCCGTCAGGCGGGGGCTATCGGGACAGTCATTGAGCGTGTCGGGGGCGGCGAAGCGGTTCCGGCAGCGCCGGCTACATGCCGCTTCCCGCCTCGGCGAGGCACGCCTGGCCACGGTCGTGCTCCCCGAGGTCGCACAGGGCGTGGCCAAGGGCGGTCAATGCGTTCGCGCGGCGGTGTTCCAGGCCGACCTCCTCGGCGATGACCAGCGCCTGTTCGGCCGCCTCCACTGCATGGGCGGGGCGTCCGGCGGCGCGGCAGGACTCGGCCAGGCCCACCAGGACACCCGGCATACGGTCCCAGGACTCCAGCGCCCGCAGGGCGGCGAGGCATTCCCGGTAGCCCTCGCACGCCGCCTCGAACATCCCCAGTCCGTGGAGTGCCGTCGCCCGGGCGTAGGTCATGTGGATGCGGCCGACCCGGTCCCCGAGGTCTTCGAAGGTCGCCAGGCTCCGTTCGGCCCGGCTCAGCGCGGGCTCCAGTCGTCCGAGCGCGACATCGACCAGCGCCGACATGCTCTCGACGAACGCGTGCGAGGACCGGTTGCCCTCTTGGGCGGCCAGGGTGACGGCCTCGTCGCACCAGGCCACGGCTTCCTCGTCGTCGCAGTGACGGATGCTGGTCAGGGCGAGGGCCGTGAGAGCGGGCGCCAGCAGAGCCGTCTGTCCCGTCTGCCGGCACAGCGTGATCACCCGGTCCGCCTCGTGCCGGGCCTGGCGGGTCCGCAGCATCTCCCGCAGCGCCCACAGCAGGGTGTAACGGGCACGCGCCTCGCTGTGGGGCAGGCCCGCCGCGCGCGTGGCCTCGGCGACCCGGCCGGCCAGTTCGCACAACTCCGGCACGGCCATGCCGAGGTCGATCAGCTGGATGAGCACCAGCGTCAGATCGGCCACGACCGCCAGCGGTCCGCCGGGTTCCCGGCAGACCTGCCCGGCCACCGCCAGCACGGCCGGGATCTCCTGCCGGGCCCAGCGCAGGCCCGCCACCGGTCCGTCGAATCCCGCCCGGGCGCCCACGGGTGCCACCAGATCCGGGAAGGGGTAGCCGGGCCGGACCACCCGGTACAGGCCGGCCACGGTTGCCAGGTAGTGCCGTGTCAGCCGTTCCATGGCGGCCTTCTCGGCGGCGGGCCCCTCCTCCTGCCGGACCAGCTGGCGAGCGAACAGCCGCAGCAGGTCGTGGTACTCGTAGCGGCCGGGGTGCGGGCAGGACAACAGTCCCAGGTCGGTCAGTGACTCGGCCAGCCGTTCGGCCTCCTGTTCCGGCAGTTCCAGCAGCGCCGCGGCGGCCGCCGACGACACCCCTGGTCCGTCGGGCAGGGCCAGCATCCGGAACGCGCGGGCAGCCTCGGCACTGAGTTGGTCGTAACTGAGCCGGAACGACGCGGCGACGGCGAGCTCGCCGGTTGTCAGCTCGGCGAGACGGCGACGTTCACAGGCCAGCCGGTCGACCATGTGGGACAACCGCCAGGCCGGGCGGGTGGCCAGGCGGGACGCCGCGGTCCGCACTGCCAGCGGGAGGAACCCGCAGGCCCGCGCCAGCTGCCGGGCCGCCTCGGGCTCGGCAGCCACGCGCGGCCCCCCGGCAATGGTGGCGACCAGCCGCACTGCTTCCTCGCACGCCAGTGGCTCCAGACCCACCCGCCGCGACATCGGCGTCTCCGCCAGCCACGTCCGGCTGGTCACCACCACCGCGCACGACCGGGTGCCGGGCAGCAGCGGCGTGACCTGAGCGGTATCGCGGGCGTCGTCCAGCAGCACCAGAATCCTGCGTCCGACCAGCCGCGAACGAAACAGAGCCGCTCGTTCCGTGGTCCCCTGGGGGATTGCCGCGTCAGCCACGCCGAGCGCGCCGAGGAAAGCAGCCAGAACCTCGGCCGGGTCGGCCGGAAGGCTTCCTGCCCCCCGCAGGTTGGCGTACAGCTGGCCGTCGGGGAAGTGGTCACGGACGCTGTGGGCGACGTGCACGGCGAGCGTGCTCTTGCCCACCCCGCCCATCCCGGACACGCCCACCAGTGGCATTGCCGGGCCATGGGAGGTCAGGACGGCCCGCAGGTCCCGTACGAGCTCCTCGCGACCGGTGAAGTCGGCGATGTCGGCGGGCAGCTGTGCCGGAGGGGAAAGAGTGGAACCTGACTTCTGGGCCGTCGTGTCGAAGGGTGCCGCCGGTCCGGCCGGTGGAGCGGCCAGAGCCGGTTCGGCCCGTAATATCGCCTGGTGAAGTTCGCGCAGGCCCGGGCCCGGCTCGACCCCCAGCTCCTCGCCCAGCGTGCGACGGGCGTCGGCGAACACCCCCAGCGCCTCGGCCTGCCGTCCGCTGCGGTACAGCGCCAGCATCAGCAGTTCCCTCATCGGCTCCACGAGCGGGTGCTGATCGACCCACATGGTCAGCTCCCCGATGACACCGGCGTGCCGCCCCGCCCCCAGCTCCGCCTCGGCCCATGCCTGGACGGCGATCAGCCGTCGTTCGGTGAGCCGGGCACGCTGTGCCTGTGCGTAGGGCCCCGGAAGACCCGCCAGCGGGTCGCCCTTCCACAGCTCGCATGCTTCCCGCAGCAGCCCGGCAGCCGCGGCCATGTCCCCCTCGGCCCGGGCCCGCCCGGCCGCCGCGGTCCGTTCCTCCAGCACCTCGACGTCCAGGCATCCCGCAGACAGCTGCAGGACATAGCCGTTGTCCGCCATGGGCAGGACCCTTGGGCGCGTCCGGTCGGTCTCCAGCACGCGCCGCAGCCGCGAGGCATACGTGCGCAGGACCGTCACAGCGCGGGCCGGAGGGTCCTCCCACAGGCCGCCGAGGAGCACGTCGATGGAGACGGTGCGGCGTGCGTGCATGGCCAGTATCGCCAGCATCGCCCGCTGCTGGGGTGGCCCGAGGTCCAGTTCCCTCTCGCCGCTCCAGGCGCGCACGGGACCCAGAACGCACAACCGCAGCTGCCTCGCGTCGCCCACGGCTGACGCACCGAAAGAGTCGTTCATGCCGTTCATGTCGTTCATATCGTTCATACGGTCATCGTCATCCGTGGTCTTTACTCTCCAGCCTCAACTGCCGTGCTACGGCACCGGCCCGGCCGTTCGGGGGGACCTTCCCGCGCATCCACCCGTGCAACCAGCCTCCATAGAGTCTCGTCCTCCGTACCGGAGGCCACAGGGGTCTCCCGCACACAAGGGGGATCGGCATGGAGAGACGGAGTCTGTTACGGGCGGCGGTCGCCGGTGTGGTGGGGGTGCCGGCGGGGGCCCGGCTGCTGAGCGGCACGGCGAGTGCCGCGCCGGCCGGCCCCGCGTCGTACCGCGTCCTGGTGACCCGGGTGGACGGTGGCAACGACCGGGTCATGGAGTTCGACCGGAACGCCCCGTCCTTCACCGCCCCGTACGTGCAGTGGGAGCTGCGGCCGGGCTGGGGCGACGTCCTGGAGGCCCGCTGCCGCACCAGCGCCCACGACGGTGACGTCGTGCTCGTCACCGCGGGCGACAGCCCCTCGAAGGGCAGGGCCGGCATCTACCGCAAGAAGGACAAGAAGCTCCTCTGGTCGGTGCCCGTGGGGAACTATCCCCACAGCATCGAGCTGATACGGGAGAACGGTGCGGTCGTCGTCGCAGGCGCCGGCACCAAGCGTCCGCGGCCCGACGCGCCGCGGCCCCACGGCAGCATCCACCTGTACACCACGAGGAACGGGCGCATCGGCACCCTCAGCCACGTCACGTCGTACCCGCTCACCGAGGCGCACGGCGTGCTGTGGGACCCGGCCTACAAGCTGCTGTGGGCCATCGGGCGTACCGAGATCCGCCGCTACCGGCTCGTCGGCAGCGGCGCGGGGGTGCGGCTGCGCGAGGTCGGCGCGGACCACCGCATCACCATCGGCGGCAACGGCCACGATCTGCAGCCCGACTACACCGACAAGCACCGGCTGCTGCTCACCGACAGCCGGCACGTGTACGAGATGGACAAGCGGACCCTGAAGCCGACCCCGCTCCCCGGGCCGCTCGGCAACAGGAAGCACGTGAAGTCCATCGTCCGCCACCACTCGGGCGAGTACATGTGGGCCGGTGTACCGGACGGCAGCGACAGCCACTTCGGCGGCCCGGACATCCATTTCCTCCCTCCCGCCGCCCACCGCACCTGCGGCAAGGGCACCGTGACCTACAAGGCACGCATCGCGACCACCGCTTACCAGTGACTCTGCGGATGTGGGACGTCGGCGGTGCCTGGGCGCGGGGGTGTTCACCGCCCTGGTGATCCAGGCCGACGCGGACGAGGACGTCAGGTGGGCCGTATCCGTGGACTCCGTCATCGTGGGTACTCACCAGCAGGCGGGCTGAAGCGAGGGGCGCCGGGACCGGAAGGCGCCCTGGAAGCCCGACGCCGGCGCCCGTACTGTCTGCGGCCATGACAAGAGCAGTGCGTGGGAGAGCGACGTGACCCCTACCGCGCCGGCCCGGCCCGGCGCCGCTCGTGGCGGCATGGTCCGCGTCGTCGCTGCGAGCCTGGTCGGCACGACCGTCGAGTGGTACGACTTCTTCCTCTACGCGTCGGCCGCCGCTCTGGTGTTCAACACCCGGTTCTTCCCGGCGGGCGACCCGCTCGCCGGCACGCTGATGGCCTTCGTCACCTATGCGATCGGGTTCGCGGCCAGACCGTTGGGCGGCATTGTCCTCGGGCACTTCGGTGACCGTGCGGGGCGCAAGAAGCTACTGGTGGTCAGCCTGCTCACGATGGGTGGCGCCACCTTCGCCATGGGCCTCCTGCCCACGTACACCACCATCGGTGTCGCCGCCCCCGTTCTGCTGACCCTGCTGCGCCTCGTCCAGGGCTTCGCCCTGGGCGGTGAGTGGGGTGGAGCCGTGCTCCTGGCCTGTGAACACGGCGGCAGCGGGCGTCGCAGGTTCTGGGCCGCCTGGCCGCAGGCGGGCGGTCCTGCCGGCAACCTCCTGTCCACCGCCGTCCTGGCCCTGCTCGCGGCTCTCCAGCCGGAGCAGGATTTCCGTTCCTGGGGCTGGCGCATTCCTTTCCTGTTGTCCGGGCTGCTCGTGCTGCTCGGCCTGTGGATCCGCACCACCGTCCCGGAATCTCCGGTCTTCCTCCAGGCCCGTGCCGAGCCCCCGCCCCGGCTCCCTGCCGTCGAGGTGGTCCGAGGAAGACGCCGGGAAGTGCTCGTGGCGATGGGCGTCCGGTTCGGCGAGAACGTCTCGTACTACGTCCTCACCTCGTTCCTCCTCGTATACGTCACTACGCACCTGGAGCTTCCCCGGAGCACGGCCCTCAACACCGTTCTCATCGGCTCCGTCGTCCATTTCGCCACGATCCCGGTGTGGGGCGCACTCTCCGACAGGGCCGGGCGCAGGCCGGTGACGCTGATCGGGTCGGTGGGGATGGGCATCTGGGTCTTTGCCTTCTTCGCCCTGCTCGACTCCCGCTCGTTCCCCGTGATCACCGTCTCGCTGACCGTGGGGCTGTTGCTGCACGGCGCCATGTGCGGCCCCCAGGCCGCCTTTCTCTCCGAGATGTTCGACACGAGGGTCCGTTACACGGGTGCCTCCATGGGGTTCCAGCTGTCCTCCGTGTTCGCCGGCGCCCTGGCGCCCATCGTTGCTGTCGGGCTCCTCAGAGCCAGCGGCTCCGCTACCCCGGTTGCTGTGTATGTGTGCCTGGCCGCGGTGGTCACCGCGGTCACGGTCGCCCTTGCCCCGGAGACCCGTGGCCGCGACCTGACGCGGAGGGAGGAGGCACTCGGCCGCTCAGCCGGCGTCGGCGCAACGGGACCACGACGCGTACAGCCGTGATCCGTCATACGGTTGCCGCGCTGCGGAAAATGCCGGATTACCGGAAGGATGTGATGTGGAAAGCCCCGAACCCGCCCTCGCCGTCCCGGGTCTGCACGTGGTGATGAACCGTGCATGCTGCACTGTTACCTGTACGCGGTGCTGAGCTGCAATGTGTGCCGGGGAATCGAACCCCTGCGTTGCTCCTCACGCGCCACGAGTGGACCGGAAACCGCCGGCCCTCGGTTGTGCACGCCCCCTGAACGGCTACCTGCTCCACATCGTCTCCACTTTGCCGGACCGGTGCTCAGTCCAGCAGATCGGCCTCCCAGTTCGTGCGCTGAATCCGCATGTCGATCTCCCGGATGTCGCGTGCGAGCACATCCGCCTGCTCGCGGAGTTCCGCCACCGGGAGTGCGGACAGCGTCACCAGCTCGGACCGGAGCTGCCGGCCGTAGCCCCGCTCCCCCGTACCCGCTGCCGCATCCGCGGCCGCCGTGACCAGCGCGTGGCGCAGTCGCAGGACGTCCCGCCGGGCGAGGGCGTCGGTGAGGGTGCCGTCCTGGCCCATGTCCGTCGCCGCGTTGGTGCGGTTGATGCGGCGGATCAGCGTCTCCAGGCTGTCCAGCACGTCACCGGCCTCGGCCAGCAGCTGGGCCGCGTCCTCGGCGGGCGACTCGCCCTCCTGGTACCGCGCGCTGCTGACGATGCGCGCCCGCAGCTGTTCCACGCGGCGCGTTGCTTCCCCTCGTTCTGCCAGTGCCTCGGCGAGTTTCACTGTTTCCCTGTCCCGTCCGGTTCCGTCCCGTTCCGTTTTCCTTCGTGAATCGTGTCCGATTGTATGAACGACACGGTCTTGGCGGCTCTTTATTTATTGGGCCGTCCGTCTCCCCGCGTGTGCGGGGGTGGTCCTGGTGCTGCGCGGAAACTCCGGCTCGGGTAGGACGACCACCGCTCGGGCGATCCGCGAGCGCTACGGCAGCGGTCCGGCGATCCAGGTGGTGGTCCCGCCGTACCCCATGGCGGCATGTGCCCAGCTGCCCGTTCATAGGGCGTTGATCGTTCGTACAGTGCCACCCGCGATGGTCGAGACCAGCCGGTAAAGGATGCGCCACCCCACCGAAAGGTCTCGCAATGTCGATGGCAACGAACTGCTCGCTCCTTACCCGCGCCGCGTCCGTCGTGGCCACCGCGGTCCTGGCGGCCACCGGGGTCCTGGTCACCAGCGGGACGGCTCACGCCGAACGCGCGGCTTCCGACACCCTGGTCAACGGGGGCACCCTGGCCTCGGGGGCCCGGCTGGCCAGTGGTGGGGCGCAGCTGGTGATGCAGCAGGACGGAGACCTCGCTCTTTACGCCTCCGGGGCCAACGGTGCGGGGCGGCAGCTGCGGTGGCATTCCGGCACCACCGGGGTGGGCAACCGGGCCGAGCTGCGCGCCGACGGCAATCTCGTCGTCACCACCCCGGACGGCGTCCAGCTGTGGCAGAGCCGGACCGGCAGCGCGGACTGTGCGCACATGCCGTGGACCAAGCTGACCGTCCGCTCCGACGGCGACATGGCGATCCTGGCGGGGCAGGACAGCGAAGCCCCGTACTTCGTCCCGCTGTGGTCGGCGTCCTTCGGTCTGCAGCCCTCCTGCGGCTCCTCCACCCGGTGACCACCCCCGCCCCCACCCCCGGCCCGGGACTGGAGTGCGCCGTGCTCGGCCGGGTGCGGGCCTGGTACGACGGTGTGCCGGTGGATCTCGGTCAGTCCAGGTCGCAGGAGGTGTTCGCGATCCTGCTGGCCGCCGCCGGCCGGACCGTGGCGTTGCCGCTGCTCGTGGAGGGGGTGTGGGACGAGGGCGAGCGCCCGTCCCGGGCGGAGCACTGCGTGCGCACCCACGTGTGGCGGCTGCGCCGGGCCCTGGCCCGGCACACCGCCCGGCCGCTGCTCGTCACCGTCGGCAACGGCTACGCGCTGCGGGTGCCCGCCCGTGCCGTCGATACCTGGGCCTGCGAGCGTGCCCTGGCCCGGGCCGAGGAGATCCGGGCCTCGGGCGGCAGCGCCGCGCAGGCCCGCGACGTCCTGGCCGGTGCCCTGGCGCTGTGGACCGGCGAACCACTGGCCGGACTCCACGGCCCCCACGCCCGGGCGCTGCGCGTCCGCTACGCCCGGCTGCGCCAGTTGCTGCTGGAGGCCCGGCTCGAACTCGATGCCGAGCTCGGTGACCGGCCCGGTCTCGTGGCCGAGGCGAGCGCCCTGGTCATGGAGTACCCGGCCAGCCAGAGGCTGCGCGCAGTCCAGATGCTGGCGCTCTACCGCTCCGGTCGCCAGGCCGAGGCCCTGGGCGTCTACGAGGACACCCGGCGCCACCTCAGTACGGAACTGGGCCGCCTGCCGCCCGCGCAACGCGTCCCGGCGGGCGACCTCACCGCGCTGCACCAACGGATCCTGCGCTCGGACCCCACCTTGCGCCGTGCCCGGACCGAGCGCCGGCCGCAGGCCCCCGGCCACGCCTCCTTCCCCTCCCCCGTCGCCGGCTTCACCGGACGCGACGAACAGCTGCGGGAACTCACCGGCATGCTGACCCGCCCGGGCGCCCCGGCCGTCGTCGTCTCGGCGGTCAGCGGCATGGCGGGCGTCGGCAAGACCGCCCTTGCGGTGCAGACCGCTCACGTACTGGGCGAGCACGCCTTTCCCGACGGGCGCCTCCACATCGACCTGCGCGGCGCCGATACCGCCCCCGTGCACCCGCATGCCGCACTGGCCACCCTGCTGCGCGCACTGGGCACCGCCGACGACGACATCCCCGAGGACGCCGAGGAGCGCTCGGCCCTGTACCGCTCGCTGCTGGCCGGCCGCCGGATGCTCCTGCTGCTGGACAACGCGGCCTGCTGCGAGCAACTCAGACCCCTGATCCCCGGCTCCGCCGACTGCACTGTCCTGGTCACCAGCCGCGCCTGGCTCACCGGGCTGGCCGGGGCGCGGCACCTGCGGCTGGACGTCCTGCCGCAAACCGAGGCCCTGAGCCTGCTGCGGCGGACCGCCGGCCGCCGCGTCGTGGACGCCGACGGCGAGGCCGCGGCCGCGCTCGTGGCCGCCTGCGGCTCCTTGCCGCTGGCCCTGCGGATCGTCGCCTCCCGCCTGGCGGCGGAGCCCGGCCGGTCCCTCGCCGGCATGGTCCGCCGCCTCGCCGACGAACGCAGCCGCCTGGAGGAACTGCGCACCGGCGACGCCGCCGTGGACGCCGCCTTCGAACTCTCCTACGCCACGCTCGCCACCGAGCAGGCCCGCGCCTTCCGGCTGCTGTCCGTCCTGGACGTACCGGACATCGCCCTGCCGAGCGCCGCCGCCCTGCTGGGCCTGGGCATCGAGGAGGCCGGGGAACTCCTGGATTCCCTCGTCGACCTCAGCCTCCTGCAGTCCCACCGCCTGGACCGTTACCACTTCCACGACCTGGTCCGCGTCTTCGCCCGCGCCGCGAACGCCCGCGAGGACCGTGCCGCGACCACCTCCCGCGCCGTCGCCGCCCTCCTCGACTTCTGCCTGGCCACCGCCCGCAACGCCGACACCGTCGCGCACGCGGCCGAGCCCGAGGAGCGCACGCTCATCGACGTCGCGCCGACCTCACCCGGACTGGCCTTCACCACCGCGCAGGAGGCAACCGACTGGATGCGCGAGGAAACGGCCCTGCAACGCGCCCTGATCGCCCGCGCCTGCACCGACGACAGCCTGCCGCTGGCCCAGGCCGCCGATCTCGTCGACCGGCTGAACACCGTGCTGAGCGGCATCACCCACCTGTCGGCGGTCGGCGACCTGGCCCGCCAGGTCGCCGAAGTCGCCGCCCGGCGCGGCGACCGGCCCTGCGAGGCCCTGGCCCGCTACGTACGGGGCAATGCCCTGTGGCACGCCAACTCCTTCCCGCAAGCGAAGACCGAGCTCCACCGCAGCCTCGCACTGTGCGACCGCGACGCCGACCTGCGGCTGCGCGCCTCGGCCCACCTGACCCTGTGCGCCCACGCCCGCGTCCGCGGCCGTTTCCAGGACGCGATCGTGCACGGGGAGGCGTCGGTACGGTCCTTCCGCACGCTGGGCGCGGCGAGCGCGGAGGGCACCGCACTGGGTGAGCTGGCCTTCAACTACGCCCGTCAGGGCCGGCTCGCCGAGGCGCAGGCGGCAGCCGAACGCGGAGCAGAGCTCCTGGGCGGCCGGGAGTCGGTCTCCGCGGCCATCGGCCTGTACTACCTGGCCCGTGTCCTGCACCTGTGCGGTGACCGGGAGGAGGCCCTGCGCCGGGCCGGCGCGGGCCTGGCCCTCTTCCGCACCCTGAACGTGGCCTCCTTCGAGGCCGCGTCCGGCAACCTGATCGCCCAACTCCATGCCGAGCAGCAGGACTACGCGCTCGCGGCACGGACCGCCGAGACGTTCCTGCCCATGGCCCGCAAGGTCAGCGCGATGCTGGAAGGCGGCCTGCTCAGGACCCTCGGGCGCAGCCTCCTCCACCTGGGCCAGCAGGCCCGCGCCGAAGCCTGCCTGCAGGCGGCCCTGGAACTCTTCGACGGGCTGCAGGCCGAGCAGGACGCCGAACAGGTCCGCGGCCTCCTGGCAACAGCTGCGTTTATCCCGCGGTGAACGGTGCGCGGCACTCTGCGGAGCACAGCAAGAACCGTCACCCCTCACATCGTTTCCGGAGGAGGAACCCCATGAAGCCCATTCGCACCCTCGCCGCCATCGGCCTCGGCACGCTGGCCACCCTGGCCGCCGTCACCTCGCCCGCCCTCGCGCAGGAAGCCGGCCCTGCAGGCAGCACGGCGGCCCGGCACTGCGCGATCAACACCGACAACGGCGACAAGGCCTGCTTCTCCACCTACAGAGAAGCCATCACCTACGGCACGAAGGGCCGCGTGACCGACGCCCCCAACGACACCCGGGCCGCGGCCCAGGACCACAAGCTCCAGGAACGCCTCAACGGCCCGCGCAGCCAGCACGGCACCAA
Organism: Streptomyces mashuensis; assembly: GCF_014654785.1. GTDB lineage: Bacteria > Actinomycetota > Actinomycetes > Streptomycetales > Streptomycetaceae > Streptomyces > Streptomyces mashuensis. The sequence continues at coordinate 51,075 of NZ_BNBD01000008.1, forward strand.
GCTCGCGAACAACACCCGGCCGGCTACCGCCCCCTCCGGTGCCGCCCCCGAGCAGCGGGTCCTCGGCACGGTCTACCGCGACAAGGACTTCGGCGGCGGCTCCCTCACCTTCACCGGCAGCGTCGGCTGCGGCTGGCGCTACCCCGAATTCGCCACCCTGGCCTCCGACTGGAACGACACCATCAGCTCCACCGCCTCCGGCCAGTGCGACGTCACCCTCTACCAGCACGACAACTTCCGCGGATTCAGCCAGACCTACCGCGGCAACGTCCCCTACGTCGGCGACGCCATGAACGACCAGGCCAGCTCGGTCAGCTTCGACCGCTGACCCCGCCACCTCGCGGTGATGCGGCGCAGGCGAGGGCCTCCTGCGCCGCATCACCCGCCGCAAGCCGGGCGCCCCAGGCCCGCTCTACGGGCCACACCCATGGGGCAGGGGTCCACGAACGGCCACACCGAGGACAGAAACCAGCAACCGGCCAGGTCCGGTCCGGTCTGGTCTGGTCTGCAATTCGAGTCCGCAGAGCGTACGGCAGCCGGCTGCCGGCTGCCGGCTTCGTCACCAACTGTCCTGAGCGAAGGCCGGCACCCGAGAGGGGTGCAGCAGAGGCGACCGGTCTCGGGCAGCGATGGGGTGTGGTGCGGTAAACACCCGACAAAGGTGGTGCGGGCAGTGTCGGGTGGCCGCGGGTGGTGTCGCTGCAGGGTGGGGGCATGGATGACACGACCTTGGTATCCCGCTTCCTCCACGACGGCTTCGTGAAGCTGGAGGGAGCCGTCGCGCCGCGCGTGGCCGCGGACTGCGCACGGCTGCTGTGGCGGGAGACGGGCTGCGACCAGGACGACCCGGCGACCTGGACACAGCCCGTGCACTGGGTGCCCGGCATGGGCCAGGGCCCCTTCGCCGCCGCCCCCAACTCCCCCGCCCTGCACCACGCCTACGACCTGCTCGTCGGCGCGGGACGCTGGGAGCCGCGCTACTCGCTCGGCACGTTCCCGCTGCGCTTCCCGCACGAGGAGGAGCCGGACGACGCCGGCTGGCACATCGAGGGAAGCTACCTGCCGGAAGGGGAGAGCTGGTATTTCACCAACCTGCGCTCCCAGGGGCGGGCACTGCTGATGCTGTTCCTCTTCAGCGAAGTCGGCGAACAGGACGCCCCCACCCGGATTCGCGTCGGCTCGCATCTGGACGTGCCGAAGGTGCTGGAGCAGTACGGGGAGGACGGGGCGAGCGGGCTGACCCTTGCGCCCGACCTGGTGGCCGCCTCCGACCACCGGCCACTCGCCCTCGCCACCGGGTCCCCCGGCGATGTCTACCTGTGCCATCCGTTCCTCGTGCACGCGGCACAACCACACCACGGAGCGCGGCCGCGCTTCATGGCCCAGCCACCGCTCATGCCGGCCGCACCGTATGAGCTGGAGCGGGCCGACGGCGCCTATTCGCCCGTGGAGATCGCGATCCGTCGGGGCCTGGGACAGCCCACTCCCGGCCCGGACGGGGACGGCACCGGCCACTGACAGCAGCGGCGGGGAGGCACCGCTGTCATCATCCCTTGAACGGCAGGGCTGTCACGGGAATGTGTGGAGGAGGCACTTCTTCCAAAACAACGCCCACATACCATCGCCCGCGACAGGCAGAGCCTGCCACAAGCAGGCCCCGCGGTGGTCTTCAGCTGCCGCCGACGGCGCTCTTTCAAGGCGGCGAGAAAACTGCCACTCCTGGGTGGGCCGTCAGGTGGCGGTGAGGTACCTACACGGAGCGACGACCGACTCTCTTATCTTTGACTTAGAACTTTTCCATAGCCTCGCGCTCATGATGACGCAACGTGGTGCAGTCGGATCTGTTGTCCTCACGGCCGTGGCCTTGACGGCCACCGTTGGAGCGGCCGCCACGACTCCCGTCCTCGACAAGGCCGCCGCCCCGGTGTCCCGCGACAAGGTGACGGACAATCTGTACATGTCGCTCGGCGCATTCGAGGATGCCATATCCGGGGAAGACCCGAAGGTCAAGGCCATGATCGACCGAACGGACATCGGCGGCGTACAGGTGGTGGCGCCCTGGAAGGCTCTTGAAGGGAAGAAGGGGGAGTACAAGTGGTCGCGGCTTGAGAATGCCCTGAAATATCTTCAGGAACGCCACAAGAAGCTGTTCGTCCAGGTCCAGGACCGGTTCTTCGACGTGGCCATGAAGGACGCCAACGTTCCTCAATACGTGAAGGACGAGGGCGGGGTCGCGCCGACGATCGACGAGAACCCCGACAACCCCACCACCCATGGGGCCATGGCCGCGCAGTGGAAGAAGGAGGTACGAGCAGACTTCCAGGCCATGCTGAAGGCGATGGCGAAGAAGTTCGACGGCAAGCTCGCCGGGGTGAACCTTCCGGAGACCGCCGTCGAGGTGGACATCAAGCAGGACAAGACCAAGTACACCTCGAAGTCCTACATCGATGCCGAGATCGACAACATGCGCTACGGCAAGAAGGTCTTCACCAAGACGCAGTTCATTCAGTACATCAACTTCCTGCCGGATGACGACGACCACAAGCGCATGAAGGAGATGTTCGACCTCGCCAGGGAAAAGAAGATCGGCATCGGAGGACCGGACACCCTGCCGGACCGGCCGTACCAGATGGAGAACTCCTACAAGTTCCTCCACGAGTACAAGGGTGCCCTTCCCCTCGTGGCGATGGCCGTCCAGGAACCCGACATCAACGCCAAGGACCCCAAGACCGGTAAGCCGTACACCCGCGAACGGTTCACGAACTTCGCCCACGACTACCTCGGTGCGCGCCACATGTTCTGGACCACCGAAGCAGACTGGCTGCAGAAGCCTCCGGCGTAGTCACGTGCACGAGTGCGGCTCCTCAGACCCGTCTGAGTGACCCAGCCACTCCCCGCAGGCGCCCAGGCCCTTGCCGTAGCCTCCGCCACCACCGGCACGCCGGTGGTGGCGGAGGCTCTGAGCTGGTGCTCGCGTTCTGCTCGGCGAGCGCACGAGTGCCGTCCCGAGACCCGTGGGGGTCAGGTCGATCACGCCGGTGCCAGTGCCCGCGGATCGAGCCCGGGCGGGTCGACCGGCGGCACGTGCGGGGAGCCGACGTGCACGGCATCGACCAGAGCAGCTGTCCGGCCCGAAGCGTGTCGCCGAAGCGAAGCAGCCGCCGCGCCAACCAGACCTGCGGGCGGAAGAGGTCACCGAGCGCCGCCTGCCCTTCCTGCCGCTGATGCTGACCACCCCGTGTGCAGCGGGACCGTCGGCCGGTGACCGCCCATCAGCAGCCGTCCACCAGAGCGATCCGCCAGCTGGTGAAGCGCGTGTCGATCAGCCCAAGGGCCACCCACTCCTGGTTCACCGCCACCCGGGCGGCCGCGGTTCTCCACCTACGGTCCTTCCAGCGCTCTCCGCCTCCACCCACGGCTGCCACCGCACCCGGCGGGCCAGCCGGCCGCCGCTGGGCAGCACCATGTCGTCGAGGAGGACACCGGAACCCGGCTCTCCGGCGCCCATCAGCCCGCCTTCGGCCCGACGCCCCCGGCGCAGCCTGCACCCTGCCGAGCGGGAACTGCCCGCGCAACGTAGTACTCCACAGCGCTGTGGCCAGGTCAGCCCACCGCACGCCTCGCCCCCCCGCTTTCTTGCGGGGTTGTGGGCCGGCTCCCCTTCAGGGCAGGCGGGAGTGCGCAATCCGGGCGCCGTCTGCGGTGTCGTCGTCGCTGTTGGTGACCAGGAGGAGAACCGTGGCGCGTTTGGTTCCCAGGGAGCGGAGTTTGTGGGGTGTGGTGGCCTTGAAGTAGACGCAGTCGCCGGTGTCGAGCGTGACCACGCGTGAGGGGAGGATCAGTTCGGCCCGGCCCTCGTGGACGAAGACGAACTCCTCGCCGGGGTGGTCCCGGAAGGGGATGGGGTCGGTGTCGAGCGGCGGGTACAGCATGAAGGGGGTCATGCCCTTGCTGCCGGCGTCGAGTGCCATGCCCTCGTAGCGGGTGCCGGGCTCGTCCGGGGCGGTCAGGGCTTGACGTTCCGCGGCCCGGGTGACCGTGACCTCGCCCAGCTCCTCGGCCTCGGAGAAGAGGCTGTCCAGGGGCACTTCGAGGGCCTTGGCCAGGGAGGCGCACACCGCGATCGAGGGAGTGCTCTGGCCGCGTTCGACCTTCGACAGATAGCTCTTGGTGACGCCGGCCCGCTCGGCCAGCGCCTCCAGGGTCATCAGCCGTTCCTTGCGCAGTTGGCGCACCCGGTTGATCACTGGCGTCTTCCTCTCCCCGGTGACAACTCCTCGGTCGACCGGTCCGCGCGGCACAGTCCGCGTTCCCCACCATGATGACACGCCGTGTCCTATAGCGAACAACCTGCCCCTGCGCGAGCCTCGGCCGAGGCTTGCGCCCAGGGTGGGCGCCCGCTGCGGGAGAGCCCTTGCCGGTAGGAAACTTTGTGTCCTATGGTGAACTCAGTTTCCTCCCGGGGCTTCCGCTCCGGGTACGCGCCCGGCCACCGGGGCAGGGCAAAACTGGAGCAGACCCATGACGAAAACGCTGCACGACCCGAAGGACGTCCTCGTCCACCGCGCAGAGCGGCAGATGGACCGGCACTTCGGGGACCTGGAACTGTCCACGCGCCAGAAGCTGGCGCTCACCTGCCGGATCGCCTACGACGGCGGCCACGACTCCGGGCTCGCCGGGCAGATCAGCGCCCGCGGGCAGGAACCGGGCACGTACTACACCCAGCGCCTGGGGCTGGGCTTCGACGAAATCACCGAGGACAACCTGCTGCTGGTCAACGAGGACCTGGAGGTCCTGGAGGGCGAGGGCATGCCCAACCCCGCCAACCGCTTCCACACCTGGATCTACCGGGAGCGCACGGACGTCAACTGCATCATCCACACCCACTCCCTGCACACGGCCGCACTCGCCATGCTGGAAGTGCCGCTGATCGTCTCCCAGATGGACACGACACCGCTGTACGACGACTGCGCCTTCCTCAAGGAATGGCCGGGCGTGCCCGTGGGCAACGAAGAGGGCGAGATCATCTCCGCGGCCCTCGGCGACAAGCGGGCCATTCTGCTCGCCCACCACGGCCAGCTGGTGACCGGTTCCACGATCGAGGAAGCCTGCACCCTGGCGCTGCTCATCGAGCGAGCCGCCCGCCTGCAGCTGCTGGCGATGTCCGCGGGGACCATCCAGCCGCTGGACCCGGTTCTGGCCCGCGAGGCCCACGACTGGACCTCGACCGACCGGCGCAGCAAGGCGAACTTCGGGTACTACGCGCGCAAGGCGCTGCGCAACCACCCCGACTGCCTGACCGGGAAGGTGGAGCTGTGACGGCCACCCCGCCCCTGAAGGGCATCATCTCCTACCCGGTCACCCCCTTCGACGCCGTCACCGGCGAGGTCGACCTGGCCGCGTTGCGGAAGCTCACCGGCGACCTCGTCGCCGCCGGCAGCCACGCCGTCGCCCCGCTGGGCAGCACCGGCGAGAGCGCCTACCTGACCGAGCAGGAGTGGGACGCGGTCTGCGAGAGCGTCCTGGCCACGGTGGCCGGGCGGGTGCCGACCCTCGTCGGCGTCTCCCACTGGAGCACCGAGGGCACGATCCGGCGCGCCCGGGTCGCCGCCTCCCACGGTGCCACCGCGATCATGGTGCTGCCCCAGGCGTACTGGAAGCTGACCGAGGCCGAGCTCGTCCGGCACTACGACGCGGTGGCCCGGGCCACCGACCTGCCGATGATGCTCTACAACAACCCCGGCACCAGCGGCGTGGACCTGCAGCCGGAGACGGTCGTGGCCCTGGCACGGGAGATCCCCAACCTCACCATGGTCAAGGAGTCCTCGGGCGAGGTCTCCCGCTTCCGCGCCATCCGTGAGCTGTCCGACGGAGAGCTGTCCGTCTACAACGGCAGCAACCCGATCGCCCTGGACGCCTTCCGCGCCGGAGCCGCCGGGTGGTGCACCGCCGCCCCCTGCCTCGTGCCGCAGCAGGTGCTGGAGCTCCACACCGCTGTCAGCCTCGGGCAGCACGACCGAGCGGACGCACTGCTGCAGCAGCTGCTGCCGTTCCTGCGGTTCATCGTCCACCACGGTCTCCCCCGGGCCGTCAAAGCAGGTCTGAACATCCAGAACCGGCCGGCCGGACCGCCACGGCCACCGCTGCTGCCCCTGCCCGAGGAGGAGACGCGGCAGCTGCGGACGATGCTCACCCGCCTCCAGGCGGCCGGCTGACACCGGCAGCCACCCCGCCCGCCACCCCCTGACGCGACGGGCGGGGTCACCTCTCAGCTCTGCTGGGGCGAGGGCGACGCCTGCTGGACGACCTCGAAGGACCAGACCGTCGAGCCCGTCGCGGCCGGGCGCTGCTGGGCAGTGCCCGCGCCGCCGCCCTGGTGGGCCGCCTTCATCGGGCCCTCCATCCACGCCTTGAAGTCCTCTTCACTGCGCCACCGGGTGTACACCAGGTACTGGTCGGTGCCCTCCAGGGGGCGCAGCAGTTCGAACCACTCGAAGCCGTCGGCGCTCTCCACCATGCCTGCGCGGGACGCGAAACGCTGCTCCAGCAGCTCACGCTGTTCGGCCGGAACGGTCAGAACGTTCATTTTCACGATGCTCATGGGTGCATCCTGCCGTGCCCTCGTGCCCTCTCCCGCACCGGGTCACCCTGGTGGAGCACGGAGCGGTGAGTTCCGTCAGCGCGAAGCAGCCGATGCACAGGGTGAGCAGCCCGGCGATCAGGTCGGCCGTGTGGGCGGCGCCCAGCAGTGCCGACGTGGCCGGGGAACGCCCCACGTCCATCCAGCCGCTGGACCCGAAGACGACGCCGGTGCCCGTCCAGGCCGCCGCCAGCGGCACCCGTACGCGCAGCCGGCCGCATCTGCGGAACACCAGCGCGTGCAGGGCGGCCGCCCCGGCGAGCGCTGCCAGGCCGTGCACCAGGTCGCCGGTGGGGCCGACGGGGGTGCGGCGGGCGGTCCATTCGGCGTTCATGCCGATGTCCGATCCCAGCCCCCAGGCCAGATGCAGCACTCCGGTGAAGAGGAGGAATGCCACGGCGAGGGTGGTGAGTACCCGCTGCATGCTCTGTGTGCCGGCAGGGTCGGTCAGGTCCCGCACGCGGGTGCGCAGCAGTGTGGCCCAGCGTTCGTCGGCGTAGAGCACGAACGCGGTGAGGAGGACGAGCCCCTCGGCGATCAGGCCGCCGTAGACCACGCCGAACACCCAGGGCTGGAGCATGTCGTTGGACAGGGCAGGGTTCTCGGCGCCGGTCGCCCTGATGACGCCCAGGCCGACCGGCACCGCGATCATCAGGGGGACGAGCATGCCCGTCGCCACCCACATCGGGAAGAGGATCAGCCATGCGGCCACGCGACGGCCGCCGGGCCGGGTCAGGACGTAGGCGATCAGCGCGGCGATGCCGTCCATGGCGAAGGTCATCGCGTTCGCCGCGATCCATTGCCCCCGCGACAGGTTGCCGAGGTCCTTCACTCCGACGTCCGCCCCGGCGATCCAGAGCAGCTTCAGCGTCAGGTACGGCAGGCAGGTGACGACGGCGGAACGGGCGAGCATCCGACGGCGGTGCGCGCGGCGTTCAAGGAGGTCGGGTGGCATGGGACTCATGCGTACGACTCTTACGGGCGATGGGCCACGAAGCGTCATGCCACGGGACGGGTCCCCTCCCCCGCGCGGCGGACGGGCCGCCGGCACCGCGCCGGCCTCGCCGGGGACGACGTCCCACGCCGCATGCCGCATCCCTCATGCCGCTGTCCGGCCTCTCCCGGTCGGGGTGTCGGCGCCCCGCGGCTGCCGGCTCAGGTGATGGTGTGCCGGGAGCCGAAAGCGGTGACCGTGAAGGGGCCGTCTAGGTTGTAGTTGCCCGTATGGGCGATGCGGCGTACAGCGGCGACTCTGTCGACCGATTCCCGCCATTCCTTGGCCGTGTCCGGGTTCTTGGGGTGGTTCAGGTCGTCCGTTCGTACGTCGAGGAATGTCTCGAGCCACTTCTTCTCGCCGGCTTCCGACGGCGCACCGGCCGTGGCCGTGGCCTGCTTGACCAGGGCCGGCAGGGCGTCGTCGTCGCTGCCGGTGCCGTGCTGGATCGCGGCGTCGTACAGTTCCGCGCGGGCCAGGGCGGTGCGCAGGCCGAGGCGGTCGGCTTCGCGCATCGCGGGCTGATAGTAGCGGGTGTCGACCTGTTCGTCCTGCACGCGGCGGAACCGGGGGTCCTTTGCCGCCTGCTTCCAGGCTGCTATGTAGTCGCTGTCGGGCAGGGTGTCCGGCTGCGCTTCCAGTACGGGGACGAAGCGGGCCAGCGGGTTGCCGGGGGCTTGTCGGGTGTAGGCCCGGATCACCTTCAGGGCGTCGCCGTCAGCGGTCGTGAAACCGGCCCGGCCGGCCGTGACGCCGCGTCCGTCGTGCAGGTTCTCGGCGTAGTCGTACTGGATCTCCGGCGTGCCGTTCTCGAAGACGCTGACCAGCTGGTCGGCCCGGCGTCGCTGGTCAGCGGTCAGGGCATGGGCACTCGGGGCGGTGGTGGTCTCCGGGGTATCGGGCGCGTCGGCGCCGCAAGCGGTCGCTCCGGCAGCGATGGCCAGAGCCGAAAGAACCGTGTGCAGCACGGGCCGGCGACGAGCGCGCACGACACCCTCCCTCATGCTTACAGGCCGCGGGCGGTCACCAGCTGGGCGGTGCCGTCGGCCAGGCGATAGGACAGGCCCACCACTGCGGCGCGGCCGGCTTCCACCGCTTCCGCCAGGACGCGGGAGCGGTCCAGCAGCAGGTCGACGGTGTGCCGTATGTGCTCGGCGATGAAGTCGTGGTCCTCCGTCCGCCCGGCCGCGCGGGCGGCCAGCACGCTGGGGGTCACGCGTTCGATCACGTCCCGTACGTAGCCGCCGGCCGTCGTGCCGTCCTGGACGGCGGAGCGGGTCGCCGCCACCGCGCCGCACGCGTCGTGGCCGAGCACCACGACGAGGGGCGCGCCGAGCACGCTCACGCCGTACTCGATGCTGCCCAGCACTTCCGGGCCCATGACGTGCCCGGCGGTCCGGACGACGAACAGGTCCCCCAGCCCCCGGTCGAAGATGATTTCGGCCGCCAGGCGTGAGTCGGAGCAGCCGAAGAGCACGGCGAAGGGGTTCTGGGCCGGGGCGACCTCGGTGCGGCGGGCGGCGTCCTGGTTCGGGTGTTCCGGCGCGCCCGTCACGAACCGCTGGTTACCTGCCAGCAGCATCTCGAAGGCGTCGCGCGGCGTCGGAATCGGGGCATCGATCATGACCGCAGGTTACGTCCTGGACCTCGGTGCCGACCAGCTCCCTCTCTTGAGCGTCTGCTCAACGTGCCCTAGGGTGCGTTTTGAGCAGTCGCTCAATCACCTGGTCAAAGGGGTGTCATGACCTCGATCTTCCAGCGGGCCCTCGGCATGGACTTCGGCCGGCTTCATCCGCAGATCCGGCGGCGTTTCTCCGTCGGGCTCGACAGCGGAGAGGCGTGCGTCGGGCGCGGCACGATGGAACGGGTGTGGCACGGCAGGGGCTTCGTCAAGCCGTTCCTCACCCTGGGCGGCTCGCGCAACATCCTCGTTCCGCGTGCGGGGCGGGACGTGCCGTTCACCATCGAGAACGTTCCCTACCTGGACTCGTACGGGCGTGAGACCGTCACCTTCGTGCGGACCTTCGCCTTCCCGGACGGCGACCGGCGGTTCGACGCCACCATGATCTACAGCCCTGCTCGCCGTTGCGTCGTCGACTACCTGGGCACCCACCAGCATCTGGCCAGCGACCTGCATTTCGCAGCGGGGCCCGGTGGTTCGCTGGTGATCAGGTCCGGTGAGCACCGCTTCCGCGAGGGACTGGTGGACGCCCGGGTTCCGGGCCTCGTCGCCGGGGACGCGACGGTGCGCGAGTCGTACGACGACGCGACGGAACGCTTCAGGATCGAGGTGTCCGTCGTCAACCGGCGGTTCGGGCCGCTCTTCGGTTACACGGGCTGCTTCACCGCGGACTTCGTCGACGCCGGCGGCCTCGGAATCCGGGACGGCCTGCGCCCGGTGCGTGAGGAGGCGCGAGTATGAGCCCGAGCGCGGACACCCGGACCAAGCTGCTGGAAGGTGCCCTGCGCACCGTCGCCGAACAGGGCATCGCCAAGGTTTCGGCGCGGAGCATCGCCGCCACGGCCGGGGTCAACCAGGCGCTGGTCTTCTATCACTTCGGCAGCGTCGACGACCTTCTCTCCGCCGCATTCCGGCACGGCGCCGAGCAGCGGGTGGCCCGGTACCGCGAACGGCTCGACCGCGTCCGCACCCTCTCGGAACTCCTGGAGGTCGGGCGCCGGCTGCATGTTGCCGAGCGCGCCGAGGGGAACGTGGCCGTCCTCGCCCAGTTGCTGGCCGGTGCCCAGACCCAGCCCCGGCTCGCGCCGGCCACCGCGGCGGGTCTCGCCCTGTGGGTCGAGGAGATCGAGCGGGTGCTGGTCCGTGTGCTGGCCGGCACGCCCCTCGCCGGCCTCGTGGACGCGTCCGGCCTGGCCCGGGCCGTCGCTTCCGCCTTCGTCGGGCTGGAACTGTACGAGGGGGTGGACGCGGACGGCGCCCTGCGCGCGCTGGACGCGCTCGACCAGCTCTCCGGGCTGGTGTCCGTGCTGGAAGAGCTCGGCCCGGTGGGGCGGCGAGCGGTCCGGGCACGTCTGCGGCGGGGCTCCGGGGAGCGGGACGGCGGACAGCGGTCCTGAGCCCGGTGGCCGGGGGCCGGGGGCCTTTATCGTCCGCGCCTGGCGGGCGGGATGTCTGCGGCAGTCAGGGGCCGGCCGTGCGGGCCGTCGGCGTCCGCAGGTGCCTTGGCCGCCGTGACGTAGGAGAACGGCGCGGAGACTCCGGCGCTGTGGTACTCGGCTGCCGTCAGGGCCAGTGCCAGGCGCCTGCGGGGCTTGAGGTCCAGTTCGGCGGTGGCGTGCAGAGCACCCAGGGCGAACTCGTTGCCGCAGCCCACGGCTGCGTAGCCGTCGGCGGGTTCGGCCACCTGGTAGTCGTCGTGGATGACGAAGAGCCGGCCGTGGATGCCGACGAGGAACGTTCCCGCCTGTTCCTGTTCGGAGTCCTTGCGTGCCCAGCCGCCGTTCTTCAGGCAGGTGCGCAGTTTGTCGACGAAGACGGTGGTCATGAAGGCGTCCATGTTCCCCTTGGGCCTGGGCGCTTTGAACGCGTGGTGCAGCAGTTGTCCCATGCGGAAGCTGGTGGTGAAGCCCATGGCGTAGGGGCCGTTGCGGAAGATCTTCGGATCGCGGCGCACGGTGATCCTCAGACCGCACACGCCTGCGGAGTCCCCGCCCAGGTGTACGCGTCCCTTGTGCACGAGCCCGACGATCACCGTCATGGTCTCCCCCTTCTCCGGGCCGCCCCTCTCGATATTGCGCCGCGGGCGCCCGGCCGAAACCGTGCCGGGGCGGGCCTTGCCGGTCATGCCGTCGGGGCTGCCGGGCTCCACGGCGCGAACGCGTTGTCCACCGACCGCAGGGCCCAGCGGAGGTCCGGCAGGTGGCGCAGCAGCACGGTGGTCATGGTGTTGTTCTCGATCCACTCCAGCCCGGCCGGGGTGTACACCTGCGGGGTGTAGTCGGTGGTGAGGAAGCGGTCGCTGTTGAGGCGGCGGGACGCCATGAGGACGAAGATGCGGAAGGCGGTGTCGCTGAAGGCGAAGCCCTTCGGGCGGGGTTCGGCGAACAGGCCCACCGAGAGGTCGACCCTTTCGATGTCGTCGGCGTACAGGCGCCGCAGTTCCTCTGCCCAGGTGGGGTCGTCCGTCAGGGAGGCGAAGTCCTTGGCGGGGAGCAGGCCGAGTCGTCGCCGGAACTCGTTGTAGCGCGGTACGCCCAGCTCGCGGCTGCGCAGGATGTCGACGGCCCCCAGGTCCATGAGCATGCCGTCCGGGCGCCGGAACTCCTGGAGGTGCCGTGGGTAGTTGTGCAGGGTGACCAGGCCGGGGTGCGAGGTGCCGAAGGAGTAGAAGAGGTCGGTCGCCGAGTGCCCGGCGAGTACGTCGTAGGTTTGGTGGCCGGTCAGCTCGTGGAACTCGGCCTGCTGGAGCAGGGCGTCGTCGGCGGCCGAGCGGAAGCTCCAGTCGTCCGGGATCAGGGGGTGCATCCGGTAGACGGCCACGAACTCCTCGGTGAGGCTGTACGGCACACCGAAGTGGTCGGTGCGGCCGCCCACGATGCCGCTGAGCACCTCGCTGCGGCTGACCCTGCCGAGCAGCCGGTGCATGCGTGCGCCCAGCAGCCCGTACCAGTTGGCGTGCATGGCGGTGACCGTCGTCGGGTGGCTGATGACGGCGGGCGTCCATTCGACGGTGTGGATCTTTGCGATGAGGGCCGCGTTGATCAGGCGGGCCCGCTGGAACAGTTCCTCGTCCGGCCAGTCGGGACACGTCTCGCGCAGCCTGTCGCAGATGGCGTTGTGCTCACGGGCGAAGAGGGTGTGCATCATCGCCAGGCCCAGCCAGAAGCCGGGTACGTTCGCGGGGTCCTTGTCCGGCTCTCCGGGGAACAGCGGGCCGTTGCCGGGGACCTTCAGCTTGCCTTCGGCGCCCGTGCGCAGCCGGCGCTGGGTGTCCAGATCGTTGCCGTAGAGCTGGGAGGCGTCCCACCAGTGCGAGTTCTCGTTGATGTGCGTCGGCGGGAGGCCGTCGTCCCCGTCTGCGGGGCGGGTCGGGTCGGGAAGGGTGCGCGGGACGAGCATGGGCGGACTGGGCCAGGGGTCGTCGGCGGTGAGCTCGATCCGCCAGGGGTTGTCCATGGTGCCCGGGCCGTGGCCGACCCAGTCACGGATCATGAACTGCAGCCAGGCGGCGACCAGGGTGTTGACGGAGGTGGCGGGGATGAACTCGTGCCGGGTCAGGACGGCACGGCTGACGTCGCGCGGGCTGGGGCGGAGGATGCCCGGCCCGGGTTCGGGGAAGGCCGCCTCGGGGGGTACGTTGCGGCCGAAGCGCGAGCGGGTCATCCCCATGCGCGGGTCCGTCAGGTCGTTGTACGTCCCGTCGGCGGTCCGCTGCGTGCGGTGCCGGGCGTCCGGGGGGCCGGGGGGCGGCAGGCCCGACGAGGGGTAGCCACTGGTGTCGTACAGGTTGTGGCGGCGCAGGTTGTCCCGCAGCCCGATGAGCGTCAGCAGGCCCAGGGGCTTGGGCAGGCGGTGCCAGCCGAATGTGTGGTCGGCGGCCATCGCCAGCTTGTCGTACGCCAGCACGAACCACGGGGTGGGAGTGGTGCGGCGCGGGCCGGCCTTGCGGCCGTGGCGGTCGTCGCGGTCATCGGAGGATCGACGCATGGTCCGTTCCCTTCCGGCAGCCGGTCGAGGTCGTTCAGCGGTCGGCTCCTTCAGCGATGGCCCCGGGGGCACCGCTCCCCCACCGGGCCAGGAGCGTCAGGGCGACGTTGACGGTCGAGACCGTCGTGGCGGCTGTCGCCGTCGCGCGGGGCAGCGTGCCGTGGCGTCCGGCGCACGCTGCTGCGAGGGCGTCGCTCGCATGGATGAACGTACCCACGCGCAACATCCGGTGGAGTTGCTCCGGGTCCCGGACGAGCAGCAGGTCGGCGCCGAGGACCACCGTACGTACACCGAACATGCGCAGGACGTAGACCAGAGCGGGCCCGGCCGCGTCGGCCCCCAGCCTCCGGGCCATCAGGCGGGGGGCGAGGAGCGCCGCCGCGCCGTTGACCAGCCGGATCGCGGCCAGGGTCTGTCGCGCGCGGGCTTGTACGTCCATGGCCATGCACCTTCTCGTGCTGCGTGCTGCGTGCTGCGTGCGCGGGGCGGGCCGGTGCCTCCCGTCATGTCCCGGCCCGGGAGCCGGCACCGGGGAAGTCCAGCAGGAAGCCGAGGACGCGGTGCCGGCCCCAGTAGACGAGGCCGAGGTAGGAGCCAGGGGCGATCCGGCGGATCTCGTCGCGGATCCGGTGGGCGAGGAGGGAGGTGCGGGAGTAGTCGAGGACGGTGCACTCGGCTCCGTCGAGCCGGCTCCGCCCGCGGCGGACCTCCGCCCTCACCGCGCGTACGCCGAAGGGCGTCACCCTGTTGCGGAGTTCTCTTCCGTCGGGCGCGAACACCTTGCCCTGCCAGGCGAGGAGGCGGGCCAGGCCGGCCACCGCCTTGGAGAGCCGCGCGCCCCGGGCCAGCAGTACGGTGCCGCGCCCCTCGCCGCGGGGAATCTCCCCGGCGGGGCTGGTGCGGAAGAGCTGGTCCAGTTCGGCCCGTGACATGGCCAGCAGCCGATCCGCGTCCACCCGTTCATCGTAGATTCGGCCTGTGGGCCCGGCATCTCGGCGGTCGACGGCCGGTGGCCGTGCTAGGCGGCGGAGCCGCCCGCGGTCGCCGGGGTGGCGCTCGCTTCCGCCGCCGCGGCCTGTGCCGCTGCCGAGCGGGCGCGGCCCGCCTTGGCGACCCGGGTGGTCCAGGTGACCAGGGCGGCCACGACGACCAGCGGGAGGACGTTGTTCACCAGGACCATGGCGTCGGTCGGCAGGGTGTAGGTGAGCACGGCGCGGATGGCCGCCTCCGCCAGGAAGCCGAGGCCCCACACCGTCGTCAGCAGGTACTGCGTGCGCCGGAAGCCGGGGAATTCCCACAGCCCGTTCCAGTGGGCCAGGCCCTCGGGTGTGCCGTCGGTGCCGAACTTGCGGCCCAGGTAGAACATCAGCGGCCGGCGCAGCAGCAGGCTGCCCAGGAAGGACAGGCCCAGCAGGCCCGTGATGGCCGAGTCCTTGAGGAAGACGAGTTCGGTGGTGTTGTAGGCCGTCGCGCTCAGCGCGCCGAGCAGCATGAGGATCAGCATCATCATGCCGAACTCGTCGACGCGGCGCCGGATCGCCAGGTGCAGGAGCGTCTCGACGGCGGGCCACAGGGAGATGAGCAGCAGCGCCTTGACCTGGCTCACCCCGTGGTCGGTGAGCATCCCGTAGGTCACGAAGGGCAGGATCACGGCGAACAGGATGGCCGGCCCCCAGTTGGCCAGGGCCTTGCCGCCGCCTCTGCGGGGCGTGTCGTGCTTCGTCATTCCGGTTTTCCCCCGATTCATTTGTGCGGCACACATATTTTTGTGTGTCGGATATACTCACGGTCGTGAGCAAGATCGTAACAGGTCGCAACGGGGCGGCCGGCGTCTCGCGCGGTGCCCACGTGAGCCTGGTGCCGTTCCTGTACGGGGTGGCCGGGCGCGAGGAGCTCCCCGGCGTCGCACTGGTCCGGCTCCTCACCGACGTGGGGCTCACCCCTGCCGCAGCCCGCTCGCTCATCGCCCGGATGCGCCGGGACGGCCTGGTCACGGCCACCCCCCGCGGTCGCGGTGCCGACTACCGGCTCACCGGCCCGTTCCTGGCCGCCTTCCGGCGGATCCGCGACGGCCCTCCCCCGCCCCCGGCCTGGGACGGCTTCTTCCACGCCGTCTTCTACACCGTCCCCGAGGCCCACCGCGCCCACCGCGACCGGCTGCGGCGCGCTGCGGCCCTGGCCCGGTACGGCCTGATGCAGCCCGGCATCCTCATCTCCCCGGCCGACCGCCGCGACCACCTGCTGGCCGAGCTCGGCGGCCCCCTCCAGGAGGGCACGGTGTACTTCGGGCGCGTCGAACTCGACGTGGCCGACGCCGCCCAGGTGGCGCGCCGCGCCTGGGAACTCGACGAGCTCGACCGCCGCTACCGCGAGCACGCCGAACGCCTGCGCGCCGCCATCCGCGACACGCCCGTCCCGCCGGAGCCCGGGCCGCAGGGCCTCGCGGCCTACGCCCGGCTCTTCGGCGGCAGCCTCGTCGACACGCTCCGCACACCGCCCGCTCTGCCGCCCGTACTCCTGCCCGCCGGCTGGTCCCTTCCGCAGCTGCTGGGTGCGGTCGGTGCGGCGTACGCGCATTTCGGTCCGCCCGTGATCGCGTACGTCCAGGAGGTCGTGGCCGCGGCCGCCGAACGCTGACCGCGCCGCGTGCGGGGGTGACTCGCCTCGGCGCTGCCCGGAGGGGTGCCGGAGGTATGCCAGGTGTGCGCGGCCGCCGCGGAGCGGCGTGTTCCGTTCCCACCCGGGTCGTGCCCTGGTAGCCGGTCAGGCAGGGGTGCCGGCGCCGAGGCGCAGGGCGCCGACCTCGTCGAGGATCTTCTCCGAGGACGCGACGTGGCGGCTCGCGGTGATGACGTCGCGCAGGCACCGGTCGAGCGGGGTGTGCTCGGTGTAGACCGCCGCCGACCCCACGGCGTCGTACAGGAGCTGGACCGCCTCCCGGCAGGCGCGGTGCGCGAACTGGCGGGCCAGGGCCGTCGTGCCGCGTTCCGGTGCCCGGCCCGCCGCCTGCGCGGCCCAGGCGTCCTCCAGCGTGGCGTACACGTAGGCGTCCGCGGCGCCGATCAGCGCCTCGGCGTGCGCGAAATCGGCACCCCTGCCGGAGGCCTTGGCGGCGAGGATCTCCCTGGCGGCTTTCAGCGCGGACCGGCCGATGCCCAGGGGCACGCCCGCCAGCTTGAGGGCGAGGTTGTCGGAGCGCAGGTGGAGCGGTTCGGGGCGCGTGCCCGGTGGTGCGAGCGCGAAGGTGTGGTGCTCCGGGACGAACAGGTCGGCCACGACGAAGTCGTGGCTGCCCGTGCCGCGCAGACCGGTGGTGTTCCAGGTGTCGAGCACCCGTGCGTGCGCGGCGTCGAAGACGGCGACCCGCGAGGCGCCGTCCGGGGTCAGGAAGCCCGCCATCACCCGGTCGGCGTGGGTGATTCCGCTGCCGTGGGTCCAGCGGCCCGACAGCAGGTATCCGGTGCCCCGCCGGACCGCCCGCCCGGCCGGCGGCAGCACCGTCGTGGTGATCAGGTCCGGGTCCGGGAACAGCTCGGTGAACACCTCTTCGGGCAGCGAGACCACGGCCAGCGCGGCGTTCAGCGCGACAGCCGCGCACCAGGCGACCGAGGCGTCCCCCTCCGCCAGCAGATCGACCGCCCGCGTGATCTCCGGCACGGTCATCTCCACACCGCCCAGCGCCGGGGGCAGGGCGGCACGCAACAGGCCGGTGGCCTTCAAGCCGTCGAGGACGTCGGCGGGGAGCCGGCCCGTCCGCTCGATCTGCGGCGCGTACGCCGGGAGACCCGGGGCGTATGCCCGTAACCGGTCCAGGACCGAGGTGACTGTCAGGGCGGGGCTCGTTGCCGACTTCGTGCTGCCGGTCCGGGCCGGCAGTTCCATGGTGGTCGTCATCGTCCGGTCCTCCTGGTCCTCCTGGTGCGGGTGTTGGGCCGGGTTCCGCGGGCCCGGGTCACAGGTCCTCCAGGGCCTTGCCGAGCTCGGCCGCCAACGTTCCGACGTCCGGCGAGCGCATGACGCTGTAGTGGTCGCCGGGGACGTCGATGCTCTCTGCCTGGTCCCCGAGGAGGTCCAGCCACTGCCGGGTCGTTGTGGCATGAGCACCGTCCATGGCCTGGAACAGCCGGACCCTGCCCCGGTACGGAGCGGGCTCGTGCCCGGCCAGCGCGCGGCTGAGGCGCAGGAACCGGTCCGCCAGCCGTTCCAGCGTGGCGGTGTCGACGTCGTCCGGCAGGACGGCGGCGTCCTGCGCCCGCCTCAGCAGCTCCTCGACCGCGGGCCGGCCGTCGGCGGGCTCGAACTCCTCCGGGCCGGGGTTCCAGTCGCTGCCCGCGAGCCCGGCCAGGTCGCGGGCGAAGCGGGCCAGCAGCACCGCGTCGGACGCGGGTTCCGTGCGGCCCGGCGGTTCGAGCAGGTCCACCGCCGCGACGAGTTCGACCGTCCTGCCCCGGCCGGTGAGCAGCCGGGCCGTCTCCAGCGCGATCACGCCGCCCATCGACCAGCCGCCGAGCCGGAAGGGGCCGGCCGGGAACCGTTCGGTGAGCACGTCGGCGTAGTGCGCGGCAAGGCCGGCCAGGGTCGGGGGGACGGATGCGGGAGGGGGGCACTGGAGGGCGTGCAGCGGCTGGTCGTCGTCCAGGAGGGCACCGAGCCCGGCGTAGCAGAGCACGTCGCCGCCGACCGGGTGGACGAGGACCAGGGGTGGGCGGCTTCCGGTGTCCCGGAGCGTGACCAGGGCCGCCCGGCCCTCGTCGGCGGACTCCTCGCGCAGCGCCTCGGCGAGCAGGGCGATGGTCGGCCGGGCCAGCAACGTGGCCACCGGCAGCGACCGGCCGGTGCGCTGCCGGATCCGCGCCGTCATCCGCACCGCGAGCATGGAGTCACCGCCCAGGTCGAAGAAGTTGTCGGTGACGCCCAGCCCGGCCGGTCCACCGGCCGGCCCGAAGAGCTCGGCCCAGATGTCCGCGAGGAGCCGCTCCGTCGCGTCGCGCGGTGCGACCGCATCCCCGGAGTACGGGGCCGTCTCCTCCGGTGACGGGAGGCGGTTGCGGTCCACCTTGCCGTTGCCGGTCAGGGGCAGCTCGTCCAGGACGACGATGCGGACGGGCACCATGTAGCCGGGCAGTTCCCGGCCGAGAGCCTCGCGCAGCTCGTCCTCGGAGGTGCCCGAGACGGCGTACCCGACGAGCCGTCGCGGGCCGCCCCGCTCGCCCTCGGCCACCACGACCGCTGCGCGGACGTCCGGCCGGCGCAGCAGGGCCGCCTCGACCTCGCCCGGCTCGATCCGGTGGCCCTGGATCTTCACTTGGGAGTCCGCGCGCCCCAGGAACTCGATGGTGCCGTCCGGCAGGTACCGGCCGAGGTCGCCGGTCCGGTAGAGCCGCTCCCCCGTCACCGGGTGGCGCAGGAACGCCGCGCGTGTCTTCGCCTCGTCGCCGAGGTAGCCGCGGGCCAGGCCGGCACCGGCGATGTACAAGTCACCGGGGACCCTGACCGGGCGCGGGCGCAGCGCCTCGTCCAGCACATGGAAGCGTTGGTTCCGCATGGGTCTGCCGTACGGGATGCTCGTCCAGTCCGGGTCCACGTGGGTGATGGGGTACTGGATCGACCAGATGGACGCCTCGGTCGCGCCGCCCAGGCTCGAGACCCGCGCGTTCGGCAGCGTCGAGGCGATGGCCGCGGGGAGGGTGACGGGGATCCAGTCGCCGCTCATCATCACCACGCGCAGCGACGGCGGACCTGCGAGGGGCCTCACGTGTGCGACGAACATGTCCATCAGCGCGGGGACGCTGTTCCAGATCGTCACGTCGTGCCGGTTCATCAGGTCGAGCCAGACGGACGGTTCGCGCTGCGCCGACGCGTCGGGCAGGACCACCGCTCCCCCGGCCGACAGCAGCCCGAAGATGTCGTAGACCGACAGGTCGAAGTGGAGCGCGGACAGGGCCAGGACACGGTCGCGCGCCGTCACGCCGAACCGGTCGTTGACGTCCTGGATCGTGTTGACCGCGGCGGCGTGCTCGATCATCACGCCCTTGGGGACCCCGGTGGAACCCGATGTGAAGATGACGTACGCGAGGTCGCCGGGCCCGGCCGGGGAAGGCGGCAGGGGATCGCTCGCGGGCGTACCCTGCGGCTCGTCCGGCTCCAGGTCGACGTGCAGCGAGCGGATTCCCTCCGGCAGGCCGAGCCCGTCCGCGACCGCCGACCGGGTCAGGACCAGACCGATCCCGGCGGTCTCCGTGATCAGCCGAAGGCGCCGGGCGGGCGTCGTGGCGTCCACCGGCACATACGCAGCTCCGGACTTGAGGACGCCCAACGCCGCGACGACCTGCTCCCAGCTCTTGTCCATCACGATGCCGACGAGGACGCCCGGGCCCGCGCCGTGGCCGGTCAGCCAGCGGGCGACCCGGTCGGAGCGGCGGTCCAGCTCGCCGTAGTCGAGGGTCCGGGCGGCGGTGATGACGGCGGGCGCGTCCGGCCGGGTGGCGGCGTGCCGCAGGAACGCGTCGTGCAGCAGCTCGGAAGGAACGGGGGCGTCGTCCGTGGCGCTGACCGCCCGGCGCAGCTCCAGGTCGGCCACCGGGGGCAGCACGGACGGCGGGCGGCGCCACGCACCCTCGCCGCACAGGTCCCGCACCAGGTCCCGGTAGGCGTCCCACATGGCGTCGACGACGCCGTCGGGGAACATCTCCTCCACCACGTCCCAGTTGAGGACGAGTTCCCCGGCCTCCTCCAGGGCCTGGTGGTCGAGCCACACCTGCGGGGTCCGGACCGAGCTGGACACCAGTCTGCCGGAGGCGCCGAGCGTGGTCAGCGCCGTGAGCGCACCGCCGTCGGCGTCGTTCCCTCCCGTCAGGCCGATGGTGCTGGTGAAGACCACGGGCATGCTCGCCAGGCCGGTCCCGCCGCGGGCCCGGTTGAGCTCGCGCAGCACCTCGACGCCGCTGACGTGCCCGTGTTCGAGGTCGGTCAGCAACTGGTTCTGCAACCGCCTGGCACCCGACGTGAAGTCCTCGGCGGGGGCGGCGTCGACCTCCAGCAGGGTGGTCGCGCTGAGATTTCCGACGATCCTGCCGACGTCCTCGTGCAGCGGCCGACGGTGGAACGCCAGCAGGTTGAGCGTGAAGCGCGGCGAGGCGCTCCAGGCGCCCAGCACCTGCGCGTACGCCGTGCACAGGGCTGCCGAGGGCGAGACGCCCGCGGCTGCGGCATGGTCCTTGAAGCGCTGCCACGCCTCGGGCTCGATCCGGCTCGTACGGTGGGTGAACACCGGCCACCGCGGCGGGGGTCCGGGGCGGAGCGGCAGGCGGGGTGCGGGCGGGAGGGAGCCGGCGCGTGCCTGCCAGTAGGCGAGCGACTGCTCACGCCGGGCGGCATCCGTCGCGGCGGCGGCGAGCACGTAGTCGCGGTAGGTGAGGGCGGGAGGGGGTGCCGTGGGCGTGCCGGAGCGGTAGGTCTCCGCCCATTCCTGGAAGAGCAGGGCCGAGCTCCGGCCGTCCATGATCAGTGCGTCGAAGGTGAGGTGCAGCCGGGTGGTGCGCGCGTCGAGCAGGGTCGCCCGGATGTCGAACAGCGGCCAGACGGCGGTGTCGAAGACCTGCTGCCGCATCTCCTCGTGGATCTCCGCCAGGCGGCGGGCCCGTTCGGCGGCGTCGCACGTCCGCAGGTCGGTGGTGGCGATGCGGTAGTCGGGGACCTCGGCGAGCACCCGCTGGTGCCCGTCCCCCGGCACGACCGCGCGGAGCATGTCGTGCCGGTCGACGAGGTGCCGGAAGGAGGCGGCGAGCCGGTCGACGTCGGTGTCGTCGAGGTCGACCTCGACGAGGAAGGAGGTGGAGACGTTGCCGAGTTCGAAGGCGTCGGTCCGGCCGACCAGGTAGGCCTGCTGGAGGTCGGTGAGCGGGAACGGCTCGTGGCGGGCCGCCGGGTCGGCGACGAGCGTCGTCGTGCGGGTCTCCGTGGTGTGGCCCGTGCCGCCGGGGGCCGTTTGGACGGTCCGCGTGATGTCGGCGACGCTGCGGCCGTCCAGCAGGTCGGGCAGCGGAATGTCGACGCCGAGCCGGCGGGCGAGGGCCTGCCGGATGTCCATGGCGATCAGCGAGTCGATGCCCAGGCTGCGGAGCGGCAGCTCCAGGTCGTCGCCGGTGAGGGCCGCGCCGCGCGCGCGGCCGACGATGCCGGCCACCAGGTGGGGGGTGTCCGGTTCGGTGACATTCGGCTCGGTGGTGCTGGTGCTGGGTACGGCGGGTGCGGCCGTGGCGGGCAGCGCTTCCAGGCGTACGCCGTCGGCGAGCGCCACGGGCGTACCGTCGGCGCCGACCAGCCGTACCTGCGCGACCAGCGGCCCGGCGTGAGCCGGTGCTGCCTGTTCCCTGCGGGGGCCTCCCGTCCAGAGCCAGTAGCGCTCGCGCTGGAACGGGTATCCGGGCAGCGAGGCGGGCGGTTGCGTCGTCTCGCCGTGCACGCGCGTCCAGTCGATGCGCACGCCTTGGGTGTAGAGCGCGCCGAGGCTGTCGAGGAGAGTGCGCCGGGCGTCCCCTCCCTCTTCTCCCCCGTTCAAGGACGGCAGGACGGTGGTGTGCCCGGTCGCCCGGAACCGGTCGAGGAGCGGCGTGGCCGACCCGATCTCCACGAAGGTCCGGTGTCCGTCCCGCAGCAGCTCGGCGATCTCATCGGTGAACCGGTCGGGTGCAGCGGCGTCCGCCGGCGTGCGGGCTGCCGCCCGCAGCGCGTCGTCCAGGCTCATCGTGCCGGTGACGCAGGCCGCCACGAGCTCGCCGATGCCGTGGCCGAGGACGGCGGCGGGCTCCACGCCCCAGGAGCGCCACAGCTCGGCGAGCGCGTACGCGACGGTGAACGGCGACGTCCGGCCGGCGCCGGACGCCTCGGCGCACTGGACCACGCACTGGTCCACGCACTGGTCCACGGCGCGGCGGAAGACCGGCTCGGTCTCGGCCAGGCGGGCGGCCGCGTCGGCGTACGACGCGTCCAGGCGGCCGGTGAACAGGAACACCGGGCCCCGGCCGGCCTCGGGGGTCCGCCGGCCGACGCGGACACCGGGTGGCGGCTCCTCGCCGGGGCGCGTCCGGACGAGGAGGTCCCGCAGCTCGGCGTGCGAGGACGCCACGGCTGTGAGCCGGTGCGTGAAGTGCGCCCGGCCCAGGCTCGCGGTCCGGCAGACCGACGCGAGCGCATCACCGTGGGTGCTGTCGGCGAGCAGTTCGGCGTAGTGCGCGGTGAGTTCGGCGAGGGCGGTCGGTGTCCTGGCCGACAGGGTCAGCAGGCGCGGCCCGTCCTGTTCGGCCGGTCGCGGCGCCTTTCCGGGAGTGGCGGGAGCTTCTTCGAGGATCACGTGTGCGTTGGTGCCGCTGATGCCCTGGGAGGACACCGCCGCGCGTTTCGGCCCTGACGTCCGGGGCCATGCGGTCTCCTCGGCGACGAGCTCGACCGCGCCCGCCGACCAGTCGACGTGCGGGGTGGGTTCGTCCACGTGGAGGGTGGCCGGGAGCCTGCCGTGCCGCATCGACAGCACCGTCTTGATGACGCCGGCGACACCCGCGGCGGCCTGGGTGTGACCGATGTTGGGTTTCAGCGATCCGAGCCGTAGCGGCCAATCGCGGTCCCGGTCGCATCCGTAGGTGGCGAGCAGGGCGCGCGCCTCGATTCCGTCGCCGAGCGGGGTGCCGGTGCTGCTCGCCTCCACCACCTGGACGTCGCCCGGTGACAGGCGCGCGTCCTGCAGCGCCCGCCGGATGACCCGCTGTTGCGCCGACCCGCTCGGTGCGGTGAAACCGTTGCTGCTGCCGTCCTGGTTCACCGCGCTGCCGCGCACCACCGCCAGCACGCGGTGGCCGCGCCGCCGCGCGTCCGACAGCCGTTCCAGCAGCAGCACGCCCACGCCCTCGGAGAGCCCGGTGCCCGCGGCGGCTGCCGAGAACGGGCGGCAGCGGCCGTCCGGCGACAGGCCCTGCATGCGGGTGAACTCGGTGAACAGTTGCGGTGTGGCCATGACCGTCGCGCCGCCCGCCAGCACCATCGTGCACTCGCCGCGGCGCAGCGACTGGACGGCCAGGTGCAGCGCGACGAGCGAGGACGAGCAGGCCGTCTCCACGGTGATCGCCGGGCCGCGCAGGCCGAACGTGTACGAGACGCGGCCGGACGCTGCGCCGCCCGCCGTCCCGGTCGTCAGGAAGCCCTCGGCCTCCTCGGGCACGTCGCCGCGCCCCATTCCGTAGTCGTTGCAGGACAGGCCGGTGAACACGCCCGTCTCGGTGTCGCGCACCGACTCGGGGTCGATCCCCGCGTCCTCGAAGGCGCGCCAGCTGGTCTCCAGCAGCAGGCGTTGCTGCGGGTCCATGGCCAGGGCCTCGCGGGGGCTGATGCCGAAGAAGGCCGCGTCGAAGTCCGCCGCGTCGTGGAGGAAGCCGCCGGAGCCCGTCAGGCTGCGGCCGCCGTCGTTCGCCGGGTCGTGCAGGCCGCCGTCCCCGTCGTCCCAGCCGCGGTCACGGGGGAACGCGCCGACGGTCTCCCCGCCCGAGGCCAGCAGCCGCCACAGGGCGGCCGGCGAGTCGACCCCGCCCGGATAGCGGCACGCCATGCCGACGATGGCGATCGGCTCGTGGTCGCCCTGCTCCTGTTGCTGCTCCAGCTCGCGCAGGCGCTCACGTGCGTGGTGAAGGTCGAGGGTGAGGCGTTTGAGGTAGCCGAGCAGCTTCTCGTTCTCGTTCTCGGTGTTGTGCGGTTCTGATCCCATGACGGATCGGGCCTCCGTAGCGGGTGGTGCGAGTCAGGAGCGGGAGAGCTCGCGGTCGATGAAGTCGAGGAGTTCCTCGGCGGTCGCGGCTTCGACAAGTGCTGTCACGTCCGCTTCGGCGCCCGTCGTCGGCTCGGCTTCGCCGGCCGGTACGAGTTCGGTGTCCAGGAAGGTGACGAGTTCGGGAAGCGTCGGCGCCTCGAACAGCAGGGTGAGGGGGAGCTTGAGGTCCGTCGCCGTGCTGAGGCGGTTGCGGAACTCGACCGAAGTGAGCGAGTCGAACCCGAGCTCGCCGAACGGCCTGTCGTCCGGGATGGCCTCGGGCCGTGAGCCCAGGACGGCGGCCATGTGGGTGCGGATCAGGTCGGCCAGGACGCCGGCGCGGTCGGCAGCGGTCAAGCCGGTCAGCTCCTCCCGCAGCGGCCGGCTCCGCCGTCGTAGGGGGGCCTGCCGCGGTCGCCCCGCGCCTGGGGTGGACGCCACCGCGCGAAGGACGGGGGGAAGGTCCGTACCGAGGTCGCGCAGGATCTCGCGGTCGAGGCGGGTGGGCGCCAGGACGGCGTGCGGTGACCGTAGTGCCGCCTCCAGCAGGGCCAGGCCGTGCCGGGGCGTCATCTCCACGAGTCCGGCGCGGGTGAAGCGGGCGCGGTCGGCGGGGGTGAGGGCGCCCATCATGCCGTCCGGGTCGTCCCACAGGCCCCAGGCCAGCGCCAGGGCGGGCAACCCCTGCGCGCGGCGGTGCCGGGCGAGCGCGTCGAGGAACGCGTTGGCGGCGGTGTAGCCGCCCTGCCCGGCGCCGCCGAGCGTCCCCATGACCGAGGAGATCAGGATGAACGCGCCGAGCGGGTGACCGGCGGTCAGTTCGTGCAGGTGCCACGCGCCGTCGGCCTTGACGCGCATCACCCGGTCGATCTGCTCGGCGGTGAGGGAGGTGAGGGGCGCGTCGTCCACCACTCCCGCGGCGTGGACGACGGCGGTCAGGGGGTGCCGGCCGGGTACGGCTTCGATCAGCGCGGCGACGGCGTCCCGGTCGGCGACGTCCACGGCCGCGAACCTCACCTCGGCACCCAGCCCGTTCAGTTCGGACGCCAGCCGGGCCGCTCCGGGCGCGTCACCGCCCCGGCGTCCGGCCAGCAGGAGCCGTCGTGCGCCGTGTTCGGTGATGAGGTGCCGTGCGAGGGCCCGGCCGATGGCGCCGGTGCCGCCGGTGACCAGGACGGTGCCGTCCGGGTCGAGGGCCGTCGGGACGGTGAGCACCACCTTGCCGACGTGGGTGCCCTGACGCAGCAGCCCGAAGGCCTCGGGGGCGTGCCGGACGTCCATGCCGGTGACGGCGGGCCAGGTGAACGCGCCCTCGGCGAACAGCTCGACCACTCGGTTCAGGAGGCGGGCGAGGTGCTCGGGCGGCAGCTGGAGGAGGTTGAACGCCTCGTAGCGCGCACCGGGATGCGCGGCGGCCACCTCGGCCGGGTCGCGCGGGCCGGTCCTGCCCAGTTCCACCAGGAGCCCGCCGGGGCGCAGCAGACGCAGCGACTCGTCGACGAGCTCGCCGGTCAGCGAGTTCAGGACGACGGCCATGCGCCGGCCGCCCGAGCCGAAGCGTGTGCCGAATCCGGGCTCGCGGGACGAGGCGAGGTGGTCCTCGTCGATGCCGAGGGCACGCAGGGCGGGCCATTTGGCGGGGCTCGCGGTCGCGTGGACCTCCGCGCCCAGGTGCCGGGCCAGCTGGACGGCGGCCATGCCGACGCCGCCGGCCGCGGCGTGGATCAGGACGGGGTCGCCCGCGGTCACGCCGCCCAGTTCGGTGAGGGCGTGCAGGGCGGTCATGTGGGCGACGGGCACGGCGGCGGCCCGGGTGAACGACCAGCCGTCGGGGATCTTGACGAGGGTGCGGTGGTCGGCGTGGGCGACGGTGCCGAACGCGGCGGGGAACAGGCCCATCACCCGGTCGCCGGTGGCCAGGCCGGTGACACCGGGCCCGGTCGCGGTGACCACGCCCGCCCCTTCGAGGCCGAGCGGGCCGGAGTCCACAGGGTGGCCGAGGTCGCCGGGGTGCATGCCGAGTGCGCCCAGGACGTCGTGGAAGTTGAGCCCGGCGGCGCGCACGGCGATGCGGACGTGGCCGGGGCCGGGTTCGGCGGCGGCCTCGGGGCAGGGCCGGGCCTCCAGGGCGGTGAGGGTGCCGCCGCGTTCGGGGAGGTCGAGGCGCCAGGCGGGGGCGCCTTCGGGGAGCTGGAGGCCGGGTTCGTTCGTCGCGGGTACGAGCCGGGGCACCAGGACGGTGCCGTGACGGACCGCCGTCTGGTTCTCGTCCGGTGCGAGGGCGGCGGCCGGGACGACGGCCGTGCCGGGGGTGCCGCCCGTGCCAAGGGTGTCGGGGGTGTCGGGGGCCAGGTCGACCAGGGCGAAACGGCCCGGGTGCTCGACCTGCGCGGTCCGCACCAGGCCCCAGACCGCCGCCTGCGCGAGGTCCCGGACGGTCTCGCCGGGCCGGGCGGCCACGGCGCCACGGGTCACCAGCACCAGGCGGGACCCGGCGAGCCGGTCCTCGGCCAGCCATCGGCCGAGCAGGTCCCGCGTCCGGTGGACGGCGTGCCTGGCCGCCGTCGCCGCGTCCGTTCCGGCCTCGCCGGCCGGGCAGCTGACGAGGGCGTGCTCGGGGGGCGCGGCCGCGAGCGCGTCCAGGTCTAGGGCGGCCCACGGGGTGGGCACCTGTCCGGCCGGCGGCCTGGCCGGCGATCCGGTCGGTGATCCGGCCGGTGATCCGGCCGGTGATCCGGCGGTCCGGTCGGGCAGCGGTTCCCAGGTCAGTGCGAACAGGGAGTCGCGTGCCAGAGCGGTGGGGTCGGTCGTGCGGCCGGCTGCGACCGGGCCCAGTTCCAGCGACTCGACCACGCCCACCGGCTCTCCCGACGCGTCGAGCAGGGTCAGGGAGGTCAGGGACACGCCTCCGTCGCGTCCTTCCGCGGCAGGTACCGCGTGCATCCGCAGGGATGTGCGACCTCCCGTCGCCCCGAGCACCGTCACTCCGCGCCAGCGCAGCGGCTGCACGTACTGCCCCTCGTGGCGGCCCTCACGGCCCGCGGCGTCTGCGTCTGCGATCAGGTTGTGCAGCGCTGCGTCGAGCAGGGCCGGGTGCAGGTGGTAGGCCCCGGCGTGCGCGGCCTCCGGCTCGGGCAGCAGGGCCTCGGCGAACTGCTCGCCGTCGCGTCGCCAGGCGGCTCGTAGCCCCTGGAACACGGGCCCGTACTCGTAGCCTTGCAGGGCGAGGTCCTCGTACGTACGGGCCGGCGGGACCGGCGTCGCGCCGGCCGGAGGCCAGGCCACCGGCTCGGGGGCGGGGGCTGCGGCCGGGCCGGGGCCGAGGGCGCCGGTGGCGTGCTCGGTCCACTCCCCGCCGGTCGCGCGGCCCGATATCCGGCAGGTCCTCAGCCCGTTGCCGTCCTCGTCCGACACCCGGACGCGCAGATCGACGGCGCCGTCCTCCGGGAGTTCCATCGGCGTGACGACCGTCAGTTCCTCGATCCGCGCCGTGCCGGCCTTCGCTCCCGCGTGCAGGGCCATCTCCAGGAACGCGGTGCCCGGTACGACGACCGTTCCGGAGAGGGCGTGGTCGGCCAGCCAGGGGTGGGTACGGGTCGACAGCCGGCCGGTGAACACCGTCTCACCGTCGCCGAGGTCGACGGCCGCACCGAGGAGGGGGTGGCCGGCCGGGGCGAGGCCGAGGGCGTCCGTGCCGGAGGGGCCGGCCGTGCCCGGGCCCGTGCTCGTGAGCCAGTAGCGGCGTCGCTGGAAGGGGTAGGTGGGCAGGGCGGGCAGCAGGTCGGCGTGGCCGGCGGCCGTTCCGGTGAGTCCTTCCCACGCGATGGGCAGGCCCTGGGCCCAGGCGTCGGCGGCGGAGGTGAGGAACCGGCGCAGGTCGCCGTCGTCGCGGCGCAGCGAGCCGGTGACGATCCCGTCGGCCCCGGCTTCGTCCAGGATCTGGCGGATGCTGCCGGTCAGCACCGGATGCGGGCCGACCTCGACGAACGTGGTGTGGCCGGACGTGATGAGGGCGTCGACCGCTTCGTGGAAGCGCACGGTGTGCCGCAGGTTCCGGTACCAGTAGGAGGCGTCGAGCGCACTGCCCTCCTGCCAGCCGGCGGTGACCGAGGACATCAGCGGGATCCGGCCGGTGCGCGGCGTCAGCGTCGCCAGTCCGGAGAGAAGCTGCTCGCGGACCGGTTCGACCGCCGGGCAGTGCGAGGCGTAGGTCACCGGGATCACGCGGGCGTCGACGCCGTCGGCCCGGTAGGTGCCGACCAGGCCGGTGATCGCGTCCGGGGGTCCGGCCACGACGGTGGTGGCCGGCCCGTTGACCGCGGCGATGCTCAGCGTGCCGAGGCGTTCCCGTACCTGCTCGGCGGGCAGCGGGATGGCGGCCATTGCCCCCTGGCCCGTCAGGCCGGCGGCCAGTCTGCTGCGCAGCGTGACGGCGCGGGCGCCGTCGTCGAGGGAGAGCGCCCCGGCGACGACGGCGGCGGCGATCTCGCCCTGGGAGTGGCCGATCACGGCGTCCGGGACGACGCCGGCCGACCGCCACAGCTCGGCCAGGGACACCATCACGGCCCACAGGGCGGGCTGCACGACGTCGATCCGGTCGAGCAGGGGTGCCGCGGGGTCGGGGTGGGGTGCCTTGTCCAGGACGGTGGTCAGCGACCAGTCGACGTACGGCGCGAGGGCGCGTTCGCATGCGGCCAGGCGGGCGGCGAAGACGGGACTTTCGGCGGCGAGCGCCGAGGCCATGCCCCGCCACTGGCCGCCCTGGCCGGGGAAGACGAGAACGGTCCGGCCGGGCTCGGCCGCGCGGCCGGTGACGAGGCCGGGGGCCGTCTCGCCGCGGGCCAGGGCGGTGAGGGCGCGGTCGGCCTCCTGGCGGTCACGGGCGATCACCACGGCACGCTCGTCGAGGGAGGCCCTCGTGGTCAGGGCCGGTGCCGCGGCGACCGGGTCGAGCGGCCCGGCGGCCAGCGTACGGGCCTGCTGCCGCAGCGCGTCCGGGGTGCGGGCCGACAGGACGACCGGCACGACGGGCGGCCGTGCGTGCTCTGTGGTGGGTCCGGCCGGTGCGGTCGCGGTGGGCGGCTCGGCGAGGATGACGTGCGCGTTGGTACCGCTGATCCCGAACGAGGACACGCCGCCGCGCCGGGGCTCGCCGGTGTCCGGCCAGGGGCGGGCCCGGTCGAGCAGGGCCACCGAGCCGGCCGTCCAGTCCACGTGCGGGGACGGTTCGCCGGCGTGCAGCGTGGCGGGCAGGGTCGCGTTCCGGATGGCCTGGACCATCTTGATGACGCCGCCGACGCCCGCCGCCGCCTGCGCGTGTCCGATGTTGGACTTGAGCGACCCCAGCCACAGCGGCCGGTCCCGGTCGCGTCCGTAGGCGGCCAGCAGGGCGTTGGCCTCGACGGGGTCGCCGAGGGCGGTGCCCGTGCCGTGGGCCTCCACCGCGTCGACCTGCTGCGGCGTGAGCCCGGCGTCGGCAAGGGCGTCCGCGATGACGCGCTGCTGGGCGACGCCGCTGGGCGCGGACAGCCCGTTGGAGGCGCCGTCGGAGTTGATGGCGCTTCCGGCGACGACCGCCAGCACGGGGTGGCCGTGGCGGCGGGCGTCCGAGAGCCGTTCGATCACGAGCATGCCGGCGCCTTCGGCCCACCCGGTGCCGTCCGCGCGGGCGGAGAAGGCTTTGCAGCGGCCGTCACCGGCCAGCCCCCGCTGACGGGAGAACTCCACGAACATGCCGGGCGTTGCCATCACCGTGACCCCGCCGGCCAGGGCGAGCGAGCACTCGCCGGTCCGTACCGCGCGCACCGCCTGGTGCAACGCGACCAGCGACGACGAGCAGGCCGTGTCGATGGTCAGCGCCGGCCCGTTCAGGCCGAGGACGTAGGCGATACGCCCGGAGATCACGCTCGCGCTGGTACCGGTCAGCAGATGTCCGGCGACGCCGGGCCCGGCCGCTTCCATGCCCGGCCCGTAGCCGGAGTGGGTCGCCCCGGCGAACACACCGGTCCGGCTGCCCTTCAGCGTCGTGGGGTCGATGCCGGCGCGCTCCAGCGCCTCCCACGTGACTTCCAGGAGGAGCCGCTGCTGCGGGTCCATGGCGAGGGCTTCGCGCGGGCTGATCCCGAAGAACTCCGCGTCGAAGTCGGCCACGTCACGTATGAAGCCGCCTTGGTGGACGGAGGACGTCCCGGTCCGGTCCGGGTCCCCCGTGCCAAGGAGCGCCGTCAGGTCCCAGCCGCGGTCGTCGGGGAAGTCGCCGACGGCGTCGGTCCCGGTGTCGGCCACGTGCCAGAGGTCGTCGGGCGAGCACACCCCGCCGGGGAAGCGGCAGGCCATGCCGACGATGACGACGGGGTCGCCGGCGTCCGTCCGGTCCTGCGTTTCCGGCGTGGAGCCGGGGGTGGTCGTGCCCGCCTCGCGCCGGCGCTCGTCGACGGCGGCGGCCAGCGCTGCCGGGGTGGGGTGGTCGTAGAGGACGGTGCTCTCCAGATGCAGGCCGGTCGCGGTCGACAACCTGTCGCGCAGTTCGAGGGTCATGGCCGAGTCCAGGCCCATCTCGCGGAACGTCCGGCCGGGCCGCACATCGTCGGCCGCCCCGGAGCCCAGCACGACCGCCGTGAGGCTCCGGACCAGGTCCAGCGTCGGCCTCCCGGTGACGGCCGGGGACGGGACCGGGTCCTGGTCGGGCACGGCGTCAGGCACCTGCTCCGTGGCCCCGGGCATCCCGGGCGGCCAGCAGGAGCGGCGCTGGAACGGGTACGTCGGCAGGTCGGTCAACGGTGCCGAAGCGGGCAGCAGCGCCGCCCAGTCCACCGCGACGCCGCGTACGTACGCTTCGGCCGCCGCCGTGAGGAACCGGCGACGGTCCCCGTGGCCGCGCCGCAGCGTGCTCAGCGCGGCGCCGTCCCCGCCATAGGTGTCGATCGCCTGCCGGATGCCCATGGACAGCACCGGGTGCGGGCTGATCTCCAGGAACGTCGAGTGGCCCGCCGTGAGGAGCTTCTCGACGGCCGGTCCGAACCGCACCGGTTCGCGTAGATTGCGGTACCAGTAGCCGGCGTCCAGCTCGGCTGTGTCGACCGGTTCGGCGGTGACGGTCGACCAGAACGGCACGCTGATGGGGCGGGGGGCGATTCCGGCGAGGACGGTGACCAGTTCCTCCCGTAGGTCCTCGACGTCCGCGCTGTGCGAGGCGTAGTCGATCCGAAGCCGTCGGGTCCGTACCTCCGGGCTTTCGCAGGCGTAGTGGGCGGCCAGCGTGTCGAGTGCGGCGGCGGGGCCCGAGACCACCGTCTGTGCGGGGCCGTTGACCACGGCGACCGACAGCGAGACGCCCAGCGCTGCCAGGTCCCGCTGCACCTGGCCGGCGGGGAGTTCGATCGCCAGCATCCCTCCGCCGCGGCCCGCGATCCGGTTCAGTACCTGGCTGCGCAGGGCGACGACCCGGGCGCCGTCCTGGAGCGAGAGGGCGCCCATGGCGGTGGCGGCGGCGATCTCGCCCTGCGAGTGGCCCACCACGGCGGCGGGCTGCACCCCGGCCGAGCGCCACAGCGCGGCAAGCGACACCATCACCGCCCACAACGCCGGCTGGACCACCTCGTCGGCTTCCAGCGGCGGCGCGCCGGGGGCACTGCGCAGGACATCGATCAGTGACCAGTCCACGTACGGACGGAGAGCGTCGGCGCATTCGCGGAGGCGGCCGGCGAACACCGGGGAGGTGTCGATCAGGTCCGCTGCCATGCCCGGCCACTGCGAGCCCTGGCCGGGGAAGACGAAGACCGGGCTGACCGGGGGTCCGTCGTGGCAGCCCTCCACCACGGCCGGTGACGGCTGCCCGGCCGAGTGTGCCTCCAGTCCGGCGAGCAGGTCGTTCCGGCTGTCCGCGACGACGACGGCGCGGTGTTCGAACGTGGTGCGGGTGACGGCCAGCGAGCGGGCCACCGAGGCCGCGCCGAGCTCCGGGCGCGCCTGGAGGTGAGCGTGCAGCCGTGCGGTCTGGTCGCGCAGGGCGGGTGCGGTACGGGCCGACAGAGCGCAGGGCAGGGTCTTGGCCCCGTCTTCGTCGCCGGCGGGGCACTCCGCGGTCTGCCAGTCGGAGAGGATCACGTGGCAGTTGGTGCCGCCGATCCCGAACGAGCTGACCCCGGCGACCAGCGGCCCGTCCGGCGAGGGCCAGGGCCGGGTGTCGGTGTTCACCTGGAGGTGCAGCTCGTCGAGCGGGATGCGCTCTCCGGGCGCGGAGTGGTTCAGGCTGGGTACGAGTTCGCGGGCGCTGATGCTCAGGACGGTCTTGATGAACCCGGCGATCCCGGCGGCGCCCTCCAGGTGGCCGATGTTCGTCTTCACCGATCCGACGAGGAGAGGGGCGTCCTCGGTACGGGCCGATCCCAACGCGGCACCGAGCGCGGCAGCCTCGACCGGGTCGCCGACCGGTGTTCCCGACCCGTGCAGCTCGACGTAGCGGACCTCGCCCGGTGCGACGCCCGCGTCGGCGCAGGCGGCGAGGAGGAGCCGCTCCTGTGACGCACGGCCCGGCGTCGGGAGCGTCTGGGTCGCACCGTCGTTGTTCAGGGCACTGCCGCGGATGACGGCATGGATGCGGTCGCCGTCCCGGACGGCGGCTTCCAGGGGCTTGAGGACGACGATCCCGCCGCCTTCGCCGCGGACGTAGCCGTTCGCGCGTGCGTCGAAGGTGAAGCAGCGGCCGTCCGGCGAGAGGGTGCCGGCCCGTTCCAGGGCCAGGGTGCTCTGCGGCGCGAGGATCAGGTTCACGCCACCGGCCAGGGCCAGGTCGGACTCGCCGTTCCGCAGGCTTGTGCACGCCAGGTGCACGGCGGTCAGTGAGGACGACTGGCCGGTGTCGACCGTCAGGCTCGGTCCGTCGAGGTCGAGGGTGTAGGAGATCCGGTTGGCGATCACGCCGCGCTGCAGCCCGGTCAGCGTGTGTGCGGTGACCGCGTCGGGGCCCAGGCCGTGCAGCAGGGTCGCGAAGTCGTCGGCGATCGCGCCGAGGAACACGCCCGTCCGGCTGCCGGCGAGGTCGCCCGGCCGGGTCCTGGCGTCCTCGAGGGCCTCCCAGGCCAGTTCGAGGGCCAGCCGCTGCTGCGGGTCCATGGCGACGGCCTCGCGCTGCGAGATGCCGAAGAACCCGGGATCGAACCCGTCCACCTGGTCGAGGAATCCACCGCGTGCCGGCCCGCGGCCACCACGCCGGTCGGTGACCGCGTCACCGCCGCTGCGCAGCAGGCGCCAGAACGCGGCCGGCCCGTCCGCTTGCGGAAACCGGCAGCCGATTCCGATGACCGCGACCGCGCGCGAAGGGAGATCACGCGCGCCGTGAGCAGAAACGTCCGTCATTGATGCACCCCCGCGGTGGACCGGAAGATCAGGTGGATCAGGAGGTCGGAAGGTACCGGGGGTTCGGTAACTGCGGGGTCATCGACGGATCGCCAGGTCTCGGTGCCCGGCAGGGGGGGCAGGGCGGCACGGCCGCTTGTCTGCCGGCCGCGCCGGGACCGGCTCCTGTGGCGTTGGTGCGGTCTTCAGCCGGTGACCGCTTCGGTGCCCAGTGCGTTGAGCAGGTGGGCGAGCTCTGCCGGCGCCTCCAAGTGGGCCATGTGGCCCTGGCCGGGGAGTACGTGGACGTCGGCGTGGGGGACGTACTGGCGGACGTCGTCGAACGACGTTCCGTAAGGGGGTGTTCCCTGGTTGCGTTCGCCGACGATCAGGTCGACACGGCCGGCCTGTCGTGCCATCTCGTCGGGAAGCGGTGCCGTGTTCAGTGCGGCGAGTTCGGCGTGCGTCGGCATGCTCAGGCGTTGCAGGGTCGCCCAGGTGTGTCGGTCCGCTCGCAGGGCGTCGACATGGGCCGCGTCAAGGCCGGCGACCTGCCGGTTCACTATGTCGACGGTGGCGTCCCAATCCGAGGCGAGTTCGGCGGCCCTGAGGTCCGGCAGGGCATCTCTGCCGAACGGCCGCACGACCGGCTCGTAGGCGATCACCTGGCGCAGCGGGCGTTCGCCGGCGGCGAGCAAGGCGATCGATCCGCCGTAGCTCCAGCCGAAGACCGCCCGGGTGGCGGGGTACTCGTCGAGAACCGCACCGAGGTCCTCGACCTCCGTCCGTAACGAGTACGCGTGGGTCAACGGCCCCGACGGCGTGCGGCCTCGGCGGTTGACGACCGTCACCGACGGCCAGGCGTGGATGGCGGTCGCGACGTGCCGCCACGCGTGGGCGTCGCTCATCCCGCCCGGGACGACGACAAGCCCGGGGGCGTCCGGCTCGCCGTACACGTCGACCGTCACCCAACTGCCGTCACCGACCGGCACCTTATTGTGGATCGTTCGCTCCATAAAGCCATTATGGAGCGAACGCTCTACAATGCAAGGGTGCCCCGACCGACCCGTGGACGACCACGAGCCTTCGACCGTGACCGTGCGCTCCTCGACGCCGCCCGCCTCTTCTGGCGGTCCGGCTACTCCGGCACGTCGACCCGCACCCTCACCGCGACCCTCGGCCTCTCCACCTCCAGCCTCTACGCGGCCTTCGGCAGCAAGGCCGGGCTGTTCGAGGAAGCGGTGCGGACCTACGCGGAGCGTTACCGGGAGATCTACCGGCACGCCGTCGCGGAGAAGGACCTCCGGACGGTCGTCGAACGCGTCCTCGTCGACTCGGTCCACGAGTTCACCCAGCCGAGTGACGAGCATCCGGGCTGCCTTCTGAGCAGCGCCGCGATGACCGACAGCACGAGCACGCTCGACACCAGCGCCTACTACACCGAACTGCACGGGTGGAACGAGCGAACCCTCCGCACACGCATCGATCAAGCCGCCCAGGACGGGGAACTCGCCACCGGAACCGACACGGCGGCCCTGACCGGTCTCGTCCAGTCGGTCGTGCACGGCCTGTCGGCGCAGGCCGGTCTGGGCGCGGGGCGCGAGGAACTGCTCGCGACGGCACGGCTTGCCCATGAGCTGATCTGCGGGCGGCTCATGTCCAGCGGCAACAGCACGGTCTAGGCCTGTCAGGCGGATCAGGTGACCGTCTCGTCTTCAGGTCGTTGGCATGAGCGTGGAACGGGGAGAGGGTGGACACCGCCCCACTGGCCCTGCTGATCACGCCGGGCCAGTGGGGCGACTCGACGATCTACAAGCGCAGGAACGAAGTCGAGCGGACGATCGACGCATTGAAGAACTCCGGGGCTGCCATGGCCACGAGGTTCGAAAGCGCAGCTTCATCTTCCACGGCACCGTCACCGTCGCCTCGATCCGACTTCGGCCCCGCCCATGATCTCCGCCTGACCTAGCCGCCGGTCGTGCCGTCGAGCATCTCGCGCAGGATGTCCAGGTGGCCGTTGTGGCGGGCGGTCTCCTCGGTGAGGTGGAGGAGGATCCAGCGCAGGTCGACGTGGATGCCGTTGCGGATGGTTCCCTTGGCCTGCGTGGCCAAGTCGTTCCCGGCGACCAGTGCTCGGTAGCGAGCGCTCTGTTCGGCGTATTCGTCGAGCAACTGAGTGAGCGGGAACTCGACGGCGATACGCATCTCGCGGTCCGGGTCCTCCTCGGTCCAGGGGCCCCGGTCTTCCTCGCCGAGGAAGACCACTTGGAACCAGTAGTACTCGACCCAGCGGAGATGGTTGATCACTCCGCTCATGGTCATCAGCGGTGAGCCCGGCAGGAGCGCCTTGCGGGCGTTCTCCGCGGAGACGCCATCGCACTTGGCGCGGGCAGTGTCCCGTGCGTAGTCGAGAAACGTGGTGAGCTGGGTGCGCTCGTCCCACGCGGGCGGTGTGTCGTCGATTCTTGTCATCGCGCGAAGCGTCCCCGATCACCGCGACGATGTCGAGGCATTTACGACGGACCCAACCTGCTCCACTCAGCTCCTTGTCCGGTGGGTCGCTGCAGCTGTTCAGCGCCGGTGGGCTGCCCGTCGTGATCCGTCGGACAGATCGCAGTCGGCCGCCGCGCCGAACGGGTTGTCGATGACGTACCGCCGGGCTGGTGGTGGCACGAGCTCAGGAAGCCGGTGGGGCGGCTGGTGTTGGGGGTGTCTTTCGGCGGGCGCGGTATGCGGCTGCTTTGATTTTGTTGCCGCAGGAGTCCATGCCGCACCACTGCCGGCGCATGCCCCGTGAGCGGTCGATGTAGATGCGGGTGCACTCCGGGTTGCCGCATTCCTTGAGCAAGGGCACGTCCGCGCCGCTCAGGAGCTCGATCGCGCGCCGTGCCACCAGGGAGAGGGCTTCTTCCGGTGTGGCCTGCGTCCAGCGTCCGGACGGGGTGAGCTGGGGTGCTGCGGGTGGCTTGCGTGCCGCGTTGTTCAGTACGGCCAGTGCCGCCCTGTCGTACTCCGTCCCCAGGCGACGGGCGGTCACCAGTGCGTAGATGGCTTCCCTTACGGTCGTCGCCTGCGCGACATCGGCCTCGCGGCCGGGTGAGACCGCATCGACGAGGCCGGACTCCACGTACCAGGCGTTCAGCCTGTCGGGTGCCGTGAACATCTCGAAGCGCACCGAGCGACGTGCTCGTAGTGTCGCGGCGAAGTCGAGTGCCGGGTCTCCGCACACGAAGACGTGGTCGAGGTTCACGTCACCATTCTGGTGGGTGACGGCGGAGCCCGGCAAGATCGGTCGGCCGGCTGGAGTCAGAGGCCCAGGTCGGCGGCGAGGCAGGAGAAGGACGTCCACGAGCGGGCGGGGTCGTGGGCGTGGCGCGCCGGGTCCTGCACCGTGGCGGCCTTCTCCTCCGTCAGGTCCTCGTGGCGTATGCGTTCGGGCAGCTTGCCGAAGCGTGCGCGGCGTGCCGCCGCGGCGCTTTCCTCGGTGGTCCGGTGTTCCATGGCGAGCTCCGTTCGGTGTCGTGGGTGGTGCCGGAGTCCGGAGTCGGGGGGTCCACATCGGCGGCTGCCCGGGGGAAGGCGGCGTTCGTGTGCGCCGGATGCTGCGACGACTCTGACTGTCGCACATGGTTCGTCACCGGTCCAGGCGGTGACGTACGTTTTGTGGGCGGCGGGAGCCGGTCAACCGCAGTCGCCGCCGGGCCAGATGCCGGCGGGCCTGTGGGCCAGGAGGAGGGTCAGCAGCTCGAACGGAACCGCCGCGAGGTTGAGCCATACGCTCACGTACGCGAACAGGCCCGGCTTCGTCGATGCCAGCAGCACCGCGCACCGCCGGCGCATGCCCAGGGCCGCGACGACGCAGACCACGACAGCGGTGACCCCCAGGGTCAGGCCGGCCCACGCGGCGACGTATTCGGTCGTCGCGACGGGTGCCCGCATGGCCTTGCACGGCACCGACTGGTCGTCGCGGTGTCCTTCCGCCACCAGCGCGTACCACGCAGAGGCCGCCCCCAGGACCGTGGCGAGCGGGACGAACAAGGCCTGTTTCGTCAGGACGGGTGGGACAGGGGCGGGTGAAGAGGCGTTCGACACCGGGTCAGCCTAGTGCCGGCCTGCCCGTGGCCGTGTTCACTCCCCCGGGGTGACCAGGCCCGACTCGTACGCGAAGATGACCGCCTGCGCCCGGTCCCGTAGGCCCAGTTTGTGCAGCACCCGGCCGATGTGGGTCTTCACCGTCTGTTCGGCCAGGACGAGTGTGGAGGCGATCTCCTGGTTCGACAGGCCGCGGGCGATCAGTTCGAGGACCTCCGTCTCACGGGGCGTCAGGCCGTTCAGGCGGAGGGACGGGGCGCGGCGTGGGGCTGCCGGGCGCTTGGCGAAGTCGGCGATGAGGCGGCGGGTCACGGAGGGGGCGAGGAGCGCTTCGCCGGCGGCGACGACCCGGACCGCGGAGATCAGGTCGGCCGGCGGCGCGTCCTTGAGGAGGAAGCCGGACGCGCCGGCGCGCAGGGCCTCGTACACGTAGTCGTCGACGTCGAAGGTCGTCAGCATGAGGACCTTGGGGCGGTGGACGACGCCGGGCGGGGGGTCGAGGAGGCGGCGGGCGGCCTCCAGGCCGTCCATTTCCGGCATGCGGACGTCCATGAGGACGACGTCCGGGTGCGTGGAGCGGCTCAGTTCCACGCCGCGCGCACCGTCCGGTGCGTCGCCGACGACGTCGATGTCGGGCTGGGCGGCGAGGAGCGCGGCGAAGCCGGCCCGCACCATGGCCTGGTCGTCGACGATGATCACGCGGATGGTCATGCGGTGGGGGGTTCCTTCTCGAGGGGGGTGAGGGGGAGCCGGGCGGCCACGCGGAAGCCGCCGAGCAGCGGGCCGGTGTCGAGGGTGCCGCCGACGAGGCGGACGCGTTCACGCATGCCGACCAGGCCGTGTCCGGTCCCGGTCGTCTCCAGTGGCGGGCCGGGCGCGGCCGGCGGGGCCGCGTTGACGACCAGCACCATCAGGTGCGTGGCGTCCTCGTCCAGGGAGACGGAGACGCGCACGGTGGCGCCCGGCGCGTGCCGTACGACGTTGGCCAGGGCCTCCTGCACGATGCGGTACGCGGAGAGGTCCACGGACGGCGGCAGTTCCGGCAGCTCCGGCAGGGTCAGCTCGACGGGGACGCCGGCTCGTACGGTCGCCTCGGCCAGCTGCTGGAGCCGGTCGAGACCCGGCTGGGGGGCGCGCTCGCCGTGGGTGTCCTCGCTGCGCAGCACGCCGAGCAGCCGCCGCATCTCGGTGAGCGACTCGCGGGCGGTGGCGGCGATGGAGCCGAACTCCTCGCGGGCCTCGGCGGGCAGGCCGGGCAGCCGGTAGGGGGCGCTGTCCGCCTGCACGGTGATCACCGACATGTGGTGGGCGACCACGTCGTGGAGTTCGCGTGCGATCCGGGCGCGTTCCTCCAGCAGGGTGCGGCGGGCCCGCTCGGCCTCGCTGATGGTCTCCTGCTCGGCCAGCGCCCGCCGGGCGTCACCGCGCCCGCGCAGGGCACCACCGACGAGGAGCAGCATGCCGCCGAGGATGACGGGTACGAGCCAGCTGCCGTTGCCGTGGTGCGAGGACGTCGACTCGAAGAGGTAGCCGGTGACCGTGGTCAGCCCCCAGACGGCGACGCTCGTCCGGAACCGTTCCCGCAGGCCGACGGCGAGCATCAGCACCAGCATCCCGATGATCAGCGGTGCCGGCCACGGCCAGACGGTGGGGCCGCCCGGGCCCGGTGTCGGCAGCGCCAGGACGCACACGGTGTCGGCCGCGAAGGCGATCTTCCAGGCGAGGAGGGGCCTGGTCACGGCGATCAGGAGCGGGACGGTCTGCGCCACGGAGAGGAGCATGGCGAGGCCGCCGTTCATCCCGTAGGAGCGCGGCAGCAGGGTCGCGGTGACGGGCAGCAGGACGGCCAGGAACACGCCGGCGACGGCGTACGGCAGCCAGCGTACGAACGGGCGCGACGACTGGCCGAGCAGGGGCTCGGGCGGGCCGGCGGGGGTGAACAGGTCGCGTACATACGCGAACGGCGTGGACGGTGCGGGCGCCGGCGGCGCGGGCGGGGGCGGGGAGGGGGACTGGGACATGGCGTGATCAAGCGTA
The DNA here is from genome assembly GCF_014654785.1 of Streptomyces mashuensis. Lineage (GTDB taxonomy): Bacteria > Actinomycetota > Actinomycetes > Streptomycetales > Streptomycetaceae > Streptomyces > Streptomyces mashuensis. The sequence goes on from NZ_BNBD01000008.1 coordinate 90,637, forward strand.
GGGGGGGCGGGGGGCCGGTGGCGTCACCCCCAGGTGCCTACTCGGGGGTCATACCCCGGTATGACCACCCGGCTGCGGGCCTGCGCGTCTCCGGGCCCGATCGATTGTCAGTGGTGGGTGGGAAGGTGGGAGCACCTAGTCGGAAAGAGGGGGAGCAATCTCATGTCCGGTAAGCAGAACTACATCAATCACGTTGCTCTTGTGCTGGATGCCAGTTCTTCCATGTCGCAGCTGAGTGAGAAGGTCGTCGAGGTCGCCGACCAGCAGATCGCCTATCTGGCCCGCCGGTCCCAGGAACTGGACCAGGAGACGCGGGTGACGGTGTATGTGTTCGCCGACAAGGTGGAATGCGTCATCTACGACAAGGACGTGCTGCGCATGCCGTCCCTGAAGCAGCTGTACCGGGTCGGGGGAATGACGGCTCTTCTCGCGGCCACGCTGAAGTCGCAGCGGGAGCTGGCGCAGACGGCGCAGCTGTACGGCGACCACAGCTTCCTGACGTTCGTCCTGACGGACGGGCAGGAGAACGCGAGTCACCGCTGCCCGGATGCGCCTGCCGGGAATCAGCGTGAGCTGGTGCAGGCCGTGGCCCGGATGATCGAGACGCAGGACGACAACTGGACGCTGGCCGTGCTGGTGCCGGACCAGATGGGCAAGCGCGAGGCCATGCAGTGCGGTTTCCCGAGGGACAACGTCGCCGTCTGGGACGCCACGAGCACCCAGGGTCTGGAGGAGGCCGGGCAGGTCATCCAGCAGGCCACCGAGAAATTCATGGTGGGCCGCACCAAGGGCATCCGGGGATCGCGGGCGGTGTTCTCCACGGGTGCGGACGCGGTCAACAAGGAAACCATCAAGGCGGCCGGTCTGACCCCGGTGAATCCGTCGGAGTACCAGCTGATTCCGGTGACCCGGGAAGCGGCGATCCGGGAATGGGTCGTCGAATGCGGGCACACGTTCCGCACCGGTGGTGCGTTCTACCAGCTGAGCAAGTCGGAGAAAATTCAGGCGCGAAAGCAGATCGCGGTGCTGGAGAAGAAGACGGACCGCGTGTACACGGGGCCGGAGGCCCGGGCCCTGCTCGGTCTGCCGGACGCGGAGGCCCGCGTCAAGCCGGACCACAACGACGACTTCACGATCTTCGTGCAGAGCACCAGCGTGAACCGGAAGCTGGTGCCGAACACGCGGGTGCTGCTCATGAACTGACGCGTGGCCGTCTCCACGCCATGGGCGCGGTGCCGGGGGCCAGAGTGAACGAGATCTTCTCCATGACCGGCTTGCGCCGCGTGTTCTGGAACGCGGCGACGCGCCACTGGCCGTCGGTGTCGCGGACCAGCGTGTAGGTCTGGACCTTGCTGAGCCTGCTCGGTCGCCGGCCCTTGTAGGTGTCGCCGCGTCCGTTGACGACGGCCAGGTGGGGTCCGTGGAAGCGGATGTCGAGGACCTCGTCGGCCAGCCGGGTGCCCTTGAGGAACGTCGCGAACAGTGCGCGGTGGCTCTCGACGATGTCGCGGCGGCCCTGGTAGACGGTGCCGAGGTAGCTGATGTAGCTGGCGTCCTCGGTGAACAGCGCACCGTACGCCTCGGCATCGTTGCGGCCCCAGGCGGCCACCAGGCCCTCCAGCACCGCCTTCACCGCCTCCACCAACGCGTTCTCCTGCTGCTGATCGCGCATGGCGCACCACTCCCCCACTCGTTAGAATCATGCAGATGCTGCGCAACAGCAGTATCTGCATCCATGCAGCTAAATGTACGAGGTGATTCCCGCCGTGGCAAACCCCCCGCGCCATCAGGACGAGCATGTGATCTACCGTCAGTACCTGGACGCCGTGGGGCTGCAGGGCCTGGCCAGCGCGGAAGCCGCGGGGCTGCACACCTCCGAGTGGTACGCGCTGAGCCTGATCACCTTCCGCGGCGGGCTCTCCTCGGGTGAACTCGCGACGAGGACCGGCCTCACCACCGGAGCCACCACCCGCCTGATCGACCGCCTCGAGAAGGCAGGCTTCGCCCGCCGGGCGGCCGATCCGCGCGACCGCAGGCGCGTCATCGTCGAACCCGTCCCCGACGCCCTGGACCGCATCGAATCGGTCGTCGGCCCCGCCCGCCGTCATCTCGCCGAGGTCCTGGCGCACTACACCCCGGAGCAGCGGGAGGTCCTCTTCGACTACTTCGCGCGTGCCGCACCCGCCTTCCGCGCCGCCACGGAGGAGATCCGGGCGAGCACGACCGACAGCCGTCGACGCCCGGGACGAAAGCCGTAGCGGCCGGCCGCCGGGCATTGTCGGACCCCTCTGCGATCGTGTCGCGAAAGGCCCGCACAAGGGCGGGCGGATCAGCCGTGCACACGCGGTGGGCTGAGCGAGAGCGAACAGGCAGCGGCGGTGGAGGGCAGGCGGTTGCGGGCCGCGCTGGGCGAACTCGAGCCGCTCGGTCTCGGGCTGGCGTGCGTGGGCGGGATCGACGCCGGCGAGGCCGTACGCCGGCTGCAGGCGGCACCGGTGACAGGGGCGGTGTTCCCATTCGACAGAGACCTGCGGATCGTCGGTGTGACGACCGTGCCGGGCGGCTGCATCGTCACCCAGCCGTGAGGGTACGCGCCGCAGATGTGGGGTGTGCAGATGCGGCTGTCCGCCGGAACGGTCTGTTACGGCATGTATGCCAACGCCAAGAGCGGCAACCAGGGCAGCATCTTCCGGGACGGGGTCGTAGAGGGCTGGGACCTCCACCCGGGTGGCGGGCCGGACGAGGAAGAGGACTCCCCCGAGGACGTTCTCACTGCCTATATCCACAGCGGACACCCCGTGGCTCATGCGTGCGCCTACGCAGGCCTGCGCCCGGCCGACGCTCGTGCCGTTTTCGGGCCGCCCGACGCATGGGTCTCCTTGCCGGAGCGCGATTACCGGGCGGCCTGACGCCCTGCTTCCCACCGAGGAAAGTCCTCATGCGGTACGAATGGGGCATATCTTCCGGTGTGGCGGAGAGGGCGTGGCACGGTGGTGGCGGGACGGGTGGAAGAGGGTGTGAGCGGCGCGGGCGGGGTGACGCGGGCCCGGGGGCCGGGGGTGGCGGTGGTGGCGTGGTTGTCGACCACCGACCACAAGAAGATCGGGTCGCTGTACCTGGTGACCTCGTTCGTCTTCTTCGGCCTCGGCGGGCTGCTGGCGCTCGGCATGCGGGCGGAGCTGGCGCGGCCGGGGCTGCAGATCATGTCGACCGAGCAGTTCAACCAGGCGTTCACCATGCATGGCGCGATCATGCTGCTGATGTTCGCCACCCCGCTGTTCGCCGGTTTCGCCAACGCCATCATGCCGCTGCAGATCGGCGCTCCGGACGTCGCCTTCCCCCGGCTGAACATGCTCGCCTACTGGTTCTACCTCTTCGGGTCGATTCTCGCCGTGGGCTCGTTCCTGACGCCGAACGGGGCGCCGAGTTTCGGCTGGTTCGCCTATACGCCCCTGTCGGACGCGATCCACACCCCGAACATCGATGCCGACATGTGGATCCTGGGCCTCGCCTTCTCCGGCTTCGGCACGATCCTGGGCGCCGTCAACTTCATCACGACGATCATCTGCATGCGCGCGCCCGGCATGACCATGTTCCGGTTGCCGATCTTCACCTGGAACATTCTGCTCACCAGCGTGCTGGTGCTGCTCGCCTTCCCCGTCCTGGCCGCCGCGCTCCTCGCCCTGGAGGCCGACCGGAAATTCGGGGCGCACGTCTACGATCCCGCCAACGGGGGCGCCATTCTCTGGCAGCACCTGTTCTGGTTCTTCGGCCACCCCGAGGTCTACATCATCGCCCTGCCGTTCTTCGGGGTGGTCACCGAGATCATCCCCGTCTTCGCCCGCAAGCCCATCTTCGGCTACGCCGGGCTCGTGGGAGCCACCATCTCCATCACCGGGCTGTCGGTGAGCGTGTGGGCCCACCACATGTTCCCCACCGGGGCGGTGCTCCTGCCGTTCTTCTCGTTCATGTCGTTCCTCATCGCCATCCCGACGGGCGTGAAGTTCTTCAACTGGATCGGCACGATGTGGAAGGGCTCGTTGTCGTTCGAGACACCCATGCTGTGGGTCACCGGTTTCCTGGTGACGTTCCTCTTCGGTGGGCTGACCGGTGTCATCCTGGCCTCGCCGCCGATGGACTTCCACGTCACCGACTCGTACTTCGTCGTGGCCCACTTCCACTACGTGGTCTTCGGGACGGTGGTCTTCGCCATGTTCGCCGGATTCCACTTCTGGTGGCCGAAGTTCACCGGGAAGATGCTCGACGAGCGCCTGGGAAAGATCCATTTCTGGACACTGTTCGCCGGTTTCCACACCACCTTCCTCGTCCAGCACTGGCTGGGCGCCAACGGCATGCCCCGCCGCTACGCCGACTACCTCGCCGCCGACGGCTTCACCTGGCTCAACACCGTCTCCAGCATCGGCTCCTTCCTGCTGGGGCTGTCGACGCTGCCGTTCCTGTACAACGTGTGGAAGACCGCCAAGTACGGCAAGTACGTCGGTGTGGACGACCCCTGGGGCCACGGCCGCTCACTGGAGTGGGCCACCACCTGCCCACCGCCCCGCCACAACTTCATCGACCTGCCCAAGATCCGCTCCGAGTCCCCCGCCTTCGACCTCCACCACCCCGACATCGCTCTTCAGGAAGAGCTGGAGAACACCGGCCGCCGCGATGTCGTCGAGCCGGGCCCGGGCGGCGGTGGTTGAGGGAGGCGCCCCCGCTGCGCCGCGGTCGCGTGTCAGCCGGCCGGCCGGTCGCCGGCCTCGCGCAGGGTCTGGGCCGTGGCCAGCCGGCGGTATGCGGGGCTGGTGAGCAGGAGTTCGTCGTGCGTGCCGGAGGCGATGACGCGGCCGGCGTCGAGGACGTGGATGCGGTCGGCGTTCTGGACCGTGGAGAGTCGGTGGGCGATGACCAGGAGGGCGCACTCCTGGGCCACGTCGCGCATCACCTGGCTGAGGGCGGCCTCGTTGATCGCGTCCAGGTGGGACGTCGGTTCGTCGAGGAGCAGCAGGGACGGGCGGGTGAGCAGGGCGCGGGCCAGGGCCACGCGTTGGCGTTCGCCGCCGGAGAGGGTCGCGCCGCGTTCGCCGAGGACGCATCCCAGGCCGCCGGGCAGGCGTTCGACGACGTCGGTGAGGTTGGCCAGCCGCACCACGCGTTCGACCTCGCCGGAGGGGGCGTCGGGCACGGCGTAGGTGATGTTGTCCCAAAGGGTGCCGTGGACGACGTGGGTGTTCTGGTCGACCAGGGCGAGGCGCTCGCGGCACTGGCGGCGTGTCAGCTCCGTTGCGGGGCGGCCGTCGAAGAGCAGGAGGCCCGCCTCGGGGTCGTAGAAACGGGCGGCCAGGGAGAAGATCGTGGTCTTGCCCGCGCCCGAGCGACCCACCAGGGCGACCTGGCCGCGGTACGGCACCGAGAGGGACACTCCGCGCAGCACGGGCCGGCCCGGGTGGTAGCCGAAGTGGACGTTCCGCAGGGTCAGGGCGGCGGGGGTCTCCTCCGCCGCCGGTCCCTTCCCGGGGGCGTGCGGGCGGCGTGCCGCCGTACCGGGCGACTCCCCGGGGAGGGCCAGTGCCTGGTCGACGCGCTCGTAGGCGCCCATGCCCCGCTGGAGGAGGCCGACGGCGCGGAAGACGGACGAGAGGGGTACGACCAGGTACGAGGCGTAGAGCAGGAACGCCACCAGTTCGCCGAGCGAGTCGGCGCCGCCCACGCGCATGCCGCCGACGACGAGGACGACGAGGAACGAGCCCTGGACGGCGAGTTCGACGGCGGAGCTCATGAACGAGGCCAGCATGGCGGTGCGCACGCCCGCGCTGTACGCGCTGTCGACGCGGGTGCCGATCCTGGCGGCCTCGCGGGCCTCGGCGCAGTGGACGCGCACCATGGGGAGGGCGCCGAGGGCGCGTTCCAGGTCGGCGGCGATGTCGCCGACGGCCTGCTGGGTGCGTTCGGCGGCGGAGCGGATGCCGGAGAGCAGCGAGGTGACGATGAGGGCCGCCGCGGCCACGGTGGCGGTGACCAGCAGGAGCAGGAGGGGGTCGAGCCAGGCCATCAGTGCGAGGGCCCCGGCGGAGACGAGGAGGCCGGTGACCAGGTCGACCAGGGCCTGGGCCGTGGCTTCGCGCAGCACGGTGGTGTCGGCGGTGACCCGGGAGATCAGGTCCCCGCTGCGGTGCCGGCCGTACTCGCGCATGTCGAGGCGGAGGAGGTGGGAGACCAGGCCGTGCCGGAGGGTGCGGATGACGCCTTCGCCCATGCGTTCCAGCAGGAAGCGGCCGACGGCGCCGGTGACGGCCTCGGCCGTGAACAGCCCGGCCAGGAGCAGCAGGGGCCCGGTGACGCCGCCGTGGCCTGCTGTGTCGACGATGCGCCGGGCCAGCAGCGGCTGGGCCAGCCCTATGGCCGAGCCGGCGAGGGTGAGGACGGTGGCGGCGACGATGGCGGGCCGGTGCCCGGCGGTCAGGCGCACCATGGTGGCCACCGCTCCCGGGCGCCTGCCGCGGCGCTGCTCGGAGGCGGCGGTGTCGTGCCTCGCCGCCGGTTCTTCGCCGCCCGGGCGCGGGCCGGTGCCGGTGCCGGCGGTCAGCTGCCCGGTCACGGCGTTTCCCTGAACGGCGTCTCCCCGCCCGGCGTACGCATGCCGACGGGTGCGACGGCCAGCAGGCGGCTGAAGTAGTCGCCGGGCACGCGCTCGTCCACGGGGCGGCCGTCGGCCTCGATCCAGGCGTGGGCGGCGAAGGGCGGTACGACGCGTACGCCGGTGCACCAGGTGGGCCACTCGCCCCACAACCTGCACACCAGCGTCGCGCCCAGGGAACGTGGCAGGCATCCCTGGGGGCCGGCGCAGGACAGGCTGACCGCGCACACCGCGTCCCGGGCCGCCTTCGCGCGGGCGGTGGAGGCGGGTACGGCGCCCCGGCGCAGGAAGCCGAGTACGGCTGCGATGCGGCGGGGCTTCATGCGGGCGAGCAGGAAGGTGAGCGGCAGGACGGCGCGGGCGGCGAGGCGGTGCGCGAGCGGTACGCCGACGGGGCGGGCGAGGGCTCTGGGGGTGCTCACGAGGCGAGCCCGCCGGCGCGCAGTTGCCCGGTGAGGGTGGCGACGTCCCGGGCCGCCTCGTCGCGGCCGATGTCGAACTCGGCGACGAGGGCGTCCACGGCGTCCTGCTCGTCGCCGCCCTGCAACAGGGTGCGGAGGACGAGGGTGCCGGTGGGGTTGAGTTCCCAGTACTGCCCGCTGCGCTGGTCCAGCAGGACGGTGCCGTAGTCGGTGGTGGCGGTGCAGACGTCGGCGGCGAGCCGCAGTGCCATGTGCCGTACTCCCGTCTTTCGGCTAGGGTGCGTCCGCTTCGGGCGCGGGGGTGTGCGGGGTGGCTCGGGTCCGGCTGCGGGCCTGGCTGCGCAGCCACACCTCGCAGGCGATGGTGGAGTAGAGGATCGCGTCCTTCAGGCCGGGGCTGTTGGGCCTGCGGGCCAGGTCGCAGAGGGCGTGGGCGTCGACCAGGCCCATGCGGGCGAGGTGGGAGTCCTCCCACAGGGCCAGCAGGTCGCCGCGGTGCCGGCGCAGCCCGTCGGCGGCGTCCATGGACGCCTGGGCCTTGCTGGTGCGGCGCAGGCACTCGTCGGGCACGATGCCGCGCATCGCCGCGGTGAGCAGGGGTTTGTAGGCCCAGGGGGTGACCCGGTCGGCGGGCCGTACGGCCAGGGACGCCTCGATCACGCGGTCGTCGAAGAACGGCGAGGCCATGGGCAGGCCGGCACGGGCGGCCATGGTGTCCCATTGGCGCACGATGCGGGTGCAGGTGCGGAGCGCCTCCAGGTCGGTGTGGAGTCCCCGGTCGGGGTGCAGGGGCCGTGCGCCGGCGGCGGCCTCGGTCAGCGCGTCGCGGACGAGCACTGCCGCGTCCTCGGTGGCCCAGTCGAACAGCCGGGGCGGGGCCGACCAGCCGAGGGTGCCGGTCACCGTGGCCGGGAGGGGCTCGCGGAGCCGGCCGGGGGCGGTGGCGAGCCAGCGTGCGTAGGAGCGGGAGTCGGCCAGGGCCCGGGCCATGCCGGGCAGCGGCCAGTCGAAGAGGGCCTTGAAGCCCCGCAGGCGGCCGAGGGCGAACAGGGGCCGGCGGCGCAGCAGCCGGTGGTAGTACGCCTCCGAGCACCAGGCGACGTGGTCGCCGCCGATGCCGGTCAGGTGCAGCCGGCTGCCGCGGGCGCGCAGGGGCGGCAGGTGGTGCAGGACCCGGGCGCGGTCCATCACGCCGATGGTCGGCTCGTCCATGGGGTCGTCGATGCCGAGGAGATCGGTGTAGACGAGCGGGGAGGCGTGGGCGTCCCAGACGACGTGTTCGACGTCCGGCATGTGGGCGGCGGCGCGTTTGGCCCATTCCAGGTCGTCGTCGGCCGGGTCGCGGCCGGGCCAGGTGCTGGCCACCACGCGGGCGGGCGAGCGGTCGGCCAGGAAGCAGACGGAAGTGGAGTCGAGGCCGCCGGAGAGGTCGCAGCTGACCACGCCGCCCTGGCGGGTGCGGGCGTCGACGGCGTCGGACAGCGCCTGCCGGACCAGGGGCGCGCCCTGGGCGAGGGGGCGTACGGGCTCGGGCGGGCTCCACCACCGGGAGGTGCGGGCGGTACGGCCGTCGGCCGGCAGGTGCAGGGCCTCCCCCGGGGCGACGGCGCTGACGCCCTGCCAGACGGAGGATTCGTAGAGCGGGTGGGGGACGGGCCACAGCAGGCGAACCGCCACTTCCCGCGGGTCGGGGCCGGTGCCGGCGGCGTGCGCGAGCAGGCTCGCGTCGCAGGCGGCCACCTGCACGCCCGCCACGTCGGCGTGGAAGACGAGCCGCAGACCGGAGGCGGTCCCCCGGATCTGGACGTCGCCGTCGAGGGACGCGACGAGGTGGAAGCTGCCGGGCAGGCTGCGGGCGAGGTCGGTGAGCCGGGAGAGGTCGGTGAGCCGGTCGGCGTGGCGTCGCAGGTCGTCGGCGCGGACGGGACAGCAGCCGATCACGGCCAGGGCTGCCCGCCGGGTGGCGACGGCGACGCATTCGTCGTCGGCCCAGTGACCGGTGATCCAGGGCCTGCCGGAGGGGTGGGGGAGGGTCCGGGTTCCGGGGTGGTCAGGCAGACGGCGGGCCGCGGTGAGCGCGCCCTCGCAGTCCGGGAGGACCGCGAAGTACGCGCTGCCACCGCCCGCCGCCGCATGATCATGCGATGTCGCCATGGCGTGCGATCAGTTGCCCTGCCTCAGTTCTTGCTGAGAACGAGACGGTCGTTGCCCTTGAACTGGAGCAGGCCGGTCTCGGTGCGGAAGTCGCCGCGCCGGATCAGGGTGGGGGTTTCGTACGCCTTCTTCATGAGCTTCTCCTTCACTGGGAGGGAGAACCAGCCCTGCAACAGACATGACTCCCGCCTGACGCAGGGAGGCTCGTCGCTACGAAGAACGATGCAGCGCAACGCGGTGGTACGACAATACGCCCATGTGCGTATTCATGAGCCTGTTCGCATACATATCCGCGGGAAGAGACGTTCGAGCCATGCTCGCGGTGGCTGAAATGCGCACAGGACGACGGTCAGTTCAGGTCGACGATGTCCGGCGCGAACACGGTGCCCAGCGGCTCCGGCCCCACGTACTGCTGACAGTTGCAGCGCCGGGCCTCGTACTGCACCGGCTTGCGGTCGGCGTCCCAGGCCGTGGGCGCCTCGACCATCTCGTGGCAGGTGCCCTGCTTGTCGTGCTTGGCCAGGTGATGAGTGCAGCCGCAGACGGGCTCCGGCGGCCGGTTGGCGGCCTCCAGCGCCAGCTGCTGACGCTCGGTCGCGCGGAGCAGCTCCAACTTCCGCTCGTGCCGGTCCTTCAAGGCTCTGCGGACGTTCTCGTTGATCCAGCCACCGCCGATGATGACGGCAGGGATCACCGCCCAGATCCAGCCACCCATGTGTTGCATGTCCCCCTGTTCGAAAGGAAGCACAGCTTAAACCGCACGCCCGGTGACGAGCGCCGGGGCCCCGCCTACGGCTCCGTGCCCGGCGGTACGGCGGCGCGCCGGCCCAGGGGCAGCAGGACGTCGAGCGTCTCGGCGAGGGCGGCGACGGTGGGGCGGGCGGCCGGATCGGGGCGGAGGCAGGCGTCGATCGCCTCGGCGAGACGGGCCGGCAGACGGCGCCGGCGGGTCACCGGTGGCGCCGCCTCCGTGAGCTGCGGGTAGTCGTCGGCGGGGTCGCCCGTGGTCTCGCCACCCCTCGTCTCGCCGCCCTCGGGCCCGTCGTCGGTTCCGGCGCGGCCGGTGTCGAAGGGGACATCGCCGGTGGCCGCCTCGTAGAGCGTGACGCCTATCCCCCAGACGTCGGCCGCCACCGTGAGGGGGCCGCCCCGCGCCTGTTCGGGTGAGAGGTACTCGCGGGTGCCGACACCGGGTTCGCCCGGTCCGGGCGGGCGGGCGATGCTCAGGTCGAAGAGCTTGGCGCGGCGGCAGTCGATCACCACGTTGCCGGGCTTGACGTCCAGGTGCAGCAGCCCCCGGCCGTGCAGGTAGTGCGCGGCGGAGCACAAGTGGACGCCGAGCAGCGCCAGGTCGTCCGCGTCGAGGCGGCGGTGCCTGCGCTCCAGGAGGCGGGCCAGCGTCTCCCCGGTGAGGGTCTCCAGGACGACGTACGGCTCGGGCTCCGCCACGGTCTCGTAGGCCCGGACCAGGTGCGGGTGCGTGAACTCCCGCAGCCAGCGGCCCTCCCGGACCAGGCGTTCACGGTGCTCGCCGTCCTCGCCGAGGTCCGGCCGCAGCACCTTCACCACGCAGCGGCAGTCCCGCTCCTCGCTCCAGACGTCGTACACGTCCAGCCAGCCCGTGCGGTAGAGATGGGCGATCACCTGGTAGCGGGGGGCGATGTACGTCCCGGCCGGCAGTGGTGGCCGTACGGGGGTCACGGCGGGCCTCCTCGGGCTGCGCGGATGGGGCGGACGGGCGCGTCCGGCGTGCCGTGCAGCCGGTGCAGGCGCGCGTACGCGGGGCTGCGGGCGAGGAGTTCCTCGTGGGTGCCGCTGTCGCCGACGCGGCCGTCCTCCAGCAGAACGATGCGGTCGGCGGCGCGCACGGTGAGGAGGTTGTGCGAGATGATGATCGTGGTGCGGCCGGTCATCAGCAGCCGCAGCGGTTCGAGGATCCGGTGTCCCGACTCGGCGTCGAGGCCGGTGGTGGGCTCGTCGAGGACGAGCACGGGCGCGTCGCGGACCATGGCCCGGGCGATGGCCAGGCGCTGGCGCTGCCCGCCCGAGAGCAGCAGGCCGCGCCGGCCGACGACGGTGTCGTACCCCTCGGGCAGGTCGCGGACGAACGCGTCCGCGTCGGCGGCCCGCGCCGCCGCGACGATCTCGGCCTCGGTGGCGTCCGGCCGGCCGTAGGCGATGTTCTCCCGTACGGTGCCGTGCAGGACGAGCGTCTCCTGGAGGAGGACCGCGATGTTCTCCCGCAGGTCGTCCAGGCGCAGCTCGCGCAGGTCGTGGCCGTCCATGAGGACGGCGCCGGACTGGGGGTCGTAGAAGCGCAGCAGCAGCTTGGCGACCGTCGACTTGCCCGCGCCGCTCGCGCCCACCAGGGCCAGCGTTTCGCCGGGCCCGGCCCGGAAGGAGACGCCGGACAGGGCGGGGCGGTCGGCGCCGGGGTAGCGGAACGTCACGGCGTCGAGGACGACCTCGCCGCGGGCCCGGCCGAGCCGGCTGGGGAAGAGGATCTGGCCGACCTGGGGCCGCTGGTCGAACAGCTCGATGATCCGTTCCGCGGCGGCCGACGCCGCGTAGAACGTGCTGCTGAGCCGGGCCGCGCGGCGGACGGGGCCGTAGAGCCGGGTGAGGAGGGTGAGGAAGACCAGCAGGCCGCCGAGGGTGAGCCGGCCCTGGGTGAGTTCCCAGGCGCCCATCCCCATCACGACCAGCACACCACCGAGCTCCAGGACGTCGACGACGGGAGCGAAGAGGGCCCCGATCCTGGCGGACGCCATCTCGGCCCGGTAGTTGCCCAGGTTCTCGGCCTGGAAGCGGCGCTGTTCGCGGCCCTGCCGGTTGTACGCCTGGACGAGCGCGATGTTGCCGAGGGACTCCTCGGCGACGGCGCTGATGGTTCCGCTGCGCCGCCGCTGCTCGCGGGCGGCGGCCTTGATGCGGCGGGAGAACCACCGGGCCGTGATCCAGAACAGGGGGGCCACGAGGAGGGCGACCAGGGCCAGATCCCAGCTGAGCCAGAACAGCACCGTGAGGAAGACACCGAGTTCGATCAGGTGGGAGAACGCGCCGACGATGCCGGAGAGCAGGAACGTCTCGACGGCTTCGACGTCGCCGGTGAGGCGGGAGAGGACGTCGCCGGGCCGGCGTCGTTCGAAGAAGCCGAGGGACAGGCCCTGGAGGTGCCGGAACAGGTCCGACCGCAGCGCCATCAGGAACCGCTCGCTGACCCACGCGGAGGTCACCTCGTCGCCGAACCGCACGGCGCCGGCGAGCACGGTCAGCACGACGTAGGCGAGCGCGATGGGGACGAACAGGCCGAGCCGGCGCGGCACGAGCACGTCGTCGACGACGACCTTGAACAGCCAGATGCCGGCCGCGTCGATCACGGGGCCGATGACGACGAACGCGAGCAGGACGGGGATCCAGCGCCGGCCGCCGCGGGTGTAGGGCCAGAACCTCCTGAAGATCGCACGGATCCCCACCGCCGGAGCGGTGGGGACGAGCGTCTCGTCCCGCTCCAGGTTCCCGACCGCGGACACCATCCGCCGCAACGACCGCACAGCGTGTTCCCGTGCTCACGGCATGCGGCCGGGCCCTTGTCGGGCCCGGCCTGTCGACGTGGCGGGATCCCCCGCCGGCGTCGTCCCCAGCAGCGTCAGTGCTTGGTGTGACGCCTACGGTGGCCCGTGTCCTTACGGCGCCTCTTCTTCCTGTCCGTAGTGCTGTCCCGCTTGCGCATACTGCCCAGCGCGGGGAGGAGATTGGCGAGAATGCTCATTATTCCTCCCTTAAAGGGAGAACTGGTCCAATTTGTTCCTGTTTCAAGCGTAGCGCGGTGGGGCTGGGCACTTGTCAAGTGCCATTTTCGGCTCACGCGGCATTGTCAGCGCATTGTCAGCCGATGGCGGCAGGGCCGGCTCGCCATTCCCGGGCGATGACCGCCCAGATCTGCTTGTCGTAACGCGCGCCCTGGTACGGCCACGCCTCGCGGCGGACGCCCTCCAGCGTCATGCCGAGCCGCCGGGCCACCGCCGAGCTGCGGTCGTTGTCGGCCCGGCAGTGCCACTCGGCCCGGTGCAGGCCGCGGACCGTGAAGGCCCAGTCCAGCAACGCGCCGCACGCCTGCGTGACCAGGCCGTGCCCCTCGGCGGACGGCTCGAGCCAGCAGCCGATCTCGCAGGAGCCGAAAGCGGCCTGGAAGTCGGTGAACATGACGCCGCCGACCAGGACGTCGTTCCGCCAGATGCCGTACAGGCGGGCGCCGTCTGCGGCCTGGCGTTCGGCGTACCGCCGGATCGTGGCCCGCGCCCCGTCCACGTCGTCGGTGACGAAGGCGGGGCCGACCCACGGGCGGATGTGGTCGCGAGCCCGGTCGAGGTGGGCGGCGAACTCCTCGGCGTGCCAGACCTCCAGCGGACCGAGGCGGGCACCGTCGCGCAGCGGCAGTGAGAACATGAGGACCCCCATTCACATAACAAGTGTTACGGCAATGTACCGTGTCCGCATGGCACGCACCAAGGGAGATCACGAGTCGCGGCGGCGCGACGTGTCGGAAGCGGTGTGGCAGGTCATGGCCGCACGCGGCTTCGCCGGCCTGACGCTGCGCGCCGTCGCCGCCGAACTCGGCGCGACCACCGGCCTGCTCACGCACTACTTCCCCACGAAACGCGCGCTGGTGGAGTACGCCCTCGACCTCCTCGAACAGCGCACCGTGGCCCGCCCCCGCCGCCGGGCGGGGAAGGGCCTGGCGGCCTTCCGGGACGCGCTGCTGGACATCCTGCCGCTGACCCCCGCGGCCACCGACAGCAACCGCATCTGGGTCTCCTCCTGGGACGCCGCGCTCTCCGACCCCGCCCTGAGCACCGACTACGCGCGCAAGTACGCGCAGGGCCGCGCCAGGCTCACCGAACGGGTCGCCGCGGCCCAGCAACTCGGCGAACTCCCCTCCGGCGACCCCGAGCGCATCGCGGCCGGCGCCCAGTCGTTCGTCCTGGGCCTGGTGGTGCAGGCCCTGTTCGACCCGGCGGCGTTCCCGCCGCAGCGGCAGACCGAGCTCCTCGACGACTACCTGGCCGCCGTCGCGGCCGGCGGCGGACCCGGCGTTTCAGGCTGACCGCTGCGGCGGGTCGAGCAGGTGGGGGCCGTTGTTGCGGACGTCGTTGACGGCGGTGGACACGGCGCAGGCGTCGAGCCGGCCCTCGGCGGGGGTGGCCAGCAGGGCACGGAGCTCGGCGGGGTCCTCGTGGGCGGGGTCGAGCCAGGCGTCCCAGTCGTCCGGGGCGATGGCGAGGGGCATCCGGGGGTGGATGCGGCCGGCGGCGTCCTCGGCCTCGGTGGTGAGGATGGTGCACGTCGCCACCCAGGCGGCCGGGTCGTCCCCGGCGGCCGGGTCGCGCCAGAACTCGTACAGCCCGGCCATCGCCATGACCTGGCCGTCGGCCGGCGTGATGAAGTACGGCTGCTTGCACGCCTTCCGGTGCTCGGTGGCCGGGACCGTCACCCATTCGTAGAAGCCGTCGGCCGGCAGCAGGCACCGGCGCTTGGCGAACGCGCGGCGGTACGCCGGTTTCTCCGCCACCGTCTCCGCCCGGGCGTTGATCATCTTGGCGCCGGCGGCGAGGTCCTTCGCCCAGGACGGCACCAGCCCCCAGCGCAGCGGCCGCAGCCGCCGCTCCACCTCGCCCGTCCGCCGGTCGGCCCTGTCCAGGACGGACCACACGTCGTCGGTGGGCGCCACGTTCCACGACGGGGCCAGGGCCTCCTGCTGCTCCCAGGACGTCACCCGGAACAGCCCCGCCAGGTCCCGCGGAGCGCGGGTGGACACGTATCGACCGCACACGCGGCCCAGCCTAGGGGCAGCGGACGGGAGGCCCGGGGAACCGCGGCCGTCCGGAGGGTCCGCTCAGTGGCCGCCGCGAGGTTGTTCGCAGCCGGTGTGGTCGGGGTAGCCGGCGAAGGCATCGGCGCTGACGGAATCCGGGCTCATCGTGCCTTCCAGGCACAGCGGTGCGGTGTCGACGAGGAACGCGACGCCGGTGGTGCCGTTCTCGGACACGCGGATCCTGTCGGCGGGGTGGCCGAGGCGGACGAGGGCGCTGCGCGTGCTCGCCGGGGAGAAGTCCCCGCGGGTACGCAACGTCTCGAGCGCGCTCTTGATGCGTTCGGCGGCCGCGCGCCCCTCACAGCGGGCCTTGCCGTGCAGGGGAAGGGGCACCTTGAAGCCGTTGTTCTCGGCGTAGTGGTCGGCGGGCGGCGTGTCCGCCGTCGACCGGTGCGGGGGTGCGGGGCTCTCGCTGGGGCACGGGAGGTCCTGCGCCGCACTCCGCGAGGGGGCGGCAGCAGCGGCCTCCTCTCCCGCCCGGTGCGTTCCGCAGCCGGCCGCCAGCAGCGCCAGTACCGCCAGGGGCAGCGCCGCGTGCCGGACTCTCGTCGTCCCGGTCGTCGTCATGAGGGAGAGTCGATCAGGTTCGCCGGGCCACGGCCATGACGGAAGCCATACCTCCGGCACGCCGCCGGTCAGTAAGGGCCACGAGGTCGCGTTCCGCCACCTATCCGCCGAAAGGGTTGTTTCTATGACGGCATGGGCAGATTGCCATCCAGGCCGTGACAGCAAGGACCCTGACGCCAGGGGGATTTCATGCCGGACGATCAGACCGACGCCCCGGTCCGCGAGGGGAGCCCCGACTCCGCCGTCGACCGGGTGGCCGACTTCTACGGCGCCTACATCGACGCCGTCGACGACGGCACCGACGACCTGGGCGACGAGCTTCGGGCCCACTACCTCACCGAGGACCTCCGCCGGCGGCTGGCCGCCTGGGAGGAGGCCAACCATGCCGACGGTGTCCTCCGGGCACAGGACGTGCCCACCCACTGGGAGGTCCGCTACCACGACTCCGGGGCCGGGCACCTGTTCACCACCGTGACGCTCACCTGGGGCAGCGGCCCGGACGCCGGGCACACCCGGCTGGCCGTGCAGAGCGATCTGAGCACCCGGCTGATCTCGGACATCGAGGACGCCTGACCGCGCGGACGAGCCGGTGGCGGACGAGCCGGTGGCGGGAGATCCGTACCCCCGTGGACGGGTCTCCCACCGCCGCCCGGCGTCCGCACCGGCCCCGGGCCGGGCCGCCTACGCGGCCTCCTTCCGGTAGGCCAGGAAGCGGAAACTTCCCTTCCCGGTGGTCACGTCGCACTCGCCGAAGCCCGCGCCCCGCAGCCGGCCCGGCAAGGTCTGCGGTGGGACCGGCACGCACGTGTCGCCGAGGTGGATGAGCCGGAAGCCCCAGCTGTTCAGCGCGTCGCAGCCGGTGAAGAGCCCGCCCGGGCGCAGCACCCGGCACGCCTCGGCGAACAACCGGTCCTGCGCGCCGGGCGACGGCACGTGGTGCAGCATCGTGAAGCAGACGACGGAGTCGAAGTACCCGTCCGGCAGCGGCAGGGCCGCGCCGTCGGCGTGCACCACGGTGACGCGGTCGCCGAACACGTGGCGCAGCCGCGCCGCGTAGGTGGCGTCCGCCTCGACGGCGGTCAACTCGTCGGTCCGGTGGAGCAGTACGCGCGTCGTGGCCCCGTAGCCGGGCCCGATCTCCAGGGTCCTGGGCCCGAGCCGGACGCCGTCCAGTGCCCAGGGCAGGAGATCGTTCTCGACGCCGCGGGCCCATTTCTCCGATGCGCAGAGGCGGCGGTGGATGAGGTTCATCGGCATGCCCCGAGGTTAGGAAGAGGGGGACGGCGTCGGATACGGGCCAGGAGGTCAACTCATGTCGCAAGACGGACAACAGCCGGAGCCGGGCGGCGGCCATCTCGTCGCGCCGCCCGGGAGCGCCGTCGTCGTCGGCAGCTTCCCGCTCGACGGCGGCGAGTGGTTCGGCCGTCACGAGCACGCGGCGCACCAGCTCGCGTGGGCCGCCGACGGCGTCCTCGCCGTGCAGGCCTCCGGGCGGACGTGGGTGCTGCCGTCGAGCGTCGCGCTGTGGATCCCGGCGGGCGTCCCGCACGCCACGGGAGCGACCGGCAAGGCGCTGCTGCGCAGCCTCTACTTCTGGCCGGACCGCTGCCCGCTGCGGTGGCAGGAGCCGCAGGTCGTACCGGTGTCGGGGCTGCTGCGGGAGCTGATCGGCCACCTCGCGCAGGAGCCCGAGGCCCTGCCGGCCGAGGCCCGGCACCGCGCCGAGCAGGTCGTCTTCGACCTGCTGCACCCGGTGACGGTGACGACCGTGCGCGCCCCGCTGCCGGCGGACCCGCGTGCACGCCGCGTCGCGGAGGCGCTGTGCCGCGACCCGGCGGACGACCGCACGCTCGCGGAGTGGGGTGCGGTCGTGGGCGCGTCGAGCCGCACCCTGGCGCGGGCGTTCGTCGCGGGGACGGGCATGACGTACGGCCAGTGGCGCACCCAGCTGCGGCTCCAGGCGGCCATGCCGCTGCTGGCGGCGGGCGCCACGGTGACCTCCGTGGCGCATCGCGTGGGCTACGGGTCGCCCAGCGCCTTCGTGGCGGCGTTCCGCCGCGGGGTGGGCGTGCCGCCCGGCGCCTACTTCGGGCCCTCGGCCGGACGCTGATACCCGCAGCCCGGAGCGGTTGAGGACGATGACGTGATGAATGTGACCGATGCGAGGAACCGTATGCAGCGGAACGAGCGGCCCGTGGTGGACACCGAGGCCGGCAGCGTCCGCGGCACCGTCGAGGACGGCGTCGCCGCGTTCCGCGGCATCCCCTACGCGGCTTCGCCCGTGGGAGACCGGCGCTTCGCCGCCCCCGCGCCCCACCCGGCGTGGCCGGGTGTGCGCGACGCCGGCCGGCCCGGCCCCTCCGTGCCGCAGAGCCCCTCCCGTCTCGAAGCGGTGATGGGACGCCGTACGCCCGACTGGGACGAGGACGGCTGCCTCACGCTCAACGTGTGGACCCCCGCACTGCCGGCCGACGCATCCGCGCGGGGTGCTCTGCCGGTGCTGGTGTGGTTCCACGGCGGCGGGTTCACCAGCGGATCCGGCGGCTGGGACTGGTACGACGGCCGGAACCTGGCCGCCGCCGGCGGGATCGTCGTCGTCACGGCCAACTACCGCCTCGGCCCGCTCGGCTTCCTCCACCTGCCGGAGCTGGGCATCGACAACCTCGGCGTGCAGGACCAGGCCGCCGTCCTCGGCTGGGTGCGGCGCAACATCGCCGCCTTCGGCGGGGACCCCGGCAGCGTCACGGCCGGCGGCCAGTCCGCCGGGGCGTTCTCCGCCCTCCACCTCGCCGTCTCCCCGGTCACCGGCCGGCACGTCCACCGGGTCGTCGCCCAGAGCGGCCCCTTCGGTCTCGCACCGCAGGACCCCGGGGAGGCCACCGCCCACGCCCGGCGCTACCTCGGTCTTCTCGGCCTGCCCGGTCCCTGCGGTGGCGCCGGTCTCCTCGCCGCGCTGCGGGCCGTCCCCGCCGGCCGGCTCCTCGCCGCCTACCAGCAGCTTTCGCGGGACGTCTCCCGGCCGGGCGGCGTGGCCCCGCCGATGTACCCGGTCCTCGGCGCCTTCGGCGTGCCCGTGCCGTGGCAGCGGGCGGTGGCGGACGGGCGCCTCGACGGAAAGCAGCTGCTGACCGGCACCACCAGGGACGAGATGACCGCGTTCTTCGCGTCCGACCCGCGCATCCGTGCCCTCACCACCGATCAGGCGCGCTCGCTCGCCGCGCAAGAGGCCCATGACGGCGCCGTGCGATACGACCGCACCGCCGCCCGTCTCCCGGCCACGGGGAACGTGACACCCGGCGACGTCCTGACCGAGCTCGTGACGGAGCTGCTCTTCCGCGACGAGACCCTCGCCCTCGCCGGCCACCACGCGGCGGCCGGCAACGGGACATACGTCTACGAGTTCGCCTACTCCCCCGCGGACGGCCCGGCGCGGCTGGGCGCCACGCACTGCGTCGAACTCCCCTTCCTGTTCACCACGTTCGACGCCTACCGCGGCAGCCCCATGCTCGGCCGGGTCACCGCCGAGGTGCGTGCTCTCGGCGAGGCGTTCTCCCGCGCGATCGCGGCCTTCGTGGCCACCGGCCGGCCCGGCACCGGCCCGTGGCGCCCGTACGTACCCGGCGACCCGGCCACCGTCCGGCATTTCGGCCGGCACACACGGTGACCGGTTGAGCCGTACGTCCGGTCGCCGCCCCTCCCTGCCGTCGTCACCCTTCGGCACCACCCCGGGCACGGGCCTTTGCGCCGCCGCGGCTGTTAGCGTGAGCTCCGATGGCCATGGTGCTCGCGGTGGTGTTCGCGGTCCTGACCGCCCTCAGCAATGCCTCGGCCACCGTCCTCCAGCGGAAGGCCGCGCGTACGGTGCCGGTGGGCCGGGGGCTCGGTCTGCGGCTGATGCTCCGTCTGATGCGCCGGCCGGTGTGGTTCGCCGGGATCGCGGCGGTGATCTGCGCGGCCGTCTTCCAGGCCCTGGCCCTGCGGTTCGGGCCGCTGGCGCTCGTCCAGCCCGTCTTCGTGATCGAGCTGCCGCTCGCGCTCCTCATCGGCAGCGCCGTCCTCCACCGGCGCCTGCCGCGGCGCGGCTGGGCCGCGGTGGTGGCCGTCGCCGCCGGTGCGGGGCTGGTCCTGGCCGCCGCCGCGCCGTCGGACGGCCGCCCGCCGCAGTCGGCGGCGCACTGGGCGTGGGGGCTGTCCTGCGCGGGCCTCGTGGTGGCCGCGTGCGCGGCCGGCGCGGTCGCGCGCCCACCGGGCGGGGCGCGGGCCGCCCTGTTCGGGGCGGCGGCGGCCGTGTCGTACGCACTGACGGCCGCACTGATGAAGACGGCGGTCACGCGGTTCGGCGAGGACGGCGCCGGTGCGTTCTTCACCGCGTGGCAGACGTACGCCTTCTGCGCGGCGGGGGCCTGTGCCCTGGTCCTGCTGTCGAACGCCATGGCGGCCGGCCCCCTGGTGGCCTCACAGCCCGCGCTGACCCTGGGGGACGCCACGGTGAGCCTCGTGCTGGGCGTCGTGCTGTACGAGGAGGACGTGCGCCTCGGGTGGTGGTTGCTCCCGGAGGTGGCGGGTGCCCTGCTGGTGCTCGCCGGGACCCTGGTGCTGGCCGGTGTGCAGCAGGACGAGGCGATGGGTGCTCCCCGGCCGTCCTCTCCCTGACGAAAGCGGGGCGCCCAGCAGGTCGACAGCGACGGTGCCCTTCGCTAGACAGCTAGGCAGAAGGCGAAGACGGCCGAGCGGGAAGCGGGGACCATCATGCGCAGACGTGGCAGCAGACGTGTCACCAGACCTGGCGTCAGACGTTCCGGCGGCGGCCGGCCGGCCCTGGCCGTGCTGTGCGGGACCGTACTCGCGGCCGTGACGGCCTCGGCGGCCGTGGCCTCGCCGGGCGGCGCGGCGCCGGCCGCGGCCGGCGGCACGAAGATCCGTAGCGAGTACCGGATGCTGTTCGCCGACGTGGAGGCCGCGTCGTTCGCGGACGGGGCCCGGGTCATCCAGTACCCGGCGGACGACAGCCTGCCCAACCAGCGGTTCGACTTCGTGGGCCACGGCGACGGCACGTACGAGATCGTGGCCCGGCACAGCGGCAAGTGCCTCGACGTCTACGACGCGAGCCAGGCCGACGGCGCAGGCGTGATCCAGTGGCCCTGCAACGGGGACGGCAACCAGCGGTGGCGCCTGGAGGGCGTCGGTGGCGGGGCGTACCAGCTGCGGGTGATGCACAGCGGGAAGTGCCTGGAGGCGTCGTGGAGCGGCACGCCGGGCGAGCAGCTGCGGCAGTACTCGTGCAACGGGGCGGTGAACCAGCGCTGGTCCCTGTGGTCCTGAACGGCCGTCAGCGCCTGCTGCTCGTGAGGACCGCGAACGGGGCGCCGAAGGGGTCGAGGACCATGCCCATGCGTCCGGAGCCGGGGGCGTCCATCGCCCCGATGACGACGGTGGCGCCGTGGTCGGCGGCCGCGGCCAGCGTGGTGTCGCAGTCGTCGGTCTCGAAGTAGGGGTGCCACTCGGAGCGGGCCCCGGCCGCCCGGTGTTCCCCGGGCAGCTGCATGAGGCCGCCGTGCACGGCGTCCGGGCCGGCGCCCGCCGGCCCGGCGACGGCGTACTGGAGGCCGCCGCCCACCGGCAGGTCCCTGATGTCCCAGGGCAGGACGGAGCAGTAGAACGCCCTGGCCGCCGCCAGGTCCGTCGTGTACAGCTCGACGAGGCCGGCCGAGCCGGGGGCGTTGACCAGGTCCAGTCCCTGCACGTCCCCGGCCTGCCAGACGGCGAACTCGGCGCCGGTGGGGTCGGTGAAGCCGGCCGCCCGGCCGGCGGTGAAGACGTCGCCCGGCGGCATGCGCACGGTGCCGCCGGCCCGCTCCACGGCCTTGGCGGTGGCGTCGGCGTCGGCCGTGCGGAAGTACACCGTCCAGGCCGGGCCGGCGCCCTCCTCCGTCAGCGGTCCGACGCCGGCGACGGTCCTGCCGCCCAGGCGGAAGAAGCCGTAGCCGACGGCGGGGCCGGCCGAGGCGTACTCCCAGCCGAAGACCGCGCTGTAGAAGGAGATGGCGCCGTCGATGTCGGGGGTGCCGAGGTCGAGCCAGGCCGGTGCGCCGGGGAGGTGGGTGGACGTCAGCATCGGGTGCCCTTTCGGCCGCAGGAGCGCGTCGGCTCCCAGCATGGCAGGGGGCGCGGACGATCCCGCCGAGGCACGGGCGCGGTCAGCGCCCGGCCGGGCGGTGTTCCCCCTCCCCCAGTTCGGAGGCGTACGGCGGTTGGGCCCCGGCGCGGGAGCAGGTGAGCGCGGCGGCGCGGGCGGCGAAGGTCAGGACGTCGCGCCACTGGTCCGCGGTCAGGGCGGGGGTGGCGGTGAGCGCGCCGTGGTGGTCGAGGCGGTGCAGCAGCGCGGCGTTGACGGTGTCTCCGGCTCCGATCGTGTCGACGACGTCGACGTCCACGCCGGGGACGGACAGTTCGAGGCCGTCGCGGGTGCGGACGGTCAGGCCGGCGCCGCCCCGGGTGAGCACCACCGCGTACGGGCCCGACGCGAGCCACTCGTTGACGGCGGCCGCGACGTCGGCGGACTCGGCGAGCCAGGCCGCGTCCTCCTCCGACAGCTTGAGCAGGGTGGTGTGGGGCAGCCAGGAGCGGAAGCGGGCCCGGTGGGCGTCGGCGCCCGGGAGGAGGCCGGGCCGGATGTTCGGGTCGAGGGCGGTGAACAGGCCGGCGCCGGCCGCGCGGCGCAGCAGCTCCTCGTAGGCCGTGGCCCCGGGCTCCAGGGCGAGGGAGCAGGTGCCGAAGGAGATGGCGCGCGCTGCTGCGGGCAGTGCGGCCGGGAGCCGGAAGAGGCGGTCGGCGGTGCCTTCCGCGTGGAAGGTGTACGTGGCGGAGCCGCCGTCGGCGATGTGTGCCACGGCGAGGGTGGTGGGTTCGGGGCCGCGCTGGACCAGGGTGGTGTCCACGCCGTCCGCCGTGAGGGCGCGCAGGAGGGCTTCGCCGAAGTGGTCGGTGGACAGCCGGGAGCAGAAGGCGGTGGGGGAACCGAGGCGGGCGAGGGCGACGGCGGTGTTGTAGGGGCCGCCGCCGCGCCGGGGCAGCAGGGCGGGCAGCTCGTCGTCGGTGGCGGGCCCGGCGGGGACGAGGTCGATGAGCGCTTCCCCGGCGACGATGATCATGACGGGTGGGGCCTTTCGTCAGGGCTGGGTGAGGACGGTGAACGGTGCGGGAGCCGGCTCACGTCGCGAGCTCGCGTGCGGCCCGTACGAGCGACGGCAGCGGTGGCGCGGTGGAGTCCGCGCGCCACACGAGGTCGAGGTCGAAGCGCGGCAGGTCGTCACGGACGCGCAGGGCGGTGGTGCCCGGCGGCAGGTGGCGGGCCAGGGTCTGTGGCACGGCGGTGAAGGTCCGTTCGTCCAGGACCAGGTGGCGGAAGCCGGGCACGGGCTCCTCCTCGACCGGGAAGTGTTCGCCCGTCGCGCGCAGTGCGGCGAGGAGCGCGTCGTGGAAGGCGGGTGCGATGTCGCGCCGGACGGCCCGCAGCGTATCGCCGCGCAGCTCGCGCAGCGACAGCTCCTTGCGCGCGGCGAGCCGGTGGCCTGCGGCGACGACCACGACGAGGTGCTCCCGTACGAGGGTGAGGCGCGCGAGGTGCGGCAGGAGCGGGAGGCTGCGGGAGAGGGCGGCGTCGATCTCGTTCCGTTCGAGGGCGGTGGCGAGGTCGGCGGTCCACATCTCGCGGGTCTCGACGCGGATGCCGGGGTGCCGGGCGCCCATGGCGGACAGCAGGGTGGGGACGGCCCAGTAGGCGGCGCTGGTGACGTAGCCGAGCCGGAGCGTGCCGGCCGTGCCGTGTGCGGTGCGCACGGTGCGCGCCACCAGCGCGTCGGCCTCGGCGAGCAGCTCGCGGGCCCCTTCCACGAACACCTTTCCCGGCTCGGTGAGGCGGGTGGGGCGGCGTTCGAAGAGGCGTACGCCGAGGTCGCGTTCGAGGGCGGCGATCTGCCGGCTCAGCGGCGGCTGGGCCATGTGCAGCCGGTCGGCGGCCTTCTGGAAACCGCCTTCGTCGGCCACCGCCACGACGTAGCGCAGGAGGCGCAGCTCGATCGTCATACCCGCAGGGTATCGGGGCGGTGCTCAACCGGTCTTGGCCAGGGGCTGCTCCCGGAGACCAGAATCGAGGGCAGGGCACCGGGGCCGTCGCCCCGCCACCCGCCTTCTTTCCTTACGGATCTCCTTACGGATCACCCTCGTCACCTCACGGAGTTCGGCCATGCACGTACGCACCCTCGGTTCCCGCACCACCTCCCTGGACGTTCCGGCCCTCGGGCTGGGCTGCATGGGGATGAGCGACTACTACGCCCCCGGTGACGAGGCGGGTTCGCTCGCCACGATCCGGCGGGCGCTCGACCTGGGCGTGACGTTCCTGGACACGGCCGACGCCTACGGTCCGTTCACGAACGAGGAGCTGGTGGGCCGGGCCGTCGCGGGCCGCAGGGACGAGGTCGTCCTCGCCACGAAGTTCGGTGTGGAGCGGCGCCCGGACGGTACGGCCGTGGGCATCAACGGGCGTCCGGAGTACGTACGGTCGGCGTGCGAGGCGTCGCTGCGGCGGCTGGGGACCGACCACATCGACCTCTACTACCAGCACCGCATCGACCCGGCCGTCCCCGTCGAGGAGACCTGGGGTGCGATGGCGGAGCTGGTCGCCGCCGGGAAGGTGCGTCACCTCGGCATCTCGGAGGCGGCCCCGGCCACGGTCCGGCGGGCCCACGCCGTGCACCCGGTCACCGCGGGCCAGTACGAGTACTCGCTGTTCACGCGGGACATCGAGGACGCGCACCTGCCGGTCCTGCGGGAGCTGGGCATCGGCCTGGTCGCGTACAGCCCCGTCGGGCGCGGTCTGCTGACCGGTGCACCGGCCCCGCAGGCGTACGGCGAGCGGGACTTCCGCCGCACGGCTCCCCGCTTCCAGGGCGAGAACCTCACGGCCAATCTCGCGCTCGTCGAACGCGTAAGGGCGCTGGCGGCGGCCAAGGGCGTCACGCCCGCGCAGCTGGCCCTCGCCTGGGTGCTGGCCCAGGGGCCGGACGTGACGGCCGTGCCCGGCACCAAGCGGGTGCGGTACCTGGAGGAGAACGCGGCCGCGGCGGACGTCGTGCTGACCGCGGGCGAGCTGGCCGCCCTCGAACAGGCCGTACCGCGCGGTGCGGTGGCGGGTGCCCGCTACGACGAGGGGCGGCTGGCGCAGGTCGACCTGTGAGGTGGCGGGCGGACCGGTCAGGGGCGAGGCGGCGCCGTCACTCTCCGGCCGTCGCGCCCGGCCGCAGGTCGGGGTGTTCCTCCGCCAGCCGGTCGGGCGCGGCCTGGCGCCAGGAGTCGACGAGGATGTCGCGCAGTTCGTCGAGGCCTTCCAGCGCGGCGAGCCGGACCCGGACCCACGACGAACCGGCCTCGTGCGGCGGCACCCAGAACTTCCCGGGCTCGGCGGCGATCAGCTCCGCCCGCTCGTGCCGGGGACAGCGCACGGCGAACGACGTCTGGTCGTCGGGGACCGTGATGTACATCTTTCCCGCCACACGGAACGTGGGCATGCTCCATGCCTCCTTCTCCACGGTCTCGGGGAGGGAGAGAGCGATACGGCGGACGTCGTCGGCACTGATCATGGTCACCACCGTAAGCCAGGGCGTCCACCGCCCCAGTCATGCGCACATCACAGGATATGCTCACTCAAAATTCATCAAGAGTGAGCAAAGGACAGTAAAGCCTTGAAGGCGATACGCAAGACCGCCCTGGCGGCGACCGGACTCGTGCTCGCCCTCGGCCTGACGGCCTGTGGCGGCGGGGACGGCAAGGCGAGCGGCTCCGGCAGCGGCAACAGCAGCAGCAAGGGCGGCGAGCGCAAGGCGGTCGACGACAGCGCCGACAAGGCACTCAAGGCGGCCGACCCGGTCACCGCCCTCAAGGCCGCCGCGGTCAAGGGTGCGCAGCAGAACACCTACCGGACCAAGGGCAAGCGAAAGACCAAGGACGGGGAGTTCACCAGCGAGGGCGTCTTCCAGGTCAAGCCGCACGCCGCCGACATGAAGGACTTCGGCGCCAGGACCGAGGACACCCCGGACGGCGTGAACCACATCATCAGCGTCAACGGCGTGATGTACGGCAACACGGTCGCCGTGCCGGGCAAGAAGTGGTGGAGCTTCGAACTCGGCAAGGACAAGGAGAAGGAGGTCTCCGAGCCCTTCGTGCGGATGAGCGCCGCGCTCTCCACCACCCGCGACGTGAAGAACACCGGCGTGGAGACGGTGGGCGGCCGGCGTGCCGCACACTTCCAGGGCACCGTCGTCGTCTCCGAGCTGTCCGCGTACAAGGGCGACGCCATGAAGGAGACCGACCGCGACTTCTACGCCAAGGACCTCAAGACCGAGGGCCTGGAGCAGATCCGGCTCGACGTGTGGGTCGACAAGGACGGCCTCGTCCTGAAGACCGAGGAGTCGGGCAGGAGCAACAAGGGCGAGTACCGCACGTCGGAGGAGTACAGCGGCTTCGGCGAGCCGGTGTCGGTCCAGGCTCCCCCGGCAGCCGACACGGCGGGCCTGAAGGAGTCCATGGAGGCGCTGGCCAAGAAGAAGTGACCGGCTTCGGCCGGCCTTCCCTTCATATGCAATGACTTCTCCCGTGACCGGGTGATTCACCCAGGTACGACCGTCCTTCCCCTCCCCTCACCTCCTACGGTGGGGTCACCGACCGGGCGGGAGGACGCATGGAGTACCTGCGGCTCTTGCGGCAGCGCCCCGTCCTGGTCCTGTGGCTGGCGCGCAGTCTGTCCTCGCTCGGGGACCGGCTGTACGCGATGGCGGTGGTGTGGAGCGTGTGGGCGGGGACCGGGTCGGCCTCGCTCGCCGGGCTCGTGGTCCTGCTCGAGTCGCTGCCGTACGTCGTCCTCGGCACCGTGGGCCGGCGCGTCGTCGTCCGCTTCTGCTCCTACGGGGCGCTGTCCGCGGTGGACGCCGTGCGGGCGGGCGTGGCCGTGGCGCTGCCCTTCGCCTGGTCACCGGGCGTGCGGGGCACGGCCGTCGTGCTGGGCGGGGTCCTTCTCCTCGGCGTGCTGGGGGCGCTGTCCGACCCGAATGTCGAGGCGCTGGTGCCCGGCCTCGTGCAGGCCGGGCAGGTGCAGGCCGTCACGGGGCTCTTCGATCTCACCTTGCGCATGGCGCGCATCACCGGTCATGCCTGTGCCGGTGCGCTGCTGCTGGTGTTCTCCAAGCTTCAGCTGTTCGCGTGCGTGGGTGCCGCGTTCGCCGTCTCCGCGGCGGCGCTGGGCGGGATGGCCCGGTGCCTGCCCCCGCCGGTGCGGCCGGCTTCCGGCGGCGCGCGGTCGTCCGTACGCGTCCTGGCCCTGGTCCGCGACCGTCCGGGCATCGGTCTGGCGATCGGGGTGCACGGGGCCGTGCCGTTGTGCGCCGCGGCGACGACGATCGGGCTGCCCGCACTGCTCGCCCACGGGCACGGCAGGAGCACGGGTGCCGGTGCGGACGCCGGCGCGTACGGGCTGGTCGTCGCTCTTGCGGGGATCGGCGCGCTCGTCGGCAACCCGTTCGCCGGCGCCCTGCGGCCGCGTGCCTGGCTCGCCGTCTGCTGTGCCGCGTGGGCGGTCGACGGCCTGGCGACGGTCTGCATGGCGGTGGCGGGCTCGGTGCCGGTGCTGGGGTTGCTGTGTCTGCTGTCGGGGCTGGCGGTGCCCGTGGGGACCGTCACGATGCGGGCGCGCCTGGGTGCGTACCCCCCGGCCCACCGCCTGCCGTTGATGGCCGTCGAGCACACCGCCACCCGGGCGGGCTGCGTCGCCGCGATACTTCTCGTCCCGCCGCTCGTGGACGTCTCGCCGCCGGGTGCCTTCGTCGTGGCCGGGACGGTGGTGGTGCTGCTGACGGCGGCGGTCGGGCTGCTCTCGCCGGCGACCGGTGCCGCCCTCAGCGGGCCAGCCGGCCGAGCAGGGCTGCCGCCGCCGTGATGCCCACCAGCGCCGCCAGCACCAGCACGCCGCAGTCGGCGGCCAGATGCGCCGGCGTGCCGATGAGCAGCCCGCGCAGGGCGTCGACCTGGTAGCTGAGCGGGTTCGCCTTGCTGACGGCCTGGAGCCAGCCGGGCATCAGGACCACCGGGTAGAGGGCGTTGGAGGCGAAGAACAGGGGCATGGTGATGGCCTGGCCGATGCCCATCAGGCGGTCACGGGTCAGGACGACGGCGGCGATCGTCATCGACAGGCACGAGAAGAACGCCGAGCCGAGCACCACGACCACCGCGGCGGCCAGCAGCCGCAGCGGGTTCCAGGTGAGGGCGACGCCCATGAGCGCGGCGATCACCACGACGACCGCGCCCTGGATCACGGCCTTGACGCCGGCGGCGAACGCCTTTCCGGCCACCAGGGCGGCCCTCGGCGTGGGGGTGACCAGCAGCTTGGTGAGGACCCCGGAGTCCCGCTCCCAGATGATCATGATGCCGTAGAAGATGGCGATGAACATGGCGGACTGGGCGATGATGCCGGGTGCCAGGTAGTCCACGTAGGGGACGTCGCCGGTGGGGATCGCCTTGATCCGGCTGAAGGTCTGCCCGAAGATCAGCAGCCACAGCGCGGGCTGGACGGCGCGCGTGTACAGCTCCGCGCGGTCGTGGCGCAGCTTGCGCAGTTCGACCACACACATGGCCGTGACGCGGGCGGGCACGACCTGCCAGCCGCTGCGGGGGCGGGGCGGGTGGAGCAGCAGGTTGTACCGCTGCTCGACGGACTCGCTGCCGTCAGCCGACGCGGGATGCGGTGCGGCGGGTACGGCGGACATCGCCGAACTCCCCTCGCTGGTCTTCTCGCTGGTCGCCGGGCCCGTCCAGTTCGCCGCCCGCGACGTGCCGGAACACGTCCTCCAGGGACGGCGGCGGGCTCCCCTCACCCTGGTGGGCGACGAGCCCGTCCTTGAGTTCGCCGGGTGTGCCGAGCGCCCGTACCCTCCCCCGGTGCAGCAGCGCCAGGCGGTCGCAGCGCTGGTCGGCCTCCTCCATGGAGTGGGTGGTGACCAGCACCGTCATGCCCGTGGCGGCCCGGATGCCGGCGATGCGCTCCCAGACGTTGCCGCGCGCGATCGGGTCCAGGCCGATGGTCGGCTCGTCCAGCACCAGCAGCCGGGGTGCGCTGACGAGCGCCTGGGCGAGTTCGAGCAGGCGCACCATGCCGCCCGAGTACGTGGCCGCGAGCCGGTCGGCGGCGCCGGCGAGGCCCACCGCCGCCAGGGCCTGTTCCACGCGTTCGTGCCGCTCGCGCCGCGGGACGTCGAAGACCCGGGCGAACAGGTCGACGTTCTCCCGGCCCGTCAGGGCGCCGTCGGCGGACAGTTGCTGCGGTACGTAGCCCAGGAGCCGCCGCACCGCCATCTTCCGGCGGGCGGCGTCGCGGCCGAAGATCTCGATCACGCCCGGCGGCACGGGCAGCAGGGTGGTGATCGACCGCAGGGTCGTGGTCTTGCCGGCGCCGTTCGGCCCGAGCAGGCCGAACACCTCGCCCTGCTCGACGCGCAGGTCGACGCCGTCGACGGCCCTGGTCCTGCCGAAGGCGTACGTCAGCCCGGTGCAGCGGACGGCGGCCACGCCGCCGGTCCCGCCCTCTGCGCTCATGGCACCCGCACCTCCTCGCTCCCGCGCAGCGCGTCCGCGAGCCTGTGCAGCGCGGGAAGCGCGGCCGCCAGGGCGTACCGGTCCTCCGCGGGGAGCGCCGCGACGCTCTCGCGGAACAGGCAGGCGCGCCGCGCCTCCCACTCCCCCAGCCGGTCCCGGCAGGCGGCCGTGGGGAACAGGGCCACCGCGCGGCCGTCCCGCGGGTCGCTCCTCCGGCACAGCAGCCCGCCCTCGACCAGCCCGTTGACCAGGGTGCTCACGGAATTCGCGGCCAGGCACAGCTCCTTGGCAGCCCTGGACACCCCGATCCCGGGCCGCGCCGAGACGACGCGCAGCAGTTCGGCCTCGGCGCCTCGCAGCCGTGGCGCGGGCATGGCCCGCCACAGCCTGCGCCGGGCCAGCCGGTGGATCGCCGCCAGGAGGCGGGCGAGCTCGTCGGCAGTATCGGCACCCTTTGCGGGCATACCGTCATTTTAGCTCTGTGTGCGAGCTAAGGGCAGGGTCCGGGCGCGCCGACTGGGCTCTCATCCGGCCCTCAGCCGAACCACTTCGGGTCGAGCGCCATGGTCCGCAGGCGGTCCGGGCTCAGCGGCGGTTCCGGCCGGGTCACCGGGCCGCTCTCCGCATAGGAGTTGATCTCGCGGACGAGGACGCGCCGGCCGTCCGGGCGCAGCGTGTCGGCGGCCCGGACGACGGCGGAGCCGCCCTTCTCGGACGGCGCCTGCGTGACCTTGACCCGGGTGCCGTCCGGCAGGGTCTCGCTGCGGCAGTGGCTGCTGCCGGAGTCCGGCGGGCAGTCCATGAGCCCGGAGAGCGCGTCGGTCATGCCGGTCTGCACATCGGCCTCGATCATCGACTTGCCGTGGCCGTCGTCGTAGACGAGCTGGACGAGGCCGGCGTCGGCGTTCCGGTCGGTGATCCGTCCGCCGGGGGGCAGCAGGGACATCAGCACCGCGGCCGGCCGTTGGTCGTCGGCGCCCCGCCTCCCCGGCGCCGTGGGCGTGCCGGACGCCGGGGCGGGGAGGGCCGCGACGGCCTTCCGCCACGCCGGGCTCCGTACGATCTCCCCCAGCTGCTCGACGGAGAGCGCCGGGGCAGCGCCGCTACCCGACGCCTTCTCGCCGCCGCCCCCGAACTCCTGGAGGAACAGCACCGCGTCGTCGGCGGTGGCGAGCTCGGCGTACCAGCGCCGCTGGCCGGTGTCGGCGTTGGGGTGCGTGTAGGACTTGGTGGTGTACAGCGTCGAGCCGTCGGGCAGGGTGTGCGCCTCGCACGTGTCGTACGGCCGGACCTCGACGGGCAGGCACCCGCCGGGCCGGTCCCCGGGTTCCAGGCGGCGGACGGCGATGTCGACGCCGGTGGTGCCGTGCGTGTCGGTGTAGGTGAGCTTCGCGGTGAGCGCGGTCCTGTTCTTGTCCCCGGCCCCGGCCGAGCCGGTGCCGGACGCGTCGGAGACCGTTCCGTCCTTCGGCATCAGGCTCTTCAGGATGGCGGCCATCTCCTCGCCGCTGATGACCGGGGCGGTCGCCGGCCGTGCGGGACCGGAGGCCGCGGGCGGGACGTCGCGGGGAGCCGTCGCGTCGCCGGCGCCGCCCGTGCCCAGCAGCGTGCCGCCGAGCGCGACGAGCGTCAGCGCGGTGCACCCGGCCCCCACCTGGAACGCGCGGGCCCGGCGCATACGGCGGCCCCGCTCGGTCGCACGGCCGACCAGGTCGGTGGAGGGGGGAGGGCAGGCGTGGGCCGCGTTCTCCAGGGCGGCGGACAGCCGGCGCGCGAACGCGTCGTCGTGATCGTGATCGTCGAGGGGCATGGGTCGCTCCGTTCGTACAGCGTGGAGGCGGCGGAAGGGGGACGGCGGGAACGGCGGGGGCCGGCGGGAACGGCTAGCGGGTCGCGAGACCGGCCAGCTCGTCGCCGAGCAGCTCGCGCAGGCGCTGCAACGCCCGCAGGCTCCGGACGCGGACGGCGCCCTGCGAGAGCTTCATGGCGGCGGCGGTCTCCTCCACCGTGCGGTCCTCCCAGTAGCGCAGCACCAGCACGGCCCGGTCCTTGGCGGCCAGCCGGGCCAGCCCGTCCAGCAGCGTCAGCCGCAGCTCGGGGTCGTCGGGGTGCCCGGCGGAGTCCGGGAACCAGTCGCTCGGCCGCTCGCCGGAGCTGCGCAGCCGGCGGTGCGAGAGGAACGTGCGGACGAGCACGGTGTGCGCGTACGCGACGGGCGACTGGGTGCGGTTGATCCGCCGCCACGAGCGGTACATCTTGGCGAGGGTCTCCTGGACAAGGTCTTCCGCGAGGTGCCGGTCACCGCCGGTGAGCAGGCACGCCGTACGGAACAGATAGCCGCTGCGCGCGGTCGCGAACTCCAGGTAGTCGCCGGGTGCTTCCCCCACCGTGTTCCCTTCCGTGATCTGACGTCACCCCATACACGTGGCGAGGGGCCGATCACGTTACAAGGTTTTCCCGGCCGGGTCGGGTGGGGTGGTGCGGGGTCGGGCCGGGTCAGGGCTTCGGGGCGGCGCGGGTCGTCAGGAAGGTCCCGATCTCACGGGCCACGGTGGCGGGCTGGTCGTGCATCGACAGCACGTACGCGCCGGGGACCTCGGCGTACCGGCCGGCGGGCAGCAGGGCGGCCAGGCGGCGGCCGTGGGCGGGCGGCATGATGCGGTTGCCGGGCGACCACAGGACGAGCGCGTCGCCCGTGAAGCCGCGCAGCGCCTCGGTGTTGCGGACGAGCTCCGGCTTGGCGACCGGTGCGCGGCAGTACGCGTAGAGGTCGCGGAGGACGGCCGGGTCGCGGAGGACCGGCTCGGTCCAGCGGCGGACGACCTCGTCGGGCACCGGCCGCCGGGCCATCCACCCGAACAGCAGGGGCAGCCGGCGGAGCGGCCCCACCCGCAGCTGCCGGGCGGCGAACCGCAGGCCGAGGCCGCCCGGCACGCGGACGGCGGCCGTCAGCAGCTTGCCGGGCAGGCCGGGCGGGAAGTTGTCGAACGCCTCGCAGGGGAGGATCACCTGCCGGGCGACGCGGCGGTCCCAGCCGTACGCCGTGAGGAACAGCGCCCCGCCCCAGTCGGAGTGGACCAGCGTGACGTCCTCGAGGCCGAGCGCATCGAGGAAGTCCGCGACGATCCGCACCTGCCCGCGCAGGGTGAGGTCGGCCCCGGCGTGCATCGGGCGGCGGTGGGAGCCCAGCGGCAGGACCGGGCGTACGTAGCGGAACCCCTCGGGGAGGAGCGGCATGACCTCGTCCCAGACGGTGTGGTCCATCAGCAGGCCGTGCAGCAGGACGACCGGCGGGCCGGAGCCCGTCTCGTCGTACTCGATGACGCCTGCCGGTAATGCGACGTCCTTCACAGCTGCCTCCCGGCGCAGGGTGTTGGTCCTCGTCAGTCGCCCGGATGGCCCGCGAAAGCGCCGCGCAGCGCCACCGCGAACTCCTTCGGGTGCGTCAGGTAGCCCACGTGCCCGCCCGGGAACTCGGTGACGCGGGTGCCGAGCCGTTCCGCGAGGGCCTCCGTCGTGCGGTGCATCAGCGTGCGGGGCTGCTGTTCGCCGGTCACCAGGGCGAACCGTTCCGTGCGCAGCCCGGCGATGTCCGGGCGGAAGCGGGTGAAGGTGCGCAGCTCGTACTCCAGGCACACCTCGCCGTTCGCCTGGATGCGCGCCAGCATGTCCCGGGCCGGGGCGGGCAGTGCGTCGTCCGGCTCCGGCGCGATGTCCACGCCGATCTCCTCGCCGAACCTGCGCATCGCCGGCCGCAGCCCCTCGCTCCGGTACAGCGCGTGGACCTCCTCGAACAGGGCGTGCCAGCGCTCGGCGTCGGGCAGCAGGTCGATCGTGAACGGTTCGTGCGCGACGAGCGTCCGCACCTGGTCCGGGTGGCGGGCCAGGAGGTCCATGCCGGTCATGCCGCCGTAGCTGGTGCCGAAGACGTACGCCGGCTCGCCGGGGGCGACCGCTGCGAGGAGGAGGTGGGCGTCGTCGCCGCGGTCCTCGATCCGCTGGGGCTGCGGCGGGGCGGTGAGGCGGCTGCGGGAGTTGCCGCGCGGGTCGAAGGTGATGACGGTGTGGTGGTCGGCCATCAGGCGGGCCAGCGGCCCGAACATGGCGGCGTCGCCGTCACCGCCGTTGATCAGCAGAAGGGGCGGGCCGGCCCCGCGTACCTCGTAGTGGATCTCCGCGCCGGGAACGGTCAGCGTACCTGTCTCCATAGGTCCTCCAGAGTGCCCCGGGGACACGGCGCGCGGCAATGGCAGCTGACCGCACTGGGTCGCACGCTCGCCCGGCGGGCGCGGCAGGCGGGCGCCGGCGCGACGGGCACCGACGCCGCGGCCGCTCAGCTCGCGGCGGTCTCCCGTGCCTTCGCCCGGCTGTCCGTACGGGTTCCCGTCGTCACCAGCGGTGGGCGGTGAAGTCGACGGGACGGGGCCGGAGCGCGCGGGTCCGTTCCGCCAGCCGGTGCAGGCGTTCGGCCATGTCGTGGGCCGGCAGGTGCCGGCGGTCGCCGTGGCCCGGCAGCAGCCATTCGAAGCGCAGGTGGGCCACCGTGCGGGTCAGGGAGGCGGCGAGTTCCTCGATGGAGTACCAGGTGACGCTGTCGGCCACCTCGATGTCCGACGTCGTGCGGCACCAGTAGAAGCTGTCGCCGCTGAAGCAGTACCGCTCGTCCGCGAGGTAGAGCACGCTGCCCCGTGTGTGCCCGGGGAGGGGCACGGCCACCACGCCGTCGGCGACCGGCGTCGCCGACGTGCCGCGCAGCACCTGGTCGGCGTCGGGGGCGGCGTCGAGGTCGCCCTCGTGGATCCACAGCCGTGCGCCGAAGCGGTCGGCGTAGCGGCGGCCGTGGGCGGCGTGGTCGCGGTGGGTGAGCAGGACGTCGGTGACGGGGCCCAGCGCCTCGTAGCGGGCGGCGAGCCCGGTGCTCCAGCGCGGGGTGTCCACCATCATCGTCGTGCCGTCGGGGCGGTGCAGCAGGTAGGAGTTGGCGCCGGCGGTGTGCGGGGAGTTGTGCCCGCACAGCTGCACGGTGTCGTCGAGGGGCAGCGGGAACGGGTCCTGCGCCGCGTCCAGCACCCGCCCCGGCGGCCGGACCGACCGCGTGGGGCAGGCGTGCGCGGCGGCGTGGAACTGCCGGGTCTCGTCCTCGTCGCGCGGCTGACGCAGGACGACCGAGCGACCGCCGGCCTCACCGATGAGGCCGGGGGCGAGCTGCCGGGCGACGTCGCAGTTCGTGCACCGCTCGTCCACGTACCAGCCGTCGTGGTGCCGTTGCTGTTCGCCGTCCATGAGCCGCCCCCTCGGGTTTCCGTGTCCCCCCAGGGGTATCGCGGACGCGTCGCAAAGAGGAAGGGGGTTCCGGCCTTGTACTTGCGGGGGTGCGCTGCTCTGGACGCCGGGCCGGCGTCAGGCGATTTCTCCCAGTATGGACTGGATGACGTGGCGGGCGTTGTGTGCCATGGACGGGTTCGTGGTGCGGTAGTACGGCAGCGCGATCACGGCCTGGGAGAGCGTGCGGGCGCGGCCGCGGGCCCACGTCGCGTCGTCCACGCCGAGCGTTGCGCGGAAGACCACCCGGGCATCGGGGGGCAGCAGGTTCCATGCGGGGAACAGGTCGCAGGCCGGATCGCCCACCCCCATGCACCCGAAGTCGATGACCGAGGCCAGCCGCCCGTCCGCCACCAGCAGGTTTCCGGGCATGAGATCGGCGTGCAGCCATACCGGCGGCCCGTCCCAGCCGGGTACCCGCAGGGCGTCCTCCCATACGGCGGCCAGGGAATCGCAGTCGACGCCCTCCTCCGGGAGCGCGCGCAGGGCTTCCAGAGCGGCGCGGGTCGCGGCGTCGAGCGACGCGAGCGGCCCACCGCGGTGGGCCGGGGGCGCGCCGGGGAGGGTGATGTTCCGCATGGCCGCGACGAAGCCGGCCAGGTCCTGGGCCAGGAGTGCGGGCTCGCTCAGGGCCCCCGGCTGCGGATTGTCCCCCGCCAGCCACCCGTGCACCGACCAGGGCCACGGATACCCCTCCGCGGGCCGGCCGGCCCCGAGCAGCTCGGGAACGGCGGTGTCCAGCAGGGGCGCGAGGCGGGGCAGCCATTCCTGCTCCAGCTCCACGTCCGCGGCTCCGCCCTCGTACAGCGGCAGCCGCACGACCATGCGGTCGCCCAGCCGGTACATGGCGTTGACGGTGCCCCCGGAGGGCACCCGCTCCACCGGCAGCCCCGCCCACTGCGGGAACTGACCGGCGACGAGCCGCCGTACGAGGTCGGTGTCGAGGGAGGCGCTCATGGGGCACATGAGACCGACGCGGCAGAGCGGGCGTCAACTCGGTTTGTAGCAGGACGGTCGGGGCGGTCCGGACCGGGACCGAGGGCGGGAGCACGTGCACCAGCTGTACGACGGCACGGATCCTACGGCAATGGCGCCAGGCTGCGGAGACCGGGCTCGGCCTGTGCGGCGCCAATGTGCACATCCGCTGACGGCATGCCAGGGCGTCCCGGGTGTCTCAGGCGGCCGGCGGCACCAGTCGGTAGCCCTCGCCGTCGGGGACCACGTGGCCGGCTGTCGGCGGCGGGAAGTGGCTGCCCAGCAGCAGGACGTCCGTTCCGGCCAGTCCGGCCAGCAGGGTGCGGCGCGTGCGGATCGCCTGGCCGGGGTCGATGTCCACGCAGCTGGTGATGTCCGGGTCCGACAGCTGCACCGGGTGGTGGAGGCAGTCGCCCGTGATGACGGCTCGCCGGCCGGCGTCGGCCAGCTCCACCGCGACCTGCCCCGGCGTGTGCCCCGGCGTCGGGAGCAGCCGGACGCCGGGGGCGATCGTGGTGGGGCCGTCCGTCACGTCGACGAGGTCGAGGAGGCCGGCGTCGTGGACCGGGTCGACCGAGTCGCGGAACATCTGGCGGCGGCTCTCCTCCATCTGCCCGGCCGTAGCGGCCCAGTAGTCCCACTCGGTGCGCGAGGTGACGTAGCGGGCGCGGGGGAAGGTGGGCGTCCACGAGCCGTCGTCCGTGAGCCGTGTGTTCCAGCCGACGTGGTCGGTGTGCAGGTGGGTGAGGACGACCAGGTCGACGGTCTCGGGCGGGAAGCCCGCGTCCGTGAGGCGTTGCAGGTAGTCGGTGTCCAGGTCGTGCCAGGCCGGGTTGGCGCGGGTCTTGCCGTTGCCGATGCCGGTGTCCACGAGGACGCGGAGGCCGTTCGCCGTCACGAAGGCGAAGGTGTGGCTGGAGGCCCGGAGGATGCCGTCGGGAGTGGCGAAGTCGGGGCGGAGCCAGGACTGCCGGGTCACGACTTCGGGGGTGGCGGCGGGCAGGAGCCACGCGCCGGTCTCCGGCGGGAAGGCGGTCTCGTCGATGCGGTGCACGACGAGACCGCCCACCGTCCAGCTGGGTACGGACCGGTCCGTCATGGTTCCTCCGTCGCTCGGCTCGGGCTCACACTAAAGCGAGTTCTTTGCGTTAAGGGCCACAGTAGCCCTGTCGGCCCGATTAACGCAAACGATTTGCGTTAGCCGGGCCCCGCGCGTCCGCTCCGGCGGCTGGTGAGAGGGGTCAGTCGCAGGGGTTCCTCTGCGAAGAAGCCCTGACCGTCTCGCGCCAGCGGTGCTCGCCGCTCAGCGTGCAGACGCGTGCCGCGACGGTTTCCGGGTCGAGCTCCCAGAGGCGGACGGCGCGGTCCGTGTTGGTGGTGGCGAGGAGGTGGCTCCCGGGTGCGTAGGCCAGGCCGGAGACGTAACCGCCGGTTCCGGTCAGGGTGGCGACGGGCTGGTGGCTTTGCGTGTCCCACAGGCGGACGGTGCGGTCGTAGCCGGCCGTGGCGAGCGTCCGCCCGTCGGGGGCGTAGGCGAGACGGCTGGTGGTCTCGGTGTGGCCGGTGAGCCGTGCGATGCGCTGGTGCGTGTCGGTGCTCCACAGGGTGATGTCGCAGCTGGTCGCCGCAAGCGTGCGGCCGTCCGGGCTGAAGGCGAGGGTGTACGCCCTGCACATCTGTCCGTCGCGGGCCAGGGTGGTGACCACCGTGCGGGAACGGAGGTCCCACAGGCGGATCGTGCCGTCGTGGCTTCCGGTGGCCAGGGTGCGGCCGTCCGGGGAGAACGCCACGGAGCCCACCGCGTCCGGTTCTCCGTCGAGGACGGCGACCTGGTCGTGGGAGCGCGTGTCCCACAGCCGGGTGCTGTGGTCGCTGCCGGCGGTCGCCAGGGTGCGGCCGTCGGGGCTGAAGGCCGCGGCGCGGACACTTCCGGAGTGGCCCGTGAGCGTGGCCGCCTCCTTGGGCTCCTCCCGCCTGCTCATGTCCCACAGGCGGGTGGTGCCGTCCTCGCCCGTGCCGGCGAGCGTGCTGCCGTCGGGCGAGAAGACGAGACTCGTGACGGCACCCGTGGGGCCGGTAAGGGGGGTGACGAGGCGGTGGCCGGCGATGTCCCAGACGAACACCGAGCCGTGGGAGTCGCCGGCGGCCAGGGTGCGGCCGTCCGGGGAGACGGCCACGGCCGTGGTGGACTCGCCGCTCCCCGTCAGCGTTCTCGCCTTCTCGTGCGTGGTGGCGTTCCACAGTTGGAGCGGCGGGGTGACTCCGCGCTGCCCGGTCTCCGCCACCGTCGCCATGCTGCGCCCGTCCGGGCCGAAGGCCACGGCGGAGATCAGGCCGGCCCCGGCCAGGGTGCCGGTGGCCCGGTGCGTGGTGGTGTCCCACAGGCGTGCGGTGCCGTCGTTGACCGCCGCGGTGGCGAGGGTGCGGCCGTCCGGGGAGAACGCCACCGACCAGACCATGTCGGCATGACCTTCGAACGTGGCCGTCGTGCGGTACGACTCCAGGTCCCACAGCCGGGCGGTGCGGTCCGAGCTTCCGGTCGCGAGGGTCCGCCCGTCCGGTGAGAAGGCCACTGCCGTCACGGTGTTCGTATGGCCGGCGAGGGTGGCCGTGACGCGCCGTGCGTCCACGTCCCACAGCCGGGCCTTGCGGTCGCTGTACGCGGCCGCCAGCGTGCGGCCGTCGGGAGAGAACGCGACCCGCCGCACGGTGCTGTCGCCCGTGGTGAGCACCGCCGCCTGACGGTGCGTGGCCACGTCCCACAGTCGTACGGTGCCGTCGTCGCTCGCCGTCGCCAGGGTGCGGCCGTCGGGCCTGAACGCGACGCCGTTGACGCCGCTGGAATGCCCGGTGAGCGTGGCGACGAGCCGGTGCGTGCCCGTGTCCCACAGCTTCGCCGTGCGGTCGCGGCCCACCGTGGCGAGCGTCCGGCCGTCGGGCGAGTAGGCGACGCCGGCGACCCTGTCGGTGTGCCCGGCCAGCGTGGCGACGAGCCCCCCGGTGGCCGTGTCCCACAGCTTGGCGGTGTGGTCGTCGCTCGCCGTGGCCATCGTCCGGCCGTCGGGGCTGAAGGTCACCGCCCACACGTCGTCCGTGTGGCCGGCAAGCTGGTTGCCGGGGAACTGGGCGTAGGTGCTGAGCAGGCTGCTGCGGGCCTCGGTGGTGGGCGAGCGACGGTAGGCGCTCAGCGCGAGCAGCATGGCGGCCTCCGGCTGGTCCTGCATCATTCCGCCGGCGCGGGCCGCGAGTTCCCGCGATTCCGCGATGCGCCGCTGGTCGTCCGCCACGCGGCTCTGGTGGACGGCCACGGCACCGGCGAGGAGGGAGAGGACGAGGAGGGTCGCCAGACCGGAGATCAGGGCGCGCAGGCGTCGCAGACGTCGCTGCTCCGTGAGCTGCCGGTCCGTCTCCTGGTCGGCGCTCGCTTGGAGGAACGCCCGGGCCGTGGAGGTGAGGGCCGCCCTGGCGCGCGGGCCCGCGGCGGCCTCGAGGGCCGCCGCGAGGCGCGAGCCGCGGTAGAGCAGGCTGGTGTCGCGTCCTTCCTGCTCCCAGGTGACGGCCGCGTCCGCGAGCGCCTGGCGGGTGCGCAGGGCGGCCCGGTCCTCGTCGATCCACTGGCGGAGGCGGGGCCAGGCGTCCAGCAGGGCTTCGTGCGCCACCTCGACGTGGTCGGCGTCCACGAGGAGCAACCGGGCCCGGGTGAACGTTTCGACGACGGCCTCGGCGTCCCCGGCCCGGTCCGCCGCGTGGTCCGCCTCGTGGTCCATCGCGTGGTCCGCCGCGTGGTCCGCCGCCTCGTGGTCCGCGCCGCCGATGTCCAGGAGCTCCGTCCGCCGGGCCCGCCGGCTCGTCTGCCGGTGCTCGCCGACCTGGACCAGGTGCAGCAGGACGTACCGGGCGGTCTCCTGCTGGTGCGGGGGCAGCGAGGCGTAGGCGCGCTCGGCGGTGGCCGCCACGGCGCCGCAGATGCCTCCGGTCAGCCGGTAGCCGTCGACGGTCAGGGTGCCGTTCTCGCGGTGCTGCCACGTGCTCAGCAGCGCGTGGGACAGCAGGGGAAGGGCCCCGGCGGGGGCCGCGCGGGCGGGCACCGCGCGACCGTGCACCAGGCCGGTGTCGCGCAGCAGGATCTCGGCCAGCCCCGGTTCCAGCTCCAGGCCGGCCTCGCGCGCCGGCCCGGTGATGGCGTCGCGCAACTGGGCGTCGCCCATCGGGCCGAGCGTGACGTGGCCTCGCTGCATGGACGCGGCCAGCCCCGGGAAGGCCAGGCAGCGCTCGTAGAAGTCGGCCCGTACGCCGAGGACGACCAGGGCCGGCGGGACGGCCCGGCCGGACCCCTCCGGCTGCCGCGTCAGCGCGAGCAACGCCTGGACGAACTCCTGCTGTTCCGCCTCGTCCGGACACAGCATGAAGGTTTCTTCGAACTGGTCCACCACGACGATCAGGGACACGGCCGCGTCACCGGTGCCCACCGCGGCACCGACGGCGGCGGCGAGGGCGTCCCCGCCCTCCCCGAGCGCCTTCTCCAGCAGTCGGCGGGAGGCCCCGGTCACCATGGCGGTCCGGTCCAGGAGTGCCTCCACCGGGCGCCGGCCCGGCGTGAGCAGTGCGACGGGCCACGTCTGGGAGCCGGGAACGGGCAGGACGCCGCGGGCGAGGGCGGGCAGGAGCCCGGCCCGCAGCAGCGACGACTTCCCCGCCCCCGACGGCGCCATGACCAGGAGGGGGCCCGGCGTGCGCAGCCGTTCGGCCAGCTGCGACACCAGGCCGGCGACGGCCTCCTCGCGTCCGAAGAACCAGCGCGCGTCCTCCACCCCGAACGGGGACAGACCCGGGTACGGGCACGCGTCGTCGTCCCGCGCCCCGCCCGCGGAGTCCTGCGCCACCGGCCGGAGGGCCTCCTCCAGCAGCCCGCCGGTGTCCAGTACCTGGTCGCAGACCCGGGCCAGCTCGTGGGTCAGTGGCTTCTCGCCGTTCTCGACCTTGCTGAGGTAGCCCTTGCTGTAGAACGCCCGGCGGGCCAGTTCGGCGAGGGTGAACCCCTGCTCGCGCCGCAGCCGGCGCAGCAGTTCCCCGGGGCGTTCGGGGGCCGGGGGCGTCGTTCCCTCCGCCTCGTCGCCCCGGTCACGGCGCGTGCCGTCCACTGCTGGTCCTCCCCCTCTGCACGGGGGCCGTACCGTGTGCGGACCGCCCCCGTCGGTGCTCTGCCCGCGCTTCCGCGCGAGCGGGCGCCGTGGGCATCAGCGCGATGATAGCTGTTCGCTATCAGGCCATTGCTCCGGGTATTCCCCGTCGCCGCAGGCGGGCCGGGTAGCGTGCGCGGCATGACGACTTCGCGACCGATGAGCGCCGTGTCGAGGACGGCGCTGGCCGTGGCCGGGGTGCGTGCGCACGAGAGCGCGTCCGGGAACGCCCTGTTCTCGGACCCGTACGCCGCGGATTTCCTGGCCGCCGCCGCGTCCGGCTCCGGTACCGGCGCGGCCTCCGACTCCGGCGCCCGTTCCGGCGAGCCGTTACGGGCGGCGCAGGAGCCGGGGCCGTTGGCCAGGGCCCTGAGGGCCCAGACGGTTCTCCGTACCCGCTTCTACGACGACGAGTTGCTGCGCTCCGGCTGCCACCAGGTCGTCCTGCTCGGGGCCGGGCTGGACACCCGCGCCTACCGGCTCGCGTGGCCGCCGGGGGTCCATCTGTACGAGCTCGATCTGCCGCCCGTCCTGGAGTTCAAGGAGCGGGTGCTGGCCGCGCGGTCCGCCGCCCCGCGGTGCGGGCGGACCGCTCTGCCCGTGGATCTGCTCGGCCCGGACTGGGCCGGCCGGCTGGCCGGCGCCGGCTTCGCCGCGGACCGGCCGACGACGTGGCTCGCCGAGGGGTTGCTGGTCTACTTCACGGCCGAGGAGGCGGCCGGGTTGCTGTCGGCCGTCGGCGAGTTGTCCGCCCCGGGCAGCCGGCTCGCGCTGGAGCGGGGGCGGAGCGGGCGGACGGTTCTCGACGACCCGTCCGTCGCGCACATCACGTCGCTGTGGAAGGGCGGGCTGGGTGCCGGCACCGCCGACTGGCTGGCGGCCCGCGGCTGGCTGACGGAGTACCACCCCCTCGACAGGGTCGGGGAGCGGTACGGCCGGCCCCTGGCCAACCCGTCCGGTACGGGCTTCGTCACGGCCGTGCGGCCCGGGGACCCGCCGCGGACGGGTCCGTCGGGCCCCTCCCGTCCGTCCGGGTCGCGGTGACCGCCACCGCCGCGTACTGCATCGTGAAGCTGCCGCCCATCGCGTCGACGGCCCGGGCCGTGGCGTCCAGCAGCTCCGCGAGCCTCTCCGGGGGCAACAGGCCGGCTTCGCCGCTGGTGCGCATCTGGGACAGCCATGCGTCGCGCGTGTAGGACTGTTCCCAGTCGTACCGCCACTGCTCGGGGGCAGTGAAGGCGCCTGTCCGCCGGATGCCGTCGGTGGTCCTGGTGAAGAACGGCGCGTACGCGTCGAGGCCGGTCGCGGCCCAGGGGTTGCGCGGTAGGTCGGGCAGGACCCGGCGGTGGACGGCGGAGAAGGCCTCCGCGACGTCGGGCGAGGGCAGGAACACGTTCCAGAAGACGGCCAGGCGGCCGTCGGGCCGCAGGACGCCGGCCGCCTTGGCGGCTCCGGCGACCGGGTCGACCCAGTGCCAGGTCTGGCCGGCGACGACCGCGTCGAAGACCCGGCCGGCGGGCTCCCAGGTCTCGAACCGCGCTACCTCGACGTCGAGGCCCCGGCGTTGGGCGAAGCCGGCCATGCGCGGGTCGGGGTCGATGCCGAGGACGTCGCAGCCCGCTGCCTGGAACTGCCGGGCGGCGATGCCCGTACCGCAGCCGACGTCGAGGACGGCGGGGCCGGGGCAGGCGGCGGCGATGCGCTGGACGAGGGCGTCGGGATAGCGGGGCCGGGTGCGGTCGTAGCGGTCCGGGTCGGAGCCGAACGACTCGGCCATGGCACGGACTTGGTGGGATTCGGGTGCGGAACCGGGCTCACGCCCAGGAGGTAAAATGGGCATGCGCCCACTATGGTGGGCGCGCGCCCACTCGTCAACGGGCGGGCGCGGCCGGGAAGAAGAGCCGGAGGGAGAGGGGGATCACGACATGCCGACGGGTGTGGCCCTGCGCGACCCGCGCGAGCAGCTGTTCGGCGCCGCCGAGCGCATCCTGCTGCGGGACGGGCCGAACGCGCTGACCAGCCGGGCGGTGACGACGGAGGCGGGCTGCGCCAAGGGGGTGCTGCACCGCCACTTCGCCGACTTCGACGCCTTCCTGGCGGAGCTCGTCCTGGACCGCATCGCCCGTGTGCGACGGCAGGGCGATGCGCTGCACGACGCCGCCGGATCCGGCACCGTCGCCGGTAACCTCACCGGCGCGCTGACGGACCTGTTC
Source organism: Streptomyces mashuensis (assembly GCF_014654785.1). Taxonomy (GTDB): domain Bacteria; phylum Actinomycetota; class Actinomycetes; order Streptomycetales; family Streptomycetaceae; genus Streptomyces; species Streptomyces mashuensis. The sequence continues at coordinate 133,623 of NZ_BNBD01000008.1, forward strand.
GGCCCGGTCGCCGTGGCGATCGTCGCTCTCGTCACCGCCCGGGACGAACTGCGCGCCCGCCTGCGCCGGGCCGGCTCGGCCGGCATCCCCCTCCTCACCGAAGCGGCGGCCACGCTCGCGTCGTACCTCACGGCGGAACGCACACTGGGCCGCGTCGCACCCGACGCCGACGTCACCGCGCTCGCCCCCGCGCTGATCGGAGCCGTCCACCTCCTCTTCGCCGGCCACGAGGGCCCGCCACCGCCCGGCGCGGAAGCGGTCCACAAGGTGGTCACCGCGGTCATGGCGGGCGCGGTACGGGACGAACGGCGCGGCCCCTAGCACTCCGGCAGCGTTGCGCTGTCCGGCCTGGGCAGAGGCGTCGTCGGGGGCGTAGTGGTCTGATCGTGGATCAGAGGGGCGGTCCGGCCGGACCGCCCCTCCACCGCGTGCACCTGGGCACGGCCGGTCCACCACGGGTGCCGGGTACTGCGGAGCGTAGGTGGCCGACCAGCTGCCGGCCGGCTTTCGCGCGACCCGGGCCGCCCGGCCCACCGGGCGCAGCCGACCGGTGTCGTCACCCGCATCCGATCGGGGGTCACGCTTCCCGTGGAGCAGGTCGCCTGTCTTGCCCTCGGTGCGGACGTCACGCACATGGTCCATGGACATCATGACGCCGGTCCTCGATGCCGCCGGAGCGGAAGCAGACGCACGGCGGGCGGTCGCCACCCCGGCTCGGGCTCGTTCACGAGAATGTGTGCGAGCGCCTGGCCTGCCGCCGAGCTCAACAGCCTCGGCCGGGCGCCGACCGACGGCCGACGGCTGCCTGCACCTCCCCACGGGCCCGGGCGGCAGGCCGATCCCGCCGGCCGCTGACCGCGTCGCGGGCGGGACCACTGGAGCCGGTTACGGTCGACGGGCCTGGCCCGCGGGCCGGAATCGCGGTTGTCGACCGGATCACTCCGTTACGGGCAGGCATTCGGCGAGCAGGTCGACGATGTCGTGCCAGGCTCGCTGCGCGTGCCGTGGGTGGTGGCCGACGCCGGGGACCGTGGGATGGTCGACCGTCGGGTGGTGGAAGGCGTGCAGGGCGCCGCCGTAGATCATGAGGCGCCAGTCGACGCCCGCAGCCTGCATCTCGGCCGTGAAGGCGTCCCGTTGCGCGGACGGCATGATCGGGTCTTCCGACCCGACCCCGGCCCACACCGGGCAGCGAATGCGCGCCGCCTCGCCCGGTCGGCCCGTGGTCAGCCCGTTGACAGTCGCGATCGCGCGCAGGTCGACGCCGGCGCGCCCGAGTTCCAGCCCGATGGCGCCGCCGGTGCCGTAGCCGACGGCGGCGATCCGGTCGGGGTCGGTCCGCGGCTCGGCGCGCAACATGTCGAGCGCCGCGTGACCGATGTGCCGCATCCGGTCGGGGTCGGCGAGCAGCGGCATGCAACGGGCCAGCATCTCCTCGGGGTCACCCAGATAGCGTCCGCCGTGGAGGTCGAAGGCCAGCGCCACGTATCCGAGCTCGGCGAGAGCATCGGCCCGGTGGCGTTCGACGTCGCTGAGCCCCATGCCCTCCGGCCCGAGCAGCACCGCGGGCCGGCGATCGGCTCCGGCCGGGAGTGCGAGGTGCCCGATCATCGTCAGGCCGTCTGCCGGGTACTCGACCGTGCGCGTGGCAATCGTCGTCATGCGACTCGACAGTAGCGATCACCGAGTCCGGTCGGGCCGCTGCTCTGCCGTCGGCAGAACAGCGGGGTGTTCCTCTCGGTCGTCGACGGCCACGACACGGACGGCGCCGGCGAGGCTGATGCGTTGGTAGGTGCCGAAGGCGCCGTCGGGCTGGATCACCTGGTCGCGGTGCAGGGTGAGGAACGAAGGACTTCCTGCCGAGCTGTATCCAGCCGTGCCCGGGGTCGCGCAGGTTCCCGCTGCACGCGCAGGTATCGAGGATGTCGGCGCGGAGCAGCAGGTGGCCGGCGGCGTCCTCCTCGGCCGCCGCCAGGGCCGGGTAGTCCGGCCAGGCGAGCTCCGCGTCGACGCGCAGCGGTTGGGGTTGCGTGGCCTCCCACTGCTCCAGCGGCTGCTGGAGCTCGGTGACTCGAGCAAGGGCCACGTGGCCGGATCGACTGCTACCAGCAGGTCAGAGCTTTGAGCGCGCCGTCCCCGACAACGCCGCTCGGCCCGTCCGCGCGTCAGCCGCGCCGGCGCGGCCCTCCGGGGGCGTACGTCTCCAGGTATGCGGTGACGAGGCGACGCGCTTCGTCGATCGTGGCGTCGTCTCCGGTCGGCGAGCGGCGGAACGCGGTGTCGAAGAGCCGGGTGCCCACCTCGAAGGCCAGCAGCAGGGCGAGCCGCGGGGTCTCGGCGGAGAGGACGCCCCGCTCGACGAGGTGGCGCCGGAGCCGCTCCGCCTGCGTCTCGTCGAAGGCGCGCACCAGCTCGTCGAGCGTCGAGTGCCGTCCCGCGAACCAGAGTGCCGTGCAGCTCCCGTGCCTGCGGAAGTAGCCGAGGAGGAGGTCGATCACGACGTCGACGGCTTGGCGCAGCGTCCGTGTCCCGGGGTCGTCCAGCGCGGCGCCGATGAGCGTGTCGAGCTCGCTCAGGTGCCACCGCAGCAGCTCGGCATCGACCTCGTACCGGTCGGCGAAGTAGTGGTACATGGAGGCGATCGGGATCCCCGCCCGCTCCCCGATCGCCTTCAGCGTGGCGGCGTCGTAGCCCTGCTCGGCCAGCAGCGTCTCGGCGGCGTGGAGGATGGCGCGCCGGCGCTCCGTCCCCCGGCGCTGCGCCCCCGGCCGTGCCGGCGTCCGGGTCGTGGCGTTGTTCTCGAACACGAATCGAGATCGTATCAAGCCATGGGATCAGGGGAGACCGGGCCTCTCCATGGGCTTGCAATGGGCCTGCGTTGACAGGCCGTCAGGAGCGCGGCATAAACTCGAACTCGATTCGAGATTGGATCACGTCGTGCAAGCGAGCGAACGGAGAAGGTCCATGGCCGACAGGTACGACGTCGTGGTGATCGGTGCCGGCTTCGCCGGAGTGACCGCAGCCCGGGACCTCGGCGCGGCGGGGCACTCGGTGCTCCTCCTCGAAGCGCGCGACCGTATCGGCGGCCGGACGTACACGGGCGAAGCCTTCGGCCGTTACGCGGAGTTCGGCGGAACCTACGTGCACTGGAGCATGCCGAACGTCTGGCGCGAGATGCAGCGCCACGGCATCCCCCTGGCAACGACCCTCGAGGCGGACACGGTGCACTGGCTGGCCGGCGGCAGGATGCACTCCGGGAGCCAGGCCGAGTACGCCGAGACCGTCGCCCCGCACGCGGCCCGGTTCTTCGCCGACGCGCGGACGCGGTTCCCGAGGCCGTTCGACGTCACCGCGGGTGACACCGGCGCGATCGAGGAACAGACGCTCGCGGACCGGCTCGACTCCCTCGGCCTGTCCGCACACGACCGGGACGTGCTGGAGGGAATCCTGGCCACGTTCGTCCACTCCCCCGGCGAGCAGGGTCTCGCGCAGTTCCTCCTCTGGGCGTCCGCGAACTTCGGGGACTGGGGCGCCTTCCTGGAAACCGCCGGCTTCTTTCCAATCCAGGGCGGGACCAAGCGGCTCATCGAGGCCGTCCTGGGCGAGTCGAAGGCCGAACTCCGGCTGTCCACACCCGTCGGCGCTGTCGAGGACGACGGATCAGGCGTCACCGTGACCACCCGCGCGGGCGAGCGGATACGGGCGCGGTCCGCCGTGGTGGCGGTCCCCCTCAACACCCTGGGCGACATCGCGATCACCCCCGCGGTCGCGCCGCCGGTACGCAGGATGATCGAGCGGAAGCACCCGATGAGGACGGCGAAGGTCCTGGCGAGGGTCAAGGGCGAGATCGACCCCTTCCTGGCCGTCGCTCCCGCCGGCAAGAACCCGGTCTGCACCGCGAGGGTGGAGTACCGGCACGAGGGCGACACGCTCGTCTCGTGCTTCGCCGCCGACGCCTCGGCCGTCGGCGGCGGGGACCGCGAGAGCGTGCAGGCGGCGTTGCGGACCTTTGTCCCTTCCATAGAGGTGGTCGCCACGGCCGGATACGACTGGGCAGGCGACGAGTTCGCCCAGGGCACGTGGGTCCATCACCGGCCGGGAGACCTGACCGGGGTCGTCCCACGGATGCGCGAGCCCCATGGGCGCGTCCACTTCGCCGGGGCCGACTTCGCGGGCATGTACGTCACCGGGATCGAGGGGGCCATGGAGACCGGCGCGGGTGCCGCCCGGAACGTCATCGCCGCCCTGGCCGGCCGGTCCCGCTGACCGCGCCCCGGCGGAGGCCTCCCGCCCGCGGCCGTCCCCGGCGTCGACCGGATGCTGCGGGACCGGACCGGTTCCACGTCCGTGGACGCCCGGACGCGCAGGGGTTCGAGCACGGCACCGTGTTCGACCTCGGCGGCCGCACGGCGAGTTCGCGCTCCTCAGCTTCCTGCGCGAACCACGCACCGTCGGGGAGATCGCCGGGCACCGGCTGGTGTACCGGCCCCACGTCCAGGGCCCGCATGTGAAACCGGTGGAGCGGCGGACGGCCCTACGGCACCTCGACCGGGTGGTGCCGATGCCGCGACACTGCTGGTCGTCAGCCACTTGGAGAGCCAGGTCGGCCGCGCCGGCCTCCTGGCTGATCCAGCCGGAAGAGGCCGGCGCGAGCGGCCGGCCCGCGGCGTCCAGGCCGGCCCAGCAGGTGCTGTTCGTCCGCCGCCCGGCCCAGCCGGGTGAGGTGAACTGGACTTGCGGCGGCGGCCGTCGGGGAGGGTGATGTCGCGGGGGAAGACCTCGTACCGGGACAGGAGGTTGGCCAGGCACGCCGGGGTGAGCTCGGCGTAGCGCCGGCGGTCTGCGGCGGCGCCGGGAAGGTGCTGCAGTGCAACGCCCGGGGCACCCTCGGCCGGGTGACGCCCGGTCAGCTGGTTATCGTGAGGCTCTTGTCGTCGCCCCAGCATTGCGAGATGCATGATGTTTGCCGTGCAGTACCACCGCTACGGCGGTCCCGAAGTCCTCTCCCTCGACGAGGCCGAGGAGCCGCACGCCGGGCCCGGTCAGGTGCGCATCGCGGTGCGTGCCGCCGGTGTCACGCCCGCCGACTGGTACCTGCGGTCCGGGATGCTGCAGGAGCTGCTGCCCGTGCGGTTCCCGCACATTCCCGGGCTGGACGCGGCGGGCGTCGTCGACGAGGTGGGCGAGGGCGTGACCGGCACGGCCGTCGGGGACGCCGTCTACGGCCTCGTGCCGTTCCTGCAACTGGGCGGCGCGTCGGCACAGTACGCCGTGCTGGAGGCCTGGGCCCCCAAGCCCCGGTCGTGGAGCTTCGAGGAGGCCGGCGGTGCTGCCGGCAACGTCGAGACGGCCCGGCGCGTGCTGGACTTCCTCCAGGTCGCCGAGGGCATGACCTTGCTGATCGAGGGGGCCGCCGGAGGCGTCGGGACCCTCACCGTGCAGCTCGCCCGGGCCCGCGGGCTCACCGTGATCGGTACGGCGAGCGAGCACAATCACGCCTTCCTGGAGCAGCTCGGCGCCGTACCGGTCACCTACGGGCCGGGCCTCGCCGAGCGCGTCGCCGCGGTGGCCCCGCAGGGCGTCGACGTCGTGCTGGACGCGGCGGGCAAGGGCTCCCTCGCGGACCTGGTGGCCATCGCCGGCGACCCGGGCCGCGTCGTGACCGTCGCCGACCTCGACGGCGCCCGGCACGGCGTGCACGTCTCCCGCTCCGGCGTCGGGCAGGCGCACGGCTGGGCGGGGCTTGAGGAGGCCGCCGTCCTCGCCGACCAGGGCCGCCTGACGGTGCCGCTGCACGCCGTGTTCCCCCTGAAGGAGGCCGCCGCCGCGCACGAGGCGAGCGCCGGCGGCCACGCGCGCGGCAAGATCGTGCTCACCGTGCCGTAAGCGGTGCGCGGTCCGCGAGGTCCACGTGGTCCGTGAGGGTACGCCGGGGTGCCCAGCCCTGGCGTACCGCCTTCGTGATGTCCAGGACGACGCCGTGCGCGAGCTGGTCCACGGCGTAGCGGGTCAGGAGCGGCTCACGGGCGGGGCGGAGGCGGGCGAGCGTTTCCGCGGTCCGCGCCGCGGCGCGGGCGACGGGCAGTGGCAGGTGGCCGATCCTGGCGTCGATGCCGTGGGCGCGCAGCACCGTCCGGATCGCGTCGTCGCGCCCGTACGGCAGCGGGTCGGCGATGTTGTACGCGCCGGCCGGCCAGCCGGCGGCTGCCAGGCACGCGTCGGCGAGGTTCTCGACGGCCGTGAGGCTGAGGACGGTGTCCGGGCCGGGCAGCACCAGCCGGCCGCGGCGGACCCGCGACAACAGGCGCGGCAGCAGGTGCGGGTCGCCGTCGCCGTAGACCGCCCGGGGCCGCAGCACGACGGCCCCGGCGGCGAGGGCGAGGGCTTCGCCGGCGGCCTTCGTGCGGCCGTACGCGTTGAGCTGGTCCCGCACGGGGTGGTCCTCGGTGAGCGGGGCCGGGTGGACCCCCGGGGCGTAGACGCTGGCGCTGCTCACCCAGACGACCGGCCGGCCGGCGGCGGCTTCCAGGAGACGGGCCGTGCCGTCGACGTTGACGGCACGCATGGTGGCCTCGGCCCGTGAGCCGGGGGCGGGGTCGCCGACGGCGGCGGCGCAGTGGACGACGAGGTCGGCGCCGTGGAGGTCCGGTGGGGCGGAGGTGGTGGCGTCCCACGGAACGTGACGGCCGACGGGGCCGGGGCGGCGACCCACACAGAGGACGTCCGCGCCGTGGTCGGCGGCGGTCCGGGCGATGTGCGCACCGCAGAAACCGGATGCGCCGGTGACGGCAATGGTGGTCATGGGGTGTCTCCGTGGGCGGTGACCGTCGACGTGCGCCGGCCCGGCAGGGGCCGCCCGCCGGGCGGCGCGTACGCAGACGGCGGTGGGGCGGTGCGGGCCGGTGAGGCCAGGGGGTCGGCGAGTGGTCCGGGCCGGCGAGGGAGCTCGGGCGGTTGCCCCGCGGGCGGCGACCGTCAGCATGCGCCGGACCGGCAGAGCCGCTCGGCGATCGGCGCGTGCGCAGACGGCGGTGCGGCGGTACGGGCCGGTGAGGCCAGGGGGTCGGCGAGTGGGCTCGGGCCGGGGAGGGCGCTCGGGCGGTGGCTCCGCAGGCGGCGACCGTCAACGTGCGCCGGCCCGGCAGGGCCGCTCGGCAGTCGGCGGTGCGGCGGTACGGGCCGGTGAGGCCAGGGGGTCGGCGAGTGGGGCTCGGGCCGGACCAGGAAGGCGCTCGGGCGGCGACCCTCAGCATGCGCCGGACCGGCAGAGCCGGCCACCAGCGATGCGGCGTCCCCGCGGCCGGCGCGTCGGCGAGTTGAGGCCCGGCCGGAACAGCGATGGCGCTCACGCGGTGCCCCCACGGGCGGTGACCGTCAATGTGTGCCAGCCCGGCAGGGCCGCTCGGCGGTCGGCGCGGGCGTGCAGCACGGTCGGGCGGTGCGGTGCCAGCGCGGCCAGGGTGTCGGCCAGTTGGGCCCGGGTGAGGGCGGCGCCGGGGCAGGTGTGGGGGCCTGTGCCGAAGACCAGGTGGGCCAGCGCGGCCGGGGCCGGGTCGTGGGGGTCGGGGAGACGGTCGTGGGCTCGTGCCGCGTGACGGGCCACCAGGAGCAGGCGGTCACCGGCCCGTACGGGGCCGCTGTCCGCCGCGGCCACGCGGGGCAGCAGCGGCGACGGGGCCGTGACGCGGAGCAGCTCCGTCACCAGGGCGGGCCGGAGGCGGTCGTCCGCGGCGGCGTCCCACAGGCCGGCGTCCGCGCACCACGCGACGGCGCGCGGCAGGGCTGCCACGGTCGTGTTGACCGCGGCGACGGCGAGCATGGCCGGCAGTCCGGCGCCCACCAGTTCCTCCAGCCGGGCCGTCGCCGTGGCCGCCGCACGCGCCGCGCCACGGCCCCGCAGGCCCGGCAGGTGGTCGCGTACCGCCGCTGCCGCGGCGTCGGCCGCCGCGTCCGCCACCGCCAGGGGGTCCGTGTCGAGGCCCAGCAGGGCGCACACCGTGGCCCCGGCCAGTTCGCGGGCGAGGGGGACCAGGTCGACGGGGGTTCCCGTGCGCAGCGGTGCCAGGTGGCGGTCGAGGACCTGCTGTCCCACCGGGCGGAGGCGCGTCACTCCGGCCGCGCCGAGGCCGTCGGCGAGGGTCCGGCGGGTGCCGCGGTGGCCGGCGCCCTCCTGGTCGAAGAGCATGCCGCCCGCGGAGAGGGCGCGGGCCGCTCCCCCGGTGGTGCCGGGCGCGGTGCGGTCCAGGGGGAGCCGGGTGAGGGTGTGGCGGTACGGCTCGGTGCCGTTCACCAGCACCGTACGGCCCAGCCGCGTCACGGGCCGCCGGCGGGCCGCGGCGAGCAGGGCGAAGAGGAGGGGGTGGGAGCGGGTGTACACGCGCCGGTCACGGCGCCGTGCGCGGGTGGCGGGCGTACGGGTCACCGGACGTGCACCTCGCGTTCGTCGGTGGGGCGCCGGCGGCGGTCCCAGCACCACGGCAGGCGGCGCAGGCCGGTGCGGACGACCATGTGCTCGGCGCGGGCGGTCCGTTCGCTGTGTTCCCGGGCGCGGTTGAGGAGGGCGACGTCCTCGGGCGGCCCATAGAGGGCGGTCGCGCGCAGCACCGCGGGCAGCAGGTGGCGTTGGGCGAAGTTCGGGGACGTGTCGGGGCAGGGCAGGCTGCGGCCGCAGGCCCTTTCGGTGCCGCGGGCGAACTCGGCGCGGGCCGGGAGGCGGTCGGCGTCGGTGCGGACGAGAAGGCGTGCGGCGGGGCGGAAGCCGGTGTCGGCGGCGGCGTCCGTCCCGCGTTGCGGCTCGTGGACGAGGTGGACGGGGAAGGGGGCGCCGGCGGCGAACCGGCGTACCGTTTCAGTGGTGTCGGTCCGGGCGGCGACGGTGGCGGGGACCACCGCCCGCAGCGCGGTCATCGGGCCCCTCCCCCGGCGCGGAGCCAGGCCGCGGCCAGGCGGGCGGTGGCCGCGCGGTCGGGTTTGCGGGAGCGGCCGGACAGGGGGATGTCGGCCAGCAGGACGGCGTCGGGGCGTGCGGTGCCCATGCGGCGCAGCGGGCCGGCGAGGGCGGCGTGCAGCCGGGCCCGGTCGGCGCCGCGGTGCGGCTGGACGACGGCGACGAGGCGTTCGTCGCCGTCGTCGGCGGGGACGCCGACGAGGAGGGCGAGTTCGACGCCGGGGACGTGCAGTGCGGGCTCGTACAGGCCGGGGTAGATGTTCTCCGCGCCGCGCAGCACCATGTCCTTGGTCCTGCCCTCCAGCACGATGCGGCCGTTGTCGAGGCGGGCGCGGTCGCCGGTGGCGACCCAGGGGTCGGGGTCCTCGCCGAGGTAGCGGTGGCGGGCCGCGGGGCCCGTCAGCAGGAGTTCGCCCGCGGGCGTGGTGGTGGCGGTGACGCCGGGCAGGGGGGCGCCGGCCAGGTCGCCGTCGCCGGTGAAGGCGGCCTTGTCGGCCTGTTCGACGGCCGCGGCGGGGAACAGCTCGGTGAGCGCGTAGACGCCCCACGCCTCGTCGGCGCCGGCGTCCTTCACGCGGGTGAGCAGTCCGGCGCTCGCGGGGGCGGAGCCGGTCCACACGCGGCCGGTGAAGGGGGCGTCCTCGGCGAGCGCGGCGCGCAGCTGGGGCGGCGTCAGGTAGGTGGCCTGCGGGGCGAGCCGGCGGAGCTGGCGGGCGAGGACGCGGGGGGTGCGGGCGGGGAGGGCGACGGGGGCGCCGTTCGTGAGGGAGGGCACGAGGACGAAGAAGGTGCCGCCGAGGACGGGCCGGCCGGGCGCGGGCCGGACGAGGCCGGCGACGGTGGCCATGCCGGCGGCGAGCGAGGAGCGGGTGTGGACGACGGCGCGGGGCCGGGCGGTGGTGCCGGAGGTGAAGACGACGACGGCGTCGCCGTCCTCGTCGACGGGGCGCGGCAGGCCGCGGGTGGGGGCGCCGGTGTCCAGTGCGGGCGCGCAGCCGGGCAGCCGGGGGCCGACGGTGGCGACGGGGCCGAGCTCGGCGAGGCCGGGCAGGGCGAGGCCGGCGCGTTGGGCCAGGGGCCGGGCCCAGCCGGCGGCGGCCTGGGCGGTGGCGTCGGCGAGGACGAGCGCGGGCCGGGCGAGGGCGAGGCGGGCGCGCAGTACGTCGGGGCCGGCGCCGGGGTCGAGGACGGCGCCGCGCAGGCCGAGGCGGTGCGCGGCGAGGAGGACGGCGAGGGCGCGGGGGCCGGGGCGTACGGCGACGCCGAGGGTGGCGCCGCGTTCCAGGCCGCGGGCGTGCAGGGCGGCGGCGTAGCGGTCGGCGAGGCCGGCCAGGTCGCCGCAGGTGGCCTTGGTGCGGACGGCTCCGGTGCGGGTGGTGCCGAGGACCGCGGGGCGGTGGGCGCCGCGGCGCAGGGCGTGGTCGAGGGCGTCGAGCATCAGCGCGGGTCCTCCCCGTGGTGGCCCGGGCCCTTGTCGAGGTACCAGCGGGCGGTGCCGGCGAGGCCGTAGGCGCGGAGCCGGCGGGTGGAGTTCTCCACGACCATGTCGCGGGCGTGGACGATGGCGGTGGTGTGGCGGCGCACCCGGTTGAGGAAGGTGCGGTCGGTGGGCGAGGGGCGGCGCGGCATGCCGCCGACGGCTTCGTAGAGCCCGGCGGTGACGGCCATGTTGTTGCCGGCGTGCATGCGGTAGGGCGCGAGGTAGCCGTGGCGGCGGTGGTGGGCGGGGCGCAGGCGGCCGAAGAGCGCGGCGAGGACGACCAGGGCGCGGAAGGCGGCGCGGCCGAGGGGCCCGTGTTCGTCGCGGCGGGCCTCGATGCGGCCGCACACGAGGCCGGCGCCACGGTGCAGGGCGGCGCGGGCGGCGGCGGTCCAGCCGGGGTGGGGCAGGCAGTCGGCGTCGGTGCGGGCCAGCAGGGTGGCGCCGTGGGCGATGGCGTACTGGAAGCCGGTGTCGACGGCGCAGCCGACGCCCTTGTCGGGTTCGTGCAGGACGTGGACGGGGAAGGGCGCCCGCCGGGCGAACTCGTGGGCGAGTCCGGCGGTGCCGTCGGTGGAGGCGTTGTCGACGACGACGAGAGTGAAGGCGCGGTCGTGCTGGGCGGCGAGCGCGTCGAGGGTGCCGGTGATGCGGGCGGCCTCCTGGTGGGCGGGGACCACGACCCACAGCGGAGCAAGGGTGTCGCTCATGCCTTCTCCCACACGATCGTCATGATGCTGATGCCGCCGCCGAGGCCGACGAACAGGACGCGGTCCCCGGTGCGCAGCCCGTCGTGGACGCGGTCGAGCTGGACGCCGAGGGTGGCGCTGGCGATGTTGCCGAGCTCGGGGACGGTGACGACGAGGCGGTCCCGTGGTACGCCGCTGAGCTCGGCGAAGCGTTCCAGGTAGGGGACGGTGACCTGGTGGACGAGGACGTGCCGGAAGTCGGTCCGGTCGAGGCCGGTGCGGTGGCGGACGCGGTCGAGGACGGAGGTGCCGACCTTCTCGAAGACGTCGCGCAGGGCGCGTCCGTCGCCACGGAAGTAGGTGTGCTCGTCGCCGCGCGGGTGGCGGGAGCCGCCGCCGGGTATGCCGCCGACCTGCCAGTGCTCGGAGTGCGTCTCGGTGTCGACGTCGAGGATGCCGCCGCGGGCGACGGGTTCGAGGACGACGGCGGCGCCGGCGTCGCCGAAGGTGTAGCCGGCGAAGGCGTCACGGAACGCGGCGGGGCCGGCCGGGTCGTGGCGGACGGCGCGGCTCGGTGTCTCGCCGGTGACGACGAGGGCGCGCCGGGCCCGCCCGGCCATGATCATGCTGCGGGCGACGTCGATGCCGTTGACGAAGCTGTTGCAGGCGTTGGTGACGTCGAGGGCGTGGCCGCGGGAGCCGAGGGCGGCCTGCACGATGTGCGCGGTGGCGGGTTCGGTCATGTCGCGGGTGGCGGAGGCGAACACCAGCAGGTCGACGTCGAGCGGGTCGAGCCCGGCGCGGTCCAGCGCGCGGCGGGCGGCGCGCAGCGCGAGGGTGGAGGCGTACTCGTCGTCGGCGGCCGTGCGGCGGGAGCGGATGCCGGTGGCGCGTTCGAACACGCCCGCCGGCAGGGGCAGCCCACTGGCCGCGGTGACGCGCTGCCGCAGCTGCTCCGACGTGACGGCGCGCCGGGGCAGGTCGGCGCCCACTCCGGTGATGCCGACGCGGAGCGGACCGTCGCCGGTGGCGTACTGACTGTGCATACGAGGGAGGCTACGAAGGGGCCCGGCGGGGGCACATGGGCGCGGATACTCAGCCGGTACTCATCCGGGCCCGGGACGGCCCTGGGGGATTCCGGCAGGGCGGCTGTCTCTTCCTTCGCCTCGTCCTTTGCCTCGTCCTTTGCCTCTTCCTTTGTCTCTGCCTTTCGGCAGAGCGGCGGATCGTCCACAGGGTTCAGGCCGGGGCGGGCGCGGGCGCCGATACTGGTGACCGTGCCGCGCATCAGCCCCTTTCGTCGTTTCACCCCTTCTCGCCCTTCTCGCCCGTCTCGTCCGTTCGGCGGGGCGCTCGCGCGCGGGTCCGTGCGGATCGTGGCGGAGACGGCCGGGGTGTTCCTGGCGGGGCTGGGTGTGTACGTGACCGTCGCGCGGCTCGAACCGTTGCCGCGCCCGGCATTTCAGCTGGCGGCGCTCGCCGCCGGCGCGGCGCTGTTCCCGCTGCGTCGCCGGTTCCCCGGCGTCGTGCTCCTGGCGCTCGCCGCGCTGACCGGCCTGGCGACCGGCGTGGGGCCGGTCGCGGCTGCGGCTGCGTACGCCGTGGCCCGGCAGGCGGTCCGCGCCCGGCGGCGGGCCCGGCTGCTCGCGGCGGCCGCCGCCGTCGTCGTGGCGGCCGCGACCGCGTCCGCGCCGTGGCTCGGCCCCGGGCAGCCGTCGTACGGACTGGCGCTCGGCCTCGTCCTGGCGGCCACCGCCGTGGTCGTCCCCGGCCTCGTCGGCACCGCGCACGGCCAGCAGGGCCGCCTGCTCCAGGCGCTCCGTGAGCGCGGCGACGCCGCGGAACGGGCCCGCCGGTCCGCCGACAGCGAGGCCCGCACCCAGGAGCGGTCCCGGATCGCCGCGGAGATGCACGACCTGGTGGGCCACCGGCTCAGCCTGATCTCCCTGCACGCCGGCGGGCTGGAGATGGCCCTCGGCCGGGCCGCCCCCGAGCTGCGCGAGGAAGCGGTCCTCGTGCGGCGCACCACCCGGGACGCCCTGCGCGAACTGCGCCAGGCCCTCGGGGTCCTCGGCCCGCTCGGCCCCGACACCGGGCCCGGCGTGCTCACCGACGCCACCGGCACGCGCGCCGACATCGAGACGCTGGTGGCGGAGTCCCGCGACGGCGGCATCGCCGTACGGCTCCAGTGGACGGGCCCCGACCTGGACAACCGCCCGGCGCCCGTACGCCGCGCGGTGCACCGCGTCGTACGGGAGGCTCTCACGAACGTGCACCGGTACGCCGCGCAGGCGCACGTCACCGTGACCGTCGCGCACGACGACGAGGCCGTACGGGTCACCGTCCGCAACGGCGCCGCGCCACCGCCGTCCCCCTCCGCCGGAAACGTGGGCACGGGCCGGGGCCTCGCCGGTCTCGCGGAGCGGGTGGAGCTGCTGGGCGGGACGTTCGACGCCGGTCCGCTGCCGTCCGGCGGGTTCCAGGTGGCCGCGGCCGTGCCGGCCGAGCCGGGCGACGCCCCCGGACCTGCGAGAGCGCACGCCCCGTCCGGCGTGGACGGCCCGGCTGGCCCGGCCGGCACGGAGGAGGCCGTCCCGTCCGGGCGCCGGACCGCCGAGGCCCTGACCCTGGCGTGCGGGCTGGGGGTGTTGTCCGTGCTGATGGTCCTCGGGATCCTCTTCGTGTACGGCACACGGCCCCACCGGTCCGTACCGCCTCCGCTCCCCCACGTCGGCATGTCTCTGCACGAAGTGGCGGCGGCCGGCGTCCTCGACAACGCGGCCGTGCGGGCCGCGGCCACCGGACGCGAACCGCCGCGCCCCGCCGGCACGGCCGGCTGCATCTATCCGTTCAACGGCGCCACCGAGCGCCGCCCGGGCGGTCTGATCGTCGCCCGGTACTGTTTCGACGCCTCGCAACGTCTCATCGCCATCGACCGTTTCACCGTCCCGTCGGTCAGGGACGCCGCACCCTGGGAGTCCTCGTGACCGAGCCCGCCCGGCCGATCCGTGTCCTGCTCGCCGACGACGAGGCGATGATCCGGCACGGCGTGTGCCTGATCCTCCGGCACGCCGACGGCATCGACGTCGTCGCCGAGGCCGCCGACGGGCGGCAGGCCGTCGAACTGGCCGCCGCCCACCGCCCCGACGTGGCGCTGGTGGACATCCGCATGCCGGTGTGCGACGGCCTCTCCGCGATCGCCCCGCTCCTCGCCCTCGACCCCGCGCCGCGCGTCGTGATGCTGACGACCTTCGGCGACGAGGACAACGTCCTCCGGGCGCTGCGGGAGGGCGCCGCGGGCTTCCTCCTCAAGGACGAGGGTCCGCAGGAGCTGATCAGCGCGGTACGGGCGGCCGCCGCCGGCGACGCCGTGCTCTCCCCCGGTGTCACGGGCACGGTGATCTCCCGGATGCTGCGCGGCGGCGGACCGGACGCCGCCCGCACCGTGCCCGGGGACGAGCGGATCGCCCGGCTCACCGCCCGGGAGCGGGACGTCCTCGCGATGCTCGGTGAAGGGCTGTCCAACCAGGACATCGCCGCGCAGCTCGGCATCGGGATCGGCACGGTCAAGACGCACGTGGGCGCGATCCTCGACAAGACGGGTTCGGCGAGCCGGGTGCAGGCGGCGCTGCTCGCCCACCGGGCGGGGCTGGCCTCCTGACGCACCTGCCTCTGCCCGAAGGCAGAGGCAGGTGCGCGGGACCTCTGCCGGAGGGCGGGGCGGGCGGGCCGTCGCCCGTCCTCCGGCAGAGCTCAACTCCACCTCCCAGGACGATGTTTCCGCAGGTCAGGGCCGTGAGGATGGATACGTCCACCCGGTCCGCGGGCTCCTCGCGGACCGTCGTATCCGAGCAGGAGTGCACATGTCGCAGCCGATGCCCTTCCCCGGCACCGTCACCGGACCGGCGGCCCGGGCGACGGGCCTGACCAAGGTCTACGGGCGGGGAGAGACCCGGGTCACCGCCCTGGACGCGGTGTCCGTCGAGTTCGCGCGGGGCCGGTTCACCGCCGTCATGGGCCCCTCCGGCTCCGGCAAGTCCACCCTCATGCACTGCATGGCCGGGCTGGACACGGTGACGTCGGGCTCGGCGTGCATCGGCGGCACCGAACTGTCGTCACTGAGCGAGCGTCAGCTGACGCGGCTGCGCCGGGAGAAGGCCGGGTTCGTCTTCCAGGGCTTCAACCTGCTGCCGACGCTCACCGCGCTGGAGAACATGACGCTGCCGCTGCGGATCGCCGGGCGGGAGCCGGATGCGGCGTGGCTGGAGACCGTCGTCGCCATGGTGGGGCTGGGCGGGCGGCTCGGCCACCGGCCCGCCGAGCTCTCCGGCGGCCAGCAGCAGCGCGTCGCGGTGGCCCGCGCGCTCGTGTCCCGCCCCGAGATCGTCTTCGCCGACGAGCCGACGGGGAACCTCGACTCCCGCGCGGGCGCCGAGATCCTCGGCTTCCTCCGGGAGTCGGTGCGGGAGCTGGGGCAGACGGTGGTGATGGTCACCCACGACCCGGTGGCCGCCGCGCACGCCGACCGGGTGGTGTTCCTCGCCGACGGCCGGGTCGTCGACGACCTGCACGAGCCGGGCGCCGACGCCGTGCTCGACCGGATGCTGCGCTTCGAGGCCGGGGACGGCCGCACGACCTGACACGGCGCCGGCCCTGCCCTGCCCTGCCCCGGGCCCGCCGTCCCCCGCCCGCAGCATCCAACGGAACCGGAAAGCCCCGGAGAACATCCCATGCTCCGCACAGCCCTGCGCAACGTCCTCGCGCACCCAGCCCGTCTGGCCATGACCGTGCTCGCCGTCTGTCTCGGTGTCGCGTTCGTCTCCGGAACCCTCGTCTTCGCGGACTCCTCCGCCGCCGCCCACCGTGCCGCCTCGTCGAAGAACTTCGCGGGCATCGCGGTCACCGTCACCCCGAAGTCGTCCCCGTCGGCCACCGCCGCCGACCTGCGCGACACCGCGCTCGACGACGCACTCGTCCAGAAACTCGCCGGAGTGCCCGGCGTCGGCGCCGTGCGGCCGGCCGCCGACGGCACGGCCACCCTGGCCGCCGCGGACGGCAGCCCGCTGCGCACCGGGACGTCCCGGGCGAACCTCGCCGCCGCGTACGTACCGGGCACGGACGGCACGGACCACCGCCACCCGCTGGTGAAGGGCCGCGCCCCTGCGCGCGACGACGAGATCGCCGTCGACGCCGGCACCGCCGCCGCCGGCCGGTTCCGCATCGGCGACACGGTCACGCTCGCCACGACCGGGCCGGTCATGACCAAGCGCCTCGTCGGCATCGTCACCACCGACGACCCGCGGGTGTCCGCGGGCGGCACCCTGACGCTCTTCCCCATGGGCACCGCACAGCGGCTGTTCGCGACCCCCGGCCACTACACCTCCATCGACCTGTCCGCCGCGCCCGGCACCGACCGTGCGGAGCTGACCGACCGGGTCACGGCCGTGCTCCCGGCGGACCGGGCGGAGGCGGTCAGCGGCACCGCCCAGGCCGCCCAGCAGGCGGTCCTCGTCGACACCCTCACCCGGGGCTACACGAAGCTGCCGCTGGTGTTCGCCGGGGTCGCGCTGTTCGTCGGCTCGTTCCTCGTCGTCAACACCTTCACCATGCTCGTGACGCGGCGCACCCGCGACATCGCCCTGCTGCGGGCGATCGGTGCCTCGCGCGGCCAGGTGGTCCGTTCCGTTCTGGCGGAGGCGGCGCTGGTCGGGCTCGTCGCGTCGGCGGCCGGTTTCCTGCTGGGCCTGGGCGTCGCCTCGGCGCTGCCGCACGTCCTGAGCACGGCCGAGGAGACGCTGCCCGACGGGCCGCTGGTGATCGGGGCCCGGTCCGTGGTGGCGGCGCTCGCGGTGGGCGTGGGTGTCACGGTGCTCGCCGCGTGGCTGCCCTCCCGGCGGGCCGCGAGGATCGCGCCCGTCGAGGCGATGCGGTCGGCCGGGCAGACGCCGCCCCCGGCACGGTCGCGGGTCCGTGGCGCAGTGGGGTCGGCCCTGCTCGCGCTCGGCGCCGGCCTGCTCGTCTCCCTCACGGGGGCGAAGGACGCCTCCGTCGGGAACCTGCAGAACGCGATGGCCGGCTGCGCCCTCCTCGCCGTCGCCATGATCGTGCTGGCGCCGCTGCTCGCCGGGCCGGTGATCCGGCTGACCGGGCGGCTCACCACCCGCTTCGGCACCATCGGCCACCTCGCGCGGGAGAACGCGCTGCGCGACCCGCGGCGCACGGCCGCCACCGCCTCCTCCCTGATGATCAGTACGGCGCTGGTCGCCGGGCTCGCGGTCGTCGGCCACTCCACCGGGCAGGCCCTCGACCGGCAGGCCGCCGCCGGCCTCCGCGCCGACTACGTCATCGGCACCCGCGACACGACGACGGGCATCGACCCCGCCGCCGTCCAGCGGGTGGCCGCTACGGCCGGGGTACGGACCGCGGCAGCCGTCGCGGACTCCACACTCGTCGTGGGCGGCAAGGTCCGCACCGTCACCGGCGTCGATCCGGCCACCGTGGGCGCGGTCATGAAGCTCGACTTCGTCAGCGGCTCCGTGAAGGGCCTCGGGCCGGGCCGGATCGCCGTCTCCGAGAGCGTCGCCCGGGAACACGGCCTGCGGGCGGGCGGCAGGCTCCCGGCGCGCATGGGCCGCAGCCAGGAGTTCCGGCCGTACACCGTCGTCGGCGTCTACCAGGACAACCCCGTCGCCCACGACGTGCTCGGCGCCCCCGCCGACGTGCAGAAGAACAGCTTCGTGCCCGGGTCGGTGCAACGGATCCTCGTCCGCACGGAGGGCGGCGCGGTGTCCAAGGCCATGGAGAGCCGACTGCGTGCGGCCGTGGGCAACAGCCCGCTGCTGACGGTCGACGACCGGGCGCGACTCGTCCACGAGGCCGCCGGCGCCGTCGGCGACCTGCTGACCCTGATGTACGGGCTCCTCGCCCTGGCCGTCGTGATCGCCTCGCTCGGCATCGTCAACACCCTGGCGATGTCGGTGTCGGAGCGCACCCGGGAGATCGGTGTGCTGCGCGCCATCGGCATGGACCGTGCCGGGGTCCGGCGGATGATCCGGCTGGAGTCCCTGACGGTGGCCGCGTTCGGCACGCTGCTGGGCCTGGCGGGCGGGGTGTTCTGCGCCTGGGCGGTCGGTGCGCTGGCCAACGGCGCGGTGGCGCAGTACGCGTTCACGCTCCCGTGGGGGACGCTGCTGCTGATCTGCGCGGTGTCGCTCGTGATCGGTACGGTCGCGGCAGTCGTTCCGGCCCGCCGGGCGGCCGCGTTGAGCCCGCTGGAGGCTGTCGCGGAGGCGTGAGCGTGCCGTGCCCACCGGGGTGGCGTCCGTGGGACGCCACCCCGGCTCGGTGCGTTCCGGGTCAGCGGACCTGGTACTGGCCGACCTCGAGGAACTGGCGCACGGCGGCGGGACCGCCGTCGAGGGCCTTGCTTGCAGCAGCGCGGAACGCGTCGCTCGGGTGCTGCGTCATCAGGCGCAGGACGGCGTAGCGGTCGTCCTCCTCCTGGGCCTTGTACCGGCCGGTCTCCAGGGAGTACCGCAGGTCGGCGGCGTTGCCGTCGAGCGCCTTGTTGGCGGCTCGCGTCACGCCACGGCCCGGGTTCTTGCCGAGGATGGCCAGGACGGCGTAGCGGTCGTCCTCCTCCTGGGCCTTGTACTGGCCCACCTCGAGGAACTCGACGAGGGCCTCGGCCGTCCGCTTGTCGAGGGCGCGGCTGCCGTAGACCCGCATCGAGGACTTCTCCGGGCTCTTGGCCATGAGGGTGAGGACCTCGACGCGCAGGTCGTCCATCGACATGTGCGCGTAGTCCTTGGCGGCCGGGGACGCCGGGGAGGCGGTGGCGGTGGCGGAGGCGACCGTTCCGCGGTCGGCGGTGCCGGCGGCCACCGCCGGGGAGGAGAACAGAACGACGGGGGCCAGGACGGCTGCCGTGGCGACGGCCGCAACGCGGACCGGCTTCATCGTCATGGAGGTGCACCTACTTCGCGAGAAAGATCGTTAATGCCCCGTCAGCTTAGACACTCCCGGCACGGCCCGATCCGTCACCCCTGTATGGGTTCCGTCAGGATTGCGGGGCGTCCTGCGGGTACCAGCGCAGCTCGACCGTGTTGCCGTCGGGGTCGCGGACGTACAGCGACTCCGCCATGCCGCGGGCGCCGAAGTTGGTGGACGGGCCGCTGACGACGGTGAACGTTCCGGCGGCGACGACCTCCTGCCAGTCGAGGGGCTCGACGACCAGGCAGAGGTGGTCGACGTTCGACTCGCCGCGCTCGCGGTGCACCAGGTCGATGATGGTGGTGGGCGAGACGCGGACGGACGGGAAGGGCACCTTTCCGGCGCGCCACTCGTCGACGCGGACCGGTTCCAGGCCGAGGGGGCCGGTGTAGAAGGCGAGGGACCGCTCGACGTCGGAGACGTTGAGGACGAGGTGGTCGAAGCCGATGACGCGCATGGTGTGGGCACGCTTCCTTTCGCTGACGGCTTGTTGCGGCGGTGGGCGCGGGCGGCGCACCGCCCGTGCCCACCGAAGGTATCGCGCCATGATCGTTTCCGCATCGGTCCCGGGGCCTAGGCCGTTTCGTTTGGATCCGTGGATGGTGGATCGGTGTGCCCGTTGTCAGAGGCTGCCGGCAGCATCGCCGCCATGAACGGCATCCGTACCACCCCGCCGCGGCCGCTCGACGCCGCCACGGTCTTTCCTCAACTGGCGCCGCTGGCACGCCCGGCGATCCGGTTGCATCCCCGCCCCGGGTCTCCGTCACCGCACGACAGTTCTGTCGGCGGGCCGATGCTGTGGCCCGCCGACGAGCCGTGGCCGCACTGCGGCGAGTCACACGACCAGATCGACGACCTGTACGTGGCGTACGGGGTGCGCGCCGGCGAGGGCTACGAGTGGCACGACGGTCCGAACCCCATGGTGCCCGTGGCCCAGCTTTACGTGCGCGACATACCGCTGCTGCGGCCGTCATGGATCTGAGTAAGGAACTACAGCAGCGGCTGGGGGACTGGAGCAACTGGCAGGCCGCCGCATCCGCCGTGGACAGCTCCTGGGCCCCCTACCCGGATTCGTTCTACGGGAGCCAGCTGTCCGTCGCCCCGGGCTGGAAGGTCGGCGGCTGGCCCCCGTGGGGCCTCACCGACCCGATCGCCCGCTTCTGCACCGCCTGTGGCGCCAAGATGGCCCCGCTGCTGACCATCGCCTCGAACGAATGGGACTCCAGCAACCACGGTTGGGTCCCCTACGAGGATCAAGCCCTCGGCTCCCTCGACGACTCGTGTGTGACGAACCCGCCCAAGGTCCAGGTTTCCAAGGGGAACCGCCTGCAGCTCTACGTCTGCCCGGAGTCCCCGGATCACCCGCACACGTCCCTGATCCAGTGAGCGATTACTGAAGTCACAAGGCCGGCTGTGCAGCCCCGGCGTATCCCCGGTCGCCGCAGCGGTGGCCGCCGGCCGTGCCGCACCCCCGACCGGGGTCTCACAAGGATCACGCGACCCTAGAGGTTCCGTAAGTAGTCGGAGAAGCCCAGGGTGTAGTTCCGGTACTCGGCTCGCCAGGCCGCGACGTCCTCTTCCGTGATGGCGCGTCCGGAGATCGTCTGCATGTGGGTGATGAGGAAGGCCTCGTCCTTCGTCGAGTCGAACCGGACCCGGTTCTCGGAGAGCTCGAAGAGTCGCTTCGTCTCCAGGTCGAGGATGCTGTACAGGAACGACCCCTTGGGGAAGCGGAGCGATTCCGGCATCTGCTTCTCGAGCGAGGAATTCGCGTGGTACCAGGAAATGTAGACGGAATCGTCGGTCATCTCCATCCGGTACACCGACGGGTCGGCCGAGTAGATGATGTCGATCGGGCAGACGTGCCGGTAGTCGAACAGCGAGACGATGGACATGAGGATCTCGGTCAGGATCTCCTCGGAGAGCCGGCTGCTCGTCTTGCCGACGGAGGAGGGCCAAAGGCGCCGGTCGGCCGCTCGTTGGTAGAGAGCCGAGGGATTGTCCGGGGCGAGCATGGAGACCCGTACGGACCCGGGGTTGTGGTGGACGTGCGAGAGCCTGGCCGCGACGAAGCGGGCGCTCGGCCCGCGGAATACATAGGAAGTCGTCGTGGCCAGACTCTGGTTGAGATGCCGGTTGAAGTCGTCGTCGAAGGTGTCGGTCGCCGGGTAGCGGCCACTGGGCAGAAAGATCCGGTTGGCGTCCGACATACGGTCCAGCAGGGCGTCGGAGAGTACGCCGAACTGTTCGTTCAGGTTCTCCTTGAGGGCCGCTTCCTGTTTCTCCGAGCTGAAGAACGAGAAGATCAGGGCGAAGACGACCGACGCGACAAGGTTGAGGCCGATCGAGGACATGATGGCCGCGCTGGTCATGTTCTTGTCCTGCAAAGTCAGCAGGACGCCGCCCGCCAGCGCCAGCGCCGCCGCGAAGAGGAAGGCGAAACGTGCGGCGCTGGTTCGCCAGGACTGCATGGAGCTTGCCACGGGACGGCGCCTCCTGGGGTCGTGTTGACCGAGATCAGCTGAACAGCAGGGCCGCCAACTGTAGTTGGAGTATTGGGCACTGTCCGGCGGGTCGGGTGACCTGGCCGGCGTTCGCCTTGGCCGCTCCCGGGCGGGCCGACCGTGGCCCCGGGGCGCGGGCGGTGGTCTCCGGGGCGGCGGACGGGGGCACGCCGCCCCGGAGACGTGCGGGGGTTCCGGCGGAGCTGTCAGCCGCCGAGGGCGAGTTGCACGATGCGGACCACGACCAGGACCATCGCGGCGAGGAGGTAGAGGCGCAGGGCGGCCAGGCCCACCTTGCGGCCCGTGGACAGGACGGGGTCCGGCAGCTCGTGCAGCGGCGGCATCCGCCAGTTCTCCTTGCCGGTGCGGTCGACAGGCCCGGCCAGGGCCCAGCCCTTGCGGCGGCGGCGCGTCTCGGCGTAGCCGAGGGCGAGGATGCCGGCGACGCCGCAGATGCCCATGATGTCGAGGATCGCGTTCGCGCCGATGCCGGGGAAGAGGACGGCGGCGGTCAGGACGACCGAGAGCGTGACGAGGACGGCCACGACGAGGGAGGTGAAGACGTTGGTGACGCGCCCGTTGACCCACGGCCCGAGCACGGTCCTGTCGTTGCACAGCAGGAGCAGGAAGACCGAGGCGGAGGGCAGCAGGACGCCGGCGAGGGTCTGGACGCCCTCGGTGAGCAGGCCCAGCGGGGAGCCGGGGATGACGACGACGACCGCGGCGGCGAGGACGAGGCCCGCGAAGACCGCGTAGAAGCCCTTGGCGCCCTTGATGCCGTGGTGCAGCGAGTGCTTCAGCCCGAGGACGTCGCCGATGGCGTAGGCGGTGGACAGCGAGACGGCGCAGGCGCCGATGACCGAGGCGTCGAGCAGTGCGACGGCGAACAGCACGCCGGCGGTCCTGCCCGCGTACTTCTCCAGCCCCGCGGCGACGTCGCCGGCGTCGGTGAAGTGGCCGGCCTCGGCGTGCCCGGAGAACGCCGCGGCGCAGAAGCCCGTCATGGCGGCGGCGCCCACGAGGACGACGGCGATGCCGAGCCACAGATCGGCCTTCTCGTACCGCAGGAAGCGCGGGGTGATGCGCTTGTCGATGACGTAGGACTGCTGGAAGAACAGCTGCCACGGTGCCACCGTGGTGCCGACGACGGCGATGACGAGCAGCAAGACGTCGGCGAGCCGCGCGTGGTGCGGCATGCCCGGCACGACGAAGTCGTGGGCCATCCGCCCCGTCGGGGGGTGCACGATGACGTAGACGGGCACCAGCAGCAGCGAGCCCGCGCAGAGGAGGATCGCGGTGCGCTCGAAACGGCGGAAGGAGCCGGTCGACGCGGCCAGCACCACGAGGACGGCGGCCAGCAGCACGCCGGGCACCTTGGGCAGCCCGAGGTGGCCGACGGCGAGGGTGATGCCGATGAACTCGGTCACCAGCGTGAGGGCGTTGAGCAGGAACAGGTCGATGACGGAGAACGCGCCCCAGAACCTGCCGAACCGCTCCAGGATCAGCCGCGCGTGCCCCACACCGGTGACCGCGCCGAGCCGCAGCACCATCTCCTGGTTGACGTACGGCACGGGTATGAGGAGGAGCAGGGTCCACAGGAGGCTGGTGCCGTAGTTCCGGCCGGCCTGCGTGTAGGTGCCGAACGCGCCGGCGTCGTTGTCGCCGACCATGACGATCAGGCCGGGGCCGACGACGGCGAGCAGGGTCTTGAGCCGGGCGGACAGCCTCCGGCGCGGGGCGGTGTCGTCCGCCTTGATGGTGCCGAGTGCCCCGCGGCTGTCTCCGGTGTGGGCGTCGTCGAGGACGGCGGTGCGGGCTGCGGCGGCGGAGGGGGTGGTGATCGTGGAGTCGGTCATGAGAGCCTCCCTGTCCCCCGTTCAGGGGGAAGGTCGGGGCACTCAGCAGCAACCTTCCCCGTGCGCGGGCAGCCCAAGGGCCCGGAGCGGCACGGTGCCGTACGGGTGCTGGGCTGCGCGGGCGGTGACGCGCGGGACGCGCGCGGGGAAGGTCGTTACCGCGTACCGGAGGTCGACGAGGACATACGGGTGCGGGGCTTCCTGTGGCCCGGACTGTGACTGTGACCGTCCATGTCTCTCGCCTCCTCCCGGCCGTGGCGACTCCTCGTCGAACCTGGACGAGGCATCTCAAACGCTCAAACGTTTCGCACGTCTCGAACGTCCAGCAGCTTAGCCTGACGATTGCATGTTGACGCAAGTGTCTTGACTCGACCTTGACGCGCGGTGGTGCAACAGCACATCAGGGGGTGACGAGGTCCGCGGCGTGGTCGTCGCCGGGCCGGTGAAGAACCCCGCCGGCCGAGGCGTCCCCCGCGGGTGCCGGCGTCGCCGCGGCCGCCAGGGGCGACCGTACGAGGCGGTGCTGCACCAGACACGTGGCGGCGACGGCTGCACCCAGTACGGCCCAGCCGGCCGGGCCGGCCGCGATGGCCGCGGTGGCGGCCAGCGGGCCCACCGCGCGCTGCGTGGCCTGGCCGAGGCCGTGCACGCCGAGGTAGGCGCCCTGGGCCGTCGGGGGCGCGAGGGCCACGGACAGCTCCCAGGAGACGACCGCCTGGAGCATTTCGGCGGCGGTGAAGGCGATGGCCGCCAGCAGCAGGAACGCGGAGGCGAGCACGGGGCCGCCCGCGGCCGCGGCCGCCATGGCGGCGCCGCCCACGGCGAACGCGGCGCACAGCGGCAGCAGCAGGGAGCGGGCCCGGTCGGTCGTGGCGCCGAGGCGGGACAGGGGCACCTGGAGGGCGACGACCAGGACGTTGTTGAGCACCAGCAGCACCGGCACCAGGCCGTGCGGTGCGTCGGTGGCCCGTACCGCCCACAGCGACAGACCGACCTTGAAGACGGCGTCGTGGAGGCAGAGCACGCCGTCGGTGCCGACGTACGCCAGGTACCTGCGGTTGCGCCAGGGGCTGACCGGTACGGCCTGGGGTGCGCTTGCCGTCTCTTGTCCCGCCGCTCCCCCGGTGACGACGACGGGGGCGGCACCGGCCTCGGCACAGCCCAGGGTGATGACTGCCGCGGCGACGAACGAGGCGGCGTCGCCCAGGAGCATGTACGGGTAGACGGCCGTGGTGCCGGCCCCCAGCGCCGCCGCCGCGGCCAGGCCGCCCAGGGCCCAGCCGGCGTTGGCGACCGTACGGTTGACGGCCTGGTACCGCACGCGGTCGCTGCCGGCGATCCGCGTGCCGTAGAGCCTGGTCAGCACGCCCGCTGCCCGGTCGCCGAAGCCGCCGGCCACCGAGCAGAGCAGCAGCAGGGTGAAGTCGTCGGTGAGCAGGAGGCCGGCGGCGGCCAGGGCGCGCAGCACCTGGAAGGCGGCCAGGACACGGGTGAGCGGCAGCCGGTCGGCGAGCCGCCCGCCGAAGGGCGCCCCGGCGATGCCGGCGACACCAGCCGCGGAGACCAGGGTGCCGACCTGCCCCAGGCCCAGGTGCGAGACGTACGTGAAGTAGAAGACCGAGGTGGCGCCCCACAGGCCGCTGCCGATCCGGTCGACCAGGGCCACCCCCAGCATCCGGCGCCCGTCGCGCCCTCCCGGTATCCGCGCGCGTCCTGTGCCCGTGACGTTCCCCATGACGGACCGCCCCCCGTTTCGCTTGCTCAAGCTATTTGTATTGATACATACTTGAGTATGTGACAGAACAATATGGCATCACCGGGACGACAGCCAAGGACGTTTCCGCGTCCGTCGAACGCGCCGTGGCCGACGGCGCCCTGGCGCCGGGGGCCGCCCTCCCCCCGGTCCGCCGGCTCGCCCAGGACCTCGGCATCAGCCCCGGCACCGTCGCGACCGCGTACCAGGAGCTCCGGCGCCGCGGCATCGTCGTCACCCGGGGCCGCGGCGGCACGGTCGTCGCCCCCGCGCCCGCCGTCGCCTCCCGCCGTCCGCCGCCGGTGCCCGAAGGGCTGCGGGACCTGGCCGGCGGCCTCCCCGACCCCGCCTTCCTCCCCGACCTGCTGCCGCCCACCCGGCTCTCGCCCGGCGCCCGCCCGCACCGCACCGCGCCCCGGCTGCCGCGCCTGGAGGACGCCGTACGCCAGTGGCTCGGCGCGGACGGCGTGCCGGTGGAGCACATCACCTTCGCCCACGGGGCGCTCGACCTGATCGGGCGGCTGCTCTCGGTCGAACTGCGCCCCGGCGACGCCGTGGCCCTGGAGGACCCCGGCTACCACCACCTCCTCGACCTCGTCACCGCCCTGGGCCTGCGCACCCTCGCCGTCGAGGTCGACGGCGAGGGCATGCGCCCCGAGTCCCTGCGGGCCGCGCTGAAGGCGGGGGTGCGGGCGGTCGTCTGCAGTCCCCGCGCGCAGAACCCGTACGGCGGCTACCTGTCCCCGGCGCGCCGCGACGCCCTCGTCGCCGTCCTCGCCGGGGCCCCCGACGTCCTCGTCGTCGAGAACGACCACGCCGGAGCCGTCTCCGCCGCTCCCCTGCACTCCCTCACGGCCGGCGGGCACCTGGGCCGCTGGGCCCACGTGGCGACGGTGACCAAGTACCTGGGCACCGACCTGCGCTGGGCCGCGGCCGCCTGCGACGCGACGACGCTGGCCCGCCACGACGGGCGGCTGCTGCTGACCTCCGGCTGGGTCAGCCACCTGCTCCAGGAGACCGTCCTCGCCCTCATGACGGACCCGGCCACCCGGGCCCTGGTCGAGCGCGCCGGGCCCACGTACGCCGCCCGGCGCCACGCGCTCCTCGACGCGCTCGCCCGGCACGGCATCACCGCCCACGGCAACAGCGGCATGAACGTGTGGGTCCCCGTACGCGACGAATCGGCGGTGGTCAACGGTCTCCGCACCCATGGCTGGTGGGTCGCCGCCGGCGCGCGCTTCCGCATCGGCAGCACCCCCGGCGTCCGCATCACCACGGCGGCCCTGCCGGAACCGGAAGCGCCCCGCCTGGCCCGCGACTTCGCCGCCGCCCTGGCCGAGTCGCAGACGACGTACGGCGGCTGACGGCGCCGCACGGGCCACCTTCCCGTGCGGCGTTTCGGCGCGACATATTCGAACATTCGATCTAGCGCAATCCGGCCCTGAATGTGAAGATGATCTTTGTCCGGTGACGCCGGACATGCTCACATGAACGGGGAGATGGGATGAGAAGGTCTCTGTCGTCACGCGGCGGACGACTGCGGGCAGCCGCCGTGCTGGTGCTCGCGTGCGGAACACTGACGGTGCAACCGGCCTGGCAGGAGGCGCACGCCGCCGGCCCGGACGCCTCGTGGACGAGGTCCTGGGGCACGGCGCTGGCCACCGCAGCGGGGTCCGACGCGTCCGGGGTGTCCGGGCAGCAGACGCTGCGCATGGTCGTGCACACGAGCATCGGCGGCAGCACCGCACGCATCCAGCTGAGCAACACCTTCAGCAAGAGCCCCGTAACCATCGGGCACGCCACCCTCGCCCACCGCGCCGGCGGCGCGGCCGCCGTGGGCCGGCCCGCGACCCTGACGTTCGGGGGCGGCCGCCAGGTGGTGCTGGGGCCCGGGGAGAGCCGGTACAGCGACCCGGTGGCGTTCCCCGTGAAGGCCGACGAGGACCTCCTCGTCAGCCTCTTCCTGCCGAACCCCGTCCAGACGGCGCCGTACCACCCCGACGCCTGGACCACCACCTACCTCTCGGGCCCGGCGGACCGCACCGACGACCCGGGCGGCTCCGGCTACTCCACCCGCGACGAGGGCCACTGGGCCTTCCTGAGCGGGCTGGACGTCACCGCCGACGGCAACCCGGGGACCGTCGTCGCCATCGGCGACTCGCAGACCGACGTCGGCGCCACGACCAAGGACGCCAACCGCCGCTGGACCGACGACTACGCGCGGTCCCTGCGCGCCCAGGGGCGTCCGATGGGCGTCTCCAACGCCGGTCTCTCCGCCAACCGTCTCCTCACGCGGGGGGAGCGGGCCGCCTACGGGGAGAGCACGCTCGAACGCTTCGACCGGGACGTGCTCGCCCAGCCGAACGTGAAGTCGGTGATCCTCTACGAGGGCATCAACGACATCGTCAACGACGCCAAGGCCGACGACCTCGTCGCAGGCATCCGCCGGCTCGCCCAGCGCTCGCGCGCCGCCGGCGTCCCCATGACGGTGGCCACGATCCCGCCGTTCAAGGGGTTCTGGCGCTACACCCCGGAACGGGAGGCCGTGCGCCGGCAGGTCAACGCGTACATCCGCACGACGTCCGACATCGACGCGCGCGTGGACTTCGACCAGGCCACCCGGGACCCGCTCGACACGGAACGGGTCTTCACCGCCTACCGCACCGACGCCGACAAGCTGCACTTCACCGACAACGGCTCCCAGGCCCTCGCCGACGCCCTCGCCGGTCCCGTGCCGCCCTCCCCCTTCACGCCGAACTTCACGCAGACCACCGCGGCCGACTTCACCGGCGACGGCATCGCCGACATCGTCGCCCGCACCACCGACGGCGAAGCCAAGCTCTACCTGTGGAAGGGGCTCGGGGACGGCACCTTCTCCCGCCCCGACCGGGACCACCCTCTCACCACCGGCTGGAACATCACGGAGACGAAGGCCGGCGACGTCACGGGCGACGGGAAGGCCGACCTGATCGGCAAGGCCGCCGACGGCGACCTGTACATGTGGGCCGGCCATGGCGACGGCACCTTCGACGCCCGGCGGAAGCTCTATGACGACTGGCACTACACCCAGACCACGGCCGCCGACCTCGACGGCGACGGCGTCGCCGACCTCCTCGCCCGCGACGCCGGCGGCACCCTCCACCGCTGGTACGGCCGGCGCGGCGGCACCCTGGGCGACCCGACGACGATGACCGACGGCTGGAACTACACCCAGACCACGGCCGGCGACTTCACCGGCGACGGCAGGCCCGACCTCGTGGCACGCGGCGCGAACGGCGACCTCTTCCTCTGGAAGGGCGACGGCGACGGCACCTTCGACCGGGCCGACCTCGGCAAGCCCGTGGTACGCGACTGGCACTACTCCGAGACGACGGCGGGCACCTTCTACGGCGGCGGCACCGCCCACCTGCTCGCCCGTGACGACGAGTCGGGCGTCCTGCGGCAGTGGGTGAACCGGGGCGGCGCGGACTTCAGCGCACCGCTGCGCATGACCGACGGGTGGTGAACCCCGGCGTGTGACACGCATCGGCCCCCGGCTTCCGGCCGGGGCCGATGCGTGTGCGTCGGAACGGCGCCGGCGGGAAGCCGTGTGCGAGAGGTCCGCGCGCATGGGCAGCGAAGGGAGACAGCGGTGAGTGCCACGGTGAGCGACGCAGACCGGGCCGTCGTCCTGCCGGGCATCGTGCTGGGGGTGGGGCTCGGCGGGTTCGCCGACGGCATTCTGCTGCACCAGCTCCTCCAGTGGCACCACATGCTCAGCAGCACCAACCACGACCGCGTCGGCGTGCGGTACTACGACCCGCACACGGTCTCCGGCCTGGAGATGAACACGGTGTGGGACGGCATCTTCCACGTCGTGTGCTGGCTCGCCGTCCTCCTGGGGCTCGCCCTGCTGCACGCCCGCGTCACCGAGAACCGGCGGGCGGTGTGGACGTCGCGGGTGCTGTGGGGGTGGATCGTGGCGGGCTGGGGCGTGTTCAACCTCGTCGAGGGCCTGCTCGACCACCAGATTCTGGGCATCCACCACGTCCACGGCGGCCCCCACCAGGCGTGGTGGGACGCCGGCTTCCTCGTCCTCGGCGGCCTGCTGCTCCTCGGCGGCCACGCGCTCCAGCGCGGCACGAGCGGGCGTCGCTGATGCACCACCCCGGCCATGGCACCGCTGCCCCGCTGTCGCCCCTGCACCTCGCCGTCCTCCTCGTCCTCCTCGCCTGCGCCGCTGTCCACGTCCTCGGCGTACGCCGGGCCCGTCGCCGCAATCCGGTGCAGGGCTGGTCCCCTTGGCGGTCGGCGTCGTTCCTGGCCGGGCTCGTCCTGCTCGGCGTCGCGCTGCTGCCGCCACTGGCACCGGCCGCGCACACCGACTTCCGCGGGCACATGGCCCAGCACATGCTCGTCGGGATGTACGCGCCCCTGGCGCTGGTCCTGGCCGCGCCGGTCACGCTGCTGCTGCGTGCCCTCCCGCCCCGCGGGGCCCGTCGTGTCACCGCCGTCCTGCACAGCCGGCCCGCGCGCGTGGCGGCCCACCCGGCGGTGGCCCTGGTGCTGAGCACGGGCAGCCTGGTGCCGCTGTACTTCACCCCGCTGTACGACGCCGCCATGGCCCACCCGGCCGGGCATGCGCTGATGGGGGTGCACTTCCTGGTCTCGGGGTGTCTTTTCGCCCATGCCGTGGCCGGTCCCGATCCCGCGCCCGGGCGGCCCGGGGTGCGGGCCCGGCTGGTGTACCTGGGCGTGGCGATCGCCGCGCACGCCCTGATCGCGCAGGCCCTGTACGGCGGGTTCTTCGTGGACGTCCACGCGCCCGTCGGCCAGGTGCAGCAGGGCGCGGAGATCATGTACTACGGCGGGGACGTCGCGGAACTCCTCCTGGCGGGGGCGTTGGTGGCCACCTGGCGGCCCGGAAGGGGCCGGGCCGCCGGTGGGTCCGCGGCCGGGTTCACCGCTTGGGGCACTGCTTCCAGGCGAAGTGGTACAGCGTGTTGATACTGCCGTCCGTCGAGTCCATGGCCAGGAAGCTGGTGGTCCTGGCCGGGTCGGACGTGCCCGCGTCGACGCGCAGCTCGGTGTTGATGTTGAAGTTGCGCAGGGCGCCGCAAGGTGCGTAGACGACGGCGTCGAGGTCGGTGGTGTCGGTGACCTGCCAGTCCTCGCTGTGCGGGCCGGTGAAGTTGTGGTTCGTGTACGTGGTCTGGGACATGCCCTGGAAGTAGTAGCTGGCCCGTTGCAGGCCCTTGGCGCCGGGTTCCAGGTGGGCGAAGCCGCGGTAGTCGGCCTGCGCCACGGCGTAGGTGAAGCCCTGGGGGACGTGGACGTTCAGGCTGAGCTGGCAGTTCTTGCGGAAGTCGGTCGGTTTGGCGCCGACGCCGACCTGGGCGACGTAGTGGCTGTAGGAGACGGTGAAGGCCGTGTTGTCCGGTGAGACGTTGACGTTCGCCGTCCCGGCGGGGCAGCCGGAGCCGTTGACCGCCACGACATCGATGACGATCTTGTCCGGTGGGGGTGTGCCGTCGGCGGCCGCGGCGGGCGTCGAGAGGCACGTCGAGAGGCTGAGTGCCGCGGCCGCCGCGGCCGCGCAGGCGATTGCCGCCGGTCTGGTCATGGGGTTCCCTCCCACTCGCTGGAGCACCACTGGCACCGGGTCACGGGCGCCGGGTCAGGGGCATTCCTTCCAGGCGAAGTGGTAGAGGGTGTTGACGCTGCCGTCGGTGGAGTCCATGGCCATGAAGCTGGTGGTGGTGCGCGGGTCGGAGGTGCCGGCGCCCACGCGCAGCTCGGTGTTGACGTTGAGGATGCGCTGGACGCCGCAGGGGGCGTAGACGAGGGCGTCGGCCGCCGTGACGTCGGAGCTCTGCCAGTTGTCGGTGAGGGGGCCGGTGAAACGGTGGCTGACGGAGGTGGTGTTCGCCGAGCCCTGGAAGTAGTAGCTGGCGCGTTCCATGCCGGCGGCGCCGTCCTCCAGGTGGGCGAAGCCGCGGTAGTCGGCGCGGGCGATGGCGTAGGTGAAGCCCTGCGGGACGTGGACGTTCAGGCCGAGCTGGCAGTTCTTGCGGAAGTCGGTCGGTTTGGCGCCGACGCCGACCTGGGCGGTGTAGTCGCTGTACGTGACGGTGAACGCCGTGTTGTCGGCGGCGACCGATACGGCGGCGGTGCCGGCCGGGCAGCCGGAGCCGTTGACCGCCACCACGTCGATGACGACGCGGTCCGGCGGGGGCTTCGGTGCGGTGGCCGCGGGTGACGGTGTGGCGGCGGCGGCCACGAGGACGGCGGTGGCGCCGGCGATCAGCGCGGGTCTCAGTGCTCGGCGTGATCCGTGCGGTCGGTGCATGGGATCCCTCCCCCTGGGACGGAGGTGCGTGGCTGGGTGCCGTTCATCCCAGCACCGGGGGGAGGGTGCGTACAGGCCGAGTTGAGTCGAACCTGTCGTTCGCCGGGGGTCAGGGCAGCAGACGTTGTTCCTTGGCGACGGCGACCGCGCCGGCCCGGGTGTCGACGCCCAGTTTGTCGTAGATGCGGCCCAGATGGGTCTTGACGGTGGCCTGGCTGATGAACAGGTCGCGGGCGATGTCGCGGTTGCCGAGGCCCTGGGCGAGCTTGCCGAGGATGTCGAGTTCGCGGGCGGTCAGGGCGGGGCGGGCGGCGCCGCGCAGCCGGTTCATGACGCGGCTGGCGACCGGCGGGGACAGGGTGGTGCGGCCCTGCGCGGCGGAGCGGATCGCCGTGAACAGCTCCTCGGGCCGTTCGGCCTTGAGCAGGTAGCCGGTGGCGCCCGCGGCGATGGCCCGGGTGATGTCGGCGTCGGTGTCGTACGTGGTGAGGACGAGGACGTGGACGCCGGTGGCGGAGATGCGCCGGGTGGCCTCGACGCCGTCGATGCCGGGGCCGAGCTGGAGGTCCATCAGCACCACGTCGGGCCGGAGTTTCGCGGCGGTGGCCACGGCCTCCTCGCCGCTGCCGGCCTCGCCCACCACCTCGATGTCGGGCTCGCTGCCGAGCAGGGCGAGCAGCCCGGCCCGCACCACGGCGTGGTCGTCGCAGAGGATGACGCGGACAGGGGTTGCGCTCATGGGCGGGCTTCCGGGTGGGTGACGGCGGCTTCCAGGGGAATGGCGGCGGAGAGGACGGTGCCCTCGCCGGGCGCGGTCTCGACGGTCAGGGTGCCGCCCAGCTGCCGGACCCGGGCCCGCATGGCGGGCAGGCCGTGGCCGCGCCCGCCGGGCGCCGCCGCGGGTGCGGCGGCGGGGAGGGCCGTGGCGTCGAAGCCGCGGCCGTCGTCGGCGACGTCCAGGACCACCTGGTCGCCGAGGAACGTGAGGGTGAGCGTGGCGGTGGTGGCGCCGGCGTGTTCGCGGACGTTCGCCAGGGCGCCCTGGGCGATGCGCAGCAGCGCGGAGGAGACCTGTCCGGGGAGCGGGACGGCGGTGCCTTCGGTGTGGCAGGCGACCGCCGGGCCGCCGGGTTCCTGCGCGGCGCGGGCGGCCAGGGCGCGCAGGGCCTGTTCGAGGGTGCCGTCGCCGGCGAGGTCGGCGGGGGCGAGGTCGCGGACGAAGCGGCGCGCCTCGGCCAGGTTGTGGCCGGCGACGGCGGCGGCGGTGCGGACGTGCCGGTGGGCCGTCGCGGGGTCGGTCGTCCACAGCCGGTCGGCGGCCTGGAGCAGCATCTGCTGGCTGGACAGGCCCTGGGCGAGGGTGTCGTGGATCTCCATGGACAGGCGCTGCCGCTCGGCGAGGGTGCCCTCGCGGCGCTCGGTGGCGGCCAGCTCGCGCCGGGTGCGGATGAGGTCGTC
Source organism: Streptomyces mashuensis (assembly GCF_014654785.1). Lineage (GTDB taxonomy): Bacteria > Actinomycetota > Actinomycetes > Streptomycetales > Streptomycetaceae > Streptomyces > Streptomyces mashuensis. The sequence continues at coordinate 166,630 of NZ_BNBD01000008.1, forward strand.
GATGAGCTGCCGCTGCTGCTCGGACTGGCGCCGCATGTGGACGAAGACGGCGGTGGCGATCGCCGCGACGGCCGGCGGGGCGAGCACGAGGTTGGGGTCGAAGCCGCCGGCCGACAGCTTCAGCTGGGCGCCCACCACGAACGCGGTGAGCACGGCGACGAGGACGAGGGCCGTGCGCGGCGGCAGGGTGCGCAGCCCGGTGAAGAACAGGGGTACGGCGCACCAGGCGAAGCTGGGCGCAAGCACGACGAGGACGGTCCAGACGGCGACGACCGCGCCGAGCCAGGCGAGGCGGCGCGGGGCGGGGCGTGCGAAGGGGCCGGGCCCGAGGACGTACAGCAGGGCGAGGCCGGTGCACAGCGTGATGATCCACGGGGTGCGGGGCTCGCCGGGGTGGCGGATCAGGAAGCGTGCGAGGGAGGCGGCGAGCAGGAGGAAGAACGCGGCGTGCATGACGAGTCCCAGCCGGCGCTCGCCGGTGGCCGTGGCCTCCGCGAGGGCGGGCGCCGGGCCCTCGGGCGCAGCCTGCACGGGCTCCGCGGCGGTCCGTTCCGCCGCCTCCGTCCGCCGCATGCAACCCTCCTCGACCTGCGTGTTCCCGCTCATCGTGACCCGGGGGGACCATCCTCGCATCAACCGATCGGCCGATACGGGGGTCGGCCGTCGTGCCGGGCGGGACGAGCCGCCGGGCCGACGGGCCGGGGCGTGGGGCGGCCGGAGGATCGTGGCATGACCAACACCAAGAAGTTCCTCGCCGCTGCTGCCGCCGTCGTCGCCGCCGGGACCGTCGGCGTCGTCGCCGCCCACGCCGCCGCCCCCGCCGAGGCGGCCGGGGCCGCCCCGAAGGCCGCGGTCGCGACCGACCCGGCCGGCGGCGACCTGAACCGGTCCACGCACCTGTCGGTCGCGGCGGCCCTCAAGGCCGCCCGGGCCAGTCTGGAGGCCGCCGGGAAGGAGGGCCAGAAGGTGTCCGTGGCTGTCGTCGACCGCAACGGCAACACCCTCGTCACCCTGCGCGGCGACGGCGCGGGCCCGCAGTCGTACGTGTCCGCGGAGAAGAAGGCGTTCACCGCGGTCTCCTGGAACGCCCCGACGTCCGTCCTGGTGGGCCGCCTCTCCCAGACGCCGAACCTCAAGGACATCCCCGGCACGCTCTTCCTGCCGGGCGGTGCTCCGGTGCAGGTGGGCGGTGCGCCGGTGGCGGCCGTCGGCGTCGCGGGGGCGCCCAGCGGCGACCTGGACGAGAAGTTCGCCCGGGCGGGCGTTGCCGCGCTGGGGAAGGCGGCCGAGTAGCCGCGTCCTCCGGTCCCGTCGCCCGCCGCCGGCGGTCACGCCACGGGGATTGCCCCCGCCACGGCGGGCGACTTAGGCTTACCTAACTTCGCGACTTCGTGCAGAGGGCGCCTCCGGGGAACGCCCGGCGGCGCCATGACGAGAGGGGCGCCATGACCGGGACGGCCGACCAGGAGCAGTCCGGCACCGCCGCCGAGGGGCAGCACGTCCGCACCATTCTCGACCTGGCCTTCGCCCAGATGCGGACGCACCTCCTGGGCACCGCCGCACGGCTGGGGATCTTCGACCTGCTCGGCGACGGGGAACGCACCGCCGCCGGCCTCGCGGAGGCCCTCGGCATCCCTCCCGGGCCGGCGCACCGGCTGCTGCGCGCGCTGGCGGGTGAGCGGCTGCTCGTGGAGACGGAGCCGGGCACCTTCCGGTCGACGCCGGCCGGCGCGCTGCTGCGCTCCGGCGTGCCCGGCTCGATGCTCGCGGTGGCGACGACGTTCACCGACCCGGTGATGATGCGCGGCTGGGAACACCTCGAGGAGAGCCTGCGGACGGGCCGGCCCTCCTTCGACACCGTCTTCGGCACGGACTTCTTCGGCTACCTGACGACCCGTCCGGAGCTGTCCGCCGAGTTCAACGCGGCCATGGGCCAGGCCACCCGGGCGGCCGCGGACATCATTCCCCACCACTACGCCTTCGGCCGCTTCGCGTGCGTCGTGGACGTGGGCGGCGGGGACGGGACGCTGCTCTCGGCAATCCTGCGCGCGCACCCGGGCTTGCGGGGCATCGTCCACGACACCGCCGAAGGGCTGGCGCAGGCCGCGGCACGCTTCGCCGCCGACGGCCTTGCGGACCGCGCCACCACGGTGACCGGCGACTTCTTCGCCTCGGTCCCGCCGGGCGGCGACCTCTACCTGCTGAAGAGCGTGCTCCACGACTGGGACGACGCACAGTGCGCGACCATTCTGGGCAACGTCCGGAAGGCCGTGCCGGACGACGGCGCCCTCCTGATCGTCGAACCCGTCCTGCCGCCGGCGGTACCGGCCGGGGACCCCGGCCTGGCCTACCTCAGCGACCTCAACATGCTGGTCAACCTCGGCGGCCGGGAACGCACCGAGGACGACTTCGCGGCCCTGTGCGCGACCGCGGGCTTCCGGCTGGAGACCGTCCACCCGCTGCCGCACCCCCATCCCTTCCGGCTCATCGAGGCCCGGCCGGCCTGACCTGCTTCGGCGAAGGACGCGGCTTCGGCTGCGGGTCGGGGCAGGGGCGGGCGGAACGTGCCTCCAGGCCGAGGCCCGGCGTGTAGAAGGCCGGGTGGAGGACGAAGGGTTCGCCGCCGTAGGACGGCTTGGGGTAGAGGCACCACTTCCGGCTGGTCTGGTTCTTCGCGCTGCGGACCACCGGCACGAGGCGCGGCTCGGGGCGCTGCAGCATCCTCGCCCCGCCCTCCGCGTTCGGCTCGGGCCACGTGCACAGGCCGACGACGGTGGGGCAGATCGGCACCGCCCCGGCCCGGGCCGCCTGCGCCGGCAGCGCGGCCACGGCCCCCATGAACAGCACGGCGGCCGCGGACATCAGCCGTCCCCTCGTCCGTCTCCTCATCGCACACCTCGTCCCGGATCGTCCCTCATGGCTGGTCATCTCCGTAACGACGGCCCCTATGGGGACGACACGGATACCGCGGACAACGCGGTACGGAAGGTGTCAGCGGCGACGCCGCGCACCGCGGAACCATGCGCTCCGTGCGGGTGCGAGTGGCGTGCAAGTGAGCGAGGGGGTACGGGAGTTCCTGGGATAGCCTGCGTCGGCGCTCGGGCACCACGGGGGAACACCGCAGCTCGCGGTGGTACTGGGGCCGGTGGGGGGGACCTCCCCCGCGGCCCCCGCGCCCGGGACGCATCGCTTCGTCTCGATGACCATTCCCAGGGGGAAGTGTGAAGAAACTCAGTGCTGCCCTGGCCGGTGCCGCGCTCAGCGGCGTCATGGCCTTCTCGATCAGCACTCCGGCGTTCGCCCAGGACGGCGCCGCCGGCCGCACCGCACAGCCGGCCGCCGTGTCGGCCGTGACGGCCGACGACGGCGACACCGGAGCCGACGACGGCTCCGGCCTCGACGCCGTCAGCCGGGCCGCCAAGCTGAACCGGCTCCACGAGCTGACGGGCCAGAACACGATCAACAGCATCTGGGCCCGGGCGTACGACGACGCCAAGCACGGCAAGGACCCGTACAAGTTCAACTGGAACAGCGACGGCTGCACCAACGCCTCGGACAGCCCGCTCGGCTTCCACTTCGGGTTCGCCTGCCGGCACCACGACTTCGGGTACCGCAACTACAAGGCGATGAACGCCTTCACCGAGGGCGCCAAGAAGCGGGTCGACGACACGTTCCTCGACGACATGCAGTTCGTGTGCCGCACCCAGTGGGGCCCGATCCCGCAGACGCAGCGCGACGCCTGCCTCGTGGTGGCCAAGAAGTACTACCAGGCCGTCCGCACCATGGGTCACCTCTGATCCGTCCCTGAGCCCGGGCCCTCGCGGCCCGGGCACGGGTGATCACGCCGGGGCGCGCCAGACCACGCCCCGGCGTTCGTGCTCGAAGAGCTCCTCGACGGCCAGGGCGACGCCGGGGCCGGTCTCGCGTTCCAGCAGGTACAGGCCGAGGTCGAGGCCCGAGGTGACGCCGCCGGCGGTCACCAGGTCGCCGTCGTCGACGACGCGGGCCCGGGTGACGTGCACGCCGCCCCGGCCGAGCAGTTCCAGGCCCTGGTGGTGGGTGGTGGCGTGGCGGCCCCGGACGAGCCCGGCCATCGACAGGACCAGGGAGCCGCCGCACACCGTCGCCACGGTGGTGCCGGGCGTGGCCAGCGCCTTGGCGAGGACGTCGGGCAGCCCCGTCGCCAGGGCACGCCTGATGATGTCGGGCACCGTGTCCGCCGGCTGCGGTCCGCGCGGAGCGGCGTCCTTGCCCTGCGGAGGGAGCGTGCCGGCGACGCCGGGCACGACGATCAGGCCGGCGCGGTCGGGGTCCAGAGGGGCGGTGGCCCGCAAGGAGACGGCGCGAATCGAGCTGGGGACGTCGCGGGCGCCTTCGGCGGAGGCGAATTCGGCGTCCACCCGGTCGGTGAAGGCCCTCGCGGCGCAGAAGACCTCGAACGGAGCGATGACGTCCAGGGGGTCGAAGCCGTCGAACAGGGCGAATTGCGCGAGCATGCCGGTGATTCCTCTCGTTCCGCTGCATTCCGCTGCCGTGCCGCTTTGCGGTGCGCTTCCGTTGCGCCGGCGACTCGTCCGCCGGGGAGCGGCAGCGGTGCTCACGCTAGGCAGCGGCGGACGGCCCCGACATGGGCAGGACCGACAGGTCCCACCGGGTTCTCGCCACACTCCGCGGGCGGACGCGACGTAGGCTGCTCCGGTGCACACGGTGGCGATCCTGGCGCTGGACGGGACGGTGGTCTACGACCTGGCCGTACCGGTCGAGGTGTTCGGCCGCGTCCGGCTCCCCGACGGGAGCCGCCCGTACCGGGTACGGGTGTGCGGCACGCAGCCGGACGTACCGACCGCGGCGTGCACCCTGCACGCCCCGTGGGGGCTGGAGGCCCTGGCCGGCGCCGGCACCATCGTGGTGCCGGGGCGCGAGGAGGACGCGGGCCCGCCGCCGGAACGGGCCCTGGAGGCACTGCGGGACGCGGCGGCGCGCGGGGCGCGCATCGCCTCCGTCTGCGCCGGTGCGTTCACGCTGGCCGCGGCCGGTCTGCTGGACGGCCTGCCCGCGACCACGCACTGGGCCGCGGCCGCGCGCCTCGCCGAGCTGTACCCGCGCGTCGAGGTACGGCCCGACGTGCTGTACGTGGACAACGGCCAGGTGCTGACGTCCGCGGGGGCGTCCGCCGGGCTGGACCTGTGCCTGCACATGGTCCGCCGTGACCTCGGGTCGGCCGTGGCCGCGGACGCCGCCCGGCTGGCCGTCGCCCCTCTGGAACGGGAAGGCGGTCAGGCACAGTACATCGTGCACGAACGGCCGCCCGTGCCCCGCGGGTCGCGGCTGGAACCGGCCCTGTCGTGGATCGAGGACCACCTCGGCGAGGACCTCACCCTGGACGTCATGGCGGCGCGCTGCGGCATGAGCACGCGGACGTTCGGCCGCCGCTTCCGCGAGCAGACCGGCACGACGCCCCTGCAATGGCTGCTCCGCGCCCGTGTCCGGCGGGCACAGTACCTGCTGGAGCACAGCGACCACTCCGTCGAACGGATCGCAGGCCAGGCCGGTTTCGGCTCCGCGACGGCCTTCCGGGAACGCTTCAAGCGCGTCACCGGCACGACCCCGCAGGCGTACCGGGCCGCTTTCCGCGGCGGCGCGCGCTGATACGCCTCTAGACGGTTTCGTGCGTCTCCGGCTGCGACATGCGGGCCGCCGGGTCGAGGGTGAGCATGGCCGCCTCGTCGGCGCTGCCGGGCTCCGCCTGGTAGGCGACCAGCCGCAGTCCGCCCGAACCGGACAGCTTCATCACCTCGAAGGTGAGCGTCATCCGGCCGGCCTTCGGGTGGGCGAACGTCTTCCGGCCGCCGGAGCGTTCCTTGACGTCGTACCGCTCCCACAGGCGGGCGAAGTCGGGTGACTTGAGCAGCAGTTCGCCGACCAGCGCGGCCAGCCGGGGCGCGTCCGGGTCGGCGCCGCCGACCGCGCGGAGGTGGGCCACCGACATGGAGACGGTCTCCTCCCACGGCTCGTAGAGCGTGCGCCCCTCGGGGTGCAGGAACAGGTAGCGGGTGACGTTCCGCTGTTCCGCCGGCCAGTCCCACAGGCCCGGCAGGAGCCGCCGGCCGGGCAGGTTCGCGGCGAGCAGGTCGTTGAACGGCGTGACGACGTACGCGGGCAGCGGGCGCAGCGCGTCCAGCATGCGCTGCACGGACGGCCGGACGGTGTACTGGCCGGTTCCGGCCCGTGACCGGTCCTGGCGTCCGGAGGCCAGGTCGGCGAGGTCCTGGAGGCGTTCGTGGGCGTCGCCGCACAGGCGCAGGGCCCGGCCGAGGGCGTCGATGACGGCCGGCGAGGGGTTGGTCTCCCGGCCGCGTTCGAGCCGCGTGTAGTAGTCGACGCTCACGCCGGCGAGCGTGGCCAGTTCCTCGCGGCGCAGGCCCGGTGTGCGGCGTATGCCGGTGCCGGCGGGCAGCCCCGCTTCCTGCGGGGAGATCCGCGCACGGCGGGCCCGCAGGTACCGGCCCAGTTCGGTGGCGTGTGTCATCCCTCCATGATCGCAGGCTGCCGCCGGTCGTGGGGGGCCGTGTCACGGCCAGGCACCGGGCACCCCGGCACGGCGCGGTCTGTCGCCCTGCCCGGCGAGGGCCGAAAGTGGTGAACGCCGGCCGGTGCCGGCCCCAGGAAACGCCAGGAAAGGTCCCGCCCCATGCCGCCCGCCACGGTCCCGCCGCAGCAGCGCCCCGCCGCCCCGCCCGCCCCGTCCGCTCCGTCCCCGGCTCCGTCCGTCGTGTCCTCCGCTGCCGCGGCCGCCCCGGCTGCTGCCGCCCCGGGCCGACGGTCCGGGGCCGTGGCCCTGGTGGCCTCGCTGCTCGGCTTCAGCGTCATCACCATCGACGTCTCCGCCGTCAACATCGCCCTGCCCGCGATCCGCTCGTCCCTGCACGGCGGGATGACCGGCCTGCAGTGGGTCGTCGACTCGTACACGCTGATGTTCGCCGCCCTGATGCTCTCCGCCGGGGCGCTGGCCGACCGGGCCGGGGCGCGGCGGGCGTACGCCTGGGGCGTGGCGCTGTTCACGCTCGCCTCCCTCGGCTGCGCGGTGGCGCCGGGCATCGGTGCGCTCATCGGGGCGCGGATCGTGCAGGGCGCGGCGGCCGCCGTCGTCATGCCGGCCTCGCTGGCGCTCGTCCGCCAGGCGTACGACGACGCGCGGCTGCGGGCCCGCGCCATCGCGCTGTGGACCGTGGGCGGTTCGGTGGCCATGGCGGCGGGGCCGGTGCTCGGCGGCGTGCTCACCGAAGCGGTGGACTGGCGTGCCGTGTTCCTCCTGAACCTGCCGGTCGGCGTGGTGATCCTCGTGCTGCTGGCGCGTACCGCGCGGTCCGCGCGCCGTCCCGCGCCGCTGGATCTCCCGGGGCAGCTGAGCGCCGTGGCCACCCTGGCCGGTCTGGCGTACGCGGTCATCGAGGGCGGCCACCGGGGCTGGACGTCCGGGCCGGTGCTCCTCGCGGCGGCCGTGGCGGTGGCCGGCGGCGCCGCCTTCGTGACGGCGGAGAAGCGGCACGCGGCACCGATGGTGCCGCTCGGCCTGCTGCGCCGGCGGCAGGTGACCGTGCCGCTGGCGGCGGGTTTCGCGCTCAACGCCGGCTTCTACGGCGTCGTCTTCCTGATCGGCCTGTACCTCCAGCAGCTGCGCGGCCTGTCCGGGACGGCGGCGGGGCTGGTGTTCGTCCCGCTGGCGGCGGTCACCACGGCGATGAACCTCATATCGCCGCGCCTGGCGGAACGGTTCGGCCGCCGCGCGGTCATCGCGGCCGGCATGACGCTGATGGCCCTGGCCATGGGGGTGCTGCTCGCGCTCACCGGGACCACGCCGGTGTGGGCCGTCGTGCTGCTGCTCGCCCCGACGGGCGTGGGCGGGGCCCTGGCCGTCCCGGCGCTGACCGCCCTGCTCATGGAGGCCGTCCCGGAGCACCGGGCGGGCACGGCCTCGGGTCTGCTCAACGCCCTGCGGCAGACGGGCGGCGCCCTGTCCGTCGCCCTGTTCGGGATGCTGCTCCAGGACGGCGGGGAGGACTTCTCACTCTCCGGGATGCGCTGGGGCCTCGTGGTGGTGGGCGCCGTGCTCGCGGTGACGGCGGTGCTGGCGACCCGCCTGCCGCGCGGGGGCGCGCGGGGCTGACGGCCGCAGCGGGGCGGGGCGAGGCGTAGGGCCGTACGGCCTTACGCCTCGCGCCCGTGCGGGGCCCGGGCGAGGGCCCGGGCGGGGGCGGTCAGCCTCCCGGCCTGATCCGGCCGCGCCAGGCGCCCGTCTCGTCGCCCCGGTGCTCGATGTAGTCCTTGAAGCGCCGCATGTCGCCCTTGACGCGCCGGCCGATGGTGCCGGTCATGTCGGCGGCCTTCTCGGCGGCTCCGCTCGGTTCGACCTCCATGGCCAGTTCCACCCGCGTATGGGCCTCGTCCACGCGCTGGAACCTGACGGTGCCCTTCTGGCGGGTGTCACCGCCGATGGTGCGCCAGGTGATCCGCTCGTCGGGGAGCTGGTCGACGATCTCGGTGTCGAACTCCCGGCGCACGCCGCCGATCTTGGTGGTCCAGTGGTTGTGGCGGTCGTCGACCTGCCGCACCTCCTCGACGCCCTCCATGAAGTTGGGGAACTCCTCGAACTGCGTCCACTGGTTGTACGCGGTGTGGACCGGGACGTCGACCTCTACGGTCTCCTTCACCATGCTCATCAGGGATTCTCCCTCGCTCTCGGGACGGCGGCGCGGCGGTGGGGCCGTCGCGCCCGGCACACCCGTGCGGGTACCACGGATGCACCCGCTTAAGCACACATCACGTCCCAAAAGGTGCCGGAGGGGCCGGGGCGGGGGTCAGCGGGTACCGGTCCGTACGGCGCCCGCACCGGCTGTGACGACCATCGCGATCGCGGCGCACTGCGGCAGCGACAGGGCCTGGTCCAGCACCAGGTAGCCGGCGAGCGCGGCCAGGGCCGGGGCCAGGCTCGTGAGCACCGCGAAGGTTGCCGCGGGCAACCGGCGCAGGGCGAGGAGTTCCAGCGCGTAGGGCACGCCCGAGCTCAGCACCGCGATCGCCAGGCCCAGGCCGAGCACGCCCGGTTCGAGCAGGGCCGCGCCGGCGGTGCCGACGCCCAGGGGAAGGCTGACCAGGGCGGCGACGGCCATGGCGATCGCCAGGCCGTCCAGCCGCGGGAAGCGGGCGCCGGCGCGGGTGCTGAACAGGATGTACGCCGCCCACATGACCCCGGCGCCGAGCGCGAAGGCCGTGCCCGTGAGGTCGAGCCGGCCGAAGCCGCCCCGGCCCAGCAGGCAGACCCCGGCCAGGGCCAGGGCGGCCCACAGCACGGTGGCGCGGCGGCGGGAGACGACGACCGACAGCAGCAGCGGGCCCAGCGCCTCCAGGGTGACCGCCGGACCCAGCGCGATGCGGTCGATCGCCTGGTAGAAGAGGATGTTCATGCCGCCGAGGGCCAGGCCGAACCCGCAGGCCACCGCCCAGTCGCCGCGCGTGTACCCGCGCAGCCGCGGCCGGGTCACGAGCAGCAGCAGCGACGCGGCCAGCGTCACCCGCAGCGCGACCGTGCCGAGCGCCCCGGCGCGGGGGAACAGCAGCGCGGCGAAGGCCGACCCGAACTGGACCGACACCGCCCCGGCCAGGACGAGGCCGACGCCGATACCGGTGCCGCCCGCACTGCCGCGGATGGCGGGGCCACGGAGGACGGTCGGTGGACGGGTGGCCGGCGGGCGGGTGGCCGGGGACGAACTGCGCACGGGGGTGGTCATGCCCTCCACGGTAGAAACCCGGACCGCGCCCTGTGAAATGCCTCCTCCGCTGCGGTTATACTCTGCGGACATGACCATCGGGCTGCGGCATCTGCGGGCCTTCCTCGCCATCGCCGAGGCGGGCAACGTCACGCGTGCCGCCGCGGGCCTGCACCTGAGCCAGCCGGCGCTCTCACGCACCCTGCGCCAGCTGGAGGACCGCCTCGGCACCCGCCTCGTCGACCGTTCCACGCACCACCTGGAGCTGACCGCCGAGGGCCGTGCCTTCCGCGACAAGGCCCTCGCCGCCGTGGCCGCCGTCGACGCGGCCCTCGACCCCGCCGGCCTGCGGAGCCGGCCCCTGCGTCTCGGCCACACCTGGGCGGCGCTGGGCGACCGCACCGTCACGCTGCTGCGCCGCTGGGACGAGACGCACCCCCGTACGCCCCTGCACCTGCTCCGCATCGACGACCCCACGGCCGGGCTCACGCAGGGCAGGGTCGACGCGGCACTGCTGCGCGGCACGGTCGCCGTGGACGGGCTCCACACGGAACTGCTGCTGTCGGAGGAGCGGGTGGCGGTCCTGCCCGCGGACAGCCCGCTGGCCGGCCTGCCCCGGGTGACCCTGGCCGACCTGGCCGCGTATCCGGTCGCTCTCAACACGGTCTCCGGCACCACCACGCTCGGCCTGTGGCCGGTGGCGGCCCGGCCCGCCGCGACGATCGAGGTGACCAACACCGACGAGTGGCTGATGACCATCGCCGCGGGTCGTGCCATCGGGGTGTCGACGTCGGCCACGCCCAGCAGCCACATGCACCCGTCGCTGGTCCACCGCCCGCTGGTGGACGCGCCGCCGGTGCCCGTCTTTCTCACCTGGCGGCGGGGGCCGGGGCACCCGGCCGTACCGGACCTGCTCGCCCTGGCGCGCGAGGTTCTCGCGGGCGACGGCCGGGATTCCGTTTCCCGGCCCCTCGGCCGGACGGCCGGAGCCATGGGGGAGGATCGTCCGCGGTAGACCGGCTGGAGGGGGAGGGTTCGTGGAACTGCGTCAGTTGCGTTACTTCGTCACCGTCGCGGAGGAACTGCACTTCGGGCGCGCCGCGGAACGGCTGGTGATCGGCCAGCCCGCCGTCAGTCAGCTGGTCCGGCGGCTGGAACGCGAGCTGAAGCTCCGGCTGTTCGACCGCACTCCGCGGACCGTCCGCCTCACCCCGGCGGGCGAAGCCTTCCTGCCGGCGGCGCGCGCCGTTCTGGCGGCGCACGACGAGGCCCGGGCCGTGGCGGCGCGGCTCGCCGAGGGCCGGCAGGGCGTCTTCCGGCTCGGCACGGTCACAGGTCTCGGCGAGCGGCTCGACCAGCTCCTCGACGCCTTCGGCGAGCACGCGCCCGACGTGCGGGTGGAGCTGGTCTCCGTACCGGTACGGGAACGCCTGGCCCGGCTCGCCGACGGGCAGCTGGACGCCGCGTTCGTCCGCGGGGCGCCGCCGCAGCAGCCGTCGCAGGAGCAGGCGCCGCTGGAGCGCCGCCGGTTGTGGGACGAGGAGCTGGTGGCGGCCATGCCCGCCCGGCACCCGCTCGCGCGGCAGGAGGCGGTCGCGCTGGCGGACCTTGCGGAGCTCCCGCTGTGCCTGACCGAACGCCGCAACCACCCGACGCTCGTCGGCCTCCTCCTCACGGCGTGCGGGCAGGCCGGCTTCAGCCCGCTGCCGGGACCCGCGACGAGCAACCTCCAGGACACGCTGGCCGCCATCGGCTCGGGCGCCGCCCCGATGTGGACCGTCGTCTACGCCGGCAACGCCCGCCGCATGCACGTGCCCAGGGTCGCCTTCGTCCCCTTCGCCGGCCCCGGCCTGCGGCTGCCCGTCGAGCTCGTGGTCCGCAACGGAACCGTCTCACCCCTGCTGGAGCTGCTGACAGCCACTCTGACCAGCAACGATCATCTTTTGTGATCGTTGCGAGAGGCATTCGGGTCTGGGTCGGACCCCCTCCCCTGCGATGAAGTGTTCCCAGGCGGCGACACCGCACCGGAACCGCCGGTGCAGCGCCCCTCACCGACCCAAGGAGCACACCGTGCCCATCGTCACCATCCAGCAGGGCCCCCGCGACATCGAGCTCAAGCGCGAACTGGTCGCCCGCGTCACCGACGCCTTCGTCGACTCCCTGAAGATCCCCGCGGAGGCCGTCCAGGTCTGGATCCACGAGGTCCCCGCCGACAGCTGGGGCGTCGCGGGCAAGCTCACCGCCGACAAGTAGGCCCGGCGGCCCGCAGCGGCGGGGGCCACTCCCCCGCCGCAGCCGGGCCCGCTCGCGGGACCCGTTCAGCGGGTGCGGGCCACCGGCCCGTCCGCCTCCCGGCGCAGCAAGCCGTGGGCGCCGACAGCCAGCGTCCCTATGAGGAGCGGGAACGCCGCCACCCGCTCCATGCCTCCCATGCCGAGACCCGGATAGTGGTGGGAGAGGAAGAACCCGAAGGCCGTCAGGCCTATGAGGCCCAACAGGCCGGTCACCCAGCGGAGCACGCCGCGGCCGTCGCCGGCCAGGCCGGCCCCCGCCAGCAGCAGACCGGTGTTACCGATCCCCATGACGAGCAGCGCCCCCAGCATGTGCTGGTTCTCGTGCAGGTCCGCCGGTGCCAGGCCGGCCAGCACGAACCCGCCTCCGGCACCGGCGAGCAACAGCCGGGCCGTTGTCGCAGTGCCGCCTCTGCGCCACAGCGCACCGGTCAGCACGGCGCCGACGGCGAGCAGTATGCCCAGCGCGACGAACGAGCCGTTCATCAGGGCGTGTTCGGGCGAGCAGATGTACCGCGGTTCGGGTTCCGGCTGCGTCGCGCACAGGGCGTTGCCCAGGTCGCTGATGTTGTTCCCCGCCCAGCTGTACGGCTTCTCCCACGCCGACTCGACGACGCCGTGCAGCGCGAAGAACTGCACCGCACCGACGACCCATGCGGCGCTTCCCCACCGAGCCTTCACCTGTCCCCCTGCTTTCGCACCAACTGCCGTGCCCCCAGCTGATCACCCGGCGCGGGCCCCGGTCACTCCGGCACACCCCCGCATCCGGCCTGGGGCAGCCCCTACCTGCCGTGGCTTGCCCGGGAGCCTGCCGGGGCGTGTTGAAGGCTTTTTCAGGACCGTCCGTTTTCCTTCAGGGCTCGCCGCCCATCCTCACGGGTGTGAGCCGTGTGAACCGTTGGAGTGACCCGGAGACCGTCCGTACCGTCGCAGTGCGCCGGCGCGGCGAGGCGGTGCTGCTCGTCCTGGCCGTGCTGATCAGCTGTTTCGGTTACGTCAGTACGGGTCTGGCCGGGGCGGGCCAAGTGCCGGACGGCGTGGTGGTGTTCGCCGTGGGCACGGTGTGCCTGGCGTTCGTGCCGCATCTGGTGATGCGCCGCTGGGCGCCGTACGCGGACCCGTTGATCCTGCCGCTGGCGGTGCTGCTGTCGGCGTTCGGGCTCGTGCTGCTGTACCGGCTGGACCCCGCCTACGAGCGGCGGTACCACGCGGGGGCGACCGCGTCGGGCCAGCTGATGTGGACGGTCATCGGCGTGGCGCTGTGCGTCGGGGTGCTGGTGGTGCTGCGGGACCACCGCCGGTTGCAGCGCTACATCTATCTGACGATGGCCGTGGCGCTGGTGCTGCTGATGGCGCCCGCGTTCTTCCCGGGCGACACGTACGGGGCAAAGCGGTGGATCTTCCTGGGGCCGTTGTCGTTCCAGCCGGGCGAGTTCGTGAAGACGATGATCGCGGTGTTTTTCGCGGGCTACCTCGTCGTGCACCGTGACGCGCTGGCCCTCGCGGGGCGCAAGGTGCTGGGCGTGCGGTTGCCGCCGGGGCGGCAGTTGGGGCCGATCGTGACGGTGTGGGTGCTGAGTCTGCTGGTGCTCGTGCTGGAGCGGGACCTGGGCACGTCGCTGATCTTCTTCGGGCTGTTCGTGGTGATGCTGTACGCGGCGACGGAGCGCACCGGCTGGGTGCTGTGCGGCGTGCTGATGGCGGCGGTGGGCGCGGGCGTCGTGGGGTCTCTGGAGCCGCACGTCAAGGGGCGTGTCGAGGCGTGGCTGCACCCGTTCGCCGCGTTCGAGCCGCACAGCACGTTCTCGCCGCAGGCCGCGCAGGCGCTGTTCGGCATGGGCAGCGGCGGGGTCACGGGGGCGGGGCTGGGGCGGGGCCACCCGGAGCTCATCGGTTTCGCGGGCCGCAGCGACTTCATCCTCACCACGGTGGGCGAGGACCTGGGGCTGACCGGCACGATGGCGGTGCTGGTCCTGTACGGCCTGCTGGCCCAGCGCGGCTTCAGCGTGGCGCTGCGCTCGCGCGACCCGTTCGGCAAGCTGCTGGCCGTGGGGCTGGCGGCGGCGCTGGCGCTCCAGGTGTTCGTCGTGGCGGGCGGGGTGATGGGGCTGATTCCGCTGACGGGCAAGGCGTTGCCGTTCCTCGCCAAGAGCGGGTCGTCGCTGGTGGCCAACTGGCTGATGATCGCCCTGCTGATCCGCATCAGCGACGCGGCGGGGCGGGCCAGGGCGGAGGCGGAGGAAGCGGAGTAGGGGCGTCCGCGCGCCGCCGAGCGCGGACGCCCCGGTGCGGGTCAGTCCTCGTAGTAGTTGTTGACGATCACGTCGGGCTCGTCGTCGCTGAACGCCTCGTTCAGCAGCGCTCCGCCGACGAGGCCGGCGGCGCCGGCACCGATGAGGGCGCCCGTGCCGAAGCGGCGGCCGCCGCCCTGCTGCTGGTCGCCGTGCGGGGCCTGGACGGGCTGGCCCGGCTGGGCGTAGCCCTGCTGGGGGTACCCCTGCTGCACCGGCTGGGGGTAACCGGCCTGCGGGTAGCCGGCCTGGGCCGGGGCGGGCGGGGTGTAGTACGGCGGCGGGGTCGTCTGGACGCGCTGGGCGCAGCCGCCGCACGCCTGGATCTGCCGGGGCACGCCCCACTGCGGGGACCAGGTCACGGTCGTCATGCCGGGGCCGTGGCCCGGGTCGAAGAAGCACGTCATCGAAGAACAACTCCCTGTCGTGTACTGGTGTGCGGCCTCCGGCGGCGGAGGCGGCAGGGGGGTGGCGGGCGGTACGGGCGGCTGCGCGGGGATGGTGCCGGTCTTCTCCAGGGGCGCCGGGGCCGGGGTGGCGGGCGTCGCGGCCGGTTCCTCGCGCAGGACGTCGACGCCGTAGTCGGTGGCGATGCCCGCGAGCCCGGAGGCGTAGCCCTGGCCGACGGCGCGGAACTTCCACTCGGCGCCGTGGCGGTAGAGCTCGCCGAAGACCAGGGCGGTCTCGGCGCCGAGGCCGCCGGTGGCCAGGTCGTAGCGGGCCAGCTCGGTGCCGCCGCCCTGGTCGGTGACGCGGATGTGGGCGGCGCGGACCTGGCGGAAGTCCTGGCCGCGGGTCGCGGCGTCGTAGAGGGACACCGGGAAGACGACCTTGGTGACATCCGCGGGGACGCGGGTCAGGTCGACGTGGATCTGCTGGACGTCGCCGCCGGCCGTGCCGGAGCCGCCGCTGCCGGCGTGCCGGACGGAACCGTCCGGGCTGGTCAGGTTGTTGAAGAAGACGAAATGCCGCTCGGACAGCACCTTCCCGGACTCGCCGCACAGCAGGGCGCTGGCGTCGAGCTCGCAGCCGGGGTCCGTCTGCCAGCCGAGGCCGATCGTCACCCCGGTCAGGCCGGGCGCCTGCCTGCTCAGCGAGACGTTGCCGCCCTTGCTCAGGGGCACACCCATCCACTTCCTCCCCACATGTTCTGCCGGTTTCCCTGCGGCACACTTTAGTCCTTGCGCAACCGAGTGAATCATGGTGCCCGGGTCCGGGTGCGCCGGGCCGGGTGCGCCGCGGCCGGTTCCGTCCGTGACGCAGACCACTCCCCCCTTATTTGGACTCCAAAATTCGTATTAGCTAGGGTCGATCCATGCGACTGACCAAGGGCACCGATCTCGCACTGCGGATCGCCATGCGGCTCGCGGTCATCGGCGACGAGAGCGCGCCGACGACCCGTGAGGTCGCCGAGTCCGTGGCCGTGCCCTACAGCCACGCCGCGAAGGTCGTCACCCGGCTCCAGCACCTCGGCGTCGTCGAGGCCCGTCGCGGCCGCGGCGGCGGCCTGAGTCTCACGGCGGCAGGACGCTCCGCCTCCGTCGGCCGGCTGGTCCGCGAACTGGAGGGCGTGGGCGACGTCGTCGGCTGCGAGGACGACCCGCCGTGCCCGCTGCGGAACGCCTGCCGGCTGCGCACGGCACTGCGTGCGGCGCAGGAGGCGTTCTACGCCGCGCTCGACCCGGTCACCGTCGAGAGCCTGGTGGCCGCCCCGGCCGGGCCCGTCCTGCTGGGTCTGCCCCCGGTGTCCCGCCCCTCCCCCGGCTGACCGCCGGCCGCTCCGGCCGCGGCGGGGCAGAGCCCCGCGCGCACCGGCCCGGTCATGTCGCACACCCAAAAATACGAATCTCATCTGCGCCTTTGGAGGCCGGTGATGCTGTCCGAGAAGTCAGCCGAAACGATCCGCGCAACCCTGCCCGCCGTCGGCGGCGCCATCGGTGACATCACCGCCGTCTTCTACGACCGGCTCTTCGACGCCCACCCCGAGCTGCTGCGGGACCTGTTCAACCGCGGCAACCAGGCCAACGGCACGCAGCGGCAGGCGCTCGCCGGCTCCATCGCGGCCTTCGCCACCGCCCTGCTGGAGCACCCGGACGTCCGGCCCGACGCCATGCTCGACCGCATCGCCCACAAGCACGCCTCGCTCGGCGTCACCCGCGAGCAGTACCAGGTCGTCCACACCCACCTGTTCGCCGCCATCGTCCAGGTGCTCGGCGAGGCCGTCACCGAGGAGGTCGCCGCCGCCTGGGACGAGGTGTACTGGCTGATGGCCAACGCGCTGATCGCCATCGAGGCCCGCCTGTACGAGCAGGCCGGCGCCCGCGACGGCGACACGTGGCGCCCGTACCGCGTGGTGAGCCGCACCCCGGAGACCGACGACGTCATGACCTTCCGGGTGGAGCCGGCCGACGGCTCGGCCGTCCCGGCCTCCCGCCCCGGCCAGTACGTCTCCGTCCAGGTCGAGCTGGCGGACGGCGCCCGCCAGATACGCCAGTACAGCCTGTCCGGAAACCCGGGCGACGCGCTCCAGTTCACCGTCAGGAAGGTCACCGACGAGCCCCGCGGCGAGGTCTCCCACCACCTGCACGAGCAGGTGCGGGAGGGCGGTCTGCTGCGGGTGAGCGCGCCCTTCGGCGACGTCACGCTCGACGAGGACGACACACCGGTGCTGCTCGCCTCGGCGGGCATCGGCTGCACCCCGATGATCTCCATGCTCGGCCACCTGGTGAACACCGGGTCGCAGCGCCGGGTCGTCGCCGTCCACGCCGACCGCACGCAGAGCAGCCACGCCTTCCGCGCGGACCTCGAGGAGCTGGTGGCGAAGCTGCCGGACGGCACCGCCCACGTCTGGTACGAGCAGCCCGAGGGCCCCTGGCCGGCCGAGCGCACCGGCCTGGTGGACCTCACCACCGTGCCGCTGCCGGCGGACACCACTGCCTACCTGTGCGGCCCGCTGCCGTTCCTGCGCGCGGTCCGCACGCAGCTGCTGGAGCTCGGCATCCCGGCGTCCCGCATCCACTACGAGGTCTTCGGCCCCGACCTCTGGCTCGGCCGGAACTGACCCGGCCGACTGCTTGTCCGCACCACGCACGCGGGGCGCGCCGCTCCGCGTGCGCATTGCTGATAGGCAGTCAGGGTGCAGCAGGACACCACCGGCCGGCCGTTCCTCCTGGCCGCCTACGCCTTCGCCGTCGCCATGTGCGGCACCACCCTGCCCACGCCGCTGTACCAGTACTACCAGCGGCAGTTGGGGTTCTCCCCGCTCATGGTGACGGTGATCTTCGCCGTGTACGCGGTCGGCGTCATCGTGGCGCTGCTCCTGCTGGGGCAGGTGTCCGACAGCGTCGGCAGACGGCCGGTCCTGCTGGCGGGGCTGGCGCTGTCGGCGCTGAGCGCGGCGTGCTTCCTCTTCGAACGGGGGCTGCCGGAGCTGTTCGCCGGGCGGGTGCTGTCGGGCCTGTCCGCCGGGCTGTTCACGGGGACCGCCACGGCCGCCGTGGTGGAGCTCGCCCCACGGCGGTGGGCCGGCGCCGCGACGCTGGCCGCCACCGCCGCCAACATGGGCGGGCTGGGCAGCGGCCCCCTGCTGGCCGGCCTGCTGGCGCAGTACGCGCCGGACCCGCTGCGGCAGGTGTTCCTCGTGGACCTCGCGCTCGTGGCGGTGGCCGTCGTGGGCGTCCTGCTGATCCCGGAGACGGTACGGGACCGGGGCCGGGGCGCGGCGTTGCGCCCGCGGCGCCTGCACGTGCCGCCGTCGGTGCGCCCCGCGTTCGTACCGGCGGCGATGGCGGGGTTCGCCGGTTTCGCCACGATGGGCCTCTTCACCTCGGTGGCGCCGAGCTTCCTGAGCGACGTGGTGGGCATCGGTGCCCCGGCGGTCTCCGGCACCGTCGTCTTCGTTCTCTTCGCCGCCTCGACGGCCGGCCAGATGCTGATGGGGCGCGTCGGGGTGCACCGTGCGCTGCCGTGGGGCTGCGTGGTGCTCGTCGCCGGCATGGCCGTGATCTTCGCGTCCCTCCTGGCGGCGTCGCTTCCGCTGATGGTGGCGGGCGCGGTGGTCGCGGGCACCGGCCAGGGGCTGTCGTTCCGGGCGGGCGTCACGGCGGTCGGCGCGTACAGCCCGCCGGAGCGGCGGGCGGAGGTGACGTCCGCGCTGTTCGTGGTGCTGTACGTGGCGATCTCGATCCCGGTGGTCGGGGTCGGGGCGATGGCCGTCGCCCTGGGACTGCGGCTGTCGGGGCTGGTGTTCACCGCGTGCGTCGCGCTGCTGGCGGCCACGACGGCGGTACTGCTCGCATTGCGGCCGGTGGAGAGCGGCGCCGGCGCGGGGTAGCGGGCATGCCGGGGGCCGCGCGCCCCGGTGACGCCGTGCGGCGCGCCCTCAACGCCCCACCCTCACGCCGTCGCGCTCGCCTTCAGGGCCGGTCGAGCACGATCGAGTTGATGGGTGTGAAGTCGAGCTGGATGGCCATGCGCGGCAGGATCTGCTTGGTGCAGTTCACGCCGTTGTAGCGGGTGCACGTCTCGGCCCAGGCGTTCGGCGACGAGTCGGGGGTCTGGTTGTTCGCCAGCCAGTGCAGACCGACGACGTTGCTGAGGTTGTGGGCGCCGTAGCTCCAGTAGACGTTGGTGATCCTCTTCGGGTCGAGCCCCGACCAGCCGCTCTCGGCGTCCCGGGCGTAGAGGCAGACCGCCCCGGCCGGGCACCCGTAGTACGCGTCCTGGGCCCGGGCCGGGGTGGCCGTCGCGAGGCCGGTGACCAGGGCTGTCGCCAGCAGGGCACTGACGGTGCCGGGCATCGCGCCGCGCCTCCGGCGGCCGTGCGTCCTGGTGCGCATGATGTCCCCCCACGTGAACCATGGTGCGCCGAATGCGTCTCGGACCTGACGTGACATCATTTGCTCGAACACGATGGGCGCGGCCAGTGCAGATCCGGTCAACCCGCCCCCGGCCCACGGATGGAGGAGACCGACGGTGACCGAGTGGATCAGCACCCCCGTCGAGCCCGGCCTGCTGCGCGGCGCACTCGAGACGGAACGCACACCGCACGGCCTGCTGCCGCACCGGCTGCCCGCACGGGCCCGGCGGCAGTTCCCCGACCCGGCGCTGGCCCTGATCGAGAGCCAGCCCGCCGGCGTACGGCTGGCCTTCCGTACCCGGGCCACCGTCGTCGAACTGGACGTCCTCGCCACGAAGACCGTCTA
The DNA here is from genome assembly GCF_014654785.1 of Streptomyces mashuensis. Taxonomy (GTDB): domain Bacteria; phylum Actinomycetota; class Actinomycetes; order Streptomycetales; family Streptomycetaceae; genus Streptomyces; species Streptomyces mashuensis. Next base: position 186,183 of record NZ_BNBD01000008.1, read on the forward strand.
CCGCAACGCGCCGCCCCGGCCGGAGAGCGTGTACGACCTGGTCGTCGACGGCCGCCCGGCCGGCAGCGCCACGGCGGACGGCGGCAACGTCCTCGTCGTCGACATGTTCACGCAGGACGTCGAGCAGCGCCCCGGCCCGCCGGGCACCGTGCGCTTCGCCGGACTGCCCGCGCGCGACAAGGACGTCGAGATCTGGCTGCCGCTGTCGGAGATCGCGGAGCTGATCGCCCTGCGCACCGACGCGCCGGTGGAGCCCGCGCCGGACCGGGGCCGCCGGGTGTGGCTGCACCACGGCAGTTCCATCAGCCACGGGTCCATGGCCGGGCGCCCGACCGCCACGTGGCCGGTCGTGGCCGCCGGCCTCGGCGACGTCGAGCTGATCAACCTGGGCCTCGGCGGCAACGCGCTGCTGGACCCGTTCGTCGCCCGTACCCTGCGCGACACCCCCGCCGACCTGATCAGCATCAAGATCGGCATCAATCTGGTCAACACCGACCTGATGCGGGTGCGGGCCTTCGGCCCCGCCGTCCACGGCTTCCTCGACACCGTCCGCGAGGGGCACCCGGACACGCCGCTGCTGGTCGTCTCGCCCGTCCTGTGCCCCATGCACGAGGACACGCCCGGGCCCACCGCACCCGACTTCGGTGACGGGAAGCTGCGGTTCCGGGCCGCGGGCGACCCGGCCGGCCGTGCCGCCGGGCAGCTGACGCTCAACGTCGTCCGGGACCAGCTCGCCCGCATCACCGCGCTGCGGGCCGAGGACGATCCCCACCTGCACTACGTCGACGGGCGCTCGCTCTACGGCGAGGCGGACTTCGCCGAGCTGCCGCTGCCGGACGGGCTCCACCCCGACACCGCCGGTCACCAGCGCATCGGCGAGCGCTTCGCCGAGCACGCCTTCGGCGCGGAAGGACCGTTCGCCGCTGCCTGACGGGCGGCGGACACGTGAGGAGGGTGTTTGCCCCGCGCCTCGCGAGGAAGACGGCAGGAGTCCGACCGAAGCGACAGCTGGGAGGAAAGGATGAGTGCCGAGAAGAAGGCCGAGCACCTGACCGAGAAGGCCAAGGGCAAGGTCAAGGAAGCCACGGGCGCCGTCACCGGCAACGACTCCAAGAGGGCCCAGGGCAAGGGCGAACAGGCCAAGGCGGACGTCAAGCAGGCCGGTGAGCACGCCAAGGACGCCTTCCGGCACTGACCCCGGCCCCTGCCGGGCCGGTGACGTGCGCGTGGGGCGGCGGGCCCCCGGCCTCCGGGCCGGGGGCCCGCCCGCGCCCGCTCAGCGCAGCGCCTTGGCCATCACCAGCTCCCTGGTCACGCCGTCCGGCAGCAGGGGGCCGTGTTCCGTCGTGACGGCGAAGCCGTGGCGGCGGTACAGCGCCATCGCGTGGTCGTTGCCCGGGATCACGGTCAGCCGCAGCGTCGCGGCACCGGATCCGCGGGCCCACGCCTCGACCGCCCCCAGCAGCAGGTCGCCGGCCCCGCGGCCCCGTACGCGGGAGCCGGCCCACAGCGACCGCAGCTCGCTCACCCCGTCGCCCACCGGCACTCCCCGGGCCAGGCCCACGCCCCGGCCGTCCAGGAACGCCACGAGGTGGTGGGCGCCGGGCCGGCCGAACCGGGCGCGCCACTCCTCCTCGCCGCCGCGGTGCCAGTCCGCGACCCGCGCCTTGAAGGCGTGCGGCGACTCGGTGAGGGCGGCGACCCGCAGATCCCGCCACAACGGCCAGTCGTCGGTGGTCACCACGCGCAACGTCACCATGCGGCCCATGGTGCCGCATCGGGGCGACGGTGCCTCATCGGGGCGGGGCGGGCCCTGCCGAGGGCGGCGCCTCCCGCAGGAGGCCGGCGGCCACGCGCCCGTACAGCAGACGGGCCGACCGGGCCACCACCGGGCCGAAGAGGCCCGGTACGCCCCGTACGCGGAGGTCGCCCTCCCACACGACCCGCGAACCCGCCCCGTCGGGGCCCACCTCGATCCGCGCCCATCCCCTCACCACGCGGCCGCGCTTCTCCAAGAGGCAGCAGCCGGAGCGGCCGGGGGCCGGTGGTTCCCATCGCACGACCTCCATCGGGTCGTCGAACGCCACCGGGCCGCGGCCCGTGCGGGCGACGAAGCGCGTGCCGGCGCCCGTCGGCGGCGGGGTGGTCACGGTGATGGCCGTGAGGGGTACGTGCGCGGCGTGCCGTTCCCAGCACGTGATGCGGTGCCAGGCGGTGTCGAGGGGCAGCGGTGAGCGGCGTTCGACGCTGAAGTGGACCATGGCGCGTTCCTACCCGTTCTCTCCGTGTCTTCCTTCTCCATGCGGCGCCCGGCCAGGCGCCCGGCCACCAGCACCACCGTCGCCAGCATCGCCAGCGCGCCGCCGCACCACAGCGGCCCGCGGACGCCGAAGGCGTCCACGGCCCGGCCGCCACCCAGCGCGCCCGCGGCGATCGCGGCGTTGAAGACGCCGGCGAAGAGGGCGGAGACCGCCTCGCCGCGGCCTTTGGGGGCGGCGGCCGTCAGCCAGGACTGGGCCGACACGGACACACCGCCGTACGCCAGGCCCCACACGGCGAGCAGGGCGATCGCCGGCAGGGGCCGGCCCTCCAGCGGGGTCAGGGCGAGGACGGTGGCGCCGATGGCGGTGCTGAGGACGAGCAGGGTCCGGCGCGGGGCCCGGGCGGCGGCCGCGCCGCCGGCGAAGGTGCCGGCGACGCCCGCCAGACCGTAGAGCAGCAGGACCGCGCCGACGGCCCCGGCGCCGATGCCGCCCGCCTCCCGCAGGACGGGCCGGACGTAGGTGTAGGCGGCGAAGTGCCCGGTGACGAGGGCGGCGACGACCAGCAGCCCGGACCGTATCCGCGGTACGCGCAGCGTGCCCGCGAGGGTGCGCAGGCGTACGGCCTCGTCGGCGGGGAGGGCGGGCAGGGCGGCGGCCAGGAGGCCGGCCACCACCAGGGCGAGGGCGCCGGCAGCGGCGAACGTCCAGCGCCAGCCGGCCAGTTCGCCGAGGAGGGTGCCGGCCGGTACGCCGGCGACGGAGGCCACGGCGATGCCGCTGAAGACGACGGCGGTGGCCCGGCCGGCCGCGGGCCCGGGGACGAGGCGGGCGCCCAGGCCGGCGGCGACGGCCCACACGCCGCCGATGCACACCCCGACCACGAGCCGCGCCGCCATCAGCACCCCGAAGGAGGGGAGCACGGCGGGGGCGAGGCCGGCGAGGGCGAGCAGCAGCATCAGGCCGCACAGGACGCGGCGCCGGTCGGCGTGCCGGACGGCGACGGGGAGCAGGGGCGCGGCGAGGGCGGCGGTCAGCCCGGGCAGGGTGACGGCGAGTCCCATGGTGCCGTCCGACACGCCGAGGCCGGCGCTGAGCGGGGTGAGCAGCCCGACGGGCAGCATTTCGGCGGTGACGACGCAGAAGGTGGCCGCCGCCAGGGCGAACACCGGCAGCGGGAGCCGGCCGCCGTGTTCCGGGGGGAGGGGAGTCCGTTCCATGGTCTCCAGCCTCGGCGGCGCCCCGTCCGGGAACAACGGCGAAGATCTCACGCTTCCATGAGGCGGGCTCATCGATGGGGAACCAAGGGTGAGCGGATCGTGCGGGAGAAGGAGCGTCGCGTGGGCGGGCTGGAGCTGCGGGAGCTGGAGTGCTTCCTGGTGCTGGCGGAGGAGCTGCACTTCGGGCGGGCCGGTGAGCGGCTGTACGTCTCGCAGAGCCGGGTCAGCCAGCTGCTGCGCGCGCTGGAGGGCCGCGTCGGCGGGCGGCTGGTGGAGCGTACGAGCCGCCGGGTGCGGCTGACGCCGCTGGGCGAGGGGTTCCTGGCGCGGCTCGGCCCGGCGTACGAGGCGCTGGCGGCGGCGGTGGAGGAGACGCGGGCGGCGGCGTCGGGGGTCGCGGGGACGCTGCGGGTCGGGTTCGTGGGGGCGGCGGGTGCGGGGCTGTCGCGGGCGCTGCGCGCCTTCCACGCCGCGCACCCGGCGTGTGTCGCGGAGGTCGCGGAGATCCCGTTCGCCGACCCGTTCGGTGCGGTGCGGGAGGGGGCGGTGGACGTGGCGGTGGTGCCGTTGCCGGTGGCGGAGCCGGACCTGGTGGTCGGTCCGGTCTTCTCGCGCCACCGGCAGACGGTGGCCCTGCCGGTGCGTCATCCCCTCGCCGGCCATGCGGTGGTGCCGGCGGCCGAGCTGGCGGGGCTGCCGCTGGTCCGCCCGGCGGGGCCCGCGCCGGCGTACTGGCGGGCGGCGCAGGCCCCGTCGGACGTGCCGGGGCCGGAGGTGACCACCCTGCAGGAGGGGGTGGCGCTGGTCGCCGCGGGGCGGGGCGCCCTGGTGCTGTGCGGGCCCACGGCCGGTCAGCTCCGGCGGGACGACGTGGTGTTCGTGCCCGTGGAGGGTCTGCCGGACTCGGTGCTGGGCCTGGTGCGGCACCGGGACGGGGACAACGGGCGGGTGCGGGCGTTCGCCCGCGCCGTCAGGGAGTGCGCGTAGCCGCCGGTCAGGCCGTGGGGCCGGGCCGGTCGGGCACGGCGTCGGGGCTGGAGCGGGGGCGCGGGACGGCGGCTTCGGCGCCGGGGCGGAGGGAGACGGTGCGCTCGGGGGCGGGGATGCGGATGCCCTCGGCGCGGTAGCGCTGGTGCAGGCGCTTGATGAACTCGTGCTTGATGCGCCACTTGTCGCTGAACTCGCCGACGCCGAGGATCACGGTGAAGCCGATGCGGGAGTCGCCGAAGGTGTGGAAGCGGACGGCGGGCTCGTGGTCGGGGACGGCGCCGGGGACGTCCTTCATCACCTGCTCGGCGACGTCGACGGTGACCCGTTCCACGTGTTCCAGGTCGCTCTCGTAGCCGACGCCCACCTGCACGGTGACGGAGAGCTTCTGCTCGGGCCGGGTGAAGTTGGTCATGTTGGTTCCGGCGAGCTTGCCGTTGGGGATGATGACCCGGTTGTTGTTGAGCTGCTCGACGACCGTGTTGCGCCAGTTGACGTCGACGACGTAGCCCTCCTCGCCGCTGCTGAGGCGGATGTAGTCGCCGGGCTGGACCGTCTTCGAGACGAGGATGTGCACGCCCGCGAAGAGGTTGGCGAGGGTGTCCTTCAGGGCCAGGGCGATCGCGAGGCCGCCGACGCCGAGGGCGGTGAGCAGCGGCGCGATGGATATGCCCAGGGTCTGCAGGACGATGAGGAAGCCCATCGCCATGACGACGATGCGGGTGATGTTGACGAAGATGGTCGCCGAGCCGGCCACGCCGGAGCGGGACTGGGCGACGGCCTGCACCAGTCCGCCGGTGACGCGGGCGGCGGTGAAGGTGGCGACGCCGATGACGAAGGTCGTGAGGATCTCGTTGACGACGTGCCCGGCCGCGCGGTTCAGCGGGAGGGCGGCGGCCGCCGCGGCGACGCCGCCGGCCACGGCGGACCACGGCGCGAGGGTGCGCAGGATGTCGACGATGATGTCGTCGCCCTCCCACTTGGTGCGGCGGGCCCGCTCGGCGAGCCAGCGCAGGATCACCCGGAGCACGAGGGCCGTGGCGAGGCCGGCGGCCACGGCGATGCCGGCGGCGATGACGTCGTGCAGGGTCAGGTCCCGGGTCACCGTCGGCCCTCCTGCCGTCGGGCCGACGTTCCGGAGAGCGGGGCGGTGGCGCCGGGGGGCGCCGCCTGGAATCCGGAGTAACGATTCGTCACTTCTACCTGCCTGTCCGCGTGGTTCGTGAGGGCGCCGGTTCCCGGTGCGGGACCCCGGCGCGCGGAGTCATAGTGCACCACCGCCCGCGCGCCCCCGTACGCAGGCCGGTCAGTCGGGGGCGAGGGCCTCCAGGTGGGCGGTGACGGCACGGGCGCAGGTGTCGGGGGTCACCAGGTCGGGGTGGAGGACGGCGGAGAGGCTGAGGCCGTCGAGGAGGGCTGCGAGGCGTTCGGCCTCCAGGTCGTGGTCGAGGCCCGGGCGGAGGGCGCCGTTGGCGGCCAGGCGGATCAGGACGCGGCGCAGCAGGTCGCGTTCGCCGTGGGCGGCCTCGCGGGAGAGCCCGGCGAGGGCGGGGTTGGTGCGGGCGGCGGTGACGAAGTCGATGAAGACGGTGACCTCGGCGCGGCGCCGGTCGTCGAGCGGGAGCAGCTCGCCGAGCAGGCCGGCGGCGATGCGCCGCTGCTCGGCGTGGGGGTGGCGGGAGAGGTCGCCGGCCTCCTCCACACGGGCCGTCAGGCGGCCGGCGAGCCGGTCGAGCATCGAGCGCATCGCGAAGTTCATCAGCTCCTGCTGGCCGGCGAAGTAGTGGCGCACGGAGCCGATGTTGAGCTGCGCCTCGTCGGCGACGTTGCGCAGGGAGGCGCGCTGGAGGCCGTCGCGGGCGGCGACCCGGAAGAGGGCGTCGACGACATGGCGGCGGCGGGCCTCGGGATCCACGTATCTGGGCACCCTTCTTTTTTATCACGGCCGTGATACATTGGATTTATCACAGGCGTGATAGAACCTCGCCGCCTGCCGTACGAGGCCGGCGGGGGCGGAACACGGACGGAGGTCCCGCGGATCATGGAGACGTACCTCAACTTCCTGCTCATCAGGTTCGGGCTGATCGCCGGCGGACTGGTGCTGCTGGCCCTGGCCGCCTTCGCCGTCGCCGTGGTGCTCAAGCGCCGGGGCCGGCTGGAGGACGTCCGCCGGTACGCCGAGCCGGCGGCCCGCGCGGCGATGCGTGCGGCGGCCCGCCGGCTGGAGGGCGGGTCCGCCGCCCGTCGCGGCGGAGGCGGAAGGGGTGAGGGGCGGTGATCCCGCTCGCGTCCGAGGGGGACGAGCTGCTGCACCACCTGCTCCTCGACTACGCGCTCAAGGGCGTGATCGTGGTGGTGGCCGTCGTGGTCCTGGCCATCGGGATGGTGGTGATCTGGCGGAAGGCGGGGCGGCCGCAGGGCCGCGACGACGCCGGTCGTCCCCGCCGGACGGGCGACATCGGCGCACCTCCGCCGCGGCGCGATCCCTCCCGTCACAAATGAGCCATCGGCATATTCCAGCCAATCCCCAAGCGACCAGTCTCAGTCGTGAGTTAACGGCCATATAGTCATGCCCGCAACGCTCTGATCACACACGGTCATCGGGCGTCACGGGCATGACCTTGTCGTGTTTCCCGTCATGTGACGCGTTCTCCGCGGACCGCCAGGCTCCACCAGCACGGTTTCTTCACCGCTCAACCAGTGCACTTTCAGCCTTCGCCCTCCGCCTCAAAGGAGATCGCCATGTCCGATTCCGCTCGCACCGCCGCCGGCTTCGGCCTCCAGGACCTGGAGCTCGACCTCAGCGACCTCACCGTCACCTCGATGCGCGACACCGCCGCGCTCCCCGAGGGCGGCGCCTCGTGGGGTTCCTGCTCGTGCCAGGCCTCCTCGTCCTGCGCCCACCCGCAGCTGGAGACCGGCACGCCCGACGTGGGCTGACCGGCACCGGCGCCGGCACCACTCCTCCTGACCCTCCGACAAGGGAGACACCATGGAACCCACCACCGGCACGGCCGGTTTCGAGCTCGCCGACCTCGACCTCGGCGAGCTCACCGTGACCTCGATGCGCGACACCGTCGCGCTGCCCGAGGGCGGCGCCTCGAACGGCGGCAGCTCGTGCTCCTGCGGTTCGTCGTCCTGCGCCCAGCCGCAGCTGCCGCACCCCACCGCCTGACCCGCGCCGCGCGGGACGACTGACGCCCGCCACGGGCCGCACCCGTACCACGGTGCGGCCCGTGGCGGGCACGGCACCACGAAAGGGACGGGCCGTCATGCCGCACTCCGCGGGCGGGAACACCACCGCCGCCGGCCACCTCGCGAGCACCGCGCCGTACGCGCTCGCCCGCGCGACCGTGCTCGCGTACCCGGCCCAGGGACCGGCCGGTACGGAGTTCCGGGCGCTGCTCGACCGGCTGGCCGCGCTGGACGGCGCACTGCCGGCCCTCACCGGCCCCCTCTGCGACGACCTGTACGCGAGCCGCGACGGGCACCCCGAGGCGTTCCACCGCGACGTCGTCCTCCCGCTGCGCCGCGCCCTGCACAACGGGCGCGAACCCCGGCCCGCGCTGCTGGCCCGCCTGGGCGACCTGCCCGGCCGCGTGCCGCGCCTCGCCGAGTGGCTCGCTCTGCGCGAACGCCGCGGCGCGCTCCTCGCCGCGCTGGACAGCGCCGCGGGGCCGGCCCTGGCCGCCGAGCGGGCAGCGCTCGCCGCCCTGTGCCGGGAGCCGGCGCTTGCCCGTGCGACGGCTCTGACCAGCCCCGACCTGCTGCGGGCGGTGCAACGGGCCGGTACGGGCGCGGACGACCGCAAGTCCCGCAAGGAAGAGCCGACCGTCCTGCGCTACGCCCTGCGGGCCAGCACGAAGACCAGCCCGTTGTCGTGGTTCACGGCGGTCGGCTGGGGCCCGCTGCCCGAACCGGCGCCGGGGCAGCGCCGGGTTCGGTGCTGGGGCGAAGCGCCCCTGCTGGACGGGCCGTTGACCGCGGTGGTCGAGGTCAACCGCGCTCTGACGGCCGCCCTCACCGCCGCCCTCCTGGACGCCCCTCACCGCCGCACCGCACTCCCCCACCGCATCACGAGCACCGCCCGCACCACGGACGGCCGCGCCACGTACTCCCGCACCCGCACCGCCTTCGCCGGCGGCCGGTACCTCGTCGTCGACGAGGACGAGGCCGAAGTGACGTACAGCGGCCCGCTGCGCCTGGTCACGGAGCGGGCCACGACGCCGGCCGGACTGGACGCCCTGACGGACGCGCTCGCGTCCGCGCTGCCGGGCGCGGCGGACAGCCGGGCGGCGGCGGCCGGCTTCCTCGACCGCCTGGTGGAAGCGGGCCTGCTCGTACCCACGGACCCGGTCGCGCCGCAGGACGACGACCCGTTGGGCCGCCTGGCGGAGTGGCTGCGGGAGGTGGGGGCAGAAACCGGGGCCGGCGGTGACGTGGCGCTGGCCCGCCGCGTCGAAGGGATCGCCCGTGCCACCGGCGCGTTCGGGGCCGCGGCCGCCGCGGAGCGGCCCGGGATCCTCTCCTCCCTCGTGCGCGACTGGGCCGCCCTCCTCGCCGACGCCGGGCGGCCCGTGCCCGCCGCCTCCGTGCCGCTCAGCGTCCTGTCCGAGGACGTGGTGGCGCCGCGGCCGTTGCGGCTCGACGGGTTCCTCGACCGCGCCGATCACGAGGCGCTCGCCGAGGCCGGCGCGGTGGCCGAGCTGTACGACCTCGGCCACATCGTGCGGCAGGTCCTGCGGGACCGCTTCGTCGCCCGGTACGGCAGCGGCGGCGTCTGCCGCCACCCGTGGGAGTTCGGCGACGACATCACCGCGGCCTGGGAGGACGCCGGGCGCCTCGCCGCCCTCTCCCCCGCCGACGAGGAACGTTTCCCCACCGGTGTCGCCGGGCTCGCTGCCCTGCGACGCGAGCTCGCCGGCGCCGGCCATGCCGCGGGAGACGGCGATGTCGTCCTGCCCGCCGGTCTCGTCGAGGGCCTGGCCGGGCGGCTGCCCGGCTGGGCCCTCGAACGGCCGCTCAGCCACGCGTTCTTCCTCCAGCGCGACCCCGGCGCCGGCCTGCTCTGCGTCAACCGCGTCTACGGCGGCTGGGGCCGGTTCACCAGCCGGTTCCTCGACGCCCTCGACCCGGCCGCGGCCGGCGCCGTGGCCCGGCAGGTCCGCCGCGGCCTCGGACCCGGCGCGCGGGCGGCGCAAGTCCGCCCGGTCGGCGGCTTCAACGCCAACCTCCACCCGCTGCTCGTCCCTGACGAGATCGGCCCCGACCCGCGCCCGGCCTCCATCGGCGAGGCGGACCCCGAGCTCGTCCACGACGAGGCCGGCGACCAGGTGCGGTTGCGGCTGCGGGCCACCGGCGAGCTGCTCGACGTCCTCTACCCGGGCTTCCTCGCCCCCCTCATGCTGCCGCGCCGGCTCGGCGCGTACCTCGGTGACCAGCCGCACGGCGTCGTCGACTTCGGCCCGCTCGTGCCGCGGCACCCCGTCCCCGCCCCGGGCGGCCGCGTGATCCGCACGCCCCGGCTGCGTCACCGCCACGTCGTCCTGCAACGGCGCCGCTGGGCGCTGCCCGCGGGGGTGCTCGGCGCGCTGCGGGCCGAGCTCGCCGCGTCACCGCGTGCCACGGTCCCGGCCGGGACCGTGGCACGCTGGCGGGCCCTGCTCGGCTTGCCGGACCAGGTATTCCTGCACCCGGCCGCCACCGTGCCGACGGGCCGGGCGGCCGAGGACTTCCACGCCCACCTCGCGCGGCCCAAGCCGCAGTTCGTGGACCTGGGCAACGCGCTCCACCTGCGCTGCCTCGGCAAGTGGCTGGCCCGCCACCCCGGCGGCGCGGTCCTCGAGGAGGCGCTGCCCGCGCCCGGCGGCCGTGCCGCGCCCGTCCGCGCGGTGGAGCTGGTCGTGGAGACGTACCGGGCCGGCCGGGCCCGCACCACCGCCCCCCTTACCGGAGAGCCGAGGACATGACCGTTCCCTCACCCGCCCTCGACGTCGTGGCCTACTACCACCAGCCGGTGAAGGCGGCACTGCTGCGCGAGGCCGTGCTGCCGCTCGCCGCCACGTGGGCGGCGCGGGGCTTCACCCCGCACGTCGAACGGCACTGGCTGCACGGCCCCCACCTGCGGCTCCGCCTCCAGGGGCCCGGCGACCTGCCCGCGGCCGCCGAGGAGGCCGCGGCCGCGCTGCGCGCGTGGGTCGACACGCACCCGTCGCGGAGCGACCTCACCGAGGCAGAGCTGCTCGCGCAGGCCGCCGAGGCCGGGCGCTCCGAGCTCGTCGCCCCGCCCTACGGGCCGGTCGTGCCCGACAACACGGTGCGGACCGAGCCCGTCGACCTCGCCCCGCTGCGCGGCCTCCTCGGCGACGACGGCGTCGCGCTCCGCGACAACCTGCTGCGCGACGGGCTGGACGCGCTGCGCGCGGGCGCCGCGTTCCTGGGCGAGCACGGCGACAGTGGTCAGGCGCGGGTGCAGCTGGTGGTGGCGGCGCTCGCCGCGCACGCCGCCGCGCACCCCGGGGGCCTGGTGGGCGGCCACTACTCGTACGTCTCGCACCTGGAGGACTTCCTCGTGCACGACGACCCCGACGGACGGCTGCGGGCCGCGTTCGAACGCCGCTGGGAGACCGCCGGGGAGGCGGTGACGGCCCTCGTGGGCCGGATCGCCGGCGGCGGGGCCCAGGGCTGGGAACGGGCCTGGGCCGGCTGGTCGTCCGCCGCCTGGGCGCTCGCGCAGGCACGGTACGACGCGGGCGCCGACCTGCACGGCGTGCCGCTGGAGTACCGGGTGCGGGCGGCCGCGACCGGGGACCCGGCGGCGGCCGAGCGCTGGAACCAGGACATCCGCACCCGGTACAGCGAGTTCCACCGGCTGCTGCGGCGCTCGGACCCGGAGGGCGCGATGTGGAGCCGACCGGACTACCTGGTGTACCGGGCGTGCACCAATGCCCTGTACCGGCTGTTCGCCATCTGCGACGTGCGGCCGCTGGAGCGCTACCTCGCCGCGCACCTGGTGGTGCGTGCGGTCCCGGCCCTGACGGGGTGCGACTGGCGCGCCGAGGTGGGCGCGGTCATCGACGCGGTGGAGGGCCGGGCATGACGGCGGACGACGAGCGGCTGCGCCCGGGCGTCGCGGTCACGCCGTTGCGCAACGGCCTTCACCTGCGGGGGCGGCGCGGCAGCGTCACGCTGGAGGGCAGCACGGCACTGCCGGGCCTGTGGCGCCTCCTCGAGGGGCCGCTACGGGCCGGCGAGGCCGAGGCGTTGCTACGGCAGGCCGAACCGGGAACACCGGTCCGCGCAGCCCTGGACACGGTGTTCGCCCAGCTCCGCGCGCACGACCTGCTGATGCCCGCCGCCGCTGCGGACGCCCCGGACTGGCTCGCGGCGTCGGCCGCCGATCCCGCCACGACGGCGGCCGCGCTGGCCGCGGTGCGGGCGGAGGTGACGTCCGGCGCGCGGGGCGGCGCACTGGCGGGGGCGGTGATACGGGCCCTGGCCCGCAGCGGCGTCACCTGCACGCACGCGCCCGGGGAGGACGGCCTGCCGGACGAAGCGGTGCTGGTACGCGCCTGGGGCCCGGGACGGGAACACGCGGTGGCGGCCGGCACGACGGACGACTCGGGCTACGTCACCGCGCCGGGCACCCCGGCGCAGGCTCAGGCGGACGCGACGGCCCTGACGGCGCGGTTGCGGACGACACCGTCGCCGGCCGGCGGCGTGGACAGCGGGGTTCGGACGGCCGGCCGCCCCCTCCGCGACGTCCCCGCTTCCTTCGTCTCCCTCCTCGCGGGAGCCGGCGCCCAGCGGTTGCTGTGTGCTGCCGGCGGCATGCCGGATCCCGCCGAGGAAGGGGACGACCCGCGGTTGCCGGCCGGGGTGCCGGCCGTGCTCGTTGCCACCGTCCGGCCCGGGCGGGCCGAGTACCGGGCGTGGGCCGGGGGCGCGCGGGTGGAGCTGCGGCCTGCGCGGACGCTGGACGAGGCGTTGCGGCGGGTTGCCGTGCTGGGGGACGAGCGGGTGGGGGTGCTGGCGGCGCCCGAGCCCGGGGCGTTGCGGCAGTTGCCCGTGCCGCTCGCCGCCTGCGAGGTGCCCGGCGGCACGCTGCTCGCCGGGGCGCCGCGCCTCGATCTCGCACGGCTCGACGCGTTCTGCCGGGCCGCCGAACTCCGGCTCGGCGGCGCCGGGTGCGCCGTCGGTGCGGACCCCGGCCACGCGTGGGGCCGGGCCCTGCGCCGTGCCGTCCCCGCCCCCGGCGGCGTACCGCTGCCCGCGGCCGCCTGGTCCGGGCATCCGCAGGCCCGCCACGGCTGGACCACGCTCACGGAACGCCTGGGGGTCACCGCCTCCGTGGAGGTGTTCCCCGTCGGAGCGGACGGGGAGGTGTACCAGGCCGTCGTGTGCGGCGCGCGGGCCGTCGAGGCCACGCCGGGTGACGCGGCCGCGTTCGCGCTGCTCGGCGCCATCGCCGCGCGCAGCGCCGCCGAGCAGGGCGTCACCCACCGGTACCTCTCCACCGGTGACGGCTCGGTCGCGCCGCTGGCCGCCGCCGGCGTGACCCTGGCGGCGTGGGAGGACACCGGCTGGACCGCCGGCTGGCTGGCCGGCGTGGCGCGCCGGGAGGCCGCCCTGCACACCGCGCTGCACCGGCTGACGCGGCTCCGCACCGGCCCGGCACCGGCGCCGGCCGGCCTGGCCGCGCACCTCACGGCGCTCGGCTTCACCGTCCTGCACACCGAGGAGAGCAGCAAGTGACGACCGTGCTCGACGCGGCGACCGCGCTGGCGACCACGAGCGGCACCGCCGTCGTCCTCCTCACGGAGTGGACGCTCGGCCTCGCCGAGGAGCTGAGCCGGCACGCCCTCGCCCACTCCGTGGCCCTCGTGCCGGTGCGGTACGACGGGCCGGTCACCGTGATCGGGCCCGTGCTGCGCCCGGGTGCGGCGGCGTGCCTGGCGTGCACCGAGTACCAGCGGCTTGCCACGGCCGGCGGCCGCGTGCCGTGGCAGAGCCCCGCCCTGGCGCTGGCCGGCGTGCCCTCCCCCGCCCTCGCCGAGGCAGCCAACGCGCTCGCCCAGGAGCTGCTGGACGAGGAGCCGGCCGCCACCACCGCCACCGTGCACCTGCTGCACAACGGTCGGGCCACCTGGTCCACGCACGAGGTGCGTCCCGTCGGTGGCTGTGCCGTCTGCCGGCCCCTGCCGCCGGACTCGGCGGATACGGTCGAGCCCCTGCCGTCCGCCCCGCGCCCGCTGCCCGACCCGGCGGTGCTGCGCGGCACCAACGACCGTACGAGCGGTGCCGGGCTGCGGGCGGCCCTCCACGACGAGCGGTTCGGGCCGGTGCGCCGGCTGTTCCGGTCGGAGGACTCGGCGTTCTGCCTGACCACGGCGTGGGTGACCGACGGGCGGCTGCTGGACGACGGCGGCTACGGCCGCGCCGCCGACTTCGCCGGCAGCGAGCGGGTGGCGCTGTTCGAGAGCGTCGAACGGTTCGCCGGCATGCGCCCCACCGGGCGGCGCACCGTGCTGCGCGCCTCGTTCGCCGAACTCGGCCCGGAGCGGGCCCTCGACCCCGAACGGCTCGGCCTGCCCGACCCGGCCTTCCACGGCCACTCGTCGTCGCCCACCGTGCCGTACACGCCCGGCCTGCCGCTGGACTGGGTGCACGGCTGGTCCCTCACCCACGGCCGGCCGGTCGCGGTGCCCGAGCACGTCGCGTACTGGGACGTGCCCGGCCCGGGCCGGGCACGGGTGGTGTACGAGTCGTCGAACGGCTGCGGGCTGGGCAACAGCCCCGAGGAGGCGGCCCTCTACGGCCTGTTCGAGATCGCCGAGCGCGACGCGTTCCTCATGGCCTGGTACACGGCCACGCCGCTGCCGCGCGTGGCGCTGCCGCCCGGTGACACCGGGACGGCGCTGCTCGCCGACCGCGCCGCCCTGGCCGGCTACCGGCTCGTGCTCCTCGACGCCACCAACGACTTCGGCATTCCGGCGGTCGTGGCCGTGTGCCGCTACGAGGGCGGCCACGCCGAGGCGCCGCGGATGTTCCTGGCGGCCGGGGCGCACCACGATCCGCGCGTGGCGATCCGTTCGGCGGTCGCGGAGGTGGTGACCAACGTCCTGGAGGCGCCGCACCGGGCCCGCGCCGAGAGCCGGACGCACGATCCGGACCGGCTGCGGCCGATGCTCGGCCGGCCGGAGCTCGTGGTGGGCCTCGACGACCACGTCGGGCTGAACACGCTGCCCGAGGCCGGCCCGCGCCTGGAGTTCCTGTTCGCGGAGACGCCGTGCCGGACGGTCGCCGAGGCGTGGCCCGGCGCCCCGGAGCCGGTGGCCGACCTGTCGGCCCTGCTCGGCGCGGTCGTGCAGCGGCTGGCCGGCGCGGGCCTGGAGGTGATCGCCGTCGACCAGACCGAGCCGGGGCTGCGCGACCGGCTCGGCCTGCACTGCGCGAAGGTCGTGGTGCCCGGTGCGCTGCCGATGACGTTCGGGCACGTCAACCACCGCACGCGCGGCCTGCCCCGGCTGCTCGGCGTGCCGTACCGGCTGGGCCGTACGGAACGTCCGCTGCGGCCCGAGGACCTGACGATCCACCCCCACCCGTTCCCGTGAGGACCTTCCGTGACCGACGCCGTGACTGATGCCGCAACCCTGACCAGGTGGCACAGCTTCCACCTCTTCCTGCACTCCGGCACGGAGGACACCGACGCGTTCCTGACCGAGGACGTGGCCCCGCTGCTCGACGGCGCCGCCGAGTGGTTCTTCATCCGGTACGGGGAGGAGGGGCCGCACGTACGCGTACGGGTGCGCGGGATCGACGGCGGGGCGGCGTCGGGGCTGGCCACGGAGCTGGCCCGGGCCGCCGCGGCGCGGCCCGCCGTGCCCGGGCCGTGGCCGTCGCGCCACGGCGAGCTGCGCGCTGTGGCCTACGTGCCGGAGACCGACCGCTACGGCGGGCCGGGCGCGCTGCCGGTGGCCGAGGAGGTGTTCGCCGTCTCGTCGCGTGTGGCGGTCGCGGCGCTGCGCGAGCTGCGGGCGGGGCCCGGCGCCGCCGGACGGCTGACGGTCGCGGCGGACCTGGCGCACGCCACGGCGTACGCGCTGGGCATGGACCGGCTCGCGGCGGCGGGGTGGCTGCGGCGGCAGGCGGCGGGCTGGCGGTGGGTCACGGAGGTGCCGCTGCTGCCGGGTGCGGCGGTGCACACGCGGGTGAACGCGGTGTACGCCGCCCAGCAGAAGGCGCTGGTGGCCCGGGCGGAGGCGCTGCGCGAGGGGCTGGAGCGGGGCAGCGGGGCGCCGTGGCTGCTGGAGTGGGTGGCCGCCGTGCGGGAGGCGGACGGGCGGCTGCGGGCCCGGTACGCGGAGGCCGGCGAGGCGGACCGAGTGCTGCCGTGGGTGTGGGCGTCGCAGCTGCACATGCTCCTCAACCGGCTGGGCGTGGGCCCGGACGAGGAGCGGGCCGTGTGCCGGCTCGCCTCCCGGACGCTGCTGGACGCGGGTGAGCCGCCGTCGTTCTTCCCCGTGGGGCACCGGGCGCCGGACGTGCAGTATCTGGAGCGCAGCAAGTTCCAGATCGGCCGCAACGAGGACACGGCGCTGCGGCCCCTGCCCGGTGCTGACGCGGAGCCGGCGGGCGGGCGAGGCCCGGCGGACGTCCCCCTGCCGGCGGGTCCGCTGCCGGCGGTGTCGCTGGGCGAGGCGCTGGCGGCCCGGGCGTCGGTGCGCGGCGCGCTGGGCGGGCCGCTGGACGCCGCGGGGCTGGGCACGGTGCTGTGGTCCGCGCTGGCGGAGAGCAGCCGTTCGCGGCAGCGTCTCGCGGACGGCTCCGGGCGGGCCCTGGTGCACCGGCCGTACCCGAGTGCCGGCGCGCTCTACACGGTCCGGGTGCGGCTGCTGGCCCTGGACGTCGCGGGGCTGCCGGCGGGGACGTACGACTGTGTGCCGGAACGCCGTGTGCTGCGCCCGGTCGGCCCGGTGCCGCCGGTCGCGGACGTCGTGCCGCTGTCGACGTACTTCTCGCGGCCGCCGGAGGACCCCGACTGGATCGGTGTCGAGGGGGCGCCGGTGGTGCTGGGCGTGTACGTGGAGCTGGGGCTGCTGCGGCGCCGGTACGGGCTGCGTGCGCTGCGCCTGGCGCTGCTGGAGACGGGCCACCTGACGCAGACGCTGCTGCTGACGGCGGCGGCCGTGGGCCTGGGCGGCACGCCGCTGGGCGGGTTCCACGACGACCTGGCGCACGAGGTGTTCGGTCTGGACGACCTCGACCGGCCGCTCCAGTACCTGCTGCCGCTGGGGCGCCGTACGGAGGGCTGAGCGGGGCGGGGGGTGGTGGGGCACAGCTCATTACGGCCATGGGGTTGGCCGGGGCCGTGCCGCGCGCCCCCGGCGCACTTCGGCGGGGGCCGGCCGGGTGACCGTCACTCCCAGCCCTTGCGCCCCGGCCGTCCCGCTACTGCACCGTCCCTCGCCCCCACGGATGCGAAAAAGTGGATTTGACGTACTTATCTACTGTCACCTGACTTCTTCTCCCCCGACTGGATTCTGCCGATAGTGGCTTGTGCGGGCGGGGGGCGATACGTGAACGTTGGCACCGGCACCTTTCCCCGTCCGCCCAGGGCCCCGCCCGCCCGACGAAGCCGGAAAGACACCGATGCGCCGTGTTCCCGAGTTGCGCCCGCCCGTCCTCCGCACACCCGCCGCAGCACCGCCGCCGGCCCCCGGCCGGGAACCCGTCGCGGTCGCCCTCGCCGGCGCCGAGTTCGGCTGGGGCAGCTCGGGGAAGCTGAGCGCCGTGCTCTCCGCGCTGCGGGACCGGTCCCCGGTGGCGCTGCGGTTCGTCGGCCTCGCCTCCGGCCTGGGCCGCCCCGTCCTCGCCGAACGCTCCGACATCGCCTGGTACGACCTGCCGGGCTCCGCCGAGGGGCGGCGGGCGGCGCTCGGCGAGATCGTGCGCTCCCAGGGGGTGCGGGCGGCGCTGGTCGTGCTCGACGGGCCGCTCGCCATGGACCTGGAGGCGGCCGGGGTGCCCACCGTGTTCGTGGACAGCCTGCCGTTCCTGTGGACCGAGGGCGACCGGGCCGCGCTGCCGCTGGACGTGACGGTCTACTGCGCCCAGCGGTCCACCGAACTGCCCCCGGAGTGCCGGGACGTGCTGGCCTCCGTCAGGTCGCTGCGCTGGGTCGAGGCGGTCGTGGCAACGGCCGGGGACGCCCCGGCGCCGCGCCTCGCGCCGCCCGCCGCCGTCCGGCCGTGGCGCCGGGCGCTGGTGAGCCTCGGCGGCCTGCGCGCCCCTCGGCTCGCCGACTGGACCGGCTATCCGCGCGTGGTCGTCCCCGCCGCCCTGCAGGCCCTCGCCGCGCAGGGCGTGCGCGAGGCGCACCTGGCCGGCAACGTGCCGCCGGGCCTGCTGGCCGGGTTCGTCGAGCGGCCGCCGCTGCGGGTGACGGCCGGGCCGCTGCCGCACGGCGCGTTCCTCGCCGAGATGGCCTCCTGCGACGTCCTGCTCGCCTCCCCGGGGCTCACCACCCTGCTGGAGGCGGGGCGGCTGGGCGTGCCCACGGTGTGCCTGCCGCCGCAGAACCTCAGCCAGATCTTCAACGGCCGCGCCCACAGCCGGGCGGTGGGCGCCGACGTGCGGGTGCCGTGGCCGGACGACGTCTTCCGCGAGGAGGACGCGCTCGCGCTCCGTGCGAAGGGCGAGGAGCACGCCCTGGAGCACGTCTACGCGGGCATCGGCGAGGCGGCCGCGCGGGCCGGCGGCGCGCCGGCGGTGACCGCGCTGCGGGACGCCCTCCTGGCGGCGCTGGACCGGGCCGCGGAGGGAGCGGACTGGGGTGCGCTCACGGCGGGCGTGGGCACCGGCGGCGCGGCCCAGGTGGCCGACGCGGTGCTGGCGATAGTGCGGGACCGCTCATGACGGTCCTGTGAGCCGCCTCCCCGTCCGGTGCCCGTGAACGGTCCGAAAGGCCACGTCCGATGCCTGAGCGTCCGGCGCGCGAGCGTCACCGCTACCTGTTCGTACGGATCCTGGAAGCCTGCAACGCCGACTGCTTCATGTGCGAGTTCGCGCTGTCGCGCGACGCCTACCGGTTCTCCCTGGAGGACTTCGAGGAGCTGCTGCCGCGCGCCCGCGCCGCCGGGGTGGCGTACGTGCGCTTCACCGGCGGCGAACCCCTCATGCACCAGGGCGTGGTGGAGCTGGTGCGGGCGGGCGCCGCCGCGGGCATGAAGATGTCCCTCATCACCAACGGCATGCTGCTGCCGCGGATGGCGGAGCGCCTGGCCGCGGCCGGACTGGCCCAGGTGATCGTCAGCCTGGACGGCGCCTCGGCCGCGACGCACGACGTGTACCGCCGTTCCCCCGGCATGTTCGGCAACGGGCTGGCAGGGCTGCGCGCGGCCGCGGCGCTCGGCGTCCTGCCGCGCGTCAACACCGTCGTCGGGCCCCACAACTACACCGAGGTGCCGCAGCTCCAGAAGGTGCTCACCGAGGCGGGCGTGGTGCAGTGGGAACTGTCCGCCCTCAAGCTGGACCGCAGCATCACCTACCCCGACCCCGCGCACGTGCGGCAGGTGTGCGACCCGGTCTACGACGCCGACCCGGACACCGTGCTCGTGCCGCTGGGCAAGCGGTTCTACGGCGACACGCCCGAGGAACAGGAGCGGTACTTCACCGAGTCGGTGACGCCGCGCGCCTCCCGGCCGCTGTGCCACGTCGTCGACGACGTGATCTACATCGACGGGCGGTACGGGCGCGTGTACGCGTGCAGTTGCCTGCCCCACCGGGACGGCGACGGGCCGGCCGCCGGCGCGCCGCTGCGGGAGAACGGCACCGTGCTGCTCGACACGCCCGTCTTCCGGGCGCACGCCGACTTCTTCCGCGAGCACGGCCCCGAGGTGTGCGGGGGCTGCTCCACGACGGCCGCGGGCTACAGCGACGACGTCGCCCGGCTCGGCACGGTGCCGCCATGGCGCTACTGACCCCGGCCGGCGGCGGGCCCGCCGCCCCGCCGCGCCCCCGGGTGCTGCTGGCCGCGCGGGAGGAGCAGCTCGACTCGGTGCTGGCCCGGCGCCGCGTCGCCGCGCACCTCACCGGGCTCGCCACCACCACGCGCCGGTCTCCCGGCACCCCGCCGGACGTGGCCCTGGTCTGCGACGACGCGGCCGTCACCGGGCGTCTGCTGGACCTGGGCGTCCCCGTGGTGCACCTGCGCTCCGGGCACACCCCGGACGACGAGCCCCACGACGCCGGGGCGTACGGCATCGGGCGCGCGCTGCACCGCGTGCACCGGCCGGGCTGGCTGCCCGGCCCCTCGCCCGCCGGGCCCGGCGCCCGGCCCACGGGGCTGCTGGGGCCGGCCCGTACGGCACGGGACCGGACCCGTACGGGTGCGCTCCTGCTGCTGTCCCTGTGGGGCGTCCCGCCGGACGAGGCCCAGCGGTTCGCGGCGGGGCCGCTCCGGGCACTGGTCCGGACGGCGGTGGAGCGCACCGGCCGGTGCGACGTCGTCTGCGACACCGGCCTCGCCGGGGCCCGGTCCGCAGCGACCGGACCGCACCCGCCCCGGCAGGTGCGGTGGCACCGGGCCGCGGACACCGACGCCGACGCGCTGCACGCCGGGTGCGCCGTGCTCCTGGCATCCCCCACCCTGGCAGCGCTCGGACTCGCCCAGGCACGCCGTGCGCCCCTGGCGTTCCTGCCGCCGCTTGGTGCCGCGCAGGCGGACCTGGCCGACCGGGTGGCGCGCCTGCTCCCGGTGCCCGTGGCCGGGGGGCCGGACGACGCCGTGTGGGACCCGCCCGACGGCGGGCCGTGGCGGTCGCTGGACCCGGACGCCGACGACCTGCGCGGGGCGCAGCGCGTGGCCCGGGGCGTACGCCAGCTCTGCCTCGCCCCGCCCTGACCGGCCCCCTCTTCGCTCCGGAACCGTCCCACCGTCCCACCGTCCGATCGGCCGTCGACCCTGGAGCCGCCATGTCCGGCACACCCGGCGAACACGACGCGACCGCAGCCACCGCCGGCTTCCGGCCCCGCATTCCGGCCGCGGAGTGGAACGACTGGCGCTGGCACATGCGGAAACGCATCAACAGCACCGAGAAGGCCCGGCAGTGGATCCACCTGACCTCCGAGGAGGAGAAGGCCATCGCCGGCTCGGCCGGCAAGTACCGCTGGTCCATCACCCCCTACTACGCGTCCCTGATGGACCCCGACGACCCGTCCTGCCCGGTGCGGCAGCAGGCCGTCCCCGCTCCGGCGGAGCTGACCGAGCACCCCGGTGCCGAGGTCGACCCGGTGGGCGACACGTACTACCGGGTGACCAACCGCGTGGTGCACAAGTACCCCGACCGCGTGATCCTGCTGGTCACCGAGGCGTGCCCGGTCTACTGCCGGCACTGCACGCGCAAGTTCCACACCACGGACCTGTCCGGCACCTATTTCCGCGACGACGAGGGCGGTGCGCTCGACGAGGACCTGCGCTACATCGCCGAGCACCCCGAGATCCGGGACGTGCTGCTGACCGGCGGCGACCCGCTGTCGTACCCGGACGGCCGCCTGGAGGAGATCGTCGCCGGGCTGCGGGCGATCCCCACCGTGGAGATCGTCCGGATCGGCAGCCGTTTCCCGGTGCTGCTGCCGCAGCGCATCACCGACGAGCTGTGCGCCATGCTGGCGCGCTATCACCCCGTCTGGCTGAACACGCATTTCAACCACCCGAAGGAGATCACGGCGGAGTCGGCGGCGGCCGTCGACCGGCTGCTGCGGCACGGCGTCCCGGTGGGCAACCAGACCGTGCTGCTGCGCGGCATCAACGACGACGTGGCCACCATGCGGAAGCTGATGACGGAGCTGCTGCGCATCCGGGTGCGCCCCTACTACCTCTACCACTGCGACAACGTCACCGGTGTCTCGCACTTCATGACCACGGTGGAGAAGGGCTGGGAGGTCATGGAGGGCCTCCAGGGCCACATCACCGGGTTCGGGGTGCCGCAGTACGTCCTCACCACGCGGATCGGCAAGATTCCCGTGGCCCGCCCGTACTTCACGCCCACGCCCGGCGGCCTGCGGCTGCGCAACCACGCCGGGCAGGAGATGACCCTGGACGCCGCCACCTGCCCGGTCACGGAGGACGATGCCCGATGAGCCTCGACAAGCGCCTCGGGCAGCGTTTCCTGCCCTACGGGGCCAACTACCTGGACTGGTCGGACATGCACGAGCTGCGCGAGGCGATCGAGCAGGGCGTGCTGTTCCGCTACCAGACCGAGGGCGAGTCCGTCGCCTCGCGGCTGGAGCGCCGGGTCGCCGGACGCCTGGGCGCCCGGCACGTCCTGGCCGTGCACAACGGCACCGAGGCCTTGCGCCTGGCGCTGATCTCCACCCGGCCGCGCACCGGCGACCTCGTGCACATCCCGGCGGTGACGTTCGTGGCGGTGGCGGGCGCCGTGCTCGCCAGCGGGCTGGTTCCGGTGCTCGTCGACGTCGACGAGTCGCTCTCCCTGGACCCCGGTCTGCTGCCACCCGGCACCGAACGGGTGATCACCGCCCATATGGAGGGCACGGTGGCCCCGGTCCCCGAGGGCATCCCCTACGTGGTGGAGGACTGCGCGCAGGCGCTGGGCGCCGTCCACCCCGACGGCCGGCACGCCGGCACCGCCGGGTACGCGGGGACGTTCAGCTTCCACCACAACAAGGTGCTGACGTCGGGCGAGGGCGGCCTGGTGGTCACCGGCGACCCGGAGGCCTGGGCCACCATGCGCTGCTACCACGACCACGGGTCGGCCCGGGTGCCCGGATGCTACCCCGCGTGGAACCCGGACGCCCACTACGGGGAGAACTTCGTCACCAGCGAGGGCGTGGCGGCCATCCAGTACCAGCAGTTCCGCCACCTCGACGAGCTGCTGGCCGGCCTGGAGCGGCAGCACGCCATCGCCATGGAGGAGCTGCCCGACCGCCGCGACCTGCGGGTGCTGCCGCGGGCCGCCGGCGACGTGAAGATCAGTCTGCGGTTCCGCTGGGAGAGCCGGGAGCTGCGGGACGCGGCGGTGGCCGCGCTCACCGCGCGCGGCATCGCCAACTGGACGCTCGGCAAGTACCTCTTGCCCGAGCACCCGGTGATCACCGGCCGCAGGTCCCTGTACGCCGACGGCTTCCCCTGGAGCCTCGCCCCCGACGGGCCCCTCATGCTCAGCCGGGACGGCTTCGCCCGCACCCGGGACCTGCTGGACCGCACGCTGTGCGTCCCGCTGTCGCCCGAACTGTCCGAGCAGGACCAGGTCCTGGCCGTCAAGGCCCTGCGCCAGACCCTGGAGGCCGTGTGACCGGCAGCGGGCCCGTGCTGCTGATGGCGGACGACCGGGCGAGTTCCTTCACCCGGTACGTGGCACGGGAGATGGCCGGCCGGCTGGTGCTGCTGCGCTTCGCCGCCGTCCGCCGCGACCTGTCGGACGACTACCTGCGGGAGACCGCGCACCTGCCCGCGTTCTGGGTGCGGGAGGGCGTGCCGCTGGAGGAGGAGGTCCGGCGCTACGAGGCGTGGGTGGCCGGCCTGCCGGTGCGCCCGGACCGGTTCTGCAACCCCTCGGAGCCCCGGCAGGCGGTGGCCCAGCGGTTCGCCGCGCTGGCCGGGCTGCCGCACCTGACGCAGCAGCAGGTGAGGTGGGTGCGGGACAAGCACGCCATGAAGGACAGGTTCCGGCAGCTGGGGCTGCGGACGGCGCGGTACGCGCGCGTGGCCGGGCCGGCCTGCGTCGAGCGGTTTGCGGCGGAGTGCGGCTGGCCGCTGGTGCTCAAGCCCGTGGACTCCTTCGCCTGCGTGGACACCTTCCGGCTGACCGGGCCGGACTCGCTCGCGGGGGTCGATTTCGGGGCCCGGGAGTGGATGGTGGAGGAGTTCCTCGGCGGCACGGAGTGGGAGGTGTGCGGGCTCGTCCACGACGGCGAGGTGCTGGACGCCTGGCCGAGCGCGATGCCGTGCCGGCCGCTGGACATCGTCGACGGCGCGATGAACGCCAACATCAGCGTCGCCACCGCCGAGGGCCCGCCCGTGGACCTGCGGTCGCTGCTCCAGCGCATCGTCACGGGCATGGGCGTCGACCACGGCTACCTGCACATGGAGTTCTTCCTCGTCGACGGCGAGCCCTACGCGGGCGAGATCGGGGTGCGGCTCGCCGGCTGCGAGATCACCGCGAACCACGGGTACGCGTACGGCTTCGACGTCTTCGGCGCCACCCTCGACGTCTACCTGGGGCGCCGCCCGGCCCTCCGCTACGGGGCGCGGCGCTGCGCGGGCGACCTGCTGCTGCCCCTGCCGGGCTCGGGCGTCGTCCGGTCCGTCACCCCCAGGGAGGAGCTGTTGCGCATCCCCGGGGTCGTGGCGGCCGTTCTCAGGGTGGGCGCCGGCGATCCGGTGACGGCACGTCGTGCCTCGCACAACGCTTCCGGGTACGTGCACGTGACGGGTGCGTCGGTCCGCGAGGTGGAGCAGCGCATGCGGGCGGTGCTCGACGCCTTCACCATCGAGGTCGGCCCTCCGGCGCCGGCCCGGGAGGCCGGTGCGGCACGCCCCTGACCTGCCGCACCGCGCGGACCGTGACGGCCACGAACGGAGACCGAGACAGTGACGAACGGGTTGCCCCGGCGGTTCCTGGACCTGCTGACGCACCATCACGTGGTGGGCGTGGCCTGCTGGAGCGTGGTGGCGCGGCTGCCCGTCTACCTGATGTCGCTGGCCATGGTGCTGGTGGTGCGGGAGCAGGGCGGCAGCTACGCGCGGGCGGGCCTGGTGGCGGCCGTGTACACGGCCGGCATGGCGGTGGGCGGGCCGCTCGTCGCCCGGTACGTGGACCGGCGGGGGCGGCGCCCGGTGCTCGTCGCCACCGGCCTGGTCTATCCGTCGGCGCTGGCGCTGCTGGTGTGGGCGACGCGGCCGGACGGCTGGGCGCAGCCGGTCGCGGCGGCCGTCGCCGGGGTGGCCCTGCCGCCGGCCAACGCCTGTATGCGTTCGCTGTGGGCACGGCTGCCCCTGGCGGACGACGAGCGGGAGATCGCCTACCTGTGGGAGGCGCTGCTCACCGAGGTGCTGGTGATCGGTGCGCCGCTGATGCTGGCGGCGCTGATGCTGCCGGGATCGGCGGGCGTGGCGCTGACGGCGGTGGCGGCCGTCGGCGGGGCCGGGGCGCTGGGGCTGGCCCTGACCCGCCTGCCCGCCGGGCCGGCGGGCGCGGACGGGCCGGCGGAGGAGGGCGGGCGTCACCTGCTGGGGCCGCTGCGGGAGCCGGCGCTGCTGGCGCTCACGTCCGTCATGGTGGTGTGCGCGGTGCCGATCGGCCTGATGACGCTGGCCATCCCCGCCTTCGTCGCCGGCCATGGCTCGCCCGGCAGCACCGGCGTCGTGTACGCGTGCTGGGGCGTGGGCAGCGCGGTGGGCGCGCTGTGGCTGGGCCGGTCGCAGACGGAGGTGGCCGTGCACCTGCGGTTCCCGCGGCTGGTGGCGGCGTACGCGGTGGGCACGGCGCTGCCGCTGCTGGCCGTCTCCGACCTGACGCTGGGGGTGGCGCTGGCCGTGGGCAGCGTGCCCATCGCCCTGGTGTCGGCCACGGAGATGACGCTGGTGAGCCGGGTGGCGGACAGCCGGCTGCTGACGGAGGCGTTCACATGGGCGTCGCTGGCGACGGTGCTCGGTGACGCGGTGGGCCAGCAGGCCGGCGGCCTGCTGGTGGAGCCGGTGGGGCCGCGCGGGGTGTTCGCGGTGGCGGCCGGGGTGGCCCTGGCCGGGGCGGGCGTGGCCTACGCGTGCCGGGGACTGCTGGGCCGCCGCCCGGTGGCGGCGGCGGAGCGGGTGTCGTGACGGCGCGCGTGGGCGCGCGCGGCCCGCCGGTCCTCCCGTCCGCCCTCCGCTTCTCCTTCCGCTCAGCGCACGAACCACGAGGTGTCCTCCCATGAACCCTGCCGTCGGCGAGCAACGGCACGACGGGCCGGCCCCCACGCCGGTACCGGAGCTGTTCCGCCCGGTCGCCCCCGGCTGCTTCCCGGACGCCGTCGCGGCGTTCCTCGCGGCCCCGGACCGCACACCCGTGCCCGTACCGGTGCACGGCCGGCCCGACCTGGAACGCGCCGTGGCCCTGGCCGACGGGCTGTACGGCGGCCTCGACCGGCCCGCGCCGCTGGACGTCGGCGTGCTGCTGGGGGCGGAGGACCTGCCGGCGGGGGTGGCGGAACTGGCCCGTCCGCTGGCCCGGCGGTGGGTGGCGGAAAAGGAGCTGGAGGACGCCGGGGGGTTCCCCGGGCGGCATCCGGGGACGCTGCTCGTCGTCGGCCCCTACGGCCGGCTCACGCTCCACCCCCTACGGGCGCTGCTGCTGGCCGGCCGGCACGGGGGCGAGCGCGCCCTGACGCTGCTCAGCGGGCGCGACGGCGCCTCCGTGGCGTGGAACGTGGCCAAGCAGTACGCGGTCCCCGCCGCGGACGTGGCCGCGCTGGGCCTGTTCACCGACACCGACCGGCCGCCGCCGCTGCCCGGGGTGCAGGTCTTCGACGACCGGGACTTCGAACGGGCCGACATCCGGACGGAGATCCTCGGCACCCGGTGGCGGCGGGTCGTCTTCCAGGGGCACGGCAAGGACGACAGCGTCAACCTCGGCGAGTTCACCGTCTGCGGCCGCAACACCGCCGTGCCCGCCGTGCCGGGCCTGCTCGGGCCGCGCTGCGCCTACGGACTGCCGTGCTACAAGCCCGAGGACAAGCTGGTGCCGCTGCACTCCGTCGAGGCCGTGGAGGTGGTGCTCAGCGCCTGCAACAGCGGGCCGCTGGCCGACCTCGCGCTGTACGACCCCAAGTACCAGCTGCTGCTCAACGCCCTGGACGGACCCGCGCGCACCGTCGTCGCGGCCGTGTCCGTGCACGACTCCGACCGGCCGGAGAACGTGGCGTGGATGCGGGCCGCCCTCGCCGGCGCCGACTCCGTCGACGTCCTCAACGCCAGCCTCGCGGGCTCCCACCCGTACCCCGCGTTCCTGCGCTTCGGCCTGCCGGGCCGGCCGGAGAGGACGCCGCCGGCGCCCGCGCCGGCCGACCACCGCCCCGACCCGCTGCTGCTCACCACGGGCCGGCGGCTCACCGCCCTCCTCGCCTCCGGCCTGCTGCCGCCGCAGCACCCGCTGCGCCCGCGCCTGACCAGGCTGGCCCGCAAGACGGACCAGTGGACGGCCCGGCCCACCCACCTCGCCGACCGGTCGCCCGAGGAGATCCGCGCCTCGCTCGCCGCCGACCTCCAGTCGCTCGACCACGCCCTCGCGGAACAGGTCGCGGCCCACCCCGAGGACGAGGTGATGAACTACCCCGCCCACTTCGGCGACCGCAGCCGCCTCGACCCGCGGGTGCGCGAGGTCACCTGCCACTGCGGGCGGCCCGCGCAGGAGTTCACCCGGCGCGGCCTGCTGCCGTACGTCCTGGACACCACGTGCGCGGTGTGCATGCGCTGCGGCGACGTCACGTTCCGGGTGCCGGAGTCGCCCGCGCTGTGGGCGTACGCCGCCGACGAGGTGGAGCAGGGCGGCGTGCTGGAGGTCCGCGCCGCGCTGACCCCCGCCCGCAACGGGCCCGTCCGGCTGGGGCTGTTCGTCCCGACGTACCTGCGCGCCGACACCGCCGTCGAGCCGCGCACGGTGAAGGTGCGGGGCGGCGCCGGCGAGGTGAGGGACGTCACCTTCCGGGTGCGGTGCGCGGACGGGACCGCACCCCAGGCCTACTACTTCACGGTCTTCGCGGTGCAGGACCTGGCGGTGTCGACCGCCCGGCGGCACTTCGGAGTCGTCCCACGGCGCGCGTAGCGCACGGCACGGCCGCACCATCCGACCCACCCACCGGACGGACGAAGGACGGACGCATGGAGAACCCGACGACACCCCCCGTCACACTGCTGGAACAGGACGGCGAGGTCACCCTGAGCATCGGCGGCGAACAGGCCATGCAGGCATGGGAGCGCGACCTGATGTGGGCCAGTGCCGACATGCTGTGCGAGTACGGCCACGACTTCTACGAGGTGGGGCTCGGCCTGGGCCTGTCCGCGCTGCGCATCGCGGGCAACCCGGCCACCCGCAGCCACACCGTCCTGGAGCTCTTCGGCGAGGTCGAGGACCTCTTCCGCGCCCGCCACCCCGAGCTGCCCGGCAACCTCACCATCGAGCGCGGCGACTTCTTCACCCGCGTCTTCGAGCTGCCGTCCGAGAGCATCGACGGGATGTTCTTCGACCCGGCGCTGGACATGGAGGTCTGGAAGGACGCGGAGCTGTGGGCCCGCACGATGCCGGAGGTGGTGCGGGTGCTGCGGCCCGGCGGGGTGTTCATCCCGTTCTTCAGCACCCGGCCGGAGCTGCGGTGGCAGTACCTGCCGCACTTCCGCCGCATCCGCGTCGAGCGCCGGCCCTACACGGCGTACGCCACCACGTCGTACACGTACGGCACGGAGGGCGACGCGTACATCCAGTGCTTCCTGAAGGACTGAGGGGACCGGCCCATGACCACTCCCGTCACCCCGCCGCCCGTCCGCTCGGTCTTCCTGGCGGGCCCCTTCCTGGGGCTGCTCGACCCGGCCACCGGGGAGATGCCCGGCGACGCCCGGGCCCCCTTCGACATCCTCATCAAGCACTTCGAGGCCCAGGGCATCTCCGTGCACAACGCGCACCGCCGGGAGGCGTGGGGCGCACGGCTGATGCGCCCCGAGGAGTGCACACGCATCGACCAGGACGAGATCCGCAGGGCCGACGCGTTCGTGGCCCTGCCCGGCGCCCCCGCCTCGCCCGGCACGCACATCGAGATGGGCTGGGCCAGCGCCTTCGGCAAACCCATCGTGCTGCTGCTGGAACGGGGCCGGGACTACACGTTCCTCGTCCAGGGCCTGCACACCGTGGCCACGGTGGAGTACGTCCTCCACACGGACGTCGCCGCGGCCCTCCCGGCGGTCGACCGGGCCCTGCGCAGGGCAGTGACCCGGAACGGCGGCTGAGCGTAGGCGCCCCGGGGCCCGATCCGCCGGAGCGGGCCCCGGGGCGTCGTCACGCCTTCTTGGGGGCGTGCGCCTTCTCGCGGCGGTGTTTCTCCTCGCGACGCCAGGCGTTGCCGAACCACATGGGGATCACCACCGGCACGGCGCCCACGACGGCCAGGACCTGCGCGTCGCCGCGGTCCGTCCAGGGGACCAGCACCAGGGCCACGGCGCACACCGTGCCCCACAGGGCGTGGGCCAGGGGGAGACGGGCCGGCCAGTAGCGGCGGAGCAGGGACCACACGGCGCTGCGGGCGCCCCGGGGCAGCTTGCGGTACGCCAGGAACCAGGCGCCCAGGGCCCAGGCCAGGGCCATCAGCGCCAGGGCCCACAGCCGGATGCCGAGGGGCACGGGCAGGGCCGTGGGCGCGTCGCCGGTGGGGAAGACGCGGCCGGCCTGGGCGGCGATGACCAGGCAGAGCAGGGCGAACCAGCGGGTGCGGCGCAGCAGCCGGAGCACCAGCTCGTTGAGCTTGAGCTCGATGTAGTGCGCGTCGGGCCGGGTGCCCAGGGCGGCGGTGTACTCGCCCGCCAGCTCGGGCAGCTTGATCCGCCCGGCCTCGTCGCGCAGTTCGGCGAGCTGGGCGCGGGCGTCGGCGTTCTGCGGGTCGAGGCGCAGGCACTCGAGGAGCGCCTTCTCGCGGATGTCGTGGCGGCCGGTCCGGTGGGCGGGGTGGGCGAGGTTGAAGTGCAGCCCCGCGTCGTCGGGCCGGAGCTCGACCGCCTTGAGGGCCGCCTGGAAGGCGCCCTCGTGGTCGGCGGCGATGACCAGACTGCGGGCGAGCATGCTGTGGTTGTTCGCCTCCTCGGGGCCCAGCCGGACGGCGGTCCGGGACGCCTCGACGGCCTCGTCGAGGCGCCCCAGGAGGGGGAGGACGAACGCCCGCATGCGCCACGCGTAGTCGCACTGCGGGTCCGCGGCGACGGCCGCGTCGGCCGCCGCGAGCGCGCCCTCGCGGTCACCCGTCCGCACTTTGCAGCGGGCGAGGTCGCCCCAGGCCCAGGCGTTTCCTGGTTCCTCGGCGAGGTACCGGACGTACAGCTCCGCGGCCTGCTCGAAGCGTTCCAGGTCGAGGAGGGCGCCGGCGCGGCGCAGCAGGTCGGCGCCGGTGTCGGTGGTCACAGCAGCTTCCGCTTCTTCAGGTACACCAGCAGGTCGTCGTAGGCGCCGCCCTCGTTGGCGAACTGGGCGACGTTGCGCGCCGCGGCGAACCAGGGGCCCGTGGAGGGGCGGAGTTGGCCGAGCGCGGCGGCGAAGTCGGCCATGCCGATCATGCGGGGCCGTCCGGTGCGCACGGAGTCCATGAGCGCGCGCTCGGCGGCGGACTCGCACAGGTGCTTGAGGTCGGCGCCGGAGAACCCGTCGGTACGGCGGGCCAGCTTGGCCAGGTCGATGCCGGCGACGGGCCGGTCCTTGAGGTGGTGGTGGAGGATCGTCTCGCGCGCGGGCTGGTCGGGCGGCAGCACGAGCAGCATCCGGTCGAGGCGGCCGGGGCGGCGCAGCGCGGTGTCCACGTCCCAGGGGTGGTTGGTCGCGGCCAGGACGAACACGCCGTCGTCGGCGGAGCCGCCGACGCCGTCGAGCTCGGTGAGGAGCTGGTTGACGGTGGTGCGCATGCCGGTGTGGCGGATCTGGCTGCGCTTGGCGCCGAGGGCGTCGATCTCGTCGAGGAACAGGACGCAGGGGGCGTTGCGGCGGGCGGTCTCGAAGAGCTGGCGGAGGTTCCGCTCGGAGTTGCCCATCCACATGTCGAGGACGTCGCTGATGCTGACGGACATGAAGCGTGCGCCGAGTTCGCCGGCCACGGCGCGGGCGATGAACGTCTTGCCGCAGCCGGGCGGCCCGTACAGCAGCAGGCCGCCGCCCAGGCTCTTGCCGTAGAGGCGGCGCAGCTCGGGGTTGCGCAGGGGTGCGAGGAAGGCGGCGTTCAGGCGGTCCTTGACCTCGTGCATGCCGCCGACGTCGGCGAGGGTGAGGGTGCCGCCGGTCTCGACGTCCCAGGGGGAGGCGCCGTCGTCGTCGGCGCCGTGGGGGTGTGCGGGCAGGGGGTGTTCAGGGTGTTCCGCGTGGGGGGCCGGACCGGGGGCGGGTGCTTCGGGGTGTGCCGGGGCTTCCGGTGCGGGGGCCTGCGGTGGGGTGGCGGTGACGAAGCGGGGCGGGACGATGCCGGCCACCTCGTCCTCGGCGCGGGTCCAATCGTAGCCACCGGAGGGGGGCTCGGCGGAGGGTTCCTCGGCGGCGGGTGCCGGTTCCGGCGCGGGAGGCGCGGGCTGCGGGGCGACGGGTGCGGGCTCCGGCGCGGGAGGTGTCGGCTGCGGCGCGGCGGGTGCCGGCTCCGGCGCGGGCGCGGGGACCACCGCGCGGGCCATCAGGGCCTGCGCCTCGGCGTTGCCCGGCTCCCGCTGGAGGGCCGCGGCGGCCTGGACGATGGCTTCCTGCCGCAGCCCCTGCCCGAGCAGGAGCCCGGCCAGGTGCAGGCGCAGGGGCACGTCGTCGGGGGCGGCGTCGACCGCCGTGCGCAAGCTCTTGATCAGCGGGGATGAGGACTCGTCGGGCATGGGGCACAGACTAGTTCGGCAGTGCCGGCCGGCCTCCGGGAGGTACCGGGGCCGGCCGGGACCGCCGCGGGCCGGCTCAGTCCTCCAGGGACCAGCTGGGCGTGTGCTGCGCCCAGGAGAGCCCCACGAACAGCAGCAGTCCGGCGGCGCCCAGTGCGATGCCCAGCCAGGCGCGGAACCGCCGGCGCGTGTTCCGGACGAGCGCACCGGTGCCCAGGGCCAGGGCGCACGGGCCCAGGACGACGTTGAAGACGAGCAGGCCGGTCAGCCCGGTGAGGAACGACCAGACGGCCATCAGGTCGGCGTCGCGCCGCGCGCCCCCCTGTGCCGACGGCGGGTCCGCCGGCGTTCCCGCGCGGCGAACAGCAGGATCCACGCGCAGATCACCGCCGCGGACACGAGAGTGACCGGTACGGGGACGTGCGCGGCGGTGCCGGACAGCAGACCGAGCAGGAAGAGAGCGCCGGTGAGGAACAGCATGACGTTCCATCCCTCCTTTCCCTCCTTCCTCGTGCGTTGCGCTTTCCGTCACCTGTCGTGTGCCCCGCGCGCCGCCGGCCACGCCAGGCATGACCGGCGGGTTCCCGGGTAACCGGCTGCCGGCCGCTCCCCGTCGGTTCCACCGGTCGCGCGGGCGCGGCCAGGACACGGCAGGAGGGGTGCACATGGCCATGACGGACCGGCGGTCCGGCGACTCCGCGACGGTGAGCACGGCGGTTCCGGCCCGGCTGGACCGGCTGCCCTGGTCCCGCTGGCACTGGATGGTGGTCCTGGGGCTGGGCACGGTGTGGATACTCGACGGCTTGGAGGTCACCGTCGTCGGCAACATCGCCGCCCGGCTGTCGGAGCCGGGCAGTGGCCTGCCCATCACGAGCGCCGAGGTGACGGGGCTGGCCGCGGCCCTGTACGTGGCGGGGGCGTGCGTGGGCGCGCTGGTGTTCGGCCGGCTGACCGACCGGCACGGCCGCAGGAAGCTGTTCATGGTGACGCTCGCGCTGTACCTGGGTGCGACGGCGCTCACCGGGCTGTCCTTCCACGCGTGGTGGTTCTTCGTCTTCCGGTTCCTGACCGGCTGCGGCATCGGCGGCGAGTACGCGGCCATCAACTCGGCGGTCGACGAACTGATCCCCGCCGCCTACCGGGGCCGCGTCGACCTGGTCATCAACGGCAGTTTCTGGCTCGGCGCGGTCGGCGGCTCGCTGCTGTCGATCGTGATGCTGGACACCGGCGTGTTCCCGGCCGCCGTGGGGTGGCGGCTGACCTTCGCGCTCGGCGTCGTGCTCGGGCTGGCCGTGCTGCTGGTGCGGCGGCACGTGCCGGAGTCGCCGCGCTGGCTGTTCATGCACGGCCGCGGCGAGGAGGCGGAGGAGCTGGTGACGTCCATCGAGCGGGAGGTCTCCACGTCGACCGGGCGGCCCCTGGAGCCGGTGGACCGCCGCATCACGATCCACCAGCGCGGTGCCGTCGGGTTCCTCACCATCGCCCGGACCGTCTTCCGCTCCTACCCGCGCCGCGCCGCCCTGGGCCTGGCCCTCTTCATCGGCCAGGCGTTCCTCTACAACGCCATCACCTTCGGCTTCGGGGCCATCCTCACCCGGTTCTTCTCCGTGCCGTCCGGCCACACCGGCTACTACTTCGCCGTCATCGCCTTCGGCAACTTCCTCGGCCCGCTGCTGCTCGGCCGGCTCTTCGACACGCTCGGCCGGCGGCCCATGATCGCGGGCACGTACATCCTGAGCGGCCTCCTGCTCTTCGGCACCGCGTGGCTGTTCGGCCGGGGCTCGCTCAGCGCCGTCACCCTCACGGCCTGCTGGTGCGTGGTGCTGTTCTTCGCCTCGGCGGGCGCGAGCAGTGCGTACCTGACGGTGAGCGAGATCTTCCCGATGGAGACCAGGGCGCTGGCCATCGCGTTCTTCTACGCCGTCGGCACGGCCGCCGGGGGCATCAGCGGGCCGCTGCTGTTCTCCCGGCTGACGGAGACGGGCGTCGTCGGGGACACCGTGCTCGCCTTCGGCATCGGCGCGGCGCTGATGACCGCGGCCGGCATCGTCGCGGCCTTCCTGGCGATGCCCGCCGAGCGCCGGTCGCTGGAGGACATCGCGACGCCGCTCTCCGCTGCCTCTTGACCGGTCGTCAGCTCGCTTACATACTCACTCCCGGCGTTTAATCGATTAAACACACACTGGCCGAGAGGGAGACGCGATGGCACGGGTGCGGATGTCGGACGTCGCCGCCGCTGCCGGGGTGTCGACGGCCACGGTGTCGATGGTGCTGAGCGGGGCCGGCAGCGACCGGATCTCGGCACTGACGCAGGCGAAGGTCCGGGAGGCGGCCGAAGCGATCGGCTACGCACCCAACTCGGTGGCCCGCAGCCTGCGCACCCGGCGCACCCGCATGATCGGCCTGATCTCCGACACCATCGCCACCACGCCGTTCGCCGGCCGGATGCTCGCGGGGGCGAACGACGCGGCCCGGGAACACGGCCACCTGGTGGTGCTGGTGGACACCGACGGCGAACGGGCGCAGGAGCGCCGGGCGATCGAGGCGCTGACCGGCCAGCAGGTCGATGCGATGGTGTACGCACGGATGTGGCACCAGGTCGTCGACGCCCCGGCGGGCCTGGCCGAGGGCAGCGTCTTCCTGGACTGCCGTCCCGCTCAGGGGGGCTGGCCGGCCGTGGTGCCCGACGACCGGGAGGGCGGCGTCACGGCGACCCGGGAGCTGGTGGCTGCCGGGCACCGGCGGATCGCCTACCTCGACGCGCCGCAGGGATCGGGCGCCGTCGCCTCCGCCCTCCGCCACCAGGGCTACCTCCAGGTGCTCGCCGAGGCCGGCATCACCCCCGACCCCGCCCTGCACGTCCACGGCGAGACCGACGCCGGGGGCGGCAGGGCCGCCGCCGGGAGACTGCTCGACCTGCCGGCCGACCGCCGGCCGACCGGGCTGTTCTGCTTCAACGACCGGATGGCGATGGGCGCGTACGCCGCGGCCCACCGCCGCGGTCTGCGCATTCCCGAGGACCTGTCGGTCGTCGGCTTCGACGACCAGCAGTTGATCGCCGCAGACCTCGACCCGCCGCTCACCACCGTCGCCCTGCCGCACTACGAGATGGGGCGCTGGGCGATGGAGGTGGCGCTGCGGGAACGGGCGGCCGACCCGGCCGCGCCACACCTCATGGAGTGCCCGGTCGTCCGACGGGGCTCCGTGGGTCCGCCGCCGCCACAGGCAGGCTGAGAGCGGCGGCGGACTCCTCGCAGTACACGGCAGTTGGCGCTGCCGTCCATCTGGAGAAACCACACGGCAGTTGGCGCTGCCGTTCACTCCGGGGCCGGCTTGGCGGTCGGCCCCGGGAAGGGACCACCTGTGCGTCATCCCCTCGCGATGCTAGCAGCGGCAAGCCTGCTCGGTACGGTCGCGCTGACCGGCTGTGCCAGGGCCGGCCACGACGGCGCGTCCTCCGGCGGAGGCCCGACCCGGATCACCATGTGGACCCACTCGGCGGGCAATCCCGGCGAACTGGCCGTCCACAAGAAGATCATCGACGACTTCAACGGCTCGCAGAGCACGTACAAGGTCGTCCAGCAGAACTTCCCGCAAGGCTCGTACAACGACGCGGTCACCACGGCCGCCGCCGCCCGCAAGCTGCCCTGCCTGCTCGACGTGGACGGCCCGGCCATGCCCAACTGGGCCTGGTCCGGCTACCTGAAACCGCTCGGCCTGCCCCGCAGCCTCACCGACTCGCTGCTGCCCACCGCCGTGGGCCGCTACAAGGGCAAGGTCTACTCGGCCGGCTACTGGGACGCAGCACTGGCGGTCTTCGCCCGCAAGTCCGTGCTGGTGAAGAACAACATACGCATCCCGACCGCCGAACGGCCCTGGAGCCTCGCCGAATTCGACGCCGCCGTCGTCAGACTGAAGGACTCCGGCTACCGGACCCCGCTCGACCTGGGCGCCGCCGACAAGGGTGAGTGGTGGAGCTACGCCTACTCGCCCATGCTGCAGAGCGCCGGTGGCGACGAGATCGACCGCAACGGCATGAAGACCGCCGAGGGAGCGCTCAACGGGCCGGAGGCGGTGGCGTTCTTCACCTGGTTCCAGAAGGCGTTCACGAACGGATGGGCCACCAGCAACGGCCCGGTCGGCAACCAAAAGTTCATCGACGACAAGGTCGCGCTCAGCTACACCGGCGTGTGGAACGCCAAGGACGCCCTGGAAAAAGTCGGCCCGGACCTGCTGATCCTCCCGCCGGTGGACTTCGGCAACGGCCCGAAGACCGGCGGCGGCTCCTGGCAGTGGGGCATCTCGGCCGGCTGCGGCAAGACCCAGTCCGAAGGGGCACGCGCCTATTTGACGTTCAGCTTCCAGGACAAGTACCTCACCCGGTTCGCCGACAACCAGGTCGTCATCCCCGCCACCGCCGGCGCCACCGCCGCCTCCAAGTACTTCGGCCCCGACGGAAAGCTGCGCCCCTTCGCCGTCCTGTCGCAGAAGTTCGCCGTCCCCCGGCCCGCCACCCCCGCCTACCCGGTGATCTCCGCCCGCTTCGAGAAGGCCGCCAAGGACATCATGAACGGCGCCGGCGTGAAGCCGGCCCTCGACGCGGCCGTGAAAGCGATCGACAGCGACATCAAGGCCAACAAGGGCTACGCCCACTGACGCACCGGCGAGCGGTGGACAGACGGCATCCGTGCAGGCCTGCCACCGGAAAGGCGTGACCTCATGACGGCGACCCTGCGCCTCGACCCCCCGGCCGACCCCGGCCACAACGCCCCACCCCCCGGGACCGCGATCCCGAACGCTCCTGCCGTACGGCGCCGGAAGCGGCCCGGTGCCGCCCGTCGCGGCGAGGCCAGGGCCGGCCTGGCCATGGCCCTCCCGGCCGTGCTCCTGCTCCTGGCCTTCCTGATCGTGCCGGTCCTGCTGGGCTTCGCCCTGTCCTTCACCAACGCCAGGCTGGTCTCCCCCGAGCCGCCGCGTTTCGTCGGCCTCGACAACTTCGTCCGGGCGTTCACCCTCGACCCGGTGTTCTTCCGCTCCGCGCTCAACACCTTCGCCTTCGCGGCCGTGGTGGTACCGCTGCAGGCCGGGTTCGGACTGTTCCTGGCGCTGCTGGTCAACCAGAGGATCCGCGGCGTCACCGCGTTCCGGGTGATCTTCTTCATCCCGGTGGTGACCTCGATCGTCGTCGTCTCGATCCTGTGGAAGTTCATGTACCAGCCGGACGGCCTGGTGAACTCCCTCATCGACTCGATCACCTTCGGCGCCTGGCAGGGCACCGCGTGGCTGAACAACCCCAGCACCGCCCTGTCCGCCATCATCGTGCTGTCGGTCTGGCAGGCCGTCGGCTTCCACATGCTGATCTGGCTGTCCGGCCTGCAGACCGTCCCGGAAGAGCTCTACGAGGCCGCCCGGATGGACGGTGCGGGGGTGTGGCGGCAGTTCAGGGACGTGACCTGGCCGTGCCTGCGCCCGACCAGGATCTTCGTCCTCGTCACCATCACCATCGCCGCGCTCGGCCTGTTCGTCCAGATCGACGTGATGACCCAGGGCGGCCCGGTCGACTCCACCACGACGCTGGTCCACCACGCCGTGGTCACCGGCTACCGACAGCAGCAGACCGGCTATGGCTCCGCCCTCTCGCTGATCTTCTTCGTGCTCGTGCTCGCCGTCTCGCTGATCCAGCGCCACCTCACCCGCGACAAGGACTGACCCATGGCCGAAAGCCCAGGCGCGCCGCCGGCGCGCACCGGCACGAGCGAGCAGCAGTTGCGCCGGCGCCGCCGCGCGTGGTCCTACCTGGCACTGACCGGGCTCGCCGCGTTCTTCCTGTTCCCCCTGGTGTTCATGTTCATCTCCAGCCTCAAGCCGGACGGGCAACTGCTCTCCGACATCGGCAGCTGGCGCGCCTTCCTCCCGGTCGGCGACATCAGCCTGGACAACTACAGCGCCGTCTTCGGCCGGGTCCCGGTCGGCCGGTTCCTGCTGAACTCGCTGCTGGTCACCGCCGCGGTGGTGGTGCTCGGCCTGGTGGTCAACTCGATGGCCGGCTTCGCCCTGTCCCGGCTGCGCTGGCGCGGCCGGGGACTGGTGACGGGCATCGTCGTCGCCACGCTGATCGTCCCGTTCGAGACGATCGCGGTGCCGCTGGTGTACTGGGTCGCCCACCTGCCGATCGTGTTCTTCCAGGACGGCGTCCCGGTGTGGGACATCGGCTGGCTCGACAGCTACCAGGTGCAGATCATCCCCTTCGTCGCGAACGCCTTCTCCATTTTCCTGTTCCGCCAGTACTTCTCCACCATCCCGGTCTCGATCGACGAGGCCGCCCGGATCGACGGCGCCGGCTGGTTCACCATCTACCGCAGGATCGCCGTGCCGCTGTCCGGGCCGGCGTTCGCCACGGTGGCGGTCCTGACCTTCCTGCCCGCCTGGAACCAGTACCTGTGGCCGGCCATGGTGGTCCAGGACGAGAAGCTGCGCCCCGTCATGGTGGGCATGCAGTACTTCTTCCAGGACAACCCGGCCTGGGGCGAGGTCATGGCGTACACGTCGATGATCACGCTTCCGGTGCTGGTGGTCTTCCTCGCCTTCCAGCGCGCCTTCGTCAGCAGCGTCGCCGCCAGCGGCGTCAAGGGCTGACCCGGGCGCACCCCACCCCCTTCGATCCCCTCCACCGGCCCCGCCGCCCGCCGCGGTCAGGGCCCGCGAGGCCTGCCCGAAAGGCCGACATGTTCACGCTGCCCGACTCCTGGGTCTGGGATTTCTGGTTCGCCGACGACGGCGCACAGCACCACCTCTTCTTCCTCCACGCCTCCCGCGCCCTGCACGACCCCGAGGCCCGGCACTACCGCGCCTCCATCGGTCACGCCGTCTCGACCGACCTGACGCACTGGACCCGCGTCCCCGACGCCCTCGTCCGCGCCGACGCCCCCGCCTTCGACGACCTCGCCACCTGGACCGGCTCGGTGGTCCGCCACCCCGACGGCACCTGGTTCCTCTTCTACACCGGAGCCACGCGCGCCGGTGACGGCAGGAACGTCCAACGGATCGGCTACGCCACCTCCACCGACCTGACCACCTGGCACAAGGCCGGCACGAACCCGGTGCTGAGCGCCGATCCCGCCTGGTACGAGACCCTCGACAGCGGCCAGTGGCACGACGAGGCGTTCCGCGACCCGTGGGTGTTCCCCGACCCCGACGGCGACGGCTGGCACATGCTGATCACCGCCCGGGCCACCACCGGCCCGGCCTTCGAACGCGGGGTGGTCGGCCACGCCGTCTCCGCCGACCTGCGGAACTGGCGGTTGCGGCCCCCGCTGTCCGCGCCCGCCGCGCACGGCTTCGGACAGCTGGAGGTCCTCCAGACGGAGGTCGTCGACGGCAAGCCCCTGCTGCTCTTCTCCTGCCTCGCCGAGCACGCGTCCGGCAGCCGCCGGGCCGGCGGCACCCGCGGCGGCATCTGGGCCGCCCCGGCCGAGAGCCTGCTGGGGCCGTTCGGCATCGACGCCGCCCAGCAGGTCACCGACGACCGCTACTACAGCGGCAAACTGGTCCGCCGGCGCGACGGGGCCTGGGTGCTGATGGGCTTCCACCACACCGGGCCCGACGGCAGCTTCACCGGGGGTGTGAGCGACCCGATGCCGGTGTCCTGGGACGGACGCCGGCTGACCGTCGACGGCCTGCCCGGTCCCGCCGGACACGCATCCACGGCGGCGGCCCCGGCCGGCTGAGCCGTTGTCCCTCCGACGTTCCGCGTCGGGCGGGACCGCACGCCCGCCGCTCCCCTACTCCCCCATGAGCAGCACGACCTTGCCCCGGCCGTGCCCCGTCTCCACGTCCCGCTGGGCGTCGGCCGCCCGCTCCAGGGGGTACGTCGCCCGGACGTGCCAGGTGAGTTCGCCGCGCGCGTACCGCTCCGCGAGCCCGGCCAGCCGGGCCGCCGACCGCGTGGGCGGCGTCACCCGTACCCCGGCCTCCGCCGCCCGGTCGTGCTCGACCAGCGTGAGGATGCGGTCGCGGGCCACGCCCAGGCGGAGGGACAGGTCGAACGCGGCTCCGCCGGCACCGTCCAGCACCGCGTCGACCCCGTCCGGCGCCAGCGCCTCGATGCGTTCGCGCAGCCCCTCCCCGTAGGCGACGGGCAGGGCGCCCAGCGCGGCGAGGTGGGCGTGGTTCTCCTCGCGGGCGGTGCCGATGACGGTGGCCCCGGCCGCCCGTGCCAGCTGGACGGCCGCGGTGCCCACCGAACCGGCGGCGCCGTGCAC
Source organism: Streptomyces mashuensis (assembly GCF_014654785.1). Lineage (GTDB taxonomy): Bacteria > Actinomycetota > Actinomycetes > Streptomycetales > Streptomycetaceae > Streptomyces > Streptomyces mashuensis. The sequence continues at coordinate 225,511 of NZ_BNBD01000008.1, forward strand.
GAGGAGGACCTCGCCGGGGCCGGGGGCCAGCTCGCCCAGGGCGATGTGCGCCGTCTGCATGCCCGCCGTGAAACCGCCCGCGACCTCCCACGGCATGGCGGCCGGCTTGCGGGCGAGCTGGTCCGCCGGCCATATCGCCAGTTCCGCGTACCCGCCGAGCTGCCCGAAGCCCAGTACCTCGTCGCCCGGCGCCCACGCGGTGACGTCCGGCCCCACCTGGTCGACGACGCCCGCGATCTCGTTGCCGGGGATGCGGGGCAGCGGGCCCGCGCCGGGCGGCGTCCAGCCGGCGCGGATCGCCACGTCGTACGGCTGCACGCCCGCCGCCCGCACCCTGACCCGCACCTGTCCCGGGCCCGGCTGGGGCTCCCCGATCTCCTCCAGCCGCAGGACCTCCGGGCCCCCGGGCTCGTGGAACAGCACCGCTCGCGCCATGGTCTGTCAGCTCCTTCCGTAGCCGCCGTGTCGTGCCGTGTGCACGGTGACGACGCTAGGCGGCTGCGGGCGGCGGGGAATCCGTAGCGCTACGGGGTTCCCTGGTCCTTCAGCGTGGCGAGTTCGCGGCGCGAGCCGATGCCGAGCTTCGGGTACGCCTTGTAGAGGTGGTACTCGACCGTGCGGGGGCTGAGGAACAGGCGCGCGGCGATGTCCCGGTTCGTGGTGCCGGCCGCGGCCAGGCGGACCACCGCGCGTTCCTGCGCGGTGAGCACCGCGAACGGGTCCGCGGGCGCGGCGGGCGCCGACGGCGCGGTGTCGCCCACCGCCCGCAGCTCGGCGCGGGCCCGCTCGGCCCACGGCGCGGCGCCCAGGCGCTCGAACGTCTCGTGGGCGTGCCGCAGCAGCGGGCGGGCCTCGGTGCGCCGACGGGCGCGCCGCAGCCACTCGCCGTACAACAGCTGCGTCCGTGCCTCCTCGAACGGCCGGGCGGCGGCGCGGTGGTGGCCGAGGGCCGCCGCGAACCGTTCGCCGGCCCGTTCCCCGGGCCCGGTCAGGGCGGCGCAGCGGAGGGCGACGGCCTGCGCCCAGGGCTGTCCGGTCGCCCCGGCCCAGGCGGTGAAGGCTGCCAGGGGTGCCGTGGCCCGTTCCGGGACGCCGGCGCGGACGGCGGCTTCCACGAGGTCCCCGGTGGCGGGCAGCAGGGCGGCCGCGGCGGGGGCGCCGGCCCGGCGGGCGTCCTCCAGCCGGAGCAGCGCGCGCTCGTGGCGGCCCTGTCCGAGGTCGAGGAGGGCGAGCGTGGCCGGGCCCGACGCGCCCGTGGGGTCGCCGGTGACGCCGGCCGCCCGGTCCAGCGCGGCCCGGCAGCCCTCGTCGTCGCCCGCCAGGGCGGCCGTACGGGCCGCGATCCGGGCGGCGACGGCCGTGAGCCGGCGGGCGGGGTGGGGGCCGGTGGCGGCCGCGACGCCGGCCAGGGAACCGGCGGTGGCCTCGGCCTCGGCGGCGATCGCGGCGGCGGCGTCGGGGCGGCCTCGGGTGAGGTGGGCCTGGGCGAGGGTGTGGAGCACTTCGGGTAGCGACAGCACGGTGCTGCGCTCGCGGCAGCGGGCCGCTTCGGCCGTGGCGAGGGCGAGCACGGCGTCGTCGTCGCCGAGCAGGACGGCGCAGTCGGCCGCCAGCAGCCGCACGAGGTGGGAGCCGGGGTTGTGGTGCAGTACGTCCGTCACGAAGGCGCGCAGGGCCGCGAGGGACGCGGCGAGTCCGTCCGGTACGGGGGCCGGTACGGCGGTGCCGCCGGTCTCCTCCGCTGTGCGCAGTGCGGCGGCCAGCTGTGCCATGGCGCCGGGCGCCGTTGTCTCCCGCCGGGCCGGCCGGACCCGGCCGGCGACGTCCGCGACCCGGTGGACGAGCACGGCGTCGCCGGCGGACCACGCGCTGCGGGCGGCGAGCACCAGCAGCGACACGGCGGTGGGCGTGTCGTGCTCCAGGAGGGGTTCGGCGTGGTCGAGCAGCAGGCAGGCCGCCGTACGGGGGTGGCCGCCGACGTCCTCGACGGCGGCCCGCACCATGGCGAGCAGGCCGCGTACCCCGGGGTCCTCGGTCAGTTCCGCGGCCTGGCGTGCCAGCTGCCCGGCCTCGGCGACCCGGCCGGTGGTCACGGCCACCTGGGCGGCCGACAGCAGCCGGCGGGCGCGGTCGGCGGGGCGCGGGCTGAGCCCGGCGGCGCGCCGGGCGGCGGCCGCGGACGCGGCGAACGCGCCGCGCCGCCAGGCCGATTCGGCGGCTGCTTCGAGGCGGGCGGCCACGTCCTCGTCCGGTCCGGGGGCGGCGGCGGCCCGGTGCCATGCGGCACGGTCGGGTTCGCCGCCCGCCTCCTCCTGGACGCGGGCCAGCGCCTGGTGGGCGGCGACGCGGTCGCGGGGGTCGGCTCCCTGGTAGGCGGCCGCGCGGACCAGGGGGTGCCGGAAGTGGACGGCGGTGCTGGTGAGGGTGACGAGACCGGCGCGTTCCGCGGCGGGCAGCGCGTCGTCGCCGGCGCCGAGGGCACGGGCCGCCTCCCGTATCTCGCCGGGGTGACCGCCGCCCGCGGCGGCCGCGACGAGCAGGGCGGTACGGGCCTCCGGCAGGTCCTCGATACGGGCCCGGTAGGCGGCCAGGAGGCGGCCGGGGACGGGGAGTTCGCAGGGCAGGGGCGCGCGGCCGGCGCGCTGGTCGGCGGTGAGCGCGCGGACCGACTCGACGAGGGAGAGGGGGTGCCCGGCGGACTGGTCGAGGAGGCGGGTGCGGACGGCCGGGTCCAGGCCGGGCGCGCGGTCGTCCAGCAGCCGCCCCGCCGCGTCGGGGGTGAGGGCGGCCGGCCGCACCTGGGGCACGCCGGGCAGGTCGAGCGGGTCGGGCAGGCCCGGGGCGGGGTCCGCCGCCGGGGCGCCGGGCAGGCCGTCGCGGGCGGCGAGGAGGAGCGCGACCGGTTCGTCGCCGAGCCGGCGCGCCACGAACAGCAGGGCCTCGGCCGAGGAGGGGTCGAGCCACTGCACGTCGTCGACCAGGCACAGCACGGGCTGTTCGGCGGCCAGGTCGGAGAGCAGGGTGAGCACCGCGAGCCCGGTGCGGAACCGGTCGTCGGGCGACGCCTCGTCCAGGCCGAACGCGCCGCGCAGTGCGCGCGCCTGGGGCGCGGGGAGGGCGGCGAGGCGGGCCGCGGTCAGGACCGGGCGGAGCAGCAGGTGCAGGGCGGCGAACGGCAGGACGGCCTCCGCCTCCGTCCCGGTGGCCCGCAGGACCCGTACGTCGCTGCCGGCGGTGCGGGCGCGGCGCGCGGCCTCGTCGAGCAGTTCGGTCTTGCCGATGCCGGCCGGGCCGCGGAGCAGCAGGGCGCCTCCGTGGCCCGCCCACGCGCGGGCCAGCAGCCCTGCGACCGCCGCCTCTTCGGCCTCCCGTCCGTGGAGCACCACGCCGTCCGCCCTCCCTTGTCCCCGTAGTCCTGGTAGTCCTACGGATTCGCCTCCGACCAGGGAAGACTACGTTCTGTCCCATGAGTCGCACGAAGATCGGTGTGTTCGTCCCGGCCCTCACCCTCGATCCGCAGGCCGCGCCGCGGGAGACGGCGGAAGCCGCCCGCCTGGCCGAGGAGTTCGGTTTCGCGTCGCTGTGGACCAGTGGCCACCTCACGGGCCGCTGTCCCATGCTCGACCCGCTGACGGTGCTGGCCACGGCGGCGGCCACGACGTCGCGGCTGCTGCTCGGCACGGCCACGCTGTTCCCCGCGCTGGAACGGCTGCCCGGGCTGGCGCAGCGGCTGGCGACGGTGCAGTACCTGTCGGGCGGCCGTCTGCTGCTCGGCTGCGACGCCGGGGACAGCGCGTGGGCCCGGTGGCGGGGCGGGTCCGGCGACGGAGCGGCCGGGGCGGCCTGGCGTGCGGCGGGCGTGCCGTACGAGGAGCGTGACGCCCGGCTGGACATGGCGCTGACGGACCTCCCGGCGCTGCTGCGGGGCGAGCCCGGCCTGCTGGACCCGGCGCGGCCGGACGTGGCCCTGTCCGTGCCGGCGGACGTGCCGCCCCTGTTCGTCGGCGGCGAGAACGAGGCGGCGCTGGACCGCGCCGTCCGGTTCGGCGACCACTGGTTCCCCGCGCTGGCCTCGCCGGACTGGCTGGCGGGTGCGGTCGCCGGGCTGCGGGAGCGCGCGGCCGCGGCGGGCCGGGCGGTGCCCGGTGTGGCGGTGGCCCAGCCCTTCGCCCTGGGCGGCGACGGGGCGTTCCCGGGGACGCCGGCCGACGCGGCGGCGCTGGCACGGGTGTACGGCTTCCCGGAGGAGCGCGTGACGGGGGCGGTCGTACGGGGCGGCCCGCGGCAGGCGGCGGAACGGCTGGCGGAGTTCGCCGCGGCGGGGGCGGACCACATCGTGCTCAGCACGTACGACAGCGACTGGCGGAAGCAGTACGAGCTGCTGGCGGAGGCGGTGGCCCTGCTGGACTGACCACCCTGACGTCCTGCCCGGATGTCCTGCCCTGACGTGGTGTCCGGCGGCCCGGCCCAGGGGCCGGCCGGGGCCGCCGGGGGCATTCGAGGGGAGTGAATGCCCACGGAACACGCCGAGGGCGTCGAGGAGGGTAACGCCCCTGGTGTTCTTCCACGCGCCCCCGGCCCTCCGCGCGTGGTCGGCGCTCGGCCTCGGGAGCCGAAGCCGGGGTGCACCCGTAGTAAATATATTTACCGGCAAGTACGCAAGGGTATGAAAATTTTCATTCCTTCAACGGGCAGATGTCGACACGAAACGTTCAGGTGTCGCGGCAAATGTCCTGCTGGTCAGGGTTCGAGAAAGAAGTCGTGCTGGTCGGCCGCCTGCTCGTACTTCTCCAGCCGCAGCTGGGTGCGCTCGGGGTCGGCGTCGGCCATGGCCTGGAGCAGGGCGGCGGCGACCACGCCGGGCGCCGCGTACGAGTCGAAGACCAGGCGGGAGCCGGTGGGCGCGGTGAACACCACGTCGGCCTCCTCCACCAGCGGGCCGAGCGTCGCGTCGGTGATCAGCGCGACGCGCAGGCCCGTGGCGCGGGCCGCCCGGAGCGCACCGAGGATCTCGTTGGCGTGCCGGGGCATGGCGAAGGCCAGCACCCACGTGCCGCCCGCCTCCCGCGACTGGAGCAGCGCGTCGTAGGCGACGCTGCCGCCCCGGGAGACGAGGCGCACGTCGGGGTGGATGCGCTTGGCCGCGTACGCGAAGTACTCGGCCAGCGAGACGGAGATGCGCAGCCCGAGCACCGTGAGGGGCACGGACCGGGCCAGCTCGCGGCCGACGCGCAGCACGTGGCCGGTGTCGGCGAAGGCCCGGCGCAGGCTCTCCAGGTTGGCGATCTCGGCGTCCACCGCCGCCTGCAGCTCGTTGCCGCGCCCCTCGGCGGCCTCCGCTTCGGGGGCGCCGGCGACCGCGCTCAGCGCCAGGGGCTGGAGCGCCTCGCGCAGCGCGGGGTAGCCGCTGAAGCCGAGCGAGGAGGCGAAGCGAGTCACGGAGGGCTGGCTGACGCCGACGCGTTCGGCCAGATCCGTGATGGAGAGGAACGCGGCCTCGGTGAGGTGGTCGGTGATGTACTGCGCGATGCGCCGCTGGGCGGGCGACAGCCGGTGACTGCCGAACAGGGCCCGGACCCGGTCCGCGGGGGCCGGTTCCACGTCCGGGGGCGGCCCGCCCGGCGTGATCGCGGATGCCTGTGCGCGCGCCTGCTGCTGCCGTGATGGCACCGGTGTGCCCCCTTCTCGCCACTCGCGCTCAACATAACCCACCGCCCGGCCGGCGCCGCTTCCGTTCCCGTTCCTGTGCCTGCGGACATTGCCGCGGATTGATCCCCCGACTGTCACAAGATCGTCCGGAGGTGGCCCCGGAGGCCTCCGAGGGCCGCTCCCACCCGCCGGGCGACATAAGAATGTGCACGTCAAACGCTCTTCACACCTCACGGGGGACACCATGCGTCGTCAGCTCGGCACCGCACTCATCGTCGTGGCCATCGCCGCCACCGCCACCGCCTGCAACAACGACGCGGACGCCTCGGGCGGGCCGGGCGCTGCCACGAGCGCCGCCCCGGCGCCCGCCGCGTCCCAGGGCGGGGCCCTGTCCGTGGGCGGCACCGCCACGCTGAAGGGGAAGGGCGAGGGCGTGCAGGTCGGCGTCACGCTCAAGAGCTGGGTGGACCCGGCGCAGAGCGCGAACAAGTTCATGAAGCCTGCGCCCGGCAAGCGGTGGGTCGCCGCCCAGCTCGAGATCGTGAACACCGGCAAGGCCGCCTACAGCGACAGCCCGGCCAACGGCGTGAAGGTCGTCGACGAGAAGGGCGAGACCTTCACGCACTCGATGGGAGAGATCACGGCCGGCCCCAACATGCCCGCGTCGGTGAAGCTCGCCCCCGGCGAGAAGACCCTCGGCTACGTGGTGGTCGCGGTGCCGGAGAACGCCAAGCCGCGCAGCGTGCGGTTCGCCACGGACTCGGGCTTCGGCAAGGACACCGGCGAGTGGACGGTCACCAAGTGACGGCCGGCCGCTGACGGCGGGCCGCCGACGGCGGGGGCACCGGGCGGGCTCAGCGGGCCGGCGCCCCCATGGCCAGCCAGACGATCGCGTAGACGACGACGCCGAGGAACCCGCCGAGGACGGCGATGCCCAGCAGGACACCGAGAGCCGTCCGGCCGCCGTACAGGGCGCGCCGGGCGGCCGACACGGGCGGAACGGCCGCCGTCCCGTCCGCCACGCGGTGCGCCAGGTCGCGGACGGCGGCGGCCGGGTACCGGTCGACGCCGGTGCTGTAGAGACCGGCATGGGCCTTCACGAGAACGGGCTTGAGCGCCTGCTCCAGGGCGGCGGAAGAGGTGCCGCGCGGGAACATGCGGCGCGCGGTGGCGAAATCGATCAGCGCAGGATCGGTGCGCCGGGTGCGTCCGGTCATGGCACAAGCGTTCCCGCCGCGAAGGCACCCGACGCTTGAACGGTATGTTCAACATAATGCGTTGACAACGCAGCGAGGAAACGGCCACTCTTCTCGTATGGACACCACTTCGGGACAGCCCACCGACCCCTTCACCCCGCCCCGCCCCGACGAGGCACGGGACCGCCGTGCCCACGCCTCGCTCTTCCGCATCGCCGAGCGGCACGCCGCCACCGACGAGCAGCGCCGCCGCCAGACGCACCCGTACGTCATCGCCCCGCATGAGGCGGTGCGGCTGGTGGCGTTCCTGCTCAGCGGCGCGGCGCAGCGGGAGGACGGCGAACCGGAGGTCGACCGGGCGGACATCACCGCGGCGCTGAGCCTGGTGCCGCTGGCGCGTGGGGAGATGGACCAGATCGAGGCCGGACTCATGGACATGGCCCGGGGGCGCGGCATGACCTGGCAGGAGATCGCGTTCGGCCTCGGCCTGGGCACGCCGCAGGCGGCGCGTCAGCGTCACGAGCGCCTGACGAGCCGGGTGACGTCCAGCGACTGACGGCCGCTCAAAAAGTTCTGAATCAGGTCAGGAACTGACCGGTACGGTCCCTAAAGTCTCCGTCATGACCCAGCACTCGTCCGTGAACGACGACCGTACCGACCTGCTCCGCGCCCTCCAGGAGCAGCGGGAGACCTTCCTCATCACCCTGCGCGGCATCACCGACGCGCAGGCCGCGCACCGCAGTACGGCCAGTGAGCTGACGCTCGGCGGCCTGGTCCGCCACCTGACGTCCGGCGAGCGCGTGTGGGCCCACATCCTGACGACGGGCGACGGCAGCACACCCGAGGGCATGTGGGACATGGACCAGTACCGCATGCCCGAGGGGGCCGCGGTGGCCGACCTGGTCGCGGCGTACCGTGCCGCGGCCAAGGCCACGGACGAGGCCGTCATGGCCCTTCCTTCGCTGGAGACCACCGCCCGGCTCCCGGAGGCCCCGTGGGCCCCGGACGAGGTCCACCACTGGTCGGGGCACCGGATCCTCCTCCACCTCCTGCGCGAAACCGCGCAGCACGCGGGTCACGCCGACATCCTCCGCGAGTCCCTGGACGGCGCGAACACGACGGCGCAGCTGGGCACGCCGGGCGACTGACCGGCCCGCTACCTGCCGCGGCGGCCCCACTCCCCGAGGAGGACGCGCAGAGCGGCGCCCGTGGCGGGACGCACCGGCGCCCGCAGGACCTCCGGGACGGCGCGGAGGGCCGCGTCGGCGGTGAGCACCTCCAGTTCCACGAAGGCCCGGACGAACGCGCGGCAGCCCGGGACGACGAGTCCCGGCAGGGCCCGGGCGGCCTGCAGGGCGGCCCGGGCCCGGGTCAGTTCCGCGGTGAGCAGGGCGCGCGTACCGGGTGTGTCGCGGGCCTGTTCCAGGTCGGCCCTGGACACACCGTGCCGGGCCAGGGTCTCCTCGGGCAGCGTCAGCCGGCCGTCGCCCAGGTGCGCATGGGCCGAGCCTGCGCCCGGTCGGGACGGGTGGGCCTCGCGGGTGAGGTGGGAGGACCAGGGGCACCAGCGGCGCGAAGCGCCGTACCGCCCGAGGCAAGAACTGAGCAGCACGGCGGCGGTCGGGATGCCCGCCGGGCCGCGTTCCGGGCGTTGGCGGGCTGGCCGCGGTCAGGCGCGGCGGGTGAGGCGGTGGAGTTGGAGGGCCAGCTGGAGTTCGAGGGCGCGGGCGGGCGTGTTCCAGTCGGGGCCCAGCAGGCGGCCGACGCGGTCCAGGCGCTGCACGACGGTGTTGACGTGGACGTGGAGGTCGTCCTTGGTCCGGGCGGGGCTCGTGCCGCAGGCGAAGTACGCGTCGAGGGTGCGGGTCAGTTCGGTGCCGCGTTGGTCGTCGTAGTCCAGGACGGGGCCGAGGACGCGGCGGACGAAGCCCGGTACGTCGCCGCGGTCGGCGAGCAGGACGCCGAGGAACCCGAGCGCGGGCAGGTCGGCGCCGTCGCCGGTGCGGCCGAGGGCGTGCAGGGCGGCCAGGCAACGCAGCGCCTCGGCGAGGGCGGCGGGCAGGTGCTCGGGCCCGGTGGCCGGCCCGGCGGCGCCCGCGGTGACGGGGGTGCCCAGGCGCCGGCCGAGGGCCTGGGCCAGGTCCCGGGCGAGGCGGGCGCATTCGCCGGCGGGGAGCAGCAGGAGCACGTGGCCGTCGCGGGTGCCGGCGAGGCCGCCGTGCCGGCGGGCGTGCCGGGCGGCCTCGGCCACCAGGCGCGGGCGCGTTTCGGCGTCGCAGTCGAGAGCGAGGACGGCGTGGGGGTGGGCGAGGTCGACGCCGAGGCGGCGGGCCCGCAGGGCGAGCCGGCCCGTGTCGTGGCGGGTGCCGGGCGCCCGGGGGGTCAGGAGGTCGTCGAGGAGTTCGCCGCGTACGCGGTCCTCCGCTTCGGCGACGGAGCGGCGCAGAAGCAGCAGCAGGGCGGTGACGAGGGCGGCGCGCTCGAACAGGCGCCGGTCGGCGTCGGTCAGGTCGGTACGGCCGGTGAGGGTGAGGCTGCCGAGGAGTTCGGAGCCGGCCGGGACCGCGCACACCCATATGCCGTCCGCGGGCACGGCCCGGCCGCTGGTGGCGGAGGCGGCGACGGCGTCGGCCGGTGGGGTGGCGGGTGCTGTGCCGACGCGGGCCAGCGGGGTGCCGTCGGCGTCGTGGACGCCCAGGTCGCCGCCGAGCAGGGCGGCGATCTGGGCGGCGACCTCGCCGACGGTGGCGCCGCGCAGGACGAGTGCGGTGAGGCGGTCGTGTGCGTCGGCGGCGCGGCGCAGGGCCTCGCCGTGGGCGCGGGCGGTGCGGTTGGCGGTGTCGAGGCCGGCCAGGGCGGTGCGGGTCTCCTCCAGCAGGCGGGCGTTGTCGAGGGCGACGGCGGCGTGGTCGGCGAGGGAGGCGAGCAGGGCGACGGCGTCGGGGGTGAAGGTGCGCGGGCGGCGGTCGGCGGCGAAGAGGACGCCGATGACGCGGGCGCCCACGCGCAGCGGGACGCCGAGGATGCCGCGCAGTCCTTCGTCGGTGACGGCGGTGTCGATGGCGTCGGTGTGCTGGAAGCGGCGGTCGGTGCGGTAGTCGGTGCTGGTGTAGGGGCGGGCGGTCTGGGCCACCAGGCCGCCGAGGCCCTCGCCCATGCCCAGGCGCAGTTGCTGGAAGCCGGCGGACGCCGAGCCGTCGGTGACGCGCATGAAGGTGTCGCCGGCGGCGGGGTCGTGCAGGGTCAGGTAGGCGACGTCGGTGCCGAGGAGGGTGCGGGCCCGGTGGACGATGGCGCGCAGGACGGCGTCCGTGTCGCGCAGGGCGGCCAGGTCGCTCGCGGTGTCGAAGAGCGCGGCGAGTTCGGCTTCGCGGCGCCGGTGCTGGTCGAGGGTGTGCCGGATGTCGAGGGCGGCGTCCAGGGCCGCGTCGAGCGCGGCCTGTTCGGCCGGGTCGTCGAGGGCGGCGCGGTCGGCGGCGGCCGCGGGGGCGAGCATCTCGGCGGGGGCTCCGGCGGCGAGGTGGCGGAGCAGATTCAGCAGTGCGGCCGTGGCGGGCCGGGCGGGGCGCACGGCGCGGTCCTCGTTCATGGTCACCATGGTGGTCCTTCGTGCCGGGCCGTTCTCAGGTGGGTTCGGCGCCGGTCAGCGGGGCCCGGTCGCCTCCTGCGGCCCCCTGGGGTGCGGAGCGGGCGAGGTCGCGTCCGCGGGTCTCGCGGGCGAGGGCGACCGTGACGGAGGTGACCACGGCCGCCAGGCACAGGTACAGGGCGATCGGGGTCGGCGAGCGGTAGGTCTTGAGGAGTTCGACGGCAATGACGGGGGCCAAGGCGCCGGCGGCGATGGAGGAGAGCTGGGAGCCCAGGGAGGCGCCGGAGTAGCGGACGCGGGTGTCGAACATCTCGGAGACGAAGGCGGCCTGGGGCCCGTACATGGCGCCGTGCAGCACCAGTCCCACGGTCACGGACGCGGTGATCGCGGCGAAGGAGCGGGTGTCCAGCAGCGCGAAGAACGCGAAGGCCCACAGGGCCATGCCGGCCGAGCCGATGAGGGTGACCGGTCTGCGGCCGGCCCTGTCGGACAGTGCACCCCACAGCGGGATGGTGACGAAGTGCGCGGCGGAGCCGATGAGGACGGCGTTGAGGGCGGTGCTCTTGGAAAGGTGCAGGTGGGTGGTGACGTAGACCAGGAGGAAGGAGGTGAGGACGTAGTAGGAGACGTTCTCGCCGAAGCGTGTTCCCATGGCGGTGAGCACCTCGCGCCAGTTCCTGCGCAGCACATCGGTGACGGGGGTGCGCGGCGCGTGTTCCGGCGCGGCCCCGGCCTCGGCCGCCGCCCGGGCCTGCAGGAAGACGGGGGATTCGGTGACGGAGACACGCACCCACAGGCCGATGAGGACCAGGACGCCGGAGAGCAGGAAGGGTATGCGCCAGCCCCAGGCCCGGAAGTCCGCCTCGGACTGGACGGCCGCCAGCAGGGCCAGGACGCCGGTGGCCAGCAGGTTGCCGCCGGGGGCACCGCACTGCGGCCAGGACGCCCAGAAGCCGCGGCGGTCGGCGCCGCCGTGCTCCGAGACCAGCAGCACCGCGCCGCCCCACTCGCCGCCGAGCGCGAAGCCCTGGACGAGCCGCAGCACGGTCAGCAGGATCGGCGCGGCGACGCCGATGGTGTCGTAGGTGGGCAGCAGACCCATGGCGAAGGTCGCGCCGCCCATCATCAGCAGGCTGACGACGAGCAGTTTCTTGCGGCCGGTCCGGTCGCCGAAGTGCCCGAAGACGATGCCGCCGAGCGGCCTGGCGGCAAAGCCGATCGCGTACGTGACGAAGGCGATCAGGGTGCCCACGAGGGGGTCGTCGGCGGGGAAGAAGAGGGTGTTGAACACCAGCGCGGCGGCCGAGCCGTACAGGAAGAAGTCGTACCACTCGACGGTGGTGCCGATCAGGCTCGCGGCGACGACGCGGGTGATGCCGCCGGTCGGGGGGTGGGTCGTGGGACGGGTCATGGGGTGGGTCACCAGTCTTCGGGGGAAGGGGTCAGGTCGCGGTCCAGCCGCCGTCGAGGGCGATCGAGGCGCCGTTGATGCCGCCGGCGGCCGGGCCGCACAGCCACACCACGGCGGCCGCGACCTCGTCGGGTTCGAGCAGGCGGCCCAGGGGCGAGCGGGCCAGCAGGACGTCGTCGAGCACCGCGTCCGCCGTGATGCCGTGGGCGGCGGCCTGGGCGCGGACCTGGTCCTCCACCAGCGGGGTGCGGACGTAGCCGGGGCTGACGCAGTTGCTGGTGACGCCGTGCGGCGCGCCCTCGACGGCGGCCACCTTGCTCAGGCCCTCCAGGGCGTGCTTGGCCGCGACGTACGCGCACTTGAAGGCGCTCGCGCGGCGCCCGTGGACGCTGGAGATGTTGATGACGCGCCCCCAGCCGGAGGCGTACATGTGCGGCAGCGTCCGCCGCATCAGCAGGAACGGCGCGGTGACCATGACCTGTTGGATGAGGGCGAAGCGCTCCGGCGGGAAGGCGGTGAGGGGCGCCACATGCTGCAAGCCGGCGTTGTTCACGAGGATGTCGACGGCGGCGGGCAGCGTGTCGAGGGCGGCCGGGTCAGCGAGGTCGGCGATGTGGGGCAGACCGCCGATCGCCTGCGCGACCGCCGTCGCGGAGCCGGCGTCCACGTCGACGACGTGCACGGTGGCCCCGGCCCGGGCCAGGTGCGCGGCGCAGGCCCGCCCGATGCCGCTGCCCGCTCCGGTCACCAGTGCCGTGCGGCCACGCAGGTCCGGGCCCGCCGTGTGCGGCGGCGGGGTGGGGAGTTCGCTCGTCATGGCGGCAGACCCTAGGGCTCCGCGGCACCCGGCTCCTATGGTGCCGGGACACACAAGAGGCGTGCGCGGCATGGGGGACGGGCCCATGGTGGCAGGCCGTAGGGTCCGCCGGGTGACCGAGAGCGACTACGGACGTTTCACGAGGACCTGCGCTGGGCGGACGGCTTGAAACCGTCCCCGATCAGCGGAAACCGACCGGCTCAGTGCTGCGGCGCCGGCAGGCGGACGGCGATGAGGCATACGTCGTCGCGGCCGCTTGCGGCGGCGCACGAGACGAGGGTGTCGCAGAACGTCTCCAGGGGGGTGCCGGCGAGGTCGGCGGCGGTGCGGGCCAGGCGGGTCAGGCCGTCGTCGATGTCCTCGTCGGGGCGTTCCACCAGGCCGTCGGTGTAGAGCAGCAGCGTGCTGCCGGCGGGCAGGGGCTGCACGGCGCTGACGCGCCAGTCGTCGGGTACGGGCAGGCCGAGCAGCGGTGACATGGCCCCGGTGAGGAAGGACGTGCGGCCGTCCGGGGTCACCAGCAGCGGCGGGGGGTGCCCGGCGACGCTGTAGTACGCCTGCCGGCCGCCGTCGGGGGCGTCCTCGACGCGGACGAGAGCGCAGGTGGCGGTGGAGCCGTCGGGTTCGAGGAGCTGGGCGGCCCGGTCGAGGCGCCGGATGATGTCGCCCGGCGGTTCCTCCCGGTCGGCGGCGAGGCTGCGCAGCATGTTGCGCATCTTGCTCATGTTCACGGCGGCCGCGATGTCGTGCCCGGCGACGTCGCCGATGACGAGTGCCAGCGCGCCGTCGCCCAGGACGAAGGAGTCGTACCAGTCGCCGCCGACCTCGGCGGCGGCGGGGCTCGGCAGGTAGCGCGAGACGATGTGCAGGTCGCCGTAGTGCGGGGGCCGGCTGAGCAGGCTGTGCTGGAGGGCGAGGGCGACGCGCTGGGTGCGCTGGAACTCCATGATGTTGCGCAGCGGGTCGTGGGCCTGTTCCAGGAGTTCGTGCAGCAGCGCCAGGTCGGCCGCGCCGATCGGGTCGCGGTCGCCGCAGGCGAAGACGTCGACGATGGCGGCGAGGGTGCCGTCGATGAGGACGGGCACGACGGCGACGCTGTGGGCGCGGGCGCTGCGCAGCCAGGGCAGCGTGTCGGGTGGCACGAGGCCGGGCGGGGTGGTGTCGGGGTCGAAGGTCGTGAGGACGGGGCGGCGTTCCCGGACGGCGCGAGCGAAGACGCTGCCGTCCGGGATGTGCTCGGTCCCCAGCCGGGGCGGGTCGGCGGGCAGGCCCTCGCGGGTGCGGGCGGCAATGCGTTCGACGGTGAGCCCGGCGCCGTCGGCGAGCTGGTCGACGGGGTCGGTGAAGAGGTAGATGCCGCACTTGTCGGCGAGGGCGGGCACGATGACGTCGCCGAGGGCGGCGAACGCGGTGCGGGGCTGCGTGGACTCGGCCAGCAGGGCCGCCGCCGCGGCCAGGACGTCCTTGCGGCGCTGCTCCTGCCAGTCCCGTTCGATGTCGGTGCAGGTGCCCACCCATTCCAGGACCCGGCCGTCGTCGTCCCGGACGGGCACGGCCCGGACGTGGAAGTGGCGGTAGGTGCCGTCGGCGGTGCGCAGCCGGTAGACGTACGTGAACTCGTCGGGCACCTCGTCCAGGGCCTGCTGCCAGGCGGCCCTCATGGGTTCGCGGTCCTGCGGGTGCAGTACGTCCAGCCAGCCGTCGCCGCGGAACTCCTCCCACGTCTGGCCGGTGACGTGCTCCCAGCCGGGGCTGGGCTCGATGGTGCCGCCCTTGGCGGCCGCCACCCAGACGATCTGTGTGCCGGTGGCCACCAGGTTCTCGAACCGGCGCAGGGCGCGCAGCCGCTCCTCCGTGGTGCTCCGGTCGCGTTCCGCGGACCGGACCTGCTCGGTGACGTCGACGGCCACGACGAGGACGCCCCGCCCGCCGTCGGGCATGCCGAGGACGGAGAGGCTGAAGGTGAAGTACCGCTTGGTGAAGCCGTGCGGCGAGCGGTACTCGCTGGGGGCGGCGGCCAGGCGCACCGGCTCGCCGGTGCGGAACACCTCGTCGACGAGGGCGAAGTAGCTCTGCTGCTTCTGCTCGGGGAACGCCTGGGCGAGCGGCACGCCCAGCGGCCGGGGGCCGAAGACCTGCCGGTGGAGGTGGTTGGTGTAGACGAGTTCGTGCTGCGGCCCCCGGGTGACGGCGACGGGCACCGGCACGGGGTCGAACATGCTCCACGGCGAGCCGCCGCCGGCACCCGTCGCCGTCCGCTGCTCACCCTCCGGCCCGCTCACGGTCGCCCCTCTCCTGCGCCGGCACGTCCCTTCATCCTCGTCCGGCCGGGGCGGCACCTCACCAGCTGGGCGGCGAACGGGTGACGTCACGGCGCCGGGTCCACGGGGCGCACGGTGCGCCGGACGGGTGGGTGCGGGAGTGGCGTTCGGTGCTGGTGGGACGTGAGTAAGCTGCCGGGACGTCAATCACGGGGAGGGACACCACATGTCGCTTGGACGCGACGTCATGGCCGTCGGCGGGTGCGGCCCGTTCGGTCTGTTCCGGCACGCACGGGCCCGGGCCACCGCCATTTTCGCCGCGCCGAGCACGGGCCGGGTGAACGACCCGGTCATCGGCCGGGTCCAGAAGGCCCGGGCGGTCGTCGGAGCGCTGACGACCTTCGTGCTGATATCGGTGTACGGGGTGGACGGCGGCTGGAGCGCCGTCTTCGAGGACGGCTTCACGAAGCTGTTCACGGCACCGCTGGTGCTGCTGCTGGTGGGGCCGGTCGTCGTCGCCGGCTTCATCTGGTACGCGCCGCGGCAGCACCGGCCGCTGCTGCGGTCGCGGCTGCGGCATCCGCTGCGGGCGGTCGGCTGGTACGTGGGTGTGCCGGTGGTCGCGGTGGGTGGTTTCCTCGGCCTGGGCATGCTGGGGAAGTCGCTGAGCGGCTACGCCGTCCCACAGGCGGTGGTCTTCGTGTTCATGGCCCTGGTGTGGTTCCCGTTCCTGATGTGGGCCGCCGGGTTCCTGTTCTTCGCCTCCGGTGCCGCCGCCCGGTTCGCGTTCAACACCGCCGACGTGCACGCTTCGCTGCCGGCCGTCCTCACGGTCGTCCTGGTGTGGGTGCTCAACCTGGTGCAGCTCGGCGACGGCCTGCCGAACGGGCCGCTGGCGGTGAAGATCGCGGCGTTCCTCGGCGGACCGCTGTCGGTCACCGCCGTCTCCTGCTGGGAGCTGCACGTGCTGCGCACCCGCTACGGCGTGCGGGTCCGCGGCTGAGGCGGGCTCAGCCGGACTCCACCAGGCGCCGGGCGACCTCGGTCAGTTCCGGCAGGCGCAGCACGCGGTCGCCCGCGCCGGGCAGCGGTACGTGCAGGGGCTCCGTCCAGCGCGCGGGGACGGCGCCGAGCCCGTACACGGCACCGGCGAGGCCGCCGGTGACCGCGGCCACGGTGTCGGTGTCCATGCCCAGGTCGACGGCGGCGCGGAGGGCGTCCTCGAACGTGGTCGTGGTGCGCAGCGCCCAGACGGCGGAGCCCAGGCAGGGCCAGACGGCGCCGTTGGGCTCGGTGGCCAGGCGGGGGTGCCAGTCGGGGGCGAGGACGGCGGCGTACCGGTCGCGGTGGTCCGGGTGCACGTGGCCGAGCGTCTCCGGGAGGGCCGCGACGGGGTCGCCGCCGTCCAGTGCGACACGTACCAGGTCGTGGAAGACGGCGGTGCCCTCGCCGGCGGCCGGGTCGCCGTGGGTGAGGGCGGAGATGCGGCGGGCGGCGTCCATGGTGGCCGCGCGGCCCCGGGCCGCGAAGTGCACGGCGGCGGTGGTGGCCCGCATGAGGGAGCCGTTGCCGGCGGAGCGGTGCCCGGCCTCGAACCAGGCCGTGGCGGCGCGGTCCCAGGGCAGGCCGCTGTGCAGCACGCCCTCGGTCTGGATGCCGATGTCCTTCAGGTCGGCGGCCGCCCAGCGCTGGAAGCGGGCGAAGATGTCGGCCGGGTCCAGCCGCCCGCGCTCCAGGAGCGAGTCGGCGACGTGCAGCGCCATCTGCGTGTCGTCGGTGGCCTCGCCCGGGTCCCAGCCGCGGCCGCCGCACATCTCGCCGCCGGGCGCGGAACGGGGGAAGCGGGCGGAGAACGCTCCGGACGGCCCGAACTCGAAGGGGGCGCCCAGGGCGTCGCCCACGGCCGATCCGACGACGGCTCCTGCGGCACGGTCCATGCGGTTGATCCCGGTCATCCCGGAAGCCTAACCAAGCCGGTGCCGGGGGCGGCAGGGCACCCCTGGGGGCGGCCGCCCGGTGAAAAGCGTTTGGACACGGAACGGTCCGGGATACGACGATGATCCGCATGTCGGACGAGAAACACCTGGCCGAGCGGCATTCCATCCTGTCGGTGGTCGTCGGGTCGCGCGCGTTCGGACTCGCCACCGCGGCCTCCGATGTCGACCGGCGCGGCGTGTTCGTCGCCCCCACCGAGGACTTCTGGCCGATGAGCAAGCCGCCCACGCACCTGGACGGGCCGCTGCCCGAGCAGTTCAGCTGGGAGGTCGAGCGGTTCTGCGAGCTGGCCCTGACCGGCAACCCCAACGTGCTGGAGGTGCTGCACAGCCCCCTGGTCGAGCACAGCACGGCGCTCGGCGCCGAACTGCGCGCGCTGGCGCCCGCGTTCCTCTCCCGCAGGGCGTACCGGACGTACGGGCGGTACGCGCGGTCGCAGTTCGCCAAGGCGGACGCCCGGCGGCGGAGCGAGGGCGAGCCGCGCTGGAAGCACGTCGTGCACCTGCTGCGGCTGATGATCAGCGGCGCGGAGCTCCTGGAGAGCGGCTCCGTCATGGTCGACGTGGGCCCGCACCGGGAGCGGCTCATGGCCGTCCGCCGCGGCGAGCTGACATGGGCGGAGGTCTGTGCCTGGCACGACCGTCTGGCCGCCCGCCTCGACGCGGCCCTCGCCGGCAGCCCCCTGCCCGACGACCCCGACACCCCGCGCGTCGAGGACTGGCTGGTCTCCGTACGCCGCCGTTCCCTCCACCAGGAAAGCCCCGCATCATGAACGTCACCCACGGCCTGTCCACCACTCCCCCGGCGTCCGCCCCGGCCGGCCTGCCCGACCTGACGCCGGTCGTCGCGGAACAGCAGCACCCGCTGCTGTTCGCCACGGTCTCCGGCGCACACCTGTACGGGTTCCCGTCCCGCGACTCGGACGTCGACCTGCGCGGGGTGCACCTGCTGCCGCTGCGCGACGTGCTCGGGCTGGAGCCCGGGCAGGAGACGCTGAGCCGGACCTGGGACCGCGACGGCGTGGAGCTGGACCTCGTCACGCACGACCTGGCCAAGTTCGCGCGGCTGCTGCTGCGCCCCAACGGCTACGTCCTGGAGCAGCTGCTCTCCCCGCTCGTGGTGCACACGACGCCGGAGCACGCGGCGCTGGTGGAGCTCGCGCCGAAGCTGCTGACGCGGCACCACGCCCGTCACTACCGGGGCTTCGCCACGACGCAGTGGCGGCTGTTCGGGAGGACCGGTGAGCTGAAGCCGCTGCTGTACACGTTCCGTTTGCTGCTGACGGGCATCCACCTGATGCGCGAGCGGCAGGTGCTGGCGGATCTGCCGGCGCTGGCGGAGACCGGGCCGGCACCGGCCTACGTGGGTGAGCTGGTGCGGGCCAAGGTGGCGGCCGAGCATTTGCCGCTGGCGGCGCTGGACGGTGCGCCGTCGCAGGAGCGCCTGGCCGCGGACGTGGCGGCGCTGCACGCGGCGTTGGACGCGGCGGAGGCGGCCACGGCTCTGCCGGACGTGCCCGGGGCGCGGGAGCAGGTGGACGCGTTGGTGGTGGAGACGCGGCTGGCGGCCGGCGGCGGTTGCTGACCGCGGCTCTCAGTGCCCGGGGTGCGTGGCGTTCCAGCCGCGTTCCAGCAGGGTGAACATGGCGTCCGCGGCAGCCGCCGGGTCCGGGTGGCTGCCGGCGAGGAAGGGGATGTCCAGGGCGAAGCGGGCGAGGGCGGCGCAGGTGGCGTCGTCCTCGGGGGCCCCCGTCTCGGCGGCGATCGCCCGGCCCAGGGCGGCCTCGTGCCGCAGCCACATCCGGTGGGCGTACTCGCGCAGGGCCGGGGTGTTCTCCACCATGCGGCTGAACTCCTCGAGCCGGGACCCCTCGCCGACGCCCGGCGGGAGGGTGTGCGGCCCGACCGCGGTCAGCAGGTGCTCGCGGCTGAACTCCCCGAGCCCGGACTTCTCGGCGGCGCCGGGCCAGAGCAGGTGCGGCCCCACGGCGGTCAGCAGGTGCTCGCGCAGGGCCTCCAGGACCGACCGGCCCGGGGCGCGGTCGCGCACGGCGCCGACGAGTGCCGCCTCGATGTCCTGCTCCAGGTCGAAGACGAGGGCCTCTTTGCACGGGAAGTGCTTGAACAGCGTGGTCACCGAGACGTCCGCGGCGTCGGCCACCTCCTTGACGCCGACCTGGTCGTAGCCGCGCTCCAGGAACAGTTCGAGCGCGGCGTCCGCCAACGCCTTGCGGGTCTGGGCCTTCTTGCGCTCGCGGCGCCCGGTGGGTTCGGTCACCGGGCCACCCTACCGCACGGTTGAGCAGCCCAAAAAGTTAAGTCGTTGCACTTATTGAGTCGGTGTGCTTTTGTGTGACCGGGGGTGGGCCGGGTCGCGGTCGCCGCCCCGTCACACCACTCAAGGGGGTCCCCATGCAGGCTTTGCACATCGCCGTCGTCGGAGCCGGTCCGGGCGGGCTGGTCTGTGCCCGCATCCTGCAACGCCACGGCTGCTCCGTCACCGTCTTCGAGCGCGACGCGTCCGCCGGCGCCCGCAGGCAGGGCGGCACGCTCGACATCCACAGCACCACGGGCCAGAAGGCGCTGGACGAGGCCGGAGTGCTCGACCGGTTCCACGCACTGGCCCGCCCCGAGGGCGAGACCTGGCGCGCCCTCGACCCCTTCACCGCCGAGGTCCTGACGGTGGACGAACCGGCCGACGGGGTGTCCCACCGCCCGGAGATCGACCGCGGCCAGCTGCGCGACCTGCTGCTGGAGTCGCTCACGCCCGGCACCGTGCGCTGGGGACGGGCCGTCACCGGGGCACTCCCGCAGGGCGACGGCACCTGCCGGCTGCTGTTCGAGGACGGCTCCGCCGAGGACTTCGATCTCGTCGTCGGCGCCGACGGCGCCTGGTCCCGGGTCCGGCCGGCGGTGTCGGACGCCGTACCCCGCTACACAGGCGTCACGTTCGTCGGGAACGGTTTCGACGACGCCGACAGGCGCCACGCCGCCATGGCCCGGATGGTCGGGAACGGTTCCCTGTCGGCACGGGCCGGCAGCCAGGGCCTGTTCGCCCAGCGCAGCAGCGGCGGCCGCATCGACACGGCGGCCATGTTCCGCGCGCCCGAGGACTGGCACGCCGCCGCCGGGCTCGACCTCGCCGACACGGCGGCGGTCCGCCGGCACCTGCTGGGCATGTACGACGGCTGGCACGACGACCTGCTGTACCTGCTGCGCCACGGCGAGGAGGAGTTCGTCAACCGCCCCCTGTACGCGCTGCCCGTCGCGCACCACTGGGACCACGTGCCCGGCGTCACGCTGCTCGGCGACGCCGCCCACCTCATGCCGCCGCTGGGCGTCGGCGCCAACCTCGCCCTGCGGGACGGCGCCGACCTGGCGCTGGCCCTGGTCCGGGAACCCACGCCCGGCCAGGCCGTGCGGGCCTACGAGAGCATCATGCTGCCCCGCGCGGCCAAGGCCGCCGCGGGCTGCGCGCAAGGGCTGAACGACATCCTGCCGCCCGTCCCGGCCGCGGCACCCTGAGCGGACGGGGCAGGCGGGGGTTCAGGCGTACGTGCCGAAATCGCTTGCGGCGAGGGCCGCGTTGTCGTTGACGCCGATGACGTAGCCGTCGATGTCTCGGAAGTAGAAGACCCGCTGGCCGGTGTGGTCGGTGAGCGGGCCCTTGATGATCTGGGTGTGCTCGGTGACCCGGGCGTGGACACCCTCGAAGTCGTCCACGCCCAGGTAGAGCATGCCGGCCATGCCGATGGGCTCGTCGGCCAGGATGGGCAGCCAGTTCCGCAGGTCGTCGTTGCTGTAGAGCATGCCGCAGAACTCGCCCCGGTAGAGGAGCATGTGGATGTCGTCGCCAGGGCGGGCCGCGCTGGAGTCGACGTCGAAGCCCAGCTTCTTGTAGAAGGCGATGCTGGCGGCGGTGTCCCGCACGCTCATGCACGGCGCGAACGGCATGACCTGCTCCACCTCGGCCTTCTCCCCGGCGACGGCACCCCCGTCGCTACCTTGCTCCGCCACCCGCGCGGCCGCCGCACCCCGGGCGGTGCCGCGCGGGTGAGGCGGCGGGCCCGGTCCGTCCGTGTCCAGGGGTGAGTGTTAGCGTCTTCATGATCGTTTCGGCGGTCGGCCCCCTGCCGTGCGCGGCCCCGTGCCGCCCTGATTCCCGACGAGGTCGCGTCATGTCCGCCTCCGAGACCCAGCCCGGCTCCCCCACCCCCGACCCGTTGCGCGTCCTCTTCTGCATCGGCGTCACGCAGGAGTTCTTCAACGCCGACGACGACGAGCGGGCGGTGGTGGCGGAGGCCATTCCGCCGGCGTTCGGCCGGCTCGCGGAACGCTTCGGCGTACGGGTGCTGGGCACGCTGGACGACGACCAGCTGATGGTGGGGGCCACCCCGGCCTGGCCGTGGATGTCGTACATACTCGCCGACGTCCCCGACCTGGCCACCGTGTCGCGGGTGTGCGGCATCGTGCGGGAGACCCCCGTGGGGGCCGGGCGGCTGTGGCGTTATCTGCGGGTCGAGGCCCGGGTGGGGCGGCCGCTGTTCTTCGGCACTGCCTGAACCACTCGGAAGACCCCCGGAACGGAGACACCATGCCCGGTACCGCCCTGAGCGACCGCACCGCGCTGATCACCGGCAGCGCCCAAGGGCTGGGCGCCGCCCTCGTGCGGGCCTTCCTCGCGGAAGGCGCGCGCGTCGTGGCGCTGGACGTCGACGACGAGGCCAACCGCGCCACCGCCCGCGCGCTCGACCCCGGCGGGCAGCGCGTCCTGCCGCTCCACGCCGACCTCCGCGACCTCGACGCGATCGAGCGTGCCCACCGCGCGGCCGAGGACTGGTCGCCCGTGGACGTCCTCGTCAACAACGCCGCCCGTCCCCTGGCGGTACCGCTGTGGGACATCACCCCCGAGGACTGGGACGAGGTCTTCGCCGTCAACCTGCGCGCCGTCTTCTTCCTCACCCGCGCCGTCGCCGCCGGGATGCGCGAGCGCGGCTGGGGCCGGATCGTCAACATGGCCTCGGTCGCCGGCCAGACGCCCCGCCCCACCGGCGCCGCCTACGGCAGCTCCAAGGCCGGGCTGATCTCCCTGACCCGGGTCTTCGCCACCGAGCTGGCGCCGCACGGCATCACCGTCAACGCGGTCGCGCCGGCCATGACCGACACCCCGATGGTGCGCGCCGTGAGCCCCGAGCAGCTCGCCGAACTCACCGCGCAGGTGCCGCTGGGGCGCATCGCCACGCCGGAGGAGGTCGCACGGCTGGTCGTGTTCCTGGCCGCGGAGGGCTCCTTCGTCACCGGGGCGACGTACGACATCAACGGCGGCACGCTGATGCGCTGATGCCGCCGCGGCCGGCGTCCGTCAGGACGCGGCGGCCGGCCGGTACGTGCACACCTGTGCGCCCGCCGCGCCGGTGACGGTGGAGACGAGCTCCAGCGTGCGCAGCACACCGTCCGCGGGGAAGATGCTCTTCCCGCCGCCGAGCAGCACCGGCATGACGATGAGCCGCAGTTCGTCGACGAGGCCCTCCGCCAGCAGGGTGCGCACGAGCGTGGGGCTGCCCATGACCAGCAGGTCGCCGCCCTCGGCCGCGCGCAGCTCGCGGATGCGGGCCACGGCCTCGTCACCCGGGATGCGCGTGGTGTTGTCCCAGGCCGGCGCGGAGTCGTCCAGCGTGCTGGAAACGACGTACTTGCGGATGGAGTTCATCCGGTCGGCGAACGGGTCGCCGGCCCGTTCCGGCCAGGCCGCGGCCATCGTCTGCCACGTACGGCGCCCGAACAGCAGCGCCTCGGCCGCGTCCAGCGCCCCGGCGAACGCCCCGCCGACCACCTCCGGGTCGAAGAAGGGATGCGACCAGCCGCCGTGCGCGAAGCCGCCGTCGGTGTCCTCCCCGGGCCCGCCCGGCGCCTGCACGACGCCGTCCAGGCTCATGAACTCGCTGACCACGATGCGCATGGGGATGCTCCTCCTCGTCACTGCGGCTGCCATCGCTGCCGACACCGAGGATCCTCGCACCCACCACTGACAACAGCCCGCACGAACGGGCGTCTCAGGCCGACAACGCCTCGTCCTCCCAGCCGTTCTCCGGGACGCAGGCCACAGCCAGTTGATCCAGGGACAGGTCCAGGGCGCCGGCCAGGGCCGCCACGGTGAAGAAGGCCGGGGTCGGCGCGCGGCCCGTCTCGATCTTGCGCAGCGTCTCCGCGGAGACGCCCGCCGCCGCGGCCACCTCCACCATGCTGCGCTCGCCGCGCGCCTCACGCAGCAGCGCGCCGAACAGCTCGCCGCGCTGCCGTTCCCACGGGGTCAAAGGAGTTCGCACCATGACCGTGATACTAATACCGTGATATCAATACCGGGATACTTATACCGGTATAAGAATCGGCCGCAGGCCGTGAGCAGGGGGTACGACGCATGGTGACGTTCAAGACGGACACGGAGCTGGACGCGATGCGGGAGGCGGGCCGGGTGGTGGCCCACGCCCTGGCCGCCGTACAGGAGGCCGCCCGCGTCGGTGTCTCCCTGGCGGAGCTGGACGAGGCGGCCCGTGCGGTGCTCGACGAGGCCGGGGCGCGGTCGCCCTTCCTCGGCTACCGGCCCTCCTTCGCCCCCACCCCGTTCCCCGGCGTCATCTGCGCCTCGGTGAACGACGCCGTGGTGCACGGCATACCCGACGGCTACCGGCTGCGCGACGGCGACGTCGTCGGCATCGACTGCGGCGCCGAGCTCGACGGCTGGACCGGGGACGCGGCCGTCACCTTCATCGTGGGCCGGGCCCGCCCCGCCGACGTCGAGCTCGTCGAGGCCACCCGGCGGGCCCTGGAGGCCGGCATCGCCGCGGCCGTGCCCGGCAACCACATCGGCGACATCTCCCACGCCATCGGCACGGTCGCCGACGCCGCCCGCTGCGGGATGCCCGCCGACTTCGGCGGACACGGCATCGGCCGCCGCATGCACGAGGACCCCTCGGTGCCGGGCCGGGGCCGCCCCGGCCGCGGCTTCCCGCTGCGCCACGGCCTGACCCTCGCCATCGAGCCGATGCTCATGGCCGGCGGCAGCGACGCCTACTGCACCGACCCCGACGGCTGGACGCTCCGCACCGCCGACGGCAGCCGCGCCGCCCACATCGAGCACACCGTCGCCGTCACCGACGACGGTCCGCGCATCCTCACCCTGCCCTGACCGGCACCACTCACCGCTTCCCCTGCCCCGGCATCTGCGGCAGCTCCGCGTGGTGGACCGTGTAGCCGCCCTTGGTGACCGGGGCGTACGGGGCGGGCGCCATGCAGGTGCCGACCGGGAGCTCCTCCGGCTGCCCCTTGCCCTTGGGGTCGAGGTTGACGCCGTTCCAGGAGAAGCCGACGCGGTCGTGCGAGCGGCCGGGACCGCCGTCCTTGCCGCCGTCGTGGACGCTGAAGCCCAGGCGCTTGCCCACATTGGGCGGGCCGCCGGGGCCCACCTTGGTGACGACCGCGGTCAGGGTCGCGGTGTGCGGCCCGGTGACGAGGCAGTCCACCCGGGCCTCCGAGGTGTAGGTCACCTTCCGCTCGGCCGAGTAGTGGGAGATCTTCACCGTGCCCTTGGCGTCCGTCGGCAGGCCCGTGGGGATGCCCGGCTGCGGGTTGCTGTAGGGCGCGGCCTCGGCGTCGAAGGTGAAGGAGCGGACGTCGTCGTCCGGGTAGTACGGGAGCATGAACTCCGCGCTGCCGCGCACGGCGGCCACCTCCTGCTTGCCGCCCTTCCCGTGGTCGTCCGTCGCGGCGACGGCGGTGGCACCCAGGACGGCGGTCACGGCCAGGGCCGCCGCGACGGCGGACGCCTTGCGGGCACGGGGGGAGAGCGAGGAAATCACGGTGTCCTCCGGGGAGTTGGTGGAGTGGGTGTCGTTCCTTCCGACGACACCCATCCTTCACCGCACACCCCCTCCGGCCCATCGGCCCGAGGTCGTGACCTGCGGTTCTCCCTCCTCACCCGGAGAGGGACCGCCGCTTCCCCCACGCGGCGGAGCCACCCGTCATCCCGTCCGCGGCGCCTCACTCCTGACGGGACGCCAGGTCCTCGCGCAGGCTGGTGAGGATCGCCACGGCCTCCGGCAGGCCCGCCGCCTCGCACCGGGCGATGGCCGCCGTCAGACGGGCCGTCGCCGCCGGGACCGCGTGCAGTCCGTTGCCCTCGATGAGCGCGGCCACCCGCACCGCCTCGGCGCGCGGCGCCTCGGCCTGGGGGCCGCCCGCCTCGTACGCCGTGACGGCGCGCTCCATCTCCGCCAGGGCCTCGGCGAACCGCTCGGCGACCGCGAGGGTACGGGCCCTGCGGTAGTGCGTGGCCCCCTCGTGGTACCAGGCGGCGAAGCCCTCCTCGCCGGCGGGCACCGACAGCCGCAGCCGGTCGGCCTCGGCGAGGTGGGCCAGGGCGGCGTCCAGGCCGTCGGGGCCCTGGGCGGCCGTGGTCAGGGCCGCGAACTGGCACATCATGCTGAGGACCGGGCCCGGGTTGGCGGCCGCGCCGTGGGCCGTCACCGCGCGCTCGTACGCGGTGCGGGCCGCGTCCCAGGAGCCGGCGCGGGCCAGGGCGACGGCCGCCTCGGCGGCCACCAGGGTGTGCGTGGTGCCGTCCTCCCAGCCGGCGACGGTGTCGGCCAGCCGCAGGAACTCCTCGGCGGAGGCGCGGTACTCCTCCAGCTCGGTCAGGCCGCGGGCGAGGTCGAGCCGGATCTGCGCCGCGAGCGGCGCCGGCAGCGAGGCCGCGGCGTCGTCCGTGAGCAGTGACTCCAGGACCGCCACCGCGTCGGCCCACTGGTCCGCGCGGGAGAGGACGTCGGCGAGCTGGAGCCGCGTCTCGGCGGCGCTCTCCGGCTCGTCCTCGCGGTCCAGCCGCGCGGCCGCCTCCGACAGGTGGCGCACCGCGCCGGCGACGTCCCCGGAGTGCGCGCAGGCGTGGCCGAGCAGGATGTGGGTGCGGGCGACGGGGAAGTCGGTGTCGTCGTGGCGCGCCGCCGTGCTCAGCGCCTGCCGCAGTTCGTCGGCGGCCTCCTGCGGGCGGTCCTGCTGGAGCAGCACCTGGCCGAGCAGGCCCCGGGCGTTGGCGGCGCGCCACGGGCGGCCGGCGGTCTCGGCGACCTGCACGGCGGAGCGCAGCCGGGCCTCCGCCTCGTCGAAGCGGCCGGTGTACGCGGCGACGTCGGCGAGGTACTGGTGGGCGACGGCCGGGGTGTGGGCCACGCCCAGCCGGCCGGCCTCGGCGAGGACGGTGGCGGCCGCCGACTCGAACCGTTCCCGGGTGGCGGGCGTGACGTCCGGCAGTTCCGCGAGGAGCGCGGTGTGCGCGGCGCTGAGGTGGCACACCAGCACGGCCAGGTAGTGCTCCTGGGGGGTGTTGTCGTGCTCGACGCCGGGGACGCCCGCGGCCAGCAGCTCGCCCGCCTCGGGGAGCGCGGTGGCGAGGGCGGCCCAGTCGGGCTCGCCGCCGGAGGCGGTGGCGGGCCGGCAGGCGGCGCGGGCCCGGGCCACCACGGCGTGCCAGGGCATGCCGGCCCGGGCGAACAGCTCGGCGGCCTCGGTCATGGCGGCCCGGGCGTCGTCGTGGCGCTCGGCGTGGAAGGCGGCGAAGCCGCGCTGCTCGGCGAGTTCGGCCGACAGCCGTTCGGCGGGACCGAGGGCGGGGTCGTGGACGTGGCCGGGCGCGGTGACGATGTCGGCGACGCGCCGCCAGAGCCGCTTGGCGCCGGGGTGGCCCTGGGCGTCCATGGCGCGGGCCTGCTCCAGCAGGGTCGCGAAGTCGTCGGGTACGGGTGCCTGCGGGGCGGGCGCGGGGGCCGGGGCGAGGAGCAGGGCGGTGGCGCGCAGGCCCAAGGGCAGCGGCTCGGCGAGCAGGGGTTCGCGGGCGAGCCGTTCGCGGCGCCGGTCGCCGACCCAGGTGCTGCCGTTGCGGGTGTCGAAGGCGGCGGCGAGGGCGTCGGCCTCGGCGTGGACGTGGTCGAGCAGGTCGCCGACGGTCCAGGTGCGGCCGGCCGGGCCCGCGGTGGCGGCGCCGGCGTGGCCCTGCGCGGCGAGGCGGCGCAGCAGCACCTCGGTGCCGGTGAGGAAGTGGAGCCGGTTCAGGGGTGCGCCGGTGACGGTGAACAGCTCGCGGTTCTCGGCGAGGATCTCCAGACCGCGGGCCTCGTTGTGGGTGAGGGCGCAGAACTCCAGGTGCCGGCCGATCTCGTCGGCGGTGGCGGTCCTGCCGCGGGCTGCGCGGTAGCCGGCGAGGTGGTGGGAGCGGGCCTCGTCGGTGCGGCCCAGGCGCAGGAGCGGCAGCAGGGCCTTGGCCTGGCTGGTGCAGGGCTCCTCGGTGCAGCCGGCGGTGCCCTCCAGAACGGGGCGCCAGGTCTCCAGGGCGCGGGCGTCGTCGCCGGTGCCGGCGTGGAAGAGGGCGCGCTGGCGTATTTCGCAGGCCTCGCAGTCGCTCAGTTCCTCGCGGGGGCGGGTGGCCCAGGCGTCGTAGGCGTGCGCCAGCCCGTGGCCGGTGTGCCGGGCGACGGCGTAGCGCATGGCGGCGACGGGCTGGCGGCCCTGGCCGGCGGCGCGGTAGCGCTCGTCCATCTGGGCGAGCCAGCCGTCGATGGCGGTGAGGGGCACGTCGGGCACCTGGAGCAGCGAGGTGGTGACCCACTTGAAGCGCCACAGGACCTGCTTGGCCTCCCATTCGCTGAAGGCGCCGCGGTCGGTGTCCCACAGCTTGAGGATGCGGGCGAAGACGACCGGGGAGTGGCGGTGCTCGCCGGAGAACTCGTACGCCTCCATGAGCTCCAGGAGCGCGGTCACCAGCAGGTCGTTCTCGGGGAACTGCCCGGCGGCCTCGACGAGTTCCTCGGCGACGACGGTGCGGCGGCGGCCGTAGGGGCGGTCGTTGTTCTCGCGGAGGGCGTCGAACACGGCCTCCTTGGTCTCCAGCATTACGCTTCCTTCCGCGGCCCGGAGCCGTCGTGGTGGTGCGGGCCGTCGTGCGGGCCGTCGTGCATGGCGTGGTTGAGCAGGCCGATGAAGGCGCGGTTGAGGAGGGCGCTCTCCGCGGCGCGCAGGGGGCGGCGGGTCATCAGCAGCGCCTGTCCGTACAGCGCCTCGGCGGTGGTGACGGCCAGGCCGTGCTCGGTGACGGTGAGGGCGCGGCGCACCAGCGGGTTGAGGTGGTTGAGCACGAGCTGGGCGCGGGGTGCCTCGCTGCGCAGGGCGCCCAGGATGTCGGCCCACAGGCCGTCGCTCTCGCCGGCGATCTCGGCGCGGGTGCGTTCCTGCCGGGCCTCGCGGTTGTCGAGCAGCAGGGCGGGGGCGGTGACGGGCTGGAAGCTGCGGAGGACGACGTCGCAGCCGTACTGGCCGACGACGTCGCGCGCGGTGCTGAGGAACGCGGAGGCGGACAGCTCGGCGGAGGGGTCGGCGGAGTCGAGGTGCGCGCTGACGGTGGCCGGGTCGAGGTCGGTGACGGTGGTGCCGGGCCGGATCTCGGGCAGCCGGTGCACGAGGTCGCGGTCGTAGGTGTAGCCGCCGTTGACGACGCCGAGGCCGGCGGCCGCGGCAATGGGCGCGACCTGGCGGAACTCCTCGACCGTGCCGGTCACCAGGACGGTGGCGTGGGCGCGGGTGAACTCCTCCAGCGTGACGTTGCCGTCGGTGGTCTCGAACGGCAGCCAGGGCAGGAGCATGCGCAGCAGTTCGTCGTCGTGCCGGGCCAGGGCCTTGACGGCGAGGTGGTGGACGCCGAGGAAGCGGTGGAGCAGGCCGGGGTCGCTGGCGGAGAGGCCGGTGAGCCAGTCGCGGATGCGGGCGCCGAGGGCGTCGCGGATCGCGGCGAGCGTCTCGTCCTCGTAGAGCCCTTCGCGGGAGGCGGTGGGGCGGAGGCTGGTGGTGTCGACGACGCAGCGGACGAAGAAGGCCCACTCGGGGAGCAGTTCGGGCGCCTGGTCCGAGAGCAGCATGCCCTTGAGGTGGACGCGGTGGCCGGCGCGGCGCGCGGGGTTGACGGCGGTGGGCAGCACGTAGGCGACGCCGCGCAGGCCCGCGACGGGCAGGTCGAGGTCGATGGTGTCGAGCGGGGTGAAGCCGAAGGTGGTGGCGCAGTGCCGGGCCAGGGCCTCGCGGCGGGCGTGCGGGGAGGCGTACGGGGCCTCCCACGGCGGCGTCTCGTTGATCCGGGAGGGCGTGCCGTGCGGGTCGACGACGGTGACCTCGTGGCGCAGCAGGCCGCCGTAGTGGCGGGCGAGGGCGGCGACCTGCTCGGGGGCGGTCCACTCCTCGGTGCCGGGGCGCGGGGTGAGCCGGACGGTGGTGCCGGGCTCGGGCACGGCGGAGGGCGGCAGGGTGCGGATGGTGTAGTGGCCGTCGGAGCGGCCGCGCCACTCGACCGCGGGGGCGCCGGGGTGGGCGGCGGACCGGCTGATCACGGTGATCTCGTCGGCGACGACGAAGCAGGCGAGCAGGCCGATGCCGAACTGGCCGATGAACTCGCCGCGGGCGGCGTCCAGGCCGGCGCCGTCGAGGGCGCCGTCGGGGGTGCGCTTGGAGCTGCGGCCGATGGTGGCGAGGAAGGTGTGCACATCGGCCTCGGTGAGGCCGATGCCGGTGTCGGTCACGGACAGCGTCCCGCCGGTGTGCACGGTGATGCGCGCGGGCGCGCCGGGGAACGCGGCCTGCCGGGCCGTGACGGCGTCCACCGCGTTCTGCAGCAGTTCGCGGAGGTAGACCCGCGGGCTGGAGTACAGGTGGTGGGACAGCAGGTCCACGAGGCCGCGCAGGTCGACCTGGAAGGTGTGGACGGGCTCGGGGTGGGACACCAGTGAGCTGCTTTCTTGTTCGGCGCCCGGAACGGGCGGTGGGGGCGGTGCGCCGGGGGCGGGCGGGGTCAGAGCCCGGCCTTGGCGCGCCAGGTGGTGAAGGCCTTGGCGGGGTCGCCGCCGTTGAGGTACTGCCAGGGCCATTCGGTGGCGTGGTCGCCGAGGGCGGTGAAGCAGTGCCGGGCGGCGGTCACGTCGCCGGCGAGCGAGAAGGCCATGGCGAACGTGTTGTAGACGGGGATCCAGCCGCCGGGGGTGATGTGGTGGGCGAAGTGCGGGTGGCGGAAGGAGCGGTCGGCGGCCTCGTGGAGCTGGGCGAGGACCTCGGGGCGGCTCAGGTGGGCGGTGAGGTCGCGGCCCTCGCCGCTGAGGGCCTCCTCGATGTGGGCGGAGGCGACGAGTTTGCCGAAGGGGCTGCCGAGGGGGGCGGCGAGCATGGCCGAGCGGGCGAAGGCGTGCGCCTCCTGGTGGGAGCCGCCCCACTTCTTGCAGAGCTGCTGGAGCTGCTGCTGGTGGGCGCCCATGTGGCCGGGGCAGCGGCGGACGGTGGCCTCGAAGCGGCGCCGCTGGATCTCCTGCCCGACCTGGAGGCCGCGGCCGCTCATCTGGAGGAGGTACCAGGGGGCGCTCCAGTCGGGGCGGAGCTCCGCGGTCCGGTAGAGGGCGTCCTCGGCGACGCGCAGCCGCTCGAAGAACACCTGGAACTGCTCGCGGGAGACGTCGGAGGCGTAGCCGCCGCCGCGGGCCTGCCAGGCCCAGCCGATGTGCCGGGCGCCGGAGACGAGGTGGGCGAGGGCGGACTGCGGCTCGGCGGCGACGACCTGGGGTATCCACTGCTCGACGCCGTTGGTCTCCATCACCGCGCCGATGACGAGCCCGTCGGAGTACTCGCCCTGGGGAACGGCCGCCAGCTGATGGTTCATCGCCCGCCAGTCGCCGGCGCGGGTCGCGGCCCGGAGGGCGGCGGCGGCCGGGTCGCCGTGGTCGGGGTCCAGCTGGACGGTGGACGGACGGCGGCGGAACAGTGCCATGGAGGAGGCTCCCTGCGGTGACGTGCTGGGGCCGCAAATCACCGCCCCCGGGGACAGATAGTGATGTATCACGATCACCCCGTGTGTCGCACCTCAGTTCGGGAGGTGGTTTTCGGGGGTTTTACGGCTCCTTGCGGCGTGCCACGGCCGTCTGCGCCATGCCGGGCAGGAAGTCGGCGAACAGCTCGTGCACCTCGCGCACGAGCGGCCGCAGCACGCGGAACCGCGCGAGGTACACGCCGCGCGCGGTGAGTTGTGCGCCGCGGTCGGCGAGCCGGCGGCTGCGCTCGCAGCCGGGCGACCGGTCGAAGACCCAGTACAGGACGAGCCCCATCTGGGACAGCCACATCAGCTCGGGCAGCACGTCCGCGAGTTCCTCGGGCACCTTGGCCCGCGAGCCGGTCAGCACCTCCCGGTAGATGTCGATGGACGCCCGGCGGGCGTGCTCGGACTGGGGCGAGAAGGGGCTGAGCGGGCTCTGCGGGTCGGCGGCGTTCTTGAAGAACTGCGCCGCGAACTCGTGGTACGGCTCGGCGACGTCCAGCCAGGCCCGCAGCACCCCCGACAGCCGCGCCTGGAGGTCCGTCTCCCGGTCCAGCACCTCCCGCACCGCCGCCTGGTGGCCGGCGCCGATGCGGTCGTAGAAGCCCTGGATCAGGTGCTCCTTGCCGTCGAAGTAGTAGTAGGCGTTGCCGACGGAGACGCCGGCCTCCTTGGCGACGGCCCGCATCGTGGTCTTGTCGTAGCCCCGCTCCTGGAACAGCCGCAGTGCGGTCTCCAGGATGAGGGTGCGGGTCTGCTCGCTCTTGACCGGTCGGGGTTCCTTCTCTGCTGGCACGGTCAGAGCCTAATCGGCACGCCGGCGGCCGGTGCCACGGGCCGTGCCGGCCGGGACGCGGCGTCCCGGCCGGCACGGAAGGACCCCGGCGGCACTCACATGCCGGGCGTCGGCTGCCCCCAGGGGGCCTGCGGCCCGTACCCCGGCGGCACGACCGCGGGCTGCGGCCGGTGCGCGACCGCACCGCGCCGCCGGAACCGGCTGAGCACGAAGACGTTGCCGAGGTGCAGGGCGCCGAGCACGAGGAGCACGACGCCCAGCTTCTGCGACAGGTTCTCCACCACGCCCCGGGCGTTGGTCACCGAGCCGTCGTCCTGGAGGTACAGGGCGATGAACCCGAGGTTGACCAGGTAGAACCCGACCACCAGCAGGTGGTTGACCGCGTCCGCCAGCTTCTCGTTCCCGTTCAGGACGTCGACGAGAAAGACCCGCCCGTTGCGGCTGAGGGTGCGGGCGACCCAGACGGTGAGGGCCGCGCTGCCCAGCAGGTAGACGGCGTACGCGGTAACGGTGAGGTCCACAACCCCACCCCTTTCTTGAACACGTTCAAAAGAGCTGTCACCGAGGACTCTAGACCTGTTTTTGAACACGTTCAAGCCAGGGTTCGCCGGGCTGATTCCCCGGGTCGGAAGGCTTATTGACGGCCCGTCGGTGCGCCGGCCGGTGCGTGGCGGGCCACGTAGGCGGCGTACGGCTCGATGCCCACCTCGGCCCGGCGGGCGTCCATGCGCTCGGGGTCCTCGCACGGCCACGGCACGGGCGCGCCGTCGGCGATTCCGGCGATCTGGGTGCCGTACACCTGCTCGCGACCCTCGTTGACCCGCGTGCGGTCGAGGAGAAAGGCCAGGTCGCGCGGGGCCGCCTCGCCGTCGGCCACGGCCCCGCCGAGCAGCTCCAGGGCGCGGCGCTGCACGTCGAGCTGACGGTCGGCGTGCTGGGCGACGAGCCAGGCCGCACGGGCGGCGTCCTCGCCGACCAGCCGCGCGGTGGGCCAGCCGTACGCGTCCATGATCTCGTTCAGCCGGTCGCCGTGCCGGGCGGTCAGCCGGCGCCAGGCGAGCTGCTGCGCCACGTCGTCGCTGTGGGCGCCGGCCGCCGCCCGGTGGTCGGCTTCCGCCATGGCCACGAGCTCCGCGGCGAGGGCCGTCAAGGAGGCCTCCGGCGTCTCAGAGATCTCAGAGGTCTCAGTGGTCTCGGAAGTGGGGTGCATCGTCGTATCGCTCCGGGTCGGTGGTGTCGGAAGGTGTCGTACGGGGGCCGGCCACCGGAAACCCTAAAGCCGCGAATCGGCACGAAGATCAACCTTGCGGACGGTGACAGGCGCGCCCGCGCGCGGGGATAATGGATCTGTCACGGTGACCGTCAGGGGGGCCGTGAGAGGTCCTCGATGAGCGACGACAGCAGGGCGGACACCGGCTGGCTGACGGCCATGTCACGGCCCGAGCTCGACCGGTTGTTCCGCGCCAGTCCCCCCGGCGACATCCCGCGCGGCACGGGGGCGGGCACGGTGCTCCCGGGCCTGGGCGCACGGGTCTCCCGGGTGCTGGCCCGCGTGGTGCGCGGCGCCATCTGGCGGGGCAAGGTCTTCGACTCCGGCGGCAGCGAGCTGCGCGACCTCGTCACCCCCTGGGCCGTACCGGTCTGCCCGGCCCGCGCCTACCGCGACGCGAGCCTGCTCGACGGCCACGAATGCATCGTCCTCGACCGCTCCCCCGCCTCCCCCGGCGCACCGCCCCGGCGCCGCCTGCCCGTGGCCCGCGTGCGGGAGGAGATCCGGCGGATCGGCCCCGGGCTCTACCTGGGCGTCGTCCACTGGGGGCAGCGCCGGGTGGTCACCTATGCGCTGCGGTTCCCGATGCCGCACGCGTGACGGCGCTGACGGGCCGTCACGCGTGCGGCGCGGGCGTCAGGCCGCGCCGGAGGAGCGCTCGGACGACCGGGACCGCGACCGTACGAGGGGATGGCCGAGGAGCAGCAGGACGCACCACACGGCGATGGCGTACAGCGCGACGCGCGTGTCGGCGTCCCATGCGATGAGCACCGTGACGAAGGCGAAGCCGGACAGGGCCAGCCAGGTGGTGTACGGGGCGCCCGGCATGCGGTACGAGGACGCCTCGGCGCGGCCCTCGCGCACGGCGCGGCGGTAGCTGCTGTGGGTGAGCAGGATGATGCTCCACACCATGATGGCGCCGCCGGTGGAGACGGCCGTGATGTACGTGAAGGCGTGGCCGGGGTCGACGGCGTTGACCCACACGCCGATGGCCATGACCACGGCGGAGACGAGGACGGCGGGCACGGGCACGCCGCGCCCGTTCAGGCGGGCCAGGGTACGGGGGCCGTCGCCGTTGGCCCCGGCGGTGCGGAGCATGCGGGCGGTGGCGTACAGGCCGCCGGCGTTGCAGGAGGAGAGGGCCGAGGTGAGGACGACGAAGTTGACGATGCCGGCCGCGGCCGGAATGCCTATCTTGGTGAACGCGGCGACGAACGGGCTGGTGCCCGGCTGGAACTCGCGCCAGCTCACCACGGAGAGGATGACGAGCAGGGCGCCGAGGTAGAACAGGCCGAACCGCAGCGGCAGGCTGTTGATGGCGCGCGGGATGTTCTTCTCCGGGTCCTTCGTCTCGCCCGCGGTGACACCGACGAGCTCGACCCCGAGGTAGGCGAAGAGCACGATCTGCAGGGTCATCAGGGAGTCCCGCACACCGTGCGGGGCGATGCCGCCGTCGGCCCACAGATGGCTCACGGACGCGGTGTCACCCGCGTCGCCGAAGCCGATGACGAGCACGCCCAGGCCGATGAGGATCATGCCGACAATGGCCGTGATCTTGATGAGGGCGAACCAGAACTCGAGCTCGCCGAACATCTTCACGGAGATGAGGTTGGCGCAGGTGAGGACCACGAGCGCGATCAGCGCCGTCTTCCACTGGGCGAACCCGGGCCACCAGTAGGTGACGTACTGCCCGGCGGCCGTGATCTCGGCCATGCCGGTGGTGACCCACATGATCCAGTACGTCCAGGCGGTGGCGTAGCCCCAGAACGGCCCGAGGTACGCCCGCGCGTGGTCGGCGAAGCTGCCGGTGACCGTACGGTGCGTCAGGAGCTCGCCGAGGGCCCGCATGACGAGGAAGAGCACGGCTCCCGCCACGGCGTACCACAGGACGAGGCTCGGCCCGGCCTGGGATATGGCGGTGCCGGCGCCGAGGAACAGGCCGGTGCCGATGGTGCCGCCGATGGCGATCATCTGCATCTGCCGGGAGCCGAGCCCCCTTTGGTAGCCCCCGCCGCCGTGGGACGGCGGGGCCGCCTCGCGGCCCGTTCCTTCGGTGGTGTGCGTGCTCACGCTGACGAGTCCCTCTCTTGTTCTGAAACGTGCTCATGACACGAGAACGTGTTCTCGGTGTGAGGGATCAAGATTCGCAGCGCGGTGCGGGCTTGTCACCGCAGTTGTCGCCGATTCAACAGTCCAGGCGGGCTGTCAGAAGTCGAACTCCGCGTAGTCGATGTCGGTGAACTCCACCAGCAGGCCCGCGGCGCGCCGGCCGCCGTCCTTGAAGTAGACCTCCTGCAGACCCTCGGCCGCGATCTCGCGCAGCTCCTGCTCGGCGGCGCCGGCGGCGCGGGCGTCGAACAGGCGTTGGGCGTAGCCGGGCGGCAGGTGCTGGGTGATCTGCCGGACCCGGGCGTCGTCGGTGCTGCCGGGCGCGGCGGTGAAGCCGAAGCGGGCCCGGGTCTCGATGACGATGCCGCCGGTGGTGGCCGCGTGCTTCCTGGCCCGCTCGCGGACCTTGGGCTGCCAGCGGCGGCGCACCTCGCGGGCGAGGCGTTCGGCGAGCTCCTTGCGCGGGTGCCGCAGCTGGTCGCGGACGTAGCGTTCGACGGTGCGCTGGGTGATGCCCAGGAGGCGGGCGACGGCGCGCGTGGAGCCCTTGTGCTGCCGTACGAGGAAGCGCATCTGTGCTCCGGCCGACTTCGGCACCGGCCGGGTGAAGGTGTTCTCGTCGGCCTTGTCGAGGCCGTCCGCGAGGATGCCCATCGGCGTGGCCTACTCCCCGTCGTCGTGCACGGCGCCGGTGACGTCGCCGCTCTTGATGTACCGGGCGATGTTGACGCCCTCGATCCCGTACTGCTCGATCAGGCCCTCGGCCCACAGGACCGTCTGGGTGCCCTCGTGCTTGACCATGCCGGGGCTGACGCCGAGCCGGAAGCCGCCGGGCAGGGGGCGGCCGTCGGGGGTGCGCGGCAGGAAGTCCAGGGGGCCGGGGCCGTGGGAGGGGTAGACGGCGCAGTCGGACAGGACCGCCACCGGGTAGAGGTCCGCCTCCCGGGCCAGTTTCAGCATCTTGCGGTGCATGTTGACGCGGGCCGTGGCGATGACGGCGGCCCGGATGTCGGGGCGCCACGTGGGGCGTTGCAGCGCGGGCCAGGGCTCACCGGGCCGCCACGCGCCGCGCGGGCGCTCGCGGAGCTTGCCGATGCCGCCCTTGACGGTGGCCTTGACCGCCGTCAGGACCGCGGCCTGCACCGGGTCCTGCTGGCGGTGCACTGCCATGGCGGCGAGGAACTCCTCCTCGCCCATGCCGGGCGTCACGCCAAGCCGGGCCATGGTGGCGAGGTAGGCATCGCGCAGCCGCGCGTACCAGGGGTCGAGGTACGGGCCGTGCTCGTACCGCACGTACGCCTCCAGCGGCCGGACGTCGTGGCCGAGTTCTGCGGCGTAGGCGACGGTGGGGGTGGCGTACCAGGCGGGGCCCTGCGGCCGTTCGCCGGTCGGCGTGAACGGGGAGGGCAGGCGGGGATCGAGGTCGACGCCGGACAGGTCCACCAGCCAGCTGCCCGGCAGCGACTTGTCGAAGGCGGGGGCCTTGACGTGGACGGGTGCGGACAGGCCCACGGTGAGGCGGTTCGCGGCGGCGGCGAAGGCCATGTTGACGTCGATGCCGACGACGTACCGGCGGGTGCACTCGTCGTCCGTGAGCGGCCGCGCCCACTGGTACGCCTCCTCCAGGAGGACCTGGTCGGGGGTGCGCTGGTGGTACGGCGGGTACAGGGCCGTGACGAGGGGGTGGCCGTCCGGCGCCTCCGGGGGTGCGCACTCGACGGGTTCGGTCAGGGACCCGGGGTTGGGGCCCGGAACCCAGGCGCCGGTCCGCTCGTCGCGGACGGCGCGGGTGGGCGGCCGCAGGGCGGTCATCAGCTCCAGGCCGGTGACGGCGGTCGAACCGCAGGGGGTGATGACGCGCGTGGCGTAGTCGCCGAGCAGCGCGGCGAGTTCGGCCGGCGGCAGCCGGTCGGCGTCGCCCCAGGCCCGCGCGTCGAGCGCGCCCCACGGCAGGACGGCGAGCTGCACGCACTGCCGGCGGTTGCCGGCGGCGGGCCGGAAGACGCGGGCCCAGGGCCCGAAACCGCGGCGGGTGAGCTGCCACTTGCTCTTGGCGAGCTGCTTGACGACCTTGTGCCCGTCGGGCAGCCGCAGCCCCCGCCGGTCCTCCAGCTCGGCCGGCAACCCCAGCCGCTCGGCGGCACCGGCGGTGAGCACGACGAGCGGATCGGCATCCTTCCCGTACCGGTGCAACCGCCCGGCCCCGAGCCGCGCCTCCCCCAACGCCCACTCGACGACCGCGGCAACGGTCCGCGCAGGACACTCGAGAACGAGCCCCCCGACGCAGTACGCCTGCCCGTCGCCGTCGAGAACGGCGAGGGGGCCGTGGGGGTAGTCGGGGGCGTCGACGGACTCGGCGTCGTCCCGCGGGACGGGCCGGCCGGGGGCGCCGGCCGTGGCCCCGCCCCGCCGGGCGGCCCGGCCAGGGGCACGGCCGGTCGTCCGCGCGGGGGTGGCCGGGGCGGGCTGCCCGGCCTCGGCGGGGCCCGCGGGGGCAGGTCGGGGCACTGCCCTGGGCGCGGACACCGATGCCACGGCGGCCTGGGTGAGCACGGCGGATGCAGGCTGCCCGGCCTCGGCGGGGCCCTCGTCCCCGGCAGAGGACGACTGCGGCACCGCGCTGGACGCGGCGATCTTCGTGGCCGCGGCAGGTGTGGGCACGGCGGGAATCGGTTGGGGCACAGCGCCAGGCGCGGACGTCGGCGTCGCGGCAGCGGGCCCGGGAACAACGGATGCGGGCTGCCCGGCCTCGGCGGGGCTCTCGGGGCCCGCGGACGCCCGCGTGGCGGCGGGCGGAGGCACGGTGGATGTGTCGCCAGGGACGGACGTGGCTCCGTCGGCCCGGGTGGGGTGGCCGGTCGCGGATACCGTCGCCGCGGCGACGGACGCGGTGCCGGGCGCCGCGGCCGGGGAGGGCTCCCCCGAACCCTCGACCGGCGCAGCCGACGACACCGCAGGCACGCGAGGCGCCGAAGCCGCGGCCGCAGCGTTCGCGGCCGTGCCGCCGACCGGGGCCGACCCGGCCGGGGTGTCGACCGGGCCGGGCGCCGGCGCAGCCACGGTGCCGGGCGCAGTGGCTTGGGAGGGCCCCGTCGAAGCCGCGGCATCGGCCGGCATGCGCGTCGGCGCGGCCAGGGCCGCGGTGTCAGGTGCCGGCGTCTCGTCCTCCGCGACCATGTCGCCCACCGGCTCGGGCGCCGGCGCGCCGGCAGCCGCAGTCGTGGGCTGCGGGGACCTTGCCGTGACGGCCGTCGTTCCAGCCGGCGCGGGCTCGCCACGTGTCGCAGCAGCCTCCTCGTCCTGCCCGGCCGGCGCAGGCACCTCCGAGCCGACATCCGAGGTCGCAGCCCGCGTGGTCGTCGTCCCGGCCGACGAGGACTCACCAAGCGCAGGAGCAGACTCGTCGGCCGGCCCGAGCGCCGACGCGGCCGGTGAACGCTCACCGGGTACCGCCGCCAGCCCGCCAGCCGACGACGGCTCGTCGGCCGGGCCGTGGGGTGCCCTGCCGCGGTCGTGCGCCGCCGCGGCGCCGGACTGCGCAGGTGCCGCCGGCGTCGGCGCCGGGTACAGCTTCGCCAGTTCCGCCAGCAGATGTGCGTACGCGTCGCGCTGTGGGGGGCGTGGGGTGGTTTTGCCGGTTTCCCAGTTGACGAGGGTGGGGCGGCGGACGCCGAGTGCGTTCGCCACCTCGTCGCGGGTCAAGCCGTGGGCCCTGCGCAGCCGTTCGCGTTCCGGGGGCGGCGGCAGGGCCGGGCGGCTTGCGATCAGCGCGTTGATCGCGTCGATCGCGTCGATACGTTCCGACATGGGCCACCTCCGGCGGCCACCCTACCCTCGCTCAGGGCCGGTACATGCACGCAGCCAGCGGGGCGTGGGTCTTCCAGCCCAGGGTCTCGTACA
The DNA here is from genome assembly GCF_014654785.1 of Streptomyces mashuensis. Lineage (GTDB taxonomy): Bacteria > Actinomycetota > Actinomycetes > Streptomycetales > Streptomycetaceae > Streptomyces > Streptomyces mashuensis. The sequence goes on from NZ_BNBD01000008.1 coordinate 264,391, forward strand.
GCGCCCGGCCCTCGTCCGTGGCGCCCAGCACGCCCAGTTGCGCGCCCTCCGCCACCGCGAGGTCGGCGAGCGTGCGCATCACGTAGCCGCCCAGGCCGCGGCGGCGGTGCGCCTCCTCGGTCACCACGCGGTCGACGACCGTCGCGTCGCCGAGCACCGCCATCTGCCCGCCGGCCGCGCGCTCGCCGGCGCCGTCGTGGACCCGGACGTACGTGACGCCGTTGCGGACCTCGACCGTCGCCGTGTAACCCTCCGGCAGCCGGGGGTGCGTGGCCTGGAGGTCGGTCGCCATGAGGTGACCCGTCTCCTCCTCGTCGACGATCCAGCCCGCCGGGAGCCACGGCGCCACCTCGTCCGGTGCGACGGGCGCCTTGAGCCAGGTGTCGGGAACGGCCACCGAGGCCGCCGCCTCGCGGATCAGCGACCCCGGGGCCTCGGGCAGGACATGCCGCCCGACCTGGCCGGGCTGGTCCACGTCGATGTAGAAGCCCCACGGCATCCGGGCCGGCCGCGGCCGCTCCCGGGACACGGCCCACCCCGAGACCCACGTCGTCACCAAGTCCGGAATCATCGTCAGACCTCCCGATGCTGATGTAAGAGACGCAATGCGGTTGTGCACATTACGCGACGGAGGTTCGGAAGGTCATCCGATTAATTGGGACCGTGAGACGCCTGGAACGTTTGGGGCGACTCGCACGAGGCAGGCGGAAGAGAGATCCTCGTGTGCACGGGGAGGTTCCCGACCCGGTAAGGGGGCACGTGATGATACGCAGCGCACTGGGCAGGACGGCCGCAACCGCCGCAGCAGTGGCGCTGGCGGCCGGAGCGGTTCTGGGTGGAGGCGGTGCGGCCGCGGCCGCACCGGCAGGGGTGCCGACCTGCGGCGTCGCAGGGCTGCGGGCCGCCCTGACGGACAAGGGCGGACACCAGGCCGGCATGTCCCACGAGGGCACGGTGCTGAGGCTGACCAACACGACCGGCCACACCTGCGCCCTGCGCGGCTACCCCGGCCTCCAGCTGGAGGACACCCGGCACCAGCCGGTGGAGACACACACCACCTGGGGCGACACCTACTTCGTGCAGGACCCGGGCCGGCACACCCTCTACCTGCGCCCCGGCGGCTCCGCCGAGGCCGACCTGGTGTGGGCGCACGCCGACGCCCCGACGATGGTGCAGGCGGGCTACCTGCGCATCACGCCGCCCGCCTCGCACGACCACCTGACCGTGCCGTTCGCCAAGCTGGTGACCAACGGCGATCTGTCCGTGACCGCGTTCGCCTACCGGATCGACGTTTCGTGAGGCGCTGTCAGGAGTGGCGGGGTCAGGCGCGGGACTCCGCCAGGCCACCGGCGCGGCACGCCTCCGCCACCACCCCCGCGTACTGGCTGACGACGGGCAGGGAGCCGTAGTCCGGCCTGCACGCCGCGGAGCCTGTGGACGTGACCACGGGCTTGAGCGCGTCGCCCACCTTGCCGTCGGCGTGCGCGGCCGGGGCGGCGAGGCCGAGCAGGGCAGCGGCGGTGGCGGTGCCGGCGACTCCGGCCAGGAGAGTTCTCTTCATGCCGGGCACAACGAGTCGTCCCGCCGCCGGATACGCCCCATTTACCCGTCGCTACGACTTTCGTAGCGCCGCAGCAGCGCCGGGAGCGCCTCCCCGATGGGCTCCCGCACCACTTCGTCGGCCCGTTCGTCGTACGGCGTCGGCTCCGCGTTGACGACGACGAGGCGGGCGCCGTGGTCGGCGGCCAGCCCGGCGAGGGCCGCCGCCGGGTGCACGGTGAGGCTCGTGCCGACGGCGATGAACACCTCGCACGCCTTGGCCACCGCCACCGCCTCGCCCAGGACCATCGGGTCCAGCGCCTCGCCGAACATGACGGTGGCCGGCTTGAGGACTCCCCCGCACTTCTCGCACGCCGGGTCGGGGTCGCCGGCCGCCACGCGTTCCAGCGCCTCGGCCATGCCCGACCGGCGGTGGCACCTGGTGCACACCACCGACCGCACGCTGCCGTGCAGCTCCAGCACCTTCCGCTCGGGCAGGCCGGCGAGCTGGTGCAGCCCGTCGACGTTCTGCGTCAGGACCCGTACGGGCGTGCCGGACCGTTCCAGCCGGACGATGGCGTCGTGCCCGGCGTTGGGGCGGGCCTGCAGTGTGCCCGTGGCCCGCCGCATCTGCCACGAGCGGCGCCGGACGTCCGGGTCGGCCATGTAGTACGCGTACGTGACGAGCTTCTCGGCCTCGGGGTCCCGGCGCCACAGGCCGTTGGGGCCGCGGTAGTCGGGGATGCCGGAGTCCGTCGAGATCCCGGCGCCGGTGAGGATCGCCACGAGCGGCGGCTTGGCAGTCATGCGGCCGAGGGTATGTCCTTCCCCTCCGCACTTCCTCCGGATTATCAGGCCCGCTCGAAGCCCGGTTCGCCCGCTTCGGAGACGAGGCTGGTGAGGGTGGAGACGGGGGCGCCGGGGCGGGTGACGTAGGGCAGGGCGCGGAAGTCGGCGCGCAGGTGGCTGTGGGTGAGGGTGACGACGACGTAGCCGCGGCGGGCCGAGTAGTGCTTGAGGTGGGGGTTGGCCGCGTGCACCGCGTTCGTGTCGCCGGGCCGGGCGGTGCCGTCGGAGCCGCTGGACAGGGACGTGCCGACGATCTCGACGCCGACGGTGGGGCTGTCGGGGTCGTCGAAGTCCTCCTTGATGTCCATGGCGTAGTTGACGTGGGCGTCGCCGGAGAGCACCACGAGGTTGGTGACGCCGGCGTCGCGGGCGCCGGACAGGACGCGGTCGCGGGAGGCGGGGTAGCCGTCCCAGGCGTCCATGGACACCTTGGCGTGGGATCCGGTGGTGCTCTTGCGCTGGCAGAAGGCGAGCTGTTGCGGCACGACGTTCCAGCGGGCGGTGGAGGTCTGCAGCCCGTCGATGAGCCACTCCTCCTGCTCGTCGCCGGTGATGCTGCGGTCGGGGTCGTCGGACTCGCGGCCGGGGTACTTCCAGCCGTCGCCGTACGCCTGGTCGTCGCGGTACTGGCGGGTGTCGAGGATGTCGAACTGCGCGAGGTTGCCGTACTCGAAGCGGCGGTAGAGCCGCATGTCGGGGCCGGAGGGGCGCTGGGAGCGGCGCAGCGGCATGTTCTCCCAGTACGCGCGGTAGGCGGCGGCCCGGCGGCGCAGGAAGGCGTCGACGGGGTCGCCGGCCTGGGCGTACTCTCCGGCGTAGTTGTTCTCGACCTCGTGGTCGTCCCAGGTCACGTACCAGGGGTGGGCGGCGTGGGCGGCCTGGAGGTCGGGGTCGGACTTGCCGAGGGCGTAGCGCAGCCGGTAGTCGGTCAGCGTCATGGTCTCGTGGCGGAAGACGTCGGGGAGGCGCCGGCCGCCGGTGTAGCGGCGGACGCCGGCCTGGGCGTTGATGGCGTTCTCGTAGATGTAGTCGCCGACGAAGAAGACGGCGTCGAGGTCCTCGCGGGCGAGGTGGGCGAGGGCGGTGTAGTAGCCCTCGTCGTACTGCTGGCAGGAGGCGAGGCCCAGGCGCATGGTGCGGACGGCGGCGCCCGCGGGTGGTGTGGTGCGGGTGCGGCCGGTGGGGCTGATCCAGCGGCCGGTGCGGAACCGGTACCAGTAGACCCGGTCGGGTTCGAGGCCCTGGACGTCGACGTGGACGCTGTAGTTGTACTCGGCGTCGGCGCGGGTGGTGCCGCGCCGGTCGGTGCGGCGGAAGTCCTCGTCGCGGGAGATCTCCCACTGGACGTCCACGACGCCCCGGGCCGGCAGGCCGTTGCCGGGTTCGAAGGGGCGGGGGGCGAGGCGGGTCCACAGGACGACCGCGTCGGGCAGCGGGTCGCCGGAGGCCACGCCCAGGGTGAAGGGGTTCTCGGCGAGTTCCGCGGACCGCAGGGGGCGGGCGGCGGCCTGGGGGACGCGGGCGGTGAACGCGAGGGCGGTGGCGGCCGCGGTGAGGCCGAGGAGCCGGCGTCTGAGGTGGTCCGTGGCCGGTGCGGGCCCGGTGGCGGGCCGGACGGAGGGGTGGGGTGGCTGCGGCATGCCGTCGCCCTTCTGCCGGGGATGACGCTGCGACAGAAGCTGATGTTATGAGCTGATTTGTCGCATGCCGCTGTATGACGGGGCGGCACGTCACCCGGGTGGCCTTCCGGCGGGCCCGGCCGCGCGGCGTCGTGGCGCGTCGTGGAGCGTCCCGCCGGTGGTCAGCCGCGGGTGGCGGGGCGGGACCGCACGAGCCGGCGGGCCGTCAGGTGGGCGCCCGCGGTGAGGGCTGCGGCCAGCGCCACGCCGCGCACGGCCTCGGCCGGGCGGGTGGGGCGCAGTACGCCGGCGCGCCGCAGCCGGCCGCGCGCCCAGAGCGTGAAGGGGATGACCACGAGGGGCGAGGTGGCCGCGCCGGGGGTGCGCCGCCGGGCGGCCCCGGCCTGGGCCAGATGCATCAGCCCGTGCAGGCCGAAGCCGTTGAGGGCGGCCTGGTAGGCGGCGGACCGGCCGCCGGTGCGGTGGCCCTCGGCGGCCACCGCGGCCAGGGCGACCGCCATGACGCCGACGGCCGCCGCGAACTCGCGTGGGTCGACGTCGAGCAGGCGCCACAGCTGCTCGGGCAGCTGCGGGTGGCGTTCGCGCAGGGCGGGCAGGCCCGTGCGGACCCAGCCCGGCATCGAGGCCAGCTCCTCGGCGTCGTGCACGGCCCAGGCGGCCAGCAGGCCGAAGGTCACGCCCGCACCGACGGCCCGGTGTCCGGCTTCTTCTGCGCTTCCCGCCCGCCTTGCGCTGCCCCCTGTGATCATGGCGGTGAGTATGGCAGGGGCCGGCGGACGGCCTCCGGGCGGCCCCTGCGCCTCAGTTGAAGGGGGCGGGGGCGGTGCGGGGCTCGATGCGGTGGTCGAAAGCGACCGTGCCCGGGTCGACGGCCGTCACGCCGCCGTCGACGGTGAGGACGGAACCGTTGACGAACGACGCGGCGGGCGACAGCAGCCAGGCGATGGCCTCCGCGACCTCCTCCGGCTCGCCGGGCCGGCCCGCCGGCAGCAGCCGCGTCGCCTCCTCGTAGGCGGCCTCCGCGCCGCCGGGCAGCCCCGCCTCGCGGGCGAACCGCTCCATCCGCCGGTCGGCCATCTCGGTCCGCACCCAGCTGGGGCACACGATGTTCGCCCGCAGCCCCTGCCGGCCGTAGTCCACGGCGAGGGAGCGGCACAGCTGGAGCAGGGCGGCCTTCGACGTCTGGTAGGCGGCGCTGCCCACGCCGTTGCGCAGGGCGGAGACGGAGGCGACCGCGACGACCGCGCCGCGCGCCCGCAGCAGGTGGGGAAGGGCGGCGCGCTGCAGGAGGAAGGGGCCGGTGACGTTCGTGCGCAGCACGGTCTCCCAGTCCTCGAGGGAGACGTCGCCCACGGCTCCGGGCCGGGCGACGGCGGCGTTCAGCACGAGCCCGTCCAGCCGGCCGTACGTGTCGACCGCGGCGGCCACGAGCCCCTGCACGGCGTCGGGGTCGGTGGTGTCCGAGGGGTGCGCGAGGGCGCCCGTCTCCTCGGCGATCCGGCGCAGGGGCTCCTCGCGGCGGCCGGAGACGACCACGCGGTGGCCGGTGGCGCGCAGCAGGCGTGCCGTGGCCGCGCCGATGCCGGTGCCGCCGCCCGTGACGATGACCACCCGCTCGTCCTGCTGCTGTTCCCGCTGCTCCGTCACTGTGATCGGCCTCCCCTGCGCGCGTACGTCGTCCGGTCAGGGGTGATCGTACGCGGGTCGCCGGGCCGTGCGGAGCACGGTGATCACGCTGCGTGAGGGGTGCGTCCGCATATCGGACGGACCGGCCGCGAGTGCGACGCCCTGTCCATACTCGTGGTCCATCGATCTCGTATTTTGGACAGGCACGACCATGAGCCGGACACTCTCCTCTCCCCCGCCGCCGACCGCGGGCAGCGCGGAGCCGACCTCCCCGCTGCCGGACACGCCGCCCAACGGCCGCCCGGCGGGCGGCCTCAAGCAGCGGCACCTCTCGATGATCGCCCTCGGCGGCGTGATCGGTGCGGGCCTCTTCGTGGGGTCCGGCGCCGGCATCGCCGCGGCCGGGCCCTCGATCGTGCTCGCCTACGCGGTCTCCGGCCTGCTGGTGATGTTCGTCATGCGGATGCTGGGCGAGATGTCCGCCGCCAACCCGGCCTCGGGCTCCTTCTCCGTCCACGCCGACCGCGCGCTCGGCTCCTGGGCCGGCTTCACCGCGGGCTGGATGTTCTGGATCCTGCTGGTGGTGGGCGTGGCGATCGAGGCGATCGGCGCCGCCCACATCGTGCAGGGCTGGCTGCCCGGCACCCCGTCGTGGATGTGGGTGCTGCTGTTCATGGCGCTGTTCTGCGGCACCAACCTCGCCGCCGTGTCCAGCTTCGGCGAGTTCGAGTTCTGGTTCGCCGCGCTGAAGATCGGTGCCATCGCCCTCTTCCTGGGCCTGGGCGTCCTGGCGATCCTCGGCGTCCTGCCCGGCACGGACGCCCCCGGCACGGCGCACCTGCTGCACGAGGGCGGCTTCCTGCCCACCGGCGTCAACGGGCTGCTGACCGGGCTGCTCGCCTCCGTCGTCGCCTACGGCGGGCTGGAGACCGTCACCATCGCGGCCGCCGAGTCCGAGGACCCGGCCCGCGGCGTGGCCAAGGCCGTGCGGACGACGATGTGGCGCATCGGCATCGTCTACGTCGGTTCGATGCTGGTCATCGTCACGCTCGTGCCCTGGCACGACAAGGCCGTCACCGAGAGCGGCCCCTATGCGGCCGTGCTCGACCGGCTGGGCGTCCCCGGCGGCGGCCAGATCATGAACGTGGTCGTCCTGATCGCGCTGCTGTCCGCCATGAACGCCAACATCTACGGTTCCTCGCGCATGGCCCACTCGCTGGTCACCCGCGGCCAGGGCCCCAAGGTGCTGGGCAAGGTCTCGGGCGCGGGCCGGGTGCCGCGCCGCGCGGTGCTGGCGTCCTGCGGGTTCGGCTTCTTCGCCGTGCTCCTCTCCTACTGGTGGCCCACGACCGTCTTCGCGTGGCTGCTCAACATGGTCGGCGCCGTCGTCCTCGTCGTCTGGGGCTTCATCGGCGTCTCGCAGCTGCGGCTGCGCCGCCGCCTGGAGCGCGAGGCGCCCGGGAAGCTGGTGGTGCGGATGTGGGCCTTCCCGGTCCTCACCTGGGTCACGCTGGCCGGCGTGGCCGGCACGCTGGTGCTGATGACCCTCGACACGGACACCCGGGTCCAGCTGTACTCCACCGGCGGCCTGGCCGTCGCCCTGGCGGTGACCGGCTACGTCCGGCAGCGCGCGGCCGAGAAGCGCTGAGCCGCCCGGGCTGTACAAGGTGTCTCGTACGGGCGTGGCCCGGCACCCCCACCGGGTGCCGGGCCACGCCCGTCTCGTCCGCCACCGGACACTGATTAGCATGCGCATGCCATCCAGCACGCTCCACGGAAGACCGAACCTCATGCGCATCCCGCGACTCCTGGCCGCCGCGGCCGTCCTCCCGGCCCTCATCACTCTGACCGGCTGTCAGGACGGCGACGCCTCGGCGAAGAAGGCCACCGCCCCGGCTTCGCCGTCCCCCACCGGGGCGGCGGCCTCCGCCCCCGCCCCCGCCGCCGCTCCCGTACAGGAGGCGAACACCCAGCTGCCCAGCGCCGGCAGCCTCGCCGAGCTGAAGAAGCTCGTGCACTTCAGCGTCGACTGCTCGCACTTCTCCACCGACCCGGAGACGGTCGCCGTCCAGTCCATCGACTACCTGCCCGCCGTCGACGGGGACCCCAAGGCGTGGGGCGTCCGCGAGCGCGGACTGTGCGGCCGGACGGCGGGGGCGCGGCGCGCGCAGGGGCTCGCCTGGCTGAGCACGGTCGACGACATGCGGGCCTTCGAGGCGCACGAGAAGGCGGCCCAGCTGAAGGAGCTCAAGGAGTACGGCAGGGTCCGGGCCACGCGGAGCATGGCCCTCATCGGCCGGAACGTGGTGGTCGAGAGCAACGACCCGGCCTCCCGGCACGGCCTCTACCAGCAGCAGTTCCTGTACCTGAACTGTGTGCCGGGCTTCCTCCCGCCGAAGGGCTACCGGTTCGAGAAGTCACTGACGGACGGCTGCGTGCTCACCAACTACGAGGCCGGCACCAACCAGGAGTGAGGAGCCCCCGCAGCCGCCTCGCCGATCCGCTCCACGACGCGGGCCGCGCCGTCCTCCGCGGCCATGCGGGCCGCGGCGCGTTCGGCCTGTTCCCGGTACCCGGGCCCCGTCACCGCGGCGCGGATCGCTTCGGCGAGGCGGCCGGCCGTCAGCTCCGCGTACGGGACGGGGGCGGTCGCCGCGCCGAGACCGGCGACGCGGCCGGCCCAGAAGGGCTGGTCGGCCATGACGGGCACCGGCACCGCCGGGACGCCGGCACGCAGCGTCGCGGCGGTGGTGCCGGCGCCCCCGTGGTGCACCACCGCTGCCGTGCGCGGCAGGAGTGTGGCGTGCGGCAGGTCGCCCACGGTCAGCACGTCGTCGCCGCCGGCGTCCGTGGCCAGGCCGGCGCTGCCGGACTGGAGGATGCCGCGGACACCGGCGCTGCGCAGGGCCTGGACGGCGAGTTCGCCGAGCCGTTCGCCGTCGCCGGCGGCCATGCTGCCGAAGCCGACGAGCACCGGGGGCGGGCCGGCCTGGAGGAAGTCCTCGACGACGGTGGGCAGCGGGTCGTCCGGCGGGACGTGCGGCCACCAGTTGCCGACGACGTCGAGGCCGGTGCGCCAGTCGGCGGGGCGCGGGACGAGGACGGTGCTGAAGCCGTGCAGGACGGGCCAGCCGGCGCGCTCCGCCCGGCGCCGTTCCGCGCGGGCCGAGAGGGCGGGCAGGCCCAGCTCGGTGCGGAGGTCCTGGACGGCGCCGGCGTGGATGCGGTCGACGACGTGCAGGGCGAGGCGGCCGGCGGTGCGGTTGCCCCAGCGGCCGAGCGGGCGGGCCGCGCCGACGACGGGCGGGAAGTCACCGGTGGGGGCGACGGGCTGGAGGTAGGCGCCGAGGCTCGGCACGCCCAGGGCCTCGGCGACGTGCCGGCCGAGCGGGGCGGTGGTGGTGGACAGCAGCAGCAGTTCGGCGTCGTGCGCGGTGGCCGCGGCGGCGAGACCGTGGCCCAGGTCGCGGACGAAGGCGGAGGCCGCGCGGACGAGCGCGGCGGTGCCGCGGCGGTCGGCGCCGTCCGTTCCCCCGCTGCCGGCGGGTGCGCCGGCGGCGCGCGGGTCGGCGGGCAGTCCGTGGAAGTCCAGGCCGCTGCGGGCGACGAGGTCGGCGAAGACCTCGGGGGCGGCCAGGGCGACCTCGTGGCCGGCCTCCTTCAGCCGTACCCCGAGGCCCGTGTAGGGGTCGACGTCGCCGCGGGACCCGGCGGCGGTGATGAGGATTCTCATGCGGTGCGTGCTCTTTCGGCGTTGGCGTGGACGGCGGTGCGGAGGTAGGCCGCCAGCCCGGGGCGCTGCTCGGGCGCGGGGACGACGAGGGCGAAGGCACGGGGGTCCTCGACGTACTCGTCGGCGATCCGGCAGTGCATCTCCGGTGGGCAGGGGGTGAACCAGCGGGCGATGTGGGCGCGGTGGTCCTCGGCGAGGTCCATGACGGCGGTGCTGCCGGGGGCTTCGCCGGCGTCGTGGGCGGCGAGGAGCCGCTGCCGCCACGCGGTGGCCTCGGTCATGATCTGCCGCCAGTCCTCCTTGGTGTGGGCGGCGGCCCGGGCCATCGCCGCGCGGTGGCCCTCGCTGTGGCCCCATTTGAGGTGGGCGTCGGTGGCGTAGCTGAGGTCGAAGGTGACCTCGCCGAAGACCTCGAAGCGTTCGTGGGGGGCCAGGTCGACGCCGGTCCGCTGGACCTCCATGGCGCGTTCGGCGACCTCGGCCAGCCGGGTGAGCCGGGCGATCTGCTCCTTGAGCTGCCGGTGGCGTTCACGGAGGAGGGCGAGGGCGTCGGCGTCGGGGCCGGCCAGGAGGCCGCCGATCTCGTCGAGCGAGAAGCCGAGTTCCCGGTAGAAGAGGATCTGTTGCAGCCGTGCCAGGTCGGCGTCGCTGTAGAGCCGGTAGCCGGCCGGGCTGCGGTCGCTGGGCGACAACAGTCCGGCCTTGTCGTAGTGGTGGAGGGTCCGGACCGTGACTCCCGCGAAGCCCGACACCTGACCGACCGAGTAACTCATCGGACCGCCTTTCGTTCCCGCTCAGGGTGCGGCCTGACGTAAGGGGAGGGTCAAGCGGGGTGTCCGGTGCGTGCGGGATGTCAGGGATGGGGGACGACGGCGACCGGGCAGGGGGCGTGGTGGAGCGCGGCGTAGGCGACCGAGCCGAGCCGGCGGAGGCCGTGCGGCCCGGGGAGGCGCCGCCCGACCACCAGCAGGCAGGCGGCTCCGGTGTGGTCGAGCAGGACCTGTCCGGCGCTGCCGGTCCCGACGTCCTCGGCGACGTCGACGTGCGGGTGGCGGTCGCGCCAGGGGCGGACGGCGTCGGCGAGCTGCTTGCGTTCGAGGGGTTCCATCTCGCCGGCCTCGTCGGCGAGCCAGAGGGAGCCGGGGCCCCAGGTCAGGACGGGCGGGAGGGTCCAGGCGCGGACGGCCCGGAGCCGTGCGCCGCGGGCCTCGGCGGCGGCGAAGGCGAACTCCAGGACGGGCCCGTTGCTGTCGGCGTCCAGGTCCTGCACGCCGACGACGACCTCGCCGGCCGCGGTGTCCTCCCCGCCCGCCTCCCGCGGCTCGCGCACGAGGACCACGGGTGCGGTGGCGCGGCGCAGGACGTGCAGGGCGACGGAACCCACCAGGTGCCCGACGAGCGCGCCGTGCCCGCGGGAGCCGAGGACGAGCAGGTCGGCGCGGCCGGCCTCGGCCACGAGGGCGGTCACGGTGTCCTCGGGGAGCAGCCGCGCCGTGACGGTGAGCCCGGGATGCGCCATGGCCACGCGACGTTCGGCGTGGCGCAGCACCTCCTCGGCCCAGTGCCGCTGGGTGGTGGCGTCGGCGGCGATCGGAACGTCGAGGGGCTGCCACACCCAGGCGTGGACGAGCCGCAGCGCGGCCCCGCGCCGCACGGCCTCGCGGGCCGCCCAGTCGGCGGCGGCGAGGCCCTGGCCGGTGCCGTCGAGTCCGGCGCTGATGGTGCCGGTGACACTGCCGGGCAAGGTGACCTCCGTACGGGACGCCCGTCCCCAGGGCCATTGTGCGCCGGGCCTACACCGGGCGCTTTCCTGGGAGAAACGGAGCATGCCCGGCATGAGCGAGAAGTGGGCCGAGCGCCAGATAGCCGTGCGGGTCCTGATCTACGCCTTCGTCACCCACGCGATCGCCGGCTTCATCTGGCTCCTCTTCTACCTCGGCGGCCACGCGGAACACTGACGGGCGGCCCGGGCCGGGCAGACGTGCGCCACCGGCCGGAGGCCATCACCGATGGTGGCCGGTCGGTGGCGCTCCGGGGAGCGCCCCGGCCGGCCCGGTGGGGTCAGACCGCCACCGCTTCCTCCATTTCCTCCTCCGCCTCGGCCGCCGCCTGGGCCTTGATGCCGCGGCGTTCCGCCGCCCAGGCCAGGGCTATGGCCGCGACGCCGATCGCGAGCCAGGCCGTGAGCGTCAGGACGTGGCCGCCCAGGCCGTGGCTGCCGAAGTAGACGAGGCCGCGGACGCCCTCGACGAAGGCCGCGCCGTTCCAGAGGTCGTGCAGGCCGGCGAAGAGGCCGTTCTGCATCTCCGGGCGGAAGACACCGCCGGAGCTGGTGAAGTTCAGCATCACGAACAGGACCATCACGCCGAGCGTGGTCCAGCGCTTGAGGAAGGTGTGCAGGCCGGTGCCGACGAGGAGGACGCCGGCCGAGTAGAGCCAGCCCAGGGCCCACACGCCGGCCAGGTCGTGGTCGACCAGGTGGAAGACGGGGCCGGCGAGGGCCGCGCCGACGAGGCTGACGACGAGGGAGGTCGCGGCGGCGAGGAGGGCTCGCAGGCGCAGCGGCAGGGCGGCGCCGGCGCCGCCGATGACGGCGACGGACGCGTAGGAGCCGATGCTCAGCGCCACGAGCAGGAAGAAGATGCCCTGGCCCGTCGGGTCGTGCTGCGACGGCGGGACGACGTCGGTGACCTTCAGCGGCGCGTGCTGGTGCGCGGCGACGGGCGTGAAGACCTTCTGCACGACGGCCGCGGTGGTGTCGGAGCCGGCGGTGGCGACGAGCAGTTCGGGGGCGCGCCCGTCGGGGACGTAGGCGCCGAAGACATCCTGCCGGCGGAGGAGCTGCTCGGCCTCGGCGCGGGTGGCGACGGTACGGACGTCGAGCTTGTCGCCGGCCTGTCCGGCCACCGCGCCGGCCACGGCCTCGGCGCGGTGGCCGGAGCCGACGACGGCGACCGGCAGGTGGTGGGGGTGGGGCTCGGCGAAGGCGCCGAGGTAGGCCAGACCCATCCCGACGCACATGAGCAGCGGCGTGAGCAGGTGGGTCAGGACGTGGCGCAGGGCGCCCGCGGTGGGGGTGGCAGTGGCGGTGGGGGCGGGGGTTCTCATGGGCGGTTCCTCGGTCTCCCCGGGCGCGACACGGGGAGGTGGTTGGCTTTTGCAACCATAACTGGTTGGCTTTTACAACTATTCGAATCAAGTTGTACTCTACAACCAGATGGGGAAAGGAAGCCACCCGTGACCGACCGCGACGAGTCGCTGGAGATCATCCAGCGCGAACTGACGGCCTTCGCCCGCCGGGCCCGGGCAGCCGCCGCCCGCATGCACCCGCAGCTGTCCCTGGTCTCGTACGCGCTGCTCGCCCACCTGGAGGACAGCGACGGCTGCCGCCCCAGCGACCTCGCGGAACAGTTCCTGCTCAACAAGTCGACGATCAGCCGCCAGGTCGCCACCCTGGAGGACCTGGGCCTGGTGGAGCGCCGCCCCGACCCCCGGGACCAGCGCGCGCACATCCTGCACCTCACCGCGCACGGCCGCGGCGCCCTGGAACAGGTCAGCGACCACCGCCGCACCGCCTTCCAGGAGCGCCTGGGCGACTGGGACGCCGACGACCTCGCCCGCTTCGCCGGCTACCTCCGGCGCTACAACGCGCGCCCCTGACCCGCGGCGGCCGGCCCGCTCACTCCCCCGCCGCGCCGATGCGGTACCCCGTCACGAGGTCCAGGCTGATGCCGACCGTGTGGGCCATCTCACCGCCGATCCACGGTTCGAGAGCCGCGCGGTAACGCTGCTGGAGGGCCGGGTCCTCGACCAGCCGGGCCTCGCCGGTGACCACGACGCTCCACCCGGTGCGCCGCTCCGGGTCGAACTCGTCCGCCTCGTACGCCACGACCGCCCCTGCCCGCGCCGGGCCCAGCAGCGCGGCCCCGCTGTGCACGCGGATGACGATGCGGTCGTCCAGCAGGACGTGGTTGACCGGCCGGACCGCGGGAAGCGCCCGGTGGCTGAAGACCAGGCGCCCGAGCGGGGCGCCCTTCAGCAGCTGGAGGGCCTCCTGACGGGACAGCGTCTCGGTGTGCCGGACGGGCGGCGGGGACGTCGCGGTCACGGCCGGCGGCCTCCACCACGCGGGAGCCGGGCGGCGGCGCGCGCCCGGGGCGTCCGGGGGACGTACGGGGTGCTGATCGGTGCCATGGCTCCAGTCAGGCACGGCCGCCCGCGTGGTGCCAGGGGCTGAACGGCCCTGATCGGCGCCCCCACGCCCCAGGGCGCCGGGGCACCCTCGCCCGGCCCGGGCGCCCGCCTCACCCCGCAGCCCGGCTCAGCTCTCCGACCGGCTCAGCCCTCCGCCCGCAGCGGGGCCGTCCACTCCAGGCGGGTGCCGCCCTCCGGCGGCGTGCCCAGCTCCAGCGTGCCGCCGGCCTCCTCGGCGCGCCGGGCCAGGTTGTGCAGGCCGCTGCGCCGGCCGTCGGCGGGGATGCCCACGCCGTCGTCGGTCACGGTGACGACGACGTGGGTGGCGGTCGCCTTCAGGGCCACCTGCACCCGCGTCGCCCGCGCGTGCCGCACGGCGTTGCTCAGGGCCTCGGTCAGTACGGCGACGACGTGGTCGGCCACGGCCGGCGGCACGTCGGTGTCGAGCAGCCCCTCCATGCTGAGCCGCGGCGCGAACCCCAGTAACGGCTGGGCCTCCCCCACCGCCCGTACCGTCCGGGCGCGCAGGCTCTGCCGGGTCTCCTCCTCGCGCGCCCGCAGGCCGAAGATGGTCGTACGAATGATCTTGATGGTCTCGTCGAGGTCGTTGACCGCCCGCATGACGCGTTCCTCGGCGCCGGGGTGGTCGACGAAGCGGACGGCGCTCTGCAACGTCATGCCGGTGGCGAAGAGCCGCTGGATGGCCAGGTCGTGCAGGTCGCGGGCGATCCGGTCGCGGTCCTCCAGCAGCGCCAGCTGCTCGGCGTCGCGGCGGCGCTCGGCCAGCTCCAGGGCGAGCGCGGCCTGGTCGGCGAAGCCGAGCAGCGGGCCGATCTCGTCGGCCCGGAAGGTGGGCCCGCCCGCCCGGCGGACCAGCAGCAGGACGCCCTCGACCTTGCCCTTGGCCGCGCCCATCGGTACGGCGACGGCGGGCCCCAGCCCCTCGAACCGGCCCGGCGGGCCCGCCGTGAACCGCGGGTCGGCGTCGAGCCCGGGCGAGGTCACCGGGGCCCCCTCCGCGTGGGCGGCGCCGGAGACGGTGCCCTCCATGGGGACGGTGAGCCCGCGCCGGGCGGCCGTGTCACCGCCGAGGGCGAGCTCCACGGTCAGCCGGTCGGTTCCCGGCAGCGGCACGGCGAGGTCGGCGACCTCGGCCCCGGTGATCTCGCGGGCGCGCTGCGCGATCAGCTCCAGCACCTCGCCGCGGGAGCTGCCGGACAGGAGGCTGCGGGTGATCTCCGCGTTGGCGCGCAGCCACGCCTGCTGCTGCCGGGCCTCCTCGTAGAGCCGGGCGTTGTCGATGGCCACGCCCGCGGCGACGGCGAGCGTGGACAGCACGGCCTCGTCCTCGGCGTCGAAGTCCTCGCCGCCGCGCTTGTCGGTCAGGTAGAGGTTGCCGAACACCTCGTCGCGGACGCGCAGCGGCACGCCCAGGAAGGTCCGCATCGGCGGGTGGTGGGCGGGGAAGCCGTACGAGGCGGTGTGCGCGGCGAGGTCCGGCAGCCGCAGCGGCTCGGGGTGGCGGATGAGTTCGCCGAGGATGCCCTTGCCCGTGGGGTACGGGCCGATGGCCGCGATGTCCTCCGCGGAGAGCCCGACCGTCAGGAACTGGGCCAGCGTCCTACCGTCGGGCCCGATGACGCCGAGGGCCGCGTACCGCGCGTCGACCAGGGCGGCGGCGGCCTCGACGATGCGTTGCAGTACCTGCGTGAGGTCGAGCTCGCGGCCGACGGACAGCACCGCCTCCAGCAGGCTGTGCACCCGGTCGCGGGTGCCGCGGGCCGCGTCGATGCGGGCCTGGAGCTCCTCCAGCAGTTCGTCCAGGCGCAGGCGCGGCATCCGCGGCGAGGCCGGGCGGCCGGTCGCCGCGTCGCGCTCCCCGCCGCGGTCCGTGCCGTCCCCGGCGTCCCTGACGTCCTCCCCGACCCCCACCTGTGTCCTCCTCCTCGGCGCCCGTCCGAACGCACGATCCGTGCTCTGCGCATCAGTACGATCACGGTATCCGCCGGGGCGGCGGGGGCGGCCCCGGGGGCCGCCGGGAGGGCCGGGCGGGGCCGGGAACCGGTCAGGCGGCGCCGGCGCCCACCGGCTCGGGCCGGGGCGTGTCCGTCTCGGGGCGGGCGGCGTCCTGGAGGACGGGGTCGGGGCCGGGCAGGCCCTCGCGGTGGGCCGCCACTCCGGCACGCACGGCCCAGAAGTAGAAGCCGAGGGCCGACACGGCGACCAGGGCGATGTCGAAGCCGCCCGGGATCACGCCGTGGCCGCCGAACTGGGTGCTGCCGAGGGACGACAGCAGCGCCATCCAGAGCAGGAAGGCGGCCATCCACCAGGCGGGCGCGAACTGGCGGCGCAGGTCGCTCTCGCCGCGGCGGCGCAGCACGAGCGCGGCGATGGGCACCGACACCAGGGTGAGCAGGGCGACCTTGCCGGTGTTGGGCCACTTCGACCAGTACAGGGCGCAGGCGGCGAAGGCGAAGGTCACGGGGCAGAGCACGCCGGCGGCGGGCAGCCGGAACGGCCGGGGCAGCTCGGGCTTCGTCCTGCGGAAGACGCCGACGGCGATGGGGCCCATGAGGTAGGAGACGACCATCGCGGCGGAGACCACGCTCGCCAGGGCCTCCCAGCTGTGCCCGACGGTGAGCAGCAGGAGGACGGAGAAGCCCAGGTTGAGCCACATGGCGGGGCGGGCGACGCCGTAGCGGGGGTGGACCTCGGCGATCTTCTTGGGGAAGAAGCCGGTCTCGGCGAGGTTCTGGGCCAGGTACGCGGCGGAGGCGACGTTGCCGATGTTGGCGCCGTTGGGGGAGATGAAGGCGCCGAACTGGAGCATGGTGACCACCCAGTGCAGCATCAGCAGCTTGGCGAGGTCGGCGAAGGGCGACGCGAAGTCGACGCCGTGCCAGCCGCCGGCCTCGGCCAGCTTCTCCGGCGGCACGGCGCCGAGGAAGGCCACCTGGAGGGCCAGGTAGATCAGCAGGCCGAGGGAGAGCGCGCCGACGAGGGCGAGGGGGATGGCCCGGCCGGGGTTCTTGGCGGCGCCGCCGAGGTTGACGACGGCCTGGAAGCCGTTGAAGGCGAAGACGACGCCCGAGGCGCTGACGGCGGTGAGGACGGCCGACCAGCCGTTGGGCGCGAAGCCGCCGTGGGCGGTGAAGTTGCCGGTGTGGAAGCCGGAGGCGATGAGGGCGGCGACGGCCAGCACCGGGATGGCGAACTTGACCAGGGTCAGCAGGTTGTTGGCGCGGGCCAGCAGGGCCACCGACCAGTAGCAGGCGAGCCACAGGGCCACGGTGAGGAACAGCGCCGTCGCGATGCCGGTGCCGGTCAGCCGGCCGTCGGCGACCAGGCCGCGGGCCCAGCCGAAGCTCCACGAGGACATGTACTGGGTGCCGGCGATGGCCTCGATGGGGATCAGGGACGCCGTCGCGATCCACACGGCCCAGCCGGTCATGAAGCCGAGCACCGGGCCGTGCGAGATGGAACCGAACCGGGCCATGGCGCCGGGCAGCGGGTAGGCCGCGCCGACCTCGGCGTACGACATGGCGATCATGCCGATGAAGATGGCGCCGATCACCCAGGCGACCAGGGCGGCGGGCCCGGCGACCTGCGCGGCCTGGCCGGCTCCGAAGAGCCATCCGGAGCCGAATATGGACCCCAGCCCGATCATGATCAGGGCGAAGAGGCTCAAGCCCTTCCGGTTGGCCGCGCTGAGATCCACGGTGTGCTGTCCGTTTCTGCGTGGAGACAAGGGGTGCCGGCCTCTCCGCGCGCCTCCGGACGCGTGAAGCAGCCACCCGGCGGTGGGCGCGGGTGGCTGTCGGCAGTGCGGAGGTCTTTCGGTCCGAGGACGCAGGGGACGCAAAGAGCGACGTCGGAAATAATACGATAACCATGGGTAACAGCTGCCGTGGCCTTGATCACTTGGCGGCCACGCCGCTCCCCGCGACGGTCTCCACGCACGATCTTCGCACGGCCGTCACTTCTTCTTCACTTTCCCCTTCACTTCCCCTGTTCCTCACTTCTTCGCCGGGCGGTGCTTGATGCGCTGCTGGGCGGCCAGGACGGCGGCCGGGTAGCGGGGGTCGGGGCGCAGGGCGTGTTCGCGGAGGCACGCCTCGGTGAACTTCACCACGTGCTCGTCGCCGTGGTCGACGGCGCGGGCCACCAGTTCGTCGAAGGGCGGCAGTTCGCCCGCGGCCTCGACCTCCCGCGCCTGCCGGGCGGCCCCGGCCTCGCCGGCGCGGCCCTCGGTGAAGGCCAGCAGCAGCGTGGTGTGGGTGTGCCAGAGCGCGGCCAGCGTGGGCTCGTGCAGGGGCTCGGGGAGGTGCGGCAGGACGAGCCGGGCGGCGGCCGGCGCGGTGACGCCGTGGATGAGGGGCACGGGGAACAGCTCCGGGTGCCCGAGGTAGACCCCGGCGAACTCCGTGGTCATCTCGGTGAGCAGCCACTGCGTGTGACCGGTGGCCGGGGCCAGGGCGGTGAGCGCCTCGGAGTAGCCCGGCAGCTCGGCGGGGTGCGCGAGGCGGTGGGCCGCGGCGGCCCGGCCGCGCCGTTCACCGGCGTACGGGGTGCGGGGCAGCGCGGCGACGGCGGAGGCGAGGTCCTGCGTACCGGTCATCCGCACCTCGCCGGGCAGGTGGGCGAAGCGGGCGGCCCAGTACGCCAGGCCGCGGGAGAGCTCGGTGAGCTGGGCCGGGGTGGGCCGGTCCTGCGCGGCCGCGAGGGAACGCACGGCGTGCGCGGTCCGGATGAGGCCGTGGGTGAGACCGGCCAGGAGGCCGGGGAGCAGGCGGGGCCACCAGCGGACGAGGACCTCGCGCCAGGGGGCGGCGGCCAGTTCGCGGGCGAAGAGCTCCTCCCAGTCGCCGGCGCGGCTGAAGTCGCCGAGCGCGGCCCGCCAGGACGACTCGTCGGCGGGGTCGAGGGGGACGCCGCGCGCGGGCACCTCGTGGTGGGGCATGGCGGTGCGGTAGCACTCCACCCAGGCGGCGACCTCGTCGCCGTGTCCGAGCGCGGCGAGCGCCTCGGCGCCCATGGGGCCGTGGTTGGCGAGGTCGGCGCCGACCCCGCGTTCGTAGCCGAGGTCGGTCATGCGGTCGAGCGCGTCGTTGAGGGCGTCCGTGTAGCCGGTGGTGGGCATTGGGTCCCCGCTTCCCCGAGAGGTGGTCGGCTTCCGGCCGGTGTCCGGTGTCCTGTGTGGCGTCCCGCATCCGGCCGGAATCTGGCACGACACATCGGATTCACGAATAGTTTGGGAATCCGAAGCATCTACACTGCGCAGTATGCCGCACGCCCCCGCCGACCGGGAACCACCCCGGCTGCCGACCCCCGAGGAGACCGAGGCCATCGGCCTCGTGCCGCTCCTCTCGCCCTACATCCGCCACGCCCGCGAGGAGATGCCCGCGTCGCTGCGCGCCACGTTCGACAGCCACGGGCTGACGGCCCGGCACGGCGCCGTCCTCCCCCAGCTGCTGGCGGAACAACCGCTGGCGGTGAGCGAACTGGCCCGGCGCATGCGGGTGTCGCTGTCCACGGCCAGCGAACTGGTGGGCGCCCTGAGCCGGGCCGGCCTGGTCGTGCGCGGGGAGGACCCGGCGAACCGGCGGCGTACCCTCGTCGCCCTCGCCGACGAGCACCGGGAGGCCGTCGCGGAGTTCATAGCGGCCCGCTCGGGGCCGCTGCTGCGCGCCCTCGACAGCCTGTCGCCGCGCGACCGGGCGGGGTTCGTCGCCGGCCTGACGGCCTGGGCCCGCGAGGCGCAGGCGTCGGGGGGCTGAGGCAGCGGTCCGGGGCGCCGGCCGACCCGGTGGCCGGCGGTCCGGCGGGCCGTCCGACAATCGGTGCGTGAACGCTCCGATCGCCCGTCACCAGGGCCCCCCGTGGCCCGCCCTCTCCGCGCTGGCCGTCTCCACCGCGACGCTGCTCGTGGAGGAGGCCCTGGCCGCGGTGGTGCTCTGGGTGTGGGGCCTGACCCGTCCGGGCACCCCGGGGGACGGCGACGAGGGCGGCGCGGCGTTCGTGCTGTTCGGCCTCCCGCTGATCGTGGGCGCGGCGGCGGTGGTGGCCCTGGTGGTGACGCTCGTCCTCGTCCTGCCCACCGTCGCCCTCGCCGCCCGCGCAGCGAAGCGGTACGGCCGCCCGGGGGCCTGGTGGTGGCTGCCCGCCACCGCGGCCGCCGTGTCGGCCCTCACGGTCGGGGCGGCCGGAACCGCCGTGGCCCTGCTGGGCGGCGGAGCCGCAGCGCCCCTGGCGTACGCGGCGTGGTGGCTGGTCGTGCTCGTTCTCGTGCTGCCGGCCGGGCTGCTGGTCCGCCGGGACGTACGGCGCACGGCCCGCGGCCTGGCCCCCGCGTCCCTGGCACGCACGGTGCTCCTCCGCGGCTGCGGCGGGCTCCTGGCCTTCGTGGTGACGTTGCTCCTGTCGGCGGTGGCGGCCGAGTCCCTCCTGGGCTAGTCGCCGCGCGCCGAGTTGCGGGGGCGAACGGCGCGATCAACAGTGGACGGCATGGCCGAACCCCTCACCGAACTCGCCGACGGCGACGACGCCGGACCCCCGGCCGGCGCCGGTGACCTCGCCGGCGCCCTGGCCGACGACGCCCCCGGCGCCCTGGACGAGCCCGACGGCTCCGGCGACCCCGAAGACCTGGTCGCGCCGTACCGGGAGATGGCCCTCCGCATGGAGCACGACCCCGAGTTCTGCGCCAACATGCTGCGCCTGAACCCGGATCCGGCCTTCCGCGACGACATGACCGAACTCAATCCGGGCCTCCGCGACATCCTGGACCGGATGCCCTGGCCCTCGTCGCAGCCCGGCGGCCCCGGCGTCACCGGCTGAGCCACCACCCGCCCACGGGCACGCAATCCGTCAGCCGACGCCCACGCGGGCCTCCCCGGCTCCGGCCTCGGCCTGGCGCCGGGCACCGCGGGCACGGGCCTTCTTGCCGTAGGCGACGGTCCAGGCGATAAGAGCGGCGGGGAAGCCGTACCCCAGCACCGCGTTGACACCGATCATGGCCTGCGTCGGCAGGAGGTACGACAGCCCGATACGGGTGACGGCCTCGACCACGTACCCCACGCCCCACACGAGCGTGATCAGGCGGATCATCCGCCGGAAGCCCTCGTACTCGTCCCAGAGGCCCTGCCAGCGCGCCAGCCCCTCCTTGCTGCCGTCGGTGCCGAACTTCCGCCCGAAGTAGAACATCAGCGGGCGCCGGGCAGCCAGGCTCGCCAGGCAGACCACTCCGAACAGCCCCGTGACGGCGGAGTCCTTGACCAGCAGCAGGTGCGACGAGTGCGGGCCTATGACGGTGACCACCAGCGTCAGCGCCAGGAAGATGAGAGTGATCACCGCGAACTCGTCGATCCGCCGGTGCCAGATCAGGTACACGACGGTGTCCACCACGGGCCAGACCCCGGAGACGACGAGGGCGGAGAACCCGCTCCACCCCGCACCGGTGAGCCAGTGGTACGTCAGCAGCGGCAGCACCACGTTGCAGACGATGGACAGTGCCCAGCTGAGCACAGTGGCGGTGGTCACGCGGCGCGGCGCCGGCGGTTGGTCAATCACCGTTCCCCCCAAGATCGAAAGTGGCTCGTGACGGTAGGCGATGGCTCGCTCCCGGGCAAGCCGGCGCGAACGCCGTACCCGCCTGCGCCGGGTGGCGCACGGTGCTGTTGACTGCGGTCCGTGCCCCACGACGTCTACCCCCGACTGCTCCGTGCGTTCACCGCCGTTGCCGAAGAACTGCACTTCACACGCGCGGCCGCCCGGCTGTACGTGGCCCAGCAGGCGCTCAGCCGGGACATCCGCCGCCTTGAACGGGAGCTGGGCGCCGAGCTGTTCACCCGCACGACACGCGCCGTCTCCCTCACCGACGAGGGCCGTCGCCTGCTGCCCTACGCCCGCCGGGTGCTGGCCGCCTACGACGACCTGGCCGCCGCCTGCGCGGACACCGGCACCGGCCGCCCCTTGCTCGTCGACGTCGGCGCCCACGCCAGCACCGGCCACCGGATCGTGACGGAGGCCCGGCGCGCCGCCCCCGAACTCGAACTGGTCTGCCGCTATCACACCGGCCTCACGGGGGCCGCCGGCCACCTCCTCGCGGGCCGCCTCGACGTGTCCTTCGGCCGCGTCGCCGGCCTCGCCCCCGGCGTCCGGGCCGGGCTCGCGCACCGGCCGGTACGCCTGGAACCCATGGCCGTCCTGCTGCGGGAGGACCATCCGCTGGCCGCGCACGCGCACGTGCCCCTGGCCGCCCTGCGCGGCGAAACCCTCTACGCGGCCGACGGCAACCCGGCCACCGCCGAGTGGACCGACCTCGCCCGGCGGCTGTTCGCGGGCTACGGCATCGAGATGGCCGAACCCTTCCCCGGGATCGAGGGCCAGGACGAGTTCGTCCGCGTCGTGCACCGCCGGCGCTGGTCGGTCCTGGCGAGCGTGGAGTTCGCCGACGTCCCGGGGATGGTCCTCCGGCCCCTGACCGGCCCGGTGCCGCTGTCCCCCGTGGCCATGGTCTGGCGCCGGGGCCTGCGCCACCCGGGCCTCGACGCCCTCCACGCCGCCGCCCGCCGCCTCGGCGCCGCCCACGACTGGCTCGCCCGCCCGCCCGGCGCCTGGCTGCCGGAGGAGGACGCCGAGCTCATGGGCTGCTCGGGGGCCCCGGCCGCGTCCGGCGGCTGAGGAGTCGGGGCGGCAGGCCAGCAGCGGTGGCCACACGCCCCACGCCGCGCGTC
This sequence comes from Streptomyces mashuensis, assembly GCF_014654785.1. Classification (GTDB taxonomy): domain Bacteria; phylum Actinomycetota; class Actinomycetes; order Streptomycetales; family Streptomycetaceae; genus Streptomyces; species Streptomyces mashuensis. Next base: position 286,704 of record NZ_BNBD01000008.1, read on the forward strand.
CGGCGGAACGGCCGGAGGACCGGGGCTCAGCCGTTGCGGGTCACCGCGTCGGCTATGCGCTGCGTCATCCGCATCTGGGTCCGGTCGCGGTGGGTGGGGTTGAAGGAGTACACGACGCGGCGCTGCTGGTCCTTGGTGGCGAACATGCCGGAGTTGTAGCCGTAGCGCTCACCGGTCTTGCCCCACATGGTCATGCCGTTCACGGTGACCGTCTGCAGGCCCATGCTGTAGCGGGCCGGACTGCCGTCGACCATGCGGACGTCGCCGGACGGCAGCGTGAACATCCTGTCCAGGGTGGCCCGCGGGAGCAGCTCGCCGGAGAAGAGCGCGGTCATGAACCGCTCCAGGTCCCGGCTGGTGGAGATCATCTCGCCTTCGCCCCAGGCCTCCGACTGGTTGAACACCGTGGCGTCGCTCAGCGTCCCGTCGGCCAGCGCCAGGTAGCCGTGCACGTGCGGGCCGTGGATGCGCGGGTCGTCGCCCGCGACCGACGTGTCGTGGAGGCCCAGGGGGCGCAGGATGCGCCTGCCGATCTCCGTGCCGTAGGAGTGGCCCGTCACCTTCTCGACGAGCAGGGCGGCCAGGACGTAGTTGATGCCCCGGTACTCCTGCCGGGTGCCCGGCGCGAACTTCATGGGGCCGTGGCTGACCGCCGCCACCGCCTGCTGCGGGGTCCGCCGGTCGTAGCGGTGTTGCAGCACCTTCTCGGGCGTGCTCATGTCCGGCAGGCCGGGGCCGCTCTCGTCGGGCAGCCCGCTGGTGTGGTCGAGGAGCTGCCCGACGGTGATCGGCGGGTACCCGGCCGGCAGGACGCCCGGCAGGTACCGCTGCACCGGCGCGTCCAGGTCCACCCTGCCCTGGGCCGACAGCTGCAGCACGACCGTGGCGACGAAGACCTTGGTGATGCTGCCGATGCGGAACTTGTCGCCGGCGGTCACCTTGCGTCCGGTCCGCAGGTCGGCGGCGCCGGCGGCGCCGTACCAGCGGCCCGACACGCCGCTGACGCTGATCTGCGCCGCGGTGGCCTGCGGGTCGTCGAGCTGCGCGACGGCGGCTTGCAGGGCCTGGATGTCGAGCCGGAGCGCCGCCTCCCGCCCCGCCCGGGCGGGCGACGGTGCGGGCGCGGGCCCAAGTGCCGCCACGGCGGCCCCGACCGGCAGGGCGCCCGTCAGCAGGAGTGCCCCCGCGAGGGCACCGCCTAGCAGGGCGCGGCGTGGTGGGGCAACGCCACGATGCAAGACGGGAGACGGAGCGGGAGACGAAGGCGTACGACTGGCGGAGAAGCCGGAGCGGCCGGAGAGAAAGGTCATGCCGACCATGCTTCCGGCCCGCCCGCCCCACGCCCATCAGGGAAGACCCCGGCCAAGCCCTGACCCGCCCCTGATGCGCTGTCAGGGGTGCCCCGCCCCTCGCCTCTGCACCCCGCCTCCGCCCTGCCTCTCCCCCCACCTCCGCCGCAAGCGCGGAAACGTTCACCCGCCCAGCGGGCACCACCCGCGCGCACGTGCCGCCTCCCCCATTCCCCCTGGCACACTGCGCCCATGACGACCTGTGAGGACCTGGCCGACGCTCCGCCGGACGCGGCGCCCTCCCCCACCGCCGAAGGCTGCGCCGACTGCCTGGCCCTGGGCCGGCAGGACTGGGTGCACCTCCGTCTCTGCCTGGCCTGCGGCCACGTCGGCTGCTGCGACAGCTCGCCGCTGAAGCACGCCACGGCCCACTTCCACGACACCAGCCACCCCGTGATCCGGTCGTTCGAGCCCGGCGAGGAGTGGCGCTGGTGCTACGTGCACGAGATCGTGGGCTGACCGCCGTCCCCGGTCCCCCGGAAGTGCCCCGTGTCCCCGAACGCCACCGGCCGCAGCACGCCGCCATCACCGTCCCAGCGGGACAGGGAGGCGTTGGGCACCGGGCGGCCGGGCGGGACGGGGCTGCCCAGGCCGGCCAGCGCGTGGCCCACCGTCACCACCACGGCGTCGTGGGCGACGACCAGCACCCGCTGCCCGGCAGCCGCGACGTGCAGTTCGGTCAGCAGGTCCCGGACACGCACCGTCACATCGGCGAGCGACTCACCGCCCGGCGGGCGGTAGAACCACTCCCCCACGCGTTCCCGGCGCGCCGCCTCCGCCGGGGCGTGCTCGCGCACCGCCAGAGGTGAGTACAGCTCGAGCGTGCCCATCTCACGGTCGCGCAGGCGCTCGTCGACCAGGGCCGGCGGGGGCTCGTACACCTCCGTCGCGCGCACCTCGGCCGCCATGAACTCCCACGTCTGGAGCGCCCGGACGTAGGGGGAGCACAGCACGCGCTGCGGCCGGTCCGCCGGCCCGAGGCCGGCCAGCCAGCGGCCCACGACGCGTGCCTGCGCCCGGCCCAGCTCCGACAACGGCACCCGCGCGTCACTGCCCTCCGGCCCGTCCGGCGGGAGGGCAGTGCTGCCGGTGCGTTCCGCCTCCGCGAACCGTACGTTGGCCGTGCTCTCGCCGTGCCGTACGACCGTCAGCCGCGCGAGCCCGCAGCGCAGCGGTACGGGGACCGGTTCCGCCATGGGTCGCCCTCCCTTCGCCCTCGCGCCGGGCCGGGCGGCCGGCGCGTCACATGCCCAAGGCTGCCAGGCGGCGGTCCACCTCGTCGGCGGTGGCGTGGCCGCGGGCCACGGCGACCGTACGGCCGCCGGCCTCGGCGACCAGCGTGGGGAACGCGTCGACGCCCAGCCGGGCGGCGCGCCGGAAGTCGCCCTCGGCCGCGGCCCGCGCCGCGGGCGCGGTGAAGGCGGCGGCGACGGCGTCGCCGTCCAGGCCGGCGTCCCCGGCCACCTTCCGGTACGTGGCGGGGTCCGACAGGCTGAGGCCGTCGACGTAGAAGGCGCGCTGGAGCGCGGCGGCCAGCTCGGCCGCCCGGCCCGGGGCGGCCTCGCGGAGCGCGGCCATGCCCCGGGCGGCGTCGTCGGAGTCCATCACGAACGAACCGTCGGCGATCAGCCGGTCGTACGCCGGGCCGAACTCGGCGCCCGTCAGCTCGCTGATCTTCGCGTTGGCGCCCCGGACGTAACCGAACTCGCGGATCGGCACCCGGCGCGCACCGGTGAACAGGCCGCCGGAGACCACCTCCACGGGGACGTCGGGGTGGCGTCCGGCGACGTCGAGCAGCGTGCGGGAGAACCCGTGCGACCAGCCGCAGTAGGCGTCGAAGACGTAGACGAGCTTCATGGGGACCTGACCTGTGAGGAAGGGGGCGGAGGGCCGACCGGGCCCTCGAATGCATCTGCATCAACAGTAACTGTCACGTCAGGCATTCCGGGGCCACCCCCGCCCGTCTCTGTGACCTTCGTCTCTTTCACGTCAGCCGGATGTCAGGCCCCGTTGCCAGCATCAGGGACCGTCCCGCCCTGGAACGCAACCGGAAACACACCGGAAAGCAGAGCAGAAAGGCAGGCACCTCCATGCCCGTCGCCCCGCCCAGGCGAAGAACCCGGACCCGGCCCCCGCTCGGGGCACGGACGCGCCGCGCCGCCACCGTCGCCGCTCTCGCAGGCATCGCGATGCTGCCCCTCGCCACGCCCGCCTCCGCCGGCGCGCAGGAGGACGCACCCGCCGAGTGCCAGGTGCGCCCCGCCCAGATGCACACCGACTGGACTCCCATGACCTTCACCGGGGACGTCGTCTGCCCGAACCAGACGGGGGTCAGCACCCGGGTGCAGTCCACGACGGCCAGCCCGGTGAACGGGCAGATGATGTACTCCCCCAGCTGGCTCGTGTGCTGGAAGCCCGGCACGCCGCTCCAGGACAGCGACGTCTGGTACTACACGCAGGCCGACACCGTCTCCGGCAACAAGCGCACCAAGGGCTGGGGCTACCTCCACGCCTCGGAGGTCACGGTGCCCCGCCACCCCGTGCCGGGCCTGAACCGGTGCACCTGGTCCGACCCCCTCATGCCCCGCACGACCACGGGAGAGTGAGCGACATGGGAACCGCACCGCACCGCCCCCGGGCCTGGACGGCCCTCGCGCTCGCCGCGGGCATCCTGGTCACCGGCGCGCCCGTCGCCCTCGCGGCGGCCCCGGAGGCGGCCGGCACCACCGCCGACGCCACCTGCGCGATGCGCGGCGGCCAGGCCCACCGCGACAACCTGGGCAACATCTTCACCACCGACCTGTACTGCGACAACCTGCCCTCCGACGTGATGGGCCGGTCCTCCTTCGACGCCCCGGTCACCGGCCGGATCAAGCGCTCCCCGAGCTGGTTCACCTGCTGGACGGAGGGCGAGGCCCCCGTCGGCCAGACCAGGGTCTGGTACTACACGCAGGGCGACGAGGTCGTGGCCCAGCCCGGCCTCAAGGGCTGGGGCGTCGTGCCCGCGCGTGTCGTCGAGGCACCCCAGCACCCCTTCCCCGGCCTGCCGCGCTGCCCCTGGGTCTGACCCGGGCCGTCCCGCCGCACCTCCCGCCGCACCGTCCCGCCGTCCGCCGTCCCGTCCCGTTCCGTCCTGGAGAACCCCATGGCAGTACGCCGACTCCCCCTGTTCCTCGCCGCGGCCCTGGCCGGCGGCGCGCTCGCCTTCGGCCCCTCGCTCGCGCCCGGCGGTGCCACCGCCCACGCCAACGGCACCAACGGCGAATGGCGCCTGTGCCCCTACAAGGGCAGCCATCCGCAGATCGCCAAGGGCAACGCCAATGACGCCGTCGGGCACGCCCAGTGCATCCTCAACCACGTGTACGGCTACCACAACGTCACCGTCGACAAGAAGTTCGGTGACACGACGCTCGCCACGGTGAAGGACTTCCAGATGTCGGTGGGCCTCAAAAGTGACGGGATCATCGGCCCCAACACCTGGGCCGCGCTGCACCCGTAGCCCCGCCCGGTCACCAGCCCCGGGCCGGCTCCCCGCCGGCCCGGGGCCGTCGCGCTCTTGCGGGGCGGGGCGGGCCCGCGCCACGGTGACCGTGCACGGCCTGCACGGCTTGCACGCCCGGCCCGCGCCCCGCGTACGTCCGTGCGCACCGGGTACGCGCCCGTACGCACACCCCGTACACCCGTACACCCGCACGCACATACACCCGCCCCCGTACGCCTTGGAGACAGCGTGGCACCCACCGCACCGTTCGCGCCGTTCATCCTTCCGCACTCCCTGCACGGGTCCGGGCCGCACAAGGTCGTGGCCGTGCACGGCTGGTTCGCCGACCGGTCCGCCTACGCGCCCGTCGTGCCCGACCTCGACGGGGAGACGTTCCAGTACGCGCTGGTGGACCTGCGCGGCTACGGCGCCGCCAAGGACGCGCCGGGCCCGTACACCACCGCGCAGGCCGCCGCCGACGTCCTGACGCTCGCCGACCGCCTCGGCTGGGACCGGTTCTCGGTGGTCGGGCACTCCATGGGCGGCACCGTGGCGCAGCGCCTCATGGCCAGCGCGGCGCACCGCCTGCGCAGGGTCGTCGGCGTCTCGCCGGTGCCCGCCTCCGGGCTGCCGCTGCCGCGCGAGCAGTGGGAGGTGTTCGCCGGTGCCGCCGACACGCCCGCCAACCGGCGGCTCATCCTGGACCTGACCACCGGCGGCAGGCGCCCGGGCCGCTGGCTGGACCGGATGGTCGAGCGGTCGCTGGAGCGCAGCGACACCGAGGCGTTCCGGTCGTGGCTGCGGTCCTGGGCCGGCGAGGACTTCCACAAGGAGGCCGAGGGCTCGGAGGTGCCGGCCCTGACGGTCGTCGGCGCCCTCGACCCCGCCCTGACGGCGGACCTGATGCGCGAGACGTGGCTGCGCTGGTACCGGCGTGCGGAGCTGCGCGAGCTGCCGTCCGCCGGTCACTACGCGATGGACGAGACGCCGCTGGAACTGGTCCGCGCGGTGGAGGACTTCCTGCGGGCCGACGAGGACGAGACCGAGGGGGCCGGAGCCGGCGACGCGACCGGCCGGGCATGACGGCCCGGCCCCTCGAACCGGCCCACCCCGGCGCCTCCGGCCGGGACGCCGGCGTCCCCGACATCTTCGACCCCCGCCTCTACGCCGAAGGGCTGCCGCACGCCGCCTACCGCCGGCTGCGCGACCACCGGCCCGTCGCGTGGCAGGACGAACCGGAGGTGCTCGGCTGGCCCGCCGGGCCGGGTTTCTGGGCCGTCACCCGGCACGCGGACGTCGTGCGCGTCCTCAAGGACACCCGGACGTTCTCCTCGTGCCTCGGTGCCACGCAGATCCGCGACCCCGACCCGGAGGACCTGCCGTTCATCCGCCGCATGATGCTGAACCAGGACCCGCCCGCGCACGGCCGGCTGCGGCGGCTGATCAGCCGGGCGTTCACGCCGGGCCGCGTGGGCCGGTTCGAGGCGGCGGCGCGCGAGCGGGCCCGGGCACTGCTGACGGCCGCCGTGGCACGGGCGCACGCGCGGGGCGACGGCGTGTGCGACGTCGTCACGGAGGTCACGGACGAGTACGCGCTGCTGAACCTCGCCGACCTGCTCGGCGTGCCGCCGGCCGACCGCGGTCTGCTGCTGGGCTGGACGCGGCGCGTCATCGGCTACCAGGACCCCGACGAGGCCGGCGACGTCGCGCGGGGCCCGGACGGGCGGCCGGTCGACCCCCGCTCGCCCGCGGCGCTGCGCGACATGTTCGCGTACGCGGGCGAACTGGCCGCCCACAAGCGGCGGCACCCGGGCGACGACGTGCTGACGGTCCTGGCGGCGGACGGCGAACTCACCACCGCCGAGCTGGACATGATGTTCTTCCTGCTGACGGTGGCGGGCAACGACACGGTGCGCGGCGCCGCCCCGGGCGGGCTGCTGGAGCTGGCGTGCCACCCGGCGGCGTACCGGGCGCTGCGAGAGGGCCGCGTGGGCGTCCCGCCCGCCGTGGAGGAGTTGCTGCGCCGCCACCCTCCCGTTCTGCACTTCCGCCGGACGGCGGCGTACGCGACGGAGCTGGCCGGGCAGCGCATCGGGGCCGGCGACAAGGTGGTCGTCCTCCACGGCGCGGCCAACCACGACGAACGGGTCTTCGCCGACCCGCACCGGCTCGACCTGGCCCGTACGCCCAACCCCCACGTGTCCTTCGGCGACGGCCCGCACGTCTGCCTGGGGGCACACTTCGCGCGGCTGCAACTGCGGGTGCTGCACGAGGAAGTGCGGCGCCTGCTGCCGGAACTGATCCTGGCGGGGCCGCCGCGGCGCCTGGTGTCGAACTTCGTCAACGGCTTCAAGTCGCTGCCCCTCGACGTGACGCACGCCCCGAGCGCTCCCTCGTAAGGGTGAGTCCGGCGTCTTCCGGTCACCGGCCGGGCAGGCTTCCAGCCGGGTTTTTCACCCGGACGGAGGGGGTCGCGCGTGGCGCCGCAGGAGTTCGATCGCCGTCTCTGCCAGGACCCGGTGGCCGTCGTGGGGCTGGCCGGAATGTTCCCCAAGGCCCAGGACGTCCGCGCGTTCTGGGACAACGTCGTGGCGGGCCGCGACTGCATCGACGAGGTGCCCGCGGCCTGGTGGGAGACGGACGACTACTACGACCCGGACCCGTTCGCCCCCGACAAGACGTACGGCCGGCGCGGCGGCTTCCTCTCCCCCGTGGTGTTCGACCCGATGGAGTTCGGGATGCCGCCGCGCACCCTGGACTCCACCGGGCTGGTCCAGCTGCTCGCCCTGATGGTGGCGCGCGACACTCTGCGCGACGGCGCCCGCGGCCGCGACCCGTGGTACGAGCCGGACCGTACGGGTGTGGTGCTGGGCGTGTGCGGCACGAACACCACCCTCATGCCGCTGGCCGCCCGGCTGCTGGCGCCGCCGCTCGTCAAGGCGGTGCGGGCCCGCGGCGCGTCCGCGGAGGAGGCCGAGGAGGCTGCACGCGCGTACCTGCGGCAGCTCCCCCGGTGGACGGAGGACTCGTTCCCCGGCATCCTCGGCAACGTCGTCTCCGGGCGCATCGCCAACCGGCTCGACCTGCGGGCCGCCAACCACACCGTGGACGCGGCGTGCGCCAGTTCGCTGGCGGCGCTCCGGGCCGCCGTGGACGAACTGCTCTGCCGGCGCGCCGACCTCATGCTGACCGGCGGGTGCGACGCGGACAACTCCATCGTGTCGTTCATGTGCTTCAGCAAGACGCCCGCCCTGTCGTTCGGCGGCCGGGTGCGGCCGTTCGACGCGGAGGCCGACGGGACGCTGATCGGCGAGGGTCTCGGCATGCTCGCGCTCAAGCGGCTGGCCGACGCCGAGCGCGACGGCGACCGCGTCTACGCGGTGCTGCGCGGGCTGGGCAGTTCCAGTGACGGCGTGGCCAAGAGCATCTACGCGCCCAGCAAGGACGGCCAGGCGGCCGCCCTGCGGCGGGCCTACGACGACGCGGGCTGCCCGCCGTCGTCCGTCGGGCTGGTGGAGGCCCACGGCACGGGCACGCCCACCGGCGACGAGGTGGAGGTCACCGCCCTCAACGAGCTCATGGCCGTGCCCGGGGAGGCCCGGCACGTGGCGGTGGGCAGCATCAAGTCGCAGATCGGCCACACGAAGGCGGCGGCCGGCGCCGCCGGGCTGATCAAGGCGGCGCTCGCCCTGCACCAGCGCCTCCTGCCGCCGACCATCAACGTCGGCACACCGGCCCCGGCCGTCACCGAGGACGGTGCCGTGTACGTCAACACCGCGGCCCGGCCCTGGGTGCGGGACCCGGCGCGGCCCGTGCGGCGCGCCGGCGTGTCGGCCTTCGGCTTCGGCGGCGTCAACTACCACGCCGTGCTGGAGGAGTACCCGGCGGAGGTGCGGGAGGAGCGGGTGCTGCACCGGGTGCCGCGGGCCTGCCTGTGGCACGCGCCCGACCCGGGCGCGCTGCTGGAGCTGCTGGAGGGCGGCGCCCCCGACCTGGACGGTACGGAGGGTGGCGTGCCCGCGGACCACGCGCGCCTGGGCTTCGTGGCCACGGACGACGAGCACCGCGCGCAGCTGCTGGCGGCTGCCGTCGAACAGCTGCGTACGGGCGGGGCGGAGGAGGAACGGTGGCGGCTGCCTGGCGGCGTGCACTTCCGCCGTGCGGGCCTGCCCGCGGGGACGAAGGTCGCCGCACTGTTCGCGGGGCAGGGCAGCCAGTACCCGGACATGGGGCTGCGTGCGCTGCTGGCGGTGCCGCCGGTGCGGGCGGCCTTCGACGAGGCCGACGCGGCGTCCCCTCCGGGCCGTGCGCTGGCCCGCGCGGTGTTCCCGCCGCCGGGAGGCGGCGAGGAGGCGCTGCGGGCGGCCCGTGCGCAGCTCGCCCGGACCGCGTACGCGCAACCCGCCATCGGGGCCCTGGCCATGGGCCAGTTCCGTTACCTGCGCGAACTGGGCTTCGTCCCGGACGGCGTGCTCGGCCACAGCTTCGGCGAGCTGACGGCCCTGTGGGCGGCCGGTGTCCTGACCGACGCGGCGTTCACGGCCCTGGCGCGGGCCCGCGGGGAGGCGATGGAGCGGCAGCCGGACCCCGGCGCCGACCCGGGCGCGATGGCCGCCGTACGCGCGGCCGAGGACACGGTCACGGAACTCCTCTCCACCGAGCCGGCGTTGACGGTGTGCAACCGCAACGCCCCCGACGAGCACGTCGTGGGCGGCCCCACGGAGGCGGTCGAACGCTTCGTGGCCCACTGCCTGGAGCGTGCCGTACCGGCGAAGCGGCTGCCGGTCGCCGCCGCGTTCCACACCCCACTCGTCCGGCACGCCGCGGGCCCGTTCGCCGAGGCCTGCGCCCGGGTCGACTTCGCGGCGCCCCGGCTGCCCGTGCACGCCGGCACGGAGGGCGCGGCGTACGGGCGGGGCGCGGAGGCGGACCGGCGGACCCTGGTCGACCAGCTGCTACGGCCGGTGGAGTTCGCCGCCGCGCTGCGGCGGATGCGCGAGGACGGCTTCGGCGTCTTCGTCGAGTTCGGGCCGGGCACCACGCTGAGCCGCCTGGTGGAGCGCGCGCCGGGCGGCGACGCGGTGGAGACGTTCTCCTGCGACCCGGGTCCGGGCAGCGGGGACGGCGCCGCCGCGCTGAAGGAGGCGGCCCTGCGCCTGGCGGTGCTGGGGCTGCCCGTGACCGGGGTCAACCGGTACGACGCGCCGCCGCCGGAAGCACGTCCGGCGCCCTCGCCGGTGGCCCGGCTGCTGGAGGGGCCCAACTTCGCGGTGCTCGCCCGCCAGAAGTCCCTCGGGGCGGACGCCGGCCCCGCCGCGGGCGCCGTGCGGGCGCTGCCCGCCGGCTCGGGCGACGATCCGCTGGCGCGCGCCGCCGCCGAGCACCTGGAGGCGCACGTCCGCTACCTGGACGGGCAGCTGGCGACCCAGCGGCAGCTCGTGGAGCTGCTGCGGGCCGGGACGGGCAACGGGCAGGGCGTCGACGCGGCCCTCGCCGCGGCGGTCACCGCGATCAGCGAGCACAGCGCGTCCGTGGGCGCGGCGCACACCCGGGCCGGCGAGGTCGTCACCGGACTGCTGCGGGGCCCGGACGCCGAAGGGGCGGCCCTGCCCGCGCCACCGGTTGCGTCTCTGCCGGCCGTCGTCGACACGGCCCTGCCCGCGCCCTCCTCCCCACAGGACGCGCCGGCCGCCCAGGACGCCGCCGCCGGCCAGGAGCCGCCGCCCTCGGCGGTGGACGAGGAGGACGACCGGTCGGCTCTCGCCGCGCTGATGGCCGACGACAGCGGGTCGGACCGGCCCGTCACGGACCTGGCGGAGATCGACCCGGAGGAGGCCGAGCAGGTGTGCCGGCGCATCGTCGCCGAGAAGACCGGCTACGACGTCGACATGCTCGAACCGGACATGTACATCCAGGAGGACCTGGGCATCGACTCCCTCAAGCAGGTGGAGATCGCGGCGGAGGTCTGGCGCCGCTACCCGGTCATCAAGCGTGAGGAGCTGTTCCGGTTCAGCGAGGCCCGTACGGTCGGCGATCTCACCACCATGCTGAAGGAGGTGTTCACGGCGCCCCGCTCCGGGCTGCGGCTGACCGGCGGCCTGCCGCTGGGCCGGGCGTACGTCACGCTCCGCGCGCTGCCGCCGGTGGACGTGCGCGCCGACGCGTACCCCGAGCAGCCGTGCGCGCTGATGCTCGACGACGGCGGGGAGCTGTGCGGCGTCCTCGGCCGGGCCCTGACCGCGGCGGGCTGGGATCTGCACCGGCTGACGGTGCCGGGCGTGCCCGCCGACGGGCCGGGGGCCCGTGCCCTGGAGAGCTGGGCGGACGGTGCCCTGCGCCACAACATCGGTGCCGTCCTGGGCCAGGCGCTCCGTGTCGACCTGTGCCTGCTGCCGCTGGAGCTGCCGCCCACCGCGACCACCGACGACGCCGTCGCCCGGCTGACCCATGGCCTGCTCCTCGCCAAGCGCGCCCGGGCCGTTCTGCTGGAGGCCGCCCGCGCCGGCCGGCGGAGCGCCTTCGTCACGGTGACCCGGCTCGACGGCGGCCTGGGGTACCGGGGCACGGCCGGCCGGCCCGCGGCGGCGCTCGCCGGCGGGCTGGCGGGGCTGGTGAAGAGCGTGGTGCTGGAGTCCACCCCGGTGTTCTGCCGCGCCCTCGACCTCGCCCCCGGGCTGGACGCCGAGGCGGCCGGCGCGGCGCTGCTGGAGGAGATCGCGGACGTGGCGACGGACGTGCTGGAGGTGGGCCGGGACGGCGAGGGGCGGTGGACCCCGGACCTGGGCCCGCGTCCCCCGGGGCTGCTGCCGTCGCACCCCGGCCCCGCCCCCGTCCTCACCGCGCAGGACACCCTGCTGGTGACCGGCGGCGCGAGCGGCATCACCGCGTGGTGCGTGGAGGCGCTGGCGGCGGAACAACCGTGCGGGTACGTGCTGATGGGGCGCCGGCCCGCCACGGACGAGGGCGTGGCTGCCGTTCTCGCCGCCCTGCACGAGCGGGGCGTGCGCGCGGAGTACGTCGCCGCCGACGTCCGGGACGCCGCCGCCGTACGGGCCGCCCTGGCGCCCTGGGCCGGCCGTGTCACCGGCGTCGTCCACGGGGCCGGCGTGCTGGGCGACCTCCCCCTGCCGGAGATGACGGCGGAATCCGTGGACCCGGTCGTCAGGACCAAGCTCTGCGGCCTGCAGAACGTACTGGACGCCCTGGACGAGGAGCGGTTGCGGCACCTGGTGGTGTTCTCCTCGGTGGCGGGCCTGTGGGGCAACGTCCGGCAGGCCGACTACGCCATGGCCAACGAGGCGATGGTCCGCTACGCCTGCGCGGTCCGGGCCGCGCACCCGGACCGGCGGGTCGCGCCGGTCGTCTGGGGGCCGTGGGAGGGCGGCATGGCGGCCCCCGTGCAGGGCATGTTCCAGCAGGCCGGGGTGCCCGTCCTCACGCGCGACGCCGGCACCGCGTCCTTCCGCGACGTCATGGGCCCGGGCCATCCGCAGGGCGAGGTCACCGTGGTGGGGCCGCTGGCCCCGTGGTTCCGGAGGTCCGGCGACGTGCCCGCCGGCGGCCTGACCGCCGTACGGCGGCTCGACGGCCTGGAGGACGAGCCGGTGCTGCGCGACCACTGCATGGCGGGCCACCCGCTGGTGCCCATGACGGTGCTGCTCGGAGCCGTGCTGCACACCGTCGAACGCGCCACGGGCGGGAGCCGGCCGGTGGTCCGCTGCCGGGACGTACGCATCGGGCGGGGCCTCTACCTGAACGGCTCCCAGCCGCGGCGGCTGGGCCTCGAGGTGGAGCCGGCGGAACAGGCACAGGCACAGGAACAGGAGGGCGGCACCGAAGCCTTCCGGGCCCGGATGCTGAGCGAGCAGGGGCCCGGAACGCTGACGCACTTCGAGGCGCTCGTGCTGTGCGCCGAAGCCCCCGGCGCCGCGCCCCGGCGGCAACTCCCCGCGTACGAAGGGCTCACCGGTGCACCGCACCCGTGCTACACGGAGCGGACGATCTTCCACGGCCCGTCCCTGGCCGGCCTCCGGGACGTGCTGGAGCAGGAAAAGGAGCGGCTGGTGGTCTCGGCCCGGCTGCGCGATCCGGGGCTCGCCGCGGGGGCGTACGCGGGCCGGCTGTTCAACCCGGTCCTGTCCGACCTGCTGCTCCAGGGTGCGGCGCTGCTCACGCACGGGCTGAAGGGCAGCGGGGGCATCCCCGTGAGCGCGGAGGGCGTCGACCTGTACGCGCCGCTGCCCGACGACGAACCGTTCGTGGTGGTCGCCGAGCTCGACAGGACGTCGGTGCTCGACACCCACTGCACGGTCACCGCCTGCGCCACGGACGGCACCGTCCTCCAGCAGTGGACGGGGCTGCGGATGTTCGACCTCAGCGACGCCCAGGCGGTCCGCATGCTGGCCACGTTCGCGCCCGGCACCGCCCGGCGGGCATGAGGTGACGGCGATGGACGAACTCGGCTTCGAGGGCACGCCGGTCGGAGTGACGCCCCCGGCAGCAGTGACGCCCCCGCCCGTCATGCCCCCGGCGGCCGCTCTCCCGGCGGGCCCCGCCGCCCTCGACCCCGTGCTGCTGGCCGAGCGCATGGCGCGGCAGGTGCAGCAGGCCCACACCGCCGTCCTGGAGGCGCACCGGGCCATCGACGCGTGGCGGCTGGGGCGCCTCGCCACACCGCAGCCGCCACCGGCGGCGGCACCGCCGGCGCCGGTGGCGCCCGTGCCCGTCCCCCGGCGGCCCGCACCTCAGCGGACCGACAGCACCGCGCCCGGTGGCGGGACCGACGTCCGGCGGGCCCTCAACGACCTCAAGGCGGAGTGGTCCGCGTACACCGCCTCCGCCACCTCCGCATCCGTCTCCGCCTCCGGTGAGGCGGGTGCCGGCCGCCCGGCCGCCGACGACGTACCCGCCGCTCCGGACTCCGAGCAGTGGCGGCGGCTGGGCGGGCCGCTCGTGCTCCTGCGGACGGCGGCGGACCGCCTCGCCCGGTCCGCCGGCGACCCTGACGGGCCCCTGGAGGTCACCTGGCACGGGCTGCCGCCCTCCGCAGCCCCGCCGCTGCGGGCGGACTGCCCGGCGGGGGAAGCAGGCGGCTCCTGTCTCGTCCGGGACGGCGACGGCCGTCTCCTCCTGACCGTCGCCGCACTGCCCCCGGGGACGGCTCCCCCGGCCCGCCCCGAGGTGCCGCCGTTCCCTCCGGAGCTCAAACCGCCGGTGCACTGCACCGTCGGCCGGCTGCCGGCCGGCGCGCTGGACGCGCTCGGGCGCGGCGACGTCGCGGACGTCCTCGGTGACGCCTTCGGGCAGCAGCACGTACCGCCCGGCTCACGGCCCGAGCCCTGGCCGGAACGGCTGCTGGAGAGCGTCGACACGATGACGCCGGGCGGCGGGCCCTGGGGGCAGGGCACGGTCACGGCCACCACCCGCCCCGTCGGCGGGGACGCGGCGGCGTGGGCGGTCCTGTGGGGCGCCGTCACCGAGGCGCTGCGCGTGTACGCCTTCCGCCAGGGCATGCACCTGTGCCTGCCGCGCGCGCACGCCGTGCCGCTGCCGGACACGAGGGCCCGGGTGGAGCTGCTCGGCCGGCCGCCCGCCGGGCAGCTGCGCATCTGCGTGGAGGTCAGCGGCCGGGGCTGGGTGCCGCGCCCCTTCCTCGTGGCGGACGCGACGGTCACGGCGGAGGACGGAACGCCGGTCGCCCGCCTCTGGGACGTCGGCGTCGCCGTGTACGGCCGGCCGGAGCAGGACGCGCTGCTCCACGCGGCAGAGATCGGGCTGCGGCTGACGGCGGCCGGCGGCCCGGCGTTCCTCACGGAGTTGCACATGGCGCACGCGTCCGAGGGCGACATGGCCACGTTCGCCACGATCAGCGGCGTACCGGCGCCCACGTGCGCCGTACGGCCCCGGCTGCCCCGCGGCGACTTCCGGATGATCGACCGGGGGGTCGACGTCGGGAACGGCGACAGCCCCGACAGGACGGGCGCGTACGGCGTCACCGAGTACGACATGCCGGCCGACCCCTGGTACTGCCGCGAGAACGGCACGGAGGGCGTGCCGGCGCTGGCCCTGATGGAGATCTCGCTCCAGCCGGCGGGCCTGCTCAGCGGCATCGTGCTGGGCGTGACGTTCCAGCACCCCGACGAGCCGTACGTGTGCCGCAACCTGACCGGCAGGGGGACGCTGCTGCGCGACACCGACCCGCGCGGCACGGCCGTCACACAGCGCGTCACCGTGCTGTCGGTCACCGATCTGCCGGGCGCGACGCTGCACCGCTACCGCTTCGAGCTGAGCACGGGCGGCGAGGTGTTCTACGCGGGCGAGGCGCTGCACGGCTACCTCACGCAGGAGGTGCTGGAGCTGCAACAGGGCATGGACAGCGGACGGTGCGTCCCGCCGTGGCTGGACCGGCGGCCGCGGCCGCCGGCGGGGCTGCGCCGCTTCGACGCCCGGGGCGACGAGCGGCTGGGCACCGGCCGCCTGGCCCTGCTGGAGGACGTGGCGCTGGTGCCGGACGGGGGCGAGCACGGCGCGGGATACGTGCTGTGCACCAAGCCCGTGCGTCCGGACGACTGGTACTTCGCCCACCACTTCCCGCACGATCCCGTCATGCCCGGTTCGGCGGGCGTGCAGATGCTCTTCCAGGCCGTGCAGGCGTTCGCGCTGCACACCCTGCCGGCCGACGTGCTGCCGGGCCCGGGGACGGAGTTCGGTCTCGTCGCCGGGGAGGAGCTGCGCTGGGACTACGGCGCGCAGATCCTCCCCGGGGACCG
Organism: Streptomyces mashuensis; assembly: GCF_014654785.1. Lineage (GTDB taxonomy): Bacteria > Actinomycetota > Actinomycetes > Streptomycetales > Streptomycetaceae > Streptomyces > Streptomyces mashuensis. The sequence goes on from NZ_BNBD01000008.1 coordinate 302,303, forward strand.
GCAGGTCCGCGGCGAGGTGCACATCCGCCGCGTGAGCCGGCGCGGGGGCCGGCTGGTGATCCGTGCGGACGGCAGCGTGTGGCGGGACGACCTGCGCATCTACCACGTGCGCAACATCGTCCTCGGTACCCGGCCGACGGCGGGGCGGAAGGACCCCCGGTGAGGCCCGGCGGCGTGCAGCGCGACACCGTGCACCGTGACGCCGAGGGCGTCCACCGCGTCCTGTCGGCCTTGGAGCTGCCCTGCCACATGGTGCGGGCCGGCGGGGCGGTCGGGATGTGCCACGTGCCGCCGCCCGGTGCCGAGGTGCTCGCCACGGCCGGGGCGATGCCGCCCGAACGGCTCGGCGCGCCGGACTTCCTGCTCCGGCACGGGGTGCGGCTGCCGTACATGGCCGGCGGCATGGCCGGCGGGATCTCCGGCCCCCGTCTGGTGGCCGCCCTGTCCCGGGCCGGGTGCCTCGCCGTGCTGGGCGCGGCGGGCCTGCCGGAGGAGCGGCTCGACGCGTCGCTGGCCACGCTGGCCCGGGAGCTCGGCGACGGCCCGTACGCCTGCAACCTGCTGCACAGCCCCGCGGCGCCGCGGCTGGAGCGGACGGTCGTGGACCTGTGCCTGCGGCACCGGGTGCGGTGCGTGGAGGCGTCCGCGTTCGTCCAGCTCACCCCGGAGGTGGTGCGCTACCGGCTGGCCGGTCTGCGGCGCGACCGTACGGGTGCGGTGCGGGCGGAGCACCGGGTCGTGGCCAAGGTCTCCCGGGAGGAGACGGCGGAGCTGTTCCTGCGGCCCGCGCCCGAGGCGCTGGTGGCCGGGCTGCGCGCGCAGGGCCGGGTCTCCGCGGAGCAGGCGGAGCTCGCGCGGCACGTGCCCCTGGCCGACGCGGTCACCGCCGAGGCCGACTCGGGCGGCCACACCGACCGCCGGCCGCTGGCCGTCCTCCTGCCAGCCCTGGCACGGCTCCGGGCACGGGTCGCCCGGGAGCACGGCCCCGGCGCGCTGCCGCCGGTGCATCTGGGGGCGGCGGGCGGGCTCGGTTCGCCGTACGCCGTCGCGGCGGCGTTCGCGCTGGGCGCCGACTACGTGGTGACCGGCTCGGTCAACCAGGCCACCGTGGAGGCGGACACCTCGCCCGCGGTGAAGGAGCTGCTGGCACGCGCGGGGATCGCCGACTGCGTCATGGCACCGGCGGCCGACATGTTCGAGCAGGGCGTCCAGGTGCAGGTCCTGGGGCGCGGCACGATGTTCCCTGCGCGGGCCGGGCTGCTGCTGCGCCTGTACCGCGACCACGGCGGGCTGGAGGAGCTGCCGCCCGCCGAGCGGCGCCGGCTGGAGGACCGCGTCCTGCAGCAGTCCCTGGAGCGGACCTGGGACGACACGGCGGCGTACCTCAAGGCCCACCACCCGGACTGGCTGGCGCGCGCCGAGGGCGACCCGAAGTTCCGCATGGCCCTGGTGTTCCGCTGGTACCTGGGCATGACGTCGCGGTGGGCGGTGACGGGCGAGCCGGGGCGCGCCGCCGACTGGCAGGTGTGGTGCGGCCCGGCGATGGGGGCCTTCAACGGCTGGGCCGCCGGTACGCCCCTGGCGCCGCCCGCCGGCCGCCGGGTCGCGGCCGTGGCGGAGCACCTGATGCGCGGCGCCGCGTACCAGACGCGGCTGGCGCACCTGCGGGCCACCGGGGTGCGCGTCCCCGCCGCCTGCGCCGACTACCGCGTCCCGGCTCCCCCGGTGGCGTAGGCCGTCACCCGAACAGCGCGGGAGGCACCACGCCGAGTCGAACGGCGGGCCGCGGAGGGTGAGGATGGCGGCGGAACGGCTGGATCAGATCCGCTGCGGAGGCATGATGCGGACCACGGAGCCCAACGAGCACGAGCTCACCGAGGAAGAGATCCTGGACCTCCTCGACGACGACCGGGACGCCGACTGGGACGACGAGGAGGCGTACGAGTGGGTGCGCTGACGGGCGCGCTGCCAGGTGCACCGGGAGGGCGGGGCGGCCGGCGGATCACGGGCCGCCGTGCTCCAGGGTCCGTACGCGGAAGCCGCCGCGGCCGTCGAACGTGACCTCCTGCACGGCGTCGAAGCCGTCCGCCCGGGACGGCCGGCGCAGCCGCCTGAGCGTGGCGTACACGCCCACGTCGGGCACCCGCTCCACGCCCTCCCGGGCGGCGTTGCGGGCCAGGGCGCCGGGCACGTCGGGCGGGAACCAGTAGGCGACCACCCGCGCCCCGTGGGCCCGGCCCGCCTCGACGAGGGGCGTCCACTCGTGGGGCGAGGGGTTGGTGTTGTCCACGACGACGGGCACGCCCTGCGACAGCGCCTCGTCGACCAGCCGCATCTGGCGCCGCTGCCGGTGCCGGGCACGGCGGAAGAGGTCCTTGCTCACCAGCGCGTGCGTGCCCGCGAAGACGCGGGCGGCGAACGTCGACTTCCCCGATGCCTGGAGCCCGACCAGAACGGCGAGCTCCGGTGCTTCTGCCACTGTTTCCACGCCCGTTCTCATGGCATCAGCGTAGGGACGGGACGAACGGAGAAACGCCGATGGGCGGCACCCGGGGTGGGTGCCGCCCATCGGCGGTGCATTTTGTCTTCTCCGTCAGTAGGCGGAGTTGACGTTGTCCATGGAGCCGTACTTGTCGGCGG
>NZ_BNBD01000009.1 GCF_014654785.1 Streptomyces mashuensis
CCGAGGGCTTGTCCATAGTTGCTCGCGTTCACTGTGTTGGTTCTGAAACAACAACCAAGATTGCCATGTGTCTGGTTGACAGTTTCATAGTGTTTCGGTGGTTATAGCGTTAGGGAAACGCCCGGTTACATTCCGAACCCGGAAGCTAAGCCTTTCAGCGCCGATGGTACTGCAGGGGGGACCCTGTGGGAGAGTAGGACGCCGCCGAACAATTTTTGAGCCGTAGGCCCTGGTTTTTGACCGGGGCCTACGGCGTTTTTGCGTTCCGGGATATACCGTGGCCGCCATGAGTGGTGGTCGTGCGCAATTGATGTGGGACGAAGCGGTGACGGGCTATGACTTCGGGCCCGGGCATCCCATGGATCCCGTCCGGCTTTTCCTGACCATGCGGCTCGTCGAGGCATTCGGCCTCGACCGCGTCGCCCGCACCGTCGCGGCGCCGCCGGCCGGGGAATCGACCCTGCGGCTCGTCCACCGCCCCGACTACATCGCCGCGGTGCGTGCGGCGTCCGCCGATCCGCAGACGGCCGACGCGTCGTACGGCCTCGGCACCCCCGACGACCCCGCGTTCGCCGGCATGCACGAGGCCGCCGCACTGATCGCCGGTCAGTCCGTCGCGGCCGCAGAAGCGGTGTGGGCCGGCGAGGCCCTGCACGCGGTCAACTTCACGGGCGGGCTGCACCACGCGATGCCGGGCTCCGCCTCCGGCTTCTGCGTGTACAACGACGCCGCCCTCGCCGTCGCCCGGCTGCTCGAACTGGGCGCCGAGCGCGTCGCGTACGTCGACGTGGACGTCCACCACGGCGACGGCGTGCAGGCCGCGTTCTGGGACGACCCCAGAGTGCTGACCGTCTCCCTCCACGAGGACCCCGGCACGCTCTTCCCCGGCACCGGGCGCGCCCACGAGACCGGGGCCGAGGGCCCCGCCGCCGGGTCCGCGGCCAACCTGGCCCTGCCCGCCGGCACCGGGGACGCCGGCTGGTTGCGGGCCTTCCACGCCGTCGTACCGGAGCTGCTGACGGCCTTCCGGCCGCAGGTGCTGGTCACCCAGCACGGCGCCGACACCCACTTCGAGGACCCCCTCGCGCACCTCGCCGTCTCCGTCGACGCCCAGCGGGCCGTCGCCGACACCTGCCACCGGCTCGCCCACGACCTCTGCGACGGCCGGTGGGTGGCGCTCGGCGGGGGCGGCTACGACGTCACGGACGTCGTACCGCGCTCCTGGACCCACCTCGTGGCCCTCGCCGCCGGCCGGCCCGTCGACCCCGCCACCCCCGTACCCGAGGACTGGCGCCACGAAGTGTTCCGCCGCACCCGGCAGTTGGGGCCGCTGCGGATGACCGACGGCGCCGCGGCGCAATGGCGGGACTTCGAGACCACCGGCTACGACCCGGCCGACCGCCTCGACCAGGCGGTCCTCGCCACCCGCCGCGCCGTCTTCCCCCACCACGGCCTCCTGCCCTAGTCACGGCGAAGCCCCTCCAACCCCGGACCACCCCCGCCCCGTAACCCTCCCGGGTAACTCCCCGGTCCCTTCGCCGTTAGCCCGCGCGGGGGACCGGGCACCCGATCCCGTACCGCCCGCCCCTCCCGCCGCCCAGCATCGGAGGCGTGTTGGACCGCACCAACCCCACCGACCCGGCCCCCAGCGGGGCCCGCACCGACCGCGACGCCCTCCGGGCCCACCTGCTGGCCGCCGGGCTGGCCGGCACCGTGGCGACGTCGCGGGAGCGGAGCCTCGCCCGGTACCGGATGTTCGCCGCCCGCGACCCCCGGGTCCTGATCGGTTTCGAGCCTGAATATGACTGGCGTTTCGCCGACTTGCTTCACCTGATGAGCCAAAGGTGTGGAGTTTCGGCCGATTCCAAGGACACTTCAGGGCAGGATGTGATCGACCCCGATCGCACTCTGGTGGCACTCGATGCCTTCGCGGACCGCCTGGCGACCGTCGCCGCGACCGGCGCGCCCGTGCTGCTCGGCACCGGGCACCCCCACTGCCTCCTCGGCTTCTACGCCGCGTTGGCCGCAGCCCTCTCGTCGGCGGGGTGCGGTGTCCTCACCCCGGCGCAGGGTCAAAGTGTCGACATAACGACCCGGTTCGGCGTACGCACCCATCACCTGACCTACGTCCGGGGAGTCGCGCTGATGCGTGAACCCGGCGCACGGCCCGAGGCGAGTGAGCCGGGCGTGCACACGCATTCGCCGCTCCCGGTTCGGCTCGCGCTGGCCGCCGCGGCCGAGGCCGGAGGACCCCTTCCGGCGCTGGTCATCGGGGACCACGGATGGGCCTGCGGGGCAGGTCAGCTGGGTTTTGAGGCCATCGGGCTGGCCGACTCGGACGACCCCGCGCCGTTCGCCGCGGAGGCCGAGGGCCGCCTGTCGGTGGCCGTTCCGCTTGATGACACAGTGCGGTCTGATTACTACGGACCGCTTACTCGCTATGTACTCAATCGAGCGTGTCTGTCACAGTAGGCGGCCGATGGCTGCTCCTCTTCCCCACTCGTATCACGCGCCCCTAACCTGGGGAGTGAGCGCGCAGCGACGAGGAGTCACCGGAGGGGAAGCCGGTGCGCGTCATGTGCGGAAGGTACAGGTGTGTCATGGCTGCTGGCGAAAGGCCTCTCAGCGACGTTGTGTTCCTGACCGTGGCGGAAGTAGCCGCGGTGATGCGAGTATCCAAGATGACCGTGTACCGCCTGGTGCACAGTGGTCATCTGCCGGCGATCCGGGTCGGTAGGTCGTTCCGGGTGCCGGAGAACGCGGTGCACGAATACCTGCGAGAGTCCTTCGTGGGGGTGGAAACAGCCTGAGCGGCCCCCCGGATTACTCTGATTGCCCGGTGCCGGGTAGGCTGGCCCGATGTAGGTCGTGTGGGCTCGGACGCCCCGCACCGAGTGATTCGATGTAAGCGAGGGTAGTCGTGGGCTCTGTCATCAAGAAGCGGCGCAAGCGGATGGCCAAGAAGAAGCACCGCAAGCTGCTGAAGCGTACGCGCGTTCAGCGCCGCAACAAGAAGTAAGAGCGGCGGCAGCAGCGCCGCTCGGTTCGTGCCGCAGCCCTCCCACCGTCACCGGTGGGAGGGCTGCGGTGCGTTCGGGGGACCCTCGGCCGGCCCCTGCCGGCGCAGCCGCCGATGTAGCGATCAGTGAGCTTCTCGCTACGGCTTGAAATGTCGCCAGGTGCCCCCGGCGGTCATCACAGTGCAACAACGACCCGCTACGGTGGCCGCGACAGGGCGCCGGACAGGCACCGCCCGACCACCGGGCCGCCTGCCGGTTCGTCCCCCGACCCGTCCGCCGAGGGTGGAAGGAAGGCGCTGATCTTGGGCAAGGTCGTGCTCGTCACCGGAGTCGCACGGCAGCTGGGCGGCCGGTTCGTCCGCCGCATCCTGCGCGAGCCCGACGTCGACCGGGTCATCGGGGTGGACGCAGTGCCACCCGAGCACCATCTCGGCGGGGCCGAATTCATACGGGCGGACATTCGCCACCCCACGATCGGGCGGGTGCTGGCCGAGCAGGGCGTGGACACCGTGGTGCACATGGACGTCAACGGCACGCCGCTGGGCCGCAGCGGCAGCCGGACGACGGTCAAGGAGACCAACGTCATAGGCACCATGCAGCTGCTCGGCGCCTGCCAGAAGACGCCGTCGGTCCGGCGTCTCGTGGTGAAGTCGAGCACGAACGTCTACGGCTCCGCGCCCCGCGACCCCGCCGTGTTCACCGAGACGACGCCGCCGAAGTCGCTGCCCGGCGGGGGGTTCGCCAAGGACGTGGTGGAGGTCGAGGGGTACGTCCGGGGCTTCGCCCGGCGCCGGCCCGACGTGGCGGTGTGCGTGTTGCGGTTCGCGAACGTCCTGGGGCCCTGCGTCGACTCGCCGCTCGCCGAGTACTTCGCGCTGCCCGTCCTGCCCACCGTCCTCGGCTTCGACCCGCGGCTCCAGTTCGTGCACGAGGACGACGCGATCGAGGTGCTGCGGATCGCGGCCGGCGAGCCCGCCCGGGGGACGCTCAACAGCGGGACGTTCAACGTGGCGGGCGACGGCGTCCTGCTGCTCTCCCAGGCCGCCCGGCGCCTCGGCCGGCCCACCCTGCCGTTCTTCCTGCCCAGCGTGACGTGGGCCGGCTCCGCCCTGCGGGCGCTGGGCGTGCTGGACTTCTCGCCCGAGCAGATCCGGCTGCTCACCCACGGCCGGGTCGTGGACACCGCGCAGATGCGCGAGACCCTGGGCTTCCACCCCCGCTACACCACCCCGGAGGCGTTCGCCGACTACGCACGCAGCCGCGGACCGGGGCTGCTGCCGCCGGAGACCCTCGCCCGTACCGTCGACCGGATCGCCGCGCTGATGCCTGCCGGCCGCGGCCAGAACTGAGGAGCGCACGCACGATGGCCGATGCGAAGGTGATTCCGTTCGGCGACGAGCCGCGGGCCAAGAGGCGGACGAAGCGCACGGGCCGGGCCCGTACGGGCCGGGTGCCGGCCCCGCTGGCCCCGGTGGCGCCCGGCGGGGGCGAACGGGCCCCGCAGCCCCGCCGGGAGGGCCCGCAGCGGCCCGCCGCGGCGGCCGGCGGGGCCGCCGGGGCCCGGGACGGTGCGGTGCCGCCCGCCGCGGCCGCGGAGGCCGCCACGGGCGGCCCGGGGGCCGCGGAGGGCCAGGAGGGCGGCTGGGAGCGGAAGCTGGCCCACGGGCTGAGCTTCCTGCGGCGGCGCATCACCGGCGAGTACGAGGTCGACGACTTCGGCTACGACCGGGAGCTCACCGACCAGGTGGTGATGTCGCTGCTGCGGCCCTTCAAGGAGAAGTACTTCCGGGTCGAGGTGAAGGGCGTGGAGAACATCCCGGAGGACGGGGCGGCCCTGATCGTGGCCAACCACTCCGGGACGCTGCCGGTGGACGGCCTGATGCTGCAGGTGGCCGTGCACGACCACCACCCGGCCGGGCGGCATGTGCGGATGCTCGCCGCGGACCTGGTGTTCATGCTGCCGCTGGTGAACGAGTTGTCGCGGAAGCTGGGGCACACCCTCGCCTGCGCCGAGGACGCGCAGAAGCTGCTGGAGCGCGGCGAGGTGGTGGGGGTGATGCCGGAGGGCTTCAAGGGGATCGGGAAGCCGTTCTCGGAGCGGTACAAGCTCCAGCGCTTCGGGCGGGGCGGCTTCGTGCAGACGGCACTGCGTGCCGGGGCGCCGATCGTGCCGTGCTCGATCGTGGGCGCGGAGGAGATCTACCCGATGATCGGCAACTCCCGGACGGTGGCGCGGCTGCTGGGCATCCCGTACTTCCCGCTGACGCCGAGCTTCCCCTGGCTGGGGCCGCTGGGCCTGGTGCCGCTGCCGACGAAGTGGACGATCCAGTTCGGGGAGCCGATCCCCACGGACGACTATCCGCCGGAGGCGGCGGACGACCCGATGCTGATGTTCAACCTCACCGACCAGGTACGGGAAACGATTCAGCACACGCTGTACAAGCTCCTCGTACAGCGGCGGTCGGTGTTCTTCTGAGCCGGAAACCCGGCCCGAAGAACACCGACCGCCGAAGCGGCGACCGGCCGCGGCCTAGCGGTCGTCCTCGCCGTGGATGCCCAGCCCCGGCAGGATGTCCGGGAGCACCGGCGGGATGACGACGTCCGGCTGCTTGCCGGGCTTGCCGTCCCGGCCGCGCGGGGCGTGCGACGCGCCACCGGAGTCGGGGCTGGACGGGGGCTGGAGCAGCCCCGTGCCGCCGAGCAGGCCGTCGTGCTCGTCGTGGTGGTCGGGCGAGGCGGGGCGGGGCTTGTCGCCCGGGTGCTTGCCGTCGTGGGCCGGGGGGGCCTGCGAGGCGGGCGCCGAGCGCTCGGTCGCACCGGGGTGGCCCTGGCGGGCCCCGTCCGGGCGGGCCGTGGAGCCCTGCTTGCCGTGCTCCTGGCGGAGCAGCGGGCGCAGCGGCTCGACCTCACTGTCTATGGCGGCGAAGACCGAGGTGACCTGGTCGCCGACGTCGGCGAGCTGGACGGGGAGCCGGGAGCGCAGCTTGCTCCACGCCTCCTGGTGGGAGGCGGTGAAGGAGGACAGCCGCTGGATGGCGCCGAGCGAGCCGTCGCGCTGGTAGACCCCGTGCAGCAGGCGGTGGCCCTCGGCGGCGTCGTGCTGCATGCCGGCGAGGGTGCGGCGGATCTCGCTGAGGGACTCGTGGTCGAGCCGGCCGGCCTTGTCGCGCTCCATCAGGCGGCGGGCCTCCTGGAGCCGGGTGGACGCCTGGTCCAGCAGCAGCCCGCCCTTGGCGGAGTCGCCCTCCGCCATGTCGAGTCTGAGGTCCTCCATGCCGCGTTTGAGCCCGTAGAGCGTGTCCCCGGGCAGGGCGTTGGAGCTCGCCGTGGCGACGCCGCCGAAGGCGCCGGCCGCCACGCCCACCGTGAGCCCGCCGGCCGCCAGCCCCTTGGACCAGCGGGAGCGGGGCCGCAGCCTGCTGAGCGCGCGCGCCCGGTGGGCGCCCCGGCCCCGCTGCGGGGGCACGGCGGCGCCGGAGGCGAACTGGGCCTCCATGGCGGCGATCAGCTGGGCCCGTTGAACGGTCTTGACCTCGGGATCGAGCTCCGGGGACGGCAGCGCGCCGAGCCCGTTCGCGAGGGCCAACAGCTTTCCCTGCTCGGCGTCTTCCGCCGGTGGGCCGGACTGTACGGCCTCAGCACCCCGGACGTCCTGGTCCTCCAGGGCCTGGGCGAAGGCGTTCGCCCGCCGGTGCGCCGATACGTTCGCGATCACAGGCGGCACCTCCTCTCGTCATGACGGTCGACTCCCCTGGGCACCTGAAGGGTTGCACGCCTTGAGGGCATCCACTCGATCGAGTGAGTGAATTCGGGTGCGACACGGCATGGGGAAGTCTGCATCCCGGACAACGAGCGGCGCGGCAGTCGGGTTACGCGGCGGGCGGGAGCCTGCCGCCGCTGAGTGAACCGGTGGGTGTACGGGGTGGACGGGTGGGTGAACCTGTGGGTGAAGGGGTGCATCGCACGGGGGGCTTCGGCGGCGGAGGGGTGGCGGGGAGGGTCAGCGGGCGTCGTCCGGGAGGAGCCTTGCCAGGGTGCGCACGGCGCGGTACTGGAGGGTCTTGATGGCACCCTCGTTCTTCCCCATGACGCGGGCGGTCTCGGCGACGGAGAGGCCCTGGAGGAAGCGCAGGGTGACGCACTCCTGCTGCTGCGGGTTGAGCTTGCGCACCGCCTCCAGCAGGGCGGCGTTGGAGAGGGATTCGAGGACGGAGTCCTCGGGGCTGCGCTCGACCTCGTTGGCGTCGAGCATCTCGCCGGTGGTGACCTCCAGCCGGAAGCGGGAGGACTTGAAGTGGTCGGCGACGAGGTTGCGGGCGATGGTCACCAGCCAGGCGCCGAAGTCGCGCCCCTGCCATGTGAAGGTGCCGATCCGCCGCAGGGCGCGGAGGAAGGTCTCGCTGGTGAGGTCCTCGGCGGTGGCCCGGCCGCCCACCCGGTAGTAGATGTAGCGGTAGACCGTGTCGGCGTACTGGTCGTAGAGGCGGCCGAAGGCCTCGGCCTCGCCGGCCTGGGCGCGCTCGACGAGGTCGAGCATCCGGGCGCTGTCGCTGTCCGCGCTGGGGCGGCGGGTCGTCGTGGACGTGCCGGCGCCCGTGCCCGAACCGCGGCGGGTGCGTCTGCCGACGGCCGCACTGGCCGCGCTGCTCTCGGCGAGCGCGTAGCAGGGGCCGGCAGGGCCGCCCACGGCGGCAGGGGCGAGCGTGGCGAAGGCGGGGACGGCGTACGCGGTGGGGACGAAGCCGCGCAAGCGGTCGAGGACCGCTGCGCGCAGCGTAGCCAGGCCCGAGGCGTCAACCCCGACGTGTGGGTACACGGGACTCCCAGAGGCAGAGCTTCCATCACGTGCAGTGCGGTGCCGTTCACTCGTCGTAGGGACAAGCGGGTACCGGCTTGCGTCTGAGGAGAATAACCCTTCGTACAGGCAGCACTACGCCGAGTTGCTCAAATCATCGTTTCCGTTCGATCTCCTTCTCATTGGCGCCCGTTCAAATATCGAATTCAGAGCGGAAGTTGACAGGATTTGCCGATGGTGTGGCCGATTGGGCTGCGTGTTGTGGCAATCCGGTCGCGACGGGAGTGCATGGGGCCATGTGGGGGTATGACAACAGGATTGCCTGTGCGGCCGATGTGGTTACGCGCAGTGGCGAGGAGGCGCGCCGCAGGGGTCGCCCGTTCCGGTGACCCGGCCGGTGGACGCCGGCCGGGCCGATGACGGTGCGTCAGGGGGCGGCAGGGGGCGTCGGGGAGTGGCGGGGAGTTACCGGCGGCTGCGGCGGTGCAGGGCGATCGCGGCGGCTGCGCCGCCCGCCAGGGCGCCGGCCCCGGCCGCGGCCGGGATGCCGATCCGGGCCGCCTTGCGGCCGGTGCGGTAGTCCCGCAGCCGCCAGCCGTGCTCGCGGGCGTGCTTGCGCAGCCGGCCGTCGGGGTTGATCGCGTAGGGGTGGCCGACGAGCGAGAGCATCGGGATGTCGTTGGCCGAGTCGCTGTATGCGGCGCAGCGCGCGAGGTCGAGGCCCTCGGCGGCGGCGAGCGCGCGGACCGCCTCGGCCTTCGCCGGGCCGTGCAGCAGCTCGCCCACGAGCCGGCCGGTGTAGACGCCGCCGACGGACTCGGCGACGGTGCCGAGGGCGCCGGTCAGGCCGAGCCGGCGGGCGATGATCGTGGCGGTCTCCACGGGGGCCGCGGTGACCAGCCAGACCTTCTGCCCGGCGTCGAGGTGGGCCTGGGCGAGGGCGCGGGTGCCGGGCCAGATGCGCTCGGCCATGTACTCGTCGTAGATCTCCTCGCCGATGGTCATCAGCTCGGAGACGCGGTGGCCCTTCACGATCGACAGGACGCTGTCGCGGGCCTCCTGCATGTGCTCGGGGTCCTCGATGCCGGCGAGCCGGAACCAGGTCTGCTGCCAGGCGAAGCGGACGAGCTCGCGCTTGCCGAAGAACTGCCGCTTGTACAGGCCGCGGCCGAAGTGGTAGATCGCGGCGCCCTGCATGACCGTGTTGTCCAGGTCGAAGAACGCGGCGGCGTGCGTGTCGCCCGGAACCGGGAACTCCGGCTCGGGCTCCTGCGGCGCGCCCGGCCCGCCGGCCAGGGCGGCCTCCTGCTCGGTCTCCTGGGCGGTCTTGCGGGCGGCCTCCGCCGCCGCCTCGCCCGCCAGCACGCTGCGTGCGGTCGCGGAGCGCCTGCGGTGGGTGAGCCATGCGAGTGCGGCCATGGCGCGAGCATAGCCAGTTTGTTCGGGGTAACCCGAGCCCGGAGTGGTGCGATGGCGTGAACAGTGCGCGTCGGCGCGGTGACACGCCGCGCCCGGGCCCCCGCTACGGGGAAACGTTCAGCCGCCGTCGGCCGCCCGCAACCGCCGCCGGCCGCCCTCAGCCGCCGAGCGCCTTGCGCAGCCGGTCGGGGTTCACGCGCCAGAAGTCGTGCTGCTCGCCGTCGATCAGGACGACGGGGATCTGCTCCCAGTACTTGCGGTGGAGCTCCTCGTCCTGAGTGATGTCCTTCTTCTCCCAGGGCGTGCCCAGTGCGCCGCAGACCTCGGCGATCACGGCCTCGGCGGCCTCGCACAGATGACAGTCGGGCTTTCCGATCAGTGTGACGAGACGCTCGGCGGGGTCCTTGCGGGCGGTGCGGCGCAGCAGCGGGCTCATGGCGGCCATTGTGCCGCGTACCGCCGGGAGCGCGGCCGGGCCTCCCGCCGGTTCTGCGCGGTTCCGCTGGTCGGGGATAGGTGCCTGGGTCGACTACCATCGTGGGCGATTTGTTGGTGTCCGGGGGTATAGCGGTGAGGAGTGAGCGCCCGTGTCCCCGTCGCTGCACTCCCGGTACCCCTGTGGTGCCCGTGACGGTCGACACGAGGTCGCCGACGGTTCCCGGATCGGGCCGAAACACCGCGTGACACCCATCACTTTGGCCGGGCAAATCGGACACCATCTTTGTGCACGCGTTCACAAAGACATAGCCTGCCTTCGACGGGGCGGTCCAGGGACGAGGCGCCGCCCGCAGCCCCGCTCTACCCGCAGGAGCACCGTGGCAACTGGCCGAACTCACCGACCGGCGACCCGAAGCCGAGGGATCCCCGAGGCCACCGTCGCCCGGCTACCGCTGTATCTGCGTGCGCTGACCGCGCTCTCCGAGCGCTCGGTCCCCACGGTCTCCTCCGAGGAGCTCGCGGCCGCGGCGGGCGTCAATTCCGCCAAGCTCCGCAAGGACTTCAGCTACCTCGGCTCCTACGGCACCCGCGGCGTCGGCTACGACGTCGAGTACCTCGTCTACCAGATCTCCCGCGAGCTGGGCCTGACCCAGGACTGGCCCGTGGTCATCGTCGGCATCGGCAACCTGGGCGCGGCCCTCGCCAACTACGGCGGCTTCGCCTCGCGCGGCTTCCGCGTCGCCGCGCTGATCGACGCCGACCCCGCCATGACCGGCAAGCCGGTGGCCGGGCTGCCCGTGCGGCACACCGACGACCTGGAGTCGATCATCCGGGACAACGGGGTGTCCATCGGCGTGATCGCCACGCCCGCGGGCGCCGCCCAGCAGGTCTGCGACCGGCTCGTGGCCGCCGGCGTCACCTCGATCCTCAACTTCGCGCCGACCGTGCTGTCCGTGCCCGACGGCGTGGACGTGCGCAAGGTCGACCTCTCCATCGAGCTGCAGATCCTCGCCTTCCACGAGCAGCGCAAGGCGGGCGAGGAGCCCGGCCGTCCCGCCGCCCCGGCCGGCCCCGTCGCCGCCGCGGCCCGCCCGGCCGCCGCCCCCGCCGCCCCCACTGCGCCCACCACGTCTGCCACCGGCTCCGCCGCGGCCGTCACCGCCGCCACCGCCGGTGGCCGGAAGGGACCGGAGGGGGACGTCCCCGCCGTGATGCCGGCATGAGCCTCCTCGTCGTCGGCCTCAGCCACCGCAGCGCCCCCGTCAGCGTGCTGGAGCGGGTCGCCCTCGCCCCCGGGGCGCGGGCCGCCCTGGTGCGCGACACCCTCGCCGCCGAGCCCGCCACCGAGGCCGCGGTGCTGGCCACCTGCAACCGCGTCGAGCTCTACGCGGACGTGGACAAGTTCCACGCCGGCGTCGCCGAGCTGTCCACGCTGCTCGCCCGCCACTCCGGCGTCGGCCTGGACGAGCTCACCCCCTATCTCTACGTGCACTACGAGGACCGCGCCGTCCACCACCTCTTCTCGGTGGCCTGCGGCCTGGACTCGATGGTCGTCGGCGAGGGCCAGATCCTCGGCCAGATCAAGGACGCGCTCGCCCTCGGCCAGGAGCTGCACACCGCCGGCCGGCTGCTGAACGACCTGTTCCAGCAGGCGCTGCGGGTCGGCAAGCGCGCCCACAGCGAGACCGGCATCGACAAGGCCGGCCAGTCGCTGGTCACCTTCGGCCTGGAGCAGCTCGCCGACGGCGCGCCCGTCGAGGGCTGGGCCGCCGGCCGGCGCGCGCTGGTGATCGGCGCCGGCTCGATGTCGTCGCTGGCCGCCGCCACCCTCGCGCGCGCGGGCGTCGCCCACGTCGCCGTCGCCAACCGCACCCTGGAGCGGGCCGAGCGGCTCGCCGCGATCCTCACCGAGCCCGGCGGCCCCGGCCGGCAGGACGGCTCCGCCCCGGGCTTCACCGCCTCCGCCGTGCAGATGGACGCGCTCGCCGCCGAGCTCGCGCTCGCCGACGTCGTCGTCTCCTGCACCGGCGCCACCGGCCTGGTCCTCACCGCCGACGCGCTGCGCACCGCCCTGGCCGCCGGCCACGGCCGGCTCGCCGTGCTCGACCTGGCCATGCCGCGCGACGTCGACGCCGCCGCGCACCGCCTGGAGGGCGTGCGCCTGGTCGACATCGAGACGCTCGCCGAGGCGTCCGCGGACGCCCCCATGGCCGCCGACGTCGACGCCGTGCGCACCATCGTCTCCGACGAGGTGGCCGCCTTCGGCGCCGCCCAGCGCGCCGCCCACATCACGCCGACCGTGGTCGCCCTGCGCGCCATGGCCGCCGATGTCGTGGCCGGGGAGATGGCCCGCCTCAACGGCCGGCTGCCCGGCCTGGACGACAAGCAGCGCGCGGAGATCACCCAGACCGTGCGCCGCGTCGTCGACAAGCTGCTGCACGCGCCGACGGTACGGGTGAAGGAGCTGGCCGCCACCCCCGGCGGGGCCGGCTACGCCGACGCGCTGCGGGAGCTCTTCGACCTCGACCCGCAGGCGGTCGCCGCCGTCAGCCGGGCCGACCAGCCCACCGCCCACCGGCAGGACACTCGGGAGCCGGCATGAACGACACCTCCGCCCAGCAGCGACCGCTGCGCCTGGGCACCCGGCGCAGCGCGCTGGCCATGGCCCAGTCCGGGCAGGTGGCCGACGCGGTGCGCCGGCTGACCGGCCGCCCGGTGGAGCTGGTCGAGATCACTACCTACGGGGACGTCTCGCGCGAGGCGCTGGCGCAGATCGGCGGCACCGGCGTGTTCGTCAACGCGCTGCGCGAGCGGCTGCTCGCGGGTGACATCGACTTCGCGGTGCACTCGCTGAAGGACCTGCCGACCGCGCAGCCGGAGGAGCTGCTGCTGGCGGCGGTGCCCCGGCGCGAGGACCCGCGCGACGTGCTCGTCGCCCGCGACGGCCTGTCGTTCCGGCAGCTGGCGGAGTTGTCCGCCGCCGGCCGGCCGGCCCGCATCGGCACGGGTTCGCCGCGCCGCATGGCGCAGCTGAACGCGTGGGCGCGGCAGCTGGGCCTGCGGGTGGAGACGGTCGCCGTGCGCGGCAACGTCGACACGCGGATCGGCTATGTCGCCGAGGGCGAGCTGGACGCCGTCGTGCTGGCGGCCGCCGGCCTGTCCCGGCTGGGCCGGACGGCGGAGATCACCGAGTTCCTGTCCACGGACCAGGTTCTGCCCGCCCCCGGCCAGGGGGCCCTGGCGATCGAGTGCGCCGCGACCAACGCACCGCTCGCCGCCACGCTCGCGCAGCTCGACGACCCGTTCACGCGGGCCGCCGTGACCGCCGAGCGTTCCCTGCTCGCCGCCCTGGAGGCCGGCTGCAGTGCACCCGTGGGTGCGCTGGCCGACCCCTTGGCCGACGGGCAGGCTGTCACCGAATTGCGCCTGCGCGGCGTCGTCGGCACGACCGACGGTTCCACGCTGGTGCAGCTGTCCACCACCGGTCCCGTTCCCGCGTCCGAGCAGGACGCCGTCGCTCTCGGCCGCGAACTCGCCGCCGAGATGCTCGACAAGGGTGCGGCCGGTCTTATGGGGGAGCGAGCACATTGAACCCCACCGCCCCGAACCACCCCGCGCACGGGCACGTCACCTTCCTGGGTGCCGGCCCCGGAGACCCGGGCCTGCTGACGCTGCGTGCCGTGGAGGCACTGGCGGCCGCGGACGTCCTGATCGCCGACCCGCAGGTGCTCGACGTGGTGCGTACGCATGCCCGGGCCACCGTGGACATGCCGGCCCCGACGGTTACTGACGAGTCGTCAAAGGCCGCCGGAGTCCCGGTCCTCCGGGACACCGCCAATCTTGTCATGACGGCCGCGCGCGGCGGCAAGCGGGTCGTCCGCGCCGTGCTGGGCGACCCCGGCCTCGACGGCGACGCCGCCGAGGAGATGCTGGCGTGCGCCGCCGAGGGCATCACCTTCGAGGTGGTCCCCGGCATCGCCACGGCCGTCGGCGTGCCCGCGTACGCCGGTGTGCCGCTGCGCGACGGGCAGGGCGGCGACGTCCGGTTCGTCGACGCCCGCACCGCCACGGCCACCTGCTGGGCCGAGGTCGGCGCCAGCGAGGTCACCGCCGTCGTCTCCACCACGCTCGACAGCGTGGTGGCCGCCGCCGGGGAGCTCGTCTCCGCCGGCCGCCGCCCGGAGACGCCGGTCAGCGTCACCGTCGCCGGCACCACCACCCGCCAGCGCACCTGGACCGCCACCCTCGGCACGCTCCAGCAGGTGCTCAAGGCCGCCAAGGTGCTGCCGTCGGCCGACGGCGCCCAGCCGGTCATAGCCGTGGTCGGCGAGCGCAGTGCCGCCGACCGGCGCGAGCAGCTGTCGTGGTTCGAGTCCAAGCCGCTCTTCGGCTGGAACGTGCTCGTGCCGCGCACCAAGGAACAGGCCGCCTCGCTCTCCGACCAGCTCCGCTCGTACGGCGCCGTGCCGCACGAGGTGCCGACCATCGCCGTGGAGCCCCCGCGCACCCCGCAGCAGATGGAGCGCGCGGTCAAGGGCCTGGTCACCGGCCGCTACGAGTGGATCGCCTTCACCTCCGTCAACGCGGTGAAGGCCGTCCGGGAGAAGTTCGAGGAGTACGGGCTCGACGCCCGTGCCTTCGCCGGCATCAAGGTCGCCGCCGTCGGCGAGCAGACCGCGAAGTCGCTGGTCGAGTTCGGCGTCAAGCCCGACCTGGTGCCCAGCGGCGAGCAGTCGGCCGCCGGCCTCCTGGAGGACTGGCCGCCGTACGACCCGGTCTTCGACCCGATCGACCGCGTCTTCCTGCCGCGCGCCGACATCGCCACCGAGACCCTGGTGGCCGGCCTGATCGAACTGGGCTGGGAGGTCGACGACGTCACGGCCTACCGGACCGTACGGGCCTCGCCGCCGCCGGCCGAGACCCGGGAGGCGATCAAGGGCGGCGGCTTCGACGCCGTGCTGTTCACCTCCTCCTCCACCGTGCGGAACCTCGTCGGCATCGCCGGCAAGCCGCACAACGTCACCGTCATCGCCTGCATCGGCCCGGCCACCGCGAAGACCGCGGAGGAGCACGGCCTGCGGGTGGACGTGCTGTCGCCCGAGCCCTCGGTGCACAAGCTGGCCGAGGCGCTGGCGGAGTTCGGGGCCGCGCGGCGCGACGCCGCGCTGGCGGCCGGCGACCCCGTCACCCGACCGAGCGAGCGACGGCCCGGATCGCGTAGAAGGGCACGGAGTTGAGCACCACCTACGGCACGTTCCCGGGGTCCCGGCCCCGCCGGCTGCGGACCACCCCCGCCATGCGCCGCATGGTCGCCGAGCACCGGCTGCACCCGGCCGACCTGATCCTGCCCGCCTTCGTGCGGGAGGGCATCACCGAGCCGGTGCCGGTCTCGGCCATGCCCGGCGTCGTCCAGCACACCCGCGACACGCTCCGCAAGGCCGCCGTGGAGGCCCGTGAGGCCGGCGTCGCCGGCATCATGCTCTTCGGCGTGCCCGAGGACGCCAAGAAGGACGCGCTCGGCACCGCCGGCACCGACCCCGACGGCATCCTCCAGGTCGCCATCCGCGACGTGAAGGCCGAGGTCGGCGACGACCTCGTCATCATGTCCGACCTGTGCCTCGACGAGTTCACCGACCACGGCCACTGCGGCGTCCTCGACGCCCACGGCCGCGTCGACAACGACGCCACGCTCGAGCGGTACGCCGAGATGGCCCAGGTCCAGGCCGACGCCGGCGTCCACGTCGTGGGCCCCAGCGGCATGATGGACGGCCAGGTCGGCGTCATCCGCGACGCCCTCGACCAGACCGGCCACGAGGACGTCTCCGTCCTCGCCTACACCGTCAAGTACGCCTCCGCGTTCTACGGCCCGTTCCGCGAGGCCATCGGCTCCTCGCTCCAGGGCGACCGCAAGACCTACCAGCAGGACCCGGCCAACGTCCGCGAGTCCCTGCGCGAACTCGCCCTCGACCTCGCCGAGGGCGCCGACATGGTCATGGTCAAGCCCGGCCTGCCCTACCTCGACGTCCTCGCCAAGGTCGCCGACGCCGTCGACGTGCCCGTCGCCGCGTACCAGATCAGCGGCGAGTACGCGATGGTCGAGGCCGCCGCGGCCAACGGCTGGATCGACCGCGACCGCGCCATCATGGAGACCCTCACCGGCTTCAAGCGGGCCGGCGCGGACATGATCCTCACCTACTGGGCCACCGAGGTCGCCCGGCAGCTCGCCTGACGGACGACGTCACACAGCGCGACGGCGGCGCCCGGACCCCGAGAGGGGCCGGGCGCCGCCGTCGTCGTACGCCCGCCGCCCGCCACTGCTGCGAACCCCTCGCGTTTGCGCTGCTCACGCGAGCAACTGCGGACCCTTCACGATCGTCACCCACACAGGTCGAGTCTCGCGGAAACAGTGAAGGCGGGCCGCGCACGCTCCGACCATGATTACGGTGGGTGTCAGGCCGCTTACGCTACGGAGGCGTGCATGAGTCACGACCCGGAACTCACGGACGACTGGGAGTACACCCTCCAGGTCCCGTCCGACCCCATGGCGCCGTGCATCGCACGACGCACGCTGCGCACCATCTTCGAGGAGCACGGATTCCTCGAACTCGCCGACACGGCCGAGCTGCTCACCTCGGAGCTCGTCACCAACGCGTACCGCTACTCCGACGGCCCCGCCTCCGTACGCGTCAAACGCGAGGGCGACCGCGTACGCGTGGCCGTGTGGGACACCAACCCGCGCCTCCCCGCCCTCGACGGCGTCGCCCTCCCGGACGGGGACGGGGAGGACGACGGCGCCGAGCGCGGGCGCGGCCTCGGGCTGGTGCAGTGGTGCGCCGACAGCTGGGGCGGATTCGCCCTGCGCGACCAGCCCCAGGGACTGGTCGGCAAACTCATCTGGTTCGAACTGGGCGCCCCCGCCGCCGGCTGAGGACCTACAGCTTCTCGGGGGTGCGGATGCCCAGCAGCTCCATGCCCTGGCGCAGCGTGCGCGCGGTCAGCTCGCACAGGAACAGGCGGTTCTCCACCTGCCCGGGCGTCTCCGCCCGCAGCACCGGGCACTGGTCGTAGAACGTCGTGTACAGCGAGGCCAGCTGGTACAGGTACCCGGCCAGCTTGTGCGGCGCGTACTCGGCGGCCGCCTCCCGCACCGTCTCCCCGAACTGGTCGAGGTGCAGCCCCAGCGCACGCTCGGCCGGTGCGAGGGCGAGCTCGGGGTGGGCGACGGGCGCGGCGTCGCCGGCCTTGCGCAGGATCGACTGGATGCGCGCGAACGCGTACTGGAGGTACACCGACGTGTCGCCGTTGAGCGACACCATCTGGTCCAGGTCGAACTTGTAGTCGCGGCTCGCGGACGTCGACAGGTCGGCGTACTTCACCGCGCCGATGCCCACCTGGGCACCGCGCTCGGCGATCTCCTCCTCCGTGAGGTCCTGCGCCTTCTCCCGGACGATGGCCGACGCACGGCTGATCGCCTCGTCCAGCAGGTCCACCAGCCGCACCGTCTCGCCCTCACGGGTCTTGAACGGCTTGCCGTCCTTGCCGAGCACCGTGCCGAAGCCCAGCTGCACCGCCGTGACCTCGTCGTTCAGCCAGCCGGCCCGGCGGGCGGTCTCGAAGACCATCTTGAAGTGCAGCGACTGACGGGCGTCCACCACGTACAGCAGCGTGTCCGCCTTCAGGTTGAACACCCGGTCCCGGATCGCCGACAGGTCCGTCGCCGCGTAGCCGTAGCCGCCGTCCGACTTCTGCACGATCAGCGGCACCGGGTTGCCCTCGGGGCCCTTCACGTCGTCGAAGAACACGCACAGCGCGCCCTCGGAGCGCACCGCGACGCCCGACTCCTCCAGCAGGCGGCAGGTCTCGGCGAGCATGTCGTTGTAGCCGGACTCGCCGACGATGTCCTCGTCGCGGATCTCCACGTCCAGCTTCTCGAAGACCGAGTAGAAGTAGATCTTCGACTCGTCGACGAACTTCTGCCACAGCGCCAGCGTCTCGGGGTCGCCGGCCTGGAGCTCCACCACCCGGCGCCGGGCCCGGCCCTTGAACTCCTCGTCCGCGTCGAACAGCGCGCGCGAGGCCTTGTACAGCCGGTTGAGGTTGGACATCGCCTCCTCGCCCGAGGTCTCACCGGCCTTGTGGTCCAGCTCGTGCGGGTGCTCGATCAGGTACTGGATGAGCATGCCGAACTGGGTGCCCCAGTCGCCGATGTGGTGGCGGCTGACCACCTTCTCGCCGGTGAACTCCAGCAGCCGGACGACCGAGTTGCCGATCACCGTGTTCCGCAGGTGGCCGACGTGCATCTCCTTGGCCACGTTCGGCTGCGCCCAGTCGATCACCGTGGTGCCGGGGTGCTCCTTGAACGGCACGCCCAGCCGGTTGTCCGCGGCACGCGCCGCCAGGTTCTCCGTGATCGCGCCGTCGGTGACGGTCACGTTGAGGAAGCCCGGGCCGGACACCTCCACGTCCCGCACCAGGCCCTCGGCGGGCAGCGCGGCGACCACCTTGGCGGCCAGCTCGCGCGGGTTCCCGCCGAGCTTCTTGGCCAGCGCCAGCATCCCGTTCGCCTGGAAGTCGGCCCGGTCGCTCCGTCGCAGCAGCGGGTCGGCGGCGCCGGCCTCCGGCAGGGCGGAGGACAGGGCGGCCGACAGGCGCTGGTGGAGCGAGGAGGCGAGCGAGGGAACCGAAGCCATGAGGTGGGTGCCATTCCGGTAGACGGCAAAAGCGACACCCCGAGTATCCCACGCGCGTACCACGGCCCCCCGGGCATTTCCCCGCCGCGGCGGGCAACCCCGTCACCCCCCGCTCCGTCTGGGACAATGGTCATGCCAGGACCGTAAGGAAGGAAGTGCCGTGGCTCAGGCTCAGAGCACCGAGGCCGACTGGGTCTCCCGTTTCGCCGACGAGGTCATCGCCGAGGGCGAGCGCCGGGCGCCCGGCAAACCGATCGTCGTCGCGTCGGGCCTGTCCCCCTCCGGCCCCATCCACCTCGGCAACCTCCGCGAGGTCATGACCCCGCACCTGGTCGCCGACGAGATCCGCCGCCGCGGCCTGGAGTGCGTCCACATCCTCTCCTGGGACGACTACGACCGGTACCGCAAGGTCCCGGCCGGCATCGACCCGTCCTGGGCGGAGCACATCGGCAAGCCGCTGACCTCCGTCCCGGCCCCGCCCGGCAGCAGCCACGCCAACTGGGCCGAGCACTTCAAGGCCGCGATGATCGAGGCGCTCGCCGAGCTGGGCATCGAGTACAAGGGCATCAGCCAGACCGCGCAGTACACCTCGGGCGCCTACCGCGAGCAGATCCTGCACGCCATGAAGCACCGCGGCGACATCGACGCGATCCTCGCCCAGTACCGCACCAAGCCGAAGCCGGCCGCGAAGAAGCAGCAGAAGCCGGTCGACGAGGCCGAGCTGGAGGCCGCCGAGGGCTCCGGCGCCGCCGCCGAGGACGACGGCAGCGGCAGCACGGGCTACTACCCGTACAAGCCCTACTGCACCGCCTGCAACAAGGACCTCACCACCATCACGGCGTACGACGACGAGACCACCGAGCTCTCGTACGTCTGCGCCTGCGGCCACGGCGAGACCGTGCTGCTCAAGGAGTTCGACCACGGCAAGCTGGTCTGGAAGGTCGACTGGCCCATGCGCTGGGCCCACGAAGGCGTGATCTTCGAGCCGTCCGGCGTCGACCACTCCTCGCCCGGCTCGTCCTTCCAGGTCGGCGGCCAGATCGTCGGCCCCGTCTTCGGCGGCGAGCAGCCCATCGGCCCGATGTACGCCTTCGTCGGCATCAGCGGCATGGCCAAGATGTCCTCCTCCAAGGGCGGCGTCCCCACCCCCGGCGACGCCCTGAAGATCATGGAGGCACCGCTGCTGCGCTGGCTCTACGCCCGCCGCAAGCCCAACCAGTCCTTCAAGATCGCCTTCGACCAGGAGATCCAGCGGCTCTACGACGAGTGGGACAAGCTCGGCGCCAAGGTCGCCGACGGCACCGTCCTGCCCGCCGACGCCGCCGCCCACGCCCGTGCCGTCCGCACCGCCGCCGGCGAGCTGCCCGTCACGCCGCGCCCGCTCCCGTACCGCACGCTCGCCTCGGTCGTCGACATCACCGCCGGCCACGACGAGCAGACCCTGCGCATCCTCGGCGACCTCGACCCGGCCAACCCGGTCACCTCGCTCGACGAGTGCCGCCCGCGCCTGGACAAGGCCGAGCACTGGATCAACACCCAGGTCCCCGCCGACCAGCGCACCATCGTCCGCGCCGAGCCCGACACCGAGCTGCTCGGCTCCCTCGACGACCAGGGCCGCGAGTCGCTGCGGCTGCTGCTCGAGGGCCTGGACGAGCACTGGTCGCTGGACGGCCTGACCAACCTCGTCTACGGCGTGCCCAAGGTCATGGCCGGCCTGGAGCCCGACGCCAAGCCGACCCCCGAGCTGAAGGTCGCGCAGCGCCAGTTCTTCGCGCTGCTCTACCACCTGCTCGTCGGCCGCGACACGGGCCCGCGCCTGCCCACCCTCCTCCTCGCCGTCGGCGCGGACCGGGTGCGCAAGCTGCTCGCCGCCTGACCCTGCACGACGCGCACGACGCGTACGACACGAACGCCGCCCGGTGCCTTTCGGCGCCGGGCGGCGTTCGTCGTACCGGGGCGCCGGTCACTTGTTGGCGTCGGCGACCGCCTTCACCACGTCCTTCGCCGCCTGCTGGGCGTTCTTCTTCAGCTCGTCGGGGTCCGGCGACTTCGCGCCCTGGAGACCGGCACCGCTGTACTTCACCGTCAGCACGACGTTGGCCGTCCGCGCGACCACGATCTCGTTCTTGTACTCGTCGTCGTTCTTCTTCGTGTCCGTGCTGACCAGGGCGGCCTCACCGTCACCGATGCCGGAGACCTTCTCCGTCTTCGCGTTCGTCGCGCCGTCGGCCGTCGTGACCGCCGTCGCCTGCTGGGCCGCGAAGTCCTGGGCGCGCTTCTCGCCGGTGCCCAGCGTCGGGTCCGAGGTGAGCCGCTTCAGCGACACCACCAGGACCCGGTTCTGCATGTTCTTCACGTCCTCCTTGTCGAGGCCGCTCCAGATGCAGCTGGCGATGTCGTTGGTGTCACCCGTGTTGAGGGGCTTGCCCTCCTTCTTGTCCACCTTCGGGACGATGTCCTCGATCGTCTTCTCGGTGACGGTCTTGCACGCCTCCGGCAGCTTGCCGAACCGGGCGGCCTGAACGCTCGGCGCCGTCTGCGGCGTGGCCGCCGACTTCGTCGGCTTGGCCGACTCCTTCTTCGAGCCGGAGTCCCCGTCGGAGGAGCAGCCGGTGGCGACGAGCATCACCGGTACTGCGGCGCAGGCGAGGATTCGGGCGAGTCGCGGGGCTGTACGTCGGTGCATGGGTCCTTCGCTCATTCGGTCGCTCATTCGGTGGAAGGGGCCTGTGAGGTCCTGTGAAGTCCTGAGAGGTCCTTGAGGCACGGTACGCCGGGCGGCCGCGGCGGCGGCCGGAACGGCACGCAGCGCGCCGCGCCACCCGGCCTAATTGCCGAAGTGCCCGGCGTCCAGCTCGCGGGCCAGCGCCTGCGCCCTGCCCTGGAGGTCCTGGCTCGTCGGCACGTGGTGCGGGTCGCTGCTCCACTGGTCGTAGGCGACGGTGACCAGGACGTTCGCGGACCGGAAGACGACGGTGACGTCGCGGTGCACGCCGGAGCCGGTGGTGACCAGGCGGTCGTCCACGTACGCGTCGTCGCCGAGGTCGTCCAGGGTGCGGGGCGCGAGGCGGGGATCGGTGGCCGGCGCGGACGGCGGGACCGAGGGCGCGACGGAGGCGTCGCCGAGCTGCGGGCCGGGCCCGGGGCTCTGGCTCGCGCCGGGGGAGGGGCTGCCGCTGTTCCCGCTGCCGCTCGGGGAGGGGGTCGGGGACGGCGAGGGGGAGGCGGCGGGGATGTGCGCGGCGGTGGCCATGCGCTGGTAC
Organism: Streptomyces mashuensis; assembly: GCF_014654785.1. Taxonomy (GTDB): domain Bacteria; phylum Actinomycetota; class Actinomycetes; order Streptomycetales; family Streptomycetaceae; genus Streptomyces; species Streptomyces mashuensis. Next base: position 21,626 of record NZ_BNBD01000009.1, read on the forward strand.
AGCTGCTCGGCGCGCTTCTCGTCGCTGACGCCCGGCTGGTACGACACGACGCGCTCGAAGTCGACCGACAGGTGCCGGGAGCCGGTGGGCGTCTCCAGCTTCCAGCGGCAGCCGACGCGCCGGTCGGTGTCGTACGTGAGGGTGGCCTGGCCGCGGAGGATCCGGGTGGCCTCCTCCTCGCCGTTCTCGTCGGCGCCGGGCAGCATGCGGCGCACGGTGTCGCGGCTGACGTAGCCGCAGGGCTCGGGGAGGCTGTGGTACTTGCCGGGCTGCGGCGCGGGTGCCGAGGCGCCGGTCAGGCCGGGCTTGGCGTCGTTGCCGCCGGTGGTCGCCGACCCGGCGTCACATGCGGTCAGACCGGCCGAGAGCACGGCTGCGGCCAGTGCGGCTGCCGGTGCGTACGCCCTTCGCTGCACTGTCCGTGGCTCCCTTCGTCGCCGAAATCCTGTTGCCGCCCCGGGGCGGCGGCTGGAGACAATGTCTACCGCACGCGCTGCCGCGTCTGCCGGTCCGCCGTCGTGGATGAACTGATAGTTCCGGCTTTTGCGCTATTCACACTTTTCACTGTTTTCGGGGGAATGAGGAAGGTATGTCCTACACCGAGGTGCCCGGCGCCCGGGTACCGATCCGTATGTGGGCCGATCCGGCCACGGTCGAGCCGGTGGCCATGCAGCAGCTGCGGAACGTCTCGACGCTGCCGTGGATCGAGGGCCTCGCCGTGATGCCGGACGTCCACTTCGGCAAGGGCGCCACGGTCGGCTCGGTGATCGCGATGCGCGGCGCGGTCTGCCCGGCGGCCGTGGGCGTCGACATCGGCTGCGGCATGTCCGCGGTGAAGACGTCGCTGACGGCGAACGACCTGCCGGGCGATCTGTCGGGCCTCCGCTCGAAGATCGAGGCGGCGATCCCGGTGGGCTTCGCGATGCACGACGACCCGGTCGACCCGCGCCGCCTGCACGGGTTCCCGACGGCGGGGTGGGACGGGTTCTGGGAGCGGTTCGACGCGATCGCGGAACCGGTCAAGAAGCGTCAGACTCGGGCGTGGAAGCAGATGGGTTCGCTCGGATCGGGCAACCACTTCCTGGAATTCTGTCTTGATGAGACAGGTTCGGTCTGGTTGATGCTCCACTCCGGCTCGCGGAACATCGGCAAGGAGCTGGCCGAGTACCACATAGGCCGGGCGCAGAAGCTGTCGCACAATCAGGGGCTCGTCGACCGCGACCTCGCCGTGTTCCTGGCGGAGACGCCGGAGATGGCCGCCTACCGGCACGACCTGTTCTGGGCGCAGGAGTACGCGCGCCTCAACCGCGAGGTCATGATGGGGCTCTTCAAGGACGTGGTCCGCAAGGAGTTCAAGAAGGCCAAGCCGATGTTCGAGTCCGTCATCTCGTGCCACCACAACTACGTGGCCGAGGAGACGTACGAGGGCGTGGACCTGCTGGTGACGCGCAAGGGCGCGATCCGGGCCGGCAGCGGCGAGTACGGCATCATCCCGGGCTCGATGGGCACGGGCTCGTACATCGTGCGCGGCCTGGGCAACGAGGCGGCGTTCAACTCGGCCTCGCACGGCGCGGGCCGCCGGATGAGCCGCAACAAGGCGAAGAAGCTGTTCTCGGCGCAGGACCTGGCCGAGCAGACGCGCGGTGTGGAGTGCCGGAAGGACTCCGGCGTGGTCGACGAGATCCCGGCCGCGTACAAGCCGATCGAGCAGGTCATGGAACAGCAGCGGGACCTCGTCGAGGTGGTGGCGAAGCTGAAGCAGATCGTCTGCGTGAAGGGCTGACGCCGCTACGGCCTGCCCCTACCGCTGCTCGCGGTGGATCTTGTAGTTGGAGGCCTGGGCGCGGGGGCGGACGATCAGGAGGTCGATGTTGACGTGCGGGGGGCGGGTGACGGTCCAGGTGATGGTCTCGGCGACGTCCTCGGCGGTGAGGGGGTCCGGGACGCCGCCGTAGACCGCCTCGGCGCGGTCCTGGTCGCCGGCGAAGCGGGTGAGGGCGAACTCCTCGGTCTTCACCATGCCGGGGGCGATCTCCACGACGCGGACGGGCTCGCCGCACAGCTCCAGGCGGAGCGTCTCGGTGAGGGCGTGGGCGCCGTACTTGGCGGCGGCGTAGCCGGCGCCGCCCTCGTACGTGCCGTGGCCCGCGGTGGAGGTCACGACGATCACCGTGCCCTCGGCGGCGCGGAGGCGGGGGAGCAGGGCCTGGGTCATGTGGAGCACGCCGAGGACGTTGACCTCGTACATCGTGCGCCAGTGGGCGGGGTCGGCGGTGGCGACGGGGTCGAGGCCCAGCGCGCCGCCGGCGTTGTTGACCAGGACCTCGACGGGGCCGTGGTCGTCGAGGGACGCGGCGAAGGCGTCGACGGCGGCGCGGTCGGTGACGTCGAGGGGGTACGGGACGGCCTCGTGGCCGGCGGCGGTGATCTCGTCGGCGAGGGCCTTCAGCCGGTCCGCCCGGCGGGCGGTGATCACGACGCGGTAGCCGGCGGCGGCCAGGGCGCGGGCGGTGGCGGCGCCGATGCCGCTGCTGGCTCCGGTGACGACGGCGGTGCGGGTGGTCATGCGGTCCTCCTGGGCGGGGGCGGGCTCCGCCCGAAGGATATGCGGCCCCGGGCGTGAGGCTAGGGCCAGACCAGGCAGTACGGCTCGTGGCCCGCCTCGTGCAGGCGGTGGCTGAAGTCCTGCCACTCGTGCAGCAGCCGGTAGACGTCGAAGGCGTCGCGCGGGCCGCCGCGGTCGGGGACCGTGGACCAGATGAAGGCGGCGGCGCCCACCGATTCCTCGCCGATTCCGCGCAGCGGGTCGACGACGGTCATGGGGGGCAGCTTGACCACGGCGTAGTCGGGGTGGAGGACGACGAGCTCCAGCGGGGGCACCTTGTGCAGGGGTATGCCCTCGATGCCGGTGAGGACCATGGCGGCCACGGTCTCCGGCTTGATCCGGGTGAACATCCCGCCCATGCCCAGCTCGTCACCGCCGAGCTCCTCGGGGCGCATGGAGATGGGGACGCGCGCCGCGGTGGCGCCGTTGGGGGCCCCGAAGTACTTGTAGGTCACCCCCACCCGGCCACTCCTGCTTCCCGTGCTGTGTTCCTGGCGGTGCTCCTCGCGCCGGTGCCGCCCCCTGTGGCCGCGCCGGGCTCGCTCGGGCCCCAGGTCATCGGTGCCCTCGCCCAGTCCGCCACCGCGATGCATATCTCCACCCGACCGCTTTTTTACGCAGCACAGCCCCCGCCGCGCAACCAGATCATCGTCTCAGAGACCTCCCCCGTGCGCGGCGTGCGAAACGCCCGGCCGCGAGGGACCGGGACGCTCTGAGACCATGGCAGGCGTGAGCTATCCATTCAGTGCCCCAGTCTCCCAGACGCTCTTCGACCGCGCGGCTGCCGTGACGCCCGGTGGCGTGAACTCTCCGGTGCGCGCTTTCCGTGCCGTGGGTGGTACGCCCCGGTTCATGGTGTCCGGCACCGGTCCGTACCTCACGGACGCGGACGGCCGGGAGTACGTGGATCTCGTATGTTCCTGGGGGCCGATGATTCTCGGCCATGCGCACCCCCAGGTCGTGGCGGCCGTGCAGGAGGCCGTGGCGCGCGGTACCTCCTTCGGGACGCCCGGTGAGGGCGAGGTGGCGCTGGCCGAGGAGATCGTGGCCCGGGTGGAGCCCGTGGAGCAGGTGCGCCTGGTCTCCTCGGGCACCGAGGCGACGATGTCGGCGATCCGGCTGGCGCGCGGCTTCACCGGCCGGGCCAAGGTGATCAAGTTCGCCGGCTGCTACCACGGCCATGTGGACGCGCTGCTGGCCGCGGCCGGCTCGGGCGTGGCCACGTTCGGGCTGCCGGACACGCCCGGCGTCACGGGTGCGCAGGCGGGCGACACGATCGTGCTGCCGTACAACGACCTGGAGGCCGTGCACGAGGCGTTCCACGCGTACCCGGGGGAGATCGCCTGTGTGATCACCGAGGCGTCGCCGGGCAACATGGGCGTGGTGCCGCCGCTGCCGGGCTTCAACGAGGGCCTGAAGACGGCGTGCGCGCAGAACGGTGCGCTGTTCATCTCCGACGAGGTGATGACGGGCTTCCGTGTGTCGAAGGAGGGCTGGTACGGCATCGACCGGGTGAAGCCCGACCTGATGACCTTCGGCAAGGTCATGGGCGGTGGCTTCCCGGCGGCGGCGTTCGGCGGCCGCGCCGACGTCATGGCGCACCTGGCCCCGGCCGGCCCCGTCTACCAGGCGGGCACCCTGTCCGGTAACCCGGTGGCCACGGCAGCGGGCCTGGCGCAGCTGCGGCTGCTGGACGACGCCGCGTACGCCAAGGTCAACGCGGTGTCGGAGGAGATCCGCGGGCTGGTGACCGAGGCGCTGGCGAAGGAGGGCGTGGCGCACCGGCTGCAGACTGCCGGGAACATGTTCTCGGTGTTCTTCACCGACAAGGACGTCACGGACTACGCGGCGGCCCGGACGCAGGAGGCGTTCCGCTACACCGCGTTCTTCCACTCGATGCTGTCGCAGGGCGTCTACCTGCCGCCGTCGGCGTTCGAGTCGTGGTTCGTGTCGACGACGCACGACGAGGCGGCGGTCGGCCGGATCGCGGCGGCGCTGCCGGCGGCGGCCCGTGCGGCGGCGCAGGCCACGGAGGGGGAGAAGTGAGCACCGGCGACAAGGGCGCCAAGAGCGGCGACATCACTGTCGTTCATCTGATGCGGCACGGCGAGGTGCACAATCCGGAGGGTGTGCTGTACGGCCGCCGTGCGGGCTACCACCTGTCCGAGCTGGGCCGGCGCATGGCGGACCGGGTGGCGGAGCACCTCGCCGAGCGGGACGTGACGCACGTCGTGGCCTCGCCGCTGGAGCGGGCGCAGGAGACGGCGGCGCCGATCGCCAAGACGCACGGCCTGGACGTGGCGACCGACGAGCGGCTGATCGAGGCGGCGAACGTCTTCGAGGGCAAGACGTTCGGCGTGGGCGACGGTGCGCTGCGCAAGCCGGCGAACTGGCGGCACCTGACGAACCCGTTCCGTCCGTCGTGGGGCGAGCCGTACATCGAGCAGGTCGTGCGGATGATGGGTGCGCTGGACGCGGCGAAGGACGCGGCGCGGGGCCACGAGGCGGTGCTGGTCAGCCACCAGCTGCCGATCTGGATCGTGCGGAGCTTCGTGGAGAAGCGCCGGCTGTGGCACGACCCGCGGAAGCGGCAGTGCACGCTGGCGAGCCTGACGACGTTCACCTACCGGGGCGACAGGATCGTTTCGGTGGGCTACAGCGAGCCGGCCCGTGATCTGGTGCCGCCTCACCTGCTGGCCGGCGCCAAGCCGGTGAAGGGCGGGTCGAAGGCGTTCGGCGCCTGAGCCCTCGACAGGGTTTCCGTCCCCGTCGTTTCTGTCTCCGTCGTTTCCGTCCCCGTCCGGGTGGTCCGCCGTCGGTGAACCGCCCGGACGGCTTCGTGGAAGAGCGCATCCGTCGTAGTCCGGCGCGCCCTCGTACCTGATGTCCATTTATATGGACGGCATATGGTACGAGGGCTCACGAGCACGGACGGAACCGACATGCGCGACATCACCCGAAGGGACCTGCTCGGCCTGGGCGTGGGGGCGGCCGCCGCGCTCACCGGTATCGCCGGTTGCTCGTCGGGCATACCGGACGCCCCCCGGTCGCGGCCCCGGCCCGCGGACCCGGCCGCCAAGGCCGCCGCGCGGGCCCGGCTCCGCCTCATCGGGGACGGTTCCACGGCGGACGCGGGGGAGCAGCCCAACCAGCCGTCGCGCCCGGAGCCGCTGGAGCCGGGGCAGAAGCCCCCGCAGTTCGTGATCTTCTCGTGGGACGGGGCGGGCGAGGTCGGCAACGGCCTCTTCCCCCGGTTCCGCAAGCTCGCCCGGGACCACGGCGCCCGGATGACGTTCTTCCTCTCCGGGATCTACCTGCTGCCGGAGGACCGCCGGCACCTCTACGAGCCGCCGAACAACCCGCGCGGCGCCTCCGACATCGGCTACCTGTCGGACGAGCACATCCGGGCCACGCTGGAGAACCTGCGGGCGGCCTGGCTGGAGGGCCACGAGATCGGGACGCACTTCAACGGCCACTTCTGCTCCGGCTCCGGCTCGGTCGCGCACTGGACGCCCGAGGACTGGGAGGACGAGATCGAGCAGGCCGTGTCCTTCGTCACCCGGTGGCGGAGCCACACGGGGTTCAAGGACCTGGAGCCGCTGCCCTTCGACTACCGCAAGGAGCTGATCGGCGGCCGCACCCCCTGCCTGCTGGGCCAGCACAACCTGCTGCCGGTGGCGCGGCGGCTGGGCTGGCGGTACGACGCCAGCTCGCCCGGCGGCGAGCAGGTCTGGCCGCGCAAGCGGCACGGCGTCTGGGACCTGCCCCTCCAGCAGATGCCCTTCCCGGGCCGGTCCTTCGAGGTCCTCTCGATGGACTACAACATCCTCGCCAACCAGTCCGGCAACTCCACCCGCGGCGTCCCCGCGCACTACCCCGGCTGGCGGCGGCAGGCGACGGAGGCGTACATCGCGGGCTTCGACCGGGCCTACGAGACGAACCGGGCGCCGTTCTTCATCGGCAACCATCTGGAGGAGTGGAACGGCGGGATCTACATGGACGCGGTGGAGGAGGCGTTCAAGTACATGGCCGACGACCGGCGCAAGGACGTCCGGATCGTGTCGTTCCGGCAGTTCGTCGACTGGCTCGACGTGCAGCGCCCGGAGGTGCTGCGGAAGCTGCGGCGACTCGACGTCGGGGAGAAGTGGAGCGCCCACGACTGACCCACGGCTGAACGTCCGGAACCAGCCCGACGGGCCCCGGCGGGGGGTGCGGAAGATCCGCAAACCGCCCATGCGAAACTTTTCACATGAGTGCCCGCGCCCTCCGACGCCACCTCCGTCGCCGTCGTACCCTCCTGCCGGTCACCGGCGCCGCCCTCCTGGGGCTGGCGCTCAGCGCCTGCGGCTCCGGCGGCAGCTCCGGCGGCGGTGGCCAGACGCAGTTCGTGCAGGGCAGCGGCGGCGTCGACGTGGTCAAGGACCGCGCCGGCCGGCAGGCGGCCCCCGAGCTGTCCGGCAGGACGATCGACGGCAAGGACCTCGACGTCGCCAAGGAGTACCGCGGCAAGATCGTCGTCCTCAACGTGTGGGGCTCGTGGTGCCCGCCCTGCCGGGCCGAGGCCAAGAACTTCGTCGCCGTCGCCAACGCGTACAAGGACAAGGGCGTGCAGTTCGTCGGGATCGACACCCGCGACCCCGACCCCGCGCCGGCGGTCGCCTTCCACAAGGAGTTCGGGGTCCCGTACCCGAGCCTGTACGACTCCTCCGGCAAGCTGCTGCTGCGCTTCCCCAAGGGCAGCCTCAACCCGCAGTCCATCCCGTCCACGATCTTCATCGACCGGGACGGGAAGATCGCGGCCCGGGCGCTGACGCCGCTCGGCGAGGACCAGCTGCGCGCGACGCTGGACCCGCTGGTCGCGGAGAAGTGAAAGAGATGACCCCGTGACCGCCGTCACCCTCGCCGCCGTGTCCGGCGCGCCGAACGAGACCGTCCTGTCCGGGGCGCTGCTGCTGGCGCTGCCGGTGGCGGTGCTCGGCGGCCTCGTCTCGTTCTTCTCGCCGTGCGTCCTGCCGCTGGTGCCCGGCTACCTCTCGTACGTCACCGGCGTCACCGGCGCCGACCTGGGGCAGGCGCGGCGCGGCCGGATGCTGGCCGGCTCCTCCCTCTTCGTGCTCGGCTTCTCCGCCGTCTTCGTCTCCACCGGCGCGCTCTTCGGGTTCTTCGGCCGGACGCTCCAGGAGTACCGCTCGGAGATCGGCATCGCGCTCGGCGCCCTGACGATCGTCCTGGGCCTGGGCTTCATGGGCGCCTTCAGCCTCTTCGGGCAGCGCGAGTTCCGCTTCCACAAGCGGCCCACGATGGGCCTCGCGGGCGCCCCCCTGCTGGGCGTGCTGTTCGGCGTGGGCTGGACGCCCTGCATCGGCCCGACGCTGGCGGCCGTGCAGTCGCTGTCGTTCAACCAGGCCAGCGCCGGCCGCGGCGCCCTGCTCACCGTCGCCTACTGCGTGGGCCTCGGCCTGCCGTTCGTGCTGGCCGCGCTCGCCTTCCGGCGGGCGCTGGGCGCCTTCGGCTGGGTGAAGCGGCACTACGCGTGGGTGATGCGCATCGGCGGTGGCATGCTCGTCGTGGTCGGCCTGCTCCTGGTCACCGGCGTGTGGGACCGCATGATCGGCGAGCTCCAGACGTGGTCGAGCACCTACACCCCCGGGATCTAGCGACGATGGCCGACAAGGACAGCACCGTGACGGACCGCGACGACCGCGACGCCCGTGAAGAGGACGACCGCGAGGAGGACGGCGGCGCGCCGCTCTCCACCGCGCCCGCCGAGGACCGCGGCACCGCCGTGCCCGGCTCGTTCGGCGGCGTACGGCGGCCCGGCGTGCTCGGCGCCCTGGCGTGGGCGTGCCGCGAGGCGCTCGGCTGGGTGCGCTGGGTGTGGCGGCAGCTGACCTCGATGCGGGTCGCGCTGATCCTCCTCTTCCTGCTCTCCCTCGCCACGATCCCCGGCTCGCTCGTGCCGCAGACCGGCGTGGACGCGCTCAAGGCCGACCAGTGGAAGAAGGACCACACCACGCTGGCGCCCCTCTACGACAAGCTGGGGCTGTTCCACGTCTACAGCTCGGTGTGGTTCTCCGCGATCTACATCCTGCTGTTCGTCTCGCTGATCGGCTGCATCATCCCGCGCACCTGGCAGTTCGTGGGCCAGCTGCGCAGCCGCCCGCCGGCCGCGCCCCGCCACCTCACCCGGATGCCGGCGCACGCCACGTGGCACACCACCGCCGCCCCCGGGGCGGTGCTGGACGCGGCGGAGCGGCTGCTGAAGCGGCGGCGGTTCCGCGTGGCGCGGGCGGACGGGTCCGTCGGCGCGGAGAAGGGCTACCTGCGCGAGGCCGGCAACCTCCTCTTCCACATCTCGCTGATCGTGCTGCTGGTGGCGTTCGCCTCCGGCCAGCTGTGGAAGTCCGAGGGCGGCAAGCTCGTCGTCGAGGGCGACGGCTTCTCCAACACGCTCACGCAGTACGACGACTTCAAGTCCGGCTCGCTGTTCGACGCGCACGACCTGGACCCGTTCGGGTTCACGCTGGACAGCTTCTCCGGTTCGTACGAGCGCACCGGCCCGGAGAAGGGCACGCCGCGCGACTACGCCGCCCACGTCACGTACTGGGACGGAGCCGACGGCACGTCCCGCAAGGCGACGATCAAGGTGAACGAGCCGCTGGAGACCGCCGGCTCGAAGGTCTACCTCATCGGCCACGGCTACGCGCCCGTCGTCACCTTCCGGGACGGGCAGGGCAACGTGGCCTTCCGCGGCCCGGTGCCGTCGCTGCCGCTGGACAGCAACGTCACCGAGACGACGGTGCTGAAGGTGCCCGACTACCGGGACAAGGACGGCAACAAGACGCAGCTCGGCTTCCAGGGCAACTTCGTGCCCACCCTCGACCTGCGCAGCGGCACGATGCTGTCGCAGTTCCCCGCGCTGGACAACCCGGTGCTGGTGCTCACCGCCTACCGCGGGAGCCTGGGCATCGACTCGGGCGTGCCGCAGAGCGTCTACCAGCTGAACACGTCGAAGATGAAGCAGTTCAAGGAGGACGACGGCTCGGCGTTCGCCAAGATGCTCAAGGTCGGCGACACCATGACGCTGCCGGACGGCGCGGGCACGCTGCACTTCGACGGCATCAAGCAGTGGGCGACGTTCCAGGTCTCCCAGAAGCCCGGCAACGGCCTCGCCCTCGCCGGTGCGGTCGCCGCCGTGCTGGGCGTGGCCGGGTCGCTGTTCATCCAGCGCCGCCGCGTGTGGGTGCGGGCGGTGCCGGGCGCCGACGGCGGCACGGTGGTGGAGCTGGCCGGCCTGGGCCGCAGCGAGTCCGCCCGCCTGCCGGAGGAGCTGGCCGCCCTGGCCGCCGCCCTCCAGCCCGACGCCCCGCCCGCGACCGCCGAAGCCGCCGCCGAAGCAGCCGCAGCAGCAGCCGACGAAGCCGCCGAGGAATCGGCACGACCGTCCGAAGGAGCGCGCGCGTGATCCTCGCCGCCGCAACGAACGAGAACCTGGCCCAGGTCAGCAATGTGCTGATCTACTCGGCCATGGCCGTCTACACCCTCGCCTTCCTCGCGCACATCGCCGAGTGGGTGTTCGGCAGCCGCAGCGCCGTCGGCCGCACCGCCGCCGCCCTGACGCAGGAGGCCCCCGCGGCCGCCGCGTCGGTGAGCGTCACGGTCAAGCAGGCCGGCGGCGGCACCGCCGTCCTCGAACGCCCGAAGGTCGTCACCCGTTCGGGCCCCGGCAGCCGCGACGTGCCGGACGGCCCCGGCGCGGCCGGCACCAGCGAGAAGGGCGACCTGTACGGCCGCATCGCGGTGTCCCTGACGGTGCTGGCCTGGGTGCTGCACGTCGGCAGCGTGGTCAGCCGCGCCCTGTCGGTGCAGCGGGCGCCGTGGGGCAACATGTACGAGTTCTCCACGACGTTCGGTGCCACGGCCGTCGCGGTCTACCTGGGCCTGCTGCTGGCGAAGAAGAACGTCCGCTGGCTCGGCCTGCCGCTGGTCACGTCGATCCTGCTGGACCTGGGCCTGGCCGTCTCGGTGCTCTACACCGCCAGCGACCAGCTGGTGCCGGCGCTGCACTCGTACTGGCTGTGGATCCACGTCTCCTGCGCCATCCTGTGCGGCGCGGCCATGTGGGTGGCGGCGGCCTCGACGGTGTTCTACCTCTTCCGCGACGGCTACGAGGCCCGGCTCGCCGAGGGCCGCGACGGCGGCGGCGCCTGGAGCAACGTGCTGTCCCGCCTGCCGTCGGCGGCCTCGCTGGACAAGTTCGCGTACCGCATCAACGCGACCGTCTTCCCGCTGTGGACGTTCACGATCGTCGCGGGCGCGATCTGGGCCGAGGCGGCCTGGGGCCGCTACTGGGGCTGGGACCCCAAGGAGGTCTGGTCCTTCATCACCTGGGTGGCCTACGCCTGCTACCTGCACGCCCGCGCCACGGCCGGCTGGAAGGGCCGCAAGACCGCCTACCTGGGCCTGCTGGCCTTCGCCTGCTACCTGTTCAACTACTACGGCGTCAACATCCTGCTGAGCGGCAAGCACTCCTACGCGGGGGTCTGAGCCGGCAGCACGGCGCGTACGCGCACGCCTGAAGGCACGGCCCGTGTCCCCCGTCCGGGGGGATGCGGGCCTTTGTGCGAGTGGGGGAGGCTGTGCGTCCATAGAGTCAGGCGCGACATGGGGAGGTGCCGGATGGCAACCGTGGAGGACACCGCTCAGCTCGATGAGATGTTCGCGCTCATCGAGGGGATGAACGTGCCCGCGGGTTATCGGGCGGAAATCATCGAGGGGGAGATCGTCCTGAACCCGCAGCGCGATGTGCACTCAATGATCATTCGGTTGCTGTCCCGCGATCTGGAGGCCGTTCGGGGAGTGGCGGACCCGGGCATCCTGTGGGACGTCCGCATCGACTTCCCGGGGCACCTCAACGGTTACGCGCCCGATGTCGCTCTCGTGCGGGTGGGGGCGCAGAAGAACGAGAAAGGCCTGTACCAGTACCAGGACCTGGAGCTGGTGGCCGAGGTGGTGTCACCGAGCAGCCGGCGCGACGACTTCGGGGCGAAGCTGACGACGTACGCGGTGGCCGGAGTGCCGACGTACCTCATCGCCGACCCGAGGACCGGGTTGGCGCACGTCTTCCACGCCCCGCGCGGGGACCGGTACACCGACGAGGTCACCTACACGTTCACCAGCAAGTTCACCCTGCCGGCTCCTGAGATCGCCGTCGACACCACCCACTGGCCCCGCGACTGACGCGCGCGTCGCCCCCCGGCGTGCTACACGTGGACGTATGGAGATCCCCTCCCCCTACGGCGCCTCCGAGACCGAGGGCGACACGCACACGCTGCGGTACGAGCTGTCGATCCCGTACCCGGTGGAGGAGGTGTGGGCCGCCGTGGCGACGCCGGAGGGGTTGCCGACGTGGCTGGCGGCCGCCGAGCCGTTCGAGCAGCGGCCGGGCGGGGCCATCACGTTGCGGTGGCTGAACACCGGGCCGCAGGGGCAGGCGACCGTGGCGCCGGGGCGGGTGACCGCGTGGGAGCCGCCGCGGGTCGTGGAGTACACCGTCGAGGTGCACGGGCGCGTCCGGTTCGAGCTGGAGCCCGGGCCGCTGGGCGTCGGCGGCACGCTGCTGCACTTCAGCAACGAGATGGCCGGCGACGAGGACCTGCGGCTGGACTGCCTGGCCGGCTGGCACCACCACTTCGAGTACCTGCTGCAGGCCCTCGGCGGGCACCCCGCCGACTGGTCCGAGTGGACCCCCGACCGCTGGCAGGAGCTCCGCGACCGCTACCGCAAGGGGCGCTAGCCCGCCCGGCCCTCCGGGCCGTTGTCCGTGTCGGGCTTGAGGGAGCGCAGGAACTCGGGGTTGTCGTCCGGCGCCACCCAGCGCTGTTGCCCGGCCGCCGGTGCCGGACGCTTCGGGCGGCCCGCCACCAGCCACGCCACCGGCCCCACGAGCACCTCGCCGAACAGCAGGATCACGAACACCCAGGCGATCTTCGGCAGGCCCCGCACCTCGTCCTCCGGGGTGTTGAGGCAGTCGATGAACGCGTAGATCCACAGCGCCAGAACCAGCAGGAACGGCAGGTACCTGAGCATGGCGGCGGCCCCCGGTGTGCGGTGGTTCGGGCCGCTTCGCGGCCCCCGTGACGGGTCCAGGGTAGTGCGTGCTCGATACTGGAAGGCATGGCTTACGACGATCTTCGCTCGTTCCTCCGGGCACTCGAGCGCGACGGCGACCTCAAGCGCGTCAAGGCCGAGGTCGACCCTCATCTGGAAGTCGGGGAGATCGTCGACAGGGTCAACAAGGCCGGCGGGCCGGCCCTGCTGTTCGAGAACGTCAAGGGCTCCGCCATGCCCCTGGCCATGAACGTCTACGGCACCGACCGCCGCCTCCTCAAGGCGCTCGGCCTGCGCTCGTACGACGAGATCGGCGAGAAGGTCGGCGGGCTGCTCAAGCCCGAGCTGCCGCACGGCTTCGTCGGCGTCCGCGAGGCGTTCGGCAAGCTCGGCGCGATGGCGCACGTGCCGCCGAAGAAGGTGAAGGGCGACGCTCCCGTCCAGGAGGTCGTGCTCACCGGCGACGACGTCGACCTCGACGCGCTGCCCGCGCTGTTCACCTGGCCCGAGGACGGCGGCTCGTTCTTCAACCTGGGCCTCACCCACACCAAGCACCCCGAGACCGGCGTCCGCAACCTCGGCCTCTACCGCCTCCAGCGCCACGACAAGCGCACCATCGGCATGCACTGGCAGATCCACAAGGACAGCCGCAACCACTACCAGGTCGCCGCCCGCCGCGGCGAGCGGCTGCCCGTGGCCATCGCCTTCGGCTGCCCCCCGGCCGTCACCTACGCCTCCACCGCCCCGCTCCCCGGCGACATCGACGAGTACCTCTTCGCCGGCTTCGTGCAGGGCAAGCGCATCGAGATGGTCGACTGCAAGACCGTGCCGCTCCAGGTCCCGGCCAACGCCGAGGTGGTCCTGGAGGGCTGGCTGGAGCCCGGCGAGATGCTGCCGGAGGGGCCGTTCGGCGACCACACCGGCTTCTACACGCCGCAGGAGCCCTTCCCCGCCCTCACCATCGACTGCGTGACGATGCGGCGCCGGCCGCTGCTCCAGTCGATCGTCGTGGGCCGGCCGCCCACGGAGGACGGCCCGCTGGGCCGCGCCACCGAGCGGTTCTTCCTGCCCCTGCTGAAGATCATCGTCCCGGACATCGTGGACTACCACCTCCCCGAGTCCGGCGGCTTCCACAACTGCGCGATCGTCTCGATCGACAAGAAGTACCCCAAGCACGCCCAGAAGGTCATGCACGCCATCTGGGGCGCGCACATGATGTCGCTCACCAAGCTGATCGTCGTCGTGGACGCCGACTGCGACGTCCACGACCTGCACGAGGTGTCCTGGCGAGCGCTGGGCAACGTCGACTACGCGCGCGACCTGACGGTCGTCGAGGGCCCCGTCGACCACCTCGACCACGCCTCGTACCAGCAGTTCTGGGGCGGCAAGGCCGGCATCGACGCCACCGCGAAGTGGCCCGAGGAGGGCTACACGCGCGACGGCGGCTGGCCGCGGATGGTGGAGTCGGACCCGGACGTCGCCGCACGGGTGACGCGCCGCTGGAAGGAGTACGGGCTGTGACAGTCCTCGGCAGTATGGGAACGGGCAGCGTGAAGCCGGGATCTCCCCGCTTCCGCGGGGGTGAACCGGAGTACGGCCTGTGAGCTCGGCTGCCGCCGCGGCGGTTCCCCAGCCCGGTCGGACCAGGGCCTTCCTGCGCCTGGTGATGATCGAGCACTCGGTCTTCGCGCTGCCCTTCGCCTACATCGCCTCGCTGACGGCGATGCACGAGGACGAGGGCCGCATCGACTGGTGGACGCTCCTCCTCGTCACCGTCGCCATGGTGGGCCTGCGCACCTTCGCCATGGCCGCCAACCGCATCATCGACCGCGAGATCGATGCCCGTAACCCGCGCACGGCCGGCCGCGAGCTGGTCACCGGCGCGGTGACGGTGCGCTCGGCGTGGACGGGCGCGCTGGTGGCCGCGGCCTTCTTCCTGGGCGCGGCGGCGCTGCTCAACCCGCTGTGCCTGGCGCTGGCGCCGGTCGCCGTCGTGCCGATGGTGGTCTATCCGTACGGCAAGCGGTTCACGCACTTCCCGCACGCCATCCTCGGCCTGGCGCAGGCCATCGGCCCGGTGGGCGCGTGGCTGGCGGTGACGGGCTCCTGGTCGTGGGACGCGGTGATCCTGGGCCTGGCCGTGGGGCTGTGGATCGGCGGCTTCGACCTGATCTACGCGTGCCAGGACGTGGCGTCCGACCGCGAGCACGGCGTGAAGTCCACGCCGGCCCGCTTCGGCGTGGCGGCGTCGCTGTACGGCGCGCGGGTGTGCCACGTCCTGACGACGGTGCTGCTGGCGTGGTACGCGCTGGCGACGCACGCGGGCACGTTCTTCTGGACGGGGCTGGTGGTGGTCGCGGCGACGTTCGTGTACGAGCACAGCATCGTGCGCCCGGACGACCTGTCGCGGCTCAACCGGGCGTTCTTCACCGTGAACGGTGTCATCGGCATCTGCCTGTTCGTGTTCACGTTGATCGACCTGTTCGCGCGCGGGCTGAGCATCGTCTGACGCGTCGTAGGCCATGCGCGAGGGGCGGCACCCACTCCGGTGGGTGCCGCCCCTCGCGTGTGCCCGGCAGGGTGCGCCCGGCGCCCCGCCGGGCGGAGGCGCGTCGGCCGGATAGGCTCGGTGCCGTGGAGCCGTACGAAGAGACGCGGCGCCGGCCCTGGGTGGTCGGCGTCTCCGGCGCGTCCGGGACGCCGTACGCGGCCGCCGTGCTGCGCGGGCTGCTGGCGGCCGGCGAGGCCGTGGACCTGGTGGTGAGCCGGGCCGCGCGGCTGACGCTGCTGGACGAGACCGGGATCCGCTTCCGGGACGCGCACTGGCGCGAGGACCTGGCGGAGTGGCTGGCGCGGGGCGCGGACGGCAAGCCGCACCCCGCGGGGGTGCCGGAGCTGTCCGGCGTACGGCACTGGGCGGCCGGCGACCTGGCCGCGGGGCCGTCCTCGGGGTCGTACCCCGCGAAGGGGATGCTGATCGTGCCGGCGAGCACCGCATCGGTGGCCGGTGTGGCGCTGGGGCTGTCGAAGGACCTGTTGCAGCGCGTGGCGAGCGTGACGCTGAAGGAGCGCCGGCCGTTGATCGTCGCGGTGCGGGAGACGCCGCTCGGCGGTCAGACGCTCCGGCAGCTGGTGGCGCTCGACGACGCGGGGGCCGTGGTGCTGCCCGCCTCGCCCGCGTTCTACGCGGGGGCGACGCACATCCAGGACCTGGTGGACTTCGTCGCCGGGCGGGTGCTGGACGCGGCGGGGGTGCCGCACCGGCTCTACCGCCGCTGGGGAGGAGAGCTCGGTGGGGCTCGTGGTGAGGGTTAGGGCTGGCGCTAGCGCTTCTTGGCGCGCGGCAGCCGGATCTTCACCGCGGCGGCACGCTGCAGGGCCGCCGGGGTCTGGTGGGCACGCGAGCGGTTGGCCAGGTCCTGCAGCTCGCGCATGCGGGCGTAGGCCATCTCGATCGAGTACACGGGGGCCTCACTCCTGAGAGATCGAAGGATCGTCGTTGATTCAGTGATCTGATGAAAGATTTACGGGGTTTGGCGCCCCGTACGCCTTAGATTCTACACCCGAAACGTTGAGTTCGCTCATTATTTGAAAGGTGCCAGGCTATGGACGCGGTGGACAGGCAGCTCATCCAGGCGCTGCGGGAGAACGGCCGGGCGTCGTACGCCGAGCTGGGCAGGCTCGTGGGCCTGTCCGGGCCCAGCGTCACGGACCGGATCAACCGCCTGGAGGCGGCGGGCGTCATCACCGGCTACCGCGCCACCGTGAACGCCGCCTCGCTGGGCCTGGGCGTCACGGCGCTGATCGGCATCCAGCTCTCCGACGCGGCCGACCACGAGGACGTGGCGCGGCGGCTGCGCGACCTGGAGGAGATCGAGGACTGCTGGTTCATCGCGGGCGACGACTCGTACATGCTCAAGGTGCGGGTCGGTGACGTGGACGGGCTGGAGCGCACGATCCGGCGGCTGTCGGGCACCAAGGGCGTGAGCCGCACCCGCACCACCATCGTCCTGTCGACAAAGTGGGAGAACCGGGTCGGAGAGCTGCCCGAAGAGGCATAACGGAGGGGGAGTACGCTTCCAGGGGTTGCACAGCGGAAGCGACAGAGAGGCGGCGCACCCATGGACGCGGGGCTCAAGCGCGAGCTGGAGGAGAAGGTCCGTGCCGGAGAGCGGCTGTCCCGCGAGGACGGCATCGCCCTCTACGAGTCCGACGACCTGGCCTGGCTGGGCGGTCTCGCCCACGAGGTGCGCACCCGTAAGAACGGTGACGTGGTGCACTTCAACGTCAACCGGCACCTCAACATGACCAATGTGTGCACCGCGTCCTGCGCGTACTGCTCCTTCCAGCGCAAGCCGGGGGAGAAGGACGCCTACACGATGCGCATCGAGGAGGCCGTGCGGCTGGCCAAGGCGATGGAGAGCGAGAACCTCACCGAGCTCCACATCGTCAACGGCCTGCACCCCACCCTCCCCTGGCGCTACTACCCGCGCTCGCTGCGGGAGCTGAAGAAGGCGCTGCCGGGCGTCTCGCTGAAGGCGTTCACCGCCACCGAGATCCACCACTTCGAGAAGATCTCCGGCCTGCCGGCCTCGGAGATCCTCGACGAGCTGATCGACGCCGGTCTGGAGTCGCTGACCGGTGGCGGCGCGGAGATCTTCGACTGGGAGGTCCGGCAGCACATCGTCGACCACGACACCCACTGGGAGGACTGGTCGCGCATCCACCGTCTCGCGCACGAGAAGGGTCTCAAGACCCCGTGCACGATGCTCTACGGGCACGTCGAGGAGCCGCGCCACCGCGTGGACCACGTGCTGCGGCTGCGTGAGCTCCAGGACGAGACGGGCGGCTTCCAGGTCTTCATCCCGCTGCGCTACCAGCACGACTTCGTGGACATGAAGGACGGCAAGGTCCGCAACCGGCTCCAGGCCCGCACCACGATGGCCACCGGCGCGGAGGCGCTGAAGACCTTCGCGGTCTCCCGGCTGCTGTTCGACAACGTGCCGCACGTGAAGGTGTTCTGGGTCATGCACGGCGTGCAGACCGCGCAGCTCGCGCTCCAGCACGGCGCCGACGACATGGACGGCTCGGTCGTCGAGTACAAGATCACGCACGATGCCGACAACTACGGCACGCCGAACAAGCTCACCCGCGACGACCTGCTGGAACTCATCCGCGAGGCGGGCTTCCGGCCGGTGGAGCGCAATACGCGCTACGAGATCATCCGCGAGTACCCGGGTCCCGACGCGGCGCTGCGCGAGTCGCCGCAGCCGATGCGCGTGTGACGTGACGGGTGAGGTGCGGGCATGACGGTTCCGTCCGGCCCGTGCTTGACTGGTTGCGACCCTTTCGGTTGTCGTTGAGAAGAAGGTCCCGCCCGTGAACAGCGAGAAGAACCAGACCGGCCAGAGCGGCCCGAGCGGCGCCGGCGCCCCGCGATTCGCCTCGCTCCGTTACACCGCCCTGCGTGCGGCGCTGTTCGTCGCCTGTTTCGCGGTGGTGTGGGGGCTGTGCGCGGCGCGCCTGATCCCGCTGGGCGTGGGCCGGTCGAACCTGGTGTGGATGGTGCTGCTGGCGCTGATCCTGTCGGCGCCGCTGAGCTGGGTGCTGCTGCGCAAGCAGCGCGAGGCGATGTCGGAGCAGATCGTGGACCGGGTGGACCGCGCGAAGGCCCGCATCGCCGCCAACGCAGGCCAGGAGGACGGGGTGTGACCTCCGCCCCTCCGTCAATGTAAGCCTCGTCACATCTCCGGAACGCCCCGGCGCGGGAACAACCCCTCCGCGCCGGGGCGTTCGCGTTCTCGTATGCCCATGACCCAAAGGCGTCCTTTAGGTCCCTCAAAGCATCGGTTGTTACGGTGTGGGAGTCCCCAGCGAGCCCATCGGAGAGTGCGTTGTCTTCCGTGTCCCCCGAGTCGTCCCCCGAGGCCCCCGTGCCCTCGGGGCGCCGCATACCCAAGGTTCCCTTCTGGGCGCAGATCCTCCTCGCCCTCGTGCTGGGCGGACTGCTGGGCTGGGCCGCCAAGAGCGGTGACATCGCCTGGCTGCGGACCACGCTCGACAAGACCGGCAGCATCTTCGTCCAGCTGCTGATGGTCGTGGTGGCGCCGCTCGTCTTCTTCGCGATCCTGGTGTCGATCACCAACCTGCGGAACGTCTCGAACGCCGCCCGCCTGGCCACCCGCACCCTGCTGTGGTTCATGGTGACCTCGCTGATCGCCGTGGTCATCGGCCTCGTCATCGGCCTGCTCACCGACCCGGGCTCCGGTACGGGCCTGACCGCCGCGGACGGCGCCGACCCCAAGAAGAAGGGGTCGTGGCTGGACTTCCTCACGGGCATCGTGCCGACGGACGTCATCACGCCGTTCACCCAGCTGAACGTCCTCCAGATCGTCTTCATGGCCGCCGTCGCCGGCATCGCCGTGCTCCAGCTCGGCGAGAAGGCCCAGCCGCTGCTGACGTTCAGCGAATCGGTTCTCCAGCTGCTCCAGAAGGTGCTCTGGTGGGTCATCCGGCTCGCCCCGCTGGGCAGCCTCGGCCTGGTCGGCAAGGCCGTCTACAAGTACGGCTGGGACCTCATCGGCAAGTACGCCACCTTCACGGCGGACATCTACGTCGGCTGCGCCATCGTGCTGTTCGTCGTCTACCCGCTGCTGCTGGCCACGGTCGCCAAGGTCAGCCCGGTCCGCTTCTTCAAGGGCGCCTGGCCCGCCATCCAGCTGGCCTTCGTCTCCCGCTCCTCGGTGGGCACCATGCCCCTCACCCAGCGGGTCACCGAGCGCCTCGGCGTGCCGCGCGAGTACGCGTCCTTCGCGGTGCCGTTCGGCTCCACGACCAAGATGGACGGCTGCGCCTCGATCTACCCGGCCATCGCCGCGATCTTCGTCGCCCAGGTCTTCGGTGTGCACCTGGAGCTCCGCGACTACCTGCTGATCGTCTTCGTCTCGGTCATCGGCTCCGCCGCCACCGCCGGCCTCACCGGCGCCACGGTGATGCTCACCCTGACCCTGTCGACGCTGGGCCTGCCGATGGCGGGCGTGGGCCTGCTGCTGGCCATCGACCCGATCGTGGACATGATGCGCACGGCGACGAACGTCGCCGGCCAGTCGGTCGTTCCGATCATCGTCGCGTCCCGCGAGAACATCCTCGACCGCGAGGCGTACGCCACGGCCGACGGCTCGAAGCTGGACGACGAGCAGGAGGCCGCCGAGGCCCCCGCCGCCCTGGCCGCCGCGTAGGCACGCGGAGGCGGGACCGCCGGCACGCTGCGCCCCCGGGCCCTCATGGGACCGGGGGCGTTCGGGGTTGCGGCGGGTCAGTCCGTGGTGGCCGGGACGACGAGGCAGTCCGGGCCCGGGAAGAGCAGGGTTTCGTGGCCGTCGGCGAAGCGGACGACGTAGGGCGGTGCGCCTTCTGCGCCGCGTACTTCGATGATCTCGCCGATGTGTTCCCTCATCCCCACGATGCGTCCCTTGATGTGGACGCGGTCACCGACCGTTGCCTTCATGCGCTTCCCGACCGCCTTTCCTCCTGCCGACGCCAGAGCCGGAAGGGCCTTACCCCGTTCTCGGTGCCGGTATCCGCGGCGGTCCGTCAGGTTCGGCCAGTCGGGCCGGAATTCATCCCTTGACGCCCCTGCGGCCCGTGATATTACTTGCCGGTAGCGTGACGGGGGGAGGGGGTTTCTGTCATGAATGTGGTGAATGTGGTGAACGACGGACCGGCTGCACCGGGGGCGAGGGGGGCCCGGCGGCGGGCCGGGGGCGGGCGGGCGAAGCGCATGCCGCGCGAGGTGCGCGAGCGGCAGATGCTCGACGCCGCCGTGGAGGTGTTCGCCCGCCGCGGCTACAACGCCGCGTCGATGGACGAGATCGCCGAACTCGCCGGCGCCTCCAAGCCGCTGGTCTACCTCTACCTGCGGTCCAAGGAGGAGCTGTTCAGCGCCTGCCTCGAACGCGAGTCCGGCGCGCTCCTCGCCGCCGTCAAGGCGGCCGTCGACCCCGGCGCGCCCCCCGACCGCCGCCTGTGGGCGGCGCTGCGCGCCTTCTTCGCGCACACCGCCGCGCACCCCGCCGGGTGGGCCGTCGTCAGCGTCGAGGCCCGGCGGCACGGCGAGCCGTTCACCAACGCGGTCGCCGCGATGCGGCAGGAAATGGTGGGGCTCGTCGCCCGGCTCATCGCCGACACCGCCGAGGCGTGCGAGCACGCCGAGGCCGCCGGCCTCGCGCACGCCCTCGTCGGCGCCGCCGAGTCGCTCGCCGGCTGGGCCAACGCCGAACCCGGCGCCGTACCGTCCGCCCACGACGCCGCGGCCACCCTCATGAACGTCGCCTGGGTGGGGCTGGAGAACCTGCTCGGCGGCCGGAGCTGGACGCCCCCGGGGCCGGGTCCCCACTCCTGACCCCACGTGGTCTGGAGCGCCGCGCGTACCCGGCGTACATTGCGGTCCGTCGGAACTACCCCCGAGTAGGGGACAGTTGGCCGAACAGGAGCCGCACGTGCCCGTACGCAGCCCAGCCCCGACCGTCCCCGCCCGCCCCGTGCCGCCGCGCACCACCGCCGTCGCCGGCGTGGTCCGCGAGGCGGCCCTGCCGGCGCTCGCCCCGCCCGTCGACCACGGCACCCTGGGCGACCTGCCCTTCGGCAACGCCGCCGAGGCACCCGGCGACGTCGTCCTCGCCCGCAAGCAGCCCGACGGCCTGTGGCGCGACGTGACGTCCGCCCGCTTCGCCGCCGAGGTGCTCGCCGTCGCCAAGGGCCTGGTCGCCCACGGGCTGGCCCCCGGCGACCGGCTGGCCATCATGTCCCGCACCCGCTACGAGTGGTCGCTGCTCGACTTCGCCGCCTGGGCCGCCGGCCTGGTCACCGTGCCCGTCTACCCCACCGCCTCGCCGCGCCAGGTGCACCACATCCTGCGCGACTCCGGCGCCGCCGCCTGCGCGGTGGAGACCGCCGAGCAGGTGCGCACCGTCGCCGCCGGCCGCACCGGACTGCCCGCCCTCGGCCACGTCTGGCAGATCGACACGGGGGCCGTGGACCGGCTGGCCGCCACCGGCCGCGACGTGCCCACCGAGGAGGTGGAGAAACGGCGCGCCGCCCGCGGCCCCGCCGACATCGCCACCCTCGTCTACACCTCCGGCACCACCGGCGACCCCAAGGGCTGCGTGCTCACCCACGCCAACTTCTTCGCCGAGGTCGACAACGCCGTCGCCCTGCTGCACCCCGTCTTCCACGCCGTCAGCCGCGGCCCCGGCGCCTCCACCCTCCTCTTCCTGCCCATGGCCCACGTCCTCGGCCGCATGGTCGCCGTGGGCTGCCTGCGCGCCCGCGTCCGGCTCGGCCACGCGCCGTCCCTCAAGGCCGAGGACCTCCGCCCCGACCTGGCCGGCTTCCGCCCCACCTTCCTCCTGGCCATCCCCTACGTGCTGGAGAAGGTGCACGACACCGCCCGCGCCACCGCCCAGCGCAGGGGCCGCGGCGAGGCGTTCGACCGCGCCGCCCTCGTCGCCCGCCGGTACGGCGCGGCCACCGGCGCCGGCCGGGAACCGGGCGTACGGCTGCGCGCGGGCCGCGCCCTGTACGAACCGTTGGTGTACCGGCGGGTGCGGGCCGCCCTCGGTGGCCGCGTACGGCACGTCATCAGCGGCGGCTCCCCCCTCAACCCGGACCTCGTCGCGTTCTTCGCCGGCTGCGGCATCGAGGTCCACGAGGGCTACGGCCTCACCGAGACCACGGCCGCCGCCACCCTCACCCCGCCGTGGCGGTCCCGCCCCGGCACGGTCGGCTGGCCGCTGCCGGGCAGCGCCGTGCGCATCGCGGACGACGGCGAGGTGCTGCTGCGCGGCGGCCACGTCTTCGCCGGCTACTGGGACGCCGGACGGCAGCAGGCCGTGCCGCCGGCGCCGGGCGAGTGGTTCGCCTCCGGCGACCTGGGCAGCCTCGACGCCGAGGGCTACCTCACCATCACCGGGCGGAAGAAGGAGCTGATCATCACCTCGGGCGGCAAGAACGTCGCCCCCGCCCCGCTGGAGGACCGGCTGCGCGCCCACCCGCTGGTCGGCCAGTGCATGGTCGTCGGCGACGACCGGCCGTACGTCGCCGCGCTCGTCACCCTCGACCCCGACGGGCTGGCGCACTGGCAGCGGATGAACGGCATGGAGGACGTGCCGCCGGAGGAACTGGTCACCGACGCGGGCCTGCGCGCCGAGGTGCAGGCCGCCGTCGACGAGGCCAACACGCTGGTGTCGCGGGCCGAGTCGGTACGGCGGTTCGTCCTGCTGCCGGGCGAGTTCACCGAGGGCCGCGGGCACATCACGCCGTCGCTGAAGCTGCGCCGGGACGTCATCGCCCGGGACTTCGCGGCGGAGATCGAGGAACTGTACGCGCAGTGAGAGGGAGGGGCGGGGCCCGTCCGGCCCCGCCCCTCCGTGCCCACCTGCCGTCCGTCAGCAGTTGCCGTCCGTCGACGCCCCGGCGAATCGTTCCGCCAGCCAGTTCGCCGCCGGTATCGCCTCCGCGATCACCCCGGTGACGTGCGCCCCCAGCGGCAGCGTCTTCCACTGCACCGTCGCGCCCCGGCCGCACCAGTCGGCCCGCAGCTGCCGGCCCGCCCCGTACGGGATGAGCTCGTCCAGCAGCCCGTGGTACAGGTACACCGGGCGGTCCGGCGCGTGCGTGCCCAGGTCCGACTGGTGCAGCACCCGCTGCCAGTCCGCCTCGTGCAGCGGGTTCCTGACCGTCACGTCCTCGATGCGCTGGAACATCCCGGCCGCCACGTCGATCACGACGCAGTTGTTCTTCATGAAGTCGACGTACCGGCGGCCCTTGTCGTTGAGGTACTGGTCGAGCCGCAGCTCGGGGTAGGCGGCGTTCTGGCCGGCCGCCGCCATCAGCACCAGGCCCGCGCCCACGTTGCCGCTGCTGAACTCCGCCGTCTTCAGCATGTCCGCCGGCACACCGCCGGTGACCGTGCCGCGGACGTCCAGCTCCGGCGCGTACGAGTCGTGCAGCTCGGCGGCCCAGCTGCTGGCCTGGCCGCCCTGCGAGTAGCCCATGATGCCCACGGGGCCGTTGCGGCCGATGCCGGCCTGCGGCAGCCGCTGGGCGGCCCGCGCCATGTCCAGCACCGCGTGGCCCTCGGCCCGGCCCACCGCGTACGTGTGGTCCCCGGGCGTGCCCAGGCCCTCGTAGTCGGTGACGGCCACCGCCCAGCCCCGCCACGTCAGTTGCTGGATGAGGTTGGCCTCCAGCGTCGTGCCCTTCGGGAAGCCCGCCGAGGGCGCGCACCGGTCGGCGAGGCCGACGGTGCCCACCGCGTACGTCACCAGCGGGCGCGGCCCGGTTCTGCCGTCCTGCGGCACGATGACGGTGCCCGACACGACGTTCGGCGCGCCCTTGGCCGTCGTCGAGCGGTACGTGATGCGCCACGCCTTGGTGTTGGTGGGCTGGCCGGGCAGCGGGTGGAAGGAGGTGGGGGCGGCGCTGACGACGTCACCGGGCGACCCGGCCGGCGGCGCGTCGTCCGCCGCGGCGGTACCCGTGGCGGCCGCGCCGAACGCGGCGGCCAGCGCGGCCGCCACGGCCACGGCAGTCCTGCGCAGAAGCATGCGGCTCTCCCAACTGGCCGGGGCGCGGAACCCGTTCCGGGGGTTCGGCAGGCACGCCGCGCGGCCGGTGCCGGGAGACCGTAAGTGACCGGTGAGTAGCCAGGGGCTGGCCGGGACGCTCAGCTTTTCTGACCGTACAGCGCGCGCGGCCCGCCCAGCCGGTACGCGCCCGGTGTCGTACCCGTCCAGCGGCGGAACGCCCGGTGGAACGCCGTGTCCTCCGAGAACCCCAGCCGCGCCGCCAGCTCAGCGATCGGCTCCCGCCCCTCCACCAGCCCGGCGAGGGCCACCTCCAGCCGCACCTGGTCCTTCAGCCGCTGGAACGACGTGCCCTCCTGCTGGAGCCGCCGCCGCAGCGTCGCCGGGCTCACCGCCAGCCGCGCCGCCACCTGCGCCACCTCCGGCAGCCGGGCCGGGCCGCCGCCCCCGCCGCGCAGGGCCGCCGCCAGCGCCCGCCGCACCTGCTCGGCCACCGTCGTCCCGTACTCCCGCCGGTCCAGCAGGTCCGCCGGCGCCCGCCGCAACAGCTCCGCCAGCCCCGCCTCGTCCCGCACCAGCGGCACCCCCAGCCACCGCGCGTCGAACGCCGCCACACCCGCCGCCCCGCCCGGCGCACTTCCGAACCCCACCGGGCAGCCGAACATCGCCACGCACTCCGCCGCGTACGGCGGCTCCGGCCCGGCGAACCGCACCCACCGCAGCGGGATGCGCCGCCCGGTCAGCCAGCTCGCCAGCCGGTGCCACACCAGCAGCACGCTCTCCGCCAGGAACCCGCCCTCCGGCACCTCCCGCAGGTCGTTGCGCAGCCCGAACACCGCCTGCCCGCCCTCCCGCCGGAACAGCAGCTCCGGGCCCTGCGGGAACAGCCCGTAGAACCGCACCGCCCGCCGCAGCGCCGCCCCCAGGTCCGGGCACGCCAGGCAGGCGTGGCACATCATCGCGAACGTCCCCGGCCGGCTCGGCGCCGGCGCCAGGCCCAGGAACTCGTCCCGCGTCGCCCGCTGCACCGCCCGCACCAGCAGCGCGAACTGCTCCGGCGACACCCGCGCCCGGTCGTCCCCCAGCAGCAGCGGCGGCACGCGCGCCGCCTGGAGCAGCGGCAGCGTGTCCACCCCCAGCCGCCGCGCCCCGCCCAGCGCCGCCCGCACGTGGTGCACGGTGATCGTCCGGCTGCCCATGCCTGCACGGTACGCCGACTGAGCGCCGAGGTCAGTGGTGCTGACCGTTCCGGTCAGTGCCCGTGGGCGGCCGGGCTTCCTAGCGTCGTGCCGGTGTGTTCGCCCACGGTCCCCACGGTCCCCACGGTCCCCGCGGTCAGGGAGGCGTCATGCGGCACGAACGGCCCGGCACGTACGCACGGTTCACCGAGTGGGCCGCCGGCCGGTACGGCGACCTGCCCGCGCTGCGCCACCGCGCCCCCGGTGGCGGCACCGGCTGGGCGGACGTCACGTACGACGAGCTGTGGGCCCGCGTACGCGCCGCCGGGCGCGGCCTGCTCGGGCTCGGCGTACGGCCCGGCGACCGCGTCGCGATCCTCGCCGAGACCCGGCCGGAGTGGACCGTCGCCCAGCTCGCCGCCCTGACCGCCGGAGCCGTCGTCGTCCCCGTCTACCCCACCGCCGCGCCCGACGAAGTGGCCTGGGTGCTCGCCGACTCCGGCACGTCGGTGCTGATCTGCGAGAACGCCACCGCACGGGACCGGCTGGCCGCCGTACGGCACGGTCTCCGGCACGTGCTGCTGCTCGAAGGCGGCCCCGGCGACCCCGTTCTCGAACGGCTGCCCGCCGGCGCGCCCGAGGACGAGCTGCTCGGCCGCGCCGCCGCCCGGCGCCCCGAGGACCCCTGCGTCCTCGTCTACACCTCCGGCAGCACCGGCCGGCCCAAGGGCTGCCGGCTCACCCACGGCAACCTCGTCGCCAACCAGGACGCCGTCGTCCCCCTCACCGGCGGCGGGCCCGGCGACCTGACCTACCTCTACCTGCCGCTGGCGCACATCATGGCGCAGCTCGTGCAGTTCTCCTCGCTGCGCCGCGGCGGCACCCTGTGCTACTTCGGCGGGCGCGTGGAGGACGTGCTCGCGGAGCTCGCCGAGGTGCGGCCCACGCACCTGCCGTCCGTGCCGCGCCTCTTCGAGAAGGTGCACGCCCGCGTCTCCGCCCTGGCCGCCGCGCAGGGCCCCGACGGCCCCGGGCGGCTCGCGGAGGCCGTCCGTACGGGCCTGGCGGTACGGGAGGCGCGCGAGCGCGGCGAGGAGCCTCCGGACGCGCTGCGCGCGGCGTGGGAGGCGGCGGAGCGCAGCCTCTTCGCGCCGGTCCGCGCGCTCTTCGGCGGCCGCCTGGAGTGGGCCCTGACGGGCGCGGCGCCCATCGCGCGCGGCACCCTGGACTTTTTGCTGGCCTGCGGCGTGCCGCTGTACGAGGGGTACGGGCTCACCGAGTCGTCCGGGGTGATCACCCTCAACCGGCCGGGCGCGGCCCGGCCGGGCACCGCCGGGCAGCCGGTGGCGGGCTGGGAACTGCGGATCGCGGACGACGGGGAGGTGCTGGCCCGGGGCGGCTGCGTCTTCGCGGGCTACCACGGCGACGCGGCGGCCACGGCCCGGACGGTGGACGGCGCGGGCTGGCTGCACACCGGCGACCTGGGCGAGCTGGACGAGGCCGGCTACCTGACGCTGACCGGCCGCAAGAAGGACCTGATCATCACGTCGGCCGGCAAGAACATCGCGCCGGCCGCGGCGGAGGCCGCGCTGCGGCAGTCCCGGTGGATCTCCCGCGCGGTGCTGGTGGGCGACCGGCGCCCGTACCCGGTCGCGCTGCTCACGCTGGACGCCGAGGAGGTCGCCGCGTGGGCGGCCCGGGAGGGCGTGGACCTGGCGGCGGAGGGTGGCGCGGCCCGGCACCCGGCGGTGCTGCGGCTGTGCGCCGCGGCGGTGGACGAGGCCAACGAGGGGCTGGCCCGGCCGGCCCGGATCAGGGCCTTCACCGTGCTGGAGGAGGACTTCTCGGTGGCGGCCGGGACGCTGACGCCGACGCTGAAACTGCGCCGGGCACAGATCGTCGAGCGCCATGCGAAGGAAATCGAGGCGATGTATGAAAAGCGTAAGGATTAGTGGGCGGATTTTTCCGTCACGGAGATGAATCCGCACCGGGAAATCCCGGCAGCCGGCAGCCGGCAGCCGGCAGCCGGCACCCGGCACCCGGCGCCCGGTGGCGGGCGGCGCGCGGAAAAGGCAGGAGCCCTGCCCCCACCATCCGGTGGGGGCAGGGCTCCTTGGGTGGATCCCCGAGGGGATCCGTGCGACAGCGTCAGGCCGCGGGGGTGACGTTCTCCGCCTGCGGACCCTTCGGGCCCTGCGTGACGTCGAAGGTGACCGCCTGGTTCTCCTCGAGGGAGCGGAAGCCGGAGGCGTTGATCGCGGAGTAGTGGACAAAGACGTCGGGGCCGCCGCCGTCCTGGGCGATGAAACCGAAGCCCTTTTCGGCGTTGAACCACTTCACGGTTCCGGTAGCCATAAAGCCCTCCTTGGGCCAAAGGGTTGCCCTGCTCCAGAACCTGCAAAGAAGTCTGAAAACTACAAAAGCCTGCGGGTCACATGCGCTCCGCAGACTCTGTACTGCAAGGGAAACCAAACTGCAACTTGTTGCGAGCGTAGCACGCGAAGGTGTTCCGGGGAAGGAGTTGAAGATCACGCCTACGGTGGGTTTTCGGGTCCTGCCGGCCGGGAAAGTCGAGTGGTCGGGCACCGGCCGGTGCGCCGGCCCCGGCAGCCGCCGGGCACCCCGCCCCCACGCCGCCCCGGGACCGGGGCTAGCCTCCGGATGTGGACATTTCAGCATCAGAGGGAGCGACCGGCGACGGAGCCCCCGAACAGGGCCGCAGCCGCCCGCGCGTCGGCCACATCCAGTTCCTGAACTGCCTGCCCCTGTACTGGGGCCTCGCCCGTACCGGCACGCTGCTGGACCTGGACCTGACGAAGGACACGCCGGAGAAGCTCAGCGAGCAGCTCGCCGACGGCCGCCTCGACATCGCGCCGATCACCCTCGTGGAGTTCCTGCGCCACGCCGGCGACCTCGTGGCCCTGCCCGGCATAGCGGTCGGCTGCGACGGGCCCGTCATGTCGTGCGTGATCGTCTCCAAGGTGCCGCTGAAGGAGCTGGACGGCGCGAAGGTCGCGCTGGGCTCCACCTCGCGCACCTCCGTGCGCCTGGCGCAGCTGCTGCTCGCCGAGCAGTACGGCGTCAGCCCCGCGTACTACACCTGCCCGCCCGACCTCGGCGTGATGATGCAGGAGGCGGAGGCCGCCGTGCTGATCGGCGACGCCGCGCTGCGGGCCTCGCTGCACGACGCGCCCCGGCTGGGCCTGGAGGTGCACGACCTGGGGCAGATGTGGAAGGACTGGACGGGCCTGCCGTTCGTCTTCGCCGTCTGGGGCGTGCGCCGCGACTACCTGGCGCGTGAGCCGCAGCTCGTGCGGAAGGTGCACGAGGCGTTCCTGGCCTCCCGCGACCTGTCGCTGGCGGAGGTCGGCAAGGTCGCCGAGCAGGCGGCGCGCTGGGAGGTCTTCGACGCGGAGCTGCTGGAGCGCTACTTCACCACGCTCGACTTCCGCTTCGGCCCGGAGCAGCTGGCCGGGGTGCACGAGTTCGCCCGCCGGACGGGCCCGACGACGGGTTTCCCGGCGGACGTGCAGGTGGAGCTGCTGGAGCAGCCCTGAAACGACGTGGTGCGGGTCCCCCGCCGGGGACCCGCACCACGTTCGTTCTGCCGAGGAGTCGTCGCTCAGGAGGCTCAGGAGGCTCAGGAGGCTCAGGAGGAGGGCGTCGGCCCCTCCATGACCTTGCTGATGTAGGCGATGCTGCCCTCGCCCATGCCCTTCACATAGGTCTTGGCGTCGTGCTTGCCGCCCTGGATGACCTGCAGGTTGGTGTGGATGGGCCCCTTGTTGCCGTACTCCCTCAGGTACTTGTCCACACCGTTGCGCGTGATCGGGCTCTCCAGCGTGCCGTACTGGAAGGCGACGTAGACGTCCGGCCCCTTGTGCTCGATCAGCTGCTTGGAGAGGAGCTCGGGGTTGTTCTCGGCCTTCTCCTTGTCGTGGCCCTTCCACAGCGGCGAGTCCGGGACGATGTCCGGGCCGGAGGCGATCACGGCCTTGAACTTGTCCGGGTGCTTCAGCACGGCCTTGAAGCCCGCGAAGCCGCCGGAGGAGGACCCCATGAACGCCCAGCCGTCACGCGACTTCAGCGTGCGGAAGTTCTGCTTGATCAGGTCGGGGACGTCCTCGGTGAGCCAGGTGCCCATCTTGGGCTGGTTCGGGATGTCGCTGCCGTCGTAGTAGTACTTGGCGTCCGGGTTGAGGACCGGCATGGCCAGGATGAACGGGAGGCTCTTGCCCTCCTCCGACCACTTGGCGATGGAGGACTCCAGGCCCAGGTCGGTGCCCATCCAGTAGTTGTTCGGGTAGCCGGGGCCGCCGGGCAGCGAGATCAGGACCGGGAAGCCGCTCTTGGCGTACTTGGGGTCCTTGTACTGCTTGGGCGCCCAGACCCACACCTTGCCGGTGAAGCCGGACTTCTTGCCCTGGAGCGTGACGACCCCGATCTCGGTGCCGTCACCCAGCGTGTTCGCGTTCTTGAACTGCGCTGCCGGGCCGGTGGGCATCAGCGTCTTGTCGTCGGCCGGCTTGGCCTGTGCGCCGCCCTTGTCGCCGCCGGAGCCGCCCGAGCCGAAGCTGACCGGGTCGCCCTTCTTGGAGAAGGGGCCTATCTCCATGTACTTCATGACGCCGCCGGCGAGCAGGCCCAGCACGGCTATGCACGCGACGACGATGGTCCACTTCTTGGCGCGCGAGGCACGCTTGCGGCCCTGCGACTGGTAGTCGCCGGAGTCGTGGTCGTCGTGCGGGTCGTAACCGCCGGGGCCACCCGGGCCGCCGTAGCCGTCGTGGCGGCCGTAACCGTCATGGCCGTCGTAGCCGCCCGGACCGCCGGGGCCGTCCTGGGGCCGGCCGTAGCCGCCCGGCGCCTGCGGCGGGTAGCCCTGCGGCCGCTGCTGGTAGCCCCCCGGGGCCGGGGGCGGGTAGCCGGGCTGCTGCTGGCCGCCGGGCTGCCGGTAGCCGCCCGGGGGCTGCGGGGGGTAACCCGCGCCCGGACGGTAGCCCCCGTTGGGTGAGTGCGTCATCGCGTCGCTCCGGATGATGCTGCTGCCCCGAAGGACATGACGGTTTGTTCCGCCCTAGGGGATGGGCAAACCAGCCTGCGGGGTTCCTGGGACGGCCCGTGAATTGAGTCATAGGCTCGTTCCGGGGTCCGAAATGCCCCGCACGGGGGGAGGCGAAAGGCCCGATGCAGCCATTGTCCGGGGAAGACCCGCAGGTCATCGGTGGCTACCGGCTGCTCGGCCGGATCGGTGCGGGCGGTATGGGGCGCGTTTATCTGGGCCGGAGCGCGGGCGGGCGCACGGTGGCCGTAAAGGTGGTACATCCGCATTTTGCCGCCGACGAACAGTTCCGTGCCCGTTTCCGCCGGGAAGTGGCTGCCGCCCGGCGCGTGGGCGGTGCGTGGACGGCACCGGTGCTGGACGCCGACTGCGACTCGCCGGTGCCGTGGGTGGCCACCGGCTACGTGGCCGGGCCCTCGATCGGCCAGGCCGTCGCCGAGGTGGGCCCCTTGCCGGCCGCGACGGTACGGGCCGCGGGCGCGGGCCTGGCCGAGGCGCTGTCCGCCGTGCACGCGCGCGGCCTGGTGCACCGCGACGTGAAGCCGTCGAACGTGCTGCTGACCCTCGACGGCCCCTGCCTGATCGACTTCGGCATCGCCCGCGCCATGGACGGCACGGCCTCGCTGACCACCACCGGTGTCTCCGTCGGCTCGCCGGGCTACATGGCGCCCGAGCAGATCCTCGGCAAGAGCGTGACGGGCTCGGCCGACGTCTTCTCCCTGGGCGCGGTCCTGGCGTACGCCGCCACGGGCGCCCCGCCCTTCGTGGGCGACAACTCGGCGGTGCTGCTCTACAAGGTGGTGCACGAGGAACCGGAACTGGGCGAGGAGCTGACCGGCGACCTCCGCGACCTGGTGGCGTCCTGCCTCGCGAAGGAACCGGACGCCCGCCCGTCCCCGGCCGAACTGGCCCGCCGCCTCGCCCCGGAACGCGGCGCGAGCGGCCTCCTGGTCCCGGGCTGGCTCCCCGCGCCCCTGGTGGAACGGGTGAGCCGGCAGGCGGTGGAACTCCTGAACCTGGAGGTGGAGGCGGACACGGCGGCGGGCGACGCCCCCGGGGGCCCTGTGAGGGAGCGCGCCGGGGCGGCGGCGCCGGCGGACGGCGCGCCCGGAGGCGTACGGCAGCGCATGTGGCGCGTCGGGCGGGGCGCGGGCGGCGCGGCCGCCGTGGCGGACCGGCCCGCGGACGCCCCGGAACCCGGCGGCGCGGGACGGCGGCGGGTGAGCTGCACCCTCGTCGTCACCGTGGCCGGCGCCCTGGCCGCCGTACTCCTCGGCACGTTGCTGCCCGGGCTGCTGGAGGACAAGTCGCCGGAGCGCCCGTCGCCCGCCGCGCCGGCGCCCGGCGCCACCGTGCCGCCCCCCGCGGCGAGCACTGCGCCCTCCGACGGGCCGCAGCTGCCCGCCGTGCCCGAGGCGTTCGTCGGCACCTGGACCGGCCAGGTCGTCCAGGCCGACGGCACCCCGAACGGCACCATGACCTCCGTCGTCACCGGCGGCGGCAAGGACGAGCTCGTCGTGCGCACCACCTACTCCGTGCTCGGCGTCCTGGAGTGCCGGGCCAAGGCCCGGCTCCTGTCGGCGACCGCGCAGCGCATAGCGCTGGAGGAGGTCACCGACGGCGAACCGCGCCCCGGCTGCACGGGCGAGAAGGCGCTCGTCACGTACACCCTGGCGCCCGGCGGCCGGCTGGCCTTCGCCTCCGACGACCCCAAGGGCGGCACGCCCAGAGCGACCCTCACCCGGAAGGGCCGGTGAGGGCGGTGAAAGGGCCGGCGCCGACTCCGCGTAGGCTGGTGCGGAATTGCCGCATACCCCCCTCCGAAGGGACGCCCGGTGACCGTGAACACCGACCTCACAGCCGTCCTCGACCGCGCCGCAGCCGGCGGCCGGATCACCCCGGAGGAGGCGCTCGAGCTGTACCGCTCCGCGCCGCTGCACGCCCTGGGCGCGGCGGCGGACACCGTGCGCCGCCGGCGCTACGCCGGTACGGAGCACATCGCGACGTACATCATCGAGCGCAACATCAACTACACCAACGCCTGCGTGACCGCGTGCAAGTTCTGCGCGTTCTACGTGCCGCCCAAGAGCGACAAGGTGTGGATCCGCTCGCTCGACGACATCCTGCGGCGCTGCGCGGAGACCGTGGAGCTGGGCGGCACGCAGATCATGTTCCAGGGCGGGCACCACCCCGACTTCGGCGTGGAGTACTACGAGGAGCACTTCGCGGCGATCAAGAAGGAGTTCCCGCAGCTCGTCATCCACTCCCTCGGCGCGTCCGAGGTCGACCACATGGCGCGCATCTCCGGCGTCACTCCGGAGGAGGCCATCCGCCGCATCCACGCCGCGGGCCTGGACTCGTTCGCGGGCGCCGGCGCCGAGCTGCTGCCGGAGCGGCCGCGCAAGGCCATCGCGCCGCTGAAGGAGTCGGGCGAGCGCTGGCTGGAGATCATGGAGATCGCCCACACGCTGGGCGTCGAGTCGACCTCCACGATGCTGATGGGCACCGGCGAGACCAACGCCGAGCGGATCGAGCACCTGCGCATGATCCGCGACGTGCAGGACCGCACGGGCGGCTTCCGCGCCTTCATCCCGTACACCTACCAGCCGCAGAACAACGTGCTGAAGGGCCGGACGCAGGCGACGATCTTCGAGTACCTGCGCATGATCGCCGTCGCGCGCCTGTTCCTCGACAACGTCGCGCACATCCAGGGCTCCTGGCTGACGGTCGGCAAGGAGGCGGGCCAGCTGTCGCTGCACTACGGCGCCGACGACCTGGGCTCGGTCATGCTGGAGGAGAACGTCGTCTCCTCGGCCGGCGCGAAGCACCGCTCCAACCGCATGGAGCTGATCGACCTGATCCGCAAGGCGGGCCGCGTCCCGGCGCAGCGCGCGACGACGTACGAGCACCTGGTCGTGCACGACGACCCGGCGAACGACCCGGTCGACGACCGCGTCGTCTCGCACCTGTCCTCGACGGCGATCGAGGGCGGCACGGCCCACCCCGGGCTGAAGATCGTCGAGGCGAGCTGAGGCAGACGAAGCAGGGGAGGCAGGGGCCGCCGTGCTGACGATCCACGCCGCGGAGCTGCTCCTCACCAGTACGGGCGAGGAGCCCGTGCCGCACGGCGCGGTGGCCGTCGACGGCGGCACGGTGGTGGCCCTCGGCCCGTACGAGCAGGTGACGGCCGGCCACCCGCTGGCCCGCGTACGCCGCTGGCCGGGCCTCCTCGCGCCGGGGCTGCGCCAGTGGCACGGCGCGCAGCTGCTGGAGCGCGCCTACCACCCCGATCCGCGCGAGTACGAGGAACTGGGCGACCGCCCCCTGACCGGCGACCGCCTCGCCGCGCTCCGCACGGACCTCACCGAGACCCGCTGGGCGGGCAGCGCCCGCCGCGGCCTGCAACTGCTGCTCCGGCACGGCACGACGGCCCTGGCGGGCCCGTTCCACGACCCGGTGGTGGGCAGGGCGGTGGCCCGCTCGGGCCTGCGCGTGGTTCCGGCGGGGGAGGGGCTGGGGTTCCCGGGGGCCGAGGCGGGCTTCGACGCGGGTTTCGATGCGCTGCGGGGTGCGTATCGCGTGGCCGAGGCGGTCGCGTACCCGCTGGCCGTGGGCGCCCGCGCGGACTTCGCGGCGTTCGACGCACCCGACGAGGCGGCGCTACTGGAACGCGGCGCGGGGGCGTGCGTGATGACGGTGCTGGCGGGGCGCCTGGTGTACCGGGCGCGTTAGCGCGCGGCGCGGCGCGGGGGTTCCTTGCGGTTCGTTACGGCCTTCATCAGTCCGGGTGACGCTACCGTCGTATAGGGGACCGCGTTTCGTATCGGCGTCCACACTCGCAGCCATGGGAGCAGTGATGAGCACTGACCGGATGGTGAAGGCCACTCCAGAGAGCTGGATGAACCCGCCTGGCGGGCAGTGGACGTGGGATCAGGTCAAGCACTTGGAGCTGCCCTTCGACTGGGAACTGATCGACGGAGTGATCGTGGTCCGGGGGATGGCTAAGTGGTGGCACGACCAGGTGCGGGACGAGCTGTATGTGCAACTGAGGCAGGCGCTGCCCAGTCGGGACGTGGGGATCAACGTCGAGAGGTGCGTCCTTCTCGACGATTTCAACGCTGTCAAGCCGGACATCCTGATCTACGACAAGCGCGGTCTTGATCTCTTCACGCTGGACTGCACGCCGGTCGCCAACGCGAAGCTGGCCGTCGAGGTGGTCTCACCGGGGTCCTCGGTGGACGATCGAGTCCGTAAGCCGGTCCTCTACGCCGAGGCGGGAATCCCCTACTACTGG
Organism: Streptomyces mashuensis; assembly: GCF_014654785.1. Classification (GTDB taxonomy): domain Bacteria; phylum Actinomycetota; class Actinomycetes; order Streptomycetales; family Streptomycetaceae; genus Streptomyces; species Streptomyces mashuensis. Next base: position 56,460 of record NZ_BNBD01000009.1, read on the forward strand.
CGGGTGGAGCGTGACTGCGACGACTTGCCCGAGGTGCATGAGTTCTGGCTTCACACCGGTTCGGGGCAGTATGTCTCGGCTCCTGAGCACCCGCGGCACAACGTGAAGCTCGAGACCGACCGTCCTTTTCCGATCAGCCTCGACCTGGATGCCCTTGTCGGTGAGTAGGGTTCCTGCATAAGTAATCCGTACGGATACCGTCCCCGCCCGTCAGGGCCCCGTCAACGCCCCGCGGCCGGCCACGGCCGCCCCGGCAGGATGGGCCCGCGGGGACGGCCGCTCCGGCCGGTTCCGCGGTGGCGCGTGAAGGGCCCGGTCGCATGGACACGGACGCGGTGCCGCGGAACGGGCCGGTCCTTCCCGGGCGGGCCGTCCCCGTTCCTCTCCCTCCATCCCCGCCCGTCCCCGTCCAAGATCCGCGAATGCCCGTGGTGAACAATGGCTTCGTGACCCGAGCCTCCCTGGACAAGCAGCCGCACGAAGTCGCCGCGATGTTCGACGACGTGGCGGAGAAGTACGACCTCACCAACGACGTCCTCTCGCTCGGCCAGGCCCGTGCGTGGCGCAAGGCCGTGGCCCGGGCCGTGGCGGCCCGGCCCGGGGAGAAGGTGCTGGACCTCGCGGCCGGTACGGGCACGTCCTCGCTGCCCTTCGCCGCCGACGGCGCGTACGTCGTCCCCTGCGACTTCTCCACCGGCATGCTGCGCGAGGGCAAGCGCCGCAACCCGTGGCTGCCGCTGACCGCCGGTGACGCCACCCGGCTGCCGTTCGCCGACGGCGTCTTCGACGCCGTCACCATCTCCTTCGGCCTGCGCAACGTCGTGCGCACCGAGGCCGCGCTGCGCGAGATGCTGCGCGTGACCCGGCCCGGCGGGCGCGTCGTGATCTGCGAGTTCAGCCGGCCGACGTGGGCGCCGTTCCGCACCGTCTACACCGAGTACCTGATGCGCGCCCTGCCGCCGGTCGCCCGCGCGGTCAGCAGCAACCCCGACGCGTACGTCTACCTCGCCGAGTCCATCCGCGCCTGGCCCGGCCAGCCCGAGCTCGCCGCGCTGCTCCAGGAGGCCGGCTGGTCGAAGGTGGCCTGGCGCAATCTGACCGGCGGTGTCGTCGCCCTGCACCGGGGGACCAAGCCCGCGGGGGAGTGACCACGGCGGAGTGAGTACGCGTACTCACGTTCGTACGTATTTCTGCTCGTGCGCTGAGCCGATTGTCATGGGCAGGCTGGTGGGCCTCGGTACGATCTTGATCCGGCCGAGACCCGTCCAGTACCGGAGCGCCCTATGCAGTCCCCCTGTCCCTCCTGCGGCGCAGCGTTCGTGCCGGGGGCACGCCTGTGCATGCAATGCGGCAGACAGCGACCGGAGACGGAAGGGGCACCGGGCGCCGCGCCGGGCGCGATACCCGCGGCGGGCCCCGCGCCCGCCCCGTTCGCGCCCCCGGCGGCTCCCCCCGCCGCGCCCCCCATGCCGGCCCCTGCTCCGGCCCCCATGCCGGCCACGCAGGCCATGCCGGTCGCCCCTCCGCTGCCGCCCGCCGCGCCCGCCACCGCCCCCGGCCTCCCGGCCATGCCCCCGCCGCCGGGCGCGCCGCCCGCGCCGGGATACGCCCCGGGGTACGCACCGCCCGGGTACGCGCCCGGCGCGCCGGTGCCCACCCCCGCCTCGCTCTTCTTCCGCCGTGTCGTCGCCGGCGACTGGCAGGGCGCGGCCAAGGCCGCGCTGTGGCCCCTCGGCCTCTTCCTCGTCCTCGCCCTGCTGCTGTCCCTGCCGTGGTCCGACGACTACGACGAGATCGGCCTCGGCGACTGGTCCGACCGCTTCCCCGTCGCCGTCGCCCTCCTGCTCCAGGGCCTCGGCGCCGGCCTCGACTTCGAGACGACCCGCGAGGGCGGCGGCCTGATCACCCTCCTTTTCAGCGGCCGCGGTTCGCTGTCGGTGCTGCCGCTGACCATCACCCTGCTGTGGGCCGGCGCGCTCGCCGTCGGCGCCCGCCGGCTGCGCCGGCAGCCGGGCCCGGTCACCGGCGGTACGGGTGCCGACGCCGTCGTCCGCATCGCGCTGCTCTGCGGCGCCGGCACGCTGCTGCTCGGCTTCCTCGGCGACCTCGACCTCCAGGTGGTCAAGGTCTCCCTCTCCCCCTTCCTCGCCGCGCTCTGCGCGGCCCTGCTCGCCGCCGCCGTCAGCGGTGCGGTGCTCTACCGCGAGGCGCTGTGCGCCCGCTGGGGCGCCGGCGCGCTGATGCTGACGAGGGCGTGGGGCACGGCCCTGCGCGCCCTCGGCATGATGACGGCGCTCTGCGCGCTCGTGGTGCTCATCGTCTTCGCCTGCTCGGACGACGCGGACGGCTCGTCCTTCCTCACCCTGCTCCCCCTCCTGGTCAACGCCGGCCTGGTCGCCCTCGGCGTGTCCTGGGGCGCGTCCTCCGAGGTGTCCACGACGAGCGGCGAGGGCCGCAGCACGTACGACAGCTTCGGCCTCGCCCGCCTCGGCGAGGAGGCCGGCGGCTGGGCCCAGGCCGGCGCGGTCGTCCTCGGCGTCGTCTGCGCGGTGCTGCTCGCGGTCACCATCGCCCGCCGCTCCGCCGACCGGCGCGAACAGGTGCTGTCCGGCCTTTTCTTCCTCGTCGTGCTCTGCCTGCTGGCCCTCGTGTCCGGCGTGGAATGGGAGATGACGGCCGGGACGTCGTTCTCCTACCGCACCCGCACCGTGACGACCTCGGCCGGCACGAACGCCGGCGAACTGCTCCTGTTCGGACTGCTGTGGACGGCCGGGGCGGTGGGCCTGGCGGTGCTGCTGGGACGTACGGGCCTCATGGGTGGCGGCCCCGGCGGGGGTGGCGCGGGCGGCGGCCACGTGCCCCCCATGCCGGGCTTCGCGCCGGGCGCAGCGCCCGGCACGACGGCTTCCGTGACGACGGCTTCCGGCGCGCTGCTGGGCGCCCCCGCGATGCCGCCGGCGCCCCCGGGTACGGCGGCCACGCGCACCCGTAAGCCCGCGGCCGCGCCCCTCGGCGGCCGGCGCCCCATGGCGTGGCTCGGCCTCGGCGCGGCGGTGCTGCTGGTCGGCGGTGCGGCGGTGGGCGGCGTGGTGCTGACCCACGGCGACAAGCACGACGAGTCGAAGGGCGACAAGGTCGTCACCGACCCCACCCCCGACGACATGCCGCCTCCCGGCCTCCCCACCCCGTCCACGTCCCCCTCGGCCACCCCCGAGCCGACCGCCCCGCCGACGACGGCGACGCCGGAGGCGTCCCCGAGCGCGGAGGACCCGGCGGTGCCGTTCGGCGACGAGGTCCCGGGCGACCCGGGCGCGGACGGCGACGGCACGACGGGCAGCCCCGAGCCGTCCGCGAGCGCCTCGCCGGAACGTACGCGCACGCCGGAGCCCAAGCCGTCGGGGACGGCGGACAAGCCGGAGAAGCTGCCGGCGGGGTACGAGATGAAGAGCGACCCGAAGGGGTTCAGGATCGCGGTGCCGGAGGGGTGGAAGCGTTCCCCCGGGGAGACGCAGGTCGACTACAAGCCGGCGAAGGGCAACGGGCTGCTGCGGATCGGTGTCCTGCCGAAGGCGAAGGACCGCTCGTACGACAACTTCCTCAAGCTGGAGGGTGGGAAGGACGGAGTGGCCAAGCGGAACGGCTACAAGCGCATCTCCCTGGAGAGGGCCACCATCCACGGCCGTCCCGGCGCCCGCTGGGAGTACACGTGGAAGGACGCCAGCGGCCGCACCCTCCACGCCATCGACGAGGCGTACGTCACCGAGTCCGGGACCGAGTACGCCGTGTACTTCCGCAGTACCGACGCCGACTGGAAGAAGGACCGCAAGACCTTCGACACCGCCGTCGCCCACGCGGAGTTCCGCTGACCGCCGGGGGCTCCCCCGAGGCACCGCCATAGACTGCGGGTGTCCGTACCTGCGAGCCTGGGAGCCCCCGCCGTGACCGAGTCCTCTGCCGAACACAGCGCCGAGCACAGCGCCGATGTGATCGTCGTCGGGGCGGGCCCGGCCGGGTCGACGGCCGCCTACCACCTGGCCAAGGCGGGGCTCGACGTCCTCCTGCTGGAGAAGACCGCCTTCCCGCGCGAGAAGGTGTGCGGCGACGGCCTGACGCCGCGTGCCGTGAAGCAGCTCGTGGCGATGGGCATCGACATCTCCGAGGAGGCCGGCTGGCTGCGCAACAAGGGTCTGCGCATCATCGGCGGCGGGGTGCGGCTCCAGCTGGACTGGCCCGACCTGGCCTCGTTCCCCGACTACGGTCTCGTGCGCAAGCGTGACGACTTCGACGAGCAGCTGGCGCGGCAGGCCGTGAAGGCCGGGGCCCGGCTGTACGAGCGCTGCAACGTGGGCGCGCCGGTCGTCGACGGCCGCACCGGGCACATCGTGGGCGTGGAGGCGCGGCTCGGCGAGGAGAAGCGGCCGGTGAGGTTCTCGGCGCCGCTCGTGGTGGCCGCCGACGGCAACTCGTCCCGGCTGTCGCTGGCCATGGGGCTGCACCGGCGCGAGGACCGGCCGATGGGCGTGGCGGTGCGCACGTACTTCACGTCGCCGCGGCACGACGACGACTACCTGGAGTCGTGGCTGGAGCTGTGGGACCGGCGCGGTCCGCAGGACCGGCTGCTGCCGGGCTACGGCTGGATCTTCGGCATGGGCGACGGCACGAGCAACGTCGGCCTGGGCGTGCTCAACACGTCCGACTCCTTCAAGGAGCTGGACTGGCGCGAGGTGCTCAAGGCGTGGTGCGCGTCGATGCCGGAGGACTGGGGCTACACGCCGGAGAACATGACGGGCCCGATCCGGGGTGCGGCGCTGCCGATGGCGTTCAACCGGCAGCCGCACTACACGCGCGGTCTGCTGCTGGTCGGTGACGCGGGCGGGCTGGTGAACCCGTTCAACGGCGAGGGCATCGCGTACGCGATGGAGTCGGGCCAGATCGCGGCCGAGGTGATCGTGCAGGCGCATGCCCGCGCCACGTACGCGCAGCGGGAGCTGGCGCTCCAGCGCTACCCGAAGATCCTCAAGGACACGTACGGCGGCTACTACACGCTGGGCCGGGCGTTCGTGAAGCTCATCGGCAATCCGAAGGTGATGCGGATCGCGACCGAGCGGGGTCTGACGCATCCGCTGCTGATGCGTTTCACGCTGAAGATGCTGGCGAACCTGACCGACCCGACCGGTGGGGACGCGATGGACCGCATCATCAACGGGCTGAGCCGGGTCGCGCCGCGCTCGTAAGGCGTCGGCGGGCGCAGGCAGCGCAGTCGTCAGCGGACGTCAGCGTTTGGGGCGAATTCACCCTTCCGTGTAGCTTTCCCGCCGTTTCGGTGTGTCGGCTGCACGGAAGTAACGAGGAGAGTCCGGTTCCGCTTGGGGCCGGAAGGGCTCCCTCGTGAAGGGATTGCGCTCTCATGGATCACACGAAGAGACGTTCCGTCCGTACGACAGCCCGGCGGGCGACGCGGCTGGCCACCGTGGCCGCGCTCGCCCTCCTCCCCTCCGTCGCGCTCGGCGCGACGCCGGCGCACGCCGTGACGTCCTGCCTGGTCAACGGCGTTGCGGTGACCGGCAATGTCAACGGCACGCCGTTCAACGACACGATCCGCTGCTCGGGGGTGGACCGTGACACGTTCGTGGACGGCCACGGCGGCGACGACGTGATCATCCTCGACGGGGTCGTCGAGGGCCGCGTGTTCGGCGGGGACGGCGCGGACCACATCATGGTCCGCAGCCCCGGCTACGTCGAGGGCAAGGTCAACGGCGGCCACGGGCCGGACCGTATCGACATCACCACCGTCCAGCCGCACGGCCGCGTCCAGGGCGCCGACGGCAACGACACCATCGACGTCCACTACAACCGGGGCATCGTCGACGCCGGCGACGGCTTCGACTTCTGCCTCGTCGAGCGCGGCCACCCGGCGCTCAACTGCCCCTGACCGGCCACCCGGTGGGAAGCGCCGCCCGCCGTGCGCATGCCCCCGCACGGCGGGCGGTCCGGGCCCTGCGCGAGCCGGTGTCAGAGGATGGAGTACACGGTGTGGATCACGCTGGAGGCGAGGGCGCTGAGGAAGACCACGGCGGAGCCCAGAAGCGAGCCGATGATGGGGAGCAGCATCCTGTATTCCTGTCGTACGAGCCGCTCATATGGCGGCCGGGTGCATGGTCAACGACCGTCCGCCTCCACCGGACACGCGGAAATCCCTTGTGCGGAGGTGACGTTGCGCGCTTACCGTGACGCGGTGACAACTCAGGTGATCGTGCTCAACGGCGGTTCCAGCGCGGGGAAGACGAGTCTTGCCCGCTGCCTGCAGGAGGAGGTGCTGCCCGGCCCGTGGCTCGTCCTGGGCGTGGACACGCTGATCGAGACGATGCCGGCGTGGATGGCGTCGGCGGACCCCGAACAGCAGCCCGGTGGTGGCCTCGTCCTGGGCAGCGACGGCGAGGTGACCGTCGGTCCCGCCTTCCGTGCGCTGGAGACGGCGTGGTACGAGGGCGTCGCCGCCATGGCGCGGGCCGGGGCGCGCATCGTCCTCGACGAGGTGCTCCTCGACGGCGGCGACGGCCAGGAACGGCTGCTCAAGGCCCTCGGCGGACTCGACGTGCTGTGGGTCGGCGTCCGCTGCGACGGCGAGGTGGCCGCGGCCCGGGAGGCCGCGCGCGGCGACCGGGTGCCGGGCATGGCGCTCCGGCAGGCCGGGGCCGTCCACCGGGGCATGCGATACGACGTCGAGGTCGACACGACGTACGCCGAGCCGCTCGCGTGCGCCCGTGCCGTCGCGGCGAGCATCGGATGAGGACTGGATCTGGATGAGAGCCCGGTGAGCCGATGACCCCCTACTCCCTGGCGTTCTTCCTGGACGTCGTCACGACCGGCACGGTGCTCGGCGCGGGCCCGGCGGACGGGCCCGGCCGCGTGAGCGACGCGCTGGGCGCGGACTTCGCCGAGAACTGCTTCGGCCGCACCGCCATGACGCGCGATTACGGCCTGCCGGAGTTCTACTGGACGCGCGAGTCGCCCGACGCCCCGTGGGAGGGGCACCACTTCACGGTGCAGGTGCACCGCCTCGCGTACGGCCGCCGCGGCGCGGCCGGCGCGGTGCTGCACGAGCGGTACGGGCGGTTCCCGCGCCGGCTGCCGTTCGAGAAGCTGGCGCGGATGCTGGAGCGGCGCGGCACGCCGCTGGTGGAGGTGGCCGAGGACCCGGCCAACGCGCCGTACTACCGCAGGTTCTGGCAGCCGCGGGCCGAGGTGGCGATCAGCGTGATCGGCCTACGGGAGACCGGCATCACGCCGTCGCACCTGCGGTCCGGCGACGTCTACAGCATCAGCGCGGGCGTCGGAGCCGCAGGCGTCAGCCTGCCGACCGGCTGATGCAGAACGGCTGGCCCGCCGGGTCGAGCAGCACCGTCCAGTGCTCGCCGCCCGGCTGGAAGTCGGGCTTGGTGGCGCCCAGTTCGAGCAGGTACGCCTCCGCGGCGGCCGGGTCGTCGAACGACAGGTCCAGGTGGAACGGCAGCTCCTCCGCCGGCCAGTCCGGGGCGCGGAACGTCTTCGCGGTGCAGAAGAAGTACGTCGTGTCGCCGACCGGCACGGGGAAGGCCACCTCGACGCCGCTCTCGTCGGCGTAGCCCTGACCCACCTCGGCGCCCACGGCCGCGGCGTAGAACTCGGCGAGCTTCCGGCCGTCCGGCGCCCAGAGGGCGGGCCCGCCGATCCTGCCGCGCGGGGTGGTGGTGCGAGGGGTGTTGTCGGCCATGAGGGTCCTCTCCCAGTGCGGTTCGGGGTGCGGGAGCGACCGTAACCGGCCTCTAGGCCAGAGGGTGTCCTATATGGAGGGCGTTCCTACGGCAGCAAGGGGGTCTGGCGGATGAACGACATCCCGTACCGGTTGCCGTTCCAGATGTCGGCGCCGGTGACGTACATGGCGTTCCACGAGTGCCAGTACAGGTAGTCGATGGCCTTGGGCTCCGCGCTCTGCGGGTACGGCGCCATGCGGACGCCGGCGAGCGGGTTGCGCTGCTGGTCCGTGCTCCACTGGTTGAAGTCGACGTCCCAGAAGGTGGCCGCCCAGCTCACGGAGCGGTCCAGGTCCTCCAGGGTGAACTGCACCTGCGGCCGGCCGTTCGCGAGGTACCGGAACACCTTCAGGTGCGCGTTCCGGCCGTCGATGTTGCCGGCGTACTCGGCCTTGTCGTACGGCTGGCCGAGCCAGTCGGTCCACCCGCGGAACCCCCGGCCGGCGGCGTACGGCGGCGCGGAGGAGGAGCGGTAGAACGAGAAGGGCCAGCCGGAGCCGCCCCAACTGCTCGTGCCCGAGAGGACGTCGGTGTTCCAGGTGTGGAGGAGCAGGCTGGGCCAGCTGAGGGTGGAGGGCCCGGTGAGGGTGATGCCGCGCACCTCGTGCGCGTCCTGCGGCACGTACTGGACGGTGCCGCTGTACGTCTCGCCGCGGTCCACCTCGGTGAAGGTGAGGAAGAGGGTGTAGTAGCTGCTGGGCGGCTGCTGCTGGACGACGATCCGCAGCGTGGCCCGGCGGCCGTCGTACGCCCCGCTCCACGTCCCCTGGAACGCGCGGACGTCCTGCAAGGAGGGGGCGGCCATGGCGGTGGGGGCGCCCAGGCCGAGCGTCGTACCGGCGGCGAGGGCGACGCCCGCGGCTCTCTTGAGGGCGGTGCGGCGCGAAAGGGGGCGTGGGGTCATGGGCTGCGCCATGGGAGTGCACCTCCGGTGCGGTCGTGGGGCGCGGCGGGGTGTGCAGGGGCGGCTTCCATCCTGGGCGGCGCGACGGCGGAGGCGTGCGCCGGAACAGGCCAAAAGCGTTGGCCGCGCCCACGGCCGAACCGTCATAATCCCGGAGGTTCGGGGACAGGGGGAGGAAAAAAGTTGGCCGATGTGTTCGAGTGCGTGCGGTGTGGTGGCGCGCTGACCGTGCCCCTGTCGCAGGTCGTGCTGCCGCTGTACGCCCGCCACTCGTACGGGAACGGTCCGGCCCTCCCCGTCCTCATGGAGCCGGGGACGTACGCCGTCGACCCCGAACCGTTCGGCCCGCCGTGGCGGCCCTGGAGCGAGGTCGGGCCGGAGGAGGCCGAGGCCCGGGGCGTGTACGCCCCGGTGAGCCGCCTCTCGTACGGGCCGGCCGGGGCGGTGGTCATCGCGCCGGGCGACGCCCGCGGCACCGTCCTCATCCCCGGGCGCAACGGGGGGTTCTGCTGCGGACTGACGGGGATGGACGGGCCGAACATGGCCTGCGAGCAGTGCGACCAGGAGGTGGCGACCCGCGTGGACGACTGCGCGCTGTGGCAGGCGGTGTGGTTCGAGCAGCACGCCGTGCGCCGGCGGCCGGCCGGCGGGGCCGCCTCGCCGGTGGCCGACTGGGAGACCCTCGCGGAGGAGCGGCGGAGCCTGCCGCCCGTCGAACCGGGGAAGTGGGGGGACTCCTGGGGGGACTCCTGGGACATACGGTGGGAGTGCGCGGCCGGTGCCGCGCTGGCCCACCTGCTGGTGGCCTCCGGCGGCGGCCCCGTGAGTCTGCCCGGCGGTCTCCTCACGACCATGTTCGGCCGCGCGCTCGACATGCTCCTCCCGCCCTCGCCCCGGGACGCGCCGGTGAAGGAGGCCGCGTTGGCCGGGCCTGGCCTGCCCGCGCCGGGACCGGCCGTCGGCATCGCGGTGGTGCCGCGGCATCCGCAGACGGGCGCGGCCTGGCAGCCGCCCGGCCGCGCCCTGCCGCTGGTGCCGTTGCCTGCCGAGGTGTGGATGCACCTGGCCTTCCGCAACGAACGGCGGCTGGTACCCGCGACGGGCCGCCTGCCGGAAGGGGTGCTCCGCGACGAGCAGCCGCTGCCGCCGCAGCCGACGGGGCTTTTCTGCCCGGACGGCAACGTATTCCGGCACACCCTGGCCCGGCTGCCCGCCGTACGCGAACCGTGGCTGCGCGCGATCCACGACCGCGTGCAGGAGCGGCCGTACGGGCCGCCCTTCTGACGGCTGACCGGTGAGCTGCTGACCCTGGCCTGCGAGTGAGGCCGGGGAGCACGGTTACGAACAGCTGCGGGTGTTCCCGAGGGCGTGAATCGCCCGCCAGGGGCCCACCGACAGCCGCATGCCCGTGATGCCGGGCCCCGCCGCCGGGGGGCCGGGCGGGGCCCAGGACGTGGTGAGGCAGGGACCCGAGGGCGTGGGGAGTTCGTCGGCCGGCTCCCAGTCGGCGTCGCCGCCCAGCGCGCCGGCCGCCGCGGTCAGCACGGCGTGCCGCTGCTGCGGGTCGTCCGCGTCCCTCCCCGTGCATTCGAGGACGAACGCGCAGAGGAGGGGCGCACCGTCGCGGCCCGAGGCCGGGTCGAGGGAGAACTCCGTGTCGACCGGCCGCACGGCGCCCGGCACGCGGACCGCCTCCTCGATCCGCGCGGCCCGCTCCCGTACGGCCTCCCGGGCTGCGCCGGGGGCGAGCCCCGTCACGTCGGCGTTGAGCACCACGTGCAGGTTCTCCATCGACTCCAAGCGGCGCATCAGGCGCAGTACGTCGTCGGGCTGGAAAGTCACGGTGGTTCTCGCAGGGGACGCAGGGGACGCAGGGGACGCGGTCGAGGGGTCGATTCTGCCGTGTCGTCCGTCCGGCCGCCTGCGTATTTCCGGCAGGAAGGTCGTCCTTCCTGCCCGATCCCGGGCAGGAATCTCGAAATTCGAGGCGTTCCCGGCCTAGTGTGATCGCCGGACGCCGTGCCATCGCCGGCCGGCGGGCGACAAGGGGGACACACGTATGCGTTCGCTTCCCGTCACCACCGAGGCCGTGGTCTTCGACTGCGACGGTCTGCTGGTCAACACCGAGGACTGCTGGTCCGTGGTGGAGGCCGCGATCTTCGCGGAGCACGGCCATCCGTTCGGGCCCGACCAGAAAGCCCTGGTCATCGGCCGTACCGTCGAGGACGCGGGGCAGGCCATGGCCGACCACTTCGGTCGGCCCGGAGCCGGTGCGGAGCTCGCCGCCGAACTCCTCGCGCGCGTCCGCAAGGAGCTGGCCCGGGGAGCCGCCGCGCTCCCCGGGGCGGTGGAGCTGGTGCGTGCCTGCCGGGCGCGCGTCCCCGTGGCCGTGGCCAGCAACAGCCCGCGCGAACTCCTCGACGCGGCACTGGAGGCGGGCGGCCTCACCGACCTCGTCACGTACTCGTTCGCGGCCGACGAGGTCCGTTCGCCGAAGCCCGCACCGGACCTCTACCTCACGGCCTGCGCGGCGCTGGGCGCCGCCCCGGAACGGTCCGTGGCCTTCGAGGACTCGGCGACGGGCGTCGCCGCGGCGCGGGCGGCCGGTCTCCGCGTGGCCGTCGTGCCGTCCCTGCCGGGGACGGACCTCGACCACGACTGGCTGGGCACGAGCCTGGCCGACCCGGAGCTGGCGGCCTGGGCCGCAGCGCTGAACCCGTAGCAGTGAGCTCGCGGCTCCGACCCCTGCGCTACGGCAGGATCTCCAGCTCCACGGAGCTCTGCGTGCTCCGGAGGCCGGAACCCAGGCACTCCGGGGGCAGTTGCCGGAAGTACGAGGTCACGGTCCGCCGTACGAAGTGACCCGCGCCGCGCCCCTCGGTGACCCGGCCCGACTGCACGACCGTCAGGCCGGTCGCGGCGCGGGCGGTGGTGCCGTCGATGACGATCACCGACCGGCCGCCGTCGGCGTAGCGCACGACCTCCGTGCCGGTCGCGTCGGACAGCGAGACGCAGGACGCCGACGGAGCGACGGCATCGAAGGAGCTCGTCGCGGGGGCGTTGCGGCCGGGGCCGTCGGTGCAGGAGTACCGCACGTCCGCGTGGATGCGGCTGTCCTGGGACCGGAGGGTGAGCGGGGGATCGTAGCTGCCGTGGGCGGTGCCGGAACAGGTGAGGGACCCGTCCCCGCCCGGGTGTGCCTGGCCGGCCGGCGCCCACAGCACCGACGACACCACCAGCGCCAGAGAACCCAGCGTCACTGCCGTACCGCGCCTGCTCACCACGTGTCCCTCCAGGACATCACACACGCACCACCATTGCGGTGCGTGCCTACCCCGGGGACGAACCGGCTGATCAGGCGCCCGAGGTGCGCCACCCGGGCACACCCGCCCCGGTGCGCCGTCGCGTACGCCCCTCCTCCCGGCGGGTTGCTTGGCGGCCGGGAGGAGCGGGGTAGGAACGCCGGACGAGCCTCGACCGAGCAGGAGGAGACCCGAGTGAACCGTGGGACTGCCGAAGCCGCCACCGTCGCCCGAGAGCGCGTGTTCGCGATGATGGACAGGGACGGGGACCACGTCGTCACGCGGCACGACTACCTCTCCCGCATCGACCGCACCGTCCTGGCCACGGGCCGCACGGAGGACGACCCGCTCGTCATCGCGGCCCGCACGGAAGGCGTCAGGGCCTGGTCCGCGATGGACGCGAACGGGGACGGGAAGCTGACGTTCGACGAGTACAACGCGTGGGTGGGCGCCGACAAGTTCGACCACGTCTGCCAGTTCGCACTCGGCGCCCTCTTCGACCTCGCCGACGCGGACGGCGACGGCGCCGTCGACAAAACGGAGTTCACGACCCTGCGCACGGCGCTGAACAACGCCCCCGACAACGCCGCGGCCGCGTTCGACGCGCTGGACACCGCGGGTAAGGGCCTGGTCGGCCGCGAGACGTACCTGGCGTCGATCCGCGCCTACATCGTCGGCGAGAGCTCGCCGATGGGGGAGGTCCTGTACTAGGCGGGTGCGGCCGGTGGTCGGGCGTAAAGTCGCGAGGAGATCGCCGCGCGAGGAGCCGTGCTCGTCCACGGCCCGGCCCCCATGACGGACCGCATGCGCGTCGCCCACGTCATGGACCCGGCGGGAAACCTCGTCGAACTCCAGCAGTGGCTGGCCCTGCGCGGCTGACCCACCGACGCCATGACGCCTGACCGCGAAGCACTCCGGGCCGGCTGGGCCCGCACCCGCGTCCACCTGGACGCCGCCCTCGTCCACCTGGCGAGCCTGCCGGACGCCGACCTTTCAGCGACGCGCGAGTTCCTGGCCCACAACGAGCTGGGGCTCGCCCTCGACTGCCTCGTCGACCTCGGCGACGACCTCGACCTGCCGCCCGCGTTCTGGCAGCACCTCGACCGCGCGGCGCACGAGATGGGGCTTCCCGTCAGCCGCGGAGAGCCGAGGCCGCGGGGCGCTGTTCGAGAGTGATGTCCACGCCGCGGGCGCGGTGGCGGTAGGCCGGGGTGAAGCCGGAGCGGCCGAGGGCCTCCTCCTGCGCCGCGGCCGTACGGGCTGCGGCCTCGCGCGCCCCGCCCGAGAGGTGGGTGCACGTGATGTGCCAGACGCGGTGCGCGTGGGTCAGGCGCCGTTCCAGCACGGCCGGGCCGGCGGGCAGGTTGTCGAGGGCGCCCAGCCCGGCGGCCGTCCGGGCCCTGCCCAGGTCGGGCCGGTGCATGAACGCCTCCTTGAAGGCGGTGGCCATCAGACCGCACCGGGCGCCGCTGAAGATGACCGCGTCACCGGGCGCATCGTGGATGCGCAGGGTCCTGATCACGTCGCGGGTGTCCCACGGGCGGCTGTCCTCCTGCCGGATCGCGACGTGGGACGCGGCGAGGGGCACGGCCACCAGGAGCGCCGGCAGCAGCCGTAGGCGCGGCGGGACGGTGGCGGCGGCCGCCGCGAGCAGCAGGGCGAGGGCCGGCAGGCAGAACAGCAGGTAGCGGTAGGCAAGGAGCGGGTGGCCGAGGGAGACGGCCATCAGCAGCAGCGGCGGCACGGCCAGCCAGGGCACGCCCACCGCGAGCGCCAGCGGCGGCGCCGTGCGCCGGCGGGCCACGAGGAGGACCAGGGCGGCGAGGGAAGTGAGGGTGAGCAGGAGTTTCAGCGCGGTGGGGAGGGTGTCCTGGCCGGGGGTGAGGAGCCAGGTGAAGTAGTTGAACGGGGTCCCGGCGGTGACCGGTGCGGCTTCCCCCACGGCGGAGCTCTGCGCCGAACCGACGACCAGCAGCGGAACGACGGCGACGACGCCTGCCGCCTGCGCCAGAAGCAGGCGTACGACGACGTGGCGCCCCGGGCGCCGGACGGCCACGGTGACCGCGTGGGCGGCCACGAGCAGGAGCCCCAACAGGTTGAACCAGCCCAGCAGGGCGAGCAGCACGGCATAGCAGGCCAGCCACCGCTTGCGGGCGCCGCCGGCCAGAACCTTCACGAAGGCGCCCGTGGCGAGCACCGCCACCGCCATGACGAAGGCGAACGAACGGGCTTCCTGCGCGTAGCGCGACGCGGTCGGCAGAACGGCGAGCAGCACCCCGGCACACACCCCGAGACGCGGCCCGCCGAGCATGCGCCCCAGCCACGTGAGGCCGCCGGCGGCGACCGCCACGGCCATCGCGGAGGGCACGCGGGTCGTGAACTCGTTGAGCCCGCCGCCGTTCAGTTGCCCGACCAGGTGCATGAGGACGTAGTGCAGACCGTGCACGGCATCGACCCGCCCCAGCAGGTCCATCATCTCCGGCCAGGACCGCCGCGCCACGTCGATGGTGACGACTTCGTCGGTCCAGGCGGAGGGGCGGGTGTTCCCCCACACCCCGAGGACGGACGCGAGGAGCGGCGGCAGCCATGCGGCCACGCGCATCCAGCGGATGCGGGGGCCGGTGGACGCGCCGGGCGTGGCAATGGGAGGGGAGGCAGCTGTCACAGTGATGCTTTCGTCGCTACGGGCCCCCGTCTTTGCCGCATTATGGGAAATGCGGGTGGTAATGCGCAAAGGGTGCGGCCCGCCGAGCGGCTATGGCGTCCGCCCGGGCGAAGTCCGCGGCCTGGGCGTCAGCGGACGTTCAGCAGGTTCGGCGGCCGGTTGAAGAGGTCGTAGGCGGCACCTGGCACTCCGTCCGTGTCCGGAACGGTCCTCGCACCGACCGCCTCGACGAAGGCGCGGACCACAGGGTCGGGGACCTCTGACGGCCAGGCGAGCACGACTCGGCTCGGCGGGTAGCCGGTCAGCGGGACGAAGGCGATGCCCTCGGTTCGGTGGCGGTGGGTCGCACCGGCGGGGAGGATGCCGACGGCACCCTGCCACACGATGGCATGCAGGCACTCCGGCACCGTGCGGACCACCGGCCCCGAGCCGGTGCCCGCGGACCGTTCCGCCGCCTCGCCGCTGTCGGCCTCGCCGAGCCAGTACCGCCGCCAGGCGGCATCGGCGTCCTCGGGCAGGCGGATCCACGGTCGGCCCAGCAGGTCGCCGACCCGCAGACGGGGCCGCCGCGCCACGGGGTCGTCCGCCGGAACTGCTGCGACCAGCGGCTCGGTCTCCAGCAGCCGGACCGTGAGGCCCGCGGTGTCGAACGGGAGCCGAGTCAGAGCGACGTCGACCCGACCGGACCGCAGCCCCGCCGTCGGGTCGCTGATATCCGCCTCGCGCAGCCGTACTTGCGCGTCGGGATGGGTACGCCGGAAGGCCGCGGCCGCGCGGGGGCCGAAGTCGAGACCGGCTCCGGCAACGGTGCCCACCACGACGGTGCGCCGCCGGCCCGTCTCCCGTACCCGTTCCCGCGCCCGCTCCGCCGCGTCGAGTACCGCCCTTGCCTCGCCCAGCAGCACCGAACCGGCCTCAGTGAGCCGTACGCCCTGCGCGGACCGCTGGAACAACGGACAGCCGAGCTCGTTCTCGAGCTCACGTATGCGCTGACTGAGCGGGGGCTGCGACATGTGCAGCCGCGCAGCCGCGCGACCGAAGTGCAACTCCTCGGCCACGGCGACGAAATACCGCAGGCGGCGAAGATCCATACCGTGGACCATATCGAGACGGTCCGAGGACCACCGAAACAGTCTTGGACGGCCTTGCGGGTGCGCTGGTGAGCTGGTCCCGGCGCGATCGAACGGTTCTCGCCCGACCCCTGCTCATCAACGGAGGCACTCGCATGCACCAGCACAGCCACGGCTACGCCGAGCCGTCCGACCTGCAACGCGCCCGGCAGGTCGGCCGCCTCGCTCCCGAGGAGTTCGCCGCCTGGCAGTCCTTCCAGGAGGTCGTCGACCGCGGAAACGGCTCCGTGCCACGCAAGTACCGTGAACTCGTCGCGATCGCCGTGGCACTGACCACCCAGTGCTCGTACTGCCTCGACGTGCACACCGCCCAGGCGCGCCGCCACGGCGTCACCGCCGAGGAACTCGCAGAGGTCGTCTTCGTTGCCGGAGCGGTGCGTGCCGGCGGGGCGCTGGCTCATGGCCTGCAGGCGATGAAGCTCTACGACGGACACTCGGCCACGTCGTCACGCTCGTAGGCCGCCATGCCACGCACCGCCGCCTCTGGCCGGCGGGATCGGTGGCCGCGACCCGTCGGCGGAGGTCCAGGCGTGTGCCCGGCGTCAGCCCGCCGCCGCGCGGGCGAAGCGCGTGGCCGTGCGGGCGAAGCGCGCGGCCTGGAGGTGACGCGTCAGCGCGCGGAGGGCGGCGGGGCGGGTGGTGATGACGACGGTGGGGTCGTCGCTCTCGCGTAGCGCGGCGGATGGCCCGGTGGCCGCCACCTCAAGGCGGTTCGCCGCATCGGCTCCGGGGCGGCTGGACTTTTGCCACCGTGTCACGGCGCCTCCTTTGGCCGTGGGGCTGGGCCCCGGCGTCAACCCTTCGCCGCGCGGATGAAGACCTCGCCCTGGATGCGGCGCGTCAGTGCGCGGAGGGCGGCGGGGCGCGTGGTTATGACCGTGGTGGGGTCGTCGCTTTCGCGGACGGCAATGGCACCGCCCTCGTCCCTCAGCTCGACGCAGCTGTTGTCCTGTCCCCCGCCAGAGAACGATGACTTCTGCCAGTCACTGGACATGGTCGTGGCCACACCCCTCACATTTCTTGCACGGCACGATGGAGGAACTCCCGTGATTCCGTCTCGCTCAGTGCCGATGACACCAAGACGTCGAACATCGACCTGTACATGGACAGCAGAGCGTCGGCCGACACGAATGTGCCTCGGAAGGCGTTGTCCATCTGCACAGTGTCGAGCTCTGGCACAGGCCCCTCCGCATAGAGCATGGACTGCACCGTGCCGATCAGATTGTCCATGTCGAACGGGATGACGCGCAGCGTCACGGTCGGCCACTCAGCAACGTCCGACAGGAACCGCAGTTGGCGTTGCTGGACTGCTCGGCTGCCGTATCGCATGCGTAGCGCTGCCTCGTGCACGATCGCCACCGTCTCGGGCGGCTGCTCACGCTCATAAATCCACCGACGGCGCACACGATGCTCGACGCGAGCGTTCAGCTGCTCGTCGGGCAACGACGGAATCGAACCGCCGAACAAGGCCCGCGCGTACTCCTCCGTCTGGAAGATCCCCGGCACGTAAGTCGTCTGGAACAGTCGGAGGGCCCGCGCATGGTGTTCGAGCTCGGAAATGTCCAAGAAGCCCGGCGAGAGGATTCCGCGGTACTCGTCCCACCAGTGCTGCCCGCGGTGTTCGCGCGTCATCGCGCACAGCGCGTCGATCAGCGCCTCGTTGCCGCACTTGTACATCGATGCCAAGCGGCGGACCCGGTCCTCGCTCACGCCCCATCGCCCCGCCTCGATGTGGCTGATCTGTGCCGCGCCGCCGCCCAGCATCGCGCCCGCTTCGCGGGCGGACATGCCGGCCGCCTCGCGCAGCTTGCGCAACTCCGTGCCCAGCCGCGCCTGCCGCGCGGTCGGGTTGCTTCTCGGCGGCATCGATCGCCCCTCCACTTCGTGCTCCGAGTCTCGCGCGCCACCTTCCCACAGGTCCACCCGCTGTCACCGAATCGTGTCACAGCGTTGCGCCGGTACAGCGTTGTGCCCTACGGTCCTGGCCACGCCGCAACGTCGCTCAGGAAGAGCCGAAGTGCAGCCCCGCAACGCGTAGTTGATCCCCGGGGCCGGGCCACGGATGGTCGGGGTGCGGTGGAACTCACCGGAACCGCGATGGGAGATCGCCCCATGCGTACCACCGTCCTCAACCTCCCCATCCGCCACGGGCATTACGTACTCGACGCGCCCGCGCACGCCACAACGCCCCGCCTCGCGCGCCAGTTCGTCGCCGAGACGCTTGTAGCCGCCGGGCGGGACGCCCTCGTCCCCGACGCCCGCGTCTGCGTGTCCGACGTCGTCACCAACGTCGTGCAGCACGCCCGCGTCGACACCCTCGCCGTCGAAGTCACCGTCCGCCCCGGCCGCGCCGTCGTCGCCGTGCGCGACGGCGACCCGTACCGGCGGCCGTACCGCCGCCACGCCGCGCCCGGCGACGAGCGCGGCCGCGGCTTGCAGCTCGTGGGCGCGCTGTCGTATGCCTGTGGCGTGAGCCTCGTGTGGGACGGGCTCCACGTCGTCGGGAAACGCGTCTGGTTCGAGCTGCGTGAGCGGTACGTGCTCGCTCACCTCCCCTGCCCCCGGTTCACCCCATCGTGTCGGCAATGTGCTGTTTGCGCCCCCGTGTCCCCAGGGCAGGAACCCTCTACGGAATGACCCGCTCCGCATGCGTGCGCCGGGTCGTGAACGTACGCACGAAGGGACCGGGGCTGTGCCGTCGTACGAGTCGTACGAGAAGAGACGGGCCCGCCGGGCCGCCCGCAAAAAGGCTTGGCGCGCCGCGCGGTTCGCCGCGACCGCCGCCGTGCTCGCGCTGCCCGCCGCCGCGCTGGCGACCGACTCCGCGGAAGCCGCATCCTCCTGCACCGTGAACGGACAACCCGTCTCCGGCAGCGACATCCGCGGTACCGAGGGCAACGACACGATCACCTGTGCCGCCGGCGTCACCGCGGACACCGTCGTGGACGCGCTCGGCGGCGACGACACCGTCGTCGTCGGCGGTCAGGTCGCGGGCCGCGTCCGCGGCGGCGACGGGAACGACCGGATCATCCTCGACGAGGGCTCCACGCTCACCGGCGACATCGACGGTCAGGCCGGCACGGACACCCTCGACCTCAAGGGCCCCGTCTCCGGCGCCGTCCGCGGCGGACAGGGCGACGACACCATCCACCTCTTCCCGCACGCGCGCGTCGAGTCCGGCGGCGACATCCGCGGCGCGCTCGGCGCCGACACGATCACCGCGGACGACGACGTCGACGTCCTCGGCCTCGTCGAGGGCAACGACCAGGACGACACCGTCGACATCAAGGGCA
This sequence comes from Streptomyces mashuensis, assembly GCF_014654785.1. GTDB lineage: Bacteria > Actinomycetota > Actinomycetes > Streptomycetales > Streptomycetaceae > Streptomyces > Streptomyces mashuensis. The sequence goes on from NZ_BNBD01000009.1 coordinate 75,547, forward strand.
CCGTCGGCCCCGGCGGTCGCGTCCACGGCGACGCGGGCGACGACGACCTGCACGCCCGTCTCAACAACGGCACCGTCGACGGAGGCGACGGCAACGACCGCTGCGTCGTCGACGACGGTGCCCTGCCCATCAACTGCGAACGGCCCGCCCGCCCGCTCGGCTAGCCACGCGCACCGGCCGATCGTTCGTACGCCCGATTTCGACCCGGACCGAAGGGGTTTGCCCGCGGAGGCGACGCGGCGCACACTCCCGGTACCGGCACAGGGGGGTCCGGGTGCCCGGGACCACGGGGGTGGGCACCCGGACGCAACAATGCCGAAGGGCCGCCGTCCTGCGGGGGGAACGGCGGCCCTTCTTCACGAACTTCACGGACTCCGCGAACGATCCGTGTGCGGCGTGCGCGCGTCAGAGGACGCGGACGGCACCCGTGGGCGGGGAGTAGCTCATGTCGCGCTCCACGACGCCGACGCCCGGGTTCTGCGCGCCGATGAACTTGCCACCGCCGATGTAGACGGCCACGTGGTACGCGCTGCCCGCGGGGCCCCAGTAGAGGATGTCGCCCGGCTGCAGGTTGCCCAGCCCGACCTGGGTACCGGCCGTCGACTGGTCCTGCGAGACGCGCGGCAGGTCGATGCCGATCTGCTTGTACGCGGCCATCACCAGACCGGAGCAGTCGTACGCGGAGGGGCCCGTGGCGCCCATGACGTAGCTGGCGTGCGACCCGTTAGGCCCGTCGGCCTTCGACTTGAGGAACGAGATCAGCGCGGCGACGCTCCCCGTGGCGGCGGGCGTGCTGGTCTCGTCGGCGGCAGCGGCCTTCGTGCCCAGCGTCGTCCGCGCGCCGCCGCGCGAGGCGCGCGTCTGCTCGGCGTCGCGCTTCTGCTGCGCCTCCGCCTCCTTGCGCTCGGCCTCGGCCTTGCGGTCCGCCTCGTCCTTGGCCTTCTTCGCGTCGGCCGTGGCGTTGCCCGTGGCCTCGTCCACCTGGGCGCGGACCTGGTAGTCCACGGCGGTCTGCTGCGTGGCGACCGCGCTCTGCGCGATGGAGGTGGTCAGGGCCGCGTTGAACGCGGGCATCTCCTGGGTGGCCTCGGCCGGCTTGTCGACGGCGGTGGAGGCCGAAGCGGTGCCGGCCACGGCCAGAGTGCTGAGGACGCCACCGGCCACACCCGTACGGATGACCCACGACTGGGTCGCGGTCTTACGGGGCTTGCGGTGGCTGGTTATGTGCGCGTTCGGGGACATGGGACAAGGGACTACCAGTACGCGTGTGCCAAGTTCAAGAAGAGTGACGTGCGACACAATTGGCCCGTACCAACCGGCATTTCGGGCCTTTTGATCACGGGAGGGTCACGGTCCGGATGCGGCCGGGATGCGCGATCATGCGCCTCAGCACGGCTTTTGGGTCCTGGCGCAGGCGAGCGGACGTCATATCACCCGGAGAGTGCGGCCGTCGAGCCTACCCGTGAAATCCGGCCTCAGTACCGCGCGTAACGTGGCGGAACTCACGTCACCGGTGTTTCGGGGTGTGTCCCTCCGGTTCCGCCTTCGAGCCCCCGCGCCGGCCGTCGGTCCGGTCGCCGGTTCGGTCCCCTCGAACCCCGGTCGCACCCGGTCGTCCCCGGCCGCCGCCCCGTCTCCCATCGGCCGCGCTTCTCTATCAGTTGGGCCGCCATAAAACAAATTTGCCCGCCCCACCCTCCTCTTGATAATGCGTCACCCCCTCCCACCAGCGCTTCCGCACCCGAATGTCACCTCTGGTGATCACTCAACCGCTTCGCGTATGAAGATCACCGCTCATCCGACTTGATGATCGTTCGTCAGGTGGTGGAGATCACAAACGCGACCCCGTACGCCGTGTCGCAGATCACAGAGCGACGGGCATAGGATGCAATCGACCCGGGCTTGTGAACTGCCTCACATGCCGACGATCTTCCTGACGGTCTCCGGGTCCGGTCAGCCAGCAGTCAGCGTCGACAGACTGGAAGGAGCGAGGAGCGGTGAACGCCTACGCGCCCATCCTCGTACTGGGAGCCCTCGGGGCGGGCTTCGCGATCTTCTCCGTGGTCATGGCGTCGATCGTCGGGCCCAAGCGGTACAACCGCGCCAAGCTCGAGGCCTACGAGTGCGGCATCGAGCCCACCCCGCATCCGGCCGGCGGCGGTCGCTTCCCCATCAAGTACTACCTGACGGCGATGCTCTTCATCGTCTTCGACATCGAGATCGTCTTCCTCTATCCCTGGGCGGTCACCTTCGACTCCCTGGGGCTCTTCGGGCTCGTCGAGATGCTCCTCTTCGTGCTCACCGTCTTCGTCGCCTACGCCTACGTCTGGCGCCGCGGCGGCCTGGAATGGGACTAGGGGGTTCCGGTCATGGGACTCGAGGAAAAGCTGCCCAGCGGGTTTCTGCTGACCACCGTCGAACAGGCCGCGGGGTGGGTGCGCAAGGCGTCCGTCTTCCCCGCGACCTTCGGCCTGGCCTGCTGCGCGATCGAGATGATGACCACCGGTGCCGGGCGTTACGACATGGCGCGCTTCGGCATGGAGGTCTTCCGCGGCTCGCCCCGCCAGGCCGACCTCATGATCGTGGCCGGCCGGGTGAGCCAGAAGATGGCGCCGGTGCTGCGCCAGGTCTACGACCAGATGCCCAACCCCAAGTGGGTGATCTCCATGGGCGTCTGCGCCTCCACCGGCGGGATGTTCAACAACTACGCGATCGTCCAGGGCGTGGACCACATCGTCCCGGTCGACATCTACCTGCCCGGCTGCCCGCCCCGCCCCGAGATGCTGCTCGACGCGATCCTCAAGCTGCACCGCAAGATCCAGGGCGAGAAGCTCGGCGCCCACCGCGTGGCGGCCGAGCGCGAGGCGGAGGAGGCGGCCCTCAAGGCCCTGCCGCTGATCGAGATGAAGGGGCTGCTGCGATGAGCGAGCCCGGCACGGGACCCGAGGAGCCGGGGCGCGGCAAGGCCACCCCCGAGCCCACCACCCCCGCCTCGAAGCAGGCGAACGGCATCAACCCCGACCAGGAGAGCGACGCCCAGCGCCTCCCGGGCCAGCGGCTCGACCACGGCGAGGTCATCGGCGTCCGGCGCGGCATGTTCGGCGCCAACAACGGCGGCGACACCACCGGCTACGGCCGCCTCGTCCGGACCGTACGGCTGCCCGGCGCGGCCACCCGCCCGTACGGGGGGTGGTTCGACGAGGTCGCCGACGAGCTGGAGGGCGCCCTGGCGGAACAGGGGCTGCTGCCGGAGAACGCGATCGAGAAGACCGTCGTCGACCGCGGCGAGCTCACCTTCCACATCGCCCGCGAGCACCTGCCGCGCGTCGCCCGCACCCTGCGCGACGACCCCGCGCTCCGCTTCGAGCTGTGCACCGGCGTGAGCGGCGCGCACTACCCCGGCGACAAGGGCCGCGAGCTGCACGCCGTCTACCACCTGCGCTCGATCACCCACAACCGGCTGATCCGGCTGGAGGTGAGCGCGCCCGACAGCGACCCGCACATCCCGTCGGTCACGGACGTCTACCCGACGAACGACTGGCACGAGCGCGAGACGTACGACTTCTTCGGGCTGGTCTTCGACGGCCACCCCGCGCTCACGCGGATCATGATGCCGGACGACTGGCAGGGCCACCCGCAGCGCAAGGACTACCCCCTGGGCGGCATCCCCGTCGAGTACAAGGGCGCGCAGATCCCGGCCCCGGACCAGCGGAGGTCGTACAGCTGATGTCCACATCCACCGGGCCCCACGAGACCGGCCCCCACGAGACCGACCCCCGGCAGACCACCGAGGGCACGGTCTACACCGTCACCGGCGGCGACTGGGACGAGGTCGTCTCCGCCGCGAAGCAGGCCGACGACGAGCGCATCGTCGTCAACATGGGTCCCCAGCACCCCTCCACGCACGGCGTGCTCCGGCTCATCCTGGAGATCGACGGCGAGACCGTCACCGAGGCCCGCTGCGGCATCGGCTACCTGCACACCGGCATCGAGAAGAACCTCGAGTTCCGGAACTGGACGCAGGGCACCACGTTCGTCACGCGCATGGACTACCTGACGCCGTTCTTCAACGAGACGGCGTACTGCCTGGGCGTGGAGAAGCTGCTGGGCATCGAGGCCGACGTGCCCACCCGGGCCTCGGTGATCCGCGTGATGCTGATGGAGCTCAACCGCATCTCCTCGCACCTGGTGGCCATCGCCACCGGCGGCATGGAGCTGGGCGCGACCACCATCATGATCTACGGGTTCCGGGACCGGGAGATGGTGCTCGACGTCTTCGAGCTGATCACCGGCCTGCGGATGAACCACGCCTACGTCCGGCCCGGCGGCCTCGCGCAGGACCTGCCGCCCGGCGCCGTGGACCAGGTCCGCGAGTTCGTGAAGAAGATGCGCCGGAACCTGCCCGAGTACGACAAGCTCGCCACCGGCAACCCCATCTTCAAGGGCCGCATGCAGGACGTCGGGTACCTCGACCTCACCGGCTGCATGGCGCTCGGCATCACCGGGCCGATCCTGCGCTCCACGGGCCTGCCGCACGACCTGCGCAAGGCGCAGCCCTACTGCGGCTACGAGACGTACGACTTCGAGGTGCCGACCGCCGACACCTGCGACGCGTACGGGCGGTTCCTGATCCGGCTGGACGAGATGCGGCAGTCGCTGCGGATCATCGAGCAGTGCCTGGACCGGCTCCAGCCGGGCCCCGTCATGGTCGCCGACCGCAAGATCGCCTGGCCCGCGCAGCTCGCGCTCGGGCCGGACGGCCTCGGCAACTCGCTCGACCACATCAAGAACATCATGGGCACCTCCATGGAGGCCCTGATCCACCACTTCAAGCTGGTGACGGAGGGCTTCCGGGTGCCCCCGGGGCAGGCGTACACGGCCGTGGAGTCGCCCAAGGGCGAGCTCGGCGTGCACATGGTCAGCGACGGCGGCACCCGCCCGTACCGGGTCCACTTCCGCGACCCGTCCTTCACCAACCTCCAGGCCGTGGCGGCGATGTGCGAGGGCGGCATGGTCGCCGACGTCATCGTGGCCGTCGCGTCCATCGATCCTGTGATGGGAGGCGTTGACAGGTGAGCGAGGTGCAGCTGGGGATGCCCCAGCTTCCCGCGCCCGACTTTCCCCCCGAGGTCCGGGCCCGGCTGGAGGCGGAGGGCCGGGAGGTGATCGCCCGGTACCCCGACAGCCGCAGCGCCCTGCTGCCCCTGCTGCACCTGGTGCAGGCCGAGGAGGGCTGGGTGAGCCGCACCGGCGTACGGTTCTGCGCCGAGCTGCTGGGCCTGACCACCGCCGAGGTCACCGCCGTGTCGACCTTCTACACGATGTACCGGCGCCGGCCCGGCGGCGACTACCAGGTCGGGGTGTGCACCAACACGCTGTGCGCCGTGCTCGGCGGCGACGCGATCTTCGCCGAGCTCCAGGAGCACCTCGGCGTCGGCAACGGGGAGACGACCGACGACGGCGCGGTGACGCTGGAGCACATCGAGTGCAACGCGGCCTGCGACTACGCGCCCGTGGTGATGGTGAACTGGGAGTTCTTCGACAACCAGACGCCGGAGAGCGCCAAGCGGCTCGTCGACGACCTGCGCGCCGGCCGGCCCGTGCAGCCCACCCGCGGCGCGCCCCTGTGCACGTACCGCGAGACGGCCCGCATCCTGGCCGGCTTCCCCGACGAGCGCCCCGGCGCCACGGAGGCGGGCGGCAGCGCCGGGCCCGCCTCGCTCGCCGGGCTGCGGATCGCCAAGGGCGAGACCGGGCCCGCGCGCGTCGGCCCGCCCCGGGGCGCGCCCCCGCTCGGCGAGCGCCCCCCGGAGCACGCCAGCTCCCACGACGCGCCCCAGCAGACGTCCGCCTCGGACCCCGACCACCCCAGTGGACCGGTCACCGAGGAGGGGGAGGGATGACGGTGGCACAGGAAACGCCCCAGCCCCACACCAGCCCGGAGAAGCTCCTCGCACCCGTGCTGAGCGCCTTCTGGGACGAGCCGCGCTCGTGGACGCTGGAGACCTATCTGCGGCACGACGGCTACCAGGGCGCGCGCCGCGCCCTGGGGATGAGCCCCGACGACGTGATCGCGTACGTCAAGGACTCGGGGCTGCGCGGCCGCGGCGGCGCCGGCTTCCCCACCGGCATGAAGTGGCAGTTCATCCCGCAGGGCGACGGCAAGCCGCACTACCTCGTCGTCAACGCCGACGAGTCCGAACCGGGCACCTGCAAGGACATCCCCCTCCTCTTCGCCAACCCGCACGCCCTCCTGGAAGGCATGATCATCGCCTGCTGGGCGATCCGCTCCAGCCGGGCCTTCATCTACCTGCGCGGCGAGACCGTGCCCGTGCTGCGCCGCCTCCAGGCGGCCGTCCGCGAGGCGTACGCGGCGGGCTACTTCGGCCGCGACGTCCTGGGCAGCGGCATGGACCTGGACGTCACCGTGCACGCGGGCGCCGGCGCGTACATCTGCGGCGAGGAGACCGCCCTGCTCGACTCGCTGGAGGGCCGCCGCGGCCAGCCCCGGCTGCGGCCCCCCTTCCCCGCGGTCGCCGGCCTCTACGCGTGCCCCACCGTCGTGAACAACGTCGAGTCCATCGCGTCGGTTCCCGCCATCATGCTCCGCGGAAAGGAGTGGTTCCGCTCGATGGGCAGCGAGAAGTCGCCCGGCTTCACGCTGTACTCGCTCAGCGGCCACGTCGCCTCGCCCGGCCAGTACGAGGGCCCGCTCGGCCTCACGCTGCGCCAGCTGCTCGGCATGAGCGGCGGCATGCGCCCGGGGCACCGGCTCAAGTTCTGGACGCCCGGCGGCTCGTCGACCCCGCTGCTCACCGAGGAGCACCTGGACGTGCCGCTGGACTACGAGGCGGTGGGCGCGGCCGGCTCGATGCTCGGCACCAAGGCGCTCCAGTGCTTCGACGAGACGACGTGCGTGGTGCGGGCGGTGACCCGCTGGACGGAGTTCTACGCGCACGAGTCGTGCGGCAAGTGCACGCCCTGCCGCGAAGGCACGTACTGGCTGGTGCAGTTGCTGCGCGACATCGAGGCCGGCAAGGGCCGCATGGCCGACCTCGACAAGATCGCGGACATTGCCGACAACATCAACGGCAAGTCGTTCTGCGCCCTGGGCGACGGCGCGGCCAGCCCCATCTTCTCCTCGCTCAAGTACTTCCGCGCCGAGTACGAGCAGCACGTCAAGGGCAAGGGCTGCCCCTTCGACCCGGCGAAGTCCACGGTGTGGGCCGACGACCCGCACCCCACGCACCGTTCCCACCTGGGGGTGAACGCATGACCGTCACCACCTCCGCCCCCTCGGCCGGAGGGGACGCGGCCCTCCCGCCGGAGGACCTGGTCTCCGTCACCATCGACGGCATCCAGGTCTCCGTGCCCAAGGGCACCCTGGTCATCCGCGCGGCCGAGCTGCTCGGCATCGAGATCCCGCGGTTCTGCGACCACCCGCTGCTGGCGCCGGTGGGCGCCTGCCGGCAGTGCATCGTGGAGGTCGAGGGCCAGCGCAAGCCGATGGCCTCCTGCACGATCACCTGCACCGACGGCATGGTCGTGAAGACCCAGCTGACCTCGCCGGTGGCGGAGAAGGCGCAGCGCGGCGTGATGGAGCTGCTGCTGATCAACCATCCGCTGGACTGCCCGGTGTGCGACAAGGGCGGCGAGTGCCCGCTGCAGAACCAGGCGATGAGCGCCGGGCAGGCCGAGTCGCGGTTCGAGGGCCGGAAGCGGACGTACGAGAAGCCGGTGGCGATCTCGCCGCAGGTGCTGCTGGACCGGGAGCGGTGCGTGCTGTGCGCGCGCTGCACGCGCTTCTCGAACGAGATCGCGGGCGACCCGATGATCGAGCTGCTGGAGCGCGGGGCGCTGGAGCAGGTGGGCACGGGCGAGGGCGACCCGTTCCGGTCGTACTTCTCCGGGAACACCATCCAGATCTGCCCGGTGGGCGCGCTGACCTCGGCGGCGTACCGGTTCCGCGCGCGCCCGTTCGACCTGGTGTCGTCGCCGTCGGTGTGCGAGCACTGCGCGGGCGGCTGTGCGACACGTACGGACCACCGGCGCGGCAAGGTGATGCGGCGGCTGGCGGCGGAGGACCCCGAGGTCAACGAGGAGTGGCTGTGCGACAAGGGCCGCTTCGCGTTCCGCTACGCGCAGCGGCCGGAGCGGCTGACGACGCCGCTGGTGCGCGGCGCGGACGGCGTGCTCGCCCCGGCGAGCTGGCCCGAGGCGCTGGAGGCCGCGGCGCGCGGGCTGGCGGCGGCGCGGGGCCGGGCCGGGGTGCTCACGGGCGGCCGGCTGACGGTGGAGGACGCGTACGCGTACGCGAAGTTCGCGCGGGTCGCCCTGGAGACGCACGACGTGGACTTCCGGGCCCGGGTGCACAGCGGTGAGGAGGCCGACTTCCTCGCCGCGCACGTCGCGGGCCGGGGCGTGGACCTGGACGGTACGGGTGTGACGTACGCGGCGCTGGAGAAGGCGCCGGCGGTGCTGCTGGTGGCGCTGGAGGCCGAGGAGGAGGCGCCCGGTGTCTTCCTGCGGTTGCGCAAGGCGTGGCGGCGCCACGGGCAGCGCACCTTCGCGCTGGCCACGCACGCCACGCGCGGTCTGCTGAAGGCGGGCGGCACGCTGCTGCCGGCGGCGCCGGGCACCGAGCCGGAGTGGCTGCGGGCGCTGGCGGGCGGGTCGGGGCTGGACCCGGACGGCCGGGCGGCGGCCGAGGCGCTGCGGGCCGGGGGCGCGGTGATCCTGGCCGGTGAGCGGCTGGCGGGCGTGCCGGGCGGGCTGACGGCGGCGCTGGAGGCGGCGCGTGCGACCGGCGCGCGCCTGGTGTGGCTGCCGCGCCGGGCGGGCGAGCGGGGCGCGCTGGAGGCCGGTGCGCTGCCGGGCCTGTTGCCGGGCGGGCGGCCGACGACGGACCCGCGGGCGCGCGAGGAGACGGCGGCCGTGTGGGGTGTGCCGGAGCTGCCGCGCAGCCCGGGGCGGGACGCCGGGCAGATCGTGGCGGCGGCGGTCACGGGCGAGTTGGGTGCGCTGCTGGTGGGGGGCGTGGAGGTCGCCGACCTGCCCGATCCGGCGCGGGCCCGGGAGGCGCTGGACGCGGTCGGGTTCCTGGTGAGCCTGGAGCAGCGGCCGAGCGAGGTGACGGACCGGGCGGACGTGGTGCTGCCGGTGGCGGCGGTCGCCGAGAAGGCGGGCACGTTCCTCGACTGGGAGGGGCGGGCGCGGCTGTTCGAGGCGGCGCTCAAGCCGGACCAGATGGCGCGTACGTCCGTGCCGGGCGACCTGCGGGTGCTGCACATGCTGGCCGATGCGATGGACGTGCCGCTGGGCCTGCCGGACGTGCCGGCGGCCCGCGCGGAGCTGGCCCGGCTGGGCCCGTGGCGTGGCGAGCGGCCGGCGCCGCCGGACGAGCCGGCCCGGGCGCTGCCGCGGCCCGAGCCGGGCGAGGCGGTGCTGGCCGGGCACCGGATGCTGCTGGACCGGGGCCGGTTGCAGGACGGCGACGACGCGCTGGCCGCCACCCGGCCCGAGCCGGTGGCGCGGCTGTCGGCGGCGACGGCGGCCGAGGCCGGCGTGGCGGACGGGCAGGTGCTGCGGGTGTCGGGGCCGGCGGGGTCGGTGCGGCTGCCGCTGCGGGTGACGCCCATGCCGGACCGGGTGGTGTGGCTGCCGCTGAACTCGGTGGGCGGCGGTGCGCTCTCCGACCTGGGGGCGCGCCCGGGTGAACCCGTACGGATCGGTGCGGACAACGGCGACGGGGCCGGGGCGCCCTTCGGGGAGGTGCTGTCGTGACCGCGAGCGTGCCGCTGCGGCTGCTGGCCGCCGAGGACCTGTCGATGTTCGGCCGGGACCCGTGGTGGCTGGTGGTGCTGAAGGCCGTCTTCTGCTTCGCGTTCCTGATGGTGACGGTGTTGTTCTCCATCGTCTGGGAGCGCAAGGTCGTGGCCTGGATGCAGCTGCGCATCGGCCCCAACCGGCACGGCCCGTGGGGGATGTTGCAGTCGCTGGCCGACGGCGTGAAGCTGATGCTCAAGGAGGACGTGATCGTCCGCCGCGCCGACAAGGTGGTCTACCTGCTGGCGCCGGTGGTCGCGGCGATCCCGGCGTTCATGGCCGTCGCGGTGATCCCCTTCGGCCCGTCGGGCGGCGAGGTGTCCGTCTTCGGGCACCGCACGGCGATGCAGCTGACCGACCTGCCGATCGCGGTGCTGTACATCCTCGCGGTGGCGTCGGTGGGCATCTACGGCATCGTGCTGGCCGGCTGGTCGTCCGGGTCGACGTACCCGCTGCTGGGCGGGTTGCGGTCGTGCGCGCAGATGATCTCGTACGAGATCGCGATGGGCGCCGCGTTCGCGTCGGTGTTCCTCTACTCCGGCTCGATGTCGACGTCCGCGATCGTCGAGGCGCAGCACGACCGGTGGTACGTGCTGCTGCTGCCGGTGTCCTTCCTCGTGTACATCGCGACGATGGTGGGGGAGACCAACCGGGCGCCGTTCGACATGCCGGAGTCCGAGGGCGACCTCGTCGGCGGCTTCAACACCGAGTACTCGTCGATCAAGTTCGCGATGTTCATGCTCGCCGAGTACGTGAACATGGTGACGGTCTCGTCGGTCGCCACCACCCTCTTCCTGGGCGGCTGGCGGGCTCCCTACCCGGTGTCGGCGTTCTGGGAGGGCGCGAACCACGGCTGGTGGCCGCTGCTCTGGTTCGTGATCAAGGTGCAGCTGCTGCTGTTCTTCTTCATCTGGCTGCGCGGCACGCTGCCGCGGGTGCGCTACGACCAGCTGATGAAGCTGGGCTGGAAGGTGCTCATCCCCGTCTCGCTGGCCTGGCTGATGCTCGTGGCCACGGTGCGGGCGCTGCGCAACGAGCACTACGACTTCCAGCACATCGTGCTGTACGTGGGCGGCGGGGTGCTGGGCGTCCTGCTGCTGTCGCTGCTCGCCGACGTCTTCCGGGCCCGCGCGGAGAAGGACACCGGGGAGGAGGCCGCCGGGGAGGCGGAGTCCGCGCCGGACGAGGAGGCGGCCTTCGACCCGATGGCGGGCGGCCACCCCGTGCCGCCGCTGCCCGGCCAGACCGTGCCGCCCGTGCCGCGCCGCCGGCCCCGGGGCGAGGGGCACCTCATTGTCAGTGGCGGGGTGGACACTGTGCGTGACGAAAAGGAGGCCCGCGGTGACTGACTTCCAGAATCCCGTGGCCGGCTTCGGCGTGACCTTCAAGGCCATGTTCAAGAAGCGGCTCACCGAGCAGTACCCCGAGTACAAGAAGCCCACCGCGCCGCGATTCCACGGCCGTCACCAGCTCAACCGGCACCCGGACGGCCTGGAGAAGTGCATCGGCTGCGAGCTGTGCGCCTGGGCCTGCCCGGCCGACGCCATCTACGTGGAGGGCGCCGACAACACCGACGAGGAGCGCTACTCGCCGGGTGAGCGGTACGGCCGCGTCTACCAGATCAACTATCTGCGCTGCATCCTGTGCGGCCTGTGCGTCGAGGCGTGCCCCACCCGGGCGCTGACGATGACGAACGAGTACGAACTGGCCGACTCCAGCCGCGAATCGCTGATCTACACCAAGGAACAGCTGCTCGCCGGCCTGGAGGAGGGCATGGTCGACACGCCGCACGCCATTTACCCCGGCATGACCGAACAGGACTACTACCGCGGCCTGGTGACGCACGCCGCGCCCGGCACCGAGCGGCAGGTCGCGGTCTCCAAGGGCGAGAAGCCCGAGCCCGACGGCGAGGAGGTGCAGGCATGACCTCCACGGGCGAGGCGGTGCAGTTCTGGGTGCTGGCGGTGGTCGCCGTGCTCGGCGCGCTGGCCACCGTGCTGATGCGGAAGGCCGTGCACAGCGCGCTGTCGCTGGCCGGCACGATGATCGTGCTGGCCGTGTTCTACCTGGCCAACGGCGCGTACTTCCTGGGCATCGTGCAGATCGTCGTCTACACCGGCGCGGTCATGATGCTGTTCCTGTTCGTGGTGATGCTGGTGGGCGTCACCGCCGCCGACTCCCTCAAGGAGACCATCCGCGGGCAGCGGCTGCTGGCGGGGCTGTGCGTGCTGGGCTTCGGCGTGCTGCTGGGCGCGGGCATCGCCAACGCCTCGCTGCACCGGTTCGACGGCCTCGGCCAGGCCAACGCGGGCGGCAACGTGCAGGGCCTGGCCGCGCTGATCTTCACCAAGTACGTGTTCGCGTTCGAGATCACCGGCGCCCTGCTCATCACCGCGGCCGTGGGCGCGATGGTCCTCACGCACCGGGAGCGCACCGAGCGCGCCGCCACCCAGCGCGAGCTCGCGGAGGCGCGCGTGCGCGGCGGCAAGCAGCTGCCGCCGCTCCCCGCGCCCGGCGTGTACGCCCGGCACAACGCGGTGGACGTCCCGGCGCTGCTGCCCGACGGCACGCCCGCCGAGCTCAGCGTCAACCAGACGCTGCGCGCCCGCGGCCAGGTGCGGGACGTGTCCGCCGAGGCGCTGGCGGACCTGGCGGCGCTGGAGCAGCGGTCGGAGGACCGGCTGGAGCGGAAGGGGAAGAAGAGGTGAACCCGGTCAACTACCTCTATCTGGCGGCCCTGTTGTTCACCATCGGTGCCGCCGGCGTGCTCATCAGGCGGAACGCGATCGTCGTCTTCATGTGCGTCGAGCTGATGCTGAACGCCTGCAACCTGGCGTTCGTCACCTTCGCACGGATGCACGGCAACCTCGACGGCCAGATCATCGCGTTCTTCACGATGGTCGTCGCCGCCGCCGAGGTCGTCATCGGGCTCGCCATCATCCTGACGATCTTCCGCTCCCGCCACTCGGCCTCGGTCGACGACGCCAGCCTGCTGAAGCTGTAAGGGGACACACGGTGGAGAACCTCATCGGACTGCTCGTCCTGGTGCCCCTGCTGGGCGCCGGCGTGCTGCTCTGCGGCGGGCGGCGGCTGGACCGCGCCGGCCACTGGATCGGCACGCTGGTCGCCGCCCTGTCCTTCGTCATCGGCGCCGTCCTCTTCGCCGGGCTGCTCGGCCGCGCCGCCGACGACCGCGAGCTGGACGTGACGGTCTTCAGCTGGGTGCCCGTCGGCGGTTTCCACGCCGACGCCGGCTTCCAACTGGACCAGTTGTCCGTGACGTTCGTGCTGCTCATCACCGGCGTCGGCTCGCTCATCCACCTCTACTCGGTGGGCTACATGGCCCACGACGAGCGCCGCCGCCGCTTCTTCGGCTACCTCAACCTCTTCCTCGCGGCGATGCTGCTGCTGGTCCTCGCCGACAACTACCTGCTGCTGTACGTCGGCTGGGAGGGCGTGGGCCTCGCCTCGTACCTGCTGATCGGCTTCTGGCAGCACAAGCCCAGCGCGGCCACCGCCGCGAAGAAGGCGTTCCTCGTCAACCGTGTGGGTGACGTGGGGCTGTCGATCGCCGTGATGCTGATGTTCACCACCTTCGGCACCTTCGCCTTCGGCCCCGTGCTGGACCACGCCGACCGGGCCGGCGAGGGCCGGCTCACCGCCATCGGGCTGATGCTGCTGCTGGCCGCCTGCGGCAAGTCGGCCCAGGTGCCGCTGCAGAGCTGGCTCGGCGACGCCATGGAGGGCCCCACGCCCGTCTCGGCGCTCATCCACGCCGCCACGATGGTGACCGCCGGCGTCTACCTGATCACCCGCTCCGCCGCGATCTTCGACGCCGCGCCCGTCGCACAGGCGGCCGTGGTGGCCGTCGGCGCGGTCACGCTGCTCTTCGGTGCGATCGTCGGTTGCGCCAAGGACGACATCAAGAAGGCGCTGGCCGGCTCGACCATGTCGCAGATCGGCTACATGGTCCTGGCCGCCGGACTCGGCCCCCTCGGCTACGTCTTCGCCATCATGCACCTCGTCACGCACGGCTTCTTCAAGGCCGGCCTGTTCCTCGGCGCCGGCTCGGTGATGCACGGCATGAACGACGAGGTCGACATGCGGCGCTACGGCGGCCTGCGGAAGTACATGCCGGTGACGTTCGTGACCTTCGGCCTCGGCTACCTGGCCATCATCGGGTTCCCCGGCCTGTCCGGCTTCTTCTCCAAGGACAAGATCATCGAGGCGGCGTTCGCCAAGGGCGGCACCGAGGGCTGGATCCTCGGCGGCGCCGCGCTGCTGGGTGCCGCCATCACCGCGTACTACATGACCCGCGTGATGGTGCTGACCTTCTTCGGCGAGGAACGGTGGCGGCCCGCCCCGTCGCCCGACGAGCCCAGCGCCGAGCCCGCCGCGGCCGCCCACGAGGGCGCCATGCCGCACCCGCACGAGTCGCCCAAGGTCATGACCATCCCCATGATCGTGCTCGCGGCCGGATCGGTCCTCGCCGGCGGGCTGTTCAGCATCGACGACGCGTTCGTGCGCTGGCTCTCGCCCGTCACCGGCCACGAGGAGGGCAACTCCCCGGTCGGCGCCCTCACCGTCACCGCCGCCACCATGGTGGTGATGGTCCTCGGCGTCGCCCTGGCCTGGTTCCAGTACGGGCGGCGGCCCGTCCCGGTCACCCCGCCGCGCGGCAGCCTCCTCACCCGCGCCGCCCGCCGCGACCTGCTCCAGGACGACATCAACCACATCGTGCTGGTGCGCGGCGGCGACCACCTCGTACGCGGCCTCGCCCGCGTCGACCACGGCCTGGTCGACGGCGCGGTGAACGGCACGGCCGCCGCCGTCGGCGGCGCCTCCGCCCGGCTGCGCCGGCTGCAGAACGGCTTCGCGCGGTCGTACGCGGTCTCGATGTTCGGCGGTACGGCGGTGCTCATCGCCGCGACCCTGCTGATGAGGGCGGTCTAGTCATGTCATTTCCCCTGCTCACGGCGACGGCCGCGGTGCCCGCGCTGGGCGCGGTGGCCACCGCCGCCGTGCCCGCCGCCCGCCGCGCCGCCGCCCGGTGGCTGGCCCTGGGCTTCTCCCTGGCCACGCTCGTCCTGGCGGCCGTCCAGCTGGCGCGCTTCGACACGGCGTCGAAGACGCCCTTCCAGTTCACCGAGTCGCACGCCTGGATCGCCGACTTCGGCGTCCGCTACGAACTGGGCGTCGACGGCATCGCGGTGGTGCTCATCGGCCTGACGGCGCTGCTCGTGCCGTTCGTCGTGCTGGCCGGCTGGCACGACGCCGACCCCCTGGAGACCAGCTCCCGGCGGTGGCGGCCCACCCAGGGCTTCTTCGCGCTGATCCTGCTGGTCGAGGCGATGGTGGTGATCGCCTTCGAGGCCACCGACGTCTTCGTCTTCTACATCTTCTTCGAGGCCATGCTCGTCCCGATGTACTTCCTCATCGGGGGCTTCGGGGACCGGGCCGGTCCGCACACGGAGGCCGAGGCGGCGGGCCGGCGGTCGCACGCCGCCGTGAAGTTCCTGCTCTACAACCTCGTCGGCGGACTGATCATGCTGGCCGCCGTCATCGGGCTGTACGCGGTCACCGCCCACCAGCTCGGCGAGGGCACCTTCTCCCTCACCCGCATCGTCGAGGCCCGCGCCGCGGGCAGGCTCGACATCGCGACCACCACCGAACGCGCCCTGTTCCTCGGCTTCTTCTTCGCCTTCGCCGTCAAGGCGCCGCTGTGGCCGCTGCACACCTGGCTGCCCGGCGCCATGACCGAGACCACCGCGCCCGTCGCCGTCCTCATCACCGCCGTGGTCGACAAGGTCGGCACCTTCGCCATGCTGCGCTTCTGCCTCCAGCTCTTCCCGGACGCCTCGCGGTGGGCCACCCCCGTCGTGCTGGGCCTCGCCCTGGTCAGCATCCTCTACGGGGCGCTGCTCGCGGTCGCGCAGAAGGACATCAAGCGGCTGATCGCCTACGCGTCGATCTCCCACTTCGGCTTCATCGTCCTGGGCATCTTCGCGATGACCACCCAGGGTCAGTCCGGCGCCACCCTGTACATGGTCAACCACGGCATCTCCACGGCCGCGTTGATGCTGGTCGCCGGGTTCCTCATCGCCCGGCGCGGCTCGCGGCTCATCGAGGACTACGGCGGCGTGCAGAAGGTCGCGCCCGTCCTCGCCGGCACGTTCCTCGTCGGCGGCCTGGCCACGCTGTCGCTGCCGGGCCTGGCGCCGTTCGTCTCCGAGTTCCTCGTCCTGGTCGGCACGTTCAGCCGGCACCCGGTGCTCGGTGCCGTCGCCACGGTGGGCATCGTGCTCGCCGCGCTCTACGTACTGGTGCTCTACCAGCGCACCATGACCGGCCCGGTGGCCGAGCCGGTGCGGGGCATGCCCGACCTGCGCGCCCGCGAACTGGTCGTCGTGACCCCGCTGGTCGTGCTGCTGCTGGTCCTCGGTATCTACCCCAAGCCCGTGACGGACGTCCTCGACCCGGCCGTGCAGCACACGATGTCGCAGGTCCACAAGGGCGACCCGGCGCCCGACGTCCGCGTGAGCGATGCCCGTGTGAAGGATGCCCGTGTGAACGATGTGGAGGCCGCGAAGTGAGTCCCGCAGCACCCGGAGCCGTCGTCCACAGCCTGTGGACGACGGCGGCGGCCGAGGCCCCCGTGAAGATCCCCGGCCCGGTGATCGAGTATGCCGAGCTGGCGCCCGTGCTCATCGTCCTGGGCACCGCCCTCGTCGGCGTCCTGGTCGAGGCGTTCCTGCCGCGCCGCCTCCGCCACCCCGCGCAGGCGCTGCTCGCCGCGGTCGGCCTGGCGGCCGCCTTCGCCGCCGTGGTGGCGCTCGCCGCCGGCGGCTACGCGAACGGCAAGGCGCACCCCGCCGCCATGGGCGCCGTCGCCGTGGACGGCCCGGCGCTGTTCCTCCAGGGCACGATCCTGCTCACCGGCCTGGTCGCCGTCCTCACCTTCGCCGAGCGCCGCCTGGACCCGGCCGCGCACGGCCGCCCCGTCGACTCCTTCGCCGCCCAGGCCGCCGCCGTGCCGGGCGGGGAGGCCGAGCAGAAGGCGGTCCGGGCGGGCCTGACGACCACCGAGGTCTTCCCCGTCCTGCTCTTCGCCGTCGGCGGCATGCTGGTCTTCCCCGCCGCCAACGACCTGCTGACGCTGTTCGTGGCGCTGGAGGTGTTCTCGCTCCCGCTGTACGTGCTGTGCGCGCTGGCCCGCCGGCAGCGGCTGCTGTCGCAGGAGGCCGCCGTCAAGTACTTCCTGCTGGGCGCCTTCTCCTCCGCCATCCTGCTGTTCGGCGTGGCCCTGCTGTACGGCTACGCGGGCACGGTCACGTACTCCGGCATCGCCGACGTCGTCGGCGGCACCCCCCGCACCGTCACGCCGGCGCTCGCGGCCACCATGGGCAACGACGCGCTGCTGCTCATCGGCGGCGCGATGGTGCTGATGGGGCTGCTGTTCAAGGTGGGTGCGGTGCCGTTCCACATGTGGACGCCCGACGTCTACCAGGGCGCGCCCACGCCCGTCACCGGCTTCATGGCCGCCGCCACCAAGGTCGCCGCCTTCGGGGCGCTGCTGCGGCTGCTGTACGTGGTGCTGCCGGGGCTGCGGTGGGACTGGCGGCCGGTGATGTGGGGCGTGGCCATCGTGACGATGCTGATCGGCGCGGTGGTCGCGGTGACGCAGACGGACGTCAAGCGGCTGCTGGCCTACTCGTCCATCGCGCACGCGGGCTTCATCCTGGCCGGTGTCGTGGCCACCTCGCCCGCCGGGGTGTCCTCGGTGCTCTTCTACCTGGGCGCCTACTCGTTCGTCACGCTGGGCGCGTTCGCCGTGGTGACGCTGGTGCGGGACGCGGGCGGCGAGGCCACGCAGCTGAGCAAGTGGGCGGGGCTGGGCCGCCGTTCGCCGCTGGTGGCGGCGGTCTTCGCGGTGTTCCTGCTGGCCTTCGCGGGCATCCCGCTGACCAGCGGCTTCGCGGGGAAGTTCGCGGTGTTCAAGGCGGCGGCGCAGGGCGGGGCGGCGCCGCTGGTGATCGTGGGTGTGCTGGCGTCGGCGATCGCCGCGTTCTTCTACATCCGGGTGATCGTGCTGATGTTCTTCAACGAGCCCCGGCCGGAGGGCCCGACGGTGGCGGTGCCGAGCCCGCTGACGTCCACGGCGATCGCGGTGGGCCTGGTGGTGACGGTGGTGCTGGGCGTGGCGCCGCAGTACTTCCTCGACCTGGCCGGGCACGCGGGCGTGTTCGTGCGCTGACCCCCAGCGGAAACGCGCCGCGGCCCGGCACCCCGTACGTCAGGGGTGCCGGGCCGCGGCGCGTGCGCCGTACGGGCCTGCGGGCCTCAGTGGCCGGGCTTGGGCAGGCCCGGGAGGTCGGTCGGCAGGTTGCTGGGGAGGGCGCTGGGCAGCGCCGTCGGCAGCTGGCCGGCGTCGGCCTTCTTGACGAAGGTCTCCCTGTCGCCGCCCTCCCAGAAGACGACCATCGAGGTGGCGTCCGACTTCTCGATCAGGCCCATCGTGCGCTTGGTGCTGCCGTCGGGGCACTTGAGGTCGATCGACTTGCCGCGGACCGTGCCGGTGCACAGGTGCTTGCCGCCGTCCGAGACCAGCGTGGCGGTGCCGGCCGAGAGCGACAAGCCCACGAGGCCGTCGGCGGTCTGCGCCGCATACCCGCCGTCCGTGGCGCCGGCCGCGCCGGAGCCGCCCTGCGTGGGCGCGGCGGTCGCCGAGGGCGCGGGCGGCGGCGTGGCGTCGCCCTTGTTCTTCTTGTCGTCGCTCCCGCTGGAACAACCGGTCATCAGCACAGCGGCGACGAGCGCCGCCCCCGTGATCTGCGCTGCCTTGCGCACCTGCATCTCCTCCTGGTGTTGCCTGCGGTTGAGCAGGGGCACGACAAGTTAGCAGGAGCCCCCGCCGGCCCCCGTCCGTCCGGTCCCGTCCGTCCGCTCCCGTCCGTCCGCTCCCGTCCGCCCTCGTCAGCCCACGGGCGGCAGGACGCGGCCGGTGACCTCGCCCAGGCCGATCCGGGCCCCGTCCGGCCCCGGCGCCCACGCGGTGATCGTCACCTCGTCGCCGTCGGCCAGCCAGGGGCCCTTGCCCTGCGTGAGTTCCAGCAGGCAGCCCAGCTGGTCCGGCTCGGGGCCGCTGACGGTGCCGGAGGCGTACAGGTCGCCGGTGCGCAGCGAGGCGCCGTTGACGGTCATGTGCGCCATCTGCTGGGCGGCCGTCCAGTACATGGCGGAGAACGGCGGCCGGGACACCGTCTCGCCGTTGATCGTCACCTCCAGCCGCAGGTCGATGCCGCCCGGCTCGCTGCCCGCGTCGTCCAGGTAGGGCAGCAGCGGGTGGCTGCGCTCCGGCGGCGCCGTGCGCGCGTGGTCGAACGCGTCCAGCGGCGTGATCCAGGCGGAGACGGACGTGGCGAAGGACTTGCCGAGGAACGGGCCCAGCGGCACGTACTCCCAGCCCTGGATGTCGCGCGCCGACCAGTCGTTGACCAGGCAGACGCCGAAGACGTGCTCGCGGAAGTCCGCCAGCGGCACGGGCGTGCCGGTGCGCGAGGGGGTGCCGACGACGAAGCCGACCTCGGCCTCCAGGTCCAGCCGCTGCGAGGGGCCGAAGGTGGGCAGCGCGTCGGCGGGCGCCTTGCGCTGGCCGCTGGGGCGCACGACGTCGGTGCCGGAGAGCACGACGGTGCCGGCGCGGCCGTGGTACCCGATGGGCAGGTGCTTCCAGTTGGGCGTGAGGGCCTCGCCGTTCGGCCGGAAGATGCGGCCGGCGTTGGTGGCGTGGTACTCGCTGGCGTAGAAGTCGACGTAGTCGGCGACCTCGAACGGCAGGTGCAGCGTCACCTCGTCCAGCGGGTGGAAGTACGGGCCCTCCAGCCAGGCCGGGATCTCCGACCGTACGGCCTGCCACACCGCGCGCCCGGCGGCCATGAGGGGGTTGAGCGACGGCCGGTCCAGCAGGCCGGCGTACGCGGAGCCGTGCGCGGCGGCTGCCGCCGCGGCGTCGAGCACGTACGCGCCGTAGCGCACGCCCACGCGCGGGCGGCCGGGCTCGTCGGAGGTGGTGAAGACGCCGTAGGGGAGGGTGTGGGCGCCGAAGGGATCGCCTTCGGGAAGCTCACGGGGGCTGTGCTGGGCCATGCGCTGCCTCGCCTTCTTCCGTGTGGCGCCGGGCGGTGCGGCCGGGCGCCGTGGACCGGACCACACATTACGTGGTCACCGCAAGAGGAGGCCGCCGAAGGACAGGTGTCCGATCGCTGGCTAAAGGGAGGGCAATGTCCGGCAATTCCTTGATGGAGCATGCGATTCCGAAGTAGCGTCCTAAGTCGGGTCACACACAGTGGGGGGCCGCTGAGGCTGGGTGGCCGAGGGGGGTGCTGGTGGCGAGCAGGAGCCCGCTCGTGGCGGCGGACCGGTCCGTACCCGGGCTGATTGTCAAGATCGGTGACTATCCCCTGCACCACGGCGGCGTCGGGGCGATCCGCAGCCTGGGCCGCCTGGGCGTGCCGATGTACGCCATCACCGAGGACAGATGGACCCCCGCCGCCCTGTCGCGCTACCTGCGCTCCTGCTTCGTCTGGCCGACCACCGGCACCGAGCGGCCGGAGGAGCTGGTCGAGGGGCTGCTGCGGATCGGGCGGCGCATCGGCCGGCCCTCGGTCCTCGTCCCGACCGACGAGGAGGCCGCGGTGCTGATCGCCGAGCACGCCGCCGAGCTGCGGGGCGCGTTCCTCTTCCCGCCGGTCGAGCCGGCGCTGCCCCGCCGGCTGGCCAGCAAGCAGGGGCTGCACGAGCTCTGCGCCGAGCACGGCGTGCCGTCGCCCGCCACCCTGTTCCCGGCCTCGTACGAGGAGATCGAGAAGTACGCCGCGACGGCCGCCTTCCCCCTGGTCGCCAAGAACCGCGAGGCGTTCGAGCGGCGCCGGCACCCCGCCGTGCACGGCACCACGCGCATCGGCGGCCCGCGCGAGCTGCTGGAGCTGGCGCGCGACTGGGGGCCGGTGCCCGGGGTGATCCTCCAGGAGTACCTGCCGCGGGAGGAGGCCGAGGACTGGATCGTGCACGCCTACTTCGACGCCGAGAGCACGCCGCTGGCGATGTTCACCGGCGTCAAGGTGCGGTCCTGGCCGCCGCACGCGGGCATGACGGCGCACGCCTACATCGTCGACAACCCGGAACTGGCCACCATGGCCGCGCAGTTCATCAAGCAGATCGGCTTCTGCGGGATCATCGACCTGGACTGGCGCTACGACCGCCGCGACGGCCGCTACAAGCTGCTGGACTTCAACCCCCGGATGGGCGCCCAGTTCCGCATGTTCGAGAACGAGGCCGGCATCGACGTCGTCCGCGCCCAGCACCTGGACCTGACCGGGCGGCCGGTCCCGGAGGCCGAGCAGCTCACCGGACGCCGCTTCGTCGTGGAGAACATCGACCTGCCCGCGCTCGCCGCCTACCGGCGCAGCGGCTACACCACCCCGCACGCCCCCGCGCGGGCCACCGGCACCGAGCTGGCCTGGGCCGCGCGCGACGACATGAAGCCGTTCTTCACCATGCTCGCCCGTTTCGTCCGGCCGGGCCTGCGACACCTGTGGCAGCTGTGGCGTTCCCGGCGTCGCGCCGCTGCCGCCGCCGGCTGACCCGGCCCGTTCACACCACCCACCAGTCACCGCGCCGAGCACTGCCCTTGGAGGGGACTCGTGACACTGCCCGTAGCCGTCATCGGGGCCGGTCCGTACGGCCTGTCGACCGCCGCCCACCTGAAGGCGCGCGCCGTGCCCACGCGCGTCTTCGGCTCGCCCATGGTGAGCTGGACCGACCACATGCCCGCCGGCATGCTGCTGAAGTCCACCCCGTCCGCCTCGGACATCGACGCCCCGCAGCCCGGCCACACCCTCCTCGACTACTGCCTGGACGTGGGCGAACGGCGGTACGAGTCGGACTGGGACGCCATCCCCGTCGAGACCTTCGCCGGCTACGGCCTGTGGTTCCAGCGGCGGCTGGTCTCCGGCCTGGAGCGCGAGCGCGTGGTCTCCGTCGAGCACCGCGGCGCCGGCGGGGGCTTCGAGCTCAAGCTCGACTCCGGCGAGCAGTTCGCCGCGCGGGCCGTCGTCGTCGCCACCGGCCTCACCGGCCTCTCCCGGCTCCCCGCCGAGCTCGCCGCCGCCGTACCGGGCGGCCCCTCGCCGGCCGGGCCCGTCTCCCACAGCTCCCAGCACCGCGACCTGTCGGCCTTCGCCGGCCGCGACGTGGTGATCATCGGCGCCGGCCAGTCGGCCCTGGAGACCGCCGTGCTGCTGGCCGAGGCGGGCGCCGCCACCGTACGGGTCGTGGCCCGGCGCCGCGGCGCCGTCCGCTTCGGCGCGGCCCCCGACGAGCAGCCGCCGTACAAGCCGGACACCCCCTTCGGGCGCGCCTGGTCGCTGTACGCCTTCTCCTACCACGCCGACCGCTTCCGGCACCTGCCCGCGCCCACCCGCCAGTACCTGGTCCGCCGGGTGCTGGGGCCGCTCGGCGCCTGGTGGCTGCGCGAGCGCTTCGTCGGCCGGGTGCAGGTCACCGAGGGCAAGCGCGTCGTGGCCGCCCGGGTCGAGTCCGGGCAGCCGGTGCTGACCCTCGCCGGCGAGGGGCGCGGCACGGAGAGCGAGCTGCGCGCCGACCATGTGATCGCCGCCACCGGCTACCGGGTGGACGTCGCGGCCATGGACTTCCTCGGCCCCGGCCTGCGCACCCGGCTCGCCGTCAGCGCCGGCGGGCCCCGGCTCGGCCCGGGCTACCAGTCCTCGGTGCCGGGGCTGTTCTTCACCGGGCTGCCCGCCGCGGCCAGCTTCGGGCCCGTGATGCGGTTCGTGTGCGGGACGGAGTACGCCTCGCCCCGGCTGGCGCGCACGGTGGCCGCCCTGTAGCGGCCGGAAGGGAGCGCGGCAGCGCCGTTTTCGCGTCATCGGACGCCGGACGGGCCGGAACCGGCCCGTCCGGCGTTTGTGCTCGTCGGGACGGTGCAGGAAGCTCCCGAGGAAGGCCCGGAGAAAGGGAAGGCGCCCACGGTGATCGACAGCCGACCGGATACGCTGACTTTTGGTGAAGACAGCGACACATCGACAATCCCCGTGTTCGCAGGCAGACAGGAGTACCCCTCGTGACCGTCGTCGGGCCATTCGGGCTGAGCGTGCGGGACCAGGCTCTTGAAGCCGACGTCCAGGCCGGGTTGGCCGCCGTCGAGGAGGGGCTCCTCGAGGCGACCAAGAGTGATGTGCCCTTCATCACCGAGGCCGCGCAGCACCTCGTCCAGGCCGGGGGCAAGCGGTTCCGCCCGCTCCTGGTGATGCTCGCCGCCCAGTTCGGCGACCCCCACGCGCCGGGCATCGTGCCCTCCGCCGTGGTGGTCGAGCTCACCCACCTGGCGACGCTCTACCACGACGACGTCATGGACGAGGCCACGGTGCGCCGCGGCGTGCCCAGCGCCAACACCCGCTGGGGCAACTCCGTGGCGGTCCTCACCGGCGACTTCCTCTTCGCCCGCGCCTCCCGGATACTCGCCGACCTGGGCCCGGAGGCCGTCCGCATCCAGTCCGAGGCGTTCGAGCGCCTGGTCACCGGCCAGATCCTGGAGACCGCCGGCCCGCGCGACGGCCGCGACCCCGTCGACCACTACCTCGACGTCCTGGCCGGCAAGACCGGCTCGCTCATCGCCGTCTCCGGCCGCTACGGCGCCATGATGTCCGGCGCCGACGAGCACGTCGTGGAGATCCTCACCCACTACGGCGAGCGGCTCGGCATCGCCTTCCAGCTCGCCGACGACGTGCTGGACATCGCCAGCGACTCGCACGAGTCCGGCAAGACCCCCGGCACCGACCTGCGCGAGGGCATCGCCACCCTGCCCGTGCTGCACGTGCGCGCCCGCGCCGCGGCCACCGGCGCGCCGGAGGACCTCGAGCTCTGCGCGATGCTCGACGGCGACCTCGCCGACGACGCCCTGCACGCCGAGGTGCTGCGCCGGCTGCGCGCCCACCCCGCGCTGGAGCAGGCCCGGCGGGACACCGTGCGGTACGCCCAGGAGGCCCGCGCGACGCTGGCCCCGCTGCCCGACTGCCCCGCGAAGAGGGCCCTGGAGGAGCTCTGCGACGCGGTGGTGCACCGGGCGGGCTGACCCCCGGCCGGTCCCTCTTCGGCAGGGTGGCTCCGCCCGGCGGCGGGCCGTCCCCTACGGGCCGTCATACCGGAGGCGTACGCCGACTTGATCCCGTCGGCTGACGACTCCGCCGGGCCGCTGCGGTGGAATGGAATGCGTCAGGTCCGGGGAACGACCCCCGAATTCCCGGGGGAATCCCCCGACTCGCATGCCGGCACCGCGCGGTCGGGCCACAATGAGCCCAGGTGTGGGCGAGTGCACGACGCGAAGACCGCCGCCGAAGACGGAGGTAGAGCACATGGCACGGATCCACCAGCCGAACCCGGGCGCCGAGGGCGCCGAGGGCGCCGAGGGCGCTGCGGGCACGGACGCCCCCGGCAGGGGCACCGGGCGCCGCAAGGCCGTCCGGTACGCGGTGCCGGTCGCGGTGGCCGGCGTCGCGGCGGCCACCATAGGCATCGGGTCGGCGCTCGCCAAGTCCGCCGACCCGGACCTGCCGCGGATCAGCGCCCAGGACCTCGTCGCGAAGATGGCGGCGTCCGACACCCAGCGCATATCCGGCTCGGTCAAGATCAGCACGGATCTGGGCCTGCCGTCGATGCCGTCCGGCTTCTCCCTGGAGGGCATGGGCGAGGGCAAGTCCGGCGGCAAGGGTGACAAGGGCGCCAAGGGCGACGGCTCCGCCGCCTCGCCCGAGAGCAAGCTGACCGAGCTGGTCTCCGGCACGCACACGCTGCGCGTGGCCGCCGACGGCCCCGACCGCCAGCGCCTTTCGGTCGTCGAGCGCGCCGCCGAGTACACCGTCGTGCACAACGGCGCCGACGTCTGGGCGTACGACAGCGCCTCCAACACCGTCCACCACTCGCGGAACGCCGAGCACGCGGCGGGCCGGCAGCAGGCCGAGCCCCGCGACCTGAGCAAGGCCACCCCGCAGCAGCTCGCCAAGCAGGCCCTGGACGCGGCCGGCAAGACCACCGACGTCTCCGTCGACGGCACGGCCAAGGTCGCCGGCCGCGACGCCTACCAGCTGGTGATCAAGCCCAAGCAGCAGGAGTCGACGGTCGGTGCGGTGCGCATCGCCGTGGACGCCAAGACCGGCGTGCCGCTGAAGTTCACCCTGTCCGCCAAGAGCGGCGGCAAGGCCGTCGTGGACGCCGGCTTCACGTCGGTGGACTTCGGCAAGCCCGCCGCCGGCGCCTTCACCTTCACGCCGCCCAAGGGCGCCAAGGTCACCGAGGGGGAGCCCGGCGGGCCCGCCCGGGACGGCCACGGCAAGGACGGCCACGGCAAGGACGGCGACCAGCCGCTCGGCAAGGGCCTGGGCGCGCTGGGCCTGCCCGGCGGCGGCACGGACTCCTCCGGCACCCGGGTGACGGGCGAGGGCTGGGCCTCGATCGTCGAGCTCAAGGGCGCGGACCCGGCCAAGAGCGCGAAGGGCGCGAAGGCCGGGGAGAAGAAGGGCGCGAACGACAAGAACGCCGAGGCGGTCCTCGACAGCTTCGGCAGCAAGGTCAGCGGCGACTTCGGCACCGGCCGGCTGTTCTCCACGCGCATCGTCAATGCCCTGATGACCGACGACGGGCGGGTCCTCGTCGGTGCCGTCAGCAAGGACGCGCTGGTCAAGGCCGCGAACGCCGCTCACAGCGGCAAGTGACCGGGGCCGCGCGGGGGCCCGGGGAGGGCGGGGGAGAGATGACGGCGGAGGAGCCGGCGATCGCCACGCAGGCGCTCACCAAGCGCTACCGGGGCGGCCGGCTCGCCGTGGACCGGCTCGACCTCCTCGTCCCGCGCGGCAGTGTCTTCGGGTTCCTCGGCCCCAACGGCTCCGGCAAGACCACCACCATCCGGATGCTCATGGGGCTGATCGAGCCCACCTCCGGCGTCGCCCGGGTCCTGGGCGAGGAGATGCCGCGGTCCGGCCGGCGGGTGCTGTCCCGGGTGGGGGCCCTCATCGAGGGCCCCGCCCCGTACGGCTTCCTGTCCGGCCGGGACAACCTGGCCCGGTACGACGCCGCCGACCCCACCGCCGACCCGCGCACCCGCGCGGCGCGCGTGGCCGCCGCCCTGGACCGGGTGGGGCTGACCGCCGCGGCCGGCAAGAAGGCCCGCGCCTACTCGCTGGGCATGAAGCAGCGCCTGGGGCTGGCCGCGGCCCTGTTGCGGCCGCGGGAGCTGCTCGTGCTGGACGAGCCCACCAACGGCCTCGACCCGCAGGGCATGCGCGAGATCCGGGCCCTGGTGCGGGACCTGGCGGCCGGCGGCACCACCGTCTTCCTCTCCTCCCACCTCCTCGACGAGATCGAGCAGGTGTGCACGCACGTCGCGGTGATGGCCCAGGGCCGGCTGCTCGTCCAGGGCACGGTGACCGAGCTGGCCTCGTCCGTGCGCGCCCGGCTGGGCGTCACCACCCCCGACACGGCCGACGCCGTACGGATCCTGAAGGAGCACGGCGTGACCGACCTCGCCGTCCGGGACGACCGCGTCAGCGGCGAGCTGCCGCCCGCCGCCCTCGTGGACCCGGCCGACCTCAACGCCGCCCTCGTCCGCGCCGGCGTCCGCGTCCGGGCCTTCGGCACGGAACGTGCCTCGCTGGAGGACGCCTTCGTGGCCCTCACCGGGGAGGGCTTCGATGTGGCGGGCTGAGTCCGTGCCCGGGGCCGCCGCGGGGTCCGCCGCCCAGTCCCGGCCCGCGGTGCCCGGGTGGCATCTGTCGCTGCTGCGGAACGAGATCCTCACGGTGTTCCGGCGCTGGCGCACGCTCGCGCTGCTGGGCGTACTCGCCGCCGTCCCCGTGCTCGTCGGCGTCGCCGTGAAGGTGGAGACGGGCGACGGCGGGCCGGGCGGCCACGGCGACGGGGGCCCGGCCTTCATCGCCCAGGTCACCGGCAACGGCCTCTTCCTCGTCTTCACGTCCCTGGCCGCGACCCTGCCGTTCTTCCTGCCCATGGCGGTCGGTGTGGTCGCCGGCGACTCCGTCGCGGGCGAGGCGGGCGCGGGCACGCTGCGCTATCTGCTCGTCGCCCCGGCCGGGCGCACCCGCCTGCTGCTGGTGAAGTACGCCTCGGTGCTGGTGTTCTGCCTGGCCGCCACGCTCGTCGTGGCGCTGTCCGCGCTCACGGTGGGGGCGCTGCTCTTCCCGCTGGGCGAGGTCACGCTGATCAGCGGGACGACGGTGTCGCTGGGGGAGGGGCTGCTGCGGGCGCTGCTCATCGCGCTGGTGGTGGCGGCCTCGCTGGCGGGCGTGGCGGCGCTGGGCCTGTTCGTCTCCACGCTGACGGGCAGTGGGATCGCGGCCATGGCCACCACGGTGGGCCTGCTGATCACGGTGCAGATCATGGACCAGTTCCCGCAGCTGGACGCCGTGCGGCCGTACTTCTTCCCGCACTACTGGATGGCCTTCGCGGACCTCCTGCGCGACCCCGTCACCACCGAGCAGCTCTGGCGCGACCTGGGCCTCCAGGGCCTCTACGTGGCCGTGTTCGGCTCGGCGGCCTGGGCGCGCTTCACCACGCGCGACGTCACGGCGTAGGCCCGTACGGGGCGGGTCGTACGGGGCGGGTCGTACGGCGTGGGCCCGCGCCGCCGCTGCGGCGCGGGCCCACCCTGTGGGGGGCGGCGGTCAGAAGGTGAGCTTCCAGCCGGCGAGCCGGCCCTCGTCCTGCGCGGCCACGTCCTGCACCCGCAGCTTCCAGGTGCCGTTGGCGGTCTCCGCCGACGCGTCGACCGTGTACGTCTCCACGACGTCCGCCGCCGAGTCGCCGGAGTCGGCGGGCTTCAGCCGGTACGTCCGGCCGCTCGGCCCGACCAGGTCGATCACCAGGTCGCCGCGGTAGCTGTGCCGGATCTCGACGCCCGCCTTGAGCGTGGCGGGGGCGTTGCCCGGCCGCCCGGTGACGGTGATCGGCGACTCCACGGCCGCGCCGGCGTCCGGGATGTCCAGCGGGGTGCGGTTCTCGAAGCTGGTGCCGGCCGGGGGCGTGGTGCCGCCGGAGCTCAGCGTCCACACGGCGTACGCGATCGCGTCGCTGTTGGTGTCGAGCGCGGTGTCGTTGATGTTCGCCGACGTGTCGCACGCCGAGTGGTAGCAGCGGTCGAACGCCTGCCCGGCCGTGCCGCCCCACTTCTGCGCCTGGGCCGCCGTCTTGCTGTACTCGGCGCCGCTGAACAGACCGCCCACCGGGACGCCCGCGTCCTTGAACGGCGCGTGGTCGGAGCGGCCGTCGCCCTCGGTCTCCGGCTCGGTGGCGATCTTGCGGGCGGCGTAGAAGTCCTTGAAGACCTGCTCGGCCTTCGGGTCGTCGTCGTAGACGAAGTAGCCGGGGTTGGGCGAGCCGATCATGTCGAAGTTCAGATAGGCGTCGATCTTCGAGCGCTCGGCGGCCGGCAGCTTGTTCACGTAGTTCCGGGACCCGACCATCCCGAGCTCCTCGGCTCCCCACCAGGCGAACCGCAGGTGCTTGTCGGGCTTGTAGCCCTCACGGGCGACGGTGAGCGCGACCTCGAGGATGCCGGCGGAGCCGGAGCCGTTGTCGTTGATGCCGGGGCCGCGGGTGACGGAGTCCAGGTGCGAGCCGGCGAAGACGACGTGGTCGGCGGAGCCGCCCGGCCAGTCGGCGATCAGGTTGTAGCCGGTGACGCCGCTGGACGTGAACTGCTGGACGGTGGTGGTGTAGCCGGCCGCGTCCAGCTTGCCCTTCACGTAGTCGAGCGAGGCCTTGTAGCCGCTGCGGCCGTGGGCGCGGTTGCCGCCGTTGGCGTTGGCGATGGACTGCAATTGCGCGAGATGCGCCTTGACATTGGCCACGGATATGTCCGGGGCGGCCGCACGTGCCGTGCCCGTCCGTCCGGCGAGCGCGGTGGTGGGAGCCGCGGTCGCCGGGGCGGAGGTCAGGGCCAGCAGTGCGGCGGTGACGGTCGCGCCGCCCGCCAGCAGGGTCGTGGTGGCGCGTGGTCTGCGTGTTCTGCGGGTGGTGGGGGTGGTGCGGGGCAGCGTTGGTCCGTGGAGTACGGGCATGGGGGGCTCCAACTCTGTTTGACGTGAGCATGATGCTCGGGAGCCCCTGGAACCCCGTCAAGGGCGGCTTTCGGACACCGCGCACCGGTATCCGGATATCGGGCGCACGTCGAGGACCCCGCGCCCGCCGCCCGGGCCCGCCCCGTCCACCCCGCGTCAGCGCGTGGAGGCCGCCGCCCCGGCGCCGTCCGCCGCGCCGGTCCCGGTGTCCGCCGGGCCGCTCTCCGTGCCCGCCGCCGCCGGCCCGGACGCAGCCGCCACGGCCTTCGCCCGCGCCTCGCGCAGCCGCGCCCGGCCCCTGCGGGCCGCCGCCAGCCCGTCCCAGGTCAGCAGCGCCAGCGCCAGCCAGACGAGCGCGAAGCCCGCCCACCGCTCCGCCGGCATCTCCTCGTGGAACACGGCGATGCCCAGCACGAAACCGAAGACCGGCGCCAGGTACTGGAGCATGCCCAGCACCGACAGCGGCAGCCGCACCGCCGCCGCGCCGAACGAGATCAGCGGCAGCGCGGTGATCGCACCCGTGCCCACGAGCAGCAGGGCGTGGCCCGTGCCCTCCGAGGCGAACGTCGACCGGCCCTGGCCGCCCAGGAAGAACAGCATCGCGAGCGCCGGCAGGAACTGCACGGCCGTCTCGGTGGCCATCGACTCCAGGCCGCCCAGCCCCACCTTCTTCTTGATCAGGCCGTACGCGGCGAAGGTGGCGGCCAGGCCCAGCGCGATCCACGGCGGCTTGCCGTAACCCACCGTCAGCACGACGACGGCCGCCACGCCCACGGCCACCGCCGCCCACTGCACCGGCCGCAGCCGCTCGCGCAGCACGAGCACGCCGAGGACGATGGTCACCAGCGGGTTGATGAAGTACCCCAGGGCCGTCTCGACGACGTGCCCGGAGTTCACGCCCCAGATGTAGATGCCCCAGTTCGTCGAGATGAGCACCGCGCCCAGCGAGGCCAGCGCCAGCCGCCGGGGCTCCCGCAGCAGCGGGCGTATCCACGCCCAGCGGCGCGTCACGGCCAGGACGACGGCGACGGCGGCCAGGGACCACACCATGCGGTGCGCGAGGATCTCCAGCGCCCCGGCCGGCTCCAGCAGCGGCCAGTACAGCGGGAAGAGGCCCCAGATGCCGTAGGCGAGGACCCCGCACAGCAGGCCGGTGCGGTGTTCACTGCGTGATGGCTGAGACGGCAGCACGGTATCCCCTCCCAGGGTGTGAAAACGGCGACGACCCAGCGACGTTAGACCGTCCGGCCCGGTGCTGTCATGTGCGTACCGCATGACGGTCATGGCCCCCCGGTCCGGCGGGCTTCCGGCAGCCCCCGGGCACGCCGGAGGCCGGGTGCCCGGTCTCCGGGACACCCGGCCTCCGGCCGGCGGTGACGGGGGCTACCCCACCACCGTCCAGGTGTCGTTGCCCGCGAGCAGCGTCGCCAGGTCGCCCTTGCCGCGCTGCTCCACGGCGGTGTCCAGCTGCTCCGCCATCAGCGTGTCGTACACCGGGCGCTGCACGTCGCGGAAGACGCCGATGGGGGTGTGGTGCAGCGTCGTCGGGTCCGCCAGCCGGGACAGGGCGAACGCCGTCGTCGGCGAGGCGGCGTGCGCGTCGTGCACCAGCACGTCCGCCTCGTTCTCCGGCGTCACCTCCACCACGTGCAGGTCACCGGTGGCCCGGTCGCGGACCACGCCCTTGGCGCCGTCCGCGCCGAACCGCACCGGCTCGCCGTGCTGGAGCCGGATCACGGCCTCCTGCGCCTGCTGCTTGTCCTTGACGACGTCGAACGCGCCGTCGTTGAAGATGTTGCAGTTCTGGTAGATCTCCACCAGCGCCGTGCCCGGGTGGGCCGCCGCCGCGCGCAGCACCTCCGTCAGGTGCTTGCGGTCCGAGTCGACCGTGCGGGCCACGAACGTCGCCTCGGCGCCCAGCGCCAGCGACACCGGGTTGAAGGGCGCGTCGAGGGAGCCCATCGGCGTCGACTTGGTGATCTTCCCGACCTCGGAGGTGGGGCTGTACTGGCCCTTCGTCAGCCCGTAGATCCGGTTGTTGAACAGCAGGATCTTGAGGTTGACGTTCCGTCGCAGCGCGTGGATGAGGTGGTTGCCGCCGATGGACAGCGCGTCGCCGTCACCGGTGACCACCCACACCGACAGGTCCCGCCGCGAGGTGGCCAGGCCCGTGGCGATGGCCGGGGCGCGGCCGTGGATGGAGTGCATCCCGTAGGTGTTCATGTAGTACGGGAAGCGGGAGGAGCAGCCGATGCCGGAGACGAAGACGACGTTCTCCCGGGCCAGGCCGAGCTCGGGCATGAAGCCCTGCACGGCGGCGAGGATCGCGTAGTCGCCGCACCCGGGGCACCAGCGCACCTCCTGGTCGGACTTGAAGTCCTTCATCGACTGCTGCCCCGTGGCCCGGGGGACGAGCGCCAGCGCCTCGGGGGTCTTCCCCGCCGTCGTCTCAGCCATCGATGGCCTCCTTGAGCACATCAGCGAGCTGCTCGGCCTTGAACGGCATGCCGCTGACCTGGGTGTGGGAGCGGATGTCGATCAGGTACTTCGCCCGCAGCAGGGTCGCGAGCTGGCCGAGGTTCATCTCCGGTACGACCACCTTCTCGAAACGGCCCAGCACCTCGCCCAGGTTCCGCGGGAACGGGTTGAGGTGCCGCAGGTGCGCCTGGGCGACCTTGCCGCCGGCCGCGCGGACCCGCCGCACGGCGGCCGTGACGGGCCCGTACGTCGAGCCCCAGCCCAGCACCAGCAGCCCGGCGTCGCCCGACGGGTCGTCCACCGCCACGTCGGGCACCTCGACGCCGTCGACCTTGGCCTGCCGGGTGCGGACCATGAAGTCGTGGTTGGCCGGGTCGTACGAGATGTTGCCCGTGCCGTCCTGCTTCTCGATGCCGCCGATGCGGTGCTCCAGACCGGGCGTGCCCGGCAGGGCCCACGGGCGGGCCAGCGTGTGCGGGTCGCGCTTGTAGGGCCAGAACACCTCGGTGCCGTCGGCCAGCGTGTGGTTGGGCGACGTCGCGAAGTGCACCCGCAGGTCGGGCAGTTCGTCCGGCTCGGGGATGCGCCAGGGCTCCGAGCCGTTGGCGAGGTAGCCGTCGGACAGCAGGAAGACCGGGGTGCGGTAGGTGAGCGCGATCCGGGCCGCGTCCAGTGCCGCGTCGAAGCAGTCGGCCGGGGTGCGCGGCGCCACGACGGGCACCGGCGCCTCGCCGTTGCGCCCGTACATCGCCTGCAACAGGTCGGCCTGCTCGGTCTTGGTGGGCAGGCCCGTGGACGGGCCGCCGCGCTGGATGTCCACGATCAGCAGTGGCAGTTCCAGCGACACGGCCAGGCCGATGGTCTCCGACTTCAGCGCCACACCGGGCCCCGAGGTGGTGGTGACGGCCAGCGACCCGCCGAACGCCGCGCCCAGCGCCGCGCCGATGCCGGCGATCTCGTCCTCGGCCTGGAAGGTGCGCACGCCGAAGTTCTTGTGCTTCGACAGCTCGTGCAGGATGTCGGAGGCCGGCGTGATCGGGTACGAGCCGAGGTACAGCGGCAGGTCCGCCTGGCGGGCGGCGGCGATCAGGCCGTACGACAGGGCGAGGTTGCCGGAGATGTTGCGGTAGGTGCCCGGCGGGAACGCGGAGGTGGCGGGCGCCACCTCGTAGGAGACGGCGAAGTCCTCCGTCGTCTCGCCGAAGTTCCAGCCGGCCCGGAAGGCCACCACGTTCGCCTCGGCGATCTCCGGCTTCTTCGCGAACTTCTGCCGCAGGAACGCCTCGGTGCTCTCGGTCGGCCGGTGGTACATCCACGACAGCAGGCCCAGCGCGAACATGTTCTTGCTGCGCTCGGCCTCCTTGCGGGACAGGCCGAAGTCCTTCAGCGCCTCGATCGTCAGCGTCGTCAGCGGCACCGGGTGGACGCGGAACGCCTCCAGCGTGCCGTCCTCCAGGGGGCTGGTGTCCCAGCCCACCTTGGCCATGGGCCGCTTGGCGAACTCGTCCGTGTTGACGATGATCTCCGCGCCCGGCGGCAGGTCGCCCAGGTTGGCCTTGAGCGCCGCGGGGTTCATCGCGACCAGCACGTCCGGCCGGTCGCCCGGCGTGAGGATGTCGTGGTCGGCGAAGTGCAGCTGGAAGGAGGACACGCCGGGCAGCGTCCCGGCGGGGGCGCGGATCTCGGCGGGGAAGTTGGGGAGGGTCGACAGGTCGTTGCCGAACGACGCCGTCTCGGACGTGAAGCGGTCCCCGGTGAGCTGCATCCCGTCGCCGGAGTCGCCCGCGAACCGGATGATCACCCGGTCGAGCCGGCGGACCTCCTTGGCGGGCGGTTGGGCGGGCGGATCGGCGGGTGCGGCCTGCTCGGCCGGGCTGCTGACCTGGCTGGTCACTGCTTCGGACCTCCCTCGTGGCGGCGCCGCGCCTTTGGTGGCGCCCACCGGCGTTCCCACGGCCATCGTACGTTCTGGCGATCTCGTCTCGGGGGGAAGTGTCGCCCCGCGCTCTGATGCCGCGCTGACGGCGCCGGCCCGGCCCGCGGAGCGCTCCCCCTTCCGACGGTAGGCCCCTACGACCGGAGGTAGGTGAGGACGGCGAGCACCCGCCGGTGATCCGCGTCACTCGGCGACAGCCCCAGCTTCAGGAAGATGTTGCTGACGTGCTTCTCCACCGCGCCGTCGCTGACCACCAGGGCGCGGGCGATGGCGGAGTTCGTCCGGCCCTCGGCCATCAGGCCCAGCACCTCCCGCTCACGGGGCGTCAGCGCGGCCACCACGTCCTGCTTGCGGCTGCGGCCCAGCAGCTGGGCGACGACCTCGGGGTCCAGGGCGGTGCCGCCCCGGGCCACCCGCACCACCGCGTCGACGAACTCGCGCACCTCGGCCACCCGGTCCTTCAGCAGGTAGCCCACGCCGCGCGTGTTGCCGGCCAGCAGCTCGGTCGCGTACTGCTCCTCCACATACTGCGACAGCACCAGCACGCCCAGGCCGGGGTGGTCGCGGCGCAGCCGCACCGCGGCCCGTACGCCCTCGTCGGTGTGCGTGGGCGGCATCCGCACGTCGGCGACCACCACGTCCGGCAGCTCGCCGCCGTCGGCCAGCTCGCCGACGGTCTTCACCAGCGCGTCCGCGTCGCCCACCCCGGCGACCACGTCGTGGCCGAGGTCGGTCAGCAGCCGGGTGAGGCCCTCCCGCAGCAGTACCGAGTCCTCGGCGATGACGACCCGCACCCTGTCCTCCACGATCACGACCCACGGCCCCCTGCGCGCTGGTACGTACGCCACCGGTACGTACGGAAAACGGTGAACCGCACCAGCATTGCAGCAACCGGCACCGGGGCGGGGCGCCCCGGTGCCGGTGCCGTCCCCCGGGGGACGGGTGGTTCAGGGGCGCCAGGGCAGCTCCGCGGTGACCACGGTGGGGCCGCCGGGGACCGAGTCGACGTCGAGCACGCCGTCGACGGCACGCAGCCGGTCGGTCAGGCCCGCCAGGCCACCGCCCGGGCGTATGAGCGCCCCGCCGCGGCCGTCGTCGGCCACCCGCAGCATCAGCCGGTTGCCCGAGCGCCACACGTCGACGCTCGCCGTGGTGGCGCCGCTGTGCTTGCTGATGTTCTCCAGCAGCTCGGAGACGGTGAAGTAGGCGATGCCCTCTATGGCGGACGCGGGGCGGGACGGCAGGCCGCCGACCTCGGTGGTCACCGGCACGCTGCAGCGCGCGGCCAGCGCGGAGAGGGCGGGGCCGAGGCCGCGGTCGGTGAGGATGGCGGGGTGGATGCCGCGGGCGAGGTCGCGGAGCTCCTGGAGGACGCGCTTCACCTCGCCGTGGGCGTGCTCCACCATCACCACGGCGCTCGGGGGATCGGCCAGCGCCGTCTCCTTGGCCATGTCCAGGCCGACGGCGAGGTGGGCGAGGCGGGCCTGGGCACCGTCGTGCAGCTTGCGCTCGATGCGGCGCAGGTCGGCGGCGGCGGTGTCCTCGGCCACGCCGCGGTCCTCCTCCAGCTCCCACACCCGCTCGGCCAGCCGCGACGGACCCAGCAGCCCGGAGACCAGCAGCCGGTTCACCTGGGTGAGCGACCGCAGGATCCACGGCGAGGCCATCACCACGGCGAAGCCGAGGGCACAGGTGAAGCCGATCTCGTAGGGCGTGTCCAGGTAGAAGGAGCGGCCGTGCGAGTCGCCCCAGATCTGCATGCCGGGGCGGTGCGCGAACCGCGGCAGCGTCCACTGCCACACGGGGTACGTGAACAGCGCCCAGCCGACCGACCACAGTGTGACCGCCGTGACGAAGGTGAGCACGGCCCAGGGGAAGCACACCAGCGCGTACACCAGGTGCCGCCACGAGGTGCCGTCCTTCAGCAGCGCCCCCACCCAGGCCATGAGCCCGGTGCTGCGGCTGCGGCGGGCCCGCAGCCGGAGGGGCTCGGGCGCGGCCACGTCCTGGCCGAGCAGCGCGCGGGCCCGGGCCCGCTCCAGGACGCCCATGCCGCGCGCACCGGCGAGGGTGAAGGCCAGCAGCGGCACCCCTATGAAGGTGACCAGCAGGCCGGCGGAGGTGGCGGTCAGGGTGATGGCGATGCAGAACAGCGCCGTCGCGATCGGGAAGCCGGTGAGGGCGTAGAGGAGCTCGCCCCAGGTGCGGCCCTCCAGCGGCGCGCGCAGCACGGCGGGCACGCGGTGGGGCCGGTGCGCCGCGGCGGTGGCCGTGGCGTCGGGTCCGTGGTCGATGGCCGTATTCACGTCGTCCTCGTCGTCCTCGTCGGCTTCGGTGGTCGTGGTTCCAGGTGGTGCCCGGTGTTTTCCGGTGTGCTTCCAGACTCGCGTGCGGGGCCGCGCGGAACCATGCGGCGGGTCGGTGTCCTGGGGGTGGGGCTGTCCCCACCCCCGGGCCGGGGGCGGGCCGCCGAGGGCAGGTCAGGCCGGGCCGGGGCGCGGTGCGGTGCGGTCGCGCCAGGGCACCTCCGCGGTGATCACCGTGGGGCCGCCGGGCGGCGAGTCGACGGCGAACCGCCCGTCGACCGAGCGCAGCCGCTCGGCCAGGCCCGCCAGCCCGCTGCCGCCGCCGGTACGGGCGCCGCCCCGGCCGTCGTCGGTCACCCGCAGCGTCAGCCGGTGCCGCGAGCGCGCGACCTCCACGGTCGCCGTGGAGGCGCCGCTGTGCTTGCTGACGTTCTGCAGCAGCTCGGAGACGGTGAAGTAGGCGATGCCCTCCACCGCCGGCGCGGGCCGCTCGGCCAGGTCCACCTGGACCCGTACGGGCACGGTGCAACGCCCGGCGACCGACGAGAGGGCGGGGCCGAGACCGCGGTCGGTGAGGATGGCGGGGTGGATGCCGCGGGCCAGGTCGCGGAGCTCCTGAAGGGCCAGCTTCACCTCGCCGTGGGCCTCGTCGACCATCGCCGCGGCGGCCTCCGGGTCCTTCAGCAGCTTCTCCTTGGCCAGGCCGAGCCCCATCGCGAGCGCCACGAGCCGGGCCTGGGCGCCGTCGTGCAGATCGCGCTCGATGCGGCGCAGGTCCGCGGCGGCCGTGTCCACGACCACGCCGCGGTCCTCCTCCAGCTCCGCGATGCGCCGCTCCAGCTCGCTGGAGGGCGACAGCAGGCCGCGCACCGTCGCCCGGTCGACGTACGCCAGGCCACGCGCTATGTGGCCCAGCACCGGCCAGGCCACGAAGAACGAGACCGCGACGATGGCGAACGTGAGAAGAGCCCATGGCAGTCGTGTGAAGCCGTAGAGCGCCGTCCGCCACGCCACCGGGTCCTTCAGCGCCGGCCACAGCCAGCCGAAGAACCCCGGCCGGCGCAGCTGCCGCGGTGGCAGGCTCGGCTCCTCGATCCGCACCCCCAGCAGCCACCGGGCCCGCGCCCGCTCGGCCCGGCCCAGCAGCCGCGTGCCCGACAGGCCCACCGCCAGCAGCGGCAGGCCGACGACCGTCACCGACAGTGCGGCGCCCATGGCCAGCCAGACGGCGACGTAGAGGAAGCCGGCCAGCCCCACGGGGAGGTTCAGCAGGAGGTACGCGACCTCCTTCCAGGTGGTCGCGTCGTAGGCGAGGCGGGCGGGCGGCAGCCGCTCCTCGCAGTCCTGTGCCCCGCTGGGTGTACGGGTGGTACTGACGGTCATGCGGCAAGCCTGCCGGGTGAGGGCGGAGCCCCGCCATGGGGGCCGTGGGCGGACCCGGGGTGGGGTTGTCCCCACCCCCCGGTGGGGGCCCCGGGCCGGCCGGGCCCCGGACGGGGCGGCCCGTACCGGACGCGGCAGGGCCTAGACTCGCGTGCGTACAGATCGTCGAACAAACAGGACAGGGAGCGAGGGGCGGACGTGCCGGAAGCGACGGTGCGCACCAGCGGCGCCGATGTCCAGCTCGCGGCGGACTACTTCCACGGCTACGCCGTGGTGGGTCTGCTCGCGGTGGTCGGCGTGGTCTTCGTCGGCGTGGCCTTCACGGCCGGCCGGCTGCTGCGCCCGGTGGTGCCCACGCCCGAGAAGCTGCTCACGTACGAGTGCGGCGTGGACCCCGTCGGCGAGGGCTGGGCGCACACCCAGGTGCGCTACTACGTCTACGCCTTCCTCTACGTGATCTTCGCGGTGGACTCGGTCTTCCTGTTCCCGTGGGCGACGGTGTTCGCCGCCCCCGGCTTCGGCGGGACGACGCTGGTGGAGATGTTCGTCTTCCTCGGCTTCCTCGCCGTGGGCCTGTTGTACGCATGGAAGAAGGGCGTCCTGGAGTGGACGTGACACGCAGGAGCCTCGGGCCGCTGGCCCGCCTGGCCCCGGAGCCGATGAAGGTGGTCCTGAACTGGGGCCGCCGCTACAGCCTGTGGGTGTTCAACTTCGGGCTCGCCTGCTGCGCGATCGAATTCATCGCCGCGTCCATGGCGCGGCACGACTTCATCCGCCTCGGTGTCATCCCCTTCGCACCCGGGCCGCGCCAGGCCGACCTCATGATCGTCTCCGGCACGGTGACGGACAAGATGGCACCGGCGGTCAAGCGCCTGTACGAGCAGATGCCCGAGCCGAAGTACGTGATCTCCT
The DNA here is from genome assembly GCF_014654785.1 of Streptomyces mashuensis. Lineage (GTDB taxonomy): Bacteria > Actinomycetota > Actinomycetes > Streptomycetales > Streptomycetaceae > Streptomyces > Streptomyces mashuensis. The sequence goes on from NZ_BNBD01000009.1 coordinate 113,535, forward strand.
TCGGCGCCTGCTCGAACTGCGGCGGCCCCTACTGGGACTCGTACTCCGTCACCAAGGGCGTCGACCAGATCATCCCGGTGGACGTGTACGTCCCCGGCTGCCCACCGCGGCCGGAGGCGCTGCTCCAGGGCATCATCAAGCTCCAGGAGAAGATCGCGAACGAGTCGCTGGCCGAGCGGTACGGCACGGCGCCGTCGGTGACGCAGCTCCGCAGCGGCCTGGTGCCGCCGCCGGCGCCCCCGGGGGAGGCCGGACGATGAGCTGGCTGCCCGCCTCCGTGGAGGAGCTGTTCGGCGAGGGCGCGACGGAGGAGGAGGCGTACGACCTCCTGACGGTGGACGTGCCGGCCTCGTCGTGGCTCGCGGCCCTGACGACCGCCCGCGACCGCCTGACCTGCACCTACTTCGACTGGCTGAGCGCGGTCGACGAGCCCGGCACGGGCTTCCGGGTGTGCGCGCACGTGGCGGCGCTGTCCCCGGTCCGCCGCCTGCTGCTGCGCACGACGGTGCCGCACGGGGCGCCGGTGCTGCCGTCCGCGGTGGACGTGTACGCGGGCGCCGCGTGGCACGAGCGCGAGACGCACGAGATGTTCGGCGTGACCTTCGAGGGCCACCCGCACCTCGCGCCGCTGCTGCTCCCCGACGGCTTCGAGGGCCACCCCCTGCGCAAGGACTTCGTCCTGGCGGCACGCGTGGCCAAGGCGTGGCCGGGCGCGAAGGAGCCGGGCGAGTCGGCGGAGGGCGGCCCCAAGCGCCGCCAGATGCTGCCGCCGGGCGTCCCGGACCCGAACGAATGGGGCCCCCTCAAGGGCCAGCTCCCCCCGGCCCCGGCCCGTCCGGCCCGCACGGCCCGCGCGGCAGCGGGCGAACGCCCGGTGCGCCGCACGCGCAGCGTGACCGAGGGCTCGGCGAGCCAGGCCCCGGAGACCGCCGCCCCGGAGTCCGCCGCCCCGGCGGCGCCGCGGCGTACGCGCAGCGCGTCGGAGGGCTCGGCGAGCCAGGCGGCGCCGCGCCGTATGCGCAGCGCGAGCGAGGGTTCGGCGAGCCAGACCCAGCCGGAGTCCGCGCCCCCGCGGCGTGCCCGTAGTGCGGGCGAGGGTTCGGCGAGCCGGCGCACCGAGGGCGCCGGTGGGACGCCGGCCCCGGAACGCCCCCGCCCGGCCCCCCGCTCGTCGGACGCCCCCTGGCACCACGCCCGCCCGGCGTACGACGCCGGAACGGCACCGGAGGAGCCGCAGGCCGGCACCGAGCCGGCCCCGGCACAGGCGGACGCACCGGCCCCCGAGCCGACCGCGCCCCCCGCGCCGGAGGCGCACCCCGCGCACCCCGCGCCGGAGGCGCCCCAGGCGCGCCCCCGCACCACCGGCGACGCGCCGGAGAACGACACCGACCCCGCCGGAGGCGACAGCGCATGAGCAGCGGCATTGTCGACGTCGTCGTGCGCCTGCTCGCCGTCTTCGTCGCGTTCCTCGTGCTGCCCCTCGTCGTCGGGCAGACCGAGCACAAGGTGATGGCCCACATGCAGGGGCGCCTCGGCCCCATGTACGCCGGTGGTTTCCACGGGTGGGCGCAGCTCGTCGCGGACGGGGTGAAGTTCGCGCAGAAGGAGGACGTCGTCCCCGCCGACGCGGACCGGCGGGTGTTCCAGCTCGCGCCCGCCGTCGCCCTCCTCCCGTACCTCCTCGTCCTCCTCGCCGTCCCCCTCGGACCCGGCGGGGCCGTCGGCCAGGTGCTGGACGCCGGCGTGTTCTTCGTCCTGGCCGTGATGGGCGTCGGAGTCCTCGGCTCCCTCATGGCCGGCTGGGCGTCGGCCAACAAGTTCTCCCTGCTCGGCGGCCTCCGCACCGCCGCGCAGCTGCTCGCCTACGAGCTGCCGATGCTGCTCGCCGCGGCGTCCGTCGCCATGGCCGCCGGCACCGTCTCGCTGCCCGGCATCGTCGACGCCTTCCACTGGTGGTGGGTGCCGTGGCAGATCGTCGGCGGGCTCGTGTTCTTCACCGCCGGCCTCGCCGAGCTCCAGCGGCCGCCGTTCGACATGCCCGTCGCCGACTCGGAGATCATCTTCGGTGCGTACACCGAGTACACCGGTCTGCGTTTCGCGCTGTTCCTGCTCGCCGAATACGCCGGCATCGTCGTCCTGTGCGGCCTGACCACCGTCCTCTTCCTCGGCGGCTGGCACGGCCCGTTCGGCGCCGACGGCCTGGGCTGGCTGTGGACGCTGCTCAAGACGGCCGTCCTCGCCTTCGTCGTCATCTGGCTGCGCGTGAGCTATCCGCGCCTGCGCGAGGACCAGCTGCAGAAGCTGGCCTGGACCGTCCTCATCCCGCTCGCCCTGGCGCAGATCGCGCTCACCGGCGTCGTCAAGGTGGTGATCCAGTAGCCATGGGTGTCCCCGGATCCGGCCTCGCCAAGGGCCTCGCCGTCACCCTCCGCACGATGACGCGCCGCTCGCGCACGCTCCAGTACCCGGACGTGCAGCCGGAGCTGCCGCCGCGCACCCGCGGCGTCATCGGGCTGTTCGAGGAGAACTGCACGGTCTGCATGCTGTGCGCCCGCGAGTGCCCCGACTGGTGCATCTACATCGACTCCCACAAGGAGACGGTGCCCCCGGCCGCCCCGGGCGGCCGTGAGCGCAGCCGCAACGTCCTCGACCGCTTCGCGATCGACTTCTCGTTGTGCATGTACTGCGGCATCTGCATCGAGGTGTGCCCGTTCGACGCCCTCTTCTGGTCGCCGGAGTTCGAGTACGCCGAGACCGACATCCGCGACCTCACCCACGAGCGCGACAAGCTGCGCGAGTGGATGTGGACGGTGCCGGAGCCGCCGGCCCTCGACCCGGCGGCCGAGGAGCCGAAGGAGATCGCCGCGGCCCGCAAGACCGCCGACAAGCTCGCGGCCCAGGCCGCAGCTCAGGCCGCCGCCCAGGACGGGACGCAGAACGGGACGCAGAACGAGACGCAGAAGGAGGACGACGCATGACGAGCGCACTCGTCACGGCCGCGCAGCCGGTGACGACGCACGGCTTCCTCTCCTCCTCCGGCGTCGAGATCGCCTTCCTCCTGGTCGGCCTGGTCACCCTCGGCGCGGCGGTCGTCACCGTCACCACGCGCCAGCTGGTGCACGCCGCCCTGTGGCTGGTGGTCGCGCTGGGCGGGCTCGCCGTGGAGTACCTGCTGCTGACGGCCGAGTTCATCGCCTGGGTGCAGGTACTGATCTACGTGGGCTCGGTCGTCGTCCTCCTCCTCTTCGGCCTCATGCTCACCAAGGCCCCCATCGGGCGCTCCCCGGACGCGAACGTCCCGAACCGCCTGCCCGCCCTCGGCGTCGCCGCCGCGGCCGCGGCGGCGCTCGTCTGGGTGGTCGCCGACGCCTTCCGCACGACGTGGATCGACCTCGACGGCGCGCCGCAGGGCACCACCAAGGTCTCCGGCGAGATCCTCTTCCGGCACTGGGTGCTGCCCTTCGAGGCGCTGTCCGTCCTGCTGCTGGCGGCGCTCGTCGGCGCCGTCGTCCTCTCCCGCCTCCGCAACCAGCAGGAGCAGCAGGAACAGGGGCAGCAGGAAGAGGAGCAGAGCTGATGCACCTTCTCTACCCGGCCGTCCTGGCCGCCCTCCTCTTCTGCACCGGTCTGTACGGCGTGCTCGCCCGCCGCAACGCGATCCTGGTGCTCATGTCGGTCGAGCTCATGCTCAACGCCGTCAACCTCAACCTCGTCGCCTTCGACGTCTGGCTGCGCGACGCCCTGCACGCCGGCCAGGCCCTCACCCTCTTCACCATCGCCATTGCCGCCGCCGAGATCGGCATCGGCCTGGCGATCGTCCTGCTCGTGTACCGCAACCGCGGCACCGCCGACGTCGACCGGCTCCGCGACCTCAAGGAGAGCGCGGCAGCCCCCGACCCCGACCACGAGCAGAAGGCGGAGGCCGCCGCGTGACCCTCACGACCACCGCCGTCCTGGTGCCCCTGCTGCCCTTCCTCGGGGCCGTCGCGGGCCTGTTCGGCGGGCGCCGGGCGCCCGGCCTCGTCCGTCCCCTGGCCGTCCTGCCCACCCTCGCCTCCGCCGTCCTCGCGGCCGTCGTGGCCTGGCGGCAGGGCGGCGGCACCGGCGAGCACGCCGTGGACGCCGCCACCCGGCTGACCCCCACCGGCTCCGTGCCCGTCGACCTCGCGCTCCACCTCGACGGCTTCGCCGTCCTCGTCGCCGTGCTCGTCGGCGCGGTCGCCACCTGCGTGCAGGTGTACTCGACCGCCTACCTGCGCAACGATCCGCGCTACCCCTCCTACGCGGCGCTCGTCTCCCTCTTCACCGCCGCGATGCTGCTCGTCGTCTACTCCGGCGACCTGATGGTGCTGCTGGTGGGCTGGGAGGTCATGGGCGTCTGCTCGTACTTCCTCGTCGGCCACTACTGGGAGACCGAGGCCGCCCGCGCCGCCTCCCTCAAGGCGTTCCTCGTCACCAAGCTCGGCGACGTGCCGTTCCTGATCGGCGTCTTCGCGCTGGCCGCCGACGCCGGAACGTTCCGCATCAACGGCATCCTCACCATCGCCGCCTCCGGCGGCCTGCACCACCCCACCCTCGTCGCGCTGCTGCTCCTGGCGGGCGTCGCGGGCAAGTCCGCGCAGTTCCCGCTGCACACCTGGCTCCCCGACGCGATGGCGGGTCCCACGCCCGTCTCCGCGCTGATCCACGCCGCGACGATGGTCGCCGCCGGCGTCTACCTCGTGGCGCGCCTCCTCCCCGTCTTCGCCGCCTCCACCGCGGCCCTGGCGGTGCTCGCCGTCATGGCCGCCGTGACCATGGTCGGCTCGGCGCTCGCCGCGCTCGCCCAGGACGACATCAAGCGCGTGCTCGCCTACTCCACCGTCGGCCAGCTCGGCTACATGACCGGCGCCCTCGCCGTCGGCGACCGCGGCGCCGCCGTCTTCCACCTCGTCTCCCACGGCGCCTTCAAGGCGCTCCTCTTCCTCGCCGCCGGTGTGATCATCCACGCCGCCGGCACCAACTCGCTGGCCGCCACCGCCCGCATGAACGGCCTGGCGCGCCGCGTGCCCGACGCGTTCTGGACGATGACCGTCGCCCTCCTCGCGCTCGCCGCCGTCCCCCCGTTCAGCGGCTTCTTCTCCAAGGAGGCCGTGCTGGGCGCCGCCGAGCACGCCGCCGGCGGGCACACCCCCGGCGTCCCCGGCGCCGTCGGCTGGACCGTCCTCGTCGCCGGCCTGGTCACCGCCCTCCTCACCGCCGCGTACGCCACGCGGCTGTGGCTGCTGGCCTTCCGCGGCCGTGGCCCCGAGGCCGCCGACCACGGCAAGGAACCGGTGGCCATGAACGCCGTGCTGTGGGTGCTCTTCCTCCCCACCGCCGCCCTCGGCCTGGCCACCCCCTACCTGGCCGACTGGTTCGACGGCCGCTCGCTCACCCCCGGACTCACCACCTCCGTCCTCTCCACCGGCTGCGCCGTGGCCGGCGCCGCCGTCACCTACGCGGCCTGGCGCCGCACCGGCACGCTGGCCACCCGCATCCCGCTGGGCGCCGTCGCCGCCGACCCCGGCGCCGCCCCCGCCGTCTCCGAGGCCGAGGCCATCGCCAGCCACGTGCCCGCGTACGGCGGCATCGCCGCGGCCCCCGACCCCGGCGACCCGGGCAGGCTGCTGCTCGGCCCCCTGCACCGGCACGCCGTCACCGGCTTCCACCTCGACGCCGTGTACGCCGCGCTCGCCGTGCGGCCCGTCCGCGCCGCCGCCCGCCTCGCCCGCTTCCTCGACCGCGAGGTCGTCGACGCGTACGTGCGCGGCGCCGGTGCCGCCCCCCGCCTGCTGGGCACCCTGGTCCGCCGCACCCAGACCGGGAACGTGCAGACCTACCTCGGCGCCCTGTTCGCCGGCTCCGTCGTCCTGGCCGTCGCCGCCGTCCTCGTCGCCACCGGAGCCTGATCATGAGTCACACCGTCATGCAGAGCCTCCTCGCCGCGATCGTCGTCCTCCCCCTCGTCGGGGCCGTCGCCGCGCTGCTGCCCGCCCCGCCCGGCCTCAAGGGCCGCGACCCGGGCCAGGCCGTACTGCGCCACGGCGTCACCGTCACGGGCGCCGTCCTCGCCCTGACCGTCGCCCTCGCCGCCGGCTTCGACCACGACCACCCGGCCCGTATGCAGGCCACCACCGACCTCAGCTGGATCCCGGCCCTCCACATCCGGATCCACCTCGGCGTCGACGGCATCTCGCTCCCCCTCCTGCTGCTGACCGCCCTGCTGACCTTCCTCGGCGCGCTCTACTCGTACTTCCGCCCGCCCACGGGCCCCGGGGCCCCCTCCCCGAAGGCGTACGTCGCCCTGCTCCTGGTCCTGGAGGCCGGCTCGCTCGCCAGCTTCGCCGTCCTCGACCTGGTGCTCTTCTTCCTCGCCTTCGAGACGGTGCTCATCCCGATGTACTTCCTCATCGCCCGCTGGGGCGGCGAGGACCGCGAGCGGTCCGCCTGGCGGTTCGTGCTCTACACGCTGCTCGGCTCCGTCGTGATGCTGCTCGGCCTCCTCCTCGTCGGAATCAAGGGCGGCACGTTCGACATGGTGGCACTCGCCACTGACAACGGCGCCGGCCTCAGCCACTCCACGCAGCTCCTCGCCGTCCTCGCCATCGGCACCGGACTGGCCGTCAAGGCCCCCATGTGGCCCCTCCACACCTGGCTGCCCGACGCCCACACCGCCGCCCCCACCGTGGGATCGGTGCTGCTCGCGGGCGTGCTGCTGAAGATGGGCACCTACGGGTTCGTCCGCATCCTGCTGCCGGTGGCACCCGACGGCATGCACGCCTTCGCCCCCTACCTGGCGGCGTTCGCGGCGGTCGGGATCATCTACGGCTCCCTCGTCTGCCTCGCATTGGCGCGCAAGGGGGCGCGTGGCGACCTCAAGCGCCTCATCGCGTACTCGTCCGTCGGCCACATGGGCTTCGTCCTCCTGGGCATCGCCACCCTCACGCCCACCGGCGTCAACGGCGCGCTCTTCGCCAACGTCGCCCACGGCCTCATCACCGGCCTCCTCTTCTTCCTCGTCGGCGCCCTCAAGGACCGCTACGGCACCAGCGACCTCGACAGCCTCTCCGGCACCACCGGCGCCGCACTCTACGGCCGCGCGCCCCGCCTGGGCGGCCTCCTCGCCTTCGGCGCCGTCGCCTCCCTCGGCCTGCCCGGCCTCGCCGGCTTCTGGGGCGAGATGCTCGCCATGTTCGGCGCCTTCCGCCCCGCCGACGGGCTGAGCCGGCCCGCGTTCGTCACCTTCATGGCCCTCGCCGGCCTCGGCACCCTCCTCACCGCCGCCTACCTGCTGGTGGTCGTGCGCAGGGTGTGCATGGGTGAGCAGAAGGAGCACAATGCGGTGCCGGCCTTCGCCGACGTCCAGGCGTACGAATTCGCCGCCTGGTCCCCGCTCGTCGCCCTGACCGTCGTCGCGGGCCTGTGGCCCGCCGTGCTCCTCGGCCTCACCGACCCGGCCGTCCAGCAGCTCCTCGGAGGTGGCAACTGATGGGCTCCCTGGCCCAGTCCGTCGACTGGCTCGCCATCGCCCCGCCCACCGTCACCGCCGTCGTGGCGCTGGCGGTCCTGGTCGCCGACCTCTTCCTGCCCGAGGCCCGCAAGCCGCTCCTCGGCGCCATGGCCGTCGGCGGCCTGGTCCTGGCCGGGCTCAGCCTGCTGCCGCTGCACGACGGCGACCGGTCCACCTTCTGCCTCACCGGCCCCGGCACCGGTATGGGCGCCGGCGCGCACGCCACGTGCAGCTACGCCGCCGACCACTTCACGCTCGTCATCCAGCTCCTCGTGCTGGGCGGCGCCCTCCTCGCGGCGCTGCTCTCCCTCAGCACCGTCGCCGACACGGCGCTGCCCGCGGGCGAGTTCTGGTTCCTGCTGCTGTCCTCCGCCGCGGGCGCCGCCCTGCTGCCCGCCTCCCGCGACCTCGCGACGCTCGTGGTGGCCCTGGAAGTGGCGTCCCTGCCGGCCTTCGCCCTCGTCGGCCTGCGGCGCGGCGACAGACGCTCGTCCGAGGCGGCGCTGAAGTTCTTCCTCTCGTCCGTCACCGCCACCGCCGTCACCCTGCTCGGCGCGAGCTTCGTCTACGCGGCCACCGGCACCCTGCACCTCACCCGCATCGCCGACGGCCTCGCCCACACCGACCCGCGGCTGACCGTCCTCGCCGAGGCCGGCGTGGCCCTCACCCTCGTCGGCTTCGCGTTCAAGACCGCCGCCGTCCCCTTCCACTTCTGGGTCCCCGACACCTACGTCGGCGCCCCCCTCCCCGTCGCCGCCTACCTGTCGGTCGTCGGCAAGGCGGTCGGCTTCACCGGCCTCATCCTCGTGACGGTCGTCGCCTTCCCGTCGTACGCCGACGTGTGGGGCCCGGCCCTCGCCGTCCTGGCCGCCCTCACGATGACCGCCGGCAACGTGGCCGCGCTGCGCCAGCGCCCCGACCGCCGCTCCAGCGCCGTACGCCTGCTGGCCTGGTCCTCCGTCGGCCAGGCGGGCTACCTGCTCGTGCCCATCGCGGCCGCCGGCTACACCGACGACCCGGCGCGCGCCATCGGCTCCACCGTCGCGTACGCCCTGATGTACGCCGCCGTGAACCTCGGCGCCTTCGCGGTCGCGGCACTCGTCGCCCGGACGAAGCCGCACAACCGGATCACCGACTACCGCGGCCTCTACGCCCGCCGCCCGCTGGCCGCGCTCGCGCTCGGCTTCTTCCTGCTGTGCCTGGCCGGCCTGCCGCCGGGCGTCATCGGCCTGTTCGCCAAGGTGACGGTGTTCTCGGCGGCCGTCGACGCGGGCCTGGGCTGGCTGGCGGTCGTCATGGCGGTCAACGTCGTGATCGCCCTGTACTACTACCTCCACTGGACGGCGATCCTCTTCCGCGTCCCGGAGGCCGAGCCGGCGGGCGCCGAGGCGGAGCCCGTGCGGGTGCCCGCGCCCCTCACCGCGGCCATCGCGGTGACCGCCGTCGCCGGCGTGGCCCTGTCGGGCGCCCCGGAGCTCGTGCTGCGGTTCGCGTCGAAGGCGCTGCTCTAGAGCGCTCCGGCGGGTCCGGAGCAGGGCCGCAGCAGGGCCGCGGGGCTGCCCCCCAGGCGGGTGCACAAGGGAACTAGCGCCGTTGCTGTGGCGTTGACCAGGGCGAAGGGTTCCACTGAAGAAGGTGGCCCCGAAGGTCCCCGCCGCACCACTTGGAGGGCGTACCGTGCACCGCCGGCACAACGGGCTGAGGACCGCCCTGCTCCTCGGAGGGCTGTCCGCGCTCATCATCGTCATCGGCAGCGCCTTCGGGCGCACGGGCCTGGTCGTCGCGGTCCTGGTGGCGCTCGCCACGAACGCGTACGCGTACTGGAACAGCGACAGGATCGCGCTGCGCGCGATGCGGGCCCGCCCGGTGAGCGAGTTCGAGGCGCCCCAGCTCTACCGCATGGTCCGCGAGCTCTCCACCGCCGCCCGCCAGCCGATGCCGCGGCTCTACATCTCCCCGACGGAGGCACCGAACGCCTTCGCCACCGGCCGCAACCCGCGCAACGCCGCCGTGTGCTGCACCGAGGGCATCCTGCGCCTGCTGGACGAGCGGGAGCTGCGCGGCGTCCTCGGCCACGAGCTCAGCCACGTCTACAACCGGGACATCCTGATCTCGTCGGTGGCAGGTGCGCTCGCCTCCGTGATCATGTTCCTGGTCAACTTCGCCTGGCTGATCCCGTTCGGCCGGTCGGAGGACGACGACGAGGGCCCGGGGCTCGCGGGCATGATCATGATCATGCTGCTGGGGCCGGTGGCGGCGTCACTGATCCAGCTGGCCGTGAGCCGCTCGCGGGAGTACGAGGCCGACGCCTCCGGCGCCCGGCTCACGGGCGACCCGCTGGCCCTGGCCGGCGCCCTGCGGAAGCTGGAGGCGGGCACGCAGCGGCTCCCGCTGCCGCCGGAGCCGCGCCTGGAGACGACGAGCCACCTGATGATCGCCAACCCGTTCCGGGCGGGCGAGGGCATGACCAAGCTGTTCTCCACCCACCCGCCGATGCGCGAGCGGATCGCCCGCCTGGAGCAGATGGCGGGCCACCGCTGAAGGACGCCGGCGCCGGCGCCGCCGGCCGGCGCTACGGCTGCGCGCCGACGCTGAGGATGAGCTCGCCGTCGTGCTTCCCGCCCTTGCACTGCTGGGTGACGGTGGGGGAGAGCAGCCCCCCGGAGAGCTGGTGAACGACCGTCCCGTGGCCGTCGACGCAGTCGTGGACGGTGGTGTCGCGCGGCGCGGCCGGGGCCGGGGTGCCGGCGAGGACGACGGCGACGGCGGCGAGGCCGGCTGCCACCAGATGACGAGTGATCAGTCGAGGGTTCATGGGACCACCATGCGGGGCTCGCGCCGCGGTGGCACGCCGCGTTGACCCGTCGGCGGGAGGCCGCCCGTCAGGGCGCGGTCAGTTCGGCGAGCCTGGTGACGGTGTTCCAGTTGCGGCTGGTGGCCACGGTGCCCGCGGGCAGCCGGCAACGCCCCAGCGCCTCCGCCAGCTTGGACCGGCCGAGCCCGTCGGGTGCGAGGAGGTACAGCACGCGGTCGCCGAGGCGGAACTCCTCGGGGAGGAAGGCCGCCGGGTCGAGAGAGGCGTATACCGATATGTCGACCGGGCCGGAGAAGTAGGTGGCGTGCAGCTGCCGGCCCTCCAGCTCCGCGGCGGGGAAGGGGCAGGAGTCGACGACGCCCTTCAGATACGCGTGGTCGCGGACGACGACGTCGACGGGGAAGCCGAACCGGTCCTCCACGACGCGCGCGACGCACCCGGCGAGTACCCCGGCGTCGCCCTCCTCGCCCTCCGGCGGGGCGAACACGACGTTTCCGCTCTGCAGATGCGTCCGCACCCCGCGGAACCCCTTGCCGGTGAGCGCGGCACGCAGCTCGGCCATCGGCACCTTGCGGTGCCCGCCGACGTTGATGCCGCGCAGGAGCGCGGCGTACGAGGTGGTGGTCATGGGGCCACGGTAGGAGGAGGCACTGACAGCCGTGCGGGCGGCCGCGCGTCCCCTAGGGGACCTTCTGCGGGGTCTTTCAGGGTCGGGACCGGTCGCCGACGGGAACTGCGGTTCGATCACCCTTCGTCCACCAGGCAGAACAATCGTGGCGGTGGGAGGCTGAAGGCATGAGGCTGATCCTGAACCTGATCTGGCTGGTTCTCTGTGGATTCTGGATGGCCGTGGGCTACGTGGTGGCCGGGATCATCTGTTGTGTACTGATCGTGACGATCCCCTTCGGCATCGCCTCGTTCCGGATCGCCAGTTACGCCCTGTGGCCGTTCGGCAGGACGACCGTCGAGCGGAGGGACGCGGGGGCCGGCTCCCTGCTGGGCAACGTCATCTGGATCGTCTTCGCCGGCTGGTGGCTGGCCCTGGGGCACATCGTCACGGGCCTCGCCCTGTGCGTGACGATCATCGGCATTCCGCTGGGCATCGCCAACTTCAAGCTGATACCGGTCTCGCTGATGCCGCTGGGCCGGGAGATCGTGCCCACCGACCGGCCGTTCGCCACCCGCTGACCGCCCTCCGCCGGAACGGAGGACGGCGCGCCGGTGGCGGCCCCGGTGGGCCGCCCTGGCGCGCCGTCCTCGCGTGGAGCCGGAGGAGCCGACAGGCGGTGGACTAGCGGTAGTTCACGAACTGGAGCGCGAAGTCGAAGTCCTTGCCCTTGAGCAGGGCGATGACCGCCTGGAGGTCGTCACGGCTCTTGGAGCTGACGCGCAGCTCCTCACCCTGGACCTGGGCCTTGACGCCCTTGGGGCCCTCGTCACGGATGATCTTGGCGACCTTCTTCGCGTTCTCCTGGGAGATGCCCTCCTGGAGAGTCGCGAAGATCTTGTACTCCTTGCCGGAGAGCTGCGGCTCGCCGGCCTCCAGGGCCTTGAGCGAGATGCCGCGCTTGATCAGCTTGGACTGGAAGACGTCGAGGACGGCCTTGACCCGGTCCTCGCCGTTGGCGCGCATCTCGATCTTGTCGCCGGACCAGGAGATGGAGGCGTCGGCGCCCTTGAAGTCGTAGCGCTGGGAGATCTCCTTGGCGGCCTGGTTGAGGGCGTTGTCGACCTCCTGCCGCTCGACCTTCGAGACGATGTCGAAACTGGAGTCGGCCATATTGAGTTGGCTCCTCGTACGTAGATCCATCGGGGGAGCGGCCCCGCGGGTGGGCCGCGTTGCCAGCCTAGTCACCCGGGGGCCCGCGGGGTGCCCGTGAACCGAGTGGCGGACCACCCCTGGTCATCGGGTATGGTTTACGTCGTTGCCACGGAGCGGCTCGAAAGAGCGGCCGAGGCGACAGCCCATGGCGGTGTGCCCGAGTGGCCAATGGGAGCGGACTGTAAATCCGTCGGCTTAGCCTACCCAGGTTCGAATCCTGGCGCCGCCACAGTGAGAGGCCCCCGACCTTCCGAGGTCGGGGGCCTCTGGCGTTCCGGCAGCTCCCGCCGTCAGCCCGCGGCCTTCGCGGCCGCCGCGACCGCGTCCGCCACGGGCGTGTCGCCCCCGACGAGCTCCAGCGTCAGCCCGGCCGTCCCCGGCTCCTCCAGCAGGGCCGCCAGCACCGCCGCCACGTCGTCGCGCGTCACGTCCCCGCGGCCCGTGGCGGGCGCCAGCCGCACCAGGCCCGTCCCGGGCCCGTCGGTGAGCCGCCCCGGCCGCAGAATCGTCCAGTCCAGGCCGGCGCGGGCCCGTACGTCGGCGTCCGCGGCGCCCTTGGCGCGCAGGTAGGCGGCGAAGACCGGGTCGGTGCCCTCCGGCGGCTCCCGGTCGGCGCCCATCGACGAGACGACCACGAAGCGCCGCACCCCCGCCGCCTCGGCGGCGTCGGCGAACAGCACCGCCGCACCGCGGTCGACGGTCTCCTTCCGCCCGGCGCCGCTGCCGGGCCCCGCACCGGCCGCGAAGACCGCCGCGTCGGCGCCCTCCAGATGCCGGGCGACGTCCGTGACGGACGCCGTCTCCAGGTCGCACACGACCGGCTCCGCGCCGGCCGCCAGCAGGTCCCCCGCCTGTCCCGGACGGCGGATGACGCCCGCCACCTCGTCACCGCGCGCGGCGACCAACCGCTCCAGCCGCAGCGCGATCCGACCATGTCCTCCAGCGATGACAATGCGCATGATCCGACCGTACGCCTGGGATCACGCCGGGTCCTCGCGGCGCGGCGACTGCCGGGGCAGGTCGAGCGGGACGGCGCCCTGGACGTCGCCGTACTCGCGCACCGCGCTCGTCCGGGCCACCACGCGGCCCCGGTGGACCACGAGCCGGCTGTAGCCCAGCGACAGGACCCCCGCGATCCCGCCGCCGCGCACGGCCAGCAGCTCGGCCGGGAAGCCGGTCTCGACCCGCACCTCCGGCAGCCCCAGGGCCGCCCGGGCGCCGCCGCTGACCGCCTCGTAGGCCGCCTCCGGGTCCAGTTCGCCGCGCGAGGCGAGCAGGAACGCGGCCTCCAGCGGGTCGCCGCGCCCCACGGGGTTGGCGGCGTCCCGCAGGGCGCCGCTGCCGGCGGCGACCCGCACCCCGGCCGAGCGCAGCAGCCGCACCGGCGCCGTCCACGGGCCGCGGGCGGCGCCGGAGCCGCCGCAGTCGCCCTGCGGCAGGCAGACGACGGTGACGCCGGCGGCGGCGAGCTGCTGGCCGGCGCGCACGGCCTGGTCGTGCGGGAGCCGGGCGAGGCCCGCGCAGGGGCCGATGGTCACGCCGGGGCGCAGCCCGCCGGCCATGGCGGCGAGCCGGGCCAGGCGGGCGGGGTCGGCGCCGTCCGTGTGCAGGTCGACCGAGCAGCCGTGCTCGGCGGCGACGGCGAGGACGGTCTCGGCGTACCCGGCGGGGTCGGGGTCGAGGTCGGGGCAGCCGCCGACGACGGTGGCGCCCATCTTGACCGCGTCCCGCAGCATGGCCAGCCCGTCGGCGCCGGCCGCGCCGGTGAGGAGCCGTGGCACGGCGACGGCGCTGAGCTCGGTGAGGCCGCGGAGCGCCCGCCGGGCCTGGAGGACGGCCTCCAGCGAGCGCAGTCCCTGCACGTCGCCGATGCGGACGTGCGAACGGACGGCGGTGGCGCCGTGCCCGAGCTGGAGCAGGGCGGCCTCGGTGGCCCGGCGCTGGACGTCCTCGACGGAGTACGGGACGGGGCCGCCCAGGTCGGCTGTGAGGGCGGTGTCGCCGTGCGCGTGGGGCTCGGCGGGGGCGGGCAGCAGTACGTAGCCGCTGAGGTCGATGCGGGGCCCGGGGGCGAGGCTGCCGGCGGTGCCGACGGCCTCGATCCGGCCGCCGCTGAGGCGGACGTCCACCACGCGGCCGTCGGCGAGCCGGGCGCCGCTGAGCACCAGGGCGCCGTCGCCGGGCGGGGCGGCGGCGTCGCCGTCGGGGCTTCTGGCGGGCTGCGGCTGACTGTCGGGCATCGCGATCCTCCGGTGGGCCGGGGCGGGCATGATCACGCAGCGTGGTCCGAGCGTAGGACGTGTGCGAAGCCGGTTCGAGCAGGCGGCGAATAGTCGTACCGGCTGTGGTGCCCGTGTGACGGGCGGCGCGGGAACGCAGAGGTCTCCGGGGCCGCGGACAGGGGGCCGGGAGGGGGCCGCCGGGTACGGATTTCACCTTCGGCGGCAGACCGTGTAATGTCTTCCTCGCTCGCCCCAATAGCTCAGTCGGCAGAGCGTCTCCATGGTAAGGAGAAGGTCAACGGTTCGATTCCGTTTTGGGGCTCTGGTGCAAGAGGTTTCCTCACCCTCGGGTGGGGAAGTCTCCCGCATCAAAGCGGCGTAGCTCAGTCGGTAGAGCAAGCGGCTCATAATCGCTGTGTCACCGGTTCAAGTCCGGTCGCCGCTACACACAGTAGCCGATTGCGGGGTCGGTCCTCCGGTCGGCTACTCTTGTCTGCGTTACATCCGTCCCGTCCGTCAAGGAGCACTCACGTGGCTGCCACCGACGTCCGCCCGAAGATCACGCTGGCCTGCGTGGAGTGCAAGGAGCGGAACTACATCACCAAGAAGAACCGGCGCAACGACCCGGACCGCCTGGAGATGAAGAAGCACTGCCCGCGCTGCAACGCGCACACCGCGCACCGCGAAACGCGCTGACGCGAATAACCGTTCATGAGGCCGCCCCCATCCCGGGGGCGGCCTCATGGCATATTCGCCCCCGGAAACCGATGTCCACCCTGGAGGTGTCCGAGCCCATGGCGCTCGACCAGTCCTTCGTCGGACGGACTTACCCGGCCACCGAGCCCTACGAGGTCGGCCGGGAGAAGATCCGTGAATTCGCCGAGGCGATCGGCGATGCGAATCCGGCGTACACCGACCCCGAGGCCGCCGCCTCGCTCGGCCACCCCGATGTGATCGCCCCGCCCACTTTTGTGTTCGCCATCACGTACAAGGCCGCGGGCCAGGTGGTGCAGGACCCGCAGCTGGCCCTGGACTACAGCCGCGTGGTGCACGGCGACCAGAAGTTCGCCTATTCCCGCCCGGTGCGCGCGGGCGACCGGCTGGCGGTGACGTCCACCGTGGAGTCGATCAAGTCCCTGGCGGGCAACGACGTCCTCACGATCCGCGGCGAGGTGCACGACGCGGCCGGCGAGCACGTCGTGACCGCCCACACGACGCTGGTGGTGCGCGCCGCCACCGAGGAGGCGTGATGGCTGCCGAGATCAAGTACGCGGACGTCGAGGTCGGCACCGAGCTGCCGGAGCAGGTCTTCCCCGTGACGCGCGCCACGCTGGTGCAGTACGCGGGCGCCTCGGGCGACTTCAACCCGATCCACTGGAACGAGAAGTTCGCCAAGGAGGTGGGCCTGCCGGACGTGATCGCGCACGGCATGTTCACCATGGCCGAGGCGATCCGCGTGGTGACCGACTGGGTGGGCGACCCGGGCGCGGTCGTGGAGTACGGGGTGCGCTTCACCAAGCCGGTCGTCGTGCCCAACGACGACGAGGGCGCGACGATCGAGGTCAGCGGCAAGGTCGCGGCCAAGCTGGACGACGAGGCGCGCACGGTGCGCGTGGACCTCCTGGCGCGCAGCGCCGGCCAGAAGGTGCTCGGCATGTCCCGCGCGGTGGTCCGCCTGGCGTGACGCCGTGAGCGGTGGGTGAGTCGTACGTCTCACTTGTCAGTCCTACGTCTCACTCGTCATACGTCTCACTCGTAAGGGGCGGGCCTCCACGGAGACCCGCCCCTTACAACGCCCTTGCGCCGCTAGTGATTGACCACTAACCTCTCTCCCATGCCCAGGATGACCGCCGAGGAGCGCCGCGAGAGCGTCGTGCGCGCCGCCATGACCGAGTTCGCGCGGGGCGGCTACAACGGCACGTCCACCGAGGCGATCGCCCGCCGGGTGGGCGTCTCGCAGCCGTACCTCTTCCGGCTCTTCCCCAACAAGCAGGCCATCTTCGTCGCGGCGGCCGTCCGCTGCATGGAGGAGACCCGCGACGTCTTCGTGAAGGCGCGCGAGCGCGCGGCGACGCCCGAGGACGCCCTCTCCGAGATGGCGGCCGCCTACCAGAGCCTGATCGCCGAGAACCCCGACATGCTGCTCCTGCAGATGCAGGTGTACGTGGCGGTCGCCTCGGCGGAGGCCGCGGGGGACGACGCGTTCGGCCGCACGATCCGGGACGCCTGGCTCGACCTGTGGGACTCCGTCCACCTCTCCTTGGGGGCCGACGAGGAGCAGACCACGGAGTTCCTGGCGTACGGCATGCTCATCAACACGCTGGTCTCCCTGGGCTTCCCGGCCGGCCACCGCGTATGGCGGGCGTTCCACATCGCCGCACGGCCGGAGTGAGGCACGCCACCCGGCGCGCCCCTGGGGGCGCCGTCTCCACGCACCCCAGCAAGTTAGTAACCAATCACTAAACAATCTGTCACTCGTCAACCGCCGAACACCCGGGGGGAACCCGTGCGGGACACCACACGCCACGCACCCGTCTGGGCGCTGGTCATCACCAGCGTCGCGGGCTTCATGGCAGCCCTGGACAACCTCGTCGTCACCACCGCCCTGCCGACCATCCGCAAGGACCTCGGCGGCGCGCTGGAGGACCTCGAATGGACCGTCAGCGCCTACACGCTCACCTTCGCCGTCCTGCTGATGTTCGGCGCCGCCCTCGGCGACCGCTTCGGCCGCCGCCGGCTCTTCTGCGCCGGCCTGGCGGTCTTCACCGCCGCCTCCGCCGCGGCGGCCCTCGCACCCGGCATCGGCACCCTCATCGCCGCCCGCGCCGTCCAGGGCGTCGGCGCCGCCGTCATGATGCCGCTCACCCTCACGCTCCTCACCGCCGCCGTACCGGCCGAACGACGCGGCGTCGCCTACGGCATCAAGGGCGCCGTCGACGGCATGGCCGTCGCCAGCGGCCCCCTCATCGGCGGCTCGCTCACCGAACACATCTCCTGGCACTGGATCTTCTGGCTGAACGTTCCGCTGGGCCTCGCCCTCATACCCCTCGCCCGGCTGCGCCTGGCCGAGTCCACCGCCCCCGGCGCCCGCCTCGACGGCCCGGGCACGCTCCTCGTCAGCGGCGGCCTCTTCGGCATCGTGTACGGCCTCGTCAACGCCCACAGCGACGGCTGGACGGACCCCGTGATCCTCACCAGCCTGATCGCCGGCGGTGTGCTCCTGGCCGGCTTCGCGCTGCACGGCACGCTCCACCCGCGGCCGATGCTGCCGATGCGGATGTTCCGCAGCAGGGCCTTCACGGCCGTCAACGCGGCCAGCACGCTGATGTTCCTCGGCATGTTCGGCTCGATCTTCCTGCTCAGCCAGTTCCTGCAGAACGTGCTCGGCTACTCGCCGACCGAGGCCGGGCTGCGCATGCTGCCGTGGACCGCCATGCCGATGGTGGTGGCCCCGCTCGCCGGCTACCTCGCCGACCGCACCGGCCCCCGCCCCGTCGTCACCACCGGCCTGGCCCTCCAGGCCCTGGGCCTGGCCTGGTTCGCCGCGGTCCTCGCACCCGACGTGACGTACGCCGCACAGCTGCCGGGCCTGGTCCTCAGCGGCGCCGGCATGGCGATGTTCTTCGCACCGGCCGCCAAGCTCGTGATGTCGAGCGTGCGCCCGGCGGAACAGGGCATCGCCTCGGGCGCCAACAACGCCCTCCGCGAGGTCGGCGGAGCCCTGGGCGTCGCCGTGCTCTCGTCGGTCTTCTCGGCGCAGGGCGGCTACGAGACCCCCGCACGGGTCGTGGACGGCGTCGTCCCGGCCCTGTGGGCAGGAGCGGTCGCCGTCGCCCTCGGCGCCGCCGCCGCGGCCCTCACGCCGCGCAAGGCCCGCCCCGCCGCCGCCCCGGCCCCGCACCCGGCCGAGGCAGCCGCCGTACCGGCCGGCCACGCCCCCGACGCCTGACACGCCCCGCCCGCCGCGGCCGGGCCCCCGCCCCCGGGGTGCCCCGGCCGCACCCCCGTACCCTGGTGCGGTGCAGGTACGACACGACGCCCCCCTCGCCCCCCTGACCACCTTCCGGCTCGGCGGGCCCGCGCGACGGCTCGTCACGGCCACCACCGACGACGAGGTGATCACCGCCGTCCGCGAGGCCGACGACGCCGGGACGCCGCTGCTGCTCATCGGCGGCGGCAGCAACCTCGTCATCGCCGACAAGGGCTTCGAGGGCACCGCCCTGCGCATCGCCACCACCGGCTTCCGCCTCGACGGCACCCGCCTGGAGCTCGCCGCCGGCGAGAACTGGTCCGACGCCGTCGCCCGCACCGTCGAGGCCGGCCTCGCCGGCATCGAGTGCATGGCCGGCATCCCCGGCTCCGCCGGCGCCACGCCCATCCAGAACGTCGGCGCGTACGGCCAGGAGGTCGCCACCACCGTCACCGAGGTCGTCGCCTACGACCGGCACACCCGCGAGACGGTCACGATCCCGGCCGCCGACTGCGGCTTCTCCTACCGGCACAGCCGCTTCAAGCAGGACCCCACCCGCTTCGTCGTGCTGCGCGTCCGCTTCGAGCTGGAGGACGCCGGCGGCCTGTCCGCGCCCCTCCGCTACGCCGAGACCGCCCGCGCCCTCGGCGTCGAGGCCGGCGACCGCGTCCCGCTGGCCCGCGCCCGCGAGACCGTCCTCAAGCTGCGCGCCGGCAAGGGCATGGTCCTCGACCCCGAGGACCACGACACCTGGTCCGCCGGGTCGTTCTTCACCAACCCGGTCCTCACCGCCGCCGAACACGAGGCGTTCCTGCGCCGCGTCGCCGAGCGCCTCGGCCCGGACGCGGCGCCGCCCGCGTACCCCGCCGGCGACGGCCTGTTCAAGACCTCCGCCGCCTGGCTGATCGACAAGGCCGGCTTCACCAAGGGCTACGGCACGGGCCCCGCCC
The DNA here is from genome assembly GCF_014654785.1 of Streptomyces mashuensis. GTDB lineage: Bacteria > Actinomycetota > Actinomycetes > Streptomycetales > Streptomycetaceae > Streptomyces > Streptomyces mashuensis. The sequence continues at coordinate 132,845 of NZ_BNBD01000009.1, forward strand.
GCATCTCCACCAAGCACACCCTCGCCCTCACCAACCGCGGCGCGGCCACCACCGAGGACCTCCTCGCGCTCGCCCGCGAGGTGCGCGCCGGCGTCCACGAGGCGTTCGGCGTGACCCTCGTGAACGAGCCCGTCACGGTCGGCGTCAGCCTGTAGTCACCCGACGGCCAGCCACTTGTCGATGCCGTCCAGCAGCTCCTGCCGGACGGCGGCCGGCGCCGCCGAGGCGCGCACCGACTGCCGCGCCAGCTCCGCCAGCTCGGCGTCGGTGAAGCCGTGGTGCTCGCGCGCCAGCTCGTACTGCGCCGCGAGGCGCGAGCCGAACAGCAGCGGGTCGTCGGCGCCCAGCGCCATGGGCACACCGGCCTCGAACAGCGTCCGCAGCGGCACGTCGCCCGGCTTCTCGTAGACGCCCAGGGCGACGTTGGACGCGGGGCACACCTCGCACGTCACGCCGCGCTCGGCCAGCTTGCGCAGCAGCCGCGGGTCCTCCGCGGCCCGCACGCCGTGCCCCACACGGACCGCGTGGAGGTCGTCCAGGCAGTCGCGGACGCTGCTGGGCCCCGAGAGCTCGCCGCCGTGCGGAGCGGCCAGCAGGCCGCCCTCGCGGGCGATCTGGAAGGCGCGGTCGAAGTCGCGGGCGAGACCGCGCCGCTCGTCGTTGGAGAGGCCGAAGCCGACGACGCCGCGGTCGGCGTAGCGCACGGCGAGGCGGGCGAGGGTGCGGGCGTCCAGGGGGTGCTTCATGCGGTTCGCGGCGACGAGGACGCGCATCCCGAGGCCCGTGTCCCGCGAGGCGCTCTCCACCGCGTCCAGGATGATCTCCAGCGCGGGGATGAGGCCGCCCAGGCGCGGCGCGTAAGAGGTGGGGTCGACCTGGATCTCCAGCCAGCCGGAGCCGTCCCTGACGTCCTCCTCGGCGGCCTCCCGGACCAGGCGCCGGATGTCGTCGGGGGAGCGCAGGCAGGAGCGGGCGATGTCGTAGAGCCGCTGGAAGCGGAACCAGCCGCGTTCGTCCGTCGCCCGCAACCTGGGCGGTTCGCCGCTGCTGAGCGCCTCGGGCAGGTGCACGCCGTACTTGTCGGCCAGTTCCAGCAGGGTGGAGGGCCGCATCGACCCGGTGAAGTGCAGGTGCAGGTGGGCCTTCGGCAGCTTACGGACGTCCCGAACGTTCTCCATTCAGGGATTTTGCCGTACCGGTCCGTCAACCGGAAGGCCCCTTCCCCATAGGGGGAAGGGGCCGAAAACAGGTGCGGGGCGGCGCGGGTTACGCCTTCGCCTCCGCCAGCAGCTTCTGGATCCGGGACACGCCCTCCACCAGGTCCTCGTCGCCCAGCGCGTACGACAGCCGCAGGTAGCCCGGGGTGCCGAACGCCTCACCGGGGACGACCGCGACCTCGGCCTCGTCGAGGATCAGCGCGGCCAGCTCCACCGAGGTGGCCGGCCGCTTGCCGCGGATCTCCTTGCCCAGCAGGCCCTTCACCGACGGGTACGCGTAGAACGCGCCCTCCGGCTCGGGGCAGTAGACGCCCTCGATCTCGTTGAGCATCGAGACGATCTTCCGGCGGCGGCGGTCGAAGGCGACCTTCATCTCCTCCACGGCGGCGAGGTCGCCGGAGACCGCGGCCAGGGCCGCGACCTGTGCGACGTTGCTCACGTTGGAGGTGGCGTGCGACTGGAGGTTCGTCGCGGCCTTCACCACGTCCTTCGGGCCGATGATCCAGCCCACCCGCCAGCCGGTCATGGCGTACGTCTTGGCGACGCCGTTGACGACGATGCACTTGTCGCGCAGCTCCGGCACGACCACCGGCAGGGAGGAGAACTCCGCGTCGCCGTAGACCAGGTGCTCGTAGATCTCGTCGGTCAGCACCCACAGGCCGTGCTCGGCGGCCCAGCGGCCGACGGCCTCCACCTGCTCGCGCGAGTAGACCGCGCCGGTGGGGTTGGAGGGGGACACGAAGAGCAGCACCTTGGTGCGCTCCGTGCGCGCGGCCTCCAGCTGCTCGACCGAGACCCGGTAGCCGGTGGTCTCGTCCGCCACGACCTCCACCGGCACACCGCCGGCCAGCCGGATCGACTCCGGGTACGTGGTCCAGTACGGCGCGGGGACGATGACCTCGTCGCCCGGGTCCAGGATCGCCGCGAACGCCTCGTAGATGGCCTGCTTGCCGCCATTGGTGACCAGCACCTGGGAGGCGTCGACCTCGTAGCCGGAGTCGCGCAGCGTCTTCGCAGCGATGGCGGCCTTCAGCTCGGGGAGGCCGCCGGCCGGCGTGTAGCGGTGGTAGCGCGGGTCGCGGCAGGCCTCGACGGCCGCGTCGACGATGTAGCCCGGGGTGGGGAAGTCGGGCTCACCGGCGCCGAAACCGATGACGGGACGGCCGGCCGCCTTGAGGGCCTTCGCCTTGGCGTCCACGGCGAGCGTGGCGGACTCGGAGATCGAACCGATGCGGGCCGACACCCGGCGCTCGGTGGGGGACTGTGCGGGAGGGACTGGAGGAGTCGCAGCGGTCATGCAGGCATCGTCGCAGACCGGCCGCGGAGGGGTCACACAAGTGGCCCGGACCCCTCTTCCGGCCGGTCGCGGCCATACCTGTTCGACGGGGAGCGCGTGAGCACGTACACTCATGCCTCGTTGGTCCCCACCGGCGAACCCGCTCCGTGCGTGCACTCCGTGCATCCGGGTGGATGCGGTACGTTGGGGGAACACAAAGGGTCGTAGCTCAATTGGTAGAGCACTGGTCTCCAAAACCAGCGGTTGGGGGTTCAAGTCCCTTCGGCCCTGCTACACGCATCGTCACCAGGGTGCGTGCGTGCGTACGTACTGAAGTGCACCGCCGTGCGGCTCGACCCGGGCGCGGCACGGCCACGACCCGGATTCAGGTGAGGACGTAGTGACGGAAGCCCTTGGCTCCACCGCGACGCCTGAGAGCGGTCGTCCCGAGGACCAGGTGGCCGCCAAGAAGGGCCGCCGTGGTGGCAAGCGCGGGAAGAAGGGCCCCCTGGGCCGCCTCGCGCTCTTTTACCGTCAGGTCGTCGCCGAGCTCCGCAAGGTCGTCTGGCCTTCCCGTGGCCAGCTGTCCACGTACACCACTGTGGTGATCGTCTTTGTCGCCATCGTCATCGGTCTCGTGACCGTGATTGACTATGGGTTCGAGCAGGCCGTCAAGTACGTCTTCGGCTGAGCCCGCGCGTAAGGCGGCCTTCCTCGGAAGGTCCGCCTCTTCGCCCGTTCCACCCCCTTGAAGCCAGGAAGAAGCAGCCAAGTGTCTGACCCGAACCTGAACGACGCCGCCGAGCCCGTCGAGGCGACGGAGGCCGACGTGGACGCTCCGGCTCCGGCTGCCTCGGAAGAGGTCGGCGAAGACACCGAGACGCAGATCGTCGAGAACGCCGACGGCGCCGACGAGATGGACGCGGCCGAGGCCGCCGCGGGCGAGCCGGCCGAGGAGGCCGCCGTGCGCGTCGAGGACGAGACCGCGATCGCCGCCGACGAGGCCGGGGCCGAGGAGGAGGCCCCCGTCGAGGAGGCCGCCCAGGACCCGGTCGAGAAGCTCCGCGAGGAGCTGCGCGGCCTGCCCGGCGAGTGGTACGTCATCCACACCTACGCCGGCTACGAGAACCGCGTGAAGACCAACCTGGAGCAGCGCGCCGTCTCGCTGAACGTCGAGGACTACATCTTCCAGGCCGAGGTGCCGCAGGAAGAGGTCGTCCAGATCAAGAACGGCGACCGCCGCACCGTCCGCCAGAACAAGCTCCCCGGCTACGTGCTGGTGCGCATGGACCTGACGAACGAGTCCTGGGGCGTCGTCCGCAACACCCCGGGCGTCACCGGCTTCGTGGGCAACGCCTACGACCCGTACCCGCTGACCCTGGACGAGATCGTCAAGATGCTCGCCCCGGAGGCGGAGGCCAAGGCCGCCAAGGAGGCCGCCGAGGCCGAGGGCCGTCCGGCCCCCGCCCGCAAGGTCGAGGTCCAGGTGCTGGACTTCGAGGTCGGCGACTCGGTCACCGTCACCGACGGCCCGTTCGCGACGCTCCAGGCGACGATCAACGAGATCAACGCCGACTCGAAGAAGGTCAAGGGCCTCGTCGAGATCTTCGGTCGCGAGACCCCGGTCGAGCTGAGCTTCGACCAGATCCAGAAGAACTGATCCACGGTTTTCCGAGACAGGTCAGGCCGGCTGCACAGCCGTCCTGACCTGCTCGGTTTCAGGCCGTACGGCGGTACCCGTTATCGTGGTGCGGTATGCCTGCGTCCCATGGGCGCACGGCAGGAAAACTCTCACTAGGACCCGGAGAGAGCAATGCCTCCCAAGAAGAAGAAGGTCACGGGGCTGATCAAGCTCCAGATCCAGGCCGGTGCCGCCAACCCGGCTCCGCCGGTCGGCCCCGCGCTGGGTCAGCACGGCGTCAACATCATGGAGTTCTGCAAGGCCTACAACGCCGCGACCGAGTCGCAGCGTGGCATGGTCGTGCCGGTGGAGATCACGGTCTACGAGGACCGTTCCTTCACCTTCGTGACCAAGACTCCGCCGGCCGCGAAGCTGATCCTCAAGGCCGCGGGTGTGGAGAAGGGCTCCGGCGAGCCGCACAAGACCAAGGTCGCCAAGATCACCCGCGACCAGGTCCGTGACATCGCCACCACCAAGATGCCCGACCTGAACGCCAACGACCTGGACGCCGCCGAGAAGATCATCGCCGGCACCGCCCGTTCCATGGGCATCACGGTCGAGGGCTGACCTCCACCCCTTCAGCACCCGTGGAAGGGCCAGGCGCTGGCCCGGACCACGACTCCAATCACCACTGAGGAGTTTCAGTGAAGCGCAGCAAGACTCTTCGCAACGCGGACGCGAAGATCGACCGGGAGCGTCTGTACGCCCCGCTCGAGGCCGTCCGTCTGGCGAAGGACACGTCCTCCGTCAAGTTCGACGCGACCGTCGAGGTCGCCCTGCGTCTGGGTGTCGACCCGCGCAAGGCCGACCAGATGGTCCGCGGCACCGTGAACCTTCCGCACGGCACCGGTAAGACCGCCCGGGTCCTGGTCTTCGCGACCGGCGACCGTGCCGAGGCCGCGCGTGCCGCCGGCGCCGACATCGTCGGTGCCGACGAGCTCATCGACGAGGTCGCCAAGGGCCGTCTGGACTTCGACGCCGTCGTCGCCACCCCGGACCTCATGGGCAAGGTCGGCCGCCTCGGCCGCGTGCTCGGTCCCCGTGGCCTGATGCCGAACCCGAAGACCGGCACGGTCACCCCCGACACGGCCAAGGCCGTGACGGACATCAAGGGCGGCAAGATCGAGTTCCGCGTCGACAAGCACTCGAACCTGCACTTCATCATCGGCAAGGTCTCGTTCGACGAGAAGGCGCTGATCGAGAACTACAGCGCGGCGCTGGAGGAGATCCTCCGTCTGAAGCCGTCCGCCGCCAAGGGCCGCTACGTCAAGAAGGCGACCCTGACCACCACGATGGGCCCCGGCATCCCGCTGGACCCGAACCGCACCCGCAACCTGCTGGTCGAGGACGAGACCGTCTGAGGACCGCTGTAGCGCGCGTGTGACGCTCGTGGGCCGGGCCCCGCACCCTTTCCGGGTGCGGGGCCCGGCCGCGTCGTAGGCGGCGCCCAGCGGGGCGTACAGCGGCGCGCACCGGGCTCCCGACCTGCGGCTCGGCCGGCCCGGACGCCCGTTCGGGGCCCGATTTGCAATCGGAAGCCCGCTTCCCGTACCTTGTGGCGGAAGCCAAAGACCGCTGGTCGTTGCTGCGCCTCCACCTGGGGGTGTGGTGACCGAAGGATCCGCTAGCTGCGGGCGACCTGCGCAGGTGACATCGGAATTGCACTCCCGTCGAGGCGTGCGCGACAGCGCGCCCCCACGGTCGAGTCACGCCCCGTGCACCTGTGCCGGGGCGTTTCGTTTTGCCCAGGCCCCTTCTCGCGCCTATGCGGTCCGAATCACCCGGAAGGAGGCCGAGGCTCATGGCGAGGCCCGACAAGGCTGCCGCGGTTGCCGAGCTGACGGACAAGTTCCGCAGCTCCGGCGCCGCTGTGCTGACCGAGTACCGCGGTCTCACCGTGGCGCAGCTCAAGCAGCTGCGCCGTTCGCTCGGTGAGAACGCGCAGTACGCCGTGGTGAAGAACACGCTGACCCAGATCGCGGCCCGTGAGGCCGGGATCACGCTGGACGACCAGCTCTTTGCTGGTCCGACGGCCGTTGCCTTCGTCACCGGTGACCCGGTGGAGTCGGCGAAGGGTCTTCGTGACTTCGCCAAGGAGAACCCGAATCTCATCATCAAGGGCGGTGTCCTTGATGGCAAGGCGATGTCCGCCGATGAGATCAAGAAGCTTGCGGACCTCGAGTCCCGCGAGGTTCTGCTCAGCAAGCTGGCCGGTGCCATGAAGGGCAAGCAGTCCCAGGCTGCCTCGCTCTTCCAGGCGCTGCCGACGAAGCTCGTCCGCACCGTGGACGCGCTCCGCGCCAAGCAGGCCGAGCAGGGCGGTGCCGAGTAATTCGGCTCGCGCATTGATCCGCGCCGCACGGCGCTGATCGCAGCGGGCCGCACGCCCGCCGACATGTACATTTCGGCACCTGCCGATTAGTGGAAGGACCGCCATCATGGCGAAGCTGACCAAGGACGAGCTGCTCGCGCAGTTCGAGGAGATGACCCTCATCGAGCTGGCCGAGTTCGTCTCCGCCTTCGAGGAGAAGTTCGACGTCACCGCCGCTGCCGCCGCCCCGGTCGTCGTTGCCGGCGGTGCCGCCGGTGGCGCCGCCGAGGCCGTCGAGGAGAAGGACGAGTTCGACGTCATCCTCACCGGCGCCGGCGACAAGAAGATCCAGGTCATCAAGGTCGTGCGCGAGCTGACCTCCCTCGGCCTGAAGGAGGCCAAGGACCTGGTCGACGGCACCCCGAAGCCGGTCCTGGAGAAGGTCAACAAGGAGACCGCCGACAAGGCTGCCGAGTCCCTCAAGGGCGCCGGCGCCACCGTCGAGGTCAAGTAAGACCTCGGAGGTCCGCTGAGACCTCCTGGAGCCCCCGTGGCTCCCTCGGCTCCGGCCGGACCCCGGTCCGGCCGGAGCCGGCAACCAAGGGCGATCACCCGTGCGGGTGGTCGCCCTCGGTCGTTCCCGGGGCGGATGCGCGCGGCCGGGCCGGAGGAAGAGTATGGTGATCTTCCATGTCGCCGGTGCGCGCCCTCCGGGCGTGTCGCCGGCACCCGTGGACCGTGCGCCGGGCGTGCGCGGCGGGGCCGCTGCGAGGGGCGGCCGGGCCGCCGCGGCAGGCGGCCGGAGGCCGAGGGGCCTTGACGAACGGCACGTCGCGCGCGATTCTCAGGACGCGAAAACGGACGCGTCGCCACATCGGTCCTCCGTACAGGCATGGATCGAGGGCGGAGAGGGAAGTATCGTCATGCGCTCGCGGCGCATGGCCGGCGTCGGGCGGGCGCCAGGCGATGTGAACAACGGGATCCCGGAGGGAGAGATTGGTATCGCACCGCTCTCCGGAAATCCGCTCTGGACATCAGTGGGCCTTGTGGCTACACTGACCCTTTGCGCTGCCTGTTAGCTGCTCCCTGCCCGTCACCAGGGGCATGCCCACTCTCCCACACAGTTGATGAAACCCCGCTGACCTGGGATTTCTTCCCTCTGTACGGAGTGGGACCGGTACGCGCGTAGTGAGTCCGAGCCCTCGGAAGGACCCCCTCTTGGCCGCCTCGCGCAACGCCTCGACCGCCAATACGAACAACGGCGCCAGCACCGCCCCGCTGCGCATCTCCTTTGCGAAGATCAAGGAGCCCCTCGAGGTTCCGAACCTCCTTGCGCTGCAGACCGAGAGCTTCGACTGGCTGCTCGGCAACGCCGCCTGGAAGGCTCGCGTCGAGGCAGCGCTGGACAGTGGTCAGGACGTCCCCACCAAGTCCGGTCTGGAGGAGATCTTCGAGGAGATCTCCCCGATCGAGGACTTCAGCGGGTCGATGTCGCTGACCTTCCGCGACCACCGTTTCGAGCCCCCGAAGAACTCCATCGACGAGTGCAAGGAGCGCGACTTCACGTACGCGGCCCCGCTCTTCGTCACGGCCGAGTTCACCAACAACGAGACCGGCGAGATCAAGTCCCAGACGGTCTTCATGGGCGACTTCCCGCTCATGACGAACAAGGGCACCTTCGTCATCAACGGCACCGAGCGTGTCGTGGTCTCCCAGCTGGTCCGCTCGCCGGGTGTCTACTTCGACTCGACGATCGACAAGACCTCGGACAAGGACATCTTCACCGCCAAGATCATCCCCTCCCGGGGTGCCTGGCTGGAGATGGAGGTCGACAAGCGCGACATGGTCGGTGTCCGCATCGACCGCAAGCGCAAGCAGTCCGTCACCGTCCTCCTGAAGGCGCTCGGCTGGACCACCGAGCAGATCCTCGAGGAGTTCGGCGAGTACGAGTCCATGCGCGCCACCCTGGAGAAGGACCACACCCAGGGCCAGGACGACGCGCTGCTCGACATCTACCGCAAGCTGCGCCCGGGCGAGCCCCCGACGCGTGAGGCCGCGCAGACGCTGCTCGAGAACCTCTACTTCAACCCGAAGCGCTACGACCTGGCCAAGGTCGGCCGCTACAAGGTCAACAAGAAGCTGGGCGCGGACGCCCCGCTCGACGCCGGTGTGCTGACCGTCGACGACATCATCGCGACGATCAAGTACCTGGTGAAGCTGCACGCCGGTGAGACCGAGACCGTCGGTGAGAACGGCACCTCGATCGTCGTCGAGACCGACGACATCGACCACTTCGGCAACCGTCGTCTGCGCAACGTCGGCGAGCTCATCCAGAACCAGGTCCGTACCGGCCTGGCCCGTATGGAGCGCGTCGTCCGCGAGCGGATGACCACCCAGGACGTCGAGGCGATCACGCCGCAGACCCTGATCAACATCCGGCCGGTCGTCGCCTCCATCAAGGAGTTCTTCGGCACCAGCCAGCTGTCCCAGTTCATGGACCAGACCAACCCGCTGTCGGGTCTGACCCACAAGCGCCGTCTGTCGGCGCTGGGCCCGGGTGGTCTCTCCCGTGAGCGGGCCGGCTTCGAGGTCCGGGACGTCCACCCGTCGCACTACGGCCGCATGTGCCCGATCGAGACGCCCGAAGGCCCGAACATCGGTCTGATCGGCTCGCTCGCCTCGTACGGCCGGGTCAACGCGTTCGGCTTCGTCGAGACCCCGTACCGCAAGGTCGTCGACGGCCAGGTCACCGACGAGGTGCACTACCTGACCGCCGACGAGGAGGACCGCTTCGTCATCGCCCAGGCGAACGCGCCCCTCACCGAGGAGCTGCGCTTCGCCGAGGCCCGCGTGCTGGTCCGCCGCCGTGGCGGCGAGATCGACTACATCGCGCCGGACGAGGTCGACTACATGGACGTCTCGCCGCGCCAGATGGTGTCGGTCGCGACCGCCATGATCCCGTTCCTCGAGCACGACGACGCCAACCGCGCGCTCATGGGATCGAACATGATGCGCCAGGCCGTGCCGCTGATCAAGGCGGAGTCCCCGCTGGTCGGCACCGGCATGGAGTACCGCTGCGCGGTCGACGCCGGCGACGTCATCAAGGCGGAGAAGGACGGTGTGGTCCAGGAGGTCTCCGCGGACTACATCACCGTCGCCAACGACGACGGCACGTACAACACGTACCGCGTCGCCAAGTTCAACCGCTCCAACCAGGGCACGTCCTTCAACCAGAAGGTCGTCGTCGACGAGGGTGACCGCGTGGTCACCGGCCAGGTGCTGGCCGACGGCCCGTCCACCGAGAACGGTGAGATGGCGCTCGGCAAGAACCTGCTCGTGGCGTTCATGCCGTGGGAGGGCCACAACTACGAGGACGCGATCATCCTGTCGCAGCGCCTCGTGCAGGACGACGTCCTCTCCTCGATCCACATCGAGGAGCACGAGGTCGACGCCCGTGACACCAAGCTGGGCCCCGAGGAGATCACCCGGGACATCCCGAACGTCTCCGAGGAGGTCCTCGCCGACCTCGACGAGCGCGGCATCATCCGCATCGGTGCCGAGGTCGTGGCCGGCGACATCCTGGTCGGCAAGGTCACCCCGAAGGGTGAGACCGAGCTGACGCCGGAGGAGCGCCTGCTCCGCGCGATCTTCGGTGAGAAGGCCCGTGAGGTCCGTGACACCTCGCTGAAGGTGCCGCACGGCGAGATCGGCAAGGTCATCGGCGTGCGCGTCTTCGACCGCGAGGAGGGCGACGAGCTGCCGCCGGGCGTGAACCAGCTGGTCCGCGTCTACGTCGCGCAGAAGCGCAAGATCACCGACGGTGACAAGCTCGCCGGCCGTCACGGCAACAAGGGTGTCATCTCCAAGATCCTCCCGGTCGAGGACATGCCGTTCCTCGAGGACGGCACCCCGGTCGACATCATCCTCAACCCGCTCGGTGTCCCGTCCCGAATGAACCCGGGACAGGTCCTCGAGATCCACCTCGGCTGGCTCGCCAGCCAGGGCTGGAAGGTCGAGGGCGACGAGGACTGGATGAAGCGGCTCCAGGCGATCGGCGCCGACGAGGTCGCCCCGGGCACCAACGTCGCGACCCCGGTCTTCGACGGTGCCCGCGAGGACGAGCTGGCCGGTCTGTTCGAGCACACCGTGCCGAACCGCGACGGCGAGCGCATGGTGCTCCCGTCCGGCAAGGCCCGGCTGTTCGACGGCCGCTCCGGCGAGCCGTTCCCGGACCCGATCTCGGTCGGGTACATGTACATCCTCAAGCTGCACCACCTGGTCGACGACAAGCTGCACGCCCGTTCGACCGGCCCGTACTCCATGATCACCCAGCAGCCGCTGGGTGGTAAGGCCCAGTTCGGTGGCCAGCGCTTCGGTGAGATGGAGGTGTGGGCGCTGGAGGCGTACGGCGCCGCCTACGCCCTGCAGGAGCTCCTGACCATCAAGTCCGACGACGTCACCGGCCGTGTGAAGGTCTACGAGGCGATCGTCAAGGGCGAGAACATCCCCGAGCCCGGCATCCCCGAGTCCTTCAAGGTGCTCATCAAGGAGATGCAGTCCCTCTGCCTCAACGTGGAGGTGCTGTCCTCGGACGGCATGTCCATCGAGATGCGGGACACCGACGAGGACGTCTTCCGCGCGGCGGAGGAGCTCGGTATCGACCTGTCCCGGCGCGAGCCGAGCAGCGTCGAAGAGGTCTGACGGGTCTGGCCGGGGCCTCCCACCAGGAGGCCCCGGCAGTCCCCGGACCCCCAGACCACTGATGTAGAGCCCATGTCCCGCTCCGGCGGGAGGGCGCACGAACCCTGAAAGAGGGATTGACGACAAAGTGCTCGACGTCAACTTCTTCGACGAGCTGCGGATCGGCCTGGCGACCGCGGACGACATCCGAACCTGGTCCCACGGCGAGGTCAAGAAGCCGGAGACCATCAACTACCGCACCCTGAAGCCGGAAAAGGACGGGCTCTTCTGCGAGAAGATCTTCGGCCCCACCCGGGACTGGGAGTGCTACTGCGGCAAGTACAAGCGTGTCCGCTTCAAGGGCATCATCTGTGAGCGCTGTGGTGTCGAGGTCACTCGCGCCAAGGTGCGTCGTGAGCGGATGGGCCACATCGAGCTGGCCGCTCCCGTCACCCACATCTGGTACTTCAAGGGCGTCCCGTCGCGCCTGGGCTACCTGCTGGACCTGGCCCCGAAGGACCTCGAGAAGGTCATCTACTTCGCCGCCTACATGATCACGTGGGTGGACGAGGAGCGCCGGCAGCGCGACCTGCCCTCGCTGGAGGCCCACGTCTCCGTCGAGCGTCAGCAGATCGAGCAGCGCCGCGACGCCGACCTGGAGGCCCGTGCCAAGAAGCTCGAGGCCGACCTGGCCGAGCTCGAGGCCGAGGGTGCCAAGGCCGACGTGCGCCGCAAGGTGCGCGAGGGTGCCGAGCGTGAGATGAAGCAGCTGCGCGACCGTGCGCAGCGCGAGATCGACCGCCTGGACGAGGTCTGGAACCGCTTCAAGAACCTCAAGGTCCAGGACCTCGAGGGCGACGAGCTGCTCTACCGTGAGCTGCGCGACCGCTTCGGCACCTACTTCCAGGGTGCGATGGGCGCCGCGGCGCTGCAGAAGCGCCTCGAGTCCTTCGACCTGGACGAGGAGGCCGAGCGCCTCCGCGAGATCATCCGGACCGGCAAGGGCCAGAAGAAGACCCGTGCGCTCAAGCGCCTCAAGGTCGTCTCCGCCTTCCTGCAGACCCGCAACAGCCCCAGCGGCATGGTGCTGGACTGCATCCCCGTGATCCCGCCGGACCTGCGTCCGATGGTGCAGCTGGACGGTGGCCGCTTCGCGACCTCCGACCTGAACGACCTGTACCGCCGTGTGATCAACCGCAACAACCGTCTGAAGCGTCTGCTCGACCTCGGTGCCCCCGAGATCATCGTGAACAACGAGAAGCGGATGCTCCAGGAGGCGGTCGACGCCCTCTTCGACAACGGCCGTCGTGGTCGCCCGGTCACGGGCCCCGGCAACCGTCCGCTGAAGTCCCTCAGCGACATGCTGAAGGGCAAGCAGGGTCGATTCCGTCAGAACCTGCTCGGTAAGCGTGTCGACTACTCGGCCCGTTCCGTCATCGTCGTCGGCCCGCAGCTGAAGCTGCACCAGTGCGGTCTGCCCAAGGCCATGGCGCTGGAGCTCTTCAAGCCGTTCGTGATGAAGCGCCTGGTCGACCTGAACCACGCGCAGAACATCAAGTCGGCCAAGCGCATGGTCGAGCGCGGCCGCACGGTCGTGTACGACGTGCTCGAAGAGGTCATCGCCGAGCACCCGGTTCTGCTGAACCGTGCGCCCACGCTGCACCGCCTCGGCATCCAGGCCTTCGAGCCGCAGCTGGTCGAGGGCAAGGCCATCCAGATCCACCCGCTCGTCTGCACCGCGTTCAACGCGGACTTCGACGGTGACCAGATGGCCGTCCACCTGCCGCTCTCCGCGGAGGCGCAGGCCGAGGCCCGCATCCTGATGCTGTCCTCGAACAACATCCTCAAGCCGGCCGACGGCCGTCCGGTCACCATGCCGACCCAGGACATGGTGCTCGGTCTGTTCTTCCTCACCACCGACGAGGAGGAGCGCGAGGTCATCGGCGAGGGCCGGTCCTTCGCGTCCGTCGCCGAGGCGATCATGGCGTTCGACGCCCGGGAGCTCTCGCTCCAGGCGAAGGTCGACATCCGCTTCCCGATCGGCACCGTCCCGCCGCGTGGCTGGACCCCGCCGGCCGAGGAGGAGGGCGAGACCACGTGGCAGCAGGGTGACAGCTTCCGTCTGCGCACCACGCTGGGCCGCGCGCTCTTCAACGAGCTGCTGCCCGAGGACTACCCGTTCGTCGACTACTCGGTGGGCAAGAAGCAGCTCTCCGAGATCGTCAACGACCTCGCCGAGCGCTACCCCAAGGTTGTCGTGGCGGCGACGCTGGACAACCTGAAGGCGGCCGGCTTCCACTGGGCGACCCGTTCCGGCGTCACCGTGGCCATCTCCGACGTCGTGGTCCCCGAGGCCAAGAAGGAGATCGTCGCGGGCTACGAGGCCCAGGACGAGAAGGTCCAGAAGCAGTACGAGCGCGGTCTGATCACCAAGGACGAGCGCACGCAGGAGCTCATCGCGATCTGGACCAAGGCGACCAACGAGGTCGCCGAGGCGATGAACGCGAACTTCCCCAAGACGAACCCCATCTTCATGATGGTTGACTCGGGTGCCCGAGGAAACATGATGCAGATGCGGCAGATCGCCGGTATGCGTGGTCTGGTGTCGAACGCGAAGAACGAGACCATCCCGCGTCCGATCAAGGCCTCGTTCCGCGAGGGTCTGTCCGTGCTGGAGTACTTCATCTCCACGCACGGTGCCCGTAAGGGTCTCGCCGACACCGCCCTCCGTACCGCCGACTCGGGTTACCTGACCCGTCGTCTGGTGGACGTCTCCCAGGACGTGATCATCCGCGAGGAGGACTGCGGCACCGACCGTGGCCTGAAGCTGACGATCGCGACCCGCGGCGAGGACGGCGTCCTGCGCAAGGCCGAGGACGTCGAGACGAGCGTCTACGCCCGCATGCTGGCCGAGGACGTCGTCGTCGACGGCAAGGTCATCGCGCCGGCCAACGTCGACCTCGGTGACGTGCTCATCGACCAGCTCGTCGCGCACGGCGTCGAGACGGTCAAGACCCGCTCGGTCCTCACCTGCGAGTCCGCGGTCGGCACCTGTGCCTTCTGCTACGGCCGCTCGCTGGCGACCGGCAAGCTGGTGGACATCGGTGAGGCGGTCGGCATCATCGCCGCCCAGTCCATCGGTGAGCCCGGTACCCAGCTGACGATGCGTACCTTCCACACCGGTGGTGTGGCCGGTGACGACATCACCCAGGGTCTGCCCCGTGTCGTCGAGCTCTTCGAGGCCCGTACGCCCAAGGGTGTCGCCCCGATCTCGGAGGCGGCCGGCCGCGTCCGGATCGAGGAGACCGAGAAGACCAAGAAGATCGTCGTCACCCCCGACGACGGCTCCGACGAGACCGCCTACGCGATCTCCAAGCGAGCCCGTCTGCTGGTGGGCGAGGGCGACCACGTCGAGGTGGGCCAGAAGCTCACCGTGGGTGCCACCAACCCGCACGACGTGCTGCGCATCCTCGGTCAGCGGGCCGTCCAGGTCCACCTGGTCGCCGAGGTCCAGAAGGTCTACAACTCGCAGGGTGTGTCGATCCACGACAAGCACATCGAGATCATCATCCGGCAGATGCTGCGCCGCGTGACGATCATCGAGTCCGGCGACGCGGAGCTGCTGCCGGGCGAGCTCGTGGAGCGCTCGCGCTTCGAGTCCGAGAACCGTCGTGTGGTCACCGAGGGCGGTCACCCCGCCTCCGGCCGTCCGCAGCTGATGGGTATCACCAAGGCCTCGCTGGCGACGGAGTCCTGGCTGTCGGCCGCCTCCTTCCAGGAGACGACCCGAGTCCTGACGGACGCGGCGATCAACGCCAAGTCCGACAGCCTCATCGGCCTCAAGGAGAACGTCATCATCGGTAAGCTCATCCCGGCCGGTACGGGCCTGTCCCGCTACCGCAACATCCGGGTGGAGCCCACCGAGGAGGCCAAGGCCGCGATGTACTCGGCCGTCGGTTACGACGACATCGACTACTCGCCCTTCGGCACCGGCTCCGGCCAGGCGGTCCCGCTGGAGGACTACGACTACGGTCCGTACAACCAGTAGGACCGGTTGGGCCAGTAGGCAGTAGCGATCACGCACAGGGCGGCCACCCCCTCGGGGGTGGCCGCCCTGCGGCGTGATTTCACCCATACGGCGGTCGCGGAACGGGCCCGGCGTGCCAACTACCTGCTCATCAGCGACATTTGCAGCACATCGGGTCGTCCAGCGCGTGTGCATTTGTTTTGACCGCAGCCCATGCGGTAGGTACGCTCTGACCTTGTGCCTGGGGTGTCCCTGGGCTCTTGTGCGTGCCGTCAGACCGCACGGGAGACCCGGAGCCGGACGGTTTCCGACCGGCCGGAAGACACCGAAATCTGCGTGATCCGCCGCTCCGCGGAGGTCTGCAGCCTTCGACACGCCCGACCGCGTGGGTCGGCCGACGTTCCAGGTTAGTTTTATCGTGATCGGCACACAGAAACCGGAGAAACGGTGCCTACGATCCAGCAGCTGGTCCGGAAGGGCCGGCAGGACAAGGTCGAGAAGAACAAGACGCCCGCACTCGAGGGTTCGCCCCAGCGCCGTGGCGTCTGCACGCGTGTGTTCACGACCACCCCGAAGAAGCCGAACTCGGCGCTCCGTAAGGTCGCGCGTGTGCGTCTGACCAGCGGCATCGAGGTCACCGCTTACATTCCGGGTGAGGGCCACAACCTGCAGGAGCACTCCATCGTGCTCGTGCGTGGCGGTCGTGTGAAGGACCTGCCGGGCGTTCGCTACAAGATCATCCGTGGCTCGCTCGACACCCAGGGCGTCAAGAACCGCAAGCAGGCTCGCAGCCGCTACGGCGCCAAGAAGGAGAAGTAAGAATGCCTCGTAAGGGCCCCGCCCCGAAGCGCCCGGTCATCGTCGACCCGGTCTACGGCTCTCCTCTGGTGACGTCCCTCATCAACAAGATCCTCCTGCACGGCAAGCGCTCCACCGCCGAGCGCATCGTGTACGGCGCCATGGAGGGTCTGCGCGAGAAGACCGGCAACGACCCGGTCATCACCCTCAAGCGCGCCCTCGAGAACGTGAAGCCGGCTCTCGAGGTCAAGTCCCGCCGCGTCGGTGGCGCCACCTACCAGGTGCCGGTCGAGGTCCGTCCGGGCCGCGCCAACACCCTGGCGCTCCGCTGGCTGGTCGGTTACTCCCGCGCCCGTCGCGAGAAGACCATGACCGAGCGCCTCATGAACGAGCTGCTGGACGCCTCGAACGGTCTCGGCGCCTCGGTCAAGAAGCGCGAGGACACGCACAAGATGGCCGAGTCCAACAAGGCCTTCGCGCACTACCGCTGGTAGTCGCAACCCCATCGAGAACCGAGAGAAGACTGAAGCCTTATGGCTACCACTTCGCTTGACCTGGCCAAGGTGCGCAACATCGGCATCATGGCCCACATCGACGCGGGCAAGACGACCACCACCGAGCGCATCCTCTTCTACACCGGTGTTTCCTACAAGATCGGTGAGGTCCACGACGGCGCTGCCACGATGGACTGGATGGAGCAGGAGCAGGAGCGCGGCATCACCATCACGTCCGCCGCGACGACCTGCCACTGGCCGCTCGAGAACGTCGATCACACGATCAACATCATCGACACCCCGGGTCACGTCGACTTCACCGTCGAGGTGGAGCGCTCCCTGCGCGTGCTCGACGGTGCCGTGACCGTGTTCGACGGTGTCGCCGGTGTCGAGCCGCAGTCCGAGACGGTGTGGCGTCAGGCCGACCGTTACGGCGTGCCGCGCATCTGCTTCGTCAACAAGCTGGACCGTACCGGTGCCGAGTTCCACCGCTGCGTCGACATGATCGTCGACCGCCTGGGTGCTCAGCCGCTGGTCATGCAGCTGCCGATCGGTGCCGAGGCGGACTTCAAGGGCGTCATCGACCTGGTCCGCATGAAGGCTCTGGTCTGGTCCGCCGAGGCCGCCAAGGGCGAGATGTACGACGTCGTCGACATCCCCGACACGCACGTTGAGGCCGCCGAGGAGTGGCACAACAAGCTGATCGAGGCCGTCGCCGAGAACGACGAAGAGGTCATGGAGCTCTTCCTCGAGGGCCAGGAGCCCTCCGAGGAGCAGCTGATGGCCGCGATCCGTCGCATCACCATCGAGTCCGGCCGCACCACCGAGGGCACCACGGTGACCCCGGTGTTCTGTGGCACCGCGTTCAAGAACAAGGGCGTCCAGCCCCTGCTCGACGCGGTCGTGCGCTACCTCCCGTCGCCGCTCGACATCGAGGCCATCGAGGGCCACGCGGTCAACAACGCCGACGAGGTCGTCAAGCGCAAGCCGAGCGACGAGGAGCCCCTCGCCGCGCTCGCGTTCAAGATCATGAGCGACCCGCACCTCGGCAAGCTCACCTTCGTCCGCGTGTACTCCGGCCGCCTGGAGTCGGGTTCTCAGGTGCAGAACTCGGTCAAGGGCAAGAAGGAGCGCATCGGCAAGATCTACCGCATGCACGCCAACAAGCGTGAGGAGATCGAGTCGGTGGGCGCCGGCGACATCGTCGCCGTCATGGGCCTGAAGCAGACCACCACCGGTGAGACGCTCTGCGACGCCGCCAGCCCGGTGATCCTCGAGTCCATGGACTTCCCGGCGCCGGTCATCCAGGTCGCCATCGAGCCCAAGTCCAAGGGCGACCAGGAGAAGCTGGGTGTCGCCATCCAGCGTCTGGCCGAGGAGGACCCGTCCTTCCAGGTCCACACGGACGAGGAGACGGGCCAGACCATCATCGCGGGTATGGGCGAGCTGCACCTCGAGGTGCTGGTCGACCGTATGAAGCGTGAGTTCAAGGTCGAGGCCAACGTCGGCAAGCCGCAGGTCGCGTACCGCGAGACGATCCGCAAGGCCGTCGAGCGCATCGACTACACGCACAAGAAGCAGACTGGTGGTTCCGGCCAGTTCGCCAAGGTGCAGATCGCGGTCGAGCCCCTCGAGGGCGACGGCTACGAGTTCGTCAACCAGGTCACCGGTGGCCGTATCCCGCGGGAGTACATCCCGTCCGTGGACGCGGGTTGCCAGGAGGCCATGGAGTTCGGTGTTCTGGCCGGCTACCCGCTGACCGGCGTCAAGGTGACGCTGCTCGACGGTGCCTACCACGACGTCGACTCCTCCGAGCTCGCGTTCAAGATCGCCGGTTCCATGGCGTTCAAGGAGGCGGCCCGCAAGGCGTCGCCCGCCCTGCTCGAGCCGATGATGGCCGTCGAGGTCACCACGCCCGAGGACTACATGGGTGACGTGATCGGCGACATCAACTCCCGCCGTGGCCAGATCCAGGCCATGGAGGACCGGGCCGGCGCCAAGGTCGTCAAGGGCCTGGTGCCGCTGTCGGAGATGTTCGGCTACGTCGGCGACCTCCGCAGCAAGACGTCGGGTCGCGCAAGCTACTCGATGCAGTTCGACTCCTACGCCGAGGTTCCGCGGAACGTCGCCGAGGAGATCATCGCGAAGGCCAAGGGCGAGTAAGGGACTCTCGTCTCCCCTGACGAGACCCACGCCGTAGGCTTGACACCGCCCCCGGGGCATATCGCGGCAAACCGAGAGGAATGCCGCGGCGTGCCCCGGTGGACGGCACCCCAGCAAAGATCCCTGGCGCCGACCGAATCAAGGCGTACAGAACCACTCCACAGGAGGACCCCAGTGGCGAAGGCGAAGTTCGAGCGGACTAAGCCGCACGTCAACATCGGCACCATCGGTCACGTCGACCACGGTAAGACCACTCTTACCGCGGCGATCACCAAGGTGCTGCACGACGCGTACCCGGACCTGAACCCCTTCACGCCGTTCGACGAGATCGACAAGGCGCCGGAGGAGCGTCAGCGCGGTATCACCATCTCCATCGCGCACGTCGAGTACCAGACCGAGTCGCGTCACTACGCCCACGTCGACTGCCCGGGTCACGCGGACTACATCAAGAACATGATCACCGGTGCCGCCCAGATGGACGGCGCGATCCTCGTGGTCGCCGCGACCGACGGTCCGATGCCGCAGACCAAGGAGCACGTGCTCCTGGCCCGCCAGTCCGGCGTTCCGTACATCGTCGTCGCCCTGAACAAGGCCGACATGGTGGACGACGAGGAGATCCTGGAGCTCGTCGAGCTCGAGGTCCGTGAGCTCCTCAACGAGTACGAGTTCGACGGCGACAACGCTCCGGTCGTCCAGGTCTCCGCGCTGAAGGCGCTGGAGGGCGACAAGGAGTGGGGCGAGAAGCTCCTCGGCCTGATGAAGGCTGTCGACGAGCACATCCCGCAGCCGGAGCGCGAGACCGACAAGCCGTTCCTGATGCCGATCGAGGACGTCTTCACGATCACCGGTCGTGGCACCGTCGTCACCGGCCGCATCGAGCGTGGTGTCCTGAAGGTCAACGAGACCGTTGACATCATCGGCATCAAGCAGGAGAAGACCACCACCACGGTCACCGGCATCGAGATGTTCCGCAAGCTCCTCGACGAGGGCCAGGCGGGCGAGAACGTCGGTCTGCTCCTCCGCGGCATCAAGCGCGAGGACGTCGAGCGCGGCCAGTGCATCATCAAGCCGGGTTCGGTCACCCCGCACACCGAGTTCGAGGCCAAGGCCTACATCCTCTCCAAGGACGAGGGTGGCCGCCACACGCCGTTCTTCAACAACTACCGTCCGCAGTTCTACTTCCGTACGACTGACGTGACCGGTGTTGTGACCCTCAAGGAGGGCACGGAGATGGTCATGCCCGGCGACAACGCCGACATGACCGTCCAGCTCATCCAGCCCGTCGCGATGGAGGAGAACCTCCGCTTCACCATCCGCGAGGGTGGCCGCACCGTCGGTGCCGGCCAGGTCACCAGGATCATCAAGTAATTGATGCTCGCGCTCTGACCTGAGCGAAACGGGCCCGCACATCTCACGATGTGCGGGCCCGTTCTCATGTCCGGGGTCCGGTTCAGCCCGTGTACGGCAGGATCTGCCGCAGCAGCCCCTTCGGGTGGCCCCGGCGCTGCCACTCCCGCGGGTAGCCGATCGACACCTCCTCGAACCGCACCCCGTCGTGCCAGGTCGTGCGCGGGATGTGCAGGTGCCCGTAGACCACCGCGGCCACGTTGAACCGCCGGTGCCAGTCCGCCGTGCGGACCGTGCCGCACCACTGGGCGAACTCCGGGTACCGCAGTACGTCGGTGGGCTCGCGGACGAGCGGGTAGTGGCCGGCCAGCACCAGCGGCACCGCCGGGTCGTGCGCGGCCAGCCGGGCCTCGGTGGCCGCCACCCGGGCCCGGCACCAGGCGTCGATGCCGGGGTACGGGTCGGGGTGCAGCAGGTACTCGTCGGTGCAGACGATGCCCGCCTCGTGGGCCTGGGCCAGCGACTGCTCCTTCGTCGCCGCCGTGGGCGTACGGAAGGTGTAGTCGTACAGCGTGAACAGCGGGGCCACCGCCACCGGGCCGCCCTCGCCCTCCCACACCGGCCAGGGGTCCTCGGGCGTGGCGATGCCGAGGCCGCGGCAGAGCTCCACCAGCCGGTCGTAGCGGTCGACGCCGCGCAGCTGCACCGGGTCGCTCTTCGGCGTCCACAGCTCGTGGTTGCCCGGCGTCCAGACGACCTTGGCGAACCGGCCGGCCAGCAGCTTCAGCGTCCGTTCGACGTCCTCGAAGTGCTCGGCCACGTCGCCCGCGACGATCAGCCAGTCCCCCTCCTCGCCGGGGCGCAGCGACTCGGCGAGGGCCACGTTGGCCGACATGCCGGTGTGCAGGTCGCTGACGGCCAGCAGGCGTCCGCCGGACGTGTTCGGTCGGTGCATCGGTCCCCCGGAGTGCGCTGTTCGAAGCTGTACGAAGGGTGGTGCGGATACGCAATCTACCCGTCCCCCGAGCGGATGATCATCGGTCGCCGTCCGTTGAGCAGGTCCCGGCCCAGGACGCTGAGCGTGTGATAGGCCCGGCCGCCGGTGCGGTGCGTGGTGATCAGGCCGGCGTCGCGCAGCACGGTCGCGTGGTGGCTGGCGGTGGCGATGGCGATGCGGACCCGGCGGGCCAGTTCGCTGGTGGTGCAGCCGCGGGCGGTGGCCTCCAGCACCTCGGCCCGGGTCCGGCCGAGCAGGGCGGCGAGCGGCGGCTCCTGCCGCGTACCGGCGGGGGCGTGCACGTCGAGCAGCCAGGCGGGGTCGTGCACGATCGGGTAGACCACGACCGGGGGCAGCTCGGGGTCGCGCAGGATCGTGGGGGCGCGCCAGCAGAAGAAGGAGGGTACGAGCCGGAGCCCGCGCCCCTCCAGATGGACGTCCTCGGTGGTGCCCGGTACGGCGACCTCCAGGACGGGCGGGTCCCAGCGGATGGCGGGGTGCAGGGTGTTGAGGACGTGCTCGCCGCCGTGGGCGAGGATCGCCTGGGACCGGGAGGCGCGGTCGGCGGCGATGTGCTCGCGGATCTTCTCCAGGTAGGGCGCGACGGCGGTGTCGTGGAAGGCCGTGATGCCGTCGCCGAGGGCGTGCAGGGCGGGCGCCTCGCCGTCGGCGAGGGCGCGGACGAAGCGTCCCTCGCGGCGCTCGGGGGCGAGCAGCTCCAGGTCGCGGAGCAGCTGCTGCCGGGGCAGCGACAGCATGGCGTCGAGGCCCTCGGTGAGCCCGGCGGCGCCCTCGGGCGGGGTGAGGAAGTCGGGGGAGTAGCCGCGGGGCGGTGCCAGGGTGAGCAGCCGGCGCATGGGCGGGGTGAGCCGGGGGCGGACCCGGTTGCGCCACTCGCTGAAGATCAGGGGGGCCTGCCCCGTCTGGACCATGTGGGCGGCCAGCAGCGTCTCCCACAGGATGTCGGGTTCCGCGGCCAGCCGGATGCGGCCAAGGTCGACGCTGGTGAAGTGAATGCGCACGTTCCTGCCCTGCCCTCTGGGGAGGGGCTTGAACGTCCGGATCCGGGGTCGTACCCGCGCGTGGGGGCTCGCGCGGACCCCGTGCGCCCCTGAGCCCCCGTGCGCCCCTGGGGCGTGTCCGGCGGGCCGGACCCGCGCCCTACGCCCCCTCGCCCGGCTCCGGCCGCCACAGCCAGGGGGCGGCGTCCGGGCCCAGGCCGACCGCGCACGGCCGGTGGTCGGCGTCGGCCAGCAGCGCGGGGCTGCCGACGGCGACGGTGGTGTCCGGCGCCTTGACGGGGGAGCCGCCGTCCTCGGCGTCGACGAGCTGGACGCGGCCGTCCAGGGCCCGGCCGAGGACCACGAGCGAGTCGCGGCCGCCGCGGCGCGGCACGGTGACGGCCTCCAGCGCGCCGTAGCCGGTGAAGGTGCGCAGGCCGGCGCCGGCGGTGGGCTCGGTGGCGTCGCTGTCGGGCCGCAGCCGGTGGGCGGCGGGCTCGGCGGTGGCCGGCGGGCGGTAGACGACGGTGAGCGCGCCGTCGTCGCCCAGGGCGGCGCCGACGCGGTCGCCGCCGGGGCCGGGCAGTCCCTTGAGCGGCATGTGCTGCACCGGCTTGCCCGGGTCGTCCTGGGACCAGTGGTGGACGGTGTCGCGGCCGGCGGCGAAGACGTGTACGCGCTGCTGCCGGTCCAGGGCGGCCGTGAGGCCCTCCTGGACCTCCTGGCCGTGCAGGCTGCGCCAGGGGCCCCAGTGGCCGTCGGGTTCGCGGATGCGGCTGGAGAGGCCCTTGCCGGCGTTGCGGACGAAGAGGTGGACGCGGCCGTCGGGGGTGGCGACGGCCACGGGCGGGCCCGTGCGCCGGCCGCGCTCGGCCTTGTGCTCGGGGTTGCCGAGGCCCTGCCAGGGCTTGAAGGCCCCGCCGGGGGTGCGCTGCTCCAGGACGACGATCTCGCGGCTGTTGGCGCGGCCCTGGCCCTCCAGGGCGGAGAAGCGCAGGCCGAACACGAGGTGGTGGCCCGCGGTGTCCTTGACGGCGGCCAGGGCGGGCGCGAGCGGCCCGCCGCCGAGGTTCTGCGGCTCGCCCCAGCGGCCGCTGCCGGGCCCGGTCTCCTGCCAGCGGACGGCCTGGAGGCCGAGCACGCCGTACGCCTCCAGGCGCCCGGTGCGGTCGGTGCCGGCGACGACGGCGGTGCCGGGGTACCGGGGGTGGGTGGAGCGGATCCAGCCCTTGCGGTTCTTCAGCGGGCGGTCGCCGCCCTGGCCGTAGTCGCCGCAGCCGGCGGCGTTGCCGCAGTTCCAGGAGGGGTGGCCGCCGTACGCCTCGACGAAACGGTGCTTCTCGGTGACCGTCTGCGGCGGGAGGTTGTGCGGCCAGCGCTGGTTGTAGTAGCCGCGGAAGGCGGCGACGGTGAAGCGGGGCGGGTGGCCCTCGCTGCGGGTGGTGTCGGCCACCCACTGGGACATCGCCTTCCAGGTGAAGAGGGCGGTGGGGGTGTGGTCGCGGTGGTCCGAGCACGCTCCGTAGTCGTTGTCCTTGGGGTGTGTGGCGTCGTGGACCTGGTAGTCGGGGTCGGGGTCCATCGTGTGGATCACGGTGGGCCGGTACCGGTCCATGATCGTGGCCAGCGCGTCGACCAGCGTGTCGTGCCGGTAGGTGGAGACGGTGGTGCAGGGGGAGCCGGTGGCGACCAGGGACTGCATCACGGCGTAGGGGCGGTCCCAGAGCTGGGGGAGCCGGGTGTTGCCGGCCGAGAGCATGGCGATGTTGAGGAAGATCAGCCGGGCGCTGCGCCGGCCGTCGGTGAGCTCGTTCGTCTCGGCCCGGACGCCGCCGGGGAGCTCCAGCACGGACTTCTTCCAGGGGGTGAACCGGTCCTTGCCGAGCAGCTCGGCGTAGGCCTGGCGCAGGCCCTGGTGGCGGGCGGAGGAGTAGCCGGGCTTGTCGGGCCTGCTGCGCGGCATGCCCTCGATCCAGTTCTGCCCGACGGCCTCGCCGGCGGTGACGTAGACGGAGACGACGGGGACGCCGGCCTCGACGAGGCGCAGGGCGTCGGGGTTCATGAAGTAGAGGTCGTCGTCCGGGTGGGCCATGACCTGGAGCAGCAGGGCGCCCTTGGCGGCGGCGAAGGACTGGGTGGCGTGCGGGTCGACGGCCCGGGTGCGGTCGGGCGGCGCGGCGGAGCCGCCGCCGGAGCCGCTGCTGCACCCGGCGGCCGTGACGGCCGTGGCGGCGACGGTACCCATCAGTACGGCCCGGCGTGACACGTTCCTGCGCTGTGTGATGTTCACCCCTACGACTCCGTCCCGTCGTGCGGCGCGCCGTTCCCGGCGGCCCCACCGTGACAGAGGACGGCTGAGCTCCGTACCGGGTTGCCCCGGACGGGACAAAGCCTGCTGGGGGGTGACGGCCGTGACGCCAGGTGTTCCAGGCTCTTCGCGACCATAGTGTCCCTTATGTCGGCGGGGTGGTTTGACAAGTGGGCCGGCCGGGGTACCGTCTTTGGCTTCGATTGGCGCCCGTTCGGACGCGTATGGCACACTGTTCAGGTTGCTCGGTTGAGTACCGATGCTGCGCGCCTCCCGCCGGGAGGACTGGAAGCGAGTCCCGCAGTACTCGTCACCCCTCATCAGGGGTGGAAGTACGGGAATCTTCCGGGAAGCGTGAGCGGGGTGCCAGCCAGGCACTCGGTGGGTGTCATCCCCCACAACCCCCTTCATCAGGGATCTCCTCCAGGGGAGAGCTGCTGGAAGGGGTGCGACACGCCCGACCGCGTGGGTCGGAGGTGGAGCGGGGAGGACAGCGCTTCGCGGCGCAGCCGGCCGAGTCCCAGAGCGTTACGAGAGACAGGACTACGAAGTAGCCATGGCGGGACAGAAGATCCGCATCCGGCTCAAGGCCTACGACCACGAGGTCATCGACTCCTCGGCGAAGAAGATCGTCGAGACGGTGACCCGCACGGGTGCGTCGGTCGCGGGCCCGGTGCCGCTGCCCACTGAGAAGAACGTGTACTGCGTCATCAAGTCGCCGCACAAGTACAAGGACTCGCGCGAGCACTTCGAGATGCGCACGCACAAGCGCCTCATCGACATTCTCGACCCCACGCCGAAGACGGTTGACTCGCTGATGCGTCTCGACCTGCCGGCCGGCGTCGACATCGAGATCAAGCTCTGAGGTGACGCGCGAGATGGCTAAGCAGATCAAGGGCATCCTGGGCGAGAAGCTCGGCATGACTCAGGTCTGGGACGAGAACAACCGTGTCGTTCCCGTGACCGTCGTCAAGGCCGGGCCCTGCATCGTCACCCAGGTCCGCACCAACGACACCGACGGCTACGAGTCGGTCCAGATCGCCTTCGGCGAGATCGACCCGCGCAAGGTGAACAAGCCCCTCAAGGGCCACTTCGCCAAGGCCGACGTGACCCCCCGCCGCCACCTGGTGGAGATCCGCACCGCGGACGCCTCCGAGTACACCCTCGGTCAGGAACTGACCGCCGAGGTGTTCGAGGCCGGCGTCAAGGTCGACGTCACCGGCAAGAGCAAGGGCAAGGGCTTCGCCGGTGTCATGAAGCGCCACAACTTCCGTGGCCTGGGCGCCGGACACGGCACCCAGCGCAAGCACCGCTCGCCCGGTTCCATCGGTGGCTGCGCCACCCCGGGCCGCGTGTTCAAGGGCCTCCGCATGGCTGGCCGCATGGGCAACGAGCGGGTCACCACCCAGAACCTGACCGTCCACGCCGTTGACGCGGAGAAGGGCCTGCTCCTCATCAAGGGTGCTGTCCCCGGTCCGAACGGCGGCCTCGTCCTGGTCCGTACCGCGGCCAAGGGGGCCTGAGGTAACCGATGAGCACCATTGACATCCTTTCGCCGGCGGGCGACAAGGCCGGGACCGTCGAGCTCCCCGCGGAGATCTTCGACGCCAAGGTCAGCATTCCGCTGATCCACCAGGTCGTCGTCGCGCAGCTGGCCGCTGCCCGCCAGGGCACGCACAAGACGAAGACCCGCGGCGAGGTCCGCGGCGGTGGCAAGAAGCCGTACCGCCAGAAGGGCACCGGCCGCGCCCGTCAGGGTTCGACCCGTGCGCCGCAGTTCGCCGGTGGTGGCGTCGTCCACGGCCCCGTGCCGCGTGACTACTCGCAGCGGACCCCGAAGAAGATGAAGGCCGCCGCCCTGCGTGGCGCCCTCACCGACCGGGCCCGCCACTCCCGCATCCACGTCGTTTCCGGCGTGGTCGAGGGTGCGATCTCCACGAAGGCCGCCAAGGCCCTCCTCGGCAAGATCTCCGAGCGCAAGAACGTGCTCCTGGTCGCCGAGCGCGCCGACGAGGCCGCGTGGCTGTCCGCCCGCAACCTGCCCCAGGTGCACATCCTGGAGCCGGGCCAGCTGAACACGTACGACGTGCTCGTCTCGGACGACGTGGTCTTCACCAAGGCCGCCTTCGAGTCCTTCGTGTCTGGCCCCAAGGCCGCCGAGACCGAAGGGAGCGACGCCTGATGACTGAGGCCGTTGCCACCAGCAAGACCTTCACGGACCCGCGCGACCTCCTGGTCAAGCCGGTTGTCTCCGAGAAGAGCTACGCGCTGCTGGACGAGAACAAGTACACGTTCATCGTCGACCCGCGCGCCAACAAGACCCAGATCAAGCAGGCCGTCGAGGCGGTCTTCTCGGTCAAGGTCACCGGGGTCAACACGATCAACCGTCAGGGTAAGCGCAAGCGCACCAAGACCGGTTTCGGCAAGCGCGCCAACACCAAGCGCGCCATCGTGACCCTCGCCGAGGGCGACCGTATCGACATCTTCGGCGGCCCGGTCTCCTAACGGAGTTCCGAGTCGTCCGATATCGGACGAGGACTGAGAAATGGGTATCCGCAAGTACAAGCCGACGACGCCGGGCCGCCGCGGCTCCTCCGTCGCCGACTTCGTCGAGATCACGCGGTCCACGCCGGAGAAGTCGCTGGTCCGCCCGCTGCACAGCAAGGGCGGTCGCAACAACGCCGGTCGCGTGACCGTTCGCCACCAGGGTGGTGGCCACAAGCGCGCCTACCGCGTGATCGACTTCCGTCGTCACGACAAGGACGGCGTGCCGGCCAAGGTCGCTCACATCGAGTACGACCCCAACCGCACCGCGCGCATCGCGCTCCTGCACTACGCGGACGGCGAGAAGCGCTACATCATCGCTCCGCGTGGCCTGAACCAGGGCGACCGGATCGAGAACGGCCCCACGGCCGACATCAAGCCCGGTAACAACCTGGCGCTGCGCAACATCCCGGTCGGTACGACCATCCACGCCATCGAGCTGCGTCCCGGCGGCGGCGCCAAGTTCGCCCGCTCCGCCGGTGCGTCCGTGCAGCTGCTGGCGAAGGAGGGCCAGATGGCCCACCTGCGCATGCCGTCCGGTGAGATCCGCCTGGTCGACGTCCGCTGCCGCGCCACTGTCGGCGAGGTCGGCAACGCCGAGCAGTCGAACATCAACTGGGGCAAGGCCGGCCGTATGCGCTGGAAGGGCGTCCGCCCGACCGTCCGCGGTGTGGCCATGAACCCTGTCGACCACCCGCACGGTGGTGGTGAGGGCAAGACCTCCGGTGGTCGTCACCCGGTGTCGCCGTGGGGTCAGAAGGAGGGTCGTACTCGTTCTCCCAAGAAGGCGAGCAACAAGTACATCGTCCGCCGCCGCAAGACGAACAAGAAGCGCTAGGAGCGGGTTTAGATGCCGCGTAGTCTCAAGAAGGGACCCTTCGTCGACGACCACCTCATCAAGAAGGTGGACGCTCAGAACGAAGCCGGTACCAAGAACGTCATCAAGACCTGGTCCCGTCGCTCCATGATCGTGCCGGCCATGCTCGGCCACACGCTCGCGGTGCACAACGGCAAGACCCACGTCCCGGTGTTCGTCACCGAGTCGATGGTCGGCCACAAGCTCGGCGAGTTTGCGCCGACCCGCACCTTCCGCGGCCACGTCAAGGAAGACCGGAAGTCGAAGCGCCGCTAATCGCGGGGTGTGAACGACTATGACTGACACCGAAGGGACAACCATGGAAGCCAGGGCCCAGGCGCGGTACATCCGCGTCACGCCCATGAAGGCCCGCCGAGTGGTGGACCTCATCCGTGGCATGAATGCCACGGAGGCTCAGGCGGTCCTGCGTTTCGCCCCGCAGGCCGCGAGCGTGCCGGTTGGCAAGGTGCTGGACAGCGCCATTGCCAACGCCGCGCACAACTACGACCACACCGACGTCGACTCTCTCTACGTCGCTGAGGCGTACGTCGACGAGGGCCCGACCCTGAAGCGGTTCCGTCCGCGTGCGCAGGGTCGCGCCTACCGGATCCGTAAGCGGACCAGCCACATCACCGTGGTCGTCGCCAGCAAGGAAGGAACCCGGTAATGGGCCAGAAGGTTAACCCGCACGGGTTCCGGCTCGGTGTGACCACGGACTTCAAGTCCCGCTGGTACGCCGACAAGCTGTACAAGGACTACGTCAAGGAAGACGTTGCCATTCGTCGCATGATGACGAAGGGCATGGAGCGGGCCGGCATCTCCAAGGTGGAGATCGAGCGCACCCGCGACCGCGTCCGCGTTGACATCCACACCGCCCGCCCGGGCATCGTCATCGGCCGCCGTGGCGCCGAGGCCGACCGCATCCGTGGCGAGCTGGAGAAGCTGACCGGCAAGCAGGTCCAGCTGAACATCCTCGAGGTCAAGAACCCCGAGGTCGACGCTCAGCTGGTGGCCCAGGCCGTCGCCGAGCAGCTGTCCTCCCGCGTCTCCTTCCGTCGCGCCATGCGCAAGAGCATGCAGTCGACGATGAAGGCCGGCGCCAAGGGCATCAAGATCCAGTGCGGTGGCCGTCTCGGCGGCGCCGAGATGTCCCGCTCGGAGTTCTACCGCGAGGGCCGTGTGCCCCTGCACACGCTCCGCGCGAACGTCGACTACGGCTTCTTCGAGGCCAAGACCACCTTCGGCCGCATCGGCGTGAAGGTCTGGATCTACAAGGGCGACGTCAAGAACATCGCCGAGGTCCGCGCCGAGAACGCCGCCGCCCGTGCGGGCAACCGCCCGTCGCGTGGCGCCGGCGACCGTCCGGCCCGTGGTGGCCGTGGCGGCGAGCGTGGCGGCCGCGGCCGCAAGCCGCAGCAGCAGAACGCCGAGGCCCCCAAGGCCGAGGCCACCGCTGCTCCGGCGGAGACCACCGGAACGGAGGCCTGACCGACATGCTGATCCCTCGCAGGGTCAAGCACCGCAAGCAGCACCACCCCAAGCGGAACGGCATGGCCAAGGGTGGCACCGAGCTGGCGTTCGGTGAGTACGGCATCCAGGCCCTGACCCCGGCCTACGTGACGAACCGGCAGATCGAGTCCGCTCGTATCGCCATGACCCGTCACATCAAGCGTGGCGGCAAGGTGTGGATCAACATCTACCCGGACCGTCCGCTCACGAAGAAGCCGGCCGAGACCCGCATGGGTTCCGGTAAGGGTTCCCCGGAGTGGTGGGTCGCGAACGTCAAGCCCGGCCGGGTGATGTTCGAGCTGTCCTTCCCGAACGAGAAGGTTGCGCGTGAGGCGCTCACCCGAGCCGCCCACAAGCTTCCGATGAAGTGCCGGATCGTCCGGCGCGAGGCAGGTGAGTCGTGATGGCCGCCGGTACCAAGGCGTCCGAGCTGCGCGAGCTGAACAACGAGGACCTCGTTGCCAAGCTGCGTGAGGCCAAGGAGGAGCTGTTCAACCTCCGCTTCCAGGCGGCGACCGGACAGCTCGAGAACCACGGCCGGCTGAAGGCCGTCCGCAAGGACATCGCCCGGATCTACACCCTGATGCGGGAGCGCGAGCTCGGCATCGAGACGGTGGAGAGCGCCTGATGAGCGAGAAGAACATGACTGAGAAGCAGGAGCGTGGCTTCCGCAAGGTCCGCGAGGGCCTGGTCGTCAGCGACAAGATGGACAAGACCGTCGTCGTCGCCGTCGAGGACCGTGTGAAGCACGCGCTGTACGGCAAGGTCATCCGCCGTACGAACAAGCTCAAGGCGCACGACGAGCAGAATGCTGCCGGCGTCGGTGACCGCGTCCTCCTCATGGAGACCCGGCCGCTGTCCGCCACCAAGCGCTGGCGCGTCGTCGAGATCCTCGAGAAGGCCAAGTAATTCCTGGGGGGAATTCCTCCCCCCGGGCCAGTTCCGCCAGGCTCGGCGAGGGGCCCCAGCTTCCGGCTGAGGCCCCCGCCGGGAACCGGCAGACAATCAGGAGATAGACGTGATCCAGCAGGAGTCGCGACTGCGCGTCGCCGACAACACTGGTGCCAAGGAGATCCTTTGCATCCGTGTTCTCGGTGGCTCGGGTCGCCGCTACGCGGGCATCGGTGACGTCATCGTCGCCACCGTCAAGGACGCGATCCCCGGTGGCAACGTGAAGAAGGGTGACGTCGTCAAGGCCGTCATCGTTCGCACCGTCAAGGAGCGCCGCCGTCCGGACGGCTCGTACATCCGCTTCGACGAGAACGCGGCCGTCATCCTCAAGAACGACGGTGACCCCCGTGGCACCCGCATCTTCGGCCCCGTGGGCCGGGAGCTGCGCGAGAAGAAGTTCATGAAGATCGTCTCGCTCGCGCCGGAGGTGCTGTAACCGATGAAGATCAAGAAGGGCGACCTGGTCCAGGTCATCACCGGTAAGGACAAGGGCAAGCAGGGCAAGGTCATCGCGGCCTTCCCCCGTGAGGACCGTGTCCTGGTCGAGGGTGTCAACCGGGTCAAGAAGCACACCAAGGCCGGCCAGACGGCCCGCGGTTCGCAGACCGGCGGCATCGTCACGACCGAGGCCCCCATCCACGTGAGCAACGTTCAGCTCGTCGTGGAGAAGGACGGCAAGAAGGTCGTCACCCGCGTCGGCTACCGCTTCGACGAGGCCGGCAACAAGATCCGCGTTGCCAAGCGGACCGGTGAGGACATCTGATGACTGCCACCACCAACGCACCGCGCCTCAAGCAGCGCTACCGCGAGGAGATCGTGGGCAAGCTGCGTGACGAGTTCCAGTACGAGAACGTCATGCAGGTGCCCGGCCTCGTCAAGATCGTGGTCAACATGGGTGTGGGCGACGCCGCCCGCGACTCCAAGCTGATCGAGGGCGCCATCCGCGACCTCACCACGATCACCGGTCAGAAGCCGGCCGTCACCAAGGCCCGCAAGTCCATCGCGCAGTTCAAGCTGCGTGAGGGCCAGCCGATCGGTGCCCACGTCACCCTCCGTGGCGACCGCATGTGGGAGTTCCTGGACCGCACCCTGTCGCTCGCGCTGCCGCGCATCCGCGACTTCCGTGGTCTGTCCCCCAAGCAGTTCGACGGCCGGGGCAACTACACCTTCGGTCTCACGGAGCAGGTCATGTTCCACGAGATCGACCAGGACAAGATCGACCGGGTCCGGGGCATGGACATCACTGTGGTGACCACGGCTTCCAACGACGACGAGGGCCGCGCCCTCCTTCGTCACCTCGGCTTCCCGTTCAAGGAGAACTGACCGTGGCGAAGAAGTCTCTGATTGCCAAGGCCGCGCGCAAGCCGAAGTTCGCCGTTCGCGCGTACACCCGCTGCAACCGCTGCGGTCGGCCGCACTCCGTCTACCGCAAGTTCGGCCTGTGCCGCGTGTGCCTCCGTGAGATGGCTCACCGTGGCGAGCTGCCGGGCGTGACCAAGAGCTCCTGGTAACAACCCAGTTGGGTTGACCAGGACTCTCGGTAAGCAATCTGGTTGGCGGGGCCCCACCCCGAGGCTCACGTAGAGTTGAAGGGTTGGGCCCCCGCCGCCCAATTCGTCTTACTACGCCGTAGGTCCCCGCGCCGCACCCGTCCCGACCCAGTTCGGGGAGAGGGATGGCGCAGATAGGAAACCCCGGCGAGAGAGGCCGAAGGCCAAACATGACCATGACCGATCCGATCGCAGACATGCTGACTCGTCTGCGGAACGCGAACTCGGCATACCACGACCGTGTGGCGATGC
This sequence comes from Streptomyces mashuensis, assembly GCF_014654785.1. Taxonomy (GTDB): domain Bacteria; phylum Actinomycetota; class Actinomycetes; order Streptomycetales; family Streptomycetaceae; genus Streptomyces; species Streptomyces mashuensis. Next base: position 164,807 of record NZ_BNBD01000009.1, read on the forward strand.
CGGCGAGCAAGATCAAGTCGCACATCGCGGAGATCCTCAAGCAGGAGGGTTACATCGCGGACTGGAAGGTCGAGGACGCCGAGGTCGGCAAGAGCCTCGTCATCGACCTGAAGTTCGGTCCGAACCGCGAGCGCTCGATCGCCGGTATCAAGCGGATTTCCAAGCCGGGCCTGCGGGTCTACGCAAAGTCCACCAACCTGCCGAAGGTTCTCGGCGGCCTGGGCGTGGCGATCATCTCCACGTCGCACGGTCTGCTCACCGGCCAGCAGGCGCAGAAGAAGGGCGTGGGTGGGGAAGTCCTCGCCTACGTCTGGTAACGGGAACAGGAGGTAAGGCTATGTCGCGTATTGGCAAGCAGCCCGTCCAGGTTCCCGCCGGCGTGGACGTCACCATCGATGGCCGTACGGTCCAGGTGAAGGGCCCCAAGGGTTCCCTCTCCCACACCGTCGCCGCCCCCATCGAGGTCGCCAAGGCTGAGGACGGCGCCATCGTCGTCACCCGCCCGAACGACGAGCGGCAGAACAAGGCCCTGCACGGTCTGTCCCGCACGCTGGTGGCGAACATGATCACCGGCGTGACCCAGGGCTACGTGAAGAAGCTCGAGATCAGCGGTGTCGGTTACCGCGTTGTCGCCAAGGGCTCGAACCTCGAGTTCTCCCTCGGCTACAGCCACCCGGTCCTGATCGAGGCGCCCGAGGGCATCACCTTCAAGGTGGAGTCCCCGACCAAGTTCTCGGTCGAGGGCATCGACAAGCAGAAGGTCGGCGAGGTCGCCGCGAACATCCGCAAGCTGCGGAAGCCCGACCCGTACAAGGCCAAGGGCGTCAAGTACGAGGGCGAAGTCATCCGCCGCAAGGTCGGAAAGGCGGGTAAGTAAGCCATGGCATTCGGTGTGAAGATCGCGAAGGGCGATGCCTACAAGCGCGCCGCCGCCAAGCGTCGCCACATCCGCGTCCGCAAGAAGGTCTCGGGCACCGCTGAGCGTCCGCGCCTCGTCGTGACGCGCTCCAACCGCCACATGGTCGCGCAGGTCATCGACGACATCCAGGGTCACACCCTGGCGTCGGCGTCGACCCTGGACGCCTCCATCCGCGGTGGCGAGGGCGACAAGAGCGCCCAGGCCAAGCAGGTCGGCGCCCTGGTCGCCGAGCGTGCCAAGGCCGCGGGCGTCGAGGCCGTCGTGTTCGACCGTGGTGGCAACAAGTACGCCGGCCGCATCGCGGCCCTGGCGGACGCCGCCCGCGAGGCCGGGCTCAAGTTCTGAGCCGGTTCCGTAGCTAGCGGACAAAGAGAGAGGTAAATCCAATGGCTGGACCCCAGCGCCGCGGTGGCGGCGCCGGTGGCGGCGAGCGGCGGGACCGGAAGGGCCGTGACGGTGGCGCTGCCGCCGAGAAGACCGCGTACGTTGAGCGCGTTGTCGCGATCAACCGCGTCGCCAAGGTTGTGAAGGGTGGTCGTCGCTTCAGCTTCACCGCGCTCGTCGTGGTGGGTGACGGTGACGGCACCGTGGGTGTCGGTTACGGCAAGGCCAAGGAAGTTCCCGCGGCCATCGCCAAGGGCGTGGAGGAGGCGAAGAAGAACTTCTTCCGCATTCCGCGCATCGCGGGCACCATCCCGCACCCCGTCCAGGGTGAGAAGGCTGCCGGCGTCGTGCTCCTGAAGCCCGCGTCCCCGGGTACCGGTGTTATCGCCGGTGGTCCGGTGCGTGCGGTGCTCGAGTGCGCCGGCGTCCACGACATCCTGTCGAAGTCGCTCGGTTCTTCGAACCCGATCAACATCGTGCACGCCACGGTGGAGGCCCTCAAGGGACTGTCCCGTCCCGAGGAGATCGCCGCCCGTCGTGGTCTGCCGCTCGAGGACGTCGCCCCCGCCGCTCTGCTGCGGGCGCGTGCCGCAGGGGTGAGCGCGTAATGGCTCGCCTCAAGGTCACGCAGGTCAAGTCCTACATCGGCAGCAAGCAGAACCACCGTGACACCCTGCGTTCGCTCGGTCTGAAGAAGATCAACGACGTGGTTGTCAAGGAGGACCGCCCCGAGATCCGCGGCATGGTGCACACCGTCCGCCACCTCGTGACGGTCGAGGAGGTCGACTGACATGGCGGAGAACAACCCGCTGAAGGTCCACAACCTCCGTCCCGCCCCGGGTGCCAAGACCGCCAAGACCCGTGTCGGTCGTGGTGAGGCGTCGAAGGGTAAGACGGCCGGCCGTGGTACCAAGGGCACGAAGGCCCGTTACCAGGTTCCGGAGCGCTTCGAGGGTGGCCAGATGCCCCTCCACATGCGCCTCCCGAAGCTGAAGGGCTTCAAGAACCCCGCCCACAAGCAGTTCCAGGTCGTGAACCTGGACAAGCTGGCCGCGCTCTACCCGCAGGGTGGCGAGGTCACGGTGGCCGACCTGGTCGCCAAGGGCGCGGTGCGCAAGAACGAGCTCGTCAAGGTCCTTGGCCAGGGCGAGATCTCCGTGGCGCTGCAGGTGACGGTGGACGCCGTCTCCGGCTCCGCCAAGGAGAAGATCGCCGCCGCGGGCGGCACCGTCACCGAGCTCGTCTGAGCTCGCTGACCGGACGACCGGGGATGTCCCAAAAGGGGCATCCCCGGTTGGTCGTTCCAAGGGGGGCACGGTCGCCGGTAAGGTGGCGTGCACTGTTAACCTTCGCGCGGCCTGCGCCGCCGCGGATTTTGACCGATACACATTCGTCGAACCTCAAGACCGTCACCTCTCACGTGGCTGCGTGGGAGGCGCAGGAGGCACCGTGCTCACCGCGTTCGCCCGGGCGTTCAGGACGCCCGACCTGCGCAAGAAGCTGCTGTTCACGCTGGGCATCATGGTGCTCTTCCGGCTCGGGGCACATGTCCCGGTGCCGGGTGTCGACTACCGCAATGTCCAGACGTGCATGGACCAGTCCAAGAGTGGGCAGGGCCTTTTCGGCCTCGTGAACATGTTCAGCGGTGGTGCGCTGCTGCAGATCACGATCTTCGCCCTCGGAATCATGCCGTACATCACGGCGAGCATCATCCTGCAGCTGCTCACCGTCGTGATTCCCCGGCTGGAGGCCCTCAAGAAGGAGGGCCAGACCGGCCAGGCCAAGATCACGCAGTACACGCGCTACCTGACCGTCGCCCTGGCCGTGCTGCAGGGCACCGGCCTCGTGGCCACCGCGCGCAGCGGTGCGCTCTTCGGCAACTGCACGGTCGGCAACCAGATCGTCCCGAACCAGTCGATCTTCACCACGATCGTCATGGTCATCACGATGACCGCCGGTACCTCGCTGATCATGTGGCTCGGTGAGCTGATCACCGACCGCGGCATCGGCAACGGCATGTCGATCCTGATGTTCACCTCCATCGCCGCCGGCTTCCCCGGCGCCCTGTGGGCCATCAAGCTCCAGGGCAAGCTGATGGGCGGCTGGCTGGAGTTCGGCCTGGTGATCCTCTGCGGTCTGGCGATGGTGGCCCTCGTCGTCTTCGTCGAGCAGGCCCAGCGCCGCATCCCGGTCCAGTACGCGAAGCGCATGATCGGCCGCCGGTCCTACGGCGGCACCTCCACCTACATCCCGCTGAAGGTCAACCAGGCCGGTGTGATCCCGGTCATCTTCGCCTCGTCGCTGCTCTACATCCCGGCGCTGCTCGTGCAGTTCACCGGGTCGAAGGCCGGCTGGGCCCAGTGGATCCAGGCCAACCTGGTCAAGGGTGACCACCCGATCTACATGGTCACGTACTTCCTGCTGATCGTGTTCTTCGCCTTCTTCTACGTCGCCATCTCCTTCAACCCCGAAGAAGTTGCCGACAATATGAAGAAGTATGGTGGTTTCATCCCGGGCATCCGGGCTGGTCGCCCCACGGCCGAGTACCTGAGCTACGTGCTGAACCGCATCACGTGGCCCGGGTCGCTCTACCTGGGACTGATCGCGCTGGTGCCCACCGTGGCTCTGGTCACACTGAACGCAAACCAGAACTTCCCGTTCGGGGGAACCAGCATCCTGATCATCGTGGGTGTCGGTCTGGAGACTGTGAAGCAGATCGAAAGCCAGCTTCAGCAGCGCAACTACGAAGGGTTCCTCCGCTGATGCGAATCGTCCTCGTCGGGCCGCCCGGCGCCGGCAAGGGTACGCAGGCCGCGTACCTCGCCAAGAACCTCGCGATCCCGCACATCTCCACGGGCGACCTCTTCCGGGCGAACATCAGCCAGGGCACGCCGCTGGGCCAGAAGGCCCAGGAGTACATGCGCGCCGGCCAGCTGGTGCCGGACGAGGTCACCATCGGGATGGCCAAGGACCGCATGCACCAGGAGGACGCCGGCCACGGCTTCCTGCTGGACGGCTTCCCGCGCAACCTGGCCCAGGCCAAGGCGCTGGACGAGATCCTCGACACCGACGGCCTGAAGCTCGACGCCGTCCTGGACCTGGAGGTCCCGGAGGACGAGGTGGTCAAGCGGATCGCCGGCCGCCGGATGTGCCGTCAGGACAGCAGCCACATCTTCCACGTGATCTACAACCCGCCGGCCGCGGAGGGCGTCTGCGACGTCTGCGGCGGCGAGCTGTACCAGCGCGAGGACGACAGCGAGGACACCGTCCGCAAGCGGCTCGAGGTCTACCACAGCGAGACCGAGCCGATCATCGACTACTACAAGGCCCAGGGCCTCGTGGTGACGATCTCCGCCCTCGGCAAGGTCGCCGAGGTCACCGAGCGCGCCATGGCCGCGCTCCGGCGCGACGCGGCCTGACCGCACGCCCACCGCTCCCACCACGGCCGCGATGCCCGCCCGGGCATCGCGGCCGTAGTGTTGTTCCACGTGCCGGCGGGCGGCCCCCCGCGGCGCGCCCCCGACCGGAAACACCGAGGAAGGCAGTCCCCATGGTCGAGATCAAGACCCCCGAACAGATCGCCAAGATGCGTGAGGCCGGGCTGGTCGTCGCGGCCATCCACGCGGCCACCAAGGAGGCCGCCGTCCCCGGGGCCACCACCAAGGACCTGGACGACGTGGCCCGCAAGGTGCTCGCCGAGCACGGCGCGAAGTCCAACTTCCTCGGCTACGGCGGCTTCCCCGCCACGATCTGCACCTCCGTGAACGACGTCGTGGTGCACGGCATCCCGGACACGGACACCGTCCTCCGGGACGGCGACATCATCTCGATCGACGCCGGGGCCATCGTCGACGGCTGGCACGCCGACGCCGCCTTCACCGCCTTCGTGGGCGGCGGCCACTCCCAGGAGCTGCACGAGCTCTCCCGGGTGACCGAGGAGTCGATGTGGGCCGGCATCGCCGCCGTGAAGAACGGCAACCGCCTGGTCGACATCTCCAAGGCCATCGAGGGCTACATCCGCCGCCAGCCCCGCCCCGCGAGCGGCCGGTACGGGATCATCGAGGACTACGGCGGCCACGGCATCGGCTCCGAGATGCACATGGACCCGCACCTGCTGAACTACGTCTCCCGCAAGCGCGGCAAGGGCCCCCGCCTGGTCCCCGGCTTCTGTATCGCCATCGAGCCCATGGTCAGCCTCGGCACGCCCCGTACGCACGTGCTGGAGGACGACTGGACCGTCAAGACGGACGACTACACCTGGTCCAGCCACTGGGAGCACTCCGTCGCCCTGACGGAGCAGGGCCCGCTGGTGCTCACCGCGGTCGACGGCGGCCGGGCCAAGCTGGCCCAGTACGGCATCACCGCTGCTCCCGACCCGCTGGCGTAGTGGCCCCGGGAACCGGTGCGACGCCCGGGCCCGATGCGGCCGGACGGGTTCCGCTTAAGGATCTTCGCCACCGGGCAGGACCCTGGATTAGTCTTTCCGGTTCCCCTGACGTAGACTGATGCGTCGGCTCTCGTATATCCGCATGTCCGCGTCCATACGGGGGTGCGAAACGGAGTCGATCAAGGTAGCCGATTCGAAAGGCGAAGCGTGGCCAAGAAGCAAGGTGCCATCGAGATTGAGGGCACCGTGATCGAGTCTCTGCCGAACGCCATGTTCAAGGTGGAGCTCCAGAACGGTCACAAGGTCCTCGCGCACATCAGCGGGAAGATGCGGATGCACTACATCCGGATCCTCCCGGACGACCGGGTCGTCGTGGAGCTCTCCCCGTACGACCTCACGCGCGGCCGGATCGTCTACCGCTACAAGTAGATCTTGCCCGTGCCCCGCTCCCGTGGGGACTGGCACTGACCCGGAGAACCTCACATCCCATGAAGGTCAAGCCGAGCGTCAAGAAGATCTGCGACAAGTGCAAGGTGATCCGCCGCCACGGCCGGGTCATGGTCATCTGCGACAACCTGCGCCACAAGCAGCGCCAGGGCTGACGCGACCACCTGCAACTCGCAGAACCCTTCTCGCGACGCGAGCAACACATGTTCATACGCAGCGTCCGCCAAGCCCGTAGTCACAGCCGGGCCGGCGACACCTCCGGCGGGGGCCGGGGACCCGGGCGTACCGCTCTCTCGTCCGAGAGGGCCGGCGACCGGGAGTGACGTTGTGGAAGACCCCCGAGATCAACTGGAGCCATTGAATGGCACGCGTTTCCGGTGTTGACATTCCGCGCGAAAAGCGCGTGGAGGTCGCACTCACCTACGTCTTCGGCATCGGCCGCACCCTGGCGAAGGAGACCCTCTCCGCCACCGGTGTGAACCCGAACACCCGCGTTCGTGACCTGTCCGAGGAGGACCTGGTCAAGATCCGCGAGTACGTGGACGCCAACATCAAGACCGAGGGTGACCTCCGTCGCGAGATTCAGGCCGACATCCGCCGCAAGGTCGAGATCGGCTGCTACCAGGGTCTGCGTCACCGTCGCGGTCTGCCGGTCCACGGCCAGCGCACCAGCACGAACGCCCGTACCCGCAAGGGTCCGCGTCGCGCCATCGCCGGCAAGAAGAAGCCGGGCAAGAAGTAGTCCTCAGCGGACGACTGCCAACGGTCTTCGCTGTAGGACCGACCACCTCCACGGGAGTAACACATGCCTCCGAAGGGCCGTCAGGGCGCTGCCAAGAAGGTGCGCCGCAAGGAAAAGAAGAACGTCGCTCACGGCCACGCGCACATCAAGAGCACGTTCAACAACACGATCGTCTCGATCACCGACCCCACGGGCAACGTGATCTCCTGGGCCTCCGCCGGCCACGTCGGCTTCAAGGGCTCGCGCAAGTCCACCCCCTTCGCCGCGCAGATGGCCGCCGAGTCGGCCGCCCGCCGCGCGCAGGAGCACGGCATGCGCAAGGTCGACGTCTTCGTCAAGGGCCCGGGTTCCGGTCGTGAGACCGCCATCCGTTCGCTCCAGGCGACGGGTCTCGAGGTCGGCTCCATCCAGGACGTCACCCCGACCCCGCACAACGGCTGCCGCCCGCCGAAGCGCCGCCGCGTCTGATCAGGGCGGCGGCGCCTCCCCGCGCGAGCGGGGGTGAACCGCGCCGCCGCGTCTGACGCGTCGCCGCTCACCAGCGGTTTCTCGGGCGGTACGGCCTTTCCGGCCGTGCCGCCCGTACCCTTGCAGTACCGACGGGCGTCAAATAGCGGGCGCCCACGACTGAAGGATCTGATCCCCACATGCTGATCGCTCAGCGCCCCTCGCTGACCGAAGAGGTCGTGGACGAGTTCCGTTCCCGGTTCGTCATCGAGCCGCTGGAGCCGGGCTTCGGCTACACCCTCGGCAACTCCCTGCGTCGTACGCTCCTCTCCTCGATCCCGGGTGCGGCTGTCACGTCCATCCGCATCGACGGTGTCCTGCACGAGTTCACCACCGTGCCGGGCGTCAAGGAGGACGTCACCGACCTCATCCTCAACATCAAGCAGCTGGTCGTCTCCTCGGAGCACGACGAGCCGGTCGTGATGTACCTGCGCAAGCAGGGCCCCGGCCTGGTCACCGCCGCGGACATCGCCCCGCCGGCCGGTGTCGAGGTGCACAACCCCGACCTGGTCCTGGCGACGCTGAACGCCAAGGGCAAGCTGGAGATGGAGCTGACCGTCGAGCGCGGTCGCGGCTACGTCTCCGCCGTCCAGAACAAGCAGGTGGGCCAGGAGATCGGCCGCATCCCGGTCGACTCCATCTACTCGCCGGTGCTCAAGGTCACCTACAAGGTCGAGGCGACCCGTGTCGAGCAGCGCACCGACTTCGACAAGCTGATCGTCGACGTCGAGACCAAGCAGGCCATGCGCCCGCGCGACGCCATGGCGTCCGCCGGCAAGACCCTGGTCGAGCTGTTCGGCCTGGCCCGCGAGCTGAACATCGACGCCGAGGGCATCGACATGGGCCCGTCCCCCACGGACGCCGCCCTGGCCGCCGACCTGGCGCTGCCGATCGAGGAGCTGGAGCTCACGGTCCGCTCCTACAACTGCCTCAAGCGCGAGGGCATCCACTCCGTGGGTGAGCTCGTCGCCCGCTCCGAGGCCGACCTGCTCGACATCCGCAACTTCGGTGCGAAGTCGATCGACGAGGTCAAGGCGAAGCTGGCCGGCATGGGCCTGGCCCTCAAGGACAGCCCGCCCGGATTCGACCCGACCGCCGCCGCGGACGCCTTCGGCGCCGACGACGACGCGGACGCGGGTTTCGTGGAGACCGAGCAGTACTGATCGGTCCCCGCCTTCCGGGGCACCCCTTCGGGGCGTGTCCCGGATCTCCGACAGGCGACCGCCTGCTCGGATACTGACTCCGGTACCTGATACGGCCGGGGCAGACACCTAGGAGAAACACCATGCCGCGTCCCACCAAGGGTGCCCGTTTCGGCGGCAGCGCCGCGCACGAGAAGCTGCTCCTGGCGAACCTCGCCAAGGCGCTCTTCGAGCACGGCCGCATCACGACGACCGAGGCCAAGGCCCGCCGCCTGCGTCCGGTCGCCGAGCGCCTGATCACCAAGGCGAAGAAGGGCGACATCCACAACCGTCGCCAGGTGCTGCAGACGATCACCGACAAGGGCGTCGTCCACACCCTCTTCACCGAGATCGCTCCGCGCTTCGCCGAGCGTCCGGGTGGCTACACCCGCATCACCAAGATCGGTAACCGTCGTGGCGACAACGCCCCGATGGCGGTCATCGAGCTGGTCGAGGGCGAGATCGCGAAGAAGGCGACCGTTGCCGAGGCCGAGGCCGCGACCAAGCGCGCGGTCAAGGAGTCCGAGGCCGCTGCCGAGGCTCCGGCCGAGGAGTCGAAGGACGCCTGACACGGCTGATGCGTGTCAGTGACGGGCCCGCCCCTTCCGGGGGCGGGCCCGTCCCGCATTCTGTGCACGGTGAGAGGAAGCACTCGGTGAGTGACGAGGTGGAGCCCGGCTACGTCCGGGTGCGGCTGGACCTGTCGTACGACGGCAAGGACTTCTCCGGCTGGGCGAAGCAGCGCGAGGGCCGGCGCACGGTCCAGGGCGAGCTGGAGGACGCGATCCGGACCGTGACCCGGTCGAAGGAGACGTACGAGCTCACGGTCGCCGGCCGTACCGACGCCGGCGTGCATGCCCGGGGTCAGGTCGCGCACGTCGACCTGCCGGACGAGGTGTGGGCCGAGCACCGGGACAAGCTGCTGCGCCGGCTCGCGGGCCGGCTGCCGCACGACGTCCGGGTGTGGCGCGCGGAGGAGGCCCCCGCCGGGTTCAACGCGCGCTTCTCGGCGATCTGGCGGCGGTACGCGTACCGGGTCGTCGACCACCCCGGCGGCGTGGACCCGCTGCTGCGCGGGCACGTGCTGTGGCACGACTGGTCGCTGGACGTCGACGCGATGAACGAGGCGTCGGAGGCGCTGCTGGGCGAGCACGACTTCGCGGCGTACTGCAAGCGCCGCGAGGGCGCGACGACCATCCGCACCCTCCAGCAGCTGCACTGGGTGCGGGACGCGTCCGGTGTCGTCACGGCGACGGTGCGGGCGGACGCCTTCTGCCACAACATGGTGCGCTCGCTGGTGGGCGCCCTGCTGCACGTCGGCGACGGCCACCGCCCGGTGGACTGGCCGGGCAAGGTCCTGGCGGCCGGCGTCCGCGACTCGGCGGTCCACGTGGTGCGGCCGCACGGCCTGACGCTGGAGGAGGTCGGCTACCCGGCCGACTCGGAACTGGCGGCCCGCAACCTGGCGGCCCGCAACCGGCGCACGCTGCCGGGCGGGGCGATCTCGGGCTGCTGCTAGGCGGCGCCCATGCGTAAGGGGGCTCCCGAGGGAGCCCCCTTACGCATGAGGAATGCGCGGCGCGTCAGGCCGAGGCCGGCACCGGCAGGTTCACGGCGAGGTCACTGCCCATCGTGATGTACGGCCGCACGCCGCCCACCGTCGGGTAGATGTCCGTCTTGTTGCGGTCGACGATGTCCCCGATGATGCGCCCGATCCGCACGGGCTCCGCCCGGCCGTCCAGCCGCAGCGCCAGGTCCCACGTGGCCCCCTCCGTACCGGCCGCGCGCAGCACCTCGTGCGGCACCGTCACGCGGAAGGACACGGCGTCGACCACCTCGGCGTCCAGCGACACCGGCTGCGCCGTCGCCCCGTCCCGCGGCGTGCCGACGAGCGTGGCGCTCCCGCCGAGCTCCGCGCCGTACAGCCGGCCCTCCACCAGGAAGGACTCCGTGCCCGTACGGATGATCGTGGCCTCCGCGTGCGCGTCGCGGTGCCAGGCGCGCAGCGCCAGGTAGCCGTCGACGGTCGGGTACGGCGCCCACCAGGTGAACGGCGAGCCCGGCAGCGGCTCCAGGTCGATCAGGCCGCGCCCCTCCGCGAGGTGCGAGACGACGCGGCGGCGCGCCTTGTCGTCCTCACGGACGACGTGCAGGTCCCAGCGGCCCTCGCCGAGCCGCAGCTCGGAGCGGTCGAGGACGGCGCGGTACGGGCCGCCGTCGGGGTCCGGCACGAGCGGCACGGAGACCGGCTTGCCCTCCTTGCGGCGGGTGACGGTCAGCGACAGCTTGTCGCCGCTGATGCCCTTGCGCTGCACGAGCACCACGATGTTGCCCCGCGCGTCGATGCGGCAGGAGGCCACGGGGCGCAGCGGCTTGCGCACCACGATGTCCTTGAGGACCTTCTTCACCGGCGGCTTGGCGGCCCTGGCCACCGGGCGGCGGCGCAGCGGCCGCAGCAGGCGTCCGGCGGTGCGGCGCAGTCGCCGGGCCAGCGGCAGCCGCTGGGCCGTGGCGGCGGCGGGCTGCACGGTGGTGCTGGTGACGCGGGGGCCGCCGAGGCTGTCGATCAGTTCGAGGTACGCGTCGGCGATGCGTTCGGGGGCGTAGCGCTTGGCGGATTCGCGGGCCGCGCGGCCCATGGTGCGCCGCAGCTCGTCGTCCTCGATCAGCTTGAGCAGGCCCTTGGCGATGGCGTCGCTGTCGCCGACGGGGACGAGGAGGCCGTCCTCGCCGTCGGTGATGATCTCGCCGGGGCCGTGCGGGCAGTCGGTGGCGACGACGGGCACGCCGCAGCCCATGGCCTCGACGATCGTCATGCCGAAGGACTCCTCGCGGGAGGTCACGGCGGCGATGGAGCCCTTGGCCCACTCGGTCTCGATGGGGGAGTGGGCACCCATGAGGGTGATGTGCTCGTTGAGGCCGAGCTTGTCGATCTGGGCGCGCAGCTTGGCCTGCTCGGGGCCGCGGCCGTAGATGCGCAGCTTCCAGTCGGGGCGGCTGGCGGCGACCGTGGCCCAGGCGCTGACCAGCAGGTCGTAGCGCTTGACGGGGATGAGCCGGCCGGCGGCGACGACGAGCTTGGCGGTGCCGTCGGAGGGCTCGACCTCGGAGGGCGGGCAGCCGTTGGGCAGGCAGACGATCTTCGTCTTGACGTCGGGGAACTGCTCGCGGTGGGTGCGGGCGTCCGCCTCGGAGACCGTGGTGTGCGCGTCCAGGTGCGGGATGGAGGCGTCCTGGTAGGCGCGGATGTTGGGCTCGTGGGTGCCGTAGATCCGGTGTTCCTGGCCGATGCGCAGGTAGCGGTCCTGGCCGAACTCGGCGAGGTACATCACGAGGCCGGGGCGGGTGGCGATGACGACGTCGGCGTCGGTCTCGGCCAGGTGCTCGGCGACGCGCTGGTCGGTGAGGGCGCTGAAGTGGGCGCCCTTGGCCTCGACCGGCGGGATGTACTGGCTGTCACGGCCCAGCAGGGCGTGGTCGCGGTCGGCGCCCTTCTCGGCGCGCTGGTCGATCAGGTTGACCAGCTTCACCTTCGGGTGAAGGGGGAGCTTGGGCTTGTCGCCGGTACGGAGCGTCGAGACGATCTCCACGTCGTGGCGGGCGGCGAGCGCGCTGGCGACGTTGAACGTCGAGCGGATGGTGCCGCCGATGCCGTAGGCGTTCTGCAAAAGGAAAGAGATCTTCATGGCGGTGTGTGCGCGCCGCGCCGAGCGCGCCGCGTCCGTCCTTCCCCCTGGCCTGGGTGGTGTCCGGGTCGTCCCCTGCTGGTCGGTCCGTGGGCGTCCCGTCGGTGGTCCCGTAGGTGGGATGTCGCGGTCCGATCCGCCGGTTAAGACCGTTGGGAGGGATTTCGGTTGCCTGCGCAGCCTACATTGTGGCCTGGGTCACGTCGCAAGAAGGTGTGGAGGAGGCCGGCTCGGTGGGTGCGTCGAGGGGCGGCGAAGGCATCAGGAACGGACGGCACGCCGTCTGCGTGGGCGTCCGGTCGGGGCTGGCGCTGGCGTGGGCGGCGGTCACGCTGGGGCTCGCGGCGGGTTGTGCGCCGCCGGGCGGCTCCCCGGACGGCGGCGGGGCCGCCGCCGGCGGGCCGGTGCGGGACGGGGCCGTAGAGGGCAAGGACGACAGCCGGGCGGTGCGGGTGCTCAGCGCCGTGCAGCTGCGCCATGTGCAGCTGGCGTCGCGCGAGGTGCCGGGCCTGGTGGTCGAGCGGGCCTCGCGGGGCACCGCGGGGAACGGCCGCCCGACCACGGACGACGCCCCGTGCCGGCCGCTGGTCGCCGCGCTGGGCTCGCAGCCGCAGCCGGAGCCGGTGGCCTCGGTGGTGAACACCTTCGCGCGCGCCTCGGGCGACGGCTTCCAGGGGCTGCTGGGCACGATCCGCGTCGCGGCGTACGAGGGCGACGGCGCGGAGACCACGCTGCGGCAGCTCCGGGAAGCGGCGCTGACCTGCGAGGACGGCTTCGCGATGCACACGGGCGAGGGGCAGCCGCAGGAGTTCGCGGCGGTCCGGACGCTGCGGGCGCCCGACGTGGGCGACGAGGCGGTGGCGTACCGGCTGGACAACGTCGCGGAGCGGGCGCCGAGCCTGGTGACGGTGGTGCGCAGCGGGCGCACGCTGGCGATGTTCTTCGCCACCAACCTGGCCGACCCGGACGCCGTGGAGATCCCGGAGGCGCTGGTCAGGGCGCAGATCGCGAAGGTGGAGCGGCTGGCGGGCGCGGAGCGGCCGCCGACCGTGCCGCCCCCGCACACCCCGGCGGGGCCGGGGGCCGACGAGGACGGGGAGGCGGGGGACGGGCCGGAGTGACGCCTCCGGCGCCGCCGGGTCCGCCGGCCCGTCCGGTGGTCGTGGCTCAGCCCGTGGACGTGATCGTCGCCGAGGCCTTGGTGGCCGCGTTGCCCTTGGAGGGGTCGGCCGAGGCGGTGGCCTGGGCGTTGGCGCGGGCCATGATCCGGCGGAAGGTGTAGCCGGCCACGTCCCGGCCGGCCTGGAGGGCCTTCTTGTCGTCGGCGGTCACGGCGGTGCCGTCCGTGTAGCCGGCGACGGTGAAGTACGCGTAGCGGCCCTCGGCGTTCGCGGTGAGCCGGCAGGCGGGGCCCTGGCAGAAGGAGGGGCCGCCGTTGTCGCCGGGCAGTGCGGTGATGTTGCCGGTGGACTGTTCCTTGACGCGGTCCGCGGCGGCCTTGGTGTCGAAGACGGCGACGCCGACGGTCACGGCCACGCCGTCCCTCGTGTAGGTGGCGCGCAGCACCTTCCGGCAGCCGTTGTCGGTGAGGACCTTGCCCAGGCCGCCGTGGGTGACCGAGGCGCAGTCGGTGGTGGTGTCGGTGGCCGCGCGCTGGTAGGCGCGCTTGTCGAGGACGGGCCGGGAGTGCGGGAAGAAGGTCTTGGTGGTGAGCGGGGCGGTGTCCTTCTCGCTGCTGGATATGAGGTCGCGCGGGTTGGGCGGGGCGACCGGCGAGAAGCTGGGCTCCGGGTTCTGCGGGCCGGGGGCGTGCGAGGCGGCCTGCGAGGGCGTGCCGCCCTTGCCGCCGCCGGCCACGGCGAAGGCCACGCCGGCGGCCACCGCGCCGGCGACCACGACGCCGCCGCCGGCCAGCAGCCATGTGCGGCGGCGGGCCCGGGAGGCGGTGGAGTCGGCCAGCCGCTCCCAGTCGGGGGTGGCCGCGGCGGGGGCGGGCGCGGCGCCGGGCGCGGGCGCCGCACCGGGCGCGGTGGGGGTGGGCGCCGCGGGAGTGGGCGCCGCCGGGTCCTGGGGGGCGCCGGGGCCGCCCGGGGCGGGCTGCTGCCAGGGCGGCAGCGGCTGGTGTGCCGGGTGGGGCTGCTGGGGCTGGCTCGGCTGGTCCGGCAGGGGTGGCGGGGGCGGCCCAAAGCTCATGGGCCGCATCGTAAACCGGCTGGTCGGGCCGGGGGCGGGTGGCCGCGATGAAAATCGGTGGGTACGTTTTGACCCGGACGACGGCCGCCCGGTACCCTGTGGGTTCGTTATGCGTATTGGCTTGCTCGATCTCACGTGAGGGGCCCTTACGCAGGTCCACCGGACCGATGACCAGCGGCAGGCACCCGGGTTGCGTCCCCGTGTGCGCGGCAGCGCTGTTGTGATCGTCAGGGTGGCCTAGTACAGGACCCATTCACGAAGAAGCGAAGGCTACGACCGTGCGTACGTACAGCCCCAAGCCCGGCGACGTCCAGCGCCAGTGGCACGTCATCGACGCCCAGGACGTCGTCCTGGGTCGTCTGGCCTCCACGGCCGCGTCGCTGCTCCGCGGCAAGCACAAGCCCGTCTACGCGCCGCACGTTGACATGGGCGACTTCGTCGTCATCGTCAACGCCGACAAGGTGCACCTGTCCGGCAACAAGCGCATCCAGAAGATGGCCTACCGCCACTCCGGTTACCCGGGTGGTCTGCGCTCCGTCCGCTACGACGAGCTGCTGGACAAGAACCCGGAGAAGGCCATCGAGAAGGCCGTCAAGGGCATGCTGCCGAAGAACTCCCTCGGCCGTCAGATGCTCTCGAAGCTGAAGGTCTACTCGGGCTCCGAGCACCCGCACGCCGCCCAGCAGCCCGTCCCGTTCGAGATCACCCAGGTCAAGCAGGGCTGAGTCCCAGCCACCGCCTAACTTAGAAAGTCTGAGGAGAATCGTGGCTGAGACCACCGCCGAGATGCCGCTCGAGGGCGTCGAGGAGTACACCACCGAGACCGAGGTCGTCGAGTCGGAGTACACCTCCGAGTCGCTCGCGTCCCGCTTCGGCGAGCCCCAGCCGGCCGCCGGCCTGGGTCGTCGCAAGAACGCCATCGCCCGCGTCCGGATCGTTCCGGGCACCGGTCAGTGGAAGATCAACGGTCGCACCCTTGAGGACTACTTCCCCAACAAGGTGCACCAGCAGGAAGTCAACGAGCCCTTCAAGGTGCTCGAGCTCGAGGGCCGCTACGACGTCATCGCCCGCATCGCGGGTGGCGGCGTGTCCGGCCAGGCCGGCGCCCTGCGCCTGGGTGTGGCCCGTGCGCTGAACGAGGCGGACGTGGACGCGAACCGCGGCCCGCTGAAGAAGGCCGGCTTCCTGAAGCGCGACGACCGTGCGGTCGAGCGCAAGAAGGCCGGTCTGAAGAAGGCCCGCAAGGCTCCGCAGTACAGCAAGCGCTAATCTCCGCGCTGCAGCACTGCCCGAACGCCCCGGTGGCACGCTCCGTGCCGCCGGGGCGTTCGGTCATCCCACCCAGGGAACGCTCATCTGTTCAGGGGCCCGAGCCCAGGCCCCGCCCCGCTCTTCTCGGAGGACACCAGTGGGACGACTCTTCGGTACGGACGGTGTGCGCGGTGTCGCCAACGCCGATCTGACGGCGGAGCTCGCGCTCGGCCTGTCGGTCGCGGCGGCGCACGTGCTCGCCGAGGCGGGCACGTTCGAGGGCCACCGCCCGGTGGCGGTGGTCGGCCGCGATCCCCGCGCGTCCGGGGAGTTCCTGGAGGCCGCGGTGGTGGCCGGCCTGGCCAGCGCCGGCGTCGACGTGCTGCGGGTGGGCGTGCTGCCCACGCCCGCCGTCGCCTACCTCACCGGCGTGCTGGGCGCGGACCTCGGCGTGATGCTCTCCGCCAGCCACAACGCCATGCCCGACAACGGCATCAAGTTCTTCGCGCGCGGCGGCCACAAGCTGGCCGACGAGCTGGAGGACCGCATCGAGGAGACCTACCGGGCGCACGCCTCCGGCGAGCCCTGGGACCGTCCCACCGGTGCCGGCGTCGGCCGCGTCCGCGACTACGACCAGGGCTTCGACAACTACGTCGCCCACCTGATCGGTGTCCTCCCCAACCGCCTCGACGGCCTCAAGGTCGTCATCGACGGCGCCCACGGTGCGGCCTCCCGCGTCTCGCCCGAGGCGTTCTCCCGGGCCGGCGCCGAGGTGATCACCATCGGCACCGACCCCGACGGCCTCAACATCAACCACGAGTGCGGCTCCACGCACCTGGCGAAGCTGCGCGCCGCCGTCGTCGAGCACGGCGCCGACATGGGCGTGGCGCACGACGGCGACGCCGACCGCTGCCTGGCCGTCGACGCCAAGGGCGAGGAGGTCGACGGCGACCAGATCCTCGCGGTGCTGGCGCTCGCCATGCGCGAGCAGGACGCTCTGCGCAAGAACACGGTCGTGGCCACGGTCATGTCGAACCTCGGCTTCAAGCTGGCCATGGAGCGCGAGGGCGTCCAGCTGGTGCAGACCGCGGTCGGCGACCGCTACGTCCTGGAGGAGATGAAGGCCAACGGCTTCGCCCTGGGCGGCGAGCAGTCCGGCCACGTCATCGTCCTCGACCACGCCACAACCGGCGACGGCACCCTGACGGGCCTGATGCTGGCGGCCCGCGTCGCCGCCACCGGCCGCCCGCTGGCGGAGCTGGCCGGCGTGATGGAGCGCCTCCCGCAGGTGCTGATCAACGTGCGGGACGTGGACAAGACCCGGGTGGGCTCCTCCGAGGAGCTGGCGGCCGCGGTGAACGCCGCCGAGCGCGAGCTGGGTTCCACCGGCCGGGTGCTGCTGCGCTCGTCGGGCACGGAGCCGCTGGTCCGCGTGATGGTGGAGGCCGCCGACCACGAGCAGGCGCGCGCGGTGGCGGAGCAGCTCGCGGACGTGGTGAAGACGGCGCTGGGCTGAGACGTCCGCTGAAAGCATTTCAGGAGGGCCGGGGCGGAAGCCCCGGCCCTCTCTTGTTCTTTGGGGGGCCTTCGGGGCCGTCTACAGCTTGCGCAGGGAGAGCCGCTGCACCTTGTGGTCCGGTCCCTTCCGCAGGATGAGGTTGGACCGTCCCCGCGTGGGGGCCACGTTCTCCAGCAGGTTGGGCTGGTTGATGGTGCGCCAGTTCCGGCGCGCGTAGTCCATGGCCTCCTCCTCGGAGACCTCCGTGTAGCGGCGGAAGTACGAGCTGGGGTCCTGGAAGGCGGTCGCGCGCAGCTTGCGGAACCGCTCGTAGTACCAGCGCTCGATGTCCTCGGTGCGCGCGTCGACGTACACGCTGAAGTCGAAGAAGTCCGCGAGCCCCACCCGGGTGCGCCCGTCCTTGCCCGGCAGGGCGGGCTGGAGCACGTTCAGGCCCTCGACGATGAGGATGTCCGGGCGGTGCACGGTCAGCCGCTCGCCGGGCACGATGTCGTAGGTGAGGTGCGAGTAGACCGGCGCGCTCACCTCGTCCTTGCCGGCCTTCACGGCCGCCACGAACCGGGTCAGCGCCCGCCGGTCGTACGACTCGGGGAAACCTTTCCGCGACATCAGGCCGCGGGCGTGCAGCTCGGCGTTGGGCAGCAGGAAGCCGTCCGTGGTGACCA
The DNA here is from genome assembly GCF_014654785.1 of Streptomyces mashuensis. GTDB lineage: Bacteria > Actinomycetota > Actinomycetes > Streptomycetales > Streptomycetaceae > Streptomyces > Streptomyces mashuensis. The sequence goes on from NZ_BNBD01000009.1 coordinate 182,688, forward strand.
GCTCGACGCGCGGGTGCTCGGGCCAGCGGGCCAGCAGCGCCTTCAGCAGCCGGGCCGTGGTCGACTTGCCGACCGCCACGCTGCCGGCCACGCCTATGACGAACGGCGTGCCGCGCTGCGTGCCCTTCTCGCCCAGGAACGTGTTGAGGGCGCCGCGCAGGCTGCCGGTGGCGCCCACGTAGAGGTTGAGCAGCCGGGACAGCGGCAGGTAGATGTCCCGCACCTCGTCCAGGTCGATCACGTCACCGAGCCCGCGCACCCGCTCCACCTCCTCGGCCGTCAGCGGCAGCGGGGTGTTCTCGCGCAGCGCGCTCCACTCGGCGCGGGTCAGGTCGACGAAGGGCGACGTGTCCGCGCGGCGTCGTTGCTGCGGCTGCTCGGTGGTGGTGGGCACGGGGCCATTGTGCGCGGCCGGGTCGTCGGGGGCACCCGCCGGGGTGGCGTTCACCGGGGTGACGTGCGGTAACGCGCGCGTCCGTACCGGTGGCGGGGGCGGGCCGGGACGGTGACGGAGGGGGGCCGCGGCGTGCCGGTGAGTGAAGTTCCGCGGAGGGTCTGTACTTACCCCCGCGTCAGGAATAACGTCCAGCGCCTGCCCCACATCACTCCCCCCACCTTCCCCACCACCCCCACCTCCCCCCCCACGTGCGAGGGTCCCGTGTTCGTGTTCCGCCTTGTGCTCCGCCGTGCCCGCAGGGGCGTACGGCGACTTGTGGCGCGCCGGGGGAGCGCGGGCCCCGGCGCGCGGGAGCTCTTCGCGGAACGCGTGCGCGGCGACCTCGCCGCCGACCTGCCCGACGAGGACCTCGGGCAGGACCTCGACGACTGCCTGGACCGGTACGTGCTCGGCAGCAAGCCGCGCTGCGAGGAGGTGGAGTACCTGGAGCTGGTGCAGGACGCCATCGACCGGATCGAACGCGGGCGTTGAGCGGTGCCGGTGGTGGCGGCGACCTTGCGCGGCGTTGACCCACGGGCGGCGGGCACGGAGCCGTACGCTGCACTCCATGTGCGGAATCGTTGGCTATGTGGGAGGGCAGTGCGCCCTCGATGTGGTGTTGGCGGGGCTGCGGCGGCTGGAGTACCGCGGCTATGACTCGGCCGGGGTCGCGGTCCTGGCCGACGGCGGGCTGGCCGCGGCGCGGAAGGCCGGCAAGCTGGCCAACCTGGAGAAGGAGCTGGCCGACCGGCCCATCCCGTCCGGGCCGACCGGGATCGGGCACACCCGCTGGGCCACGCACGGCGGCCCGACGGACGCCAACGCCCACCCCCACCTCGACAACGCCGGCCGGGTGGCCGTCGTCCACAACGGCATCATCGAGAACTTCGCCGAGCTCCGCGAGGAGCTGGCGGGGCGCGGGCACCGGCTGACCTCCGAGACCGACACCGAGGTCGTGGCGCACCTGCTGGCGGAGTCCTTCTCCTCCTGCGGCGACCTGGCCGAGGCGATGCGGCAGGTGTGCCGCCGCCTGGAGGGTGCGTTCACGCTGGTGGCGGTGCACGCCGACGACCCGGACGTGGTGGTGGGCGCGCGCCGCAACTCGCCGCTGGTGGTGGGGGTCGGCGACGGCGAGAACTTCCTCGCCTCCGACGTGGCCGCGTTCATCGCCCACACCCGGGAGGCCATCGAGCTGGGCCAGGACCAGGTCGTCGAGCTGCGCCGCGAGGGCGTCGTCGTCACCGGCTTCGACGGCGCGCCGGCCGACGACGTGCGCAGGTACCACGTCGACTGGGACGCCTCCGCCGCCGAGAAGGGCGGCTACGACTACTTCATGCTCAAGGAGATCGCCGAGCAGCCCAAGGCCGTCGCCGACACGCTGCTGGGCCGCATCGACGCCGGTGGCGCGCTGCTGCTCGACGAGGTGCGCATCCCCGCCGCGGAGCTGCGGGAGGTCGACAAGGTGGTGATCGTGGCCTGCGGCACGGCGTACCACGCCGGGCTCATCGCCAAGTACGCCATCGAGCACTGGACCCGCATCCCCTGCGAGACCGAGCTGGCCAGCGAGTTCCGCTACCGCGACCCGATCCTGGACCATCGCACGCTGGTCATCGCCATCAGCCAGTCGGGCGAGACGATGGACACCCTGATGGCGCTGCGGCACGCCCGTGAGCAGGGCGCCCGGGTGCTGGCCATCTGCAACACCAACGGTTCGACGATCCCCCGCGAGTCCGACGCCGTCCTGTACACGCACGCCGGGCCGGAGGTGGCCGTCGCCTCCACCAAGGCGTTCCTGACCCAGCTCGTGGCGTGCTACCTGGTGGCGCTCTACCTGGGGCAGGTGCGCGGCACCAAGTGGGGCGACGAGGTCCGCTCCGTCGTCCACGACCTGGCGCGGATCGCCCGGGAGGTGGAGGAGGTGCTGGAGACGATGGAGCCGGTGCGCGAACTGGCCCGCTCCCTCGCCGACCAGAACACGGTGCTCTTCCTGGGCCGGCACGTGGGCTACCCGGTGGCCCTGGAGGGCGCGCTCAAGCTCAAGGAGCTCGCGTACATGCACGCCGAGGGCTTCGCCGCCGGCGAGCTCAAGCACGGGCCGATCGCGCTCATCGAGAAGGACGTGCCGGTGGTCGTCGTCGTGCCGTCGCCGCGCGGCCGCTCGGTGCTGCACGACAAGATCGTCTCCAATATCCAGGAGATCCGGGCCCGCGGCGCCCGCACCATCGTCATCGCCGAGCGCGGCGACGAGGCGGTGCGCCCGTACGCGGACCACCTGGTGGAGATCCCGGTGACGCCGGTGCTGCTCCAGCCGCTGGTCGCCACCGTGCCGCTCCAGGTCTTCGCCTGCGAACTGGCCACGGCCCGCGGCAACGAGGTCGACCAGCCGCGCAACCTGGCCAAGTCGGTGACGGTCGAGTGATCGTCGGAGTCGGTATCGACGTCGCCGAGATCGAGCGGTTCGAGGCGGCGCTGCGCCGCACGCCGGGCATGGCGGACCGGCTCTTCGTCCAGCGCGAGCTGTACCTGCCGAGCGGTGACCGCCGGGGCATCGCGTCCCTGGCGGCCCGGTTCGCGGCCAAGGAGGCGCTGGCGAAGGCGCTGGGCGCGCCGCCGGGGCTGCTGTGGACGGACGCCGAGGTGGTGACGGAACCGGGCGGCCGGCCGCGCCTGGAGGTGACGGGCACGGTGGCGGCCCGCGCGGAACAACTGGGCGTGCGCAGCTGGCACGTGTCGCTCAGCCACGACGCGGGCGTGGCCTCGGCGGTGGTGGTGGCGGAGGGATAGGGGCGGCCCGCTGCTGCGGATTCAGGTCCAGGTCGAGGATCACCAGGCCCGCCCGTGGTCCTCGACCATTCACCCGGACGAGACATCCAGCCACACCTCCCTCAGTTCCTCCGCCACCCCGATCGACGTCAGCGGCGCCGGGCCCAGGCGGCGGGCCGCCAGGCCGTGGAGGTACGCGCCGGCCGAGGCGGCGTCCAGGGCCGGGAGGCCCGCGGCGAGGAGGGAGCCCGTCAGGCCCGAGAGGACGTCGCCGCTGCCTGCCGTGGCCAGCCAGGGGGTGCCCGTCGGGTTGACGCGGACCGGGCCCGAGGTCGCGGCGACCAGCGTGGTGGAGCCCTTGAGCAGGGCCGTCACGCCGAAGCGCCGTGCCAGGGCCCGTACCGAGGAGAGGCGGGCCGCCTCGACCTCCTCCCGGGCCAGGCCCAGCAGGGCCGCCGCCTCGCCCGCGTGCGGGGTCAGGAGGGTTTCCGCGGCACGGGTGCGGACCGCCTCGGGGTCCAGCAGGCGCAGTCCGTCCGCGTCCACCAGCACCGGGACGTCGGAGGCCAGGACGTCCTCCAGGGCCTGGTGGGCGGCCGCGTCGTCGCCCAGGCCGGGGCCGACCACCCACGCCTGCACCCGGCCCGCCTTCCCCGGCGGGCCCGCGGTGACCAGCGTCTCCGGGAAGCGGGCGACGACCGCGTCCGCCGCCGGCCCGGCGTACCGCACCGCGCCCGCGCCGCCGCTCAGCGCGCCCGCGACCGCCAGCACCGCCGCGCCCGGGTAGCGGGCGGAGCCGGCGACGACGCCGACCACGCCCCGCCGGTACTTGTCGCTCTCCGCCGCCGGCCGCGGCAGCAGCGCCGCGACGTCCGCGTGCTGCAGGGCCTCCATCTCCGGCTCCTCCGGCAGCCACGGGCCCAGCCCGATGTCGACCAGCCGCAGCGCCCCCGCGTGCTCGCGCGCCGGGTCGACCAGCAGGCCGGGCTTGTACGCGCCGAAGGTCACCGTCGCGTCGGCCCGCACCGCCGGGCCCCGCACCTCGCCGCTGTCCGCGTCGACGCCGCTGGGCAGGTCCACGGCCACGACCAGGGCCCCCTCCGCGGCCCGGACCAGCTCCTCCGCCTCCGGCCGCAGCCCGCCCCGGCCGCCGATGCCGACGATGCCGTCCACGACCAGATCCGCGCACGCCACCGCGCGTACGCCGTCCCCGTCCGCCGGCACGGCCCGGCCCCCGGCCCGGCGCAGCGCCCGCAGTCCCCCGTCGTGCGCGCGGCCGGGCGACAGCAGCACCGCCGTGACCCCCGCGCCGCGCCGGGCCAGGCGCGCACCGGCGTAGAGGGCATCGCCGCCGTTGTCGCCGCTGCCCACGAGCAGCGCGACCCGCGCCCCGTACACCCGCCGCCCCAGCAGCTCCGCGCATGCCGCCGCGAGCCCGGCAGCCGCCCGCTGCATCAGCGCGCCCTCGGGCAGCTGCTCCATCAGCGCCCGCTCCGCCGCCCGTACCGTCTCCACGCCGTAGCCAGTTCTCATGGCCTCAGCGTCCCCCACCGCCCTCGCCGGCAACACCCGGAATGCCCCGGAGCGGCCCCGGAGGGCGCCCGGAGATCGTCTCGGGGGCGTCCCGGGGAGTGCGCCGGGAGCGCGCCGGGACCCTGCCGCCCCCCGCCGCCCGCCTGCTGCCCGCCCGCCGCCCGCCCCCGCACCGCACCTCCCGGCCGCGTGACCTGAGACACTGACGGGGATGAGTGAGACACCGATGCGCGCCCGTGCCCTGGTCGACCTGGCCGCCCTGCGGGCCAACGTACGTGCCCTGCGGGCCCGCGCGCCCCGGGCGCAGCTGATGGCCGTGGTCAAGGCCAACGCCTACGGTCACGGCGCGGTGCCCTGCGCGAAAGCCGCCCGGCAGGCCGGTGCGGAGTGGATCGGCACGGCCCTGCCGCAGGAGGCGCTCGCCCTGCGTGCCGCGGGTGACACCGGCCGGATGCTGTGCTGGCTGTGGACGCCCGGCGGCCCCTGGCGGGAGGCCGTGGAGGCCGGCATCGACGTGTCCGTCAGCGGCCTGTGGGCGCTGGAGGAGCTGTGCGCCGCGGTGCGGGAGTGCGGCGTCCCCGCCCGCGTGCAGCTGAAGATCGACACCGGCCTGGGCCGCAACGGCTGCACGCCCGGCGACTGGGAGAAGCTCGTCGCGGCCGCGCGGGACGCCGAGGAGGCGGGCCTGCTCAAGGTGACCGGTGTGTGGTCGCACTTCGCCTGCGCCGACGAGCCCGGCCATCCCTCCATCCGGGCCCAGCTGGACGTCTTCAAGGACGCGGTGGCCTACGCGGAGCGGCAGGGCCTCGCCCCGGAGGTGCGGCACATCGCCAATTCGCCGGCCACCCTCACGCTCCCCGAGGCCCACTTCGACCTCGTCCGCACCGGCGTCGCCATGTACGGGATATCCCCGAGCCCGGAGGTCGGGACCCCGGAGGAGCTCGGGCTGCGGCCGGTGATGACGCTGTCCGCCTCCCTCGCCTCGGTCAAGCGCGTGCCCGGCGGCCACGGCATCTCGTACGGCCACGCGTACACCACCCCCGGCGAGACGACCCTCGCGCTGGTCCCCCTCGGGTATGCCGACGGCATTCCCCGGTCCGGTTCGGGTACGGGTCCGGTGATGGTGGGCGGCAAGCGGTACACGGTGGCGGGCCGGGTCGCGATGGACCAGTTCGTGCTCGACCTGGGCGGCGACAGCGCCGAGGCGGGCGACGAGGCGGTGCTCTTCGGCCCCGGCGACCGCGGCGAGCCGACCGCCGAGGACTGGGCGCGGGCGACCGGAACCATCGCCTATGAAGTGGTGACGCGCATCTCCTCGCGGGTGCCCCGCGTCTATACCGGAGAGATCCCGGACGGGGCCGGGGAGACGGGCGGCGACCGGACGGCCCACGGCAGCGACAACGGAGCCGACGAGGACGCGGGGGCATGAGATGACCGAAGGCGGCGGCGACAGCGCGCTCGGCGCGGCGGCGGCGTCCGTGAGGACCGCCACGGGCCTTCCCGGCGCGGTGAAGGGCGGTGCCGCGGGCGTCGGGGCCGCCGCCTGGCGGCGCGGCGCGGGCATCGCGGGCGCCGCCGTCGGCGTCGTCGCCGCGGGAGCGGCGGTCGGCGTGGCCATGGAACGGCTGACCGTCGGCCGCGGCATGCGCCGCAAGGCACGGCTCGCCCTGGACTCCGTCGCCCCCTACGGGACGCTGCGCGGCACCCCCGGCAGGGCCGTCGCCGAGGACGGCACCGAGCTCTACTACGAGGTCGACGAGCCGGACCCCGCCACCTGCGCCCGTGCCGGCCGCTTCTTCGGCCGCCGCCCGGCGCCGCCGGTCACGGTCGTCTTCAGCCACGGCTACTGCCTCAGCCAGGACTCCTGGCACTTCCAGCGCGCCGCCCTCCGGGGCGCGGTGCGCACCGTCTTCTGGGACCAGCGCAGCCACGGCCGCTCGGGCCGCGGCAGGGGCCAGGAGCCGGGCCGGGAGGAGGGCACGGAACCGGTCAGCATCGACCTGCTGGGCCGCGACCTCAAGGCCGTCATCGACGCCGCCGCACCCGAGGGACCCCTGGTGCTGGTCGGGCACTCCATGGGCGGCATGACGATGATGGCCCTCGCCGCCCACTACCCCGGGCTGATCGAGGAACGCGTGGTCGGGGCGGCCTTCGTCGGCACGTCCTCCGGCCGCCTCTCCGAGGTCACCTACGGGCTCCCCGCCGTCGGCATGAACCTGCTGCGCCGCACGGTGCTGCCCGGCGCCTTCAAGCTGATGTCCGCGCAGACGGAGCTGGTGGAGAAGGGCCGCCGGGCGACGGCCGACCTGCTCGGCGGGATCATCAAGCGCTATTCGTTCGGGTCGCGGGAGGTCGACCCGGGGGTGGCGCGGTTCGCCGAGCGGCTGATCGAGGCCACGCCGGTGGACGTGGTGGCCGCCTTCTACCCGGCCTTCGACGCCCACGACAAGGCGAACGCGCTGAGCGCCTTCGACGGCCGTCCGGTGCTGGTGCTGGCCGGCGAGAAGGACATGATCACCCCGGCCGACCACAGCCGGGCCATCGCCGAGGCCCTGCCGGCCGCCTCCCTGGTCGTCGTGCCCGGGGCCGGCCACCTGGTCATGCTCGAACAGCCGGGAACGGTGGACGCGCAGCTGTCCGCCCTGCTCACGGCGGCGGGCGCGGGCGCACCGGCACGCCGGCTGCCGAGCGGCGAGGTCGGGACGCCCTAGCCGGGAGCCCCGGCCAAGGCGCCCGGCCAGGGCGCCCTAGGGGACGGGTCCCGCCGGTCTCCGGGGAAGGCCGGGGTCGCGGCCGGCCCGTACACGGCCGGCACCCCGTACCATCGACGGGTATGAACGCCCCGCACGACACCACCACCCCCGCCGTTCCCTCCGCGCAGCTCACGGTCAAGTCCGCCGACGACATGCGGGAATTGGGTCGCCGGCTGTCCGGTCTGCTGCGCCCCGGTGACCTGGTGCTGCTCTCCGGTGAGCTCGGCGCCGGCAAGACCACGCTCACGCGCGGCCTGGGCGCGGGGCTGAACGTCCGCGGTGCCGTGACCTCCCCCACGTTCGTCATAGCCCGGGTGCACCCGCCGCTCGGCGACGGCCCGGCGCTGGTGCACGTCGACGCCTACCGGCTGTCGGGCGGCCTCGACGAGATGGAGGACCTGGACCTCGACGTCTCGCTCCCCGAATCGGTGATCGTCGTGGAGTGGGGCGACGGCAAGGTCGAGGACCTCTCCGAGGACCGGCTGCGCGTCGTCATCGAGCGCGCCGTGGGCGCCGACGCCCCCGACCCGGACGACGCCGCCGGTGACCACGAGGACGTACGGACGGTGACGGTGACCGGCATCGGTGACCGCTGGGCGGACGCCGACTTCTCCGCGCTGGGCCGCTGAGCCGGGACGCCGGCGCCGGGCGTGGCCCCGGCCAGGGGTGGTTCCGGCCGGGGTAGTTTCCGACAAGCCGTCGGCAAGATGTTGCGCGCCGGGCGCCGGGCGTGGTCACATGGAGTACGGAGGCTTGGTTAGGTCTGCCTAACTCGCAGCTGCGGCCCGCCGGCCTCCGCCCCGCTCAGCCCTCGCCCGAGCTGCCCCGGGAGGCATCCATGTCGGACCGAGAGCCCGCCGCCCCCGTGGCGCACGACCGTCCCTTGGACAGGCCCCTGTCGATGCACGACCTCCTGGCGTCGTGCGCGGCGGCCGACGCCGTCTCGACCCCGCCCGAGGCGCCCCGCGCCCCGGCCGGGACGGACGACGACACCGCTGCTCAGGACGCCCCGGCGGACCGCAACGCCGCCTGACGGGCCCCACCACCGCCCGACGGGTCACGGAAGCACGGCTACGGAACCACCACGATCTTCGTGTTGTTCACCGCGAACTCCCACATGGCCCGCCCGTCGGCCGGCTTCTCCCGGATCGCACCCGTCTTCTTCCCCGACATCGGGCTCGGCGACGAGCCGTCGACGGCCGCGCTGAAGCCGAAGACGATGCCGTTCACGTCACGGTGGAACCGCACCACGTGCTCCACCGGGATGCCGTCCGACCCCACGACGTTGGGGGAGCGCGACGTGACCGTGTACGTACCCGGCGGCGGGTTCACCGTGCTCGGCGCGACCTCGTACGTCCGCGTGGCCTTGCCGTCCGCGCCGACCAGCCAGACCCGCTTCTGCCCCAGCGCGTAGACGACCCGCAGCCCCGTGCCCGAGCCCTCCGGCACCGCATCGGCGGCCTTCGGGGCGTCCTGGCCGGCGCCGGCGCCGCCCCCCTTGCCCTGGTCGCCGCCCTTGCCCTGCTCCTTCGCGCTGCCCGACGCGGTCCCCGCGTGCGCCGCCACAGGGTGGTCCGGAGCGGCCTCCGCCTGGTACGCCAGGAAGCCGACCCCCGCCAGTGCCGCCGCGGTGAGCGCGGCCACGATGGCCCCCGAGCTGCTCCGTGCCACGCTGCGCACACCCTTCCGTCTTCTTCTCGTCGCCGGCGCCGTCCGGGGCGTCCAGGGTTCGCGGGGCGCTCGTCACCGGTCCCGGCCTGCCGGCCGGGCACCGCGCGCCGCTCGCGCCACCCTCTCGTACGGCCGCCGTCCCCTCGTACGGCTGCCGCTCCCACGTACGGCTTTCGCGGCTGACCGTAGCACCCGGCGGGGCGCCCCGACGCGCCCCAGGCCGGGCGCGGGCCGGGTCCGCGCGCCGACCGCGCCCCGGTGCGCGCATCGCGCGCCCCACCATGCGCCGTAGGCTTGTCACGTGTTGCTGCTCGCTCTGGATACCGCCACCCCCGCCGTCACCGTAGCCCTGCACGACGGCGAGTCCGTCGTCGCCGAGTCGACCCAGGTGGACGCCCGCCGCCACGGGGAGCTGCTGCTGCCCGCCGTCGACCGCGTGCTGGCCGAGGCCGGGACCCGGCTCGACGCCGTGACCGGCATCGTCGTGGGCGTCGGCCCCGGCCCGTACACGGGCCTGCGCGTCGGCATCGTCACCGCCACCACCTTCGCCGCCACCCTCGACGTCCCCGTCCACGGCCTGTGCACGCTCGACGGCATCGCGTACGCGGCGGGGCAGGCGGGCCTGGAGGGCGAGTTCGTCGTCGCCACCGACGCCCGCCGCAAGGAGGTCTACTGGGCGCGCTACGCCGACGCCCGGACCCGCAGCGGCGAACCCGCCGTCGACCGCCCCGCCGACCTGGCGGACCGCGTCGCCGGCCTGACCGCGGTGGGCGCCGGCGCCGTCCTCTACCGCGACGCCTTCGCGGCCGTCCGGGACGACCTGCCGCAGCACCAGTCGGCGGGCGCGCTGGCCGCCCTCGCCGCCGAGAAGCTGCGCACCGGCGGCGAGTTCCTCTCCTACCAGCCGCTCTACCTGCGCCGGCCCGACGCGCAGGTCCCGGCCAACTACAAGGTGGTCACACCGAAGTGAGCGCCACCGCCCCCGGGGCACCCGCCGTGCGCATCCGCGAGATGCGCTGGTGGGACATCGAACCCGTGCTGGAACTGGAGCGCGCGCTCTTCCCGCACGACGCGTGGTCCAAGGGCCTGTTCTGGTCCGAGCTGGCCCACGCGCGCGGCGCCCACGCCAACCGCCGCTACGTCGTCGCCCAGGACCCCGACGGCCGCGTCGTCGGCTACGCGGGCCTCGCCGCCGTCGACGGCACCGGCGACGTCCAGACCATCGCCGTCGCCCGCGAGCACTGGAGCACGGGCCTGGGCGCCCGGCTGCTCACCGAGCTCCTCACGACCGCGACCGCCTTCGAGTGCCGCGAGGTGCTGCTGGAGGTCCGCGTCGACAACACCCGCGCCCAGCGCCTCTACGAACGCTTCGGCTTCGAGCCCGTGGGCGTACGCCGCGGCTACTACCAGCCCGGCAACGTCGACGCGCTCGTCATGCGCCTCACCGACCCGAACCACGCAGTGCAAGGAATGACCCATGGCTCGCAAGGCTGACGAACCCCTCGTCCTCGGCATCGAGACCTCCTGCGACGAGACCGGAGTCGGCATCGTCCGAGGTCACACCCTGCTCGCCGACGCCGTCGCATCCAGCGTCGACGAGCACGCCCGCTTCGGCGGCGTGGTCCCCGAGGTCGCCAGCCGGGCGCACCTCGAGGCCATGGTCCCGACCATCCAGCGCGCGCTGAAGGAGGCCGGCGTCAGCGCCAAGGACCTCGACGGCATCGCCGTCACGGCCGGCCCCGGCCTCGCGGGCGCGCTGCTCGTCGGCGTCTCGGCCGCCAAGGCGTACGCGTACGCCCTCGGAAAGCCGCTCTACGGCGTCAACCACCTGGCCTCCCACATCTGCGTCGACCAGCTGGAGCACGGCGCCCTGCCCGAGCCGACGATGGCGCTGCTGGTCAGCGGCGGCCACTCCTCGCTGCTGCTGGCCCCGGACATCACGTCCGACGTGCGGCCGCTCGGCTCGACGATCGACGACGCGGCGGGCGAGGCGTTCGACAAGATCGCACGCGTGCTGAACCTGGGCTTCCCCGGCGGCCCGGTCATCGACCGGTACGCGCGCGAGGGCGACCCGGACGCGATCCGCTTCCCCCGCGGCCTGACGGGCCCGCGCGACCCGCTGTACGACTTCTCGTTCTCCGGCCTGAAGACGGCCGTGGCCCGCTGGATCGAGGCCAAGCGCGCGGCCGGTGAGCACGTACCGGTGGCCGACGTGGCGGCGTCCTTCCAGGAGGCGGTCGTCGACGTCCTCACCCGCAAGGCGGTACGGGCCTGCAAGGACCACGGCGTGGACCACCTGATGATCGGCGGCGGCGTCGCGGCGAACACCCGCCTCCGCGCCATGGCCGAACGCCGCTGCGAGGACGCGGGCATCACCCTGCGCGTCCCGCGCCCGAAGCTGTGCACGGACAACGGCGCGATGGTGGCGGCCCTGGGCGCGGAAATGGTGGCGAGGGGCCGCGCGGCGTCGTCGTGGGACCTGTCGGCGGACTCCTCGCTCCCGGTGACGGAAACACACGTCCCGGGCGAGGAGCACGCGCACGACCACGACCACGACCACGCCCACTCGCACGACCACGACCACGTGCACGAGCTGAGCAAGCAGAACCTGTACGACGCGTAGACCTGCGATCCACAGGTTTGCGCTCCGGGCGCCGGGCCCCGATCTTCGGGCTTCGGCGCCCGAGCGCTTTATGCAAGGAATGGGTGGAGAGGTTTGAACCCACCCTCCCACCCAATGGCGCGTATACCGCGTATACCACGAGCTGCTCACTTTACGTGAGCGGGTTGCGACGGAAGGTTGCAAGGCCCTAGCGTCCGCGGCAGACAAGAAACAACCCCGGCCGGTGCTGACAACACCGAGCCGGGGTTTGACCACTGAGATCGAGTAGGAGTCGGTCCCAGGGGCTGACCACTGAGATCGAGTAGGAGTCGATCCCGAATGGCTACTGGCTACCCTAGCGCTGCCGACCGCCCCTCGCATGCCTCTCACCCGATGGCGAAGCCGGGCTACGGCAAGCACAGCGCCCCGGACCAAGCCCCGCGCACCGCCCGCGACTTCGCGCACCTGAAGCCGCGTGAGGCGCAGATCGCGGCGTTCATCGACAGGCTGCCCGAGGGTGCGGCGATGGACGCCAAGTCGCTGGCGGCGCAGCTGCCCGCGTACGGGCAGGCAGCGTGCCGTACGGCGCTGAAGCGGCTGTCGGAGGCCGGTCACCTGCGGAGGTGGAAGGAGCACCTCAAGGGTGACGACGGCACGTGGGTGTGGGTGACGCGGTCCTGTTTCTCGCGGACGGCGCGGGACGACGCCTGGTGGGCGGCGCTGCTGAGGGGCGACAGGCCCGAGCCGACGCCCCGCCCTCGCCCTTCAGCGGTGGAACCGGCCCGCACGCGCGCGTACGGCGTCCTCGCGTCCCTGGGGCGCACCGACCCCCGTATGACGCTGTCGCACGCGGACTGCACCGCGCTGGAGGGGCTGGCGGCGCAGTGGCTGGAACGGGGGACGGGTGAACGGGAGCTGGTCCGCGCCCTGACGGCGGGTCTGCCGTACGAGGTCCACCACGCGGCGGCGTTGGCGCGCCGCCGCCTCACGGACAAGCTCCCGCCGGAACGGGTGGCGACGCCCCCGGTGATGCGCCTGGCGGAATGCACGGTGTGCGCGACCCCGGGCCGCCCGGAGGCGCTCCCAGGAGGCCTCTGCGGCACCTGCCGGGGCACCCGCCCCACCCCGCCACCGCGAACGGACATCGGCCCCCACATGGCCCGCCTACGAGCAGCCGCGTCCGGCCACACGAAAGGAACCGCACATGACTGCTGTACATGACGCACCACCGGACATCGGGGCACGATGGGGGCAAGGAGGCGACGCCATGACCCCCAGCACTGCCCACAGCCCGCTGATCTCGGCAGAGGAGTTCGAGGAGCTGGCCCGTACGGCGCCCGAGACCGTACGTCTGGAGTTCATCAAGGGAAGGATCGAGGTCAAGCCGGTGCCGGACGGGGATCACACGGAAATCGTTGCCTGGCTGCAGCGGCAGTGCATGCAGCACGTTCCGGATCTGTGGCTGTACTCGGAAAGAAACCTGAAGGTCGAGCGCTACCGTAAGGGGCGGGCCATTCCGGACGGTGTCCTCGCACCAGTACGCCATTTCGCCGGACACGGCGACTGGTCCGACCCCGACGGCGTCCTCATGGTCGTGGAGGTCACCTCGTACGACGCGGACACCAACCAGCGGGACCGCGTCGACAAGCGCGACGGCTACGCCGCCGCGGAGATCCCCGTCTACCTCCTCGTCGACCGCGACCAGTGCTCCGTGACCGTCCACTCCGAGCCCGAGGAAGGCAGGTACCGGAGCATCGTGACCCGGCCCTACGGCACGCCGGTCGAGCTTCCCGGGCCGGTCGGCATCACGCTGGAGACCGAGGAGCTGAAGAGCTTCACCGCGTGAGCGCTCACTCGGGCGCCGCGTGGCCCGCAAGCCGCTGCGCGGCCAGCGCGAGCCAGGCGCCGGGCGTGTACGGGGCGGGCGGGTCGACCTCCATGCCGAGCTCGGCGACGGCGTGGGCGTGGTCGCCGTCGTCCATGGGGAGGGCGAGCAGCTCGTGCAGCTCGCCGACGAGGCGGGCGACGAGGACCGGGTCGGTCGTCGCGCGGTAGTCGTCGACGGCGGCGTCGTGGTCCGCGAACTCGTCGGGCATGTCCTGCGAGAACCACCCGCCGAGGAACTGGGCGGTCTCGGGGAACCGGGCGTGCCACTCCCAGTGCGTCGCGGGGACGCCGGGCGGGGGTACGTCACCGGCCTCGACGCTCGCCCTGAGGTGGTCGGCGAGGGTGCGGAGCCAGTCCTGGATCTCGTCGTCCTCCAGGCCGACGTCGGGCACGGCGTAGAACTCGCCGAGGCGCAGGCGCAGCCGGCCGGGCGGGTTCTCGGCGTACTCGCGCAGCTGCTGCTCGGCAACGGGGATGGCCCAGGGGCGGGTGTGCCAGGTGTGCCGCAGATAGGCGTCGAGGGCGGTGCTGCGGCGCTCCGGCGTGTCGTCGGCGTCCTGCCCGAGGTAGGCGCGGAGGACCTGGTCGAGCTCGCCGTACTTGCGGTCGTGTTCGAGCGGCTTGAGGGACATACGGGCGGGCCTCTACAGGTAGATCGGGAAGGTGGCGTGCACGGTGAACCCGTGGGGCCGCTCGGGCGCCCGCTTGAGCACCACCCGCGCGGCCCGCACGTCGACGGGCTCCCGCCCGGCAAGCATCATCGCCTGCAACAACACCCGCCCCACGGGCTCCTCCCGCGAGGGCCAGGACGCCTCGATGGTCAACCGCGCCCGGGTCCCCTGGGCGAGCCAGCGATGGATGACCTGCTCGTTGCGGGTCACGACCTGCTGGGTGCACCACTGGGCGGTCTCCCGGTCGGGATAGGTGGCGGCTCGGGTCCGCACGGCACTCCTCTTCTGGTTGCTGGGGTCGGGTCGCGTCAGGTTGCGTCGAAAGACCAGAAGACACCGACTTCGGTGTCGGACACGACGATCAGGCCGATGTCCCAGCCGTGGACACTGAACGGATTGCAGCCGGTGATCGGAGCGTAGCAGTCCGGCACTTCTCCGTTTTCGTTGGTATTGGTGTAGAAGGAGCTCGACGCGCCAAAACGCGAAAGAACAACCGAAGCTCGCCGTTCCAGGTCGGCCTTACGGCTTTCGAAATCCCGCTCCTGAGTGACGTCCAGCCAGTTGGTCGACAGAGCGACCAGCAGCTTCTTTGCCTCCGTATCGGGAATTGCAATGAGACGGGACCGCCACGCCGATGCCTGCTCGGCATCCCGGGGAAGTCCGGCAAAGGGATAGCTGCGGTCCTCCAGCCACTCCTCCTCCCCTTCTGCCGGTTCAAGGCGCTTCCAGCCCCTGGGATCCGTCACTTCCCTCGCCATGACGGCCGCTGCGTCAAAGGCCCAGTCGTCGTGCCGCCGAGGGCCGACGGCGGCGAAGGTGTAGCGCAGTTCGTAGGGCGCGAGGGCTTCCGCCCAGGCGCCGGAATTCACATGGGTCATGTACGTGCCTGCTTGCAGCTGGTTACTTCGGCATGGACGTGGTGACGACGAACGGCGGGTCGAGGTTCGGGTCGTACGTGAGTCGGGTGGCCACGCCCTGTGCGTCCTTGACAGGAGTGGCCCGGCCGTTGACGACCTCCGAGGTACGGCCCGTCGTCGTCGCGCCCGGCACGCTCGGCACGGAGAATATCTTCGACGGCGGGGTGGGTGGTCTGTTGCTCAGCCACTGGTCGATTTCCGAGCTCTTGGAGGTCAGGCAGTACTGCGTGTACTTCTGGGCCGACTCCATGTCCGGGAAGGACGACGCCGCGGGGATCTGGGGCACCCCGGTGTTCTGGTTCGCCTGATCCCTGAGCCGCTGGAGCAGCTGGGCGTCGGACTTGCCCACGTGTTTGTCGAGGCTGTGCCCGCCGCCGAGCTCCTCCTCGGTGGCCAGGTCGAGCGCGTACTTCGACGGAGGCTGCCCGTCCCCCCGCTGCCATTTGTGTTCGTTCTTGAACTCGTTGAGCGATCGTGCACCGAACCCGATGGCTCGCGCTTCCTCGGCCTTGAACTCGGGGGCGCTGCGGTCCGCCTCGTCCAAGGCGTCCATCAGCCCTTCAAGGGTTCTTGCGATCCCGTGAACCGTCTCGTTGTACGTGTCGACAGCCTTGTTGACGCCTTCATAGTCCATGTGTTTCCGGAAGGAAAGGAAGGCCTTTTCCGCGACGCGGGCGGCGTACACGGGCGGGTCGACTACGAGCAGCTTGTCCCACGTGGGCTTCTTCAGGTCCCTGACCACGTCGTCGACCATCTGGCCGGCAGCCTTGGCCGCCGCGGCCTCCGAGACCGAGGTCAGCGTCGACGCGGCGGTCACCAGGTCCCGGCAGGCCTTCTCCATGGCCTTGGCGGTGTCGTGCAGGACCTGGAGGACCGGTCGCCGGGTGGCGGGGGCGACGTTCGGGCTCGTCTTCCAGGGCAGGCCGTGCCGGGACCGGCCCCATGCGGTGGTGCCCCAGATGTTCTGGCAGAAGGATTTCATCGCCTTCTGCCAGTCGCTGTTGTGGTCGTCCGTGATGGAGCTGATGCGCGCGATGAAGTTGTCGCCTGCTTTGAGGGCGGCGTTCCCTGCGTCCCTCCAGTGATCGGCGACCTCCTTGAGCTCGTCCTCGAAGGCGTGCGCTCCCGGGGTGACTTTGTACATCTTGCCCAGCCGGAACGCCTTGTCGATCACCTCCTCGAGGCAGTCGGCGAGGAAGTCGGGAATGTGGCCGATCGCCCGGACGAAGGAGTTGTCCGAGTCTGCGTTGGTGCCCCGCCACTTGAGGTCGGGCACAGTCCCGTAATGGGGTGGCGACTGGATGACGACCGGAGTCGCCTTGCTCGGTGGGGAACCGGACGCCTTCTTGTTGCTGTGCCAGTCCGCCGAGGCGTAGTTGTTCGCGGTCACGGTCAGACCGACCGCCACACCGCCGACGCTCACCACGCTCTTGGCCCAGACCTCCAGGAAGCGCTTCGCCACTTTCGCGTACGCAGCCGCGAAAGCGTCGGGACCGCTGCCCCGGCCCGCCAGCTGTTCCTTTCCGCCGAGCCTGTCGACGAGATTCTTGGCGCCGTCGTTGTGGGCGAACTGATCGTCGCGTATCAGATACGACACGTAGTAGAGGTGCGACGGCTTGACGTCGAAGTTGCCCCCGCTCTTCGGCGGCAACGCCGTCTTGACCGCCGCGAGCTCCTTGTCGCGCTGCTTCTTGTCGGGCAGGGCCGTGGACGTGCCGCCGGACATCAGGCCGCCCCCCAGCCGCGCAGGACGGCCTTGTGTGCGGCGTCGTAGTTGACGTGGCCCGTGACGACGACGTCGTGGAGCCAGCGCTGGGCGGCTTCCATGTCCTGCATCGAGACGTCCCACTTGTCGAGGACGTCCACGAACATGTCGCGCGCCTCGCCCTCCCAGCTCAGGACCACCTTCTCGGTCCTGGTGTAGAGCTTTTCGAGCTTTTCGTTCAGGTCCTTGAGGATGCCCTCCAGCTCACTGGACAGGTCGTGAATCGAGTTGAGGCTGACCGATATGGACTCGTCGTCCGGCACCTGTGTCCCCCGTACTGCTGTGCTCTGACACTTCGTCGGCTCGGACGATCACTCTAGCGATCGTCCCGGTCGGCCCGGGCCGTCAGTAGTCGTCCAAGGCGCTTCGGGGTCCGGCGGCCGGCTGCTTGGGCTGGGGGTTGGCATTCGCCATGGCGAGGATTTTCTGCTGCCCCGTCGTGGACTTCTGCAACTGCTGGAAGTGGTGCAGGATCTCCATGTCCTGGGCGTTGAAGCCGTCGCGGCTCAGTTTCACCGCCTCCTCGACGAGGATCAGCATCTCGCGGATTCGCACCGCGTCCCTGTTGACCGTCAGCTGGAGCTCTTTGTAGGCCGTCGCGGCGGGGCTCTTCCAGCCGTTGTCGACGGAGCCCACGAGGTCGTTCAGATGCTCGATCTTCGTCTTGAGGTAGCGCTCCATTTCGTCGAGGTCCCGTACGAGCGAGGACAGGTTGTCGTCCTGCGCGGCGAGTCTTTCGTTGCCCATGGGTGTGCGTCGCCCCCAACAGTTGCGTCGGTATCGATTGGTCTTCGGGCCTTCGTGCTCAGCCCGCGGTCGGGGCGGTCCCGCCTGCCACCTGCCCCAGCAGCATCACCGGTGCTCCCGCCGCCCGCGTGAGGATGATGACGCAGGTGTTCGGGCCCGACAGCTTGAGTTTCTTGCGCAGGTCGTCCGGTTCCACCGCCGAGCCGCGCTTCTTGATGACCGCGACGCCGATGCCGCGTTCGCGGACGAGGGCGCGGAGTTTCTTCACGTTGAAGGGGAGCACGTCCGTGATCTCGTACGCCGTCGCGTGCGGGGTCGGGTGCAGGGTGTCGCTCGTGATGTAGGCGATCGTTTCGTCGATCAGGGCGCCGGAGACCTCCTCGGCGACCTTCGCGACGAGGTGGGCGCGGATGACCGCGCCGTCCGGTTCGTAGAGGTAGCGGCCGACCGGGCGGACCGGTGGGGGAGGGGGCACGGTGCCCGTCAGGGTCGTGCCCTGGGGGAGGAGGGTGGCGCGGTGGGTGCCGGGGGTCGTGCCGAACCAGAGCACCGCCTCCTTCACGTCGCCGGCGTCGGAGATCCACTCGGCCTCCGCCTCCTCCGGGATCGCTTCGTGCGGGATGCCGGGGGCAATCTTCAGGGCCGCGTAAGGGGCGCGCAGGGCCGTGGCGAGCGCCCAGGAGAGCGGGGGCGAGTACGCCTCCGGGTCGAAGATCCGGCCCCGGCCGCCCCGCCGGGCGGGGTCGACGAAGACGGCGTCGTACGACGAGGTGTCGACCTCCGTCACATCCGCGTTGCGGACCTCGATCAGGCCGGCCAGGCCCAGGGCCGCCGCGTTCGCCCGTACGACCTCGCAGGTCAGCGGGGAGCGGTCGACCGCCAGGACGTGGATGCCCGCCCGCGCCATCGCGATCGCGTCGCCACCGATGCCGCAGCACAGGTCTGCCACGCCGCGTACGCCCAGGCCGGCGAGGCGGCGGGCGCGGTACGTGGCGACCGTGGCGCGCGTGGCCTGCTCCACGCCGTTCGGCGTGAAGAACATCCGGTACGCATCCTCCGCGCCGAACTTCGCCACCGCGCGCTGCCGCAGCCGGGCCTGGCCCAGGGCCGCCGACACCAGCTCGGCGGGGTGGTCGCGGCGCAGCCGGGTCGCCGTGGCCAGTTCCCGGGCCGGGTCGTGGTCGCGCAGCTCGTCCAGGAGAGCGCGACCCTCATCCGTGAGCAGGGCGGTGAAGGCGGTGACGGAGGGATCCGTGGGGTGGTTCGTCGGCACGTCCGTCATTGTCGCCCGCCGTCCCGCGCCGGGCGTCACCCCGAGTGCGTCACGACGACGGCGTCGGGCCCTCCAGGTGCTCGCTGATCCACTGGATCGAGCCGTCGCCCATGCCGCGCAGGTACGTCTCGCCGTTGTGCGTGCCGTTCTCGATGACGTTCAGGTTCGTGTGGACCGGACCCTTGTTGCCGTACGTCGCGATGAACTTCTGGACGTCGCTGATCATCTTCTTGTTCTCCTTCGTCCCGTACTGGAACGCGAGGTAGACGTCCGGGCCCTTCCGGTCGATCAGCTGCTTGGCGAGCACCTCGGGGTTGTTCTCCCGCTGCTCCTTCTCGTGGCCCCGCCACAGCGGCGAGTCCGGAACGATGTCGGGGCCGGAGGCGATCACGGCCTTGAACTTGTCCGGCTTCTGCAGCACGGACTTCAGCCCGACGAAACCGCCGGTGGACGAGCCCATGAAGGCCCAGCCGTCCCGCGACTTCAGGGTGCGGAAGTTCTGCTTCATGAGGTCCGGGACGTCCTCCGTCAGCCAGGTGCCCATCTTGGGCTGGCCGGGGATGTCACTGCCGTCCCAGTAGATGCCGTTGGTGTCCGGGCCGGGGTTGAGGATCGGCATGGCCAGCAGGAATGGCTTGCTCTTGCCCTGCTGGTACCAGTCGGTGACGCTGCCCTCGAGGGAGACCTTGTCCTTGCCGAAGGCGCCGACCGACCAGTAGTTGCCGTCGTGGCCGGGGCCGCCGGGCAGGGCGATCAGCACGGGGAAGCCGCTCTTGGCGAACTTGGGGTCGCTGTACTCCTTGGGCGCCCAGACCCACACCTTGCCCGTGAACCCCGACTTCGGGCCGGTGATCTTGACGACGCTGACGTGCGTGCCGTCGCTCATCGTCTTCTCGTTCTTGAAGTCGGCCGCGGGCCCCGTGGGCATCAGCGTCTTCGAGTCGGCCGGCTTCCCCGCCTGGTCCCCGCTCTTCCCGTCGCCGGACGGCCCGTAGCTGACGGACTCGCCCTTGTCGGTGAACGGGGGTATCTCGTAGTAGCTCATCACGGGCCAGGCGATCAGCCCGAGCGTGACCACCGACGCCCCGGCGATCACCCAGCGGCGGGCGCGGGCCGCCCTCCGGTGGCCCTGGGAGCGGTACGTCTCGGTGGACGTGTCGGTGGTGGGGTACGTCATGGCGAAGCTCCGGCTGCTGTGCCCCTACGGGGTGACGATCAGTTCCACACATCTGGATGGACAAATCGGAGACAAAGGTTCCCATCGGTCCCGTGCGGGTTTCCGTATGGTCTCCGACCTGGGTTTTCCTGTGGGGAACGAGTGAACAACAATCGAATGCGTGAGCCCGTCCGTATGGAAGTCCCGGCAGTCCCAGCCGCCCCGGCCGTCCCGGCAGCGCCGGAGGTCCCGGAACGCCCGGAGGTCCCGCGCCGGCCTCCTCGTCGCGGCCCTGCTGGCCGTCGCCGGTCTGCTGGCCGGCTGTTCTAGCAACGCATCCGCCCCACCAGCCTCCTCCGGCGCACCGGGTAAGGGCAAGGGACATACGTCCTCTTCCGCCGCCCCTTCCGGCCCGTCCGCCCCCGCCGACGACGGCGCCTACCGCCGCTGGGGCCTGGACAAGCCGCTGGCCCCGCCCCCGGCCCCGCCCGCCGGGCGGCCCCCGGCGGAGGAGGGCAAGGGTGGCGGCACGGCGGGCGCCGGCACGCCGCCGGTGATCCGGCGCGTACCCACCAAGGACAAGGTCGTCTTCATCACCATCGACGACGGCGCGGAGAAGGACCCCGAGTTCGTCCGGATGGCGCGCGAGCTGAAGCTGCCGTTCACGATGTTCCTGACGGACAGCGTCGCCCGCACCGGCCGCGGCTACGGCTACTTCGACGAGCTGCGCACCCTCGGCAACGGCGTGCAGAACCACACCCTGACCCACCCCAACCTGCGCACGCTCTCCGCCGACGCCCAGCGCCACGAGATCTGCGGCCAGCAGGACCAGCTGGCCAAGCGCTACGGCAGCCGCCCGCCGCTCTTCCGGCCGCCCTACGGCAACTACGACGACCGGACCCTCGCCGCCGCCGGCAGCTGCGGCGTGCGGGCCGTCGTGCTGTGGGAGGCCACCATGCAGATCAACGACATGCGCTACGCCGAGGGCGACGGGCTGCGGCCCGGCGACATCATCCTGGCCCACTTCCGGGGCCCGGCGGAGCTCAAGGGCACCACCATGACCCGGATGGTCGTCAACATGCTGCGCAGCATCCAGCGGCAGGGCTACACGGTGGCCCGGCTCGAGGACTACGTCTGACCAGGGAAGGACCGGGGGAGGGTCAGGGGCGGACCAGGGGCAGGATCAGGGTTCCGGCCAGGAGTGTCGTCGCTGCGAGCTGGGTAGGGCACCTTCCTGCGAGGCCCGCCGGGGGGCTCGGCCGGGGCCTGCCGCGGGGCTCGCCGCACGAGGAATTGGCACTCCGCTTGACCGAGTGCTAACCGCGTCATAGTCTCGGCCTCGTTGGCACTCTCCACCCGGGAGTGCCAAACACAGCGACGGGCAGGTCCGGCACCCGCGACGACGGATCGACCTGGTCGCCACCTCAGACAGTTAACCCCGTGAGATCTCCGAAGGGGGAGGTCGGATCGTGACGACCGCCAGCTCCAAGGTTGCCATCAAGCCGCTCGAGGACCGCATCGTGGTCCAGCCGCTCGACGCCGAGCAGACCACGGCCTCCGGCCTGGTCATTCCGGACACCGCCAAGGAGAAGCCCCAGGAGGGCGCCGTCCTGGCCGTGGGCCCGGGCCGCTTCGAGAACGGCCAGCGCCTGCCGCTGGACGTGAACGTCGGCGACGTCGTCCTGTACAGCAAGTACGGCGGCACCGAGGTGAAGTACAACGGCGACGAGTACCTCGTCCTCTCGGCCCGCGACGTCCTCGCGGTCATCGAGAAGTAATTCACCAGCAACACGTCTGCGCCCCTGGCTCCCGCGCCCATTCAGCCGGGCGCCCGGGGCGCAGTCCGTTGAGAGATCGCGAGGATACGTAAGCCATGGCCAAGACCCTGAAGTTCGACGAGGACGCCCGTCGCGCCCTTGAGCGCGGTGTCAACAAGCTCGCCGACACCGTGAAGGTGACGATCGGCCCCAAGGGCCGCAACGTCGTCATCGACAAGAAGTTCGGCGCCCCCACCATCACCAACGACGGCGTCACCATCGCGCGCGAGATCGAGCTCGAGGACGCGTACGAGAACCTGGGCGCCCAGCTCGTCAAGGAGGTGGCGACCAAGACCAACGACATCGCGGGTGACGGCACCACCACCGCGACCGTCCTGGCCCAGGCCCTGGTCCGCGAGGGTCTGCGCAACGTCGCCGCCGGCGCCTCCCCGGCCGCCCTGAAGAAGGGCATCGACGCCGCGGTCAAGGCCGTCTCGGACGACCTGCTGGCCACCGCCCGCCCGATCGACGAGAAGTCCGACATCGCCGCCGTCGCCGCGCTGTCCGCCCAGGACAAGCAGGTCGGCGAGCTCATCGCCGAGGCGATGGACAAGGTCGGCAAGGACGGTGTCATCACCGTCGAGGAGTCCAACACCTTCGGCCTGGAGCTGGACTTCACCGAGGGCATGGCCTTCGACAAGGGTTACCTCTCGCCGTACATGGTGACCGACCAGGAGCGTATGGAGGCCGTCCTCGAGGACCCGTACATCCTGATCCACCAGGGCAAGATCTCGGCGATCGCCGACCTGCTGCCGCTGCTGGAGAAGATCATCCAGGGTGGCGCCTCGAAGCCGCTGCTGATCATCGCCGAGGACGTCGAGGGCGAAGCGCTCTCCACCCTCGTCGTGAACAAGATCCGCGGCACCTTCAACGCCGTGGCCGTCAAGGCCCCGGGCTTCGGCGACCGCCGCAAGGCGATGCTCGGCGACATGGCCACCCTCACCGGTGCCACCGTCGTCGCCGAGGAGGTCGGCCTCAAGCTCGACCAGGTCGGCCTGGACGTGCTCGGCACCGCCCGCCGCGTGACCGTCACCAAGGACGACACCACCATCGTCGACGGTGGCGGCAAGTCCGAGGACGTCGCCGGTCGCGTGGCCCAGATCAAGGCCGAGATCGAGACCACCGACTCCGACTGGGACCGCGAGAAGCTGCAGGAGCGCCTGGCCAAGCTGGCCGGCGGCGTCTGCGTCATCCGCGTGGGCGCGGCCACCGAGGTCGAGCTCAAGGAGAAGAAGCACCGTCTGGAGGACGCCATCTCCGCGACCCGCGCCGCGGTGGAGGAGGGCATCGTCTCCGGTGGTGGCTCCGCCCTGGTGCACGCCGCCAAGGTGCTCGAGGGCAACCTCGGCAAGGACGGCGACGAGGCCACCGGTGTCACGGTCGTCCGCAACGCGGTCGTCGAGCCGCTGCGCTGGATCGCCGAGAACGCCGGCCTGGAGGGCTACGTCATCACCTCCAAGGTCGCCGAGCTGGAGAAGGGCCACGGCTTCAACGCCGCGACCGGCGAGTACGTCGACCTGGTCAAGGCCGGCGTCATCGACCCGGTGAAGGTCACCCGCTCCGCCCTGGAGAACGCCGCCTCCATCGCCTCCCTGCTGCTCACGACCGAGACCCTGGTCGTCGAGAAGAAGGAAGAGGAGCCCGCGCAGGCCGGCGGCCACGGCCACGGCCACGCGCACTGACGTCGCGCAGCACCCATACGTCACGACCGGGGCCCGGTCTCCCCTACGGGAGGCCGGGCCCCGGCCCGTACGGGCAACGGGCAATGAGCGGCCGACGGCCTGCGGCGCGGGTGGCGGCTCAGGGTACGGAGCGCAGGTCGACCGCGCCCAGCTGCCGCAACAGGCCCAGCAGGTCGTACGTCCACCAGCCCTCGGCGATCCTCCCGTCCTCGAACCGGAAGACCGTGACGCCGTCCATGGCGGCCTCCCGGCCCGTGGGCTGCACGCCCATGAAGTCGCCCTGGTGGGTGCCGGTCCACGTCCAGTGCGTGGCGACCTGGTCGCCCTCGCAGATCTGGCGGTGGAGCGTGAAGTCGAAGTCGAAGGCGCCGCGCCAGAACTCGACGTCCCGCCGCAGCTCCGCCGGGCCGGTCGTCGTCTGCTCCGCCTTGCCGATGTCGTGGTCCCGGTAGCCGGGCAGGAACAGCTCGTCGAGCAGGTCCAGGTCCCCGTCGACCGCGACGTCCTCGAAGAAGCGGCGGGCCGTGGCCTTGTTGAGCTGCTCGTCCCGCACCACGTCGAGGTCGGTGAAGGTCGGCATCTCGTCGCAGAGCGCGACGATCTCCTGGAAGATCCGGTCCGTCTCGGGAAGGTTGGAGTTCTCCATCGCCTTCTCGAACGACGGGAACTCGATGATCTCGACGTAGTGGTCGCGGTCCGAGTGGTCCCGGCCGACCAGTGAGTGGGTGGCGGTGCGGCGGCCCTCGGTGGCGGCCACCCAGCGGTCCATCAGCCGGTCCATCTCCTCGAACTGACGGGTCCTGCACTCGACCAACTGCACGAATGTCATGGCGTGCCTCCCGTACCTGCCGGGTGATATCTCCAGGTTAGACCCGGTGTGCACGCCGGTCAGGGCGGCCGGGGAGGCCCCGGGCCGCCCGTTCGCCGGTGATCAGTTCGGCCCGTACCGGCGGCCCGTCGTCGCGCTCGCCCGCGACACCGCGCGCCGCGGGGCGATCTTCATCAGCCCCGTCAGGGCCTTGTACCGCGGGTCGGGGACGGACAGCGACTTGCCGCGCGCCAGGTCCTTCAGGGCGGCCTCGACCAGCTTGTCCGCGTCCAGCCACAGCCAGCCGGGGACGTTGTCCGTACCCATCCCGGCGCGCTGGTGGAACTCCGTCCGGACGAAGCCCGGGCACAGCGCCATCAGCCGCACCCCGCTGCCCGCCAGGTCGCGCGCGGCGCCCTGGGTGAACTGCACGACCCACGCCTTGCTCGCGCCGTACGTGCCGCGCGGCACGAACGCCGCCACCGACGCCACGTTGATCACTCCGCCGCGCCGCCGCTCGCGCATGCTCGCCGCGGCGGCCGACGTGAGGCGCAGCACCGCCTCGCAGTGCACCTTGAGCATGGTCAGCTCGTCGGCCATGGACACTTCGAGGTAGCGGCCCTTGTTGCCGAAGCCGGCGTTGTTGACCAACAGGTCGACCGGGTTCCTGCGGTCGGAGAGCCTGGCCTCCACCGCCGCGATGCCCTCGTCCTCCGACAGGTCGGCCCGGAGTACCTCGGCCTCGACCCGGTGGCGGTCGTGGAGCTCGGTCGCCTGCTCGTTCAGCCGCTTCTCGTCGCGCGCCACGAGGACCAGGTTGTGCCCGTCGGCCGCCAGCCGGCGGGCGAACGCGGCGCCGATGCCGGCCGTGGCTCCCGTGATCAGTGCAGTCGTCATACGGGAACGTTAGTGCCCGGCGTGGCCCCTTGACTGTCGGCAGCGGCTCGCTTCGCCCCTCCGGGGGGCCCGGGGGAGGCCGCACTGTGACGCCGGCGGGACTCCGGCGACGGCACCGGCCCAAAGGCCCCGCGAGGTATTTCGCTTCGATTCCAAGTGGGGCTTATGCTCGAAGGGTGATCGAGGCTCGTCATCTCAGGGTGCTGCGCGCGGTGGCCGCCACCGGTTCGTTCTCGGCGGCGGCGCGTGAGCTGGGTTGCACCCAGCCCGCCGTCAGTCAGCAGATGAAGGCCCTGGAGCAGTCCGCGGGCACGCCGCTGCTGGTCCGTACGGGCCGTGAAATGCGGCTGACGGAGGCCGGCGAGGCGCTGGTGCGGCACGCGACCGGCATTCTCGCCGGGCTGACCGCGGCGAAGGAGGAGGTCGCGGCCATCGCCGGGCTGCGCGCCGGGCGGGTCCGGCTCGTCTCGTTCCCCAGTGGTAGCTCGACTCTCGTACCCGGCGCACTCGCCGCCATGCGCGCCGCCCATCCGGGCACGCGCGTCTCCCTCGTGGAGGCGGAACCGCCGCGCTCGGTGGAGATGCTGCGCGAGGGCGACTGCGAGATCGCGCTCGCCTTCCGCTACCCCGACGTCCGGGGGGCCGACCCGGCGGCCGCCGCCGAGTGGGACGACCTGGTCGTACGGCCCGTGCTGACCGACCGCCTCATCGGCGTGGTGCCCGAGGGGCACCGGCTGGCCGGGGCGGAGCGCATCGGGATAGCCGAGCTGGAGAAGGAGCCGTGGATCGCGGGCTGCCCGCGCTGCCGCCGGCACCTGGTCGAGGTCTGCGAGAACGCGGGCTTCACGCCGCGCATCGACTTCGCGACGGACGACTACCCGGCCGTCTTCGGCCTGGTCGGCGCCGGGCTCGGCGTCGCGGTGATGCCCGAGCTGGCACTGGAGACGGTCCGCCCGAAGGGCACGCGCACGGTGCTCGTCGAGCCGCTCGTGCAGCGCGAGATCGTGGCGCTCACCCTGCCCGACCTGGCCCGGGTGCCGGCGGTCGGGGCCATGCTGGACCGGCTCGCGGACGCGGCACGCCGCTGAGGACCACCGGCTCACCCACGGGGCACGCCCCGGGGTCCGGCGCCCGGGGCGAGGCCGGGGCCAGGGCCGGGGCCGGAGTCGGGCCGTGGGCCCGTCGGCTGCCGGTACCACCGGCTGCTGGAACGTTTCCTCCGAGCCTCCCCACGGCACGGAGCCGCGCCCTACGCGCTCATCACGCCCGCGCCCGCGTTGTTGTTCGCGCTGATGGAACGGTGCCGGGCGCGACCCATGAGTTCCTCGCGCTCGTCCTCGGTGAGGCCGCCCCACACGCCGTAGGGCTCCCGTACCGCCAGCGCGTGCGCCGCGCACTCCGCGCGTACGGGGCACCGCATGCACACCTCCTTCGCGGAGGCCTCTCGGGCACTGCGGGCCGCGCCCCGCTCGCCCTCGGGGTGGAAGAAGAGCGAGCTGTCGACCCCACGGCATGCCGCCAGGAGCTGCCAGTCCCACAGGTCGGCGTTGGGACCGGGAAGGCGGGAGAAGTCTGCCATTGCTCATTCCCTCGAAGCGTTGTCGAAGCGATGGCCGGAACGATCCGGTCCGGACTGATCCGTTGCAGTACCCGTGTCCGCACATTTCATCTGTCGTGTGAGCAGATGAAAATATGACTCATTGCGAATCTAGCCTCAGACGGCAGCAAATGGGAAGAAAAACAGGTCCGAGTGGGCAAATGGGGCATAGCTTGGTCAGAAGGCCGGGCGCCCCCCGTGCGCCCTGCTCCGTGTCCGCGCCCTCACGTAGAGTGCCGAACACGGCCGACCAAGCCCGTAACTCTTTCGGGTGACCGTCGTTGAGAGTGCGGAGGCGGTTGACGGATGAAGCAGTCGGGCGGGTGGCAGGTGCCCGAGTCACGTCGACCGCACAGGTGACGATCAGTACCAGCCTCTGGAGGCTCAAGGTGACGCGCATCAGCTGCGGAGGGCGGTCATGACATCCGTCCTCGTCTGCGACGACTCCCCGCTTGCCCGAGAAGCGCTCCGTCGTGCGGTGGCGACCGTGCCCGGCGTCGAGCGTGTGACGACGGCGGCCAACGGCGAGGAAGTCCTCCGCCGCTGGGGCGCCGATCGTTCGGATCTCATCCTCATGGACGTGCGCATGCCCGGCCTGGGCGGTGTCGAGACCGTCCGCCGGCTTCTCTCCGCCGATCCCGGCGCCCGGATCATCATGCTCACGGTCGCCGAGGACCTCGACGGGGTCGCCCTCGCGGTGGCCGCCGGCGCCCGTGGCTACCTGCACAAGGACGCCTCGCGCGCGGAGCTGCGGGCCACGGTCACGCAGGCGCTGGCCGACCCGACCTGGCGGCTCGCGCCGCGGCGGCTGCGCTCGGCGGAGATGGGCGCGGCACCGACCCTCACGGCGCGCGAGATCCAGGTGCTCGAGGGCATGAGCCACGGGCGGTCCAACGCGGAGATCGGGCGGGAGCTCTTCCTCTCCGAGGACACGGTCAAGACGCACGCGCGCCGACTCTTCAAGAAGCTCGGCGCCTCGGACCGCGCGCACGCCGTGGCGCTCGGCTTCCGCTGGGGCCTGGTGCGGTAACGCTGCCGCTGGGCGCCGCGCCCCGAGTGCGGCGCCCCGCCACCGGGGCACTCCCTGGCGGCGCCGCGTTCCGCCCTGCTCCGCGCCGCCCCCGCCGCCCCGCGGGGAAGGGGCGCCCCCGTCCCACCGCTACGACGGGGTTCAGGTGGCCCGGCCCCCCGACCGGCACCCCGCCCCGCGTACGGGCGCGGCCCGCCCCCTTCGGGGTGCGCGCGCCGGTCCCTCGCGCCGTCCCCCATGCCGTCCCGCCCACGGGGCGTACCGGCGGCCGCCGGGGGCGCCCGCCGGGCGGCGGCGCCGAAACTCCGAGGGATGACGCATCCTTGGAGTTGTGACTCCTCCCCGGCAGGGGCCGGCGTTCCTCGCGCGGCCAGATGAGACCTCATGACGGACAGGCCCCGTCCGGTGCCGTCCGGCACGGGCACAAGCTATCGGCGGAGTCGTGGGCGCGGGGCGGGTATACCCGGAAGGGGGCGACGCGAGACGTGAGTGCGAGGACACCGACGCGTAACGGTTCGACGCACAACCATGAAGGCGGTGCCGTGGATCGCTTGACGCCAAGGCACCATGGACCGATGCGCGACGACGAGACCCAGCGGCAGGCCGCGGCCGCCGGCCCCGGGGAGATCGGTGCACTCGTCGCCCGCGCGGTCGAGGGCGACCGGCGGGCCACGCACGACCTGCTCGCCCTGGTGCACCCGCTGGCCCTGCGCTACTGCCGGACCCGGCTGTCGCGGCTGCCGGGCGACGCGCGCCACTTCGTCGACGACCTCGCGCAGGAGGTCTGCCTCGCGGTGCTCTGCGCCCTGCCCCGGTACCGGGACACGGGCCGGCCGTTCGAGGCGTTCGTCGTGGCCATCGCCGCCCACAAGGTGGCGGACCTGCAACGGGCCGCCATGCGGCACCCGGGCAGCACGGCCGTGCCCTCGGACGAGATGCCCGAGCAGCCGGACGACTCGCTCGGGCCGGAGGAGCGCGCCCTGCTCAGCAGCGACGCCGAGTGGGCCAAGAAACTGCTCGCCAGCCTCCCGGAGAACCAGCGCGAGCTGGTGCTCCTGAGGGTGGCGGTGGGGCTCACGGCCGAGGAGACGGGGCAGATGCTGGGCATGTCGCCGGGCGCCGTCCGCGTCGCCCAGCACCGCGCCCTGAGCAGGCTCAGGGCGCTCGCCGAACAGTGAGCGCCGCGCACACACCGCCGTCCCGCGGGCGTTCGTAGAAAACTCCAAGTGACGAGGGACTCAGCCGTCGTGGAATGGGACACCCGCTGAGGCCGTTAGCATGGGAATCCTCACCGGGGCAAGGGGCTTCCACAGGGCCCGGCTGGGCCCGGCGGGCGCCGCCCGGGGCCCGCGATTCCCGGTCAATCACTGTGTTTGGGAAGGTGTCATGGCTGACCACGTCGACGGAATGCCCGAGAAGTTCGCAATGCTCGGTCTGACATACGACGACGTCCTGCTGCTGCCGGGCGCCTCCGAGGTGCTGCCCAACGCCGTGGACACGTCCTCCCGGGTCTCCCGGAACGTCCGCGTCAACATCCCGCTGCTGTCGGCCGCCATGGACAAGGTGACCGAGGCGCGCATGGCCATCGCCATGGCCCGCCAGGGCGGCGTGGGTGTGCTGCACCGCAACCTGTCCATCGAGGACCAGGCCAACCAGGTCGACCTGGTCAAGCGCTCCGAGTCCGGCATGGTCTCGGACCCGATCACCGTCCGCCCGGACGCCACGCTCGCCGAGGCGGACGCCCTGTGCGCCAAGTTCCGCATCAGCGGCGTCCCGGTCACCGACCCGGCCGGCAAGCTGCTCGGCATCGTCACCAACCGCGACATGGCCTTCGAGAGCGACCGCTCCCGCGCCGTGCGCGAGGTCATGACGCCCATGCCGCTGGTCACCGGCAAGGTGGGCATCTCCGGCGAGGACGCCATGGAGCTGCTGCGCCGCCACAAGATCGAGAAGCTGCCGCTGGTCGACGACGAGGGCGTGCTCAAGGGCCTCATCACGGTCAAGGACTTCGTCAAGGCCGAGCAGTACCCCAACGCCGCCAAGGACGCCGACGGCCGCCTGATCGTCGGTGCCGCGGTGGGCGTCGGCGACGAGGCGTACGAGCGGGCCCAGGCGCTGGTCGAGGCCGGCGTGGACTTCCTGGTCGTGGACAGCGCCCACGGTCACAGCCGCGGCATCCTCGACATGATCGCCAAGGTCAAGTCCAACATCAACGTCGACGTCGTCGGCGGCAACGTCGCCACCCGCGACGGTGCCCAGGCCCTGATCGACGCCGGCGCGGACGGCGTCAAGGTCGGCGTCGGCCCCGGCTCGATCTGCACCACGCGCGTGGTCGCCGGCATCGGCGTCCCGCAGGTCACGGCGATCTACGAGGCCGCGCGGGCGTGCCACGCGGCCGGTGTGCCGCTGATCGGCGACGGCGGTCTGCAGTACTCCGGTGACATC
Source organism: Streptomyces mashuensis (assembly GCF_014654785.1). GTDB lineage: Bacteria > Actinomycetota > Actinomycetes > Streptomycetales > Streptomycetaceae > Streptomyces > Streptomyces mashuensis. The sequence goes on from NZ_BNBD01000009.1 coordinate 213,138, forward strand.
GCCAAGGCCATCGCGGCCGGCGCGGACACCGTGATGCTGGGCTCGCTGCTGGCCGGCTGCGAGGAGTCGCCGGGCGAGATGGTCTTCATCAACGGCAAGCAGTTCAAGTCCTACCGGGGCATGGGCTCGCTCGGCGCGATGCAGTCGCGCGGCCAGGCCCGCTCGTTCTCCAAGGACCGCTACTTCCAGGACAACGTCCTCTCCGAGGACAAGCTCGTCCCGGAGGGCATCGAGGGCCAGGTGCCCTACCGCGGCCCGCTCGCCTCGGTGGCCCACCAGCTGGTCGGCGGCCTGCGGGCGTCGATGGGCTACGTCGGCTCGGCCACCGTGCCCGAGCTGAAGGAGAAGGGCCGCTTCGTGCGGATCACCTCCGCGGGCCTCAAGGAGAGCCACCCGCACGACATCCAGATGACCGTCGAGGCGCCGAACTACTCGGCGCGCTGATTCGGCGCTTCCTACGACGCCGCGCGAACCCCGCCGGCGCCGCAGGGAGCGGAACGAAGCCCGTGGCCCGGTGGCCGCGGGCTTCGCCGCGTCCGTATGTCCCCGCGTCGGGGATACTGGGATGCGGCAGACGTGGAGCAATGAAAGGCCACACACGTGACTGAGATCGAGATCGGGCGCGGCAAGCGAGGCCGCCGGGCGTACGCCTTCGACGACATCGCCGTCGTCCCCAGTCGCCGTACCCGCGACCCGAAGGAGGTCTCGATCGCCTGGCAGATCGACGCCTACCGCTTCGAGCTGCCGTTCCTGGCCGCCCCCATGGACTCGGTCGTCTCCCCGGAGACCGCCATCCGCATCGGTGAGCTGGGCGGCCTGGGCGTGCTCAACCTCGAGGGCCTGTGGACCCGCTACGAGGACCCCGAGCCGCTGCTCGCCGAGATCGCCGAGCTGGACGAGCGCACCGCCACCCGCCGCCTCCAGGAGATCTACTCCGCGCCGATCAAGGAGGAGCTGATCGGGCAGCGCATCAAGGAGGTGCGCGACTCCGGCGTCGTGACCGCCGCCGCGCTCTCCCCGCAGCGCACCGCGCAGTTCTCCAAGGCCGTCGTGGACGCCGGCGTGGACATCTTCGTCATCCGCGGCACCACCGTCTCCGCCGAGCACGTCTCCTCCGCCGCCGAGCCGCTGAACCTCAAGCAGTTCATCTACGAGCTCGACGTGCCGGTGATCGTGGGTGGCTGCGCCACCTACACCGCCGCCCTCCACCTGATGCGCACCGGCGCCGCGGGCGTCCTCGTCGGCTTCGGCGGCGGCGCCGCGCACACCACGCGCAACGTGCTGGGCATCCAGGTGCCGATGGCCACCGCCGTCGCCGACGTGGCCGCGGCCCGCCGCGACTACATGGACGAGTCCGGCGGCCGCTACGTGCACGTCATCGCCGACGGCGGCGTGGGCTGGTCCGGCGACCTGCCCAAGGCCATCGCCTGCGGTGCCGACGCGGTGATGATGGGCTCCCCGCTGGCCCGCGCCACCGACGCGCCCGGCCGCGGCCACCACTGGGGCATGGAGGCCGTCCACGAGGACGTGCCGCGCGGCAAGCGCATGAACCTGGGCGTGGTCGGCACGACCGAGGAGATCCTGCTCGGCCCGTCGCACACCCCCGACGGCTCGATGAACTTCTTCGGTGCCCTGCGCCGCGCCATGGCCACCACCGGCTACAGCGAGCTGAAGGAGTTCCAGCGCGTCGAGGTGACGGTCGCCCCGTCGCAGCACGACCAGCGCTGACGCCTGTCTCCAGGAGAGGGCCCGGGCCGCGGAAGCGGCCCCGGGCCCTTTCGCATTGCTGCTGCACCGCCGCTGTCCTGCCGTTGTCCGCCGTCAGCGCCAAATAAAGGTTCGACCATAGGGAATACTGGCGACTTATGGCGCAAAGCAAGTCGTTCAGCGGCAGGGACATGGGCATCGACCTCGGCACCGCGAACACGCTGGTGTACGTGCGCGGGAAGGGAGTGGTGCTCAACGAACCCTCGGTCGTCGCCGTCAACGCCGAAGACGGCAGCGTGTTGTCGGTCGGTTCGGAGGCCAAGGAGACCATCGGCCGCACCCCCTCGAACATCGTCGCCATCCGCCCGCTGCGGGACGGCGTCATCGCCGACTTCGAGATAGCCGAGCGGATGCTGCGGCACTTCATCAAGAAGGTCATGGGCAACCGGCTGTTCTCCCGGCCCCGCGTCGTGGTGTGCGTGCCGTCGGGCATCACGGGCGTGGAGCGCCGCGCGGTCATCGAGGCCGCGTCGCAGGCCGGTGCCCGCCAGGTGCACCTGGTGGAGGAGCCCATGGCCGCGGCGATCGGCGCGGGGCTGCCCGTGAGCGAGCCGACGGGCTGCATGGTGGTGGACATCGGCGGCGGCACCACCGAGGTCGCGGTGATCTCGCTGGGCGGCATCGTCACCGCGCGTTCGGTGCGCACGGCGGGCGACGCGATGGACGCGGCCATCATGTCGTACGTCAAGAAGGAGTACGCCCTCGCGATCGGTGAACGCACCGCCGAGGAGCTGAAGATGAGCATCGGCTCGGCCTCGCCGACCGGCTACTGGTCGCCCGCCGCGATCGGCACCGTCGCGCAGCGTCCCGAGCGGAACGCGGCCGTCGAGGACGGCGGCGACCCGGAGAAGACCCAGGGCCTGCTGCCGCCGGAGCGCTGCACCATCCGGGGCCGCGACCAGGTCAGCGGACTGCCCAAGACGCTGGAGCTGACGGCGGACGAGATCCGGCACGCCCTGACGGAGCCGGTCGAGGCCATCATCATGGCCGTCCGTCAGACGCTGGACGAGACACCGCCGGAGCTGTCGGGCGACATCATGGACCGGGGCATCGTCCTCACGGGTGGCGGTGCGCTGCTGCGCGGCCTGGACGTGCGGCTGAGCCGCGAGCTGGACATCCCGGTGCTCGTCGCGGACGACCCGCTGGACTGCGTGGCGGTGGGCACGGGGCGCTGCGTGGAGAACTTCGCCTCGCTGCGGACCGTGCTGGACGCACAGCCGCGCATGCTGTCCACCGGGCGGCTGTGACGGCCGTAGGGGCTGGGTGCTGCGGCTACAGCCGGTAGGCCGCGCCCGCGGGGCTCGCACCGCGCGTGTCCAGCAGCAGCTGGGCCTTGGCCGCGAGCCCCTGGAGGTCGTACTTGCGGTGCGGCTGGAGCAGCACGGTCAGGTCGGCGACCGCCGCGGCCTCGTAGAGGCAGTCCGCGCGCGGCACCGGCCGGCCCAGGACGTACCACTGGGCGACGTAGGGGTCGTGGTAGCTGAGCTGGGCGCCCATTTCCATCAGCCGGGAGGCGATCTCGCGGGCCGGTGACCCCTCCTGGTCGCCGACGTCGGCCTTGTAGCCGACGCCGAGCAGCAGCACCCGCGCGCCGCGCGCGGACTTGCCGTGCTCGTTCAGGAGCGTCGCGCAGCGCTGGATGATGTAGCGCGGCATGCGCCCGTTGACCTCCTGCGCCAGCTCCACCATGCGCAGGGGGTAGCCGAGGGTGCGGCCCTTGTAGGAGAGGTAGTTGGGGTCGATGGGGACCCCGTGGCCGCCGACGCCGGGCCCGGGGCGGAAGGCCTGGAAGCCGAACGGCTTGGTCTCCGCGCAGCGCACCACGTCCCAGAGGTCGACGCCGAGGTCGTGGCAGAAGACGGCCATCTCGTTGGCGAGCGCGATGTTGACGTGCCGGTAGTTGGTCTCCAGCACCTTGACGGTCTCGGCCTCCCGTACGCCCCGGGCCCGGACCACCTTGTCGCACACCCGCCCGTAGAAGGCCGCCGCCGCCTCCGTGCAGGCCGGGGTGAGGCCGCCGATGACCTTGGGGGTGTTGGCGTACCCCTGCTGGCGGTTGCCGGGGTCGAAGCGGCTGGGGGAGTAGGCGAGGTGGAAGTCGCGGCCGGCCTTGAGTCCCGATCCGGCCTCCAGGACGGGGCGGACGTAGTCCTCGGTGGTTCCGGGGTAGACGATGGATTCCAGCAGCACAGTGGTGTGCGGGCGCAGCAGGGGTGCCAGGGTGCGGGCCGCCTCGCCGATGGCGGAGAGGTCCAGGGCCCGGTCCTCGCCCAGGCGGGTGGGGGCGCAGATGACGGCGGTACGGACGCGGTCGAGCTCGGCGGCGTCGACCGTGGCGCGGAACCCGGCGGAGAGCATGCGGCGGATCCCGGCGGCGGTGAGCGTGCCCTCGGCGCCCTCGGGGAGCCGGCCGGCGCCCAGCTCGGCGACGATGAGGGGGTCGGGGTCGTAGCCGATCGTGGGGATGGCGGCGGCGGTGGCGGCCTGGGCCAGGGGGAGGCCGAGGGGGCCCAGGCCGAGGACGGCGAGGTCTGCGGGCATGGCGGGATGCGGTCCTTCCCGGAGGGGGATTTCCGGCGGGGACGGCCGTTACATCAGGTTAGGCGGATATATGACTGTTATGCGGTATTGCCGCGCGGGTATCCGGTATCGCGGCGCGGCCGGAACGGGCGATCTGGGGCAGCATCGGAGGAAGGACGGTGTGCGGGGCCGCGTGGCGGCGCGCCCGTGCCCGTACCGGCGGGTCACCGGCAGTGGCGGCGAGAGCGGTCTAGCGGGAGGCAGTGGTGAGGACAGCGACACTCGGGCCGGCCGAGCGCGGTGAGGCGCTCGCCCGGATGGCGGATCGGGAACTGGACGTCCTGGTGGTCGGCGCCGGCGTCGTCGGCGCGGGCACCGCGCTGGACGCCGCCACCCGCGGGCTGCAGACCGGCCTGGTGGAGGCGCGCGACTGGGCGGCGGGCACCTCCAGCCGGTCCAGCAAGCTCATCCACGGCGGCCTGCGGTACTTGGAGATGCTGGACTTCGCGCTCGTGCGGGAGGCGCTCAAGGAGCGCGGGCTGCTGCTCCAGCGTCTCGCCCCGCACCTGGTCAAGCCGGTGCCGTTCCTCTACCCCCTCCAGCACCGGGCCTGGGAGCGGTTCTACGCGGGCGCCGGCGTCGCCCTGTACGACGCGATGTCGGTCTCCTCGGGCCACGGCCGCGGGCTGCCCGTCCACCGCCACCTCACCCGGCGCAGGGCGCTGCGCGTGGCGCCCTGTCTGCGCAAGGACGCGTTGGTGGGCGCGCTCCAGTACTACGACGCCCAGATGGACGACGCCCGTTTCGTCACCACGCTGGTGCGCACCGCGGCGGCCTACGGCGCCGACGTGGCCAACCGCGCCCGCGTGGTGGGCTTCCTCCGGGAGGGCGAACGCGTCGTCGGCGCCCGGGTGCGCGACCTGGAGCAGGGCGGCGAGTTCGAGATCCGCGCCCGGCAGGTCGTCAACGCCACGGGCGTGTGGACCGACGACACGCAGAAGCTCATCGCCGAGCGCGGCCAGTTCCACGTCCGCGCGTCCAAGGGCATCCACCTGGTCGTACCGAAGGACCGCGTCCACTCCACCACCGGCCTGATCCTGCGGACGGAGAAGAGCGTGCTCTTCGTCATCCCGTGGGGCCGGCACTGGATCATCGGCACCACCGACACCGACTGGGACCTGGACAAGGCCCACCCCGCCGCCTCCAGCGCCGACATCGACTACCTGCTGGAGCACGTCAACTCGGTGCTCGCCGTCCCGCTCACGCGTGACGACGTGCAGGGCGTGTACGCCGGGCTGCGCCCGCTGCTGGCCGGCGAGTCGGACGCCACCAGCAAGCTGTCGCGCGAGCACACGGTGGCCCACCCGGTGCCGGGCCTGGTGGTGGTGGCGGGCGGCAAGTACACCACCTACCGGGTGATGGCCAAGGACGCGGTGGACGAGGCGGTGCACGGCCTGTCCCAGCGCGTGGCGGACTGCGTCACCGAGGACGTGCCTCTGGTGGGCGCGGAGGGCTACCGGGCGCTGTGGAACGGACGGGCCCGGCTCGCCCTGCGCACCGGCCTGCACGTGGCCCGCATCGAGCACCTGCTCAACCGGTACGGGTCCCTGGTCGACGAGGTGCTCTCCTACGTCATCGCCGACCCGTCCATGGGCGAGCCGCTGACCGGCGCCGACGACTACCTGCGCGCCGAGGTCGTCTACGCCGCCTCGCACGAGGGCGCCCGCCACCTGGACGACGTCCTCACCCGCCGGACCCGCATCTCGATCGAGACCTTCGACCGGGGTACGCGGTGCGCCCGTGAGGCCGCGGAGCTCATCGCCCCCGTGCTGGGCTGGGACGCGGCCCAGGTGGAGAAGGAGGTCGAGCACTACGAGAAGCGTGTGGAGGCGGAGCGCGAGTCGCAGCTCCAGCCCGACGACCAGACGGCGGACGCGGCCCGGCTCGGCGCCCCGGACATCCAGCCGGTGTGAGTCCGCGCGTGCGGCGGCCCCGTGCGGGTCAGCCGCAGAACTCGGCCGCGACGACCCGGGACTCGGCCGCCGGGCCGGGCCGCGCGTCGCTGTTGAGCCGGTAGCTGAGCAGGTGCCGGCCGTCGGCCGTGCCGAGCACTTCCACGTAGGAGCCGTTGATCTCCCCGTTGTGGCCCCACACCGTGCGTCGGCAGGGCAGCTGTACGGGGAACAGGCCCATGCCGTAGCGGCCCCCGGAGGCGGTGGTGTCCCGCATGGCCCGCAGCTGCCCCGGCGGCAGCAGGGCGCCTCCCAGCAGGGCGCCGAGGAACCGGTTGAGGTCGGTGAGCGTGGACACCATCTCGCCGGCCGCTCCGGCGGCGGAGGGGTTGAGGTCGGTGACGTCGGCGAGACGGGACGTACCGCCGTTCCGTACCGGTGAGTAGGCCCGGCCGTGCGGTGCCGGCAGCACCGGCCGGTCGCCGGGGAAGCTGGTGCCCGTGAGGTGGAGGGGCTCGATGACGCGGCGTCGGATCTCGTGTGCGTAGGAGTGGCCCGTCACCTGACGGATCAGCATGCCGAGGAGGACGTAGTCGGTGTTGGAGTAGTGGTAGCCGGCGCCGGGCGGCCCGTACGGAGGGTGGGCGAGGGCGGTGCGGACGAGGGCGTCGGGCGTGTGCGAGTCGTACCGGTGAGCGGTGAAGCCCGGGCCGAAGAACGCGCGGAAGAACGCCGGGTCGTCGGTGTACGAGAACAGCCCCGAGGTGTGGGTGAGGAGTTGGCGGACCGTGACATGTGCCGTCTCCTCGCTGTTCCGCAGCGCGGCGGCGGTCCGCGCCGGCAGCCGTCCGGCAACCGGTTCGTCCAGGTCGATCCGGTTCTCGGCGGCCAGCTGGAGGACGACGGTGGCGATGAAGGTCTTGGTGACGCTGCCGGCCCGGAACCGGTCGTCCGGCCCGATCGGCCGCCCGGTACGGACGTCCGCCACCCCCGCCGCGACGAACCGGACCGTCCCATGAGCATCCTGTGACAGCTCGGCCGCACCGGGAACCGTACGTTCCGAAACGAGGTCCTGTACTGCGGAGCGGGCGACGTCGCGGTCGCGTTCCGGCGTCACCGGCCCGGTAATGGCGCAGCACAGCGCGGCCATGGCCGCAGGGAGGCGCAGGAGGGCGGTGCGCGTCGGCATGCGCTCATCATCCATGGCCTCACGGACCCTGTCCTTCCACCGGTCCGCGGATGAGGGACAATGGTCGCTCTGCCAAGGTCGGTTGGTCGCAGAGCTGATTGCCAGAGGGGACGCATGTCGGAGGCGGAGCAGACGCAGGGCAACGCAGGGCGCCTCCTCGCCGGGCGATACCGCCTCGGGGCCGTCCTGGGGCGAGGTGGCATGGGCACGGTCTGGCGTGCCGACGACGAGACCCTGGGCCGTGTGGTCGCGGTGAAGGAGTTGCGCTTCCCCGCCAACATCGACGAGGACGAGAAGCGCCGCCTCATCACGCGCACCCTGCGCGAGGCCAAGGCCATCGCCCGTATCCGCAGCGCCGGCGCGGTCACGGTCTACGACGTCGTCCACGAGGACGACCGGCCCTGGATCGTCATGGAGCTCATCGAGGGCCGCTCCCTCGCCGACGTCATCCGCGAGGACGGGCCGCTCCAGTGGCGCCGGGCCGCCGAGGTCGGCCTGGCCGTCCTCGACGTGCTGCGCGCGGCGCACCGCCAGGGCATCCTGCACCGCGACGTGAAGCCGTCCAACGTGCTCATCGCCGACGACGGCCGCGTGGTGCTCACCGACTTCGGCATCGCCCAGGTCGAGGGCGACCCCTCCGTCACCTCCACCGGCATGCTCGTCGGCGCCCCCTCCTACATCTCCCCCGAGCGGGCCCGCGGCCACAAGCCCGGCCCGCCGGCGGACCTCTGGTCGCTGGGCGGCCTCCTGTACGCCGCCGTGGAGGGTGCGCCCCCGTACGACAAGGGGTCGGCCATAGCGACCCTGACGGCCGTCATGACCGAGCCGCTCGGCCCGCCGCGCAACGCCGGCCCGCTGGAGGAGGTCATCTACGGGCTGCTGGCCAAGGACCCGCAGAAGCGCCTGGACGAGGCCGGCGCGCGGGCCCTGCTGTCCGACGCCGTCAGCGCTCCCGACGAGCGGCGGCCCGCCGCTCCTGTCTCCCCCGACCTGGAGGCGACCCAGGCCATCGCCATCCCCTCCATACCTCCGGCCTCCGCCGAGCCCGCCTTCCGGCCCGGCGCCGCGGGGCGGAAGAGCGACGGCGGCCGCGCCGCCCGGATGTCCGAGACGACCGAGCGGACCCCTGCCCCCGCCCGCACCGGTGGCTCCACGAAGCCGTCGGCCAAGGCCTCCGCCGCGGGCGAGGAAGTGACGCGTGAGACCCCGGGCAAGCCCGCCGCGGCCTCCCCGAAGCCGGCGGCCAGGCCGCCGGTGAAGCCGGCCGGTGCCCGCCCGTCCGGCCCCGCCTCCGCCACCGGTGGCGCACGTGGCGCGTTCAAGCCCCTGCGCGACGACACCGAGGGCTCCTCCTCGTTCGGTGCCCGCGCGGAGGGCGCGGACCAGCCGGTCAAGCTCCGGGTGGGCAGCGTGGCCGCCTCCGCCCGCAACGGCCGCGGCCTGCGCGGCGGCACCACCTACGGGCGCGCCTCGATCGCCGACGTGGTCCCGCGCCGCGTCCTGATCGCCGCCGCCGTGGTCGTCGTCCTGGCCGTCGTCGCCACCGTGCTGACGCTCGCGCTCAGCGGCGGCGACGGGGGCGACGAGGGCAAGAAGGGCGGTTCGCCCCGTACGAGCAACAAGGGCATGAGCGTCACGTTGACGACGGTACGCGGCGACTCCGACCGCTTTCCGGCTTCCCGGTCGTGAACTGACCCGTCCCGAGCGGGACGTAGTGAGCCGTACGGGCCCGAAGGGGCGGGTTCGGCACGTATCGTGAGTCCTCGTGGACCCTGCGCAGCCGCAATGACCCGGTCGCACGGCCGGACCCCGGCGACCGGCCGGGCGGGGTGGGCGGATCGCACGTTTGGGCGTGTCACACGTTTGGGGAGGCGTCGTGGACGACTATGCGGGCAGGGTGCTCGCCGACCGTTACCGTCTGCCGCTGCCGCCCTCCGACGCGTTCGACCTCGTGGAGACCCGGGCCTTCGACACCTACAGCGGGCAGGAGGTCCTGATCCGGCAGATCCCCCTGCCGGAGGTCGTCGACGGCGAGGTCATGGGCGGCAGCCGGGCGACGGGGCCCGCCACCGGCCCGACGGCCCCCACGGCCGGTCACCCGGTGGTGCGCCGTGCGCTGGAGGCCGCCACCGCCGCCGCCCAGGTCCCCGACCATCCCCGCCTCGACCAGGTCTTCCACGTCTTCGCCGAGGCGGGCAGCCTCTGGATCGTCAGCGAACTGCTGCCGGCCCGCCCGCTGGCCGCGCTCCTCGCCGAGCGCACGCTGTCCCCGCACCGCGCGGCCGAGGTCGCCGCCGACGTCCTCGCCGCCCTGCGCGCCCTGCACGCGCAGGGCTGGACCCACCGCAACATCACCGCCCGCACCGTCCTCATCTGCGACGACGGCCGCGCCATCCTCACCGGTCTGGCCGCCGGCGCCGCCGAAGAGGCCCTGTGCGGCCACAACCCGGTACCCGGGCCCCAGAGCCCCGGACCGGGTCACGGCGCGGTTCAGGGGAAGGTGCCACGGCAGGGCGGTGGCACGGCAGGGCCCGCCGACCGTGGCGAGGCCCGCGCCGCCCGCGCCCTGCGCTCGGGAACCATCGCCGCCTACCACGCGGCAGCCCGCGCCGCCGCGGCCCGGGTCGCCGCCGACACCACGCCCGGCCCGCGGGCCGGCGCCTCGACCTGGGGCGGCGGCAGCGCCGCCAGCGGAACCGCACCGGCAGCGGACCCCACCGCACAGACCCGTGCCGACGCCCTTCTGGCCGGGAAGCCCCTCGCCCCCTCCTCCAACGGACAGGACCCTGCGGCTGGTTCCCGTCCGCCGGCTTCCGCTGGCACGGGCGCGGATATGGGCGTGGGTACGGGCGTGGGTACGGGCGTGGCAGGAACCGCCGGGGCACCCGCCGTCGCGGCTCCCGGTACGCCGGCCTGGGACCCTTCCGGCGGGCCCGGCGACGTCCTGGCCGCCGAGCGGGCGCGGCAGACCCGTATGGCCGTGGTCGGCGCCGTCACCGAGCGCTGGGCCCCCGAACAGGCATGGCCCCTCCAGGAGAACTGGCAGCTCGCCCCACCCGTCGGCCCCGCCGCCGACCTGTGGGCCCTGGGCGCCCTGCTCTTCCGCGTCGTCCAGGGCCACGCCCCGTACCCCGAGGACAGCGCCGCCGAACTCGTCCAGCTCGTCTGTGCCGAACCGCCCGCGTATGCCGAGGAGTGCGGCCCCCTGCGGCCGGTCGTCGAATCACTGATGCGCAAGGACCCGACCGAGCGCCCCGAGTTCGAGGAACTCCGCGGCTGGCTGCGTTCCCTCATCCGGTCCGCACCCGAACCCGACATCGGCAGCCGCACGGTCACCGTCCCGTCGCCCGCGGCGCCCGTGGCCGCCGACCCCCGCCGCCTGCCCGTGGTCCGGCGCCGGGGCGAACTGGTGGGCCGCCGCACGCGCAAGCCCGCCGGTGCCCCGGCCCTCGCCCATGGGCGGCACAAGCGCACGGCCGGCCCACCGGACCGCGAGCGGGCCGCGGTCGCTGCGGCCCCCGCGCCGCAGCGTCTCGGCCGCCTCCTCGTAGGGCTGGTCCTCCTCGCCCTCCTGGGCGCCGTGCTGTACGCGTTGCTGTTCATGCCCCGCGCCAGCGAGAGCGCGGGCCAGGCCCCTCAGGACCGCACGGGCTCTGCCGGGGCCCTGAGCGCTGCCCCCGGCAGCGGTGCCTCCTTGGGCAGGGTGGGCCAGACGTCCGCCGCCGAGTCCCAGGACGGTGCGAACACCGACGCCGCCGCCTCCGGTGCGGCCAAGGGCTTCTCCCTCCGCGAGGACCCCAAGGGGTTCACCGTGGCCGTCGCCAAGGACTGGCAGCGCCGCGGCGCGAACGAGCGCGGCCAGGTCGTGTACGCCGGCGGCGACTACGAGCTCGTCGTCGTGCCCGGCCGCGACACCGTCGAACGGTTCGGCAACGACCCCATGGCCTACCAGCAGGACCGGGAGCCCGAGCTCGACCCCTACCGGACCTCCACCTGGTCGGGCGCTTCGGGGCTGCGGCGCATCGACGTCGGCGGCACCGCGTCGGCCGAGGGCACCTTCAACTGGAACGACCGCAGCGGCCGCCAGGTGTACGTACGCAACCTCGCCATGATCATGGACGGCCGCTACCACGTGCTTCTCGTCCGCGGCCCCATGGACGAACAGCGCTCGGTGGACGCCTTCTTCGAGCAGGCGACCGCCACCTACCGCGCCCACGGGTGACCCGGGGCCAGTTCCCGGCCGGCCCGCCGCTCAGACCGGGCCGCTCCTGAACCGCTCGCGCAACCGGTCCTTGCGCACCTTCCGCAGCGTCCCGTCCCGCGGCAGCTCGTCGACGAGTTCCAGCTGCTCGGGCAGCTTGTGCGCCGCCAGCCCGGCAGCCCTGAGATGGGCCACCACGGCCGGCAGGGTCAGCGGCACGGCGCCGGCGCGCTGCTGGATCACCGCACAGACCCGCTCGCCCCGCACCGCGTCCGGCAGGCCGATCACCGCGACGTCCGCGACTGCCGGATGAGTCCGCACCAGCTGCTCGACCTCGGCCGCCGAGACCGTCTCGCCCTTGCGGATGACGACGTCCTTCACCCGCCCAGTGAGCACCAGATACCCGTCCGCGGTGAACCGTCCGACGTCCCCGGTGCGCAGGAACCCGTCGGCGTCGAAGGACTCGGCGGTGGCGGCCGGATCGAGATAGCCCCGGCACACCGCCTCACCCCGTATCCGTACCTCTCCCTGTGCGCCGTCCGGCACGGGACCACCACCCGGACCGGTCACGCGGACCTCCACGCCGGCGGCCGGCCGCCCCTCGGAACCCGCCAGCCGTTCCGGCGGGTCCTCGCCCGGTGCACCCATGGTGATCACCGGCGCCTCCGTCATGCCGTACCCGTGCGCCAGCTCGCACCCCAGCTCCTTTGCCACCGCCTCGTGCAGCTCCGGCGGCCGTGGCGCGCCCCCACCGGCCAGCAGCCGCAGCGTCGGGACGATCCTCCGGCCCGGCTGCTTCCGCTGCGCGGCGAGGAACAGCTCGTAGAACGCCGTCGACCCGCCTGCCACGGTGACCCCGTTCCGGCGGTAGGCGCCGAGCGAGCCGGGGAGTGCGAAGTGCTCCACCAGCAGCACCGGCATGCCGCTCAGCAGCGCCGCCATCGTGTAGACGACGCCACCGACGTGCCCGTACGGGAAGGCGATCGATCCCACGTCACCGGGGCCGAGACCGAGCGCGTCCGTAAGGGCCGCCCCGCACCTGATCAAGGAGCGGTCGGTGTGCAGGACGCCTTTGGGAGCCGCCGTGGTGCCCGAGGTCCAGTGGACCCAACGGGGCCGGTCCCCTCCGTCGGGCGGTGGCGGGAGAACGGCCGGGTCGGCCTCCGGGAGCGGCTCGTACGCGTGCAGCACGAGCGGCGGCACCCGCAGGGCCCGGGCCAGCCGGCGGGCCATGGCGCTGTGGTCGAAGCCCCGCCACTCACCGGGAACGGCGCAGAACCCGGCACCCGTGGCCTTGAGCGCATGGCCGGCCTCGTGATCGCGGCACGCCGTGATGAGGGGGCTCTGCACCGCGCCGAGACGGGCCAGGGCCAAGGAGAGGACCACCGTCTCGATACGTGTGGGCAACTGCCACACGAACCGGCTCCCCGGCCGGACCCCCACCGTGTGCAGCCAGGCCGCCACGCGCTCGGCCCGCTCCCGCAGTGCGGCGAAGGACAGCCGCCGGTCGTCCGTGCCGGGGGGCTCCTGGGCGGCGCCGGCATCACCGGCGGGATCGGTGGCCTGGAGGAGTGCTGGAGCGTGCGGGGTGAGCGCGGCACGCTGCTCCACCAGCTCCCACAGGGTGCGGGACGACACCAGGGCAGGAATGGTGCGGGTGTGGGACATGGCCGCCGCCCCTCGACTGATTTGTATCTGACGAAGCGTCAGATACTTCGGACGTTAGGACTGGGCGCCTTGTCGGTCCAGGGGTGCGGAGCTAGCCTGCGCACACAGCAGCGAGCTGACGTGGTGTCAGACAGCGCGTCGGCTCGGGACAGCGCTCACCGGGGACGAGGACCGCCTCATGGACCTGCCGCGCATCGTCAGCGTCGACGACCACGTGATCGAACCGGCCCACCTCTTCTCGACGTGGCTGCCGGCCCGCTACCGCGACCGTGGCCCCCGCCCCGTCACCCAAGGCATCGGACCCCTGGTGTACCAAGGCGGGAAGTACCGCTTCACCACGGACCCCGACGGGCCGCCCACGGACTGGTGGGTCTACGAGGACCTGCTCTTCCCCTACAAGCGGGTGATCGCCGCCGTGGGCTTCGACCGGGACGCGATGACGCTGGAGGGCATCACCCGGGCCGAGATGCGGCCGGGCTGCTGGGACCCGGCGGAGCGGTTGAAGGACATGGACCTCAACCACGTCGAGGCCTCGCTGTGCTTCCCGACCTTTCCGCGCTTCTGCGGCCAGACGTTCGCCGAGGCACGTGACAAGGAGGTCGCGCTGGCCTGCGTGCGGGCATACAACGACTGGATGGTCGAGGAGTGGTGCGGCGACAGCGGTGGCCGGCTGATCCCGCTGTGCCTCATTCCGCTGTGGGACGTCGAGCTGGCCGTCGCCGAGATCCACCGCAACGCCGCCCGCGGGGTGCGTGCCGTCACCTTCAGCGAACTGCCCACCCACCTCGGGCTGCCCAGCATCCACACCGGCTACTGGGACCCCTTCTTCGCCGCCTGCGCCGAGACCCGCACGGTGATCAACCTGCACATCGGTTCGTCGTCCCAGATGCCCGCCGCGTCCCCCGACGCACCCCCCGCCGTCCAGGCCACCCTCTCCTTCAACAACGCGATGGCTTCCCTGGCCGACTACCTCTTCAGCGGCGTCCTCGTCCGCCACCCGGACCTGCGCCTGGCCTACAGCGAGGGACAGATGGGCTGGATCCCCTACGCCCTGGAACGCGCCGACGACGTCTGGCGCGAGCACCGCGCCTGGGGCGGCGTGCGCGACCTGATCCCCGAACCGCCGTCGGCCTACTACTACCGCCAGGTCTACTGCTGCTTCTTCCGGGACAGGCACGGTGTCGACTCGATCGACGTCGTCGGCCGCGACAACGCCACCTTCGAGACCGACTACCCCCACGTCGACTCCACCTTCCCCCACACGCGCGAGGTCGCCCTCGACCACGTACGGGGACTCGACGAGGAGACGATCCACAAGCTGATGCGCGGCAACGCCATCCGCATGCTCGGCCTCGACCTCGACGCCACACCGCACTCCGGCGTCTGAACCGGCCATGGACCTCACCGACACCGAGGACGAGCGGGACTTCCGCCTCCGCCTGCGCGACTGGCTGCGCCGCACCCTTCCCACCCTGCCTCCACCGCCCCCGGCCCACGACTGGCCGGCACGCCGCGCCTACGACTGCGGCTGGCAGCGCGCCTTGTACGACGCGGGGTACGCGGGCCTGCACTGGCCCACCGAAGCCGGCGGACACGGCGCCACACCTGCCGTCCACCTCATCTTCCTGGAGGAGACCGAACGCGCCGGCGCGCCCTACGTCGGCGCCAACTTCGTCGGCCTGCTGCACGCCGGCCCCACCATCGCGGCCGAAGGAACCCCGGCGCAGCGGGCCCGCTGGCTGCCGGCCATCCTGCGCGGCGACGAGGTGTGGTGCCAGGGGTTCTCCGAACCCGAGGCGGGCTCCGACCTCGCCGCCCTGCGGACCTGGGCGGTGCGCGAGGACGACACCTACGTCGTCACGGGCAGCAAGATCTGGACGTCGCACGCGGAGGTCGCCGACTGGTGCGAGCTCCTCGTCCGCACCGACTCCGCCGCGCCCCGGCACAAGGGGATCTCCTGGCTCGCCATGCCGATGAGCGCCCCCGGGGTCACCGTGCGCCCCTTGAGGACGCTGGCCGGGTCGACGGAGTTCGCCGAGCTGGTCCTGGACCGGGTGTCCGTGCCGGTCGGCCACCGGGTGGGGGAGGAGAACGACGGCTGGCGCGTCAGCATGGTCACCCTCTCCTTCGAACGCGGCACCGCCTTCGCCGGCGAGGTCGTGGCCTGCCGCCGCACCCTGGCGGACATGGCACGGACGGCACGGGACAACGGCCGCTGGGACGACAGCTCGCTCCGGAGACGACTCGGCCGCCTGAACGCCCAGTTCACCGCCCTCTGGCGCATGACGCAGTGGCACGCCTGCGCCGGCGACGCGCCACGTACCGGCGCAGCCGCGGTGAGCGGGTCGGTCTTCAAACTGCTCTACTCCCACGCACGCCAGGAGCTCTACGACACCGCTGCGGACCTGCTCGGCCCTGCCGCTCTCGATGCAGGCCACCCCTGGACCGCCGCCCGCCTGTCGTCCCTCTCCTACACGATCGCCGCGGGTACGTCGCAGATCCAGCAGAACATCATCGCCGAGCGCGGGCTCGGGCTCCCCAAGGGACGGTGAGCACCCCGTGGACTTCCGGCCGACCAGCGACCAACAGGCCCTCCGCGCGACCGCGCGCCGTTTTCTGGCCGCCCGGTTCCCCCGCGATCGGTTGCGCCGCACCGTCGATGCGGACGCGGCTGCCGGCGCCGACGACCGTCTGGACCGCGGCCTGTGGCGGGCCCTCGGCGAGGCCGGCTTCTTCTCGCTGCGGCTGCCCGAGAAGGAGGGTGGCGCCGGCCTGGGGATGCCCGAGGCCGTACTCGTCTTCGAGGAGGCCGGCCGGGCGCTCGTGCCTGGCCCCATGGCCGCCACACACGTCGCGGCCGGCCTGGTGCCCGGTGCCGCCGACGGAGCCGCCGTGGTCACCGCCCTGGACGGGCCGGGCGTCGTGGAGCACCTCGCCTCCGCCGACGCGGTACTGCTGACCGGCGGTCCCACCGTGCACGTCCTGCCCGCCGGCCGCGGCCCACGCCCCGCGCCGGACCTGCCCACCACCGTGCCGCTGCGTCCGCTCGACCCCACGACGCCGCTACATCGCATCCCCGGCCCGTTGCCCGGCGACGCGGGCCAGAGGCTCACGGGTACGGACGCGCAGCAGCTCCGGTTGCACGCCACTCTGCTCACCGCCGCCCAACAGCTCGGAAGCGCGGCCAGAACGCTGGACATGGCGGTGGAGCACGCCAGGAACCGCAAGCAATTCGGCCGCCCCATCGGCGCATTCCAAGCCGTGCAGCATGTCTGTTCGCGCATGCTCGCGCGTACGGACCTCGCACGCAGTGGCGTGTATGCCGCCTCTGTGACGATGACGGTGAGTGAGGTGTCGGCAGCCAAGCTGCTGGCCGACGAGGCCGCCGTCCGTAATGCCCGCGACTGTTTGCAACTGCACGGTGGCATGGGCTTCTCCTGGGAGGCCGATGTGCACCTTCACCTGAAGCGCGCCTGGGTCAGGCGAGAACAGTGGCAGCCACCCGCCCAGGCGGAGGAGCTCCTCGCACTCGCGCTCCTCGACGACGGGGGAATTGCTCCACGGAATGTGTGAAGAGGGCCCCGTGTCCTGCTGTCCTCGATGTGGGTGAAATACCGGATCGACCAGGGAAATGGTCACTCTGTGTCGATATCGACTTGTGTTCTTCGCGTTACTCGTCACGCTGCGGAGTCGGCGTGCGGCTCGGGTACTCTCCGTGGGACGCGAAGCGCTTGGGGAAGCGGCTGAGCGTCAACCAGGCTGTCCCGGCCGGGCCTCACTTACGGTGACGCCCTCGGGGCGTGAGGCGTTGTGTCCGCCGGTTCGGATGGTGTGAGCGGTGCAGGTGCTGCAGGTGCAGATGGAGGTCGGGCCCGACCCCGCGGAAGTGGGACGGGCTCGCCGGTGGGCCCGCTCACGGCTCACCGGTACGGGCATAGGGGCCGATGAGCCGCTGGTGGAGACGCTGCTTCTGCTGGTCTCCGAATTGGTCACCAACGCCGTGGTCCACACGGGCGGCCCGGCGGTCCTCCGGATGCTGTTCCCCGGCGGCGGAGGGGCGGCCGCGGCCGGCGTCACGGCGGGGTGTCGTGGCGTCAGGGGCGGGTCGGCCCTGCGGACCGTGCGGGTGGAAGTCGCGGACGTCAGCGCCCGCCCGCCCCGTCCGCGGTGCGCGGCGCGCGGGGACACCGGCGGCCGCGGTCTCGAGCTGGTCGAGGGTCTCGCCGACCGTTGGGGCTGGCATCGGGAGGGTGCCGGAAAGCGCATCTGGTGCGAGGTCGATGGCGGAGTCTCGCTGTTGAGTGGTGCTTTTGGGCCACAACGTGCCGCGACAAACCGGGCGTAGTCGACAAAGTCCAGACCAGGTGTTGACGTGAAGTGGTCACGTGATCACCCTTGGATGCAGCGATTCGTTGCGAGGGGACGTCGAGGGGCCCGTACAGGGTCGCTTGGCGAGTTCGGGTCGCGGCCCGGCGCGATACAGGGCTCAGGCGCCGGCAGCTGGGTGGCGGCGTACGGTGCCGTGCTCGGGGCGCGCATCCTCTACGCCGCCGCCCGCAGCCCTGTTCCTGCCCGGTGCTCAGAGCACGGCGACCGGTGCCACGGGTGACCCGACCCCGCCCACGAAGGGCTCGGGCGTCGCCATGAGCAGGAAGGCGTAGCGCCCTTCGTCCGCGCACGCCCGGGACAGCTCCTCCAGGTTCCAGTTCTGGCCCTGGAGCATGCCCATCTCGACCAGGTGCAGTGCGTGGACCGGCAGCCACAGGTCCGGCACCTCGGGCGGGACGATCTCGAACGTGAGCGTGTCGTTGGCCACCGCTGCCACGTCACGGGCGTGGAACCACTCCGGAGTGCGCAGCGAGAGTCCCGGTGAGGGGTGCGCGTAGGCGTCCTTCTCGCCCGCAAGATACCGCTGGATCTGGCCGGTCCGGACGAGCACGATGTCGCCGGGCCGAATCCTTGTCCCCGCCCACTCCTCCGCCGCCTCCAGGTCCTCCGGGGTGACCGCGTGGTCGCCCGCCAGTCGGTCCGTGCCACGCGCTGCGGCCACGTCGAGGAGGACGCCACGGGAGACGACGGGACCGGTCTTCTCGACGCCGTGGAAGGAGGCTCCGTCGTGGGGTGTGATGGAGTCGGCGGGGCGGCCGTTGTAGAGCCGGCCGCCGTGGGAGACGTGGGCGAGGCCGTCCCAGTGGGTGGCTGCCTGCAGCCCCATGGTCACGATGTCGTCGCTGGTCGCGACGGTCCCGGCCCCGAACAGTTCCCTGTTGACCGCCACCATGGTGTGCAGGGGGTTGATCCGTCCGGGGATCACTCCTGTCTGCACTCCGTCGTGTCGCAGCGGCAGTGCCAGCGGTACGCGCCGGCCGGACCGGACGGTTGCGACGGCATCGCGGACGACCGCGTCGGTGATCAGGTTGAGCGTTCCCTTCTCGTCGGAGTCGCCCCATCGGCCCCAGTTGTTGACGCGTCCGGCCAGGTCGTGGAACTCGGTGGGCAACGACATGCACCCCTCCAGATCGTTCGGTCCCATGAGGTGGTTCTCGTGACGTCGGCAGGTCTTGTGCTCCGGCCCGCCGGGGCCAAGAATCTAACGACTCGTCAGATTCTGCGGGAGGGGGCCGACCGTGGCGGACTTCTTGACGGGCAAAGTGGTCGCCGTCACCGGCGCCGGGCGGGGTATCGGCAGGGCCGTGGCACTGGCCTGCGCCGCCGAAGGGGCCGCGGTCGTCGTCAACGACTACGGCGTGTCCGTGGCCGGGGACGAACCGGCCAGTGAAGTTGCTGCCGCCGTGGCCAAGGAGATCGAAGCCGCGGGCGGCAGGGCGACGGCCGTCGCCGACGACGTGTCCACCATGGCCGCCGGCCGGCGCATCGTCGACACCGCCCTGGCGCACTTCGGCAGGCTGGACGGAGTCGTCTGCGCCGCCGGCATCCTCCGTGAGCGCATGCTCTTCAACATGACCGAGGAAGAATGGGACCCGGTCCTCGCCACCCACCTCAAGGGGACCTTCACCGTCTTCCGGGCCGCTGCCGCCGTGATGCGCCGGCAGGGATACGGCGCACTCATCGGTTTCACCAGCGGCAACCACCAGGGCAGCGTCGCCCAGGCCAATTACGCGGCCGCCAAGGGCGGAATCATTTCGCTGGTCCGGAGCGCGGCGCTCGGCCTGCACAAGTACGGCGTCACGGCCAACTGCGTCGCCCCCGTGGCCCGCACCCGCATGTCCGCCGGCGTTCCCATGGAGCTCACCGGCATCGGCGAACCGGAGGACGTGGCGCCCCTGGTCGTCTACCTGCTCAGCGACCGGGCCCGAGCCGAAGGCATCACGGGGCAGGTCTACACCGCCGCCGGCCGCCGCATCGCCCTGTGGGCCCAGCCCCGCGAAATCCGCGCGGTCTGTGCGGAGACGCCCTGGACACCCGACCGCATCGCCGACCTCCTGCCACGCGCCGTCGGCACCGACCCGATGCCCCTGCTGGAGCAGGTGCAGGCCATGGCCGAGGCCGCCGCCGAAGGCCGGCGCCCCAACGCCTGACCGAGGACGGCACACACCGCAGGGCCCGAGAACAGGGGGAGCACGTCATGGACTTCGCCTTCGGTCCCGAGGACGAGGAGCTCCGCCGGGAGGCCCGCACGTGGCTCGTTGCCCACGCTCCACCCACCTCGTCGCCGGTGGGAGACCGCGCGTGGGAACGCGAGCTCGCCGACGGCGGCTGGATCGGCCTGGGCTGGGACCCGGCCAGGGGCACCTACGGCAACCGGACCACCACCCTGACCGGCCAGGTCGTCTGGGCCGAGGAGTACGCCCGCGCCGAGGCGCCCGCCCGCCTCGGCCACTTCGGCGAGAACCTCCTGGCGCCCACCCTGCTCGCCGACGGCGACGACGACCAGTGCGCCCGCTTCCTGCCGCCGATCGCACGTGGCGAGGAGATGTGGTGCCAGGGCTACAGCGAACCCGGCGCGGGGTCCGACCTCGCCGCGCTGCGGACCGCCGCCGTCCGCACCGACGGGGGCCGTACCTACCGCGTCACCGGCCAGAAGATCTGGACGTCCCACGCCCATCAGGCGGACTGGTGTTTCGTGCTCGCCCGGACCACCCAGGGCTCACGACGGCACCACGGTCTCTCCTTTCTCCTCGTACCGATGGACCAGCCCGGCCGGATCGAGGTCCGGCCGATACGCCAGATGTGGGGCACCGCCGACTTCAACGAAGTGTTCTTCGACGGCGCCGTCGCGCGCGCGGACCACGTGGTGGGCGGTGAGGGCAACGGGTGGCGCGTGGCCATGGGCCTTCTGGCCCGCGAGCGCGGGGTGTCCACCCTGGGGCAGCAGGCACGCTTCGCCGTCGAGCTCGCCGAGGTCGTCCGCATCGCTGTGCAGACCGGTGCCGCAGAGGAGCCGGCGGTACGGGACCGGCTCGTACGGCAATGGGCCGACCTGCAGACCATGCGCTGGAATTCCCTCCGCGCCCTCGGGCAGGCGGGTGACCCGGGGGCGCCCAGCGCCGCGAAGCTGCTGTGGAGCGGCTGGCACAAGCAGCTCGGTGAACTGGCGATGCGCGTGCGCGGCACGCCCGCCGCCCTGGGACCGGACGACTGGCGCCCCGACGGCCCGTACCGCCTGGACGCACTGCAACGCCTGTTCCTCTTCAGCCGGGCCGACACGATCTACGGCGGCTCGGACGAGATCCAGCGCGACATCATCGCCGAGCGCGTGCTCGGCCTGCCGAAGGAGGCCCGGCCATGACGGCGTACGGCCACTGGATCGCCGGCGCCTGGCGCACGCCGGAAAAGGGGCACTATCCAGTTGTCAATCCGGCGACCGAACAGGTCGTCGGGGAGGCTCCGGAGTCGGCTCCCACCGACATCGCCGACGCCGTCACCTCCGCACGGGCCGCGCAGAGCGGCTGGTCCCGTACACCTCCGCGCGAGCGCGCGGCCGTGCTGGACCGGATCGCTGACGTACTCGCCGAGCGGGGCCGCGACCTCACTCCGCTGCTCCAGGCCGAAACAGGCGCCACGACACGCGTCACATCCACCCTCCAGTGGCCCACGGCGGTGGACCGCTTCCGCCGCTACGCGCGGGGCGCGACGGAAGCGGACGTCATCCCCCTCGCCCCCCGGCCTGTGAGGGCGAGCCCGCTGGCACCCGGCGGCCTGATCGGCGCAGCCGCGGTGCGCCGTCCCGTGGGCGTGGTCGGCTGCATCACCTCCTACAACTTTCCCGTCGTGAATCTCGCGGGCAAGGTCGCCCCCGCCCTGGCCATGGGAAACGCGGTCGTCGTCAAACCGGCACCGCAGGACCCCCTTTGCTGTCTCGAACTCGGTCCCCTCTTCCGGGAGGCCGGCCTCCCGGACGGGGTGTTCAACGTGGTCACCGGCTCAGGGGCGGAAGCGGGACAGGCACTCGTGGCCCACCCCGGCGTCGACATGATCAGCTTCACCGGTTCAACGGCCGTGGGCAGACAGATCGCCGAGTCCGCGGGGAGGTCGATGAAGCGCACCCTGCTCGAACTGGGCGGCAAGGGCGCTGCCGTCGTCCTGGGGGATGCCGACGACGAAGCAATCACGTCGGCGATCGGGGCGGTCGGTTCGGTCTGGTCGTTCCACAGCGGTCAGGTCTGCACGGCCCCGACCCGCGTGCTCGTACACCGGCCGTTGTACGAACGGGTCGTCACCGGCCTCCAACATTACGCTCAGTCACTGACATTGGGCGACCCTGTGGAAAACTCCACGATCATGGGCCCGCTGATCTCCGCCGCTCAGCGGGACCGCGTGGAGGCCCACGTGGCGCGGGCCCGCGCCGAGGGCGCCCGAGTCGTCGCCGGCGGCACCCGGCCCGACCTGCGGCCCGGCTTCTACGCAGCGCCCACGCTCCTCGCCGACGTCACCCCCGGCATGGCCGCCGCGCGGGAGGAAATCTTCGGGCCGGTCGTCGTGGCCCTGGCCTTCGACGACGAGGACGAGGCCGCCGAGATCGCCAACAGCACTCCCTACGGCCTCTACGACTACGTCTTCGGCGCCGACACCGCCCGCGCCTGGGCCTTCGCCGCCCGGCTCCGCAGCGGAAACGTGGGCATCAACACCGTCCAGCGGCACCCCGAGGCACCTTTCGGCGGCTTCAAGCACAGCGGGACCGGCCGCGACGGAGGCTCCTTCGCCCTCCACGCCTACAGCGAAGTGCAGTCACTCGTCTGGTCGTCCTGATGCCGCCGTCGGCCGCCCGCCCCGCGAACCGCCGCCCGCCGGGCCCCGCTCGTCGTCGGCCCGGCCACTCCGGGAGAGGACAAAGCCCATGAAAGGTGTCATTTTCGACGGCAGGCAGGCCGAGGTCGTCGACGACCTCGACATACGCGCCCCCGGACCGGGTGAGGTCCTGGTGGCCGTCACCGCCGCCGGACTGTGCCACAGCGACCTCTCGGTCATCGAGGGCACCATCCCTCACCCCGTTCCTGTGGTCCTCGGCCACGAGGGGGCCGGCATCGTCGAGGCCACGGGTTCCGGCGTCACCCACATCCGCCCCGGTGATCACGTAGCCCTCTCCACCCTCGCCAGCTGTGGATTGTGTGCCGACTGTGCCCGGGGCCGGCCCGGCATGTGCCGCGCCGCCAGCAGCAGACCGGGTCGCCCGTTCACCCGCCGCGGCACGGAACTCTTCCAGTTCGCGGCCACCTCCGCCTTCGCCGAACGCGTCGTCGTGAAGGCAGTGCAGGCCGTACGGCTCCCGCAGGACATCCCGCCGGCCTCGGCCGCGCTGCTCGGCTGCTCCGTCCTGACCGGCGTCGGCGCCGTACTGAACCGGGCGCGCGTGAGCCACGGCGACACCGTCCTCGTCCTCGGCGCGGGCGGCGTGGGGCTCAACGTCGTCCAGGGCGCGCGCATCGCCGGGGCGTCCGTCGTCGTCGCCGTCGACAGCAACGGAGCCAAGGCCGACCAGGCCCGCCGCTTCGGAGCCACACATTTCGTCGACGCGTCGAACGGCACCGATGTCGTCTCCGCCGTCCGGGAGATCCTGCCCAAGGGCGCGGACCACGCGTTCGAGTGCGTGGGAGACACCCGGCTCGTCCGCCTGGCCGTCGACCTGCTCGCGCGGCACGGGCAGGCGGTCCTCCTCGGCGTACCGCCCGCCGCCGCCGAGGCGTCCTTCCGCGTGACCTCCCTCTATCTCGACAAGTCGATACTCGGCTGCCGGTACGGGTCCTCGCGGCCGCAGCGGGACCTCGCGTTGTACGCACGGCTCTATCAGGAGGGACGTCTCCTCCTCGACGAGCTGGTCGCCGAGGTCCTCCCCGTCGAGGACTTCGCCCACGCGGTGCGACGGGCGGACAACCCGGGGGCGGCTCGGTGCGTCCTGTCCTTCACGAAGTGAACCGCTTCCTCCGCATGTGATCCCCCGCGGGGTCTTGCGCTGTTCGTCGTCCCCATGTGGGGTTGGCTCACGGCCGGCGGACCCGGGTAAGCACCCTTATTCCGGTGAAGTGGGACTATTCGGTAAAAATAGTGCGCCGGGTGGCCGACACCCGGCGCACGGTGGTGCGTCGGGGCCTCTCACAACGGAACCTCCCGGGCTGTGGGGGAATCTTTCATGCAGAGAGGGGCGGATATGACTCAGCAGGCCGAGCCGCACGCCATATCGGACGACACGACCGGTGTCGCACCCCGGCGCGCCGACGGGACGACGCGGCACGTCATACGCCACGACGGCTTCGGTGCCGCGTTCTGCGCGTCCATGGCGGCCCTGTCCGCCGAAGTCGTGATCGCCGGCACAGCCGGCGTGCTCTTCCTGCTCTCCCGCGAGCACGACGGCATCCCCAAGAGCATCCTTCCTGCCGCCCTGGCCACCCTCGGCGGTCTGCTGCTGACCGTGCTCCTCAGCGGTTTCGTCACCGCGGCCGCCGTCATGCCCGCACTCTCACTGGCGCGCCGCGAGGCCCGCCGCCGAAGCCGGAAGGAGACCGCGCTGTGGACGGCCGGGGCCGTACCCGTGGTCTCGGCCGCGGCCGTGGTCGTCTTCGGCACGGTGGCGGCACTCGGCAGCTTCTCGTTCGCCCGGCCGCTGAGCTACCTCATCTGGTGGGCCGCCCTCACCGTCGGCCTGTTGCCGGCGACGCTGGCCGCCTGGTCCGCGGCCCGGCGCTTCCATGAGGCGCGTGCCGGAAGCGTGGCCCGCAGGGTCTCACGCGACGGCGCGCTCGCCTGGCTGGTCATCGGCGCGGTGGGCGCGGCCGCGTACGGCACCGGGCTGGTCAAGGTGTACGAGCCGCCCAGGCTGACCAAATCCGACCTGGCCGGCGTCTGGACGGACGGCCGCGGCGGCACGGTCACCCTGGACAACGACGGCATGGCGGTCGCGGCGGGCCTGGACAACTTCGTCTGGGACGGGACGGGCAAGGACCGGCCCAAGGACTGCGACGGCTCCGGCACCTGGGCACCGATGAAGGACGGCGGACGGGTTCAGGGCGTCTCCCTGCGCATCACCTCCTGCGAGCTCACCCGTGACTGGAGCCTCATCGGCACGGAGAAGGAACCGCGGATCTTCCATGAGATCGGCAAGCCCGGCTCCGGCAAGCGCTACGTGCTGACGAAGATCGTCAAGCACCACAAGCACAAGAAATGAGGCAGGCGCCGAGCACCGGCTCGTCGTCCCCTTCTCGACCTCGCTCGCCCACCTCTTCACCCCTTGTACGTTCCGAACGCGTCGAACGTTCCGAAGGTGCCACGGTGAAAGAGCAAAGGACCGGCGCTCGCCGCCTCCTCGTCCGCGCCCAGTGCTTCCACACGCCCCACGACGATGAGGTGGTCACCTCCCGTGTGGACGGCGTGCACGGTGCAGTCGACCCAGGCCGGAACGCCGTCGAGGCGCGGTGAACCCGTCGCGGGCGCCGGCTCGTGGACCACTCCCGCGAACTTGTCGGCCCGTACCGAGGCGCTGACGGCGAAGCGGCGGCACAGCTCACCCTGGCCGGAACCCAGGACGTTGACGCAGAAGACCCCGGCGCGGGCGATGCGCGGCCAGGTCGCCGACGCCCGCCCGATCATGAAGACGACCAGGGGCGGATCCAGGGAGAGGGAGGAGAAGGCCTGGCAGACGAAGCCGGCCGGAGGCTCGTCGTCCTTTGCCGGGGCGGTGATCACTGTGACTCCGCCGGCGAAGTGGCCGAGGACGTTCCGGAACTCCCCGGGTGAGGGCGGAGGACGTTCGTCCGCTCCGACGGCGCGGAGCACGCGGCGGTACGGGCCGGCCCCGGCCCCGGGCTCGTACGCGGACGGTGCCGCGGCCGCTCGGGAGCCGGCCTCCCGCAGGTGGCGCAGGGCGACGGTCGCCATTCCGGCGTGTCCCATCATGGGAACCCATTGAATCCGAAGTGACTGCGGCCCGGAAGGGTTTGGCCCCCGGCCGCGCCCGGGCTGCCGCACCTCACCCGCGGCGCCTTGCCACGGCGCCCGTCCCGCCGTGCCGCTCGCGCCGCGCGTCTCGCACCATGCCCCCTCAGCACCCCCGGAACTCCGGCGGCCTCCGCTCGACGAAGGCGGCAATGCCCTCCGCCGCGTCCGCCGTCGCAGCGTTGATCTCCTGGGCCGCTGCCTCGGCGGCGAAGGCGGGGGCACGGCCGACGTCGAGCGAGGCGTTCACCAGCTGTTTCGTCAGGCTCAGCGCTTGCGTGGGGCCGTTGGCGAGGCGCTGCGCCCACGCCCGCGCGGCCGTGGGCAGCTCCTCGTCGGGGACGACCCGGTTGACGAGGCCGAAACGTTCCGCTTCGGCTGCGCCGAGAGCATCGCCGAAGAACATCAGTTCCTTTGCTCTCCGGGGCCCCACCAGTCGCGGCAGAAGGTACGTGCCGCCGCCGTCGGGCACGAGGCCGCGGCGTACGAACACCTCGGTGAAGCGGGCGGATTCGGCGGCCAGGACCAGGTCGCAGGCCCAGGCCAGATGCGCGCCGAGCCCGGCGGCCACGCCGTTCACCGCGGCGATCACGGGCTTCTCGCAGTCCAGCACGGCGCTGATCAACCGCTGCGCGCCCAGCTTGATCAGCCGGGCGACCTCACCCGGCGGGCGAGCGGCGACGGCCTGCGAGGCGGGGGCCGTCCGCAGGTCGGCACCGGCGCAGAAACCTTTGCCCGCACCCGTGAGGACGACGGCGCGGACGGCGTGGTCGGCGGAGGCGCGAGAAAACAGGGAAATCAATGAATCGCGCTGGTCAGGGGCGAGGGCGTTGAGGACACGAGGCCGGTTGAGCGTGATCCAGGCCACCCCGTTGTCAGTGGCGTGGAGTATCCATGAGTCAGTGGGCCGGGAAGGCGTGGCGGCATCGTCGCGCTCTTCGGTTCCGGCTTGTCCGTCGTGCCCGCCGGATTCGGTGGGCGAGGACTCACGGGGGGAGAAGTTCATGGGAGGGCTCCTTGTCCTACGGTCCGGCCGGCACGGCCGGGCCGGGCCGCGCGCCGTGCCTGCCGGGCGCGGTTGCTTGCTGCGGGTGCGCGCGGGGCCCGGCGTGCCCGGGACGACCGTCGGGTCAGCGGCAGACGGCCAGTGCGTCGAGGGCCACGGCGCCTTGGCCGCGTTCGAGGACGACCAGCGGGTTGATGTCGAGTTCGGCGAGGCCGTCCCCGAGTTCCAGCGCCAGACGCTGGACGCGCAGCACGGTCTCCACGAGGGCGTCCACGTCGGCCGGGGGAGTCCCCCGTACGCCGTGGAGGAGCGCGCGGCCGCGCAGTTCGCCGATCATTGCGCGGGCGTGGTCCTCGCCGAAGGGCGGCACGCGCACGGCGGTGTCGTTCAGCACCTCGACCAGGACGCCGCCCAGGCCCACGGTCACGGTGGGGCCGAAGAGGGCGTCGTGCGTGATGCCCACGGCCATCTCGACGCCCCGCTCGACCAGCTGGCAGACGAGAATGCCGTCCAGCACCAGCCCTTCGTAGCGGGCGGTGTCGGTCAGCTCCCGGTACGTGTCGCGGACCTGGCTGGCGGAGGTGAGACCGATCCTCACCAGGCCGAGGTCGGACTTGTGGCCCAGCCTGGGGCCCGACGCCTTCATGACGACCGGGTAGCCGATCTGCCCCGCCGCCCGGACGGCCGCGGCCGCGCTCGTCACAAGGTGCTCGCGGGGCACGCGTATGCCGTACGCGCGCAGCAGCTGTTTTGCCGCGTGCTCGCTCAGCTGCTCGCCGGGCTGCAGCAGTGCCTTGGCCTTGCCTGCGGAAGGGGACGGGGTGCGCGGGGCGTGGTCGAAGGGCGACTGGTAGCTGCTGACGAAGCGGTGGTGACCCAGGTAGGCGCGCAGGGCGGTGATGCAGTTGGCGAACGTACGGAAGGTCGCGACGCGCGAGGAACCCAGGAGGGTCGTGCGATAGGCGTCCTCGGTACCTGCCGGGGAGCCCCAGATGACGCACACCAGCTTCTCGGTCCGCTCGGCCGCCTCGACGAGGTCCTGGACGAGTCTGTCGCTCAGCGGCGGGAACGGGCCCGTGACCGGGCAGACCAGGACGCCGACGGACGGGTCCGCGAGCAGCGCGTCGATGATCTTCCGCCCACGGTGGTCGCCGACGGGGTGCCCGCCGCAGTCGACGGGGTTCGCGACGCTCAGGTAGTCCGGTATCCACTGGTGGAGCTCGGCCTGTTTGGCGCGCGAGAGGACGGGCAGCTCCAGGCCCGCGGCCGTGGCGAGGTCCGCGAAGTGCGCGCCCGTGCCGCCCGAGATCGAATACACGGCGATGCCGGTGGCCCGGGGCGGGCGGGCCCGCGCCAGCAGGGCGGCGGTGTCCTGCAGCTCGTCCAGGCCGTCCACGCGGATGACGCCGAACTGGCGCATGACCGCGTCCACCACGTCGTCCGCGCCGGTCAGTTTGCCGGTGTGTGACGCGGCGGTACGGCTGCCGGTCGCCGTCCGGCCGACCTTCACCGCGACGACCGGCACGCGCCGGCGGGCGGCGTGGTCGGCGGCGAGGAGGAAGACGCGACCGTCCCGGATGCCTTCCAGGTACGCGGCGACGGCGCCCACCTCCGGCTGGTCGGCGAAGTAGGAGATGAAGTCGGAGCACTCCAGGTCGGCCTCGTTTCCGGTGGGCGCCCAGTGGGACACGCGGATGCCCAGTTCCTGCAGGGCGAACAGGGGGCGGCCCTGGTGGCCGGACTGGGTGACCAGGGCGATGGAGGGCCCGGTGAGGTCGTCGCGGAACTGCTCGAAGGCGTTCAGGTTCGTGTTCGGGCCCAGCAGGCGTATGCCCGCCCGCTGTGCGGCGTCGACGAGCCGGGTCTGGGCCTGCGCGCCCGCAGGGCCGGTTTCGGCGAAGCCGGAGGCGAAGGCGACGGCGAAGCGGACGGTCCGGTCGGCGAGTTCCTCGATGACGGGGAGCGGGTCACCGACGAGCAGGACGGCGAGATCGATGTCGTCGGGCAGGTCGTGGACCGAGGGATGGCAGGGGAGGCCGTAGACGGTGGTACGGGTGGGGTGCACGGGGTGGAGTGCTGCGCCGACGTGGTCGGCCCAGGCGACGAGCCGCCGGGTGATCCCGGCGTTGGGGCGGCCCTCGGTCTCCGAGGCGCCGATGACCGCGACGGTTCCGGGGCGGAAGAACCGGTCGAGGTCCGGCACCTCGCGGTGCAGGGGGCGGCCGCTGACGTCCACGTCCCCCGCCGGGCCGGCCGGGCCGGGGAAGACGGGTCCGGGGCTGTCGCCACAGGCCACCACGCGGGACGGACGGGAGGTGGTGGTGAGGGTGCCACGTGTCGATCCGAGCATCGCCCACTCCTGCTCGCTGGCCAACAGGCTGACGTTGAGTCAGATTAGCGATCTGACAACCTGTCAGGAAGGATTCGAGCCGCAGAGCGACGGTCGGTACGCATGGGAGGTGCGTCTCCTTGGCGGAAGCGAGGCACAGGGAAGAGGGGCGCAGAGAAGAGGAGCGCAGGGGGGAGAGGCGTACGGAGGAGCGGCGTTTCGACGTCCCGGAGGTGGACGACTTCACCCGGCCCTACTGGGAGGCCGCAGCCGCCTGCCGGCTGCTGGTACGGCGCTGTCGCGCGCCCGGGTGCGGGCGGGCGCACCACTACCCGCGGGCCTTCTGCCCCCGCTGCTGGAGCACGGACGTCGTGTGGGAGGAGGTGAGCGGCCGGGCCCGGCTCTACACCTGGTCCGTGGTCCATGTGAACGACCTGCCGCCCTTCGGGACCCGGTTGCCCTACACGGCCGCCGTGGTGGATCTCGACGAAGGTCCGCGCATGACGAGCGAGGTGGTCGACTGCCCGGAGGGGCGGCTGCGGGTCGGTATGCCGCTCGTCGTGGCCTTCCGGGAGGATGTGGAGGCGGGGATCTCCGTGCCGGTGTTCCGGCCGGCGGAACGGCCGGTGGACGGGCAGGGAGGCGCCTCGGCGGACGGGTGAGCGCACCGCGGGATGCCGCCCTGCGGGGCGGCGCCCCGCGTCACCGTGTCAGTCCCGCCCCAGGATCACGGTGCCCGACGAGCAGAACCAGCCCCCCGTCCCCGAGGCGACGGCCAGCCGCGGCGGCGTACCGTCCGCGCGGTGGACCTGGCGGCCGGGCTCCGCCTCGCCGCGGAGCTGGCGTACGGCCTCGACCAGGAGGAAGAGGCCCCGCATGCCGGGGTGGCAGGCGGACATGCCGCCGCCGTCCGTGTTCACGGGCAGGGCGCCGCCGGTCGTCAGCGTCCCCCCTGACAGGAAGGCGCCGCCTTCCCCCTTGGCGCAGAAGCCCAGGTCCTCCAGCGTCACCAGGGTCATGTAGGTGAAGGCGTCGTAGATCTCCGCAACATCGATGTCCTGCGGGGTCAGACCGGCGCGCTCGAACGCCAGCCGGCCCGAGACGGCAGCGGGTGTGACGGTGAAGTCCTCCCACTCCGACATGGTGGTGTGGGAGAGTGCGGCGCCGCTGCCGAGCACCCACACCGGTGCGCAGGCCGCGTCGGCCACGTACTCCTCGGCCGCCAGGAGAACGGCGCACCCGCCGTCGGAGCGGATGCAGCAGTGCAGCCGGGTGAACGGGTCGGCGATCAGGGGGGCGGCGAGGACGTCGTCGACCGTGATGGGGGACCGGTACAGGGCGTGGGGGTTGTGGGCGGCGTTGGCGCGCGCCTGCACGGCCACCTCGGCCAGCTCTTCCAGTGTGGTGCCGTACTGGTGCATGTGACGACGGGCGGCCATGGCGTATTTGGCGATCAGGGTGTGCCCGTAGGGCGCCTCGAATTGCGCGGGCCCGCCCGTGCCGAACGACAGGGAGGAGGTGCGCCGCCCGGCCTTGATGTCGGCGCGCGCGGTGGATCCGTAGACGAGCAGGACGACCTCGGCGTGGCCCGCGGCAATGGCGTCGGCCGCGTGTGCGGCCATGACCTCCCAGGTGGCGCCGCCCACGGAGGTCGAGTCGACCCAGGTGGGGCGGAGCCCCAGGTGGTCGGCGACCTCCGCCGGGGCGAGGGCGCCCAGGCCGGCCGAGGCCAGCCCGTCGACGAGGGACCTGTCCAGCCCGGAGTCGGCCAGCGCGCGGCGGGCGGCCTGGGCGTGCAGGGCGTGGGCGGTGATGTTGTCGAGACGGCCGCAGTCCGAGAGGGCGACACCGACCACGGCAACTCTGCGCTTGCCGGATGGCTGGGGCATGGGCTGACGGTACATCAGCTCAACTGGCGCCCGGCACTGGGAGAGTTCGACGTGGCGCCCTAACCTGACAGTCCATCAGAGCGCATCAGTGAACCTCGTTGTGAGACGTAGGAGGGTCTGGTGGACGGTGCCTTGAGCCATGAGCAGGAGGCCATGCGGAGCGCCATGCGCCGGTTCCTGGCCGAACATTGCGGTCCGGCGGAGGTGCGCCGCGCGGTGGCGTCGCCGGCCGGTCATGACGAGGCGGTGTGGCGGCGCCTTGCCGCGGAGTTCGGGCTGCCCGGTCTGGCCATTGCACCGCAGTACGGCGGGGTGGGCTGCGGCAGCGTGGAGCTGGCCCTGGTCTGCGAGGAGGCGGGAAGGGCGCTGCTGCCGTCGCCCCTAACGGCCACGGTGGCGATCGCCGCCCCGGTCGTCGCATCCCTGGGGACTCCGGAGCAGCGGGCGCGGCTTCTGCCGCTTCTGGCGGCCGGGGAGCTGACCGGGGCGTTCGTCCTGCCGAACGGCTCCCTGCCGGAGGCCCTGGCGCTGACGGGGCCGAACGACGGCGACTGGGCGGGCGGCGGACGGGCGGGCGGCATCCAGGCACGCCGTCACGACGGCGGATGGCGACTGTACGGCGAGGCGGCGCAGGTGCTCGACGGCCACTGCGCGGGTCTGCTCCTGGTGGCGGCCCGGCACGGTGGCTACACGAAGGGGCGGACTCTGCTGTTCCTGGTCCGGCCGGAGCATCCGGGGCGCGTGCGCCGTACCCGTGCGACCTCGCTCGACGAGACGCGCCCCCAGAGCCGTGTCGAGTTGCGTGACGCCGATGCCGAACTCCTCGGCCCGGAGGGCGCCGATGTGCCGCGCGTGCTGGCGGGGCTGGCGGGGCCCATCGCGTCCGTCGTGGCGGCCGAGGCGGTCGGCACGGCCGACGGCGCCTTGCAGCGGACGGTGGAGTACGTGCGCGTACGGGAGCAGTTCGGCCGGCCGGTGGGGTCGTTCCAGGCGGTCCGGCACCGGCTGGCCGAGCTGCATGTGGCGGTGCGGGAGGCCAGGTCGGCGGCGTACTACGCGGCCTGGTCCGGCCGGCCCGACGTGGCCGGTCTGGCGCTCGCCGCCGCGCTGGAGACGGCTTCTCGCGTGACGGGTGAGGCGATTCAGCTGCATGGCGGCATCGGGGTGACGTGGGAGCACCCGGTGCAGCTGTACTTCAAGCGCGCCGCCTCCGACGAGCTGCTGTTCGGCCCGGTGAACCGGCTGCGCGCGCGGGCCGCGGAGACGGCGGGCGTGTTTGCCGCCGGGGCGGGTGGGGAAGCGGTGGTGCTGTGATGGCTGCCCTGGAACGCCTGGTGCAGAACGTCTCCACGAGCCGTGCATTCGTACGGGTCGCACCGCACGTCCTCCCGGCTGTCGACCGGGCCGTCCACCGGTTCACCGGCGGCAAAGTCCTGCTGAGCAACCGCCTGCTGCCCGGCCTGCTGCTGACCTCGACCGGTGCGAAGAGCGGGCTGGCGCGGCGTACGCCCCTCGCGTGCCTGCCCGAGCCGGGCGGGCGCAGCTGGGTCGTCGTGGGGAGCAACTTCGGCAGGCCGGGCCACCCCGCGTGGACGGCCAACCTGCTGGCCCACCCGGAGGCGGAGATCGGCTGGCGGGGAAGAAACGTTCCTGTGCGGGCACGACTCCTGCGCGGTGAGGAGCGTGAGGACGCCTGGGCGGCCGTCCTCCGGATGTGGCCGCCGTACGCGCGGTACCAGCAGCGGGTGACGCGGGAAATCCGGCTGTTCCGGCTCGAGCAGCGGTGACGGCTGCGGTGACGGCCGCGGTCACGTTGGCCGTAACGGTGGGGGCGGAAAAGGACGGGG
This sequence comes from Streptomyces mashuensis, assembly GCF_014654785.1. Classification (GTDB taxonomy): domain Bacteria; phylum Actinomycetota; class Actinomycetes; order Streptomycetales; family Streptomycetaceae; genus Streptomyces; species Streptomyces mashuensis. Next base: position 245,893 of record NZ_BNBD01000009.1, read on the forward strand.
AAAACACCGCGGCGGGCCGACCCGGCGCGAGTCCGGGCGGCCCGCCGCGTGCTGACGCAGATGACAGGACGTACGAGTGAAAGGTGCCGCTGTCGTGCGGCGGCGAGCCGTATGACCGGCGTTACCGGGTCGGCTTCTTGCCGGTGATGCCCAGGTGGACGAGCAGCGCCAGGTTCGGCTTGAGCTCGGCCTGCTTGACGCCCCAGGTCTGGAAGCCCTTCTGGTGGGAGGCGACGGCCGCGAGCATCGCGACGATCGCACCCGAGACGGCTGCCGGGTTGATGTCCTTGTCGATCTTGCCCTTGCTCTGCAACTCCTTCACCGAATCGGTGAGGGAGTTGGTGACGGCGCTGAGGATGCGCATGCGGATCCGGTAGAACCGCTTGTCGCCCTCGGCCGCCCCCAGGTCGATCACGCGCAGGATCGCGTCGTTCTTGCGCCAGAAGCCGAGGAAGCCGTCGACGAGGTCCTCGGCGGCCTGCCAGCCGGACTTCCCGGCCCAGGACCGGCCGGCCACCAGCTCGGTGAGGCCGGCTCCTTCCTTGGCCGTCTCCTCCGCGATTTCCAGAACGGCGCCTTCCACATCCGGGAAGTACTGGTAGAAGGTCGCGGGCGAGGTGCCGGCCCGGCGGGCCACGTCGATCACCTTGACGTCCCGGTAGGGGGACGAGCTCAGCATTTCACCGAGGCAGTCGAGCAGCTTCTGCCGCGTCGCCTGGCCGCGCCGGCCGGCCACCCGGCCGTCGACGGTACGTACTTGTCCTGTCATGCCGTCAGCTTACCGAGGGGTGATCGGAGCGCGATTCGGTCGCATGCAAATGGGGGCGGGGGTGGTGGATGGGGTATATCCGCAGGTCAGAGCGGGTGTTCGCGGTTGGGAAGAAGGAGCGGGCGGATTGGCCCGTACCGGTGAATTGTCTTATCAACGAGCTGTGGACCCGGTTGTCCACAGGCGGCTCCGGGCGTTGTCCACAGCCCGCGCGGAATTCCTTGACCGCCTATACCGTGGCAGCGAGAACACCCACCGTAGCGACCGCGGGCAGCCCCGCGCGCAGGCGCAAAGGAGCGGGACGATGAGCGCAGCCACGGACGGAATCCGGGAGGGCGTGCCCGTCTGGGCGGACGTCATGCTGGCCGACGTGGAGGCGGGCAAGCGTTTCTACGGCGAGCTGCTGGGATGGTCCTCCTTCCGGGACGCCGGCGGTGAATACGGGAACTACGCGCAGGCGTTCCGCGGCGGGCGGAACGTGGCGGCACTGGCACCCAAGCCGGACGGCCGGATGCCGACGGCCTGGACGGTGTACTTCGCCTCGGCGGACGCGGCCGCCACGGCGGAGAGGATCAGAGCCGCCGGCGGGCAGATCATCATGGGCCCCATGGCCATCGGCCCGTTCGGCACCATGCTGATGGCCGCCGACCCCGGCGGTGCGGTCTTCGGGGTGTGGGAGGCGGGCAGCCACAGGGGGTTCGAGGAACAGGGCGTGCCGGGCTGCTACGGCTGGACCGAGCTGTACACGTGGGACGCGAAGGCGGTCGACCCCTTCTACGAGGCGGTGTTCGGCTATGCGACGCACGACGTGAGCGAGGAGGCGGGCGTCGAGTTCGCCATCTGGACGCCGGCGGGCAGTCCGGGGACTCCGGAGAACGCGGTGGCCGGCCGGGCGGTCATGGACGACCGGTTCCCACGGGAGATGCCCGCGCATTTCCTCGTCTACTTCGTCGTCGAGGACTGCGACGAGACGGTGCGCAGCGCGCTCCGGCTGCACGGGAGGGTCCTGCGGGACCCGCAGGACACCCCGTACGGGCGGTTCGCGGTGCTCGCCGACGATCAGGGAGCCGACTTCGCCGTCATCGACGTGTCCGCCGGCAGGAACGGTCCGGAGCGGGCCTGACAGGACCTGGCAGGAGGGACGGGGAGCGGAGCCCGCATGGGGGGGGAGGGGTGGCGTGCGTATACGGGCGTGGGGCGGGAGGCGCAAGCCGGAATCGTCACTATCTGGTCGTATGTGACCTCATATGGCGGAGACACGGCGAAGCGTGACCCGGGTTCGCAACCGGGGCCCGCGCCAGGAAGAATCGGGGTGCGTACCCCGGGATAATTCCGCGGTGGACGCTGCACGGGGCTGAAACCCTTCAAGCCCCACGGGGAGGTGGCAGGCCAGTGGTGGAGCAGCTTACGCAGCACGACCCGAGACGGATCGGCCCGTTCGAGGTGCTCGGCCGGCTCGGTGCGGGCGGCATGGGGCTGGTCTATCTCGCCCGCTCGGCATCCGGCCGACGCGTGGCGATCAAGACGGTGCGCACGGAGCTCGCCGAGGACCAGCTCTTCCGCGTCCGCTTCACCCGCGAGGTGGAGGCGGCGCGGGCGGTCAGCGGCTTCTACACGGCGGCCGTCGTCGACGCCGACCCGCGTGCCGCGGTGCCGTGGCTCGCCACCGCCTACGTCCCGGCGCCCTCGCTCGAGGAGATCGTCACCGAATGCGGCCCCCTGCCGGCCCAGGCGGTGCGCTGGCTGGCCGCCGGTGTCGCCGAGGCGCTGCAGTCCATCCACGGCGCCGGCCTCGTCCACCGCGACCTGAAGCCCTCGAACGTGCTGGTCGTGGAGGACGGCCCCCGGGTCATCGACTTCGGCATCGCCTCGGGCGTCTCCAACACCCGGCTCACCATGACCAACGTGGCCGTCGGCACGCCCGCCTACATGTCGCCCGAGCAGGCCAGGGACTCCCGCAGCGTCACCGGTGCCAGTGACATCTTCTCGCTCGGCTCCACACTGGTCTTCGCCGCGACCGGGCACGCGCCCTTCCACGGTGCCAACCCTGTCGAGACCGTCTTCATGCTGCTGCGCGAGGGCCCGGACCTCAGCGGGCTGCCGGACGAGCTGCGGCCCCTGATCGAGTCGTGCATGCAGATGGCGGCGGAGAACCGGCCTTCCCCCGCCGATCTCCAGTCGCAGCTCGCCCCGCACCTGTTCGCCTCGGGCGGCGACGACGACAGCGGCACCGCCTCGGCCTGGCTGCCCGACAACGCCGTCTCCCTCATCGAGCAGCGCCGCGCCGGCCACCGGCCTGCCTCGCAGCCCGCGAGGGGCCGCAGCGGCGGCCGCGGCAGTGCCGTCGCCCCGCCGCCGCCCTCACGTCCGCCGGCGGCCGAGCCGTCGGTCGGCTACGAGCCGGCCGCGCCGCACGCCGGCCCCGCGTGGGGCAGCCGGGGCGGTACGGGGGCGCCGGACCCGCGCGGCGGCCTGAGCGCCCCGCCCGGCGTGCCTGCCGCAGCCGTACCGGCCGGCGCCCAGGGCCGGCACGCCGGTCCTGCCGCGGCTCCCGCCGTTGCGCCGCCGATGGGCGCCCCCGACGGCACCGTACGGCTCGGCGGCGCGCAGGTGCCGATCGGGCCGGGGCCGCGGGTCGCCGCGGCCCAGCCCGCCCAGGTGCCCGCCGCGCCCGTGACCGGCTGGGTGCGCCCTCCGGCGGGGGTGCCGGCCGTATCCGTGCCGGGCCAGACCTCGGCGCCGGCCGTCGCGCCCACGCCTGGGCCCGCGCCGGACGGGCAGACGGGCGCGCAGGGCGAGCCGGGCCGCTGGCGGCCGTGGCGGTTCCGCATGACGAACGACGTGTGGGGCACTCCGGTGGTCGCCGACGACCTGCTCTACGTGACGTCCTTCGAGGTGCACGCGCTGGACGTGGCCAGTGGGCGGCGGCAGTTCAAGACGCGGGACGTCGCCTGGGCGATGGCGGTCGCGGACAGCCGCATACACGCCTCCGACGGGCCCACGCTGTACGCGCTCGACGCCGCCGACGGCTCGGAGCGCTGGCGGCTGTCGACGGACGGCTGGGTGTACTCGCTCAAGGCCGACCGGGGCACGGTCGTCACCGGTACGCGGGGCGGTGGCGCCCAGGCCTGGGAGGCCGCCAACGGCGAGCTGCTGTGGGAGACGAGCGGCCTGCAGACCGACTTCGAGACGCCGGACTGCGGCCCTGTGATCCACGAGGGCACGGTGTTCGTGTGGTCCGACGGCCGGCTGCGCGCCCTGGAGGCGCGCACGGGCGCGGAGCGCTGGTCGTACCCCGTCGGGGACGCGGCGGCGTGCGGTGGCGTGCCCGTGCGGCTCGTGGTGGCGCCCGACGGGGTGGTGTACGTGTCGGCCGGTACGCGCGTGCTGGCAATCGACGCGGCCCGCGGTGACGTGCACTGGCGGTTCGAGGCCCCGGCGGTGTTCCTCTGTGCGCCCGCCTTCGCACCCGGCCCGGCCGTGACGGGCGGCGGCGTGTACGTCGCCGACTACCTGGGCACGGTGTACGCGCTCGACGCCGCCACCGGCCGTGACCGCTGGCGCATCGCCACGGAAGCGCGCCAGAGCAGCGAACCGGTGCTGGTCGCGGACGGGTCGGTGCACCTGGGCAGCGGCAGTGCGCTGTACACGCTGGACGCCGTGACGGGCACGCCCAGGTGGCGGTTCGCCGCCGGTGGCGACATCGTCGGCTCGCCGGTGGTCGCCGACGGCCGCGTCCACTTCGGTTCGGCCGACCACTGTCTCTACACGGTGGACGCCGTCGGCGGGCAGCTGCGCTGGAAGCTGGCCACGGGCGGCGAGATCACCGGTTCGCCGGTGGCGGCGGGCGGCGTCGTCTACGCCTGCAGCAAGGACCGGTGCGTGTACGCCCTCGACGCGGCCAAGGGCACCGGCCAGGCCCGCCGCTGATACCTGGCTCCCGGCCGCGGACCGCCGGCCGCCGACCGTGGACCGGTCAGCGCAAGCGGTGATCGCGGTCGCGGGCCGCGAAGCGGGCCGCCTGCGCGGCGGGCGGCAGGCTGCCCAGGGAGACGAGGTGCGGGGCCAGCGCGAAGGCGTGGGCCCGCGCGGCCTCCTTGGCCGCCCACAGGGCGCGCACGGTCCCCTGCACCGGCCCGGTCGGGTAGCGGGCGATGACGGCAGCTGCGCGCACCGCCGCCTCGACGGCGCCGCCGGGCGGAGTGAGCTCGGAGACGAGGCCGATCGCATGGGCGCGCCGGGCCGACAGGCGTTCGGCAGTACCCATCAGCGCCGTACGCGCGGCTTCGCCGAAGGGCATCCGCTCGGCCATGAGCACGGCCTCGTAGGCGCTGACCATCCCGTAGGAGGTGTGCGGGTCGAAGAACGTGGCGTCCTCGGCGGCCACCAGGAACTCCGCCTCGCCCAGCAGGTAGAACGCCCCTCCGCAGGCCATGCCCTCGACCGCCGCCACGACCGGTTTCCACAGCCCGGCCGCTTTCGGCCCGGCGGACAGCAACGGGTCGTTCAGCGCGTAGGGCGAGGCGGGCTGCGGGACGTCGGCCGAGCGGTCGATGCCCGTGCAGAACGCCCGGCCGCCCGCACCGCTGAGCACCACCGCTCGTACGGCGCCGTCCTCGTCCAGCTTGCGCCAGGTGCGCCGCAACGCGTCCACGGTCGGCAGGTCGAGGGCGTTGTGGCGGTGGGGGCGGTCGAGAACGACCAGCGCAACGCCCGTGTCCGCATGCTCGGTTCGTACGGTGGCCGCCGGGCTCACGGCTTCGCCTCCGCCAGTTGCCAGCGCGGGACGACGACGCCGGGGGCGAGTGCGGCGAAGACGACGGTGACGGGTGCGCCGATGTACAGGCAGGACGGGTCCACCGAGTCGAGCGGGGCGTCGGGTGCGGCGACGACGTTGCCCGGGAGGCGGATGCCGGTGGCGCCGGTGGGTTCCACCAGGACGACGTTGTAGGGGGACAGGTCGGTGTAGGCGGGCAGCAGGGGCGGGTGGGGGACGACGTACGACCAGATGTGCCCGCTGCCGGGGAGCTGCTGCCAGGTGGCGTCGAACGACTGGCAGTGCGGGCAGCACGGCCGGGGCGGGAAGCGGGGGGTCCGGCAGTCGGCGCACGCCTGGACGCGGAGTTCGCCGCGGGCGGCGAACTCCCAGAACGGGGCGCCGTCCGTGTCGGGGACGGGCAGGAGGAGGCCGGTGTCGGTGGTGGTCCGTGCCGCGGTGGTCATGCTCAACTCCTCAGCAGCAGCGCGGAGGTGGGAACGCCCTCACCGCCGGTGACCAGGCAGGTCGCCGCGCCGGGCACTTGCGCGGTGGAGGTGCCCCGCAGCTGCCGGACGCCCTCGGTGATGAGGTTGAAGCCGTGCACGTACGCCTCGCTGAGGCCGCCGCCGCTGGTGTTGAGCGGGAGCCGGCCGCCGGGTTCGAGGGCGCCGTCCTCGCAGAAGGCCGCGCCCTCGCCGCGGCCGCAGAAGCCGTAGCCCTCCAGGGAGAGGGGGACGAGTGCGGTGAAGGCGTCATAGATCTGAGCCACGTCGACGTCGGCGGGGCCGAAGTCGGCGGCCTTCCACAGCTGTCGGGCGGCGGTCCAGGACGGGCCGCGCAGCGGGTCGTCGCACCAGTAGTTGACCATGCCGTGGTGCTGCGCGGGCAGGGCCTGGGCCGCGGCGTGGACGTAGACGGGCCGGCGGCGGCAGTCGGGGGCCCGGTCGGCCGCCACGAGGACACAGGCCAGGGCGCCGTCGGTCTCCAGGCAGTTGTCGAAGAGACAGAGCGGCTCGCTGATCCACCGAGAAGTCATATAAGCCTCCCGGGTCAGTGGACAACCGTGCATGACCGCGGCCGGATTCTGGTTCGCTCGGTTGCGACAGGCCAGGGCGACGAGGAAGAGGTGATCCCGGGTGGCTCCGAAGGTGTGCATATAGCGGCGCGCGAGCATCGCGATCTCGTCGGCCGGGCGCAGCAGTCCGTAGGGGCGGGTCCACTGCGCGGGAGTGGGCAGCTGATGGACGGTGTCGCGCCACGGGCGCGGGCCCGAGCCGCGCTTGCGCGAGCGCCAGGCCACGCCCACGGTCGCCTGGCCGGTGGTGATCGCGGCGGCGAGGTGGGCGACGGTCGCGCAGGAACCGCCCCCGCCGTAGCCGACGCGCGAGAAGAAGGTGGCATCACCTGCGCCGATGGCCTTGGCGAGCTCGACCTCGTCCGTCTCCTCCATCGTGTACGAGGCGAAGCCGTCGACCTCGGAGGGGGGGATGCCGGCGTCGTCGAGCGCGGCGAGGACGGCGCGGCAGGCGAGTGTTTTCTCCGGTTCGGGAAGTCTGCGGGCGAAGGGGGTCTGACCAATGCCGACGATCGCGGTGGTGTCCTTGAGCGTTGCCGTCATCGCCACCTCCGGACTGTGGCTCGCCGGGTTGCCGGCGGTGCTGATGCGGGTGCTGACAGCGCCGAAGGCTACAGCTAATCTGACGGTCAGTCAGCTAGTGGTGGTGGCGCCGGTGCCGACGCCGATGCCGGAACCCGCGCACCGCCCCGCTGTGCGGGAGGGTGCGGGATGCGCGCAGACCGTGAGTTCGTCTCGCTGCCCCGGCTCGTCCGTACCGCCGCCGAGCGGTACGCCGACCGGGAGGCCGTCGTCGAGGGGCGGGCCCGCACCACCTTCGGCGGGCTCGGCGCTCGCGTCGAGCGGGCCGCGGCCGCCTGCATGGCGCACGGTGTCATGCCGGGCGACCGGGTGGCGGTCTGGGCGCCCAACGGCTGCGACTGGATCGTCGCCGCCCTGGGTGCGGTCACGGCCGGGGCGGTGCTCGTGCCGCTCAACACCCGGCTCAAGGGCGCCGAGGCCGTACGGCTACTCGGCCGGACCCGGACGAGCCTGCTCTTCGTCACCGGCCCGTTCCTGGGCGCGTCCTACGTGGCCACCCTGCGCGCCGCGGCGGGAGTTGGCGCCGGGCGGGGTGCCGGTCCGTTGCCGGGGCTGCCGCAGCTGCGGGAGGTCGTGGTCCTGGCCGGCGAGGCCCCGGCCGGCTTCCGCAGCTGGAAGGAGTTCACGGAGGCGGGTGAAGCCGTGCCGGCCGAGGTGGTCCGGGCCCGTGCCGACGCCGTACGTCCCGGCGCGGCGGCCGACATCACGTTCACCTCCGGCACCACGGGCGAGCCCAGGGGCGCCGTCATCAGCCACGACCGGACGTTGCGGGCCTTCGGGACCTGGAGCGACCTGGCGGGGCTGCGGGAGGGGGACCGCTATCTGATCGTGAACCCCTTCTCGCACACCTTCGGCTACAAGGCCGGCGTCATCGCCTCCCTGATGCGGGGCGCGACGATGGTGCCGCAGCCGGTCTTCGCGCCGGAGGTGCTGCCGGCCCTCGTCGCGGCCGAGCGGATCACGGTGCTGCCGGGACCGCCGACGCTGCTGCGGGCGCTGCTGGACCATCCCGCGCGGGAGGCGTACGACCTGTCGTCGCTGCGGGTGGTGGTGACCGGGGCGGCCGTGGTGCCGCGGGCGCTGGTCGACCGGTTGCGGGACGAGCTGGGAGTCCCCGTCGTGCTCACCGCCTACGGGATGAGCGAGGCCACCGGGCTGGTCACGATGTGCCGGCCGGGCGACCCGGCCGAGGTGGTCGTGCGAAGCTCCGGACGGGCGGTGCCGGACACCGAGGTGAAGGTGGTCGCGGCGGACGGCACGGCGCTGCCGGCGGGGGAGCCGGGGGAGATCCTGGTGCGCGGGTACCAGGTGATGTCCGGCTACTTCGAGGACCCGGAGGCGACGGCTGCCGCGGTGGACGCCGACGGGTGGCTGCACACCGGGGACGTCGGGGTGCTGGACGCCGACGGGAACCTCTCGGTCACCGACCGGCTGAAGGACATGTTCGTGGTCGGGGGCTTCAACGCCTTCCCCGCCGAGATCGAGCAGGTCCTGTGCCGGCACCCGGAGGTGGCCGAGGCGGCCGTGGTCGGGGTGCCCGACGCCCGGCTGGGCGAGGTGGGCAGGGCGTACGTGGTGCTCCGGGGCCCCGGGCGGCTGAGCGCGGGTGAGCTGATCGCCTGGGCGCGGCGCGAGATGGCGAACTACAAGGTGCCCCGCACCGTGGAGTTCGTGGCCGAACTGCCGCGCAACGCCTCCGGGAAGGTGGTCAAGCGGCTGCTGCGCGAGCGGCAGGGCTGAGCACGCTTCCCGGGCTCGCCGGGCTCGCCGGGCTCGCCGGGCACGGTAGCGGGGGCGCGGCCGCGGTGGTCGTGCGGTCGCGCCCCCGGACGCGGAGGGGGTTCGCCGGGCGTCAGGCCAGGCGGAGGGTCATGTCGGCCGGGTGGTCGTCACCCGTGGCGGGCCGGGCGCCGGGCAGGTGGGCGTGGTCGTCACCGGGGGCGTGCCGGGGGCCGGCCAGGGCGGGGTGGTCGTCACCGCCTCCGTTGGCGTGGTCGTCCAGGCCGTGGGCGACGACTGCCTGCACGGCCGCCGGCCGGGCGTCGGCTGGGTGGTCGTCGGCGGCCGCCGGCACGGTGCCGAGGATCGCCGCTGCCGCGGCGAGGCCGAGTATCGCCAGACCCTTCCTGACCGGCGCCGGGGCCGCCGTCATGGGCTTCTTGCTGATCATCGCAGTACTCCTCTGCTCGGGGGTGGTGCTTGGCGTGGGCAGTGCTGGTGATGTGCGTGTGACGGTGGTGCTGAGTGTGCCGTCCCTGCGGACAGCCGCAGGGGCCGGCATCGACGGCTCCCCCTCCGCGCCGTCGACGCCGGCCCCTGTCGATCCCCCGTGGTACCCCCCCCGGGTCACCTCGGCGGTTCCCCCGTGATCCCCCCTCACGGGAGGCGTCCCCCGTCCCCCCTTCCGTGGTGTCGTCCCCCGTTGTTCCCCCCGTTGTTCCCCCGTGGTGCTTCCCCCCTGCGGGGCCCACCGGCCGGACCGTCCCCCCCTACCCCCGTATCGGCGGTCCTCCGGTGGTCCCCGTCAGTCCCCGGGCCGTTCCCGTGGCCCCCGTCGTCCCCGACCCCCCGGGGACGCCCGCCGGGTCCGCGACTCCCCCGTCGCGTCCGGGCCGGCGGTGCGGGAGCTTCCGGCCGATGTGAGGCGGAAGCTCCCGACGCACGGGTCGTGCTCAGGGCCGTGCCGAGGGCGGTTTCAGAGCCGCGTGCCGAGCGGCCTGTCGCCCGTGGGGTGGTCGTCCATCATCACGGGCTGCGGGCCCGTGGGGTGGTCGTCCCCCAGCACCCGCAGCGGCGGGCCGGTCGGGTGGTCGTCGGCCAGCACGTTCCGCGGCGGGCTCGTCGGGTGGTCGTCCTGCGGTGTGGCAACGACCGGGTCGAATGTGCCCTCGTCGCTCATGGCTTCTCCAGTGATCAGTGCGAGTCGTCAGGTTCGATGGGGAAGTTTCGCTGAACCCGCCCGGCGACTCCCCCGAAGACCGCCGGACGGGCAACAGGGCTGTTCACCCCGAGGTGAGGCTCACCTACGACCCGCCTGCCCCCCGACGCGACGGATCGACTACTTCATAGTGTCGTCCCGCGATAAACGATCGATGAACGGGCACGTTGACGGCTCGTTCACCGGTCCCGGGCCACGATGGCGTCGCGCTGAAAGCGCGACGAGGCGACGAGGAGCACAGGAAACGGAGAACGAGCCGGACCGCGGCGCCCCCGGCCCTACGCCGCGACCGGGGACGACAGCAGTGCCCGGACCCCGTCCGCCTCCGAGGCGCCCAGCTGCTCGAACAGGCTCAGCGCCTCCGTCCAGCACGCCTGGGCGCGCCCGGACTGCCCCAGGGCGTCCAGGCACCGCCCCAGCACCGTGAGGATGATGGCGCGCCGCCAGTCGCCGCAGATGAGCCGCACCATGGCGAGGGCCTGTTCGGCGTGGGCGGCGCCCTCGGCGGGCTTGCCGCCGTACAGGTGCAGCTCGGCCATGCGGAAGACGGTCATGCCCTCCCAGAGGCGCTGCCGGTTGGCGCGGAAGATGGGCCGGGCCTCGGCGAGCCGGGCCATGGCCTCGTCGAGCCGGCCGGCCCGGGTGAGGGCCAGGGCGTAGGCGTAGAGGCCGTTGGCGAGCCGCCAGGACACGTCGATCTCGCGGTACAGCGCCATGGCCTCCTCGGCCAGCCGCACCGCGGACTCGATGCGGCCCGCCTCCAGGTGCACCCGGGAGAGGTTGCTGAGGGTGCTGGCCTCGCCGGGGCGGTTGCCGTCGGCGCGGAAGGCGTCCAGGGCCTCGCGGATGTAGACGTCGGCGTCCTCGTGGCGGTGCTCGTAGATGGCGGTGATGCCACGGTTGTTGGCGGCGTGGCACAGCGGCACGGGGTCGTCGCAGGCCCGTCCCAGGAGCACGGCGAGCCGGGCCTGTTCGTCGGCCTCCTCGAAACGGCAGGCCCAGTTGAGCACGTGGGTGAGCACGGTCCGGGCGCGGCCCTCGGCGCGCCGGTCGCCGGCCGCCTGCGTGGCCGCCAGCAGTTCGGTGGCCGCCCGCTCGTAGCGCCGGGCGTCGGCGCCCGATTCGGCCAGGTCCTTGGCGGCCAGCAGCAGGTCGACGGCGCGCTGGAGGACGTCGCCGGGCTCGTCGGCGTGGGCGTGCTGCCGTACGCACGCCAGCAGGCAGCCGGCCTCGGAGAACAGCCAGTCGCTGGCGGCGCCGCGGTCGGTGAAGGTCAGGCCGGGGTGCGTGGTGGGCGCCAGGTGTTTCAGGAGCTGTTCGCCGGGGCGCTCCAGGACGTACACGCCGGCGGCGGTGGCCAGGTAGAAGTCCAGCAGCCGGGAGAGCGCGGCGGCGCGTTCGGAGGGCGGTTGCTCGTCGCGTTCGGCGCAGGAACGCGCGTAGAGGCGTACGAGGTCGTGGAAGCGGTAGCGGCCCGGTGCGGCCGATTCGAGCAGCGAGGTGTCGACGAGCGACTCCAGCAGCTCCTCGGTGTCCTCCACGGGCAGGCCGAGCAGGGCCGCGGCGGCGGCCAGGGAGATGTCGGGGCCGTCGGCGAGGCCGAGCAGCCGGAAGGCGCGGGCCTGGGCGGGTTCCAGCTGCCCGTAGCCGAGTTCGAAGCTGGCCTTCACGGCGAGGTCGCCGGCGCGCAGTTCGTCGAGGCGGCGCCGTTCGTCGCCGAGCTTGCGGGCGAGGGAGGCGACGGTCCAGGTGCGGCGGGCGGCGAGGCGGGAGGCGGCGATGCGGATGGCCAGCGGCAGGAAGCCGCAGGCGGCCACCACGTCCATGGCGGCCTCGCGCTCCGGCGCGACGCGTTCCTCGCCGACGATGCGGGTGAAGAGCACCAGCGCCTCGTCGGGGCTCATCACGTCCAGGTCGACCAGGTGCGCGCCGGCCAGGCCGACCATGCGGGAGCGGCTGGTGACCAGTGCGGCGCAGCCCTCCGTGCCGGGCAGCAGCGGGCGCACCTGGGCGGCGTCGCGGGCGTTGTCCAGCAGGGCGAGCACGCGGCGGCTGTCCAGGGTGGAGCGGAAGAGGGCGGACCGCTCCTCCAGCCCCTCGGGGATGGCGGAGTCGGGGATGCCGAGCGCGCGCAGGAAGGAGCCGAGGACGGCCTCGGGCTCGGCCACCACGGGCCCGGTGCCCTGGAGGTCGACGTACAGCTGGCCGTCGGGGAAGTGCTGGCGGGCGGCGTGCGCGACGTGCACGGCGAGCGTGGTCTTGCCGACGCCGCCGATGCCCGCGACCGCGGAGACGGCCATGATGCGGCCCTCGGCGGTGGCCAGCTGCTCGCTCAGCTCCTGCACGAACGAGGTGCGCCCGGTGAAGTCGGAGACGGTGGCGGGCAGCTGGGCGGGACGGACGAAGGCGGGTCCGGCGACGGGGCGGTCGGCGGACGAGAAGTGCACGATGAGGTCGCTGTCGCCCTGGAGGATGCGCTGGTGGAGCTCGGAGAGCTCCGGGCCGGGGTCCACGCCCAGTTCCTCGGCGAGCAGCCGGCGGGTGTCGGCGTAGACGGCCAGTGCCTCGGCCTGGCGGCCGCTGCGGTAGAGGGCGAGCATCAGCAGCTCGCGCAGCCGTTCGCGCAGCGGGTGGGCGGCGGTCAGGGCGGTGAGCTCGGAGACGGCGTCGGCGTGGCCGCCGACGTCCAGGTCGAGGTCGAGGCGGTTCTCCAGGAGCGTGAGCCGCCACTCCTCCAGGCGGGCCCGCTGCGTCTCCGCGTAGGGGCCGGGCACGCCGGCCAGCGGTTCGCCGTCCCACAGGCGCAGCGCCCGGTTGAGCAGGTCGCGGGCGCGGGCGCGGTCGCCGCCCGAGCGGGCCTTGTCGGCCTCGCCGGCCAGCCGCTCGGCCTCTTCCGTGTCCAGGCAGCCGGGCGCGACCCGTATCGCGTACCCGCCGGACTCGCTGACCAGGGCCTCGGCGTCGGGCCCGAACGCCTTCCGCATCCGGGACGCGTAGGTGCGCAGGGCGGCGAGGGCGGCGTGCGGCGGTGCTTCGCCCCACAGGGCGTCGACCAGCTCGGGCGCGGTGGCGGTGCGGCCGCCGCGCAGCAAGAGGGCGGCGAGCAGCGCGCGCTGCTGGGGCGCTCCGGTACTGAGCTGTTCCTCGCCGCGCCAGGCGCGGACGGGTCCGAGCACGGTGAAGCGCAGCTGCCGCCCGTGCCCTGTGTCGCCGGCCATCGTGACCCCCTGCCTGTACCGCTCGGTCGCACCGGTCAGTCTGCCTTGTCCGGGCCCTTCGCGTCAGCAGCGGTCCGGCCCTCTCCGCCCGTTCCGCAAGGAGATGGCGGACACGATGGCTGACGGGTCGTCAGGACGGCGCTAACGTGTCGGCCATGGCGCGCTTATCCGGATCGTTCCCCGCCATCGTCTCGGTCGACGACCACACCGTCGAGCCCCCCGGTGTCTGGACGGACCGGCTACCGGCGAAATTCCGTGACAGCGGTCCCCGGGTGGTCCGGGCGCCGGTCAAGGACATGTCCTTCGTCGGTGGCCGGTTCTCGCCCGTCATGGGCGGGCCCGGCGACGAGGGGCCGGTGGCGGACTGGTGGATCTATGAGGATTTGTGCCGTCCGCTGACGCGGCTGGATAGTGCCGTCGGATGCTCCAGGGACGACGTCAGGGTGGAGGGGATCACCTACGAGGCGATGCGACCGGGCTCCTACAGTGTGCCCGACCGGCTGGCCGACATGGACGTCAACCACGTCCGGTCGGCGCTGTGCTTCCCCACCTTCCCGCGGTTCTGCGGCCAGACCTTCGCCGAGGCCGCCGACCGCGAGCTGGCGCTGCTCTGCGTACGCGCCTACAACGACTGGATGGTGGAGGAGTGGTGCGGCCCCCGGGCGCAGGGCCGGCTGATCCCCCTCACCCTCGTGCCGCTGTGGGACGCGGAACTGGCCGCCGCGGAAGTGCGGCGCAACGCCGCGCGGGGCGTGCGCGCCGTGTGCTTCTCCGAGATCCCGCCCCACCTGGGCCTGCCCTCGGTGCACGGCGACGGCTGGGACCCGTTCCTGCGGGCCTGCGACGAGACCGGGACGGTCGTGGCCATGCACATCGGCTCCTCCTCGCGCATGCCGTCCACCTCGGCGGACGCGCCGGCCGCCGTCGGCTCCACGCTCACCTTCGCCAACTGCTGCTTCTCGCTCGCCGACTGGCTGCTGTCGGGCGCCTTCGAGAAGTTCCCGGGTCTGCGCATTATGTACGCGGAGGGACAGATCGGCTGGATCCCGTACATCCTGGAGCGCGCGGACACCGTGTGGCGCGAGAACCGCGGCTGGGGCGGGATCGCGGACCGGGTGCGCCGTCCGCCGTCGGAGCTGTTCGCCCGGCACGTCCACGGCTGCTTCTTCGACGACGCCTTCGGGCTGCGCAACCTGGACGCGATCGGCGTCGGCAACGTCCTGTACGAGACCGACTACCCGCACTCCGACTCCACCTGGCCGCACTCCCGCGAGGTCGCCGAGCGCCAGATGGCGCACCTGGCGCCCGAGGTGGTCGAGCGGATCGTGTGCGGCAACGCGATCGAGCTGCTCGGGCTGACGGAGGACGGGCTCTGGCCGGGGCCGTCCTGACCGGCCCGGGGTCCTGTCCGGGCCTGTCCGACTCGTCCGTGCCCCGACCCGGCGCGGTGGCCTTGTGCGCGGCCCGGCGTGCCCTTGACGGTGGTGGCGGGCGGTGCCACAGTCGCTGCCAGCTCAGCTGACGAACCATCAGATCGCGGCGGGCGCCGCCGCGTGGCGACGACGGGCGGTGACTCCCTTGGAATTCGGGATCTTCGTGCAGGGCTACGTACCGGCGAGCCGCTCACGGAGCGACCCCATGGCCGAGCACCACGCCCTGATGGAGGAGGCCGCGTACGTCGTCGAGGCCGACCGCTCCGGCTTCAAGTACGCGTGGGCCTCGGAACACCACTTCCTGGACGAGTACTCCCACCTCTCGGCCAACGACGTCTTCCTCGGCTACCTCGCCCACGCCACCGAACGCATCCACCTCGGCTCCGGCATCTTCAACCCGCTGCCGCAGGTCAACCACCCCGCCAAGGTCGCCGAGAAGGCCGCCATGCTCGACCACCTCTCCCGCGGCCGCTTCGAGTTCGGCACCGGCCGCGGCGCCGGCAGCCACGAGATCCTCGGCTTCCTGCCGGGCGCGACCTCCATGGACGTCACCCGGGAGATCTGGGAGGAGACGATCGCCGAGTTCCCCCGGATGTGGCGCCAGGAGGAGTACGAGGGGTTCACCGGCCGCCACTGGTCGCTGCCCCCGCGCAAGATCCTGCCCAAGCCGTACGGGCCGTCCCACCCCGCCATGTGGTACGCCGCCGGGTCGCCCTCCTCGTACGCCATGGCCGCCCGCAAGGGCCTGGGCGTGCTCGGGTTCAGCGTGCAGAAGGTCGCCGACATGGAGTGGGTCGTCGACTCGTACAAGACGGCCGTCAAGGACGCCCGGCCCGTCGGCGACTACGTCAACGACAACGTCATGGTCACCACGACCGCCATCTGCGCCCCGACCCACGCCGAAGCCGTCCGGATCGCCGCCGGCGGCGGCCTGCACTACCTCCAGTCGCTGCTCTTCCGCTACCACGACACGTTCCCGCGCCCCGAGGGCATACCGCGCTGGCCCGAGCTGCTCCCCGAGTACACCGAGGAGATCATCGAGCTGCTCATCGCCGAGGAGCTCATGGTCTGCGGCGACCCCGACGAGGTGCTGCGGCAGTGCGAACGCTGGGAGCGGGCCGGCGCCGACCAGCTCGCCTTCGGCCTGCCGATCGGGGTGCCGTACGAGGACACGATGACGACGATCCGGCTCATCGGCGAACACGTCATCCCGAAGATCGACACCGATCCGGTGCATCGCACGACACGGCTGCGCCAGGCCGCGGGGGCAGCGCCCGGCCACTCCTAGCGGCGCACTGCGGGCCCGCGCGCCCCTGCATGCCGCCGGGGCGGCGCCTCCCGGGTCGCCGCCCCGGCCCGTACCGCTCACCGACATGACAGACGAACGGGGACAGCCGAACGGACAGTCCGAGGAGTCCGAGGACCCGAGGGAGAGGACCGACCGTGCTGGACCACCTGATCCGCCGCGCCACCGTCGTCGACGGCACGGGCGCACCGTCGTACGTCGCCGACGTCGGCATCCGGGACGGGCGGATAGCGCTCATCGACCGGACACCCGGGGCGGTCAAGGCCGGCGGCCGGGTGGGCGGACGGGGCCGCACCGAGGAGTGGGCCGACGGGCTCGTCCTCGCGCCCGGCTTCGTCGACCCGCACACCCACTACGACGCCCAGCTGTTCTGGGACCCGCTCGCCTCCCCGTCGACCAGCCACGGCGTCACGACCGTCGTCGGCGGCAACTGCGGCTTCACCCTTGCGCCGCTGCACCCGGACCGGCCCGCCGACGGCGACTACACGCGCCGGATGATGAGCCGGGTCGAGGGCATGTCGCTCGCCGCCCTGGAGGAGGGCGTCCCCTGGACGTGGTCCGGGTTCGGCGACTACCTCGACGCCCTGGAGGGCCGCATCGCCGTCAACGCCGGCTTCATGGTGGGGCACTGCGCGCTGCGCCGGTACGTCATGGGGCCCGACGCGGTCGGCGGCACCCCCGACGACCGGCAGCTGCGGCGCATGGTCGCCCTGCTGCGCGACGCCATGGAGGCGGGGGCCTGGGGCCTGTCGACCACGCAGTCCGGCTCCCACACCGACGGCGACGGACGGCCCGTCGCGTCCCGCCACGCGCTTGTCGACGAACTCCTCGCCCTGGCACGTGCCGTGGGAGCGCACGAGGGCACGCAGCTGGAGGCCATCGTGGACGGCTGCCTGGACCGGCTGTCGCCCCAGGAAGCCGACCTGCTGGTGGAACTGTCGGCACTGGCCGGCCGGCCCCTCAACTGGAACGTCCTCACCGTCGACTCCGCCGTGCCCGAGCGCGTCCCGCACCAGCTCGCGCCCAGCGCACGCGCCCGCGCCGCCGGCGGACGCGTCGTCGCACTCACCCTGCCGGTGCTGGCGCCGATGAACATGTCCCTGGGCACGTTCTGCGCCCTCCACCTCATCCCCGGGTGGGGCGAGGTGCTGGGGCTGCCGCTCCAGGAGCGCATGCGCAAGCTGCGCGAGCCCGGCGTACGCGCCGAGCTCCTGCGCCGCGCCACCGGGCCCGAGGCCGGGGTCTACCGCCGGCTGACCGACTTCGCGCGCTACGTCGTCGGCGACACGTACACCAAGGAGAACGACGGCCTGACCGGCCGCGACATCGCCGGGATCGCCGCCGAGCGCGGCACGGACCCCTTCGGCACGCTCGTCGACATCTGCCTCGCCGACGACCTGCGCACCGTCCTCTGGCCCACGCCCACCGACGACGACCCCGCCAGCTGGGAACTCCGCCGCCAGGCGTGGGAGCACGAGGACGTCCTGCTGGGCGGCTCCGACGCGGGCGCCCACCTGGACCGCATGTGCGGCGCGTCGTACCCCACGCGCTTCCTCGCCGACTGCCTGCGCGGGCGGAAGCTCGTCCCGCTGGAGCGGGCGGTCCAGATGCTGAGCGACGAACCGGCGCGCCTCTTCGGCCTCCGCGACCGCGGCCGCATCGCCGAGGGCCACCACGCGGACCTGGTGCTCTTCGACCCGGAACGGGTGGACGCGACACCCCCGGCGCTGGTCCGCGACCTCCCGGGCGACGGCGCACGCCTCGACTCGCGCGCCCTGGGAGTGGTGAGCGTACGCGTCCACGGCGCGGAGATCATGCGGTACGACGTGGCGACAGGCGAGCTCCCGGGGCGGGTACTGCGCTCGGGACGGGACACGGAGACGGTGGCGACGGGGTGAGGGGGAGCACCCCCGCCGCAGCGGCTACGCGC
The DNA here is from genome assembly GCF_014654785.1 of Streptomyces mashuensis. GTDB lineage: Bacteria > Actinomycetota > Actinomycetes > Streptomycetales > Streptomycetaceae > Streptomyces > Streptomyces mashuensis. The sequence goes on from NZ_BNBD01000009.1 coordinate 263,903, forward strand.
CGGCCGGCCAGGTCACCTCGGGCCGGACCTCCGGCAGCGCCCACGGTTCGAGAGAACCGTCGAGCAGCTCGGCGAGGAACTGCACGGCGCCGCCCGCGTAGTGCCACCACGCCCCGCTGCGGGACGCGACGGTCACAGGCCAGTCGTCCGGCCCGGCGCCGGCCGTCGTCCACAGGAACAGGTCGCCGGAGAGCGACTCGGCCCAGGGGAGAAGCCCGCCGGGGGCCGGGTGGGGCGGCAGGCCGGCCGTCATGCCGTCCTCCCACCAGTCGTGCACGATCTCCAGGTTCTGGCGGACGCCGCGCAGCCACGCGTGTTCCCGGCCGGGCGCCGGCAGGGCGACGGCGAGGAAGCCGCCCAGCCGGAAGTGCCGGTGCTGCTCGGCGAGCAGCCTGAAGTCGCCGGGCAGGGCCGTGCCGAGCGCCGTGCCGATCAGCGCCCAGTCGGGGACGGCGGATTCGGTGCGCCGGTGCCGCGCCAGGCCGGGCGCGGCCCGCTCCAGCACCCGTAGGGCCTCCGCGGGGCCGGTGATCCGGTGGCGCGGGGCCTGCGTGCCGACGAGGTCGTCGGCGATGCCGTCTGCGAGGCCGTCGGCGGGGCTGCTCATGGGGGTTCTCCTGTCAGGAATCCGGATGAACCACGGCGATCCGGTGTGGCATTCTCTCCCCATGCCGATCAACCGAAAGGGCCGTGCCGCGTAGGCGCCCCGAAGAGGTCCGCGCCGCGCTCCCGCGCCGGCGCCGGCCCCACGACCACCTCGCGCCGTCCCTCGTCATCGACGGGCTGTCCGCGCGCACCCTGGCGGAGATCTCCCGCCTCGAACGCACCCGCACCTACCTCTTCCGGGGCGAGGTCAGCCAGGCCGTGAGGCTCTGGAAGGATCACGTAGGCCTTCCCGTCCGCGTCCTCGCCCACCACTACGAGCAGGGCTGCCTCTACTGGGACTGCTGCGGCGACCCCTTGGAGGCGCGTGTGCTCCTCGACGACGTCATGCAGGCACTGTCGCGTAAAAGCGCACGGGAACTGAGGGCGGAGCTGCGCCGGTTCGACGAGCTGTGGCACCGGCGCTCGCCCCTGGCGCCGTTCGTCGGGGACGTGTCCTTCCGGGGGCTCCGCGCGGTCCTTTACGCCGAACTCCCGTGGTGACCCCTACTTCCCGGCGCCGTACAGCACCGCGTACACCGCCCGCGCCCGGCTCCCGTCCGGCTGGGTCCAGGAGCCCGCCACGTGGCCCGTCGCGCCCTCCGGGAGGGGCTGCTCCGGGCCCGGGCGCAGCACCCTGTGCAGGCGCAGCACGAGGCCCTGCGGCGTGGTCAGGTCCGTGCTCTCGGTCCCGTCCGTGACCTCCGTGAAGAGCGCCGGAGCCGGGCCCGTGAACGAGCGCGTCACGTCCTCGTCCGGCGTGTCGCTGATGCTCTGCGCCTGGGCGCGGGCACGGCCCTCGATCAGCGCGACCAGCTGCGCGGTCAGCACCGGGTCGTGGCAGCCGTCGTACACCCACCGCTTGCCCAGCACCCCGTGCTCCAGGGTGCCGACCAGGGCGTGGTCCACGCCCTCCAGTGGCGCGCCGCGGTACGTGAGCGGCGCGAAGTACGTGGTGTCCGTGGTGGCGTCGGCCGTCACGATGAACTCCATGCCGACCTCGCCCTCCGGGTCGTCGAGGCGGAAGCCGCCGGCCGTGGACAGCTGCGGAGCAGCGCTGCCGCCCCGGTACCACGGCCTCGACGGCAGCCAGGAGGTGAGCAGTTCGCCCTTGGTCGGTACCAGCGTGGTGCGGTGGATGACAGCCATGCGGCGCTCATTTCGTCGTGCGGAGTGCGGGGTACGTACGGATGTTCCCCACCCTGTCATCCTCCCGGCCGTCTTCCCACCGCCTTACGCGCGCCGGTTGTGCGTGCCCGGCGTGTAGCCGAAGGAGCGGCGGAAGACGTCGATGAACGCGCTGGCCGACGACCAGCCGCAGCGGTGGGCGACCGCCGTGACCGGCACGTCGTCGGCCAGCATGCGCAGCGCGTGGTAGAGCCGCGACTGGGTGCGCCACTGCGGGAACGTCATGCCCAGCTCGGCGCGGAACAGCCGGCTGAGCGTGCGTTCCCCCGCCCCCACGGCGGCCCCCAGGGCCGCGAGGGTGCGGCTGTCCGACGGGTCGGCGTGCAGCATCGCGCAGACCGCCGCGAGCCGCGGGTCGCTGGGCGTGGGCAGCTGCACGGGCTGTTGCGGCGAGGCGCGCAACTGGTCGCGGAGGACGGCGAGCAGCCGGCGGCGCTCCGGACCGGTGTCCTCCGGGTCGCGGGTGTAGGCCAGTATCAGCTCGCGCAGCAGCGGGCCGACCGTGAGCACGGTGGGCGCGTCCAGGCCGGGCGGGTTGTCGCCGGCGGGCAGGCCCACCAGGTGCAGCTCCAGGTGGCCGTGGGCGCGGTGCGCGTGGACGGTGCCGGCGGGCACCCAGATGGCGCGGGTGCCGGGCGCGAACCACGTGCCGGAGTCCGTGGTCACGGCCAGCACGCCCGAGCCGGCGTAGACGATCTGGTGGTCGTCGTGGCGGTGGGCGTCGATGCCCTCCCCGGCGGCCAGCGTCCTGACCCGGGTCGGTGCCTCCGGCGTGTGGCGGATGTTCGACATGGGTTGGCAACTTAACGGAAGCGCGACACCGGGCGCCGTCGGCACGATCGGTGCATGACGCGTATGACGCAGCAGTCCCGGGCCTCGTCGCCCCACCACCCGATCCTCCTCCTGTCGCTGGGCCACGCGTGCGTGGACGTCTACCAGGGAGCGGTGGCCGCGCTGGTGCCGTTCTTCGTCTCCGAGCGGGCGTACGGCTACGCCGCCGCCTCCGGCATCGTGCTGGCCGCCTCCCTGCTGTCGTCGGTCGTGCAGCCGCTGTTCGGGGCGCTCACCGACAAGTGGGCCATGCCGTGGCTGCTGCCGGTGAGCGCCCTCACCGGCGGCGCGGGCGTCGCGCTGAGCGGCGTGAGCGGCTCGTACGCCCTCACGCTCGCCGCGGTCGCCGTGTCCGGCATCGGCGTCGCCGCGTACCACCCGGAGTCCGCCCGCGTGGCACGCAACGCCAGCCGCGGCAGCCACACGGCCATGAGCTGGTTCTCCCTCGGCGGCAACCTCGGCTTCGCCGCCGCCCCGCTGCTGGTCGCCGCCGTGGTGGCCACCGGCGGGCTGCACGCCACCCCGCTGCTGGCCGTCCCCGCCGTCGTCGGTGCCGCGCTGTGCGCGGCGGCCCTGCGTGCCGTCGCCGCGTCGGCCCCCGCCGGTGGCGGCCCGGCCGCCGGCCGGGCGGACGCGGACGAACAGCGCGACGACTGGGCGTCGTTCGCCAAGCTGTCCGCGGCCATCGTCTGCCGCTCGGTCGTCTTCGTCGGCCTCAGCGCGTTCATCTCCCTCTACGCGCGCCAGCGCACCGGCGGCGGGGACGTCGCCGGCACGGCCGCCCTGTTCCTGCTCTACCTCGGCGGGGCGGCGGGCACCCTGGCGGGCGGGCGGCTCGCCGACCGTTACGGGCGTGTCCGCGTCGTCCGCTGGTCGTACGGGCTGACCGTGTTCGCCGTCGCCGGGCTGGTGCTCGTGCCCGGCCCGCTGCTCTTCGTGTTCACCGCGCTCACCTCCGCCGTGCTGTACGTGCCGTTCTCGCTGCACGTCACGCTGGGCCAGGACTACCTGCCGCGACGCGTCGGCACCGCGGGCGGTGTCACCCTCGGGCTCACCATCAGCATCGGCGGCCTCGCCAGCCCCGTCATCGGCGCCCTGGCCGACGCCACGTCCCTGCGCACGGCGCTCACGCCCCTCATAGCGCTGCCCGCCCTGGGCCTCCTCTTCCTGCTCCCCCTACGGGAGCCCGGCACCACGCCGCTGTCTGCGGGCGACCGGCGGTCCAAACCCGCCACGACCCGGACCTGACCCGGAAGGCTCCCTGAGACCCACCGGATGACATCCCCGCCTCACGCCCCCGCCTCACGCCCCCAGGAACACCGGATTCGTCAGCGCCACCATCGGCCGGTCCGCGCCCCCGCGCCGCACCTCCGCGCGTACGTACGCGGACCGCGCCGCCGACGTCCCCCACTCCAACCGTCCGTCCGCGGGCAACGGCGCCGTGAACACCGGCCCCTGGTCCGTCACCAGCCGCACCACCGCCCCCGGCACCCCCGTCACCCCCAGCCGTACCGTCACCGGCTCGTCGTCCGCGCGCACCCGCAGGCGCCCGCCGATGCCCGCGCGCCCACCCCGCGCCCCGTACGCCTCGAACGTGAGCCCCACCGCCGACGACTCCGCGATCCAGCTGCGCCCCGCCCGCAGCCCCGCCAGCAGGTCCTGCCGGGACAGCGAGTCCGCCAGCACCACCGTCTGCGGCAGGCCCACCACCTGCGGCTCGCGGTGCGCGTCGCTGTTGCCCATGGCCGGCAGCCAGCGCCCGCCGCCGCGCGCCGCGGCGGCCAGCCCCGCGTCCCAGGCGGCCACCGCCATCTCGTCGTCCGGCGTCCACGGCCCGTTCCACACCTCCACCACGTCGGCGTGCTCGTAGCCGAACTTCCACGAGCACCCCGGGCAGTCGGCGAACGGGTGCGCGGGGACGACCAGTCCGCCCGCCCGCCGGATCGCGCGGGCGAACCGTGCGAAGGCACCCTGCCCGGCACCGTCCCGGGCCCGGTAGCGCCAGTCCACGAAGACGCCCGGGTCCGTGCCCAGCGCCAGCACGTGCCCGTTGCGCGTCGTGACCTCCTCGCCCGTCAGGATCAGCAGGTCGTCGCCCCACAGGCCCTGCCACGCCCCGTGCGCCGACGTCGTGTTGTGCTCCGTCGTCGTGATCCAGTCCAGGCCCGCCGCCCGCGCCGCCGCCGCGATCTCCGCGGGCGTGCGTCTGCCGTCCGAGTGGACGCTGTGCAGGTGGTTGTCGCCCCGGTACCAGGCGCGGCCGCGGCCCGCCGCCCGCTGCGGCGGGTGCACCACCGCGGGCGTGCGGCCCGCCGGCCCGTACCGCAGCGTCACGCGCACCTCGTACGCCATGCCCTGCGGCGCCACCGTGTACGGGCCGAGGACCACGTGCCAGGTGCCCGGGCGGACGGGGCCCGGCAGGTAACCGGGCGTGGCCCGCTCCGTACCCACCACGAACTCCGTGCGCGCCCCGCCCGACCAGCCGCGGAAGCCCGCACCGCCCAGGGCCGTGCCGCGCTCGTCGAAGATCCCGACGTCGCAGGCGTTGCCCAGGGTCCCCGGCGGCACCTCCGGCCGGTCGTACGTGTACGAGACGGCGAGCTCCCGGACCCCGGCGGGCACCTCCACCGGCAGGTACACGTAGTCGGGCGCACCGGCCGGCAGCCGGCCCGTGAGCGTCCGGGTCTCCTCGCGTGCGGGACCGTCGGCGCGGGCGGAGGTCACGCCCTCCACGGTAAGGGCGCCCGCCGCGCCCACGACAGCCGTCATCCGGAACACATCGCGTCGGCGCATGGGACCGTTGTACGCCCGAGTGGCGGACAGCGGAACGAGCCCGGCCGCCGTCCCGTGCCGAAGGGGGCCGCGGCGGGCCCCGCACGGTTACCGTGGTCGCACGCGACGACGGAGGTGCCCGCCATGCGCATCGCCACCACGGTCTTCCTCACCGACGAGACCATCACCCCGGTACGGCTCGCCCGCGAGCTGGAGCAGCGCGGATTCGCCGGGCTGTTCCTGCCCGAGCACACCCACATCCCCGTCAGCCGCGACACGCCCGCCCCCATGGGGGAGCCGCTGCCGCCGGAGTACGGCCGGATGGTCGACCCCTTCGTGGCGCTGTCGCAGGCCGCGGCCGTGACGCACCGCATCGCGATCGGCACGGGCGTCACCCTCGTCGCCCAGCACGACCCCGTCCTGCTCGCCAAGCAGGTCGCCAGCCTCGACTTCCTCAGCGGCGGCCGCTTCACCTTCGGCATCGGCTACGGCTGGAACGTGGAGGAGGCCGCCGACCACGGCGTGGACTGGGCCCGGCGCAGAGAGGTGGTGCGCGACCGGATGGCGCTGATGCGCGCGCTGTGGGCGCCGGAACCCACCGCCTACGAAGGCGCCTTCGGCTCCGTGAGCGCCAGCTGGGCGCACCCCAAGCCGCTGCACCCGGCCCGCCCGCGCCGGGACGCCGCGCCCCTGGTGGGGCCGCGCACCCTCATCGGCGGCACGGCCGGGCGCCGGCTGTTCGCGCACATCGCGGAGTACGCCGACGGCTGGCTGCCCATCGGCGGCAGCGGCCTGAAGGACAACCTGCCGCGGCTGCGCCTGGTGTGGGCCGAGGCCGGGCGCGACGGGGAGCCGGCCGTCGTGCCGTACGCCGTGCACCCCTCCAAGGACAAGCTCGCCTACTTCGCCGACCTGGGCATCGAGGAGGTCGTCGTGGGCCTGCCCTCGGCCCCCGAGGCCGACGTGCTGCGGGCGCTCGACGCGCACGCGGAATTCCTCTGACGCAGCCCGGCCCGGGGGCCCGGCGGAAACGGCCTCCGGCCGACGTGGGGAAACGGCCTCCGGCCGACGTGAGGAGCGGCACACACACCGCCTCCTTCCCGTACGCGGCGCTGTCCTTGACCGCTCGTATGCTCGGACAATGACCTCCAGCGCACAGCGTCCGACACCGCAGGCCGCACCCACCGCCAACGCCATGCGCCGCGCCCTCAGACGCGCCCGCGACGGCGTCGCGCTGGACGTCGCCGAGGCCGCCGTGCTGCTCCAGGCGCGCGGCGCCGACCTCGACGACCTGTGCGCCTCCGCCGCGCGCGTCCGCGACGCGGGCCTGGAGGCCGCCGGCCGCCCCGGCGTCATCACGTACTCCAAGAGCGTCTTCATCCCCCTCACCCGCCTCTGCCGCGACAAGTGCCACTACTGCACCTTCGCCACCGTCCCCGGCAAGCTGCGGCGCGAGGGCCACGGGATGTTCATGTCGCCCGACGAGGTCCTGGCCATCGCCCGGCGCGGCGCGGAGCTCGGCTGCAAGGAGGCCCTCATCACCCTCGGGGACCGCCCCGAGGACCGCTGGCCCGAGGCCCGCGAGTGGCTGGAGGCCGCCGGCTACGACGACACCATCGCCTACGTCCGCGCCATCGCCATCCGCATCCTGGAGGAGACCGGCCTGCTGCCGCACCTCAACCCCGGTGCGATGTCGTGGACGGACATCCAGCGGCTCAAGCCCGTCGCCCCCTCCATGGGCATGATGCTGGAGACCACCTCGGAGCGGCTGTGGCGCGAGCCCGGCATGCCGCACTACGGCTCGCCCGACAAGGAGCCCGCCGTCCGGCTGCGCGTCCTGGAGGACGCCGGGCGCAGCAACGTGCCCTTCACCAGCGGCCTGCTGATCGGTATCGGCGAGACGTACGAGGAGCGCGCCGAGTCCCTGTTCGCCCTGCGCCGCGTGTCCCGCGCCTACCACGGCATCCAGGAACTCATCATGCAGAACTTCCGCGCCAAGCCGGGCACGGCGATGCGCGGCATGCCCGACGCGGAGCTGGACGACCTCGTCGCCACCGTCGCCGTCGCCCGCCACATCATGGGCCCCTCCGCCTGCCTCCAGGCGCCGCCCAACCTCGTGGACGCGGAGTACGGCCGCCTCATCGGCGCCGGCGTCGACGACTGGGGCGGCGTCTCGCCGATCACCCCCGACCACGTCAACCCCGAGCGCCCCTGGCCGCAGATCGACGAGCTGGCCCGGCACTCCGAGGCCGCCGGCTTCCGGCTGCGCGAACGCCTCGCCGTCTACCCCGAGTACGTGCAGCGCGGCGAGCCCTGGCTCGACCCGCGGCTGCTGCCGCACGTCCGGGCCCTCGCCGACCCGGCGACCGGCCTCGCCGACGAGGACGCGGAGGTGCGCGGCATCCCCTGGCAGGAGCCCGAGGAGGTCTTCGTCGCCACCGGCCGCACCGACCTGCACCGTGCCGTCGACACCGAGGGCCGCACCGCCGACCGCCGCGACGACTTCGACGAGGTGTACGGCGACTGGGAGGCGGTGCGCGAGGCGGCCGGCGGACCCGCCCCCGCCCTGGAGCGCCTCGACGGCGACGTACGGGCCGCGCTCGCCCAGGCCGCCGACGACCCGACGCGGCTCACGGACGACCAGGCCCTGACGCTGCTGCACGCCGACGGCGCGGCCCTGGACGCCGTCTGCCGGATCGCCGACGCGGTGCGGCGCGACGTGGTCGGCGACGACGTCACGTACATCGTCACGCGCAACATCAACTTCACCAACGTCTGCTACACCGGCTGCCGCTTCTGCGCCTTCGCGCAGCGCCGCACCGACGCCGACGCGTTCACGCTCTCCCTGGAGCAGGTCGCCGACCGCGCGGAGCAGGCGTGGAACGTGGGCGCGGTGGAGGTGTGCATGCAGGGCGGCATCCACCCGGACCTGCCGGGCACGGCCTACTTCGACATCGCGCGGGCGGTGAAGAAGCGGGTGCCGGGGATGCACGTGCACGCCTTCTCGCCGATGGAGGTCGTCAACGGCGCCACGCGCACCGGGCTGTCGGTGCGGGAGTGGCTGGCCGAGGCGAAGGACGCGGGGCTCGACACGATCCCGGGCACGGCGGCCGAGATCCTCGACGACGAGGTCCGCTGGGTCCTCACCAAGGGCAAGCTGCCCACCGCCACCTGGGTCGAGGTCGTGCGGACGGCGCACGAACTGGGCATCCGCTCCTCCTCCACGATGATGTACGGGCACGTGGACCAGCCGCGGCACTGGCTCGGCCACCTGCGGCTGCTGGCGGAGATCCAGCAGGAGACGGGCGGTTTCACCGAGTTCGTCACGCTGCCGTTCGTCCACACCAACGCGCCCGTCTACCTGGCGGGCATCGCCCGGCCCGGCCCGACGATGCGCGACAACCGCGCGGTGACCGCCATGGCCCGGCTGCTGCTGCACCCGCACATCACCAACATCCAGACGAGCTGGGTCAAACTGGGCACCGACGGTGCCGCGGAGATGCTCCGCTCCGGCGCCAACGACCTGGGCGGCACGCTGATGGAGGAGACCATCTCCCGCATGGCGGGCTCCTCGTACGGCTCGTACCGCTCCATCCGCGACCTCGTCGCCATCGCCGAGGCGGCGGGCCGGCCGGCCCGGGCGCGGACGACGCTGTACGAGGACGTGCCGGCGGAGCGGCAGGCGGCGGCGCTGGCCTCGGACGGGCACCTTCCGGAGCTGCTGCCGGTGCTGGACACGGACTGACGGGAAGTGTTGCGGATCTGTCGCCGGGCCCCGACGGCCCGGCGACAAGGCCCGCATATGGTGACGGGCATGTCGTGGCCCCAGAACCCCACCCCGAATCCGCACCAGCACCCTCAGCAGAACGCGCAGCAGCCGCAGTACCCGCCGCCGCCCCAGGGCGGCTTCGGCCCGGCGCCCGCGTGGGGCCCGCAGCCGGGGCAGTTTCCCCCGCCGGGGCAGCCGGAGCAGCCGCGGCAGCCGGGGAAGAGCAACAAGACGCTGTTCGCCGTCGTGGGCGGTGTCGTGGCGCTGGCCCTGATCGGCGGTGCGGCGTACGCCCTGGTGGGCGACGGCGGGGGGCGACGACGGCGGCAAGGACGCGGCCGCCGGCAAGGCGACGCCGTCGCAGGCCCCGGCCAAGCCCGGCGACCAGCAGGACGGCGACAAGGACGGCGGCCAGAACGGGCAGCAGAACGGCGGCAAGGCGCAGCCCCTGGTCCCCGGCTGGCAGACGCAGACGCGCGCCGAGCACTTCTTCCAGTACGACGTCCCCGCCAAGGGCGAGAAGTGGAAGGTGCTCCCCCCGGACACGTACGTCGCGTACACCGAGGGCGGCAAGCCGATCGTCACCATGTCGGGCGCCGCCAGCTACCACGAGGGCGGCTGCGCCTCGAAGGCCAACCCCGACCTGCTGGGCGAGGCGGGCCAGGGCCAGCTCGCCACCGTCGGCACGACGGGCGGCGGCAAGGACGGCGACCTGAAGGAGAACGCCCGCAACTGGGCGGGCAACTGGGGCTTCGCCGCGTACGGCGGCACGGCCCACAAGCCGAAGATCGAGATCACGGACGAGAAGCCGTGGAAGAACAACGGCATCGACGGCTGGACCGCCACGGCGAAGGTGACCGTCACCAACCGTCCGAGCGAGTGCGTGCCGGCGACGGCGATCGTGAAGAGCATCGCGCAGAAGATGCCGGACGGCACCTTCCACGGCTGGGTGATCTACGCGGACCAAGGGGTGCCGGACGCCCTGTCGGCCGAGCAGATCGACAAGATCATGAACACCGTGCGGCCCGCCCCCGGCAAGCCCGGCACGGCGTAGGAACGGTGGAGGAGCGGCGCCGGGCGGTTGGCCCGAACGGGTGACGGCGGGCGGGCGCCGCACGTTGACCCGACGGCATTTCCTGGACACGACCGAGCCCCCTCGGCCGGAGCGGTGATCCGGGCGAGAGGGCTCTGGGCGGACAGTGCGGTACGGCGGTACGGACGTGCTGGTGACGCTGTGGTGCTGTGCCGGGTGCTCCGCGGTCGGTCGGGTCAGTCGGGTCGGTCGGGTCGGGGGTGCCGTCGGCGAGCGGTCAGCGACCCTGTGCGGCGCCGTTGACGGTCGCCACGAACGCGGTCCAGGCGGTCGGCGAGAAGGCGAGCGCCGGGCCCTGGGGTGCCTTCGAGTCGCGCACCGCGATGGACCGGGGAAGGGGCGAGGCGACCTCCACGCAGTCGCCGTGGGCGAGCGAGTAGGAGGACTTCCGCCAAGCCGTCTTTCCCTGCTGAATGGCCATGGTTGCTCCGTTGCCTGTGAGTGCAGCTGATCGCTGGTGATGGGCGTGGGTCACTGGTGTTCCGTCTGACCGGAACGCGGTGTCCGCGGGATTCCCGAGGTGCGACCGACGTTACGCGCCAACATCAGCTGATGAACGGGGCCTTCACCCGACCGGATGGCATATTCCATTCAGCTCTTCCCCCCCGGGGCGGAGGGGGTGTACGGTTCCGCCTTCCCCGGATCTCCTTCCCCTCGGGTCTCGGTCCTCGCCGTCCTCGGGCCTCAGTCCTCGCCGTCCTCGGTGGCGGTCGCCCAGTCCTCGGCGACCTTCAGGATGAACCGCCGCGAGTCCTCGGCGTTCAGGGCCTGCATGCGCAAATGCTCGTACATCACGCTGTACGCCTGGACGTCGTTCGGTTTTTCCAGATACAGATCGCTGGTGATGCCCTCCAGGTACACCGTGCTGGCGTCCTGCGGGTCGTGGAATTCGAGGATCGAGAATTTGCCGTACATACCGGGGTGGGCGCCCACGGAATAGGGCAGCACCTGCACCGTGATGTGCGGCCGCATGCTGAACTCCACGAGATGTTCCATCTGTTCGCGCATGATGGCGTTGCTGCCGACGACGCGGCGCAGCGCCGACTCGTCGATGACCGCCCAGAGGCGCAGGGGATTCTCCGGATCGGTGATGCGTTCCTGCCGCCGCATCCGGACCTGCACCCGCCGTTCCACGTCGGCCGTGGTCGCCTCCGGCCAGGAACCCTCGGTGACGGCACTGGCGTAGTTGGGTGTCTGCAACAGGCCGGGTACGAGCGAGCCTTCGTACACGCGCAAGGACGCGGCGTCCGTCTCCAGGCCGATGTAAACGCTGTAGGGAATGTCGCCGAAGGCGTGCCACCAGCCCTGCTGGCGCGACTCCTTGGCCATCTGCATCAGGGAATCGACAATGCGGTGGTCCTCGACGCCGTAGACGCTGCACAGGTCGCGGACGTCGCGCTGGCTGATGCTGCGACGCCCGTTCTCCAGACGGCTGATCTTCGACTGCGACACCAGTAGCCGCTCGGCCACCTCCTCGGCCGTCATGCCCTTGAGTTCGCGGAGCTTGCGCAGCTCCTGCCCCAGTCGGCGCCGCCTCACGGTGGGGTTGACACTGGACGCCACGGACGCACCTCCGGCTCCGTCGTGCTGCTGTTCTCCTGCTCCGCAGCCTGCCACCACTGGCCGGGGCGGCGCTGGAAAATGCTTACACCAAGTCCGCCCGCGGTGATCCGCGCCCGGCGACAGCTGACGTAGGGGTGCTACGGCGCCGCCACCGCCCGCCGCACATGGCGAAGCGCGGGGCGGCGGGCCGCGCCGTCGCCGAAACGGACGCGGCCGGCCGTCGCCCCGCGCACTGGAGCGGAGGAACGGAAGTGCGGTGGTGCGGTCGTGCGGAGATGCGGAAGTGCGGTGGTGCGGTCGTGCGTGGGTTGTGCACTAAGGGTTGCTGAACCGTTTCACGAGGCGGCCGCGCGGGCCATCACGCCACGGTGCGCAGCCGTTCGCGCCGCCGTACGGCGCCCCGTGCCGCCGCCGGCGGAGGAACCGGGCGCGGCCGGTGCCCGCCGGGGCTGGGCGGCGGCACCGTTCTGCACGTCCATCACGGCGTGCGCCACGAGCCCGCCCATGGGGTCGTGCCGGATCAGGTCCCGCAGCCTGGACCGCGAGGAACGCCCCTCGTTGCCCGGGTAGAGATGCTTGCCCAGACCCACGGCGTGGGCCAGGGCGGCGAGCGCCGCGGTCCGCGGGTCCGGCGGCACGCCGGTGCGGATCGCGCTGTCCAGCCGGGCCCTGATCTCCCGGCTGATGGCGGTGTCGGTCGCCTGGTAGCGCGTGGTCGGCAGCACCCCGCACATCTGACCCGCGACGGCATGCACCATGCCGCACCGCTCCAGGTGGGTCAGATACGTCTGGCGCAGCCCCAGCCGGGGCCCGCCGATCCAGTGCACCGCCCGCACGGGGCTGCCGCGGCGCCGCAACAGCTCGAGTGCGGTGTCCAGGGTCGGATCACCTGTCGGCCGTGGGTGGACCACGGCGATACGATCCCCGTCTGGGGCTATCCGTCCCGCCAGAGCCAGCTCCACTAGCTGGGCTCCGGCAAGACCGAGGTCCAGCGACTGCGGCTGCGCCGTGGTGCCCGTGGCCGGGTCCAAGGCGAGCAGCAGAAGCTCCTCCGGAATTGTTCTGCGGCTCCTGCCCATCCATGCCTCCCCGCGTGGATGACTGACAGGGTGACCCCTCTCACATTGGTCTGTCGAGAGTGCGTGGTGACTTCGGGCGGGAACCGGTAGGTATGTCGTCTCGTCTTGCACGTGGGTGAAGCCCGACCATGCCCTCTGACGGCCTCGCGTTCCGGCGGGACGGCGGCAGAGGACACTGGTAGACGTTGAGAGGATCGGGGAGCGGGGCGCTTGTCGCCACGCCTCGGCGTATGGTGCGGGAAATTCGAGGAGGCATCGGTGGCGGGCGAGTCCCCCGACAAGTCGGAGCAGCGTAAGTCGTCGGGGGAGACGACTGGCAGGGCCGGCAGTGAGCGCGACCCCAGGCTCGGCGTGGCCCGGGAATCCCGGACGGCGACGGATGCGCCGGACACGACCGATACACCGGATGCGCCGGACACGGCGTCCGCGGCTGCAGAGAAGGCCGGGAACGGCGACGGCGGCAGCAACGGCAACGGCAATGGCAACGACGGCGCGACCGACGGCAAGGGCAACGCCCGCCTGAAGGCGGCCGTGGCGGCCTGGGTGGCCGGCGAGGAGGACGAGGCGTCCTCGCCGTCGGCCGGCGAGGCACGCCCGAAGGCGGATGCCGAGGCGAAGCCGGAGCCGGAGGCGAAGGCGAAGGCCGAGGCCAAGGGGGAGCCCGAGGCCAAGCCCGGGCCCAGGACTGACGCCGCGGCGGAGACCGCCGGTGAGAAGCCGGCCGGCGACAAGCCGGCGGCCGACCGTGCCACGGCCGTCTTCCGTACCGTCCGTCCGAAGGACGAGGCCAAGGGCGACGAGGACGAGGCGGGCGACGAGAAGCCTGCCGCCGGCCGGCCTGCGCCCGACAAGGCGACGGCCGTCTTCCGTACGGTGCGCCCGAAGGCCGACGCCTCCGGCACCTCCGACGCGGAGAAGAAGCAGCCGCAGGCCGACCGTGCCACGGCTGTCTTCCGTACCGTCACTCCCAAGGGCGACAACGCCCCCGACGCAAAGCCGGAGACGAAGCCGGCTGCGACCGCCGGCCCCAAGGCGGAGCCGAAGAGCGAGCCCAAGGCCGAGCCCAAGGCTGCCCCCAAGGCGGAGGTCGAGGCCGGCTCCGAGCCCGCCGCCCGGAAGCCCGCCGCCGACCAGCCGACGGCCGTCTTCCGCGCCGTTCGCCCGGCCGACGCGAAGGCAGAGGCAAAGACCGGCTCCAAGGCAGACCCCAAGGCCGACCCCGGGGCAGACTCCAAGACCGCCCCCAAGGGGGACTCCGGTGACCAGCCGACCGAGCTGCTGAAGGCGCCGAAGCCGGAGCCGGAGGGCAAGAGCCGCTTCGTCCCGCTGAAGAAGGACGACGCCCCGGCGAAGCCCGCTGCCAAGCCCGCAGCGAAGGCCGCCGCCCCCAAGGCCCCCGCCCCCAAGGCCCCGGCCTCCGCGCCGGCCGCGCCGCCGGCGCCGCCCAAGCCCGCCATCCCCGTGTCGGTGCCCCCGAAGGCCCCGGCCCCGGCCGGCGGCCCCGCCGCCGGCTCGCAGGGCCCCCAGGGCCCGCAGGCCCCGCTGGACCTGCTGGCACAGCTGACGAACACCCCGCCGCCGCCGGAGACGCCGGTGCGGTCGGCCCTGCGGCGCGTGAAGATCTGGACGCCGCTGGTCGCCCTGCTGGCCGTCGTCTTCGTCGTCGTGCAGGCGTTCCGTCCGCTGCCGGCCCCCAAGCTGGCGCTGGGCGCGCACAAGTCGTTCACCTTCGCGGGCGACAAGCCCGACATGGCGTGGCCGTCGCAGGGCCAGTCCGCCGCGAAGGTGCTGGGCGCCGGTGACGTCGGTACGTCGGGCGAGCAGAAGCCCGTCCCGACGGCGAGCGTCGCGAAGGTCATGACGGCGTGGGTGATCCTCAAGGACCACCCGCTCAAGCCGGGCGAGAAGGGCCCGATGATCACGATCGACGCGCAGGCGGCCCGCGAGTCGCAGGCGAAGGACGAGTCGCGCCTGGTCGTCTCCGAGAACCAGCAGTTCTCCGAGTACGACATGCTCCAGATGCTGCTCATCCCCTCCGGCAACAACATCGCGCGCCAGCTGGCCCGCTGGGACGCGAAGTCGGAGGAGGAGTTCGTCGCGAAGATGAACGCCGCCGCCAAGGACCTCGGGATGACGAACACCACGTACACCGACCCGAGCGGCCTGAAGGAGACGACCCGGAGCACGGCCGTCGACCAGGTGAAGCTGGCCGAGGTGGCGATCCAGAACAAGGTCGTCCGGGAGATCACCGGCAAGACCAACACCGACATCCCCGGCCTGTCGGAGCGCATCTACAACAACAACGACAAGCTGCTCGTCAAGCAGACCGGTGTGCTGGGCATCAAGACCGGCTCCAGCGGTCCGGCCGGCGGTGCGCTGATGTGGGCGGTGAAGAAGACGATCGACGGCAAGGAGCAGCTGATCGTCGGCGCCACCATGGACCAGCGCAACCCGAACTCCAATGACGCCAACGCCCACCTCGCCGTGGCACTGGACACCAGCTACAAGCAGACCCGGGCCATCCAGGACGCGCTCACCAAGACCACCGTGGTGAAGAAGGGCGACGTCGTCGGCTACGTCGACGACGGCCTGGGCGGCCGTACGCCGCTCGTCGTCACGAAGGACGTCGAGGCCGTGGGCTGGGCCGGGTTCACGACGAAGTTCGCGCTGGCGGACGGCGGCCGCAAGCTGCCGCACACGGCGAAGGCCGGTACGGAGGTCGGCGAGCTGACGGTGGGCACGGGCGCCGGGCAGGTGCGCGTCCCGGTGGCGCTGCAGAAGGACCTCGCCGAGCCGTCCTTCGGCGCCAAGCTGACCCGCATCAGCTGATCCACAGCAGCAGACCGCACCGGCCGGCCCGCATCAGCAGACCGCACCGGTCGGGCGGCACCGGCCGGCGTGCCGCGCGGCTCCTGGTCCGTACGAGTGGTACGGACCAGGAGCCGTCGCACGGCCGCCGGGCTCGGCCGGGGGACGGCGCCGGGGGCGTGTTAGCGTCGCGGGGGTTTTGCCCCGTGCCGTCCGCCCCGGCCGGGCGTCCGGGAGGATGTCCGGGAAGATGGGGAGATGCGGACATGCCGACGGCGGGGACATCAGGATTCCGGGGGGAAGACGGGGAGAGAGCAGTGACCACCGCGGGGCCGGTACGGGCCGGGCAGCCGGGAGAGCCGGGCGGCGAAGGAGCCGCGCCGGGTACCGCCGTACCCCAGGAGGACGGCGGGGCGGGGCGGCCCGCCTATCGCCGGCCGGCGTGGGCCGTCGTCCCCGGCCACCGGCGGCTGCGCACCGCCCGTCGCCGGCTCCTCACGGGCACCGTCGCCACCACCCTGGCGGTCGCCGCGGCGCTGCACGTCCTGTGGGTGCTGCTGTTCGCCAACAGCGGCGGTGACCTCGCCGCGCAGGACGCGTGGGCCGAGTTCGCGCTCCAGCACCCCGACTCCGCGTACAACCTGGCCTGGTACGGCGGCATGCACCCCGTCTCGTACAGCGTCATCTCGCCGTACCTGATGGCGCTGCTGGGCGTGCGCACCACGATGATGATCGCCGGGACGGTCTCGGCCGGCCTCATCGCGATGATCGTCGAGCGCAGCCGGGCCGTGCGGCGCCCGCTGTGGCCCTCCCTGTACGGCGCGTTCGCGCTGGCCTGCAACGCCATATCGGGCCGGGTGACGTTCGGGCTGGGCATGATGTTCGGCCTGGCGGCAGTCGCCGCGGTCTTCGCGTGGCCGGTGCGGTGGCGCACCGACGGCCGGTACCGCTGGGTGCGGGCCGCGCTGGCCGCGCTGTCGGCCGGGCTGGCCACGGCCTCCAGCCCCGTGGCGGGCCTCTTCGTCGGCGTCGTCGCCGCCGCGCTGTGGCTGGGCCGGCGCCGCCCGGCCGCGTACGCGCTGGGCGTGACGCCGGTGATCGTGGTCGCCCTGTCGGCGTGGCTGTTCCCCTTCTCCGGGCAGCAGCCGATGTCCTGGGCCTCGACGATCCTGCCGCTCCTGGCCGGTGTCTTCGGCTTCGTCTTCACGCCGTGGTCCTGGCGGACGGTGCGGACCGTCTCCGCCCTGTACGTGCTCGGCGTGCTGCTCGTGTGGCTGATCCCGTCCCAGATCGGCACGAACATCTCGCGCCTGGGCATGGTCTTCGGCGGCGTGGTGCTGGTCGCCGTGCTCACCGGCATGGAGCGGCCGGCCCGCGCCGACCTGCTGCGCGGCGGCCGGACGTGGACGGCCGCGGTCCTCGCCCTCGTGACGTGCACCGCGTGGCAGACCACCAACTCGGTCAGCGACATCATCCACACCACGCCCGCCGCCTCCTGGGCGCGCGCGGTCGCGCCGCTCGTCGACCGGTTGCAGCACGTGGACGCCACCCGTGGCCGCGTCGAGGTGGTGCCCGCGCGCAGCCACCGCGAGGCGTCCGCCCTGGCCCCGTACGTCAACCTGGCCCGGGGCTGGAACCGGCAGGCCGACCTGAAGCGGAACCCCCTCTTCTACGAGGAGGGCAGGCTCACCACCGACAGCTACCGCGCCTGGCTCAGCCGCTGGGCCGTGCACTACGTCGTGCTGCCCACCGGCGAGCCGGACAACGCGGCCGTCGAGGAGGCCAAGCTCGTCGCCCGGGAGCCCGAGTACCTGCGCCAGGTGTGGCAGGACGACAACTGGCGGCTCTTCGAGGTGAAGGACCCCACGCCGCTGGCCGAGCCGCCCGCCGTCGTGGAGCACGCCGACGCCGGCGAGCTGAGGATCACCGTGAAGAAGGCCGGCCCGGTGCTCATCCGCATCCCGTACTCGCCCTGGCTCGGCCTGCTCGACGACGACGGGAAGGCCGTGCAGCCGCCGAAGGCCGGCCCGCGCGGCGAGGCGCCGGTCAACCTGCACGGCTGCCTCGCCAAGGAGGTGCAGCAGCCGCCGGCGGCCGGCGAGCCCGAGGACGACTGGACGCTGCTGCGCGCCCCGCACGCCGGTACGTACCGGATCGCGGCCCCCTACAAGCTGCCGCGCGGCACGGGCTGCCCGGACGACCTCGCGGCGGCGCCGTAGCCCCGGAGCGCCGAACGGGTGACCGTACGTATCCGTACGGTCACCCGTTCGCCATGTGCCCTCCCGCCCCCCTGGGACTCCCGTCGTCCACCCCGCTGACCTGCGCTTTCGGCCTTCCCGCCCGGCCGTGCCGGTGCCTCCGCTGAAGGGGTGTCAGAGTGCGCGGGCCCCCGAACGCCGCTTCGCTCGGTCAGAGGAGCGCGGATTCCCGACTCCTGATGCGGCACACGGGTGTGCCGCGTCCGCGCTCACGGAGGAAGCATGCGTACTGCACGAATGCTCGCCGGGGCCGCCGCGACGGCAGCCGTGCTGGGGCTGCCGGTCGCCCCCGCGTTCGCCGACAACTTCGGGAAGCTGGAGATCAGCCCGGGGACCGCGCAGCCCGGCGGCACGGTCACCGTCAACACCACGGCCTGCGGCGCGGACGGCCACGCCACGGCCGACGCCAGTGCCGTGGGCGGGCCGGCGTCGTTCGAGCTCAAGCCCGGCACGCACAAGGAGGTCGTGGTCGGCCAGTTCGACGTGCCCCGCTCGGCCAAGCCCGGCACCTACGGCATCGGCGCCAAGTGCTCCAACGGCAAGGAGGCCACCGGCGACCTGATCGTGAAGGCCACGGGCGGCGGAAAGACGAGCGGCGGGAACACGAGCGGCGGCAAGGAGGCCGGCACGGGCGGCAAGGAGTCGCCCATGCCGCGCACGTCGCACAGCAGCTCGCCGATGCCGCCCAGGGGCGGCATGAAGACCGGCCTCGGCGGCACGAACGACGACTCCGGCACCGTGGAGATCGTGGCCGGGGCGGCCGTCCTGGGCGCCGTGGCCGTCGCCGGCACCTGGTTCCTGCGCCGCCGCGGCGGCAGCGACCGGGTCTGACCGCGGACGGAGGCTCCGGTGCCCTCCGGTCCGCCCCTCGGCCCCCGGGCGCGCGCACGGCGCCCGGGCGCCGGGACCGGGCGCCGGCCGGGCGCCCCGGCCGCGTCGTGGGCCGCCGCCTGCCTCCGGGCGGGCGGCGGCACCACGGCGTCCCGCGGGCCGGGCCGCGCCGGCCCGCCCCCGCCCCGGCCCCCGTACGACACCCGGCTGAAGACCGTGATCGCCGTCGTGCTCGCGGTGGGGGTGCTGGCGGGCAGCTGGCTCATCGACCACGGCGCGCGGAAGCAGGGCCCGCCGCCGCAGCCCTCCGCGGCCGAGGCGTTCACCCGCTCCCGCGGGCCGCTGCTCGCCTGGGGCCGTGGCGAACGGCACGTACCGGCGCTGCCGCCCTCCCCGCCGACCCGTATCCGCATCCCTGCCATCCGCGTCGACGCGCCCCTCACGCCGCTCGGCCTGATGCCCGACCAGAGCCTGGCCAGCCCGCCGGAGGGCGACAAGAACCTCGCCGGCTGGTACGCGGGCGGGCCGGCGCCCGGCTCCGTCGGCACCGCGGTCGTCGCTGGCCACGTCGACACCGCCGGGGGTCCGGCCGTCTTCTACAACCTCGGCGCGCTGAAGAAGGGCGACACCGTGGAGGTCGCCCGGCACGACGGCCGCACCGCCGTCTTCGGCATCGACGCCATCGAGGTGTACGCGCGGACGGCCTTCCCCTCCGACAAGGTCTACACGGCCGCCGGCCGCCCCGAACTCCGCCTGATCACCTGCGGCGGCGGCTTCTCCCAGGAGGAGGACGCCTACCTCGGCAACGTCGTCGTCTACGCGCACCTCACCGGCGTCCGCCGCACACCGGGCCCCGCGGCCCAGGCCCTCCCCGCTGCCTAGGCCGGGGCCTGGTCCTCGAACGGCTCCGTCTCCTGCGTCACCTCCCGGCCCGCCAGCACGTCGAGGATCTGCTGCCCGTACTTGGCGAGCTTGTTCTCGCCGACGCCGCCGACGGCCGACAGCGCCTCCAGGGAGCCGGGCCGGACCGTGGCGATCTCGCGGAGCGTCGCGTCGTGGAAGATGACGTACGCCGGGACGCCCTGCTCCCGCGCGGCCGCCGCCCGCCAGGCGCGCAGCCCCTCGAAGACCGGCACCGCCTCCGCCGGCAGGTCCACGACCGCCGCCCGCTTGCCCGAACCGCCGCCGCCCTTCGCGGACTTGGCGGCCCGGGCCGGCCGCGCCGGGTCGCGGCGCATCGGCACCTGCCGGCGCGAGCCCAGCACCTCGCCGCTGGCGTCGGTGAGCACCAGCGTGCCGTACTCGCCCTCGACGGCCAGCAGCCCCTGCGCCAGCAACTGCCGCACCACGCCCCGCCATTCGGCGGCGCTCAGCTCCGTGCCGATGCCGAAGACGGTGAGGGTGTCGTGGTCGTGCTGGACGACCTTCGCGGTCTTCTTGCCCAGCAGGATGTCGATGATCTGGCCCGCGCCGAACTTCTGCCGCCGCTCGCGCGCCAGCCGGTAGACCGCGGACAGGAACTTCTGCGCGGCGATCGTGCCGTCCCAGGTGGTGGGCGGGGTCAGGCACGTGTCGCAGTTGCCGCAGGAGGCGCCCCCGGGCTGCCCGAAGTAGGCCAGCAGCCGGGCCCGGCGGCACTCGACCGTCTCGCACAGCGCCAGCATCGCGTCCAGGTGCTGCCCGAGGCGGCGCCGGTGCGCGTCGTCGCCCTCCGACCCGTCGATCAGCTTGCGCTGCTGGACGACGTCCTGCAGCCCGTACGCCAGCCAGGCCGTCGACGGCAGGCCGTCACGCCCGGCACGGCCGGTCTCCTGGTAGTAGCCCTCGACCGACTTGGGCAGGTCGAGGTGGGCGACGAAGCGCACGTCCGGCTTGTCGATGCCCATGCCGAACGCGATCGTGGCCACCATGACGATGCCGTCCTCGCGCAGGAACCGCGCCTGGTTCGCCGCACGCGTCGCCGCGTCGAGACCCGCGTGGTACGGCAGGGCCTCGATGCCGTGCGAGACGAGGAAGGCCGCGGTGTCCTCGACGCCGCGGCGGGAGAGACAGTAGACGACGCCCGCGTCGCCCACGTGCTCCGTGCGCAGCAGCTCCAGCAGCTGCTTCCGGGCGTCGTCCTTGGGGACGATGCGGTACTGGATGTTGGGCCGGTCGAAGCTGGCGACGAACTGCCGGGCCCCGCCCAGGTTCAGCCGTGTGGCGATCTCCGCGCGCGTGGCCTCCGTGGCGGTCGCGGTCAGCGCGATGCGCGGCACGTCCGGCCAGCGCTCGTGCAGCGCCGACAGCGCCAGGTAGTCGGGGCGGAAGTCGTGGCCCCACTGCGCCACACAGTGGGCCTCGTCGATCGCGAACAGCGAGATCTTGCCGCGGTCGAGCAGCCGCAGCGTGGACTCCACGCGCAGCCGCTCCGGCGCGAGGTACAGCAGGTCGAGCTCGCCGGCCGCGAACTCGGCCTCCACCATGCGGCGTTCGTCCATGTCCTGCGTGGAGTTGAGGAAGCCGGCGCGCACGCCCAGCGCGCGCAGCGCGTCGACCTGGTCCTGCATGAGGGCGATCAGCGGCGACACGACGACGCCCACGCCGGGCCGCACCAGCGCCGGGATCTGGTAGCACAGCGACTTGCCGCCGCCCGTGGGCATCAGGACCAGGGCGTCCCCGCCCGCGACGACGTGCTCGACGATCGCCTCCTGGTCGCCGCGGAAGGCGTCGTAGCCGAAGACGCGGCGCAGGCAGCGCAGGGCATCGCTGTCGCGGGGATCGCCGGCGTGGTCGCCGGGGGCGCGGGAGTCGCCGGCGTGGTCGTCGGGGCTGATGGTTTCGGTGGGGGCGGCCATGCAAGGAAGTCTAGGGGCGGCCACTGACAGTGACCGCCGGATCGCGGAACGAGACCGGAAGGCCCAGGTCGGGCCGTCAGGCGACCTCGACCCCGTGATCGCCGAGCAGCGCCTCCAGGCCGCCGGTGTAGCCCTTGCCGCCGATCACGAAGTCCCAGTCGCCGTTGTCGCGGCGCCGGAAGGAGCCGAGGACCAGCGCTGTCTCGCCGGGGCGCCCGTCGGAGACCTCCAGCTGCCCGAGCTCGGCGCCGGAGGCGTCGGTGAGCCGGATGCGGGCGTCGGTGAACAGCGACAGGTCGGCGTCCGGGTTGACGGAGGGGTCGACGGCCGCGACCAGCACCAGCCGGTCGGCGGCCGCGGGCAGCGCCTCGAAGGCCACCTGGAGGGCGGCCTTGTCGGGGTGCGCGGGGGCGACGGTCCGTACCGAGCCGTCGGGCGTCGCGGTGTTGTTGTAGAAGACGAAGTGCTCGTCGCCCAGGACACGGTGCCCCGCGCAGACGAGGGCGCACACGTCGAGCGCGACCGCCCCGGACCAGGACATGCCGAGGACGTTGTACGCGGCAGGGGTCTGGGCGGCCGCAGCAGCAGCCGCAGCAGCTGCCTGGGCCGGATCGGTGGGCGCACCCCCCAGCCGCCCCCGCAGCCCGTGCTGCCGCAGCAGCTCCACGAGCTCCTCGCCGGAGATCAGCGTGAGCGGTTTGCCGTTCGCGAAGGCGTACGAGCCGGGGCCGAACCCCGACGTGGTGACGAGCACGCCCTTGTTGGCGCCGGCGCCCTGCACCGTGCCGTACAGGTCGCGCACGGCGGTGGGCGGCACCGTCCGCCGGTACCGCTTGACCTGGACGATGATCCGCCCGCCGCTGATCGGGTCGGGGTCGAGGGCCTCCACGTCGACGCCCCCGTCGTTGGAGCGCTGCGTGGTCACCGCCCGCATGCCGCGGGCCCGGAACAACTCGGCGACCAGGGCCTCGAAGGCGATCGGGTCCATCTCGAACAGATCGGGGTCGTCGCCCCCGCCGTGGGAGACCACCCCGCGCCCCACCTCGTCGGGCATCCGTACGGGCGGGACGGTCGCGAGCTGGTCGGGGCGGGCGGAGAGCCTGCCGCCGAGCGCCTCGGTCAGGCAGTCCACGGCACTGACCTGCTCCAGGTGCAGCTGCGCGTAACCGGCGCGGGAGACGGTGGCGGAGGCCAGCACGATCCGCGCCCGGCGGCCGGTCGCGGGGTCGTGGTCGTCGACGAAGCCGTTGACCGCCACCGACTCCAGGGCGCCGAACTCGTCGGCGGCGAACACCTCGTGGACGGCGAGCAGCACGCACTGGGCGAGCACGTCACGGTAGAGCGCGCGCCGCTGCCCCGCGGGGCGGGCCGTCTCCCGCTCCTCGTCGGCGGTCGGCATGTACCGCACGGCCTTGGCCGCCGGCACGACGTCGTACGCCGGCAGCTCCCAGGCCAGCACCAGCTGCCGGGCGCCCGGGTCGTAGGCGGCGGATATCTGGTGCGGGAAGTCCTCGGGCCACGCCTCGGAGGCGTACAGGGCGGCCGAGAAGTACTCGACGACCGCCTCCGGGTCACCGGCGCGCAGGGCCGTGAGCAGCTCCGCTATGCCGGCGTTGTGCTGCCGGATCTCCGCGAGCGTGGTCGCGGCCCACTGGTCGTACTGCTGCCGGTAGGCCGCCAGCTGCCGCAGCCGCCCGGCCTCGGCGGCCTGCGCGGCGTGCCAGTCGTGCTCGTACCGCTCACGCCCCCCGAACCCGCGGTACTGCCCCGGGTCGGGCATCGGCACCGGCTGCCCCAGATGCGCCGGGTTGAAGGGCTCCAGCTGCTCGGGCCGCGCCAGCGCCGACGAACGGAACGCGGGCGCCCGGCACCCGGCCGCCAGCAGCCCCTCCAGCTCCGCCACGCGTGCCTCCAGCGCCTCGGTACGCCGCCGCGCCTCGGCCTCGCGCGCCTGCCGGTACGCCTGCCGCCGCTCCCGGTCCTGCCGCGCCATGTCGCGTTCGTACGCCCGCTGTTGCCGCTCGGCCTCCCGCTGCCGCTGCGCCTCCGCGCGCTGCCGGGCCTCCCGCTCGCGTTGCTGCTGCCGCTGCGCCTCGGCCCAGATCCCGATCAGTCCACTGGAGCGGCGACTCATACCCGTTCCTCCCCAGGCAGCGCGCGGCGCCCGCCCCCGTGTGCTCGTGACTCTCCGCACAACTTTAGTGGTCGGCGCGGGGGGAAATGATCAGAAGCGCGGAGATCCGGCCGGGGAGCGCTTCCCGCCAACTTGCCACGGCCGGCGCCCCCGGCTCCCCTTCCCGAGGCGGCGGCTATACCCTGCGGGCCGCACACGGCACAGCGGCACAGCGCACGGTCCACGTACGTCACCAGAGACGCACGAGAGACGAGGGACACATGAAGTCGCGCTATCGCCTGTCCGGCATCCTGGCGGCCACCGCCGCCATCGGCGGCCTGACCGCCACCTCCGCTGCCGCCTCGCCCGCACTCCCCGACAGCTACGGCTGGGTCCGCAACGCCAACAGCGCCCACTGCCTGGCGGTACCGGGCGGCAGCACGCAGAACGGCATCGGGCTGATCCAGTGGGGCTGCGGCGGCTGGCAGGACCACTACTGGCAGTTCGAGTACGCCTTCAGCAGCGGCGGCCGCAGCTACTACCACGTAAGAAACCTCAACAGCCGGCAGTGCCTCGCCGTACCCGGCGCCAGCACGACACCGGGCACCCAGGTCATCCAGTGGCCGTGCGGCGACTGGAAGGACCACTTCTGGGGCGTCGAGTACACCAACAAGGGCAAGCGGCTGGTGAACTGGAACAGCGGCCAGTGCCTCGCCGTCCCGGGCGCGAGCACGGTCCAGGGCGAGAAGGTCATCCAGTGGCCCTGCGGCGACTGGCCGGACCACTACTGGAACTTCTGATCCAGGGTGCGCGGAAGGCCCCGGACCACTACGGGTCCGGGGCCTTCCTGCCGGTGCCCCCGGGCAGATTCGAACTGCCGACACCCGCTTTAGGAGAGCGGTGCTCTATCCCCTGAGCTACGGAGGCGGGGCAGCCGTCAGTGTAGCGGGTGGGGTGGTGGGGCGGGCAGGGCGGCGGGTGATCTTCAGGCGCCACGTCGTGGGGGTGGGGCGGGCCAGGACGGTGATCGTGAGGGGGCCTCTCGACCAGGATTCGCCGGGGCGGAAGGGGGCGTCCGTGAGGGCGGGGGTGACGTTGGGGTCGGTGGTGTGGCAGCCGCGGCTGCCGGGGGTGGCGTCGATCGTGCGGACCGGGGCGGCGCCCGAGGGGAGGTCCGTGGCGACGAGCGACAGCAGGACTCCGGGGCGGCACACCAGGTGGTCGACGCGGCCGGGGGCGCGGGCCTCCAGGGTGAGGGCGCGGGCGGGGGAGAGCGGCACCACGGCGAGCTTGGTGCCGCCGGGGCGGGTGGCCGAGGTCAGGGTGAGGGTGCGGCTGCCCGGGCGGGACAGGCAGAGCACCTCGCGCCGGGCCAGCCAGCCGAGCTTCCACTTGTGCCAGGCGAGGAAGTCGTTCGACGGGCCCCAGTCCTCGTCCATCGGGTCCCAGTGCCCCACCGGTGTCCTGGTTGCGGTGGCGTAGAGGTCGGGCAGGCCGAAGGCGTGCGCGTTCTCGTGGACCAGGACGCGGTAGGGGCTGTCGCCCGTCTGGCGGCTCCAGATGAACGAGGCGTTGCGGAACGGCACGCCGTCGTCCGTGCGCAGCCCCGTGGGGCCGCCGGCGAAGGTCACGGAGCGCACGTCGCGCGTGGCGGGCGGGCCCGCCTGCGGCGTGGCCAGCACGTTGATCAGGTCGTAGCGGCGGAAGTCGACCTCGTCGTCGGCCGCCGCCAGGATCTCCCGGGCGATCGCCGCGTAGCCGTCGTCCCGGCCGGGCTCGAAGGCGGCGGCGCGTGTGATGCCGTACCAGCGGTACGGGTGCGCCATCCGGATCCAGCGCGGCACCGGCGTCGAACGGTAGTCGAGCCGCCCGTAGGAGGCGGTGCGGAAGTGCCGTGCGACGGCCGGGAAGAACTCCGCGTACCGCTGCCGGGGGCTGATCCGCGCCGGGGCGTCGGGGAAGTCGATGAAGAACGTCACCGCCCGCACCGTGCCGTGCGAGCGGGCGAAGCCCCGGGGCGTACGGGCGCCCTCCGAGACCCCGGGGGTGCGCGCCCGCAGCGCGCAGGGGCCCGACGGCGGCCGGCCCGGTGCCCGTACCTCGCCCGCCTGGGACGCCACGGGTGCGGCGAACGCGCACAGCGCGGCGGTCAGCGCCGCGACGGCCGCTGTTCTCCTGCCGGTCACCGCACACCTCCCGGGCGGGCGGGCGCCCCGTGCGCCCGCTCTCCGCTGTTGAGGCTTTGCCGCGGGAGACCGCCTTGCTTCGCCGGCTGCGACGGATGGACGAGTCACGTCACCCGCGGGAGAAACGCCTCCGCGGCGCCGCCGGGGTGCCTCAGCGGTGTGGCGTACCTCTCAGATCGTCCAGAAATAACCGGGGAGGTCCTCCCCGTTTACAACAGCGTTCGTGCCAAAACGGGGAGGACCTCCCCGGTTCCCCGAGCGTTCCCCGAGGAGAGATCCACCGTGGTCACCGCCCCGCAGCCCCGTCTGCGCGCCGACGCCGTGCGCAACCGTGAGCGCATCGTCGCCGCCGCCCGGGAGGCGCTCGTCGAACACGGGGCCGATTCCTCGCTCGATGAAATCGCTCGACGCGCCGGGGTCGGCAATGCCACCCTGTACCGGCACTTCGCGGACCGCCGCGAGCTGATCCATCACGTCACCCTCTCCGTCATGGCCCGCGTCACGGACCGGGCGGAGAGCGCACGAGCCGAGGAATCCGATGCTTTCCACGCGCTGAGGCGCTTCGTCCACGCCGCCGCGGACGAGCAGATCGGGGCGCTCTGCACCCTGTTCACCGAGGGCGGCCTCGACGCCGAGCACCCCGACCACGTCGAGGCGCGACAGCGGCTGGAGAGCGCCATCGGGGCGTTGATCGCCGATGCCCGCGCCTCCGGGCAGCTGCGCGACGACGTCGGTCTCGGCGACCTCATGATGGCCCTGACCCAGCTCACCCGGCCGCTGCCGCACACCGGTTGCCTGGGCCTCGACCGTTTCGTGCACCGCCACTTGCAGCTCTACCTGGACGGACTGATGAACCCCGCGCGCTCCCGACTCCCCGGCCACGCCGCCACGTTCGAGGACCTGCGCGCCTCCAGAGAGCAAGGGCAGCGCGGCTGACGGCGGGTCAGCCCACCGTTTCCGCAACGCCCGTGCGCCCCTGCGCCACCCGTACCACTCGCAACTCCTCCACCACTCCGCCAGATAGGCCGCATCGCATGCCCGAGACCCTCACCGCACCCGATCCCAAGCGCTGGAAAGCGCTCGTCTTCATCGCCCTCGCCCAGCTGATGGTCGTCCTCGACGCGACCATCGTGAACATCGCCCTGCCCTCCGCCCAGGCCGACCTGCACATATCCGACGGCAACCGGCAGTGGGTCATCACCGCCTACGCCCTCGCCTTCGGCGGACTGCTGCTCTTCGGCGGCCGCATATCCGACCTGTGGGGCCGCCGGCGCACCTTCGTCATCGGCCTCATCGGCTTCGCCGTGGCCTCGGCGCTCGGCGGTGCGGCGCTCAACTCCACGATGCTGATGGGCGCCCGCGCCCTCCAGGGCGTCTTCGGCGCCCTGCTCGCCCCGGCCGCGCTGTCGCTGCTCGCCGTGATGTTCACCGAGGCGCAGGAGCGCGCCAAGGCGTTCGGCATCTTCGGTGCCATCGCCGGCGGTGGCGGTGCCGTGGGCCTCATCCTCGGCGGTGTCTTCACCGAATACCTGGACTGGCGCTGGACGTTCTTCGTGAACATCCCGTTCGCCGTGGTCGCCGCCATCGGTGCGATCGCCACCATCCACGAGCCCGCCGAGGCCCGCAACCCCTCGAAGCTCGACGTGCCCGGCGTCGTCCTGGCCACCCTCGGCCTGGTCTCCCTCGTCTACGGCTTCACCCGTGCCGAGTCCGACGGCTGGACGGCCGGCTGGACCATCGGCCTGTTCGTCGCCGCCGTCGTGCTGCTCGGCGCGTTCCTCTTCGTCGAGTCGCGGGTCAAGGCGCCGCTGATGCCGCTGCGCGTGCTCATGGACCGCAACCGCGGCGGTGTGTACATGTCGCTGGGTCTGGCCGCCATCGCGATGTTCGGCCTGTTCCTGTTCCTCACGTACTACCTGCAGATCGTCCGCGGCTACTCGCCGGTGACCACCGGCCTGGCCTTCCTCCCGATGATCGCCACGATGATCGCCGGCTCGACGCAGGTCGGCGCCCGCCTCATGACGCGCGTCCCGGCGCGCTGGCTGATGGGCCCCGGCTTCCTGCTCGCCGCCGCGGGCATGGTCCTGCTCACCCGCATCGACCTGAACACCTCGTACGCCACCGGCGTGCTGCCCTCGCTGCTGCTGATGGGCCTCGGCATGGGCACGGCGTTCATGCCCGCCATGAGCCTGGCCACGCACGGCGTCCAGCCGCGCGACGCCGGTGTGGCCTCCGCGATGGTCAACACCTCGCAGCAGGTGGGCGGCGCCGTGGGCACCGCGCTGCTCAACACCATCGCGGCCAGCGCCACCACCTCGTTCTTCACGGACCACATGAAGGACGTCATGGCCGGCAAGCCGAAGAAGGTGCTGATGTTCGAGTCGATGGTGCACGGCTACACCACCGCCGTGTGGTGGGCCGCCGGCATCCTGACGCTCTCGGCCCTGATCGCCCTCGTCCTCGTCAACGCCGGTCACCAGGGCGGCCCCAAGAGCGCCGCGTCCGGCACGCCGGGCGAGGCCGCCGAGGACGCCATCCCGGTGATGGCCCACTGAGGCCGCACCGTAGGTGAGTGAAGGCCCCTGCCGGTACGCCGACGCTGTTGGCGAATTCGGGGGTTCGCGTGACGTCGGCCTTCAAGACCCGGTTGTGGTC
>NZ_BNBD01000010.1 GCF_014654785.1 Streptomyces mashuensis
CTTGCCCAGGACCACGCCCTCGATCCCGCGCAGCTTCTCCACGATCTCGTCCGCGTGCTCGGTCGAGGTCGTGGCCATCGTCACGTCGATCCGCAGCCGCTCGTGCCCCGACGCGGTCACGTCCAGACCCGTCACCGACCCGCCCGAGGACTCCACGGCCGTGGTGAGCTGACTGACCGCCGTCCCGCCCGCAGGAACCTCCAGCCGGACCGTCATCGAGTACGAGACGCTGGGCGCCGTTGCCATGGGAATGCTTCTTCTTTCTTGTTCTGGTGGGGTCAGGACGCGGTGACGCGCGTGTGCGGGCGGGCGAGGTTGTCCGGGTGGAGGATCTCGTCCAGCCGCTCCTTGGTGAGCAGGCCCTTGGCCAGGACCAGGTCGTGCACCGAGGCGCCGGTGGTCAGGGCCTCCTGCGCGACGGCGGTGGCCCGCTCGTAGCCGATGTACGGGTTGAGCGCGGTGGCCAGCCCGATGGACTGCGCGACCAGGGCGGCCAGGTGCTCGCGGTTGGCGGTGATGCCGCTGACGCACCGCTCGGCGAGCGTCAGGCAGCCGGCCCGCAGGTGTGCCAGGCTCTTCAGCAGGCTGTGCGCGATGACCGGCTCGAAGGCGTTGAGCTGGAGCTGGCCGGACTCGGCGGCGAAGGTGACGGTCACGTCGTTGCCGACGACCTCGAAGGCGATCTGGTTGACCACCTCGGGGATCACCGGGTTGACCTTGCCCGGCATGATGCTCGAACCCGCCTGCACCGGCGGCAGGTTGATCTCCGCCAGGCCGGCGCGCGGGCCGCACGAGAGGAGCCGCAGGTCGTTGCAGGTCTTGGAGAGCTTGACGGCGATCCGCTTGAGCACGCCGGACAGCTGCACGAACGCGCCCATGTCCTGCGTGGCCTCGACGAGGTCGCCGGCCACGGCGAACGGGATGCCGGTGATGGTGCTCAGGTGGCCGCAGGCGGTCGCCGGGTACCGGGGGTGGGCGTTGAGGCCGGTGCCGATCGCGGTGCCGCCGAGGTTGATCTCGCGCAGCAGCGCGCACGCCTCCGCGAGGCGCGCCCGGTCCTCGTCCAGCATCACGGCGTACGCGGCGAACTCCTGGCCCAGCGTCATCGGGACCGCGTCCTGGAGCTGCGTACGGCCCATCTTCAGCACGTCCGCGAACTCGGCCGCCTTCTCCGCGAAGGCCGCGCGCAGCACCTCCATGGCCTCCAGCAGGCGGGCGGCGGCGAGCTGGAGCGAAAGCCGGACGGCGGTCGGGTAGACGTCGTTGGTGCTCTGCCCGGCGTTGACATCCTCCAGCGGGTGCAGGTGCTCGTACGCGCCCTTGGCGTGGCCGAGGAGCTCCAGCGCCCGGTTGGCGACGACCTCGTTGGCGTTCATGTTGGTGGAGGTGCCGGCGCCGCCCTGGATGACGTCCACGACGAACTGGTCGTGGAGGTGCCCGGCGCGGATCTCCGCGCAGGCCCGCACGATGGCGTCCGCCTTGTGCGCGTCCAGCAGCCCCAGCTCCTGGTTGGCGCGGGCGGCGGCCTCCTTCACGGCGGCCAGGGCGACGACGAGGTCGGGGTGGGCGGAGACGGGGGTGCCGGTGATGGGGAAGTTCTCCACGGCCCGCACCGTGTGGACGCCGTAGTACGCGTCCGCCGGGACGTCCCGGTCGCCGAGGAGGTCGTGCTCGGTGCGCACCAGCTGCTGGTCGAGGGGGGAGGCGGGGGCGGATGCGGGCATGGGGGTCCGATCGTTGCGTGGGAGGAACGAGGGAGGTGGGGGGAGGGGGGTGGGCGCGCGCGTCAGGCGGGCGCGCCCGCCGGGGCGGGCTTGGGGGTGGTGCCGAGCGCCTCGCGCAGCACGCGGGTGCGCGCGGCCGGGTCGGCGGTGGCGAGGACGGCGGAGAGCACGGCGATGCGGGCCTGTCCGGCGCGCAGGGTGCCGGTGAGGACGGCGCCGGCGGCGGCCAGGTCCACGGCGCCGCCGTGGGTGTAGATCTCCTTCACGGGGCCGCTGGGCACGCGCGTGGTCAGGGCGACGAGGACGCCGCGGGAGACAGCCTCCTCGACGGCCTCGCAGACCTCGGGGGTGGCGTTGCCCGCGCCGGTCGCCACCAGGACGATGCCCTGGGCGCCGGCCGCGACGGCCGCGTCGAGGAGGACGCGGTCCCCGTCGCAGTGGTGCGTGACGACGTCGACGCGGGGCAGCGGTCCGGTGGCCGCGGGGAGGGGGAGCGGTGCGGGGCGCTCGGGGCGCCGGCGGACGACGACGCCGTGCGCGGTCACGTCCGCGACCGGCTCGCCGGAGGGGTCGGCGAAGGCGTCGGCGGCCAGCGTCCGCACCTTGACCGTGCCGCGGGCGGCGTGCACGCGGCCGTCGAAGACGACCAGGACGCCGAGGTCGCGCACGGTGGCGGCGGTCAGCAGCGCGTCGTGGAGGTTGCGCGGCCCGTCGCCGTCGGCCGCCTCCATCGGGAGCTGGGCGCCGGTGAGGACCACCGGGCGGGGGTCGTCGTGGTGGAGGTCGAGCAGGAACGCCGACTCCTCCAGGGTGTCGGTGCCGTGCGTGACGACGATGCCGTCGACGGCGGGGTCGGCCAGCACCTCGCGCACGGTGCGCAGGAGCGTCAGCTGGTGCGCGGTGGTGAGCCGGGCGCTGTTCACGCTCATCAGGTCGACGACCCGGACGGTCACGCCTTCCGGCACGGCGGCCGTGGCGAGGACGTCCCCGCCCCGCGCGTCGGCGGCGTAACCGGATCCCTGCCAGCGGCTGGCGATCGTCCCTCCGGTGCTGATGACGACGACCTGTCCCACGTGGTGCTCCTGTCGGTCCTGCGGCTGATCACGGCCGACGCGCCTCGCACACGAGTTCGCGGAGGCCGGGCCGGCCGCAACCATAAGACAAATCGCGCGCAATCGGATCGCCGAGTCGAGCGGGATTCCCGGGCATCCGTGGTGGATAATTGCGTGGTGGACCGCATCGACAGAAATATCTTGCGTGAGCTCCAGAACGACGGCCGGCTGACCATTCAGGAGCTGGCCCAGCGGGTCGGCCTCACGCCCTCCCCGTGCATGCGCCGCGTCCGCCAGCTCGAGCAGGACGGCGTGATCCGCGGCTACCGCGCCGTGATCGACCCGGAGGCCGTCGGCCGCGGCTTCGAGGTGCTGGTCTCCGTGGAGGTCCGGCGCGACCGGGAGGCGGTGGAGGCGTTCGAGGCGGCCCTCCAGGACATCCCCGACGTCATCGAGGCGTACCGCCTCTTCGGCAGCCCCGGCTGCATGCTGCGCATCGCCGTCGCCGACATCACCGCCTACGAGCGGCTGTGGATCGAGCGCCTCACCACGCTCTCCGGCGTCACCGAGGTCAACTCGCAGATCGTCATGAAGCGGATCAAGGAACCCCGCGGCCTCCCGGTCGACGGCTGAGCCGCCCGGGCCCGGCGGTTCACGTCCGCGGCCCGGTGTCCTGCGCCACCGGGCCGAGCGCGAGCACCGCCACGTCGTCGTGGAACGCCCGGGAGTGCCGGGGCAGGTCGCCGTCGAGGAAGTCGACCACCTCGTCGGCGGTGGGCGCCGGGCCGCCGCCGAAACGGTGCCGGAGCCGGTCCAGCAACGGGTAGAAGGCGCCGTCCTCGTCGCGGGCCTCCACCAGCCCGTCCGTGCACAGCACCAGGACGTCGCCGGGCCCGAAGGGATGGTGGTACGCGACGGGCCGTTCGGCGGCCAGGACGCCCAGGCCCAGCGGCAGCGACGGTGGCCCGGTCAGGGCGTGCACCGAGCCGGCGGACAGCAGCACCGGCTCGATGTGGCCC
Organism: Streptomyces mashuensis; assembly: GCF_014654785.1. Taxonomy (GTDB): domain Bacteria; phylum Actinomycetota; class Actinomycetes; order Streptomycetales; family Streptomycetaceae; genus Streptomyces; species Streptomyces mashuensis. Next base: position 3,796 of record NZ_BNBD01000010.1, read on the forward strand.
TGGTTGACGATCGTCAGCCGCCCCGCGGCGGCGTCGTACTCGACGAGGGCCGCCGTCACGAACAACTCGTCGTCCCGCAGGGCCTCGGCCTCGTGCACCAGGCGCCGCTCCATGGCCACCGCCACCTCCACCAGGTCGCCCGGCTCGTACGCGGCCTGCCGGAAGCAGCCCAGCACCTCGGCGACCGTGCGCACCGCCTGCAGACCCTTGCCGCGGACGTCGCCGATGACCGCGCGGGCCCCCGCCGGGGTGGCGCGGACGTCGAAGAGGTCCCCGCCGACCAGCGTGCCCTTCTCCGCCGGGCGGTAGATGCCGGCCGCCACGACGTGGTCCAGCCGGGCCGGCAGCGGCCGCAGCAGCGTGCGCATCAGCGTCTCGGAGACCGTGTTGACGTGCACCAGGTGCGCCTCCTGGCGGCGCCGGTACGCGGCCAGGGCGATGCCCAGGGCGCCGACCAGGCCGGTGCACAGGTACGCCGCCACGTAGTGGCGCTCCCACAGGTCGTGCGAGGAGCGGCCGGCGCAGCAGGGCGTACCGGCCAGGAGCGCCTCGAAGGTGACCCCGCACACCGTGGCGGCCGCCACGCCCACCGGCCCCAGCGAGAAGGCGGCCACCGCGGGCAGCGCGACGAGCACGAAGCTGACGGGCCACTGAACGGGCGTCAGCGGCTCCAGCACCAGCACGACGAGGACGTACGCGGCGGGCAGCCAGCGCATCCAGCCCGGCGGGGCGGGCAGTTCGGGGCCCGCCGCGCTCAGCCGCTCCACGCCACGGCCTTCGGCCGCCCTGCCGCGGCGGTGCTGCCGGCTCACCCATCACTCCCCAGCGACCGTGACCAGGACCGGTCCAGCCTGGCCCGCCGGGCGGCCCCGCGCCCCGATTAGGCCGACGGCGGCATGTCGAAGAGACGGCCCGTCATGGCCGGTTCCCTGCGGTGACACCCGGTCTGCTATGGGCTTTTGCAGGGCAAGTGGCCGTTTTGCCTTGTAAAGGCGAGGTGTGGTGATCTAGGACCTGCGGTTCACCCCAGAGAAAGGTCTGCCCGGATGCCCCTCGCGCTGCTGCGACGCCTCACCCACTCCCCGCGGCAGGAGGGCCCGCCCATCCCGCCCGGCGCCGGTGCCGTCGACTGCCTCGTCCTGGACCCGGTGGACCTGCCCCTGCCCCGCGCCGAGGTGTCCGTCCGCGACGCGGCCGGCCGCGAGGTCGTACGCGGCCAGACCGACCCGCACGGCCGGTTCGGCGCGACCGTGCCGCCCGGTGCGTACGGCCTCACCGTCACCGCCGAGGGCTTCCAGCCCGCCCGCCGGTCCTTCGCGTGCGACGCCGAGGCACGCACCACCGTCGAACCCGTCCACATGGACACCGCCCCCACCCCCGCCCTGCCCGCGCCGGGCCCCTGGCGCATCGACCCCGACCACACGGCCGTCCGCTTCATCGCCCGGCACATCGGCCTCGCCGAGGTCCACGGCAGGTTCAACCGGTTCGAGGGCACGCTCTGGGCCGGCGAGCGCATGGAACAGTCGCACCTGGACGTGGTGATCGAGACCGCCAGCATCGACACCGGCGTCGAACGGCGCGACGCCCACCTGCGCTCACCGGAGTTCCTGGACGCCGCCGCCTACCCCACCATGCGGTTCACCAGCGACCGGTTCGTGCACCGCGGCGGCTCCCGGTGGACCGTCGAGGGCGTGCTCAACCTGCACGGCGTCAGCCGCAACGTCACCCTCGACACCCGCTACCTGGGCATCGGCACGGGCATCGCCGGCGAGACGCGCGCCGCCTGCTCGGCCGGCACCGAGCTGCACCGCGAGGACTTCACCCTCAACTGGCGGTCCATGCTCCAGCGCGGCATCGTCATGATCGGCACCACCATCCGCGTCGAGCTCGACATCCAGGCCGTCCCGGCCACCTGACCACCCGTCCGCACTCCCGCGCCGCCCTTCCATTGGTCCCAGCAGGTGGTCTTGGACGCCGGGCGGCCGGTCACCGGGCCCGTACGGGTATCCACCGACCGGACCCCGGCGGAAAGGTGGCGGAGCTGGCAGGGAACGGAACCGGGCGCGCACCGCGGACACCGCGCCCCGAGCGCGGCCTCCGGGTCCGGCCGTCCGCGTCCTGGTTCACCGCCGGCTTCGGTGCCGGCCTGGGCCTCACCCTGGCCTACACCCTCTTCGGGACCGTGCTGCGCATCAGCGGCCTCCTCACCCTGATGCTGCTCGCCCTGTTCGTGGCCATCAGCCTGGAACCCCTCGTCGCCTGGCTGGCCCGGCACCGGCTCGGCCGCGCCTGGGCCGTGGTCGTCGTCATCGTCGTGCTCCTCGGCCTGCTGGCCGGCTTCCTCGCCCTGGTCATCCCGCCCGTCTCCCAGGAGGTCTCCGCCCTCGCCGCAGCCCTCCCGAAGTGGCTGCGGCAGCTCCACGACCACCACTCCTTCCTCGGCCGCCTCGAGGACCGCTACCACGTCATCGCCAAGGCCCGGCACCAGCTCTCCGCCGGCGGCGGCTCGGCCCTCCTCGGCGGCCTGCTGGGCGCCGGCCACGCCGTCGTCAGCGCGGTGACCGGCACCGCCCTCGTCGTGGTGCTGGCCGTCTACTTCATGGCCGGCATGGAACAGCTCAAGCGGTACGCCTACCGCTTCGTGCCGCTGAGCCGGCGGCCCGTGGTCGTCGGCCTCACCGAGGAGATCCTCTGGCGGGTCGGCGCGTACATGCTGGGCAACGTCGTCACCTCCGCCATCGCCGGCTTCGCCACGTTCCTGTGGTGCGTCGGCCTGGACGTGCCCTACCCCGCCGCGCTCGGCGTGTTCGTCGCCCTGATGGACATGGTGCCGGTGGTCGGCTCCACCATCGGCGGCATCGTCGTCAGCGCGGTCGCGCTCGCGGTGTCGTTCCCCGTCGCTCTCAGCACCGCCGGCTTCTACACGGGGTTCCGGCTCGCCGAGGACTACCTGATCATGCCCAAGGCGATGAGCTACGCGGTGAGCGTGCGCCCGGTCGTCACGGTGATCGCCGTCGTCGTCGGCGGCGCCCTGCTCGGCGTGGTCGGCGCGTTCATCGCCGTGCCCGTCGCGGCCGGCATCGGCATCGTCCTGGACGAGTCGGTCTTCCCGCGCATCGACGCGCTCTGACCGGGCAGGCGGTGCCGGCCGGCCGGTCAGCCCTTTCCGTCCAGCGCTTTCTGCGCCCGGTCCCAGTTGGCGTGCAGCCGGTCCAGGTACGAGCGTGCTGCCGGGCCCGGTGGCGTGCCGCGTGCGACGGTCCGCAGGGTGCCGGGCCCCGCGTTGTACCCGATCGCCAGCAACTCGTCCTTGCTGTAGGTGTTCCCGGGCTGCGCCGGCAGCCCGGCGGCCAGGTCGTGCAGGTACCAGGCCGCGGCCTCGACGGCCAGGTCCGGGTCGTCGGGGAGCTCCTCCCAGGACCGGCCGGCGAAGTCCCGGCCCTGCTTGGTCTCGTCGAAGGCGGCCCGGTGCATGTTGGCGACGCCGAACGCCGAGTCGGGCTTGATGCGCTGCCAGGCGCGTTCCAGCCCCGGGTCGTGCGGCTTGTACGACTCGTTGTAGAGGATCGCCATCAGCAGCCGCGGGCTGATCCCGGCGGCCTTCGCGTGGGTGACGACCTGCCGGGCGAAGTGCGCCGGGTCGTCATTGGGGCCGCGGGTCGCCGGCGCCGGCCCCTGGAACGCCGGGATGGACGAGCCGGGCGAGGGGGACGGGCCGGGCGGCGCCGCATCCGTACGGCCGGGGGCGCCGCACGCGGCCAGACAGGCCGCCGCGGCAACCGTCACGGCGGCCGTCACCGCCGGCCGCCGGCCACGGCGCACGAGCACGTGGAGGAGCACGCACACTCCCATCCGGTCGGGGGCCTACGCTTGCTGCTTTGCGCAACTGTACAACCCCCGGGCGTGCCCGCGGACGCCGCGGTGCCGCCTCAGTCGTGACGCACCACGCACAGCCCCCAGATCACGAAGGCGCACAGGGCGATGACCACGAGCGACCACAGGGGGTAGTACGGCAGGAAGAGGAAGTTGGCCAGCAGCACCAGCCCCGCGATGACGATGCCCAGCACCCGCGCCCAGGTGGAGACCTTGAACAGGCCGATGCCCACCATGATGGCCGCGATGCCGAGGAACAGGTGGATCCAGCCCCAGCCCGCCACGTTGAAGCGGTAGACGTAGTCGGGCGTGTGCACGTACACGGAGTCGTGGACGATGGCCGAAATGCCCCGCAGGAGGTCGAGGAACCCCACGAGCAGGAGCATCACGGCCGCAAATACCGTCAGGCCCGCCGCTGCTGCCAGGGACCCCTCGGAGTGGTGGTGATCGTACGAGGGCGACATGGTCCCCCTCCTTCGGCTGATGGTCGGTGGTTGCGGCGGGGGCGGGGAGCCCGCCCCGGACAGAACCGCTCACTCCATCGTCACCACGTCCGTCCGGTGATCGCACACCGGCGCCGGCGGCCCCCGGGAGCGGGGGCCGCCGGGCGGGGCGGACCGGGCCGGGCGCGGTCAGGCGAGGGCGATCAGGTCGCGGTGGCCCTCGTTCCACAGGTCCTCGTCGGCGTCCGGCAGGAGCAGGACGCGGTCGGGGCGGAGGGCGTCCACGGCACCCTCGTCGTGGGTGACCATCACCAGGGCCCCGGGATAGGAGCCGACGGCGGCCAGGACCTCGCCGCGCGAGGCGGGGTCGAGGTTGTTGGTCGGCTCGTCCAGCAGCAGGACGTTCGCCCCGGAGTGCACGAGCCCCGCCAGCGCCAGGCGGGTCTTCTCCCCGCCGGAGAGGACCCCGGCCGGCTTGTCGCCGTCGTCCCCGGTGAACAGGAACGCGCCCAGGACGCGCCGCGCCTCGCCGTCCGTCAGGTGCGGCGCGGCGGCGGCCAGGTTCTCCCGGACGGTACGGGCCGGGTCGAGGGTGTCGTGCTCCTGCGCGAAGTAGCCCAGGCGCAGCCCGGGGCCGTGCACCACCCGTCCGCTGTCGGGGCGTTCCCGGCCGGCGAGGAGGCGCAGCAACGTGGTCTTGCCGGCGCCGTTGAGGCCGAGGACGACCAGGCGGCTGCCGCGGTCCACGGCCAGGTCCACGCCGTCGAGCACGCGGTGGCCGCCGTACGACTTGGCCAGGGCGACCGCGCCGAGCGGAATGCGGCCGCACGGCGCCGGCTCGGGCAGCCGGATGCGGGCCACCTTCTCCGTGCGGCGCGCCGGCTCCAGGTCCGCCAGCATGCGGTCGGCGCGCCGGGCCATGCTGCGGGCCATGACGGCGGTGGCCGAGCGGGCCTTCATCTTCTCCGCCTGCGCGTGCAGGGCGGCGGCCTTGCGCTCGGCGTTCGCCCGCTCCCGGGCGCGCCGCCGCTCGTCGGCCTCCCGGTGCGTCAGGTAGGTGCGCCAGGTGGTGTTGTGGACGTCGATGGTGGAGCGGGTCGCGTCCAGATGGAAGACCCGGTTGACCACCGCGTCCAGCAGCCCCGTGTCGTGACTGATCATCACCAGGCCGCCGCGGTGCCCCTGGAGGAAGGTGCGCAGCCAGACGACGGAGTCGGCGTCGAGGTGGTTGGTGGGCTCGTCCAGCAGCAGGACACCGTCGTGGCCGGCGAAGAGGATGCGGGCCAGTTCGACGCGGCGGCGCTGGCCCCCGGAGAGGGTGCCGACGGGCTCGGTGAGCACGCGGTCGGGCAGGCCGAGGCCGGCGGCCACGCGGGCCGCCTCGGCCTCCGCCGCGTACCCGCCGCCCGCCTGGAAGGCGGCCTCGGCGCGGGCGTAGGCGCGCAGGGCGCGTTCCAGCTTGGTGGGGTCACCGGCCTCGGCCATGGCGGTCTCCGCCGCGCGCAGCCGGTGCAGGGCCCGGTCCAGGCCGCGGGCGGACAGGATGCGGTCGGTGACGGTGACGGCGGGGTCGGCGGCGCGGGAGTCCTGCGCGAGGAACCCCACCGGGCCGGTGGCGGTGACCGTGCCGGCGGCCGGCTTCGTCCGCCCGGCCAGGGCGGTCATGAGGGTGGTCTTGCCGGCGCCGTTGCGGCCGACCAGGCCGATGCGGTCGCCGGGGGAGACGGTGAAGGAGATGCCGGACAGCAGCAGGCGCGCGCCCGCGCGCAGCTCGACGTCGCGAACGGTAAGCATGGGATGACGCTCCGAGAAAGCAAAAGGACACACTTCTGGCGGGGAAGCGGGTCCTTCGCTAGGAAACTCGGGGCGTAGACATGCCGTCACGGTAACGGACGGTTCGCGGCCGGTGCATCCGGTTTTCCCGAACCGTCCTCGCCGCGCTGTCGTCTACTGTGCAGAAGACCGTCTATGAGAGGGCCCGCACCCTTGTCCGCACCCTTGTCCGTCCTGGTGTCCGGCGCGGCCGGAACGGCACCCCCCTCCCTCGCCGTCAACCTCCTCGACGCCCACTCCCTCCTGGCCGCCTTCGGCGTCCTGGGCGTCGGCGTCGTCCTGTTCGCCGAGACCGGCCTCCTGGTCGGCTTCTTCCTCCCCGGCGACTCGCTCCTCTTCACCGCCGGCCTGCTGTGCACCGGCGGCCCCGACGCCACCGTGAAGCTGTCCCTCGGCCCCCTCCTGGCCTGCGCCGTCGCCGGCGCCCTCGCCGGCTCGCAGACCGGCTACCTCCTCGGCCGCAAGGCCGGTGCCGCGCTCCTCGCCCGCACCCGCTCGGCCCGCCTCCGCGAGGGCGCCCGGCGTGCCGAGGACCTGCTGAGCCGGTACGGCCACGCCAAGGCCATCACCCTCGCCCGCTTCGTCCCCGTGGTGCGCACGGTCCTCAACCCCATGGCCGGCGCGCTCGGCGTCCCCGTCCGCACCTTCACCCTCTGGCAGATCGCCGGCGGCCTGGTGTGGGTCGTCGGCCTCACCCTCGCCGGCTACGCCCTCGGCTCGTCCGTGCCCGACATCGACCACTACCTGCTGCCGGTCATCGGCGTCATCGTCGCCCTCTCGGTGACGCCCCTGGCACTCGAACTCCTCCGCTCCCGCAGGAACGCCACGTCCCGCAGCAAGGAGGCGGACCGGTGACCACGGCCCCCGGCGGTGCCCCGGCCGACGGGACCGCCTACGGGAACCCCGCCGACCGCCGCGTGACCGGCCCCGCCACCCGGGTGCGCCGCACCGCCGGCAGTGTCGCCCTCGCCGCCCTGGCCGCGTTCGCCCTGCTCACCACGGTCGTCGCCGTACGCCACGGCAGCCCGCTGCCGCCCGACGCGTCCCTGCTGTCCTGGGCCGTCGGCCACCGCCCCGGCCCCGCCGTGGCCACGGCCCGCGCCGTCACCAGCACCGGCACGGACGTGGCGCCGTACGCGCTCGCCGCCCTGGCCGGCGTCGTCGCCGGGCGCACGGCCCGGCAGCGGCTCCTCGCCGCCGCCCTCGCCCTGCTCTGCCTGGGCGCCGGGCAGGGCCTGCGCCGCGCCGTGCTGTACGCGGTGGGCCGCTCCCGGCCGCCCGCCGCCGACTGGGCCACGCACGCCTCCGACTGGTCGTTCCCCTCCGGCCACGCCACCACCGCGGCCCTCACCACCGCCCTCCTCGTCACGGCCGTCCTGCTCCGCTCGCCCCCGGGGCGGCGCGCCCGCCTCCTGGCGCTCGCCGCGCCCCTCGTCTGCTGGGGCGTCACCGTCGGCCTGACCCGCGTCTACCTCGGCGTGCACTGGTTCAGCGACGTCGTCGGCGGCTGGCTCTTCGCCACCGCCTGGTACGCCACGTGTGTCTGGGCGGCAGCCCGCCTGCTCCCGGCCCTCCCCGGCAGGCCGGCCACCCCATGACGCCCGGTCAGTCACCCGTGCCGGCGCGCCAGATCCTCCGGTACGCCGCCCGGTAGCCGGGCGGGTCCCACGACGAGGCCCCGTCGACGTCGTCGGTGGTCGTCAGGTGCACCGGCGCCACGTAGCCGCTGGCCGGCGCGCCGGAGAAGGCGCGGTTGAACTCGTCGACGATCTGCCAGCCCTGCTCGGACAGCGGCTCCGGCACGGTGGCCGCCTGGAACTGCCGGTCGCGGATGCGCTGGAAGGCCGACGGGTCGCCGTCCCCCGCGCCGATGTTGTACGGGGCTCCCGCGCCCTTGCGGCGGGCCGCGCGCAGCGCGGGGGCCGCGTCGGCGAAGTACACGTCGTTGATGGCCACCGAGTGGGTCCAGCGCCGGCCGAAACGGGACAGCAGCGACGCCACGGCCTGCGGCGTACGGCTGCTGGTGTCCGGCAGCGGGATGTTCTCCACGTCCAGGAGCCGCACCCCCGCGCACGTGGCCAGTTCCCGCTCGATCAGACCGGACTTGTGCCGGGCGAACGGCACCGAGGCGTCGGTGAACACCACGACCCCGGCCGAGCCCCGCGCGTGGGCGACGATCCAGTCCGCGCTGATCCGGGCGACGTCCTCCACGCGCGTGGTGACGTTGGTGAACAGCCGCGGCGCGGTGCTGGGGCCGGGCGCGTCCACCGCGTGCCAGCCCACCAGGGGGATGCGCCGCTCCGCGGCCTGCGTCACCTGCCGGGACGTCAGCCTCGGGTCGAAGCCGGCCACGACGATGCCCGCGGGCCGCAGCGCGAGGGCCTCGCCGAACGCCGCCTCGATGCCGGCGGGCGTGCCCTGCCCGTCGACGACCCGCACCCCCCAGCCAATGGCCCCGGCCGCTTCCCGCACGCCGCCGGCGACGCCCGCGACGCCCGGGTTGGTCATGGTCTGCGCCACCACGACGAGGTCCTTGCCCGGCACCGCCGCCGGCCCCCGCACGGGCCCGTGCCAGGCCGGGTCGGGCCGCACCGCCCGGCGTACCGCGTCCTCGGCGCGGGCCAGAGCGGCGGGACAGCCGGGCCCGGCCGGCCCGCCGGGGGAGGGCGCCGCGCCGTTCGACGCGCCGCGCTCGCAGCCGGGCACCAGGGCCGCCGCCAGCACCAGGGCGACGGCGGCGGCCCTCCCTCCCGGGCGGCTCCTGCGGCGCGCGTGCACGGGCTGCTCCTCGCCGGGGCCGTCAGACGGCCCGCTGCTGCCGCAGCCGCCGCCGGGCCGCGTACCCGGCCAGGCCCACGGCGATCAGCAGCGTGCAGCCGTCGAACAACGGCGTGACCCAGAACGGGGCGCCCAACTGGCCGATGCCCGCCAGGCCCACCGCGAGGACGGCGACGGCGACCAGTGTGCCCAGCGCGTTCGCCCGGCCCGGCCGGATCGCCGTGGAGCCCAGCAGCGCCCCCACGAACGCGGGCAGCAGGTAGTCCATGCCCACGCTCGGGTTCCCGGTCCGCTGCTGGGCCGCGAGCAGGACCCCGGCCACCCCGACGACCAGGCCCGAACCGGCGAACGCCACGACCACGTAGCGGCGGGACCGGATGCCGACGAGCTCGGCGGTGCGCCGGCCGGCACCGATGACGTACAGGTACCGGCCCAGCGGCAGCCGCTCCAGGACCACCCACAGGACGGCGGTCAGCGCCAGGACGTAGAACGCGGACACCGGCAGCCCCAGGAACCGCGAGTCGTACAGCGCGGTGAACGCGGCCGGCAGGCCCTCCGGGCCGGGCACGATCCGGGCGCCGTTGGTGAGCCGGCCGGTGAAGGCGTACATGACGCTGCCCGTGCCGAGCGTGGCGATGAACGAGTCGATCCGCCCGTACTCGACGACGACGCCGTTGACGGCCCCCGCCACGGCCCCGCCGAGCACCACCGCCGCGCACGCCAGCGGCCACGACCGGCCGTCGGCCACGACCAGCCGCATCGTCAGGACATGGGCCAGGCCCAGCCCGTAGCCGAGGGACAGGTCGAACTTGCCGGTGGTGACGGGCAGGGTCGCGCCCAGTGCGAGCAGGGCGGGGATCGACTGCTGGGACAGGACGGCGGAGACGGTGTCCAGCGTCGGGAAGGTGTCCGGCAGGGCGAGGGAGAAGGCCAGGAACAGCAGCCCGGTCAGGGCCAGCAGCCCGTACGCGCCGGCCAGGTGCGCAAGACGGTGGTGGTGCGCGGGCGGACGGGAGGACGCCGGTCCCTGGCTCATCGGCCGGGCGCCCCGGGGACGGCCGGCAGCGCCGAGGCGGCCCGCGTGAGGGCGGCGGGGGTCAGGGCACCGCCGCCCAGTTCCGCCGCGACGGCCCCGCGGACGAGCACCAGGGCCCGGTGGCACACCTCGGCGACCTCCTCGAAGTCGGCGGAGACGAACAGCACGGCGAGGCCGCCGGCCAGCGCCTCCCGCAGCAGGCCGTGGACGGCCGCCTTGGCCCCCACGTCCACGCCCGCCGTCGGCTCCTCCAGGACCAGCAGCAGCCGCCCCAGCCCCAGCGACCGGCCCACCACCACCTTCTGCTGGTTGCCGCCGGACAGCGTGGCCACCGGCGCCTCGCCGTCCCGGGGACGCACCCCGAACCGGTCGATCAGGGCGGCCGCCTCGGCACGCTCCCGCCGGGGCCCCAGCCGGCGCACGCCCCGCAGTCCGCCCGCACCCGGGTTGGCCAGGAAGTTCTCCCGCACCGTCAGCGCCCCCGCCAAGCCCTCCTCCCGGTTGCCCGTCGCCAGGCCCACGCCCGCCGCGACGGCCCCGGCCACCGAACCCGGCCGGTACGGCCGCCCGCACAGCAGGGCCCGGCCGCCCAGCACGGGCGCGGCCCCCGCGACCGCACGGCCCACCGCCACGTGCCCCGCCCCCGTCAGGCCCGTGAGCCCCAGCATCTCCCCGGCGCGCAGCCGCAGGTCCACCGGCCCGGCACCCGCGGTGCGCAGCCCCTCCAGGCGCAGGACGTCCGGCCCCGCGGCCGGCGCCGGGGGCCGGGACCGTACGGGGTCGTGGCCCGCCACGGCCTGCACCAGCCGGTCGACGGCGTGGCCGGCGAGCGGGCCCCGGCCGGCGACCCGGCCGTCCCGGAGGACGGCGAAGGCGTCGGCGACCCGGTGGACCTCGTCCAGCCGGTGCGTGACGAACACGACGGCGTGCCCCCGGTCCCGCAGCCCGCGCAGCACGCCGAAGAGCCGGTCGCAGTCCGCCGCGGGCAGGCTCGCCGTCGGCTCGTCCAGGACCAGGACGCGAGCCCGGGCCGACAGGGCGCGCGCCACCGCCACCAGCGAACGCTCCGCGCGGGGCAGGTCGCCCACGACGGCGGCCGGGTCCAGGTGCGCGGCCACCGGTGCCAGCGCCGCGGCACCCTGCCGCCGGGCGTCCCGCCACGAAATGAGGCCAGCCCGGCGCGGATAGCCCGCGCCCAGCGCGATGTTCTCGGCGACCGTCATCCACGGCACCAGCCCCAGGTCCTGGTGGATGAACGCCATGGCCCGCGAGGCCGCCTCGGTGCCGAGCGGGTGCCCGGCCACGGTGACCTCCCCGGCGTCCGGGCGGTGCACCCCCGCCAGCACCTTGATCAGCGTCGACTTCCCCGCACCGTTGGGCCCCAGCAGGGCCAGCACGCTGCCCGCCGCGACGTCGAGGTCGACCGCGTCCAGCGCGAGGGTGCCGCCGAACCGCTTGCCGAGGCCGCGGATGCGCACGAGGGGCTCCGGGCTCCGCATGCCCGTCATGCTACGAACCCTTCCGCCCGGTTCCGGCCACCACGCCGGGCGGGACGTCAGATGGCCGGAATGTCGTCGAAGGAGCCCAGCGGACCCAGGTCACCGAACGCCTCCGGCCCGTCGGGCGGGCCCGGCGCGGCGTCCTCGGCGCCCGGCTTCCCCGGAGGCACCTCCAAGGGGCACTCCGCCCAGATCACCTTCCCGCCCGCGGTGTAGCGCGTGCCCCACGCCTGGGACAGCCGCGCCACCAGGAACAGGCCCCGCCCGCCCTCGTCGGTCGTGGCCGCCTGCCGCAGATGCGGCGACGTGCTGCTGCCGTCGGCGACCTCGCACGTCAGCGAGCGGTCGTACAGCAGACGCACCCGGATGGGCTCGGTGCCGTACCGCACCGCGTTCGTCACCAGCTCGCTGAGCAGCAGCTCCGTGGAGAAACCGATCTCGTCCAGCCCCCACGCCGCCAGCTGCCGGGTGACCGCGGCCCGCACCGACGACACCTCCGCCGGGTCCGCCGGCACGTCCCAGCTCGCCACCCGGTGCGGGTCCAGGCTGTGCGTCCGCGCGACCAGCAGCGCCACGTCGTCCTCCGGATGCTCCGGCACCACCGCCTCCACCACGGCCCGGCACGTGTCCTCCGGTGCCCGGCCCGGGTGCGCCAGCGCCTGCCGCAACTGCTGCAGAGCCGTGTCGAAGTCGCGCTCGCGGTCCTCGATCAGCCCGTCCGTGTACAGCACCAGCTGGCTCCCCTCCGGCAACGGGAACCGCGCCGTCTCGAACGGCAGCCCGCCCAGTCCCAGCGGCGGGCCGGCGGGCAGGTCCGGGAACGTGACCGTGCCGTCCGGACGGACCAGCGCCGGCGGGCAGTGACCGGCCCGCGCCATGGCGCACTCCTGCGACGCCGGATCGTAGATCACATACAGGCACGTGGCGCCGATGATGCCCGTCAGGCCCTCCCGCGCTTCCCCGCACTCCTCCCGGTCCAGCCGCCCCACCAGGTTGTCCAGATGGGTGAGGACCTCGTCCGGCTCCAGGTCCAGCTCGGCGAAGTTGCGGGCCGCCGTGCGCAGCCGGCCCATCGTCGCCGCCGCGTGCAGCCCGTGCCCCACCACGTCCCCCACCACCAGCGCCACCCGCGTGCTCGACAGCGGGATCACGTCGAACCAGTCGCCGCCCACCCCCGACTCGGCCGGCATGTAGCGGTGCGCCACCTCCACCGCGTTCTGCTCGGGGAAGCCGTGCGGCAGCAGACTGCGCTGCAACGCCAGCACCATCGCGTGCTCCCGCGTGTAACGGCGCGCGTTGTCGATGCAGATCGCCGCCCGCGTGGCCAGCTCCTGCGCCAGCGACCGGTCGTCGTCCCCGTACGGCGCCGGGTCCCGCGCCCGGTAGAAAGCCGCGATGCCCAGCACGATGCCCCGCGCCAGCAGCGGCACGACGATCAGCGAGTGCACGTTGTGCGCGAGGATGCGCTGCGCACCGGCGCGGTCCTGCGCGATCCAGCCGGTGGCCGTCCGCAGGTCCGGCTCCAGCACCGTCCGCCGCGTCGCCAGACAGCGCATGAGGGGCGTCGTCGGGATCAGCTCCACGCGCGTGCCGACCGGGTAGAACGGGCAGTCGTCACGGATGCCGTGCACCACCGTGCGGTGCAGGTCCCGTGCGGGATCCGAGGGCTCCTCGCCCCGCAGCACCGCCTCCGGCAGGTCGATGGTGACGAAGTCCGCCAGCCGCGGCACCGCCATCTCCGCCAGCTCACGCGCCGTACGCGCCACGTCCAGGGTGGTGCCGATCCGGGTACTCGCCTCGGACAGCAGCTCCAGACGGCGCCGGGCCGCCACCGCGTACTGCCCCACCCCCGGCTCGCCCACCAGCACCACGTCCCCGTCCGCCGCGGCCGCCGGGCCCCGGGAGGAGCCGCGTGCGGCGGTACGCGCCCGGCGCGGCGCGGCGTCCGGCGCGGCCTCCGCGTCCCTCGCGTCCCTCGTGTCCGCGGGAACCGCCAGCTGCTCGCTCCCTTCCGGCGTCACCACCTCCACGACCAGGCCCGCCACACCCGTCGCGCTCGTCACCGGACGGCTCACCAGCGTCACCCGCCGGCCCCCCGGCAACGCCACGTCCACCGCCGCCCGTTGATCCGCGGAGAGCAGCTCCACGGCCCTCTCCCGCAGCACCACCCGGTCCGTCGGGCCCAGCGCGAGCGGCGGCCGCCCGTCCCGCCGCCCGGCGCCCGCCGGGAACCGCCGCCGCGCCGCCGCGTACGCCTCCAGCAGCGTCCGCTCCCGCTCGGTGCTCTCCTCCAGCAGCCGGTGCTCGATGGCCGCCGCCGCCCGGCGGATCACGACGTCCAGCCCCACATCGGCGTCGGCGTGCGGGAAACCGAAGCACAGAATGCCCTCGATGCGGCCGCTCAGCGGGTCCCGCACCGGAATCGCCGAACACGCGTTGGACTGCGAGCGCTCCGCGAAGTGCTCGGCACCGTACACATTGATCTGCCGCCGCTCCGACAGGGCCAGCCCGATGCCGTTCGTCCCCGCGTACTCCTCCGCGAACACGAACCCCGGCAGGCTCTGGATCGGCGGCAGCTTCCGTGCCAGCGACGCCTCGCCGAACCGCCGCTCCAGCACCGCGCCGCGCGCGTCGGCCAGCGCCACGTTCATGTTCCGGCCCGCGAAATGCGCCTCCAGCCGGTCCAGGACCGGCGCCGCCGCACGGACCAGGCGGCCCTCCAGATCAAGGTCGTCCACGAACGGCAGCTCGCACCCGTCCGGCGACAGACCCAGCGACTGCGCACGCTGCCAGGAACTGAGGATCTGGCTCCGCACGGCGCCCGCGACCGGCTGCCCGTCGCGGAAGAACCGCTCCCGGGCGGCCACGGGGCCGAGGTCCGGGGCGAGCACCATCCGGATCACTTCCCTCTTCGGTACGCGTGACCAATTTTAGAACGTTTGCCCCTTACCGGACCCCGATCCGCTCCCGGAGGCCACCTCACAGCACCGCCACCGGGCACACCGGCGACCCCGTCCCACCCGGCACGTTCAACGGCGCCACCACCAGCAGAAACGCAAACCGGCCCGCCTCCGCGCACGCCGCCGCCAGCCCCTCCAGGTCCAGGTTGTCCAGCAGCGGCACCCCCATCGCCGCCACCGCCAGCGCATGCACGGGCGAGTGCACCCCCTCCACCGGCGACGGCCGCAGATCACTGTCCCCGTCGCTCCCCAGCAGCGCGACCCCCCGCTCCGCCAGCAACGGCACCGCCTCCACGTGCCACCCCGCCCCCGCCGCGTCCACGTCCCACGCGCCCCGCTCCGCCCGCCGCCGGAACCGGCCCGTACGCAGCAGCACCGCGTCCCCCTCGCCGATCCGCACCCCCAGCGCCTCCTCCGCGGCCACCACGTCCCCCGACCGCACCGCCTCCCCCGGCTCCAGCCACGCCCGGCCCCGCGCCGCCGGCACGTCCAGCAGCACGCCCGACGTCACCAGCGGGCCCAGCTCCGCCACGCTCCCGAACCGCGCACCCCCGCCGCCCACCAGCTCCCGCGCCGTACCACCGCCGTACAGCAGCCCGCCGTACGCCACGTGCGCCAGCGCGTCCAGGTGGCTGACCCCCTTGCCGTGGTAGTCGGCGCCCAGGAAGTCCTTGTACGTCGCCGGCTCCGGCGGCTCCACGTCCCCCAGGTCCGTCATGTAGTGCAGCGCCGGCCGGGCGTTGTCCGGGCCCGCGACCGTGTCCCACGGGCGGCCCAGCGGCACCACGGTCCCCGTCCGGACCCGCGCCACCGCCCGCAGCACGCCCTCCGGCGTCACCCGGTTGTACGCGCCCCGGCCCGCGTCCGCCCAGCGCCCCCACGTCCGTACCGACGCGAACAACGCCTCGAACTCCCGGCGCGACACCGGCGGCCCCTGCGGGCCGGACCGAGCGCTCACCCCTCCAGTGTGGCCGCGCACCCCCGGCCGCGCGACCATGGAGGGGTGGACCGACCCGGGGACGCGCCCGAGCCGCGCGCCGGCCACCGCAGCGTGCCGCACACCGCGGACCTGCGGGTGGAGGCGTGGGCCCCCACCCGCGAGGAATGCCTCGCCCAAGCGGTGCGCGGCGTCTGCACGGCCTTCCTCGACCTCACCGGCGCCACGCCCGTCCGGACGCGCGACCACGTCGTGCGCGCCGCCAGCGACGACGACCTGCTCGTCGCCCTCCTCGACGAAGTCGTGTACCGGCTCGACACCGACGGCGAAGTCCCCGTCGACACCGGCCTCACCGCCGTCCCCGGCGGCCTGCACGCCACCTTCCGCATGGCCGACGCCGCCTCCCTGCCCACCATCGGCGCCGCGCCCAAGGCCGTCACCCTGCACGGCCTGGAGTGCGGCCCCACCCCCGGCGGATGGGCCTGCGCAGTGACGCTCGACGTCTGAGCGGCACAGCGGCGTCACGAGCCATCACGAGAGGGGAACGCCCATGGACCTCACCCTCGTCGCCGAGAGCCCCTACCGGTTCCGCCTGGAACAACAGGACCCCATGCGGGTCCCCGGCGTCGTCTTCGCGACCCGCGAACTCCTGCCGCAGGCCGCCGGCGACAAGTCGCTGGAACAGGTCGCCAACGTCGCGACCCTCCCCGGTGTCGTCCGCGCCTCCTTCGCCATGCCCGACGTGCACTGGGGCTACGGCTTCCCCATCGGCGGCGTGGCCGCGACCGACATCGACGCCGGCGGCGTCGTCTCGCCCGGCGGCGTCGGGTTCGACATCTCCTGCGGCGTCCGGCTGCTCGCCGCCGACCTCGACACCGGCCGGCTCGCGCCCCGGATGCGGCAGCTGATGGACACCCTCGGCCACACCGTGCCCCGCGGCACCGGCCGCGGCGGCCTGTGGCACCTCACCGGCCCCGGGCAGATGGCGGAGCTGCTGGCCGGCGGCGCCGTGTACGCCGTCGGGCGCGGCCACGGCGTCCCCCGCGACCTCGACCGCTGCGAGGACGGCGGCCGGCTGCCCGGAGCGGACCCCTCCGGGGTGGGGCCGCGGGCCGTGGAACGGGGCCTGGGCCAGGTGGGGAGCCTGGGCGCGGGGAACCACTTCCTGGAGGTGCAGGCGGTGGACCGGGTCTACGACGAGGAGACCGCGGCCGCCTTCGGGCTGCGCGCCGGGCAGGTCTGCGTCATGATCCACACCGGCTCGCGCGGCCTGGGCCACCAGGTGTGCACCGACCACGTACGCGCCATGGACCAGGCCCTGCGCACGTACCGCATCTCCCTGCCGGACCGGCAACTGGCCTGCGCGCCGGTGGACTCCCCGCCGGGCCGCGCCTACCTGGGCGCGATGGCCGCCGCCGCCAACTACGGGCGCGCCAACCGGCAGTTGCTCGGCCAGGCCGCGCGCCGGGCCTTCGCCTCGGCCGTCGGCGCGGACCTGGAGCTGGTCTACGACGTGTCGCACAACACCGCGAAGCTGGAGACCCACGAGGTGGACGGCGCGCCGGTCCGCCTGTGCGTGCACCGCAAGGGTGCGACGCGGGCGCTGCCGCCCGGTGACCCGGAGCTGCCGGAGGATCTCGCGGCGGCGGGGCAGCCGGTGCTGGTGCCGGGCAGCATGGGCACGGCGTCGTACGTGCTGGTGGGCACCGTCGGCAACGACGCGTTCCGGTCGGCGTGCCACGGCGCGGGCCGGGTGTGGAGCCGCCACCAGGCGCTGCGGCAGGTGCGGGGCGAGGAGCTGCGGGGCGAGCTGGAGGCACGGGGCATCGCGGTGCGGCCGTCGTCGTGGCGGGGGCTGGCGGAGGAGGCGCCGCGCGCGTACAAGGACGTCGACGCGGTGGCGGCGGCCACGGAGGGCGCGGGGCTGGCCCGGCTGGTGGTGCGGTTGCGTCCGCTGGGGGTCGTCAAGGGCTGAGGGGGGTGGCGGTGGCCCGGCGGCCGGCCCGGAGGCCGGGGCCGGCCGCCGGGGGTCAGTACAGGCCGGTGCCGTCCGGCCGGTAGGTGTTGTGCAGGATCTCGTCGAGGAACCGGCCGAACCCGGTTTCGAGGTGGAGGCCGGTGCCGGGTTCGTAGCGGAAGAGGCCGGGCGAGACGGAGTCGTCCAGGGTGCTGTCGACGAACAGGGCGTAGGAGAAGCGGTCCGGTTTGCCGCCTGGGCCGGGTGGCTGGCGTACGACGCGGTGGGCGACGGCCGCCACCGGGGTGGCGGTGGCGCGGGTGAGGATCTCCAGGGCGCAGCCGAAGTTGACGATGAAGGTGCCGGGGAGGGGGTCGACGGGGTGCCAGGCGCCGTCGCGTTCGGCTTCGAGGCCGGGTTCGGTGGAGCGGAGGACGGTGACCCAGCCGGAGTCCTTGTGGATGTTCAGGCCGCGCCGGGGCACGTCGGGGCGGAAGTGGTTGAAGGTGAGGGTGTGGGTGCCGTGGGCGGTGAGGGCGTGGCCGGTGGCCTCGTCCCACAGGTCGCGGGGCAGGTCGAGGTGGGTGAGGACGGCGCGCAGGACGTCGAGGGCGAGGTCGCGCATCGCGGTGGCCTGGTGGGCGAGGGCGGGTGGGTAGACGGTGTTCCACCAGCGTTTTTCCAGGAAGAACTGTTCGGTCTGGTCGGCGTCGCGGCAGTAGTAGCCCTGGTGGGGGCCGAGCCGTTCGGCGGTCCAGTGCCGGAAGCCGCGGTAGGGGTCGTGGTGGGTGCGGTCGCCGGCCGGGAGGTAGAAGCTGCGGGCGAAGCGGTCGCCGGGCGTGAGGTCGAGGCCGGCGGGGCGGTCGAGGTGGAAGAAGCCGTCGCGCAGGGCCTGTTCGAGGCCGTCGGGGGTGGTGAATTCCAGGCGGCCGTCGTGGAGGCGGGCGCGCTGCCACAGCCGGGGGGCGGTGGGGTGGGCGGTGCCGGTCATCGGTGGGCCGCCTCGATGCGGGAGTGGAACGCGTAGCCGAGGTCCTTGGCCTTCTCGACGGAGAAGTCGCGGAAGCCCTGGTAGGGGAGGAGGACGCCGTCGGTGTCGTACTGGTACAGCATCATGTCGTAGCGCGGCCCCATGTAGACGGTGAACGACGAGCGGTCGGTGGCGGGCGGTTCGGGGTGCAGCTCGGGCACGCGGTGGTAGACGGCGGTCACGGGGCGGGGCGTCTTGACGGTGAGGACCCGGAAGGCGTCGCCGAGGTTGACGGTGAAGTGCCCCGGCGGCTGGTGGACGGGCAGCCAGCGGCCTTCGTGGAGGATCTCGTAGCCGGGCTGGTCGGTGCAGATGACGGTGATGAAGCCGCTGTCGGAGTGCTCGACGATGCCGGCGCGGCCCGTGAGGTCGGAGCGGTAGTGGTTGACGGTGGTGTAGCAGAGGCCGGTGTCCTGCCGGGCGCCGCCGGTGACGAGGTCGCGGTCGTGCTCGGGCACGCCGGCGGCGTCGAAGACGCCGTGGAGGGTGTCCAGGGTGAGGTCCTTCATGCGCCGGAGCAGGGCGGCGACGTCGGCGGGCAGGTAGTCGTCCCACAGGAAGCTCTCCAGCTGGAGCTGTTCGACCTGGTCGGGCCGGTCCTCGTAGCCGAGCTTGGAGCGGGGGTGGCCGTGTTCGCGGTGGCCGCGGCGGCGGTCTTCGGGGCCGCGGGAGGGCAGGTGGAAGCTGCGGCAGAAGTCGAGTCCGGGGGTGACGTCGAGGCCGTCGGGCACGGCGAGGGAGAAGGCACCGAGGGCGAGCGCCCGGGCGGCGCCGTCGGGGTCGGTGAAGCGGAGGCGGCCGGAGCGGACGGTGGCGGAGGGCAGGGTGAGGTGGTCCATGGGCGGGGTGCTCCTCACAGGGCGGTGGTGTCGTCGTAGGTCCGGGCGACTTCCTGGGCGGCGAAGTCCGCGACGGACTGCACGGGGCGCGGCTCGTCGTTCTCGAGGCGGTGGACGGTGCCGTCGAGGGCGGAGTCGAGGAAGGTGACGTACGAGAAGCGGTCGGGGCGGCCGGGGGCGCGCCGGGTGGACACGACGCCGTGCACGTTGGCGCGGACGGGTTGTGGCAGGCGTTCGGTGAGCACTTCGAGGGAGCTGCCGAAGTTGACGATGAAGTGGCCGGGTTCGGGATCGATGGCGCCGAGGCGTCCGTCGACGAGGGCGAGCAGCCCGGGTTCGGTGGAGCGGAGGACGGTGACCCAGCCGGAGTCGCGGTGGAACTTCGAGCCGCGGGTGGGTTTGGCGGACCGGAAGTGGTTGAAGGCCAGCATCTGGTGGCCGTGGCCGTCGGTGAGGCCGTTGGTGACGATGCTCCACACGGGCTCGGGTACGTGGAGGTGGCGGAGGACGGCGCGGAGCACGGCGATGCCGAGGGCGGCCATCCGCGCGCCGAGTGCGGCGACCTCGTGGGGGAGGAGGGCCCAGTTGGCCTTCTCGATGTAGAAGTTCTCCCACTGGTCGTGTTCGCGGTCGAAGTAGCCCTGGTAGGGGCCGGGTACGTCGACGTGGCGGTAGCCGCGGTAGGGGTCGGGGGCGTCGCCGGCGGGGTCCTCGTGGAAGTGGCGGGCGAAGCGGTCGCCGGGGGCGGGGTCGAGGCCGTCGGGCATGGCGAGGAGGAAGAAGCCCTGCCGCAGGGCGTGGTCGAAGCCTTCGGGGCGGTCGAAGAGCAGGTCGTCGTCGTCGAGGCGGCAGCGTTCCAGGGGGACGGGCGGGTGGCCGGTGGTGGCGTCCTGCTCGGCGGGCATCGGCGGCAGGGGGACGGGGGGCCGGGTGGTGGCGGACGGGTGGAGGGTCATGGCGTGGGCTCCCTGATCGCGTCGTGCGGGCCGGCCGGGGTGCGGCTGCCGGTGTCCTGAGGGACGGTGTCCTGCGGGGCGGTGTCCTGCCGGGCGGGCCGGAGCTCGATGGTGCCGGGGCCGGCGGGGCGCGGCATGGCGGCGTGGTGCTTCAGCCGCAGGTCGATGCCGTGCGTGGTGACGTCGTAGCGGCCGTAGAGCTCGCCGAGGACGGCGGCCTGCATGCGGACGGAGAACAGCCGCCCGGGGCATTTGCGGGGGTTGCGCCGTGTGTTGACCATGCTGAACGAGTTGATCTCGTAGCGGCTGCGGGAGAGGAGCGAGGAGACCGTCTCGCGGCCGGAGCGGGCGATGGCCCGGACGTTGTCGGGGTCGAAGCTGCCGGGCCGGGGGAAGGCGTGCGGGTCGCGGTTGGCCTGCCACCGGTCGAGCCACATCATGGTGCCCGCCGGCACGGTCACCTCGTGTCCTCGGTGGCGGAGGAGGAAGGGGCGGGTGGTGCGCCGCCACAGGGCGCAGGGGTTGCTGCCGCCCAGGCGTACGGCTTCCAGGACCGCCAGTTCGGTGAGGGACGGCCCGGCGTGGGGGCAGGCGGTGCCGGGGGCGCCGGCGCGGCCGCGTGCCTCGGCGACGACCTGAGCTTTGACCGTCGGCGTCGTCTCCAGGTGGCCCAGGGTCCACAGGAGGCTGAGCGCGGTGGTGTCGTACGTCGCCACGACGACGGTGCCGAGTTCCTTGACGCGGGCGGGGTCGAGGCGGGCGATGTTCTCCCGGGTGAAGGGGAGGTCCCACAGGGCGAAGTACCGGCGGACGAGGTTGGTGGCGGGGGCGGCGGACAGCGGACGGAAGTTGGCCAGCAGCAGGTCGCGGACGAACGGCACGATGACGTCGGCCTGGCGCATCGCGTCGGGGTTGACGTTGCAGATGACGTCGGAGGCCAGGTCGAAGAAGCCGCGGACGACCTCGCCGTAGTCGGGGGAGCGCAGGTACTCGGGGAGGGGGCGCTCGGTGAGGTCGAGCACGCCGGGCACCATGCTGTCGACGTGGGCCACCAGTTCCAGGGCGAAGTCGTCCAGGGGGAGCTCGCGTCCCGCCACCCGTGCGAGGTGGGCGGCGGTGTGCCGGCGGACGTGGGGTTCGATGCGTGCCACGAACGCGGCGCTGCCCAGGGAGCGTTCGACCGCGCCGCGTTTGGCCGGCCGGTCGGGGTGGTCGTGGAGGAGGGAGCCCATGAAGTCGCCGAAGAGGTCGCGGTTGGTGTCGGTGGACGGGGCGAGCACCTCCTCGGTGAGCAGCGGAGTGTTGGTGATCTGGTAGACGGCGAAGCCCCGGCCGGTCCGGAAGGTGCACAGGCCGCCGCCGGCCTCGGCGCAGGCGCTGATGCCGGAGGCGCGGAAGTAGGCCGAGGCGGGTTCGCCGCGCACCACGGTGGCCTCGTGGAACGCCTGCTCGTGGCCGTCGGCGGCGCTCGGCCCGGGGTGGTGGGCGAGGACGCCGGGGTAGGGCGCCCCGGCGGGGGCGGTCACGGTCACGGGGCGGCTCCGGGAGCGGCGGGGGCGGTGTCGGCGATGCCGAAGTCGGCATAATGGTCGGACCAGGTACGGGCGTTGAACTCGCGCAGGAACTCCTCGGAGCTGCGCGCCGGGTGTGCCGTGCCGTCGGGCCGTAGCCGGTACAGGTCGCCGGTGGCGGGCGGGTTGGCGAAGGCGGCGAAGGAGACACGGTCCGGCTCGCCGGGCCGGGGCACGCACTGCCGTACGCGGTGGGTGAGGGCGCGCACGGGGCGGGGGAGGTCCTCGGTGAGCAGTTCGAAGGCGGCGCCGAAGTTGACGACGAAGTGGCCGGGGAGCGGGTCGACCGGCGCCCAGGTGCCGTTGCCCGTGGCGGCTTCCAGTCCGGGTTCCTGGAGGTGGAGGACGGTCACGAAGCCGGTGTCCTGGTGCGGGGCGCAGCCGGGCCGGTCGCGTTCCGGGCGGTAGTGGTTGGCGGCGAACCAGTGGGTGCCGCGGCCCTCCACGGCGCCGCCGGTGACGGTGGTCCACAGGGTTTCGGGCACGCCCAGGCCGGTGAGCACGGCGCGCAGCACGAGAAGGGTGAGGGCGCTCATGTGCTCGGTCATGGCGTACAGCTCGGGCGGGAAGTGCCGGGCCCGGGCCGGGGCGTCGAGGAGCAGGTGCTCGGTCTGGAAGTGCTCGCGGTCGAAGTAGAGGCCCTCCCGGTCGCGGTAGCCGCGGTAGGGCCGGAGCCGGGCCGGGGCGCCGGCGGCGGGCCGGTGGAACTCGCGGCAGAGGGTGAGGCCGGGCGTGGGGTCGAGGCCGGGCGGCACGGCGAGGCGGAAGCAGCCGTCGGCGAGGGCGCGGGGCAGTCCGCCGGGGGTGTCGAAGACCAGCGTGGTGCCTTCGGCGTGGGCCCGCTGGAGGTCCAGGGGCGGCGCGGGGGCGGGTGGGGGCGCGGGGACGGGTGAGGGTGCGGCGGTCATGCGGGCCTCCCTTCGGGGGCGTCGGTGCCCGCGTAGATCTCGTGGTCGTTCTCGTCGATGAGCTCCCGCGACCCGCACACGCGCTCCAGGCCGCGTCCGGCGACGTAGCGGTGGATGCCCTCGTCCTCGCCGGGCCGGCAGCTGCTGGAGCTGAAGTGCCCGAAGCTGGACCGGTCGGTGCCCTGGTGGGCGACGCGGTGCATGATGGCGGCGACGGGGGTGCCGCAGGCGGCGGTGAGGATCTCCATCGACAGGCCGAAGTTGACGACGAAGCAGTCGGTGGCGCGCGGCACGGTCTCCCAGTGGTCCCCACGGCTGATCTCCAGTCCGGGGGTGGTGGTGCGCAGGATGGTGAGGAAGCCGTCGTCCTTGTGGGAGCTCAGGCCGATGTCGTCGAGCGCCGGCCGGTAGTGGTTGAACGTGAGGTGGTACGAGCCCTCGCCGGCGGAGCAGCCACCGGTGGCGCGGCGCCAGTCAGCCTCGGGGATGCCGGCGTGGGCCAGGACCGAGCGGAGGACCTGCCCGGACAGACGGGTGAGGGCCTCGCCGAGCGCGGTGATCTCCGGCGGGTAGTGGGCGGCCCAGAAGCGCCGTTCCAGCAGGAACTGCTCGATCTGGTTCACGCGTTGGTGGAATCCCAGCAGGGGGTCGCCGAAGTGGTCGCTGTCCAGGAGACGGAAACGACCGTACGGTTCGGCCTCCGGCCCCTGGTGGAACTGGCGGGCGAAGGCGTCACCGCCGGCGACGTCGAGGTCCTGGGGGATTTCCAGGAGGAAGACGCCGTCCCGGAATGCGCGGTCGCGGGATGCGGAATCGGCGAAGAGGAGTTCGCCGTCGTCGTGTTCGCCGGGGGCGATGCGGGCGCGTTCCAGGCTGGCTTCGCCGAGGGCCGGGCGGGCCTTGTCCCGCTTTTCGTAGACGTTCCGGTAGATGCGTCCCCGCCGGATGTCGGGGGTGAGGCCGTGGTGTGCGGATGTCATGGTCACCGGCCTTTCAGGTGGAGCGAGACGACAATGAGGTCGCGGAGTTCCTGCGGGGCGCCGGGGTGCAGTCCGCGGGCGATTTCCGAGAGGGTCCTGAAGGAGCCGGGGTAGACCATCACCGGAAGGCCGCGCTGCCGGAGGCAGGCGAAGATGGCGAACTCCTCCAGGAAGTACTCCGACGACCTCCGGATGCGCCGTTCCCGCTCCGCCTCGGACAGCCCCGTGGACCGCTTGGCGTGGTAGGAGCGGCCGAACGACTCGACGGACGCCCGGAAGGTGTCGTCGTCGGCGAAGAACGTGCGCAGCCGGTCGTGGAATTCCGTGCAGGCGTCCCAGGTCTGTACGTCGCCGCAGGTGAGGAAGGTGAAGTCGGTGCTGTCCCGGTAGCTGTCGAAGACCTCGCGGGTGTCCGCGAGGAACCGGCGGCCGAGGCCGAGCGCGGTGGTGCGGGCCTCGTCCGGGGGCAGTGCGCGGGTCGACTCCAGGGTGATCCGGTGAATGCTGTCACCGACGAGCACAGTGCAATGGGAGAAGCGGCGGGATATCCACTTCAGCATGGCGGTGAGCTTCGGGACGGTGAAGTTGCTGTTCTCCAGGCTCACGCCGAGGAAACAGGTGTCGTGCTGCTCGAAGGTGTCCCTGCTCGACTGGGGGGAGACGAAGCCGATCTCGGCCTTGTAACGCGTCCGGTGGGCCGGCCTGTTCGGCGGATCGAGGGTGGGGATTCCGATGGCGGGGGTTCCGGGAATTCCGACTGCTTCTTGGGTGTCTGACGACATCGCACCAGCCTGGTAGGTCGCGGAAATGCGTGGCGGTCGAAAGGTGAGGACGGGGGAGTGGGGGTGGTCTTCTCGTCGGCCCGGACGCCGGTCCTTGCTAACAGAGGCGTCAGGTGATCATCAATCCCCGAGGGGCACGTTTCGGTCCGGACCGACCGTGCCGTATGCCCACCGTCAATTCTCCTGCTCAACTTGCATGTAAGGGCCAATGGCATGGCTCGGCAGTGTCGTGGGGACCGGGCGCCACGCCGGGTCGTGATGGCCGAAACGTGATCGGCCGCGAGCGGTTGAACGCCTCACGGCAAACGGTTGCGCACGTCAGGAAAGGGGTTGGCAGCCCCCGGGCCGTCGGCTACGGTGGAGGCGCTTCCGATCCGGCCCCCGGTGCGAGAGCCCCGGCCTCCCGGCGGCAGGACGAAGCCGTTCACCGGCGGACCCTCCCGGTCCCGTCCCCGGTTCCCCCGCGCGACGCCCCTTTCCTGCGGGCCCGTTCCCGGCCGCGCACCGCCCTCCCCGCCACCTCCCGCCACGACCTTCGACGACGACCCTCGACCACGCTGCGCACCGCAGCGAGAAGGGAGGCCGGGCATGCACCGGAACGGCCCGCCCGGAGCACGCGGGGCCCTCCTGGCCCTGTCCACCGGCGTGTTCTGCATCCAGCTCGACGCCTTCGCCCTCAACCTCGCCCTGCCCCGGATCGGCCACGACCTGCACGCCGGGGAGGGCGGCCTCCAGTGGGCCGTCAGCGCCTACCTGCTCGCCACCGGCACCCTCATGCTCGGCGCCGGACGCCTGGGCGACCTGTTCGGCCGGCGCCGGCTGCTCGTCACCGGCCTGGCGCTGTTCGGCGGCGCATCCCTGGCGTGCGCCCTCGCCAGCACCCTGCCCCTGCTGGTCGCCGCCCGCGTCGTCCAAGGCGCCGGCGCGTCCCTGATCATGCCGGTGGGCCTCGCACTGGTCACCAACGCCTACCCCGCCGCGCAGCGCGGCCGGGCCACCGGCTGGGCACTGGGCGTGGGCGGCATCGCCACCGCCTGCGGCCCGTTCGCCGGCGGCGTGCTCACCGACGCGGTGTCCTGGCGCGCGGTGTTCTGGCTCAACGTGCCGCTGGCCGCGCTGGGCGCCTTCTGGGCGTCCCGGGCCGCGGAGAGCCGCGACACCAGCGGGCCCCGCACCGTCGACCGGGCCGGCCTCCTCACCGGCACCGCCGCGCTCGCCGCCCTCGCCGTCCTCGTCGACCGCGGCAGCCGCTGGGGCTGGGCGACCGGCCGCACCGCCCTGCTCCTCGCCCTCGTCGTACTGCTCCTCGCCTGGTTCGTCCGGTGCGAACGCACCGCGGCCGCACCCCTCGTGGGCCTCGGCCTGTTCCGCAACGGGCCCTACGTCGCCCTCACCCTCGCCGGAGCGGTCGCCAACACCGCCACCGTCATGTTCCTGTTCGTCGTGCCGCTGTCGCTCCAGGGCCCCTGGCAGCTGTCGGTGGCCGCCGCCGGCGTGGCCTTCCTCGCCCCGGCCGTCGCGATGGCCGCCGCCGGCCCCCTGGCCGGCCGGGTCGCGCCCCCGCACGCCGTCCCCGTGATGGCCGCCTGCCTCGGCACCGGCGCACTCGTCCTCGCCTGCCTGGCCGGGGCGCCGCACCTGCCCGTGTACCTCGCGGCCGCCACCCTCGGCGGCGCCGTGCTGGGCCTCGGCAACGCCCTGACCCTCGTGGCCACCCAGGCCGTCATCAGGCCCGAACGCGCCGGCGAGGCGTCCGGCGTCACCAAGACCGTCATCACCGTCGCCGCCGGCCTCGGCGTGGCCCTCGCCGGCCCGGTCGCCGCCCCCGGCGGCGACGGCCACGCCGTCGGCACCGCCCTGCTGGCCACCGCCGCGGGCTGCCTCGCGGCCTGCGCGGTGCTCCTGCTCTGGCTCCGGCACACGCCCCGCACACCCGGCCGTCCCCGGCGCCCCACCGGTCCCCGTGAGGCTACGGCCAAGCGTTGACCAGCCCCGATGCGCGTGATTGACTCCGCCGCATGACAGGCAACCGCGTGCATTTCTGGCGGCGGGTCCATCTGGACCTCGTCCGTTACGCGGGCTGCGTCTGTCGTCCGTCCTGCTGAATCGCCACCCTCCGCGCGGCCGTCACCGTACCGCCGCGCGCCCTTCGCGACGCCTCACAGGACGGTCACCATGTTCTTCCCCGTACGCGCCTTCGCGCCCCCACGCCCCGCCCCCACCGCATCGCCGGGCGGGCCGCCCACCGCTGCCGACCTGCTCGCCTTCGCGCGCCGCACCGCGGCCGACCGCCAGCTGACCGACGCGCTGCCGCTCGACCCCGAGGGCCGCACCTGGATCTGCCTCAACGGGCCCGGCGGCAGCGAGGCGTGGCTCATCGGCTGGCCGCCCGGCAGCGCCACCGGATGGCACGACCACGGCGGTTCGTACGGCGCGTTCGCCACGGCCGAGGGCCGGCTGACCGAGCAGTCCGTGGCCGCCCAACTCCCCACCGGCGGCTGGACGATGCTCGAACTGGCCGACGACGTCGACCGCGAGCGGACCCTCACCCCCGGCGACGGCCGCGCCTTCGGACCGCACCACGTGCACCAGGTCCGCAACGCCTCACCGGACCGGCACGCCGTGTCCGTGCACGTCTACTACCCGCCGCTGCCCATGATGCGCCGCTACGGCCGCACCGGCCGGACACTGCGGCTCGAACGCGTCGAGCGGCCGCAGGAGTGGGCATGAGCGGAACCACGCCGAGCGGCGTCGACGCCCTGCTGGCCGCGGCCCGCGCCGAGCTCGTCCGCCTCGGCCCGGCCGAGGCGGCCGGCGTCCAGGCGAGCGGCGGCCTGCTGGTGGACATCCGCACCGCCGCCCAGCGGGAGCGCGACGGGACCATCCCCGGCGCCCTCGCCGTCGAACGCAACGTCCTGGAGTGGCGGCTCGACCCCACCTGCCCCCACCGCCTCCCGCAGGCCACGGGCCACGACCTGCCGGTGGTCGTCGTCTGCGACGAGGGCTACGCCTCGTCGTTCGCCGCCGTGTCGCTGCGCCGGCTCGGCCTGTGGCGGGCCACCGACCTGGTGGGCGGCTACCAAGCCTGGCGGGCGGCGGGCCTGCCGGTGCTGCTCCCGGAGGGGTGACCGCGCCCCGCGAGGTCAGTCCTCCGCGGGCCCGGCCAGTGCCAGGCCACCGCCGTCCGGCGGCAGTGGCGGGGTGATGACTTTCTGGAAGTACTGGATGAGCGGGCCGATGGCCAGCGCGTACAGGACGGTGCCGACGCCGACGGAGCCGCCCAGCAGGAACCCGGCGGCCAGCACGACGACCTCGATCGCCGTGCGGACCAGCCGGGTGGGCCGGCCCGTCCGGCGGCACAGGCCGGTCATCAGCCCGTCGCGCGGCCCGGGCCCGAAGCGCGCGGAGATGTAAAGGGCGGTGGCCACGCCGTTGAGCACCACGCCTCCGAGCAGCAGCGGGACCCGGACGGCGTAGGCGTGCGCCGCGGGCAGCAGGCGCAGGGAGGCGTCGATGCACAGGCCCACGAGGAGGACGTTGGAGACGGTGCCGACGCCCGGCCGTTCGCGCAGCGGCACCCACAGCAGCAGCACGGCGGCCGAGACGCCGATGACGACCGTGCCCATCGACAGGCCGGTGTGGCGGGCCAGGCCCTGGTGGAAGACGTCCCACGAGTTGAGCCCCAGTCCGGCCCGCAGTTGGAGGGCCACGCTCACGCCGTACAGCACCAGGCCCGCGTAGAGGTGGACGAGCCGGCGTGCGAGGTACATGGTGACCAGCTCCCGGGGGTGGGGGAGGCGCGTGCTCCGGCGGGCTGACGGTGGCGGCGGCCGTCCCATTCTCACCGCCGGCCGCTCGCTATTGCCCGAAAGCCGCGTCCCCCGCAAGGGTGGTCGTCGGCCAACGCGGCGCATGGGCCACCGGGCTCCGTGACGTGCCCCTGGCCGGGGCGTACGTGCGGACGACGGGACGGGCGCCGAGCCCCGTACCGGTGGAAGCCGGGCGAAGCCCACCCCGGAGGCGCCCGGTCCGGGCTGCTCCGTGCCCCGTCTTTGTCCGGGAACCGGCTCCTGGGCACCGTCACCGTGCGTGCGACTCTGGCCTTGCCCGCCCCGGTGCCGGCCGGCCGGGGACGCGCGGACCGAGACGGCCGGACGGGGGTCGGCATGATGGTGCGGCACGGACCGGCGGCTCCCGGCCCGCCGCCCGCGGAGGTCCTCGGCACGGCCCGGCAGTGGTTCGCCGAGTACGTGACGCGGCCCCACGACCGGCTCGGCAGACCCGGCCCGGTGTGCCCCTTCGTCGAACCGTCCCTGAAGGCCGGCTCGCTGGAGCTCCGGGCCTGGGACGTCGCACCGGACACCGGTGTGGCCGGCATGGTGGACGTCGTCCGGCGGATGACCGAGGCCTTCGACGCCATGGCCTGGACCGGCCACAATCCCGCGCTGCACGCCCTGGTCGTGGTGGTGCGCGGCCTCGCGCCGGAACGTTTCGGCATCCTCGACGCCGCCCACGCCGAGGCCAAGACGCCCCTGGCCCGGCGCGGCCTGATGCTGGGCCAGTTCCACCCCCACTGCCCCGAACCGGCCGCACGCAACCCGCGCTTCCCGGTGTCCCTCTGTCCCGTGCCGCTGCTCGCCCTGCGCCGCATGGCCTTCCACGACGTGCTCTTCCTGCACGGCCATCCGGCGTGGTTCGCGGCCTACCGGGAGCGGTACGGCGACCGGTACGACCAGGGCACGGTGCCCGACCCCTTCTTCGTACGCCTCTTCGCGCAGGCCCGGCAGGCGTGGGGCGACGACCCACGGCCGCCGGGGCCATGCGCCGGGACGGACCGGTGACCGGCCCGCCGCCCCCGGGCCCCGGGGACCCGCCACCCGACCTGGGCGTCAGCAGCGACGCCGAGCGCGCCGCGACGGCGGCCGGCACCGGCGGCACGCCGCTGCTCGACTTCGCCGGCCGCAGCACCCCCTACATCGACTACCAGAGCATCGACGTGCTCCTCGGCCTCCAGCACCCGCGGTCCGGCGCCGCCCCCGAGCTGACCTTCTACATCCTGGGGCAGGTCAAGGAGCTGCTGTTCAAGCTGGTGTACGAGGAGATGGTGCGCGTCCGGGGGCTGCTGGACCAGGACCGCACGGCGGACGCGGTGTGGTCGCTGCGCCGCTCCCGCCGGGTGATCGAACTGCTCGTCTCGACGTGGGACGTGCTGGGCACCCTCGCCCCGGCCGAGTTCAACGCGTTCCGCGACCACCTGGGGCAGGCGTCGGGCCTCCAGTCGTACATGTACCGGATGGTCGAGTACGTCCTGGGCAACAAGGAGCCCGCACTGGCCCGCCCGCACCGCCGCGTGCCCGGCGTGAGCGAGGCCGTCCAGGAGGCCCTGAACTCCCCGAGCGTCTACGACGCGGCGCTCGCGCTGCTCGCCCGCCACGGCGCGGACATCCCGGCCGCCGTACTGACGCGCGACATGTCCCGCCCCTACGAGCCCGACCCGCACGTCGAACGCGCCTGGGCCGGCGTCTCCCGCCGCGCCGACCCCGCCGACCCGCTGTTCCTGCTGGCCGAGGCGCTGATGGACGTGGCCGAGGGGATGTACCGGTGGCGGGCCCTGCACCTGCTGACGGTGGAACGCGTCATCGGCTTCAAACCCGGCACCGGCGGCACCCACGGGGTGGCGTGGCTGCGCCGGGTCACCGAGCACCGGTTCTTCCCCGAACTCTGGACTGCGAGGGGGACGTTGTGACCGACCTGCCGGCTGATCCGCTGTTGCTGTCCGAGGCGCGACGGCTGGACGCCGAGGACCCCCTGTCCGGCTTCCGCGACCGCTTCCACCCCGTGCCCGAGGGCACCGTCTTCCTCAACGGCGCCTCGCTGGGGCGCATGCCGGCCGCGACGCCCGCCCTGGTGGACGAGGTGCTGCGCGGCCAGTGGGGCGACCGCCTCGCCCACGCCCGTGCGCAGTGGCTCGACCTGCCCCGGCGCGCCGGCGACCGGATCGCCGAGGTCGCCCTCGGCGCCCGCCCCGGCGAGGTGGTGGTCGGCGACTGCACCAGCGTCAACCTCTACAAGCTCGCCGTCGCGGCGCTGCGCGCCAGGCCCGGCCGGGCCACCGTGCTCGTCGAGGACGACACCTTCCCCACCGACCGCTACGTCCTGTCCGGCGTCGCCGCCGACGCCGGCGCCACACTCCGCGTCCTGCCCGCCCACCCCGACCTGGGCCTCGACCCGGAGGTGCTGCGCGACGCGCTCGACGACGGGGTGGCCCTGGTGTGCCTGTGCCTGGTGGCGCCGCGCTCGGGCGCCCTGCTGGACATGGCGGGCATCACGGCCGCGGTGCACGAGGCCGGGGCGCTGATGCTGTGGGACCTCAGCCACGCGGCCGGTGCCGTACCGATCGACCTCACCGGCTGCGGTGCGGACCTCGCCGTCGGCTCGACGTACAAGCACCTGCTGGCCGGGCCCGGCAGCCCCGCCCTGCTGTACGTACGCCGTGACCTGCAACCGCTGCTCACCCAGCCGGTGCAGGGCTGGTACGGCCACCGCGACCAGCTCGCGCTGCTGCCCGCGTACGAGCCCGACCCGGGCATCCGGCGCTTCCTCACCGGCAGTCCGCCGGTGCTGTCGATCGTGGCGTCCGGCGCGGGCCTGGACCTGATCGCCGAGGCCGGCCTCGACCGGATCCGCGCCAAGAGCACGGCGTTGACCGGCTTCTTCCAGCGGCTGGCGGACCGGGAGCTGGTGCCGCGCGGTTTCCGCCCGGCCAGCCCGCCGGAGCCCGCCCGGCGGGGCGCCCACCTCACGTACGAACGGCCGGGGGCGCCGGAGTTGGTGCCGTTCTTCGCCGAGGCAGGGGTGTTCGTCGACCCGGCGCTGCCGGACCGGGTGCGGATCTCGCCGGTGCCGCTGTCGACGCGCTTCACGGACCTGTGCGAGGCGGTGGAGCGGATGTGCCGGGTCGTGGACGTGGTGGACGGCCGCGGTGAGGGGAGGACGGCGTGAGCCGACGCCAACGGGTGCTGGTCACCGGGGCCTCGCGGCCGGCCGGGATCGGGGCGGCGGTGGCCGCGGCGCTGGCGGAGCGGGGCGCCGCCGTGGCCGTCCACGCCCGCGCTGACACGCGCGCCGCGGAAGCCGTGGCCGGCCGGCTCCCCGGCGAGGGGCACGTGGCGGTCACCGGGGACCTCACCGACGCCGACACGGTGGCCCGGGTGGTGGCCGAGGCGGTCGAGGGCCTCGGCGGGGTCGACGTCCTGGTCAGCAACTCCGGCATCTACCGCGAACACCCCGTCACGTCCACCTCGTACGTGGAGTGGCAGGCGATGTGGCGCCGGCACCTCGACGTCAACCTGGTGGCGGCGGCCAACGCCGCGTGGTGCGTCGTCGACCACCTCCTGCACCGGCCGGAGGGACCGGCGGGCGGCCGCATCATCATGATCGGCTCGCGGGGCGCGTACCGCGGAGAACCGCGGGTCCCGGCGTACGGGGCGAGCAAGGCGGGCCTGCACGCCCTGGCCCAGTCCCTGGCCGTGGCCCTGGGCCCGCACCGCATCGCCGTAGCCGCCCTGGCCGTGGGCTTCACCCGCACCGACCTGACCGCGGACCTGCTCGACGACCCGTCCGCCGCCGAGGCGGTACTGGCCCAGCACCCGCTGGGCCGCGTCGCCGATCCCGCGGAGATCGCCTCGGCGGTGGCGTGGTTCGCCTCACCGGCCGCCGAGTTCGCCACGGGGGCGGTGCTGCATCTCAACGGCGGGTCGTACCTGCACTGAGGCGGCGCCTCCGGGAGAGGACGGCGATGACCGTCCCGACGGTGGCGACGACGAGCCCCGCGCCACCGAAGATCAGGGGCAGCACCCACAGTGAGGCGAACCCGCTGATGCTGGCGTCGTCGGGGTGGTCCGCGTGGTACAGCACCTCGACGCGCTCACCCACCTTGTAGGCGGGCGGGTTGGAGCCGAACGAGTCCTGGAACGTCTGCTTCTCGCCGTCCGCAGACGTGAAGCCGACCACGGCGTACGCCACGGGCCCTTGGTCGCCATCCCGCCAGTCGAGGGATACCACCGTGCCGTGGGTGCGCTTGCCGTCCGTCGCCAGCGAGAGCGACATCCAGCCGAGGACCAGCCCGATGGCGAGGAACACCGTCCCGAAGACGATCAGCCCGCCGGCGAGCCACCGCCGGCCCTTCGGCCCCAGCGGCCGCAGGTTCTCCGTCGTCTTCACGAGGCGGCCTTCCAGGTTGCCAGGGTCTTGCTGCGGCGCGTCCACTTCACGGTGGAGGGTGCCGCGGCGCTGTCGGGCGCGACGAAGACGGTGCAGCCGTCGACGCTCTGCCCTTCGGCGGCCTCCTTGTACCGGGTGTGGTCGGCGCCCTCGCACTTGTCGAAGCGGCCGCTGGTGAGCGGCTCGGAGGGGTCGCCGGTGGGCTGCAAGGACGGGAGGATGATCAGCTCGGACAGCGGCTTGCCGTCCGCGTACACCTCGAAATGCGAGGTCTCGTCGTCATCGTTCCCCGCGGCCGTCTTCGTGAGCTTGAAGCGCACGTAGTACGGCGTCTTGCCGGCGTACTTCGCCGCGTCCTCGAGCCGGGAGAGGTCGGCGTGCGTGCCCTTCTCGACGCGGACGACGGTCACCCCGACGGAACCGCTCCGGTCCCCGGTGACGGTCGCCTTCTCACCGAACGCCAGCGACGGCCCGGATTCACCGCACCCGGTCAGGGCCAGCACCCCCACGACCACGGCACACGCAGCCCGGCGTTTCATGACGTCCCCCAAACGGAATTTCGTATTCATCTTCTCGGCGCCGGGGCAGCCTACCTGCCGCCTGGGCATGCCCCCGACAACGGATGTGCACCCCCCATGCCGGCGCCATCACACAGGGAGAACCGGCCACGCGCATCGGTTCCCGTACTCAGACGGCGCCCCGGCGATACTCAGGACCGGCCGTGTCCTTCACCCGTCCTGAGCCGTTGAGCAGCGGGGCGGATGGGTGAGGGGGAAGGCCGTGGCGGAGATCGTACTGATGAGTGATCCGCGGGTTGCGGCGATGCCCGTGCGTGAGTGCGGTGAGCGGCTGGTGGACGTGCGGTACAGCCGGGTGCGGGTCGACCCGCGGCGGCAGGACGCCGAGGGGGTGTTCGCCCACGTACGGGAGGGCGTCCTGGAGCGGCTGCTCGCTGCGCAGGCCGCCCTGCCCGACGGGGTGCGGCTGCTGCTGGTGGAGGGTTACCGGCCACCGGCGGTGCAGGAGCGGTACTTCACGCGGTACGCCGAGGAGTTGCGCGCCGCCCACCCGGACTGGTCGCACGACCAGGTGCACCGGGCGGCCGGCCGGTTCGTGGCGCCGCCCGCTGTCGCCCCGCACACCGCGGGGGCGGCCGTCGACATCACCCTCGCCGACCCGGACGGCCGCGAGCTCGACCTCGGCACCAGCGCGAATATCACGCCGGAGCAGAGCGACGGCGCCTGCCACATGGCCGCCAAGAACATCGGTGCCAAGGCCCGCTACCACCGGCGCATCCTCGCCTCGGCACTCACGGAGGCGGGCTTCGTCAACTACCCGGCCAAGTGGTGGCACTGGAGCGTCGGCGACCGCTACTGGTCCCTCATGACCGGCTCCCGGCCGGCGCACTACGGCCCGTGCGCCGCGCCGTGACGGAACTCCCCTGGGAGACGGTGCGGCGTCTCACGGACCGACTGGACGACCTCAGTGCCCTCCCCGTCGATCAGCGTCGCATCCTCCAGATCCTCAAGATCGCCGAAGAAGCCGGGGAAACCGCGCAAGCGGTGATCGGCGCCATGGGCGCCAACCCCCGCAAGGGGTTCTCCCACACCTGGGACAACGTACAGGCCGAGGTGTGCGACGTCATCGTCACGGCCATGGTCGCCCTCCACCGGCTCACCCCGGAGGCCCCGCAGGTGTTCGCCCGGCACCTGGCCGGCGTGGCCGAGCGGCACCTGGACGGGCCCGGGACGGCGACCCCCGCTCCGTAGCCAGGAACGGGCGCCCCCCCCCGCGACAATCCGCGTCAGGTTCCCGAAATTTTTTCTAAAAATCGTCTCAACATGCTCACTTGAACGGGCGAGACTCGCCCCATGTCATCCAGCCCCTCCCGGCTGCCGCCTGCCAGAGCGGTGGTCGCGGTACTGGCGGCCTTGCTCACCACCGCCCTGCTCACCCTGGCCGCACCCGTCACCCCCGCCCACGCCGACCCGGCCGGGGCGCCACCCCCGTTGACCGACGGGTTCGGCCTCACGCAGACCGGGAGCGTCACCGGTACCGCCACCAACTTCGTCGTCACCGTCACGACGCCCGAAGTGAGCGGCGAGCACCGCATTCGCATCCTGCTGCCCCGCGACTACGCGGCCGACCCGAACCGGCGCTACCCCGTCTTCTATTTCCTGCACGGCGCCTCCGACGACCCCGGCAACCCGGGCGTGGCCTATCCCGCCCTCACCGCCACCCAGTCGATGATCACCGTCATACCCGACGGCGGCCGGCGCGGCTGGTACACCAACTGGCTCGACCAGAAGACCGCCGCCGGCGCGCAGAACTGGGAGAACTTCCACATCAAGCAGGTCGTCCCGTTCATCGACGCCAACCTGCGCACCCTCACCGGCCGCACGGCACGCGCCGTCGGCGGCCTGTCCATGGGCGGCTTCGGCGCCCTGCACTACGCCCAGGCCCACCCCGACCTGTTCGGGCAGGTCGCCTCGCTCTCCGGCGCCAACGAGCTGTCGCGCAACCACGCCGTCATGCGTGGCGCCGTCGTGGCCACGCTGACCAACGCCGGCGCGGCGCTCTGCGGCCCCAGCGGCGGCGCCGACTGCGCGCTCAACTTCGGCCCCACCGTGTCCAGCGACGCCATCTTCGGCACACCGTACCCCTTCTTCGACGCCGACTGGCGCTGGAACGCCGCCGACCCCGTCGCCAACGCCGACAAGCTGGCCCGCACCGGCGTCGCGCTCTACGCCGGCAACGGCGGCGGCAACCCGGCCGACATGGAGTTCTGGGTCGAGTCGGCCACCCGGCACGTCAAGGAGCGCCTGGACGCCCTCGGCCTGCCCTCCCACTACGTCAACTACGGCAACGGCACCGGCTGGGGCACCGCCTGCAAGGGCGGCCACACCAGCGGCTGCTGGGCGCAGGACCTCGCCGACTACGTACCGCGGCTGGAAACGGCCTTCGCCACCGCCGTCCCGTCCCCCTGAACCGAGAAAGGAAACGACCCGTGTCGTCCATACCCGCACCCGCTCACCCGCCCAGACGGCGGGCCTCCGCCCTCCGCGCCCTCGTCGTCGCGTTGATGACCTGCGGCATCGCGCTCGGCCTCCTCGCCGCCCCGGGCACCACCGCCCCGGCGTACGCCGACGAGAACTGCAGCGCCAGCGCACCCTTCCAGTGCGTGACGCTCACCTCCGCGAGCAACGGCCGCCACCTCGACGTGCAGAACGGCACCCGCGCCGACGGCGCGTACGTCGTCACCAACTCGGCACCCGGCTACTACCAGTCCTGGCGCCTGAGCGTCGACCCGAAGGACGCCTCCTTCGCGATCATCAACAACACGACGGGCAAGTGCATCGACCTCAGCTGGCCGGCCCTGCGCCAGCAGACCTGCCGCGGCGGGAAGACCCAGAAGTGGTACCTCCAGCCGGCCGGCGGCGCCGCCGACACGTTCATGATCCGGAACGGCAGCGACGGGTCCTGCCTCGACCTGATCGCCAACGCCCAGTACGACGACGCCTGGACCGGCAAGTCCGCCTGCCACGCCGGCGCGAACCAGCAGTGGCGCGTCTCGGCGCCCGGCGCCCGCAACCTGGCCGTCGATCACGCCGCGTACCAGTGCCAGCAGGACAGCTCCACCTGCACCTGGGTGCTGAAGAGCGAGGCGCCCGCCGCCCCGCTGCCCAAGGTCTGCGCCTCGGCGGTCTGGTACAACAACACCAATGACGCCGTGCAGCAGACCTTCGGGGTCACGGAAACCACCGGCTGGGCCAACACCATCGGGTTCAACATGACGACGAGCCTCACCGCCGGCACGATGCCGGGCCTGACGGCGACGATCGCCGAGACCCTCGTCGGCACGCACACCTGGCAGGGCTCCAAGAGCGTCAACAACAGCGTCACCATCCCCGTCCCGCCGAAGCAGTACGGCTGGGTGACGCTGTCCGTGCTGGCCAAGAAGGTGACCGGCACCTGGACGTTCGACGCGCACGGCTTCCCCTGGAAGGCCGAGGACACCGTCACGGTCCCGCTGCGCGACGACCCGAACGGCGGCGCCACGGTGTACGTCGCCAACGCGGCCCCGACGTACACAGCCTGCGTCTGACCGCACATTGCCCCGTACCAGTGCCGCCCGGCGCCCCGCCGGGCGGCACTGGCATGATCACCCCATGTCCCGCCTCGCACTGACCGCCCTGCTCGTCCGCGACTACGACGAAGCCATCACCTTCTACACCGACGCCCTCGGCTTCCGGCTCGTGGAGGACACCCCTCTCGGCACCGGCAAGCGCTGGGTGGTCGTCGCCCCACCGGGCACACAGGAGTCCGGCCTGCTGCTTGCCCGCGCCACCGGCCCCGACGAGGAGGCCCGCGTCGGCGACCAGACCGGCGGCCGCGTCGGCTGGTTCCTGCACACCGACGCGTTCGACCGCGACCACGCCCGCATGCGCGCCGCCGGCGTCGTCTTCGAGGAGGCCCCCCGCCACGAGCCGTACGGCACGGTAGCCGTCTTCCGCGACCTCTACGGCAACCGCTGGGACCTCATCCAGCCGGCCACCGCCGGCCCCCCACACTGACCGCCCCCGGCGGACGGCCTACCGCACCGGCTGCAATACGACGCCGCCGAAGTGCGGCTCGAAGAGCCGTGGGGCCTGGGCCATGAGTCGTTCCAGGATGCCCATCACCTCCGTGACGGCCTCCGGGGTGGCGGCGAGGCTGGCGGGCGCGTCCGAGGGCGCGGGCGTCAGCCGGCGGTGTGCGGGACGTAACCGGCTGCGGATGGCCCGCAGGAGCCCGAGGACCTCCTCCAGGGCCAGCCGTCTCTCTCCGACGCCGGTCACCAGCTGGTGAACGTCCTCGATGGCCGTCTTGGCGTTGCTGCGTATCCGACGTGGCACGTCTCGGTCGGCCACGATGGCTGTCAGCCGGACATGTACTTCGGCGAGTTGCAGGATGAACGAGAGCACCCCGGTGGCGGCGGGTTCCCGTAGGAGGCTGTCCTGCTCTTCGCGTTTCCGGGCGTCCTCCTCGTCCTCGGGCACCGTCACGCCCCGGAAGATCGCAGCCCGGCCGGCGTCGAGGTCGGCCGCGGCCGTCAAGGCGTTGAGGATGCCCCGGTCGGCGTCGGCAAGGGCCAGGTCGAGGAGGGCGTCGTCGGTCGGGTTCATGAGGCTTCTCCCAGCAGCCGGGCCTTCAGGGCGGTGCGGGCCCGCACGTACGCCTGTCGTACCGCCGCAGCGGTCATGCCCAGTTCCCGCGCGATCTCCTCGTGGGAGAAACCGTCGAGGCGCCAGGCCATGACCAACCGTTGTCGCTCCGAGAGTGCCGCGAGGGCTGCGAGGACCCGCTGTTCCTCTTCTTTCAGCACGACCTGCCCGAGTGGGCCGGTACTGGTGCTCGGTCGTTCCGGGAGCACGCCGGTGGAAAGGTCGTGGTGGCAGGCCACCTGCTTGAGATGCATCCGATGGGAAACCGTCCGCAGCCATGCCCGAGGACGCTCGATCAGTCCCCAGCACCTGAACGCCTCCACGAACGCCGCCTGCGCCGCATCGGCGGCTTCGTGCGCGTCGAGACCCTGGCGCATCAAGAACCGGACGATCAAGGGGTAGTTCTCCGCGTAGAACTCCGCGAACTGCGACCGCGTGGCGCTGCCCGCAGGGCCGGCGGCTCTGGCGCCTGCCTGCCGCAGAATCACATGATCGCTCACGACCACCCCCCGGACGGCGCCCGGCCGCCGACCTCGATGAGCACTTCGTCCCCCGCCGTGCGCCGCTGCCGGAGTCTGCTGCCCGGTGGCAACTCCCGCAGCCGGTCGTTCAGTCCCTCTTCCTGCAACTGGGTCAGCCGTATGGTGATGCGCCCGCGCAACCACATGTACACGAGACGCGTACCACCTGTGATGAGTGCCGCTCCCAAGGCGTAGATCACGACCACCGGGTCCACGGGCCCTCCGAAGTCAGTCTGCTGCGCCCCTCGCGCCGCATCTCTTCTGTAGTGCGCCGGGGACAGTCATGCGTGACGCCGGGCAGGTGTGAGGTGGGTCACGTCCCGGGGCTACGCTGCACATAGGGCACCCGTACGTGCAGCACAGAGGTGGTGGTCCGGGTGGTGGACGTCACCGTGGCGTTGGCCGGGGACACCATGCTCGGGCGGTGCGTGGCCGAGCGGCTGGAGGCGGCGCCCGAGGCCGGGACCGTGCTGGCGCCCGAGCTGTGCGAGGTCGTGGGCGCCGCCGACCTGTGCGTGCTCAATCTCGAGTGCTGTGTCTCCGGGCGCGGTGAGCCCTGGGCCGCGCCCGGTAAGCCCTTCTTCTTCCGTGCCCCGCCGGCCGCCGCCGACGTGCTCGCCGAGCTCGGCGTCGACTGCGTGACGCTCGCCAACAACCACGCCCTCGACTACGGCTACGACGCCCTCGCCGACACCGGTGCCCTCCTCGCCCGCGCCGGCGTCCGCACCGTCGGCGCCGGGCCCGACGTGACCGCCGCCCGGGCGTACGCCGTGCTGGAGGCCCGCGGGCTCCGGCTGGCCGTGGTCGGCGTCACCGACCACCCCGACGACTTCGCCGCCGGCCCCGCCCGGCCCGGCGTCGCCTACGCCGACCTGCGCACCGGCGTCCCCGACTGGCTCACCGGTCTCATCGCGCAGGCGGCCCAGGAGGCCGACGCCGTGCTGGTCACCCCCCACTGGGGCCCCAACATGACCACCCGCCCCCCGCACTGGGTACGCGCCGCCGCGCCCGTGCTGCTACGCGCCGGGGCCACCCTCGTCGCCGGGCACTCGGCCCACGTCTTCCACGGCGTCGCCGAGCGTGTGATCCACGACATGGGCGACTTCGTCGACGACTACGCCGTCGACCCCCGCCTCCGCAACGACCTGGGGCTCCTCTTCCTCGTGACCTTCGAGGCCCCCGACGGCACCCCCGTCCGTCCCGTCCGCGTCGAGGCGATCCCCCTCCTCCTCGACTTCTGCCGTACCGTTCCCGCCGAGGGCGCCGAGCGCGAGTGGATCAAGGCGCGGTTCCGCCGCGCCTGCGAGGAGCTCGGCACCACCGTGTCCGACCACGACGGCCGGCTCCGCATCGACTGGCCCGCCACGACGTGAGAACGATCACGTGGCCGCCGCAGCCGGGCAACCGTGGGGGCCGGGTCCGGCGTCCGGCCAGGTGCACCTCGCGGCGCGTGTAGTTTTTCCTGTACCGCGTACGTGCCGCACCGGGGTCCCGGTGCGCACGCACGCGACGTACTCGTCATGCGACGCCCCACGACGACCTGAAGGACGCCCCGCCCATGCCCTACGTGCGCCACTGGTTGCGCAACTCGGTCCTGCTCTTCGCGACCGCCATCGTGCTCGGGCTGATCGCCGCACACACCCAGCTGATCCAGCCGCACGACCTGGATCTGGACCGGACGATCCAGACGAACACCCGCACCGGCTGGCTGAACACCACCATGAAGCTGGTCAGCTACTGCGCCTCGCCGGTCGCCGGCGTGATCATCCTCGCGGTCTGGTGCGGCTGGCTGCTCTTCCTGCGGCGCCGGCCCATCACGGCCTGCGCCACCTTCCTCGTGGTCGCCGTGGGCTGGAACAGCACCCAGATCGCCAAGGCCATCGTGGCCCGCAACCGGCCGCCCCGGGAGTTCTCCCTCGACCCCGAGATCGGCTCCAACAGCTTCCCCAGCGGCCACACCGCCTTCACCGTGGCCGTCGCCGTCGCCGTGTACTTCCTCTTCCGCAACTCGCGGCACCGCCGCACCGTCGCCGTCCTCGGCGTCCTCGCGGTGCTGCTCGTGGCCTTCTCCCGGATGTACATCGGCGCGCACTACCCGACCGACACCTTCGGCTCCGTCCTCGTCGCCGGCTCCGCGATCTTCTTCGTGACCGGCGTGTGGCACGCCTGGCTGCTCCCCAACCTCGACCGGCTGCCGCTGCTGCACCGCTTCGGCCTGGAAGAGGAGCGCGCCGAGCTGGAGGCCGCCCAGGGCCACGGCTACGGCGCCCCCGTGCCCGGCCCCGGCCGGCGCCGGACGGGCGCGGCCCCGGCCTCCGGCGGAGGCCGGCACCGGCGCCGCTAGAGACGGCTGAGAGCGAGAAGGCGGGCCCCGCGGGGCCCGCCTTCTGCCTTTCTCTGCCTTCCCCTCTTCTGCAACGCGTTCTACCGTGTGCGCCGCAGCCCCGCCGCCGGCCCAGGGAGGCCCCGTGGACCTGACGTACACGCCCGAGCAGCAACGGTTGCGGGACCGGCTGCGCGCCTACTTCGCCGAGGTCGTCCCCGACGACGCGTACGCGCGCCACGCCGACCCCGCCGAGCGCAAGCGCTTCTACCGCGCGACGATCCGCCGCCTCGGCCAGGACGGCATGCTGGGCCTGGGCTGGCCCGCCGAATACGGCGGCGGCGGACTCGGCCCCGCTGAACAGTTCGTCTTCTTCGACGAGGCCGCCCAGGCCGGCGTGCCCCTGCCGCTCATGGCCCTGAACACCGTCGGCCCGACCCTGATGCGCTACGGCACGGACGAGCAGAAGGCCTACTTCCTGCCTCGCATCCTCTCCGGCGAGATCGACTTCGCCATCGGCTACAGCGAGCCCGGCGCCGGCACCGACCTGGCCTCGCTCACCACCCGCGCGGTGCGCGAGGGCGACCACTACCGGGTCGACGGGCAGAAGATCTGGACCACCAACGGCGACACCGCCGACTGGGTCTGGCTCGCCGTGCGCACCACACCCCGCCAGGAGGGCATACCGCCGCACAAGGGCATCAGCATCCTCCTCGTCCCCACCAGCGCCCCCGGCTACTCCTGCACCCTCATCCACACCATCGCCTCGCACGACACCACGGCCGGCTACTACGACGGCGTACGGGTGCCCGTCGGCCACCGCGTCGGCCCGGAGAACGGGGGCTGGCGGCTGATCACCACCCAGCTCAACCACGAACGCGTCACCCTGGCCGCCCACGGCACCGCGGCCGTCCGCTCCCTGCGCGACGTACGCGCCTGGGCGGCGGCCACCGCCCTGCCCGACGGGCGCCGCGTCCTCGACCTGGGCTGGGTCCGCGGCCTGCTGGCCCGTACGCACGTGCGACTGGAGGCCATGCGGCTGCTGAACTGGCGCATGGTCGACGCACTGTGCCGCGACGCGCTCACCCCGCAGGACGCCTCGGCCGTGAAGGTGTACGGCTCGGAGGCCCGCCGCGACGCCTACGCCTGGCTGATGGAGGTGCTCGCCGCGGCGGGTCCCCTGAAGGAGGGATCCGCGGGCGCCGCCCTGCACGGCGAGCTCGAACGCGGCTACCGCAGCGCCGTGGTCTTCACCTTCGGCGGCGGCAACAACGAGATCCAGCGCGAGATCATCGCCTGGACGGGCCTGGGCATGCCCCGCGTCCGCAGGTGAGCAGCCCCGGCGGGGTCACGAACGGCGGCGGGGCTTCCCGCTCCCGCGCCGGGCGGCCGCACCGGACCCGGCCCGGGCTCCCTTGCCGGCGGATCCCTTGCCGCCGGTCCTGCCTCCGGACCCGGCCTTGCTGCCGGCCTTGGCCCCGCTCTTGGCCCCCGTCCCCGCCCTGGTCCCGGCCTTGCGGCCCGCGGGCTGCTCCGCCGCCTCCGTACGACGGCCCCGGCTGCTGTTGACCGTACGGCCGCGGACGATGCCGATGAAGTCCTCCACCTGGTCGGTGGTGCGCTCCTCGGGCCACGACAGCGCGACGCGCGACTGCGGCACGCCGGTGACCGGCCGGTAGGTGAGGTCCTTGCGGTGGTGCAGGCGGGCCAGCGACTGCGGCACGAACAGCACGCCCACCCCGGCCGCCACCAGCTCGATCGCGTCGGCCGTCGTGGCGGGCCGCTCGAACGCGGGCCGGCCCGGCGGCTGCTCCCAGTCGAGGGTGTCGTCGAGGGGGTGGAAGACGATCTCGTCGGCCAGGTCCTCGGCCGCCACCTCGTCGAACGCCGCCGCCAGGTGGTCCTTGGGCACCACGACGACCGTCGTCTCGGTGTACAGCGGGATCGCGCTGAGCTCCGCCCGGTCGCACGGCAGCCGCAGGAACCCCGCGTCGGCCTCGCCGCGCCGCAGCGCGCCCGGCGCCTCGGCGGCGGTCACCTGGACGAGCTCCAGCGGGATGTGGGGCAGGCGCTCCTGCCAGATCCGCACCCACTTCGCGGGCGTCACGCCCGGAACGTAGGCGAGCCTGAACGAAGAGGGCGAAGAGGGTGCTTCCGAGCCTGTCACCCGGCCAGGTTACCGGGCGTGGTCAAACCGGGCACACACGCTCGATATCCTTGACGGCATGACGTCGCACAAGAACGCCCAGACCATGAAGCCCGCGACCGCGGCGAAGAAGCTGGGTGTGTACCTCGAGGCCACCCCCGCCGAGTTCCGTGAGGGTGCCGTCTCCCGCGACGAGCTCAACGCCCTGCAGGCCGACCCGCCGGAGTGGCTGCGCGAGCTGCGCCGCAACGGCCCGCACCCCCGCCCCGTCGTCGCGGCGAAGCTCGGCGTGTCCATCTCGGGCCTGGCCCGCGGCGGCATCACCGAGGCGCTCACCACCGAGCAGATCGAGGCCCTGAAGCAGGAGGAGCCGGAGTGGCTGCGCAAGGAGCGCGCCACCCAGGCCGAGGTGCGGAAGGAAGCCGCGCGCATCAAGGAGAAGCACGCCGCCGGCGGCGACGAGCCGCAGCCGCGTTCCTGACCGCCCCGCACCATTCGTACGGGCCGGCCCCCGGCACCCCGGGGCCGGCCCGTTTCCGTTCCGCAGCCCGCGCCTCGGACCGGAGCCCGCGCCTCAGACCAGTGTCGTGAGCTGCGACACGTCGTACGGAAGCGCCCCGTCCAGCTCGTCCGCGAGCGCCTTGGCGGCCCACTCCGGGTCGGCGACGAGCGCGCGCCCCACCGCCACCAGGTCGAACTCGTCGCGCTCCAGACGGTCCAGGAGCAGGTCGATGCCGGTGACACCGGACTGCGGGGCACGCCCCTCCGGGCCGGTGAACTCCTTGTCCAGGCCCACCGAGCCGACCGTGATCGACGGCAGGCCCGTCAGCTTCTTCGTCCAGCCCGCCAGATTCAGGTCGCTGCCCTCGAACTCCGGCAGCCAGTAGCGGCGCGTCGAGGCGTGGAAGGCGGTCACACCCGCCTCCGCGAGCGGCCGGAGCAGCTGCTCCAGCTCCTCCGGCGTCCCGGCGATCCGGGCGTCGTAGTGCTCGCTCTTCCACTGCGACAGCCGGAACACGACGGGGAAGTCCGGCGCCACGGCGGCGCGCACCGCCGCCACGATCTCGGTGGCGAACCGGGCCCGGGAGGCCACGTCGCCGCCGTACGCGTCGGTGCGCCGGTTGGTCACGGACCACAGGAACGAGTCGATCAGGTAGCCGTGGGCGCCGTGCAGCTCGACCCCGTCGAAGCCCAGCCGCTCGGCGTCCGCGGCGGCCTGCGCGAACGCCGCGACGACGGCGTCGATGTCGGCGGCCGTCATGGCCCGGCCGTGCGGCTTTCCGTTCAGGTCGACACCCGACGGGCCCTCCGCCGGCACGCCCTCGGGCAGGCTGCCGTCGGGCCGCGCCACACCGGTGTGCCACAGCTGCGGCATGATCCGGCCGCCCGCCGCGTGCACCCGCTCGGCCACCCGAGCCCAGCCCGCGAGGGCCTCCTCGCCGTGGAAGGAGGGCACGCCGTCGTACGCGGCGGCCGCGTCCCGGCCCACGTACGTGCCCTCGGTGATGATCAGCCCGACGCCGCCGGCCGCGCGCCGCGCGTAGTACGCCGCGACGTCCTCGCCGGGTATTCCGCCCGGCGAGAAGCAGCGGGTCATGGGCGCCATCGCGATCCGGTTGCGTACGGTCACGCCGCCGAGGGAGAAGGGGCGGCCGAGCAGACGGGCGGCCCGCGAGGGGGTGCGCTCGTCCAGGGGTGCCGGCATCGTCGTCATGGGGTGTCCGTTCCTTGCATCATGGGGTGGGGTACCACCTCCCACCAACCACAGGGCACCGCCCCGTATTTCACGTCCGTCCCGTGCGTCGCGCCGTCAGAAGCCGTCAGAAGCCGTCAGAAGCCGTCAGAAGTCGGCCCGCACCTCCACGTCCGCGCGGCCCACCGACTCCAGCTCGTACAGGCGCGTGTAGGTGCTCCGGATCTCCTCGATGTCCGCGGACCGCTGCTGCGCCTCCGCGCGCGGGTAGAGGACGATCAGCTCGTGCGAGCGCTCCTGGTTGATCGAGCCCTGCCGGTCGCGCCAC
Organism: Streptomyces mashuensis; assembly: GCF_014654785.1. Taxonomy (GTDB): domain Bacteria; phylum Actinomycetota; class Actinomycetes; order Streptomycetales; family Streptomycetaceae; genus Streptomyces; species Streptomyces mashuensis. The sequence goes on from NZ_BNBD01000010.1 coordinate 48,616, forward strand.
TGGCCGTTGCCGGTGAGGAAGGTGAAGCCGGAGGGGAAGCGGGGCGTGACGTACGTCTGGAGGAAGTCGCGGAACTGGTCGTCGGTGATCGGCGGCGCGCCGTTGTGCCGGCCCGTGCCGAAGAACAGGTGGGTCTCCATGAACGGCTGGGCCGCCTTGGGTTCGGAGGCGTGGGCCGCCACGGGCCCGACGGCCCCGGCGAACACGGCACCCGCGAAGGGCGCCCCGACGGCGTAGACGGCCGCGAGTGCGATCGAGGCGAGGACCAACGGACGCCGTCCGCGGAACAGAGCCATGGCAACACAGTCCTTCGGGTGAAAGTTCCTCGTAGGGAGAGGGGAACGGAAAAGGGGGATCAGAGGCGCCGGGACGGGGGCCCCGCGCCCAGCAGCCGTGCGAGGTCGCGTGCCGCGTCCCGTACGTCGCCGGCCGGGCCACGGGCCAGGGCCGCCGCACCGGCCGTCCGGCGCAGGGAGTTCAGGGCGCGGACGGAGCCGATGCCGGCGAGGTGGGGCGCGAGGGCGCCCATCAGGGCGGCGGCCTCGTCGTGCGCGCCGGAGCGGACGAGGACGTCCAGCAGCTCGGCGGTGAACAGCGAACGGTAGGCGGGCCCCTGCCCGGAGCCGGTCGCGGCGTGCAGGAGGCCGGAGGCCCGGTCGAGGTCGCCCAGGCGCGCGAGCACCATGCCGTGGTGGCCGGTCAGCTCGTCCTCGTCGATCCACCAGGCCCAGGGCGGGTCGCGGTCGGAGGGGCCGTCGAGGAAGAGGCTCCGGGCGCGGGCGAGGGCCCGTAGCGCCTCCGCCCGGTGGCCGGCGTCGGCGAGGGCGTGGGCCTGGCGGATACGGAAGACGGCCTCGACGCGCGGGGTGAGGCCCCCGGCGTCGGTGACCGCCGTGGCCGTGCGGTAGGAGGCGGCGGAGTCGCCCAGGTGCGCCTGCTGCATGGTGAGGTTGGCGACGACGAGCCGGGCGAGGGAGCGGTCCCCGGCGTGCCGGGCGAGGGCGAGCGCCTGCCGGTTGAGGCGTAGGGCCCGGTCGTGCCGTTCGGCGTCGAAGAGGATCCAGCCCGCGACCTCCAGCAGCTCCGCGAGGGCGGACAGGGCCGCCGCGTCCGGGGCCCGGTGCCGGTGGGCGGCCCGCCAGCCTGCCCTGGCACGGGCCACGGCCGCGGCGGCGGGTGCGGCCGCGGCACCGGCGCCCTGCACCCGGTCGAGGTCCAACAGCGCGCCGGTCGCGGCGCGCAGACCGGCGGCGCCACCGGCCGCGGGATCCGGGTGCGGTGGCTGCGTCACGGCCGGCCCCCGCCGGCGACGGGCTCGGCGGGCCGCTGCCGTGCCTCGTCCGCCGTGATCCGGGCGAAGGCCGTGGCCACTGCCGTCAGCCAGGAGATCTCCTTGGCGATGTCGCCCTGCGGCGGTGCGGGGAGGCGTACGTCGGCGGGGTCGCCGACCGGCGGCACGCCGTCCCGCTTGCGGGAGCACAGCGCGCGGTGCAGCAGCAGGGCCTCGCGGACGGCCGGGGCGCGGTCCCGGCCGTCGTCGCCCGGGCCGCCGGGGGAGGGAAAGTAGGGGCGCAGGGCGAGTTGGCCGTCGCGGATCTCGATGACGCGGCGGTAGAGGCGGTACTCCAGGTCGCGCGGCGGCAGCCAGTCGAGGCGCTCGCGGCGCGGCTCGTCGAGGGCGATGTCGGGCGTGGCCCGGTACAGGGGCCACCACAGCGGGCGCAGCCGCAGGTACGACTGGTAGTTGACGACCCAGCGGGTGAGAGCCGGGAGGCGGTGCCCCCACGACGGCACGGTCCAGCCGAAGATCTGGAGCAGCGACCCGAGGTCGCCGGCCAGCCAGTACGCGTACTCCCAGTGGGACATGTCGAAGCCGAGGTGGGTGCCGGCGATCTCGATGTAGCGGATGGAGCAGTAGAGCAGGATCAGCGCGGCGCCGGCGGTGACGGACCACATGCCCACGCGCAGCCAGCCGCACGGCGAGAAGTGCGCGTACCGGTACGACAGCCGGACCGTCGCCACCTGGCCGACCGCGCAGATGCCCAGGTAGAAGCAGAGGTAGACGGCGTAGCGGGGGTTGTGCATGTTCAGCAGGAGCGTTTCCTCGGCGGACGTCACCCTGCGCGGGGGAGCGATGAGGAAGAAGAAGGCGAGGAGGACGGCGAGGGCCGCGGCGAAGCCGAGGATCCGCCGGCCCGCGCGGGGGCCGCTCTCCCCGGGCGCGTGCGACCAGTGGATGAGGACCACCTGCTGGGCGGCCGTCAGGACGACCACCGCGCCCTGGGTGATGACGGTGGTGACGTTGGGGAAGTCGAGGAACTCCGCGACGTCGTCCCGGATCTGGTTGAGGTCGATGAGGAAGCTGACCGCCGAGCCGAGGAAGTACGTGCACAGGGCGTACAGCGCCGGGTCGCGGGGCTGCCGGGCGAGCGCCGGTAACTTGTAGAGGAAGGCCGTGAGCCCTGCGGCGGCGCAGAGGTAGGCGAGGATGTCGTAGAGCGTGTTCACGGGTGGGCCGGTCCGTCCTGCGCGGGGTCGTCCTGGGGATCTGTGCCTGCGTCCGCGGGGTGTGGCGGTCCGCCGTGCCGCAGGGGCGCCGGCGCCGGGCCGGCACAGCCGTCCGCACCAGCGGGCGCGGGCCGGCCGGTGCCGATGACGCTCTCGATGCGGGCGAGCACGCCCGCCACCTCCGGCGGCGCCTGGGGGAGCACCTGGGGGCTCCAGCTGGTGCGGGTGAGGATGAGGGAGGCCATCGTCTCCGCCTCGCGCTCGTCCGCGTCCGAGTACCCCGAGCGCTGGAGCACCCGGCGGACCACCTCCGGGTCCAGCTCCGTGAAGAGCCCGGCCGACGTGGAATCGCCCAGCACCATGCCCTGCGCGTGGCCGCACAGGATGTGCGAGAACTCGTGGGCGATGATGTGCTCCTGGTGCGCCCGGCTGGTGTCGGACTCGTACGCGATGACGTCGATCGTGTCGGTGCCGATCCACAGGCCGTAGAGGGTCGGGTTCCGCAAGGCCACGGGGGCCAGGTAGATGGGGCGGCCGCGCTGCTCGCTCAACCGCCGGCGCACGACCGAGAGGTCCGAACCGACGGGAATGTCCAGACCGGCCAGCAACTCCTCGCACCTGCGCCGCAGCCGTTTCAGCTCGGTACGCCGGGTCCGTCCCGCCCACGAAACCACAGCACAGCACTCCTTCCCGCGGCCTCCATGCCCGGAACAACAGCATCCGCGTCCGGGTTCCTGCCCACCGCCGCACACTCTGCCGCTATGCCATTGCACTGCGCAAGCAAGGACGGGCGCCCGGCCCGCCCGCCGGCCGGCGCGCACGTCGGCGTGCGGGCCGGCCAGCACGTCGCCCTACAAGCCGCCCTGAGCGGCCGCCATACTTGGGGAACCGGGGGAGGGCACGGCGAAACGACGGGGGCGGCGGCGCGGGATGGCGGACACCAGGCTGATCCAGGGCCGGTACCAGCTGCTCGACCTGATCGGCCGGGGCGGCATGGGAGAGGTGTGGCGGGCGCGCGACGAAGCGCTGGGCCGCCACGTCGCCGTGAAGTGCCTCAAGCCGATGGGACGTCAGCACGACCCGGCCTACCTGCGGGTGCTGCGGGAGCGGTTCCGGCGCGAGGCCCGGGTGGCGGCGGCCCTCCAGCACCGGGGCATCACCGTCGTGCACGACTTCGGCGAGGACGACGGCGTCCTGTACCTGGTGATGGAGCTGCTCGACGGCCGCAACCTCTGCCAGCTGCTGGAGGACGGCGACCAGCACCCGCTGCCCGTGCCCGAGGTCGTCGACATCGCCGCGCAGGTCGGGGCCGCGCTCGCGTACACGCACCGGCAGGGCGTGGTGCACCGCGACCTCAAGCCCGCCAACATCGTGCGCGTCACCGACGGCACGGTGAAGATCTGCGACTTCGGCATCGCCCGCCTCGGCCACGACATCGGCTTCTCCGCGCGGCTCACCGGCACCGGCATCGCCATGGGCACCCCGCACTACATGTCGCCCGAGCAGATCGGCGGCGGCAGCGTCGACCACCGCAGCGACCTGTACTCCCTGGGCTGCGTGCTCTACGAGATCGCCACCGGCGCGCCGCCCTTCGACATGGACGACGCCTGGGCGGTGCTCGTGGGCCACCGCGACACGCCGCCGCGGCCGCTCCGCGAGATCCGGCCCGAACTGCCCGCGGGCTTCGCCGGCCTGGTCCTCGACCTGCTGGCCAAGGACCCCGACGACCGGCCGCAGGACGCCGCCGACCTGGTCGACCGCGTCGCCGCTGCCCGAGGGCCGGGCGGCGGGCGTGCCGGTGCCGCGCACACCACCGGGCGGGTTTCCCGCGCCCGCCCGCGCATCCGTGCGCCCCACCGAGCCTCCGCGGCTGCCGGGCTGGGCCCGGAACATGACCACCGGCACCAAGGCCACCGGCACCGCCGGCGCCGGCCGGGCGCCGGACCCCGCGGCGGCGCTCACCGGTACGTGGACGAGCCCGTGGCCGGGTACGGGTGCCGGCACGGCCGGCGTCACGGGCCACACGGGCGGCACGGGCCGCACCGGCATCGGCCCGCTGCCCGCCCCCCGTACCGGCGGCGCCGGCACCCCGCCCCCCGCGGAGGTGCTGGCGCACCTCGCCGGCCGGCACAGCGAGGGCCTGCGCCTGGCCCGGCTCGACCGCTGGGCCGAGGCCGTGGAGGTGCAGCGCGCCGTGGTCACGGAGCGGGAGCGGCTGCTGGGGCCGGACCACCCCGACACGCTCGACAGCCGCTACGAGGTGGGGTTCGCCCTCAGCCGGACGGGCCGCCCGGGCGAGGCGCTGCGCGAGTTCGCCCGCACGGCCGCGGGCCGCGAGCGGGTGCTCGGTCCCGAGCACCCCGACACGCTGGCGGCCCGTCAGGAGACGGCGTACGTGCTGGGGCAGCTGGGCCGGCACGTCGAGGCGCACCGCGTGTACACGGCCGTCCTGGCGACCCGGGAACGCGTTATGGGCACCGACCACCCCGACACCCTCCGCTGCCGGCACAACCTGGCGTTCAGCCTCGGCCGCCTGGGCCGGCCCGAGGAGTCCTACGCCATGGCCTGCGAGGTGGCGGCGGCCCGCGCCCGGGTGCTGGGCCCGGACCACCCCGACACGCTCGTCACCCGGTACGAGGTGGGCTGGGCGCTGGGCCAGCTGGGCCGCTGGGCGGAGGCCCTGCGCACGTACCACGAGGTGGCGGCGGCCCGCGCCCGGGTGCTGGGCCCCGACCACCCCGACGCGTTCGCCGCCCGCTACGAGGCCGGGATCTGCCTGGGCCGGCTGGGCCGCAGCACGGAGGCGCTGGAGCTCTACCGCGACCTGGTGGCCGACCGCACCCGCGCCCAGGGCCCGGCCCACGCCGACACGCTGCGGGCCCGGCACGGCCTGGGCGTGAACCTGGGCCGCCTGGGCCGCTGGGAGGAGGCCCTGGCCGAGGCCCGCGACGTGTACGCGATCCGCGCCCGCGTCCTGGGCGCCGACCACCCCGACACCCTGGTCAGCCGCCGCGAGGTGGCCGTGGGCCTGGGCTGGCTGGGCCGCTGGGGCGACGCACTGGCGGTCTACCGCGACGTGGCCCAGGCCCGCCAACGGGTCCTGGGCGCCGACCACCCGGACGCGTTGGCGAGCCGTCAGGACGAAGCGCACTGCCTGGAACAACTGGGCCGCTCGGCGGAGGCCGCGGAACTCCACCGCCAGGTGGCGGCCCTGCGCCGCACGCGCGCGACGCGGGGAAACCGGCCGCCGCCGGGGTAGGGGAGCGGGGCGGGACCGGCCGGACGGCGCAGGCCCGCTGGCCGGCCCCGAGCGGGGCACCGCGGCGCGGCCGCCCGGCGTCGGGGCGGCTGCCGCTCCGGCCGCCGCCACGACGCGGCCCCGGCGCCGGGTCCCCGAGCGCCCGCCCGCACCCACGCCCCTCACCCCTTTACCTGACTGACCGTCAGAAAGTCCGGCGGTACGCCTTCCCTGCCCCCTCCCGCTGCGGCATCCTGCGCCTCATGCGGACCGAGCTGAGCACGCGGCTGGGCATCGAGTACGCGCTCTTCGGCTTCACCCCCTTTCCCGCGGTCGCCGCCGCGCTCTGCCGGGCCGGTGGCTTCGGCGTGCTCGGGGCCGTGCGGTACCGCGACGCCGGGGAGCTCGCACGGGATCTCGACTGGCTCGACCGGAACACCGGGGGCGCGCCCTACGGGCTGGACGTCGTCATGCCCGCGCGGCGTGCCCCCGGGACCGAGGGGCTCGGGGAGGACGACGTCGAGGCGGTGATCCCCGCGAGCCACCGGCGGTACGTCGACGAGATCCTCGCCGCCCACGACGTACCCGCCCTGCCCGGTGGGCAGCGGGCCGGGTGGCGGGTCACCGGGTGGCTGGAGGACGTCGCCCGCGCCCAGCTCGACGTCGCGTTCGACCATCCCGTCGCCCTGCTGGCCAACGCGCTCGGTCCGCCGCCCGCCGACGTCGTAACCCGCGCCCACGCGCACGGCATGCTCGTGGCGGCCCTCGCCGGCAGTGCCCGGCACGCCCGCCGGCATGCCGAGGCCGGCGTCGACGTCGTCGTCGCCCAGGGCTACGAGGCCGGCGGGCACACCGGCGAGATCGCCACCATGGTCCTCACGCCCGAGGTCGTCCGGGCCGTCGACCCGCTGCCCGTGCTCGCCGCCGGCGGCATCGGCAGCGGCGAACAGATCGCCGCCGGCCTCGCGTTGGGCGCCCAGGGCGTGTGGCTGGGCTCGCTGTGGCTCACCACCGAGGAGGCCGCCCTGTCCTCCCCGGCCCTCACGGCCAAGCTGCTCGCCGCCGGCTCCGGCGACACCGTCCGGTCCCGGGCCCTCACCGGCAAGCCCGCCCGGCAGCTGCGCACCGCCTGGACCGACGCCTGGGACGACCCGGCCGGCCCCGGCCCGCTGCCCATGCCCCTGCAGGGGCTCCTGGTCGCCGAGGCCCTCACCCGCATCCAGCACCACGAGGTGCTGCCGCTGCTGGGCACGCCCGTCGGGCAGATCGTCGGCCGCATGGACGCCGTACGGCCCGTGCGGGCCGTCGTCGACGAGCTGACCCGCGACTTCGAACGTGCCGTGGCCCGCCTCGGCCGCATCGCCGGCGGCACCACCTGAAAGGAGTCCGCCATGTCCGGGACGCCCGACGCACCCCACGGTTTCTGGGCCCAGGCCGCCGCCCGCCCCGAGCGCGTCGTCCTCGTCGCGCCGGACGGCGAGCAGTGGACCGCGGGCCGGCTGCACGCCGCCGCCAATCGCCTCGTCCACGGGCTGCGCGCCGCCGGCCTGACCGAGGGCGACGCCTTCGCCACCGTCCTCCCCAACGGCGCCGCCTTCCTCACCGCCCACCTCGCCGCCACCCAGGCCGGCCTGTACCTCGTGCCCGTCAACCACCACCTCCTCGCCCCCGAGATCGCCTGGATCCTGGCCGACTCCGGCGCCCGCCTGCTCATCGCCCACGAGCGCTGGGCCGGCACCGCGCGCGACGCCGCCGACCAGGCGTGCCTGCCCGCCTCCGGCTGCTACGCCGTCGGGGACGTGCCCGGCTTCCGCCCGTACGAGGCGCTCCTCGACGGACAACCGGACACCCCGCCGGCGGACCGGACCCTGGGCTGGGTCATGAACTACACCTCCGGCACCACCGGCCGGCCCCGCGGCGTCCGCCGCCCGCTGACCGGCCGGCCGCCCGAGGCCACCCACCTGGGCGGCTTCCTCGGCTTCTTCGGCATCGAGCCCTTCGGCGACAACGTCCACCTCGTGTGCTCCCCGCTCTACCACACCGCCGTCCTGCAGTTCGCCGCCGCGTCCCTGCACCTGGGCCACCGCCTGGTGGTGATGGACAAGTGGACGCCGGAGGAGATGCTGCGGCTCGTCGCCACCCACCGCTGCACCACTACCCACATGGTGCCCACCCAGTTCCGGCGCCTGCTGGCCCTGCCCCCGGAGGTCCGTCGCGCCTACGACGTCTCGTCGCTGCGGCACGCGCTGCACGGCGCCGCGCCCTGCCCCGAGCACGTGAAGCGCGCGATGATCGAGTGGTGGGGGCCGTGCGTGGAGGAGTACTACGCGGCCAGCGAGGGCGGCGGCACCTTCGCCACCGCCCGGGAGTGGCTGGCCCGGCCGGGCACGGTGGGCCGGCCCTGGCCCATCAGCGAGGTGACCGTCCTCGACGACGACGGCAAACCGCTGCCGCCCGGCGTCACCGGCACCGTCCACCTGCGCATGAGCACCGGCGGATTCGTCTACCACAACGACACCGCCAAGACCGAACGCGCCCGCCACGGCGACTTCTTCACCGTCGGCGACCTCGGCTACCTCGACGAGGACGGCTACCTCTACCTGCGCGACCGCAAGATCGACCTGATCATCTCCGGCGGCGTCAACGTCTACCCCGCCGAGGTCGAGTCGGTGCTGCTGGCGCACCCCGGCGTCGCCGACGCCGCCGTCTTCGGCGTGCCGGACGACGACTGGGGCGAGGAGGTCAAGGCCGTGGTGGAACCGGCCCCCGGGCACGAGCCCGGCCCGGCGCTGGCCGCCGCCGTCCTCGGTCACTGCGCCCGCCACCTGGCCGGCTACAAACGGCCCCGGTCCGTCGACTTCGTCGCCGAACTGCCGCGCGACCCCAACGGCAAGCTCTACAAGCGCCGGCTGCGCGACCCGTACTGGGAGGGTCACGACCGCCCGGTGTGACAGGGCGTGGTCGTGCTGAGCGCCGGCGGCCGTGAGCCGTCGAACTCCGGCAGAGGGCGACGGGTTCGCCGTGCGGCGGTGGGCGGTCCAGGGGCCGCGGCCGTGACGCCGTCGCCTGTCGGCCAGAAAATGGCGGAAACCCCGTCCTTTGCCTGTCTTTGACTCCTCGTTGACCGTCGATTGACGGTAGCGTCCGCTCCCGGTCGGCACCGCCGATCACTCAAGGACCGCTGGACGTCACCGGAGGACGCATGCCCCCGCGTATCACCACTGCGATCGTCACCTGCGCGCTCGGCCTCGTGGCCCTCGCCCCGGGAGCGGGCACCGCCGCTGCGGCCCCGGCGGGACCCGCCGGCGGCGCGTCGCCGCGGCCGGCGGTCGACGCACGGGCCGCGGCCGTGGACCGGTGCAGCTACCAGGTGGTCCGCTCCGACGACTCCCGCTACGTCTACTCCGTGAGCGCGGTCACCGGGGGCGTCGCCCGTGAGCTGCCCGTCCAGAAGGAGGACTTCGTGCGGCTCGCCGGCGAGTGGCGCAAGGTCACCCAGGTCGACGCGTGCACGGGCGGCCAGGGCCAGGCCCCCACCACCCTGCGCGTCACCGGGAAGCTGGACAACCCGGACGGTTACGACTCCTCCGTGCCCCGGACGATCCGCAGCAGCGACCTCCGGCCCGCCCCCTCCTCGGTGATCCCCGTGGCGCCGGTGGTGACCTCCGTCGACCGCCTCGACGCAGCCACCGTCCGGGTCGCCTGGAAGCCCGCGCAGGGCAGCCCGGACCAGGTCATGCTGATGGAGCGCAAGCCCCTCTACAGCAGCGAGATCGGCATCTGGGTCCCCCACACGTACCAGCGGGACGTCCAGCCCGGAGCCACCTCGGCCGACCGCAGGCTGGAGCGGGACTCCGGCATACCCGCCGACGTCCGCACGCACTCCTACTGGATGCGCGTGGCCAAGGGCGGCTTCGTCAGCGACCTGCGCACCGAGAAGCCGGTCACCGTGCAGCCCTGACAGGCGGTCAGCGCGGCCGCTCGTCGACCACGCGGCGGATCTTGCCCACGGACCGCTCCAGCGCCTCCGGTTCGGTGATCTCGACCGCCGCCGACACCCCGATGCCCTCCTTGACCTGCCGCGCGATGGCGGCGGCCGCGGCCGCGCGCTGCTCGGGCGTGGCCCCGGGCCGCGCCTCGACGCGCACGGTCAGCCGGTCCAGCCGGCCCTCGCGGGCCAGGCGCAGCTGGAAGTGCGGTGCCACAGCGGGCGTGCGCAGCACGATCTCCTCGACCTGGGTGGGGAAGAGGTTGACGCCGCGCACGACCAGCATGTCGTCGCAGCGGCCCGTGATCCGCGCGATGCGCCGGAACGGGTGGGCCGCGGTGCCCGGCAGGAGGCGGGTGAGGTCACGGGTGCGGTAGCGCACGACCGGCAGGGCCTCCTTCGTGAGCGAGGTGAACACCAGCTCGCCGGGGGAGCCGTCGGGCAGCACCTCGCCCGTCACCGGGTCGACGACCTCGGGGTAGAAGTGGTCCTCCCACACGTGGGGGCCGTCCTTGGTCCGCACGGACTCCTGCGCCACGCCCGGCCCCATGACCTCCGAGAGGCCGTAGATGTCGACGGCGTCGATGCCGCAGCGCTCCTCGATCTCCCGCCGCATCCCCTCCGTCCACGGCTCGGCGCCGAAGATGCCCACCCGCAGGGAGGTGCTGCGCGGGTCGACGCCCTGCCGCTCGAACTCGTCGAGCAGCGTGAGCATGTACGAGGGGGTCACCATGATGATGCGCGGCCGCAGGTCCTGGATCAGGCGCACCTGGCGGGACGTCATGCCGCCGGACGCCGGGATCACCGTGCAGCCGAGCCGCTCGGCCCCGTAGTGGGCGCCGAGGCCGCCGGTGAACAGCCCGTACCCGTACGCCACGTGGACGACGTCGCCCGGCCGGCCGCCCGCGGCCCGGATCGAGCGGGCCACGAGGGAGGCCCAGACGTCGAGGTCGTGCGCGGTGTAGCCGACGACGGTCGGCGTGCCGGTGGTGCCGCTGGAGGCGTGCAGCCGCCGCAGCTGCGAGGGTTCCACGGCGAACATGCCGTAGGGGTACTGCTCGCGCAGGTCCGCCTTGGTGGTGAAGGGGAAGCGGGCGAGGTCGGCGAGGGTGCGGCAGTCGTCCGGGTGCACCCCGGCGGCGTCGAAGGCGCGCCGGTGGAAGGGCACGTGCTCGTAGGCGCGGCGGAGAGTGGCCCGTAGCCGCCGCAGCTGGAGGGCCGCCAGCTCTTCGCCGGTCATCCCCTCCGCGGCGTCCGTCACCGCACCTACCGCACCGTCGACCGCCATCGCCGTCACCGCCTCCCGCCGCCGGACCGCCCGACCGATCATTCGGTAGAGCCGTTCGGGCCAACCAACCAGCCCACGCGGCCCGGCGTCAAGAGGGGCACCCGCAGCCCCGGCGCTAGCCGCCGTCGGCCGTCGCCGCCTCCGCCACCGCCCGTGCCCACCGGTAGTCCGGCTTGCCGCTCGGTGAGCGCCGCACCTGCCCCGTCACCACGAGGGTGCGCGGCAGCTTGTAGCCCGCCAGGCGTGGCCGGCAGTGGGCCTGGAGCTCGGCCAGCGTCGGCGCCGCCGTCCCGTCGCGCGGCTGCACCACCGCCGCCACCCGCTGCCCCCACAGGGGGTCCGGGACGCCCGCCACCAGTACGTCGTAGACCGCCGGGTGAGCCTTGAGGACCTGTTCGACCTCCTCGGGGAAGACCTTCTCGCCCCCGGTGTTGATGCACTGCGAGCCCCGCCCGAGCACGGTCACCACGCCGTGCTCGTCCACCGTGGCCATGTCGCCCAGCAGTACCCACCGCTCGCCGCCGGCGGTGAAGAACGTCTCGGCCGTCGCTCGCGGGTCGTTGTGGTAGCCCAGCGGCACCCGGCCGCGCTGCGCCAGCCGGCCGGGCACCCCGGGCGGCACCGGCCGGTGGGTCGCCGGATCCACCACGGCCGTCCGGGCGTTGACCGCCAGCCGCAGCCCGCCGTCCGTGCCCGCCGTGCCGTCGGCGGCGGTGCCGTTGAACCCCGACTCCGAGGAGCCGAAGTTGTTCACCAGCCGCACGCCGGGCAGCAGCTCGGCGAACCGTTCCCGCACCGCCGCCGACAGCAGGGCGCCCGAACTGCTCACCGACGTCAGCGAGGAGCAGTCGGTGCCGCGGCATGACCCCGCCAGCGCGTCCAGCAGGGGCCGCAGCATGGCGTCGCCCACCAGCGAGACATTGGTGACGTGCTCGCGCTCGATCGTGCGCAGCACCTCCGCCGGGTCGTACGCGCGGTGCAGCACCGTCCGCCGCCCCAGGCAGAACGCGGTGAACGCGGTCAGCGTGGACGTGCCGTGCATCAGCGGCGCGGTGGGGAAGAACACCACGTCCGCGCCGGGCGCGGCGGCGACCCGGCGGGCCAGCTCCTCCGGCCGCCGGACCGGCTCGCCCCGCGGTGCGCCCCCGGAGAGCCCGGAGAAGAACAGGTCCTCCTGGCGCCACACCACGCCCTTGGGCATCCCCGTGGTTCCGCCGGTATAGATGACGAACCGGTCGTCGCCCGACCGCGGCGCGAAGTCGCGCTCCGGAGCCCCGGACGCCTCGGCTTCGGCCAGGTCCACCGGCGCGACGGCCGGTTCGGGCGCCCCGGGCGCCGGCGCCCCGGCCCGTACGAGGTGGCGCAGCCGGCCGCCCGAGCGGGGGAGGGCGGCGGCCAACGCGGCGGTGAACTCCCCGCCGAAGACCAGGGCCACGAGTTCGGCGTCCCGGTACAGGTAGGCCAGCTCGTCCTCCACGTAGCGGTAGTTGACGTTGACCGGTACGGCGCGGATCTTCAGGCAGGCCAGGACCGTCTGGAGGTACTCCACCCCGTTGCGCAGGTGGAGCCCGACGTGCTCGCCCGGACGGACCCCCGCGTCCCGCAGGTGGTGGGCGAGCCGGTTGGCGGCGGCGTCCAGCCCGGCGTACGTGAGCCGGTGCTCCGCCCCGCTGCCGGGGACGTCGAGGCCGGCCACCGCCTCGCGGCCGGGCACGGCGTCCACGACCGACTCGAAGAGATCGGCGAGGTTGAAGTCCATCCCCCGAAATTATCTGACGACGAGTCAGAAAACTATTGAAGCGGACCGCCGCCTCCGCCACCATGACCCCCGACGACGGGAGGCCGGCCATGAGCGGCACCGCACACCTGACCGTGGAACGCACGGACGCCACGCTCGTCCTCACCCTCAACCGGCCCGAGGCCCGCAACGCCCTCTCCCCGCCCATGCTCGTCGCCCTGTACGACGCCTGGCTCGCCGCCGACGCGGACGACACCGTCCGCTCCGTCGTGCTCACCGGCGCCGGCGGCGCCTTCTGCTCCGGCATGGACCTCAAGGCCCTGGCCGCCGGCGGCCCCGCCGAAGGGCCCTGGCGCGCCCGCTTCAAAGCCGACCCCGACCTGCACTGGAAGGCCATGCTCCGCCACCACCGGCCCCGCAAGCCCGTCATCGCCGCCGTCGAGGGCCCCTGCGTCGCCGGCGGCACCGAGATCCTCCAGGGCACCGACATCCGCATCGCCGGGCGCAGCGCCACCTTCGGCCTCTACGAAGTACGGCGCGGCCTCTTCCCCCTCGGCGGCTCCACCGTCCGCCTGCCCCGCCAGATCCCCCGCACCCACGCCATGGAAATGCTGCTCACCGGCCGCCCCTACACCGCCGAGGAGGCCGGACGCATCGGCCTCGTCGGCCGCGTCGTCCCCGACGGCACCGCCCTCGGCGCCGCCCTGGAGACCGCCGCCCTCATCAACGCCAACGCCCCGCTGGCTGTCGAAGCCGTCAAGGCCAGCGTGTACGCGACGGCCGACCTCCCCGAGGACGAGGCCCTGCGCCGCGAACTCGCCATCGGACGGCCCGTCTTCGACACCGCCGACGCCGCGGAGGGCACCCGCGCCTTCACCGAGAAACGCCCGCCCGTCTACCGCCGCGCCTGACCACCAGCCGAGGAGACACCGTGCAGGCCGACCCCGCCCCCGGCAGCCTCACCGCACCCCTCACGCTCTCCTTCCCCTTCACCCGCTCCCTCGGCCCCGTCCTCGGCACCTTCCTCACCGGCCTGCGCGAACGCGTCGTCCTCGGCATCCGCACCCCCGCCGGACGCGTCCTCGTACCCCCCACCGAGTACGACCCCGCCACCGGCGCCGGCCTCGGCGAAACCGGCGCATTCGTGGAAGTGGCCCCCACCGGCACCGTCACCACCTGGGCCTGGAACCCCGCACCCCGCCCCGGACAGCCCCTCGCCCACCCCTTCGCCTGGGTGCTCGTCCGCCTCGACGGCGCCGACACCGCCCTCCTCCACGCCCTCGACGCCCCCGGCCCCCACGCCGTCCGCACCGGGCAGCGCGTCCGCATCCGCTGGGCCGCGGAACGCACCGGCGCCATCACGGACATCGCCTGCTTCATCCCCGACCCCGCACCCGCGGCCCCGCCCCGGCCCGCCGCCCCGCACCCGGGCACCTTCCCCGACCCCGTCACCACCCTCACCGCCCCCGCCCGCCTCGACTACACCCACACCCCCGGCCGCGCCCAGAGCCGCCACCTCACCGCCCTCGCCCGGCACGAACTCACCGGCGAACGCTGCCCCGCCTGCGCCAAGGTCCTCGTCCCGCCCCGCGGCGCCTGCCCCACCTGCGGCGTCGCCACCACCGACGTCGTCCCCGTCGGCCCCCGCGGCACCGTCACCACCTTCTGCATCGTCAACATCAAGGCCAAGGACCTCGCCATCGACGTGCCCTACGTCTACGCCCACATCCTCCTCGACGGCGCCGACCTCCCCCTCCACGGCCGCATCGACGGCATCCCACACGACCAGGTCCGCATGGGCCTGCGCGTCGAGGCCGTCTGGACCCCCGGCACCCGCCACCCCGCCCACTACCGGCCCACCGGCGAACCCGACGCCCCCTACACCGCGTACGAGGAGCACCTGTGACCCGCCCCCCGGCGGACATCGCCGTCGTCGCCTTCGCCCAGACCCCCTGCCGGCCCCGCACCGGCGACGTCTCCGAGGCCGAAATGCTCCTGCCCGCCCTCCGCGCCGTCCTCGACGCCACCGGACTGCGCACCGGCGACCTTGGCTTCGTCTGCTCCGGCTCCAGCGACTACCTCGCCGGCCGTGCCTTCTCCTTCACCCTCACCCTCGACGCCGTCGGCGCCTGGCCCCCCGTCCCCGAGTCCCACGTCGAGATGGACGGCGCCTGGGCCCTCTACGAAGCCTGGGTACGGCTCCTCACCGGCGAGGCCGACACCGCCCTCGTCCACGCCCACGGCATGTCCTCCGCCGGCACCGTCCGCGACGTCCTCAGCCGCACCCTCGACCCCTACACCCTCGCCCCCCTGTGGCCCGACGCCGTCGCCCTCGCCGCCCTCCAGGCCCAGGCCCTCATCGACGCGGGCCGCACCGACGAGAAGGACCTCGCCGCCGTCGCCCACCGCAACCGCACCGCCGCCGCCTCCAACCCCCACGCCCAGCTCCGCGGCCCCCGCCCCCAGGGCGACTACGTCGTCCAGCCCCTGCGCACCGGCGACTGCCCGCCCGTCGGCGACGGCGCCGCCGCCGTCGTCCTCGCCACCGGCGACACCGCCCGCCGCCTCTGCGACCACCCCGCCTGGATCCGCGGCATCGACCACCGCATCGAACCCCACGCCCCCGGCCTGCGCGACCTCACCGCATCGCCGTCCACCCGTCTCGCCGCCGAGAACGCGGGCGCCTTCGACGCCCCCGTCGACCTCGCCGAACTCCACGCCCCCTTCACCGCCCAGGAGGTCGTCCTGCGCACGGCCCTGGACCTGGGCGACGACGTCACCGTCAACCCCTCCGGCGGCGCCCTCGCCGCCAACCCCCTCATGGCCACCGGCCTCATCCGCATCGGCGAGGCCGCCGCCCGCATCCACCGCGGCGAGGCCCACCGCGCCCTCGCCCACGCCACCTCCGGCCCCTGCCTGCAGCACAACCTCGTCGCCGTGCTGGAAGGAGACCGGCCGTGACCAAGGAACCCGTCGCCGTCACCGGCATCGGGCAGACCCGGCACGCCGCCGCCCGCCGCGACGTCTCCCTGCCCGGACTGGTCCGCGAGGCCGCCCGCCGCGCCCTCGACGACGCCGGCCTGGACTGGCCCGACGTCGAAGCCGTCGTCCTCGGCAAGGCCCCCGACTTCTTCGAGGGCGTCATGACGCCCGAGCTCTGCCTCGCCGACGCCCTCGGCGCCACCGGCAAACCCGTGCTGCGCGTCCACACCGCCGGCTCCGTCGGCGGCTCCACCGCCCTCGTCGCCGCGAGCCTCGTCGCCGCCCGCGTCCACCGCACCGTCCTCACCGTCGCCTACGAGAAACAGTCCGAGTCCAACGCCATGTGGGCCCTGTCCCTCCCCGTCCCCTTCCAGCCGCCCCTCCTCGCCGGCGCCGGCGGCTTCTTCGCCCCGCACGTCCGCGCCTACATCCGGCGCAGCGGCGCCCCCGCAGACACCGGCGCCCTCGTCGCCCACAAGGACCGCCGCAACGCCCTGCTCAACCCCTTCGCCCACCTCCACGAACACGACCTCACCCTGGAGAAGGTGCGCTCCTCGCCCATGCTCTGGGACCCCATCCGCTACTCCGAGACCTGCCCCTCCTCCGACGGCGCCTGCGCCATGGTCCTCACCGACCGGGCCGGCGCCGCCCGCGCCCCCCGCCCGCCCGCCTGGCTGCACGGCGGCGCCATGCGCAGCGAACCCACCCTCTTCCCCGGCAAATACTTCGTCTCCCCCCGCGCCGGCCGCGACTGCGCCACCGACGTCTACCGGCAGGCCGGCGTCACCGACCCGCGCCACGACATCGACGTCGCCGAGCTGTACGTCCCGTTCAGCTGGTACGAACCGATGTGGCTGGAGAACCTCGGCTTCGCCGAGGAGGGGCAGGGCTGGCGGCTCACCGCCTCCGGCGCCACCGCCCTCGACGGCGACCTGCCCGTCAACCCCTCCGGCGGCGTCCTGTCCACCAACCCCATCGGCGCCTCCGGCATGCTGCGCTTCGCCGAGGCGGCCCTCCAGGTCCGCGGCCTCGCCGGGGACCACCAGGTGCCCGGCGCGCGGCGCGCCCTGGGCCACGCCTACGGCGGCGGCTCCCAGTTCTTCGCCATGTGGCTCGTGGGCGCCGAACCCCCCGCCACCTGACCCCGCACACCCCGCACACCCCGCACACCCCGCACACCCCGCACGAAGAGCCCGGGCACGCGGCCTGTGCGACACCCGTACGGATCGCTAGGGTGGGCGGCGACGACCAGCCGGGAGGAGCGCGACGTGACCGAGAGCACGACGGAACACCTGGTGGGCGACGCCCGGCCGGACCTCGACCTCGACTGCGCCACCTGGCAGTCCAGCAGCCGCCGCAGGCCCGGCAACGTCCAGATAGCCTTCGTCGACGGCTACATCGCCCTGCGCGACAAGCGGGACCCCGGCGTACCCGCCGTGATCTTCTCACCGGGGGAGTGGCGGGCCTTCGTGCTCAGCGCCCGCGAGGGCGAATTCGACCTCACCTAGCCCACCCGCCCCGGCCGGGCCGTCCCGCCCGCGTCACCCGCGCGCCCCGACCGGCCCCGCACGGGTTCCCCCGGCGCACGGCGCCGGGCCGGGCACGTACGATGTGGGCATGTCCTTCCTCCGCCGCCGCAGCGCCACCCCCTCCGGGCCGGACTTCGACGTCCTCGCCATGGACCCCGGGGACTGGCCCGGCGATCTCGGCGCCGGGCTGCTGCCCGCGCCCGACGGCAGCTGCCAGGGCGTGTTCCTCCGCTACGACCTGTTCGGCGGCCGCGGCACGGCCATGATCATCGGCAATCTGCCCGAGGGCTCCCCGGCCCGCGACCTCGGCGAGGGCCAGGTGCCCTTCGAGGTGGCCCAGCTCCTCGCCGCGCTCGGCAACGACGAGCCCGTCGAGCTCCTGGAGAGCGAGGACGTGCCGGTCATGCACGAGGACAACCTGCTCATCGTGCGGCGGCTGAAGTTCTCCGAGGGCCGCATCGCCTGCACCCAGTTCGACCGCAGCGACGGCGTGCTCGTCACCATCGCCGCCTGGGACCGGCCCATCACCGACGACCTGTACCAGCTGCTCAAGCCGCTGCCCGCGGAGATGTTCCAGGCGGGCTGAGCCCGGCACGCCCCCGGCGGCCGGGCCCTCACCCGTACGGCTCCCGCCGCCGGCTACCGGTCCGACGCGCGCACCCGCACGTCAGCGGCCCGGACGTACGCGATCCGGTGCCCGAACTGGATCTCGTAGTACTGATCGCGCCCCTTGACCACCCGGTGACCCGCCGGCTCGAACGTCGTGGCCCACAGGTACTCGCTGGGCGCGCTCTGCCCCACCACGTAACTCTGCCCGGCCGGCAGCGCGTACGGCAGCGGCGTCACCACCTGCACCGGAACGCCCGGCGGGTACGCCTCCTTCTCCGGATACGCCCGGCCGTACACCGGGATCTCCTTCAGCCCCGGCCGCGGCGTCAGCAGCCGCCCCCGCGCGCCGACCGCCGTCGGCTGCCACCACGGGTTGCGGAACCACGCCTTCTGCCCCAGGTACCAGATCGCCGTCCAGACGCCCTGCCGGTCCGCCACCGCGAACTGCTGGCCCGTACTGGCCCGCGCCCCCGTGTCGTTGACGTCCGTGGTCGACGGACTGCCGTCCGGGCGCAGCCCCACGTCCTTGACCAGCGCGGCGTTCTCGCTCGGCGCCGTGTACAGCCGCACCGCCCCCGAACCGTGCGGGGCACAGGGCTGCCCGGGCCGCGTGCACCCGGTGTACGGCGGGCGGTGCCGCGCGTACTCCGGCGCGATGGTGACCACATCGCTGCGGTACGGGCTGCCGGTCAGGTGGAAGGGCCGGCCCAGCAGCTCGAAGTAGTGCGCCCAGTCCCAGTACGGGCCGGGGTCGGTGTGCATCCCGGGGATCGAGCCCGGCGTCGTGCCGGGGACGTTGTCGTGGCCCAGGATGTGCTGCCGGTCCAGCGGCACGTCCAGCTTCTGCGCCAGATACCGCACCAGCCGCGCCGACGCGCGGTACATCGCCTCCGTGTACCAGGCGTCGGGCTGGGCCAGGAAACCCTCGTGCTCGATGCCCACCGACTTGGAGTTGACGAACCAGTTGCCCGCGTGCCAGGCCACGTCCTTCGTACGCACGTGCTGGGCGACGTGCCCGTCACCGGAGCGGATCGTGTAGTTCCAGGAGACGTACGCCGGATCCTTGATCAGCTTGATCGTCGTCTCCCACGAGCCTTCCGTGTCGTGGACGACGATGTAGTCGACCTTCTGCGAGGCCGGCCGGTCGGCGACGTCGTGGTTGCCGTAGTCCTTCCCCTCCAGCCGCTCGTACGGCGCCGGGATCGACTCGCAGGCCACGGTGGCCGGGCACTCCACGCCCGCCGCCCGTGCCCGGGGCAGGCGCAGCCGGTCCGCCTGGTCCTTGTGCGGCGCCACCCCCGGGCTCGCGGGCAGCGTCACCCGCTCGCCCGTGTCGGTGGTGCGCGACACGCCGGACCGGAGCACCGAGTAGACGTCGTCGGCGAAGGCCGTCGCCGTCGCGGCGTCCGTCGCGCCGGAGTACGCGGCCACTGCGCCGTACCAGTCGGCCGGGTCGGAACTCAGGGGCAGGCCGAGCCGTTTCTGCTCCGCCGCCAGCAGGGCCGCACCGCCGTGGAGGTTGGCGGCGGCGTCCTCGCGCAGCGCCCGCTCCGGCAGCCCCGTGAGCCGCGCCGCACGCGGCAAGGTCCGCAGCCGCGGCGGCAGCGCACCGGGCGCCGGGGTCTCCGGGACCACCGCGGACCGCCCGGTGGGGCGCGGCCGGGCCAGATCCCCGCGGGCGTCCTCGCCGGGGTCGCTGTGGTGCGGCGCGGAGGCCAGGGCGGTGGCCGCGTCGGTCAGGTGCATCGGCCCGTAGCCGCCGGTCACGCTGGGCGCGCCCGGATGGCTGTCCCAGCGCGACTCCAGATACGACACGGCCAGCAGCACGCCGGCCGGGACGTGCCGGCCGGCCGCAGCATCGGTGAACGCGCGCTGCAACCCGCCGGTGCGCGCCCCGGGGCCCGGCTCCTGGGCCCGCGCGGCCGGCGCCGACGGCACCAGCTGGAGCAGCAGGGCGGCCGACGCCACCGCGCCGGCCGCCCGCAGGGCACGCCCCCTCGTTCTTCGCGGGGTGCTGTGCGAGGCGTTGCCGGGTGACTCGTGGGGTCCTTGCAATGCGGCCTCCTCGGGAAGGAACGGGCCGTGCCATGGGGCCGGGAGGGGCGGACGCTCACCGGCCGGGTATCCGAACTTACCAAGAGTGATCCGCCGGGCGGATGACCCGTCAAACCGACCGGCCCGGCCGTCATCAGACTGGGCGTGGGGGACGCGCACGTCAACGCCCGCGCCGGGAGGATTCCCGGCGCGGGCGTCGTCATGCCGCTGCCGCGCAGCCACTCGTGGCCGTCGCCCGGACGGAGGAGGCCGACACGCCGGTATGTCGGCGGTACGGCGTGCCGGCCCTCGTCCCGGCCCGTGCCGGCCTCGTCCTAGCGCGTCCCGACGGCGGCCCGTACGGCCCTGCGGGCCATGGCGCAGTCGTCGTGCAGCCGGCGCAGCAGAAGTCGCTGCTCCTCGCCGCAGTCGCCCGCACCCGCCGGCGCGGGGTCCTCCATCGCCCGCTGGAGGGCCGTCTCGTACGTCCGGATCTCCCGGGTGAGGACCAGCATCAGGTTCACCAGGAAGGCGTCGCGCGAGGCCGGGCCGGCGGCCTGGGCGTGCTGGCTGATCTGGCGGCGCGCCACGGGGGCGTCGCCCAGGACGGCCCACAGCGTCGCCAGGTCGTACCCCGGGAGATACCAGCCGGCCTGGTCCCAGTCGAGCAGCACCGGCCCGGCCGGCGACAGCAGGACGTTCGACAGCAGGGCGTCGCCGTGGCAGAACTGGCCCTGCACGTGCGCCAGGCCGTGCAGCAGCTTCTGCAGGTCGCCCATGTCGCGGTCGGTCAGCAGACCCAGCTCGTGGTAGCGGGCGATGCGCTTCCCGTAGTCCAGCGGCATGTCGAACATCCCGGCAGGGGGTCGCCAGAGGTTCACCCGGCAGATCGCGGCGAGCGCCGCCCTGACGTCCGCGCGGGGAAGGGAATCCACCGGGTGGCGCTGCACGGACGCCGGGCGGCCCGGCATCCGCTCGATCACGAGCGTGCAGTTGTCCGGGTCCGCGGCGATCAGTCGCGGGACCCGCACCGGGGGCCGGTGCCGGACGAACGCACGGTATGTGGCTATTTCATGGCGGAACCGCTCGGCCCAGGCGGGGGAGTGGTCCAGTAAACACTTGGCCACGGCCGTGGTGCGCCCGGTCGTGCCCACCAGCAGGACCGAGCGGCCGCCGCGCCGCAGCACCTGGACGGGGTTGAACTCGGGGCAGATGCGGTGGACGGAGGAGATCACCGTGCGCAGCTGCGCCCCCTGGGGGCCGGACAAGTCGATTCTCCCGCTGAGCGGTTGCGCGCCGAGCCCCGGGCCCCTCCGCGTCCGCCCGGCCCCGAGCGCGGCCCCCACCGCGTGGGAGGGGTCGAGGTACGGGCCGCCTCCGCTCTGCGGGGGGCGGAGCGACCGGGACGGAGCGGACACGGAGGTCGATGCTGCATACATGGGCGGTACAGATCCCTTCGTGTCGGCGAATTGCAGCGCTCCCCCGTCCCCGGGGCCGTGGGCACCCTGGGGAATGCTGCCGGGCTTCCGGGTGACCGGGGTTGCGCGTTCCTACATCACACCCGACCACGGGTGGCAGACCACGTGGCGGACCCTGGCGAACCCTGGCGAATACTCGCTTGGCCCATGACCCCCGAGTACCTTCAAGTCAGCCGAGGAACCTGGGGGCTTGACGTGACGAGGGAACCCAACACCCGTCTCGCAGACCTGTTCGCACTGGCCGGCTGGTCCAAGGGCGAGCTGGCGAGGCTCGTGAACCGGCAGGCGGCGGTCATGGGACATCCGCAGCTGGCGACCGACACCTCGCGGGTGCGGCGCTGGATCGACACGGGGGAGTCCCCGCGCGATCCCGTGCCGCGGGTGCTGGCAGCCCTCTTCACCGAGCGACTCGGCCGTGTCGTGACCATCGAGGACCTCGGGTTCGGCAGGCGAGGGCGCGCCGGCAAGGGGCAGTCCCAGGACGGGCTGCCCTGGCCACCCGAGCGCACCGCCGCGGTCCTCACCGAATTCACGGGAATGGACCTCATGCTCAACCGACGCGGCTTGGTGGGCGCGGGCGTCGCGCTCACCGCAGGATCTGCCATCAGCGGTGCGATGCACGACTGGCTGCACTCCGACCCGGTGCTCGCCTCCGACGCCCCGCACGTCGACAACCCCCTGCGCGCCCTCGGCGCGCACGCCGAGCCCGCGGGCCTGGACCGCTACGAGGCGGCGCCCGTGGGCTCCCAGGAGATCGACGCGCTGGAGCGCTCGGTGGAGGTGTTCCGGATCTGGGACGCCTCCCGTGGCGGAGGGCTGCAGCGCAAGGCGGTGGTCGGCCAGCTCAACGAGGTGGGCGGGATGCTCTCCTACCACCACCCCGACCACCTCCAGCGCAGGCTGTGGGGGGTGGCCGCCAACCTGGCCTGCCTGGCCGGCTGGATGTCGCACGACGTGGGCCTGGAGCCGACCGCCCAGAAGTACTTCCTCATCGCCGCGCACGCGGCCCGCGAGGGCGGCGACCGGCCCCGGGCGGGCGAGGCCCTCTCCCGGGCGGCCCGCCAGATGGTCCACCTCGACCGCCCCGACGACGCCCTGCACCTGATGCGGCTGGCCAAGTCGGGCTCCGGGGAGGAGGCGCTGCCGCGCACCCGCGCCATGTTCTGCACCATCGAGGCGTGGGCCCTGGCGGCGATGGGCAAGGGGCAGGCCATGCGGCGCACCCTCGGCGAGGCCGAGGACCTGTTCGTCTCCGACCGGGACGACGTGCCCCCGCCGGACTGGATGCAGATGTTCGACGAGGCCGACCTGCACGGCATGCAGGCCCTGGCGTACCGCACCCTCGCCGAGCACGACCCGTCGGCGGCCCCCATCGCCCAGCGCCACGCCAAGCAGGCGATCGCCCTGCGGCAGGGCACCAACCGGCAGCGGTCGATGAACTTCGACTACATCTCGATGGCCTCCGCCTGCTTCATCGGCAACGACCCCGAGCAGGCCGACACCTTCGCCCGGCTCGCCCTCAATTCCATCGGGGAGATCTCCTCGCACCGCACCTGGGACCGGCTGCGCGAGATGTACCGGCTCACCGGGCAGTACTCGGGCTACGGGCGGATGAAGGACGTCCGCGAGGAGATCGGCCAGGCGCTCGCCAAGGCCCCGGCCGGCAAGAAGAGGGCGGTCAGGACCGTGTGAGCCGGAGGTGAGCCGGGCGCGGGCCCGGCCGGGCGTCAGCCGGTAGGAGCGATACGGGCGATCAGCACACAGGCGTCGTGCTCGCGTTCGGCGCCGCCGTACTCCTCCAGGACCGCCCGCAGGCAGTCCTGGGCGTCCGGCGCCGCGGAGAACCGCGGGGCCAGGCGCAGCAGGGCCGGTCCGCCGGCCGGGCCGGCGAGCCCCTCGGTGTGCAGGACGAGCACGTCACCGGGGTGCAGCCGCTCCTCGGCCTGTTCGTACGCGGTGCCCGCCGCCGTCGGGGGCACCGTGCCGGTGACCGCGCCGAGCGGCATGCCCTCCGGGGCACGCAGCTGCCGTCCGGTGCCGTCCCGGAAGAGCAGGGGCGCCGGATGCCCGGCGCGGGACCACAGCAGGGCGCCCGTGGCGGGGTCGTAGCGGCAGCAGAGGGCGCTGCCGAGGGCGGGCTGTGCCGAGGTGCC
Source organism: Streptomyces mashuensis (assembly GCF_014654785.1). GTDB lineage: Bacteria > Actinomycetota > Actinomycetes > Streptomycetales > Streptomycetaceae > Streptomyces > Streptomyces mashuensis. The sequence goes on from NZ_BNBD01000010.1 coordinate 72,161, forward strand.
CAGCAGATGGTCGAGCCAGCCCATCAGGGGGCCGGGTTCGGCACCGGTCACGGCCATGCCGCGGACCGCGCCGATCAGCATGGCGACGGCGGAGGTCGCGGTGACGCCGTGGCCGGTGAGGCCGCCCACGGTGAGCAGGGTGGGCCCGCCGGGCAGCTCCATGGCGTCGAACCAGTGGCCGCCGGCCCGGCCGCCGTCGGCGGCGGGGAGACAGCGGGCGGCGATGTCGAGGCCCGTGCCGCCGGCGGGGGAGCGGTCCGGGCCGTCCGGGCCGGGGGCCGTGCGCAGCGGGCCGGGCCACGGCGGCAGCACGGCCTCCCGCAGCTCGGCGGCGAGCCGCTGCTCGGTCCGCTCCCGCTGCCGGCTGAGGTGGGCCGAGTCCCTGGTCTCGCGCACCTCCTCCCGCCCGCGGCGGAGGTCGCTGACGTCGCGCAGCACGGCCCACATGGAGGCCGTGCAGCCGTCGGCGTCGAGCACCGGCTCGCCCAGCATGTGCAGGGTGCGCCGCTCGCCGTCGCCGCGGAGGACGCGGAACTGGCCGTCGATGGGTCTGCCGTCCACCAGGCAGCCCGTGACCAGGGACGTCAGCAGCTCGCGGTCCTCCTCCACCACGTGCGAGGGCAGCTCGTCGAGGGTGAGGGCGCCGTCCTGCGGCCGCCGTCCGAAGAGCTCGAAGAGCTCCTCGGACCAGGTCACCTCGTCGGTGAGGAGGTTCCACTCGGCGCTGCCGGCGCGTCCCGCGCCGGGCCCGCCGGGCGTCGTGCCCGCCGGTGCCGTGGCGGTGGTGGGTGCCGGGCCGGAGGCGTCCCCCTGCGGGTCCGCGCCGGGGAGCCCCTCGCGGAGCTGGCCCAGGTGGGTGCCGAGGGTGTCCAGGTGCCGGGTGGCCAGGTCGCACAGGGCCCGCTGCCACCGCAGCTCCGGGTCGTCCGTGCGCTCGGCGTCCGCCGCCGCCTCGCGCCGTACGGCGTCCACGCCGCCCCGGAGCCGCCGCGTCTGGGAGATCAGCGCGTCGACCACGGCGGGCTCGGGCTGCTCTGTGGCGGGGCGGTCAGCGGACAGTGGCGACGGCATCACGTACTCCGGAGAAGGGGGGCGCGGCCGGGTCCGGTGTGTCCGCCGGTTACGGCCGGGAGGACTGCAGTCACGACTGTGGCACAGGGAACCGGCGCCCGTGGGGAATTTGGCAAGACCCGGGACGTCCATGCACCAGGCATATGCCAGTGGATTAGCCGCGAAAGGTGTCGCCCCCTCCCCGGAATGACCAGTTCCGGGTAGGCTGCGGGCGCCCGGGACCCGAGTTCCCACTGTTCACCGTGCATGGCACGGGCGGACACCGGCAAGAATGGCGGACGACGGAAATCCCGTTGCCAGCCGACTCCCCGCACCGGATGCTGACCCCATGCTCGATCCAGACATAGCGCCCAGTGGCACCCTGCTCGGCCTCCTTCAGCGAGGCCGTGGCGACGGGACCCTGCATGCCCTCGCGGCGCCGCGCGCCGAGGCGCTCGCGGCGCTGGACCACTGCGTGCTCCGCGACCCCCGGCGGGACTGGCAGGTCGAGAACCGCTCGCTCTACTACGCACGCCTCTACCTGGACCTCGACGGCGGCCTCGACGCGATCGGACAGCACCTCTTCGCCGCGGACGACCACCTGGACACCGGCGAGGAGCGCACCGGGCTGGCCCTGGCCGTCCTCGGCCACCTGGCCTCCTACGGCCGCGACGACGCCCTCGCCCTGCTCCGCCGCTACGCCGCCACCGGCGCCAACTGGGCCTGGGCCCTGGACGAGCTGGCCCTGCGGGACGACGACGCCGGCCTGCTGGCCCTCGGCCCCCACGTCCTGGCCCGCTTCCCCGTCACCCCCGAGGGTGACGGTGCGCTGGCCGCCGCCGTGCGCGACGCCTTCGAGCCCCGCCCCTGGCGGCTGTGGGCCGACGAGGGACGCTCGCCGGCCACCGCCGCCCGCGTCCGTGCCGCCCGGGAGCAGGGCTCCTTCGACCGCTGGCAGCGCCAGCTCCGCCCGTCCGGCCCCCGGCCCGGCTGGAGCGTGCGCGAGGTGCTCGACTGGGCCCAGGAGGGCCTGTCCCTGCACCCGGTCCAGCTCCGCCACGTCCCCGCCACCCGCTGCCTGACCGCCGTCGCCGGGCCCGAGGACCGCGGCGAGATCATCGAGGCCGCCGCCTTCGGCGAGGGCGCCGCCCGCGCCACGGCCCTGCGCTACCTCGCCGAGCACCACGACCCGCAGGCCCTCGACCTCGTCGAGACGGCCGCCGCCGACCCCGACCCGGTGGTCGCCGAGGCCGCCGTCACGGCCTTCGAGCGCATGCGCAGCCCCGCCGCCCTGGAGCGCGCGCGGGCCTGGATCCACCGCGAGGACCCCCTGGGCGCGGCCGCGGCCGGGATGCTCGCCTGCCGCGGCGCCACGTACGACGCGGCGCTGGTCCTGGCCGCCCTGCGCCGCACCGTGCGTGCCGAGGGCTGCGACGCCGCCGTCCTGGGCGACCTCGTCGACGGCGCGGGCCGGCTGGCGATCGCCTGCTCCGCGCCCGTCCTGCGCCACGTCTACCGCGAGACCGCCTCCTCCCACCTGCGCGGCCGCGCCGCGCGGGCCCTGGCCGCCACCGACCCGTCGTTCCCGGCCGGCTTCGCCGTGGAGTGCCTGTGGGACTGCGAGGAGTCCACGCGCGAGCTCGCCGCCCGGCACGCCGCCACGGCCGACGACCGCGTCGTGGAGCAGCTGCGCCGGCTCGCCGCCGACCCGGCCGAGGAGGCCGAGGTGCAGACGGCGGCCGGCAGCCGGTTCGGGCCCGAGGCCCCCGCGGTGTGAGCGCGCCCGTCGCGCCCGGGTACGCGCCCTGCCCGGCCCGCGCGGCGGTGTGCCGATAATGGACCGCCCCGCGTCCGCGGGGCGGCACACATCACAGCACCACACTCAGGGGGCGCGCATGAAGAGCGAGCAGCAGCACGAGGGACGGGGCAGGGGGCGCCTGGCGCGCCGGGTCTCCGCCGTCCTGGCCGTGGTCCTGGGCGCGGCCCTGCTGGCCACGCCGGCCACCGCGGCGACGGCCGGGCCGCAGACCGCCGGGCGGACGGTGTCCGTCGCGGCCTCCGGGACCGGCACCGGCACGGCCGGCACCACCACGACCGGTACGGCGCAGGAGGCCGGCAGCGGTCACGTGACCCTGGCCGCCTTCGAGCAGGGGCACCACAAGAAGACCACCCTGGCCAAGGACAAGAAGAAAAAGAAGAAGAAGGGCTTCTTCGGGAAGCTGGGCATCGCCCTGCTGGTCGTGCTGATCCTCGTCGTGCTCTTCGTGGTGGCGATGATCGTGCTCGCGGTGTACCTCATCCGGCGCGCCCTGCGCCGCCGCCGCTCCTGAGCCGGCAGGTCCTGGCCACCCACGCCATGGCCAGCCATGGCGTGGTGGCCGCGCCGGCCGCCAGGCACCAGCCGGTCCCCGTCCCGGGGAAGCCGCGCAGCAGCGGTACGACCAGTCCCGCGCCGGCCAGCAGCAGGGCCGCGGCGGGCAGGTGCACCCACGGCTCGAAGCGGCGGGCCGCGCGGACGCCCGGCTCCCGCAGCCGCAGGGCCACGGCGGTGGCCGTCCCGGCCGCCAGCGTGAGGATCCAGATGGTGGGCAGCGCGATGATGCGGCCGGCGAACGAGCCGATGTCGTTGCCCTGGGCCTGACGCACCCCCAGCTCCGGCTGGTCCGGCACGTACATGAGCTCCACGGTGCGGCCCGCCTCGGGCGGCCCGGCGGTGTGCACCTCGTCGACCGTGACCCGGCGGACGCCGGTGGTGAAGGGGACCGTCACCTCCAGCGTGGAGGCGTACTCCGCCGCGTCGTTGATCTCCGTGCCCGTGGGGTGGGGCTCCCCGACGATCCGGGCGATGCGCAGCTCGTAGACCGCGCCGCCGGCCCGGTGGGCGCGGGCCAGCCACTCGCCCTCCTCGCCGTCCGGGCCCACGCCCTGGCACAGTGCCGCGGCGCTGGAGAGCGCGATGCCGAAGCCCAGTACCCAGCACAGCACCCGGGAGGTCCGGGGCCCCTGGCGAGGTACGGACCGCCGGCGCCGCGCCCTGCGGCGGGGCACCGCCCTGCGGCGGGCCCGCGCGGGCAGGGAGGCCAGCACCCACAGCGCGGCACAGCCGGCGGTGGCGGCCAGCAGCCGGGTCAGCTCGGTCTTCGGCGGCAGTTCCCGCAGTGGGAAGATCCCCAGCAGCACCGTCGCGTAGCCCACGAGCAGCGTGGCCCACCCCGTGATGCGCGTCGCCCACCGCATGCCGAACGTCCCCCGCCCACCTCGATGATCTTGAGAGGGACAGGGTAGTCGGCCGTCAGTCGGTGGTGACGAGGAACCTCTCGGGCTGGCAGGCGTCGCAGGGCCGGACCTCGTGCGAGGCGACCAGGTCGCGGGCCTCGGCGGTGGTCAGGGTCTCCTCGTCGCCCTTGGGCACCCAGCAGCCCAGGTGGTGGAGTTCCTGGAGGGTGCCGCCGGAGCGCCGGTGCACGGTGACCGGCCAGATGGCGTCCTCCAGGTCGGGGCGCCACACCCCCTTCAGCCGCTGCAGCACCACGCCCCGCACCCAGTCGCGGGAGGTGAGACCGGCCTCGTGGGCCGCGGCCTCGATACGCATGAGTTCGTCATGGGAGAAGAGCTGCTCCATGACGCGGGACAGTAGCAGCGGCGCCCCGGGCGCGGCCGGGGTTCGGGACGATCGCCGGAAGGGCTGACCTGCGGGTTGACCTGGGCGGGCGCAGGCGTCCGGCATATGCCCCGGTGTGCTCGTCATACGAAGCGCAGCTCCGGCCGGGTGCGGGCCTCGGGTCATGTGCCAACGGTCCATGCCTTGCTGGCTTTCCCCGATACAACGGAGGGGCAGCTCTTGGCCATTCCGTTATCACCTGTCCTCGTGACGCTGCCGGTATCGGCTGCGACGCGGGGCCGGTGCCCCTACGGTGCCGCCCCCGGCCCTTCCGGCCCCTCGGGTGCGTCCGTGGTGACCCCGTGGGCGCGGGCCAGCCGCAGGGCGTCGTCCAGTTCGTCCTCGGCGACGGCCGCGGCGTACGCGTCCCCGGCGGCCCGGGCCTCGGCCAGGGTCGCGCGCGCCGCGCGCACCCGCTCCCGCATCGCCTCGGCAAACGCACTCACGGCGGCCCCCTGCGGTGGATCGTCCGGCTCGGCGCACATCTGGTGAAGGGAAGAATTCCGCACTTCGCCCGGCGTGGCCAGTCCTGCGCCGTGTGAGTGACGAGGGGGCATCTTCGGTGCGTTTGTCACATGATCGTAGGTCCTATTTGTTAGGTTTTCTCTGCTCTCTCCCTGACTGGGGGTGTCTGGTGGCGATTTCGGCGAGTGAGGCCCGGCCCACGGCGGCCGGAGCGTGCCCGGACGCGGAGCCGGCCGGAGGAGGCGGCCCCCGCTACGACTACCCGCGCTTCAGCCGGCTCGCCGGCGAGCTCACCGAACCACCCGACGGCCCCTACCGCGTGACGTACCGCCGGCTGCTCGACGGCCCCGGCGGCGGCGTGGGCGTCATGCTGCTCGTGGCCGCCGCCCCCCTCCTCTCCCTCGGCCTGCTGCTGTGGCTCGTCTCGCCCGGACACTGGCTCGACCGGCCCTGGGTCAGCGGCTGGGAGCACTGCGCCGACGCCGTGATGCTCGTCTCCATCGGCCTGATCGAGCTGTTCCGCGTCGTCAACGTCGCCTCCAACGCGCACGCCACCTGGGTGGCCCGCGACCCCGTGCCGGTCCGGGCCCAGCCCGGCACCCGCGTCGCCTTCCTCACCACCTACGTCCCCGGCAAGGAACCGCTCTCCATGGTCCGCGCCACCCTGGAAGGCGCCGTGCGCGTCCGGCACGACGGGCCGCTGGACGTGTGGCTGCTCGACGAGGGCGACGACCGCGACGCCCGGCAACTCTGCGAGGAACTCGGCGTACGGCACTTCACCCGGCACGGCATCGCCCGCTGGAACCAGCCCTCCGGCACCTTCCGCGCCCGCACCAAGCACGGCAACTACAACGCCTGGCTGGACGCGCACGGCGACGCGTACGCCGTCATGGCCTGCGTCGACACCGATCACGTGCCGCTGCCCAACTTCCTCGAACGCATGATGGGCTACTTCCGCGACCCCGACGTGGCCTTCGTCGTCGGGCCCCAGGTCTACGGCAACTACGCCACCGCCGTCACCAAGGCCGCCGAGAGCCAGCAGTTCCTCTTCCACGCCCTGATCCAGCGCGCCGGCAACGCCTACGGCTCACCCATGTTCGTCGGCACCAGCAACTGCGTCCGGATCTCCGTACTCCGGCAGATCGGCGGGCTCTACGACTCCATCACCGAGGACATGGCCACCGGCCTGGAGATCCACCGCCGCCGCAACCCCGCCACCGGCCGGCGCTGGAAGTCCGTGTACACCCCCGACGTACTCGCCGTCGGCGAGGGCCCCTCCACCTGGACCGACTTCTTCTCCCAGCAACTGCGCTGGTCCCGCGGCACCTACGACACGCTGCTGCGCCAGTTCTGGCGGGTCATGTGGGCGCTGCCCCCGGGCCGGCTCCTCAACTACCTCTTCATGGTCGCCTACTACCCGATGGCCGCCCTCAACTGGACGCTCGGCGCCCTGACCTGCACCCTCTTCCTCTGCCTGGGCGCCTCGGGGATCACCGTGGAACCGGAGGTGTGGCTGATGCTCTACAGCGACGCCGCCGCCCTCCAGATCGGGCTCTACGTCTGGAACCGCCGCCACAACGTCAGCCCGCACGAACCCGAGGGCTCCTCCGGCGCCGCCGGCATGGTGATGTCCGCCCTCGCCGCACCCCTGTACGCGCGGTCCCTGGGCCAGGCCCTGCTGCGCCGCCGCCCCCGCTTCGTGGTCACCCCCAAGGGCGACTCGGCCAGCCCCGACCGGACGGCGACCTTCCGCACCCACCTGGTGTGGGCCGCCGTCCTCCTGACGGTCCTCCTGGCCTCCTGGCCCCTGGACCACGCCAACGCCGCCATGCGCCTGTGGGCCGTGCTGGCCCTGTGCACCGCCCTCGCGCCCTACGCCGTCTGGCGCGGCGGCCGGTGGCGGGAGGAACGGGCGGCCCGCAAGGAACAGCCGCAGCACCGCGGGCCCCCGCCCGGCACCTCCCTCCCCGCCGGCCGGCGGCGGCACGCCGTCACCACCCCCGTACCGGCACCGCCCGAACTCGCGACGAGAGGTGACGACGCGTGACACACGTACCGGCCCGGCTCGTCGAGTTCCTGCGGGACGGCAGGCGGCGCCGACGGGTCATCGGCACCGGTGCCGCCCTGGCCCTGATCGCCACCAACGGCCCGGCCGCCACCGGCTTCGCCCGGCGCGCCTGGCACGACTACACCGTCGAACAGCCCGCCTACAAGGCTCGCTACGGCCACTGGGACGTGGTGGAGGCACCCGCGCGGTTCCGCGTCAACGCCATCCACGCCGCCCTGCTGCGCACCGGCAAGGTGCTGCTGATCGCCGGCTCGGGCAACGACGAGAAGCAGTTCCGCGCCGGTACCTTCCGCAGCGTGCTGTGGGACCCCGTGCGCAACACCTTCAAGAACGTCCCCACCCCCCGCGACATGTTCTGCGCCGGCCACGCCCAGCTCCCCGACGGCCGGCTGCTGGTGGCCGGCGGCACCGCCCGCTACGAGAAGCTGACCGGCGACGTCAGACGGGCCGGCGGCGCCATGCTGGTGAAGAACGAGAACCCCGACGCCCCCCGCACCCTGCCCGCCGGCACCGTCTTCACCGGCTCCACCGGCAAGCGCTACCGCGCCCAGTTCCCCGTCCTCCTGCCCCGCGCGACCAAGACCGTCACCGAGGACGACGACCACCCGCGCGTCGTCGTCACCGCCTCGCAGGCCCGCGTGTACGTCGAGGCCGTCGAGGAGGGCGAGGACGGCATCACCCACACCGCCGACCAGTACCGCGTCGAGGGCCTGACCGGCGACGGCGCCCGCGACGTGTACGGCCTGGCCGCCAAGCTCGGCCTGGACAAGAAGGACTTCCAGGGCCTGCGCGACGCCTACGAGTTCGACCCCGTGGCCGAGCGGTACGTCCCCGTCGACCCCATGGCCGAGGCCCGCTGGTACCCCACGCTCGTCACCCTCAAGGACGGCCGGGTGCTCGCTGTCTCCGGCCTCGACGACATGGGCGAGATCATCCCGGGCAAGAACGAGATCTACGACCCGCGCTCCCGCACCTGGACCCGCGGCCCCGACCGCTACTTCCCCACGTACCCCGCGCTGTTCCTCACCGCCGGCGGCCGGCTCTTCTACTCCGGCTCCAACGCCGGCTACGGGCCCGCCGACCGCGGCCGCGTCCCCGGCCTGTGGGACGTCGACCACAACACCTTCACCCCCGTGCCCGGCCTGACCGACTCCGAGATGACCGAGACCTCCGCCTCCGTCCTGCTGCCCCCCGCCCAGGACGGCCGGGTGATGATCCTCGGCGGCGGCGGAGTGGGGGAGTCCCACCGCTCCACCGGCCGCACCGCCATCGCCGACCTGGGCGGCCCCGCCCCCCGCTACACCCCCGGGCCGCCGCTGCCGCAGGGCACCCGCTACCTCAACGCCGTGCTCACCCCCGACGACCGGGTCTTCACCACCGGCGGTTCCCGCGACTACCGCGGCAAACACGGCTCCGACATCCTGCGCGCCCAGTTCTACGACCCCGCCCGCCGCGCCTTCACCACCGCCGCCGACCCCACCGTCGGCCGCGACTACCACGCCGAGGCCCTGCTGCTGCCCGACGGCCGGATCGCCGTCTTCGGCTCCAACCCCCTCTTCGCCGACCCGGACGACACCCGCATGGGCACCTTCGAGCAGCGCATCGAGGTCTACACCCCGCCCTACCTGTACCGGCCCCACCGGCCCGCGCTGCGCACCGGCCCGCTCACCGCCGCCCACGGCGACGTGCTCACGCTCTCCGGCACCGACCGGCGCGAAGTGGCGGCCGCCCGGCTGATGCGGCCCAGCGCGGTCACCCACGCCACCGACGTCGAACAGCGCTCCGTCGCCCTCGAACTCGGTGACCACGCCGGCGCGGTGACCGTCCGCATCCCCGACAACCCCGCCCTCGTCCCGGCCGGCTGGTACATGCTCTTCCTCACCGACCGGGCCGGCACCCCCTCCCGCGCCGCCTGGGTGCACGTCCGCTGACGGCCCCCGCCGCCGGCCCCGGTCAGAGCCGGGGCGTCCCGGTCGGGGCCGGTACGGGGGCGGCGCCCGGTGCGGGCTGCGGCGCCGGGACCGCCGTGGACTCCGCCGGCGGCCGCGCGGCGGACTCCCCGGCCGGCGGGGCCGCCGTGGCCAGCCCCAGCGCGTACTCCCCCCACCACTGCCCGGCCGGCGGCGCCCCCCGGCAGGCGCCGTCCGACTCGCCCGGCCGCTTGACCCACAGGAAGGCGTCCACCCGCGGGTCCCCCGTCGCGGTGGTCGGCGGCGTACCCAGCGCCCGGCCCGGCGGGTTGCACCACGCCTCGTCGCCGGGAGGCTTCCCCGGGTCGCGCGACGGCGGCACGTACGGACCGTTGCCGTTGCGGCTCGTGTCGATCACGTAGTGCGCGCCGCCCAGCCGGTCCGAGAGCCGGTCGCCGTAGGCGAGCGTGCCGGCCGTGGTGTGGAAGTTGGAGACGTTCAGCGCGAAGCCGTCGGCCTCCGCGACACCGGCCCTGCGCAGCGCCTCCGCCAGCGCGCCCTGGTCCGCGATCCAGCCGGGGTTGCCCGCGTCCAGGTACACCGACACGCCCGGCCGCGCCTTGAACGTCCGCACCGCCTCGGCCAGCAGCGCCGGCCGTTCCCGCGCGGCCTCCGCCGGCAGACAGCCCGACACCCAGTGCGCCACGGCGTCCGGTTCGAGCACCACCCACGCCCGGTGCACGCCGATGCCCTCCGCCGCCCGTGCCAGCCACGCCCGGTAGGCGGTCGCGTCCCGCGCGCCGCCCGACGAGTACTGGCCGCAGTCGCGGTGCGGGACGTTGTAGGCGACCAGCACCGGGATGCGCCCGGCCCGCTCGGCGTCCTCGACCACCCGCGCGACCCGCTCCCGCGGGTCGTCGCCGTCGCCCGGCATCCACACGGCCGTCGGGCGCCCGGCGAGGCGCCGCAGCGCCTCCGCGTCGTCCTCGCGCCCCCGCTCCTCCCACACCCGCGCCTGGCGGGCCGGCCGCCCGAGGGGCTCGGCCCAGAACGGCGACACCCAGCCGTCGTCACCGGCGCCGGCCCCCGCCGGCGGTCCGGGCGCCGGCAGCGCGGGCCGCGGCAACAGGGCGACGCCCGCGCAGGCCAGCACCACGGCACCGCGACGGGCACCGGTGGTGAGGCGCGCGACGCGGGAGCGGCGGGCGGGACCCCGGGAACGCTGGAGCATGAACGTCACCTCTTCCGGCCGGAGCGGGTCGTCGTACCGCGGGCGGTCGTACCAGAGTGAAATACGACGAGCGGCCGGGCCGTGATTGGCCCGGCCGCCCGCGGCGCCGTTGCTCCGGACGGCTCAGCCGCCGCCCAGCACCTCCGCCAGGTCGTACGAGACCGGCTCCACCAGCTGGGCGTACGTGCAGCTCTCCGGCTCCCGGTCCGGGCGCCACCGGCGGAACTGCGCGGTGTGCCGGAAGCGGCCGGCCTGCATGTGGTCGTACGCCACCTCGCACACCCGCTCCGGCCGCAGCGCCACCCACGACAGGTCCTTCTTGCCCGTCCAGCGGCTGGGCCCGCCCGGCAGCCGGCCGGCGGCCTGCGCCTCGGCGTCGGCCCAGTCCTCCCACGGGTGGCCCGCCACGTCGGTCATGCGCAGCGGCTCCAGCTCCTCCATCAGCTCCCGGCGGCGGCGCATCGGGAAGGAGGCGCACACGCCCACGTGCTGGAGCCGGCCCGCGTCGTCGTACAGGCCCAGCAGCAACGAGCCCACCACCGGGCCCGACTTGTGCGCCCGCAGGCCCGCCACCACGCAGTCCGCCGTCCGCTCGTGCTTGACCTTGACCATGACGCGCTCCCCGGGCCGGTACGGCAGGTCCGGCGGCTTGGCCACCACCCCGTCCAGGCCCGCGCCCTCGAACTGCTCGAACCACCCCTGTGCCACGTCCAGGTCGTGGGTGACGGGCGCGACGAACAACGGGGGAGCGGCCTCCCGCAGCGCCTCCTCCAGCGCGGTGCGCCGCTCCCGCTGCGGCGTGTCCAGCAGGGAGACGTCGCCCAGGGCCAGCAGGTCGAAGGCGATCAGGCTCGCCGGGGTGACCTCCGCGAGGTGCCGCACCCGGGACGCCGCGGGGTGGATGCGCTCCAGCAGCGCGTCGAAGTCCAGCCGGCCGCCACGCGCCACCACGATCTCCCCGTCCAGCACGCACCGCGGCGGCAGCTGCTCCAGCAGGGCGCCGGTCAGCTCGGGGAAGTAGCGGGTGAGGGTCTTGCCGGTGCGGCTGCCCAGCTCGATCTCGTCGCCGTCCCGGAACACGACGGCACGGAAGCCGTCCCACTTGGCCTCGTACTGCATCCCCGGCGGGATCGCCGGCGCCGACCTGGCCAGCATCGGCTCCACCGGAGGCATCACGGGAAGGTCCATGACCTGGATTGTGCGGTCCCCGGCCGGGGACCGCCCGCCGACGGGCGCCGTGCGGCGGCCCCGCCTAGCGTGAGGCGCATGGCAGAGACCATCGAGCTCACCGTGGGCGAACGCACGGTACGGCTGTCCAACCCGGACAAGGTCTACTTCCCCCGGCGCGGCTACACCAAGCACGACCTGGCTCGCTACTACCTCAGCGTCGGCGACGGCGTGCTGCGCGCCCTGAAGGACCGGCCCACCACGCTGGAGCGCTATCCCGACGGCGTGGAGGGCGAGTCGTTCTTCCAGAAACGGGCGCCGAAGAACCTCCCCGACTGGATCCCCACCGGCCGGATCGCCTTCCCCTCCGGACGGTACGCCGACGAGATCTGTCCCACCGAGGTCGCGGCCGTGCTGTGGGCCGCCAACCTCGGCTGCCTCACCTTCCACCCCTGGCCCGTACGGCGCGGCGACACCGACCACCCCGACGAGCTGCGCATCGACCTCGACCCGCAGCCCGGCACCGACTACGCCGACGCGGTGCACGCCGCGCAGCTCCTGCGCGAGGTGCTCGACGGGCTGGGCCTCACGGGCTGGCCCAAGACGTCGGGCGGGCGCGGCCTGCACGTCTTCGTGCCCATCAGGCCCGCGTGGACCTTCGTGCAGGTGCGCCGGGCCGCCATCGCCGTCGCCCGCGAACTGGAGCGGCGCGACCCGGACCGCATCACCACCGCCTGGTGGAAGGAGGAGCGCGGCGAAAAGATCTTTGTCGACTACAACCAGACCGCGCGGGACCGCACCATCGCCAGCGCCTACTCGGTGCGCCCCCGGCCCGACGCGCCGGTCTCCGCGCCGCTGCGCTGGGAGGAGCTGGCCGAGGCCGTCCCCGAGGACTTCGACATCACCACGATGCCCGGCCGGTTCGCCCGCGACGGCGACGTGCACGCCGGCATGGACGAGCACCCCTGCGACCTGCGCGCGGCCCTGGACCTGGCCGACCGGGACGAGCGGGAGCACGGGCTGGGGGACCTGCCGTACCCGCCGGAGCACCCCAAGATGAAGGGCGAACCCAAGCGCGTCCAGCCGAGCCGGGCCAAGCGGGGTACCTGATTGCACATTTGTGTTTATGGCGACATTTCGCGTGGAACTTCGGACGATGCGTGATCAACTTCGCATCGAGGGAGTTCCCATGTTCAGTTCACTCATGGCCCGTGGCATGAGGATCGCGGCCGGTGTGATCGCCGCTGCCGCGCTCGGCGGGACCCTGCTCACCGCCGTCCCCGCCCAGGCCGCCGACGGCGAGGAGGCCCCCGTCCCGCTGGTGCGGCCCTACGGCACCGTCACCGCCCCCTCGGGCATCAACGAGCGCACGTTCCCCAGCACCGACTCCCCGGTGCGGGCCGTCCTGAAGTACCACGGGCAGGCCGGGCTGCGCTGCAAGGTGCGCGCCCAGGAAGTCGGCGGCAACGCCTTCTGGTACCTGCTGCGCGACCGCCCCTCCTGGGTAACAGCTCGATTTGTCGACACGACCGGTGAGGTTCCGTACTGCCGGAGCGTCAACCGCACGGCGCTGGACGAGAGCCCGGCCTCGCACCGGGCCGTGGGCTGAGGCACCGGCCCCGCGGGGCGGGCGCGGGAGCGGGCGGCGGCCACGGCGCCCGGGAACGACACGGTAGGCGGCCCGCGTTGTTCCCCGGGCGCCTAGAGTGATCGGACGGGTACCGCCCCTCGGCCGGAAGGATGAACGCGTTGGACCGCGCGACTCATGGTTGTGTCCTGTTGCTGGACGGCACCCCCGACCGGCGGCGTGGTGCCCTGCCCAATCCCACGGCCCACGCCGTGGCCGGAGCCGGTCCCCGCGGCATGCTGGCCGCCGGCGCCGTCGACGTGGTCCAGCTGCCCGCGATGGCCGGGCCGCAGAGCGTGCTGGCCTACCTCCAGGACGCGGCCCGTGTCCCCGGGCCGCTGCTGGTGTGGGTGACGGGCCATCTGATGGTGCCCGCCCGGCGCGGCGACCAGCTCCACCTCGCGCTGCGGGACAGCACCCCCGCCACCGTCCGCTACACGGGCCTGCCCTGGGAGTGGCTCACCCGCGCCCTGGGCACGCACGCCGGCCCGACCCTGCTGGTCGTCGACGTGGAGGCGGACGCCCGCACCCTGCCGTACGCGGCGGCCGCCGTGCACGGCGGCGCCCTGGACGGCGGGCTGCCGGCGGTCGGCGTGGTGACGCCCAGCGCGGAGAGACCGTCCCCGGAGGCGGGCCCGTACACCCGTGCCTTCCTCTCCGCCCTGGCCCTGGGGCACCCGGCCGCCGGAGCCGCCCTCGACCCCGGGTACCTGCACCAGGCGGCGCTCGGCCAGGCAGCGCTGCCCGAAGGCACCGCGGTGCTGTGCCGGGGCGGCGCGGGCGCGGTGCTCGCCAACCCCGCCGCGGTACGGGCCCCCGCGCCGGAGCCCGTCGTCCCGGCCGTGACCGTCCCCGCACAGCCCGGCCCCCCGGCCGGCCCGCCGCCCGGCGAGGGCGACCCGTTGCCGAGCGTCCTTGCCGCCGCCCACGCCGGCCGGCACAACGAGGCCGCCGCCATGGCCGCGGCCTGGGAGCAGCACGCGCTGCGCCACCACGGGCCGCAGAGCCCCGAGGCGGTGCTGTGGGTCGAGGTGCGCGCCGACCTCGCGCGGCTGGCCGGCGACCACCCGCGCGCCGCCGAGCTGTGGATGTCCGCCGCGGCCCAGCACCTGGAGCGGGGCGGCCCCGCCGACGGGGAGGCGCTGGCCGCCCTCAAGCGCGCCCACTACTGCTGGCAGCACGCCGGGGAGCGGGCCCGCGTCCTGGCGCCGTCGCTGCTCGCCCTCTGGGAGCGCGTGCCGCAGGGCGCCGAGGCCGCCGCCGCCGTCCGGGCCCGGCTCCAGGAGGCCCCGCCCGGCGTGCCGGGCTGAGCGGGCCCGTACCGGCAGCGCGGTGGTGCCGGGGGCGATCGGCCGCAGCGGCGCCCCCGCCGCCCGGTCGGCCGGCCGGGTCAGCCGCCGCGGGCGGCGGTGAACCAGCGCGCCTTGTACATCCCGCCGCGCAGCAGCGTCCGCCGCCCGTCCGGCTGGTACAGCAACAGGGTCGTGGTGCACCAGGCGCACGCGTGACCGGGCTCGGGCCGGGCCACGAGCACCTGGCCGGTGCGCGGGTCGTCGCCGATGCTCTTGACGCCGGGCGCGTTCACCCGTGACCGCAGGGCGTACGGCACGAACGCCCGCTGCCCGGTGGCGTACTGGTACACCGCCGAGGCGGTGGTCACCCAGAACCGGCCCGGCGCGGCGAACACCGGCGCCAGGTCGTGGCCGTTCCGCGAGGGCAGCGCCACCCGCTCCGCCACCTCCAGGTCCGGGCCGTCCGGCGCGCCGCCCACCCGCAGCCCCAGCAGCTCCTGGGCGCCCAGGGCCCACAGCAGCCGGGTGCGCGGGTCGTAGTGCACGCCGTGCGCCCCGTCGAGGGGCACCTGTACGTGCCGCGTGGCGCGGTTGCCGGTGGAGGCGGCGTAGAGGCGGACGAAGCCGCCGGTGCTGGCGGCCACGGCCACGTTGCCGTCGGGCAGCAGCTCGATGCTGTGGGCGTTGCCGGTGCCCGTGTCGGCCGCCCAGTACACCGTGCGGTCGGGATAGCCGACCACGGCGGCCAGCCCGCCGGAGGCGGTGGTCAGCAGGTACTGCTTCCCGCCGAGCCGGCGGAGCTTGACCTCGCTGGGGTTGGTCCACGTGGTGCCGGGCTCCAGGTCGGCCAGCGACCGGACCGCGTCGGCGCTGAACGACCACAGCACGCCCGGGTCGCCGCCGCCGGAGCTCCACCGTGCCCGCGCCGGGTCCAGCACGTACACCGACCGCGTGGCCTGGTCGGCGGCCACGATGGGTGACGAGGCCGCCCGCGGTGCTCCGGGGGCCGCCGCGGCCGGAGTCACCGCCCACATCACCGTCCAAGCGAGTACCACTGTCCACAACCGTCTCATCGCCCCACCCCCGGCGGTCTCGTGGTCCGGTTCTCCACGCGGCACAGGGTGCGGCAGGGCCGGGCGGGCGGTGCGGAGCCACGCCCCGGGCGTCAGGCGAACGAGTGGCGAGGTGTCCTGGTGTCCGGGGCGGCCCCGGGGGCCACCTGCCTCGTATGGGTGATATTCCCGGTGTGTTCCCTTGCGTTCCCTTCGGGCGGGGAAGCCTGACGGGAGGACGGACCGGACGACGGGCGCGAACGGAGACAGGGCGGGTGGACAGCCGATGACGACGACCGATCCCCTCGCGGAACGTTTCCCCGTGCGCTTCTGGGCCGTCGAGGACCTGCGGGGCCTGGACTTCGACCCGTTCATGGCCGAACGGCTGCGGGACGAGCCGGTCTCCCGCGTCAAGCTGCCCAACGGCGAGGGCCACGCGTGGTTCGTGACCCGCTACGAGGACGTCAAGTTCGTCACGTCCGACCCCCGGTTCAGCCGGCAGGCGGTGCTCGGCCGTCCCATCACCCGGCTCGCCCCGCACTTCATCCCCCTCGACGAGGCGGTGGGCTTCGCCGACCCGCCCGAGCACACCCGGCTGCGCAAGGCCGTGGCGCGGGCCTTCACCGCGCGCAGCCTGGACCAGCTGCGGCCCGGCGCCCAGCAGGCCGCCGACGAACTGCTGGACGAGATGGAGCAGGAGGGCCCGCCCGCCGACCTGATGGAACACCTGCACGGCCCGCTGCCCCTGGCCGTCATCAGCGACCTCATGGGCGTGCCCCCGGCCGACCGCCCCCGCATGGCGCAGTGGACGAACATCGTGCTGTCGGCCGCGCCCGGCCGCGAGGCCAGCGAGACCGCCAAGAACGAGATGGCCGCCTACTTCACCCACCTGCTCGACGAGCGGCGGGCCGAGCCGCGCGAGGACCTCGCCGGCGACCTGGCCGCCGCGGTGGGGGAGGGGGAGCTCAGCACCGAGGAGGCCGTGGCCATCGCGCTGCTCATCCAGGCCAGCGCCGCCCACGCGGTCCGCAACAACAGCGCCAACATGGTCTACGCGCTGCTCACCCACCCCGAGCACATGGCCCGGCTGCGCGCCGAACCGGACCTGCTGCCGCAGGCCATCGAGGAGCTGCTGCGCTACATCCCGCACCGCAACGCCGTCGGCCTGCCGCGCGTGGCCACCGAGGACGTCGAGGTGGCGGGCGTGCCGATCCGCGCCGGCGACGTGGTGCACTCCTCCTACCTGACGGCCAACCGCGACCCCGAGGTCTTCGACCGCCCCGACGAGCTCGACTTCGACCGCCGGAACAACCCGCACCTGTCCTTCGGCCACGGCCCGCACTTCTGCCTGGGGTCCATGCTGGCCCGGCTGGAGTCCGAGGTGATGCTCGGCACTCTGCTCCGGCGGTTCCCGCGGCTGCGCCTGGCCGAACCCGCGGAGAAGATCCGCTGGCAGCGCCAGGCCCTCATCCGCGGCCCGGAGAACCTGCCCGTCACCTGGTGAACCGGCGCCCGAACCCCCTGCTGCACCGCCGTCCCGGCCCGAACGGAGGCCCTTCCATGTCCCTCGTCGCCGCCCCCGACGGCCTGGTCGTGCCGCCCGGCGCGGGCCGCACCCTGGTCACCCCCGCCCAGCAGGTCACCTTCAAGGTCACCGGCGAACACTCCCGCGCCGCCTCCAGCTTCGAGGTCGTCGTCCCGCCGGGCTTCGACGTGGGCGCCCACGTGCACGGCCGCAGCGAAGAGCTGTTCTACGTGCTGGAAGGCGAACTCGACGTGATGGCCTTCGAACCACTGGTCCGCACCAAGGACAGCTGGCGGGAATGGGAATCGGCCTCCGGCCAACGGTGCGTACGGGCCACCCCCGGCACGGTCATCCTCGTGCCGGCGGGCTGCCCGCACGCCTTCGCCAACCCCACCTCCGGCCCCGCCCGCATGTTCTTCCAGGCGTCACCGCCACCCGACCACGAGCGGTACTTCGAGGAGCTCTTCGAGATCCTCTCCTCCGGCCCCCAGGTCGACCACGAGGCCATCGCGGAGCTGCGCCGCCGCTACGACATCGAGCAGCTCACCCCGATGCGGGCGGCCCCTCCGCCGTAGCGGGAACCCGCCGCCGGCCCGGCTCGTTGCCTCGGGGAACCCCCGAACTCCAAGGAGCCGCACGTGCACCACCTCACCTACGACGACGTCGTACGGGCCGCCGGCCGCGTGGCGGGACACGTCCGGCCCGTCACCGTCGCCCCGGACCGCCCCGGGCTGTGGCTCGCCCTGGAGCAGATGCAGCACACCGGCTCCTTCAAGGCCCGCGGCGCCCACAACTTCCTCGCCGCGCACCGCGAGTCCGGCACGCTCCCCGAGGCCGGGGTCACCATCGCCTCCGGCGGGAACGCCGGGCTGGCCTGCGCCTGGGCCGCCCGCCGCCTCGGCGTGCGGGCCACCGTCTTCCTCCCGGAGAACGCACCGCACGTCAAGGTCGCCCGGCTCCGCGGCTACGGCGCCGACGTCCGCCTGGTCGGCACCGAGTACGCCCAGGCACTGGCCGCCTGCGAGGAGTTCGCCCGCACCACCGGCGCCCTCGCCAGCCACGCCTACGACCACCCGCTGATCGCCGCCGGCGCCGGCACCCTCGTCGACGAGATCCGCGACCGGGTGCCCGGCCTGGACACCGTCGTCGTCGCCGTGGGCGGCGGCGGCCTCTTCGCGGGCGTCGCCGCCGCGGCCGCCCACCACGGGCTGCGCACCGTCGCCGTCGAGCCGGAGAACTGCCGCGCCCTGCACGAGGCGCTCAAGGCGGGCCGGGTGGTCGACGTGACGGTCGACTCCGTCGCCGCCGACGCGCTCGGCGCGCGCCGCGTCACGCCCCTGGCCCTGACCGCCGCCCAGGACCCCTCGGTCACGTCCGTGCTCGTCCCCGACGCGGACATCGTCCGCGCCCGCCAGGCCCTCTGGGACGACCGCCGGCTCGCCGTCGAGCACGCCGCCGCCACCGCCCTCGCGGCCCTCGCCCCCGGCACCGGCTCCTACACACCCGCCGAGGGCGAGACCGTGGCCGTCGTGGTCTGCGGCGCCAACACCGACCCCGGCGACCTCGTGGGCGGATAGCGGGCCACCACCGGCGGACGGGTGGAAAAAGCGGGCAAAGCAGAGAAAAATCGAAGAGCGACCGTGTCACACCGACGGGGGGATCCGGAATGACACCTCGCCCCACCACGCCACCGGCCGAATGCGCCGGCTTCGTCGCCGTCTCCGTCCACCTCACCGGCTTCGACGAGTTCACGCTGCGCTCCACCGGCATGGTCCGGCTGTACCACGACACCACGATCGAACAAGTCGGCCGGGCCGCCGTGGGACGCTTCCTGGGCGACCTGGCCGCCGCCGGCGACGACCCCGGACGGATCACCGACCCCGTCTCCCTGGACATCGCCCGCGCCATCACCCACCTGTGGTACCTCGGCGTCTGGCCCCGGCTGGCCCGCGCCACCCACACCGCCCTCGGCCGCGAGACCGCCAACACCGCCTTCGTCGTCTCGCCGCAGGCCTGGAGCGAGGGGCTCGTCTGGCGGGCCCTGGGCGGCCACGCCCCGGGCGCCCGGCCACCCGGCTTCGGCACCTGGGCCGCGCCCCCACCGGCACCCCACCCCCGCCCGGCACCCAGCGGGGCCCGGCCGTGAGCGCCGTACCCCCGCCCCGGGAACGGCGGCACGACGTCATCGTGGTCGGCGCCGGAATGGCCGGCTCACTGATCGCCCGGCACCTCGGCGACCAGGGCTGGCGCGTCCTCGTCCTGGAGGCGGGCACCGACACCCTCAGCACGTGGGAGGGCCACCAGGAGGCCGTCGACACCTTCCACGCCGCGCTCTACAAGGTGCCCAACGCCCCCTACCGGCCGAACGCCGCGGCACCCTCGCCCGGCGTCGCCGACCTGGAGGGCCTGCCCACCGGCGGCTACCGCGCCCACGGCTACCTCCTCCAGCGCGGCCCCCTGCCGTACTCCAGCGACTACCTCCGCGCCAACGGCGGCACCGGCCTGCACTGGATGGGCCTGACCCCGCGCATGCACCCCGACGACTTCGCCGTCCGCACCACCTACGGCTACGGCCGCGACTGGCCCCTCGGCTACGACGACCTCGAACCCCACTACCGCGCCGCCGAACAGCAGCTCGGCGTGGCCGCCGACGCCGAGGAGCAGCGCGAGGCCGTCGGACTGCCCTTCCCGGAGGGCTACACGTACCCCATGGAGGCCGTCCCGCGCAGCCACCTCGACCACCTCCTCGCCGGCCGCCTCGACGGCACCGCCCTGCGCGAGGAGCCCGGCGCCCCCGCCGTCCCGCTGCGCGTCGTCACCACCCCGCACGCCCGCAACAGCACCCCCGACCCGCGGTACGACGACGGCCACGGCTACCGCCCCGCCGGCGCCGTCGGGCCGAACGCCTACGGCGAGCGCTGCGTCGGCAACGCCTCCTGCGTCCCCATCTGCCCCGCCCAGGCCAAGTACACGCCGCTGAAGACCCAGGCCGTCTGGGGCCCGCACGTCACCCTCGTCGCCCGCGCCGTCGTCAGCCGCGTCCTCGTGACCGGCGACGGACGCGTCACCGGCGTCGAGTACCAGCGGTACGAGGACCCCGCCGGCCCGGTCCACACCACCCACACCGCCGAGGCCGACGTCGTCGTCCTGGCCGCGCACGCCGTCGAGAACGCCAAACTGCTGCTCCACTCCCGGCTCGCCGGCAGCAGCGACCAGGTGGGCCGCAACCTCATGGACCACCCCACGCTCCTCACCTGGGCCCTGCTGGACCGGCCCACCGGCCCCTTCCGCGGCCCCGGCTCCACCTCCGGCCTGGAAGGCTTCCGCACCGGCCCGGCCCGCTCCGTGCGGGCGCCCTTCCGCGTCGAGATCGCCAACTGGGGGTGGGCCTGGCCCGCCGGCTCGCCCGCCGGCGACGTCGCCGAGCTCCTCGGCATCCCCGCCGACACCACCGCGCCCCGCCCCGGCCCCCTGTTCGGCCCGGCCCTGCGCCAGGCGCTGACCGGCCGTCTGGAGCGCCAGTTCAGCCTGCAGTTCGCCGTGGAGCAGGACGCCGAGAGCCGCAACCGCGTCACCCTCGACCCCCGGCACCGCGACCGCCTCGGCATCCCCCGCCCCGTCCTCACCTACGACCTCTCCGACCACGTCAAGCGCGGCCTGGCCGCCGCCCGGAACGTCTCCCGCGAGCTGTTCCGCCTGCTGGGCGCCGAGGACCACACCGCCTACGCCCCCGGCCCCCTGGCCCCCGGCCACTTCCGCTTCGACGGCGCCGACCTCGTCTTCCAGGGCGCCGGGCACGGCGCCGGCACCCACGTGATGGGCGACTCGCCGGGCACCTCCGTCGTCGACCCCTGGCAG
Organism: Streptomyces mashuensis; assembly: GCF_014654785.1. Classification (GTDB taxonomy): domain Bacteria; phylum Actinomycetota; class Actinomycetes; order Streptomycetales; family Streptomycetaceae; genus Streptomyces; species Streptomyces mashuensis. Next base: position 93,067 of record NZ_BNBD01000010.1, read on the forward strand.
CGGTGCTGGGACCACCCCAACCTCTACGCCGTCGGCTGCGGCAGCATGCCCTCCGTCGGCACCTCCAACCCCTCCCTCACCATGGCCGCCCTCACCCTGCGCAGCTGCGAGCAGATCCACCGCGACCTGATGGACCTGCACCGGCCGGTCACGCTGCGGCCCCACCCCGTCGACAAGGCGCCCGCCGCGTCCCGCCGCCCGGGAGGCCGGCCGTGACCACCGCACCCACCCCGGCCCGCCCCGCCGAACCGCCCTTCCGCGTCCCCCGCGACCGCGCCGACCTCCACCGCTTCCTCCAGGCCGCGCTCACCCTGGAACACCTGACCATCCCGCCCTACCTCACCGCCATGTACACGCTGCGGCCCGGCACCAACCGCACCGCGTTCCAGGTGATCCGCGGCGTCGTCGTGGAGGAGATGCTCCACATGACGCTCGTCGCCAACGTCCTCAACGCCGTCGGCGGCGAACCCAAGGTCGCCCACTCCCGCTTCGTCACGCCCTACCCCGCCCGGCTCCCGTACAGCCGCGACCACATCACCGTCGCCCTGCGCCACTTCGGGCCCGACGCCCTGCGGACCTTCCTCCTCGTCGAGCGGCCCGCCGGCATCGCCCGCCCCCCGGGCCACCCCTCCGTCGCGTCCGACACCGGCTGGACCTCGGTCGGCCAGTTCTACCGCACCATCGCCACCGGCCTCGCCGAGCTCACCGACCGGCTCGGCGAGCACGCCCTGTTCACCGGCGACCCGGCCCGCCAGGTCGGCCCCTCCGACTTCTACAACTCCGGCGGCGAGGTCTTCCCCGTGACCGGCCTCGACTCCGCCCTCACCGCCCTGCGCGTCATCACCGAACAGGGCGAGGGCGCCGACCACGCCGTCTACGACTCCGACGACCGCGTCTTCGGCGAGCACCGCCGGCCGGGCCACTACTTCCGCTTCAACGAGATCCTCCAGCAGCGCCGCTACGGCCCCTACGACACACCCGCCACCGGGCCCAACGGACCACCCCTCGACGTCAGCTGGGAGGACGCCCACCCCATCGACCCCGCCGGCACCCTCGCCGACTACCCGCCGGACAGTGAGGTGCGGGAGGCCGCCGACCGCTTCGACGAGACCTACGCGCGGCTGCTGTGCACCCTGGAGACCGCCTACACCGGCGAACCGGTGGTGCTGCGCGACTCCGTGCCCGCCATGCTGGAGCTGCGCGACCTCGCCGAGTGGATCTGCCGCAACCCGCACCCCGACCCGGCGCGGCGCGCCCTGGGGCTGCACGCCGCGCCCACCTACGAGATCACCGACGCCCACTTCGCCAGGGCGTGGTCCACGCTGCTGTCCTGAGCCGGTCCGGATACCGGTCAGGCCGCGCCGGAGGCCGCCGGTGGCGCTGCGGACCGGTGCGCCGGCGGCGCCGACGCCGCCGGCGGGTGCGCGGAGACCGCGTGCGTGGGCGGCACGGCGGCACCACCCGAGTGCGGCGGCTGCGTGTGCGGCGGCGCCCAAGGGGACTTGGGCGACGCGGGCGCCGCCGTGTGCGGGGCCGCCGAGGGCGCCCGCGACACGGTGCCGCCCCCGCCCGTGCCACTCCCGCCCGTGCCCCCGCCGCCCGTGGACGGGGCCGGCGGCTTCCGGGACGGCGGCCGGGAGGCCCCGCCGGTGCCCGGCCCGGACGGGGACCCCGCCGAGGGCCCGCCCGACGGCCCCCCGGACGCCCCGGCGGACCCGCCCGACGACGGCCCCGTCGGCGTACCCGACGACGACCCGTCACCCGGTCCCGGCGGCGAGCCGGACCCGGACGCCGGGCCGGACGCCGAGCCGGACGGCCCGCCCGACGGCGAGCCGGGCGACGCGGACGGCCGCGGTGCCTGCGGCGGCACCGGGTACGCCGGCGAGTCGTCGGACCCGGTGCTGCCGACACCGCGGTCGAAGCCCTTGTCCGTCCGGTACGGGTCCACGAGGGGGATCTTCTTCATCGGCCCCTCCTTCTCCGGCCGCGGCACCACCACGGTGACCTGCACCACCGCGAACCCGGACCAGCGCGAGCCCCGGTACGACGCCTGCGCGCGGTCGATGTCGTCCGGGGTGCCCAGCGGGTTGCCGCAGTTGCACTTGACCGCCGGCTGCCCGTACGCGTCGACGAGGACGGCGATGCCGGCCTGGAGCACCGAGTGGTAGGCGACGGTCTTCCCGCCGCCCTGGTAGTTGTGGTTCTTCACCAGCGTGTCGTGCAGCAGGATCACCGAGGTGAGCCCGTTGATGTGGGTGGACACCTGGTCGAAGGGGATGCCGCGCGCCTCGGCCCAGGCCATGGCCTTGACGCGGTCCGCCGTCAGCTCCCGGACGAGCTTCGCCTTGTCGCACTGGGTCGCCTGCCGCGTGCCGCCGAACGCGCCGCGCGCGTCCCCGGCCGTGGTTCCGTTCGTCGTCGCCACACCGGTCACGTCCTTCAGGTCCGCGTCCGGTGCCTTGAGGAACGGGCTGTCGGCCACCACGCCCGCGGCCTCGAGGGCGACGGGCGTGCCCTGCGAGCCCGATGAGCCGGATGACGAACACCCCGTCAGTGCCGCGCCGAGAATCAGCGCGGGTACGGCCGCCAGCGCGACGATCCGTCGTGTCCGTTGCACAGCGCACACCCCCGTGGGCCGTTCCGTCTGTCACGTCCTGTCACGTCGTCGCGCCGTTCCTCAGCAGGAGGTCACCCAGCCGCCCTGGCACGTGCCGGCGGGGCTGGGCGCTGTCGTGGCGTACCCGGGGCCCGACGTGGAGCCCGTGGCCGGGCCGCCCGTCGGCTCGGGCGTGGGTTCCGTCGTCGGTGCGTCCGTGGCGTCGCCGGTCGCGCTCGTGTCCGGCGTCGGGCCGGCCGTCGGCGTGGCGCCGCCACCCGTGCCCGCGCTCCCGTCGCCGCCGCGCAGCGCGACGATCGCCGCGGTGCCGCCGGCGATCAGAGCCAGCGTCAGGACGGCGGCCAGCACCCACCACAGGGCCGCCCGCCGCCCGTCCGTGCCGGGCCGGACCGGCAGCACCGGACCCGGCACCGGCCCGTACCCGGCGCCGGATCCGGACCCGGAGCCGGACCCCGTGCCGCCGGTACCGCCCGACCCCGGCCCCGGACCGTGGGCCGCCCCGGGCCCGGCCTGGCGCACCGGCTCACCCCACGACCCGGAGGTGCTCTGCCCACCGGTGGTGCCCACGGCACCGAAGACCGCGCCGGCGGACCCCGGGCCCGCGCCGGGCCCGGGCGGAGGCGGCAGCGGGCCGGGCAGGGGCCCCGGCAGCGGACCCGCCGGGGCCGTGGGGACGTACGTCGGCGTGGGCGCCTGGGTGAGGCGGCCGCTCGCCACCGCGTCCAGCAGGCGCTCGGCCTCCGCCGAGCCCATGCGGGCCTCCGGGTCCTTGCGCAGCAGCCCCTCCAGCACGGGCGTCAGCGGCCCGGCCCGCCGGGGCGGCGGCGGGTCCTCGTCGACCACGGCCCGCAAGGTGCTCAGCGGGTTCTCTCGGCGGAACGGCGAGACGCCCTCCACGGCCACGTACAGCAGCGCGCCCAGCGACCACAGGTCGGAGGGGATGCCCGGACGCCGGCCGGTCGCCCGCTCCGGGGCCAGATAGTCGGGCGAGCCGATCAGGTCGCCGGTGCGCGTGAGCGTGCCCGCGCCCTCCACCAGCGCGATGCCGAAGTCGGTGAGCACGACCCGGCCGCCCGCCTCCAGCAGCACGTTCGCCGGCTTCACGTCGCGGTGGAGCACGCCCGACGCGTGGGCCGCGCGCAGCCCGCCCAGGATCATCCCGCCGATCCTGGCGGCCTCCTTGGGCTCCAGCACCCCTTCGCGGGCCAGCACGTCGGCGAGCGACTCGCCGCGCACCAGCTCCATCACGATCCACGGGCGCCCCTGCTGTTCCACCACGTCGTGCACGGTGATGACACTGGGGTGGCTGATTCTCGCCGCCGCCCGTGCCTCCTGCTTCAGCCGTGCGTACAGCACCCGGACGTCGTCCTCGGCCATGGTCTCCGGCGCCCGGACCTCCTTGGCCGCCACCTCCCGGTCCAGCACCTCGTCCAGGGCCAGCCACACCACGCCCATGCCGCCGTGCCCCAGCCGGCGCAGGAGCCGGTACCGCCCGGCCACCAGGGGGCGCGGGCCCGTGGCGTCCCCGCCGTACCCGCCGGCCCCGTCGTCCCCGCCCGCGCCGCCGTACCTGCCGTTTCCCCCGTCACTGCCGCCCATGGCGTACGTCCCCCTTCGGGGCCGGCACCCGCGGTGCGCCGTGGGCGTCCGGACCACACTGGCTGGGACGTACCGGTGGCCGGGACCGTTCCCCACGGCGGGTAAAGGCCGTGTGAAGGCCCGGAAGGGTGAATTCCGGCCAAGATCGGATGCCGTGGAGCGTACCCCGCCGTCGCGTCAGGCCGCGCCCAGCGGCACGCCGCAGCGCAGGTTCCAGCGGCCGGCGCGGCCGCTGAGCTCCGTCAGGGTGAGCGGGGCGACGTCCAGGCGCCAGAACGCGGCCGGCGGGAGCCGCAGCGCGTGCACCACCGCCGCGCGGACCACCGCCGGGTCCGCCACCGCCAGCACGCGGCCGCCGTCGCCCACCGTCAGGCCGTCGAGCCACGCACCGACGCGGCCGGTCAGTTCCGTCACGCTCTCGCCGCCGTGCGGCGCGGCGTCCGGGTCCGCCAGCCAGGCGGCCAGCCCCTCCGCCTCGTGCGCGGCGACGTCGGCCAGCGCCCGGCCGCGCCAGCGGCCCGCATCGAGGTCCCGCAGCGCCGGCTCCGGCCCGGCGGCGGACAGGCCGAGCGCGGCGGCCGTCTCCCGGCAGCGCACGGACGGCGCGGTGACGACCCGTCCGGCCCCGGGCACGGACCCGGCCGCGGCCCGCGCCCGGGCGGCGCCCGCCGCGTCCAGCGGCGCGTCGTCGTCGAACCGCGCCTCCCGCAGCGCCTCCCCGCCCGCCGGCGAGATCAACATCACACGTACCGTCATGCTCCTCCGTCCTCCCCGGCCGGGGGCGCCCCGCGCCACGGGCCCATCCGACCACGGGCGTTGGCCCGGGGCGTACGCGGGGTGCACGCATCCGCACGCCCGTGGCGCAGTGATCCCCCAGGCGGTACCTTCACGTGGACATGACGACGGTGCAATCGGAAGCCGGTGCGAATCCGGCACGGTCGCGCCACTGTGAGCCGGCACTGCCCACGGAGCGATCCGCGGGCGGCGGCCGGTGAGTCAGACCCGGCACCGCCGTCGAGCACCAACGACCGGGACGCGTGTTCCCCAGGAGGTACTGCCATGGCCCAGTCGGCCGCACCCGCGACCAGCAACCCCGCCCTGCCGGAGGTCGCCCCCATCTCTCTCAAGGCGATCGCCCCGTGGGCGGTCTTCACCGGCATCCTGATGCTGGTCCTGCTCTACTTCGTCGGCGCGGAGCAGGGGGCCACCTCCCTCATCTCCGGCGAGGCCGTCCACGAGTGGGTCCACGACGGACGTCACCTGCTCGGCTTCCCCTGCCACTGATGCCGGGAGCAGCACGTCCTGTGAACGCCGCACCGCACAGCCCTCCCCCCGCCGCGTCCGTGCGGGCCCTCCTCGTCCGCGGCATGCTCGCCGGCCTCGCCGCCGGCGTGCTGGCGCTGATCACCGCCTATCTGATGGGCGAGCGCCACGTCGACGCCGCCATCGCCTTCGAGGAGGCCCACAGCCACGAGCACGGCGGTGAGGAGCTCGTCAGCCGCACGATGCAGGCCACCGGCGGCCTCGCCACCGGCGTCCTCGTCTACGGCGTCGCCCTCGGCGGCATCGCCGCGCTGGCCTACTGCGTGGCCCTGGGCCGCGTCGGCCGGTTCGGCCCGCGGGCCACCGCGGCCCTCACGGGCCTCGGCGGCTTCGTCGCCGTCTTCCTCGTCCCCTTCCTCAAGTACCCCGCCAACCCGCCCGCCGTGGGCGACCCCGACACCATCGGCCAGCGCACCGCCCTGTTCTTCCTGATGGTCGCGCTGAGCGTGCTGCTCTGCGTCGCGGCCGTCATCCTGGGCCGCCGCCTGGCCCCCCGCCTGGGCAACTGGTACGCCACCGTGGCGGCCGGCGCCGCCCTGGCGGTCGCCGTCGGGCTGGCCTTCGCCTTCCTCCCGTCCGGCGAGAACGTGCCCGAGGGCTTCCCGGCGACGCTGCTCTGGCAGTTCCGCCTCGACTCCCTGACCATCGAGTGCGTGCTGTGGACCGGGTACGCCCTGGTCTTCGGCGAACTGGCCGAACGGCTCCTGGCCCCCCGGGCCGTGACCGCCCCCGCCGCCCCGGCGGCCGGGAGCGCCACCACGCCCACGGGCTGAGCCAACGTCACCCCCCGCCGGCCCCCGGCGCCCCCGAACGGGCGCCGGGGGCCGGCGCGTTCCCCCACGCCTCCCCGTTGATCAACTGCCCGCCGGCACCGGTGCTGGACGTGCGCGAACCGGCGAGTACGGTAAGGGCGGAGCCCGCTCGGCCAGGGGCGTCACCAGTACGGGCACGACGGGGGAGCACGGGGGCCATGGAACGACGCACGACCGCACCGCCTTTCACCCACCACGACCCGGAGCTGCTCACCGCGGCCCTCGCGGAGCTGCCCGGCGCCGCGGTGCGGGCCTTCACCGACTCCTGGGACGACCTGCCGGCCGACAGCCACCTGGGCACCGCGGCGCCGTACCGCTTCCGCCGCTACGGCCGCTTCCGCCTCCTCGGTGCCGGCGGCACCGGCCCCACCGCCCTCGAACCCCTGCCGCACGCCCCGTTCTTCCAGGACCGGTCGGTGAACAAGGTGCACGGCGGCGTCCACCGCGTCTTCGCCCCGCTGGCGGAGACCGTGGCGGCCGGGCCCGCGCTGCGCACCGTCGTCCGCACCCTCCTGGACCACCTGCCCGGCCCCCGCGCCGGCATCGACACCTGCGGCGTCCACCAGATACGCGTGGTCGCCACCCCGGACGCCGAGGGCCACCCGGCCCCGGAGGGCGTGCACCGCGACGGCCACTGGTACGTGGCCCAGGTGCTGCTCCGCCGCGACGGCGTCCACGGCGCCGAGTCCCGCCTGTACGACCTGGACGAACGGCTGGTGCACCGGGCGACGCTCACCGCGCCGCTGGAGACCATCGTCCTGGACGACCGGCGCGTGCTGCACGGCGTGTCCCCGGTCCGCCCGGCCCCCGGTGCGCGCCGCGGCGTCCGCGACATGCTGCTCGTCGACTTCTTCCCGTCCGACCCCACCCACGACACCGACCCCGGAAGGGCATGACCGTGCGTTTCGAAGAAGGACTGACCCTCAGCGAGGAGATCCACCTCGCCGCCTCCCCCGCCGAGGTCTGGAAGCTGGTGACCGACATCGAGCTGCCCACCCGCTTCAGCCCCGAGCTGAAGCGCGTCGAGTGGCTCGACGGCGCCACGGAACCGGCGGTCGGCGCCCGCTTCGCCGGCCACAACGAGAACGAGCACGTCGGCGCCTGGGAGACCCACTCCCAGGTGGTCGGACTGGAGCACGAGCGGCGGTTCGCCTGGGCGATCTCCGTGCCGGACGGCCGCTACGGCGACAGCAGCCCCGAGGCGCCCATAGCCACCTGGTCGTTCGACCTCGTCCCCGAGGACGGCGGCACCCTCCTGCGGCAGACCGTCGTGATCGGCCCCGCCCGGTCCGGCGTCACCGTGGCCATCGAGCAGAACCCGGAGAGGGCCGAGCGGATCGCGGAGGGGCGTGTGGCCATGCTGCGCGGTGGCATGCGGGCGACGCTGGAGGGTGTCCGGGAGCTGGTATCCGGGTGAACTCGGCGGGCCCGGCCGGGAAAGTCCGGGAAATCACGGCCGGTGGATCATCGTGAGTGCATGACCACCACCAAGGCCATCGTGTTCGACGCCTTCGGCCCCGCCGAGGTGCTCCGCCTCACCGATGCCGACCTCCCCGTGCCCGGCCCCGGGGAGGTCCGCGTCGCCGTCCGCTGCGCGGGGGTCAACCCGCTCGACCACAAGATCCGCAGCGGCGCCATGGCCGGTGTCGTGCCGGTCGGACTGCCGCACGTGCCGGGCGTCGAGGCGTCGGGCGTCGTGGAGGCCGTGGGGGAGGGCGTCGCCGGCATCGCGGCGGGCGACGCCGTGCTGGGCCGCACGGTCACGGGCGCGTACGCCGAGCACGCGCTGGCCCGCGCCGACCAGCTGGTGGTCAAACCGCTGTCCCTGCCCTGGGAGGAGGCGGCGGCCCTGCCCGTGGCGGCCGAGACCGCCTGGCGGGTGATGGACCTGCTCGCCCTGCGCGAGGGCGAGACCCTGCTCGTGCACGGTGCGGCCGGGGGCGTGGGGACGCTCGCGGTGCAGTTCGCGCGGGCCCGGGGCGCCCGGGTCATCGGCACGGCGAGCACCTTCAACCACGAGTACCTGCGGGGCCTGGGCGCGGTGCCGGTGACGTACGGCGAGGGGCTGGCCGAACGGGTGCGGGCGGTGGCGCCCGACGGGGTGGACGCCGCCCTGGACGCGGTCGGCAAGGGCGACGCCGTCTGGGTCTCGGTGGAAGTGACCGGCGGTGCGGACCGCGTGGTGAGCATCGCCGACCCCGAGGGCGCCCGGCTGCACAAGGCCCGGTTCAGCTCCGGCGAGGTGCCGCCGCGCCCGGTGCCCGCCCTGGAGGCGGCCCTGGCCCTGCACGAGGCCGGCAGCCTCCAGCTGCCCATCCACCGGGTCTACCCGCTGAGCGAGGCGGCCGAGGCCCACCGGGCCAGCGAGCACGGCCACCTGACGGGGAAGATCGTCCTGGCCGTGGTCTGAGCGTCACCCGGTGCGGCTGCCCGGCCGTAACGCGATACACCGGGTACGGGCGGCATCGGCTGATACAGGAGGCATAACGGACGGCCTGCATCAGGCCGATCTCGGAGCAACCCATCGGCCCGTTCACCCGTCCGCGCAGCGGCCGCGGGAGCCGTCCCGGCAGGGCGGGGACGGGAGTTGCCACAGGTCACCCCAGGGGCGGCGGGAGGGGGTGCGGCTGCGGTCCGCCGCCGGTACCCGGAAGCAGGCCTATGACTTTCGGCCATGCCATGGCCAACACCCTCCGGCAACCTCTCCGGTGCGCCCCGCGCCGCGTTCAACCATGCCGCACTATATGGCTGAGCGGTCGGGGCGCAGCGATGCGTCCCGGAGCCGGGGCACCCGTGTGCCCGGCGCCGCGTCGAACGCGCGGCCCCGGCTCCGGCCGCGCGGCCCGGCACCGGGGCATCGGCGTCCCGGGCGGGCAGGGGGAGCGGTGCGCGGCCGGGTGGGGAGTCCGGCCGCCGGGGGCCGGCCCGGGGTTTCACTCATCGTGCGTGCGTGCCATGACCGGGCACCGCGCATTGTCTTGCGGACGCCGCGCACCCCACGCGTGGGCCGTCCTGGGGGGAGAAGGCATGGGGCACGGAAGACGCACGGTCGCGACCCTCGTCGCGGCCGTCCTGATGACGCTGGCGCTGCCGGCCGCGGTGGCGGGCGCCGCGGAGGCCGCCCCCCGCGTCGACCTGCGCGTCCTCGTCGTGGACGACGGCGGGCCGGCCGTGGAGGCCGTCCGCACGGAGCTGGAGACCGCCGGCACGCCCTACACCCGGGTCGACCTCGGGGACAGCGCGCGCCCGCGCGTCGACCAGGCGTTCCTGAGCGACACCGTCGACGGCCGGGCCCGGGCCCGGTACCAGGGCGTGGTGCTGCCCAACGACAACCCGTTCGGCACCGGCTCCCCGGAGATGGCCGCGCTCGCCGACTACGAGAAACGTTTCGGCATACGGCAGCTGGACGCCTACACCTACGCCCGTCCCGCCGTGGGCCTGAACACCGGCTGGTCCGGCACCCTGGACGGCACCGCGGCGCAGGTCACGGCCGCCGGCGCCACCGGCCCCTTCGGCTACCTGCGGAAGAACGTCCCGTTCGAGAACAACGACAGGAACGTCGGCGAGAGCTACGGACACCTCGCCACCCCGCTGGACCGGCAGGCGGACGGCGCCACGTTCACCCCGTACGTCGAGGCGCCCGTGCCCGGCACCGGCCGGCCCGGCTCGCTGATCGGCCAGTACACCCACGACGGCCGCAGCGAACTGGTCGTCACCTTCGTCTACAACCACTACCAGACCCAGTTCCGCCTGCTCGCGCGCGGCATGGTCGAGTGGCTCACCCAGGGCGTCCACCTCGGCGCCGCCCGCAACTACTTCGCGCTGCACGTCGACGACGTGTTCGCCTCCGACGACCGCTGGGACTCGCAGCTCAACTGCACCCCGGGCGACGTCGACTGCCCGCCGGGCAGCCCCGAGAACGACCCCATCCGGATGACCCCGGCCGACGCCCAGTACGCCCGCCAGTGGTCCCGCGACCACGGCCTCACCCTGGACCTGGCGTTCAACGGCGGCGGCAGCGAGTCCTACAAGGACGCCCACGCCGGCAGCGACCCGCTCGCCGCGCAGCTCCTGGCCGACCAGAACGCCTACCGGTGGATCAACCACACGTACAACCACCCCTTCCTGGGATGTGTCCAGGACACCTCCGTCGTGCCGTGGCGGTGCGCCACCGACGCGCAGGGCAACGTCCGGTGGACCGGCCGCGCACAGATCACCGCGCAGATCGAGGACAACCGCGCCTGGGCCGCCCGCAACCGGCTCGCCTCCGACAAGGAGGAACTGGTCACCGGTGAGCACTCGGGCCTGCGGACCCTGCCGCAACAGCCCACCGACAACCCCGAGCTGGCCCCCGCCCTCACGCAGACCGGCGTGACCTGGCTCGGCAGCGACACCTCGCGCGAGTACGACCAGCGCACGCTCGGCCCCTCGCTGACCGTGCCGCGCTACCCCATGAACGTCTTCTACAACGCCGGCAAGGCCGCCGAGCAGGTCGACGAGTACAACTGGATCTACACCCGCAAGGCCGACGGCGGCAGCGGCCTGTGCGAGAGCTCCGCCAACACCACCTGCCTGCCCGGCCCCCTCGCCCGTGACACCGGCTACACCGACTACATCGTGCCCCTGGAGAGCCGCATCGCCCTGGGTCACGCCCTGGCCAACGACCCGCGGCCGCACTTCATCCACCAGTCGAACCTCGCCGAGGAACGCATCGGCTACAAGCCGGTGGAGAAGCTCCTGGCCGACTACCGCGCCCTGTTCGCCGACAGCACGCCGCTGGTGAACCTGCGCATGCGCGACATCGGCGCCGAGCTGCACCGGCGCACCGCCTGGGCCGCGGCCGTGAAGGACGGCAAGGTCACCGCCCACCGCATCGGCGACCGCGTCACCGTCCAGGCACCCGCCGGTGTGGAGGCCGTCGCCACCCTGCCCACCGGCACGCTCCAGCTGCACGGCACCAGTGCCTCCGTGCCCTTCGGCGGCGCCTACGCCGGTGCCCGCTCCGGCTGGGCCGCGCCCGCCGCCGGCGAGACCGAGGTCGCCCTCCTCCTGCCCGGCACCACGCCCTCCGCCCGCGACCGCGCCGGCCGCGCCGCCCGGGTGCAGGCACCCGCCCCGGCCCTGCCGGTGCCCCCGGGCGTCAGCCGCCGCGTGCCCTACGGGCCCGGCGACACCGTACGACGCTGACCCGCACCGCCTCTTCCGTGCCCCCGCCCCGCACCCTCGTTTCCGGAGAGAACACACCTCAATGCACGGAACGCACGGGCCGTCAGCCCACCCGGTGTCCCCTGCCGTCCAGGTGACCCTGCTCACCGAGGGGACCTACCCGCACAGCCACGGAGGCGTCAGCGTCTGGTGCGACCAGCTCGTCCAGGGCATGCCCGACGTCGACTTCCGCGTCATCGCCGTCACCGGCACCGGCCGCGAGACGCCCGCCTGGACCCTGCCCGGCCACGTCCGGGACGTCACCACCCTGCCGCTGTGGGGCGCGCCGCCCGCCGGCCGCGTCCCGCGCGGCCGGGCCCTGCGCCGCTTCCTCACCGACTGGGAATGCTTCCTGCTGGCCCTGCTCGACCCCGAGCAGGAACACCACTTCCCGCCCGCCCTCTACCGGCTCGCCGACCACGCCACCGCCGGCACGCTCTTCCCGGCGCTGCGCGGCGAGCCCGCCGCCCGGCTGCTGGCCCGGCTGTGGAACCGGCCGCGGCTCGCCACCGCCGCCGCCCGGCCCACCCTGCACGACGCCCTGACCGCCACCGACCTGCTCGAACACGCCCTGCGCCCGCTCGCCGCACCACCACCCGCCGACGGCATCACCCACGCGGTCAGCGGCGGCCTGGCCACCCTTCCCGGCCTGGTCGCCCGGCACCGCCACGGCACGCCCTTCCTCCTCACCGAGCACGGCGTCTACCTCCGCGAGCGCTACCTCGGCTTCCGCGCCGAGCCGTACCGCTGGCCCGTCAAGGCGCTGATGCTCGGCCTCTTCCGGCAGCTCGCCGGTGAGGGCTACCGGCGGGCCGCGCTCGTCACGCCCGGCAACCGCTACAACCGCCGCTGGGAGGAGCACGGCGGCACCCCGCCCGACCGCATCCGCACGGTCTACAACGGCGTGGACCCCGCCGCGTTCCCGCCCGCCGGGCCCGAGCCCGCCACGCCCACCCTCAGCTGGGCCGGCCGCGTCGACCCCATCAAGGGCCTCGACACCCTCATCCGCGCCTTCGCCCTGGTCCGCGCCGAACTGCCCGATGCCCGGCTGCGCCTGTTCGGCGGCACCCCGCGCGGCGGCGAGGGCTACCGCACCGCCTGCGAGGACCTCGCCGCCTCGCTCGGCGTGGCCGACGCCGTCACCTTCGAGGGCCGCGTCGAGGACATCCGCGACGCCTACGCCGCCGGCAACGTCGTCATGCTCTCCAGCATCAGCGAGGGCTTCCCCTTCACCCTCATCGAGGCCATGTCCTGCGGCCGCGCCACTGTGTCCACCGACGTCGGCGGCGTCCGCGAGGCCGTCGGCGACACCGGCCTCGTCGTCCCGCCCCGGGACCCCGAGGCCATGGCCCGCGCCGCACTGGACCTGCTGCACGACGGCGAGCTGCGCGCCCGCATGGGCGAGGCCGCCCGGCTGCGCGTCGTCGAGCAGTTCACGCTGCGCCGGACCATCGACGCGTTCCGCGGCATCTACCACGAGCTCGCCCGGCCGGCGCTGCCCGTGCGCGACCCGCTGTCCCGTCCCGTGCCCGCCATGGCCCTGGCCGCGGGAGGCGTACGGTGAGCGGACTGCTGCGCCTCGTGCCGGACCACCCCGGTCCGGTCCACGACCTCGCCGCCCCCGCCCGGCCCCGGACCGGGCCCCGGTGGGCCGCCGACCCGGTGGACGAACTCGCCGCGGAGCTGGCCGGCGTGTGCGCCGCCGCCGTCCACCCCGACGAGATAGCCGCCGTCCTGGAGGCCGACGGGCTGACCGGCGAGCAGATCACCGAACGCTACGGGCGCGCCGACGCCTTCGCGCTGGCCGCCGAGCTCTTCGACCGGGTGCCGCGCGCCCACCCCGAACCCCCGCCCGTGCCCGACCCGTGGCAGGTGCGGCCCGGCCGGTTCGCGCTGCGCTCGCTGGTCTTCACCCTGCCCGGCCTGGGCTACGCCCTCGCCGCGCCGCTCCTCGCCGGCCCGCCCGGCGCCCACGGGCTGCCCGTCGGCACCGGCGCGCTGGTGGCCTCGGCGGTGACGGCCTGGACGTGGAACCAGGCGCTCGCGCACCGCGCCTACGTCCGCCTGGCCGCCGGCGGCCGCCGGGCCGCCGCCCGCTGCCTGGCCGTGGGCGCCCCGCTCGGCGCGCTCGTGGCCACCGGCGCGGCCCTGGCCCTGCCGTCCGTTCCGCCCGGCGTGGCCGCCTTCGCCGCCGGGCAGGCGCTCTACCTGGCCGCCGCCACCGCCCTGCTGGTGCTCGGTCACGAACGGCTGCTGCTGCTCGCCCTCGTGCCCACCGCCGCCGGCGGAGCCGCCGCGCACGCGGTGCCGCTGCCGGCGGCGGCCGGCCCCGTCCTGCTGCTCGCCACGGAGGCCGGCGCGCTCTTCGCCGCCGGCTACGCGGTCCTGCGCACCCGGCGCGAGACCCCGCCACCGTCCGGGCCGCTGCCACCGCTGACCGCGTCCCTGCCGTACGGCCTGTTCGGCCTGGGCTGCGCGGGGCTGACCACCGTCGCGGCCCTCGGCGACGCCGTCACCGGCCGCGGCACCGGCGGCTGCGCGGCGTCCGTCCTCGCGCTCACCCTCAGCATGGGCGCCGCCGAATGGCTGCTGTACCGCGTCCGCAGCCGCTCCCTGGCGGCGCTGGGCGCCTCCGTCACCACCGGCGGGCTGCTGCTCCGGGCGGCCGGCGTGCTCGCCGCCGCCCTCACCGGCTATCTCGTCCTGCTCGCCGCCCTCGCCCTGGCGGCCGGTGTCCTGTGGCCCCCGGGCCCCGGCCCCCTGGCCCCGCGGCTGGTGGCGCTGCTCGCCCTGGGCGCCGTGCTGTGGGCCGGTCTGCTGCTCCAGGCGTACGGCGTCGCCTGGCTGCCCGCGCTGCTGTGCGCCGCCGCGGCCGGCACCGAGACCACCGTCCTGTTCCTGGGCGCCGCGTCACCCCTCACCGCCCAGGCCATGACCTGTACCGGCGCGGCGGCCGCGCTGCTGGCCGCCGCCACCGTCCTGCTCGGACGGCTCACCACGCACCGCTGACCTTCTCTTTCCTGCTCCTTCCTGCACCGCCGCGGAACAGCGCCACCGCCGCACCACCGTCCCCGCACGGCACCACCACGCCCTCTCCCAAGAAGGAGACCCGCATGACCGACCGCCCGCTCGTCGCCGTCACCGGCGCCGAGGGATTCATCGGCTCCCACCTCACCGAGGCGCTCGTCGCCGACGGCCACCGCGTCCGCGCGATGGTGCAGTACAACTCCTTCTCCTCCTTCGGCTGGCTGGAGGACCTGCCGCCGGAGGTCATGGAACACGTCGAGGTCGTCCTCGGCGACGTCCGCGACCCCGGCTCCGTGCAGGGCCTGGTCACCGGCGCCGAGACCGTGTACCACCTGGCCGCGCTCATCGCGATCCCGTACTCCTACCGCGCCCCGCACAGCTACGTGGAGACCAACGTCACCGGCACCCTCAACGTCCTGGAGGCCGTCCGCCACCTCGGTGTGCCGCGCCTGGTCCACACCTCCACCAGCGAGACGTACGGCACCGCGCAGACCGTGCCCATCACCGAGGACCACCCCATCAACACCCAGTCGCCCTACGCCGCCTCCAAGGCCGGCGGCGACCGCCTCGCCGACAGCTACCACGCCAGCTTCGGCCTCCCCGTCGTCACCCTCCGTCCCTTCAACACCTTCGGCCCCCGGCAGTCCATGCGCGCCGTCATCCCCACCGTCATCGGCCAGATCGCCGCCGGACAACAGGTCATCACCCTCGGCGACCTGCGCCCCACCCGCGACTTCAGCTACGTCGCGGACACGGTGGCCGCCTTCCGCGCCGTGGGCACCGCACCCGCCGACGCCGTCCTCGGCCGCACCTTCAACTCCGGCACCGGCGAGGAGATCTCCGTCGGCGACCTGGTGGGCCTCATCGCCAAGATCATGGACGCCGACGTCGAGGTCCGGCCGGACCCCGCCCGCGTCCGCCCCGCCGACTCCGAGGTCATGCGGCTGGTCTGCGACTCCTCCCGGCTGCGCGCCGCCACCGGCTGGGCCCCCGCCCACACCCTGGAGGAGGGCCTGCGCCGCACCGTCGCCTTCTTCCGCGCCCCGGAGAACCTCGCCCGCTACAAGACCGGCATCTACAACGTCTGACCGCGCCCCCCGTCACCCAGCAGAGAGGACCCGCAGCCATGCACGCAGTCATCCTCGCCGGAGGCAAGGGCGTCCGGCTCCGCCCCTACACCACCGCCCTGCCCAAGCCGCTGGTGCCCATCGGCGACCAGCACGCCATCCTCGAGATCGTCATGCGCCAGCTCGCCGGCGCCGGCTTCACCTCCTGCACCCTGGCCATCGGCCACCTCGGCCACATCATCCGCGCCTACGTCGGCGACGGCTCCCAATGGGGGCTGAGAGTCGACTACACCACCGAGGACAGCCCGCTGGGCACCATGGGCCCGCTGCTCACCATGACCGGCCGGCTCCCCGAGCACTTCCTCGTCATGAACGGCGACATCCTCACCGACCTCGACTTCGGCGACGTGCTGCGCGCCCACGTCGCCTCCGCCGCCCCGCTGACCATCGCCACCTACGCCCGCAAGGTCCACATCGACTTCGGCGTGCTCACCACCGACTCCGGCCGCGTCGTCGGCTTCGCCGAGAAGCCCAGCATGGACTACCGCGTCTCCATGGGCGTCTACGGCGTCACCCGCACCGCCCTCGACCGCTACACGCCCGGCCTCCCGCTCGGCTTCGACGAGCTCGTCCTCGACCTGCTGGACGCCGGCACCCCGCCCAACGCCTACGAGTTCGAGGGGTACTGGCTCGACATCGGGCGCCCCGACGACTACGACCGGGCCAACGCCGAGTTCCCCGTCCACCGCGACCTCCTCATCAAGGGAGCGTGACCGGTACCCATGCGCGTCCTCGTCCTGGGGGCCACCGGCTTCCTGGGCCGGCACACCGCCGACCGCCTGCGCGCCCTCCCGGGCGTGCGGGTGCTCGCCGGCGGCCGGTCACCCGCCGGCGGCCCCGTCGATGTCCACGCCGACCTGGCCGGCGCCGACGTGCCCGGCCTCGCCGCCGCGCTGCGCGCCGCCGCCCCCGACGCCGTCGTCAACTGTGCCGGCGCCGTCGCCGGCGGCCCCGTCGAGCTCACCGCCCTCAACGCCCGCGGCCCCGCGGTCCTGTGCGAGGCGCTGCTGCGGGCCGCACCCGGCGCCCGCCTCGTCCACCTGGGCTCGGCCGCCGAGTACGGCCCCGCCGACGGACGGCGGCCCGCCACCGAGACCGGCCCCGCCCGGCCCCTCGGCCTGTACGGCGCGAGCAAGCTCGCCGGCACCCTCGCGGTGACCGGCTCCGGCCTGGACGCCGTCGTCCTGCGGGTGTTCAACCCCGTCGGCCCCGGCGCCCCGGCCGCCTCCCTGCCCGGCCGGCTCGCCCGCGAGCTGCGCCGGGCCGCACCGGGGGAGCGGGTGCGCACCGGCGACCTGTCCGCGCACCGCGACTTCCTCGACGCCCGCGACCTCGCCGAGGCCGTCGCCCTCGCCGTCACCGCCCCCGGCCCGCTGCCGCCGGTCCTCAACGCCGGCAGCGGCACCGCCCGCCCGGTACGGGACGTCGCCGGGGCCCTGCTGCGCGCCGCCGGCCGCCCCGGGCCCACCGCGGACCACATCGCGGAGGACGGCGACGGCTCCCCGCGCTCGGCCGCCGTGCCCTGGCAGTGCGCCGACGTCACCGCCACCGGCCGGGCGCTCGGCTGGGCGCCGCGCCGCACCCTGGAGGAGTCCCTCGCCGACCTGTGGGCCACCACCGCCCCACCGGTGACGGAGGCCGCACCGTGACCGGAACTCCCGCCTCGGTGCCGCCGGAGCCCGTACAGCGGTTGCTCGTGCCGCTGTACGCCCACCCCGGGGCGCACCCCGCCGAATGGGCCGCCGTGGCCCGGGCCGCAGGCCGCGTCCACGCCGTCGTGCTCAACGTGGCCGACGGCCCCGGCGACCGGCCCGACCCCGCCTTCACCGACGCCGCCCGCCGCCTGCGCGCGGCCGGTGTACGGGTGCTGGGCTACGCCGACACCGCGTACGGCCGCCGCCCGCCCCGCGCCGTGGCCGCCGACATCCGCCGGCACCGCCGCTGGTACCGCGTGGACGGGGTCTTCCTCGACCAGGTCTCGGCCCGCGCCGCGCTCCTGCCCCGCTACCGGGGGCTGGTCCTGACGGCCCGCCTGCTCGGCGCCCGCACCACCGTCCTCAACCCCGGCACCCACCCCGACCCGGGCTACGCCGACCTGGCCGACCTGCTGGTCACCTTCGAGGGCACCTGGGAGGACCACCGCCGCCTCACCGTCCCCGCCTGGACCGCGGGCCACCCGCCGGAGCGCTTCTGCCACCTGGTCCACGGGGTGCCCGCCGACCGGGCCGGCGAGGTGGCCCGCACCGCCGGCGCCCTGGGCGCCGGCGTGCACTGCGCCGTGCCGGGCGGCGGCCCCAACCCCTGGCGCACGGCGCCGCTGGGCACCGCCACGACCACGGAGGCCGCACGGTGACGCGACGCCACCCACGGGCCGGGCTGCTCACCGCCGCCCTCCTGCTCCTCCTGACCGGCTGCGCCGGCGGTCAGGACGGCGACGACGAGGCGGAGGAGCACCCCTCGCAGCAGCCGACGGCCCCGTCCGCCACCGCCCCGCCGTCCGCCACCGGTTCACCCGGCCCCCGCTGGCAGCCACGGCCCGGCACGCGCTGGCAGTGGCAGCTCGGCGGCAGCGTCGACACCGGCGTGGACGCCCCCGTCTACGACATCGACGGCTTCGAGAACTCCGCGGAGACGGTGGCCCGGCTGCACGCCCGCGGCCGCAAGGTCATCTGCTACGTCAACGCGGGGGCCTGGGAGGACTTCCGGCCCGATCAGCGCCGCTTCCCCAAGGAACTGCTCGGGAAGAAGAACAAGGGCTGGGACGGCGAGAAGTGGCTCGACATCCGCCGCCTGGACGTGCTGCGCCCGATCATGGCGGCACGGTTCGACATGTGCCGGCAGAAGGGGTTCGACGCGGTGGAACCCGATCTGACGGAGGGGTTCCGGAACCGCACCGGATTTCCGCTGACGGCGGGGGACCAGCTCGCCTTCAACCGGATGCTGGCGTCATTGGCCCATGAACGCGGTTTGTCGATCGGACTGAAGAACGACCTGGAACAGATTCCCCAGCTGGTCGACGACTTCGACTTCGCGGTGAACGAGCAGTGCGCTCAGTACGGCGAGTGCGAGCGGCTGACGCCCTTCATCAAAAAGGGCAAAGCGGTCTTCCATGTCGAATACGACCTGCCCACCGAGAAGTTCTGCGCCACCGCGCAGCGGCTCGGGCTCAGCTCGATGCGGAAGAAACTGGAACTCGACGCCTGGCGGCAGCCCTGTTGACGAAGCCCCGCGGAACCTTCGATTCCATGCTCCGATTCCCCGTCATGACAAGGGTTTAAAGGCTGGTCAGGCCCTGAGGAAAGGAGCCGGTTCCGGCTTCCCCCCGGAAGTGAAGAAGTTCACAGAACGGCATCTCGGCTGCGGATTCGGGTGATTGATGGTGCAGGATCTCTCCCCGAACACAAGATCCCGTCAACCGGACGGGCCGCCCGGGCGGACGCCGAGTCCTGCCGCCGCCCCGGGTGCGGACCGAGTGTGATGGATCGGCAGGAGCGGGAGACCCGAGCAGTACGGACCACGAACGCGGTGGTCCTCGGGGTGAAGCCACACCGTGGCCGGGCAACTTCGCAGCCCGAACCCGACAGGTCATCTTTCGCAGGCGGATGCCGAAGGGCTTAGGCATGTCCGCATTGCCTCGAATACCCGCGCTCGCTTCCCGGGCCGCCACCGCGTCGGCCCTCACCGCGGCCACCCTGGCCGCCTCCGTGCTCGTCCCGGGCCTCGCCGCCGACGCCCAGGCCGCCACCGCCGGCGAGCAGGCGCTCAAGGTCGCCGCCGCCAAGCAGGGCTCGCCCTACCAGTGGGGCGCCGCCGGCCCCAACCGCTTCGACTGCTCGGGCCTGACCCAGTACTCGTTCAAGCGCGTCGGCAAGACCCTCCCGCGCACGGCGCAGAGCCAGTACAACTCCACCCGCCACATCTCCGGCGGCTCCCGCCAGACCGGCGACCTGGTGTTCTTCCACTCCGGCAGCAACGTCTACCACGTGGGGATCTACGCGGGTAACAACAAGATCTGGCACGCCCCCAAGCCGGGCACCACCGTCCGGCTGGAGAAGATCTGGACGAACAGCGTCTGGTACGGCCGCGTGCGCTAGCCCACGGCCGCCCGCACCACATGCCCCGCCCGCCGCGTCGCTACCGCGACCGGCCGGGCGGGGTCCGCGTTCCGCGCCTGGTCAGCACCAGCAGTACCACCAGGCACAGGGCGGCGATGACCCAGGCGAAGACCTGCACGGCCGTCAGCAGCCCCGAGATGGTGGCCAGGAACCCCACCCCGGTCACGGGCAGGCCCACGCCCAGATAGACGATGACGTAG
The DNA here is from genome assembly GCF_014654785.1 of Streptomyces mashuensis. Taxonomy (GTDB): domain Bacteria; phylum Actinomycetota; class Actinomycetes; order Streptomycetales; family Streptomycetaceae; genus Streptomyces; species Streptomyces mashuensis. Next base: position 113,092 of record NZ_BNBD01000010.1, read on the forward strand.
AAGGTCGACAGCACGTCGGCGTGCCGGTCCGCGGGCGCCGCCTGGCTCACCGCGGTCAGCCCGCCCAGGAAGGCCAGGCCCTGTCCGGTGCCCACCGTCGCGATCGCCAGGAGCAGCAGCGTGAGCGACGCCAGGCTCCCCGCGAGGGCGAGCAGGACCAGCCCGGCGGCCAGCAGCGGAAGACCCGTCAGCTGGAGCCTCCGGGCCGCCCGGCCGTAACCGGCGAGCTGCGCCACCGCGGAACAGGCCAGCATCAGCGCCACCACCGCGCCGCCCAGCAGCAGGTTGCCGCTGCCCGACAGAGTGGCCACGTAGGCCGGGGCCAGCGCCAGCGACAGGCCGGTCACGGCGAACGCGAGGAACGCGGCCGTGCCGCTCGTGGCGAACACCGGCCGCAGGTCCCGGGGGATGCCCGGCCGCCGGGGCCGCCACGGGCTCCGGGACTCCGCCGCAGGCAGCGCCAGCACCGCCGCGGCCGCGGGCACCAGCAGCAGGATCTCCAGGGCGAACGGCAGGACGCGGGGCGCCGGCGCGTACTGGGCGAGCGCACCGCCCGCGACGGGGCCCAGGCCCAGGCCGCCCACGGACGTCACGGTCGCCACCAGGGCCGCCCGGCGGCGGTCGCCCGTGGGCTCGAGTTCCGCCAGGGCGGCGGTCAGCGGCCCGGACGCCGCGCCCAGCGCGAGCCCTTGCAGTGCTCGCGCGGCGAACAGCCACCCCGGGCCCGACGCGAAGGCGAAGACCAGTGCCCCCGCCGCGGCGAGGACCACCGCCGGCAACAGCACGGCCCGGCGGCCCACCGCGTCCGACAGCGACCCGGCGAGCAGCAGGGACGGGACGAGCGCGGCCACGTACACGGCGAAGACGAGCGTCACGACCAGCGGTGAGATGCCGAAGGCCGCCTGGTACCCCCGGTACAGCGGCGTGGGCAGGTTCGTCCCGGTCAGCAGGACGAGCAGGGCGTAGGCCGCGCCCCGGAAGCGTGCGCGCCCCGGGCGTGCGGGTGCGGTGCGGCGCAGTGGTGACCGGCCGGCGGGCGCGGTGGCCCGGCGGGTGAGAGGCATGGGGGTCCCCTTTCGCGGCGCTTCATGTTCGGAGATTGCGAACATAGCAGATGTTCGGATGTGCCGAACATGTTGGGTATGCTGCTCCCATGGCCAGTCGTACCGCGACCGAACTCGTCCACCCCGACCGGGCGGAGCTGCGCTTCACCGCCGTGCTCGCCGCCCTCGGCGACCCCGTCCGGCTGGCGATCGTGGCCCGGCTCGCCGACGCCGGGCCCGAGGGCGAACTGGCGTGCGCGACGTTCTCCCTGCCCGTCAGCAAGTCCACGCAGAGCGGGCACTTCAGGACGCTCCGGGAAGCCGGGGTGATCCGCCAGCGGGACGAGGGGACGCGGCGGATGAACCGGCTGCGGCGCGAGGACCTCGACGCGCGCTTCCCCGGCCTGCTCGACCTGGCGGTCCCTCAAGGACGCGCGGTGATCGCCGGCTGGTGAGCCGGCGGATGGGCCGGCCGGTGGGCCGGCCCGCGGCTCACTCCGCCGCGTCGACGTACACCCACGCCCCGTCCTCGCGGACGAAGCGGCTCAGCTCGTGCTGGGCGTCGGGACGGCCGCCCGCCACGCAGTGGGCGCGGAACTCCACGGTGCCCTCGGTGTGGAAGGCCGTGCCGCCCGACGTCGCGAGGACCTCGAGGCCCGTCCAGCGGACCGCCGGGTCCAGCTCCAGGGCCGGCGGGCGCGTCGAGGAGTGCCAGGTGCGCATCAGGTAGGCCGTGTCGCCCACCACGAAGGCGCTGTAGCGGGAACGCATCAGCCGTTCGGCCGTGGGCGCGGTGGCGCGGCCCGCGTGCAGGGCGCCGCAGCACTCGCCGTAGGACGCGTCCCGTCCGCAGGGGCAGGGCGAGGCAGGGGTGACGGGTGAGGTGGACATCCCCCGATTCTGCCAGGGCCCCGACCGCGTAGGCTCGTACGGGGGCGCGAGGGCGAGAGGGGTCACGTGGCGCAGGAGACCGGGGAGCCGGGCATCGCGACGGCGGAGCAGGCGGCGAACGACAGCCTCGTGCTGGCGTTCGGGCGGTTGCAGGGCGCCGCCAACCGGCTGGAGTACATCCTGGGCCGCGCCATCGAGGAGGAGTGCGGCATCAGCCACCTGATGTTCGAGGTGCTGCTCATCCTCGGCCGCGCCGGCGACCGCGGGCTGCCGATGCGGGCCATCGCGCAGGAACGGGTGCTCAGCACCGGTGGCGTCACCCGTCTGGTCGACCGCATGGAGGCGGCCGGGCTCGTGGTCCGGGACGCCGACCCGGGGGACCGCCGCGGCCGGCTGGTCCGGCTGACCGAGGAGGGCGAACGGACCGTCGTCCGGGCCGCCCGCCTGCACGTGGACAACATCCGGCGGTACTTCCTCGAACCGCTGCCGGAGGAGCACCGCGAGCGGTTCGCCGAGGACCTCAAGGTCCTCAGCCACGCGGCCAGGGACGCCCTGCCCCGCCTGCGCTAGCCCCACGGCCCGCCTATCGTGACCGGCATGAGCGAGGCGACGCCGGCCGCGCCGCCACCGGTGCCCCTGCGGGGCCGGTGGACGATGCTCGCCGTGCTCTGCGCCAGCCTGCTGCTGGTCGCCATGGACGCCACCATCCTCAACGTCGCCCTGCCCTCCCTCATCGAGGACCTCCGGCCCGACGCGCTGGAACAGCTGTGGATCATCGACATCTACGGCCTCGTCCTCGGCGGACTCCTGGTCACCAGCGGCGCGGTCAGCGACCGGTGGGGCCGCAAGCTGCTCTTCCTCTCCGGCTTCGTGCTGTTCGGCGTCGCCTCCGTCCTCGCGGCCACCGCACACACCTCCGTGCAGCTCATCGGCGGCCGGGTGCTGCTGGGCCTCGGCGGCGCCCTGGTGATGCCGTCCACCCTCTCGCTGATCCGCACCATCTTCACCGACCCCCGCGAACGGGCCCGGGCCATCGGCGTCTGGGCCGCCGTGGCGGGCGCCGGCGCCTGCGTGGGGCCGCTCGTCGGCGGCGCGCTCGTGGAGCGGTACTCCTGGCAGGCCGCCTTCTGGGTGAACGTGCCCGTCGTCGTCGCCACGGTCGCCGCCGGCGTCCGGCTGCTGCCCGAGTACCGCGCCCCCGGCACCGGCCCGCTCGACTGGCCCGGCGCCCTCCTGTCCGTGGCCGGCGTCATCGCCCTGGCCTGGGGCATCAAGCACCTCGCCAAGGGCGGCCCCGAAGCGGCCGACGTGGTCATCCTCCTCGCCGGCATCGTCCTGCTGGCCCTGTTCGCCCGCCGTCAGCTGCGCCTGCACGACCCGCTGCTGGACGTCCGTCTGTTCCGCAACGGGCCGTTCGTCGCCGCCGCGCTCGCCACCCTGCTGGCGATGCTCGCCATCGGCGCCGCGCTGTTCCTCATCTCGCTGTGGCTCCAGTACGTGCACGGCTACTCGCCGTCCGAGGCCGGCCTGCGCACCCTGCCGTCCGCGCTCGCCATGCTCGCCGGGTCGCTCGCCTCGCCCTGGCTGATGCACCACATGGGCGTGCGGACCGTCCTGGCCACGGGCCTGGGCGCACTGGCGGCCGGCTTCCTGCTGCTGGCCCTCGCCCCCGAGCCCACCACCTACCCCGTGGTCGCCGTCGTGCTCGCCGGGCTCGGCCTCGGCGACGGCCTGGCCATCACCGCCTCGGCCTCCGTCCTCGTCTCCTCCGTGCCGCAGCACCGCGCCGGCCAGGCCGGCGCGGTGTCCGAGACGGCCTACGAACTCGGCGTCGGCCTCGGCGTGGCCCTGCTCGGCAGCATCCACGCCGCCGTCTACGCCTCCCGCATGACCGGCGCGCTGCCGCTCGGCGCGGCCGACGCCGCCCTCGCCCGCGAGTCGGTCGGCGGGGCCGCCGAGGCGGCCGAGGCGGCCGGCGGCGACCGGGGCCGCCAGGTGCTGCGGGCCGCGCGGGCCGCCTTCGACCACGCGCTGACCACCACCGCCTACGTGTCCGTCGGCATCGTCGTCACCGTCACCGTGCTCGTGGTGTGCCTCGTCCCGCGCGGCTTCAAGGTGACGGGCAGCCACTGACGGCCCCGGCCCCCGCCAACAGCGGAAGCGAGGCGGGCTCCTCCGCCCCCGCCCGGACCGCGCCGTGCACCGCCAGCAGCACCCCCGCCGTCCCCGTGGCCAGGTCCATCGACAGCCGCACCATCCCCTCCATCGGGAAGGCCAGCTCGCCCCCGAAGCCCACCGCGTGCACCGCGAGCGCCCGCAACTGCGCACGCCGGGCCGCCTCGCCGGCGCCCGGCTCCTCCAGCTGCGTCGACGCGTACAGCAACCCGGCGTGCCCCTCGAACAACCCCGACGACGGCAGCAGCGGCACACCGAGACCGCCCCGGATGCCGGCCAGCAGCCCCGCCAGCTCCTCGTCGTCACGGTGACGCAGGTACGCGCGCAGGGCCAGGCCCACGCCCGCGCTGCCGCCCGCCAGCCCGTAACGGCGGCCGGCCCCCTGCCGTACGGCGACGTGACCGGCGGCGTCCACCGCGCAGTGCGCCGCCTCCCGGGCCAGCGCCGCACGGGCGCACCGCAGCCAGCGTTCCTCGCCCGTCCGTTCGTACAGCCGGGTGAACAGCAGGGCCGGGCCCGACCAGCCGTGCGCCAGCCCCACGCCTGCCGGCCCGTCACCGTGCTCCGCCAGCACGGCGGCGAGCCGCCCGGCCCCCTCCACGTCGCCGAACCGGTCGAGGGCCAGGCCGATGCCGGCCAGCCCGCCCGCCAGTCCGGCGCCGCAGCCGCGCAGGTCGAAGCCGGCCAGCCGCTCCAGCACCTCCGCGGCGGCGTCGGCGCGCCCCAGCTCGTGCAGCACGCACGCCACGCCGGCCAGCCCGTCGTACAGCCCCGGCCGCGGCCAGCGGGTGCGCTCCACGGCCCGCACCAGCCACGTCGTGCACGCCTCCGGGACCGGCTCCCCGCCCGTACCGGTGACGTGCAGGGCGTGCAGGACGCCCGCCGCGCCGAAGGCCACCGCCGTCGCCTGGCCGTCGAACTGCCGTACGTCGCCCGGGAAGAGCCGGTCCGTGCGTTCCGGTGTGGCGCTGCGCAGCACCGCCGCCCGCAGCGAGTCCAGCACCGGTCCCCAGCCGCCGGCCGGCGCCCCCGGAACGGGGGCGAACGCGACGCGGGGCGGGGCGGGGACGTGGCCCGGCGGCGGGGCGAGGCCCGTCCGCAGCCGGGCCGTGAAGCCGTCCGGCAGCGGGAAGTGCTGCCGGGCCAGGGCGGTCAGCTGTTCGTGCTTGCGCGCGTCGAACCGCATCAGCTGCGTCAGCGGGCAGAACACCGCCAGCCGCAGGCAGTCGAGCGCGTACGCGTCCACGGCCCGGCCCCGCCGTGCCCACGGCGCGACGAACCCGGCGGCGCCCAGGGCCGGCCGGTGCTCCTCGTCCGTGCCGGCCGCCGCCTCGAAGTCCACCAGGCACACGCCGCCCTCCGGCCGCAGCAGCACATTGCCCGGGTGCAGGTCGCCGAAGACCACGCCGCGCGCGTGCACCGCGGCCAGCGCCCGTTCCACCGCCTCCAGCACGCCCAGCGCCCAGCGGGCGTACGTGGCGGCCGCCCGCGCGTCGCCGCCGCCCGGCCGCATCAGGGGATGGCGCCGGGCGACCGCCTCGTCCAGCCGTTCCCCGGCGACGTACTCCTCCGCCAGGTAGTGGTGCTCCCAGTGCCGGAAGAGGCCCAGGACGGCCGGGACGCACGGCAGGCCGGCGAGCCGGCGCAGCACCGCGTGCTCCCGGTGCAGGCGGGCCACCGCGTCGGTGCCGCCGTCGTCGACCCCCGCGTACGGGCGGGCCTCGCGCAGCACCACGCGCCGGCCGGTGCGCGGGTCGACGGCCCGGTAGACGCCGCCGCCGTTGGAGAACCGCAGCGCCTTCTCCACCCGGTACGGCAGGCCGGCGCCGGCCCCCGGGCGCAGCCGGCGGATGCGGTCGGCGACGAACGGCGGTACGTGCGCCCACGGCGGCACCCGGAACACCGGGCCCCGCGCGTCCGGCACCGCCCGGCCGTCCGGCCCCAGCACGGCGGGCACGTAGCCGCCGTCGGGACCGAAGCAGTACCGCGGGACGAAGGCGCCGTACCGGACGTGCAGGGGGCCGTCGTCCCAGCGCAGGTCGCTGAGGATGTACGGGCCGCGGACCCCGCGCAGCATGTGCGACAGGTCGTGCAGCGCCCGCTCCAGGCACTCCTCGCCGGCCGGGTAGAGGGTGACGAGCTTGCCGCCGGCCGGCCGGGGCGCGCGCTTGCTGTTGGCCAGGGCGAGCAGCCGGTGGCTGCGGAGGAACTTGAAGCCGATGCCGTGGCCGACGCAGTAGTCCCAGACGGTCTCCACGACGCGGGCGGCCTCGCCGGGGGTCGCCGAGGCGTGGATCTTCCAGCCCTGGGCGGGCAGTGGCGTGCCGTCGGGACGCAGCGCCACCCAGCCGCCGTGCTCGGCGCGCCGCCAGCCCGGCGGCGCGGCCCGGCCGGCCGGGGCGAAGCGGTCGGCGGCGTCGTCGACGCGCTCGGGCGCGTCGGCGAAGAGGGGGTCCGCGGCGAGGTGGCCCTGGGCGAGCACGACGTCCTCCCTTGTGTGGCGTGCCCCTTGCACGGTGTGTCATGGCTGCGGGCCGGCCGCCGGCGCCGGCGGCCGGCCGTCCCGGGGAGGCTCAGACCTGTCCGAAGGTGCTCTGGTAGCTGTTGCTACACGGCCACTGGGTGGGCGTCTCCTCCTCCAGGTCCTGGAGTTCCAGGATCTCCAGGACGTCCAGGTTCTCCGACACGTCGTTCACCTCCTTCTCCCTGCGCGGCGTACGGCCCGGCGGCGGCCGGGGGACCCAGGAACGGCAGCACCGGGCCGGGGGCGCCGAACGCCGCCGCCAGGGCCAGCAGCACGCCGGCCGCACCGGTCGCCAGGTCCGCCGACAGGCGCAGCCCGCGGAAGCCGGGGAACGCCAGGTGCCCCCGGTAGCAGCGGGCGTGCCAGGCCAGGCGGCGGACCTGCCGCCGTACGGCCGGGTCGCCGGCGGTCCCGCCCAGCGCCGCCAGCACGGCGAGGCAGCCGGAACGGCCCCGGAACAGGCCGGCGTTGTGCACGTAGACCGCGTCGCAGGTGCGGCGCAGCCCGTCGAGGACGGCGGCCAGCCCGCGGTCCGGCCGGTGCCGCAGGTAGTCGCGCAGCGCGAAGGCCAGGCCCGTGCTACCGCCCTGGAGGTAGGGGAGGTTGCCGTCGCCGGCGAGGGTGACGGTGCCGTCGGGCAGCGTGTGCAGCCGCGCCAGGTCGGGGCGGAGCGCGCGGGCCGCCGCGTCGAGGTGGTGCTCCTCGCCGGTCTCCTCGTACAGGCGCAGGCACAGCACGGCCACGCCCGCCGGGCCGTGCAGCAGGCCGTGGGGCGCAGGCCCGCCCGGCCGGGCCGGCCACGGCCCCTGCTCGACCGCCGCGACGCTGCGGGCCGCGAGGCGCAACGCCCGGTCGCGCAGGGCGGCATCGCCCGTGGCGGTGGCCAGGTACAGCAGCACCAGGGCGATGCCAGCGCTGCCGCCGGCCAGGCCGGCGCCGGTCACCAGGCCCTCCACGGACCGCGCCCGGTCCAGCACGTCGAGGGCTGCGTCCCGCAGCCCCAGCGTCTCCAGGGTGAGCGCCACGCCGTGCAGCCCGTCGTACAGGCCGGGGCGCGGCCACGGGTCGCGGCGGGCGGCGGCCACGAGCCAGGCCGGGTACGCGGCGGGTACGGCGGCCCCCGCGCGGTGCAGGGCGTACAGCACGCCGGCGGCGCCGTGGCCGAGGGAGTGGCCGCCGAGGGCGGCCGGGCCGGTGGGCGTGCCGGGGAAGAGCCGGTCGTCGCGGCCGGGCGTGGCGCAGGCGTGCAGCCCGGCGACGAGCGAGTCGCGCAGCGCGGGCCAGTCCGGCCGTTCGGCGGTCAGCAGCGCGGTGACGCGTTCCTCCGCCGGGTCCGGGGCGTGCCCGCCGGCCGTCATGCCGGTCAGCAGCCCGGTGGCGAAGCCCCGCGGCACCGGGTAGTGCTCCTCGACGGCCGAGGCGAGGGTGCGCAGCGCCGCCGGGCCGCGGCGGGGAAGGGGGAGGGGCAGGAACAGCCACAGCCGGAGCCGGTCCAGCAGGTGCCGGTGGGCGGCGGCGCCGCGCAGCCCGCCGGGCGCCCCGAAGCCCGGGTCGTCCGCCGCGCCGGGCCGGTCGTCGGAGGCGTCGGTGAGGTGGCCGGCGCCGACCAGGGCGATCCGGCCGCCGGGGCACAGCAGCACGCTGCGCGGGTGCAGTTCCGTCAGGCGCAGGCCCCGGCCCAGGAGGCCGTCCAGCGCCCGCCCCACGCGGTCGGCGACGCCGAGCGCCCAGGCCGTGTAGGGCCCGGCCTCGTGGGCGGCGCGGCGGGCCGAGGTGAGCGGGAAGGCCGCCGAGGCGGCCCGCAGCAGGGGCGTGCCCTCGATGTACGTGCGGGCCGCGAAGAGGTGGTCGGCGCGCTGGTGCAGCCCGAGGGGGCGCGGTACGCAGTCCAGGCCGGCCAGCCGCTCCAGCGCCGCGTGCTCGCGCCGCAGCCGGGTGGGCGCGTCCTCGCCGCGCCGGTCGGGCCCCGCGTGCGGTCCGGCGCCGCGCAGCACCACCCGGTCGCCGGACCGCCGGTCGACGGCCAGGTACGTGCCGCTGCCGTTGCCCTGGCGCAGCGCGCTCCGCACCCGGTAGGGGAAGTCCCCCACGGGGCGGGCCCGCAGGGTCTCCAGGTCCGGCCGGAGCACCGGCGGCAGCGGCACCCACTCGGGCGGGGCGAACACCGCGCGCCGTGGCTCGGGCACGAGCGTGCCGTCGGGCCGCCGCAGCGGCTGCCCGCCGGTCGTGCCGTAGCGGACGTGCAGCGGCCCGGCGCCGTGCCGCAGCGCCCCGGGCACGTACGGGCCGGGGAGCGGGCCGAGCCGGGCGGCGAGCCGGCCGAGGGCGGCGGCGAGACCGTCCTCGCCGGCCGGGTGCACGGTGAGGAGGCGGCCGGAGGAGAACCGGTCGGCGCGGTCGCCGGCCAGTTCGCGCGCGGTGGCCCGGGACCGGGCGAAGGAGAAGGGCAGGCCGTGCGCGACACAGTCCTCCCACACCACGTCGACCGCGTGTTCCAGGGCGTCGAGGACGACCGAGACGTGGATCTGCCAGCCCTGGCCCGGCAGCGGTGTGCCGTGCGGCCGCAGCGTGACGCACCAGCCGGAGACGGTGCGTTCCCAGCCGGGCGGCGCGGGGCGGCGGGCCGCGGCCAGCCGGTCGTGCTCGTCGGGGTAGCGCTCGGGCAGGTCGTAGAAGACGGGGTCGGCGAGGCAGAAGCGGTCGTAGTCCTGGAGCGTCAGCACGTGCGTCCTCCGGGGCTCAGCCGACGGGGGCGGTGAACTCCGGGGGGTTGGTGCGCACCGACCGGCGGTCGATGCGCGACCGCACCTCGGCCGAGCCGAAGCGGTAGTCGAGGCGCCGCACGGCCTCCGCCCAGTCCTGCATCGTGCGCACGGCCGAGAGCGTCTCCACCACGAACGGGTCGCTCAGCCGCGACACCCCGCGGTGCCACAGGTCCAGCGGGGATTCCTGGAGAATATTGCCCACCGTCCCCTCGTAAACGGGCAGGGCCCGTACGTCGCCGTCCGGTTCGATCTGCATCACGAGCGAGTCGACGCCCCGGGCGAAACGGTCCGGCCGCATGACGAGGTTCTGATTGTCGGTGGTGTGCACCCGTACGCCCTCCGGGGCCAGTTCTCGCAGCCGGGCCACCATCGCCGGGCTCGTCAGCCACGCCACCTGGTCGTCGTCGAGCAGTTCGAAACGGCAGAATTCCGGGCGGCTGGCCAGCCCTTCGGGAACGGCCGCGTTGAAGGTGATGGTCCGCAATTCCGGGAAGCGCGGCGCGATGGCCGTGCAGAATTCCTCCAGTTGCGGCAGATTGCTGCGCACCACGACGCAGTCGATGCCGAACCACAGCGGCCGCAGACCCTGCCGCCGTCGCTCGCGGGCCACGCCGCTGAGCATCGTCAGCGCGCTCAGGGCCCGGTCGAACGAGCCGCGCCGGCCCCGGATCCGGTCGTGGACCTGCGCCGTCGCCCCGTCCAGACTGACGATGACCTCGTCGAACACCTGGGCAAGCCCGTCGGCCATCCACGGCTCCATGACCCAGCCGCTGGTGTAGACGGCCGTCTTCACACCGGCCCGGGAAAGCCGCCCGGCCACCTCGAAGAGCCCCTTGACGAGCAGGGGTTCGCCGCCCGACAGCGCGACCACCCGCGGACCCAGCGAGATCAGTGCGTCCGCCACCCTGAGCATGTCCTCCGGGCTCAATTGCCGCGACGGCCGCCGGCCCGATTCCGAATAGCAGTGCGAGCAACGCAGCGGGCACGCATACGTGGTGTCCCAGACCACCACCTCCGGACCGGACGACACGCTCATGGCTCCCTTTCCCGGCTGCAATTGCGAGATACACCGAAGTGTGCCGGGGCACCGCGGGGGCGCGTACCCGGCAATCCCCCGACCGCACTGGTGGTTTTCCTCCACCCCGTTAGCGGGACATCATCTGGACTGCCGTCCGCACCGCCCCGATAATGACGCGCGTGAAGGACAGGCGTGCGCGGTAACGGCCGCGCGCTCGGGGCCGCCGCGGTGGCCGGCGGACTGTGCCTGCTGTGGGCGGCGACCACGGGTGCGTTCCTGCTGCGGAACAACACCGTCACCCTGCCCTGGATCCTCGGCGCGGTCCTGCCCTGCTACTGCGCCGGGCTGTTCGCCTGGTGGCACGCCCCCACCCACCCCGTGGCCCGCCGCCTGCTGCTGATCGGCACCGCCCTGTCGGCGAGCATCGGCATCCGCTACACCTCGGCCCTCCTCACCACCTGGTACGGCTGGGACCTGCGCGCCCCCGAGAACGGCCTGCCCTCGCCCACCGCCGCGCTGGCCGTGCTGCCCGCCGAGTGGGACAACCTGACGGTCAGCATCCTCGTCGTCCACCTGCTCGCGCTGCTGCCCGACGGCCGGCCGCGGTTCCGCGGCGAACTCCTCGTGCTGCGCTCGCTGTGGGCGCTGCTCGCGCTGCCCGTGGCCCTGCCCGCGGCCGGGGTGCCCACGCACGGCGTGGAGTACGCCGTCTTCTACTACCCCGAGGCGTGGCTGCCCGGCATCGGCGCCACCCTCCTCGTCATGCGCTGCCTGCGCGGGCGCGCCGCGGGCCGGCGCGACCTGGCCGCGCTGCTGCCGGTGGCCACCGGCGCCGCCGCCCTCTTCCTGGGCCGGGCCGCCTCCCGCCTGTTCCGCAGCTGGCACGGCGAGACCGGCGTGCTCTACCTCGTCGGCTCCCTGCTGGGCGCCCTGCCCTACGTCCTGATCTCCCTCTCCGTCGTCTACGCCGCCTTCCGCTACCGGCTGCTGGGCGTCGACATCGTCATCCGCCGCTCGGTGGTCTACGGCACGCTGTGGCTCATCATCAGCGGCTGGTACCTGGGCATGGCGATGACGCTGGGCCTCACCGCCGGCCAGTACTTCCCCATCGGCCTGTCGGTGCTCATCGCGGTCACCGCCACCGCCCTGTTCCAGCCGCTGCGGGCCCGCCTCAACCAGCTCGCCGAACGCCGCGTCTTCGGCCGCCGCCTGACCAGCTTCGAGCTCCTCGTCCAGTTCGGCAGCGCTCTCGAACACGCCTACGACCTCAGCCGGCTGGCCCCCCAGCTGGCCGCCGGCCTCCAGGTCGGGCTCGGCCTGCGCTGGGCCCGGGTCCGCCTCGGCGCCGGCGACGACCTGCCCGTGCACACCGGCACCGCCGGCGAGGAGCCCGACGGCTGCGCCGCCGCGGCCGGCGGCGCCCGCGGCTTCCCCCTCCGCTACGGCAACGACGTACTGGGCCTCATCGAGTACGGCCCCAAGACCGAGGGCCGCTTCACGCCCGAGGACCACGACGTCGTCGAGACCCTCGCCCGGCAGGCCGCCCTCGCCGTGCACAACGTCCGGCTGGCCGCCGAACTGTCCACCCGCGTCGACGAGGTGCAGCGCCAGGCCGGCGAACTGGACGCCTCCCGGGCCCGGATCGTGCACGCCCAGGACACCGAGCGGCGCCGCATCGAGCGGCGCCTGCACGACGGCATCCAGCAGGACCTGGTCGCCCTCGTCGCCAAGCTGCGGCTGGCCCGCAACCGGCTCGGCCGCGGCGGCGACATCGACGCCGTCCTCACCGAGGTGCAGGACGACGCCTACCGCGTCATCGACGAACTGCGCGAGGTCGCCCACGGCATCCACTCGCCCGTCCTCAGCGACCAGGGCCTGGTGGCCGCCGTCACCTCCCGGGCCCGGCGGATGCCCATCCCCGTGACCGTGCGCGTCGACCCCTCCCTGGACCGGGTGCGCTTCGCCCTGGACATCGAGGAGTCCGCGTTCTACCTGGTCTCCGAGGCGCTCACCAACGTCCTCAAGCACGCGGACGCCACCCACGTCACCATCCGGATGTCCCGCTCCGACGGCTGGCTGGTGGTGGAGGTCCGCGACGACGGCGTCGGCTTCCCCACCGGCACCACCCGGGGCCTGGGGCTGACCGGCATGCGCGACCGGATCGAGGCGGTGGGCGGCGACCTGCTCATCACCAGCGGATCCGGCGCCGGCACCACCATCCGCTCGCGGCTGGCCGAGCGGGTACGGGAGGAGAGCCATGACTGAAGCACCCATGCGCGTCGTCATCGCCGAGGACCACTACCTGGTGCGGGAGGGCACCCGCCGGCTGCTGGAGGACACCGGCGCCGTCGGCGTCGTCGCCGCCGTCGGCGACGGCACGGAACTCCTGCGCGCCGTCGACGCGCTGCGGCCCGAGGCCGTCATCGCCGACATCCGCATGCCCCCCACCCACCACACCGAGGGCATCGCCGCCGCCCACGCCATCCGCGCCGCCCACCCCCGCATCGGCGTCGTCATGCTCTCCCAGCACGCCGACGAGAACTACGCCTTCGAACTCTTCCGGCGCGGCACCGACGGCCTGGCCTACCTCCTCAAGGAACGCATCGGCGAACTCGACGAACTGCTGCGCGCCCTGCGCGAGGTGGCCTCCGGCCGCTCGGTGGTCGACCCCCGCATCGTCGAGGTCCTCATGGGCAGCCACACCCGCGCCGCCGACGCCCCGCTGGCCTGCCTGACCCGCCGGGAGCTGGACGTGCTGCGGCACATGGCCGAGGGCAAGACCAACCGGGCCATCGCCAAGGCCCTCGTCCTGTCGGAGTCGACCATCGAGAAACACGTCAACTCCACCTTCGCCAAACTCGGCCTGGCCGAGGAGACCCAGCTCCACCGCCGCGTCAGCGCCGTCCTCGCCTACCTCCGCCACGCCCCCGCCTCCCGCACCCGCGGCATGCCTTAGGGAGCGTCCCAGAGGTCCTCCCAGGTGATCACCGGGCTCGCCGCCCGCAGGCCGAAGTCCACGGCCGGGTCCCGGACCGGCCACTTCAGCCGCAGCCAGTGGGGCAGCGTGGCCGCGATGCCGTCGTCGGCCGCCAGGTGCCAGAAGGTGTTCGAGTCCCGCCGCGCCAAGTACGGGCAGAGGAAGGAGACCACCAGCGTCACCCGGCGGCCCCGCGTGACGGGCGTGACGGCGTGGAAGACCCGGCTGCCGTGCAGGAACAGCGCCGCGCCGCGCTCGCCGCACGGGGCCTCCACCAGCCGCGGGTCCCCGGCCCGTACGGAGGCGAAGGCGTCGGCCCGGCCGCGGAAGTAGGTGAAGCGGCCCCCGTCGTAGTCCTCCTCGCCCGTGAGTTGCAGCGTGAGGACGTGGTCCATGCCGTCGGTGTGCCACTTCACGAGGTCGTGGCCGTCACTCGGCTCGAAGTAGTTGATCTGCACGGTGGGCAGCCGCAGCGGGTGCGGGACGAGCGGCACGCCGGCCAGGCGCGAGCAGGCCAGCAGGAACGCCCGGTCGCGGACCATGTTGTACAGGAACGCCGACGCCCGGTCGGCGCCGCGCACCCGCCGGGTGGTGATGAAGCGGCTGGTGCCGGCGGCGGGCTCCAGCCGGTCGCACACCTCGGCGAGGTGGTCCAGCCCCTGCGGGGTGAGGATCCGCACCGGCCCGGCCAGCGCCGTGTCGTCGACCACGCCGTGGGACCGGTTCAGCTCGTGCCCGGCGTAGCCGAACTCCCGCAGCGAGACACGCGGCCCCCGCACGTCGCGGGCCACGAACCCGCTGCACCAGCGCGGCTCACCCGGCAGCGGGGGGACCCGCCGGGGCGGGCGCCCGCGCAGGGCGTGCCGGAGCTGCTCGAGGCCGGTGGCGGAACGGGGGTGGTCGAGGGCGGTGCCTGCCTGGTGCCTCTCCCGGGCCGTCGTCATGCGGCCATTGGAGCGCGGCACTCCGGACCCGGCAAGGGAGCGTTCCCGCCACCCGGCGGCCCTGGGTGCGTCAGCCGCCCGCCGCGACGATGCCCGCCATGGCCCGCTCGGCGAGCGCCGTGATCATCAGGGAAGGGTTGGCCGCACCGTTGTTGCCGGGCAGCAGGGAGCCGTCGAGGACGTACAGGCCGGGTTCGCCCACGACCCGGCCCTCCAGGTCGGTGCACCGCCCCACGACGCACCCGCCCAGGGGATGGGCGGTGAACGGGCCCGGGTAGCGCAGGCCCACCGTGACCAGGCCCGGGTTGGCGGACATCACGTCGGCCTGGTGCTGCTGGAGCGTGCGCGCCGAGGGATCCTGGTGCGCCGGGCTCCACCCGGCCAGCCGCACCGAGCCGCTGCCCCGGTCGTACACGAAGGTGCCGCGGTGGTCGTGGTCGACGGTCATCAGGAACGTCACCAGCAGCGGCACGCCGTGGGCCCCGAGCCACTGCCAGCTCTCCGCGCGGGCCGGCTGGAGGTACGCGCGGGGGAAGAAGTGCTGGGAGGCGCACGGTGCGCCCTGCGAGGGCCCGGCGCGGTCGGTGAGGGTGGTGCGGATGCCGACCTGATCCCCGTTGGTGCCGAAGCCGGTGCCCACGGCGGCCGGCAGACCGGGGAGGTCGCCGCGCTCCCGCGCGGCCACGAGCAGCCGGTTCGTGTTCAGGGTGCCCGCGCAGACGAACAGCAGGTCGCACGTGTACGCGTCGGTGCCGGCCGTGGCGCCCGAGGGGTTCAGCCGGCGCACCTCCAGGACGAAGCCGCCGCCCCGCCGGCGCCGGATGCCGCGCACCTCGTGCAGCGGCCGCAGCTGGACGTGCCCGGTCCGCAGCGCCCGCGGCAGGTACGTGCGGGTGAGGTCCTTCTTCGCCCCGTCGGAACAGCCGAAGTCCGTCTCCCCGGCGATCGCCGAGGGCCGCACGGCGCCCCGCAGTTCGGCCCGCAGCACGTCCCAGTCGAACGTGGACAGGGCCGGGGCGGGGGAGTGGCCGGCACGCCGCAGGTGCCGGTCCCACACCCGGGAATGCGTGAACGGCGGCGAGGCGTAGACGTCCGGCGGCATGGAGGTCGCACCCAGCCCGGCCACCGCGCGCGGGAACCAGCGGGCGGCGAACTCCTCGTAGCGCAGGGCCGGGGGAAAGAGCGAGGCGAACGCGGACCGGTCCGGGGGCACCGTCGCACCGGTGTACACGAGGGAGCCGCCGCCCACGGCCGCGGCGCACAGGATGTCGAGGTGCCGCTCCTCCGCCACCTCGGCCAGCCCCGGCTGCGGCCGAACGGGCACGGGCAGGACCCCGGGCCACCGCGCCATGGAGCGGAACCAGAACATGCGCCCGTCGACCCGTTCCTGCGAGCCGAAGACCGCCCGGTGGGGGCTGACCGGCCACTCCTGTCCCCGTTCGAGCACGAGCGTGTCCACGCCGGCCTCGCCCAGCCGCAGGGCCGCGACCGCGCCGCCGAACCCGGACCCCACGACGACGGCCCGGAAGTGCGTCCGCGCCGTGGCACCGGCCCGCGCCCGTGCGCCCCCGGCGCCGAACACCGAGGCGCCCAGCGCCCCCAGGGCGCCACCGGCGCACCAGCCGGCGAACCCACGACGTGACGGCATCCCGGCTCCCTGTCGTCCCCTACGGCCATCGGCTCCCGCAGGCCGCACGCTACGGGGCGCCGCGCGCGATCCGGCACGAACCATGACGAGCTCGCCCGAACGGGTGATCCCCCCGCCGGCCGGGGTCAGCGCCGGGGCCACCGGTAGGCCACGTGGGTGAGCGCCTCCGACGCCTCCCACAGCCGCAGCCCCAGGTCCGGGTCGGCGGTCTGCGCGGGCAGCTCCACCGGGCCCGGGCCGCCGCGCTGCTCGAAGCGGCCCGTCGGCCCGTAGAAGCCGCCCGGCTGCACGCCGGCGGCCGTCGCCGCGTACAGCGACGGCAGCGCCGCCTCGGCCACGTCGTGCCCGACCAGCGGCTCCAGCGCGACCCGGGCCAGGAACCGCAACGGTCGCGGCGCGTACCGCTGGAGACCGGTGGCGCTGCCGCCGGGGTGGACGGCCACGCTGGTCAGCGTGGCGCCGGCGGCGTCGGCGCGGCGCTGGAGCTCCAGCGCGAACAGCACGTTGGCCAGCTTCGACTTCGCGTACGCCGCCATCGGATGGTACGAGCGCGCGCTCTGCAGGTCGGACAGCTCCGCCATGGGACTGCGGGCGATGGCCGCGCTGACGGTCACCACCCGCGGGTCGGGGGCGCGCAGGAGCAGCGGCAGCAGCCGGCCGGTGAGCGCGTAGTGCCCCAGGTGGTTGACGCCCATGGTGTACTCGAAGCCGTCCTTGGTGGTGCGGCGCTCGGGGACCGCCATCACCCCCGCGTTGTTGACCAGCACGTCGAGCGGCCGGTCGCCGTGCTCCATGCGGTGCGCGAACCCCGTCATGCCGGCCAGGTCGGCCAGGTCCAGCAGGTCCGGCCGCACCCGGGCCCCCGGCACCTCGCCGGCCACCTCCTCGGCGGCGCGCCGCGCCCGGCCCGGGTCGCGGCCCGTCACCACGACCTCGGCGCCGGCGCGGGCCAGTTCGCGGGCGGTGACGCGGCCGATGCCGCCGGTGGCGCCGGTGACGACGGCCAGGCGGCCGTGCAGGTCCGGCATGTCCTCGGCGGTCCAGCTGTCCATCTGACTCCTCGGCGTCCGGTCGCGGACGGGCGGCGACCGTATTGTCCGCCGCCCGGCCGCCCCGCCGGGGAAGGCGCGCCCGGCCGCCGTACCGCGTCACGAGCGCCCGGCGCCCTCCACCGCCACCGACCCGGCCATGGCCTCCGTGACGTCCACGGCCACGTCGCGGGCCTGCCGGACCACGTTGCGCAGGTGGTTCGCGAACGGGATCCGCACGTGGGTGCCGACGCCCACCACCCACACCGGGTCCGGTGGCCCGCCCGCGGCGGGCCGCACCCGCAGGTCGGCCTCCAGCCGGTCCACCGGCGCCGATCCCGGCGGTGCGCCGGTGACGTGCAGCGCGGTGCCGTCGGCCGACCGGTGCAGCAGCGGCAGGTGGAAGCCGGCGGCCGCCACGACGTGGTCGTACGGTTCCGGGGCGGCGGCCCCCGGCCAGTGGATCTGCCAGCCGTCCGGGTCCGCCGTGACCGCCGCGGGGTAGTGGGGGGCCAGCCGCAGCACGCCGGCGTCCAGGTGGTCCAGCAGCCGGCGGGCGTTGACGACCGTCATGGCGGTGACGTACCGGCTGACGGCCCAGTCGAAGCGGTCCATCAGCGCCCGGCAGCGGTCGGCCGGCAGCCGGGCGCCCAGTTCGATGACCGCCTCCATGCCGGCCGCCACCACCTGCTGCCACGTGCAGGCGCCCGCCTCGACGAGGGCGGTCTCCTCGCGCAGCCGCTCCACCGGGCCGGCGGCCCGCGAGGACTGCCGGCGCAGCGGCAGCGGGCCGGTCAGCCGTACGGCCTCCACCACGCAGCGCAGCACCCGCTCGGCCAGCAGCGGGTCCTCCGGGTCGAGCCGGGCCAGCCGGTCCAGCGGCGGGAACGGGCGCGGCGGCGCGCACAGCGAGCCCCGTACGGCCGGCAGCACCCCGGACCGCGAGGTGAGGGTGGGCCGGTGGCCCTCGCGGCACAGCAGCAGCGCCGCGTCGACGGCCGACTGCCGCGTCCCCAGGACCAGCACCCGGCTCCCGGGCCGCAGCCGCTCGCGCAGCCGGGCGGCCGGATAGGGGGCGTCGAGATACCGGGGGTGGCCGGTGAGCCCGGCGAAGCCGTCGGGGACCTTGGGCTCCCGCACGCCGGTGCACACCACGACCGCGTCGGCGGTCAGTTCCCGGCCGTCGTCCAGCAGGACGCGCCGCCGCGTCCCGTCGCCGGGCGCGGTGGTGACCGTCCGGACGCCGGCCGGCACGTGCGTGACGGTGACGCCGTGCCGGGCGGCCGTCTCCCGTGCCCGGTCGTAGTGGTCGCGGCAGTACGCGGCCAGCCACGAGCGGGGCACGCAGTCGAGAGGCCCGACGGGTCGGCCCAGGCCGCGCAGGTGGCGGACGAAGTCCAGGGGGTCGCCGGCCAGGAGGGAGTTGGCGTCGGCGGCGCTGTTGCACAGCAGCAGCGGGTCGGGGTCGCCGAACGCGAGCCCCCAGCCGGGCGGGTGCGGGTCCACCACGGTCACCGCATTGACCGCGCGGTCCGCCGTGCGGTCACGGCGCGCCGCCAGGGCCGCCACCAGCTGGACGACGACGCCCGTGCCGGCGACGCCGGCCCCGACGACCACCACGTGTCCCGTGGGCTCCACGAGCCACCCCCTTCCACCGGAGTGACCCTGCCCACCGGCCCGCCGGGGGATGCGCGCGGAACGGGTTCACCCTGGGCGATTTCGCCGAGAGCATGCCGGGGTTCCGCCCTGGACGGGCGTACGGCAAGGTCAATTGGTATGAGACTGCTGATGCTTGGTGGTACGGAGTTTGTCGGACGGGCCCTTACGGACGATGCGGTACGGCGGGGATGGGATGTGACCGTCTTCCACCGGGGGCGGCACGAGGCGCCGCCCGGTGTGGCGGTGCTGCACGGCGACCGCCGGGCGGAGGGCGGCCTCGCCGCGCTGGCCCAGGGGGAGTGGGACGTGGTCGTGGACACCTGGTCCGCGGAGCCGACGGCCGTCCGGGACACGGCCCGGCTGCTGGCCGGCCGCGCCGGTACGTACGCGTACGTCTCCTCCGGCTCCGTCTACCGCCACCCCGTCCCCGCGGGAGCGGGCGAGGAGGCGCCCGTGGTGGAGGGTTCGCCGGACGCGGGCGCGGTGGCGTACGCGGAGGACAAGCGCGGCGGCGAACTGGCCGTCACCGACGCCTTCGGCGACCGCGGGCTGCTGGTGCGGGCCGGGCTGATCCTGGGGCCCTGGGAGAACATAGGGCGCCTGCCGTACTGGCTGGAGCGGATGGCCCGCGGCGGCACGGTGCCCGCGCCCGGCCCGCGCGACCTGCCGCTCCAGTTCATCGACGTCCGAGACCTGGCGGCCTGGACCCTGGACGCCGCGGCCCGCGGCCTGGGCGGCCCGTTCAACGTCACGAGCCGCCCGGGGCACACGACGACGGAGCAGTTCCTGGAGGCGTGCGCGCGGGTCACGGGCGGTGGCGCGCGCCTGCACTGGGTCACCCCGGAGGACGTCCGTGCGGCCGCCGTCGAGCCGTGGACGGACCTGCCGGTGTGGCTCCCGCCGGGCGAGCTGCACGACAACCTCTTCGGCCGCCAGGTGGAGAAGGCCCACGCGGAGGGCCTCCGCTGCCGCCCGGTCGAGGAGACCGTGGCGGACACCTGGGCCTGGCTCCGCACCCTGGACGGCCCGGCCCCCCGCCGCGACGACCGCCCCCGGGTCGGACTCTCCCCGGAGCAGGAGGCGGCGCTGCTGCGGGCGGCGGGCGCGGGCGTGCCGGGCCCGGCCTGACCGCCGTACGGCCGGCCGGGCCCACCGGGCGGCCCGGCGCCACCGCGCCCGGGGGCGGGGCCTGCTGTACGGGCGCGGGGGTGGGCGCCCGCCGGGCCGCCCCCGCCCGTGCGGGGCCGCGCGCCCGCCGGCGTCGGGCGCCCCGGCCCGGCGCCGCGCCGTGCGGCCGCCGGGCGCCGGCGATCCGCCGGGTCCACCGCCTCCCCTGTAACCCCGATGGCCGTATCCCGGCTGCCTCCGTCCCCCCGGCGGGTGAACCTGGGGCCCGGACACCGGGAGGCGGTGAGGCGATGCGTGACCGGCCGCGAGTCGTCGCTGTGGTCCTGCTCGTACTGGGCCTCGCGGCTGCCGGGTGCACCGGCGGCGGGCGGGCCGCCCGGCCGGCGGCCGGGGCCTCCGCGGGGGCCGGGCAGCGGCTCGGGTGGGGGGCCTGTGCCGCGCCGGACGCCGGGGCGGAGGGGGCGACGCTGCGGCCGGACGCCCAGTGCGCCTGGCTGACGGTGCCCGTCGACTACGGCGCCCCGGACAAGGGCACCGTGCGGATCCGGCTGGCCAGGGTGCAGGCCGCCGATCCCGCGCGGCGGCTGGGGTCGCTGGTGTTCAACCCGGGCGGGCCCGGCGAGGCCGGTGCCGCCATGGTGGCCGGCGGGGTGTTCGAGCCGACCGGGCCCGTACTGGACCGCTACGACCTGGTGGGCTTCGACCCCCGCGGCACCGGCCGCTCCGCCCCCATCCGCTGCCCCGAGGGCACCGGCGGCGACCTGATACCGCGCACGCCCGAGCAGGCGGACGCCGAGTACCGGGCCGCCGCTGCGCAGGGCGAGGAGTGCCGCCGGGCCGCCGGCCCGCTGCTGGCCCACATGGACTCCGTCACGGTCGCGCGCGACCTCGACCTGCTGCGCGCTGCCCTCGGCGAGTCCCGGCTGACCTATCTGGGCTACTCGTACGGCACGTACATAGGCCAGCACTATGCGCACCTCTTCCCCGGCCGGGTCGGGCGGTTCGTCCTGGACGGGGTCGTCGACCCGGGCGCGGACCAGGTCACCACGGCCCGCGCCGACCTGGTGTCGCTGGGCGCGAGCTTCGCCAGCTTCGCGCGGGCGTGCGCGGCCGCCGGCTGCCCCCTGGGCCGCAGCGAGGCGGAGATCACGCGCAGGACCACCGACTTCGTGCGGGGCCTGGACGCCCACCCCCTGCCCGGCCCGGAGGGCAGCCGGCTGACGACCGGCCTGGCCGTGCAGGGGGTCCGCGAACCCCTCTACCAGGCGGCCCGCTGGCCCGATCTGAGCCAGGCCCTGCTGGAGGCGATGCGCGGACGGCCCGGCGGTCTCATCGAGCTCGCCGTCGAGCGCACCAGCCGGCTGGGCGGGGGCGCCCCCGGCGCGGGGGAGCCGGCCGTCGACCCGACGATGGCCCGCAACGCCGTCGAGTGCCTCGACCGGCCGGGCCCGCGGGGCCCCGGCGCGCTGCTGCCGCTCATCCAGGAGTTCGACCGCGCCTCGCCGCTGTTCGGGGCGACCGTGGGCGCGGGTCTGTTCCGGTGCGCCGCCTGGCCGTTCGGCCCGACGGGCCGCGCGGAGCCGCTCGGCGCGCCGCAGGCGCTGGCGATGCTGCTGGTGTCCTGGACGACCGACCCGGCCACCCCGCTGGCCAACGCCGAGCGGGTGCGGCGCACGCTGGGCACGGCCTCGCTCGTCGAGCGCGCCGGCACCGGGCACACCGCGTACGCCGGCGGCTCGCCGTGCACCGACGCGGCCGTGGAGGCGTTCCTGGTGGAGGGCCGGCAGCCGGCGCAGCGCGTGCACTGCCCGGCCTGACCGGCACCGGCACTGGGAGCGGACGCGGCGGCCTCACCGCTCCCGGCGGACGGCGAGCAGCGCCGCGTCGTCGGACAGCCCGTCCCCCGTGTGCTCGCGCAGATCGGCGACGAGGCGGTCGAGCAGCGGCCCCGGCGCCGACTGCGGCATGCCGGCGAGGCGTTCGGGCAGGGGGTAGAAGCGGCCGGCGCGGTCGCGGGCCTCGGTGACCCCGTCCGTGTACAGCAGCAGGGTCGTGCCGGGCTCGAAGACGAACTCGCCGCGGTGGTACGGGCCGGGCGCCAGCTCGCGCAGGGCCAGCGGCGGGTCGGACTCGGGCGTGGTGACCTCGGTGACGTGGCCGGCCCGCCACAGCAGCGGCGGCAGGTGGCCGCAGTCGACCAGCTCGGCCGGGCCCTGCGCCGGCACCCCGACGAGGACGGCGGTGACGAACTCCTCGCCGGCCCGGCGGCGCAGCACCGACGCGTCCAGGCGGCGGGCCACGACGGTGAGGTCGGGCTCGACCTGCGCGGCCTCGCGGAAGGTGCCCAGGACGTCGGCGGCGGTCTCGATGGCCGCGAGCCCCTTGCCCCGTACGTCGCCGACGATCAGCCGCACCCCGTACGGCGTGGTGAGGACCTCGTAGAGGTCACCGCCGACCCGGGCCTCGGCGGCGGCCGCCTGGTAGCGGACGGCCACGCGCAGCCCGTCGGTGCGCTCCTGCGGCGGCCGCAGCAGCGTGCTCTGGGCGGCCTCGGCGACGGACCGGGACTGCAGCAGCTCGCGTTCCCGGGTGGCCACGAGGACGACGCTGGCGGTGCTGACGCACGTGATGGCGAGGACGGTGGTGCCCGAGGTCAGGTGGACGGCGGGTTCCACGCCCGGGTCGGCGAAGGAGAGCAGGGCCACGACGCCGAGCGCGGCGAGGCCCGTGAGCAGCGGCACCCGCGCGCGCCGCGCGCCGATGCTGGCCAGCACCGGTGCGGTGCCCAGGACGGGGGAGAAGGTGAGCCGGGGGTCGGTCGCGATGTCCAGGGCGACGGCGGCGGTCAGCAGGACGTAGGCGGCGAGCACCAGCAGGCGCGCGGCCCGGGGGAGGCGGGAGAACGGGCGCGGGGGAGCCCCGCGGCCTGCGTCTGGCTTCATGATGGTGCATCAGCCTAGAGTGCCGCTGTCCGTCCGGGCCTCAACCCGACCGGCGCGGCATAAACTGTCTTATGCCCCGAAAAAAGGACATTACTCCATAAAGGTGATAGCAGTGCCCTTTCCCGGTGCGGTGCCGTGGGCCCGCCCGATGATGGCCACTGTGAGCGGCAAGGTGACGCGCGACGTGCTGATCGTCGTGTACGACGGAGTGCAACTGCTGGATGTCGCGGGGCCCTTGGACGTCTTCGACCGGGCGGCCGCCGAGGCGGACGCCGGCTACCGGGTGCGCCTGGCCTCGGTCGGCGGCCGGTCCGTGGCCACCTCCGCCGACGCGCACCTGGGGGTCTCCGCCGACCTCGCCCGGGTCCGCAAGCCCCCGGACACGCTGATGGTGGCCGGGGGCTGGGGGTACGCGGCCGCGGCCGGCGACCGCGACCTCCTCCGGCACGTCCGGCGGCTGGCCACCGGCGCCCGGCGCACCGGCTCGGTGTGCACCGGCGCGTTCGTCCTGGCCGAGGCCGGCCTGCTGGACGGCCGCCGGGCCACCACGCACTGGGCCCACTGCGCCGAGCTGGCCAACGGCTACCCGGCCGTCTCCGTCGAGCCCGACGCCATCTTCGTCCGCGACGGCGAGGTGGTGACCTCCGCCGGTGTCACCGCCGGCATCGACCTCACGCTGGCGCTCCTGGAGGACGACCTGGGGCCCGAAGTGGCCCGCGCCGTGGCCAAGTTCCTGGTGGTCTTCATGCAGCGGCCCGGCGGCCAGTCGCAGTTCAGCACCTTCACCCGCCCCGACTCCCCGCGCAACACCGCCCTGCGCGCCCTGGTGGAGGACATCGACGCCGACCCCTCCGGCGACCTGTCGGTGCCCGCCCTGGCCGGGCGCCTGGGCATGAGCAGGCGCCACTTCAGCCGCCTGTTCAGCCAGCAGGTGGGCATCAGCCCCGGCGCCTACGTGGAACGGGCGCGCGTCGCCGTGGCCCGCGCCCTGCTGGAGAGCTCGGCCGACGGCGTCGACGGCATCGCCGCGCAGTGCGGCTTCGGCACCGTCGAGACGATGCGCCGCGCCTTCGTGCGCGAGACCGGGGTGTCCCCGGCGGCGTACCGGGACCGCTTCCGCCGGGGGTGAGGCCGGCCATGGCCGGCGGAGGGCCGCGACTTCGGGTCTTGGTACAGTCTGCGGCACCATCCGGTGCATGACACTCGACCCCGAGGAGCTCGCCGTGACCGCGGACACCACCGACCTGTCGTCCTGGCTGGACGCCGTCACCGTCGACCCGGCGGTGGGGGCGCTGCGCCCCGACTACCGTGCCCTGGTCGTCGTGGCGGAGGGCCTGCACCCCGGCCCCAGCGACGCGACGAGCGAGAAGCTGCTGGCCGCGGCCGAGGAGACCGCCCGCGCCCGGCTCGCCGGCGGGGCGCCCGAGGACCACCCGCACCTGGCCGCCTGGCGCGAGGCGTTCCGCGCCTTCGGCGCCAAGCCCCAGCGGACCCGGCCCAGCGCCGAGGCGCTGCTGCGGCGCGCCGGGGCCGGGCTGCCCCGGGTCGACCGGCTCACCGACCTCTACAACGCGGTCTCGGTCGCCCACGTGGTGCCGGTCGGTGGCGAGGACCTGGACCACTACCGCGGCCCCGCCCGCCTCGTCCGGGCGACCGGCGAGGAGCCCTTCGAGACCACGGCGGGCGGCGAGGCCGTCGTCGAGCACTGCCCGCCGGGCGAGGTGGTCTGGCGCGACGACGCCGGGGTGACCTGCCGCCGCTGGAACTGGCGCCAGTGCACCCGCACCCGCCTGACCACGGCCACCACCCGCGCCTTCTTCGTCCTCGACGCGCTGGGCCCGATGGACGACGACGCCCTCGCCGCCGCCGGCGACGCGCTGACGGCGGCGCTCACCGACAGCAGCCCGGGCGCGACGGTGACCTCCCGCCTGGTGCGCGGGGCCTGAACGGCCGGGCCGGCGGCGGAGAAAACGCCGGGGAAAGCGCCCGGGGAAAGCACCCGGGGAGGCGTCACCGCCCGTCCGTGACCTCGATCGTCGCCGCGGCCGGTGCCGTCCCCGAGACGGTGCAGTTGACGGTCACGCCGAAGACGTGCACGGCCGCGTCGCCCGGGGTGAAGGTGGTGCTGCCGGCGGTGTCCAGGCGCGCCGAGGCGGTGCCGCCGGTCAGGGTGACCGTGGAACCGGTCGGGATCGCCTGCGGGTTGGTGAAGCCGGTCGCCGTGACGCTGCCGCTGCCCGCGCCGCCGAGCACCAGCGCCATCTCGCCGGTCACACTGTTCGCCGGCACCGGGATCGGGACGGTCAGGGATGCGGTGACCTCCAGCGACAGCTCGGCGCTGCCGCCGCGCGGCACGCTGGCCGGCGCGGTCACCGTCACCTGGAGCGGCTGCGGCCCGTCGGGCGCGCCCGGCCCCGTGCACACATACGCCACGGACACCGGGTCCGCGGTGTCCGCGGCGGCCGGCGGGGCGCCGAGACCCACGCCGGCGCCCGCCAGGGCGGCGACCAGTGCCGCGCCCGCCGCCGTCCGGCGCCGCCCGCGCCCGCGCCCGCGGAGAGGTGAGGGAGAGTTCATCGCCGTGCTCCCTTCGTTCCCGGCAGTTCCCGGCCCCCGTATTCTGATGTGGACACGTCATCAGTCCCACGGCCGGCCGGAGAAGTCAACGCACGGCACCCGGCACCCCGGGAAACGCCCGTGAAATCCCCGGCATCCCTGTCGTAGAGTGCGAACCATGAGCACAGACGAGGGGACGGTCCGGATCGACAGCTGGATCTGGTCGGTCCGGCTGACCAAGACCCGGTCCCTGGCCGCCACCGCCTGCCGCGGCGGGCACGTCCGGCTCAACGGCGAGCGCGCCAAGCCCTCCCAGCCCGTCCGCCCCGGCGACGAGGTGCGGCTGCGGCACGCCGGCCGCGAGCGCGTCGTGATCGTCAAGCAGCTGGTCCGCAAGCGCGTCGGCGCCCCGGCCGCCGCCGAGGCGTACGTCGACAACAGCCCGCCGCCGCCCCCGCGCGAGGCCGTCGCGCCCGTCGGCGTCCGCGACCGGGGCACCGGCCGGCCCACGAAGCGCGACCGGCGCGAGATGGAACAGCTGCGCGGCCACTGAACCGCCGCACCACCCGGTCACCGGGATCACCGTGATCAGGGTGGGAAATCCCTTCCCCGGGGGAACCATCAGCCCTGGAAGGCACTCTCCCGTGCCGAAGGCGTACGCGCGTACGGGAAGATGTACGCGACCACGGCAGCAACCCACCACCCGGGGGCGGTACATGACGCTCGATCTGACCCACGACCTGGCGGCCCAGGGCGCCGCACGGCGGCCCTCACCCGTCGCCGGGGCGGCCCGCAGAACCGCGGCCGTGCTGGCCGCCGGCCTCGCGCTCGTCGTCGCCGCGGCGGGCACCGGCCAGGCCGCCGGCACCGGCACCGCGACCGCCGCCCGGCAGGGCTGCGACGGTGCCGCCGCCCCCGCCACGGCCACCGCGCCCGCCGCCGAGGCCGCCCCCGCCGTCCGCGCGGGAGGCACCGCGGCGCAGCGGATCTCCTTCGGCGTGACCTCCCAGCTCCCCATCGGCCTGTGGTCCGACGCCGCCGTCACCCTCCGCACCCCCGTCTCCAAGG
This sequence comes from Streptomyces mashuensis, assembly GCF_014654785.1. Taxonomy (GTDB): domain Bacteria; phylum Actinomycetota; class Actinomycetes; order Streptomycetales; family Streptomycetaceae; genus Streptomyces; species Streptomyces mashuensis. The sequence continues at coordinate 139,458 of NZ_BNBD01000010.1, forward strand.
GCACCGTCCGCCTGGACGTGACCAGCCGCGGCTTCAGCACCGACTCGCTCGTCGTCCAGCGCTACGACGCCCGCAGCCACCGCTGGACCGACCTGGCCACCCGCCCCGGCGGCGGCAGCAGCCCCACCCACGGCGTCTTCACCTTCCCGCTGACCGCCACCGGCGCCGGCCCGCGCGCCCCGCACACCGTGCCGCTGCGCCTCCAGGACCTCGACCGGCCCGGCACGCTGACCGTCACCGCCTCCGTCACCGACGGCCGCGGCCACACCTACCGCGCCCCCGCCCGCACCACCACCGCCACCCGCCCGGCCACCACCGTCGGCGGCTGGCCGGGCGGCACCACCCTGCGGCGCGGCGGTCCCGCCCACGAATTCACCGTGACCGTGCGGAACACCACCAACCGCGCCTACCCGGCGCTCACCGCCTCGTACTTCGCCTACGGCGCCGGCAGCAAGCACGCCCTCGCGCCCAAGGACCTGACGCTCCAGCAGTACCGTGCCGGCAAGGGCTGGACGAAGGTGCCGCTCCTCGCCGGCGGCTGCGACCCCGGCATGAGCGCCACCCTGAAGGCCGCCGCCGCGTCGCCGCTCAAGCCGGGCGCCACGGCCGTCTACCGGCTGAAGGTGTCCGTCGCCCGCACCGCCCCGCAGGACGTGACCAGCGCCGACGCCGGCATCACCGTGGGCAACGGCGACCAGGCGTTCGCCTCCCGGCAGCTGCCGTTCGCCATCCGCGCCAAGTGACTCCCCCGGGGCGGTGACCCGCGCGTCACCGCCCCGGCCACTCGCCGCCCCGCACGAGCGTCCCCGACAGCCGCAACCGCCGGGCCACCCGTTCCGCCGCCAGGTACACCCACGCCCGCACCGCGCCGCCGTCCTCCACGAGGGCCTCCCGCACCACCCGGTCGTACAGGCTCCGGCCCGGGTCGCCGGGACGGCACCCCTCCAGCACGTCCAGGGCGGCCAGCACCTCCTCGTACCGCTCCGGGTCCACCGTCACCAGTTCGCCCCGCACCTCACCGCCGGGCCGCGCCACCGCGTACGGATAGCCCGGGCCCTCGTACAGCACCACGTCCCGCATACGGGCCGGCACCTCCGCCACCGTGCGGCCGCCCAGGAACCGGTCGTGGTTGCACCGCCCCGGCCGGAGCGTCCCGTACACGAACACCGGCAGCCGCGCCGGCGTCCCCCCGCGCCCGCCGTCCCCCTCGTTCACGTGCGCTCCCTCCCGCCCGCCGCCGGAAGGCGGGCCCAGGCCGTCGGCCGTAGCATAGAGACATGGGAGAGCGGTCGGTCGTGCCCTCCGCTCCCTCCGCCCCGGAACTCGTCATCGAAGCCGAGGGCGGCTCGCAGGTGATGAGTCCGAGCCGGACCTACCAGGTGGGGCGCGACCCGGACAGCGACATAGTGCTGCGGGACGCACGCGTCTCCTGGCACCACGCCGTGCTGCGCCCCGTGGGCGACCACTGGACCCTCGAGGACAGCGGCAGCACCAACGGCACCTACGAGGACGGCCGCAGGATCGGCACCCTCGACGTGCACCCCGGCAGCGTCATCCGCTTCGGCAACCCTGCCGACGGCCCCGCCGCCGTCGTCACCGGAACGGCACCCGAGCCGGCCGCGGCCCCCGCCGGCGCGCCCTCCGGCGTGTCGCACCCCTCCGCCACCGGCACCTTCCGCCGGCCCACCACCGTCCGCCCGCTGCCCACCCGCACCGTGCGCGTGGGCCGCAGCGAGGACAACGACCTCGTCGTCGACGACCTGGTGGTCTCCCGGCACCACGCCGAACTGCGCGCCCTGCCCGAGGGCGACTACGAGATCGCCGACCTCGGCAGCCACAACGGCACCTACCTCAACGGCCGCCGCATCACCGCCGAGCCGCTGCGGCCCGGCGACATCGTGGGCATCGGCCACAGCGCCTTCTGCCTCGTCGGCGACCAGCTCCAGGAGTACGTCGACACCGGCGAGGTCTCCCTCGACGCACAGGGCCTGTCCGTCCGCGTCGACAAGGGCCGCAAAACCCTGCTGGAGGACGTCTCCTTCCCCGTCGGCGCCCGGTCCCTGCTGGCCGTCGTCGGCCCCAGCGGCGCCGGCAAGACCACGCTGCTGGGCGCCCTCACCGGGCTCCGGCCCGCCGACGACGGCGCCGTCCTGTACGACGGGCGCGACCTGTACCACGACTACGCCGAGCTGCGCGCCCGCATCGGGCTGGTGCCGCAGGACGACATCCTGCACACCCAGCTCACCGTGCGCCGCGCCCTGCGCTACGCCGCCGAGCTGCGCTTCCCCGGCGACACCGCCCGCGCCGAACGGCAGGCCCGGGTCGAGGAGGTCATCGGCGAACTCGGCCTGGATCAGCGCGCCGGCCAGCCCATCCACAGCCTCTCCGGCGGCCAGCGCAAACGCGTCAGCGTCGCCCTGGAGCTGCTCACCAAGCCGTCGCTGCTCTTCCTCGACGAGCCCACCTCGGGCCTGGACCCGGGCATGGACCGCTCGGTGATGACGATGCTGCGCACCCTGGCCGACGACGGCCGCACCGTCATTGTCGTCACGCACAGCGTGCTCAGCCTCGACGTGTGCGACCGACTGCTGGTCCTCGCCCCCGGCGGGCGCACCGCCTACTACGGGCCGCCCGCCGAAGCGCTGCGCTACTTCGGCTTCTCCGCCTGGCCGGAGGCGTTCGAGGCGTTCGAGAACGACCGGGCGCGCGACTGGGCGGCGGAGTTCCGGGCCTCCCCGCAGCACCGGGCGTACGTCTCGGGCGTCGCCGAGCGCGCCGCCGCCCGGCCCGCCGGGCGGCCGCCGCCGGCCCCGGAGAAGCCGGCCACGGCGCAGAGCTGGGGCGCACAGCTGTGGACGCTGACCCGGCGCTACGTGGCCGCGCTCACCTCCGACCGGACCTTCCTCGCCATCATGATCGCGCTGCCGTTCGTCATGGGCGCGATGACCCGGGCACTCGCCCACGGCCGGTTCACCGACTCCTCGGCGATGCCGGCGCTGCTGGTCCTGTGCGTGGGCGGCTTCCTGACGGGCGCGGCCAACGCCGTACGGGAGCTGGTCAAGGAACGCGTCATCTACCGGAGGGAGCGCGTGGTGGGCCTGTCCCGGTCCGCCTACGTCATGTCGAAGATCCTGGTCCTGGGCGTGATCACGATCGCGCAGGCGGTGGTGCTGACGCTGGTGGCCCTGGCCGGCGTCGATCTGGGGGCGCCGGGCGGCCAAGGCGTGCTGCTGCCGCCGCTCGCGGAGATCACCCTGGCGGTGGCGCTGCTCGGGTTCACCGCCATGATGCTCGGCCTGCTCGTGTCGTCGCTGGTACGCAAGGAGGAGGTCACCATGCCGCTGCTGGTGTTCCTCGCCATCGTCCAGGTCGTCTTCTGCGGCGCCCAGTTGCAGCTGCACGGCGTGACCGGGCTGGAACAGCTGTCCTGGCTGGTCCCCTCGCGCTGGGCGCTGGCGGCGATGGCCGCCACCGTCGACCTGCACCACATCGTGCCCGGCGACCTGACCGCCGACCCGCTGTTCCGGCACACCACCGGCATCTGGCTGCTCGACGCCGCGATGATGGTCGTGCTGTCCGTGGTCCTGGGCCTGCTCACGGCCCGCGCCCTGCGCCGCCGCGAGCCGGCGGTGATGCGGAAATGAACGCCGTGCAGCCCGGAACGTCCCCTCCCGGCGCCGGCGCGGGCCCCGGCGGCTTCCGGCCCACGCATGTCGTGCCCGGCGGGGGCCTGGCCACCTGGGACGCCCCGGACGCCATGCGGCCGAGCGCGCCGCTCGACCCGCTGCTGCCGGTCCGGCTCGAGGAACTGAAGGGCGACCTGGGCCGGGTGCTGTGCTCCAACGGCTGGTCGGCCTGGGTCGACGCCCGGCTGCTGGTGGCCCTGCCGCGGGACCCGCCCGGGGCGGGCTCGCCGCCGGTCCGCGCCGCCGACACCCGGCGCCTGCTGGCGCACGCCGAGGAGGCGCTGCGGCGGTACCGGCAGGCCGTCGAGGACGTGGCGGCGGGCCGGCTGGACGGCGAGACGTTCCGGGCCACCACCCGGGGCCTGCGGATCGGCGTGGTGGCCGACGGCGAGTCCGTCTGGGCGTACGACGCGGAACGCGACCACTGGTGCTACACCGACGGCACGTCCCTCACGGCCCTGGCCGCCGGCCGGCCCGCAGCGGAGCCGGACCCCGGTCCCGGCCCCCGCTCCACGCCCCGCGAGGCCACGCGGCTCGACGACCGCGGCGGCCCGCCGTCCTGGCCGGGTGACCAGCAGTGACGGCGCCCGGCGACCACCCCGCACACCCGGACGACCGGCTGGGCGGCCCCGACGGCATCATCGGCCGTACCATCGCCGGCTACCGGGTGGAGAAGGAGCTGGGGCGCGGCGGCATGGCCGTGGTCTACCGCGCCACCGACCTGCGCCTGGGGCGCACCGTCGCGCTCAAGCTGATGGGGGCCGAGCTGGCCCGCAACGAGACCTTCCGCAACCGCTTCACGCACGAGTCCCGGGTGGCCGCCGCCATCGACCACCCCCACATCGTGCCGATCTTCGACGCCGGCGAGGCCGAGGGCGTGCTCTACATCGCCATGTGCTACGTACCCGGCGAGGACCTGCGGGCCCTCATCGACCGCAACGGCCGGCTGTCGCCCGCCACCACCGTGCGCATCGCACGGCAGCTGGCCTCCGCCCTGGACGCCGCGCACGCACGCGACCTGGTGCACCGCGACGTCAAACCCGGCAACGTCCTGGTGGCCAAGGGCACGGACCCCGACCACCCCGAGCACGTCTACCTCACCGACTTCGGTCTCACGAAGAAGTCCCTGTCGCTGACCGGCTACACCCGCGTCGGCCAGATCATCGGCACCGCGGACTACATGGCGCCGGAACAGATCTCCGGCCAGCCGGTGGACGGGCGGTGCGACGTCTACAGCCTGGCCTGTGTGGTGCACGAGATGCTGACGGGGTCGCCACCGTTCCGGCGCGACGACGACAGGGCGGTGCTCTTCGCCCACATGGCCGCCCCGCCGCCGAAGCTGTCGGAACAGGTGCCGGAGCTGCCCGAGGCCGTCGACGAGGTGTTCTCCCGGGCCCTGGCGAAGAGCCCCGAGGAGCGCTTCGACAGCTGCCTGGAGTTCGTGTCGGCCCTGCGCCGTGCCGCCACCCCGACCGGCGACACCCCCACCGGTGCGCCCCGGCCGCCTTCCGGTGGCCCGGCCGGCACCGGGACCCCGTACGGCCCGCCCCCGGCGCCGCCGGCGTGGGCTGCGCCGGCCTTCCCGGAACGGGACCCGACGCGGCGGACCGGCGGCTGGCAGAGCTGACGGCGTACGGACGCTCACCACCCGCCCGCGCCCGGCCCCTGCCCGTCCGCGGCCTCCGCCCTGCCGAGTCTGCGGCCCGCGGCCGCCTTGGCGCACAGCCCGCCGGTGAAGCCCGCCACCAGGCCCCACAGCAGGCCGAGGCCCACCAGCCGGCCCAGGTGGGCCCACAGCCGCACCTCGCCGCCGAAGTCCGTCAGATCGCCCAGGCCTAGCACCGCCAGCCCGTAGCGCGCCGAGACCTCGGTGGCGAGCCCGACGACGAGCAGCGTCAGGGCCGCCACCACGCCCAGGCGCACCGCCACGCGCCAGGCCGGGGTGCCGGCCGGTGAGCGGAACGCGGTCAGCAGCCCGGCCGTCAGCAGCGCCAGGCCCGCGACCGCGGCCAGCACCCAGGCCCTGCCGTCCTGCTCCGACAGCGCCGCCAGGTCCACCGTCGATGTACCGCGGCCGTTGCCCCGCAGCACCGCCGCCAGGGCGTGCGGCACCGGCAGCCCGATGTCGCCGGGCACCCGGCCCTCCCAGGCACCGCCCAGCCCCACGCCGAAGGCCATCCACGCCAGGTTGGGCAGGCCCAGCAGCAGGATCGCCGCCGTCCGGGACGGGTCGTCGTGCGTGAACGCCGTCACCAGCCCGATGACCAGCCCCAGCACCACGTACCCCAGCAGCACCACGACCATGGCGAAGGCCGGCGGCCGGAGCGCGCCCTGGAGCCGCAGCAGCCGCCGGGGGAGCGGGGTGCCGCGGGAGACGGCGACGGCCACGACCAGAACGCCCAGCAGCCACAGTGCCCCGTGGCCCAGGGCCGACCCGAGGGGCGCGTGGAAGCCGACCGTCGGGGTGATGTCCAGGGCGGCGCCCAGCTCGTCGAGGAAGTCCTGCCCCACCCGCACCCGGAAGGAGAACCGGGCGGCGCCCGCGATGAACGCCAGCGCCACCAGCCACACCACCGCCGTCCGGGCGGCCCGGGCCAGCAGCTCCCCGCCGCCGGCCACGGCGCGGTGACGCAGCGGCAGCAGGAAGACGACGCCCGTGGCCAGCGCGCCGGCCACGGTGACCGACAGCGGCACGACCTCCAGCGTCGCCGCCGAACCGCCGAGGAACCCCACGTCCCCGGAGAGTTCGAGGGTGCCGCCCACGGCCGCCACCAGGGTGGCCGCCAGCACCGCGGGGAACGCGCCGGCCGGCAGCGCGCGGGCCCCGGCCGCCCACAGGCCGGCCGCCGCGACGGCGAACATGGCGACGCAGCCGGCCGCCACGGCGACCAGCGCGTCCGCCCAGGCGCGCAGCTCACCGGCCGCGCCCCGGGCGGGGGGCGCGGGCGCCGGTGCCGGTCGGGGCGGTGGGGGCCGGTTCACGCGACCACGGTAGACCGGGTGCCGCGCCGTCACCCGTTCGTGAGGGCCGGTGGGGGAACGGTGGCGGAACAGTGAGGGAACGGCGGGGAGTGAGCGCCACCGGCGCGGGAACCCGCGGAACCAGGCAGAGGGCGTGCGGATGACCCGTACGCCCGCTTGCGAGCCTCGTGGGTGCGCTGCACAGAATGGGGCGCAGGGGCGGTAACAGGAAATACCCGTCGATCCAGGAGAAGGGCCGTGTCGTCCGAGCCGCCGTCAGGTAACCGTCCCACCGGCCCTCCGTCCGGCCCGCTCTCCGGGCGCGGCCCCGAGCCGCCCCCCGAACCCCGCGGAGGGGACCAGCCCACGGTCACCGGCGACCAGGCCGGCCCGCAGCCCCCGCGCCCCTCCGGCCCCACCGAGCCGCCCCCGCCGCCGCCTCCACCGCCCCCGCCCGCGCCGCCCACGGGCGACGAGGGGGGTGGGCCGCCCGCCCGGCGCCCCTGGTGGCGGTCGCGCACCGCCCTCGTCGCCGCCGCGGTCGTCGTGGCCGCGGCCCTCGCCGTCGTCTTCCTCCGCATGGCCGGAGGCGGCTACGGCGAGATCTACCTCCAGTCCGCGACCGCGCCCGGCCAGGACCCCTTCACCCCCTCCGCCTCCACCGCCGACACCACGGTCACCCCCGCCGTGCCGGCCGGCAGCCGCACGGTCACGGGCTCGACCCGCGGCATCTACGGCGGCGTCCTCCACCAGGCGGGCTGCGACCTCGACGGCCTCATGAGTCACCTGACCGGCAGCCAGGAGAAACGGGACGCCTTCGCCCGGGCCCTGAAGACCCAGCCCGGCGAGCTCGACGGCTTCCTGCGCGGCCTGACCCCCGTTCAGCTGCGCGCCGACACCCACGTCACCGACCACGGCTACCGCAACGGCGACATCACCGGCTTCCAGGCCGTCCTCCAGGCCGGCACCGTCGTGCTCGCCGACCGCACCGGCCTGCCGCGGGTGCGCTGCGCCGGCGGCAACCCGCTGAGCGAGGCCTCGACCGCGGCCAAGGAGAGCCCCAAGAAGAAGGGCGACACCTGGCCGGCGTACCGCGACGCCGACGTCGTCGTGGTCACCCAGGCCGACTCCGAGCTGGACGCCTTCGTCCTCTACGACTTCCAGAGCGGCGACTGGTTCGAACGGCCGGTGGGCACCCACGGCGAGAAGGACCGCCCCGTGGCCACACCCAGCAACCCGCTGCCCACCACCAAGCCGCCCGCCACCCCCGCTCCCGGCCACAGCGCGCCCAGCGCCCCCTCCGGCACGACCCCGACGCCCGCGCCGACCACCCCCACCAAGCCGAACCCCAGCCCCAGCCCCACCACGCCGCCCACCACCCCGCCGTCCCCGCCCAGCCCGGCCTACGCGCCGCAGCAGGCCGGCCGCCATCAGGGCACGGCCGATGCGTGACATCCCCGCCGCGCCCGCCCGCCCGTCGGCCGGCCCCGCCACCGTCCGTTCCCGGCGGCACGGCCCGACGGCTCCCGGCGCGCCGGGCCGCACCGCGACGCGGTGGGCGGTGGCCCTGCTGACCGCCGCCGCGGTGGTCTACAACGACTGGCTGCTCGCCCTCTTCCTGCCCACCGGCCTGGACCCCCGGCACTCCTACGTCAGCGAGCTCTACGCCGCCGACCAGCCCTTCCATGTCCTCTTCGGCGCCGTGGAGGTGCTGGCCGCGGCCCTGGTGGTGGCCGGCGCGCTGCTCGCCCTGCGCCGGCCCGCCAACCGCTGGGCCAGAGCCGGCTGGTGGTCGCTCGTCGGGTTCGGCGTGTCCTCCGTGGCCGACGTCGTCGTGCCCATGCGCTGCGCCCCCTCGGTCGAGCACCCCTGCGAGGCCGTCAACCCCTGGCACACCACCACCAGCGCCTTCGTCCACCTGGCCCTCTTCGCGTCGATGCTCCTGCTCACCGTGGGCCTCGACGCGGCGGCCCGCCCGCCGGGGCCGGTGCGCCGGTGGGGGCCGTGGGTGCTGGGCAGCGCGCTGGCCACCGCCCTGGCGACGGTGGGCGCCCTGCTGGGCCACCCCGGCTGGCACGGCGTACCGCAGCGCGCCCACCTCACCCTGGTGGGCGTGTGGTTCCTGCTGCTGGCGGTGGGGCTGCGCGGAGGTTTGCCGGGGGCCGGGACGGGTACCCGGCGGCGGTGATGAACAGGAACGAACCCTCCGTGGTGGTCGTCACCGGAGCCAGCGGCGGCGTCGGACGCGCCACCGCCCGCGCCTTCGCGGCGCGCGGCGCGTGCGTGGCGCTGCTCGCCCGCGGCGAGGCCGGGCTGGAGGCGGCCGCGGAGGAGGTCGAGAGCCGCGGCGGCCGGGCGCTGCCGCTGTCCGTGGACATGGCCGACCCGCACGCCGTCACCGCGGCCGCCGACCGGATCGAGGAGATCCTCGGCCCCGTCGACGTCTGGATCAACAACGCCTTCAGCGGCGTCTTCGCGCCCTTCGTCGAGATCGAGCCCGAGGAGTTCCGGCGCGTCACCGAGGTCACCTATCTGGGCTACGCCTACGGCACCCGGGCCGCCCTGACCCGCATGCTGCCGCGCGACCACGGCACGATCGTGCAGGTCGGCTCGGCGCTGGCGTACCGCGGCATCCCCCTCCAGTCGGCCTACTGCGGCGCCAAGCACGCCATCCAGGGCATGAACGAGTCGCTGCGCTGCGAGCTGCTGCACCTGCGCAGCAAGGTGCGCACCACGATGGTGCAGCTGCCCGCCGTCAACACCCCCCAGTTCGACTGGGTCCTCAACCGGCTGCCGCGCCGCCCCCGGCCGGTGGCCCCCGTGTACGAGCCCGAGGTCGCGGCGCGGGCCATCGTGCACGCCGCCGCCCACCCGCGCCGCCGCGAGTACTGGGTCGGCGGCAGCACGGTCGCCACGCTCCTGGCCAATGCCGTCGTGCCGGGCCTGCTCGACCGCTACCTGGCCCGCACCGGCTTCGACGCGCAGCAGCGCCCCGAGCGCGAGCGGGACCTCCCGCCGGTCAACCTGTGGCACGCCGTCGACGGCGACGGCGGCCGCGACTTCGGCGCGCACGGCGAGTTCGGCTACCAGGCCCACGCCCACGGCACCCAGCCGTGGCTGTCCCGGCACCGCGCGGGCGTGGCCGCCGGGGCGGCCGTGGCCGCCGCGGCCGCCGTGATCCGCGGCCGCATGGACCATCACGGGAGACCGCATGGCCGCTGACGGCAACGTCCTCGAACGCCACGCGGAGGCACTGGACCTGTTCGGCGAGCGCGTGCACGCCGTCGGCGCCCGGCAGTGGCAGCAGCCCACGCCGTGCACCGACTGGAACGTGCGGGAGCTGGTCAACCACCTCGTCGTCGAGCAGATGTGGGTGCCGCCGCTGCTGGAGGGACGGTCGATCGACGAGGTGGGCGACGCCTTCGACGGCGACCGGCTCGGCAGCCGGCCCAAGGCGGCCTGGGACAAGGCCGCCGCGGCCGCCCGCGACGCGTTCGCCGCGCCCGGCGCGCTGGACCGCACGGTGGAGCTCTCGTACGGCCCCACGCCCGCCCGCGCCTACTGCTCGCAGATGATCGCCGACCTGGTGGTCCACTCCTGGGACCTCGCCCGCGCCATCGGCGCCGACGACCGCCCGCCGCAGTCCCTCATCGCCTTCACGGCCCGCGAGATGGAGCCGTACGCCGCCGACCTGTCCGGCACGGGCCTGTTCGCCGAGCCCCGGAAGCCGCCCCCCGGCGCGGACGCCTGGGAGCGGCTCCTGGCGCGGCTGGGCCGTCAGCCCTGACGCGGTGTCCGGCCGGGGCGGCCGGACACCGTGGCGAGCCGGCCGATCTCCGCCAGCCAGCAGCCGGGCAGCCGGTCCAGGCCGGTGACGCCGGTGTCCGCCGTCACCGAGAAGTACGCGGTGCCGGCGTACGTGGCCAGGCACACCGACAGGCGCTGGCCGGAGGCCAGGAACATCAGCGGGACGATGCCCGTGACGTCCCGGCCCGCCACGGACAGCGGGCGGGCGGGGCCGGGGACGTGGGTGGCCACCAGGCTGGTGCGGCGCGGGTGGTTGTCGGCGTCCAGCACCAGGCGCCGCATCCGTGGTGACAGCGCCCGCATCAGCGCCCCCGTGCCGGGATCGGTGAGGCGGGCCCGCAGCCGCCCGCTGTCGGCGGCGACGCGGCGCAGCCGCTCCACCGGGTCGGCCGTGTCGCAGGGCAGGGTGAGCCAGCCGGCGCTGATACGGGTGCCCAGCCGCTCCGCCGTGCCGGGCCGGCGCAGGCCGAGCGGCACCTTGGCGCGGACGGGGCGCGGGTCGCCGTGCCACCGTGGGCCGGTCTCCCAGGCGGCCAGCGCACCGGCCAGGGCCGCCAGGTGCACGTCGTTGACGGTGCCCCCGTGGACGGCGGCGACGCGGCGCATCCCCTCCAGGCCGGTGGCCGCGCACACCTGGCGCACCCGGCCCTCCGTCGTGCCCGCGGCGGCCACCGGCCGGGCGGTGTCCCGCAGGCCGCGCAGCACGGCGGCGACGTCCCGTACGACGGCCCCGGGGCGCGGCCGTGGCGGGGCCGTCGGGGCGGGGCGTACGGCGGCCGGGCGCGCTCCCACCACGAGCTCGCACAGCTGGGCGATGAGCAGGCCGTCGAAGTGCGCGTGGTGACCGCGCAGGACGACGGCGAACTCGCCGGGCGCGTGCCCGTGGACGAGCCACACGCCCCACATCACGCCCGGCAGCGGCTCGTTGGCGACCGCGTCCAGCGCGGCGTACAGCCCCGCGGTGCCCGAGCCCTCCGGGGCCCGGGACTCGAAGAGGTGCCGCCCGGGCCGGAAGACGGCGCCGCCGCCCGGCCCGGCCAGCTCCGGGCAGGCGGAGGCCGCCGCCTCCAGCAGGAGGCCCAGCTCCGCACGGCTCGGGACGTCACCGGCGCACAGGGCCGCCACGCCGATGGCCATCTGCGTCCCCGGGTGCGCCGCGCCGTACGCGAGGAACCCGTTGTCGAACGGAACGGACACGCCCGGTGCCCCGGCCACACCGTCTCCCTCACGCCGCACCCGGCGGCGCGTCACCGGGTCGAGCCCGTGCCGCGCCCTTGGGCGACGACTATCACGGCCGGCGCCGCGACCGGCGCCGAAACGGCCCGGGACGGGGCAGGGCCACACGCATGGGCGGCCCTCAGCCGACGGGTTCGCCCTCGCGCAGGTACGTGCAGCCGCCGTGGCGCAGCATGTCGAGGGCGACCGCCAGGACGCGCACCTGGTGCTCCGGCAGCAGGGGCGCCCATTCGTCGAGCGTGAGCATCCTCCACCGGTCGTGCTCGTGCGACAGCGCCACCGGCGGTTCACGGCCGACGAGCGGCCCCTGGAACAGCGCCCAGCACTCCGCGACCCCGTCGGGGTCCGTCGTCCAGTCGACCGTCAGCAGCCGGGGCCGTGGCGGCATGGCCAGGCCCGTCTCCTCGTACGTCTCGCGCACGGCGGTGTGCCACAGGTCCTCGCCGTCGTCGTGCGTGCCGCCGGGCAGCTGCCACTCGTCCTTCCACGACGCGTGCAGCAGCAGGATGCGGTGGTCCGCGTCGTGCACCAGCGACGACGCCGCCACCACGATCCGCGGCCGGGACGCGAGCCACTCCGCCCGCGTCATCTGCGGGCGCGTCCCCACCCCGTCTCCTCCCACGAACCCTCCTCCCCACGGCGGCCCGTACGGATAGCCGGTACGGAAAGCTGACATGCGGAAAAGGGGCCGCCGCCCTGCTCAACCGGTCCGGGCGGGGGAAGGGCACGGCCTGCCGGCCGGCGGAACAGCCGGTCAGCTCCCGTCGCCGGCGGCCGCCCGGCCGAACTCCTCGGTGAACGCCGCGCAGAAGGCCTTCAGGTCGTCCGGCTTGCGGCTCGTCACCAGGGTGTTGGGGCCGGCCGTGCACACCTTGACCTGCTCGTCCACCCAGTGCCCGCCCGCGTTCTGCACGTCGGTGCGCAGGCTGGGCCAGGACGTCAGGGTGCGGCCGCGCACCACGTCGGCCTCCACCAGCGTCCACGGCGCGTGACAGATCGCGGCCACCGGCCGGCCCGCCACGAAGAAGTCCCGGACGAAGCCCACGGCCCGCTCGTCCATGCGCAGGAAGTCGGGGTTGGCCACGCCGCCCGGCAGCACCAGCGCGTCGTACTCCTCGGCGCGCACGTCGGCGACCACCGCGTCCACGGGGAACGTGTCGCCCTTGTCCAGGTGGTGGAACGCCTGGACGTGGCCCGGCCGGGTGGACACCAGGTGCGGCGTGCCGCAGGCGTCCTTCACCGCCTGCCAGGGTTCGGTGAGTTCGACCTGCTCGACGCCCTCCGGCGCCACGAGGAACGCGACCTTCAGCGGGGGAGTCTTCGGGGAGTTCTTCGGGGAAGTCACAGCTGAAACCTTTCTTCAGAGGGGTTCGGAGGGGGCGGAATCAGGGGCCGCACCACGGCCGCGCCGGCGGCCCCACGACACGCGGACGCACCGCAGCAGCTCCTCCGCGTAGGGCAGCGCCACGAAGGCCGCCACCCCCACGGCGATGCCCGCCAGGTACGAGCGCGGCAGCGGGTGCCGCCGCGGCACCAGCCGCCAGGCCGTGCGGTCGCCCCGGCCACCGCGCAGCAGCGACCGCACCTGCTTCGGGTGCAGGCACATCAGCGACGCCAGGGCGGCGAACGGCAGCGTCTCCAGGAAGCTGTGGATGTGCTGCTCGACCGGCTTGACCTCGCGGCCGCTGCGCACCGCCGTCCGCACGTCCCACAGCGCCGTCGCCTCGTGCGCGGCCGTCGAGCCCAGCTGCACGGCCAGCAGCAGCGGATTGACCTCGCACACCAGCGTCAGGGCGATGGGGACGCCCACCTCCGTCATCATCAGGCAGTGGATGAGCGACTCCCGCGTGCCCGCGGTCTCCTCGATCCGGGTGCGCCGGTGCATCGCCCAGTCGGCGAGGCCCGGCACGAACCAGCCCGGCAGCACCCCGTACATCAGGTACCGGGTGGTGGCGTCCTGCACGTCCACGCTCATGTCGTCGAAAGCTCCTCGTCTCGTCACACGGCTCGTACGGCGGCTCGTCACACGACTCACACGACGCGGTACGCCGCCGCCTCCTCCGTCCGGAACGCCATGCCGTGCCCCGGCGCCCCGTCGGCGCCCGGCCGCACGCTGCCGCCCGTGGGGTCCAGGCCGCCGGTGAACCACGTCCTCTCGATGCGCACGTGGTCGTGGAACCACTCCAGGTGCCGCAGATTGGGCACGCACGCGGCGGCGTGCGCGTGCGCGTGCGGCGCGCAGTGCCCGGACACCTCCAGACCGTGCGCCTGCGCCACCGCCGCCGCCCGCAGCCACCCCGTCAGCCCGCCGCAGCGCGTGGCGTCCGCCTGGAGGCAGTCCACCGCCGGCGCCATGCGGGCGAAGTACGCCAGGTCGTAGCCGTACTCGCCCGCCGCCACGTCGCACGCGCTCAGGTCCCGCACCAGCGCCAGCCCCTGGAGGTCGTCCGAGGAGACCGGCTCCTCGAACCAGCCCACGCCCAGCTCCGCCAGCGCCTGCGCCACGCGCACCGCCTGCTTGCGGGTGTAGGCGCCGTTGGCGTCCACGTACAGCTCGGCGTCCGGGCCCACCGTCTTCCGGGCGTGCCGCACGCGTTCCAGGTCGCGCGGCACCGATCGGCCCCACGACTCGCCGATCTTGATCTTGACGCGGGGGATGCCGTGCCCGTGCACCCACCCGTTGAGCTGCGCCGTCATATGCGTGTCGTGGTACGTGGTGAAGCCGCCCGAGCCGTACACCGGCACCTCGTCGGTCACCGCGCCGATCAGCCGCACCAGCGGCAGCTCCAGCAGCCGGGCCTTGAGGTCCCACAGCGCGAGGTCCACCGCCGACAGCGCGCACGCCACCAGGCCCTGCCGGCCCGCGTTGCGCACCGCGCGCACCATCGCCTCGTGCGCGCCGGCGATGTCCAGGGCGGGGCGCCCGGTGACCTGGTCGCGCAGCAGGCCGGTGACGACGTGGGCGGCGTCGGCCGGCGCGTACGTCCAGCCCAGCCCCGCCCGGCCGGCGGCGCGGGCCTCGGCCAGCACCAGCGTCGTCGCGTCCCAGGCCAGCGTGCCGTCGGCCTCGGGCGCGTCGGTGGGAAAGGTGTAGGCCCGCGCATCGAGGGCCTCGACGGTGCCGTCGGCGCTGCTCATCGCGGCTCCTTCCCGGCCAGCCGGCACGCGGCCCGGTCGGCCAGCGCCATGATGGTGAGCGCCGGGTTGGCGCTGCCCTGGGTCGGCAGCACACTGCCGTCCGTGATGAACAGGTTGGGGACGGCGAAGGACCGCAGGTCCGCGTCGACCACGCCCTCCTCGGCCGTACGGCCCATGCGGCAGCCGCCGACCAGGTGCGCGTACCGCTCCACCGTCATCAGCTCGGTCGCCCCGGCGGCGCGCAGGATCTCCTCCATCACCTTCCGCGACGCCTCCATCAGCTGTCCGTCGTTGGCGCACTGGCTGTGGTCGAAGCGCGCCACGGGCAGCCCGTGCCGGTCGGTCTCCTCCGCGAGCGTCACCCGGTTCTCCGCCTGCGGCAGGAACTCGCACAGGGCACCGAGGGTGGCCCAGTGGGTGTAGTCGGTCATCCGCTTGCGCAGGTCCGGGCCCCAGTGGCCCTGTTCGGCCACGTGCTCCGCCCACATGATGGGCAGCGGGGAGACGGTCTGCACCGAGAAGCCCCGCACGTACGGCTTCGCGGGGTCGGTCTCGTAGAACTCCTCGGTGCTCACCTCCGGGGGCGGCGCCTTGTACATGCGGATCTCCTCCGCGAACCGGCCGGCGGTCTGCGGGGCGCCCTGCACCATCACGTACCGGCCCACCAGGTCGTGGTCGTTGCACAGCCCGTCGGGGAAGCGGCGGCTCGTGGAGTTGAGCAGCAGCCGGGGCGTCTCGATGGAGTAGCCCGCCACCGCCACCGCCGCGGCCCGCTGCACGTACTCCCGGCCCCCGCGCACATACCGCACGCCGGTGACGCGGCGGCCCTCGCGGTCCGTCTCGATCCGGGTGACCATCGCGTCGGCCCGGATCTCGGCGCCGTGCGCGATCGCGTCCGGCACGTGCGTGATCAGCGGCGACGCCTTGGCGTCCACCTTGCAGCCCTGGAGACAGAACCCCCGGTAGATGCAGTGCGGGCGGTTGCCGAAACGGCCGTTGGCGATGGCCACCGGGCCCACCCGCGCCTCGATGCCCAGCTTCGCGCAGCCGTCCAGCATCACCTCGCCGTTGCCGCTCACCGGGTGCGGCGGGTGCGGGTACGGGTGCGGGTCGCCCCACGGCCAGTACTGGCCGGCCACCGGCAGCTCCCGCTCCAGCCGCTGGTAGTACGGCCGCAGCTGCGCGTAGGACAGGGGCCAGTCGGCCGCCACGCCGTCCCCCGAGCGCACGCGGAAGTCGGACGGGTGCAGGCGCGGCGCGAAGCCCGCGAAGTGCACCATCGAACCGCCCACCCCGCGGCCCGAGTTGTTCGACCCCATGGGCACCGGGTGCGAGCCGCCCACGACGCGCGGCTCGTTCCAGTACAGGTGGTGCGAGCCCCACTCGTCGCTGACCCAGTCCTTCTGCGGGTCCCAGAACGGGCCGGCCTCCAGGCACACCACCTTCCACCCGGCGTGCGCCAGCCGCTGCGTGAAGGTGGCGCCGCCGGCACCGCAGCCCACCACCACCATGTCGACCTCGTCGGAGTCGGCGAAGCGCCGCATGTCCCGCTTGAGCTCGGTCACGTGCGGCAGCCACGCCGAGGCGTTGCGGCGGCGTACGTCGCCCTGCGGGCGGGCCGACTCCCACAGGGTCCGCGCCGCGGCCCGCCCGCTCACCTCGGCTCCTCCCACGGCTCGCGCAGCCCCCGCCCCAGCCGCAGGTAGCCGCGCGGGTAGGCGGGCCCGCCGAAACCGATCTCGTCCCAGGCGTGCGGATGGGCGTAGTACGCCTCGCAGGCGTAGCGGGTCCACAGCTTCCACACGTGCCCGGCCGGCATGCCGTACCAGTCACCGGACCCCAGCTGGAGCACGTGCCGCAGCAGCCGGTCCCGTTCGCCGTACCCCGACTCGGGGAAGCCCCGCCCGTCGTGCCGCAGCCGCGCGTCCTCGTCCAGGCCGGCCAGCGACCGCCGCCACGCCTCGGCGTCCTGCGGCAGGTCCGCGAAGTGCCAGCCGTCGTACTCGCCGGTGGCCAGCCGGTCGTCGATGACGGTGAGCACGGGCACCGGCGGGTCGTCGGGGGAGCGGGCCAGGACGTGGTCCAGCAGCGCCTCGGCCACGGCCTCCTCGCGCGGGGTGAAGAAGCGCAGCGCGGGTTCGTGCCGCGGCCCCAGCCGGGCCAGCACCACACCGGCCGTCACCGGGTCCCAGGTGCCCGCCCGGCCCACCGCGCCTGCGCCCTTCCCGGGCCACGCCCTCATCCGCCCCATGACCCCACCGTCCCCGTCACCGGTTCCCTCACCGCTCCCGCCGCAGCACGCTGGCCAGCAGGCCCATGCCGCCGACCATGCTCATCAGCAGCGGCGCGAACAGCGGCGGCCCCAGCTCGACGTTGTAGCGCGCCATGCGCCAGCCGCCCGGCTTCTGCGCGATGCCGCGCACGTGCAGGTACGTGCCCTGGAGCCCGTTGGCCACGATGGCCGCCGACGCCAGCGGCAGCCACGTCCGGGCCGACCGCTCGCTGCGCCACCCCGCCACGCCGGCTGCCGTGCCGACCGGGCCGAGCAGCACCGGCCACCACATCACCCGGTTGCCGAACCCGGCCCGGTCGTGCTCCAGGAAGATCTCGGCGGCCGTCACCGCCGACCCGGCGGCCGTCAGCAGCGACAGCGACCGCTGGAGCCGGCCGTACCGGACGTCGTACGCCGCGCGGGCCGCCGCCCGGCGCCCGCGCCGCCCCCGCGCCCGCGCCCGCATCACCGCCCGTGCCTCCCCGCCGCGTCGCCGCCGGACCCCGGCTTCCTGCCGCGGCCCGGCAGGAACTCCTGGATCTTGGCCTTGATGCCCTGCCGCACCATGGCGGCCCGGTCGGTGTCGCCCTTGACGATGGACGCGGCGGTCGCCTCGATCTGGCTCCAGTCGGCGTGCGGCGGGATCGGCGGCACGGCCGGGTCGGTGACGAACTCCACCACCGCCGGGCCCTTCGCCGCCAGCGCCTCCCGCCACGCGTCCGCGACCTCGTCCGGCTTCTCCACCCGCACCCCGTGCAGGCCCAGCGACCGGGCGAAGCCCGCGTAGTCCACGTCCGGCAGCTGCTGCGAGGGCAGGAACTGCGGCGAGCCGCTCATCGCCCGCATCTCCCACGTCACCTGGTTCAGGTCGTGGTTGTTCCACACGCCCACCACCAGCCGCGGGTCCTCCCACTGGTGCCGGTACTTGGCGATCGTGATGAGCTCGGCCAGCCCGTTCATCTGCATGGCCCCGTCGCCCACCAGCGCCACCACCGGCCGCTCGGGGTGGGCGAACTTCGCCCCGATCGCGTACGGCACGCCGCAGCCCATCGTGGCCAGCGTGCCCGACAGCGAGCCGCGCATCGTGCCGCGCATGGCGATGTGCCGGGCGTACCAGTTGGCCACCGACCCCGAGTCGGAGGTGAGGATGGCGTTGTCGGGCAGCAGCGGGGACAGGGCGTGCGCCACGTGCTCGGGGTTGACGGGGTCCGCCGACACCGCCGCGCGGCGCGCCATGACCTCCTTCCACCGCTCCACGTTGGAGACCACCTGGCTCTGCCAGCCCCGCTTGTCCTTCCGCTTCAGCATCGGCATCAGCCGCAGCAGCGTGGCCCGCGCATCACCGATGAGGTTGACCTCGTAGGGGTAGCGCAGGCCCGCGAAGTGCGGGTCGATCTCGATCTGCACGGCCCGGGCCTGCCCGAACTCCGGCAGGAACTGCGAGTACGGGAAGTTCGAGCCGATCGTCAGCAGGGTGTCGCAGTCGCGCATCAGCTCGTACGACGGGCGGGTGCCCAGCAGCCCGATCGCGCCCGTGACGTACGGCAGCTCGTCGCTGAGCACGTCCACGCCCAGCAGCGCCTTGGCCACCCCGGCGCCCAGCACCTCGGCGACCTGCTCGACCTCCTGCCGCGCCCCGCGGGCGCCCTGGCCCACCAGCAGCGCGACCTTCTGTCCCGCGTTGAGGATCTCCGCGGCGCGCTCCAGGGAGTCCTCCGAGGGCACCGCCTGCCAGCCGCTGCGGTCGATGCTGGACGGCACCATCTTGAACGCGTGCGGCGGCGGCGACCAGTCGAGCTCCTGCACGTCGGCGTGGACGATGACGGCGGTGGGGGCCCGCCGCGCGTACGCGGTGCGCACCGCCCGGTCCAGCACGTTCGGCAGCTGCTCCGGCACGGTCACCGTCTCCACGAACGCCGAGGCGACGTCCTTGAAGAGGGTGTGCAGGTCCACTTCCTGCTGGTACGAGCCGCCCATCGCCGACCGCGCCGTCTGGCCCACGATCGCCAGCACCGGCACGTGGTCCAGCTTCGCGTCGTACAGGCCGTTGAGCAGGTGGATCGCGCCGGGCCCGGAGGTCGCCGCGCACACCCCCAGCCGGCCGCTGAACTTGGCGTAGCCCACGGCCTCGAACGCCGCCATCTCCTCGTGCCGGGCCTGGATGAACCGGGGCTGGTCACCGGCCCGCTCCCAGGCGGCCAGCAGCCCGTTGATGCCGTCACCCGGATAGCCGAAGACCCGCTCCACGCCCCATTCGCGCAGCCGCGCCAGGAGGTGGTCGGAAACCTTCTCACTCATGCCGTCTTCTCACCTGTCGCTCGGAGGGTCCGCCCGGTCTGCCGTGCTCAGACACGACGGGTAACCCCCCGCCCCCGCGCTGAAACCTCCCCTTTCGTCCCCGGCTCCGCCCCGCCCGCCGGCCGACACGCGCCCTCCGCCTCTTCCTCCGCCCGGCGGACATCACCGATACTCGGGGCGTTCCGGGCTCTCACGGGCGACTGGAGGCGAAGGTGCACGAGGTGCTGCGCGGCACGGCGGCCACGGCCGCGGAGGTCCTCGCGTGGTGGGCCGGGCTCACCCTGCTGTGGACGGTGTTCATCTCCACCCCCGAACCCCTCGACCTGACCGTGGGCGCCGCCTGCGCGGTGCCCGCCGCCTGCGCCGCCCATGGCGCCCGCCGGGCAGTGGCCGGCCGGTGAACGGCTGGCTGGTGGCCGCCGCCGTCCTCACCGCCGGCGGCCTCGGCCCCTGCCTGTGGGCCGGCTCCCGCGGCACGGCCGGGCGGCGCGTGGCCGCCCAGAACATGGCCACCCTCCTCCTCTGCCTGGACTTCCTGCTGCTCGCCCAGGGCTACGGCCGCCCCTCCTACGTCGACCTGGCGCTGGTGACCTGCGTGCTCGGCCCGGCCGGCACCCTCGTCTTCGTCCGCCTGCTCGCCGAGGAGCTCCACGACGAACCCGAGGGGGGCCCGCCCGGCGCCCGGCTGCTCACCCCGGTGACCCTCGTCGCCACCCCGGCGACCGTCCTGCCGCTGTGCGTGGCCACCGGGCCCGGCCGGGCCATGGCCAAGCTGCTCGTCATCGGCGTGCTGCTGGGCCTCGGCGCCACCGTCACCACCCGGGCGCTGCGCCATGGCTGACACGGCCCTCGTCACCCTCACCCTGCTGTTCGTCGCGGCCGCCGCCGGCGCCGCCGTCCTCACCCGCGACCCCGCCCGCCAGGCCGTCGTCCTCTCCCTCCTCGGCCTCGGCCTCGCCCTGCTCTTCACCGTGCTCCAGGCCCCCGACGTCGGCCTGTCCCAGCTCGGCGTCGGCGCCGCCGTGACCCCGCTGATGATCCTGCTGACGGTGCGCAAGGTCCGGCGCCGGCGGAAGCGGGACGGATGACCGGCCGGGTGCGCCGCTGGGCGCTGGCCGCCGGGCTGGCCGGCACCGCCGCCCTGATGGTGGCCGCCGGCACCGGCCTGCCGCGCTTCGGCGGCGACCAGCACCCCTACGGCGCCCGCGCCGTCGCCGCCTCCCTCCGGCAGCAGACCGCCAACACCATCTCGTCCGTCAACTTCGACCAGCGCGCCCTGGACACCCTGGGCGAGGAGAGCATCCTCTTCGGCTCCGTCCTCGGCACCGTCGTCCTGCTCCGGCAGACCCGCGACGAGCACCGCGTCCGCCCCCGCCCCGAGCGCGTCCCCGCCGCCCTGCGCCGCTACGGCGCCGGCCTGCTCCCCGTCACCCTCCTCATCGGCCTCTACATCGTCGCCCACGGCCAGCTCAGCCCCGGCGGGGGCTTCCAGGGCGGCGTGGTCATCGCCACCGCCCTGCACCTCCTCTACGTCGGCGCCGACTACCGCGCGCTCGAACGCATCCGCCCCCTCGGCCTGTTCGAGCTCGTCGACGGCAGCGGCGAGGCCGCCTACGTCCTCCTCGGCGGGGCCGGCCTGCTCGCCGGCTCCGCCTACCTCGCCAACGTCCTGCCGCACGGCACCTTCAACACCATGGCCTCCGGCGGCACCGTCCCCCTGCTCAACGCCGCCGTGGGCCTGGAGGTCGCCTCCGCCGTCGTCGTGCTGCTCGCCCACTTCCTCGACCAGGCCATCGAGATCACCGACAACCGGAAGGCCCACCGGTGACGGGCCCGCTCGCCGCCCTGCCGTACGCCACCGCCGCCTGGCTCTTCCTCGCCGGCGTCTACGGCATGGCCACCAGCCGCAACCTCGTGCACGCCGTCGGCTGCCTGTCCGTCACCCAGTCCTCCACCTACGTCCTGCTGCTGGCCGTCGGCTACCGCCGCGGCGCCACCGCCCCCGTCTTCTCCGACGTCCCCACCTCCGTCCCCGTCGTCGACCCCGTCGTCCAGGCCCTCGCCCTGACCGACATCGTCGTCGGCGCCACGGTCACCGCCCTGCTCCTCGCCCTGGTCGTCCAGGTCGACAAGGGGCACGGCACCGTCGACCCCGACGAACTCTCCGAACTGAAGGGCTGACGGCGTGGTACGGCTGCTCCCGCTGATCGTGGCCGTGCCGCTGCTGGGCGCCGCCCTGCTGGTGGCCCTGGGCCGGCACGTGCGCCGGGCCGTCGCCGAGACCGCGGGCTGCGCCTGCGCCGCCGGCTCGGCCGCGCTCGCCGTGGGCGCCCTCGTCCTCACCCACGGCACCGCCGTGACCTGGGCCGGCGACTGGCGGCCGCACCACGGCGCCGGCGTCGGCATCGTGCTGGTCGGCGACCGCGTCGGCCTGGGCCTGGCCGCGCTGACCTCCCTGCTGGTCGTCGCCGTCCTCGCCTACTCCTGGCGCTACTTCGAGGAGCCGCCGCGCGGCCACGCCGGAGCGTTCCCCGCCCTCGTCCTGCTCTTCCAGGCCGGCATGTGCGGCTTCGCGCTCACCGGCGACCTCTTCGACGCGTTCGTCTTCTTCGAGCTGATGGGCGCCGTCGGCTACGCCCTCACCGGCTACCGCGTCGAGGAACCCCGCCCGGTGCAGGGCGCGCTCACCTTCGGCTTCCTCAACTCCCTCGGCGGCTACGCCTCCCTGCTGGGCATCGGCCTGCTGTACGCGCGCACCGGCGAACTCGGCATGGCCCAGACCGGCCGCCGGCTCGACGCCGCCGGCGGCCCCGACGCCCTGGTCACCGGCGCCTTCGTGCTCCTGGTCACCGGGCTGCTGGTCAAGGCCGCCGCCGTGCCCTTCCACTTCTGGCTGCCCGACGCGCACACGGTCGCGCCCACGCCGGTGTCCATGCTGCTGTCCGGCGTCATGGTCGAGCTGGGCGTCTACGGCGTCGCCCGCGTCCACACCACCGTCTTCGCCGGCCCCGGCGGCATCCCCGCCGCCCACTTCCGCCGCACCCTCCTCGTCCTGGGCGTGGCGAGCGCGCTGACCGGGGCCGTGATGTGCTGGCAGCAACGGCACCTCAAACGGCTGCTCGCCTTCTCCACCGTCGCCCACACCGGCCTCTTCCTCACCGGCCTCGCCCTGATGAGCGACGGCGCCACGGCCGGGGTCTGCCTGTACGTGCTGGGCCACGCCGGCACCAAGGCGGCGCTGTTCGCCGTCACCGGCATCCTGCTCGACCGGTACGGCAGCGTCGACGAACACCAGCTGCACGGCAGGGGACGGGGCGCGTGGCGCCTCGGGCTGCTGTTCGCCCTCGGCGGGCTGGCCCTGGCCGGGCTGCCCCCGTTCGGCACGGCCCTGGGCAAGGCCCTGGTGGAGGAGCAGGCGGACTGGCTGCCGCTGCTGTTCGTGCCCGTCTCGGCGGTCACCGGCGGCGCGGTGCTGCGGGTGGCGGCAGGCGTCTTCCTCGGCGCCGGTCCCGTACCGGAGGAGCGCCCCGGCCGGCAGGAGACGGCGGGCGACGAGGAGAAGCCCGAGACCGGCGGCCTCCTGCGGTGGCTGCCCGCACCGATGATCACCGTCGCCGTGCTGCTGCTGGCCGGCGCGCTCGCGGTGGGCACGATCCCGGGCCTGGCCGAAGGAACGGCCACGGCCGCGGCGGCCTTCGGCGACCACGCCGGCTACCTGGCGGCCGTGCTGGACGCCCACCACAGCACCCCGGCGGCCGAGGGGGAGTGGTGGACGGGACCGGGCGTGGCCCTCGGCCTGCTCTCGGCGGCCCTCGCCGTGGCCCTGGCCGTGCCGGCGGTGCGCCGCCTGCTGCCGTCCGGCGGCTGGACGGGCCCCCTGCGCCGCCTGCACTCCGGCCACGTCGGCGACTACGTCGCCTGGACGGTGGCCGGCATCGGCCTGCTGTCGGCCCTCACCTGGTGGTGAGACCTGGTCACCGGAGCCGCCGGACCTGGTGACGGGACCTGATGACGGGAGACGGCCGGGCCGGGGCCCGGCCGGGTGGAGCTACTTCTTCCGGCGCTTGCGCGGCGCGGGCACGACCGGGGCCTCGGTCTCCCGGGCAGCGGCGAAGAAGGGCGCCATGACCTTCTCGTACTGCTCCAGGGACTCCTTGCCCAGGTCCACCTCCAGCCACTTGGGCACCTGGACCTCCTTCAGCTCGGTGCGGGGCGAACCATCCTCGTCCACCTCGCCCGTCAGCTCCTCGATCTCCTCCGTCACTGTGACCGCGAACTTCACCGTGGTCAGACCCTCGGTCACCTCGGGGTCGAGGTCATCGAAGTCGATGCGCTGGACGTAGATCGGCGCCGTGATCGTCTGACCGCCGACCTCGATCGTCTTGACGCCCTCCTCCACGCCCGGCTCACCCTTGCGGGATGCGTCCACCTCAATGAACTTGGTGCCCATGTACGGCGCCCTTCCTCGTTGTCGAAACCGCTGAATCCTAGTGGCCACGCCAGGACTGACGCCAATTCAGCAACACGGGTAGCCGCAGGTCCCACGGCTTTCGGACGGCTCGGTGACGGTGTGTCCGGCCGTCACCGGAGCGCAACCGGACGGCCCCCTCGTTGGTCATATCGTTCATGACAAGTTCACGGACGATCGGGCGCCGCACCGGCGCCGTGCTCGGCGCCGCCGCCCTGGCCGTGCCGCTCACCGTGGCGCTGGGCGCGGGCACCGCGCAGGCGGCCACGGCGGCGTGCACCGCCGGCACCGGCCCCCAGCAGAAGAACGTCGAACGCTTCCTCGGCAGAACGGCCGACGGCAAGCAGTCGCCCGCCGACTGCCGGGCCATCCGCGACTTCCAGCTCACCCACGGCATCACCCCCGCCGCCGGCTACGCCGGCTCGGTGACGTGGGGCGTGATGGAACTGATGACCCGCCAGCGCGAGGCCGGCAGCAACCCCAACGCCTCCGGCGCGTGCCCCGTCAACAAGGGCCGCATAGCCTGCGTCGACCTCACCCGGCAGCTGAGCTGGATCCAGGACGGCAAGAGCCTGAAGCTCGGGCCCGTGCCCATACGCTCGGGCCGCGACGGCTACGAGACCCGCACCGGCCTCAAGAAGATCTACTGGCGCAGCATCGACCACTGGTCGACGCTCTACAAGGTCCGCATGCCCTACAGCCAGTTCTTCGACGGCGGGCAGGCGTTCCACTCCATCGACGGCAGCGTCTGGTCGCCGCCCGGCTCCCACGGCTGCGTCAACATGCGCCGCGGCGACGCCAAGGCGTACTGGTCGATGCTGAAGAACGGCGACAACGTCTACGTCTACGGCCGCAAGCCCGGCACCTGACCGGACCCCGGGCCGGCCAGCAGCACCGCCACGCCCGTCACCCGCCCGGCGGCCAGGTCCGCCAGGGCGGCGTCCGCCGCCTCGAAGGGGTAGCGCCGCACATGCACCACGGGCGGGTGCCGGGCCACCTCCGCCAGGTACGCCCGGCCGTCGGCCCGGGTGTTGGCCGTGACACTGCGCAGCGTCCGCTCCCGGAACAGGTGGCGGTCGTAGTCCAGCGGCGGGACGTCCGTCAGGTGGATGCCCGCCACCGCCAGCGTGCCGCCCCGGTCCAGCGCCGCCAGGGCCACCGGCACCAGGTCGCCCGCCGGGGCGAACAGGATCGCCGCGTCCAGCGGCTCCGGCGGGCCCTCCGCGGCGTCCCGCGCCGACGCCGCGCCCAGCTCGAGCGCCAGCCGCCGGGCCGCCGCCGACCGCGTCAGCACGTGCACCGTCGCGCCCCGCGCCAGCGCCAGCTGCGCCGTGAGGTGCGCGGAGGCCCCGTAGCCGTAGACGCCGAGCCGGCCGCCCGGCGGCAGCTCCGCGCGCTCCAGCGCCCGGTAGCCGATCAGCCCCGCGCACAGCAGCGGCGCCAGCTCCTCGTCCGGCGGCCCCTCCGGCAGCCGGTAGGCGTACCGGGCGTCGGCCACCACGTGCCGCGCGTAGCCGCCGTCCACGTCCCAGCCGGTCCAGCGCGCGGCCGGGCACAGGTTCTCGCGCCCGGCCCGGCAGTACCGGCACGTGCCGCAGGTCCACGCCAGCCACGCGACGCCCGCCCGGTCGCCCGGGGCGAACCCCCGCACCGCCGCGCCCACCGCCAGCACCCGGCCGACGATCTCGTGGCCCGGCACCCGGCCGGGCGCCCGCGGCGGCAGGTCGCCCTCCGCCAGGTGCAGGTCCGTACGGCACACCCCGCAGGCCCCCACCTCCAGCAGCAGGCCGTCCGGCCCCGGCGGCCCCACCGCCCGCCGCACCCGGCGCAGCGGCCCCCGCGCGGCCGGCGCGGGACGCTCCACCGCCCACGCCTCGGTGACCACGGACTGCTCCACCGCCATCGCGTCCACCTCCGCCCGTACCCCGGCCGTCCGGGCCCCGCCTCCACCCTGCGCCGCCGGCCGGTGCCCGGCAACGCCCGCGCGGGGGCCGACACTGGAAGGGAAGGACCCGCACCGGAGGCGGTGACAGACCGTGACCATGGATCCCCCGGCGGCGCCGCTCACCGCCGGACTCGACGGCTCGCCCGCGAGCCTGGCCGCCGCGCACTGGGCCGCGGCCGAGGCCCGGCGCCGCGGCCTGGGCCTGCGCCTGCTGCACGCCTGGGTCCTCCACGTGCCCGCGCCGGCCGGCACACCGCCCGAGAAGGACCGCGACCACTGGGCCCGTCGCATCCTGGACGCCGCCCGCACCGAGGTCCTCGACCGCTTCCCCGGCCTGGAGGTCACCGGGGACCTGGTGGCGGAGGAACCCGCGGACGCCCTGCTCGCCGCCGCCGGCCGGTCCACGGCCCTGGTCCTCGGCTCCCGCGGCCTCGACCGGCTGCAGAGCTTCTTCCTCGGCGACACCGGCCTGCACGTCGCCGGCCGGGGCGAGTGCCCCGTGGTGCTCGTACGGAGCGACACCCCGAGCGACGATCGCACGGGCGGGGGCTGCGTCGTGGCCGGCATCAGCCTCGACCGCCCCTGCCCCGGACTCCTCGACTTCGCCTTCGCCACGGCCGCCGCACGCGGCGTGCCGCTGCGCCTCGTGCACGGCAGCCCCCTGCCCGTCCAGGCGTACGCGCCCTGGGGCGTCGACCCCGACATCGCCCGGGAGATCGCCGACGACGCCGACCGCGAACTGACCGAGCTGCTGCGCCGCCGGCGGCAGCTCCACCCCGGGGTCGACGTCGCCCACGTCGTCCGCCCGGAGAGCCCGGCCAAGGCCGTGGTGCACGCCGCCGAGGACGCCGCCCTGGTGGTCGTCGGGCGCCGGCGGCACCGGCCCGCCCTCGTACCACGGCTCGGCGCGGTGGCACAGGCGTGCATCCACCACGCGCCCTGCCCCGTGGCCGTCGTGCCCCACGACTGACGCCGGCCGGGGGGTTTGCCCCACCCCCAGGACTCCACCAGAACGGATGGTCACGCTCCGGTCGGTACCGCGAGGCTGAGGGCATGGCAGACACCCGGCGCCCCCACCGACCCCGCACCCGCCGCACCGTCCTCTCCCTCGTCCTCCTGCTGTGCACCGGAGCGCTCGCCGCCGTCGCCCCGCACCCCGGCACCGGCGACGACCCCGTCACCGCCCTCGCCGGCGCCGCCCACCCCCTGCGCACCGCCGACCCCGCGGGCGACCTCGACGACCTGCGGCCGCTGGGCGCGATGGTGGGCGACGCCACCGTCGTCGGCGTCGGCGAGGCCACCCACAGCTCCCACGAGTTCTTCACCGGCAAGCACCGCCTGCTGCGCCACCTCGTGGAGGAGAAGGGCTTCTCCACCTTCGCCCTGGAGGTCCCCTGGACCACCGGCCTGCGCCTCGACGCCTACGTGACGCGGGGCGAGGGCGACCCGGAGCAGATCATGGCCGAGGAGTTCCAGCGCGACTACGCCTTCTGGAACACCCAGGAGTACCTGGACCTCGTCCAGTGGATGCGCAACTGGAACACCCACCACACCCGCGCCCTGCGCTTCATGGGCGACGACATCGGCAACGCCGGCCCCCAGTCCTTCGACGGCGTGACCGGCTACCTGCGCGCCCACCACCCCGGCCTGCTGCCCCGCGTCACCGCTCTCTACCGCGGGCTGCGCCCCGCCCCCGGCACCGGCGCCGCGGACCGGATGACCGCCCTCCTGCACCGGCCGCCCGCCGAGCGCCGCGAACTCGCCGCGCGGGCCCGCGAGGCGCTCGGCCTCCTGCAGGCCCTGCCCGAGGACGGCGACCGCGACGCCCGCGCCTGGGCGGTGCAGCACGCCCGGACGATCTCCCAGACGGCCGACGAGTACGCCTTCGACCTGGAGGACGAGACCGGCGTCACCCGCGCCATGCGCCACCGCGACGAGCAGATGGCCGTCAACGTCGCCTGGTGGCAGCGGACCACCGGCTCCAAGATCCTGCTCTCCGCGCACAACGGGCACGTCTCGTACAGCAGCACCGACCCGCGCTACCCGCGCGTGCAGGGCGCCTTCCTGCGCGACCTGCTCGGCCGCTCGTACGTCAGCGTCCGCCAGACCTTCGGCGCCGGCTCGTTCAACGCCACGACCGACGCGGCCGGCACCAAGGTGGAGGCCCGCACGGTCGGGCCGGCGGAACCCGGCACCAACGAGCGCACCCTGGACCGGGCCGGCGAGCGCGCCGGTGCCCCGGACTACGTCGTGGACCTGCGCACCGTACCGGAGCCGGCCCGCTCCTGGGCCGGGACGGCGCGGCCGAGCCGGGAGTTCGGCACCGCCTACCCCGACCCGCCGCGCAAGGTCGCCCTCGCGGACGCCACCGACATCCTCGTCCACCGGCACCGCGTCACGGCGGCCCGGCTGTTCCCGGCCGGGAAGGCGGTGCGCTGAGCCGTCAGCCCTCGGCCGCGGGGGCGGGTGCCGCAGCGGGGGCCTCCTCGGCCTCCTCCTCCGCCTCCTCCTCGGCGGGGGCCTCGGTCTGGGCCGCCACGACCTGGATCACCCCCGTGTCCGGCTCGACAGCCAGCGAACAGCCGCGCGGCAGCGGGATGTCCGAGGCGTGGATGGCGTGCCCGGCCTCCAGGCCCTCGATCGAGACGGTCAGGGACTCGGGGATGTGCGTGGCCTCCGCCTCCACCGGCAGGGCGTTGAGCAGGTGCTCCAGGAGGTTGCCGCCCGGGGCGAGCTCGCCCTCGGTGACCACCGGCACCTCGACCGTGACCTTCTCGCCCTTCTTCACGGCCAGCAGGTCCACGTGGACGAGGAACCCCTTGAGCGGGTCGCGCTGCACCGCCTTGGGGATGACCAGCTCGCCCTTGCCGCCCTGGACGTCCAGGTGGATCAGGACGTTCGGCGTCTTGAGGGCCATCATCAGCGCGTGGCCGTCCAGCTCCACGTGCTTGGGGTCCGCGCCGTGGCCGTAGATGACGCCCGGCACCCGGTTCGCGCGGCGGGTGCGCCGCGCGGCGCCCTTGCCGAACTCGGTACGCGGCGTCGCGATCAGCTTCACCTCGGCCATGACGTCACTCCTCACACACAGGGGGACACACAAGGGGGTGCGCGGGCTCACCGACGGGGGCCCCGCACAAGGGAACGGTCCGGACGCGGTTGTGACTCCGCGAGTGTAACGAGCCGGGAGAGCAAAGGCGCTCCTTTTGCGCCATTCGGCTCAGACCTCCAGCTCCTTCTCGATGCGCTTGAGCTGGTGGCGGGCCATGGCCAGGTTGGCGCGCTGGGCGTCCAGCGCCAGGTAGAGGAACAGGCCGTTGCCGCCGCGCCCCGTGAGGAGCCGGATGAGGTGGTACTGCGAGCCGAGGGTGATGAGGATGTCCTCGATGGAGTCCTGGATGCCGAGCATCTCCATCGTGCGGAGCTTGGCCCGGACGACGTCGGTGTTGCCGGCCGCCGCGACGGTGAGGTCGAAGGACGGGGAGCCGCCCAGCGTGCCCAGGGCCATGCCGCTGCCGTAGTCGACGAGCGCCACGCCCAGGGCCCCGTCGATCGAGCTCATCGCGTCCTTGAGGGCCGCTTCGGTGTTCGCCATGACGATTCCTTTGGTCAGGTGGTCGGACGGGGTTTCGGGGGTCAGGACAGGCGGGTGCGATTGAGGGCCTCGCCGGCGAGCGCTGCGATGCGTGCTCCCGAGCGGCGGGCCTCCAGGTTGAGGCGGCCCACGTTGGCGTCGGCCGCGGCGAGCAGGGTCAGGACGCAGGAGGGCCCGGCGGCGTACGTGGCCACGTAGCCGTGGTCCCCGCGCACCACGAGCTCGCGGAAGCCGCCGTGGCCCACCGCGTCGGTCAGCCGGGCGCCCACGCCCAGGGCGGCGGCCGTGAGCGCCGCCACCCCGTCCGGCTCCATCCCGGTGACGAGGTGGGCGACGACCAGCCCGTCCGTGCTCGCCACCAGCGCGCCCGTCAGGTGGGGGACACGGGCCCGGAGGCCCTCGAGTTCGGCGAGCACCTCGGGTGCGGGGGTCATCGGCTGTCTCCTTCCGGTGAGCTGTCGGAGGGCGCGCCTCACAGAGCCTCCAATGCGTCACGGATCCGGTAGAGCAGGGTGATGTCCGGAGCCGCGGCGGTCCCGGGGCGTGGTGGGGCGGGGGCGGCCGGGGCGCCCCGCTCCGGGGTCCGTACCAGGCCCGCCGCCGCCAGCCGCCGGACGTCGAGGAGGGTGGTGAAGGCGGACCGGCCGAGGGTGCAGGCGATCTGGAGGGGCGTGCGCTGCCCGTCGGCGGCGGCCAGCACCGCGCCCCGCCCACGGGCTGCCGTCTCCCGGGCGGCGCGGCCGGCCACGGGGACCACCGGCGAGGTGTCCACCTCCGGCCGCGGCCAGGCGCGTTCCAGCAGCCGGGCGCGGCGCGCGGTCTCGCGCCGCAGCAGCGGCACCGGGACCGGCCGGACGGGGCCGAACCAGTGCCGGGCCTCCCGCAGGAAGCGCTGGGGCCCCCGCTGGGTGCGGTCGAGCGGGCACAGCACGAAATAGGCGGCGTCGAACAGGGCGCTCAGGTGGCACAGTTCGAGCTCGCCGGCGGTGAGCCGGCCGTGCTCGACCAGGAAGCGGCCCGCGCCGTGGCCGGGGCCGCCGCGCGCCACCGCCTCCTCCCAGCACTCGGCCGGGAGCCGGCCGCCCACGGTCAGCCGGCAGCCGACGTCGGGGACGGCGTGGCTCTCGGCGTGCACGACGACGCCGTCGGCCAGGTAGAGGGCGCCGCCCCGGCCGTGCAGGGCGCCGGTGGCCCGCTCGGCGGCCAGCCGGTCGAGGGTGTCGAGGGCGGGGTCGCCGGGCGGGGCGGCCGCGGCGGGTAAGGCGGCGGGTATGCCGCCGTCGGCGCTCACGCCGGCACCAGCCGGGCGGTGACGTCCCGCAGCCGGAACAGCGCCATGGCCAGGTTGGCCTCGGTGCGGTCCAGCCAGAGGTGGACGAAGACGCTGGAGTCGAAGGACGTCTCCACGAAGCGGATGAGGTGGTAGCTGTCCCGCGCCGTCACGACCAGCTCCTCCACCGGGGCGCCGGCCGGTGCGGGTGCGGCGGGGGCCGCCGGCGCGAAGTTCTCGAAGGCGGTCCGGGCCAGCTCGGCCGCCTCCGCGGCCGCGCCCTCCGGGTCGCCGTCCGGCCACGTGCCCACCGCCCCCAGGGCGAGCCCGCTGGTCCAGTCCACCAGGCTCGCTCCCCGTGCCCCCGGGACGGTCATGGCGTCGGCCAGACACCCGTCGATACCGGTCACACGATCCTCTCCACACTCGTACGGGTGGTGATCACCTGCGGCGTGTCGCCTGCGACGGAAGGTAATCGATTCTGCACGGCGGCGGTGACGGTTTTGGCATTTTCCCTCGGCACATCCGGACCGGGTGCTGTCCGGAAACCGCCTTGCGCCCACCCCCTGACGCCGACCGGTACATCGAAGGTTGCAGCGCCGATTCACCTTCCGCGACGAGGCCGGGGACCGCCGCGGACGGCGACGATGAAACCCCCTCAGCTGCGCGGATCCCTGCTCGTACGCCCTCGTCCCGGGAGGACCCTTGTCCGGCACCCTGCCCACCGCCCCCGTCCCGGCCGCCGCGCCACCGTCCGGCGCGGCCCGGCCCGGCGGCCGGCAGCCGCTCCTCGACCTGCTGCGGGGCGTCGCCGTCCTGGGCACGCTGATGACCAACGTGTGGATCTTCAGCGGCCCCGGTGCCGAGTGGGGCGCTCTCTCCGAGGGCACCGGGGCAGCCGCCCGCCGCCTGCTGTCCGCGCCCTCGCCCGCGACGGCCGCCGAAGCCCTCTTCCGGTTCCTGGCCGACGGCAAGTTCCTCGCCCTGCTGACCATGCTGTTCGGCGTGGGCCTGGCCATCCAGCACGCCTCCGCCACCACCCGCGGCCGGCCCTGGCCGGGCCGCTACCGGTGGCGGGCGCTGTTCCTGTTCGCCGAGGGCACGGTGCACTTCGTGCTCGTCTTCGCCTGGGACGTCCTCATGGGCTACGCCGTCACCGCCCTGGTGGTCGCCTGGCTGCTCACCCGCTCCGCACGCTGCCGCACCGCGGTGATGTGGACGGCGGGCGCGCTGCACGTGGCGTTCATGACCCTGCTCACCGTGGCCATGGCCACCGCCGGGCGGGGCGGCGAGGGCACCGCCGGCGGCACCGATCCGCACGTCGTCGAGCTGTACGCCCACGGCGACTACCCCGCGCAGATCGCCTTCCGCCTGGAGCACGCCGCCGTCCTGCGCCTGGAGCCGGTGCTCTCCTTCGGCCTGCTGGTCTTCCTCTTCCTGCTGGGCGTACGGCTGTACCGGGCCGGGGCCTTCGCGCCCGGCGCCACCGGACGGCGGCTGCGCGCCCGCATGCTCGGCTGGGGCCTGGGCCTCGGACTTCCGCTCAACGCCGCGGTGGCCGTGGCCGGCGACGACTTCATCCTGTTGGGCCGGTACGGCGCCGCCCCGCTCGTGGCCGTCGGCTACATCGGCCTCATCGGCGCGATCGCCGGCCGCGTCCGCGCCCCCGGGCCCCTCACGCGCGGCCTGACCTCGGTGGGCCGTACCGCCCTGTCCTGCTACGTCCTGCAGAACGTGCTGTGCGTCCTGGCCTGTTACGGCATCGGCCTGGGCCTGGCCGAGCGCCTGGGCGGCACCGGCCCGTGGTGGGTGATCGGCCTGTGGGCGGCGGTCTGCCTGGTCCTCACGGCGGGCGCGACGCTGTGGCTGCGCCGTTTCCGCCACGGCCCCCTGGAGTCGGTGCAGAAACGGCTGCTGCGCGCTTGACGTCCCCTGCCCGGCGCCGTGTCACGGACGCACTCAGGCCCGGCCGTTCATGGCGACATTTCGCCGTCCCGGCCGGGCCCGTGGTTGACAGTGTCGAGCGGTGATGCTCAGGACGCGTCGAGTGCGTCGCGGACCTCGCGGAACGCCTGGACCGTACGCAGCACGTCCTCGCGGCTGTGCGCGGCGGAGAGCTGCACCCGGATGCGGGCCTTGCCCTTCGGCACCACCGGGTAGGAGAAGGCGATCACGTAGATGCCCTTCTCCAGCAGCTCGGCGGCCATGCGGCCGGCCAGCGCGGCGTCGCCGACCATCACCGGGGTGATGGGGTGCTCGCCGGGCAGCACCTCGAAGCCGGCCGCGGCCATCTCGGCGCGGAACAGCTTGGTGTTCTCCCGCAGCCGCGCCCGCCGGTCGCCGGACTCCGCCAGCAGGTCGAGCACGCGCAGCGAGGCGCCCACGATGGACGGCGCGAGGGAGTTGGAGAACAGGTACGGCCGGGAGCGCTGGCGCAGCAGCTCCACGATCTCGGCGCGGGCGGCCACGTAGCCGCCGCTGGCGCCGCCCAGCGCCTTGCCGAGGGTGCCCGTGACGATGTCGACCCGGTCGGTCACGCCGAACAGCTCGGGCGTGCCGCGGCCCTCCTCGCCGACGAAGCCCACGGCGTGCGAGTCGTCGACCATGACCAGGGCGCCGTAGCGCTCGGCCAGGTCGCAGATCTCGTCGAGCGGCGCGATGTAGCCGTCCATGGAGAACACGCCGTCGGTGACGATCAGCTTGTGCCGGCTGCCCTCGGCCTCCTTCAGGCAGCGCTCCAGGTCGGCCATGTCGCGGTTGCGGTAGCGGAACCGGGCCGCCTTCGACAGGCGGATGCCGTCGATGATGCTGGCGTGGTTGAGCTCGTCGGAGATCACCGCGTCCTCGGCGGACAGCAGGGTCTCGAAGACACCGCCGTTGGCGTCGAAGCACGAGCTGTAGAGGATCGTGTCCTCGGTGCCCAGGAACTCCGAGATCCGCCGCTCCAGCTCCTTGTGCGGGGCCTGGGTGCCGCAGATGAAGCGGACCGAGGCCATGCCGAAGCCCCAGTCGTCGAGCGCCTGCTTGGCGGCCGCGATCACCTCGGGGTGGTCGGCCAGGTCGAGGTAGTTGTTCGCGCAGAAGTTCAGGACCTGCCCGCCCTCCCCGCCGTCGCCGACCCGGATCGCGGCGGACTGGGGGCTGGTGATCACGCGCTCGGACTTGTACAGCCCGGCGTCGCGGATCTCCTGCAACTCGGTGCGCAGGTGCTCGCGCATGCTGTCGAACACGGAAGGACTCCTCGTCTCGGTGGTGCTGCGGCGTGGGACGCCGGCCGGGAAGGCGGTCGGGTGGCCGGTCAGGAGAGCGCCGGCCGGGTCCAGTCGATCACGACCTTGCCGCACTGCCCGGAGCGGGCGGTGGCGAAGGCCTCGGCGTGCTGCCCGAAGCCGAAGCGGTGCGTGATGACCGGCGAGATGTCCAGGCCGCTGCGGAGCAGGACGGACATGGCGTACCAGGTCTCGAACATCTCGCGGCCGTAGATGCCGCGCAGCGTCAGCATGCGGGTGACCAGGGTGGCCATGTCGATGCTCACCTCGCCCGCGGGCAGGCCGAGCGCGGCGATCCGGCCGCCGGGCGACATGGTGGCGATCATGTCCTGGAGGGCGTCGGCGCGGCCGGACATCTCCATGCCGACGTCGAAGCCCTCGGTCATGCCCAGACGCGGCATGACGTCGGCGATCCGCTCGCGGCTCACGTCGAGGGCGACGGTGGCGCCCATCTTGCGCGCCAGCTCCAGCCGGTACGCGCTGACGTCGGTGATCACCGTGGACCGGGCGCCGGCGTGGGCGGCCACCGCGGCGGCCATCATGCCGATCGGGCCGGCGCCGGTGATCAGCACGTCCTCGCCCAGGACGGGGAAGGCCAGCGCCGTGTGGACCGCGTTGCCGAACGGGTCGAATATGGCCGCGACGTCGATGTCGATCTCGTGGCGGTGCACCCACACGTTGGACTCGGGCAGCACCACGTACTCGGCGAAGGCACCGTCGATGTGGATGCCCAGGCCTACGGTGCGGATGCACAGGTGCCGGCGGCCGGCCATGCAGTTGCGGCAGGTGCCGCAGACCAGGTGGCCCTCGCCGCTGACGATGTCGCCCTCGCGCACCGCCGACACGCCGGGACCGGTGGCCACGACCTCGCCCGCGAACTCGTGCCCGAGCACGCGCGGGGCCCGCACCTCGCGGGCGGCCCACTCGTCCCAGCTCTCGATGTGCAGATCGGTCCCGCAGATGCCGGTGCGCAGAACCTTGATCAGCACCTGCCCCGGGCCGGCCTCGGGGGTCGGCACCTCGGTCAGTTCGAGCCCCGGTCCGGCGTGGGTCTTCACCAATGCCTTCATGAGTGCACACTTTGCTGTTCCGGAGCTGTGAAGTCCATCAACATTATCCGGGAAGGGTTGTGAAGCAGCGCTTCACAGGCCGCATAGTGGACGGGTGATCGACCCCCGCCGCCTGCGCGTGCTGCGCGCCCTCGCCGACCACGGCACCGTCACCGCCGCCGCCCACGCCCTCTACCTGTCGCCCTCCGCCGTTTCCCAGCAGCTGACCGCGCTGGAGGCCGAGACCGGGCACGCCCTCGTCGAGCGGCGCGGCCGCACCGTACGGCTCACCGCCGCCGGCGCGGTCCTGGCGCAGCACGCCGCCGAGATCGCCGCCCAGCTGGAGCGGGCCGAGGCCGACCTGGCCCGCTGCTCCACCGGCCTGGCCGGCGAGGTCGCCGTCGCCGCGTTCGCCACCTCCATCACCGAGGTCGTCGCCCCCGCCCTGGCGGCCCTGCACCGGCGCGCCCCCCAGGTGCGGGTCCGGGTCAAGGACGCCGAGGGCCACACCGCCGCCCGGCTGCTCACCGACGGGGAGGTCGACATCGCCGTCGCCGTCGAACACCGCGACTCGCTCAGCGGCGCCGGCGCCCGCCTCCTGCTCGCCCCTCTCTACGAGGAGCCCTTCGACGCCGTCCTGCCGCCCGGGCACCGGCTGGCCGGCGCGCCCGAGGTCCGCCTGACGGACCTGCGCGACGACCCGTGGATCACCCCGTGGCCCGGCAACCCGGTGCACGAGGCCGTGCTGCGGGCCTGCGAGGAGGCCGCGTTCCTGCCGCGCGTGGAGTGCCTGTCCGACGACTACTCCGCGGTGTGCGCGCTGGTCGCGGTCGGCGCCGGCGTCGCCCTGGTGCCCCGGTCGGCCCTGCACGGCATCCGCCCGGCCCTCACCCCCACCGTCCGCCCGCTGCGCGGGCCCGGCCCGGTCCGGCGGGTGTTCACCGCGGTGCGCCGGGGCAGCGAGGGCCACCCGCTGCTGCGGCTGGCCCTCACCGAGCTGCGCGCCCAGGCCGCCGCCCTGACCGCGTGACCGCCCGGCCGCCCGGTTTCCGGCAGGGCCGGAAACCGGGCCGTCCGCGTTCGCCGGACGCCGGCCCGCGCGCGACGATGAGGACGCGTTCCCCGACCGGAACCGACCATCCGGACCTCATCCGACTGGAGCATCCATGATCTTCATCGTCGTCAAGTTCACCCTCAAGCCGGAGTGCAGCGAGGGCTGGCTCGACAGCGTCCGGGAGTTCACCGAGGCCACCCGCGCGGAGCCGGGCAACGTCATGTTCGAGTGGTCCCGCAGCGTGGACAACCCGCACCAGTACGTCCTGGTCGAGGGCTTCGCCTCGCCCGAGGCCGGCGAGGAGCACGTGAACTCCGAGCACTTCCGGACCGCCATGGCGTGGATGCCCGACCACATCGCCGAGACCCCGCAGATCATCAACGTGGAGATCCCCGGCCAGGGCTGGTCGGAGATGGCGGAGCTCACGCCGCGCGGCTGAGCCGTTCGGCCGCCCGCGGATGCCGGGCCCGGGCCCGGCGTGTAGGTGTCGACCATGAGCACACCGCACGCCGGGCGCCGGGCCCGCCGCGGCACCCTGCCGGCCGGGCTGCTGCTGGCCGCCGCCACCGTCTGGGCGGGCACCGCCGCCGGCGCCGCCGGGCCGGCCGCACCGGCGCCCCCGTGCACGGCGGGCACCGGCCCGTACCAGTGGCAGCTGGAGGCCTACCTGAAGCTGCCCCAGGACGGCCGGCAGTCCGTCGCCGACTGCCGGGCCATCGCCGCCTTCCAGCGCCGCGAACACGTCACCCCCGCCAACGGCTACGCCGGCCTCGCCACCTACCGCGCCGTCCTCGTGGCCCAGGCCCGCCGCAACCCCAACGCCTCCGGCGCCTGCCCCCTCCGCAGCCGCAGGGTGGCGTGCGTCGACCTCACCCGCCAGCTGCTGTGGGTGAACAAGGCGAAGACGCAGAAGGGCCGGACGGTGCTCTACGGGCCCGTCCCCGTGCGCACCGGACGCGCCGGCCAGACCACGCGCACCGGCACCCACACGATCTACTGGAAACACAAGAACCACGTCTCCACGATCTACGCCAACGCGCCCATGCCCTACGCCCAGTTCTTCAACGGCGGCCAGGCCCTCCACGGCCACCGCGGCAGCCTCTACGGCGGGGGCGGCTCGGGCGGCTGCGTCAACCTCACCGTCGCCGACGCCCAGCGCCTGTGGGACCTCCTCGTCGTCGGCGACTTCGTCCACGTCTGGGGCCGCAAGCCCGGCACCTGACCCCTCCGCCGATCGGGGCACCGCCCGGCGCGCCGACTATCGGACGAGATGTTCACCGGTGACGGCCCGTCATAGTCGGATCGGACCGTCGGACCGTCGTGACGGCTTCGTCGACAGCACGATCCCGTGCGGCGTCCGCTCCCCGACGAGCGACAGGCGAGGACACCGTGAGCACAGCCCAGGGCCGGCCCCCCGCCCCCTCCCGCCGCCGCCCCGGCAGCACCGCCTGGCGCCGCACCGCCCTGGCCGGCGCCACGTGCGCCACGGTCCTCGCCGGCCTGGTCCTGCCCGCCGGAGCCACCCCGCTGCCCGGCGGCCTCGGCCCCTGCCTGCCCGGCAGCTGCCCCACCGGCCACCCGGCCGCCGGCACGGGCGCGTTCGCCGGCCGCGACGACAACGTCAACGTCTTCACGGGCGGCGACTTCCGGGTACGCGGCACCGCCCGCGCCGCCGAGGGCCGCGTCGTCGCCCTCGGCGCCTTCGACCTGCGCACGACCGGCGGCGACGGCCGCTACAGCGTCGGCAACACCGGCTCCGGCACCCGCACCCCGCCCTCCGACGGCGCCGACTTCCTCACCACCGGGCAGGCCCTGACCGTCGCGCCCGGCCGGCGCCTGGAGGCTGCCCGTGGCACCGTCCGGCACGCCGGCCCCGCCACCGGCACCGTCCTCGGCCGGAGCGTCACCGACCCCGCCGCCGCCCGCCCCTACGCCCGGTTGCGCCAGGACCTCGCGGCGGCCAGCCGCTGCTACGCCCGCGGCGCCGACGGGCACGCCCGCCGCACCACCGGCACCGCCCGCAACACCGGCGCCGAGACGGTCTTCACCGGCGACGGCAGGTCCGCCCTCCAGGTCTTCGACGTCGGCTTCGACCTCACCGGCCCCGGCGGCGCCCCCCAGGGCATCCGGTTCACCGCCGTACCGCCGTCCGCGACGGTGCTGGTCAACCTGACCGGCCCGGCACGGGTGGTGAGCGTCCGCGACGGCGCGCCGGCCGCCGGCCCCGGCCGGCTGCGCGAGCGCCTGCTGTGGAACCTCCCCGACGCCGGCCGGGCGGACTTCCGGGGCCCGGGACAGTTCCAGGGCAGCGTCCTGGCCGGCAACCCGGCCGGGGAGAGCACCGTCCGCGCCGCCGGCATGAACGGGCGCTTCTACACCGCCGGTTCGCTCACCCACACCTCCGGCCCGGGAGCCGGGGGAGCGCCGCAGTTCCACGCCCTCCCCTTCACCGGCGACCTGCCCTCCTGCGGCGCCGCCGGCCCGGCGGCCGCCCAGGTGCGGGGCCAGGTGACGGTGGTGAAGAAGGACGCCGCCACGGGCCGGCCGCTGGCCGGGGCCCGCTTCCAGCTGTGGCGCGAGACCAACCGCAAGCCGGGCCTCCAGGCGGCCGGGCCGGGGGCCGACCGGCGGGCCGGCGCGGTGTGCGTCACCGACGCCCGCGGCACCTGCCGCCGCGCCGTGGACCCCGGCACCTACTACTGGCAGGAGGTCCAGGCCCCGCCCGGCTACCTCAAGAACGCCGTCAACGTGACCCGGCCGTTCGCCCTCACCACCGGCAACGCGGCCCGCGGCATCACCGTCACGGTCGCCGACCCCCGCGCCCCGCTCGGCACCATCCGCCTGGTCAAACGGAACACCCGCACCGGACGGCCCTTGCAGGGCGCGGTGTTCGAGTTGTGGCGGGAGACCAACGGCCGGCCCGGCCTCCAGACGACGGCCCGTGCGGACCTGCGCGTCGTCGCCGGCTGCGCCACCGACCCCGCGGGCCGCTGCACCTTCCCGGGCCTGCCGCTCGGCACGTACTACCTGCGGGAGACGGCCGTTCCGGAGGGCTTCCGCCTGACGGCCGCGCGCGTCTTCGGGCCGTACCGGCTGACCACGCGCAACGTCACCGCCGGCCTGACGGCCACCATCCGCAACACCCCGGGCGAGCCCGCCAAGGGCAAGGGCTGACCCGCCGCCCCCGGCCGGCCGCCGTCAGTCCTCTCCTTGCCCGATCAGCCGCACGGCGTTCAGCGCCGCCGCCAGGGCCCGGCCGTCGCCGTCCGGCGCGGCGGCGGCCACGTCCAGCGCGGTGTCGGCGAACTTGACGACGTGCGCGTCGCCGTGGGCCACCGCCTCGGCGAAGACCTCCTCGGCCGTCAGGCCCGGCGCGGCGGGCAGGGGACGGGGCGTACCGGCGGAGTACAGGGAGGTCAGGGCGGCGGTCGCCGCCCACGCCACCGTGAGCGACGGTATCCACTGCTCCTCGGGCAGCGCGGGCAGCGTACGCAGCACGGCGTTGGGCGCGGTGGCCGCGTGCACCAGCATCACGGGGTTGCCGTGGCCGCGCTCCCCGTAGTGGAGGGTGGCCGCCTCCACCAGCGCGGCCAGGGCCGCGGGGACGTCCGCGGGGCGCGTGGGGACGGCGACGGAGGCCACCGCCTCGGGCCAGCCGGGCGTGCCGGGCAGCAGCGCCAGCCCCTTGAGCGGCATGAGGTGGGTGTCGGCGAGGCGCGGGAGTGCGGGCAGGACGTCCCGGGGCTCCGCGTCGCCGGAGGGCCGTACGTCCACCGGCAGCGGGACGTGCCGGGCGGCCCAGTAGCCCAGCGCGTACGCCAGTTCGGCCACGCGCGGCGCGTCCTCGCCGTCCGTGAGCAGGGCCCGTACGGCGTGCCCGGTCCGGATCGCCGGGTGGGTGGCGGCGCCGGCGATGCCGGGCAGCAGCCGCGGCCACCACGTGGCGAGCACGTCGCGCCAGGGCCGCTCGGCCGTGAGCCGGGAGAAGTATGCGACCCAGTCGGCGAGCCGGGACGGATCGCCCAGGGCCTCCCGCCAGGTGGCGTCGGTGAGGGGCGCGTGCGGCCGGGGCGCGTCCTCCAGGCGGGTCGCGTAGTCGTCGAGCCAGCGGTGCACGGCGGGGGCGTGGCCGCGCCGGACCATGGCCTCGACGGCCATCGGGCCGTGGTTGCTGAGGTACCCCTGGAACTCGGGGCCGGAGCGGTGCAGCCGGAGCAGGGCTTCGTCGAGTGTGCCGGTCGTCTCCATGCCCGTGAGGCTAGGCCGCTGACGGCTCGTCGCGTAACGGTCGCAGGTCCTGCACCGGAGGTCCCACGCGCCCCTCGGTCCCCGGGTCTCGGCCGGAGGTCCTCGGTCCACCCGGCCGAGGGGGAGGGAGGTCGGTCGGTGTGATGAACCTACGAGGCGTTCATCATGCCGTTCCGGGAAGTGACCGGCACGTCGCCTACCGTGATCGCCATGGACGTTTCGGTGCTCGTCATGGACGGGGTCTTCGACTCCGGGCTCTCCGCGGTGCTCGACGTGCTGCGGACCGCCGGCGAACTGCGCGACGAACTCGACCGCCCCCCGCCGCCCTACCGCGTGACCTGCGTCAGCCCTGGCGGCCGCCCCGTCCGCACCGCCGCCGGGCATCTGGTGGAGACGGTCACCCCCGAGGCCGCCGGGAAGCCGGCCGTGCTCGTGGTGCCGGGCGTCGCCCACCGGCACGCCGGGCAGCTCACGGCCTGGGCCGGCTCGCCCCGCCTGGGCCCGGTACGGGAGACCGTCCGCCAGGCCCGCGCCGACGGCGTACGGCTCGCGGCGGCCTGCACGGGCACGTTCCTGCTGGCCGAGACCGGTGTGCTCGACGGGCTGCCGGCCACCACCAGCTGGTGGCTCGCACCCCTCTTCCGGCAGCGCCACCCCCAGGTGGCCCTCGACGAGACACGCCTGCTCACCCACGCCGCGGGCATCACCACCGCGGGCGCGGGCATGGCACACCTGGACCTCGCCCTGTTCCTCGTCCGGGAGGCCGGCCCGGAGCTCGCCGACCTCACCGCGCGCTACCTGCTCGCCGACCACCGGACCCGGCAGGCCGGTTACGCCGTCACCAGCCACCTGGCCAGGACCGACCCCACCGTCGGCGCCTACGAGCGCTGGGTCCGCGCCCACCTCGACCAGCCCCTGCGGGTGGCCGACGCGGCCCGCGCCCTGGGCGCGGCCGAGCGCACCCTCCAGCGCGCCGTCGACCGGGTCCTGGGCGTCTCGCCGCTGCGCCTCGCCCAGCGCATCCGGCTGGA
The DNA here is from genome assembly GCF_014654785.1 of Streptomyces mashuensis. Lineage (GTDB taxonomy): Bacteria > Actinomycetota > Actinomycetes > Streptomycetales > Streptomycetaceae > Streptomyces > Streptomyces mashuensis. Next base: position 180,782 of record NZ_BNBD01000010.1, read on the forward strand.
GCAGGCCGCGCACCTGCTGCGCACGACCAGTCTGCCGACCGAGACGGTGGCCCGCCGGGTCGGTTACGAGAGCGCCACCACGCTCACCACGCTGCTCCGGGAGCGCCTCGACACCACCCCGGGCCGGCTGCGCCGCCAGGCCCTGGGCCGCGGCTGAGCCGCCGGGGCGTCAGGTCACGAAGTGCCGGACACGCTTCTGCTCCGGCCCGCCACCCGGTCGCTCCACGCGAGCTGGATCGACTCCAGTATGCGCGCGTTGCAGCGGGTGGGGTCGTCGGTGAATCCGCCGAGCGCCGCCGCCCGGTCGCGCACCTCCAGCGGTTGCAGGGACAGCGGCCGGGTGCCGGGGTGCTGCTCGGCGAGGCCCGCCGCGATGCGGTCGATGTCAGTCCAGCGCATGGGGCGAGTGTGGCCGACCCGGCGCCCCGGGTCCAGAGTGCGCACACAACGGCTCCCGGCGGGTACCCATGACCGCCGACGGGGTGGGTAACCGCTCGTTTCCGGCCGTTGCCCCGACCGGCCGCGTACGACTGGCCGCGCGGGCACGGCTCTGGTCACCTGAAGACAGCCGTGGGCCCCGCAGGAGGATGAGACGACATGGACATCGGCGCACTGACCGACGAGACGCTCCGTGAACTGCGGCGCAAGCGCGAGTATCCGGCGGTGTCGCTCCAGCTCCCCACCAACCGGCGGTCCCCCTACAGCCCCGAGGACCCCGTCCGGTTGCGCAACACCGTCGCCGAGGCCAAACGGCGGCTCGCCGACGACACCCGCGCGGCGCGCACCGCCCGCATGGACGTCGAGGCGCGCCTGGACCAGGCGGCCTCCGAGGTCGACCTCACCCACTCCGGCGACGGCCTGCTGGTCCTCGTCGCCCCGGGCGAGCACCAGATCTGGTACCTGCCGCGCACCGTGCCCCAGCGAGTCGTCATCTCCGACACGTTCCTCACCCGCAACCTCGTCGCCGCCCGCCTCCAGGAGGAGCCGTACTGGGCGCTGGCCCTGTCCGAGTCGGGGACGCGGCTGTGGGACGGGGCGGGGGAGACCCTCACCGAGGTCACCACCGGCGGCTTCCCCGTCAAACCCGAGATCCCCGACCACCAGGACGCGCTGCCCGGCCGCAACTTCGACAAGGTCGGCAACCACCCCACGTCGCCCCGCGAGGAGTCGCACGTCGAGCGGGAACGCCAGTACCTGCGCGGCGTCGTCGGCGTCCTCGCGCCCGTCCTGGACCGCGAGCCGCGGCCGCTGTACGTCGTGGGCCTGCGCGAGTCCGTCGCACAGCTCGAGAAGCTGCTGCCCGCCCGCCCCGGCCTCACGGTCCACCGGGTGGAGAACGGCAGCGTCGCGGGGTGCAAACCGGCCGAGCTGCTGGAACTGCTGCGGCCCGCCTTCGAACGCAGGCGCGCCACGCGCAGCGGGGAGGTGCTGCGCCGGCTCGGCGACGCGCGGGGGCAGCGCCTCTTCACCTCCGGGCTGGACGAGATCTGGCGGACCGTCCGGGAGGGCCGGGTGGCCCTGCTGGCGGTCGAGGACCACTTCCGCATCGCCGCGCGCGTCGACGGCAACGGCGGCCACCCCGTACGGGTCGAGCCGCCGGCCGAGTCGCTGTCGGCCGACCCCTCCATCCACGAGGACGTGATCGACGAGATCGTGGAGGCGGCCCTCGGCTGCGGAGCCGACATCGCGTTCGTGCCGGACGACACGCTCGCCGAGGAGGACCGGATGGCAGCCGTCCTGCGGTACTGAACCGCCCGGAACCGGCCCCGGAGCGGCCCCGGAGCGGCTCCGCCCGGGGCCGCTTCCCGGTGACTGCTCCACCGGCGTTCCCCCGTGCTCACCCGTGCGGGTGCATTCCCTGAACGCGGGGGAGTGCCGCTTTCCCGGGGGAATATTCCCTTCGTACGGCCGGCGCCCCGGCGGCGCCCGCACGACGGCCACCGAGGGAGCGACCCCATGACCTGCCCCGCCCGCCGGCCGGGCGCCACCGTGCACGACTGGCCGGTGGAGCACCTGCCCGCCCTGCGGTTCGACCCGCTGCTGCACCGCCTGCTGCGCGAGGAACCCCTCGCCCGCATCCGGATGCGCTTCGGCGAGGGCCACGCCTGGCTCGCCACACGCTACGAGGACGTCAAGGAGGTCGCCGCCGACCCGCGGCTGAGCCGCGCCCTGACGGTCGACCGGCCCGTCACCAGCATGACCCCGCACGTGGTGGCCCCCGCCGGCGGCATCGGCCGCACCGACCCGCCCGACCACACGCGGCTGCGCCGCCTGGTCGCCCTCACCTTCGGCCGCAAACGGGTGGCCGCGCTCCGCCCCCGGGCCCAGGAGCTCGCCGACGCCATGGCGTCGGGCATGACCGCCCAGGGCCCGCCCGCCGACCTGGCCGAGTGCTTCACCGGCCCGCTGCCGGCCCAGCTCATCGGCGAACTGCTCGGCGTACCGCCCGACGACCTCCCCCTGATGCAGCGCTGGCGCTCCGTCATCCTCTCCAGCAACCACTCGCAGGAGGAGAGCGACGCGGTCAAGGGCGAGATCGCCCGCTACTTCCGCGAGCTGGCCCGGCACCGTGCCGAGCACCCCGCCGACGACCTCTACAGCGCCCTCGTGACCGCCCACGGCGAGGGCGGCCTCAGCCTGCAGGAGCTGGTCTCGCTGGCCGTGATGCTGGTGCTCAACGGCATGGACGCGGTGCGCAACCAGGTCTCCAACATGGTGTACGCGCTGCTCACGCACCCCGGTCTCGCGGACCGGCTGCGGGCGGAGCCCGGGCTGCTGCCGCGGGCGGTGGAGGAGCTGCTGCGCTGGATCCCGCACCGCAACGGCGTGGGCCTGCCCCGCATCGCCACCGAGGACCTCGCGGTGGGCGACGTGGAGATCCGGGCCGGGGAGGCCGTCTACGTCTCGTACCTGGCCGCCAACCGCGACCCCGGCGTCTTCACCGGCCCCGACCGGCTCGACCTGGACCGGGACGAGGCGCCCAACCTCTCCTTCGGGCACGGTCCGCACTACTGCGTGGGCGCGCTGCTGACCCGCATGGAGGCGGAGGTGATGCTCGGCACGCTGCTCGGCCGGTTCCCCCGGCTGCGGCTCGCGGTGCCCGAGGCGGAGATGCGCTGGCGGCGCGGCTCGATCAACCGCGGCCCGGAATCCCTGCCCGTCACGTGGTGAACTGCCCCTGAACAAGAGGGGAAGCGGCTTTCGTGTCGGATGTCCCGCGGTCTCGTTGGACACGGCATGAAGAACTCTCTGACGCGCGTCGCCGCCTCGTCGCTCCTGCTCGCCACCGGCGGTCTGGCCCTGGCCGCCGGCACCGCCCAGGCGGAGGGGGCCGCGGCACCGGCCGCGCAGCAGCCCGCGCAGCAGCCCGCCGAGCGGCCCGGCGGCGCGCTCACCGACCGGGTCACCGGACTCGCCTCGGCGCGGTCCCTGCCCGTGGACGAGCTCGGCAGAACCGCGGCCTACGTCCGGGACGAGATCCCGCACGAGGCCCGGGGCGAGTTCTCCGTACGAGCCCCCCTCGCCGAGGAACTGACCGCGCCCGACACCGCACCCGACGCCGCACCGGACACCGAGTGACCCGGCGCGTGGGGTGAAGATCACAGCCCCGGCCGGAAACCGCCGGCCGGGGCGCTGAGTACGGTGGGCGGGTGCGGACGAAGCAGACCCTGTTCCCGAATCTCGCGGCCCTGCGGCGCCGCACCGCCTCCCGGCTCGTGCACCGGGCGGCGCGCTGGGTGCGCGAGACCGGCGCGGTCTCGGCCGAGTGCCCGGGCCCGTACCGCTTCCGGCGCATCGGCACCGGCACCCGGCTCGCCTTCCCCCAGGGCACCATCTTCGGCGAACCCTGGATCGAGCTGGGCGACCACTGCATCATCGGCCGGGACGTCACCCTGACCGCCGGCATGATGCCGGGCCTCGACCTGGGCCGCGACCCCGTCGTGACCCTGGGCAACGGCGTCGTCCTGGGCCGCGGCAGCCACATCGTCGCCGACGTGCGCCTGACGGTCGGCGACGACTGCTACTTCGGGCCCGGCGTCTACCTCACCACCACGAACCACAGCTACGACGACCCCGACACGCCCATAGGCAAGCAGTGGCCGCGCAGCCAACCGGTCGAGATCGGCCCCGGCAGCTGGATCGGCACCGGCGCGGTGATCCTGCCCGGCGCCCGCCTGGGCCGCAACGTGGTGGTGGCCGCCGGGTCCGTGGTCCGCGGCGAGGTGCCCGACCACACGGTCGTCGCCGGCGCCCCGGCCCGCCCGGTCCGCTCCTGGGACCCGGACCGCGGCTGGCAGCCGCCCCTGCGCACCCCGCCCCCGGTGCCGGTGCCCGAGGGCGTGACGGCCCGTGACCTGGCCTACCTGGCGACGCTGGACACCGCCCCGGCCCCGGAGGAGGGAAAGACCCCCTAGGGGGCTGCCCCTGGGGGCTGACGCCTAGCCCACCGCGCGCTTCACGAGCGCGGCGATCCGCTCCTCCACCTCGGGCGTCACCTCGGTCAGGGCGAAAGCGGCCGGCCACATCGGGCCGTCGTCCAGCCGCGCCTGGTCGCTGAAACCGAGCGTCGCGTAGCGCGCCTTGAACTTCCCGGCGCTCTGGAAGAAGCAGACGACCTTCCCGTCCAGCGCGTACGCCGGCATCCCGTACCAGAGCTTCGGCGCGAGGGCGGGGGCACTGGCCGTGACCACGGCGTGGACGCGCTCGGCCATCACCCGGTCCGCGTCCTGCATCTCGGCGATCTTCGCCAGCACGTCGCGCTCCGCCTCCGCCGCCTTGTCGGCCCGCGACATGCGCCGCGCCGCCTTCTTCACCTCATGCGCGTGATCCTTCATCGCGGCCCGCTCCTCGGCCGTGAACCCCTCGTACGTGCCGCCGTTGTCCGTGCTGCTCATGGCAGGTCCCCCTGTGGATCCCGTTGCAGATATCGCTGTCCGTAACCGTGGAAGGGACCTTATCCCGCACCCCTGACAACGCCCCCGGCGCCGGGCCGGGGCCTCTCACCCCGACACGTCGCGGCGCCGCAGCGCCGCCAGCCCCACGACCGTGAGCAGGACCGCCGGCACCGACAGCCAGACGAACGGCGCCGCCGTGACCTCCGCCCCCGGCAGCTTGGGCAGGTGCCCGAACGGCGAGAGGTCCAGCACCGCCTGCGGCAGCTTCAGCGCCGGGCCCAGCCAGCCCAGCGCCAGGCAGGCGCCCGCCACCGCCCACGCCGCCGCCGCGGCCCGCGGCAGCGCGCCGGCCAGCAGCACCGCCACCGCCGTCAGCACCCACACCGCCGGCAGCTGGGCGAGGGCCGCCCCCGTCAGCGGCCCGAGCCGTGCGCCCACGTCACCGGCCTGGGCCCCGTATCCCAGGGCCATCGCCAGGCCGCCGACGAGCAGCAGCAGCGCCGCGCCCAGGAAGGCGAGCAGCAGATGCCCGGCGGCCCACCGCAGCCGGCTCACCGCGCCGGCCAGCACGGATTCGGCACGGCCGGCCGTCTCCTCGGCCCGCAGCCGGAGCACGCTGCCGACGCCGTACAGCGCGGCCACCATGCCCAGCAGGCCCGTCATCGCCGCCAGCAGCGCATTCGTCAGCCCCTGCCGGCCACCCATCCGCTCGACGATCTCGCGGGTGCCCGGGTTGTCGCCGACCAGGTCGGCGGCGCCGTCGGCGAGCGCCCCGAAGAGCGCACCGGCCACGGCGAAGCCGCACAGCCAGGCCAGGAGCGTGCCGCGCTGGAGCCGCCAGGCCAGGCCGTGGGCCCCGCCCAGCGTCCGTGGGGCCGCCGCCCGGCCGGGCCGCGCCGCCACCAGGCTCGCTCCCGTGTCCCGCCACCCCGTCAGGACGTAGGCGGCGCCGGCCCCCACCGCGGCCGTACCGGCCGGCAGGAGCACCACCCACCACCGGTCACCGGCGAACGCCCGGACCTGCTCGGCCCAGCCCAGGGGAGAGGCCCACAGCAGCGGAGAACGGCCTCCCTCCGCGCCCGCGTCGCCCGCCGCGCGCAGCAGGTACGCCAGCCCCAGCACGGCACCGGCCGCACCGCGCGCCGCCCGCGCGCTCTCGGTCAGCTGGGCCGTCACGGCCGCGACGCCCGCGAAGAACAGGCCCGTGGCGCCGAGCGCCAGGCCCAGGGCGAGGGCCCCGCCGCCGGGCAGCCCGGCGCCCGCCAGGCCCGCCGCCGCCAGCAGGGCGACGGCGGCGTCGGCCACGACCGCGGCCAGCAGCGCCGCGGTCAGCGGGGCCCGGCGTCCCACCACACCTGCGGAGAGCAGCTCCTGACGCCCCGTCTCCTCCTCCTCTCGGGTGTGCCGCACCACCACGACCATGCTCATGACGGCGGCGAGCACTCCGCCGATCACCACGATGCGCCACGCCACCAGCCCGCCGGGCGTGTCGCCGAACACCGGCCCGTACAGGGCCCGGACGGAGGCGTTCGCCCCCGCCGACCGGGCCACGTCCGCCCGGGACGCCGCCGTGTCGTACAGCGTCCGGAAGGCGTTGGCGGTGGCCGTGACGGTGAGCACGGTCACCAGCACCCAGCCGGGCAGCAGCACCCGGTCGCGGCGCAGCGCCAGCCGCAGCAGCGTCCCCGTGCCCGTCAGTCCGGTGCTCATCGCGCCACCGCCTCCCCGGCGGCCGCCGGCTCGTCCCGGTAGTGGCGCAGGAACAGCTCCTCCAGCGTCGGCGGGCTGCTGGTCAGGCCGCGCACCCCGCACGCGGCCAGGTGCCGTACGACGGCGTCGAGCGCGTCGGAGTCCGCCTGCAACCGGACGTGGTGGCCGCCGCCGGGCAGCGCCCGCACCACCAGGTCGTGCACGGCCGGCAGCCCGGCCAGCCCGTCGGGTGCGGAGGCCAGGTCGGCGGCGACCGACGTCCGGGTGAGGTGGCGCAGCTCGGCGAGCGTGCCGGACTCCACCGTGACGCCCTTGCGGACGATGCTGACCCGGTCGCACAGCGCCTCGACCTCGCCCAGCACGTGGCTGGAGAGCAGGACGGTGCGGCCGCGGGCGCGCTCCTCGGCGACGCAGGCGCGGAACGTCTCCTCCATCAGCGGGTCCAGGCCGGAGGTCGGCTCGTCCAGGACGAGCAGCTCGGCGTCGGAGGCGAAGGCCGCGACGAGGGCGACCTTCTGCCGGTTGCCCTTGGAGTACGTGCGCCCCTTGCGGGTGGGGTCCAGCTCGAAGCGTTCCAGCAGCTCCGCGCGGCGCCGCGGCCGGGCACCGCCGCGCAGCCGCACCAGCAGGTCGATGACCTCGCCGCCGGACAGATTGCGCCAGAGGGTGACGTCGCCCGGTACGTACGCCAGGCGGCGGTGGAGCGCGACCGCGTCGCGCCAGGGGTCCATGCCCAGCACCCGTGCCGAGCCGCCGTCCGCGCGCAGCAGGCCCAGCAGGACGCGGATGGTGGTGGACTTGCCGGCCCCGTTGGGGCCCAGGAAACCGTGCACCTCGCCGGTCGCGACCTCCAGGTCCAGGCCCGCCAGCGCGGTGGTCCGGCCGAACGACTTGCGGAGGCCGGAGACCGAGATTGCCGTCGTCATGCTTCCGAAGCTACGCTTCTTTCAGAATTTTGTGAACACTCAGAAGAAGTTGAACCATGTGAAGCAGCGGTAGGGTGGCCGGATGAGCAGCCGACAGGACGGGAACCGGGACGAGAAGCGCGACGAGGCCGCCGTGGCGCGCTTCGTGGAGCGCTTCGCCGCGGAGCTGACCGCCGCGGGCATGCAGCGCATGGCGGCCCGCGTCTTCTCCGCGCTCCTGGCCTCCGACGCGGGGAGCATGACCGCCGCCGAGCTGGCCGAGACCCTCAGCATCAGCCCCGCCGCGGTCTCCGGCGCCGTCCGCTACCTCACGCAGACCGGCATGATCGGCCGTGAGCGGGAGCCGGGCACCCGGCGCGACCGCTACCGGCTGTACGACGACGTGATGGCCACCGCCCTCACCCGCCGCGACCAGCTGCTGGTGCGCTGGGAGAAGCAGCTGCGCGAGGGCGCGGACGCCCTCGGCCCCCACACCCCCGCCGGGACGCGGATGACGGAGACGGCCGACCTCTTCGCCTTCATGCAGCAAGAGCTGGAAGAGACCCTGCTCCGCTGGCAGGAGCGCCGCGCCGGGGCCCGCGCCGACGACTGACGCCCCGATACCACTCCCGCCGCGGCCCCGTACAGGGCCGTCCGGCCCCCCTGACCAGGGCCGGACGGGCCCGGGGTCCCGTTGTCATACTCCTGTCCGTCCCCCGTACGTCCGGACCAGGAGCTCCACCATGCCCCGCCTCGCACCACCCACCGCCGCCCCCGCGCCGTTAAGCGCGGGAGGCCGCACGACGCCGGAGGCGGCCGCGCGATGAGCACCCCCCACGGCGAGGAGTACTACGCACTGCTGGCCCGGCACGACGCGATGCGGCTGCGCCGCCGGCTCCTGGCCCCCGACCGCGCCCCGGCCCCGCGCACCCCGGCCCTGCCCGGTGCCGGCCGCCCGGACGGCACGCCCAAGCAGCGCTACGACCGGGACGACCAGGCGCTGATCGCCCGCCGGCTGCACCTGGTGACGCCCTTCGACGGGCTCATCGGCCACCTCTACGAGGTGATGTTCCGGCGCTGGCCCTATCTGCGGTCGCTGTTCCCCGAGTCGATGGAGTTCCAGCGCCGGCACCTGGCGCACATCTTCCGCTACCTCATCGAGGCGCCCGACAGCCCCGAGGCGATGGCCGCGACCTTCACCCGCCTCGGCCGCGACCACCGCAAGCTGGGCGTGCGGCCGGTGCACTACGAGACGTTCGAGGTGTCGCTGTGCCAAGCGCTGCGCGCCTGCGCCGGCCCCGAGTGGACGCCGGAGCTGGAGCAGGCGTGGACGCGCATGCTGCGCTTCGCGGTCGACCTGATGGTCGCGGGTGCCGAGGCCGCGCTGACGGAACCGCCCGCCTGGGAGGGCGAGGTCGTGGAGCACGAGCGGCGCGCCGGCGACCTGGCCGTGCTGCGGGTCCGCACCCACGAGGCGTACCCGTACCGGGCAGGGCAGTTCGGCGCCGTGTCGTCCCCGCTGCTGCCGCACGCCTGGCGGCAGTACTCGATCGCCTGCGCGCCCCGCGCCGACCAGGTGCTGGAGTTCCACGTCCGGCGCACCGGCCCCGGCGGGGTCAGCGAGGCGCTGGTGGACCGCACCCGCGTCGGCGACGTGCTCCGGCTGGGCCCGCCGGCGGGCGCCCTCACGCTCGACGGCGACCTGACGCACGACCTGCTGCTGGTGGCCGGTGGCACCGGGCTCGCCCCGGTCAAGGCGCTGCTGGAGGATCTGGCGGCACGCCGTCAGGGTCACCGCCGGGTCGATCTGTACGTCGGCGCCCGCTCCCCGGCGGACCTGTACGAGGCCCGCTGGCTGGCCGACCTGGAGAGCCGCCGCCCGTGGCTGCGCGTGGTCCCGGTCTTCAGCCGCGAACCGGGCCCGGCGGGCACCCCCGTGGGCACGGTGGCGGACGCGCTGCGGGAGCAGGACGACTGGTCCGAGCGCCTGGCGTACGTGAGCGGCCCCCCGCGGATGGTGGCCGCGACCGTCGCCCGCCTGACCGCCCTCGGCCTGCCCGCGGACCACATCCGCCACGACCCGGTGCGCGCGACGGAAACCTCCTGACGGCCGCGCGCCCGGCCCTCCTCACTCCTCAGTACGCCACCGTGAACCGCGCCCTCCGGTGCCGCGCCTGCTCCGCCTCGTCGACGAGGGCGACGGCGAGGTCCTCGACGGAGATGGCGGAGCGGCCCGCCTCGTCGACGAGCAGTTCGTCCCCGCCGAGCCGGTAGGAGCCGGTGCGCTCGCCGGGTTCGAGGAGGGCCGGCGGGCTCACGTAGGCCCAGTCCACCTGCTGTTCCGCGCGGCACGCCGCGAGCTGCGCCGAGCAGGCCAGGGCGATGTCGCGCCAGGCCGGCGGGACGTACCGCGGGTCGTCGGCCACCTGGCGGCCGTCGGTGCCGGGCACGACCAGGCTGCCCGCGCCGCCGACGAGCAGCAGGCGCACGTCCGTGCCGGCGAGCCCCGTCAGCAGGGCCTGCGCCGTGGCCACCAGGTCGCCCTCGTGTCCGGGACGCGGCCGGGTGGCGCTGATCACCACGTCCTGGCCGGCGGCCAGCTCGGCGACCCGGCCGGGGTCCGAGGCGTCGCCGGTACGGGCGTGGGCGCCCGCGGGCAGGAGGGGGAAGCGGGCGGGGTCGCGGACGACGGCGGTGACCTCGTGGCCGCGGGCCAGGGCCTCGGCGACGGTCCGGCCGCCGACGCTGCCGGCAGCTCCGAAGACGGTGATGCGCATGGGACGACTCCTTGAGCGAGAAGGGTGAGAGGAAGGGGTGAGAGGGGTTCAGTCGTGGACGGGTGCCGGCAGCGGCGCGGCCCTGTCCTGCCGGCGGAGCTGGGCGGCGACCAGGGCGCCCAGGACCACGCCCGCGCCCAGCAGCTGTGCGGGCGTCAGGTCCTGGCCCAGCACCAGCCAGCCGAGCGCGGTCGCCACCACGGGGCTGAGCAGGCCGAGGAAGGCCACGTCGGTGGGGGAGAGGGCCCGTATGCCGCGGAACCACAGGACGTAGGCGAGGGCGGTGCCGACGACGGAGAGGTAGGCGTAGCCGGCGAGGTTGCCGGCCGTCAGGGCGGCCGGCGGCGGCCCCTCGGTCAGCAGGGCGACGGGGAGCAGCAGCAGGCCGCCGGCGACCAGCTGCCAGCCGGTGGTCGCCAGGAGGGGTGCGGGGGAGGGCCACCGCTTGCTGAGGACCACCCCGGTGGCCATCAGCGCGGCACCGCCGGCCGCCGCGGCGACGCCGAGCCCGTCCAGCCGGGCGCCGGCCCGCAGGACGAGCAGGGCCACCCCCGCCACGCCCGCCAGTCCGGCGATCACCGTACGGGCGCGCAGCCGCTCCCCGAGCACCAGGGCGGACAGCCCCGCCGCCAGCAGCGGCTGCAACGAGCCGATGGTGGCCGCCACTCCGCCGGGCAGCCGGTAGGCGGCGACGAACAGGAGGGCGAAGAAGGCGCCGATGTTGAGGGTGCCCAGCACCAGGGCGCGCCACCACCAGATGCCCCGCGGCAGCCGCCGGGTGAGGGCGACCAGCACCAGCCCGGCGGGCAGCGCCCGTACGACCGCGGCCAGCAGAGGTCGCCCGGGCGGCAGCAGTTCGGTGGTGACGAGGTAGGTGCTGCCCCAGACGGCCGGGGCGAGGGCGGTGGTGAGGACGAGGAGAAGGCCGGCGGAGCGACCCGAGCGGTGTCTTAGCACTAAAGCAATTTATCTCAGCGCTAAGACAGTTCGGCAGGGCCGGCCGGTGTGAGCCCGCTCACGGATACCTCACCGCTAAGACAATTCCCCGAGATCGTTAGACTGGGCCGGTGACCGACCACGTCGACCGCGTACTGGAGCAGTGGGGCCGGCAGCGACCCGACCTCGACGTCTCCCCCATGGCCGTGCTCGGCCGGCTGACCAGGCTGAGCCGGCTGGTCACCGCGGCCCAGCGCCGCACCTTCGCCGCCCACGGCCTCGACGCCGCCTCCTTCGACGTCCTGGCCACGCTGCGGCGCAGCGACCCGCCCCACCGGCTGACCCCGGCCGAGCTGATGCGGTCCTCGATGGTGACCTCCGGTGCCGTCACCCAGCGCCTGGACCGCCTGGAGGGCCGGGGCCTGGTCCGGCGCCTGCCCAGCGAGGCCGACGGGCGCAGCGTGCTGGTGGCCCTCACGGACGAGGGCAGGGCCGTCATCGACGCGGCCCTGCCCGACCACCTGGCCACCGAGGAGCAACTGCTCGCCGCCCTCGACGGCCCCGAGCGCGACGCCCTCGCCGGCACGCTGCGCCGGGTCCTGGAGTCCCTCGGCGACGACCTCGGCGCCGGCCCCGGCGCCTGACCCGCCGGACGGCGTCACCCGGCGGCGTCCACCCGGTGCGTCACCGCGCGGCGTCCCACCCGTCGACCGGCTCCACCACCACCCGTACCGTCCGCAGCCGCACGTCCGCCGCGTCCGGGACGTACATCCCCGCCTCCACACCCGTCCGCAGGTACTGCAGGACGGGCTCGGTCAGCCGTTCCCCGGGCAGCGCGGCGGGGATGCCCGGCGGGTACGGCGTGAGCATCTCCGCCACCACGCGCCCCGGCGCCTCCGCCACCGGTACGTCCTCCACCCGGCCGAAGCACGCGTCCCGCGGCAGGCACACCTGCTCCAGCCGCAGCTCCGGCGGCGGCGGTACGTCCACCTGCGGGCACGGGCCCAGCTCCGCCGCGTGGTCCGCCAGCGCCCGCAACCCCGTCAGCAGCGCCTTGACCGTGTCCTCGTCGTCGGCGTGCGTCAGCTGGGCGCTCAGCCGCCGGTGGTCGGCCAGGTGCAGGCCGAGCCCGTGGTGCTCGCGCAGCCAGTCCGCCGCCCGGTAGCCGGTGATGCCCAGCCCCGGCACCTCGAAGACCACCGGCAGCGGGTCCAGGTCGGCCGACCGCCCCTCGCCCGTGAAGTCGTCACGGCCGTTGACGTGCAGCCCGTCGATCCGCCCGACGGCCTCCCGCACCCGGCCGGCCAGCTCCAGCGCCCCGTCCAGCAGCGCCCGGCCGTGCAACGCCATCTGCCGCCGCCAGCCGTCCAGGCACGCCAGGACCGGCACCGAGGGGCTCGTCGTGCCCAGCAGGTCGGCGCGATTGGCCAGCAGCGCCGGGTCCACCAGGTCGCCCTGGAGGTGGAACACCGAGCCCTGCTCCAGGCCGCTGCCCATCTTGTGCACGCTCGTCACGCACACGTCCGCCCCCGCGTCCATCGCCCACGCCGGCAGGTCCGGGTGGAACGGCAGGTGCGCACCCCACGCCTCGTCCACCACCAGCGGCACCCCGCGCCGGTGGCACACCTCGGCGATCCCCGCGAGGTCGGCGCACGTGCCGTACGGGGTGGGGCTGGTGACCAGCGCGCCGCGTGCGTCCGGGTGCTCCTCCAGGGCCCGGGCGAACGCGTCCGCCGACGGGGCGTGCGCCAGGTGCCGCCCGGCGTCCCACTGCGGGTCCACCCACACGGGCCGGATGCCCGCGAGGATCAGCCCGGAGACCACCGACTTGTGGGCGTCCCGCCCGACCACCAGCTTCTCGTGCGGCCCGGCGACCGCCAGCATCGCCGCCTTGACCGACAGCGAACTGCCGCACGTACTGAAGTACGTGTGGTCCGCGTGGACCGCGTCCGCCATCAGCTCCTCGGCGTGGCGCAGCACCTGGTGCCGCGTCAGGCGGTCGTCGAGCCCGCCCACGGCCAGCACGTCGGTGCGGAACAGCCCGTCGCCCAGCACGTCCCGCACCGCGGGGTCGACGCCGCGGCCCTGTTTGTGGCCGGGCGGGGTGAAGGCCACGTGCCCCCGGGCGTGGTAGGCGGCCAGCGCCTCCAGCACCGGGGCGCGGCCGTGGTCCATGCGATGTCCTGCGCTCATGTCCTGTGTGCTCCCTTCCCCCTGTTCTGCCCAATCCCCACGGCCGGGTGATTAGGCCCTTCGCAGCGCGGTTACCCATCAGCCATGCTGTTCCGCAGGCGGAGGGAGAGAGCGGCGCGGGCCGTCCGCGACGCGGCCGCCACCGGCTTCACCGTGCTCGACCGCCGCCTGCCGGCCGCGGAGACCGCCCGGCAGCTGCTGCGCAAGGCGTTCCCCGACCACTGGTCGTACCTGCTGGGCGAGCTCGCCCTCTACAGCCTCGTCGTGCTGCTGCTCACCGGCAGCTGGCTCACCCTCTTCTTCGACGCGAGCATGGCGGAGACCGTCTACGAGGGGTCCTACGCGCCCCTGCGGGGCCTGCGCATGTCCCAGGCGTACGCCTCCACGGTGGGCATCAGCTTCGACGTCCGCGGCGGGCTGCTGATCCGTCAGGTGCACCACTGGGCGGCCCTGGTGTTCGTCGCCGCGGCCGCCGTGCACATGCTGCGGATCTTCTTCACCGGCGCCTTCCGCCGCCCCCGCGAGGCCAACTGGGCCATCGGCGTCACCCTCTTCATGCTCGCCCTCTTCGAGGGCTTCTGCGGCTACTCCCTCCCCGACGACCTGCTCTCGGGCACCGGCCTGCGCACCGCCAACACCATCGTGATGTCGCTGCCCGTCGTCGGCACCTACCTCAGCTGGTTCATCTGGCACGGCGCCTTCCCCGGCACGTCCCTCGTCCCGCGGCTGTTCATCGTGCACGTGCTGTTCGTGCCGGGCGCGCTGCTCGCGCTCGTCGCCGTCCACCTCTTCCTCGTCGTCTACCTCAAGCACACCCAGTGGGCCGCGCGGGGGAAGACCAACCGCAACGCCGTCGGCCAGCCGTTCTTCCCGCAGTTCACCGCCCGCTCCACCGGCCTGTTCTTCATCGTCTCCGGCGTCCTCGTCGTCCTCGGCGCGCTCGCCCAGATCAACCCCGTGTGGAACTACGGCCCCTACCGCCCCGACCAGGTCGCCTCCGACGCCCAGCCCGACTGGTACGTCGGCTTCCTGGAGGGCGCCCTCCGGCTCATGCCGCCGTGGGAGAACACCGTGGCCGGGCACACCCTGATGGCCAACGTGCTCGTACCCGCCGTCCTCCTGCCCGGCCTGCTGTTCCTGCTGCTCTACGCCTACCCGCTCGTCGAGCGCTGGGTGACCGGCGACCGGGGCGAGCACCACCTGTGCGACCGGCCCCGCGACCGCCCCACCCGCACCGCGTTCGGCGCCGCCGCCGTCACCTGCTACGCGCTGCTGCTCGTGGCCGGCGGCAACGACGTCATCGCCTACACCTTCCGCGTCTCCGTCGAGGGGCTGACCTGGTGGCTGCGGATCCTCGTCCTCGCCGGGCCCGTGGCCGCCTTCCTCGTCACCAAACGCCTCTGCCTCGCCCTCCAGGCCCGTGACCGGCGCCGGCTGGAGGAGGGCGAGGAGACCGGCGACGTCGCGCAGAGCGTCTATGGCGGGCTCGGCGAGAGCCGCCGCCCGCTGCCCGCCGCCGACCGCTACCGGCTGCTGGTGCGCGACGTGCCCCTGCCGCTCGAACCCGCCCGCAGGCCCGTCACCCGGCGGCGCCGGCTGCGCGAGGCCCTCAGCACCTGGTACTACCGCGACCGCGTGGAGATGCCGGTCACCGAGGAACAACGGGCGCAGATCTCCGGCCGGCTGGCCGGCCCGGCCCTGGAGGAACCGGGACCCGGTGCCGACACGGCCGCCGCGGAGACCACGCAGGCGCAGGCCGGTCAGGAGCCCTGACCCTCGCGCAGCAGCGGCAGCACGCGCGTGCGGTAGAAGTCGAAGAACCCGCGCTGGTCCGGGCCGATCTGGTTGACGTGCACCCGGTCGAAACCGGCGTCGGCGTACGCCCGCAGGGCCGCCGCGTGCTCCTCCGGGTCGTCCCCGCACGTCACCGCGCCGGCCACCTTCTCCCTCGTCACCAGCTCCGTGGCCTGCTCGAAATGGGCGGGCGTGGGCAGCACCTGGTTCAGCTCGCCCGGCAGCTGCTCCACCGCCCACAGCCGGTGCACCAGGTCCACGGCGGCCTCCCGGTCCGGGCCCCAGCACACCTTCACCCCGCCGAACACCGGCTTCCCGGCGCCGCCCCCGGACCGGAAGCCCTCCACAGCCTCCCGGTCCGGGTCCACCGCCACCAGCCCGTCGCCGATCCGCGCCGCCACCTCCAGGGCGCGCGGGCCGAACGCCGACACGTCCACCGGCACCGGCTCGTCCGGCACCGTGTACAGCCGGGCGTTCTCCACCGTGTAGTAGGTGCCGCGGTGGTTCACCTGCCCACCCTCGAACAGCCGGCGCATCACCTCCACGGCCTCCACCAGCATCTCCAGCCGCACCGCCGCCGGCGGCCAGCGGTCGCCCAGCACGTGCTCGTTGAGCGCCTCGCCGCTGCCCACCCCCAGCCGGAACCGGCCCGGCCCCAGCAGCACCGCCGTCGTGGCCGCCGCCTGCGCGGTGACCGCCGGGTGCATCCGTACCGTCGGGCACGTCACCGCCGTCTGCACCGGCAGCGACGTGACCTGCCCGATCGCCCCGATCACCGACCACACGAACGGGCTCTGCCCCTGCGCATCGGTCCACGGGTGGTAGTGGTCGGAGATCCACAACGAGGTGAAGCCCGCGTCCTCCGCCATCCGCGCCTGCTCCACCAGATCCCGCGGCGTGTTCTCCTCGCAGGACAGGAAGTACCCGTACTCGGTCATGCCGCAGCCCTCCCGGTCGTGGCCGGCCCCACGGCCCCGGGTAACCCCGCCCGCCCCACCGCAAACCCCCGCCGCCCCCTCCGGCTCAGCCCTCCCCGGCGTCCCACGCCTCCAGCGGCCGCACCGCCGGACCCTGGAGCACCGAACCGTCCACCGCGAACCGCGAGCCGTGACACGGGCACTCCCACGCCTGCTCGGCGTCGTTGAACGCCACCAGACAGCCCAGGTGCGTACAGCGCGCCGACAGCCTCCGCACCGTGCCGTCCGCCGCCCGGTGCACCGCGCACGCCCGGCCGCCCATCCGCACCACCGCGCCCGTCCCGGGCGCCACCTCCTCCGGCGACTCCACGTGCGGCACGCGCAGCCGGTCACCCACGAAGTGCTGCGCCACCGTCGCCTGGTGCCGCAGGAACGCGGGCGCCTCCCGCAGTGCGCTGCCCACCCGCCGCGGGTCGTACAGGTCCGCCCACGCCGGCCGCAGCCCCGTGATCAGGTCGGCCAGCAGCCGCCCCGCCATCACCCCGCCACTCATACCCCACCCGCCGAAGCCCGTCGCCACGTACGTGTGCCGGGACCCGGCATGGAAGGGCCCCACCAGCGGCACCGTGTCCGTGGAGTCGTTGTCCTGCGTCGCCCACCGGTGGGTGATCTCCAGCCCCGGGAAGTGCGCCCCCGCCCAGTCCGCCAGCCGCCCGAACCGCTCCGTCACGTCCGCCGTACCCGGCGTGAAGTGCTCACCCGTCACGATCAGCAGCCGCCGCCCGTCCGGACCCGGCGCCGTGCGCACCGACCGCGTGTCGTTCTCCTGCGTGATGTACATGCCGCCCGGGTCCCGGTCCGCGGCGAGCGGGCCCGCCACCACCAGCTCGCGGCGCGGCGAGAGCCGCGTGAACAGCAGCGCCCGGTCGAACACCGGGTAGTGCGTGGCCACCACCACGTCCCGCGCCACCAGCTCCGCCCCGTTCTCCGTCGTCAGCCGGCACGGCGTGCCCTCGTCCAGGCCCGTCACCCGCGTCAGCTCGTACACCGCGCCGCCCCGCGCCACCAGGTCCTCCGCCAGCGCCAGCAGATAGCGCCGCGGGTGGAACTGCGCCTGGTCCTCCACCCGCACCGCGCCCGCCACCGGGAACGGCAGCCCCGTCTCCCGTACGTACGAGGCCGGCAGCCCCGCCTGCTCCGCCGCGTTGGCCTCCTCGCGCACCGCCGCCACGCCCGCCGGGTCGGTCACGTACGTGAATGCCGGGCGCCGCTCCAGCTCGCAGTCGACCCCCAGCAGACCGGCCACCTCCACCACCCGCTCGACCGCCTCCTGCTGCGAGCGCGCGTACAGCCGGGCGCCCTCCGGGCCCCGCGTGCGGCGCAGCCCCGCGTACACCAGCGTGTGCAGCGCCGTCAGCTTCGCCGTGGTGAAGCCAGTGACCCCGGCGGCGATCCGGCCGGCCTCCAGGACCGCCACCGAACACCCCGCCCGGCTCAGCTCCCACGCGGCGCTGAGCCCCGCCACGCCGCCGCCGATCACCGCCACGTCCACCTCCGCACCGGCGCCCGAGGTCAACGGCGGGTACGAGGTGGCCGGTGACGTGGCCATCCAGTGGGATGCGAAGACGCCGGGCAGGGCCGGGGGGCCGGCCGCGCCGGCAGCAGGACTCGCCATGCCGGACGGGTTCCCCGGCCGCGCCCCGGCAACCCGGGGCCGGGCGGGCGGTTCCCCCGTTCGGCCGTCCCGCCGCCGCGGCCGCGGCAGGTTTTCCCCGCCCGGCAGGGGGAACCCGGGGAGCGCCCCGGCCCCGGAGAGCACCTGGAGCACACATGCGGGCCCTGACCTGGCACGGCAAGCGGGACGTCCGCGTGGAGACCGTCCCCGACCCCCGGCTGGAGAAACCGGACGACGTGATCGTACGGATCACCTCCACCGGCATCTGCGGCTCGGACCTCCACCTCTACGAACTGCTGACGCCCTACCTCACCCCGGGCGACATCCTCGGCCACGAACCCATGGGCGTCGTCGAGGAGGTGGGCACCGGGGTGACGGCGGTGGCCCCGGGCGACCGCGTCGTCGTCCCCTTCAACGTGTCGTGCGGCGACTGCTTCATGTGCGACCGCGGCCTGCACTCCCAGTGCGAGACCACCCAGGTCCACGCCCACGGCAAGGGCGCCTCCCTCTTCGGCTACACCAAGCTCTACGGGCAGGTGCCCGGCGGGCAGGCCGAGTACCTGCGCGTGCCCTTCGGCAACACCCTGCCGGTCAAGGTCGAGCACGGGCCGCCCGACGAGCGCTACGTCTACCTCTCCGACGTGCTGCCCACCGCCTGGCAGGCCGTGGACTACGCGGCCGTACCGCCCGGCGGCACCGTCACCGTCCTGGGCCTCGGCCCCATCGGCGACATGGCCGCCCGCGTCGCCCTGCACCGCGGGGCGAGCGAGGTCATCGGCGTCGACCTCGTGCCCGAACGCCTGGAGCGGGCCCGCGCCCGCGGCGTGACGGTGCTGGACGCACGCGAGCACGGCAAGGACCTCGTGACCGCCATTCGCGACCGCACCGACGGCCGGGGCACCGACGCCGTCGTCGACGCCGTCGGCATGGAGGCCCACGGGGCTCCCGTCGCCAAGGCCGGCCACTTCCTCGTCGGACTGCTCCCCGGCGCCCTCGCGGAGAAACTCATGGACCGCGTCGGCGTCGACCGGCTGGCCGCCCTCTACACGGCCGTCGAGGCGGTCCGGCGCGGCGGCACCGTCTCCGTCGTCGGCGTCTACGGCGGCATGGCCGACCCGATGCCGATGATGACGATGTTCGACAAGCAGATCCAGCTGCGCATGGGCCAGGCCAACGTGCACCGCTGGGTCCGCGAGATCCTGCCGCTGCTCAACGACGCCGACCCGCTCGGCGTCCAGGGCTTCGCCACCCACACCCTGCCGCTGGAGGAGGGCCCGGACGCCTACCGGACCTTCCAGGCCAAGGAGGACGGCATGGTCAAGACCCTGCTGACGCCCTGACCCGGGAGACCACCGTGACCGCGTACGACGACATGACGACGCCCGCCGACGCCCCGCACCCCCGCGCCGTGGTCTTCGACGTGGACGGCACCCTCGTCGACACCAACTACCTGCACGCCGTCACCTGGTGGGAGGCGCTCCGCCAGGCCGGCCACCATGTCGCCATGACCGACGTGCACCGCACCATCGGCATGCCCTCCGGCGGCCTGCTCGACCGGCTGCTGGGCCCCGACCGGGACCGGGACGAGGACGACGCCCTCAGCGCCGCCCACAAGACGCTCTACGCCACGTGGTTCGACCGCCTGCCGGCCCACAACGGCGCCGCCGCGCTGCTGCGCGCCCTCGCCGACCGCGACTGGCGGGTGGTCCTCGCCACCTCCGCCCAGGGCTCGGAACTCTCCGCGCTGCGCCGCGCGCTCGACGCCGACGACGCCATCCGCGCCGCGACCAGCGCCGACGACGTCGAGGCCGGCAAGCCCGCGCCCGACCCCGTGGAACAGGCCCTGGCCGAGGCCGACGTGCCCCCGGCCCGCGCCCTCTTCGTCGGCGACACCGTGTGGGACGTGAAGGCGGCCCGCGCCGCCGGCGTGGACTGCGTCGCCCTGCTGTGCGGCGGCATCGGCCGCGCCGAACTGGAGGAGGCCGGCGCCGTCGCGGTCTACCGCGACCCCGCCGACCTCCTCGCGTCCCTGGACGACAGCCCGTTCGCCCGCCTGGACGGCTCCTGACCTCTACCGCCGCTCCGGCGACGGGCGGTACACCAGCAGCGCCTCGCGGTCCTTCCGCAGCGTCAGCGACGGGGGCGCCGGCGCCACTTCGCCGTCGTACGCCAGATGGGTGCCCGGCGGGATGCCGGTGACCGACAGCCGCCGGGCCCGCACCACCCGCAGGACGGGGGAGTGGCGGACCGCGCCGGTCAGCGCCGCCAGCAGCAGACGGGTGCGGGCCAGCCGCCCGCCGTGCACCAGCCGTACGTCGAGCAGGCCGTCCGCGAGGTCCGCGCGCCGCACCGGCGCCATGCCCGGGCCGCGGTACAGGCAGTTGCCGGCGAAGAGCAGCCACACCGTGCGGCGCCGCCCGTCGACGCGCAGCCGCACCGGGCGCGCGGTCCGCAGCACGTGCACCGCGGCCGCCACCCCGGCCGGCCAGGCGCCGATCCGCGGCGCCCAGCGCTCCCGCACCCGGACCAGGTCCGGGTAGGCGCCGATGCTGAAGGTGTTGAGGAACCGCAGCCCCTCGAAGCGGCCCACGTCGACCGCCACCGCCTCGCCGGCCTCCACCGCCCGCGCCGCGTCGGCCACCGTGGCCACGCCCAGGTCCCGGGCGAAGTGGTTGTACGTGCCGCCGGGCAGGACCGCGAGCGGCAGCCCGTGCCGCGCGGCCGCCGTCGCCGCCGCGTTGACGGTGCCGTCGCCGCCGTGCACGCCGAGGGCCCCGCCGAGCTCGCGGGCCCGGGCGGCCGCCTCCTCCAGGAGCCGGGCGAGGGAGTCACCCGGCCCGCACGTCACCACCTCGGCCTGCGGCAGCGCCGACCGGATCGCCGGGACCGGGTCCGCGGGGCCCGCTGCACGCTGCCCCGAGACGCAGTTGGCGACCACCACCAGCCCCCGGCCCCCGGGCAGCGCGGGCGCATCCGGGCGGGCGGGCGCCTCCGGCACCTGCCGGGGCCGGCCGGGGGCCAGGCCCCGCACCACGAACGCCGCCCCCGCCCCGAGGGCCGCACCCGCGAGGACGTCACCGGGGTAGTGGACGCCGGTGTAGACGCGGGAGAAGCACACCGACGCCGCCAGCGGCGCCAGCGCCAGCCCCCACCACGGGCTCTCCAGCGCGACCCCGGTGGCGAACGCCGCCGCGGACGCCGAGTGCCCGGACGGGAACGACGTGGTCACCGGCTGCCGCGCCAGCCGGCGCACCACGGGCACCAGGTCGGCGACCGGCCGCACCCGCCGCACCGACCGCTTGCCGACGGTGTTGACCGTCGCCGAGGCCAGCGCGAGCGACAGCGTGCCGCGCAGCGCGGCCCGGCGCACCGCCGGCCCGCCCAGCAGCGCCGCGCCCGCCGCCACGCCGAACCACAGCACCCCGTGGTCGGCGCTCCGCGACAGGCGCGGCAGCACCCGGTCGCCGCCCGGCCAGTGCCGCTCGGCGACCCGCCGGAACAGTGACCGGTCCCACGTACTCAGGGCGACCAGCACGGGAGAGGGGTAACCGGTCCTCGCGCGGGTATGCCGGGCCGCCGCCGCGGTCACCCCCGGCAGCAGCCCGCGCCGCCCGCTCCTCAGCCGTCCCCGCATCGCTCCGACCTCCTCGCTTCCTGCCCCATTGCGGTCCCCGTGTCCCTTCCCGCCGCGGGGGCGCGCCCGCCGGTGCTGCGGCGGGCGCGCCCCCGTTCCGTCACCCGGACGGGCCGGGCCCGGGCGGTCAGTCGTTGCGGAAGGCGCCGCGCACGGCGTCGCGGGCCCGGTCGGCCACGGCCGCGGCGGGGCCGAGCAGCAGGTTCTTCGTCGCCGACTCGGTGCCGGGGTGCGGGTGGGTGGGGGCGACGGCCTCCGCGGCCCGGACGGCCCTGGCCATCTTCCGCAGCCGGTCCGGGTCGCCCTCGGCCCGCAGCCGGGCGAACTCGCGTTCCTCCTCCGCCTCTGCGTGTGCCAGCACCGCCTCGCGCAGCGTGGTGAACTCCTTCACGAACTCGGGGCCGTCCGGGTCCAGCCGCTCCAGGTGCTGGAGCGTCCGCTTGGCCTCGCGTTCCTCCGCCAGCCGGTCGTCCACCACGTGGTCGCCGCGGTCGAGGGCGTCGCGCGCGTAGGGGTGGACCACTTCCTCCTCGGCCGTCTCGTGCACGGCGAGCAGGTGGACCAGCCGCCGGAAGCAGTGCCGGCGCTGTTCGCCCGTGCGCGCCAGCACCTCGTCGAACAGGGTGCGGATGTCCCGGTGCTGCTCGCGCAGCAGCGCCACGACGTCGTCGGGGTTCTCCTGGGCCACCATGAGCTCCTCCTTCGTTCGCGGGTCTGTCCGTCGACGGCAACGCAGCTACCCCGGCCCGCCGCGCCGACACGTCCGGCGGGCGGACGCCACCCCGGCGGGGCACACTCGTAGCCGTGGCGCGACAGCACAAGGACCGCGACGAGGACCACGACGAGGCCCGCCCCGACGACGAGGCGTACGACGCCGGGCCGTACGTGCCGCGGGGTGCCGGCCTGGACGCCCTGCGCGAGGCGGCGCACGGCTGCCGGGGCTGTCCGCTGCACCGGGACGCCACCCAGTCCGTCTTCGGCTCCGGGGACGCCTCCGCCCGCCTGGTGCTGGTGGGGGAGCAGCCGGGGGACCAGGAGGACCGCAAGGGGCTGCCGTTCGTGGGGCCCGCCGGGGGCGTGCTGATGCGGGCCGTCGACGAGGCCGGCATCGACCCGACGGAGACCTACGTCACCAACGCCGTGAAGCACTTCAAGTTCGAGCCGGCGCCGCGCGGCAAGCGCCGCATCCACAAGACGCCGGGCCTGCGCGAGATCGGCGCCTGCAAGCCGTGGCTGGTCGCCGAGCTCCAGCTGATCGACCCGGAGGTGGTCGTCGCCCTGGGCGCCACGGCCGGCAAGGCGCTGTACGGCTCCTCCTTCCGGGTGTCGCAGCAGCGCGGGGTGGCGCTGCCGATGCCGGCTCTGGACGGCGGCGCGGCGGGGGAGGGCGTGCTGGTGGCCACCATCCACCCGTCCGCCGTGCTGCGGGCCGACGACGCCGACCGCGCCGCGATGTACGCCGGCCTGGTGGCCGACCTGCGCGTGGCCGCCCGGCTCCTCCGCTGACCGGCCGCCGGCGGGCGGCGGTCGGCCCCGCCCGTGTGACCTGGAACACCACCCTCCGTGACCAGGTCCGCCGCACCGGGTGACGCACTGCACAGCGGATCGTCTTCCCCGGCCGGGGAAGCGCTTGTGACGATGGCGGGGACGCCGAAGCAGGGCACCCGCGCCATGGCAGCGCGACCGCCCCGGCGTCCTCCGGCCCCCCGTCCCGGGTTCGCACCCGGCGGGTTCCCGACGCCCGGACCGCTGTGCCGCCCCACCGGGGCGCTCCGCAGGCCGGCGCGGACGCCGGCCCCGCCGATGCCCCGACCCCCGGAACGGACCCTTGCGCGTTTCCTCCGCGAACCCCGCCGACACCCCTGCCCGGATCCCCGCCCTGCGCCCCGTGCGCGCGCTGCTGCGCCGCCGCGGCGCCGGCGCGGGCGAGGACCGCTCGCCGTGGCGCTGCCTGCGCAGCGCCAGCATGCGCTGGTGGTCGCTGGCCAACCTGGTGTCCAACCTCGGCACCTGGATGCAGCTGACCGTGCAGAACCTGCTCGTGCTCCAGCTGACCGGCTCCGCCGCCGCCACCGGCCTCTCGCTGTCCGTGCAGGCCGCCCCCGGCCTGCTCTTCGGCCTGCTGGGCGGCGCCGTCGTCGACCGGATGCCGCGCAAGCTCGTCGCCGCCGTCAGCCAGGCCCTGCTGGCCCTGGTGGCGTTCACCACCGCCGTGCTGGTGGCCCTCGGCCTGCTCACCGTGCCGGTGCTCATGGGCCTCGCGGCCGTCACCGGCCTGATCGCCACCGTCGACGGCCCGGCCACCGCCCTGCTCGGCAACGACCTGGTGCCCGAGGAGGACGTGCCCTCGGCCATCGCCCTGGGCTCCGTCGTGCACAGCGTCGGCCGGCTGGCCGGCACCGCTCTGGCCGCCGTCGGCATCGCCGCGATCGGCACCGCCGGCGCCTACGCCGTCAACGGCGCGTCGTTCCTCTTCGTCACCGCGGTCATCCCGTTCCTGCGGCCCGCCCGGCACGCCCGCGAGGCGGCCCGTGCGGCCGCCGCCCGCCCGCGCGGCGCGGACCGCCGCGAGGAGCGCGGCGGCCTGTCGTTCTTCCTCAACCGGCGCGCCCTGGTCGCCCTCGCCGTGATCGCCGCGGTCAGCGCCGTCCTCGGCCGCAACTACCAGCTGACCCTGGCCACCCTGGTCACCGGCCCCCTGCACGGCGGCGCCGGCGCCTACGGCCTGGTGTCCGCGCTGCTCGCCGTCGGCGGCATCGTGGGCGCCGTGGTGGCCGGCCGGCTGCGCCGGCCCACCGTGCGGATCGTGGCGCTGCTGGCCGCCGCGGGCGGCCTGCTCCAGGTCTTCGCGGGCCTGAGCCCCGCCCTGATGGTGCTGCTGGTGATGGTCGTCCCCATGGCGGTCGTGGAGTCGGTGTCCGACACGGCCACCACCACGGTCCTCCAGACCGACCCGCCGCCGCACATGCGCGGCCGCGTGCTCGGCGTGTGGCGCAGCCTCAGCACCAGCTGGAACCTGGCCGGCCCGCCGCTGCTGGGCCTGCTGGTCCAGGGCGCGGGCGAGCGCGGCGCGCTCGTCCTCGGCGGCCTCGCCATCGCCGCCGTGATCGGCGCGGGCTTCCTGGCCCACCGCCGTCGCAGCGCCGTGGCCCGGCCCGTGCCCGCGCCCGCGCCGGCCGTGGTGCCGGAGCCGGCGTTCCAGACCGCCGCCTGACCCTGACCCCGACCCGGTCCCGGCCGGCCGCCGGACCCGGCGGCCGGCCGTCCGGCGGTCAGGTGCCGACGGCCACCAGGATCACCAGCACCACGATCACCAGGATGAACAGCACGGTGATCAGCAGGCAGGGGATCGCCCCCCACCGCTTGACGCGGTCGTAGGGCTGCTTGGGCCCGGCCTCGGAGAGGCTGCCCTCGCCCGGCGGCGTCTCCGCCGGCGGGCCGCCCCGGGGGATGCGGTCCGGGTCGGGGCCCGGCTGCGGTGCGGTCATGGTGGGACCTGCCCTTCCTGTCCGTGCCCTGCGTACGGGTCCTGCCCGCCGCCGGTGCCCAGGCTGTCCGCGGCCCGGGTGGCCAGCAGGGTGCTGGACCGCCCGTCCAGATACGGCAGCAGCACCGCCTGCCCGCCCCACGAGGCCAGCTGGGCCGCCTCGGGAAGCTGGCCGACGGCGTAGTCGCCGCCCTTGACCCAGATGTGCGGCCGCAGTCCGGCCAGCAGTCGTTCGGGCGTGTCCTCGTCGAACACCGCCACGGCGTCCACGCACTGGAGCGCCCGCAGCACCCGCACCCGGTCGGCCAGCGGGTTGATGGGCCGCCCGGGGCCCTTGCGGCGGCGCACCGAGGCGTCGGAGTTGAGGCACACGATCAGGCAGTCGCCGATGCCGCGGGCCTGCTGCAACAGGCTGACGTGCCCGGCGTGCAGCAGGTCGAAGCAGCCGCCGGCCGCCACCACCGTGCCGCCCGCCGCGCGCACCCGCTCGGCCAGCCGCAGCGCGTCCCCGCCCGCCGCGGCGTCCCCGTCGCCGCCCCCGGCGCCGCCCGCGCCGTCCGGCGCGGCCCCGGGCGCGGCCGTCAGCGCGCCGCCCTCGGCCACGTACCGCGTGGCCGCCGCCACCGCGCCCTGCACCGCCTCCGCCGGCAGCACGCCGTCGCCCAGCAGCCCCGCCGCCGTGGCCGCGAAGCAGTCGCCGGCCCCGCAGGCGTCGCCGCCGTGCCGGGCCGCCGCCGGGACGAACAGCGGACCGTCGCCCTGGCACAGCAGCGCCCCGCGGGCGCCCAGCGTCACCGCCACGCCCACCGCGCCCCAGCGGCGGACCAGCGCGGCGGCCGTCCGCGCCACCGCGGCCAGCTCGTCCCCGTCGGCCGCGTCCGGACCGGCGAAGCGGCGCGCCTCCTCCCCGGTGGGGGTCACCAGCCGTGCCCCCGGCACCGGGGGCCGGCCCCGCGGGTGCGGGTCCCACACCAGCGCCGTGTGCGGCGCCCGCGCCGCCAGTTCGTCGCGCAGCACGTCGGCGGCGCCCCGCGCGTAGTCCGCCACCAGCACGGCCGGCGCCCCGGCCAGCGCCCGGCGGGCCGCGTCCGTGACGCCCGCCGCCCGGCCCGTGCCCCGGTCCAGGCGCACCACCGGCCGCCCGTCCGCCATCACCCGGGTCTTCTCCGCCTGCGGCCCGTCCAGCGGCAGCGGCACCAGCGTCAGCACCGGCTCCAGCATCGCCCGCAGCCGCCGCCCCGCCGCGTCGTCGCCCAGCGGCGCCACCAGCGTGACCTCCCGGCCCGCCCGCGCCGCCAGGTACGCCGCGAGCGCGGCGCCGCCCGGCCGCAGCCGCTCCTGGCAGTCGTCGAGGACCGGCACCGGCGCGTCCGGCGCCAGCCGCTCCGCCGTGCCCACCAGGTCCCGGTCGAGCAGCGCGTCACCGACCACCACCAGCGGCGCCGCGGCCCTCACGGCGCCCCCTCGGCGACACCCAGCGCCGCGTCGAAGGCCGCGCACATCATGTGCACCGCCACCAGGTGCAGCTCCTGCACGGTCGCGGTGGTGGCGGCCTCCACGCACAGCCGGTCGTGGCCCGCCTCCGCCAGCGGGTTGGGCGCGGGCCCGGTGAGCGCCCACACGTCCGCCCCCGACTCCCGGCCGGCCGCCGCCGCGCGCAGCAGGTTGTCGCTGCGCCCGCTGGTCGACAGCAGCACCAGGACGTCGCCGGGCCGGGCGTGCGCCCGCACCTGACGGGCGAACAGCTGGCCGGCCCCGTAGTCGTTGACGATGGCGGTGCAGCTGGAGGTGTCGGCGTGCAGGGCGATCGCGGAGAACGGCGCCCGGTCCTCGCGGTAGCGGCCCACCAGCTCGGCCGTCAGGTGCTGGGCCTGGGCCGCGCTGCCGCCGTTGCCGGCGGCCAGCAGCCGCCCGCCCGCGCCCAGCACGGCTGCCAGCCGGACGCCCCACCGCCGGGCGGTGGCCGCCTCCTCCTGCCGGAACCGTTCCAGGGCGGTCAGCAGCCGCCCGCAGTGGTCGTCCGGCGCCACCGGCGCCCGGTGGCCGTTGACACGGGTGACGGTCATCGCGGGGCTCCTGACGGTACGGGGGCGGGCAGGACGACGCGGTCGTACACGTGCTCCACCCCGTCGGCGACCCGCTGCCAGGTGTACCGTGTCACGGCGCGCCGCCGCCCGGCCCGCCCGTACGCGTCGAGCCGCTCGGGGCACTCCAGCAGCTCCCGCACCGCGTCGCCCAGCACCGTCGGCCGGCCCGGCGGCACCAGCAGCCCCGTCCCGCCGTGCGCCACCGTGTCCCGGTGCCCGCCCACGTCGGTCGCCACCACCGGCACCCCGCACGCCATCGCCTCCAGCGGCACGATGCCGAACGGCTCGTACGCCGGGGTGCACAGCACCACGTCCGCGCTGCGGATCAGCGCCGGCACGTCCTCGTGCGGCACGCAGCCCAGCAGCACCAGCCGGTCCGCCACCCGCAGCCGGCGGGCCAGCTCCAGCAGCCGCTGCGCCTCCGGGTCCCTGGCCAGCCCGTCGGCGGGCGGCCCGCCCGCCACCACCAGCTCGGCGTCCGGGACGCGCCGCAGCGCCTGGAGCGCCACGTCCACGCCCTTGCGCGGCACGAGCCGGCCCACCGTCAGCAGCCGGTACCGGGCGCGGCGCGCCGGGGACAGGGAGATGCGGCCGCGGGCGGCGAAGTGGTCGGTGTCCACGCCGCACGGCACCACCGAGCAGCGTTCCGGCGGGATGCCCATCAGGCCCAGCTCACGCACCTCGTCCGAGCAGGTGGCCAGCACCCGGGCGCAGGCCGCGCCGATCCGTCTCTCCACCTCCCGCCGCTCCGGCGGACTGGTGTCGGCCACGCCCTGGTGACGCCGCTTCACGGTGCCCAGCGCGTGGTAGGTCTGCACCACGGGCACGCCCAGGTCCCGCGCGCCCGCCAGCGCCGCGGCGCCGGACATCCAGAAGTGCGCGTGCACCACGTCCGGCCGCCACGTCCGCCAGGCCCGCGCCAGGTGGGCGCCGAACGCCGGCATGTGCGCGAACAGGTCGTCCTTGGGCAGCACCCGCGGCGGGCCGGCCCGTACGTGCTCCACCACGGCCCCCGAGGGCAGCGGCACCCGGTCCGGTGACACCGGGTCGTCCCGGCGGGTGTAGACGGTCACCTCGTGACCGCGCTCGGCCAGCAGCCCGGCCAGGCGGGCCACGTACACGTTCTGCCCGCCCGCGTCGGGTCCGCCGAGCGCGGCGAGCGGGCTCGCGTGCTCGGACACCATGGCGATTCTCATCGGGTCACCTCCTTGATCAGCCGGTCCCAGTCGTCCAGGAACCGGGCCAGCCCGTAGCGGCCGAGGGCCGCCGCTCGGGCGGCCCGGCCGGTCTCCCGGGCCAGTTCCGGCTCCGCGACGAAGGCGCGCACGGCGTCGTGCAGCACCTCCGGCCGGTTGGAGACGACGCCCGCCTCGGGCGGCACCGCCTCGGTCACCTCCGTGGTGGCCAGCGCCACCACCGGCATCCCCAGGTGCATGGCCTCCAGCAGGGAGAGCCCCAGGGACGTCCAGCGCACCGGGTGCAGGTACACCCGGCGCTCCGCCATCGCCCGGTGCAGCTCGCGCTGCACCAGCTCCCGGCCCCGGCACCGGTCCGGGGCCAGGCCCAGCTCGCCGGCCAGGCCCTCGGTGCCCATGCCGAAGACGTCCAGCGGGGCGGCGCCCGCGAAGTACGGCAGCAGGTCCGTGCCCGTCGTCCGGCCCCGCCGCAGCGGCTCGTTGACCACCACCACGGCCCGGGTGAGCCGGCCGGTCCACAGCGGGCCCGGGTCGACCACGCCGTGTTCGATGACGGTGGTGGGGGTCGTCCCGCAGTCCCACATCAGCCGGTTGAAGTGGGTCACGTGCACCACCGACAGCCCGGGCCGGCCCGCGGCCGGGTGCCGGGTGTCCGGCACGTTCCCGCCCGGCGCGTTGTGCTCCAGGTAGACGGTCGGCACGTCGACGCCCGGCCGCCGGCCCAGCCACCGCCGCGCGAGCTCGAACTCGTGCGGCCGTTGCAGCACCAGCAGGTCGACGTCCTCGGCCCGCAGCCGCCCCGGCGCCACCTCGACCACCGACTCCGGCCAGTCGAAGGTCCGCGCCCGGCCCAGCCCGTCCGGGCCGCGGTCGGGGGTCACCGGCACCAGATACGTGTGCGGGCCCTGGACGAACGCCGTCGTCCACGAACCGTGCACGTGCCACAGCAGGATCCTCATGACGTCCGCTCCGTCCGCTCCGTACGTTCCGGCTCCAGGCCGGGCGTCCGCCCGGTCAGCTTCTCCACCGCCGCCAGCACGTCCCCCGGCGAGACCCCGGCCAGGCAGGGGTGGCCCGGCACCGGGCACTCCCGGGCGCGGCTGCCCGCGCACGGCGCCCGCTCGTCGCCCAGCAGCACGTGCGGCACCCCGTACGGCGCCCACCGCTCGGCCGGCACCACGGGCGCGAACAGCGACACCACCGGGGTGCCCACCGCGGCCGCCAGGTGCGCCGGGCCGGTGTTGCCCACCACGACCGCCGCCGCCCGCGCCAGCACCCCGGCCAGCTCCGCCGGCGTGGTGCGGCCGCCCAGGTCCTCCGCGACGCCCCCGGCGACCGCGGCGGTCAGCTCCCGCTCGCCGGGGCCGCCGGTGACCACCACCCGGTACCCGGCCCGCACCAGCACCCGTACCGCCGCCGCGCACCGCTCCCGGCCCCACTGCCGGGCCGGCACCGCCGCCCCCGGGTGCACCACGACGTAGCCGTCGCCCGCCACCGGGCCGCCGCCCTCCGGCACCCCGCGCAGCGCCAGCCGTCCGTCGTCGCCGGGCGGCAGCGGGAAACCGGCCGCCGCGGCCAGGTCGAGGGCCGCCCGCACCTCGTGCCGGTGCGGGGCCCGGCGGTGCCGCAGGTCCAGCAGCGCCCCCGGGTAGTCCTCGCAGTCCGCCGCCAGCCGGCCCACGCCCGCCATGCGCAGCAGCAGTGCCAGCGGCAGCGGGCTCTGGTGGAACGACGTCAGCACCAGCCCCACGTCCGGCGGCGCCTGCGCCAGCCGGGCCACGAACCCCTCCACGCCGGCCCGGTCCACCGCCGGCGGCGCGAACCCCACCCACGGCGCGTCCCACACCAGCACCTCGTCCACGCCCGGCAGCAGCCGCGCCGCCGGCTCGCCCAGCGGCCCGCACAGCAGCGTCGTGTGGTGCGCCCGCGCCGCCACGGCACGGACCGCCGGCCCGGCGAGCAGCACGTCGCCGAAGCTGTCCATCCGCGCCACCAGCGCTCTCACCGCGGGCCTCCCTCCACCGCCGGGACCGCCACGGGCCGCGCCGCCGCGGCGAGCACGGCGTGCACCGCCGCCGGCAGGTCCGCCGCCCGCCACTCGGCGCGCAGCACCTCCTCGCGGCGGGTGGCGCGCGTCGGCACCAGCACCCCGCGGGCCCCGGCCGCCCGCGCCGCCTCCATGTCGCTGCCGATGTCGCCGATCACCACGCAGTCGGCGGGGTCCACGCCCAGCTCACGGGCGGCGCGCAGCACCAGCCCCGGCGCCGGTTTGCGGCACGCGCACCCCTCGTCGGGGCCGTGCGGGCACACCGCCCACACGTCGAACGGCCCCAGCAGCCGCTCCACCCGCCGGTTGACCCGCCGCACCTGATCGGACGTCAGCAGTCCCCGGCCGAGCCCCGACTGGTTGGTCACCACGCCCGTCCGCACGCCCCGCCGGCGCAGCAGCGTCAGTGCCGACCGGGCCCCGGCCACCGGCATCACCCGCGCCGGGTCGCCGTTGTACGGCACGTCACGGATGAGCGTGCCGTCCCGGTCGAACAGCACGGCCGCCGGCAGCCGCCCGGCTATTGGACCGTCGTTCCTCACGGGACCGCTCCCTTCCCCGTCACGGCCCGCACGGCCGCCGGTGCCGCCACCGGGGCCGGCCGGGCCGCGGGCAGCGGCCGCGCCGACCGGTGCCGCCACATGCCGCGCAGCCGGTGACAGACCGCCACCGGCGGGATCACCACGCTGGTGGCCACCATGGCCGCCACCTCCGCCGCCGTGCGCGGCCCCGGCGCGATCCGCGCCCACGCGAACTCCGCCGTGCCCAGCGCCCAGCTCAGCGCCGCCAGCGCGGCCGCCTCCGGCCGCCGCGCCAGGGCCAGGGCCAGCGCCAGCGCGCCGGCGGCGGTGACCGCCGCGTGCGCCCGCAGCCGGCCGCGGGGCGCCTCCGCCCGCCGCCACCAGTCGCGCCCGTGCAGCCGCCGCATCAACGCGTCGTCGGCGTTGCCCGCCTGCGCCCGCACCGACGCCCAGCGCCCCGCCGGCCGCACCGGGTGCCGCGTCCGCCGCCGGCCCCGCTCCAGCCGCCAGCCCGCGCCGCACACCCGCAGCGCCAGGTCGGCGTCCTCCCGGAACGCCCGCGGGAACCGCTCGTCGAAGCCGCCCACCGCCGCCAGCACCGCCGTCCGGTACGCCATGTCGGCCGTCGCCCACCGGGCGCCGGCCAGGCCCGCCGTGTTCCGCTCCCAGTCCGTGGGCCGCCGGTCCGCGGGCAGCGGCACCTCCAGCGAGCCCTGCACCCCGCCCACGCGCGGCCCCGCCGCCACCAGGTCCCGCAGCACCTCCGTGCGCCACAGCCGGCCCACCCGCACGTCGTCGTCGAGGAAGACCACCCAGGGCGCCGACACCGCCCGCAGGCCGGTGTTGCGCGCCGCCGCCGGTCCGCGGCCGCCGCTGCGCAGCAGCCGCGCGCACGGCTCCAGCGGCCCCAGCGGCTGCAGGGACAGCGGCGGACGGGCGTGCCCGCCCCCGGGCCGGTCGTCCACCACGACGACCTCCCGGGGCGACGGGCCCACCGACGCGGCCAGCGCCGCCAGACAGTCCGCCAGACACGGCCGCCCGACGGTGGGCACCACCACGGCGTACGCGGCGCCCTCCGTGCTGCCGGCGTTCCCGGCCCCGCTCATGCGCCCGGCCCCGCTCATGCTCCCTCCCGCTCCGCGTACATCCGGCCGCGCCGCACCGCGTACGGCCCGATCGCCAGCAGGTCCACCGGCGCCGAGCCGAAGCACTCCAGCGCGTCCCGGGGATCGTCGACCATGGGCCGGCCGGCCGTGTTCAGGCTGGTGTTGACCACGACGGGCAGCTTGGTGCGCCGCTCGAACGACGCCAGCATCCGCGCCACCAGCGGCTCCCGCGCCGGGTCCACCGTCTGGATCCGCGCCGTGCCGTCCACGTGCACCACGGCGGGGATGCGGTCCCGCCAGTTCCGGGCCACGTCGTGCACGAAGAGCATGTACGGGCTGGGCAGCGGCCCCGCGAAGATGTCCGCGGCCCGGTCGGCCAGCACCATCGGCGCCACCGGCCGGAACTCCTCCCGCCCCTTCACGTGGTTGAGCCGCTCCAGGTTCTCCGCGCGGCCCGGGTGCGCCAGCAGCGACCGGTGCCCCAGCGCCCGCGGTCCGTACTCGCTGCGGCCCTGGAACCACGCCACGATGCCGTCCCGCGCCAGCTCCTCCGCCACCGCCTCGGCGATGTCCGGCGGCCGCTCGTACGGCACCCGCGCCGTCTCCAGCCAGTCCCGCAGCGCCTCGTCGGTCCAGCCCCGGCCCAGGTCGGCGCCCGGCATCGGGGCCACCTGCCCGTCCGCGGCCGCCAGCTGGAGCGCCGCGCCCAGCGCCGTGCCCGCGTCGCCGGCGGCCGGCTGCACCCACACCTCGCGGAACGGGCCCTCGTTCGCGATGCGCGAGTTCGCCACGCAGTTGAGCGCCACCCCGCCGGCCAGGGCCAGCGACCGGGCGCCGGTGCGCCCGTGCAGCCACCGCGCCAGGTCCAGCAGCAGCTCCTCCAGGCACACCTGGGTGCTCGCCGCCAGGTCCGCGTGGTCCTGCGTCCACTCCTGACCCGGCACGCGCGGCTCGGTGAGCGCCGCCCACGGCACCGCGTGCGCCCGGAACCCGCCGTCGCCCGTGGCGTGCACGTGCTCCCGCAGCTCGGTGAGGAACCGCGGCTTGCCGTACGCCGCCAGCGCCATCACCTTGTACTCGTCGCTGCTGCGCAGGAACCCCAGGTGCGCGGTCAGCTCCTCGTACACCAGGCCCAGCGACTGCGGCAGCTCCTGGGTGCCCAGCACCTCCAGCTCCCCGCCGGTGTAACGCCCCGCCAGGTGCGAGGCGCACTCGCCGCGCCCGTCCAGCACCAGCACCGCGCTGTCCGGGTGCGGGCTCGCCAGCCCCGCCGAGGCGGCGTGCGCCACATGGTGCGGCACGAACCGCACCCGCTCCGGGTCCAGCCCCGGCAGCGCCTCGGCCAGGAACGACGGCGCCTCCCGCGCGTACGTCTGCCGCAGGTGGTCCCACGGGTCGTGCAGCCCCAGCTCCCCGGCGGGCCGGGCCAGCGCCGGGTCGTACGAGTAGCCCACCAGGTCCAGGTCGGCCGGGGTCAGCCCGGCGTGCTCCAGGCACCACAGCGCGGACTGCCGCGGCAGCTCCCACGCGGCGAACGGGACGGGCCTCTTGCCGTGCTTCCGCCGGGAGAACCGCTCCTCCTCCGCGGCCGCGACGACCCGTCCGTCGACGACCAGCGCGGCCGCCGGGTCGTGGAAGAGGGCGTTGATTCCGAGGATGCGCATGGCGTGCTCCGTCTCCTTCGGGTGCCGGGTCCGCGTCGCGCGCCCGGCCGGCGGGGGACCGTCAGGCCCCGGGGCCGGGGACGAGGGACCGCATGAACCACTCCACGGTCCGCTTCAGGCCCTCGGCGCAGTCGACGCGCGGCTCCCAGCCCAGCTCACGGCGGGCCGTGGAGGTGTCCGGGCGGCGCTTGGCGGGGTCGTCCACGGGCCGGTCGACGAAGCGGACGGTCGACGCCGAGCCGGTGAGGCCCACGATGCGCTGCGCCAGGTCCAGCATGCTGGTCTCCTCGTCGCTGCCGATGTTCACCGGCCCGGGCAGGCCACTGGCGGCCAGCGCGAGGATGCCGTCGACCGTGTCGTCGATGTACGTCAGCGACCGGGTCTGGCTGCCGTCGCCCGCCACCGTCAGCGGCTCGCCGTCCAGGGCCTGCCGGATGAAGGTGGGCACGGCCCGGCCGTCCCCGGCCCGCATCCGCGGCCCGTACGTGTTGAACAGGCGCACGATGGCGGTGTCGGTGCCGTGGGTGCGCCGGTAGGCCGTCACCAGCGCCTCGGCGTACCGCTTCGACTCGTCGTACACGCTGCGCGGACCGATCGGGTTGACGTTGCCCCAGTACTGCTCGCGCTGCGGGTGCTCCAGCGGGTCGCCGTACACCTCGGACGTCGAGGTGAACAGGAACCGCGCGCCCTCGCGGCGGGCCAGCTCCAGGGCCGCCCGGGTGCCGCTGCTGCCCGCCTCCAGGGTCTGGATGGGCAGCCGCAGGTAGTCGGCGGGGGAGGCCGGGCAGGCGAGGTGCAGTACGAGGTCCACCGGGCCCGCGATGCCCTCCAGCAGGCCCGTCCGGGTGACGTCGGCCTGGAGGAGGACGAAGCCCGGGTGCCGCTCCAGAGGGGCGACGTTGGCGCGGGAGCCGGTCACGAGGTTGTCCACGCAGACCACCTCGCACCCCTCGGCGAGGAGCCGTTCGCACAGGTGGGATCCGACGAAGCCGGCCCCTCCCGTGATGACCGCACGGTTCCAGCGTCGTTCGTCCATGATCACACTCCTTCGCCGCTCCCGGGGGGAAGCCCGATGGAATTGGCGGCGGCCGGCCCACGTCCCGGGGAACTCCTGCCGGCCCATCGCCGGACGCCCCTGCCGGACGGGCGCTTCTTGACCACCCGTAGCCGAAACGACTCAGTGAGCAGCGTCGCACACCGCGGGGTGGCCCTCCACTCGGGACGGTCCGCCCGGGGAACGCCCGGCCGCGGCCCGGGTTTCGGTTTGCCGGGCCCGGGCACGCGGGTGAGCCTGAAGGGCACAGGACGTAGCGACGGAAGGACGTGGACGCGTGTCCGCTCACCAGGAGTCAGCAGGCCGCGGCGGCAGCCCGG
The DNA here is from genome assembly GCF_014654785.1 of Streptomyces mashuensis. Lineage (GTDB taxonomy): Bacteria > Actinomycetota > Actinomycetes > Streptomycetales > Streptomycetaceae > Streptomyces > Streptomyces mashuensis. The sequence continues at coordinate 215,700 of NZ_BNBD01000010.1, forward strand.
CACCCCGGGACGTCAAGGACGAGCAGCTGGACCGCTTCCGCGCGGCGCCCCGCTCCGACGCGCTCACCACCGACCAGGGGGTACGCGTCGACGACACGGACAACGCGCTGCGCGCCGGCGCCCGCGGCCCCACGCTGCTGGAGGACTTCCACAACCGGGAGAAGCTCACCCACTTCGACCACGAGCGGATCCCCGAGCGCGTCGTGCACGCCCGCGGCGCCGGCGCCTACGGCTACTTCGAGACGTACGACTCGCTCGCCGACCACACCTGCGCCGACTTCCTCTCCGAGGCCGGCCGCCGCACGCCCGTCTTCGTCCGCTTCTCCACCGTGCAGGGGCCGCGCGGCTCCGCCGACACCGTGCGCGACGTGCGCGGCTTCGCCACCAAGTTCTACACCCGCGAGGGCAATTACGACCTGGTCGGCAACAACATCCCGGTGTTCTTCATCCAGGACGCCATCAAGTTCCCCGACTTCGTGCACGCGGTGAAGATGGAGCCGCACAACGAGATGCCCACCGGCGCCTCCGCGCACGACACGTTCTGGGACTTCTGCTCCCTGCAGCCGGAGTCCACGCACATGCTGATGTGGCTGATGTCCGACCGCGCGATCCCGCGCAGCTTCCGGATGATGCAGGGCTTCGGCGTGCACACCTTCCGCTTCGTCACGGCGGAGGGGCGCGGCACCTTCGTGAAGTTCCACTGGAAGCCGCTGCTGGGCGTGCACTCGCAGGTGTGGGACGAGGCGCAGATCACGGCGGGCCGCGACCCCGACTTCCACCGGCGGGACCTGTGGGAGGCCATCGAGGCCGGCGCGTACCCCGAGTGGGAACTGGGCGTGCAGCTGGTACCGGAGAAGGACGAGTTCTCCTTCGACTTCGACCTGCTGGACGCCACGAAGATCATCCCCGAGGAGCTGGTGCCGGTGCGGCCCGTGGGCCGCATGGTGCTCAACCGCAACCCGCACAACTTCTTCGCCGAGACCGAGCAGGTGGCCTTCCACACGGCCAACGTGGTGCCTGGCATCGACTTCACCAACGACCCGCTGCTCCAGGGCCGCAACTTCTCCTACCTGGACACCCAGCTGATCCGGCTGGGCGGGCCCAACTTCAGCCAGCTGCCGGTGAACCGGCCGGTGGCGGACGTGCACCACAACCACCGGGACGGCTTCGGCCAGCAGGTCATCCACCCGGGCACGAACTACTTCCCCAACTCCCTGGGCGGCGGCTGCCCGGCGCACGCCGGGGCCGGCGGCGGCCGGGGCGTCTTCCGGCACTACGCGGAGAAGGTCGACGGCGACAAGATCCGCATGCGCAGCGAGAGCTTCCAGGACCACTACAGCCAGGCCGCGATGTTCTGGAACAGCATGTCCGACTGGGAGCAGCGGCACATCGTGGAGGCGTTCCGCTTCGAGCTGGGCAAGGTGAACTCCGTCCAGGTGCGCGAACGCATGACCGGCAACCTCGCCCACGTCAACGGCGACCTGGCCGCCCTCGTCGCCGAGGGCATCGGCGTGCCCGCCCCGCAGCCGGCCGACAGCATCAGCACCGCCTCCTCGCCCGCCCTCAGCCAGGAGAACCTGCGCGGCACGCAGGGCATCCGGACCCGCAAGGTGGCCGTCCTGGCCGCCGACGGCACGGACGCCGGGCAGGTCGAGGCGGTGCGCGAGCGGCTGACCGCCAAGGGCGCGATCGTGGAAGTCCTGGCGGCCCGGGACGGCACCGTGCAGGCCGCGGGCAACGGCAACGGCACGCTGTCCGTGGACCGGGCGCTGCCCACCATGGCCTCGGTGCTCTACGACGCCGTCCTCGTCCCCGACGGCAAGGAGGCCGTGACCACGCTGGCGGCCGACCCCGCGGCCGTACGGTTCGTGGAGGAGACGTACCGGCACGGCAAGCCCGTCGCCGCGCTCGGCGAGGGCACCCGGGTGCTGACCGAGGCGAACCTGCCCGAGGCCCTGGTGCTCGGCGAGTCGGCCCCCGACTACGGCATCCTCACCGGCAACGGCACCGCCTCCCCGGCCGATCTGGCCGACGCCCTCGCCGCGGCCCTGGAGCTGCACCGCTTCCCGCACCGCCCCGGCCTGCTCGGCTGATGGCGGCCTCGGCGTCCGCCGCCGGCCGGGACACCGTCCGGGCGCTGCTGCGCACCCACGGACGGACGTACGCCGAGGAGGCGGGCATCACGGTCGCGGACAAGCCGCAGCCGCTGTACCGCCTCCTCGTCCTGGCCTGCCTGCTCAGCGCCCGGATCAGGGCGTCGGTCGCCGTGGCCACGGCCCGCGCACTGGCCGACGCGGGCCTGAAGGACCCGCGCGCCATGGTCCGGGCGAGCTGGCAGCAGCGCGTCGACGCCCTCGGCGCGGGCGGCTACCGCCGCTACGACGAACGCACCGCCACCCAGCTGGGCGACGGCGCGCAGTTGCTGCTGGACCACTACGGCGGCGACGTGCGCCGCATGCGCGAGAAGGCGGGCGGCGACGTGGCGGCGCTGCGCGAGGTGCTCCAGGAGATCCCCGGGCTGGGGCCGGCCGGCGCGGACATCTTCCTGCGCGAGGTGCAGGGCGTCTGGCCCGAGGCCCACCCGGCCTTCGACGGCAAGGCGCTGCAGGGCGCCGAACGGCTGGGCCTGCCCGCGGACCCGGAGGAACTGGCGGGGCTGACCGGCCGCGCGGATGCACCACGACTGGCCGCGGCACTGGTGCGGGCGGCGCTGGACAAGACCGTCGTCGAGGACGTGCACGGCGAGCTGGGCGAGGGGGCCGCCGGCTGACGCCGACGGCCCCCTCGCCCTGTGCCGCCGCTGCTCAGAGCCCTTCGCGCAGCGCCGGCAGCAGTTCCTCCTCGGCCCACTTCAGGTACGGCTCCTGGTGGCCGCCCCCGATCTGGACCAGGGCCACCTCCGTGAACCCCGCCTCCGTGTACGGGCGGACGGCCTCGACGAAGTCGTCCACCTTCGACCCGCAGGGGATCGACTGCGCCACGTCGTCCTTGGAGACGAACTGCGTGGCCGAGGCGAAGGCGGTGTCGTGCGGCAGCTCGGAGTTGACGGGCCAGCCCAGCCCGAACCAGCGGAACTGGTCGTGGGCCCGCTCGATCGCCGCGTCGCGGTCCGGGTCGTAGCACACCGGCAGCTGCCCCACCCGGGGCTTGCCCGCACCGCCGTGCCGGTCGAACGCCTCCAGCAGCTCCTTGCGCGGCTCTGTGGCGATCACCAGGTCGGCCAGGTGGCCGGCGAGCCTGCACGAGACGTCGCCGGAGACGGCGATGCCGATCGGCGGCACCGGATCGGGCAGGTCCCACAGCTTGGCGTGCTCGACGTCGAAGTGCGGCCCGCGGTGGTTGAGGGTCTTCCCCTCGAACAGCGCGCGGATGATCTCCACCGCCTCCTCCAGCATCTCCAGCCGGACCCCGGCGCGCGGCCAGCCGCCGCCCACCACGTGCTCGTTGAGGTTCTCGCCGGACCCCAGCCCCAGCCGGAACCGCCCCCGCGACAGCAGCTGCACGGTGGCGGCCTGCTGCGCGACCAGGGCCGGGTGGTACCGGGTGGTCGGGCAGGTCACGTACGTCATCAGGGGGATGCGGGAGGTGGCCTGCGCGGCGGCGCCGAGCACCGCCCACGCGTTGGGGGAGTGCCCCTGGGAGGCCAGCCACGGGAAGTAGTGGTCGGAGATCACGGAGAAGTCGAACCCGGCCTTCTCCGCGCCCACCACGTGGTCCACCAGCTCCCGGGGGCCGGCCTGCTCGGTCATCATCGTGTAGCCGTATCGCACCATGGCCGACGAGTTCCCCGGCGGTTGCGCGGCATGCGCCCCTCCGCCGCCGGGAGGACACTGGGAGGTGGACACCCGGGAGACGACGTCGCTGGAAGGGAGTGCGTGGCATGAGCGCCAAGGACAGGGCGAAGGCCAAGGTCCAGCAGACCAGGGGCCGGCTCAAGGAGGGCACCGGCCGGACCACCGGTGACCGGAAGATGCAGACCGAGGGCCGGATCGAGAGGGTCAAGGGCGAGCTGCACGAGGCCATGGAGAAGGTGCGGCACGGCGCCAAGCACGGGGCCAAGCACGGCGGCAGGAAGAAGCACTAGGCTGCACGCCTCCCCACCGGCCTCCCCGCACAGCCCGGAGCGCCGTCGCCGCGAGCCGGCGACGGCGCTTCTTCACGCCAATCCTGATCGCAGCCCGGAACCGCTCCGTCACGAACGGTGAGAGCGGCCGGACGGGCGCCCCCAGGCTCCGGCCTGCCCGCCCGTCCGCGCGCGTCCCCAGTGGACCGGCCCGTCACGCACCGTCACGACGTCCGGCGTCCAGAACAAGATCCTTCCCGTCGCGGCGGCCCCGCACCCTCTGCCAGGGTGCGGAGCGCCCAGCCGGTCGCGATCAAGGAGGATCGTCGTGAAGAGTCCCGTCCAGGTACGGACACGGATACGGATACGGACGCGGATACGGGTGCGCACCGCGCTCGCGGCAGGCACCGCCTGGCTCCTGGCCACCGGCCTGACGGCGGCCGGCGCGGCCCCCGCCCAGGCGGCACCCCTTCAGGCGGCACCCGCCGCCGACGCCGCGCCCCTGCTCGACGCCGGCTCCGCCGACGGCCGGCGGTTCCGCGCCACCGGGCGTCTGGTCGGCGGGGGCGGCACCACCTGCAGCGCCACCGTCGTCCATGCCGGCGGGCGGCCCGACCCCGCCGCCAAGGCGCTCGTCCTCAGCAACGGGCACTGCGCCGACGACACCATGGGCACGAACGACGTCGTCACCGACAAGGCTGCGCCCGAGGGCTGGACGTTCACCCCCGCCTTCTTCCACGACAACGTCGCCGAACAGAAGACGTTCACCATGGAGCGCGTCCTCTACGCCACCATGAAGGACATCGACGTCTCGCTGCTCCGCCTGAACGCCACCTACGGCGACCTGGCGAAGCTCGACGTCACCCCCAAGACCCTGGCCGACCGCCGGCCCGCGCCCGGCACCGCCCTGCGCGCCGTCCACGCCCCCTCCGACGGCATCGAGGACGGCCGGCGCCACCTGCGCCAGTCCCGCTGCACGGCGACCGCCGCCGTACCCGCCCTGCACGAGCACACCTGGCTGTGGAAGGACGCCACCCGCACCGACTGCCTGGGCATCAGCGGCGGCTCCTCCGGCGGCGCGGTCACCACCGCCGGGGACACCGGCCGGCTCGTCGGCATGCTCAACACCATCGCCACCCCCGGCTACCTCGGCTGCGGCCTGGGCCGGCCCTGCGAGGGCAGCGCCGAGGGCCTCGTCGTGCCCAAGGACGACACCGCCTACGTCACCCCCGTCGACGCCGTCGCCTCCTGCCTGACCGGCAGCGGGTTCGACCTGCGCCGCACCGGCTGCCGCCTCGACCGCGGCACGCAGGTGACCGTCACCCCCGACGGCCGCCAGACCCGCAGCACCACCCCCGACGGGCCCGCCCGCTGGGACGTCCGCATCACGCCCGGCCAGGGCACCCGCCCCACCTGGGTGGCCGTCAAGTCCGGGCCCTTCGGCGCCGTCGACTGCACCCGGCCCGAGGGCTACGGCACTCCCCGCCGCCTACCGGCCGCCGGCCTGGAGCACACCGCGGTGCTGCCTGCGCAGGACAACCTCCACGTGCTGTGCGTCGCGGGCGGTCCCGACGCCACCCTCCAGGGCGCCGCCTGGGCCGCCTCCCTCGCCCACCCCGCGTACGCCTACGTCCGTGTGGACAACACCCCGCCCACCGTCGCCCCCAGGATCGACGCCCAGCACTTCGGCGAGGGTGACGACGCCACCTACTGGGTGCGGCCCGTGTACGCCCCGTGGGAGCTGACCGGCTACCAGGTCAAGTACGGTCCGCGCGCCGGCACCGACTGCGCCGACCCGGCCGGCTACCGGCCGTACCTGAACATCCCCGCCTCGCTGAAGGCGTCGCAGGGCCCCTGGACGTACTGCGCCATCGGCTCCGACAATGCCGGCAACACCACCGCACCGGCCGCCTTCACGGTGCCCTCCGGCTGACCCGCCGACCGGCGCCGGCCCCCGCTCAAATACGGCCTGACCAGGGTCGATTGTCAGTGCCCGGCAGTAAAATCGTGGGTAGTTCGCCCGACGTGCGCGACCGCATCAGGAGGATGCCCATGGCCGCAGCCGCAAGCCCCCTGCCCGACCTGCCGGGCCTGCCCACTCTGCCCAAGAAGCGCCTGCCCGCCGGGCGTCCGCGCGCCTGGTACGAGTCCCACAACCGCCGGCTGAAGGCCATGCGCCTGGCCATAGCGCTGCTGCACTCCGGCGTGTACCGGGCCGAGCGGGCCACGAACCGCCGGATCCGCGAGGTCGCCGCCCAGATCGGGGTGCGCCCGCCGTCCGACCCGACCTGCCGGATGGTGCGCGTCATGATGCGCCAGGGCGCCGTGAGCGCCCGGCACCCCCGGCCGGCGGCCGGGGACGCGGGCCGCACCCAGGCGGCCTGACAGGACCTCACGGCGGCCCGGCACGCGCCGGGCCGCCGCCCGGCGCCGTTCTGAGCAACGTGACATTGTACGCTGGTCCTCCGCGGAGGCATGGAGGACAACGGCATGGGCCACCTGAAGCAGCGCACCCTCATCACCGCCCAGGAGCGGCTGCGCGACCAGGTCGCGAACGCCCTCCAGGCCGCGCTGATCTCCGGTGAACTCCGCCCCGGCGAGGTCTACTCCGCCCCCGGGCTCGCCGCGGACTTCGGCGTCTCCGCCACGCCCGTGCGCGAGGCGATGCTCGACCTGGCCCGCGAGGGCCTCGTCGAGCCGGTCCGCAACAAGGGCTTCCGGGTCACCGAGGTCAACGAGCGCGACCTCGACCAGTACACCGAGATCCGCACCCTCATCGAGGTGCCGACCGTCTGCCGGGTCACCGAGACCGCCACCGACGAGCAGCTGGAGGCCCTGCGCCCGGTCGCCGAGGAGATCGTGCGGGCCGCCCGCGACCACGACCTCACCGGCTACCTGGAGGCCGACCGCCGCTTCCACCTGACCCTGCTGGGCTACGCCGGCAACGAGCGCCTCGTCCAGACCGTCGGCGACCTGCGCAAGCGCTCCCGCCTGTACGGCCTGACCGGCCTGGACGAGCGCGGCGAGCTGCTGCCCTCCGCGCAGGAGCACCTGGAGCTGCTCGACCTCATGCTCGCCCGGGACGTCGCGGGCGTGGAGGCGTGCATGAACCGGCACCTGGGCAAGATCCGCTCGCTGTGGGCCGAGGACGCCGAGCACGCCGGGCCGGCGGAGCAGGCCGGGAACGCCGGGTACCGCACGGCGCGCATCCCCGGCGCCCGCTGACGCCCCGCCCGCCGCGCCTCACGCCCGGCCGCGCCGCAGGCCGCGCAGCGCCTTGCCCTCCGTGCTCAGGTAGCCGTGGGCGTAGTCGAACCGCGGCGTGTCGGCGAACAGCAGGTACAGCCACTTGAAGTTCTCGGCGAACACGTACGCCGGGCACAGGTCGCCCCGGGCCACCGGCCGCTGCGTCGCGTCGGTCACGACCGTGTAGCCGCCCGGCACCCGGTGGTGGGCCACCAGGCCCCGGAAATAGCGCCAGGCCGTGGTCCGGTAGAAGGGGTCGCCGGTCTGCCAGTACAGCTCGAACGCACAGTTGGCGTACTCCGGCCGCAGCTGGTTGCCGGGGTCCACCACCGCGAGCCGCCGGTGGTCGATCACCTCGGGGATCACCGGATGGCGGTCCGCCACGGCCGTCCAGGACCGGTAGTAGTCCGCGGCCAGCGCGTTGTCCCCGCCCACCGGCAGCACCGCCACCGACAGCGACGACTGGCGCCGGCCGAGGACCTCACCGGTGCGGAAGTCCACGTGCCGGAACCACAGCAGGCCGTCGGACCGCTCGGCCTGGTGCCGCACGATCGCGTCGGTCAGCAGGTGGAACCAGTCGCGGCACTCCTCGTCGCCGAACATCTCCCACGCGCCCCACAAGTACTCGTAGAACGAGTCGGCCGGCGGGTCGAAGGCAATGGCCACCCGGTCCGCCCACTGGCCGCTCTCCACGTCCAGCGCCGTCGCCAGCAGGTCCAGCCCCGACCGCCGCCGCACCGCCTCCCGCACCGCCCGCCCCGCCGCGCGCCGGTACCGCCCGTCGCCCGTCAGCTCCGACAGCACCCCGAACTCCAGCGCGTACGTGCCCACCTCCGCCAGCGGCACGATCCGCCCCGAGACCCGCCCCGTGCGCAGGTTGACGAACCGGTAGGGCATGCCGGTGGGGGAGGAGGTGAAGGCCGGCAGCAGCCGGTCCGCCAGGTCCGTGCACAGCTCCAGCAGGGTGCGCCGCCGCGTCGCCAGATAGCCCGCCAGCAACCCGCCCACCAGGCGGATCGTCGCCTCGAACACCTGGAAGTCGGCGTCGATGCCGAAGTCCAGCCGGTCCTCGATCCACTCCACGCACCGGCCGGTCTCCTCGTCCAGCCCCATCAGGTGGTGCGTGTCCAGCGCCTCCACGATCGACAGCCCCACCGGGTGCCCCGTCGCGAAGAACTCCCGGTGCCCGCCCGACACCGGCAGCACCTCGTCGTGCCCCCAGGCGGCCCGCACGTAACCGCGCCACGCGTGCAGGAACTCCTCCCGGATCTCCCGGGCCTTCTCCAGGTCCGGCTCCGGCGCCGCACGGCCCCTTCCCTCACCCGCGGGCGGCGGCACCGACGGCCGGACGGGCACCGCGGCGGCGGCCGTACCGCCCCCGCCGAACGCCCCCAGCCCGCCCGCGGCCACCAGGGCGCGCAGCAGCCGGCGACGGGTCGTCGGGGCGGCGGACGGAGTACGGATCAGCACGCGGCGGCCCTCCTGAACAGGGGCGACAAGGGCTCGGGCACGGGGACGGTGATCGCAGTATGGGGCCGCCCGCCCGGCCCGCCCGGAAGGCGCGGCGCGCCGGCCCGCCGCACCCGGCGGCCGTGCCTCGTTCGGCCGCGACCGGGTGCGCCCGCCCCCGGCCCGGCCGAGGATTGTCCCGGCGCGTGCCGGACCCGGGAGCCGGCCGGGACGCGTGCGGCGGCGAGAAGGCGAGGGTGGTGATGGACGGACCGGTGACGCTGTTCTCCGAGGGCCCCGAGGACCCCTTCTCGCTGAGCCGCTCGGCCTGGGCGGTGCTCGACGGCCACGGCACGGTCGTCGGCTGGGGCGGACGGGCGCAGGGCCTGCTGGGCCACCGGCCCGCGGACATCCTCGGACGCCCCGCCACCGACACCCTCGTCGCCCCCCAGGACCGCGAGCAGGTCCTCCGCGCCGCGCGCGCGTGCACGGAGGACCCCGGCGGGTTCGGCGTGCTGCCCGTCGTCCGCCGCGACGGCGAACGCATCCACCTGGGGCTGCGCGTCCGCCTCGTCGACCGGGGCGGCGGCCGGCGCGAGTGGTTCGTCGTCGGCGCCCCCGCCGACGAGGTCGCCCAGTGGGAGACCGACCGCTCCGTCCTCGACGGGCTGTTCCGCCGCTCCCCGATCGGCCTGGTCGTGCACGCCCCCGACCTGAGCATCCTGCGCGTCAACCGGGCCGTTGCGCACATCGGTGGCATCCGCCCCGAACAGACCCGCGGCCGGCGCGCCGGCGACTTCCTCGTCACCGAGGACGCCGAGACCGTCGAGCGGCGGCTGCGCAAGGTGCTGGACACCGGACGCCCGATGATCTTCACCGAGCAGGCCTGCCGGCTGCGCTCCGACCCCTCCCAGGAGCTCTACGTCTCCGTCTCCGCCTTCCGCATGGAGGACTCGGCGGGCAAGGTCCTCGGCGTCACCCAGCTCGTGGAGGACGTCACCGAACGGCACCGGGCCCGGCTGCGGCTCGCCCTCCTCAACGAGGCCGGCGCCCGCATCGGCACCACCCTGGACGTCCCGGCCACCGCCCGCGAACTGGCCGGCGCCGTCGTGCCCCAGCTCGCCGACTGCGCCACCGTCGACCTCCTGGAACCCGTCACCCGCGGCGAGGAACCCGGCCAGGACGGGCTGGGCCGCGTCTGCCGCACGGCGCTCGCCTCCGTCGTACCGGGCGCCGAGAACGTGCTCCACGCTGTCGGCGAGCTCGTCGACTTTCCCGACGGCTCGGCCCAGCGCCGCTGCCTGGCCGGACAGCAGTCCGTCCTCGTCTCCCGCATCGAGGGACCCGACGGCATGGCCGCCGTGGCCCAGGACCGCGCCGAGGGCGCCCGCGCCCTCGGCGTCCACTCCACGATGATGGTGCCGCTCACCGCCCGCGGCCTCGTCCTCGGCTTCCTCTCCCTGTGGCGGGCCGACCGCCCCGACGCCTTCGAGGCCGACGACCTCACCCTCGCCGAGGAGTTCGCCGCCCGCGCCGCCGTCTGCATCGACAACGCCCGCCGCTACACCCGCGAACACCAGTCGGCCCTCACCCTCCAGCGCCGGCTGCTGCCCGGCGACATCCCCCAGCTGCCCGCCGCCGAGGTCGCCCACCAGTACATCCCCGCCGGCGCCGTCGAGGGCGTGGGCGGCGACTGGTTCGACGTCATCCCCCTCTCCGGCGCCCGCGTCGCCCTCGTCGTCGGCGACGTCATCGGCCACGGCGTCGACGCCGCCGCCACCATGGGCCGGCTGCGCACCGCCGTGCACACCCTCGCCGACCTCGACCTGGAACCCGAGGAGGTGCTCTCCCACCTCGACGACCTCGTGCACCGGCTGGCCGAGGAACAGGAGGCGTACAGCGAGCAGTACTCCACCGACCAGGTGACCGGCGCCAGCTGCCTCTACGCCGTCTACGACCCCGTCACCGCCTGCCTGTGCCTGGCCCGCGCCGGCCACCCCGTGCCCATCGTCGTCACCCCCGACGGCCGGGTGACCCTCCCCGACCTGCCCGCCGGGCCCCCGCTCGGCCTGGGCGGGCTGCCCTTCGAGGCCGCCGAGGTGTGCCTGCCCGAGGGCAGCCTGCTGGCCCTCTACACCAACGGGCTGATCCAGACGCGGGGCAGCGACGTCGACGACAACCTCGCCGGGCTCGCCCGCGAGCTGGGCGTCCCGGACCGCTCCCTCGCCGACACCTCGAAGGCCGTCGTGGAGGCGCTGCTGCCCGCCCGCCCCACCGACGACGTGGCCCTGCTGCTCGCCCGTACCCGCACCCTCGGCGCCGACCGTGTGGCCAGCTGGACGCTCCCCGGCGAGCCCGGCTCCGCCGCCCGCGCCCGCGAGCTGGCCTCCCGCCAGCTGACCGACTGGCAGCTGGAGGAGATGGTCTTCAGCACCGAGCTCATCGTCAGCGAGCTCGTCACCAACGCCTACCGGTACGCGGGCGGCCCCGTCACCGTACGGCTCATCCGCGGCCCCCGGCTCATCTGCGAGGTCTCCGACCCCAGCAACACCGCGCCCCACCTGCGCCGCGCCCGCAGCACCGACGAGGGCGGCCGGGGCCTGTTCCTGGTGGCCCAGCTGACCGAGCGGTGGGGCACCCGGTACGGCCGGGAGGGCAAGACGGTGTGGACCGAGCAGCCCGTCGCGCCGGCCCTGCCCGACCTCTCCGGTCAGCTGGGGGACGAGCTCTGGGACCTCTCGGACATCTGACCCGCGGCCGGCGGGCGCGGCTCCGGCCGCCGGGGTGCGGCGGGGCGCTCCCCGCCCTTCCCCGTGCCGGCGGACGGGCCGCCGAGCAGCCCGAGCACGGCGGCGGTCCCGAGGGTCATGACAGCGGTACTGCGCATCGAAGTACCTCTAATCCGTTCATCGATCCACTGGTTGTCCGTTCATCGGCCCGGCCGCAGGGACGCTTGCCCGGCCAGGACCCGGGCAAGCGTGAAGTCGCCCGTACGGGGGCGCGGCCCGGTGCGCCGTTCCCGCGGTGTTCGGATCGCGGCGGCGGACGGCGGACGATGGCCGCACGGGCGACGACCGGAAGGACGACCGAGGGAGGAACATGAGCGCAGCACCGGAGACCACCGCACCCGGGCACCCCGGGCACCCCGTCACCCGCGCCGCCGTGGTCACCGGCGCCGACTCCGGCATCGGCCGGGCCACGGCGGTACGGCTGGCGCGCGACGGCCTGGACGTCGGCATCACCTGGCACAGCGACCGGGAGGGCGCCGAGGAGACCGCCGCAGAGGTGCGCGCCGCCGGCCGGCGGGCCGTGGTGGCCCGGCTGGACCTCACCGACCTGCCCGCCGCCGCGGACGTCGTCGACCACCTGGCGGGCGAACTCGGCCGGCTCGACGTGCTGGTCAACAACGCCGGCACCGGCACGGCCACACCATTCCTCGACCTGGACCTGGACACCGTGCGCCAGGTGCTCGACGTCGACCTCACCGGCCCGCTGCTGTGCGCCCAGCGCGCCGCCCGGCACATGATCCGGCAGGGCGGAGGCGGCCGGATCGTCAACATCACCAGCGTCCACGAGCACCAGCCGCGCGTCGGGGCCGCGCCCTACTGCGCCGCCAAGGGCGGCCTGGGCCTGCTGACCCAGGTCATGGCGCTGGAACTGGCCGAGCACGGCATCACCGTCAACGCGGTCGCGCCCGGCGAGATCGCCACCCCCATGACCGGGCAGGAGGACGTCGACGTACGCACCCGGCCCCGGCCCGGCGTACCGCTCGGCCGCCCTGGCGACGCCCGGGAGGTGGCCGCGGTCGTCGCATTCCTGTGCGGCCCGGACTCCGGCTACGTCACCGGCGCCTCGTGGGCCGTGGACGGCGGCATGCTGCGCATGGGCCCCATGGCCGGCTCGCACCTCGCCTCGGACGACTGGCGCCGGGTCTGAGCAACCGCCCCGCGTCACCTACCGAAATCGCGTTGCATCGACGCCGGGGGGCCTTTACCCTGTTCGGAGTTTCCGCCTGTGCCCGTTCCGGGGCCCGGCGCTGTGATGCGAGGTGACGACTTATCTCCCAGGCCCAGTAGCCGTCCGCAGTTCCCCACGTTCTGATCGTTCGAACGTGTCCGGGGGCGGACGTCGCGCTGGCCTGAGTTGCGTCACCCACCCCCGCATTTCCCTGTCATTTTCCGGGTGCAGCTCTGCCGACTGCCCCGGGTTTCGTGTTGTCCGGCCCCGGCGCGGCTGACGGCAGGGCTCCCCGATTCCTTGGATCAGGAGCCCCACAGTGCCTTCCCCCGCGCTCGACAACGAGCCACAGCACACCACCCGGCCCCCGTCCCACCCCGCACCCGGACCGTCGAAGACGGCTCTGGGGGCCTGGATCGCCCTCCTGGTGCTGCTGGGCGCCGAGCTGATGGACCTGCTCGACCAGTCGGTCGTCCTGACCGCCCTGCCCGCGATCCAGGAGTCGACCGGCGCCGGACCGGCCGCGGTGCAATGGCTGACCACCGGCTATTCCCTGCCCGTCGCCGTCGGGCTGGTCACCGGCGGGCGCCTCGGCGACCTCCACGGCCGGCGAAGGATGCTCCTCGTCGGCACCGTCGTGTTCACCGCGGCCTCGCTGCTGTGCGGTCTGGCCACCGGACCGGGCCTGCTGGTCGGTGCCCGCATGCTCCAGGGCGTCGCAGTGGCCTTGATGATCCCGCAGGTCCTGGCCACCCTCCACGTCACCTTCGAGGGACAGGACCGCAGCAGGGCGTTCGGTCTGTACGGGGCGGTCCTGTCCCTGTCCAGCGTCCTGGGCCCGATGATGGGCGGCCTGCTCACCGAGGCCGATCTGTTCGGGCTGTCCTGGCGGCCGATCTTCCTGGTCAACGTGCCCGTCGGCCTCGCCGTGCTCTTCCTGGGTCGCCGGTTCGTCCCCGAGTCGACCGTGAGGAAGGCCGACCGGCTCGACCTCACCGGCATGCTGCTGTCCGCACTGGCCGTCGTCCTGATCGTCTTCCCGCTCGGCGAGGGGCATCTCCATCACTGGCCGCTGTGGTGCTTCGCCATGCTCGCCGCCGGTCTGCTCGCGCTGGGCGTCTTCCTGCGTCACCAGCAGCGCAAGCAGAACAACGCCCCGCTCGTGCCCCTGTCCCTCTTCCGGGGCAGGCAGTTCTCCGGCGGCACGGCCGCGCAGCTGATGCACGGCCTGCTGTGCGGGCTGTTCTTCATGACCTGGACCCTCTACCTCCAGCGAGGACTGGGCATGAGCCCCTTCCACGCGGCCCTGGCCTTCGTGCTGCTCTCCCTCGGAGAGCTGGCCGGCGCGACGCTCGCGGCGAAGAGCGGCGGGCGCTTCGCCCGCCGCCTTCCCCAGGCCGGAGCCCTCGTCGCGGCCGCTTCGATGGCCGCCTACGGACTCCAGGCCGCCGTAGGTCAGGCAGGCCTGACCCTGCCGGCGATGACCGCTCCGGTGGTACTGATCGGGTTCGGCCTCGGCATGGTCGGCGGCCCGCTCGCCGACCTGTCGCTGGCCCGCGTCCCGCACGAGAACGCCGGAGCCGCCTCCGGTCTGTTCAACACCGCCATCCACCTGGGCATCGCCCTCGGCACCGCGCTGACCGCCCTGGTGTTCTTCGCCACCACCGGCGGTTCGCCCGACGCCGGACTCCACCGCGACGCGTTCATCACCGTGCTGTGGTGGGCCGGCAGCCTCCTCACCCTGATGTGGGCCCTGATGTTCTTCCTGCCCAAGCACACGAAGCACCAGGCCGGTTAGCCGGTTCCCCAAGGCGGCGGCACCTTCCGGTGCCGCCGCTGCTCCCCGTGGTCAGGGGAGCAGCTTCCCCCCGTCCTCCCCGACAGCCAGGTAGCAGCGGGTGACCGTGGACCCGGGCCGGGTGTGGGTGCGCACCAGGTCGCTGAGGCAGTGCACCAGCAGCAGCCCCCGCCCGCCGGGCCGGTCGGGCGGGGGCGGACGGCGGCCCGCCAGCGGATCACCGATGTGGCCGCGGTCCCGCACCTCCCACACGACGTGCCCGTCCTCCCGCCACAGGCGCAGCGTCCCGCTGCCGCCGCCGTGCACCACGCTGTTGGTGGTGAGCTCGGCGACCGCCAGCGCCAGGTCGTCGCCGCGCCCGGCGGGCAGGCCCAGGGCCAGGGCCCGCTCCAGGGCGAAGTGCCGGGCGTCGGGCAGCAGGTCCCCGTCGAAGGCGAAGGTCGCCGGGTCCGGGCCGGGCGGGTCGGCCAGGGGCAGGTTGCAGGAGGCCACGACCTGCTCCGGGGCGTAGGAGGGGCTGGGCTTCTCGGTGCCGTCCCGTACGACGACGGGGTGGGTGGCGTGCGCGTCCTCCAGGACGGCGGGCGCCAGCCGGAC
The DNA here is from genome assembly GCF_014654785.1 of Streptomyces mashuensis. Lineage (GTDB taxonomy): Bacteria > Actinomycetota > Actinomycetes > Streptomycetales > Streptomycetaceae > Streptomyces > Streptomyces mashuensis. The sequence continues at coordinate 230,810 of NZ_BNBD01000010.1, forward strand.
GTCGTAGGGGCAGAGGATGGTGACCGGGCGGCCGGCGAAGGCGTGGTTGATGAGCGCCTCGTGCTGGAGGCACGCCGGGTACTCGGTGCCGCTGCGGCCCACCCACACGGGCTCGCCGATGATGCGGGCGCGCCGGCCGCCGGCGGTGTGGGCGTCGGCGAAGGCCCGCAGGATGCGGGGGATGATGCGGCCGGGGTTGCGGCCGGCGTCCGCCATGTCGACCAGGTGCACGCGGTCGGCGTCCTCGCCCAGGGCCGCGCGGAGCAGCCGGAGGTTCTCCCCGGGCACGGCCACCGCGACGGGTTCCCCGGCGGCCAGCCCGGCGCGTACGAAGGAGGTGGTCGCGCCCAGGTACTCGTCCGCGCCGCGATAGAAGAGCGCCGGGTGCGAGAACCCCCCCGTCGCGGCCGTCGCCTCGGTCACGCCGTCACCTCTATCCCCGCCAGGTCGGACCAGAACATCTCGAGCGTCCGGCACAGCGACGGTGGCGGCCGGTGCACGATGATGCGCCGGCCGCCGTCCAGTCCCTGCGCCGTGAGCGCCAGCGCCGTGGCGCCGGCGACGTCGACGAACGTGACGCCGGACAGCTCAAGATAGACGCAGCGGGCGCTTCCCCCCAGCCCCGGCAGTGATTCCAGGGCGCCCGCCCACGTCCGGCTGGTCCGCAGGCCGATCTCGCCCCACAGCCGGAGCCCCGGGCGCCCGGCGAGCGCGCTGACACCCAGGCCGGCCGCCGGGCGGGCGGAGGTCACCGCTCGGCGAGCAGGTGCTCGCGCAGCCGGGCCAGGGTACGGGCCAGCAGCCGGGAGACGTGCATCTGGGAGATGCCCAGCTCGGCGCCGATCTGTGCCTGGGTCATCTCCTGGCCGAACCGCATGCGCAGGATCCTGCGGGTCCGTTCGTCGAGGCCGGGCAGCACCTCGGCCAGGACGTGCAGGTTCTCGACCTTCTCCAGGTTGTCGTCGACGGTGCCGACGCGTTCGGCCCAGGACCGGGTCCCGGCGGAGCGCCGGTCGGACTCGTCGGCGGGCGCGTCGAGGGAGTTGGCGCGGTAGCCGTTGCTGGCGATCTGGGCCTCGATGATCTCCTCTTCGGAGAGGTCCATCACCTCGGCCAGCTCCCGGACGCTGGGGGAGCGGCCGAGGTGCCCGGAGAGCTCGTCGGTGGCCCTGGCCAGCTCGACGCGGAGCTCCTGGAGCCGGCGCGGTACGTGCACGGCCCAGCTGGTGTCCCGGAAGAATCGTTTGATCTCGCCGGTCACATAGGGGATGGCGAAGGTGGTGAACTCCACCTCGCGGGTCAGGTCGAAGCGGTCGATCGCCTTGATCAGGCCGATCGTGCCGACCTGGACGATGTCCTCCATCTGCTCGGAGCGGGCCCGGAAGCGGCCGGCGACGAAGCGGACGAGGGACAGGTTCATCTCGATGAGCGTGTTGCGCACGTACTGGTACTCGTGGGTGCCCTCCTCGAGGGCCCCGAGCCGATCCAGGAAGATCTTGGTCAGGGACCGGGCGTCCTGCGGGTCGACACTGCCCGCGTCCTCGACGTGCGGCAGTTCGCGCACGAGGGACTCACCGGTCTCCTCCTCCGTGGCGGTCCGCCCGGCCGTGGCGGCCGGAAGCGCCGCGCTGCTCGTGGTCACGCGTACCCTCCTTCGCTCGGCTGTCACTGCGGCTTCTGCCCGGCCGACGCGATGTCATTCCACCGAAGGCGAACGGGATGACGGGTGGAGGTGAACGGCGCGACGGGCCGCCGGGTCGTGGACCCGACGGCCCGTCAGGGCGTCTCTCAGGGATGTGGCGTACCGCATCACCAGCGGTACCAGCGCCCGCGTCCGCCGCTCGGCCCCGTCGAGCGCATCACGAATCCCAGCAGCCAGATCACGAGCACGATCACCGCGACCCACCACAGCACCTTCAGGGCGAAACCGGCGCCGAACAGGATCAGCGCGAGAAGCAGAACGAGAAGAAGGGGAACCATCGTCATCGACCTCCGATCGGTCTTCACCCGTTCGTGTGCCCTGCCCGGGCCTCTTAACGCCCGCCGGGGCCCGCGGATCGAAGGCGCCGGGGCGCACCGGGGCTCACCAGGCGCGTTCGTGCGGGCACGGAGCGTGCACATGCGAGGTGGGGTGGTGTGCGTCATAGTGCCCGCCCCCGCTCTTCTCGCAGACTGAAACGGACAGATCGCGCCAAACATCGCCAAGGGTGGCCTTCACCCCGGCGGGCGCACCGGCCACAGCCGCCCCTACTCGGGCAAACATCGCGTTCACCGGGAACCGCGGGCGGATGTGGATCATCTGTACGAGTGGCGGGGCACGGAGCCCGCCCCCAGCCCCGCTGGGAAGAGCCGCCGCCCGCACCGGGCCGCGGCCGCCACGTTCTCTCTCTGCTGGAGGTCGCTCGCGTGCGCACCGGAACGGGCCGTCGTCCCGTCCTGCTGATATCCACCCTCCTCGGCTCCCTGGCCCTGGCCGCCTGCTCCGGCGGCCCGGGATCCGGCGCCGAGGCCGCGGGCCCGGAGACGAAGATCAGCGTCAGCCCCGCCGCAGCCGGCAAGGAGGCCCCGCTCGGCTCCCCGATAGCCGTCCGGGCCGAGGGCGGCAAGCTCACCGCCGTCGAGGTCAAGGACGACAAGGGACAGGCCGTGGCCGGCGAGCTGGCCGGCGACGGCACCTCCTGGACCTCCCGGGGCAAGGTCCGCCCCCAGGCCTCGTACACGGTCCGCACCAGCGCCACGTCCGACAAGGGCAAGCGGTCCTCGGCCACCACCACGTTCACCACGCAGCAGGCCCCCAAGGTCAACAAGCTCACCAACACGCCCGGCAACGGCGAGACCGTGGGCACCGGCATGCCGGTCTCCATCCTCTTCGACCACCCCGTCGACAAGGACAAGCGCGCCGAGATCGAGAAGTCGCTGAAGGTCACCACCCAGCCGGCCGTGGAGGGCGCCTGGGGCTGGGTGAAGGACTGGTCCGGCCAGGACCGCATCGACTGGCGGCCCAAGTCCTTCTGGCCCGCCGGCACCAAGGTCTCCGTCAACGGCGCGCTGGCCGGCCTCGACTCCGGCGCGGGCGGCTGGTTCGCCCGCGACTACGCCTTCTCCTTCAACATCGGCGCCGACCGCAAGGCCGTCATCGACGTGCCCGGCCACACCCTGACCATGTACGAGAACGGCAAGCCCGTCGGCTCGGTCAAGGGCTCCGCCGGCTCCCCGCAGGACCCCACCCGCGGCGGCATCCACACCGTGCGCAGCAAGAACGCCGCCGAGACCATGGACTCCGCCACCATCGGCCACGGCAACGAGTGGATGCTCGACTCGCAGTGGGTCACCCACCTCACCGCCTCCGGCACCTTCCTGCACTCCGCCCCCTGGAACCAGTCCATCGGCGTGGTCAACAACAGCCACGGCTGCTTCGGCATGACCACCGCGGACGCCAAGCGCGTCTACGACTTCCTGCCGATCGGCTCCACCGTGGAGGTGCAGGGCAGCGCCAGCACCAAGGTCACCGACGTGGGCAACGGCCTGGAGGTCTGGCAGGAGACCTGGGAGCAGTGGCAGAAGCGCAGTGCCCTGAAGTGACCCACGGGGCCGGTGCGACCGATGTGACCGGCAACCGGTGTGTTTGCCGCCGCCCGTGCGCGGTATCCGCTTGAGGCAAAGGCCCCTCCGAACAACAGGGCGAGGCCGATGACCGACAAGAAGTCCGATACCGAGAACACACCCGACGAGCCCGGCCCCACGGCACCGGAGATCCTGCGGGCCGCCCGCGACCAGTTCGCGGACCTCACCGGCCTGCTGCCCGAGGGCATCTCCCGGTTCGAGCGGACCGACGGCGGCGGCTGGGTGCTGGAGGCCGAGGTCGTGGAGCTCTCCCGGGTCCCCGAGACCATGAGCGTCATGGCGCTCTACGAGGTGACCCTCGACTCCACCGGCCTGCTCACCGGCTACCGCCGGCTGCGCCGCTACGAACGCGGCCGGACCGGCTCCCGCTGAGGCCCGGCCCCTCCCGGGGCCGGGCCCGCCCAACGAAGGGCGGGCGCGTCGGCGAGGAGAGGAAGCTCCCCGATGAGCGTTGTCCCCGCACAGGGCGGGGGTGCAGGCGGTACCAGTGGCCTGTACGACGTCCTGGAACTCGTCCTCGACCGCGGCCTGGTGATCGACGCGTTCGTCCGCGTCTCCCTGGTCGGCATCGAGATCCTGAAGATCGACGTACGTGTCGTGGTCGCCAGCGTCGACACCTACCTGCGTTTCGCCGAGGCCTGCAACCGCCTCGACCTGGAAGCCGGTCCCCACCGCAGCCCGGGCCTGCCCGACATCGTCGGCCAGATCACCGAGGACGGGGCCCGCGGCAAGACCAAGGGCGCCCTGTCGGGCGCCGCCCAGAGCGTCAAGGACGCCCTCCAGCAGGTCCGGGGCGACGGCGACAGCGCCCCCGCACGCCGTGGCACCGCCTCCCGCAAGAAGGAGGAGAGCGAGTGAGCACCTACGTCTACGGCATCGCCCGCGCCGGCGCGGACGTCCCCGAGGACCTCACGGGCATCGGCGACCCGCCCCGGCCCGTCCGCCTCGTCGGGCACGCGGGACTCGCGGCCGTGGTCAGCGACTGCCCCGAAGAACTCCGGCCCAAGCGCCGCGACCTCCTCGCCCACCAGCGCGTCCTCACCGAGGCCGGCCGGCGCACCACCGTGCTCCCCATGCGGTTCGGCAGCGTCTCCGAGGACGACGAGGCCGTCGCCGCCGTGCTGGCCGAGCACGCCGCCCACTACGAGGAGCGCCTCGACCGGCTCGCCGGCCGCGTCGAGTACAACATCAAGGCCGTGCACCACGAGGACGCGGTGCTGCACCTCGTCCTGGCCGGCAACGCCGAACTGCGCTCCCTCGCCGAGGCCAACCGGGCCGAGGGCGGCGGCAGCTACGAGCAGCGGCTCCGCTTCGGCGAACTCGTCGCCCGTGCCGTCCACGACCGCGAGGTCCAGGACGCGGACCTGGTCCGCGGCGCCCTGGCGCCGCTGGCCGAGGAGGACCGGCCCGGCCCCGAGAGCACCGGCTGGTTCCTCAACCACTCCTTCCTCCTGAAGGAGCCGGCCGCCGGCGCCCTGCTGAAGGAGGCCGACCGGCTCCAGCGCGACCACCCGCAACTGGACCTCCGCGTCCACGGACCGCTGCCCCCGTACAGCTTCACGGAATGATCGGCTTCGTCGCCTGGGTCCTGCGCCGCGTGGTCGCCGAGGCCGAACGGCTCCACTACGACCCCGCCGTCGTCCGGGCCGAGCTCGCGGCGCTGGAGGAGGACCTCACGGCCGGCCGCATCGGGGAGGAGGAGTTCTCGCGCCGCGAGGACGCCCTCCTCGACCGGCTGGAGGAGATGAGCCGACGGACCGCCGAAAGGGACGGCACCGCATGAACGCACCCCTCACACCGGCCCCGGGCGGCGGCGCCAACCTCGCGGACATCCTGGAGCGGGTGCTCGACAAGGGCGTCGTCATCGCCGGGGACATCCGCGTCGAACTGCTCGACATCGAACTCCTCACCATCAAACTGCGGCTGGTCGTCGCCTCCGTCGACAAGGCCAAGGAGATGGGCATCGACTGGTGGGAGAGCGACCCGGCCCTCTCCTCCCGCGCCCGCACCCGCGAGCTGGGCGCCGAGAACGCACGGCTCCAGGCGCGCCTGGCCGAACTCGAGAACGCCGGAGCCCGGCACGCCCCACCCGAGGACCAGGAGCCGGGGAAGGAGACCCGGTGAACACCACCGAACTGCTCTACGCCTACGCCGTCACCCAGGACGCCGGAGACCTGGGCGAGGCCCTGGAGACCGTCACCGGCGTCGCCGGCGAGCCCGTGCGCGCCGTCCGCCAGGCCGGCCTGGCCGCCCTGGCCGGGCCCGTGCCCGCGGCCGGCTTCGACGAGGCGGCCCTGCGCGCCTCCCTGGAGGACCTCGGCTGGCTGGAACGGACCGCCCGCGCCCACCAGAGAGTCGTGGACGCCGCGGCCGCCGCCGCCCCCTGCGTCCTGCCGCTGCGGCTGGCCACGGTCTACCGCGACGAGGACGGGCTGCGCCGCATGCTGACCGAGCGCGGGCAGCACCTGCGCGCCGCCCTCGGCCGGCTCGACGGCCGCTGCGAATGGGGCGTGAAGGTCTACACCCTCCCGCCCCGCGCCGCGCCCGCCGGCCCCTCCGCCGGCGCCCCGCCCGCACCCGTCCGGTCCGGCCGCGACTACCTGCGGCGGCGCGCCGCCGAACGCACCACCCGGCGCGAGGAGGAACAGCGCGTGGACGAGGCCGCACGCACCCTGCACGCCACGCTCGCCACCCTCGCCGAGGACACCCGGCTCTACCCGCCGCAGAACCCCCGGCTCTCCCGCCAGCCCGGCCGCAACGTCCTCAACGCCGCCTACCTGGTGCCCCGCGAGCAGGGCCCGCGCTTCACCGATGCCGTCGCCCGGCTGGCCGAGGCGGCCCCCGCCGACGGCGTCGGCGTCGAGCTCACCGGACCCTGGGCCCCCTACTCCTTCGTCACCCCCGCCCCGCCGTGACCCCCGACCCCGTACCGCCCGCCGGGCGGATCGCCCTGGTCGACCTCCTCGACCGGCTGCTGGCCGGCGGCGTCGTCGTCGCCGGCGACCTCACCCTGAGCATCGCCGGCGTCGACCTCGTCCGCGTCGACCTCCGCCTGCTCGTCGGCGCGGTCGCCGCCACCCTGCCGGCCGCACCGGGGAAGGAGCTCCCGCCGTGACCCGCCGCCTGGAACTCGACCAGGACACCGTCGAACGCGACCTGGTCCGCCTCGTCCTCACCGTCGTCGAACTGCTGCGGCAGCTGATGGAACGCCAGGCGCTGCGCCGCGTCGACCAGGGCGACCTCACCGAGGACGAGGAGGAGCGCATCGGCCTGACGCTGATGCTCCTCGCCCGCCGCATGGACGAGCTGTGCGCGCGCTACGGCATCGACCCCGAGGACCTCAACCTCGACCTCGGCCCCCTCGGCACCCTCCTGTGACGGCTGTGACCGCTGTGACGCGGCTCAGGCGACGGCCGCCGGCGCGGCCTCCTGCTCCAGGACGCCCAGCCCCTCCGGCAGCGGCCCGGTGTGCACCACGCCCAGCCGCTGCGTGGCCCGGGTCAGCGCCACGTACAGGTCGCTGGTCGCGAACTCGCCCGGCTCCGCCACGATCACCGTGTCGAACTCCAGGCCCTTGGCCTGGCGGGGATCCAGCAGCACCACCGGGCGGGTGAGGTCCGGCTCCGGCCCGGCCGACGCCCCGGGCAGCGCCGCCGCCAGCGCGCCGAGCCGTGGCCGCGGCGCGATCACCGCGAGCCGGCCCACCTCCGGCGTCGCGGCCGCCACGGCCGCCGCCACCGCCGACGGCAGGTCCGCCGCGTGCCGCGCCCAGGGCCGTACGCCCGTGGCCCGCACCGAGCGCGGCGGCTCGAAGCCCGGCTCCACGGCCCGTACCACCCCGGCGGCCACCTCCATGATCTCCGCGGGCGTACGGTAGTTGACGCCCAGCCGCACGTGCTCGAAGCGGTCGCCGACGTACGGGCCGAGGATCGCGTCCCACGTGCCCAGGCCGCCCGGCTCCGCGGTCTGCGCCGGGTCGCCCACCAGGGTCATCGACCGGGTGGGGCAGCGCCGCATCAGTATCCGCCAGGCCATCGCCGACAGTTCCTGCGCCTCGTCCACGATGACGTGGCCGAACGCCCAGGTGCGGTCGGCGGCGGCGCGCTCGGCGGCGGTGCGGTGGTCGGCCTCCTCGTGCCGGTCGGCCAGCCGCTCGGCGTCGATGAGGTCGTGCGCGGCCAGCACCTCCGCGTCCTCGTCGTCGAGGTCCTCGAACTCCTGGGTGCGCGAGCCGTACGACAGGTCGAGCACGCCCTGCGCATAGGCGACGCGCTCGCGGCGCTCGGCCTCCGCGGCCGCGCGGGCCGCCGCGTCGTCCTCGCCCAGCAGCTCGGCGGCCTCGTCCAGCAGCGCCACGTCGGCGGGCGTCCACGCACCGCCCCGGCGGCGGATCGCCGCGGCGTCCTCCTCCGGCAGGTGGACGGGGTCGGCGAGGAACTCCGCCACGAGCTGCTGCGGCGTCAGGACGGGCCACAGCTCCTCGATCGCCGCGTGCACCTCCCGGCTGAGGGCGATGCCCTTGCCGAGCTGGGCGATGTCGTCGGGGCCCAGCAGATTGGGGCCGCCGAAGGGGTCGGCGCCCAGCCGGTCGGCCAGCTGCGCGGTGAGCGCGTCCACGACGTGGAGGGCGAAGGCGGGACGGGCCAGGTTGTGCGGCAGCTTCGTGGCCCGCGCGTACGCGCGCGCGTCCTCGGCGATCGCGGCGTCCAGGACCAGTTCGCCGTCCTCGTGGTCGATGACCAGCGCCGGGCCGGGCACGGTCTGACGGTCCGCCACGTACCGCGCCAGGGCACCGGCCATCGCGGCGTCTCCCTTGACGGCGGCGGCCGCGGGGGAGTCGGTGCCGGTGGCGCGCACCCCGGGGAACAGCTCGCCCGGCGTCGCCAGGAGCACACCCGTCTCGCCGAGGGCGGGCAGCACCTCGCCGATGTAGCCGAGGAAGGCCGGGTTCGGGCCGACGATCAGCACCGCGCGCTTGGCCAGCTGCTCGCGGTGGGCGTAGAGCAGGTAGGCCGCGCGGTGCAGGGCGACCGCCGTCTTGCCGGTGCCCGGGCCGCCCTCCACGACCAGGACGCCGCGCTGCGGCGCGCGGATGATGCGGTCCTGCTCGGCCTGGATGGTCTGCACGATGTCGTGCATCCGGCCGGTGCGCGCCGCGTCGAGCGCGGCCAGCAGCACCGCGTCGGCGTCGGCCCCCTCGTGCCCGGTGCGCTCGGCGTCGGCGAGGTCGAGGAGCTCGTCGTGCAGCGCGGTGACGCGGCGCCCCTCGGTGCTGATGTGGCGCCGGCGGCGCAGCCCCATCGGGGCGTGCCCGGTGGCGAGGTAGAAGGGGCGGGCGACCTCGGCGCGCCAGTCGACGACCAGCGGCGTCCGCGCCTCGTCGTCCCGCCGCAGGCCGATGCGCCCGATGTGGTGGTCCCGGCCGTCCCGGAACAGCAGCCGGCCGAAGCACAGTCCGTGCTCGCCGGAGTCGAAGGCGGCGAGCAGCCCCGACCGCTCGGCCACCAGCACGTCGCGCTCCAGCCGGGCCTGGAAACCGCTGCCGCCCCGCGCCAGCGCCTCGCGGACCGCGGCCTCGGCCTGCGCCCGCAGCTCGCCGAGGCGTTCGTGGAGCAGATCGGTGAATTCCTGCTCGTGACGCACTTCCTCGTGTGCCGATCCTTCGTTTGACAACGCAGCTCCCACCCGGTTATGATGTACCTGTAACGCTCTTCCATGCCCGAAAACTGACGAGGCATGGAAACGTTCACTATACGCGGAGAAATGCCCCGGCCGTCAAGACGGCCGGGGCGTTTCCCTTTTCCCCACCGCCTTTGCGCGGCCCGCGGAACCGAGCGCACCCCCACGACCCGGTGCGCCCCGCACCGGGCCTTGCCCCGCCGCGCCGGCGTGGGCTGAGCTGGACGGGATGAGCGAAGCCACGCCCCTTCCCGGGGCCGTGCCACCGGCACCCGGCGCGATACCGCTGCTCGGCCACGTCCACCTCCTCCTCCGCGACCCGCTGCGCTTCCTCCGCTCCCTGCCCGGCGGCGGCCTGGTCCGCGTCCGCACCGGACCCTGGGAGGCGGTCGTCGTCTGCGACCCCGGCCTCACCCGGCAGGTCCTTCTCGACGACCGCACCTTCGACAAGGGCGGGGCCATGTACGACCGGGGGCGCGAGGTCTTCGGCAACGGCCTGGGCACCTGCCCGCACGCCGCCCACCGCCGCCAGCGGCGCCTCGTCCAGCCGGCGTTCCACGCCGCCCGCCTGCCCGGCTACGGGCACGTCATGGCCGACCAGATCGACGCCGTCACCGGCCGCTGGCGGAACGGCGCAATCATCGACGTGCTCGCCGAGACCCAGAAGCTCTCCGCGCGCGTGGTCGTCGCCACCTTGTTCGGTGCCGCCCTCACCGCCGACGAGCAGGTCACCGCCGTACTGGAGGACTTCGAGGTGATCCAGCGGGGCATCGCCCGGCGGATGCTCCTGCCACCGGGCGCCCGCCGGCTGCCCACCCCCGGCAACCGCCGCCACGACCGCGCCCGCACCCGGCTCCGCCGCACCGTCGGCCGGCTCGTCGCCGACCGCCGGGCCGACGGCACCGACCACGGCGACCTGCTCTCCCTCCTGCTCACCACGGACGACGGGCCGGACGGCCCCCGCCTCACGGACGAGGAGATCACCGACCAGGTGATGACGTTCTACTTCGGGGGCATGGAGAGCACCGCCGCCACCCTGGCCTGGGCCCTGCACCTGCTGACCCGTCACCCCGCGGCGTCCGCCCGGCTGGCCGCCGAGGCCGGCCAGGTCCTGCCCGGCGGGACCGTCGCCCGCCCCGAGGACCTCCCCGCCCTGCGGTACACCTCCCGTGTCGTCGCCGAGACCCTGCGGCTGTACCCGCCGGTGTGGGTGCTCACCCGCACCGTCACCACCGACACCCTGCTGGGCGGCCACCTCCTGCCCGCCGGCACCACCGTCGTCTACAGCCCCTACCTGCTGCACCACCGCGCCGACACGTTCCCGGCACCCGAGCGCTTCGACCCCGGCCGGTGGGACGCCGAGCCCGGCCACGCCCCGGCCCATGCCGGCCTCGTCCCCTTCGGCGGCGGCGCCCGGCTGTGCGTCGGCACGGCCTTCGCCCTCCTGGAAGTCACCCTCGCCCTCGCCACGCTGGCCGCACGCTGGCACTTCGAGCCGCTGCCCGGCCTGCGCCCGGCCCGCCCCGCCCTGGTGCTCGCCCCCCAGGGCCTGCGCCTGCGGGTGACCGCCCGCACGGCGTGACGGACACACACGGCACCTCCTGCGCCCGATCGGGCGATGCGCGCGCGTACGCACCGGCCGGCCGTCCGCCGCCTGGCAGGCTCGGCGGAAACCCCCACGCAGAAGGACCGGTGGCATGAAGCGTTCCGCCCGTACGGCACTCCGCACCCTCCTCCCCCTGGCCGGGGCCGCCGCGCTCGCGCTGGTCGCCGGGCCGGGCGCCCGGGCCGACGCCGCGGCCTGCGGCGGGGCGACCTGTGTGCAGGTCGAGGGCAGCGGCCGGTACGTGCTGCGGGTCAACGTCTCCCCGGCGCCCGACGGCGACTTCTTCGGCCACTTCCGGCTCTCCGGCGCCGGCCTGAACACCACCAGCGCCGTCCAGCACTGGCGCCACCGGCAGCGCTACACCGTCGCCCTGGGCCGGGTCGTCCCGGCCGGCTCGGTGATCTGCGCCGAGGGGTGGGAACACCTCAAGAACGACCGCCAGGAGGAGAAGCAGTACCCGCACGGGCGGGCCTGCGTACGGCTGCACGGCTGACCCGGCGGGCCGTCACATCAGCGGCTGCTCGGCCCAGATCACCTTGCCCCCCGCCGTGTAGCGGGTGCCCCAGCGCTCGGCCAGCTGTGCCACCAGGAACAGGCCGCGCCCGCCCTCGTCCTCCGCGGCGGCGTACCGCAGGTGCGGCGAGGTGCTGCTGGTGTCGGAGACCTCGCAGATCAGCGCCCGGCCGCGGAGCAGCCGCACCCCGATGGGGCCCGAGGCGTGCCGGATCGCGTTGGTGATGAGCTCACTGAGGATCAGCTCGGTGGTGAACACCGTCTCCTCCAGGCCCCACTCCGTCAGCTGCCGCGTCACCTCCGAGCGCGCCCGCGCCACCACCGCCGGGTCCGAGGGCAGCTCCCAGGTGGCGATCCGGTCGCTGTCCAGCACCCGGGTGCGGGCCACCAGCAGCGCGATGTCATCGGTCTGCCGCGGGGGCAGCAGCGCCCCCAGCACCGCCTCGCACGTCTGCTGCGGCGTGCGGTCCGGGTGCCCCAGCGTGTCGGCCAGGATCGCCAGGCCGGCGTCGACGTCGCGGGTGCGGTCCTCCACCAGCCCGTCGGTGTACAGCACCAGGCTGCTGCCCGGCGGCACCCGCAGCTCCGCGGCCTCGAACGGCAGGCCGCCCAGGCCCAGCGGCGGCCCCGGCGGCAGCTCCGGGAACTCCACGGCGCCGTCCGGGGACACCAGCGCGGGCAGCAGATGACCGGCCCGCGCCATGCTGCACGTGCCGGTCACCGGGTCGTAGATGGCGTACAGGCAGGTGGCGCCCGCCACCGACGCCTCCTCCTCCGACTCCATGTCGATGCGGCCCACCAGTTCGTCCAGATGGCCCAGCAGCTCGTCGGGCGGCAGGTCCAGCGACGAGAAGTTCTGCACGGCGGTGCGCAGCCGGCCCATGGTCGCCGCCGCGTGCAGCCCGTGCCCCACCACGTCGCCGACCACCAGCGCCACCCGCGCGCCCGGCAGCGGGATCACGTCGAACCAGTCGCCGCCCACCCCGGCCTGCGCCGGCAGATAGCGGTAGGCCAGGTCCAGCGCCTCCTGCTCGGGCAGGCCGCGCGGCAGCAGGCTGTGCTGGAGCGTGACGGCCATGGCGTGCTCGCGCGTGTAGCGGCGGGCGTTGTCGATGCAGACCGCGGCCCGCGCCGACAGTTCCTCGGCCAGCGACAGGTCGTCCTCCTCGAACGGCTCGCTGTCCTGCGTCCGCCAGAAGTTGGCGATCCCCATCAGCACCCCGCGCGCCTTCAGCGGCACGGTGATCATCGACCGGAAACCGTAGTCGATGATCTCCTGCGTGCGCTCCGGGTCCTGGGTGCGCCAGCCCGCCGAGGCCGCCAGGTCCGGCACCAGCTGGGCCTCGCCGCTGACGAAGCCGGTGGCCTGCGGGGTGGGCGAGGCGAACCGGTGCACCTCGCCCGCCCGGTACAGCGGGTGGTCGTCCCGCAGCCCGGTGAGCGCCACCCGGCGCAGCTCCGGCGCCTCGCTGCCCACCGTCGTGCTCGGTTCCTCGCCCCGCAGCACCGGCTCGGCGAGGTCCACGGTGGCGTACTCGGTGAACCCGGGCACCGAGACCTCGGTGAGCTCCTCGGCCGTGCGCCGCACGTCCAGGGTGGTGCCGATGGTGACGCTGGCCTCGTACAGCAGCCGCAGCCGGCCGCGCGCCACCTCGGCCCGGCCGGCCAGCGCGCGCAGCTCGGTGGAGTCGCGGAGCGTGGCCACGCTGCCCGGCGGGCCGCCGCGCCGGTCGGTCGGCCGGTTGTTGACCGCCAGCAGCCGCTCGCCGACCGGCAGCACCTCGTCCGTCACCACCCGCCCCGAGCACAGCAGCTCGGCCATCCGGGGGTCCAGGCCCAGCGCGTCCACCGGCCGGCCCTCGGCGTCCGGCGCCAGGTCCAGCAGCCGCCGCGCCTCGTCGTTGGCCAGGACGACCCGCCCGTCGCCGGAGACGATGACCACGCCCTCGCGCACGGCGTGCAGCACCGCGTCGTGGTGTTCGTACATCTGGGTCATCTCGGCCGGGCCCAGGCCGTGCGTCTGGCGCCGCAGCCGCCGGCTGAGCAGCCCGGCCCCCGCGGTGGCCAGGGCCAGTGCCGCGGCGCCGGCGCCCACGACGACCGGCAGCTGCTGGTCGACGGCGCTGCTGACGCTGCTGACCTTCAGGCCGGAGGCCACCATGCCCACCACCCGGCCCCGGTCGGTGACGGGCACCACCACCTGGAGTTCCTTGCCGAGCGGGCCGTTGACCTCCTCGACCGTGACGTGCCCGGCCAGGGACGGGGCGATGGTGCCGACGAAGTGGTGCCCGATCTGGCTCGGGTCGGGGTGCGAGTAGCGGATGCCGTCCCGGTTCATCACGACGATGAAGTCCACGCCGCCCTGCCGGCGCGCCGACTCCGCCAGCGGCTGGAGCACCGCCGCCGGGTCCGGCCCGCGCAGGGTCTCCGGCAGGCCGGGGCCGTGCGCGAAGCCCTCCGCGGCGGCCAGCGAGCGGTCGCGCGCCGCCTGGAACCGGTCGCTGCGCGCCTGGAGCAGCAGCGTCACCACCGCTGCCACGACGAGCAGCAGCACCAGCAGCACCTGGAGCACGAACATCTGGCCGGCGACGCTGCGGGAGCTCGTGACCGACCGCCAACGCCGCCCGGCGGGCACGCCGGAAGCCGGGCGCGCCTCTCGCCGCTCCCGCCGGCTGTCCGGACGCCGACCGGCGAACCAGCGGCCCGGGGGACCCCAGGAGCGGCCCCGGATTCGGGCCATACCCCTATGTCTACCGTGCCCTTGACGCGGACGCGAACCGGTGGACCGCCGCCGCCCCCCGGAATCTGACCCTCCGCCCGCCGGTCACGGCCGTTTCCACCGGCCCCGCCGTCACCTCCGGCCACCCCCGGGGCAGCACCCGGCCGCACCCCTCCGCGTCGCGGCCCGGCGGCCCCCGCGCCTATGGTGGCGCCATGGGCGACCACGCCGGGGACACGACCGCCGGAGCGCGCCTGCGGGCCTTCCGGCACTCCCCGTTCTTCCCCGCCACCGTCCTCCTCCTCATCCTGGCCTGCGCGGCCGGCCTCTTCGCCGGCTCCTACACGTACGCCATGGCCAACCCCACCCCGCACCGCATCCCCATCGCCGTCACCGGCGTCCCCCCGTCCGAGGCCACCCACGACCGCTTCGTGCAGGGCATGGAGCACGCCCTGCACGCGGAGCTCCGCCTGCGGCACTACGCCACGTACGCCGCGGCCCGCGACGCCGTCGCCGAGCAGCGCGTCTACGCCGTCCTCCGCAGCCGCCCCGGCAGCGCCGGGCTCGACGTCTCCGGCGCGTCCGGCGCCACCGTCGCCCAGCTGCTCGCCGAGACCGCGCCCCGGGTCGGGCAGGCCATCGGCACGCCCGTCGCCGTCCGTGACATCAACCCCATGCAGTCCGGCGACCCGCGGGGCCTGGCCCTCTTCTACATCTCCCTCGCCGCCGTCATCGTCGGCTTCGTCGGCGCCATCCAGCTGGGCGTCCACGCCCGCGAACTCGAACCCGGCGAGCGCATCGCCTTCACCGCCGGCTACGCCCTCCTCGGCGGCTTCACCATCGCCGCCGTCGTCGACTGGGGGCTGGGCGCGCTGCACCTGCCGTTCGTGGAGTCGTGGCTGATCCTGGCCCTGACCATGTTCACCTCCGGCATGGTCTTCACCGCCTTCAACACCCTGGTCGGGCGCTGGGCCATCCTGCCGACCTGGGGCGTGATGGTGCTGCTGGGCAACCCCTCCTCGGGCGGCGCGGTGTCCTGGCCGCTGCTGCCCTCCCTGCTGGGGTCCGTCGGCCGCTGGCTGCCGCCGGGCGCCTCCGTGAACGCCCAGCACACCGCCGTCTACTTCCGCGGCCACCAGCACGCCTTCCCGTTCGTCGTGCTCGCCGTCTGGGCGGGGGTGTCCGCCGTCGTCTTCTGGTCCTGGCGCCACCGCCACCCCGGCGGCCGCGAGAAGCAGCAGGCCGCCGTCCCGGGCGCCTGACCCGCGTGTGGTGCCGCCGGCACCGGGTACCCGAGGGGCCGTACGTCCCGCCGCCGAGGACCAGGAGGGCAGCGTGAGCCGCGCGAACCGTCCCGGACGTGCCTGGTGGACCCGGGTGCGCGCCGGCTACGAGGAAGGGGCCGACGAGGCCGGCGGCGAGCGCCCGCTGGCCGGGTACGTCCTCCTGCTCGGCGCCTACTCCGCCTTCGCCGCGGGCCTGGCCTGCGCGGTACGGCGGTGGGGCAGCCCCGGCGCGCGGCCGGCCGCCGGTGATCTGGCCCTGGTGGCCGTGGCGGCGTTCCAGTCCAGCCGCACCCTCGCCAAGGATGCCGTCACCTCGCCCCTGCGCGCCCCCTTCACCACGTACCGGGGCACGGCCGGGCCGGGCGAGGTCACCGAGGCGCCGCGCCCCGGCCCGGTGCGGCACGCGGTCGGCGAGCTGCTGTCCTGCCCGCTGTGCATGGCGCAGTGGACGGCCACCGCGGGCGTGGCGGGCCTGGCGCTGTGCCCCCGCGCCACGCGCTGGGCCACGGCGGGCCTGACGGCCGTGGCCGCGGCCGACGTGCTGCACTTCGGCTACGCCCGCCTGCAGCAGGCCGCGGAGTGAGGCGCGGGCCCCCGGAATGAGGCGGGGGTCACGAGACGGACCTCACCTCGATGCGACGAGCGGTATCGGCACGGCAACGAGCCGGTCACAACGGCCCCCGGAAGTGGTGATCAGCCACTTCGCCCGCCAATAGTGACCACTCACCGCGTAATGAGGCATTCCCCGCCTCACCATGATCCGCGTTGGGAGAAGCCCGTGTCCGCCGTGTCCCACCAGAAACCCCCGTTGTCCGTCCTCACCCGCCCCGTCCCCGTCCCGTCGTCCGGCACCGCCCGGCACGCCCGGCCCGTGGGGCTGTACGACTCGTGGTGGACGGTGGGCGGAGCCGCCCTGGCCATCGGCGCGGGCTGGCTGGCCGCCGTCTGGCTGTCCGTGCACGTGCAGGCCGACGCCTCGCTGCACTCGGTGGCGCTCTTCGTTCACCTGGCCGCCCTGGTGCTGGGCTTCGGCGCGGTGCTCGTCGCCGACTACTACGGCCTGCTGTGGCTCACCGGCCGGATGTCGCTGGCGGACGCCATGGGCGGCGCGAACCGGCTGCACCTGCCCATCTGGGCGGGCCTGGCGGGCCTGGTGGGCAGCGGCGTGTTCCTGCACCCGAACACCTCCTCGCTGCCCACCCGGGTGAAGCTGGTGATGGTGCTGATGCTCTCCCTCAACGGGCTGCAGGCCGGTCTGCTGAACCGGCGCGCGGCCGGCCGCCGGCCGGGCGAGGAGCCGGGGCGGGGCTTCCTGGTCTGGGCGACCGGTACCGCGCTGGTCTCGCAGATCTGCTGGTGGGGCGCGGTGATCATCGGTTTCCGCAACAGTCAGCGGTAACCGCGGCGGGCACGCGGAAGGCCCCCGGAGCCATGGGGACGCTGTTGGCGAATTCGGGGGTTCGCGTGACGTCGGCCTTCAAGACCCGGTTGTGGT
>NZ_BNBD01000011.1 GCF_014654785.1 Streptomyces mashuensis
CGCCGAGCTCACGCTCGGCGGGGCGAAGTAGGACCAGCCCCCGAATTCGCCAACAGCGTCCGGGGTGGGCGCGGGGGCCGTGACGGCGCGGTGCGTCAGCTGAGCGGGATCACGCCGACCCGCTCGGCGGGGGTCCTGCCCCGCAGCGCCTTGCCGAGGGCGTTGGCGACGTCCTGCGGCAGGACGGGCTTCTTGGTGCCGTCGCCGCGCTGGATCAGCACGCCGTTGAACGCGTTGCCGTACAGCTGCTTGAGCGCGTCCAGGTCGTAGTTCTCGACGAGCTTCCCGTTGACCTCCTTCATCGAGAGGATCTTCGGGAGGGAGTGCTCCGGACCGAACTGGATCTTGTGGGCCGGGTCGGTCTGCACCGTGACCAGGCCGGACATCGCCGGTTCGGCGAACTCCTTCATCGCCCGGTCCACCTCGGCCTTGCTCACCTTCGGCTGCTGCGACGAGCTCGGCAGCGACACCGGCTGGTCCTTGCCGGTGGCGGCGCGGTCGCGGTACGCCTTCGAGACCAGGTCGACCGACTTGTCGACGTCCAGGCCCTCGTACGGCTGCCCGTACACGGCCACGGCCTTGCCCGACTCGAACTTGACCGTGCCCTCCTTGACCGTGCCGGTGGAACCGGCCAGCGACTTCAGGGCAGCGGCGATCTTCTCCTCGTCGGCGACCACGGTGGGCTCGGCGGCGTGCGTACGGCCGATGAGCGAACCGATGACGGTGACGGGGTTGTAGTCCCGGCCCGCGGCGGCGCGCACGGTCTCCTGCGTGTCGATGGACAGGCCGGCGACCTCCGGCTTCAGCTCGGCCGTCTTCCCGCCGACGGTGACCTTCAACGGCGCGGTCGCCCGGCCGCCGAGGGCGGAGTCGAGCTTCTGCACGGCCTGCTCCTTGGACTTGCCGCCGATGTCGACGCCCAGCACGGTGGTGCCGTTCGGCACGTCCGCGTGGTCCAGGAGCAGCCCGGCGGCGTAGGCGGCGGCCACGAGGCCGATGACGCCGCCGCCGAGGAGGACGAGCTTGGAGCGGCCCTTCTTCTTGGCCTTGGCCGCCTTGCCCTTGCCCTTGCCCTTGGCGGGGGCGGGTGCGGCCTTGGCGGGCGCGCCTGCCGGGGCGCCGGCGGGCGGCGGTACGGGCTTCGGCTTGGGCACGGGCACGCGCGGCGCGCCGCTGTCGGCGGGCGGCGGCGGCACCTTGGTCACCGGCGGCACGCCGCCGCTGACGAGCGTCTCGGCTGCCGGGGCGGCGGTCTTGGGGCCCTTCTTCTTGCCCTTGTTGTTCTTGGCGGCGGGCGGCGGTACGACGGGCACGCCGTCGTGCGGTGTGTCGGTCCGCCCGGGCGCGGGAGCGGGGAACTGCTGCGTGGTCGACGCGGAGGCCCCGCCCCGGGGCACGGTCTCGACCCGCTCCCAGCGCCCGCCGTTGCCCTTGGCCTTCGGCGGGTTGCCGGGCCACGGCGCGTCGCCGGAGACGGGGGGATGGGGCATGGCACCGGTGGTGGAGTTGTCGGCGGGCCAGGCACCACCGTGGCCGGCGGAGCCGGCGTTGGGAGCGAACGGGTCACCGCCCTGCGCACCGTGGCCGGCAGAGCCGGCGTTGGGAGCGAAGGGGTCACCGCCCTGCGCGGCGTTGGGGCCGGGCACGAAACCGGCACCGGGGGCGCCGCTGCCGACGGGCCCGGCCTTGGGCGCACCGCCGTGGCCGGCGGAGCCGGCGTTGGAGGCGAACGGGTCACCGCCCTGCGCAGCGTTGCCGCCGGGCACAAAACCGGTACCGGGGGCGCCGCTGCCGACGGGTCCGGCCTTGGGCGCACCACCGTTGGGGGCGCCGGCCTTCGGCGCGCCACCGCGCGAACGCTTGCCGCCACCGGCACCGGCGGGGCCGGCGTTCGACGACAAGGGGGCACCGCCCTGGGGGACACCGCCCGACGCGAAACCGGCACCCGCACCCGCGGGGCCGCCGTTCGGCGCGAACGGGTCACCGCCCACGGGCGCACCGCCCGGCGCTCCGGCGCCACCCGCACCGTACGCACCACCCGACGCGAAAGCATCACCGGCACTGGGAGCACCAGGCGCACCACCGTGCACCCCCGCACCCGGCGCAAACCCATCAGCCGCCACACCCGGCGCACCCGGCGTACCCGCCGCGCCCCCATACGGCGCCGCACCACCCGGCGCGCCCGGCGCGCCCGGCACCGCGCCACCCGGCGCACCCGCACCGCCCGGCGTGAAAACGTCACCCGGCGCGCCCGGGGCCGTCTGCCCCGTGCCGCCCGGTGCGTACGCGCCCCGTGCCGCGCCCCTCCGGGGCAGCGGCTGCTTGGGCGTGCTGGAGCCCGCCGGGGCGGACTTGCGGGGGGCGAACCAGTCGCTGGAGCCCGTGCCGCCGTCCTTGCCCGCGGCGGCCGCCGCCTGGGCGGACGGGCGGGCCTGGCCCGGGGCCGGCTTCGGGCGGGTCGGCAGGCCCTCCTTGCGCTCGGGGGCCGGGGCCGGCGCCGGAGCCGGGGCCGCGGGGGCCTGGGCTTCCGGTTCCGTGGACGTCTCGTCACCCACGGGCTTGCGTACGACGACCGGCGGGATGGGCCGCGACCCCGGGATGTTGATGCGGATCCGCGTCGTCATCGTGGTCTCGGTCTTGCGCTCCGGCTTGGCGGCCGGTGCCGCACCGTCGGAGGGCTGGTCCCCGCCGGCGGGGTAGGCGGCGCCGCCGCGCCCCTGGGGCCCGGAGGACGAACTGTCAGATGCACGGCTCAAAGCAGGATCTCCCGGTTACTCTTTGCCGCCCTCGTTGACCTCGCTTCGGGGTCGCCCATGCCGGAGGCCAGGGAGGCTCGGCGGCGCGCACCACCATACTGGGCACCGCGGGCCCGTATTTGACGACCGCTGGACTACTCCCACGGTCGGCCCTGTGGGCCCTGCGCGGTTGTCAGGTAAAAATCGTCACGTCACTTGCCAAGTCGGGCCGTGAAGCCGCCCGGTTGCACGGCCTTGGGAACCGTGGCGCACATCACAGCGACGATCATGCCGCCGAGCAGGTAGACGTACGTGCCGAGGCCGGCGCCGAGCAGGTAGTCGCCCTCGGGCCGGTTGAGGGAGAGGTAGACGACGGCGACGAGCCAGCCCGCACCGGCGGAGGCGGCCCCGGCGCGGCTGCGGGTGAGGGTCGCACCGCCGTAGCAGACGCCGGTGAGGGCGAGCAGCGCGAGCAGCAGCCCGCCCGGGAACCAGCCGGCCTGGACGAGCGATCCGGCCACGCCGGTGACGAGGCCGAGCAGGGCCAGGCCGAGGCAGAGGGCCACCCGGCCCCATTTCACGCGGCCGAACGGCATCGGCTGACCGCCGGTCATGCGTCCACCCCCGCGAAGAGGTCGGTCTCCCGTTCGCCGGCGGGCGCGCCGGAGCGGCCGCGGACGAGCCGGTAGTACTCGCGCGCGAAGAGGGGTTGTCCCAGTTCGTTGGAGAGTGCGAAGAAAGGGCCGTCCACGGCGATCTGCGTGGCGTGCGCCTTCATGGCCGCGGCCTTGCGGCCGGCGTGGGCGGTGGTGTCGACCTCGGCCGTGACGTCCTCGTCGGGTACGACGCCCGGTACGTCGGACGGGGAGGCCACGCCGCGGAACATCTCGCCCTCGCGGCCCGCCTCGCGGAGCCGCGCGAAGCCGTCCTCCACGACGGACAACGGCACACAGTTCCAGTAGATCTTCGCAATGTCGTACGGATCGCCCAGATCGCGCCGGAAGGCGGCCTCCGCGGCCAGCTCGGCGGCGCGCATGGCGACGCGGTGCGCCTGGATGTGGTCGGGGTGCCCGTAGCCGCCGTTGTCGTCGTACGTGACGAGCACCTGCGGCCGCACCTCGCGGATGACCTCGACCAGGTGCGCGGCGGCCTCGTCGACGTCGGCCTGCCAGAAGCAGCCCGGCCGGTCGTTCTGCGGGGCGCCCATCATCCCGGAGTCGCGGTAGCGGCCCGGGCCGCCCAGGATGCGGTGGTCCGTGACGCCGAGTTCCTTCATGGCGGCGGCCAGCTCGCCCAGGCGGTGTGCGCCGAGCGTGTCGTCCCGGTCGGCGGCGAGGTGGGCCAGGCCGGGCGGGATCACCTCGCCCTCCTCGCCGAGCGTGCAGGTCACCAGCGTCACCTGGGCACCCTCGGCGGCGTACTTGGCCATCGTCGCGCCGTTGTTGATCGATTCGTCGTCCGGGTGGGCGTGCACCAGGAGGAGCCGGCGGCCGGGAAGGTCGGTCATGGGGACAGCCTACGAGCCGTACGGGGCGGCCGCGGCCCTCCGGTCCCGGGCGCCGGGGCCCCGGTCAGAATTTGATGTGGCCGACCATCTCGGTCACGCTCGTCGTGAACTGGTTGATCGTCGGGCCCATGGAGGAACTGGCGAGGTAGAAGCCGAGCAGCATGCAGATCGCGGCGTGGCCCACCTTCAGCCCGGACTTCCGGACCAGCAGGAAGACGATGATCGCCAGCAGCACCACCGCCGAAATCGAGAGTGCCACAGCGGCTCACCTCCAGGGAACGCGCGGTCGGACGGACGAAGAAGCACATACGACAACGGACGACTACGACAGTGGCATACGGATGCCCGGTGGCAAGAGGGCACCGGGCAGTCATACCCACTATGCGCGAGCGATCATAACTTTCCGTGCGCGCGCATGACTCGGTGCACAGGAGCAAACACGGGGCGCACGGTGACTTCTCGCCGCTCCGGGTGAATGCGGGGCACGGGCCCGCGACCTGTGCGGCCTCTAGGCTCACGGCCATGACCGCAGACCTCTCCTTCCCCCGCCAGTACGCGCGTACGCAGCGATTCACCCTCGGCGCGCCGCGCTCCTTCAGCGTGTCGCCGGACGGCTCGCGCGTCGTCTTCCTGCGCTCCCGTTCCGGCACCGACCGGACAAACGTTCTGTGGGTGCTCGATCTGGAGGAGCGGAGGGAGTACCCGGCCGCGGACCCGCGCGTGTTGCTGGGCGGCGCCGACGAGGAGCTGTCGCCCGAGGAGCGGGCGCGCCGCGAGCGCCTCCGCGAGGGCTCGGCGGGTGTTGTCGCGTACGCGCTCGACGACGCGGCCGAGTTGGCGGCGTTCGCCCTGTCCGGCCGGCTGTACGTCGCCGAGCTGCGCGGCGGTACGGCGCGTGAACTGCCCGTGCCGGGACCGGTGGCCGACCCCCGCCCGTCGCCCGACGGGCGGCGCGTCGCCTATGTGGCGGGGGGCGCACTGCGTGTCGTGGAGGCCGGCGGGGGCGCGGACCGGGCGCTCGCGGAGCCGGACCGGGAGACGGTGACGTGGGGCCTCGCCGAGTTCGTCGCCGCGGAGGAGATGGACCGCTCGCGGGGCTTCTGGTGGTCGCCGGCCGGGGACGCGCTGCTGGCCGCGCGCGTGGACGACGCGCCCGTGCGCCGCTGGTGGATCGCCGACCCCGCGCATCCCGGCACCGCACCCACCGAGGTCGCCTACCCCGCCGCGGGCACGCCGAACGCGGAGGTGTCGCTGGCGCTGCTGGGCCTGGACGGCACGCGCACGGACGTCACCTGGGACCGGGACCGCTTCCCGTACCTGGCGCGCGTGCACTGGTCGGCGGGCGGCCCGCCGCTGCTGCTGGTGCAGGCCCGCGACCAGCGGTCGCAGGCGTACCTGACGGTGGACACCGCCACGGGCGCCACCCGGGAGCTGCTCACCGAGGAGGACCCGGAGTGGCTGGAACTTTTCCCCGGCTCGCCGCAGTGGACGCCGGACGGGCGGCTGGTGCGGATCGCCGACGAGGACGGCGCCCGGGTCCTCAAGGTCGGTGACCGGACGGCGACGACGCCCGCGCTGCACGTCCAGGCGGTGCTGGACGTCACCGACGAGGACGTGCTGGTGGTGGCCGCGGCCGGCCCGGCGGCGGAGGACGCCGCGACGGGCGAGGCGCACGTCCACCGCGTCACCCGCACCGGTGCCGAGCGGCTCTCCACCGCACCCGGCCGGCACTCGGCGGTGCGGTCCGGCGCGGTGACCGTGCTGGCGTCGGCGGCCGTGGACCGGCCCGGCGCGGAGGTCCGCGTCCTGCGGGACGGCGAGCAGGTGGCCGCCGTCGCCTCGTACGCGGAGACACCGGTACTGGCCGCCCGGCCCCGGATCGTCCGGGCCGGCGCCCGCCGCATCCCCGCGGCCGTCCTGCTGCCCACCGGCCACCGGGAGGACGACGGGCCGCTGCCGGTGCTGATGGACCCGTACGGCGGGCCGCACGGCCTGCGCGTGGCCGCCACGCACAACGCGCACCTGACCTCGCAGTGGTTCGCCGACCAGGGCTTCGCGGTGGTCGTCGCGGACGGGCGCGGCACGCCGCACACGTCGCCGGAGTGGGAGAAGGCGATCCACGAGGACTTCGCGGGCGCCACCCTCGACGACCAGGTGGAGGCGCTGCACGCACTGGCCGCCGACGGCCACCCGCTGGACCTGGGCCGGGTCGGCATCCGCGGCTGGTCGTACGGCGGCTACCTGGCGGCGCTGGCCGTGCTGCGCCGCCCGGACGTGTTCCACGCGGGCATCGCGGGCGCCCCGGTGACGGACTGGCGGCTGTACGACACGCACTACACCGAGCGCTACCTGGGCCTGCCGGACGAGCGGCCGGCGGTGTACGCCCGCAACTCCCTGGTGACGGACGAGGGCCTGTCCGCGCCCGCGGACGACCACCGCCCCCTGATGATCATCCACGGCCTGGCGGACGACAACGTGGTGGCCGCGCACACCCTGCGCCTGTCCTCGGCGCTGCTCGCGGCGGGCCGCCCGCACGAGGTGCTGCCCCTGTCGGGCGTGACGCACATGACGCCGCAGGAGGAGGTGGCGGAGAACCTGCTGCTGTTGCAGGTCGACTTCCTGCGCCGCGCGCTGCCGCCGGCGGAGAAGTAGCCACCGCTCCTTCCGGCCGCCGGGCGTCCTTCGCCCGGCGGCCGGCGGGCACGCGGGCCGTCGATCGGCCACATCTCCCCCACACGCCCCCTTGACGCCCCGCACGCGCGTTGCGAGAGTCCGCCTCAACCACATGCGCACGCGGGGGACTTCGGGAATGACCACCGTCGAGCAAGCCGCGCTCACCGGGCGCTCACCCGGCGAACTCACCTGGCGCCGCTTCCGGCGCGACCGCGCGGGCGTGGCCTCGGCCGTCGTGGTGGCGTTCTTCTTCCTCGTCGCCCTGGCCGCCCCCCTGATCTCCGCGGTCTACGGCAAGGACCCCACCACCACCTACGGGCTCGACGAGCCCGGACTGCTCAACACCTACGGCTACCCCGTCGCCCCGAACGGGGGAATCTCCGGCCGCTTCTGGTTCGGCATCGAGCCCACCCTCGGCCGGGACGTCCTCACCCAGCTCGTCCACGGCATCCGCACCTCGCTGCTCATCGCCACCGCGGCGACGGTGCTGTGCGTGCTGACCGGCGTCGCCATCGGGGTGACCGCGGGCTACGCGGGCGGGCGCACCGACTACCTCCTCGGCCGGTTCATCGACCTGCTGCTCGCCTTCCCCAGCCAGCTGTCCTTCATCGCGTTCACGCCCGTCGTGTACGCGCTGTTCGTCACGCCGGGCAAGGAGACCCCGACGTACCTGCGGGTCGTCACCCTGATCCTGGTGCTGTGGGTGCTGGGCTGGATGGGGCTGGCCCGGCTGCTGCGCGGGCAGGTGCTCAGCCTGCGGGAGCGGGAGTTCGTCGAGGCGGCGAAGGTGACCGGGGCCTCGCCGTGGCGGATCATCACCCGCGAGCTGCTGCCCAACCTCTGGACGCCCATCCTGGTGCAGGCCACGCTGATGCTGCCGTCGATGGTGACGATCGAGGCGGGCCTGTCCTTCATCGGCGTCGGCATCCTCGAACCCACGCCCGACTGGGGGCGCATGTTCGCCAACGGCGCGCACTACTACGAGAGCGACATCACGTACATCTTCTTCCCGGGCGTGGCGATGATCGTCTTCGTTGTCGCCTTCAACCTGCTCGGGGACTCGGTCCGGGACGCGTTCGACCCGAGGACCACACGCTGACGCACACCAGTGACGGACAGGGGCAGGAGCATTCAGACATGACCACGACGCCGACGTCACCCCGGCGCGCCACGCCGCGCACCCGCCGGTCCGCGTACGCGTACGCATCGGCCCTCGCCGCCACGGCACTGGTGCTCTCCGCGTGCAGCAGCGGCGGAGGCGGCGGGGGCGGCGGCAAGGAGGAGGGGGTGGGCGAGGACAAGACGGGTGCGGCCAACTACTCCGTCGGCACCAAGGACGACTCCACCGGCCCCGCCCCCGAGGTACCCGGCGCGAAGAAGGGCGGCACGGTCTCCGTCCTCCAGCGCGACGCCTTCAACCACCTCGACCCCGGGCAGATCTACTACGTCGACATGCTGACGGCCCAGCTGCTCTACAACCGCTCCCTCACCAACTACAAGGTCGACGACAAGGGGCGGGTGAAGGTCGTCGGCGACCTCGCCACCGACGCCGGCACCTCCTCCGACGGCGGGAAGACCTGGACGTACACGCTCAAGGACGGGCTGAAGTTCGAGGACGGCTCGCCCATCACCTCGCAGGACGTGCGCTGGGGCATCGAGCGGCTCTACGCCTCCTTCGAGACCGACGGGCCGCTCTACATCCCGCAGTGGCTCTCCGGCGACGGCAACGACTTCCGCAAGGCCCTGCCCGACGGCCCGTACAACGGGCAGCACCTGCCGGCGTCCGTCCTCGACACCCCCGACGACAAGACGATCGTCTTCCACTTCCGCCGGCCGCACGCCGACACGCCCTTCGCCACCGCCATGCCCAACATCGGCCCGGTCAAGGCCGACAAGGACACCAAGCAGAAGTACGACAACGCGCCCTTCTCCTCCGGCCCCTACAAGGTCGGCGACTACAAGGTCGGCAAGTCCCTCACCCTCGTCCGCAACGAACACTGGGACCCCAGAACCGACCCGATCCGGCACCAGTACGCCGACCGGTTCGAGGTGAGCTTCGGCCACCAGTTCGCCGACTCCACCCGCCGCTTCCTCGCCGACCAGGGCGACGACAAGGCCGCCCTGTCCTTCAGCAACGCCGTCGCCCCCGAGATGACGGAGAAGGTCCTCGCCGACGCCGGCACCAAGAACCGGCGGTTCCTGGAGATCCAGCCGTACGTCGACTACATCGCCTTCAACACCGACCGGCTCAAGGACGTCCGCGTCCGCCGGGCCCTCGCCTACGCCATGCCCAACGGGCAGATCCTCCAGCAGAACGGCGGCGCCACCGCCGGCGTCGTCGCCACCAACCTCCTCTCCCCCGCCATGGACGGCTACCGGCCCACCGACCCCTTCGGGAAGAAGGCCAAACCGGCCGGCGACACCGACAAGGCCAGGGAACTGCTGAAGGAGGCCGGCAAGCTCGGCCAGGAGGTCGTCTACGCCTACCCCAACACCGACACCCAGCAGAAGGTGGCCGTCGTCGTCACCCAGGCCCTCGAACGCGCCGGCTTCAAGGTCCAGAAGAAGGAGGTCGACGCCAACACCTACCGCACCGCCATCGCCGAGGTGAAGAACCAGTTCGACCTCTACCGCTGCTCCTGGGGCGCCGACTGGCCCGTCTCCTCCACCGTCGTCCCGCCGCTCTTCGACAGCCGGCAGATCGCCGACGGCTCGCAGAACTACAGCCACCTCAACGACCCCAAGGTCGACGCGGAGATCGACCGGATCAGCGCCGTGACGGACGTCAAGCAGGCGGCCCCCGAGTGGCAGAAGCTCGCCGACCGCATCCTCACCGAGGACGTGCCCGCCGTCCCCACCTTCTACAACCGCCAGTTCTCGCTCTGGGGCTCCCGCCTCGGCGGGGTGAAGTACCACCCCGTCTACGGCAGCGCCGACCCCACCGCCGTATTCGTGAAGTGACGAAGTGACGCCGTGCTGAGATTCCTCGCCCGCCGCCTGCTGGGCGCGCTCGTCATCACCGTGCTCATCAGCGCCATCACGTTCTTCCTCTTCTTCGCGCTGCCCGCCGAACCGGCCCTGATGTCCTGCGGCAAGAACTGCACCCCCGACGCCGTCGCGCTCATCAACAAGAACCTCGGCCTCGACCAGCCCGTACCCGTCCAGTACTGGCACTACATGGCCGGCATCGTCGCCGGCCGCGACTTCACCGTCGGCCACTGCCCCGCGCCCTGCTTCGGCTACTCCTTCTCCAACCAGCAGCCGGTCTGGGGCACCATCGTCGACCGCTTCCCCACCACCCTCTCCATCGCCCTCGGCGGCGCCGCCGTCTTCCTCGTCGTCGGCACCGGCCTCGGGCTGCTCGCCGCCGCCTTCCGCGGCACCTGGATCGACAAGCTGTTCAGCTCGCTGTCGCTGGTCGGCAACGCCCTCCAGATCTACTTCGTGGGCGTCGTCGCCCTCGCCGTCCTCGTCAGCGGCCTGCACTGGATGGACAACCCGGCCTACCACCCCATCACCGAGGACCCCGTGAAGTGGTTCACCGGGATGCTCATCCCCTGGCTGGTCCTCTCCATCATCTTCATCGCCAACTACAGCCGCATGACCCGCTCGTTGATGATCGAGCAGCTCGCCGAGGACCACGTGCGCACCGCCCGCGCCAAGGGCATGGGACGCCGCACCGTCTTCTTCCGCTACGCCTTCCGCGGCGCGCTCGCCCCCGTCGTCACCCTCTTCGGCATCGACCTCGGCTCGCTCTTCGGCGGCGCGATCATCACCGAGTTCACCTTCAGCCTGCACGGCCTGGGGCGGCTCGCCGTGTCCTCCGTCAGCGAGACCGACCTGCCCACGCTGATGGGCGTGATGCTCGTGGGCTGCACCGCCATCGTCGTCGCCAACATCGTGGTCGACGCCACGTACGCCCTCATCGACCCGCGCGTACGGCTCGCGTAGGAGAAGCCATGGACGACGCCTTCCTCTCCGTACGCGACCTGCACGTCCGCTTCCGCACCGAGGACGGCACCGTGCACGCCGTCGACGGCCTCTCCTTCGACGTGCCGCGCGGCCGCACCCTCGGCATCGTCGGCGAGTCCGGCTCCGGCAAGTCCGCCACCGGCCTCGCCGTCCTCGGCCTCCACGACCCGCGCACCACCACCGTCACCGGCTCCGTCCGGCTCGGCGGACAGGAGATCACCGGTGCCCCCGAGCCCGTCCTGGAGAAGCTGCGCGGCAACACCGTCGCCATGGTCTTCCAGGACTCGCTGACCGCCCTCTCCCCGTACCACACCGTCGGCCACCAGATCGCCGAACCGTTCCGCAAGCACACCGGCGCCTCCCGCCGCGAGGCCCGGCAACGCGCCGTCGACATGCTCGGCAAGGTCGGCATCCCCCACCCCGCCCTGCGCGTCGACGACTACCCGCACCAGTTCTCCGGCGGCATGCGGCAACGCGCCATGATCGCCATGGCGCTGGTCTGCGACCCGCAGCTGCTCATCGCCGACGAACCGACCACGGCGCTCGACGTCACCGTGCAGGCCCAGATCCTCGACCTGCTCAAGGACCTCCAGCAGCAGACCGGCACCGCCATCGTCCTCATCACCCACGACCTGGGCGTCGTCGCCCGCACCGCCGACGACGTCCTCGTCATGTACGCGGGCCGGGCCGCCGAACGCGGCACCGTACGGGACGTCCTGCGCACACCCCGCCACCCGTACACCTGGGGCCTGCTCGGCTCGATGCCGCGCCTGTGGACCCCCGTCGACCAGCCGCTGACGCCCGTGCCCGGCGCCCCGCCCAGCCTCCTCACCCCGCCGCCCGGCTGCCCCTTCCACCCGCGGTGCGCCCATACGGAGCGCGTCGGCGGCGACCGCTGCCGCACCGAGCGGCCCGAGCTGCCACCTGGCCGCGGCGCGGCCTGCCACCTCGGCGAGGAGAGGACACGATGACGGAGGACATCCTGATCGCGGAGGGCCTCACCAAGCACTTCCCCGTGCTGGGCGGCTTCCCCTTCCGGCGGCGCGTGGGCGCGGTGCAGGCCGTCGACGGCATCGACCTGACCGTACGGGCCGGCGAGAGCTTCGGCCTGGTCGGCGAGTCCGGCTGCGGCAAGTCCACCACCGGGCGGCTGCTGACCCGCCTGCTGGAACCGACCGCCGGCCGCATCCACTACCGCGGCCGCGACATCACCCACGCGACCCGCAAGGAGCTGGCGCCGGTCCGCTCCGAAATCCAGATGATCTTCCAGGACCCGTACGCGTCGCTCAACCCGCGGCAGACGGTGGGCCGGATCGTGTCCGGCCCCATGGAGATCAACGGCATCGACCCCCCGGGCGGCCGCACGGCCCGCGCCCGGGAACTCCTGGAGACGGTCGGCCTCAACCCCGAGCACTACAACCGCTTCCCGCACGAATTCTCCGGCGGGCAGCGACAGCGCATCGGCATCGCACGGGCGCTCGCCCTCGACCCGAAGGTGATCGTCGCCGACGAACCGGTGTCGGCGCTGGACGTCTCCATCCAGGCCCAAGTGGTGAACCTGCTCGCCCGGCTGCGGCGCGAGCTCGGCATCGCGTTCGTCTTCATCGCGCACGACCTGGCGGTCGTACGGCACTTCTCGCAGCGCGTGGCGGTGATGTACCTCGGCAAAATCGTCGAGGAGGGCCCCCGCGACGACATCTACCACCGCCCCCGCCACCCGTACACCCACGCCCTGCTGTCGGCAGTCCCCGACCCGGACGGGGACGGCGGCCCGGTCCGGGAACGCATCCGCCTGGCGGGAGACGTACCGTCACCGGTACAGCCACCGTCGGGCTGCCGCTTCCGGACGCGGTGCTGGAAGGCGCGGGATGTGTGCGCGGAGGTGGAACCGGTGCTTGCGCGGGCGGACGGCAGCGGCCCGGGACACGTGTCGGCATGCCACTTCCCGGAGCCGCCGACGGTGGAGCGCGCCACGGAGGTAATCCTGGACCCGGCGCTCGACCCTTCCAGCCCCGCCGGCGATTGAGGCGCGGGGGTCCGGGGGCGGAGCCCCCGGAGAACGGGTGAAGGGCGGGACCGGGGCACCCTCACCGCTCCGCCGCGTAATGGCACGCCGACGCGTGGGCCGCAGGTCCGTCCTTCAGCCAGGCCGGCACGGCCAGCGCCGGAACCTCCGCCGCGCAGCGCTCCGTCGCCTTCCAGCACCGCGTACGGAACCGGCACCCCGACGGCGGGGCGGCCGGCGACGGCACGTCACCGGTGAGGATGATCCGGCCACGCGCAGCACCGGCCGCAGGGTCCGGCACCGGCACCGCCGACAGCAGCGCCTGCGTGTACGGGTGCGTCGGATGGTCGTAGATCTCCTCGTCCGTGCCCGCCTCCGCGAAGCGACCCAGGTACATCACCGCGACCCGGTCCGAGATGTGCCGCACGACGGACAGGTCGTGCGCGATGAAGACGTACGACAGCCCGAACTGGCCCTGGAGGCGCTGCATGAGGTTGACGACCTGGGCTTGCACGGAGACGTCCAGCGCGGACACGGGTTCGTCGGCGACGATCACTTCGGGGCGCAGGGCGAGGCCGCGCGCGATGCCGATGCGCTGGCGCTGGCCGCCGGAGAACTGGTGGGGGTAGCGGTTGATGTGTTCGGGGTTGAGGCCGACGACGTCCAGGAGTTCCCGGACCCGTTGCCGGCGGTCGCCCTTGGGGGCGGCTTCGGGGTGGATCTCGAAGGGTTCGCCGACGATGTCGCCGACGGTCATGCGGGGGTTGAGGGAGGTGTAGGGGTCCTGGAACACCATCTGGATGTTGCGCCGTACGGTTCTCAGGGCCGGCCCGGACAGCTTGGTGATGTCCTCGCCGCGGTAGCGGATCTGCCCGGCGGTGGGGCGTTCGAGGCCGACGAGGAGCCGGGCGACGGTGGATTTGCCGCAGCCCGATTCGCCGACGATGCCGAGCGTTTCGCCGCGCCGCAGTGTGAAGGAGACGCCGTCGACGGCGTGGACGGCGCCGACTTGTTTGCGGAAGAGGATTCCGCGGGTGAGGGGGTAGTGCTTGACCAGGTCGGTCACCTGGAGGAGAGGCTCGGGGGTCATCGGGCGCTTCCCTCCAGGGTTTCCTTCCAGAAGTGGCAGGCGCTGACCCGGCCGGGCCCGGCGGGGTGGAGCGGGGGCCGGTCGGTGCGGCAGATGTCCTGGGCCATGGGGCAGCGGGGGTTGAAGGGGCAGCCCGGCGGTACGGCGGTGAGGCTCGGCGGCAGGCCCTTGATGGCGTACAGTTCGCGGCCTTTGCGGTCGAGGCGGGGGATGGAGTCGAGGAGGCCGCGCGTGTACGGGTGTGCGGGGCGGGCGTAGAGCTCGGCGACGGGTGCGCTCTCCATGACGCGTCCGGCGTACATGACGGCGATGTGGTCGGCGACGTCCGCGACGACGCCCAGGTCGTGGGTGATGAGGACGAGGCCCGTGGCGTATTCGCGGCGGAGTTCGGCGAGCAGGTCCATGACCTGGGCCTGGACGGTGACGTCGAGGGCGGTCGTCGGCTCGTCCGCGATGATCAGGTCGGGTTCGAGGGCCACCGCCATCGCGATCATGATGCGTTGGCGCATGCCGCCGGAGAACTGGTGCGGGTAGTCGCCCGCGCGTTGCTTCGCGGCGGGGATGCGTACCCGGTCCATGAGCTGGACGGCGCGGGCGCGGGCGTCGGAGCGGGACATGCCCTGGTGGACCTCGTACATCTCGCCGAGCTGGGCGCCGACGGTCATGACGGGGTTGAGGGCGGACAGCGCGTCCTGGAAGATCATGGCGAGTTTGGCGCCGCGCAGCCGGCGGCGGTGTTCCTCGCCCATGGTGAGGAGGTCCTGGCCGCGGAAGAGGACCTGGCCGGCGGTGATGCGGCCGGGCGGGGTGTCGAGGATGCCCATGACGGCCTGGGCGGTGACGGATTTGCCGGAGCCGGACTCGCCGAGGACGGCGAGGGTGCGGCCGGCCTCGACGGTGTAGCTGACGCCGTTGACGGCCTTGGCGACGCCGTCGCGGGTGTGGAATTCGACGTGCAGGTCGCGCACGTCGAGCAGCGGGGCGGTGGTCGTGGTCACGGCGGGCGCCTCCCTCAGCGCAGCTTGGGGTCGAGGGCGTCGCGCACCGCGTCGCCGAGCATGATGAACGACAGGACGGTGATGCTGAGCGCGCCGGCCGGCCAGAGCAGCATGTGGGGGGCGTTGCGGATCTGGG
Source organism: Streptomyces mashuensis (assembly GCF_014654785.1). Taxonomy (GTDB): domain Bacteria; phylum Actinomycetota; class Actinomycetes; order Streptomycetales; family Streptomycetaceae; genus Streptomyces; species Streptomyces mashuensis. Next base: position 15,117 of record NZ_BNBD01000011.1, read on the forward strand.
TGGAGGCGTTGGAGATGTCGATGCCCCAGGAGACGGTGGGCGGCCGCAGGCCGACGCCGATGAAGGACAGCGTGGCCTCCAGCGCGATGTAGGTGCCGAGCGCGATGGTGGCGACGACGATGACGGGGGCGACGGCGTTGGGTGCGATGTGCCGCAGCAGCAGCCGGGTGTGGCCGGCGCCGAGGGAGCGGGCGGCCTGGACGTAGTCGTGCTGTTTGGCGCCGACGACGGCGCCGCGCGCGATGCGGGAGATCTGCGGCCAGCCGAGCAGCACGATGAAGCCGACGACGGGCCACACCGTGTCGCTGGTGACGACGGACAGGAAGACGAGGCCGCCGAGGATGACGGGGATGCCGAAGAACACGTCGGCGAGGCGGGAGAGGAGCGCGTCCCACCAGCCGCCGTAGTAGCCGGCGAGGCCGCCGAGGACGCTGCCGAGGAGGGCGGCGCCGGCGGTGGCGCACAGGCCGACGGTGATGGAGGCGCGGGCGCCGTGCACGGTGCGGGTGTAGACGTCGCAGCCCTGGGTGTCGAAGCCGAAGGGGTGGCCCGGGCTGGGGCCGTCCTGGGCCATGGCCAGGTCGCAGGAGAGCGGGTTGCCGGGGGCGATGCTCTGCGGCCACACGGCGATCAGCAGCAGGAAGGCGATGACGAGCGCGGAGGCCACGAAGACGGGGTTGCGCCGCAGGTCGTGCCAGGCGTCGGACCACAGGCTGCGGGCCTTGCCGCTGCCGGGCCCGCCGGGTACGGGGCCCTGGTCGAGGCTGCGCTGGAGGGTGCCGGCGTCGTCGGTGGCGACAGCCATGGCGCCGCCGGCGGCGGGCCCGACGGCGGTGTCGGCGCCGGGGTCGTGGGCGGCGGGCTGCTCAGGCATGGCGGATCCTCGGGTCGAGCACGGCGTAGAGGAGGTCGACGAGCAGGTTGGCCAGCAGGAAGACGAGGACGAGGACGGTCACGAAGCCCACGACGGTGGGCGAGTTCTGGCGCAGGATGCCCTGGTAGAGCTGGTAGCCCACGCCGTGGATGTTGAAGATTCGCTCGGTGACGATGGCGCCGCCCATGAGGGCGCCGATGTCGGTGCCGATGAAGGTGACGACGGGGATGAGGGAGTTGCGCAGCAGGTGCCGGGTGACGACCCGGTGCCGGGGCAGGCCCTTGGCGACGGCGGTGCGCAGGTAGTCGGCGCGGGAGTTCTCGGCGACGGAGGTGCGGGTGAGCCGGGTGACGTAGGCGAGGGAGGTCAGGGCGAGCACGAGGCCGGGCAGCATCAGCTCGTCGAAGGTGGCGTACGGGGAGACGGACGGGGAGACGAGGCCCCATTTGACGCCGAAGAGGTACTGGAGCACGTAGCCGCTGACGAAGGTGGGCACGGACACGACGACGAGGGTGAGGAGGAGGACGGTGGTGTCGGTGCCGCGGCCGCGGCGCAGGCCGCCGAGCAGGCCGAGGGTGATGCCGAAGAGGATCTCGAAGCAGACGGCGACGATGGTGAGCCGCAGCGTCACGGGGAAGGCGTCGGCCATGAGTTCCAGGACGGGCTGGCCGGTGAAGGCGGTGCCGAAGTCACCGGTGAGGATCTGCCCCATGTAGTGCAGGTACTGCTTCCACAGGGGTGCGTCGAGGTAGAGCTCGCTGCGGATGCGGGCGGCGGTGGCGGGGTCGGGGGCCTTGTCGCCGAAGAGCGCGGCGACGGGGTCGCCGAGGGCGTAGACCATGAAGAAGATCAGGAACGTGCTGCCGACGAAGACGGGGATCATCTGGAGCAGCCGGCGGACGACGTACCGTCCCATGGTGCGTGGCCTTCCCGTTCATGTGGTGGCGTTACGGCTTGACGGTGATCCGCTCGTAGACGGGCACGCTGAAGGGGTTGAGGTGGACGTCGGCGACGTTCTCCGAGTAGCCGGCGCTGCCGTTCTGGTACCAGAGCGGGATGGCGGGCATCTGCCGGGCGAGGATGCGTTCGGCGTCCTGGAACTTGCCGACGGCGCGGGCCGTGTCGGATTCGGCGTTGGCCTCGTCGACGAGGCCGTCGAACTCGGCGTCGCTGAACTTCCCGTAGTTGGAAGAGGCGTCGGTGTAGTACAGCGGCTGGAGGAAGTTCTGCGCGAGCGGGTAGTCCATCTGCCAGCCCGAGCGGAAGGGGCCGGTCAGGCGCTGTTCGGTCATCTGGTTGCGGAAGTCGGCGAAGGTGCCGACGGGGTTGACGGTGCAGGCCCGGTCGTTGCCCAGCGCGTTGTTGATGCTGTTGCAGACGGCGTCCATCCACAGCCGGTGCGAGCCGGTGTCGACGTTGGAGGTGAGGGTGATGCGCCCGCCGGGCAGCCCCCCGCCGTCCTGGATGAGCCGCTTCGCCTTCTCCGGGTCGTACGTGCACGCTTCCCCGCACAGCCCGGCCTTGTAGCCGCCCTTCTCGCCCAGCACGGGCGACGTCCAGTCGGTGGCCGGGGTACGGGTCTTCCGGTAGATGGTCCTGGTGATGCGGTCGCGGTCGATGGCCATGGAGATGCCGCGCCGCACCTTGTCCGCGCCGGGTCTGCTCCAGGCGGGGTCGTAGAGGGGGAAGGCGAGGGTCTGGACGATGCCGGCGGGCTGGTTGATGTAGCGGTCGCCGAGGTCGGCGCGGACGTTCTTCAGCTGGGTGCTGGGGATGTCGTCGACGAGGTCGAGGTTGCCGGCCTGGAGGTCGGTGTAGGCGGTGTTGTTGTCCGTGTACACCCGTAGTTCGACACCGGAGTTGCGGGCCTTGTCCTCGCCGGGGTAGCCGTCCCAGCGGCTGAGCTTCATCACCGAGCCGCGGGTGTACGCGTCGATGCGGTACGGGCCGTTGCCGACCGGTTTCTTCAGCCACGCGGCGTGGTGGTCGAAGAAGGCGCGGGGCAGCGGGACGTAGGCGGCGTAGCCCAGGGTGTCGGGCCAGGTGGAGAACTTGGTGCGGAGCGCCACGGTGAAGGTGTGCTCGTCCTTGAGGACGAGGCCCGACAGGGTGCGGGCGGTGGGCGTGCCGCTGCGCGGGTGCACCTTGTCGTAGCCCTCGATCTCCTGGAAGAACGGGGCGTTCTTCTGCTTGTTGTCGACGTGCGCCGCGTAGTTCCAGGCGTCGACGAAGGACGCGGCCGTCACCTTCTCGCCGTTGCTGAACGTCCAGCCGTCCTTGACGGTGACGGTGAAGTGCTGCTGGTCCTTCGACTCGATCTTCTCGGCCAGCATGTTCTTCGCCTCGCCCGTCCCCGGGTCGTACTGCTTGAGCCCCCGGAAGATCATCGCGAGGACCTTGCCGCCCTGCACCTCGTTGGTGTTGGCGGGCTCCAGCGGGTTCTGCGGGTCGCCCCAGGAGGCGCGGACCACGCCGGCACCGGTGCTGCCGGCGCCGCCGCCGCAGCCGGCGGCACCGAGGAGGAGTGCGACGGCGGCCGCCCCGGCCCGGGCGCGCGAGGGCCGGTGAAGGGTCCGTCGCCGTCCGCGCATGGCGTGCCACCTCCTGGTTCTCCGGGCCGCGGTCCTCCATACAAGCCGATGTTCCGATGCGATACGGGATTGTTCCTGCCTGTTGGAAGTAATTGGAGAAGAAACCGCCCGTATGCGGGAATGACCCTGGTTCAGGGGATTCGGTACCACTGGAGGACCGGCCACCGGGGCCGGACCGAAGGAGGCAGCGACATGCGCGACACGACGCACGGATCGGTGGCCGAGGCGATGAACGCGGACCCGGCGGGCATGCTGGAGCAGGTGCCGTTCCGGGCCGTGGACGAGGTCCTCGTCCTCGACCTGGACCTGGACGGCGACACGCCCCTCGGCACGGCGGCCGCCGTGACGGTCTCCGCCGCGCCGCACGCCGGCGCCGGCGAACTGATGGCCGCCCGCCGCGAGGCGCTGCGCGCCTGACCCCGGGCGCGCCCGTTCCCCCATGCCCCGGCCCGCCATGGACCCCTACGAGACCGTCCTCGCGCCACTCCTCGGCGCGTGGCTGCTGCTGTCGGCGATCGCCCAGCTCGGGCCGGTCGCCGACCGCCTGCCGGAGTACCAGCGCCGCTACGACGTGCTGGGCCTCGTCCCCCGCTACCACTTCTTCGCCCCGCGCCCCGGCGTGCACGACTACCACCTGCTGGTCCGCACGCGCCCCGGCGGCGGCACGGGCGCGTACGGCCCATGGCAGGAGATCGGCCCGCGGCCGCGCCGCCGCTGGTGGCACGTGCTGTGGAACCCCGACCGCCGCGCCCGCAAGCAGCTCTTCGACCTGACCACGGCGCTGACCAGGAACGACGCGCGCTGCGAGGACCCGGCCACGCCCCTGTCCCTGCCGTACCTGATGGTGCTCCAGCACGTCAGCCGCCGGGTGCCGGCGGGGCGGCTGGTGCAGTTCGCCGTGGCCCGGTCGGCGGGCTACCGCACCGGCGAGCGGCCGGGCCTGCTGTTCGTGTCGCGCGACCACCGGGTGACGTGATGACGCCCCACACGGCATACACGGCATACACGGCGTATACGGCCCTGCGGCTGGTGGAGGTCCTCGCCTCGGCGGGCGTGCTGCTGGGCTCGCTGGAACGCCTGGCCCGGCCCCGCGCCCTCGACGACGCCTCCCTCGCCAGCTGGCCCGTCCTCCGGCTGCGCCGCCCCGGCTACGCGACGGGCGTCACCGGCGCCGTCCTGACGCCACTCGTCGCCTACCCCGCCGTCCTCGGCCTGCACGGCCTGCGGGCCGCCGCCGCGGCCGGCTGCCTGTGGCCCACGGCGGGCCCGGTGCACGCCGCCCTGCTGGGGCTGGTCGTCGTGACGGGCGCCGTGCTCACCCTGCGCGGCGGGCAGGGCGGCGAGGGCGCCGACCAGTTGCTGCGCATCGTCTTCTGCGCCCTGCTGCTCGCCGCCGTGCACCCCACGGCGACCACGGCGCGCCTGGTGCTGTGGTTCCTGGCGCTCCAGGTGTGCCTGGCCTACTTCGTGTCGGGCCTCTACAAGGTGACGTCCCGCACCTGGCTGGACGGCTCGGCGCTGACCGGCATCCTCACCACCCGCGCGTACGGCCACCCGGCGGTCGCGGCCCGTCTCCTGGCCCACCCGGCGGCCACGCGGTGGCTGTCCCGCGCGGTGAGCCTGGCCGAGACGCTCTTCCCGCTGGTCCTGCTCGCCCCGCCGGCGTGGCTCCCGCTGTTCCTGGCCGCGGGGCTGGCCTTCCACGTGGCGTGCGCGGCGCTGATGGGCCTCAACTGCTTCGTGTGGGCGTTCGCGTCGGCGTACCCGGCGGTGGCGTACGTGGTGCTGACCACCTGACGGCACCGCACCCTCGCCCGGGGAGTCCGGCGGTAAAAGAACGCTCGTTCTTGACCGACCATTCTTTAATCGCCTACGATCATGGACATGGGACGACCACGCGCCTTCGACACCGATCAGGCCATCAGTACTGCGGCCGCCCTCTTCGCCACCTACGGCTACGAGGGCACCTCGGTGGACGACCTGGTCACCGCCACAGGCATCCACCGGGGCAGTCTCTACAAGGTCTTCGGCTCCAAACGGGGCCTGCATCTGACCGCTCTGCGCAACCACCTCGACCACGAGATCCACCCGGCGAGCGCCGCCATCGCCACCCTCACCGACCCCACGCAGGCGCTGACCGCGGCCATTGCCTCATACGACAACGGCCCGGCCGCCGGGCTTCTCCTCCTCGCCGCCGCCGAACGCGCACCCCACGACCCGGAGGTCGCCGCGCTGGTCGCGGAAGGCATCACCGCGCTGGAGGACGCCCTGCGCCCCTCCCACGGCGACGCCGCCCCTCAACTCGCCTCCACCGTCCTCGGCGCCCGCCTCCGTCTGCGCGCCCAGCCGACCGCCCCCAAGGAGCACTGACATGGCCCTGATCTCCATCGACCGCGAACGCGGCCTGCTGACCGCCGAATTCCAGGGCCTCGACAAGCTCTGGACTCTCAAGAACCGCCTGGAAATCCCCCTCGCCCACGTGCGCGGCGCCACCCACGACCCCGGCATCGCCCGCGAACCGAAGGGCATCCGCGTCGGTGGCACCCACCTCCCCGGTGTGATCACCGCCGGCCGGTTCCGCCGCGACGGGGAACGCCTCTTCTGGGAGGTGAAGAACCCGGAGAAGGCGGTCGTCATCGAACTCGCCGACGCCGAAAGCTACGACCGCCTCGTCATCGAGGTCGACGATCCCCGCGCCACGGTGACCCTCATCGAACAGTCGATAGCCCGCGGCTGAAGACACCGGACTCATCCGTCTAGACGCGCACGGCTTCCTTCTGGCGCGCCACGGACACGACGTGCTCACGCAGCCGCTCCACGCACAGGCGCATGGTGCGGCTCGCGACGTCGGTGTGCGGGTAGCGGCAGGCGAACTGCAGGCCCTCGTGCAGCCGGGTGATCCAGACGCACACCTGGTCGCCGTACGAGACGCGGATCAGCCCGTACGCCTTGAGGTCCTGCCACTGCTCCGAGCCGGGGACGCCGCGCGCGTCGGCGAACGAGACGATCGAGTACAGGTCCGGTGACGTCGGCCGGAAGTCGGCCCCCAGCAGCCGGAGCACGCGGGCGATGGGCATCCGCGACAGGGCCCGGTTCTCCCGCAGGGTCGCGCGGGCCGTCTCCAGGACCCGGTCGAAACCGGGAGCGGGCGCCGCGGCCGGCGCCAGGGGGATCTCGACGGGCGCGCCGCCCACGTACCAGCCCACCGAGTCCGACCAGTGGGACTTCACCCGGGTGTGGAACGGCACGACGGTGCGGTACACCGGCCGCCCGCCGACCTCGTGGACGACGAGGCCGAGGGCCGCGAGAACGCCGGCGAGGGTGCCGCCGTAGGGGCGGCAGTACGCCTCGAAGGCGGCGGCGTCCGCGGCGTCCACGAGCATCTCGTGCATCAGCCGCTGGGTGGGCAGCGGCCCTTCCGGGTCGAGGCCGAGGTCGACGGGGAAGTTCGGCAGCTTCCCGTCGCACCGGGCGATGAACTCCCGCCAGCGCTCCACGGTCTCGTGCGTGCCGCCGATCCGGTCGGCGTCGTCGCGCTCGGCGGCGCAGAAGTCGACGTAGCTGGCGGCCGGCGCCGGAGCGAGGGACCGGCCCTCCAGCCCGGCGGCGTAGAGCTCGTGGATCTCGGCCGGGATGCGGTAGATGGAGTGCGCGTCGACGTTGCTGTGGTCGAACGCCATGTAGACGCTGGTGCCATCGTCCCTGACCACGGCGGCGAAGATGAAGTTCGGCCAGGTCAGGGCGTCGGCGGCGACGTCGAAGCGGTCCTGGAGGTAGCGGGTCAGCACGGCGGCGTCGGAGAAGTCGCCGACGTCCTCGCGATGCAGCGCGACCGCGCCGGCGTCCAGCGTGAAACGCCGCATCTGCTCGCCGGCCCAGCGGAAACCGCTGCGCAGCGTCTCGTGCCGCAGCGTCCAGGCATGCAGCGCGCCCTGGAGCACATCGAGGTCGACGGGGCCGGGCAGGTCGAAGGCCGTGCCGAGCCAGGTCGGCACAAAGAGACCGTCCTGGCGGACGGTCCGCGCGGTGCGGATGTGGGACTCCTGCACGTACGCGGGCGGGCGGGCGTCGTCCGGCGAACTCCACGCGGCGTCGATCGTCGTCCGGTGCAGCGTCCATTCGACGAGACGACCGGGCCGGACCTCGCAACCCTGGATGTCGGTCATGCGCACGGGGGTTCTCCGGAGGCAGGGGGCGGGGGACGGGGGGTGAGGGGCAGGGCGTGGTTGAGCACCCGCCCGGAGCAACGACCGAAAATCGGAGAAGAAACTCTCTCGTCCCGCTTACCGCCCTTATCGCCCACCGGCCGGGGCCACACCGACCCACACGTCACCGTTCTTGGGGATGACGCACGGAAGCAGCCGTGGAAGCTGCTGATGCAGGCAGAACCCCTGGCCAACGCCGTGCGGCACGGCGGGGCCGGGGGCGGCCTCATCCATGTGGGCGACGGCGGGGACTACACGGGTGTCGGAGCACCGAACCAGGTGGCCAGCCGCTCCGCCAGCTCCTGCGGGTCGTCGCCGGCCCAGACGACGTATCCGTCGGGCCGCAGCAGCACGGCGGGCACGTCCAGCTCCTCGCTGACGTCGACGACGTGGTCGACCCGGTCGGCCCATCCGTCCGCCGGGAGCCGGCCGGTCTGGTCGAGCAGGAGCCCGCGCCCGCGGTGCATGAGCCCGTAGAGCCGCCCGCCCTTGAGCTGGACGTCGCGCAGGCGCTTTCCGACCAGCTCGTGCCCCTCCCCGAGGTCGTAGTGGACGCCGACCGCGGTGATCATTCCGGTCACGTACGCGTTGACGTCCTCGAAGTCCATGAGGCGGGAGAGGAGTTGGTGGAGGGCGGTGATGCCGGGATCGGTTCCCATGAGGGCGATCTGCGCGCGGGTGTTGGCGAGCACGGCGGCGCCGACGGGGTGCCGTTCGGCGTGGTAGGTGTCCAGCAGCCCTTCCGGCGCGTGACCGTTCACCTGGGCGGCCAGCTTCCACCCGAGGTTGAACGCGTCCTGGATGCCGAGGTTCATGCCCTGCCCGCCGGTCGGCGGGTGGATGTGCGCGGCGTCGCCGGCGAGCAGCACGCGGCCGACACGGTAGTGCTCGGCCTGCCGGGTGGCGTTGCCGAAGCGGGAGAGCCAGCGCGGCGAATGCGCACCGAAGTCGGTGCCCGCGTGGGCCCGCAGCTGTTGCTTGAACTCCTCCAGCGTCGGCGCCGCATCACGGTCCTCGGAAACGCCCTCAGCAGGCACGACGATACGGAAGACGCCCTTCTGCCCGTCGCTGTCGGGCACGGCACCGAACCGCAGCTGCGTCTTGCGGACCTCCGCGACGACGGCGGCGACGGTCTCCGCGTCCTCCGCGAGCTCCATGTCGCCGAGCAGCGTGTCGACCGTGGAGGGCTCGCCGGGGAAGCCGACGCCCAGCAGCTTGCGTACGGCACTGCGGCCGCCGTCGCACCCGACGGCGTACCGCGCCCGCAGCCGCGCCCCGTCGGCGAGCTCGACGGTCACGCCGTCACCGTCCTGCCCGATCCCGGTCACCTCGCACCCACGCCGGATCTCGGCGCCGAGCGCGACGGCGTGCTCGGCGAGCAGCCGCTCGGTGACGGCCTGCGGGACGGTGAGGCCGTAGGGGTGGGCCGTGTCGAGCCGCTCGGGCCACGGCTTGTGGATGCCGCCGAAGAACCCGCCGACCTGGAACTTGTCCCCCTCGGCAAGGAACCGGTCCAGCAGCCCCCGCTGGTCCATCATCTCCACGCTGCGCACGTGCAGCCCGCGCCCCCGCCCACGCCGGTCGCCCTCCCCGGTCTCCTTCTCGAGCACGACGACGCGCACCCCGTGCAGCCGCAACTCGCCGGCCAGCATCAACCCGGTCGGCCCGGCACCGACCACGATCACGTCGATCAGGTCATTCATCGAATTCGCCCCGTTCGCTTGGCTTTGGCCGGTCATTGTGCGACGGGGAGGGGGCCTTGCCACAAGGCCCCTAGTACGCTATAAGTTAAGAGTGGCGAGAAGTAGAACTTCTCGCCATCGCTGTTTTCTACCGCCGCTTTCTACTGCCTTCCGACGCCATGGAGCAGGGCGAGGGCGTCCATGGCGGCGTCGGTGTCGGGGGCCTGGGCGGCGGCCTCGTGGATGAGGGCGTAGTGGACCCGCCGGGCCCAGTCCAGATCGGCATCGGGAGCGAGCCGCCCGGCGTCACGCAGACGCCCGAAAAGCCGCTCGCGGTGGGCCAGTACGTCGGCATGCAGGCGCGCCACTTCGGGCGCGCCGGTGGGCAGGGCGCCCATGTCGAATCCCCATGCGGTCTTCACGCGCAGCACGGTGGCGGTGACCTGGTAGAGCGCGACGGCAGACGGGGCGGTGTCCGGCCGGGCGGCCGCGACGGCGTCGTGAAACCGCTGGGTCGCCCATGCGGCGAGCGCAGCAACGAACGCCTCGCGCGAGGCGAACCGCCGGTGCACGGTGGTCCGCGCGACCCCGGCGGCCTCGGCTATCTGCTCCATCGTGGCGGCCGGGTTCACCGACAGCACGCGCTCGGCGGCTTCGAGGATGGCACGCACCGTGCGCTCGGCGTCGGCGCGGAGGGGATCGGGCGGGCGGTCGTCGACGCCCTGCTGGCGGAGGACGTACGCGTGGTCGCCACCGCACGCACGCGTTCGGCAAGGCACTGGCGGAGGAGTTCGGCCGCAGCGGGTACGGGTGAACACGGTCTCACCGGGTCCCGTCCGCACCGGCATATGGGAGAGCCCGACAGGCTACGGCGCCGAACTCGCCACCGCCCTGGGCGTCCCCCACGCCCAACTCCTGGCGACCCTCCCAGCGGCGACGGGCATGCTCATCGACCGCCTCATAGAACCGCAAGAGCTCGCCGCCCTGGTCACGTACCTGACGTCCCCCCGCGCGGCGGCCAACCACGGGCACGGACCACCTCATCGACGGCGGCGCGGTCAAAACGGCGTAGAGAGCAACGCGCCCGCCGGCACGCCCGAAAGCCGCGCAGCGGCGCCCCCGCTCCGCACCCCCCGCCCAACCTCACCGCCTCTCCCACGGCACGCCTCCAAAGCCGCGCAGCGGCGGACCCCCAGGGCGCAGCCCAGGCCCTCACCGCCCCAAGCCGCGCAGCGGCACAGCCGCACTCCGCACCACACCGCCCAACCTCGCCGCCCCTCCCACGGCACGCCACCAAAGCCGCGCAGCGGCGGACCCCCAGGGCGCAGCCCAGGCCCTCACCGCCCCAAGCCGCGCAGCGGCACAGCCGCACTCCGCACCACACACGGCGCAACACGCCACCGGTCACCCGAACCGACGCCCGGCCGCCCGCCGGAGTGCGGTGCGGGCGCGTACGACCGGGGCGGCCCACTCCGGTCAGTCCCGGAACGCACCGCCCCTCCGTTGCCCGGACAGGCGGATCGCCCGAGCGCTACCTTCGAGAAAGGCCCGAACGCCCCGGGGGGGTGCGGCGTGGAATCAGCGAGGTTGTTGCCGAAGGCGGTAAGCAGCCGATTGAAGACCGGCAGCGACCAGGAGATCGTGCAGAGCTACCCGTACCGGTCCGCCTGCCCCTCCACGGTGTGGGCCGAGCTGGCCTCGGGGGCGCGCGAGGAGATGTTCTTCAGCGGGTACACGTCCTACTTCCTGTGGACGCAGATCCCTGCTTTCGCCGACCTGCTGCGCCACAAGGCGGCGGCAGGCTGCCGCGTCCGCTTCCTGCTCGGCGACCCCGAAGGGCCCGCCACCCGTCGGCGGGAGGAGATCGAGAACGTGGCGCTCACCGTCTCCACCCGCATCAGGACCACGCTGGAGCACCTCGCCGCCCTCGCCGGCACGAACGGCATCGACGCCCGCTTCTCCGCGGACGCCGACGCCGCCAACCACATCTCACTCTCCGTCTTCCGCTTCGACGACCAGGCACTGGTCACCCCGCACCTGGCCTCCGCCGTCGGCCACGACTCCCCGCTCCTCCACCTGCGGCGCCGCGACGAGCACGGCTTGTTCAGCCGCTTCGTGGAACACGCGGAGGAACTATGGACCCGCGGCACGAACATCGCGACGAGCTCACCATGAAATGAGCCAGGCCCGGCCCGTCACCCCGGGTGCGCGTACCGCAGGTGAAACCCCATCGCCTCGGCCATCCGCACGGCCTCCACCTGATCCCCGCGCTCCAACGCCCCGTACCGCCGCTGCTTGATCTCCCAGCACCCGGCACAACGCAACCCACCCGGCGGCACCGGCACGAGCTCGGGGTGCCCACGCCCCCGCCGACTGCGCGCGTTCGCCTCCGCGACCCGACTCCGCAGCTCCTCCCGCTCCGCCCCGCTCACCGAACCGACTCCATCCGCGGCATGAGGTCGACCCCGTGCGCGCCGATGCGGGCGGTGTACGTGTACGACGCGGTCTGCGCCGGTACCACGACCGGGGGCTCGGCCGCGCGGGCGGGACGGCGATCGGCGACAGTTCTCACCCAGTCGAGGAGACGAACGATAAAGTTGGCCATGTCGACCTGCTTCCTACAACGTTGAGGTTGACCACACCCCGGGGCCGTGGCAGCGGCCGCCGGGGCCTTTTGTGTTCACGGGCACCGCAAGCACCCGCCGCCGGGGGCGCAATTCCGCCACCGGCCACGGTTACGAGCATGCACATCCAGACCGTCACACTCAACGGAAACCGCGAAAGTCCATATGCACGTGTGACTCCGGCGGCCTGCCGCCCAGCGGTGCGGGACACTCGGGAGCTCAAACCCGCCACCGTGCAGGAAGGGAAGACGTGACCGCCCTGCCCACCGTCCGCCGACGCATGCTCGGCGCCGAACTGCGCAGCCTGCGCGAGGAACTCGGCCTCACGGTCAATGAGATGGCTGCACGGCTCAACTGGCCGCAATCCAAGGTGAGCCGCGTGGAAACCGGCCGATCAGGCATCCGCCGGCAGGAGGTGGAAGCAACGCTCGACGCCTACGGCGTCTCCGACATGGACAAGCGCCAGCACCTCGCCGACCTGGCCAGGGACAGCCGCCAACGCATGTGGTGGACGCCCTACTCCGACGTGATCACCGCACGCTACGCGGAATACATCGCCTTCGAGGCCGAAGCGTGCACGATGCTCACGTTCCAGTCGGTCCTCGTTCCCGGTCTGCTCCAGACAGCGGCGTACACCCACGCCATCACCAAGGCGCTACAGCCGGAAGCCGGGCCCGAGGAGCTCGACGCGCTCGTCAACGTCCGGCTGGCCCGCCAGAACGCGACCCTTCGCCGCTCCGAGCCGCTGGCCCTATGGGCCATCATCGACGAAGCGGCGCTGCGCCGCCTCATCGGCGGCCGGGATGTCATGACGGAGCAGCTCCGTCACCTTCAGCAAGCCTCGGAGCTCAGCCATATCACTCTGCAGGTGTTGCCAAACTCTGCGGGAGCGCACGCGGGCCTTCTGGGCCCGTTCGTCATCCTGCGGTTTCCTACCGAGGGCAGTCTCGACGTAGTGCACACGGAATCGCAGGTCAGTAATATCCACCTCGTACGGGACAGCGAACTGACTGCCTACGGCCGGACTTTCGACAGGTTGCGCAGCCAGGCCCTGGCGCCGACAGCATCTCGCGATCTGATCGCGGCCATCATGAGGGACCTCGAATGAACCACCCCGATCGTCCCCGCCCGGAGTTACAGCACCTCACGTGGCGCAGAAGCACTCACAGCGGTAACCAGGGAAACTGCGTGGAAGTCGCCTACGGCGCAGACGACCAAGTCCCCATACGCGACAGCAAACACCTCGGCGAGCCGGCCATCCTGGTCCCCCGGTCCGCCTGGGCCGCATTCGTAACGAGCGTCAAAGCCACGCCGCACGGCTCGCCGCCTCTGCCCTGCGAATCCACCGACGCCGCGACTTGCGCAGACTGAAGCACAGCTCCGAAACGTTACTTCCGGTACTGCGAAGGAGTTCCGCGTGAAGTACGCAGACGAGACCAGCCCGCTCCGCCACAGCGCCCGATGGCGCAAGAGCAGCTACAGCGGCCTCCAGTCCAATTGTGTGGAAGTTGCTCACACCGCCAGCGACTCCGTTCCCATACGCGACAGCAAACACCCCGGCGGCCCCATCATCCTCGTCCCCCGCCCCGCCTGGGCCGTCTTCCTGGCCCACGTCAGGGCCGGCAGCTGACCCACCCGCCCCACGCCCGGGCACCACGTACGGGCCCGCACCTGCAACCGCGCAGACCCTGCGCGTCGCCCCCGCGTGCCTCCGTCACCGCCGGTCCGTCCCACCCAACCGGCGCCACTCGTCCGCAGCCGCGCTCTGCCTGCGCCGGCACCTCTTCCACGAGCACCGGCTCCACGCCAACGCACGGATCGGCCGTCGGCCGTTGCCCCGGCCCCGGACCGCCGCACAGCGTCCGGTGCCGAGTGGTCGGTCTCATCGCCGGGGGACGCCGAGGCACCCATGAAATCCGTTGGGCACCTGTTCGAACCGGATCTAGCATCGCGCGCGTGACGACTCACCACGAGATACTCGAAGCCGCGCTGGCCCGGATCACCGCCGGTTACGTGTTCCCCGAGAAGACGGCTGCCATCGACGCGGCGATCCGGCGTCGGCTGGACGAAGGCGCATATCAGGATCTGGACTTGCGGGAGCTGTGCGACCGGGTCACGGACGACCTCCAGCGTGTCTGTCCCGACAAGCATTTGCGGTTGTTGTGGGTCGAGGAGCCGCAGTCGATGGACCAGGAGCCGGAGGACGTCGCTCGGGCCCGTTTCGAGCAGTACGCGCGGCAGAGCAACTACGGCATCCGGCGGGTCGAGCAGCTCGACGACAACATCGGCTACCTCGACCTGCGCATGATCCCACCCGCCGGTCCAGGCGGTCCCGCGATCGCTGCCGCCATGCAACTGCTCGCTCCCACCGACGCATTGGTCATCGATCTGCGGCAGTGCCGCGGTGGCTCGCCGGAAGGCGTGCAGTTGTGGTGCAGCTACTTCTTCGCCGACGACAGGGTGCACCTGAACGACATCTACGAGCGGGCCACCGACTCGACCCGCCAGTACTGGACCCTCGGGCACCTCCCCGCGCCGCGCTACCTGGACCGTCCGGTCACCGTGCTGACCAGCGACGTCACCTTCTCCGGCGGAGAGGAGCTGGCGTACAACCTCAAGGCGCTGGAGCGCGCCACGCTGATCGGCGGGACCACCCGCGGTGGCGCCCACCCCACGGACCGTATCGCGGTCGCCCCGCACGTCACCGTGACCGTTCCCGCCGCCCGCTCGATCAACCCGGTGACCGGCACCAACTGGGAAGGCGTCGGTGTCGAGCCCGACGTGGCCGTCGCGGCCGGGGACGCGCTGGACGTGGCGTTGGAGCACCTGCGCGCCCGGATCGGCTGAGCAGCGGGCGGGGGGCGGTCGAGACCGGCGCACCCTCGCATCGGGTCACCTGCGCCCCGGCGCACCCGCGCACCCTCACATCGGATCACCACCGCCCCGGCGATACGCTCCCGTGGCCGGAAACAGCCGGCCAGATGCAGACGGGGGTGTGACCACCATGGTGGAGCGCAACAAGCAGGTAGTCCAGGGGTTCTTCGACGCCGTCAGTGAGCGCCGGCTCGGCGACCTGCCGCAGTTCATGGCGGCGGACGTCGTCGACCACAACAAGATCATTCATGGTGAGGCCGACGAGCCCGGTGCCGCGTTCGAGGGGCTGCGGCAGCAGCTCGCCGCGTTCGATCCGCTGATCGTGCGTGTCGAGGAGCTGATCGGCGAGGGCGACCGCGTCGTCGCGCGCGTCACCCAGCGCGGTGTGCACGGCGGGACCCACCCGCGGATGCCCGAACCCACCGGGCGGAGCTTCGAGAACGAGGCCATCTGGATCTTCACGCTCGCCGACGGCCTCATCTCCGAGATACGGGCCGTCAGCGACCGCCTCGGACTCTTCCTCCAGCTCGGCTGGGAGTGGCCGACCGCCGACTGACATGCCCGGCAGCGCTCAGAGGCCGCGGACGGCCTCGGAGAAGTCGGTGTCGTAGCAGGACCAGCAGATCACGGAGCCGTCGTCCTCGAAGTGCCCCATGTACCACTCCCCCTCGTGCCGCACGAGGCACAAGCCGTGGAACGCAAGGATCACATCGGGCCTGAGCAGCACGTAATCGTCCCCGCCCGGCTCGTCGGCCACGACAAGCCGGGCGCCGACCGGCACCGGCACCGGCACCGCACTGCCGTCTCCCGACACCTCGCGCACGCGCTCGATCGTCCAGCCGTCGGGGAGCAGTTCTTCCATGCCCCGATGATCTCAACCCACCGGCGGCACCACCCCCAGCTGTTGCAGGAACGACAGCAGGTCCTTGTCCGACCACTTCTCCGCCAGCCGGCCGTCCTCGATCCGGTGGATGACCGTCGCCGTCATCTCCAGCCGGTGGCCCGTCGCCGGGATGCCCGGCAGGTCGCCCTCGTGCGTGCCCTGGCACGTCAGGCGGGTGACGACCTTGTCGCCCTCCGCCACCTGGTCCTCGATCCGGTGCGTGCCCGGGGTCGCCTCCCAGAACAGGCGGAACGCCTGCTTCAGGCCCGCCCGGCCCGTGCCGAGGCCGGGGAACGGTGGCGGGGAGTGGTCGACGTAGTCCTCCGCGACCAGCTCGTCCAGGGCGTCGGCGTTGCCGCGGTCGATCTCCTCGTAGAAGCGGCGGACCAGCCGCTTGTTGTCCTCGGTGGTAGACACGCCCGCAGTATCCGCGCCCTGCGCCGCCGTCCCGCGCCGACCGCGCCGCCCCTCCGCCGCACGCCACCCGGTCGGCCCGCCGCCGCGTCAAGCAGTCGGGCTGCTGCGCCTGACCAGCAGCCCAGCCCGTACGAGCAGTTCCCGTACGGCCGCCACCCCGGCTTCCGGCAGGGGCCGGGGGGAGGCCGCCGTCGCCGGGCAGGTGATCACGCCCAGCAGGTGCAGCGCCGCCTTGTACGCGGCCGGAGCGGAGGGGGCGGCGGGGGCGGCGGGTGCCATCGCCAGGGCCTGGAGCGCGGCCAGGCGGTCCTGTTCGGCCGCGGCCTCCGCCCACCGCGCGGCGCGGGCGTGCACGCAGAGGCGTACGTAACCGGCCGGGTCGACGTTGGACAGGCCCGGTACGACCCCGTCGGCGCCCGCCAGCAGCGCACCGTCCACCGAGAGCTCCGAACCGGTCAGCACCGACAGCCCCTCGCCGTCCGCGGCACGGTCCTTGAGCGCGACGAGCAGGCGGCGCAGCCCGTCGAGGTCGCCGCTGCTGTCCTTCAGGCCCGCGATCGTGCCGTCGGCCGCCAGTTCCAGCACCGTCTCCGGCGCCAGCTTGACGTGGACGGCGGCGGGGATGTCGTACGCGACCAGCGGCAGCCCCCCGCCGTCCCGCACCCGCCGGAAGTGCCCGGCGATCTCCGCCGGCCCGGCGCTCGCGTAGAACGGCGCCGTGACGACGAGCGCGTCCGCGCCCAGTCCCGCCGCCGCCCGCGCGTGCTCCAGGACCCGCGCGGTGGTCATGTCGATGGCCCCGGCCAGCACCGGCACCCGACCCGCCACCGCCTCCACGGCCGTACGGACGACCGTCCGCCGCTGGGCGTCGGTGAGGTACGCCGCCTCGCCGCACGTACCGAGCACGAACACCGCGCTCGCCCCGCCGGCCAGCACATGCTCGACCAGGGCGGCGAGGGAACGCGTGTCGACCTCGCCGTCCTCGGTGAAGGGGGTGCACACGGGCGGGATGACACCGGACAGCCGCATGGGGTGCCCCTACCCCCGGTGCGG
This sequence comes from Streptomyces mashuensis, assembly GCF_014654785.1. Lineage (GTDB taxonomy): Bacteria > Actinomycetota > Actinomycetes > Streptomycetales > Streptomycetaceae > Streptomyces > Streptomyces mashuensis. The sequence continues at coordinate 32,320 of NZ_BNBD01000011.1, forward strand.
CCCCCGTACCCCCACCGTCCACCGGCGCGCGATGATCTGCCGCATGGATTCGACATCGCCCTTACCACCGCCGGACGTCGACGCCGTCGTCTTCGACGTCTTCGGCACGCTCACCGACTGGCGGACCGGCGTCGCCGAGGCCCTGGCCCGGGTGGGCGGCCGGGCGGGGGCGGCCGCCGACTGGCCCGCCGTCGCCGACGCCTGGCGCCGCCGCTACCGCCCGTACCTGGACCGGGTCGTGAACGGCGAACTGCCCTGGCAGCCCCTCGACGTGCTGCACCGGCGCATGCTGGACGACGTCCTGCCCGCGTACGGGCTCGACGGCCTCGACGGGCTCGACGACCTCGGCGCGCTCGGCGACAGCGACCGCGCCGAGCTCGTACGGGCCTGGCACCGGTTGCCGGCCTGGCCCGACGCCCCCGCCGGCCTGGAACTCCTCCACCGCAGCCCCCTGTTGACCGCCACCCTCTCCAACGGCGGCACGGGCCTGCTCACCCGCCTCGCCAAGCACGCCGGGCTCCGCTTCGACTGCATCCTGTCCGCCGAGACGGTCACGTCGTACAAGCCGGACCCGCGCGTCTACCGCATGGCGGCCCGGCTCCTGGAGGTCGAGCCGCACCGGCTCCTCATGGTGGCCTGCCACCCCGACGACCTCCGCGCCGCAGCCGCGGCCGGCCTCCGCACGGCGTACATACCGCGGCCGCTGGAGTGGGGCCCCGACGCGGCACCGGTCGAGCCGCCCGCCTGGGCGGACCTCGTCGCGGACGACGTCCCGGCGCTGGCCCGCGCACTCAGCTCTCCCCTCCCTGCCCTCTCTCCCCCACCACCGCGAACGCCTCGATCTCCATGAGCAGTTCGGGGCGGACGAGCGCCGCGACCTGGAACGCGCTGCTCGCCGGCAGCCGGTCCGGGGCGATGTACGCGTCGCGCACCGCGCGGACCTCGGCCAAGTGGGCGAGGTCCGTCAGGAAGTAGGTCAGCTTCACGACGTCGTCGAACGTCGCACCCGCGGCGGCCAGGCAGCGGCGCAGGTTCTCGAACACCTGCCGCGCCTGCGCCGCGGGGTCGCCCTCGCCCACCACCTCGCCCTTCTCGTCGAGGGCGATCTGCCCGGACACGGCCACGAAGCGGCCCGTCCCCATGACCACGTGCGTGTAACCGGTGGCCGGAGCCACGCCTTCCGGCGCGGGGATGTACGTGAGACGTGATGCGTTCATGCCCTGCATGATGCATCGTGCCCGGTCCTCCCGCTCAGGCCCCCGGGCCGGCGACCGCGGACATCCGCAACGCCGCCACCGCCGGGGCCAGGTGCGGGTCGTCCGTGGCGGTGTCGAGGGTCTCGGCGAGGGTGGCCTCGTACGTGGGGCGGGCCTGTTCGTAGCGGGTGCAGCCGGCGTCTGTGGCGACGGCGTAGACGCCGCGCTTGTCGTCCGGGCAGAGGTCCTTGAAGGCGTAGCCCAACGCTTCCAGGCGGGCCACCAGGCGGGTCACCGAGCTCTGGTTGAGGCCGATGCGGCCGGCCAGCTCCTGCATGCGGCGCTCGTGGTCGGGGGCGTGCGCCAGGTCCTCCAGGGCGCGGTACTCGGACAGGCCCAGGCCGTGCCCGCGCTGGAGCGCCTGGGCCAGCCGGCCCTCGACCTCCGCCTGGAGCGCCAGGAAGCGCCGCCACGCCTGCGCGTCGGGGCTCACCGGCGGAAGGTCGTCATGACGCGCGCTCATCGGCCAGTCCTCCATTGACAGCATTGACAGTCACTTCCATGCACATGCATGATCCTAGTCCGGCGCCACTACTTGCACGTACATACAATTTCAGTCGTTCGAGGAGTCTCCCCCTTGTCCTCCCGCTCACCCTCCCCTTCACCCTCCCCCTCCCGCGGCTGGGCCTGGCTGCTGCTCTCGTCCCTCTTCGAGGTCACCTTCGCCCTCGCCAACGAGGCCAACCACGGCTTCACCCGCCTCTGGCCGTCCCTCCTCACCGCCGGTGCCGCCGCCTGCGGCATCGTCACCCTCTCGCTCGCCCTCCGCAGCGTCGACGTCGGCGTCGGCTACACCGTCTGGGCCGGCATCGGCGCCGTCGGGACCGTCGTCCTCGGCACCCTCCTCTACGGCGAGCCGCTCACCGCCTGGAAGGTCCTCGCCTTCGTCCTGATCATCGGTGGCGCGCTCGGCCTGCGTCTCTCCGAAAGGCACGCTTCATGACCTGGCTCTTCCTCGGCATCGCCGTCGTCTTCGAGATCGCCTTCGCCCTCGGCGCCAACGCCACGAACGGCTTCACCCGCCTCTGGCCGTCCGTCTTCACCCTCGCCGCGGCCGCCGGCGGCATCTACACCCTGTCGCTCGCCCTCCGCCACCTCGACGTCGGCGTGGGCTACACGCTGTGGACCGGGCTCGGCGGCGTCGGCACCGTCGTCCTCGGCTCCCTCGTCTACAAGGAGAAGCTCACTCTGCCCCGCCTCCTCTCCTTCGCCTCCATCATCGGCGGGGCCGTCCTGCTCAAGTTCACCGCCGCGTGACGCGACAACGCGACAAGGGGCCCTCCCGGAATCCGGGAGAGCCCCTGTTCACGTATCGCCGCGCGTCACGCCGCCGGTACGACCTGCCGTTCCTCCGCGAAGTGGCACGCCGACTCGTGCGCCGCCGGCGTCTTCCTGCCCGCGAAGACCTCCGGCACCGCCAGCAGCGGCACCTCCTCCGCGCACTTGTCCTGCGCCTTCCAGCAGCGCGTACGGAAGCGGCAGCCCGACGGCGGGTTGGCCGGCGACGGCACGTCACCGGTCAGGATGATCCGGTCGCGGGCCGCGCTGGCCGCCGGGTCGGGCACCGGGACCGCCGACAGCAGCGCCTGCGTGTACGGGTGCGTCGGGTGGTCGTAGATCTCGCTGTCCGAGCCGATCTCCGCCATCTTGCCCAGGTACATCACGCCCACGCGGTCCGAGATGTGCCGGACGATGGACAGGTCGTGCGCGATGAAGATGTAGGACAGGTTGAACTCGTCCTGGAGCTTCTCCATCAGGTTGACGACCTGCGCCTGCACCGACACGTCCAGCGCCGAGACCGGCTCGTCGCAGATGATGACCTCGGGGTTGAGCGCGAGGCCCCGCGCGATGCCGATGCGCTGCCGCTGGCCGCCCGAGAACTGGTGCGGATAGCGGTTGATGTACTCGGGGTTGAGGCCCACGACGTCCAGCAGCTCCCGGACGCGCTGGCGCCGGTCGCCCTTGGGCGCCGCCTCGGGGTGGATCTCGAACGGCTCCCCGATGATGTCGCCGACCGTCATCCGCGGGTTGAGCGAGGTGTACGGGTCCTGGAACACCATCTGGATGTTGCGCCGCACGGCCTTCAGGGCACGCCCGGACAGCTTGGTGATGTCCTGGCCCTTGTAGAAGATCTCGCCGGACGTCGCCGTCTCCAGCATCATCAGCAGCTTGGCCACGGTCGACTTGCCGCAGCCGGACTCGCCGACGATGCCCAGCGTCTCGCCCTGGTAGAGGTCGAAGGAGACCCCGTCCACGGCCTTGACCGCGCCGATCTGCTTCTTGAAGAGGATGCCCTGCGTCAGCGGGAAGTGCTTGACGAGGTTGCGCACCTGGAGGATCGGCTCGCCGCGCTCGACGGGCGCGTCGAGGACGGCCTCCACCTCGGCGGTGGTGCTGGCCTCGCTGACCTCCACCTCGGAGACGTTCGGCGTCACGTCCGTGTCCGCGTCCGCCGCCACGGCCTTGTCGTTCTTGGCGCTGTCAGCCATGGATCGTCTCCTTCCAGAAGTGGCACGCGCTGCCGCGGCCCGGCAGCGCCGTGCCGTCCCGCTCGGTCACCGCGTGCAGGGCCGGGCTCTCGGTCCGGCAGAGGTCCTCCGCCCGCGGGCAGCGCGGGTTGAAGGCGCAGCCGGCCGGGATGCGCAGCAGGTTGGGCGGCAGGCCCTTGATCGCGTACAGCTCCTGGCCCTTCTGGTCCAGGCGCGGGATGGAGTCGAGCAGGCCACGCGTGTACGGGTGCGCGGGGCGCGCGTACAGCTCCTTGACGGGGGCCGTCTCCACGATGCGGCCCGCGTACATCACCGCGATCTTGTCGGCGACGTCCGCGACGACGCCGAGGTCGTGGGTGATGAGGATGAGGCCCATGTTGAACTCGCGCTGGAGCTCCGCAAGCAGGTCCATGACCTGCGCCTGGACGGTCACGTCCAGCGCCGTCGTCGGCTCGTCCGCGATGATCAGGTCCGGCTCCAGGGCCAGCGCCATCGCGATCATGATGCGCTGCCGCATGCCGCCGGAGAACTGGTGCGGGTAGTCGCCCACGCGCTGCTTCGCGGCGGGGATGCGCACCCGGTCCATCAGCTCGACGGCCTTGGCCTTGGCGTCCTTCTTGGACAGGCCCTGGTGGACGCGGAACATCTCGCCCAGCTGGTAGCCGACGCTCAGCACCGGGTTCAGCGACGACAGCGCGTCCTGGAAGATCATGGCGATCTTGCTGCCGCGGATCTTCCGGCGCTCCTCGGCGGACATCTTCAGCATGTCCTGGCCCTTGAAGAGGATCTCGCCCTGCGGGATCTTCCCCGGCGGCATGTCGAGGATGCCCATGATGGCCTGCGCCGTCACGGACTTGCCGGAGCCCGACTCGCCGAGCACGGCCAGCGTCTCGCCCGCGTTCACGGAGTAGTTGACGCCGTTGACGGCCTTCGCGACGCCGTCGCGGGTGTGGAACTCCACGTGCAGGTCGCGGACTTCGAGCAGGGGCGTGCCGGAGGCGTCGCCCGCGCGCGGCTCGGGGACGCGCCCCGTCTTCTCGGTGGTGGTGGTCACGTACGCCTCCCTCAGCGCAGCTTGGGGTCGAGGGCGTCGCGCACCGCGTCGCCGAGCAGGATGAACGCCAGCACGGTCAGGCTCAGGAACGTCGCCGGGACCAGCAGGGTGTGCGGGGCGTCACGCAGGTTCTTCTGGGCGTCGGAGATGTCGACGCCCCAGGAGATGACCGGGTCCTGCAGACCGATGCCGAGGTAGGACAGGGTCGCCTCGGTGGAGATGTAGCCGCCGAGCGCGATGGTGGCAACGACGATCACCGGGCCGAGGGCGTTCGGCAGGATGTGCCGGAACAGGATCCGCCCGGTGCCCGCGCCGAGGGCGCGGGCGGCCGTCACGAAGTCGGCCTCCTTCTGCGTGATGACGGCACCGCGCATGACACGCGCGATCTGCATCCAGCCGAAGAGGGTGAGGCCGAGGACCACGGTCCACACGGTGCGGTGCGTGAACGCCTGGAGCGTCACCAGACCGCCGAGCAGCAGCGGGATGCCGAAGAAGATGTCGGTGATGCGGGACAGCAGGGTGTCCAGCCAGCCGCCGAAGTAGCCGGCGAGCATGCCGACGAGGCCGCCGAAGACGGTGACGGCGACGGTCACGCAGATGCCGACGATGATCGAGGCGCGGGCGCCGTGCACCGTACGCGCGTAGACGCTCTGGCCCTGCTGGTTGTAGCCGAACCAGTCCGCCTGGAAGAGGTGCGACCAGTTCGGCGGGCTGAGGTAGTGCCCGCGCAGGTCGGCCTGGCGCGGGTCGGCGTCGGTGAAGACGCCGGGCGCGATGGCCATCACGATGAACAGCAGCAGCAGGACCGAGGAGATCCAGAACAGCGGGGACCGGCGCAGCTCGCGCCAGGCGTCCTGGCCGAGGCTGCGGGGCTTGTTCTGGTCGGCCTTCTTGACGGTGGCCTCGGTCAGCTCGGCGGCGCCGCCCGCCGCCACGGCGACGGTGCTGCGGCTCGCCTCGGGGGAGGTCTTCTCAGGCATAGCGGATCCTCGGGTCCAGGACGGCGTACAGCAGGTCGACGACCAGGCTGCTCACGAGGTAGACGATCACGAGCACACTCACGATGCCCACGACGGTGGGGCCCTCACTGGTCTGGATGGCCCGGAAGAGCGTGTTGCCCACGCCCTGGACGTTGAAGATGCCCTCGGTGACGATCGCGCCGCCCATGAGGACGCCGAGGTCGGTGCCGAGGAAGGTGACGACAGGAATGAGGGAGTTGCGCAGCAGGTGCACGCCGACCACGCGGCGCTTCGGCAGGCCCTTGGCGATGGCCGTCCGCATGTAGTCGGCGCGCAGGTTCTCGCCGATCGTGGTGCGGGTGAGGCGGGTGACGTACGCCAGGGAGAGCGCGGCCAGGACGGTGGCGGGCACGGCCAGCTGGCCGATGTCCATCGAGTCCTGGACGGTCGGCGTGATCATCTTCCACTTCATGCCCAGCGTGAACTGGGTGAGGAAGCCGATGACGAAGACCGGGATCGAGACCACGATCAGCGTGAGGATCAGCACGATCTGGTCGATCAGCTTGCCGCGCTTGAGGCCGGTCAGCAGGCCGAGGGCCACACCGACGACGACCTCGATGCCGAACGCGAGCAGCGCCAGCCGGATGGTGACGGGGAAGGCGTCCTTCATGAGGTCGGCGACCGGCCGGCCGGTGAAGCTCTTGCCGAAGTCGCCCTGGAGAAGGCCCGTCAGGTAGTTCCAGTACTGCTGGAGCAGGGGTTTGTCCAGCCCGTACTCGTGGCGCAGTCTCTCGACCGTCGCCGGGTCGGCCGCCTTGCTGCCGAACAGTGCCTTGATGGGGTCGCCGGGCAGCGAATACACCATCAAGAAGATGAGCAGTGTGGTCCCGATGAAGACCGGGATCATCTGGAGCAGTCGCCTCGCGACAAAGCGCCCCATGGTGTTCCTCCTGTCGCCGACGGGGCCCAGTGGCCGCTCTCGCCCTGTGGGGCGGCGGTCACTGGGCCTCCGTCACTGCACGCTTCCCGGTTACTTCTTGACCTCGACCTCGGTCCAGATGGCCTGGCGGAAGGTGTCGAACTTGACGTTCTTCACCTTCTTCGAGTAGCCGGCCTTGGTGTGGTCGAAGAAGAGCGGGATGGAGGGCATCTGCTCCGCGAGCTTGGTCTCCACCTCGTGGTAGAGCTTGTTGGAGTCCTCGATGCTCTTGGCCTCGTCGGCCTTCTTCATCAGGTCGTCCAGGTCCTTGTTGCTGAACGACATGTCGTTCGCACCGGCACCCGTGCGGTACTGCTCGGAGATGAAGTTGGAGATGTTCGGGAAGTCCTGGACCCAGGCCATGCGGAAGGCGCTGGTCATCTTCTTGTCGGTGATGTCGGCGCGGACCTGCTGGAAGGTCGGCTTCGGGTCACCGACGCACTCGACACCGGTGTTCTGCCGGATGTCGTTGCAGATGGCGTCCACCCACTCCTTGTGGCCGCCGTCGGCGTTGTAGGTGACGGTCAGCTTGTTGCCCGGGACGCCGCCGCCCTCCTTGATGAGCTCCTTGGCCTTGGTGGGGTTGAACTTGCAGAACTCGCCGCAGGAGTTGGGCTGGTAGCCCTCGACGACCTTCGGGGTCCAGCCGTCGGCCGCGTCCTTCGAACCCTTGAGCGCGGTCTTGGCGATGGTCTCGCGGTCGATGGCCATGGACAGGCCCTGGCGGACCTTGGCCTTCTCCGGCTTGGCCCACTCCTCCTGGTAGAGCGGGAAGGCGATGTTGGTGTTGCCGCCGTACATCTGGTCGACGGCGCGCTCGCCCAGGTCGTTCTTGTACTGGCTCATCACGGCCGTGGGCACCTGGAACATGATGTCCAGCTTGTCCGAGACCAGGTCGTTGTAGGCGGCGTCGTCCTTGTTGTAGAACTTGAAGACCACGCCGCCGTTCTTCGGCTTGTCCTCGCCCTTGTAGTTGTCGAAGCGCTTGGTCTTGAACTCGACCTTGTGCTGCCAGTCGCCGTCCTGCTGGTACGGGCCGTTGCCGATCGGGTGCTCGCCGAAGCCCTTCGGGTCCTTGTAGAACGCCTTGGGGAGCGGGAAGAAGGCGTCGTAGAACAGACGCTCCTTGAAGACCGAGACCGGGTGCGCGAGCTCGATGGTGAACTCGTTGTCGTTGACGACCTTCAGGCCCGACATGGTGTCGGCCTTGGGGTCGCCCTTCTCCGGGTGGACCTCGTCGTAGCCCTTGATGTCGGCGAACCAGGAGGAGTTCAGCTGGGCGTTCTTGACGTTGGCGCCCCAGTTCCAGGCGTCCACGAAGGAGGAGGCCGTCATGGGCTCGCCGTTGTGGAAGGTCCAGCCCTGCTTCAGCTTGACCGTGAAGTGCACGTTGTCCGTGCTCTCCACGCTCTCGGCGGCCATGTTCCGCAGCTTGCCCTTCTCGTCGAAGTCGACGAGGCCGCGGAAGAGGTTCTTGATGATGTAGCCGCCACCGGTCTCATTGGTGTTGGCGGGGATCAGCGGGTTCTGCGGCTCGGTGTTGTAGTAGGTGTACGTCCCGTTCGGGTCGACGGCCGCATTGTCGTCGCTGCCGCTTCCACTACCACCACACGCCGTCGCGGTCAGGGCGACCGCAATGGCCCCCGCCAGCCAGACGGCACTCTTGGCACCACGCATGAGCAAGCCTCCTCAAGAGTCCACTAATCACTACGAGACGAGGCGCCGGCCCCACGCTGACACCCCTGACAGCGGAGACGGAACCGGCACCTCGAGTGTGCTCGTGAGTCGGCGCTCCCCACAGCGCGTGACCCATTGACCCGAGCTCAGTGAACCCAACTATTAAGTACAGCCGTCCTTTAAACCACACTTATAGGGTCTCGCTTTGGTCACATCGATCTTTCGCATAGCACGCCAACGGGGGCAAAAAAGACGCTGATGTGAACACTCCGAGCATGCCGAAGGCCCGGAACCCCCGCTGCGGAAGCGGGTATTCCGGGCCTCGTGGGCTACGGCTCGTTCAGCCGTGCGACCGGCTCGGTGGTGCGGCCGGCTCAGCCGTGACTCAGCCGTGCTTGGCGCGGGACGCGGTGCGGCCGCGCTCCTTCTGGTCCAGGACGACCTTGCGGATGCGGACCGCCTCCGGGGTCACCTCGACGCACTCGTCGTCGCGGCAGAACTCCAGCGACTGCTCCAGCGACAGCTTGCGCGGCGGGACGATCGCCTCGAAGGAGTCGGCGGAGGAGGAGCGCATGTTGGTGAGCTTCTTCTCCTTGGTGATGTTGACGTCCATGTCGTCGGAGCGCGAGTTCTCGCCGACGATCATGCCCTCGTACACCTCGGTGCCCGGGTCCACGAAGAGCACGCCGCGCTCCTGGAGGTTGGTCATCGCGAAGGCGGTGACGGCACCGGCGCGGTCGGCGACCAGCGAACCGTTGTTACGGGTCTGGAGCGGGCCGAACCACGGCTCGTGGCCCTCGTGGATCGAGTGCGCGATGCCGGTGCCGCGGGTCTGGGTCAGGAACTCGGTACGGAAGCCGATCAGACCACGGGACGGGACGACGAACTCCATGCGGACCCAGCCGGAGCCGTGGTTCGACATGTTGTCCATCCGGCCCTTGCGGACACCCATCAGCTGGGTGACGGCGCCCATGTGCTCCTCGGGCACGTCGATCGTCATGCGCTCGACCGGCTCGTAGACCTTGCCGTCGACCTCCTTGGTGACGACCTGCGGCTTGCCGATGGTCATCTCGAAGCCCTCGCGGCGCATCTGCTCCACCAGGATGGCCAGCGCCAGCTCACCGCGGCCCTGCACCTCCCAGGCGTCGGGACGCTCGGTGTCCAGGACGCGCAGCGAGACGTTACCGATCAGCTCGCGGTCCAGACGGTCCTTGACCTGGCGGGCGGTGACCTTGCGGTCCTTGACGGCGGCCTTGGCGTCCGCGCCCTTGCCCGTGCCGCCGCGACCGACCAGCGGCGAGGTGTTCGTGCCGATGGTCATGGAGATCGCCGGCTCGTCGACCGTGATCAGCGGCAGCGCGACCGGGTTCTCCGGGTCGGCCAGGGTCTCACCGATCATGATGTCGGGGATACCGGCGACCGCGCAGATGTCGCCCGGGCCGGCGACCTCGGCCGGCTTGCGGGTGAGCGCCTCGGTCATCATCAGCTCGGTGATGCGGACGTTCTGGATCGAACCGTCGCGCTTGATCCAGGCCACGGTCTGGCCCTTGCGCAGCTCGCCCTGCTCGACGCGGAGCAGCGCGATGCGGCCGAGGAAGTTGTCGGCGTCGAGGTTGGTGACGTGGGCCTGGAGCGGCGCGTCCTCCTCGTACGTCGGGGCCGGGACGTGCTCCAGGATCGTGGAGAAGAACGGCTCCAGGTTGGTCGAGTCCGCGGGGACGGTGCCGTCCTCCGGCTTGGTCAGCGAGGCGATGCCGTCACGGCCGCAGGCGTAGACGATCGGGAACTCGATCTGGTCCTCGTCGGCGTCCAGGTCGAGGAAGAGGTCGTACGTCTCGTTGACGACCTCGTCGATGCGGGAGTCCGGGCGGTCGGTCTTGTTGATGCACAGGATGACCGGCATCCGGGCCTGCAGGGCCTTGCGCAGCACGAAGCGGGTCTGCGGCAGCGGGCCCTCGGAGGCGTCGACGAGCAGGACGACCGCGTCCACCATCGACAGGCCGCGCTCGACCTCGCCACCGAAGTCGGCGTGGCCGGGGGTGTCGATGATGTTGATCGTGATCGGGTCCCCGCCGTCCTTGGGGTGATACTTCACCGCCGTGTTCTTGGCGAGGATCGTGATGCCCTTCTCACGCTCCAGGTCGTTCGAGTCCATGACGCGGTCGTCGACGGAGTCGAGCTGGTGGGCGGCGAAGGCACCGGCCTGCTTGAGCATGGCGTCGACGATGGTCGTCTTGCCGTGGTCGACGTGGGCGACGATGGCGACGTTACGGATGTCGTGGCGCGTGGGCATACGTGGGGCGCTTCTCCCGGGATAAGGTGACGGCTCGCGTGCGGTGTGGCACACGGCCCTGCCGGGCAGATCACGCCACGGCCTCACCCCATGGTACGGGGCTGCCGCGCGCTTGGCGCTCCAGGGCGGGGGAAGACCGCCCTGACCTGCGATTTCTTCAATCAGAAGTACAGGAACCGACGGCGTCGGTAGGCTGTGATCACTTGTCGAACATCTCTTCGGAGACGAAGTGGCTCACGCGCTCCCGCCCCCGCCCCCGCCCGGGCAGCAGCCTCCGCCGGCGCCGGTGTGGACCCCGCTGGACGAACATCTCTGGCACACCTGCGAGATCCTCGCCGACATCGCCGAGGGCCGGCTCGACCGGCGGCCCCTGGTCGCCACCACGGCGCGCCTCGGCCCCGGCGACCGCACGCTGGCCGTCGGCCCCGGCCACTGGGCCACCTGGCGGGCCCTGGGCGACGGCAGTTACGTCCACGAGAACACGTTCGCGTTCGGCAGCAGCGCCTTCGTCGTCGGCGCTCTGGCGACCACGGCCGTCGTCAACGCCGTCCGCAGCAGCCGCGCCTCCTCCGACGCCCAGCCGCGCTGGGTCCTGGACGGCTCGGGGTACGTGACCGTCACGCTGGAGATGCTGCACTTCGCGGAACCGGCGAGCGAGACCTCCCTCTACTGGAGCGGCCTGCGGGCCATCGACCTCGTGGGCCCGGACGCCTTCCAGACCAGCTACAACACCGTCGGCGGCGACTACCGCACCGTCCGCATCCACTCGCCCTGGGCGTCCCTGATCTTCGCCCTGGCCGCGCTGACCGCCTTCCCCACGCACCCCCGCCTCCTGAGCGGCGGCTGGCTGCCGCCCGGCTTCGAGGAGCACTGCGCCCGCGTGGGCCGCCCCTGCCGCCCGGCGGCACGTCTGCTGCTGCCCGGCAGCGGCTGACGGCCGGCCGACCGCCCGGCCCGTACGCCCTGGCGGCCGTGCGCCCTAGCGCAGGAAGCCCATGTCCTGGTAGCGCGGCGTGGCCAGCCCGAACGCTCCGGCGTTGGCGACCGTGCGGCGGGTGCCGACGAGCTCGGGGCGCTGGTAGAGCGGGAGGGAGCCGGCCGCGGCCCAGATGCGGGCGTCCGCCCGGGCGAGCAGGTCCTGCGCGGCCTCCTCGTCCAGCTCGGTGGACGCCTGGTCGAAGAGGCGGTCGATCTGGTCGGTGCCGACCCGGGTGTAGTTCTGCTCGACCACCAGCGACCCGTCGGCCGCCGGCTGCGGCTTGGCGAAGACGGGCCGGGCCTCCGTGGCCGGGTAGGCGCCGGTGGGCCAGCCGTAGAGGGCCAGGTCGAAGTCGCCGGAGGCGATGTGGTCCTTGAAGAAGCCGGCGCCGTCGACCTGCTGGATCTCGGTGCGGACGCCGATCTCGTCGAGCTGCCGGGCGATGCGCTCGCCCACGGCGCGCAGCGGCTCGGTGCCGGGGCCCTTGGGCAGCAGGAGGCGCAGCGTCAGTTTCTTGCCGTCCTTGTAGCGGGCGGGTGCCGCGGCGGCCTTGCCGCCGGCGTCCCCCTGGGCCTTGCCGTCGGCCTTGGCGCCCGGGGCGCGGCCCTCGCGGCCCTCCTTCCAGCCGGCGTCGGCGAGCAGGGAGCGGGCGGCCTTGGGGTCGCGGCCGCCGATGGCGTCGCTGTTGTCCTGGTAGCCGGGCTGCCCGGCGACGAGGACGTGGTTGCCGGCGGGGTCGGCGGGCAGGCCGAGGGGTGCGAGCACGTACTCGGCGAGGGCCTTGCGGTCGACGGCGCGGACGACGGCGCGCCGCACCCGTTCGTCGGTGAGCGCCCCGGAGGCGCCGTTGAGGGCGAGCTGGGTGTAGGCGGGCTCCAGGGACTTGCGGACGACGAGGCCGCGCAGGGCCTGGACGTCGGCGGCGGCCGGCCGGTTCGGCGGCTTGTTCTCGGGCCGGCCCCGGCCGGGCCCCGACGGCTTGGAGGGCGCGGGGGCCGGCGCGGACGACCCGGAGGGGCGTACGGAGGCGGGGGCGGCGCCCGGCCCGGCCGCGGACCGGGAGGCGGACCCGGCGGCGGGGGCGGAGGCGGAGGCGGGCTTGGAGGGCGCTCCGGATGCGGCGGACCGGGAGGCGGACGGCGCTCCCGACGACGGGCCGGACGGCAGCGCGGACGACGGTGCCGCGCCCGGCACCCGGTGCTTGTCCGACCCCTCCTTGTCCTGCGCGTTGACCTTCATGATGCGTTCGGCCGCGGCCGGCGCCAGCTCGGCCAGGTCCACGGTGCGGGCGGCGAGCGCCTCGACGCGCTGTTCGCGCGGTACGACGCGCAGCACGAGCCGGTCGAGCTTGGCCCGGTCGCCCCACCAGCGCGGGTTGCGGGCCAGGGTGAGCGTGCCCTGCGCGGTGTCGGTGCCCTCGACGCGGAAGGGGCCGGCGGAGGTCTTGAGCTCCTTGCGCGCGGAGTCGTTGAAGGCGCCGGCGGTGCCGGTCACCGACCGCGGGTAGAGGGGGGTGAACAGCGACGGCCAGTCGGCGTAGCTCTTGTCGAAGGTGACGCGCACCTCGCGGTCGTTCGCGCCGCGCTCGACGCGGTCGATGCGGTCGTAGCCGTCGTTGTGGGCGGCCCAGTAGGCGCTGTCCTTGCCGCGCAGGGCCTTCCACTGGGCCTCGAAGTCGGCGGCGGTCAGGGCGCTGCCGTCGCTCCACACCGCCTTGGGGTTGATGCGGTAGACGACGACCTGGCGGGGCTTGCGCTGCTGGACGTCGGCGGCGGTGAGGTAGTCGGGGTCGCGGCGGGGGCGGCCGCGCTCGTCGAGGGTGAACAGGGTGGGCAGCGTGGCCTGGGCGACGCGCTGGGCGGTGGCGTCGGCGTCGGTCTGGAAGGTGTTGAACGTGGCGGGCAGCGCGTCGACCGCCCAGGTCAGCGTGCCGCCGTCGGCGACCTTGGCGCGGGCGGCGGCGGCGATGTCCGGCGGGACGGCGGGGCCGTCCGCCTCGTCGTCGCCGCCCGCGCCGCACCCGGCCAGCAGGGGCAGCAGGGCCGTGAGGACCGCGGCACCGGCCGCGGCGCGGCGGCGCAGGGGGGACGGCGTGCGCGTGGACGTCATGGGAACACCTCCGCCGGGCCGGGATGGCACGTTGTGCTGCCGCCCACTGAAGGCGACGCCCCGCGTGCCGCCGCGCCGACACGGCGCCCGCACCGGACACGCCACCCGCCCGGCGCAACGGCGTGCCGCCCCCGCTCGCAACGGCCGGCACCTGCCGGGGCCGGTTCGGCCCGTGTGCCGCACGGCGCCCCCGGTGGCCCGGCGGTGACGGCTATCTTCCCCTGGAGGGGTGTGACGCGCGACACTTCCTGTCGCATGACGGGCGGCACCCGCACCCATTCGACGCGGAGGGGCCACATCGTGTCCGTAGACGACGACCTGACCGCCATTCAGCGCTGCCTCGACGACCTGGACCGTGCCGTGGCGCGCCTGGAGCGCGCCCTGGGCAGGGGCGGGCTGGAGGTGCGGCGCATCCGCACCGACGCGGGCCACCTGCGCGAGAGCGTGGCCCTGCTGCGCGCCGACGGCCCCCCGGCCGGCGCCGCCGCCGGGCCGGTGCCCCGGCAGCAGCCGCAAGGACGGCCGCTGCCGATGGTGCCGGTCCCCGACACCCCGTACGACTCCTCGCTGTGGACGGACGCGGACGAGGAGGGGCTCGGCTCCCGCAACCGGCGCGCCCCCTGAGCGGGGGCTCCTCCCGCGGCCGTCCGCCCCCTTCTTCCGCCCCCACTCCCTCCCGGAGTCCCCCTTGGCCACTGGTACCGATCCCGAAGCCCGGGCCGCCGCGGGCGGGGATCCCGCCGGGCGCGGCGTCCACCACGCCGCGCGCGCCGCGATCCCCGACCCCCATCTGCGGCGCGACCGGTGGTGGCTGCAACCCGCGGTCACCGTGGCGGGGCTGCTCGCCTTCGTCGCGTACTCCACCTGGCGCGCCTTCGCCGGCGCCGACTACTACGCCGCGCCCTACGTGTCGCCGTTCTACTCGCCGTGCCTGGCGGAGAACTGCGAGTCGATGCCCGCCGGTGCCGACTGGGAGATCGTCGGCGGGTGGTGGCACCTGTCCCCCGCCCTGCTGGTGCTGATCTTCCCGCTGGGCTTCCGGCTGACCTGCTACTACTACCGCAAGGCGTACTACCGGGGGTTCTGGGCCTCGCCGCCGGCGTGCGCGGTGCCCGAGCCGCACCGCACGTACTCCGGCGAGAGCCGGTTCCCGCTGGTCCTGCAGAACGTCCACCGCTACTTCTTCTACGCCGCCGTGCTGGTCGCGGGCGTGCTGACGTGGGACGCGGTGCTGGGCTTCCGGGACGAGGACGGCGCGTGGGGCCACATGGGCCTGGGCACGCTGGTGCTGCTCGCCAACGTCGCGCTGATCTGGGCCTACACACTGTCCTGCCACTCGTGCCGGCACATCGTGGGCGGGCGGCTCAAGCACTTCTCCCGGCATCCCGTGCGGTACCGGATGTGGGGCTGGGTGAGCGCCCTCAACGGCCGGCACATGCTGCTCGCGTGGGCCTCGCTGGTGAGCGTGGCGGTGGCCGACCTGTACGTCTACCTGGTCTCCAGCGGCGCCTTCGACGACCCGCGGTTCTTCTAGAGAGGGCCTGACAACGCATGACAGCTGTGGACCGGCAGTCCTGGGACGTGGTCGTGGTGGGCGCCGGCGGCGCCGGGCTGCGGGCCGCGATCGAGGCGCGGGCGCAGGGCCTGCGCTGCGCGGTGATCTGCAAGTCGCTGTTCGGCAAGGCGCACACGGTGATGGCCGAGGGCGGCATCGCCGCCTCCATGGGCAACGTCAACGCGGGCGACAACTGGCAGGTGCACTTCCGCGACACGATGCGCGGCGGCAAGTTCCTCAACAACTGGCGGATGGCGGAGCTGCACGCCAAGGAGGCGCCCGACCGGGTGTGGGAGCTGGAGACGTGGGGCGCGGTCTTCGACCGGACGCCCGACGGCCGTATCTCGCAGCGCAACTTCGGCGGGCACGAGTACCCGCGGCTGGCGCACGTGGGCGACCGCACGGGCCTGGAGCTGATCCGTACGCTCCAGCAGCGGATCGTGGCGTTGCAGCAGGAGGACCGGGCGCGGTACGGCGACTACGAGGCGCGGCTGAAGGTCTTCCAGGAGTGCACGGTCACGCGGGTGCTGAAGGACCCGGCGGGCCGGGTGGCCGGGGTCTTCGGCTACGAGCGCGAGTCGGGCCGGTTCTTCGTGGTGGAGGCGCCGGCGGTGGTGCTGGCCACGGGCGGCATCGGCAAGTCGTTCAAGGTGACGTCCAACTCGTGGGAGTACACGGGCGACGGGCACGCGCTGGCGCTGCTGGCGGGGGCGCGGCTGGTGGGCATGGAGTTCGTGCAGTTCCACCCCACGGGCATGGTCTGGCCGCCGTCGGTGAAGGGCATCCTGGTCACCGAGTCGGTGCGGGGCGACGGCGGGGTGCTGCGCAACAGCGACGGCAGACGGTTCATGTTCGACTACGTGCCGGACGTGTTCAAGGAGAAGTACGCCGAGTCGGAGGAGGAGGCGGACGGCTGGTACGAGGACCCGGACCACCACCGCCGCCCGCCGGAGCTGCTGCCGCGCGACGAGGTGGCGCGGGCGATCAACGCCGAGGTGAAGGCGGGCCGGGGCACGCCGCACGGCGGGGTGTTCCTGGACGTGTCGACGCGGATGCCGGCGGAGGCGATCCGGCGGAAGCTGCCGTCGATGCACCACCAGTTCAAGGAGCTCGCGGACGTCGACATCACCGCCGAGCCGATGGAGGTCGGCCCGACGTGCCACTACGTGATGGGGGGCGTCGAGGTCGACCCGGACACGGCGGCGGCGGTGGGCGTGCCGGGGCTGTTCGCGGCGGGTGAGGTGGCCGGCGGGATGCACGGCTCGAACCGGCTGGGCGGCAACTCGCTGTCGGACCTGCTGGTGTTCGGCCGCCGGGCGGGGCTGCATGCGGCGCGGTACGCGGCGGCGTACGCCACGGGCGCGGTGCCGGAGCCGTCGGCGGCGGACGTGGAGCTGGCGGCGGCGGAGGCGCTGCGGCCGTTCGGCGCGGAGGGCGGGGACGCGGCGGTGTCGCGGGGCCCGGCGGAGAACCCGTACGCGCTGCACCAGGAGCTCCAGCAGGTGATGAGCGATCTGGTGGGCATCATCCGGCGGGCCGGGGAGATGGAGGAGGCGCTGCACCGGCTGTCGGGGCTGCGGTCGCGGGCGCGCCGTGCGGGCGTGGAGGGCCACCGGCAGTTCAACCCGGGCTGGCACCTGGCGCTGGACCTGCGGAACATGCTGCTGGTCGGCGAGTGCGTGGCGCGGGCGGCGCTGGAGCGCGAGGAGAGCCGGGGCGGGCACACCCGCGACGACCATCCGGCGATGGACCGGCGGTGGCGCCGCGTGAACCTGGTGTGCCGGCTGGCGGAGGAGAGCGCGGGCCCGGCGGTGGCGGACTCGGCGCTGGGGCTGGTGCGGCTGGAGCGGCAGGAGACGCCGCCGATCAGGCCGGACCTGCTGGCGCTGTTCGAGAAGGACGAACTGGCGAAGTATCTGACGGACGAGGAGCTGCTGTGAGCGTCGCACGCGCGGCCGCCGGTCCGCAGACAACGACGAAGGCCGCACCTTCGCCGCGCGGGCGGAGAAGCGAACGAGGAGATGCAGCATGAGTTATCAGGCCCGCTTCAAGGTGTGGCGGGGTGATGCCGGGGGCGGCGGCCTCGTCGACTACGAGATCGCGGTCAACGACGGCGAGGTGGTGCTGGACGCCATCCACCGGCTCCAGGCCACGCAGTGCCCGGACCTGGCGGTGCGGTGGAACTGCAAGGCGGGCAAGTGCGGTTCGTGCAGCGCGGAGGTCAACGGGCGGCCGCGGCTGATGTGCATGACGCGGATGTCGGTGTTCGCGCCGGAGGAGACGGTGACGGTCACGCCGATGCGGGCCTTCCCGGTGCTGCGGGACCTGGTGACGGACGTGTCGTACAACTACGCCAAGGCCCGCGAGGTGGCCTCGTTCGTGCCGCCGCCGGAGCTGGGGCCGGGCGAGTACCGGATGAAGCAGGAGGACGTGGGGCGCCTCCAGGAGTTCCGCAAGTGCATCGAGTGCTTCCTGTGCCAGGACACCTGCCATGTGGTGCGGGACCACGAGGAGAACAAGCCGGCCTTCGCCGGGCCGCGGTTCCTGATGCGCGTGGCGGAGCTGGACATGCACCCGCTGGACGCGGCCGACGGCGCGGGCATCGACCGGCGGCGCGCGGCCCGGGAGGCGCACGGCCTGGGCTACTGCAACATCACCAAGTGCTGCACCGAGGTGTGCCCCGAGCACATCAAAATCACGGACAACGCGCTGATCCCGCTGAAGGAGCGGGTGGTGGACCGTTCGTACGACCCCCTGGTGTGGCTGGGGAGCAAGATCAGGCGCCGGGGGGCACGGCCGTGAGCCGCCCCGTCGGTCACGCTGTGTAAAATCACCGACGCTCCGGGTAGCGGCTCCGCCATTCCGGTCATACGCTCCGAAATGTGACGCGGCTTTGGTGGCGGTGCGGGCCGGGGGAGGCGTCGGGCCGGGCCCTGGCCGGCGCCCTCCTCGCGCTGTGCTCCCTGCTCTCCGTGCTCTTCGTGCTGCCCGACGCCCGCGCCGACGCCCCGCTCGACCTGTCGCCCACGGGCCGCGTCACGGACACCGTCGGCGCGCTCGGCCGCCGCCGCGGCCAGGTCGACGCGTCCCTGGAGGTGCTGCACAGCACCCACCGCGTCCAGCTGTACGTCACCTACGTCCGCGACTTCTCCGGGCGCGCCGCTCGCACCTGGGCGGACGCCACCGCCGACCGCAACGGGCTGGGCCCGCACGACATACTCCTGGCGATCGCGGTGCGCGGGCGGCTCTTCGCGGTCTCCGCCGACAAGGACTCCGGCTTCCAGGCCGTCCAGCACCAGCAGATCGCCAACGTCGCCATCGCGCCCGCCCTGCGCCAGCACGACTGGGCCGGCGCGGCCATCGGCGCCGCCGACGGCTACCGGGCCGTCCTGGAGGGCGGCACGGTCCGCACGCCCGCCATCCGCCCCGGCAGCAAGGACCCGGGCGGCGACGGGCTCGTCCCCGGCGAACGGGCCGTGTGGGTGCCGCTCGCGGGCGGCAGCACGGTCTTCGTGGCCGGCCTGTACCTGTGGTCCAAACGGGCCCGTACGGCCCAGCGGGCGCTGGTCGCCGCCGGCGGGCCGCCGCTCGTCGCCACCGGCACCGAGCCGGGCCTGGCCCGGCTGGCCCAGCCGCTGACGCCGCTGCCGGAGCTCGCCGCCGAGGCCGAGGCGGCGCTGGTGCGCACCGACGACGCGGTGCGCACCAGCGCCGAGGAACTGTTCTTCGCCACCGCGCAGGCCGGCGAGGCGGCCACCCGGCCGTTCGCCGAGGCCGTCGGCTGGGCCCGGGGCGAGCTCGCCGACGCGTTCCGCCTCCGGCACCGCCTGGACGGGGCCGACACGGCCGACGACGACCTGCGCCGCCACACCCTGGACGAGATCTGCTCCCGGTGCAGCAGCGCCAACCGCCGCCTGGACGCCGAGTCGGCCGCCTTCGACCGGCTCCGCGACCTGCGGGCCGCCGCGCCGGACGCCCTCGCGCGCGCCGAGGCCCTGGCCCGCGCGCTGGCCCCGCGCCTGGCCACCGCCGAGGCGGCGCTCGCCGCCCTCGCCCCCGGCCACCCCGAGGCCGCCCTGGCGCCCGTCGCCGGGCACCCCGACGGCATCCGCGACCGGCTCGCGTTCGCCGGCGCGGCGCTCACGGAGGCCCGTGCCGCCCTGTCCGCCACCGACCGGCGCGGCGCCGTGCTCTCCCTGCGCGCCGCCGAGAGCGCCCTCCACCAGGCCCGCATGCTGATCTCCGGGGTGCTGCGGCACGCCTACGGGCTGACCGCCGCGGCGGCCCGGCTGCGCGCCGTCCTGGCGGCGGCGGGGGACGACCCGGCGGCGGACGAGGCCCGGCGGCTCATGGCCAAGGGCCCGTACGACCCCCGCGAGGTCCTGCGCGAACTGGACGCGGCCGCACCGGGCCGCCCGGGCCGCTGGAACCGGACGGTGCTCGCGGCGTACGGCGAGGTCGCGGCGGCCCGCGACGCGGTCACCACACAACGCGGCGCCACCGGCTGCCGCGCCCGCACCCACCTCGCCGAAGCGGAACGCCACCTCACCCAGGGCGCCCCGGACCGCGCCCGCACCCTGGCCCTCCAGTCCCGCGCCCTGGCCGACCACGACACCGACGGCTTCATCCGGCCGGACGACATGCCGCCACCGGTGGCGACGGCGGTCCTGGCGGGCATCGTGCTGCCCCCGGACCTGGCACCGGCGTGCTTCGGCGGGGTACGGACGCGGGGGCGGCTGGGGGGCTGAGGGGTTGGGTAGTCGCACAAGCAGGTCATCACTCAATGGGGTGGACCGGGAGCAACTACCGCCGGATCTCGCAGTCGCCGGGTAATGCTGGCGTCCCCTCTGAAAGGGAGTGCATTATGACGGTTATGACCGAGCGCTCGTCCCGCATGCTCGTCGAGCAATTCGAGCAGATCGCCTCAACTGCGCCCGAGACCGTCAGGTTGGAGTTCATCAACGGACGGATCGAGGAAAAGCCAGTGCCGGACGGAGACCACAGCGCGATCACCATGTGGCTGATCAGGCAATGCATGCAGGCGCGGCCAGAACTTGACCTCTACCCGACCCAGGGACTCAAGGTCGGGGAGTACCGCAAGGGAAGGGCCCTGCCGGACGGCACACTCGTACCCGTGGACCATTTCATGGGGCAGGGCGATTGGGCCGATCCCGACGGCGTACTGATGACCGTCGAGATCACCTCGTACGACGGTGACACCGACCGTCGTGACCGGCAGGAAAAACCTGCCGCGTACGCGGCTGCAGGAATCCCTGTCTACCTTCTGATCGACCGTGATGCCTGTGTGGTCGTCGTCCACACCAGCCCCGATCCCGAACTCGGGCACTACGCCTGCCGACTCGAAGTGCCTTTCGGTAAGCCGGCGGAGCTTCCCGACCCCGTGAACATCACCCTGGACACCGAGGCCCTCAAGAACTACGTCCGCTGAGATACCGGGAGCACGGGGAGGGGGAAGGGGCTCCGCCCCTTCCCCCTCCCCGTCTCAGTACAGGCTGAGCAGCGCCTCGACCGCGTCCGGGGCCGGGGAGTCGCCGTCCGGGAGGGCGAGTTCGAACCAGACCGTCTTGCCGTGCGGGGTGCGGCGGCTGCCCCAGGCGGCGCTGAGGAGGCCCACCAGCTGGAGGCCGCGGCCGCCCTCGTCCGTGTCGCGGGCGCGGCGGCGGCGGGGCTGGACGTGGCCGCCGTCCCACACCTCGCAGACCAGGGTGCGGTCCAGGAGGAGGCGGAGGCGGATCTCGCCCTCGCCGTAGCGCAGGGCGTTGGTGACCAGCTCGCTCACCAGCAGTTCCGTCGTGTCGACCAGGGCGCCCAGGTCCCAGCCCTCCAGCTGTTCGCGGGCCAGCTCGCGGGCCTGCGCCACCGAGCGGGGCTCGGGCGGCAGCGTCCAGTCGCCGACGCAGCCGGGCTTCAGGCCGCGCAGCCTGGCCATCAGCAGGGCGATGTCGTCCTCGCCGTGGTGGGTGTTGAGCGCGCCCAGGACGTGGTCGCAGACCTCCTCCAGGGGGCGCTCGGGGGCGGAGAGCGCCTCGCGGAACGCCTGGAGGCCCTCGTCCAGGGGGTGGTCGCGGGACTCGACCAGGCCGTCGGTGTAGAGCGCGAGCAGTGACCCGTCCGGCAGCTCGATCTCGGTGTCCTCGAACGGCTCCCCGCCCACGCCCAGCGGCATGCCCGGCGGCACGTCCAGCGGTACGGCGGGCCGGCCCGACTCGACCAGCACCGGCGGCAGGTGGCCGGCGTTGGCGATGGTGCAGCGCCGGGTGACCGGGTCGTACACGGCGTAGACACAGGTGGCGAGGTAGACCTCGGAGAGGTCGGCGGGCCGGACGCTGCCGCGCACGCCGCGCGAGGCGGACTGCTTGCCGCCGGGCCGGCCCAGGCCGTGGGCGATCTCGTCCAGGTGGCTGAGCACCTCGGCGGGCTCCAGGTCGAGCATCGCCAGGGTCCGTACGGCCGTGCGCAGTTCGCCCATGGCCACCGCCGCGCGCAGGCCGCGGCCCATCACGTCGCCGACGACGAGGGCGGTGCGGTGGCCGGGCAGCTCGATGACGTCGAACCAGTCGCCGCCGACCTCGGTGGCCGCGTTGCCCGGCAGGTAGCGGCAGGCGATGTCGACGCCGGCGGCCTCCGGGTCGCCCGGCGGCAGCAGGCTGCGCTGGAGGATCAGGGCGCGCTCGTGCTCGCGGCGGTACAGGCGGGCGTTGTCGATGCAGACCGCGGCGCGCGCGGCCAGCTCGACGGCGAGGGCGGTGTCGCGTTCGCCGAACGGCTCGCTGCCCTTCGTACGGGAGAACTGGGCGAGCCCCACCACGGTGTCCCGGGCCACCATCGGCACGGCCAGCGTCGACTGCACCACGGCGCCCAGCTCCGTGCCGTCCTCGCCCTCCCGGCCGGGGACGACCTGGACGTGCGCGGTGCGCAGGGCCTGGGCGCAGGGCGAGTGGAACGGGTACCGGTGCACCTCGCCGACCTGTACGGGCTTGTGCCCGTCGTCCACCGGCACGCCGGAGACAGCGCTGGAGAACGCCACGCGGCGCAGCTCGGCGCTGCCGTCGGCGAGTCCGGGCGGCGCCTCGTCGCCGACGAGGAGGCCCTGGTAGAGGTCGACGGAGGCCAGGTCGCAGAACTGCGGGACGGCCACGTCCAGCAGCTCGCGGGCGGTGGTCTCCAGGTCGAGGGAGTTGCCGATGCGGGCGCCGGCCTCGTTGAGCAGCGCGAGGTTGCGGCGTACGCCGGCGGCCTCGCGCTCGGCGCGGCGGCGCCCGGTGACGTCGGTGGCGATGGCAGCCACGCCGATGGGCCGGCCGCTGCCGCTGTGCAGCCGGTAGAGCGAGACCGACCAGCGGCGCCGTTCGCTCTGGCCGGGGACGGTGCCCACGAGCTGGATGTCCGCCATGGGCTTGCCGCTGGCGAGGACTTGGCGGAGCGCGGCGGTGAGCCGGTCGGCCTCGGGGCGGGGCAGGAAGTCGTAGGGCGTGCGGCCGCGGTGCCAGGCGGCGGGGCGGCCGAAAGTCTGGGCGAAACTCTCGTTGACGCGGAGCAGCGTCAAGTCCGTGCCGAAGAAGAAGAACCCGAGCGGAGATTGGCCGAAAACCGCTTCCGAAGCGGCGATGTCGGTCTCTATTCCGCGCAGCGCCTTGACGTCCACGGCAACGCAGAGCGCCGAGCGGCCGCCGTCGGCGTCCTCGCTGGGCATGACGTAGATCTCGGCGAGCCCGGCTGTGTCGCCGTCGTGCCGGCCGTCGCCGCGCTGGTAGGGCACGAGGCCGGTCCAGGCCCGGCCCTCGCCGCCGGGCCCGCCCAGGAGCGGTACGGAGGCGTGCCGGGGCGCGTGCCGGGGGCCGGCGGGGGCCAGGACCTCCAGCGGGTCCTTGCCCACGGCCTGACGTGCGGGGATGCCGAAGAGGTCGGCAGCCCGTTCGCTCCACCGGTCGATGCGGCCGTCGGGGCCCAGCGAGAACGACGCCACGCGGATGTGGTCGTAGAGGGAGCCGGGCGGGCTGCTCTGCCACGTGGGCGCGGCGTCCGTACCCTCTGGCCTTCCCGCGGTACCCGCAGGCTTTTCGCTCACGTACCCGTCCCCTCCGGCTCTTGTGCTCGCACCGGCATCAGAAGGCCGAGTATCCAGCACGGTGGCCCCTCGGAACACGGACTTCACGATCACAGCACGGTCTCAACCCGCTATGTGTTCTCTCCGGGTTACTAACCGGGCCTCCGGGTTGCTAACCGGCCTTCCGTGCTGTTAACCGGGCAGGGGCAGCTCGAACCACACCGTCTTGCCGGCCGTGCCCTGGCGCGTGCCCCAGCGGCGGGAGGCGAGGGCGACCAGCTGGAGGCCGCGGCCGCCCTCGTCGTCCTCGCCCGCGGCGCGCTCGCGGGGCGGGTCGGGCAGCGGGTCGGAGACCTCGACGAAGAGGCTCGGCCCGGCGTGGGAGTACATGCGGACGCCGATGGGCCCGCTGGCGTACCGCAGGGCGTTGGTGACCAGCTCGCTGACCAGCAGCACGGTCACGTCCGTGACGGCGTCCAGGCCCCAGTCGTGAAGCGTGTCGCGCACGAGGGTGCGGGCCGTGCGCACCGCGCCGGCCTCGGCGGGGAAGCTCCACTCGGCGAAGCCGGGCGTCGATGCCAAGGTCCCCGCGCCGTCGCTCACGCCGACCACTTCCCAGACCGCTGCGACCCCCGGCCGGTTCCACCTTGTCCGGCTTTGGGGCTAATAATCAGCACATACCCGGTATGGGGGTCGGACTATCGTCCCCGGCCTCTGCTTCGAGCATCCGGGCGACCGCCGCCACGGCCGGGCGGTCCTGGTCCAGCCAGTCGACCTCGCCGGTCCGGCCGGGGGCGAGCCAGCGCAGCGCGTCGTGGTCCTGGAGCGGGCGGGGCTCGCCCGCCAGCAGCCGGGCCGTCCACACCTGGAGGACGTAGCCGGGTTTGATCGGCCACTCGCCGGGCACCCGCTCCAGCGCCTCGGTTTCCACGCCCAGCTCCTCGCGCAGCTCGCGCACGAGCGCCTGCGGGGCGCTCTCGCCGGGCTCCAGCTTGCCGCCGGGCAGCTCCCAGCGGCCCGCGACCTCGGCGGGTGAGATGCGCCGCGCGGCCAGCAGCCGCCCCTCGTGGCACAGGGCGCCACCCACCACAACACGCACTGTCGTCATGGTGCGCAAGCCTAGGGCGTGTCCGATGGGCCGGTGCGGGCCCCATCGGACACGCCCCTAGGGGGGCGCAAAGCCGGGGAGCGCCGGGCGCCGGTGGCGCCCGGCGCTCCCCGGGTGTGCGTGTGTTGCGTTGAGGGTCCGCTAACCGATCGTCCGGCCGCCGACCCGCTCGACGACGTACAGCTGCCGGTGGCCGTGCGTGTCGAGCCGCTCGGCGACGCGCTCCGCCTCCGTCCTGGTGGCGTAGCGCCCGACGCGGTAGCGGTTGCCGTTCTCGTCCTGGCGGATCACGAGCCAGGGCAGGACCGGACCGGAGTCAGCCATCGCTCGCACCCTCCCGCCGTCTCGCGCGCACCGGCGCACGCCCTTCGGTGCCTTCCGGAGAAACCGCAGTCCGCATATGCCCGAGCGTACGCCCGACCTTTACGCAGCGGATACGGGTTTTCACGAAGAGGTACGCATTCGGCCACCCGCGAGGGTCACTTGGTCTTCGCGAGCTCCGGCTCCTCCGGCTCGCCGGTCTCCGCGGCGGCCGCAATTTCCTTCTCGACCTCCACAAGCGTGGGGTTGCGCCACGCGCTGCGCACACCCCACACGTAGAAGGCCAGCGCGATCAGGACAACGACGACGATGTCCACGCCCTCGGGCAGGTAGCCCTTGCCGCCGAACTCCTTGCCGCCGGCGTACGAGACGAAGGCCATCACCAGCAGGTAGACGACCATCCAGGCGCCGGCCTTCAGGTGCGGCTTGAGCTCGGCCCAGGGCTTGCGCAGCTCGTACCAGGCCCAGATCGGCAGGCCGATGGCCATGATGAAGATGACCTTGCCCGTCAGCGGCCAGCGGGCCCAGTACATGACCAGCGAACCGAAGATCATCGCGATGGGGGCGATGACCGGCATGGCCTTGAGCTTGACCGGGCGCTTCATGTCCGGCGCGATGCGGCGCAGCGACATCACGGCGACGGGGCCGGTGATGTAGGAGATGACGGTGGCGACACCGACGATCTCGGCGATCGAGCCCCAGCCGCGGAAGACGGCGAGGAAGACGAAGGAGATCGCCAGGTTGAGCAGCAGCGCCGGGCGCGGCACGCCGGTCTTGGGGTCGACCTTGCCGAAGACCTTGGGCAGGTGGCCGTTCTCCTGGACACCGTGGATCATGCGCGAGGTGGTGGCCGCGTAGATCATGCCGGTGCCGGACGGGGAGATGAAGGCGTCCGCGTAGAGCAGCAGGGCGAGCCAGTTCAGGCCCCAGGTGATGGACAGGTCCGCGAGCGGGGACTTGTAGGCCAGGGTGTTCCAGCCGCCGGAGAGGTCCGCGGCCGGGACGGCCATCAGGAAGGCGACCTGCAGTGCGATGTAGATGACCAGCGCGATCAGGATGGAACC
This sequence comes from Streptomyces mashuensis, assembly GCF_014654785.1. Lineage (GTDB taxonomy): Bacteria > Actinomycetota > Actinomycetes > Streptomycetales > Streptomycetaceae > Streptomyces > Streptomyces mashuensis. The sequence continues at coordinate 58,231 of NZ_BNBD01000011.1, forward strand.
GACGACGGCCTTCGGCAGCGACTTGCCGGGGTTGCGGGCCTCGGCGGCCATGTTCAGCGGCGACTGGAAGCCGTTGAAGGCCCAGACGATGCCGGCGACGGCGACGGCGCTGAAGACGGCGCTCCAGCCGTTGGGGGCGAAGCCGCCGTGGGCGGAGCCGATGTTGCTGGTGTCGAAGTGCGCGAAGATCAGCGCACCGGCGGTCAGCGCCGGGACGACGACCTTGAACACGGTGATCGCGTTGTTCGTCTTGGCGAACAGGGTGATCGCGAACCAGTTCAGGAAGAAGTAGAAGACGACCAGCACGCTCGCCGCGGCGAGACCGGTGCCGGTGAGCTCCTTGCCGTCGAAGAGCTTGCCCGCCCAGTCGAACTTCCACGAGCTCATGTACTGGATCGAGGCGGTCGCCTCACCGGGGATCACGGAGACGATGGCGATCCAGTTGGCCCAGGCGGCCATGTAACCGGCCAGCGAGCCGTGCGAGAACTGCCCGTACCGCACCATGCCGCCCGCCTTGGGGAACATCGAGCCGAGCTCGGTGTACGTCAGGGCGATGGTCAGCGCCACCACGGCGCCGATGACCCAGGCAAAGATCGCGGCGGGCCCGGCGAGCACGGCGGCGCGCTCGGCGCCGAACAGCCAGCCGGAGCCGATGATCGACCCGAGGCCGACGGCCGTCAGGGCCGTCGTGCCGAGGGTCCGGCGGTAATTGGAGTGGGAACCCCGTTCGGTACTCAAGCCCCGGATCTCCTTTGCTTTCTACTCCCCCACAGCAGGACACAAACCGCGCCATCGTACGAGCGATTTGGCCGACTTGGTTCCGCCAAACCCCGTTGACCTGGGGCTATGTGAGGTTTACAACACCGGAGATCGCCGTTCCGTACCGTGAGTAACAGGGACATAAGCCGCGCTTCCTACCCGTTGGTAGGCGAGTTTCAGCCATTGTTCACGGCACCTTCACGATCTACTTCACGGGAAGGTGATATGCGGCACGGAACCGCTCGGCGAGCATCACCACGTCCGCCGTCTCGACGGGGCAACCACCCGCGTAGAACGTCCGCGAGACGACCAGCACGCAGTGCCCGGGGACGCCGCCGAGCGCCAGCGTCTCCTCGGCGAGTCCGGGGCGGGCCCCGACCTCCTCGGTGACGTTGTCCACGACCAGGTCGATGGCGGCCATCCGCTCGACCACGCCACGGCCCGCCAGCGGCCCCTCCTCGGGCAGCATCACGGGCGTACGGCCGGTGAGCGCCAGGGGCTCCCAGGAGGTGGACAGCATGCAGGGCTCGCCCTGCGACCGGAACAGGTAGTCGGTGCGCATCACACGGTCGCCCGGCGCGATCCGCAGCCGCCGCGCGATCGCCACGTCGGCGGCCTGCTGCTCGCTGCTCGACTCCCAGGTCCCCTTGACCCGCTCGTCGGCCTGCTCCTGCCGGAACGGCGTGGACTCCCCCACGCCGCGGTACCCGGTCCGCACCACGGGCCGCGGCACGGGCTGCTCCCGCACGTACGTCCCCGACCCGGACCGCCCCTCCACCAGCCCCTCGGCCATCAGTACCTTCCGGGCCTCCAGGGCCACGGTGTCGGACACCCCGTACTGCTCCCGGATGCGCGCCTGGGACGGCAACCGGGTGTGCGGGGGCAGTTCACCGGCGACGATCTTCTGCCGCAGATCGCCGGCGACACGGAGGTATGCGGGCTGGTCACCGAAGGCCACGTCCACTCCCAAGGGGTTGACAGTGCGCAACAGCTTGGCAACGGTCGGTTGCGGTCCGCAACCTCTGGCCAACACACTCCGTAACGTCACACGACGCAGCTCATCCCTGCCGACCGCAAGATCCACGGCACATGCGGAACGCACGCGACGACGGCACTTCCGCCACGCAGCGTCACCGAACCAGCCGTCCGGCCGGGAACGGGGCGTCCCCCGCAAAAGGGTGCTCTCCCCACTCTCCGATCGCTACGGTTGAGCCATGACCGCTCTGCCCGACTGGATGCGGCCGCCCCGCGAAGAGGGCTGGCTCGCGGACGACCTGGATCACCTGCCGGAAGCGCCTCGCCACACCGAGCTGATCGACGGAGTTCTCATCTTGATGATGTCCCCGCAGCGTTGGTGGCACGGCGAGATCGTCGACTCGCTCAAGTCCGCCCTGAAGGAGGTCGCCCCCTCCGGCTTCCGGGTCGGCCGGGAAATGACCGTCCGTCTCGACGAGCGCAACCGGCCCGAGCCCGACCTCGTGGTGACGACGGCACCCTTCGTCCCCGACGTCACGTGGTTCGCCCCGGAGGACGTCCAGCTCGTCGTCGAGGTCGTCTCCCCCGAGTCCGCCCACCGCGACCGCGCCGTCAAGCCGCGCAAGTACGCCGAGGCCGGCATCCCGCACTACTGGTGCGTCGAGGAGGAGAACGGCGCCCCGGTGGTGCACGTCTTCGAGCTGGAGAAGGAGTGCAGGCAGTACGCCCCGGCCGGCATCTTCCGCGAGCAGCTGAAGCGCCCGGTGCCCTTCGAGATCGCCATCGATCTCGACGCGCTGGTGGGCTGACCCCGCACACGCCGACGGGGCCGGACCGCAGAGCGGTCCGGCCCCGTCGCGCAGAGGGGTCCGTCGGGCCTCAGACGTTGAAGCGGAACTCCACCACGTCCCCGTCCGCCATCACGTAGTCCTTGCCCTCCATGCGGGCCTTGCCCGCTGCGCGGGCCTCGGCCACCGAGCCGGTGGCGACCAGGTCGTCGAAGGAGATGACCTCGGCCTTGATGAAGCCCTTCTGGAAGTCGGTGTGGATGACACCGGCCGCCTCGGGGGCCGTGGCGCCCTTCTTGATGGTCCAGGCGCGGGACTCCTTGGGGCCGGCCGTGAGGTACGTCTGGAGGCCGAGCGTGTCGAAGCCGACGCGGGCGAGGGTGGCCAGGCCGGGCTCCTCCTGGCCGACGGACTGGAGGAGCTCCAGGGCCTCCTCCTCGTCCAGCTCGGCCAGGTCGGCCTCCAGCTTGGCGTTGAGGAAGATCGCCTCGGCCGGGGCCACCAGGGCGCGCTGCTCCTGCTTGAAGGACTCGTCGGTCAGCTCGTCCTCGTCCACGTTGAAGACGTACAGGAACGGCTTCGTGGTCAGCAGGTGCAGGTCGTGCAGGAGCTCCGCGCGCTCCGAGCCCTGGACGATGCCGGCCGAGAAGAGGGTGTTGCCCTCCTCCAGGATGGCCTTGGCGGCCTCGACCGCCGCGACCTTGGGCGCGATGTCCTTCTTGATCCGCATTTCCTTCTGGAGGCGCGGCAGGACCTTCTCGATCGTCTGGAGGTCGGCGAGGATCAGCTCGGTGTTGATCGTCTCGATGTCGTCCTTCGGCGAGACCTTGCCGTCGACGTGGACGACGTTCTCGTCCTTGAAGGCCCGGATGACCTGGCAGATCGCATCCGACTCGCGGATGTTCGCGAGGAACTTGTTGCCCAGGCCCTCGCCCTCGGACGCGCCGCGCACGATGCCGGCGATGTCGACGAAGTCGACGGTCGCCGGGAGGACCTTCTGGGAGCCGAAGATCTCCGCGAGCTTCGTGAGGCGGGCGTCGGGGACGCCGACCACACCGACGTTCGGCTCGATGGTCGCGAACGGGTAGTTGGCCGCGAGCACGTCGTTCTTGGTCAGGGCGTTGAACAGGGTCGACTTGCCGACATTCGGCAGACCGACGATTCCGATCGTGAGCGACACGTGGCGACTTCCCGTACAAGAGAGGAGGTGTGGGCGGTCCCCCAGTCTACGGGGCCGGGCCGCGGGCACGCCCCGTCCGGAGGACGGGGCGAACACACGGCCAAGGGGGGTGCACCGGCGTGTCCCACGCCACATTCCGGCCGGGCCCCGACCTAGGTTGGTCGGGTGGAGCAACCGAGCACGCGCATCCCTCAGCGCAAGGTCCGCCGCGGAGCCGACGTGCCCCGCCCCTCCGCGCCCGTCGGGCAGCGGCCCGGCGCCGCCGCGCCCCGTACCCGGCCGGGCTCCCCGCCGTCCCTGCTGCGCCGGCTGCCCCGGCCCCGGCTCACCGCGCTGGGCAGCGGCCTGCTCACCGCCCTGGCGATGCTGGGCGCCGGCACGCTCGACGCGCGCCTGCTGGGCGGCTCGCCGCGCGTCTACGGCGTGTTGTTCGTGCTGGCCAGCGCCGCCTGCGCGCTGTGGGTGCGGCCGGTCGACCTGATGACCGCGCCGGTCAGCGTGCCCATCGCGTTCGCCGTCGGGGCCGTGCCGCTCAGCGACGGGACGTCCGGCCTCGGCGGCCGGGTGATGAGCCTGGTGACGCTGCTCTCGCTGAACGCCGCCTGGCTCTACGCGGGCACGCTGCTGGCCGGGCTGATCGCCCTGGTCCGGCGGGTCGCGCTGATCAGGGAGCGACGCAGGGAACGGCTCCGGCAGCGGCGGCAGCGGCCATCGCGGCCCCCACGATCCCCGCGTTGTTCTCCAGGCGGGCGGGGACGATTCCGGCCCTGACGCCCTCGATCAGCGGCAGGAACTTCTCCGCCTTGCGGCTGACGCCGCCGCCGATCACGAACAGCTCGGGCGAGAACAGCATCTCCACGTGGGCCAGGTAGCGGCTCACCCGCTTGGCCCAGCGGCTCCAGCTGAGGTCCTCGTCCTCCTTGACCCGGGTCGAGGCGCGCTTCTCCGCGTCGTGGCCCTGGAGCTCCAGGTGGCCCAGCTCGGTGTTGGGCACGAGCGTGCCGCCGCTGAAGACGGCGCTGCCGATGCCCGTGCCGAACGTCAGCACGATCACCGTGCCGTGCCGGCCGCGGCCCGCGCCGAACGACATCTCGGCCAGGCCGGCCGCGTCGGCATCGTTGAGGAGCGTCACGGGCGCGCCGCCCAGCCGCTCGGAGAGCAGCCCCCCGGCGTCCCGGCCGATCCAGCTCTTGTCGACATTTGCAGCGGTACGGGTCTCCCCGCCGACGACGACGCCGGGGAAGGTCACCCCGACGGGCGTCCCCGCGCCGGAGTGGCCGGAGTGGCCGAAGTGGTCGGCGACCTCCCGTACGCACGCCGCGACCGCCTCCGGCGTGGCCGGGTGCGGGGTGAGGACCTTGAACCGCTCGGCGGTGAGCTCGCCGCGCGCCAGGTCGACCGGCGCGCCCTTGATGCCCGAGCCGCCGATGTCGATGCCCAGGACGGCGGGCACGCCCCGGGGCGTGCCCGCGGCGGCGGATCCGGTGTCCGTAGCCTCCGTGACAATGGCCATACGGCCACGCTACGGCGGTACGGCCCGCTCCACCGCCCGAACCGCGGCGGGATCAGCCCTGCGAGGCGTCCCCGTCGGCCGGGCCCGCGGCCAGCTCAGCGGCCTCGGTGCGCAGGTCGCGGCGCAGCTCCTTGGGCAGCGAGAAGGTGATGCTCTCCTCGGCGGCGCGGATCACCTCGACGTCGCCGAAACCGCGCGCGGCGAGCCACTCCAGCACGCCCTCCACGAGGATCTCGGGGACGGAGGCGCCGGAGGTGACGCCGACGGTGGTCACGCCCTCCAGCCACGCCTCGTCGATCTCCTCGGCGTAGTCGACGAGGTGCGCGTCGCGGGCGCCGGCGCCGAGGGCGACCTCGACGAGCCGGACGGAGTTGGAGGAGTTCTTGGAGCCGACGACGATGACGAGGTCGGCCTCGGCGCCCATCTGCTTGACGGCCGTCTGGCGGTTCTGCGTGGCGTAGCAGATGTCGTCGCTGGGCGGGGAGAGGAGGTTGGGGAAGCGCTCCTTGAGCGCGCCCACGGTCTCCATCGTCTCGTCCACCGAAAGAGTGGTCTGGGACAGCCACACGACCTTGTCCGGGTCGCGGACCTCGACGTTCTCGACGTCGCCGGGGCCGTCGACGAGCTGGATGTGGTCGGGGGCCTCGCCGCTGGTGCCGATGACCTCCTCGTGGCCCTCGTGGCCGATCAGGAGGATGTCGTAGTCCTCCTTGGCGAACCGGACGGCCTCCTTGTGCACCTTGGTGACCAGCGGGCAGGTGGCGTCGATGGTGGCCAGCTTGCCGCGGCGGGCCTCCTCGTGCACGGTCGGGGCGACGCCGTGCGCGGAGAAGATGACGATGTTGCCCTCGGGGACCTCCACCGTCTCGTCGACGAAGATCGCGCCCTTCTTCTCCAGGGTCTTGACCACGTACTTGTTGTGGACGATCTCGTGCCGGACGTACACCGGCGCCCCGTACTGCTCCAGCGCCTTCTCCACCGCGATGACGGCGCGGTCCACGCCCGCGCAGTAGCCCCGGGGGGCGGCGAGCAGGACGCGCTTGGCGGGCGCGGGCGTCGGGCTGGAGGTCGCAGCAGTCATGCGGTCCATCGTACGGGCCGCCCCCGTACGGCGTGGCCGGGGCGCGGCCCGGTGCGGGGTGCGAATACTGGCGCCATGGCCGAGCCGAGCACCCCGTCCGCCGGGGACCGCGCCCTGCGGCGGACGCTGTCGTTCCGCGACCTGGTGGTGTACGGGCTGCTGTTCGTCGCGCCGATGGCCCCGGTCGGCGTGTTCGGCGCGCTGGACGCGCGCTCGCACGGCGCGGTGGCGCTGGTGTACGTGCTGGCGACGGTCGCGATGGGGTGCACCGCGTACTCGTACGCGCAGATGGTGCGGGTCGTGCCGCAGGCGGGCTCGGTGTACGCGTACGCGCGCCGGGGGCTGGGGGACGGCGCGGGGTTCGTGGCCGGGTGGATGGCGCTGCTCGACTACCTGCTGATCCCGGCGGTGGCGTACCTGTTCTCGGGCATCGCGATGCACGCGCTGGTGCCGGCGGTGCCGGCGTGGGGGTGGACGGCGGGGGCGGTGCTGGTGACGACGGCGCTGAACCTGTCGGGGGTGCGGGTGGCGGCGCGGGCGGGGTTCGTGGTGCTGGCGGTGGAGGTGGCCGTGCTGGCCGTGTTCGTGGGCGCGGCGTGCGTGGCGCTCGTCCAGGACGGGCCGCGCCGGGGGTGGCTGTCGCCGCTGACGGGGACGGGTACGGGGGCGGGCGGCTGGGGTGCGGTGGTCGGGGCCGTCTCCGTCGCGGTGCTGTCGTACCTGGGCTTCGACGCGGTCGCGTCGTTCGCGGAGGAGGCGGCGGGCGGCCCGCGGAAGGTGGCCCGGGCGGTGCTGACGTGCCTGGCGGTGTCGGGGCTGCTGTTCGTGGTCCAGACGTACCTGGCGGCGCTGCTGGCGGTGGTACCGCCGGAGCGGCTGGCGGCGGAGCCGGGCCGGCAGGGGGCGGCTTTCTACGACACGGTGGACGCGGCCGCGGGCCGGTGGCTGCACCACGTGGTGGCGGCGAGCAAGGCGGTGGGTGCGGCCTTCGCGGCCCTGGCGGGCCAGGCGGCGGCGGGCCGCCTGCTGTACGCGATGGCCCGCGACCGCCGGCTGCCGCCGGGTCTGGCGAAGGTGGACGCCGGCTCGGGCGTACCGCGCCGGGCCCTGCTGGGCGCGGCGGCGGTGACGCTCGCGGCGGCGGTCTGGGCGGCCCGCCGCCCGGACGGCCTGGACCGCCTGGTGTCGGTGGTGGACGTGGGCGCCCTGTGCGCGTTCGCGCTGCTGCACCTGTCGGTGGTGGGGTGGTTCCGGGTGCGGGGAGGGTGGCGGCGGGTGCTGGTCCCGGTGGTGGGCCTGGCGGTGGTCCTGACGGTCCTGGCGACCGCGGCCCGGCCCGCGCAGGTGGTGGGGCTGGTGTGGCTGGGGGCGGGCGGGGTGGTGCTGTGGGTACGAGGGCGGGCGGGGGCTCCGTAGGCCCGTATGGGGCCGGGGGCTGTCCTATGCCGCCGCTAGGCTCGGCGCATGGCTGTCAACACGTCCCCCGAGACGCCCCTGCCCGTGGGGCAGGTGTCGCGGCTCATCGGCGGGTGGATCGACCGGCTGGGTGCCGTCTGGGTCGAGGGGCAGGTCACCCAGATCTCCCGGCGGCCCGGGGCCGGGGTCGTCTTCCTGACGCTGCGCGACCCCTCGCACGACGTCTCGCTGTCCGTCACCTGCTACCGCACCGTCTTCGACCGGGTCGCCGACGTCGTGCCGCAGGGCGCGCGGGTCGTCGTGTACGCCAAGCCCGAGTGGTACACGCCGCGCGGGCAGCTGTCGCTGCGGGCCGCCGAGATCCGGCCCGTGGGCGTGGGCGAGCTGCTGGCGCGGCTGGAGCAGCTGAAGAAGACGCTGGGCGCCGAGGGGCTGTTCGACGCGGACCGCAAGCGGCCGCTGCCGTTCCTGCCGCAGCTGATCGGCCTGGTCTGCGGCCGCGCGTCCGCCGCCGAGCGCGACGTGCTGGAGAACGCCCGGCACCGCTGGCCCGCCGTCCGCTTCGAGGTGCGCAACGTGCCGGTGCAGGGCGCGTACGCCGTGCCGGGCGTGGTCGAGGCCGTCCAGGAGCTGGACGCGCACCCCGAGGTCGACGTCATCATCGTGGCGCGCGGTGGCGGCAGTGTGGAGGACCTGCTGCCGTTCTCCGACGAACAGCTGGTCCGCGCGGTCGCCGCGTGCCGCACGCCCGTCGTGTCGGCCATCGGCCACGAACCCGATACGCCGCTGCTGGACCTGGTCGCCGACCTGCGGGCCTCGACGCCCACGGACGCCGCCAAACGCGTCGTACCGGACGTCGGCGAGGAGCTCGCCCGCGTACGGCAGCTGCGCGACCGTGCGCTGCGCTGCGTCACGGCGCACCTGGACCGCGAGGAGCGCGGCCTCGCCGCGGCGTGCGCGCGGCCGTGCATGGAGCAGCCGCACCGGATGGTCGAGGAACGGGAGACCAAGGTCGCCGAGCTGACCGCGCGGGCCCGCCGCACTCTGGGGCACCTGCTGGACCGTGCCGAGTCGGAGCTGACCCACACGCACGCGCGCGTGGTGGGCCTCTCCCCCGCGGCCACGCTGCGCCGCGGTTACGCCGTGCTCCAGCAGGCGGACGGCCACGTCGTCCGGGACCCGGGCGAGGTCGCGCCCGGCGAACGGCTGCGGGCCCGCGTCGCGGAGGGCGAGTTCGCCGTGCGGGCGGATGGCGGACCCGATGTCGGACCGTCCTCCTAGGCTGGTCCCCATGGCGACGACGACGGATGGCGCGACGACCGATGACGCGCTGGGCTACGAGCAGGCGCGGGACGAGCTGATCGAGGTGGTGCGCCGGCTGGAGGCCGGCGGCACCACGCTCGAGGAGTCCCTCGCCCTGTGGGAGCGGGGCGAGGCGCTGGCGAAGGTGTGCCGCCGCTGGCTGGAGGGCGCGCGGGCGCGGCTGGACGCGGCCCTGGCCCAGGAGGCCGCCGAGGAGGCCGGCGCCCCCGAGGAGGCGTAGGCCCGGACACCCGGGTGGTGTGAGACGGGTCCCCCACTCCCCCGATTTAGTTGAAGATTCACCTATCTCGACCTACAGTGGTTCTCGCCGGCACGACCCGTTCCACCCGGAATCCCGCATTCCGATTGCCCAGGAGTAGGTGCATCCCCATGACCCTCGCCCTCGACGCCGCCGCCCAGGACCTCCTCTTCCGCGAGGCCCACACGGCCAACACCTTCACCGACGAGCCCGTCACCGAGGAGCAGCTCCGGGCCGTCTACGACCTGATCAAGTTCGCCCCCACCGCCTTCAACCAGTCCCCGCTGCGCGTGGTCCTGGTCCAGTCCGAGGAGGCCCGCGAGCGCCTGACCGGCCTGATGGCCGAGGGCAACCAGGCCAAGACCCGCACCGCCCCGGTGGTGGCGATCCTCGCCGCGGACAACGAGTTCACCGAGGAGCTGCCGACGCTCTTCCCGCACTTCCCGCAGGCCAAGGACGTCTTCTTCGCCGAGCGCCCGGTCCGCGAGCAGTCCGCGGCCCTCAACGCCACGCTCCAGGCGGGCTACTTCATCCTGGGCGTCCGCGCCGCCGGCCTGGCCGCCGGCCCGATGACCGGCTTCGACCACGCCGCCGTGCAGAAGGAGTTCCTGGACGGCGACCACACCCCGCTGATGATCGTCAACATCGGCAAGCCGGGCGCCGACGCCTTCTACCCGCGCTCCCCCCGCCTGTCCTACGAGCAGGCCGTCACCACGGTCTGACCACGCGGACACACAACGGGCCGGGCGGCACGCAATGCGTGCCGCCCGGCCCGTTCGTACAACTGCTCTCAGCCCTTCTTCGCCTTCAGCGCCGCGGCCATCTCGGCCAGCCGCTCGTAGGGGGCCGTGCCCGTGACCACCGTGGTCACGCCCTTCTCCTCACGCACCAGGGCGTTGTACTTGTCGCCCTCGTAGCGCTGCCACACCGCGTCGCCGACCTTCTGCGTGCGGCCCGTCCTCTCGGCCCGCCGGCTCACGCTGTCCACGAACGCGCGCGCCGGGCCGTCGCTCTGCTCGACGGCCACGTACTGCCGCTGCGGGTCCAGGAACCCCAGGTGCCAGGCCGAGCCCTCGTCGCCCTGGGCGCGGTACCGCACGGACGTCGCCCGCCAGCCGTCGCCGAGCCCCTCCGGCGCGGCCACGGCGTACGGCGCCGCGCGCCGGGCCGTCTCCAGCTCCACGCCGTAGCTCACCGTCCGCACCGGGTCGCCGCTCTCGTCGTGCGGGATGAAGAGGTAGCTGATGCCCGCGACGGGGACGACCACCGCCATCGACAGCAGCATGTTCCGAATCGTCTGGCTCTTGCCGTTCCTGCCTGCCACGCGTCCCATCGTCCCCCATGGCCGAGTCGATCACGACAGCGGCCCGGACGGCACCCTTGACGCCGCTCATGCGTGGGGCACCCTGCTCACTCTCGCAATGAACCGATAAAGTCATGGACACCCTCACCCTCCCGGCCCATCGCGGCCGGGCGGAGCCCACGGCCGCCGCCGTACAGAAAGGTGCGCCCCCGATGACCGATCATCACCTCCCGTCCCAGCTCGAGGTCAGCCCCGAGGACCCGGACCGCAACCTCGCGCTGGAGCTCGTCCGGGTCACCGAGGCCGGTGCCATGGCGTCGGGCCGCTGGGTCGGCCGCGGCGACAAGAACGGCGCGGACGGCGCGGCCGTGCGGGCGATGCGGGCGCTGATCCACACCGTCTCCATGAACGGCGTGGTGGTCATCGGCGAGGGCGAGAAGGACAACGCCCCCATGCTCTACAACGGCGAGCGGGTGGGCGACGGCACGGGCGCCGAGTGCGACGTGGCCGTGGACCCGGTGGACGGCACCACGCTGACCGCCAAGGGCATGGCCAACGCGGTCTCGGTGCTCGCCGTGGCCGAGCGCGGCACCATGTTCGACCCGTCCGCGGTCTTCTACATGGACAAGCTCGTCACCGGCCCGGAGGCGGCCGACTTCGTCGACATCACTGCGCCCGTGGCCGTGAACATCCGCCGCATCGCCAAGGCGAAGCGTTCCTCCGTCGAGGACGTCACGGTGGTCGTCCTCGACCGCCCCCGGCACGACGGGCTGGTGAAGGAGATCCGCGAGGCGGGCGCCCGGATCAAGTTCATCTCCGACGGCGACGTGGCCGGCGCCATCATGGCCGCCCGCGAGGGTACGGGCGTGGACCTGCTGCTGGGTGTCGGCGGCACCCCGGAGGGCATCATCGCGGCCTGCGCCATGAAGTGCCTGGGCGGCACCATCCAGGCGCGGCTGTGGCCGAAGGACGACGAGGAGCGGCAGCGCGCCCTGGACGCCGGCCACGACCTGGACCGCGTGCTGCACACCGACGACCTGGTCAGCGGCGAGAACGTGTTCTTCGTGGCGACCGGCATCACCGACGGCGAGCTGCTGCGCGGCGTCCGCTACCGGTCGGAGACGGCCACCACCCAGTCGCTGGTGATGCGGTCGAAGTCGGGCACGATCCGGCTGATCGACTCCGAGCACCGGCTGTCGAAGCTGCGCGCCTACAGCGCCATCGACTTCGAGCGCCCGCGCTGACGCATCGCGTCGCCTCGCGTCGCGTCCGGGGGCCGCGCCCCCGGACCTCGCGCAGGCCGGGCCTCGCACGGGTCCTCGTACGCCGGACGGGCTGGGATTCCCAGCCCGTCCGGCGTACGAGGTGCGGCGCGGCGGCGGCTCAGCCCGCGGCGGCGATACGGGTCGCGCGCTGGAGCTCGGCCTCCCGGCGACGGCGCCGGGCCAGCACCACGCGGCGCTCGGCCGCGGTCAGCCCACCCCACACCCCGTAGGGCTCGGGCTGCAACAGCGCGTGCTCCCGGCACTCGACCATCACGGGGCAACGCGCACAGACACGTTTGGCCGCCTCTTCCCGGGAAAGACGTGCGGCCGTCGGTTCCTTTGACGGTGCGAAGAAGAGCCCGGCTTCATCCCGGCGGCACACCGCCTCCGAATGCCAGGGCCCGGCCTGTTCCCGGGAGGAAATCCTCGGGGACGGTACGGCGGCATCCTGCAGGGGCTGATGCGGTAGCAGCACGGTCTACTCCTGACGACGGCTTTGCTTGGCCGATTGAGTCACCTTTGCCCGCCTCGGCGCGCACGGCCATTCGCACCCGCAGCCGTACGAGAGACGATGCACCAAGCTTTACCCGCTGTGCGCGAGCTTATTCACACCGTTGCCATGAGTGGAATGGCGCCGAGCGCCGCGGCCGCCCGGCCGGCCCCGCCGTCCGTCAGTCGTATCGCCTGCCGTCCGTCAGCGGGCCGCGAGCAGGTTCTTCAGCCGCTTGCCGCGCCGGGGTTTGGCCTCCACGCCGCCGAAGAGGGCGTAGCCCGTGACGACAACGACCGGCGCGTCCGGGTCGTCCGCCTCGTTCGTGCGCACGTCGAAGCCGCCGAAGATGCCCGTACCCGCGCCCCGCACCGTGACGTTTTCCGGAAGCTTGATTTCTGCACCGCCGAAGAGAACGTTCGCATTGATGACGATCTCGCGGTGCTCGAATATGGCCTCGGTCAGGTCGATCTCCACGCCGCCGAACAGCGCGAACGCGTTGATCGTGGGCCCGGGGCGCCAGCGCCCGCGACGCACCGCCCCGCCGAAAACGGCGGCGAGATTCTCGCTCCGGCTCACACCGGGGCGCATCGAGGCGTCGTCCGGGCGCACGGTGGCGCGGCTGCCGGCGGCCGGGCCCGCGGTCGCGCCGGCGGGCAGGTCGCTCACGAGGCGCTGGAGCTCGGCGTGGGTGCGCGCCTCGTAGACCGCGCCGATCCGCTCGGCATGCTCGTCGGCGGTGAGCCGGCCCTCGGCCAGCGCCTCGCGCAGGATGCCGGCGACCTGGTCGCGGTCGGCGTCGGAGGCCCGCAGCGCGGGCCGGCCGGCGGCCGCCCCGGCCGCCGTGTCCTTGGTCAGCGACACCCGGTCGTCCGGGGTGCCGGGAACGGTGCCGGGAACGGTGTCAGGAGTGGTTCCGGTGGGGGTCCCAGTGGTGGTGCCAGTCGTCGAGTCGTCCACACCAGCAGCGTAGGGAGACGCGATAGCTCGCGACAGGTCCGCCGACCCTGAGATGTCCCGGAGATGCCCCCGAGCCGACCCCGAAAGCCGGCCTCCGACCCGCAAGTGAGTCCTACCTCACCTGCTGCACCGGTCCTCCGGGTTTTAGGCTGTTTCAGCGCCGCCGCCGATGCCGGCGCACAGTCGTCTGCCGAGTGAGGAATGGCCGCCGCGATGTCAGCGAGCTCAGAGTTTGCCTATACCGACCTGCTGCCCCTGGGCGAGGACACCACCCCGTACCGTCTGGTGACCACGGAGGGCGTGTCCACCGTCGAGGCGGGCGGCCGCACCTTCCTCAAGGTGGAGCCCGAGGCGCTGCGCAAGCTCGCCGCCGAGGCGATCCACGACATCCAGCACTTCCTGCGCCCGGCGCACCTCGCCCAGCTGCGGAAGATCATCGACGACCCCGAGGCGTCCGCCAACGACAAGTTCGTCGCGCTGGACCTGCTGAAGAACGCCAACATCGCCGCCGCCGGCGTGCTCCCCATGTGCCAGGACACCGGCACGGCGATCGTCATGGGCAAGCGCGGCCAGAACGTCCTCACCGAGGGCGGCGACGAGGAGGCCCTCTCCCGCGGCATCTTCGACGCGTACACCGAGCTGAACCTGCGCTACTCCCAGATGGCCCCGCTGACCATGTGGGAGGAGAAGAACACCGGTTCCAACCTGCCGGCGCAGATCGAGCTGTACGCCACCGACGGCGGCGCGTACAAGTTCCTCTTCATGGCCAAGGGCGGCGGCTCGGCCAACAAGTCCTTCCTCTACCAGGAGACGAAGGCCGTGCTCAACGAGGCGAGCATGATGAAGTTCCTGGAGGAGAAGATCCGCTCGCTGGGCACGGCCGCCTGCCCGCCGTACCACCTGGCGATCGTCGTCGGCGGCACCAGCGCCGAGTACGCGCTGAAGACCGCGAAGTACGCCTCGGCGCACTACCTCGACGAGCTGCCGGAGGAGGGCTCCCCGCTCGGCCACGGCTTCCGCGACAAGGAGCTGGAGCAGAAGGTCTTCGAGCTCACCCAGAAGATCGGCATCGGCGCGCAGTTCGGCGGCAAGTACTTCTGCCACGACGTGCGCGTGGTGCGCCTGCCGCGGCACGGCGCGTCCTGCCCGGTGGCCATCGCCGTCTCCTGCTCGGCCGACCGCCAGGCCGTCGCGAAGATCACCGCCGAGGGCGTCTTCCTGGAGCAGCTGGAGACCGACCCGGCGCGCTTCCTGCCCGACACCACGGACGAGCAGCTGGCCGAGGAGGGCGACGTCGTCCGTATCGACCTCAACCGGCCGATGGACGAGATCCTCGCCGAGCTCACCAAGTACCCCGTCAAGACCCGGCTCTCGCTGACCGGCCCGCTCGTCGTGGCGCGCGACATCGCGCACGCGAAGATCAAGGAGCGGCTGGACGCGGGCGAGGGCATGCCGCAGTACCTGCGCGACCACCCGGTCTACTACGCGGGCCCGGCGAAGACGCCGGAGGGCTACGCCTCGGGTTCGTTCGGCCCGACGACGGCCGGCCGCATGGACTCCTACGTGGAGCAGTTCCAGGCGGCGGGCGGCTCGAAGGTGATGCTGGCCAAGGGCAACCGCAGCAAGCAGGTCACCGACGCGTGCGCCGCGCACGGCGGCTTCTACCTGGGCTCGATCGGCGGCCCGGCGGCGCGCCTGGCGCAGGACTGCATCAAGAAGGTCGAGGTCCTCGAGTACGAGGAGCTGGGCATGGAGGCGGTCTGGAAGATCGAGGTCGAGGACTTCCCGGCGTTCATCGTCGTGGACGACAAGGGCAACGACTTCTTCACCGACCCCGCGCCGCAGCCGACGTTCACGTCGATCCCGGTGCGCACGAAGTAAGGAACCACGCAGCAGGTCCTGGGCCCGCCGCGCGGGCGCGCCCAGGACCTGCAACCTTTACGCGAACCGCTGGTTCGCCGACCCGTCGCACTTCTGCAGGCGCACCGGCTCCTTGGCGCCCGCCAGTGTCAGGCACAGCTCCTGCGCCGCCGCCGGCCGCAGCGTGTCACCGCTGCGCGTGAAGCGCTGGTTGGTGCCGCCGTGGCAGTTCCACAGCGTCACCGCCGTGCCGGCCGCGTACGAGCCGCCCGGTACGTCCACGCACCGGTCGTGGGTGAGCGCGGCGTGCACCGCGCCGCCCTTGGGATCGAACCACCACTGCTGGTTGCGGTTGCCGGTGCAGTCCCAGCCGCCGATCTCCGTGCCGTTGGCGCTGTCCGCGCCGTAGGCGTCGACGCAGGTGCCGGTCGCCGCGTTCTTCAGCGGGCGGAAGGCGTCGTCCCAGGCGCCCTCGCGCAGCACGGGGCTGCCGGTGCTCGCCGGGTCGGCGCAGCCGGCCTCGCGGGCGGAGGAGGCGTAGAACTGGGTGAGGCAGGACGCGAAGGCGCCGTGCCCGGCCCGGTTGGGGTGGAAGGACTGCCGGACGGAGTTGGAGTCCGGCGGGACCGGGTTGCTCAGCTCGATCCACAGGCCGCGGGCCCAGGTCTGCTCCATGCAGACCTCGTGGCCGTGGAAGAGGCGCGAGTTGTCGAGGAAGTACGCGCCGGTGCGGCGGGCGGCTTCGCGCATGCCGCGTTCGAACAGGGGCACGGCCTGGTTGCGGCCCCAGGCGGCGTCGGAGGTGTAGCCGACGCAGCCGCCGGGGATCTTGCCGGGGAAGTCGGGGTTGTCCTCGATGTCGGGCCCGATGGGGCTGGGGTAGCCCATGACCACGAGCTTGTAGTCGGTGTCGGCGTAGCCGGCGCCGCGCATCACGGTGCGCAGGTCGCGCACGGTCTGCTCGACCTTGGGCACGAGCCCGTCGACGCGTGCCTGCCAGCCGGGGGCGTACTTGGGCTCGCAGGTGCCCTGGAGCGTGAGGTAGCGGGTGACGCAGTCGGTCATCACCGGGCCGAACTGGAGGTCGTCGTTGGCGCCGGCGACGAGCAGCACCATCTTCACACGCGTGTTGCGGGCCTTCACGGCGAGGGCGTCGCTCTGCACGAGTTCGTCGGTGTACTGCTTGCTGCCGCCGATGCGGATGTTGCCGGTGGCGGCGCCGGAGCAGGCGACGTTGTAGGTGACGTCGGCGGGGATGGCGGTGCGGTGGATCGCGGCGTCGGGCGAGCGGTGGCACCAGTTGGCGGGGCCGTCCGTGCCCGGTTCGTAGGTGCCCACGCCCTCGCCGGATATCTCGCTGTCGCCGAGGGAGACGAGGGAGGTCTTGCGCTCGGCGAGGGGGCGCTCGGCGGCGTCGCCGTAGAGCCGGACCGCCTCGGCCGCCCGCAGCTTCTCCAGCTCGGGCGGTAAGGGGGTCGAGGCGGTGGTGGTACGGGCTGCGGGTGCGGCGGCCGCGGGCGGGCCGGTGACCGCGGTGCCGCCGAGGGCGGCGGCGACGGCGGCCACGGCGGCGAGGGCACAGCGCAGGGTGGGTCTGCGTGTCAAAGGGAGCCTCCCCGGGTTCAGTTGTTACTCGCGGTATTTACTCGGAAGTAAGGAGTTTTGGGAACACGGGGAACGAGACAAACGCTCTGGGGTTCAGGAGGTAGTGAGACGATGACCGAGAGCACGGCGGGCAGTACGCAGTACCGCATCGAGCACGACTCGATGGGGGAGGTCCGGGTCCCGGCGCACGCCAAGTGGCGTGCGCAGACGCAGCGGGCCGTGGAGAACTTCCCGGTGAGCGGTCAGCGCCTGGAGCGCGCGCACATCGAGGCGCTGGCCCGTATCAAGGCGGCGGCGGCGAAGGTGAACGCCGGGCTGGGCGTGATCGACGAGGAGCTGGCGGCGGCGGTCGTCTCGGCCGCCGAGGAGGTCGCGGAGGGCCGCTGGGACGACCACTTCCCGGTGGACGTCTTCCAGACCGGCTCCGGCACGTCCTCGAACATGAACGCCAACGAGGTCGTCGCCACCCTCGCCACCGAGCGGCTGGGCCGGGAGGTGCACCCCAACGACCACGTCAACGCCAGCCAGTCGTCCAACGACGTGTTCCCCTCGTCCATCCACATCGCCGCGACGGCCGCCGTCACCCGCGACCTGATGCCCGCCCTGGAGCACCTGGCCGCCGCGCTGGAGCGCAAGGCGGAGGAGTTCGCCGAGGTCGTCAAGTCCGGCCGGACGCACCTGATGGACGCCACGCCCGTGACGCTGGGCCAGGAGTTCGGCGGCTACGCGGCGCAGGTGCGGTACGGCGTGGAGCGGCTGCGCTCGGCGCTGCCGCGGCTGGCGGAGCTCCCGCTGGGCGGTACGGCGGTGGGGACGGGCATCAACACCCCGCCCGGTTTCGCGCCGGCGGTCATCGCCGAGGTCGCGCGGGCCACGGGGCTGCCGCTGACGGAGGCGCGCGACCACTTCGAGGCGCAGGGCGCGCGGGACGGCCTGGTGGAGACCAGCGGTCAGCTGCGGACGATCGCCGTGGGCCTGACGAAGATCGCCAACGATCTGCGCTGGATGGGCTCGGGCCCGCGCACCGGCCTGGCCGAGATCAGCATCCCGGACCTCCAGCCGGGCTCGTCCATCATGCCGGGGAAGGTCAACCCGGTGGTGTGCGAGGCGGTTCTGATGGTGGCGGCGCAGGTCACGGGGAACGACGCGACGATCGCCACGGCCGGCGCGGCGGGCAACTTCGAGCTCAACGTCATGCTGCCGGTGATGGCGAAGAACCTGCTGGAGTCGGTCCGGCTGCTGGCCAACGCCGCGCGGCTGCTGGCCGACCGCACGGTCGACGGCATCACCGCCAACGTGGACCGGGCCCGGGAGTACGCCGAGTCGTCGCCGTCGGTGGTCACCCCGCTCAACCGGTACATCGGCTACGAGGAGGCCGCGAAGGTGGCCAAGAAGTCCCTTGCCGAGCGGAAGACCATCCGCCAGGTGGTGCTGGAGGGCGGCTACGTCGAGCGCGGGCTGCTGACGGCCGAGCAGCTGGACGAGGCGCTGGACGTGCTCCGCATGACCCGCCCCTGAGCCGCTCCTGACCCGCCCCTGACCCCGCGGGCGCCGCCGCCCCCGCCCCCGTGCCCCCGCCTGGACCAGACCTTTTGCGGCGCACGTCACGGCGCCCGCCACGGGCGGGCACCTAAGATCTGCGCATGGCAGAGCGGACGACGGACACCACGGGCACGGCAGGCGGCGGCTCCCCCTGGGCGCCGGGCGACCACATCCTCTGGCGGTATCGCGGCAACGCCACCGACCGGGTGCACATCTGCCGGCCCGTCACCGTCGTCCAGGACACCGCCGACCTGCTGGCCGTCTGGGTCGCCCCCGGCACCGACTGCGTCAAACCGCTGCTCGCCGACGGCACGCCGCTCCACCGCGAGCCGCTCGCCACCCGCTACACCAAGCCGCGCACCACCACGGTGGCCCGCTGGGCGGGCACCGGCGTGCTCAAGCTGGCCCGGCCCGGCGACCCGTGGTCGGTGTGGCTGTTCTGGGACGACGACTGGGCCTTCCGCAACTGGTACGTCAACCTCGAGGAGCCGCTGACCCGCTGGTCCGGCGGTGTCGACTCCGAGGACCACTTCCTCGACATCGCCGTCTTCCCCGACCGCCGCTGGGAGTGGAAGGACGAGGACGAGTTCGCACAGGCCCAGCGCGCCGGGCTGATGACCGCCGGCCAGGCCGAGCGGGTACGGGCCGCCGGGCGCTCGGCCGTGGAGCTCATCGAGGCGTGGGGCGCGCCCTTCACCGCCGGCTGGGAGCGCTGGCGCCCCGACCCGGCGTGGACGGTGCCGGCCCTGCCCGGCGACTGGGACCGCACCCCGGCGCCGCTGGGGGCGTGAAGCGGACGCCGATGGTGGTTGCCGGGTCCCCGAGCGCCGACCGTAGGATCGGGCTTCGCGATACTGCACAGCACGGCAACTGCACGGCAACGGCACGGCATGCCACAACGGGCACGGCACTACGGCGCGGCGCAAACGGACAGACAGTCAGGTCACAGGAAGGGCGGAGCCGTGAGCGGTGACGACCAGCGGGACTACGACGGCTACGCCCGGTTAGGGCTGGACCGCAGCGGTCAGGCCGAGGCGTTCGACGCCATCGGCAACCGCTACGACGAGGCCTTCCCGCACAAGGAGGGCCAGCTCGCGGCCGGTGCCTGGCTGGCGGAGTCGCTGCCCCCCGGCTCGCGCGTCCTCGACGTGGGCTGCGGCACCGGGCTGCCGACGGCCCGTCAGCTGATCGATGCCGGGCACGAGGTGACCGGCATCGACCTCTCCCACGGCATGCTGGAGCTCGCCCGGGCCAACGTCCCGGAGGCCACGTTCCACGCCGGGGACCTCGCCGGGCTGCGCGACGGCCGGCTCGGCACGTTCGACGGCGTGACCGCCTTCTTCGCCCTGCTGATGCTGCCGCGCCCCGAGATCCCGTACGCGCTGCGCATGCTGCACGGCCTGCTCAGACCCGGGGGCCTGCTGGCCCTGTCGATGGTCGAGGCCGACGTCGACGACTTCTCCATGCCGTTCCTCGGCCACACGATCCGGGTATCGGGATATCTGCGGGACGAATTGCGCCAGGTCGTGCGCGACGCGGGATTCGACATCGCCGGGGAGAGCTCGCTGGCGTACGCCCCGGCGAGCACGGACGTCCCACCCGAGATCCAGATCTTTCTCAACCTGCGCCGCGCCTGACGCTCGTGCGCCCCTGCCGGGCGCACGGCCCCGACGGATGGAACCCCACGCGTGACGGAGCACCCCAACTCCAGCGGAAGACACCGGACGGCCGGCGGCGACGCCCCCGGCCTCGAGGGCAAGGCCCACCCGTGCGCCGCCGAGCCGCCTGCGACGGGCGACGGCGCCCCGCACGGCACCGTCGCCCGTGACCGTGCCGAGGCGGCCGGGGCGGAGCCGCAGGGCCACCCGTGTGCCGCCGCACCCGCCATCCCGCCGCAGCGGCGGGACGCCACCGCCGCCGCACAGGCCGCCGGTGGCGCCGGCACGCCCGGCGGCACGGACGGCACCCCGCCCGGGGGCGGCGGCCCCGGCGGGGGCGCGCCCGGCCGGGCCGGCGAGCGGCTGCGGTTCGTCGGCGCCGCCACGCGCCGCATCGCGCGCGGCATCGACCTGGACGAGATCGTGCTCGGCCTGTGCCGGGCGACCGTGCCCACGTTCGCCGACGCCATCCTCGTCTACCTCCGCGACCCGCTGCCCGTCGGCGACGAGCGGCCGGTGGGCCCGGTCGTGCTGCGGCTGCGCCGCACCGACCGGCTGCCCGACCGGGAGGACGTCGAGGGCGGCGCCCCGGAGCGGCCCGACCCGGCGCCGGAGCTGGCCGTCGCGGCGGCCGAGCGGTGCGAGGTGCGGATAGGCGGGCCGCTCGCGGAGGTGCTGCGCGGGGTCCGGCCGGTGTTCGGGGACTCCTCCGCCGCGCGGGCGGCCCTGCCGGAACTGCTGGGCGAGGGCCGCGACGTGCCGCTGGCCCGGCGCACCGTCCTCGCCCCGCTGCGCGGCCGGCGCCGCGTGATCGGCGCCGCCGTGTTCGTACGCCGCCAGGACCGGCAGCCGTTCGAGGCCGACGACCTGCTGGTGGCCGCGCAGCTGGCCACGCACACGGCGCTGGGCGTGGACAAGGCGGTGCTCTACGGCCGTGAGGTGTACATCGCCGACGAGCTCCAGCGCACCATGCTGCCCGACTCCCTGCCGCAGCCCACCGGCGTACGGCTGGCGAGCCGCTACCTGCCGGCCGCGGAGACGGCCCGGGTCGGCGGCGACTGGTACGACGCGATCCCGCTGCCGGGCAACCGGGTCGCGCTGGTGGTCGGCGACGTGATGGGCCACTCGATGACCTCGGCCGCCATCATGGGCCAGCTCCGTACGACGGCGCAGACGCTGGCCGGCCTGGACCTGCCGCCGCAGGAGGTGCTGCACCACCTCGACGAGCAGGCGCAGCGGCTGGGCAGCGACCGCATGGCCACGTGCCTGTACGCGGTGTACGACCCGGTGGCGCACCGCATCGTCATCGCCAACGCGGGCCATCCGCCGCCGGTGCTGCTGCACCGCGGCGGCCGGGCCGAGGTGCTGCGGGTGCCGCCCGGGGCGCCGATCGGCGTGGGCGGGGTGGACTTCGAGGCGGTGGAGCTGGACGCGCCGGCCGGGGCCACGCTGCTGCTGTACACCGACGGGCTGGTGGAGTCGCGGATACGGGACGTGTGGACGGGCATAGAGCAGCTGCGCGAGCGGCTGACGGAGACGGCCCGGCTGACGGGCCCCAACCCGCCGCCGCTGGAGCCGCTCTGCGACGAGGTGCTGGGCATGCTCGGGCCGGGCGACCGGGACGACGACATCGCGCTGCTGGCCGCGCGCTTCGAGGGCATCGCGCCGAGCGACGTGGCGTACTGGTTCCTGGAGCCGCGCCCGCAGACGGCCCGGCAGGCCCGCCGGCTGGCCCGCCGGGCGCTGACGCGCTGGGGCCTGGAGGAGCTGTCGGACCCGGTGGAGCTGCTGGTGAGCGAGGTGGTCACGAACGCGGTGCGATACGCGGAGCGGCCGGTGACGCTGCGGCTGCTGCGCACGGACGTGCTGCGCTGCGAGGTGGGGGACGACGTGCCGCAGCTGCCGCGGCTGCGGCAGGCGCGGCCCTCGGACGAGGGCGGCCGCGGCCTGTACCTGGTGAACAAGGTGGCCCGGCGGTGGGGCGCGACCCGGCTGAGCACGGGGAAGGTGGTGTGGTTCGAGCTGGGGCTGCCGGCGCGGGGCCGCTGAGGCGACGGGTGGGTGGTGGTGCGGTGGCGGTGGTGCGGCGGAAATCCGGCCAGTGTCCGAGGGCCTGTTGCCGACGGTGTGTCGGGGCGCTTCACTGACGCTTGTCCTCGCATGTCTTCGCTTGTCTTCGCTTGGGAGGCGTCCATGAGCGGCTCGGCGCGGAACACCCCCTTCACGACGAACAACGCGGGCATCCCGGTGGAGAGCGACGAACACTCGCTCACCATCGGTGACACCGGCCCCATCCTGCTCCAGGACCACTACCTCATCGAGAAGATGGCCCAGTTCAACCGGGAGCGCGTCCCGGAGCGGGTCGTGCACGCCAAGGGCGGTGGCGCCTACGGCACGTTCCACGTGACCAACGACGTCAGCCAGTTCACGAAGGCGGCGCTGTTCCAGCCGGGGACGACGACGCAGCTGCTGGCGCGCTTCTCGACGGTGGCGGGCGAGCAGGGCTCCCCGGACACCTGGCGGGACCCGCGCGGCTTCGCGCTGAAGTTCTACACCGAGCAGGGCAACTACGACCTCGTGGGCAACAACACGCCCGTCTTCTTCGTGCGCGACCCCATGAAGTTCCAGGACTTCATCCGCTCGCAGAAGCGCCGCCCGGACAACGGCCTGCGCGACAACGACATGCAGTGGGACTTCTGGACGCTGTCCCCCGAGTCGGCCCACATGGTCACCTGGCTGATGGGCGACCGCGGCGTGCCGCGCACCTGGCGGCACATGAACGGCTACGGCTCGCACACGTACATGTGGGTCAACGGCGGCGGCGAGAAGTTCTGGATCAAGTACCACATCAAGACCGACCAGGGCATCGAGTTCCTCACGCAGGCGGAGGCGGACGCGCTGGCCGGCGAGGACCCGGATCTGCACCGCCGGGACCTGTACGAGGCGATCGCGCGCGGCGACGCGCCGTCGTGGACGATGTCGGTGCAGGTCATGCCGTTCGAGGACGCCGCGGACTACCGCTTCAACCCCTTCGACCTGACGAAGGTGTGGCCGCACGGCGACTATCCGCTGATCGAGGTCGGCCGGATGACGCTCGACCGGAACCCGGAGGATTTCTTCGTCCACGTCGAGCAGGCCGCGTTCGAGCCGTCCAGCCTGGTGCCGGGCATCGGCCCGTCGCCGGACAAGATGCTGCTGGGCCGCCTCTTCTCGTACCCCGACACCCACCGCTACCGCATCGGCCCGAACTACCAGCAGCTGCCGCCGAACCGGCCGCACGCGCCGGTGGCCTCGTACGCCAAGGACGGGCCGATGCGGTACGAGCCGTCGGGCACGGCCCGGCCGTACGCGCCCAACTCGTACGGCGGCCCGGCGGCCGACACCGCGCGCTTCGGCGACCCGGCCGGCTGGGCGGCCACCGGGGAGATGGTGCGCGAGGCGTACAAGCTGCACGCCGAGGACGACGACTGGGGGCAGGCGGGCACGATGGTGCGCCGGGTGCTGGACGACGCGGCGCGCGAGCGCCTGGTGGCCAACGTCTCGGGGCACCTGGCCAACGGGGTGACGGCGCCCGTGCTCTCCCGTGCGCTCCAGTACTGGCGCAATATCGACAAGGAAGTGGGCGACCGCATCGCCACGCGCGTCAACGGCGGCTGAACGGAACGACGGACGGCCGCCCTCCCGTGCGGGAGGGCGGCCGTCCGTCGTGTCCGGGCCGGGCCGTGACCGGTTACGGCTGTTACGGCTGGAGGTTGGCCTGGTTGCGGCCGCCGTCGGGCCGGGTGCCGCCGTCGGTACCGCCGCCGGTGGGCGTGGGCCGGGTGGGCGGGACGGTCGGCGGGGTCGGCTTGCCGGTGTTGCGGGTGGAGGTGGGGCCCGGGTCGGGCGTGTGGCTGCGCTGCGACGCGTTCGGCGACGGCGACTGCGTGCCCTTGGACGCGGTGGGCGACGGGGAGCGGCCCTGCGTGCTGGAGGGCTGCGCGGCCGGGGTGCCGGCCGGGGCCTGCGGCGGGACGAAGCCGACGTTGGTGTCGAGGTCGAACTTCGCGTCGTCGTCGTCACCGCTGCCGTAGACGGCGGAGGTGTAGGCGGCCCAGATCTTCGCCGGGTACGTACCACCGTTGACGCGGCCGTTGCCGCCGGTGCCCTGGAGCGTCACCTGCTTGCCGCCGGGGCCCTCGCCGAAGAGGCCGACGGAGGTGACCAGGCCGGGGGTGTAGCCGGAGAACCAGGCCGACTTGTCGTCGTCGGAGGTACCGGTCTTGCCCGCCACCTGGTAGGCGGAGCTGGCCACCACATTGGCCGTACCGTCGTCGACCACGCCGGTGAGGACGGAGGTCATGCCGTCGGCGGTGTCGCGGGAGACCACCCGGTCGCCGACGGCGTTGGGCAGGTCGAAGTTCTGGCCGCGCTGCGTCGCCGACTTGACGATGCTGGGGGTGACCTTCTTGCCGTGGTTGTTCAGCGTGGCGTACACGCCGGCCATCTCCATCGGGCTGGCGCCCATGGAGCCCAGGGACATGGCGGGGGTCGCGTCGAAGTCGCCCTTCATGCCCAGGTCGGTGGCGGTCTTCTTGACCTTCTCCAGGCCGACGTCGACGGCCATCTGCGCGAAGACGGTGTTGACCGAGTCGTTCATCGCCTGCTGCACGGTGACGGAGGGCTTGGAGTAGCCGTCCTCGTTCTCCGGCGCGAAGGGGATGTCGCTGCCGACGACGGGCCGCTTGTTGGTGCCGTCGTAGAGCGTGCCCGGCTTGATCGGCTGGTGGTCCTGCGTCCTGGAGTCGTTCTCCAGCGCGGAGGCGAGGATCAGCGGCTTGAACGTCGAGGCCGGCTGGTAGTCGCCGCGCGTGGCGTTGCTGATCTGGTGCTTGGCGAAGTCCTGGCCGCCGTAGAGGGCCACGACCTTGCCGGTCTTCGGGTCGACCGAGACGGCGCCCGCCTGGACGTGCTTGTCGACCTCGCGGGAGCCCGGCTCCAGGTCGGAGATCAGCTTGTCCTGGACGGCCTTCTCCAGGGCCTTCTGCTTCTTGGAGTCGATGGAGAGGGTGATCGTCCAGCCACCGGCGGCGAAGTCGCTCTCCTTGCGGCCCTGCTTCTCCAGGTCGCGGATGATCTCGCGCTTGGCGGCCTCGATCAGGTAGCCGTTCTGGCCGGTCAGGCCGAGCGCCGGCTTGGGCTGGCCCGGCTCCTTGAACGTCATGGTCTTGCGCTTGCCGGCGTCGAGCCAGTTCTGCTCGACCATCTTGTCGAGCACGTAGTTCCAGCGGCTCAGCGCGTTCTTCTTGCCGGCCTCGGTGGCCGTCCCCCAGTCGTACTGGCTGGGCGCCTGGAGCAGCGCGGCCAGGTAGGCGCCCTCCTCCAGCGTCAGCTTGTCGACGTCCTTGTTGTAGTACGCGCGGGAGGCGGCCTGGATGCCGTAGGCGCCGCGCCCGTAGTAGCTGGTGTTGAGGTAGCCCTGGAGGATGTCGTCCTTCGTCATCCGCTCGTTGACCTTGAGCGTGATGATGAGCTCCTTGACCTTGCGGGTGACGGTCTGCCGCTGGTCGAGGTAGTAGTTCTTCACGTACTGCTGGGTGATGGTGGAACCACCCTGCTTGCCGTGGCCCAGGACCGTGTTGACGATGCCGCGGGTGGTGCCCTTCAGGTCGACGCCGGAGTCGTTGTAGAAGTTCTTGTTCTCGGCGGCGACGACGGCCTTGCGGACGTCCTCGGGGACCTTCGACAGCGGCACTTCCTCACGGTTGACCTCGCCGATGCGGGCGATGGTCTTGCCGTCGCTGGTCTTGTAGACGTTGCTCTGCAGCGTGGCCGCGGAATTGCCCGTGGGGACGTCCACGTACAGGTACAGCGCGTAGAACGCGCCCACCCCCAGACCGACGACGGCCACGAAGTAGGCCAGCAGCAACTTCCAGGTGAAGAACCGGCGTATGCCCTTCTTCTTGGGCTTGCCACCCCTGTCGGGGCCAGTGCCCTTCTTCTGCGCCTTCCGCGCTTCCGCTCGGCCCATTTCTCCCGTAGCTCCAGTCCGTCCGCCCCCAACCAGCTCATGAAGCTAACACCGCAACTGCCATCAAACGCCCATCGATCACGGCAATAACGGACGTGACATACAGCACGCCGGGTGGCGGGAACCCGGTACGGCGTTGTGCGGAGGAAACCGTACAGGGAGATAATGTGTTATCACTTTGCCAGCATTATTTTACGAGGCCGGTGACGGAGGGTTCCGCCCGGCCCTGACCCTCGGGGGGCACCACCATGTCCGACACCGCCTCGGCGACCGCGCCGGCCGCCGCGAAGCCACCGGTCAGCGAACTGCCCGCCCATGACGTGAGCGGCGGCGCCGCCCTGCTGCTGGGCCTGGTGGGCCTGCTCGGCGGCGCGGGCACGGCGATCCTGGGAGGGGTGATGGGCTCCCACGGCAAGGGCGCCGTCGCCGTCGTCATGGTCGCCGCCGGCGTGGTCCTGGCCATCGCCTCGCTGATCACGCTGACCGGCCTCAACACGGTCGCGCCCGGCGAGGCCCAGGTCGTCCAGCTCTTCGGCCGCTACCGCGGCACCATCCGCACCGAGGGCCTGCGCTGGGTGAACCCCTTCACCAGCCGCGACAAGATCTCCACCCGGGTGCGCAACCACGAGACGTCCGTCCTGAAGGTCAACGACGCCTACGGCAACCCCATCGAGCTCGCCGCCGTGGCCGTCTGGCGGGTGGAGGACACCGCGCAGGCCAAGTTCGCCGTGGAGGACTTCCAGGAGTTCGTCGCCACCCAGACCGAGACCGCGGTCCGGCACATCGCCATCGAGTACCCCTACGACGCGCACGACGAGGACGCGCTGTCGCTGCGCGGCAACGCCGAGGAGATCACCGAGAAGCTCGCCCGGGAGCTCGACACCCGGGTCCAGGCGGCGGGCGTGCGCGTCATCGAGGCGCGGTTCACGCACCTGGCCTACGCTCCGGAGATCGCCTCCGCCATGCTCCAGCGGCAGCAGGCGGGCGCGGTCGTCGCCGCCCGCCGGCAGATCGTCGAGGGCGCGGTCGGCATGGTGGAGGAGGCGCTGGAGCGCATCAGCGAGCAGGGCATCGTCGAACTGGACGAGGAACGGAAGGCGGCCATGGTGAGCAATCTGATGGTGGTGCTGTGCGGCGACCGGGCCGCGCAGCCCGTCCTCAACACCGGGTCGCTCTACCAGTGACGGAGGAGGCCCCCGGACCGGACCGGCCGCGGCAGCGCAAACAGGTGCTGCTGCGGCTGGACCCGCTCGTGCACGACGCGCTGGCCCGCTGGGCGGACGACGAGCTGCGCAGCGTCAACGCGCAGACCGAGTTCCTGCTGCGCAAGGCCCTGGCCGACGCGGGCCGGCTGCCCAAGGGCGTGGGCGCGATGCGCAAGCGCGGCCGGCCACGGAAGTCCGGGCAGCAGGAGTAGCGGAGGCAGCCCCGGCCGCCCCGCGATGACGCGGGGCGGCCGCAAGCCGTGCCGGTATGCACCCCCGTTATGCACCCCGGTTATGCACCCCAGGTATACACACAATGTATACACCCGGTGTACTCTCCCGATCATGTCAATCGGACACGCCCTCCTCGGCCTCCTCGAAGCCGGCCCGCGCCACGGCTACGACCTCAAGCGCGCCTTCGACGCCCGCTTCGGCCACGACCGCCCCCTGCACTACGGGCAGGTCTACTCGACCATGTCCCGCCTGCTGCGCAACGGCCTCGTCGAGGTCGACGCCGTCGAGCCGGGCGACGGCCCCGAGCGCAAGCGCTACGCCATCACCGACGCCGGCGTCACCGACGTGGAGACCTGGCTCGCCCGGCCCGAGAAGCCCGAGCCCTACCTCCAGTCCACCCTCTACACCAAGGTCGTCCTCTCCCTGCTCACCGGCCGCGACGCCACCGCCGTCCTCGACGGCCAGCGCGCCGAGCACCTGCGGCTGATGCGCGAGCTCACCCGCCGCAAGGTCGAGGGCGACCTCGCCGACCAGCTCATCTGCGACCACGCGCTGTTCCACCTGGAGGCCGACCTGCGGTGGCTGGAACTCACCGCCGCCCGCCTCCAGCAGCTCGCCACGGCGGTGCGCCCATGACGCCCGCCGGCCCCGTCCTGGCCGCCACCGGCCTGCACAAGACGTACGGGCCCACGCCCGCCCTCGCCGACGCCGGCTTATCCGTGCAGCCCGGCGAGATCGTCGCCGTCATGGGCCCCTCCGGCTCCGGCAAGTCCACGCTCCTGCACTGCCTCGCCGGCATCGTCCGGCCCGACGCCGGCTCCGTGCGCTACGGACCCCACGAGCTGACCACGATGACGGACGCCCGGCGCAGCGCGCTGCGCCGCACCGACTTCGGCTTCGTGTTCCAGTTCGGCCGGCTCGTACCCGAACTGACCTGCCTGGAGAACGTGGCACTGCCGCTGCGCCTGGGCGGCCTCCGCCGCCGGGCCGCCGAGGACCGCGCCCTGGAGTGGCTGGACCGCCTGGAGGCCGCGGACGTGCGCGGCAAGCGCCCCGGCGAGATCTCCGGCGGCCAGGGCCAGCGCGTCGCCGTGGCCCGCGCCCTGGTCACCACGCCGCGCGTGGTCTTCGCCGACGAGCCCACGGGCGCCCTGGACTCCCTCAACGGCGAACGCGTGATGGGGCTGCTGTCGCGCGCCGCCCGCGACACCCGCGCGGCCGTCGTCCTCGTCACGCACGACGCCCGCGTGGCCGCGTACTCCGACCGCGAGGTCGTCGTCCGCGACGGCCGCACCCGGGACCTGGCGGGTGTGGCATGACCGCACCCACCACGGCCTTCCGCGGCCTGGCCCTCGGCCTGCGCTTCGCCCTCACCGGCGGCCGCCCCGGCCTGCTGCGCACCACCCTCACGGCCGCGGGCACCGGCGTCGTCGTGACGCTGTTGCTCCTGCTCACCTCCGTGCCGGGCGCGGTGGACGCCCGGGAGGCCCGCGACGCCGCGCGCACCGGCCGCGGCGGCGTGTCCGCCAAGGCGCCCGGCCCGGACACCCTGCTGGTCGCCCCCGTCGAGAGCCACTACTACCGCGACCGGCAGATCAAGGGGGTGCTGCTGCGCCCCGAGGGCCCGAAGGCCCCCGTGCCGCCCGGTCTCACCCGCACGCCGGGCGCCGGCGAGATGGCGCTCTCCCCCGCCCTGCGCGACCTGCTGCGCTCCGAGCGCGGCGCGCTGCTGCGCGAGCGCCTGCCGTTCCGTGACACCGGCACCATCGGCCCCGCCGGCCTCCGGGGCCCCGGTGAACTCGTCTATTACGTGGGCGACGCCGGCCTCGCCCCGGCCGCCGGCGCCTGGCCCGGCGCCCGCCGGATCAGCGCCTTCGGCGGCGACGCCCCCCTGATGCCGCTGCCCGACGAGGTCTCGCTGATCGGCGCCCTGGGCGCGGCAGCGGTCCTGCTGCCCGCCGGGGTGCTGCTCGCCACGGCCGTACGGTTCGGCGGCGAGCGCCGCGACCGGCGCCTGGCCGCGCTGCGCCTGGTGGGCGCCGACAGCCGCATGACGCGGTGGGTGGCGGCCGGCGAGGCGCTGTCCGGCACGCTGCTGGGCCTGGCCGTCGGGGCGGCGGGCTTCCTGGCCGTCCGGCAGGGCGCGCCGGCGGTCCGCCTCCGCGGCGCCGGGGTCTTCCCGTCCGACCTGGTGCCCGGCCCCCTGGCCGTGACGCTGATCGTGCTGGGGGTGCCGCTGGCGGCCGTCGCCGTCGCGCTGTTCGCCCTGCGGGACGTGGCGATCGAGCCGCTGGGCGTGGTGCGGGGCGCGGCGCGCGGGCGGCGTCGGCTGTGGTGGCGGCTGCCGGTGCCCCTCGCGGGGCTGGCCCTGCTCGTCCCGGGCCTCAGCCACGGCAGGGTCCTGCCGCAGACGCAGCACTTGCCCTACCGGCTCTGGCTGCCGGCGGCCGGCTCGGTGCTGCTGCTCGGCGGCGTGGTCCTGCTGCTGCCGTGGGTGGTCCAGGCGTGCGTGGCGCGGCTGCGCGGCGGTGCGCCCGCCTGGCAGCTGGCCGTGCGCCGGCTCCAGCTGGACAGCGGCCCGGCGGCGCGCGCGGTCAGCGGCATCGTGGTGGCCGTGGCCGGGGCGGTGGCGGTGCAGATGCTGGTCGGTGCGGAGAGCGCCCGCGGCGTGAACACGCCGCGCTTCCCGGACGAGGTGCTGCGGGTGCACACGTACCTCCAGCCCGGTGCCGACGGCCGGCAGGTCCTGGAACGTTTCCGCACGACGCCCGGCGCCCGGTCCGTGACCGGCACCGTCGAGTTCTGGGGCGACCGGGGCGACGGGACGGGCGGCGCCATGGTGAAGGCCGGCGACTGCGAGGCGCTGCGCCGGCTGGCCCGGCTGGAATCCTGCCGCGACGGCGACGTCTTCCTCTCCTACGACCCGGCACAGCCGCGGCATGGCGGCCTCATGGCCCGGCCCGGCGACCGGCTGCGGATCCGCCGCGACGGCGGGGACCGGACCTGGACCGTGCCGGACGGCGCGCCCACGGTGACCGTCCGCCCCGACGCGTACGGGACCGGCGAGGCCGCCGTCCTGGCCACGCCCGCGGCCCTCGACGCCCGGGGCGTCACCGGAGCAGTCGTCCGGGTGGCCGTGGAGGCGGACCCGAAGGTCCCCGACGCCGTCGAGCATCTCCGCACCACGGCGGCGGCCGTCGACCCCGCCCTGCGCCTGGTCGACCCGTACGCCCCCGTCCGCGAGGACGACATGGACTACTGGCCCGTGCAGCGGGCGCTGCCCGTGGGCGCCGCCGTGGTGTTCGCCCTCGTCGCGGCCGGGCTGCTGCTGGCCACCTTCGAGCAACTGCGCGAGCGCCGGCGGACCCTGGCCACGCTCGCCGCCTTCGGTGTCCGGCCGGCCACGCTCGCCTGGTCGCTGGTGTGGCAGACGGCCGTGCCGGTGGTGCTGGGCCTGGCGCTCGCCGTCGCGGGCGGGGCGGGCCTGGGCCGGCTGCTGCTGTGGGCGCTGCGGCTGCCGGTGCGGGACTGGTTCGCGTTCGTCCCCGTCGTCGGCACCGGCCTCGTCGTGGTGACGCTGTTCACGCTGGCGGCGCTGCTCCCGCTGCGGCGGCTGTCCCGGCCGGAGGGCCTGCGCTCCGAATAGCCCCCGCGGTCAGGTGACGATCCGCACCGGCAGCTTCCGCATCGCGTCGCGCAGCGCGGCGGCGAACTCCCCGAACTCGCCCTGGCGTGCCGCTCCCGAGCGCATGGCCAGGGCGATCCGGCGGGACGGCGCCGGGTCGGCGAAGCAGCCGGTGGCCAGGCCGTCGCTGCGGCCGGTCTCCACCCTCAGGGCGGTGCGGGGCAGCAGCGTCACACCGAGGCCGCCGCCGACGAGCTGCACCAGCGTGGACAGCCCGGCCGCGCTCGTCGTCACCGGCGCGCCCTCGGTGCGGCCCGCCTCACGGCAGATGTCCAGGGCCTGGTCGCGCAGGCAGTGCCCCTCGTCGAGGAGCAGCAGGTCCAGCTCGCGCAGCGCCTGGCGGGGGATGTCGGTGCGCCCGGCCAGCCAGTGGTCGGACGGCATGACGAGGACGAAGTCCTCGTCGAACAGCGGGATCTCCGCCACGCCGGGCGCGCCCAGCGGCACGGCGAGCAGCAGCAGGTCGAGCCGGCCGTGGGTGAGGCCGTCCAGCAGCGAGGAGGTCTGCTCCTCGTGGACCTGGAGGTCCAGCTGCGGGTAGCGGTCGTGGACCAGGCGCAGCACGGTGGGCAGCAGGTAGGGCGCGACGGTGGGGATGACGCCGAGGCGCAGCACGCCGGTGAAGGGCGCGCGGGCCGCGTCGGCCTCCTCCATGAAGTCGCCGAGCGCGTCGAGGACCGCGCGGGCCCGTACGGCCAGCCGCTCCCCCGCGGCGGTGAGCAGCACCTTCCGCGTCGTACGCTCGAGGAGCTGGATGCCCAGCGACTCCTCCAGCGCCGAGACGGCCCCGGAGAGCGCCGGCTGGCTCATGCCGATGGCCGCGGCGGCGTCCCGGAAGTGCAGGTGCTCGGCGACGGCGGCGAAGGCGCGCAGCTGGGCGGGGCTGGGCTGGCGGGGCCGGGCGGCGGCCCCGGGTGCTATGGCGGACATTGATAAGCACCTCCGATCAACGCCACCCAGTCTAGCTATTTCCGCTATCAATGCCTCCTGTGGCACTGTGGTGGTCGTCCAACCCGCAGGGAACCCGTGAACCAGGGTTCTCTTTCGTGCAAGGAGAGCGCGTGCTCACTGTCGGCGACAAGTTCCCCGAGTTCGACCTGACCGCCTGCGTCTCGCTCGAGGCCGACTCGGCCTTCGCGCAGATCGACCACAAGACCCACGAGGGCAAGTGGAAGGTCGTCTTCTTCTGGCCGAAGGACTTCACCTTCGTCTGCCCGACCGAGATCGCCGCGTTCGGCCAGCTGAACGACGAGTTCGCCGACCGCGACGCCCAGATCCTCGGCGTCTCGGGCGACTCGGAGTTCGTCCACCACGCCTGGCGCAAGGACCACAAGGACCTGCGCGACCTGCCCTTCCCGATGCTGGCCGACGCCAAGCACGAGCTCATGCGCGCCTGCGGCGTGGAGGGCGAGGACGGCTACGCGCAGCGTGCGGTCTTCATCGTCGACCCGAACAACGAGATCCAGTTCGCCATGGTGACCGCCGGTTCCGTGGGCCGTAACCCCAAGGAGGTCCTGCGGGTCCTCGACGCCCTGCAGACCGACGAGCTCTGCCCCTGCAACTGGACCAAGGGCGAAGAGACCCTCGACGCCGTCAAGCTGCTCGCGGGCGAGTGAGCTGATCCTCCATGGCCCTCGATGAGCTGAAGTCCGCCGTACCGGACTACGCCAAGGACCTGAAGCTGAACCTCGGCTCGGTCATCGGCAACTCCGACCTGCCGCAGCAGCAGCTGTGGGGCACCGTCCTCGCCTGCGCGATCGCGACCCGTTCGCCGATCGTGCTGCGCGAGCTGGAGCCGGAGGCCAAGGCCAACCTCTCCCCCGAGGCGTACCAGGCCGCCAAGTCCGCCGCCGCCATCATGGCGATGAACAACGTCTACTACCGCACCCGGCACCTGCTGTCGGACCCGGAGTACGGCAACCTGCGCGCGGGCCTGCGGATGAACGTCATCGGCAACCCCGGTGTGGAGAAGGTCGACTTCGAGCTGTGGTCGCTCGCCGTCTCCGCCATCAACGGCTGCGGCATGTGCCTCGACTCGCACGAGCAGGTGCTGCGCAAGGCCGGCGTCTCCCGCGAGACGATCCAGGAGGCCTTCAAGATCGCCGCAGTGCTGCAGGCGGTCGGCGCCACCCTGGACGCCGAGGCCGTTCTCAACGGCTGACGCTCCCCCGCATCGAGGGCAGGGCCCCGTGGACACCCCCGGTCCACGGGGCCCTGCCCTGTCCGTGTGCGCGAAAAGGGTTTGCGGGCGAGGGCTCCGGCTGGATAGACGTAACCGCCGGCCCCCACCACGGGTGCCTTCACCGGAGCGTGCCTCGACCGTGCAGACGAACGACCTGACCATGCGTCCGATCACCGGACGCGACGAACTCGACCTCTTCTCCCGGCTGCCGTACGTCCTCAACGAGGAACTGGCGGACGATCTCGCCGCCGGCCGCCGGCGTCCGGAATGGATGTGGATCGCCCTCCGGGGTGACCGCCTGCTCGCCAGGGCGGCCTGGTGGAGCCGGCCGGCCGACGACGCACCGCTCATCCTGGACATCCTCGACATCGAGGACAGCACCGCGGGCCCCGATCGCGTGGACATCGGCGCGCGACTTCTGCACACCGCGATGGCCGCGACCCTGCCGAACGGATCGCGGCCCCCGGACTACAGCCGTTTCGTCCCGCCGGACTGGCGTGAGAACGCGGTGACGAGACAAGCCGTCGAAGACCGCATGACGGTGCTCGAACGGACCGGCGCCCGGCTCTTCGTCGAACGACTGCGCCTGGAATGGCGCCCGGGATCGCCGGTTCCCGAGCCCGACGGGCGCCTCGCCTTCCGGCCCGTCCGCGATCGCGAGGAACTCGTGGCTCTGATGTCCTCGGCTCTGGACGGGACCTTGGACGCACACAGCCGTGACGACCTGACCCGGATGCCGGAACACGAAGCGGCCGTCCGGCACTACGAGGACGAGCTGGCCCGCTACACCAGCCCGCGGGACTGGTGGCGCATCGCGACACTGCCCGGTGGAGAGCCCGTGGGGTTCGTCGTCCCGGCCCGCAACGACTACAACGCGATCATCGCCTACATCGCGGTCCTGCCCTCGCACCGCGGCAACGGCTACATCGACGCCATCCTCGCCGAGGGCACCCGGATCCTCGCCGGGCAGCACGTCCCCCGTATCCGCGCGTCCACGGACCTCGGCAACGTCCCGATGGCGAACGCCTTCCGTCGCGCCGGATACATCAATTTCGAGCGTGAGATCAACATGACCTGGAGCTGATCGAGTACGGGGTGGGGGCTCCGCAAACGGTGCCCCCGCCCTCACTCCTTCGGGGGCTCGATGCCGTGCACCGCGGCCACTTCCTCCGGGGTGACGGCCAGCACCGCGCGGGCCGCCGTGTCCCGGGAGTACGCCCGCAGGTAGCCGACGACCGTGTTGGTGACCGCCACCAGCGGCACCGCCACCACTGCGCCGCCGATGCCGGCGATCATCGAGCCGGCCGCCACCGACAGCACCACCGCCAGCGGGTGCACCCGCACCGCGCGGCCCAGGATGAACGGCTGCAGGACGTGGCCCTCGATCTGCTGCACGGCCAGCACCACCGCGAGCACCATCGCCGCCGTGAACACGTCCCGCGTCACCAGCGCCACCACGACCGCCAGCGCGCCGGAGACCACCGCGCCGACCAGCGGGACGAAGGCGAACAGGAAGATGAACACGGCCAGCGGCACTGCCATCGGCACGTTCAGGAAGAACAGCCCGATGCCGATGAAGATCGCGTCGATCAGGGCCACTATCACCGTGCCCCGCACATAGGCCGTCAGCGTCGTCCAGGCCCGCGGGCCCGCCCCGGCCACGCCCTCGCGCGCCCCGCCCGGCACCAGCTTCAGCAGCCACTGCCAGATCCGCGGGCCGTCGTACAGCAGGAAGAGCGTGCTGAACATCGCCAGCAGGATGCCCGTCAGCACCTCGATGATCACCTGCACGCCCTCTATGCCGGCGGAGGTGATGTCCTTCGTATTGGTGCCGATCGCCTCGCTCAGCTTGTCGGCGATGTTGTTGATCTGGTCCTGCGTGACGTGGAACGGGCTGTTGAGCAGCCACCGTTTGAGCTCGGTGATGCCGTGCTGGACCTGCTTGGACAGGTCGTCGAGGTTCTCCGTGACCTGCCAGACCACGAACCAGCCGACCAGCCCCATGACGACGAAGCCCAGGATGAACGTCATCGCCGTGGCCAGCCCGCGCGGCACGCCGTGCCGCTTGAGCCAGGCGACGGACGGCTGGAGGAGCGCCGTGATGAGCAGCCCGGCCACGAAGGCCAGCACCACCAGCCGGACGGCACTGATCACCCGCATCAGCACCCACAGGGTGCCCGCCAGCACCAGCAGCCGCCAGCCGACCTCGGCGGCGACACGTACGCCCCAGGGCACGGCGTCGACCGGGTCGGGGCGGGCGGCCACGGCGGGCGCGTACGTGGGCGGCGGCGGCACGTGGCCGGGCTCGGCCGCCTCGTCGGCGGCGTGCGCGGCCGGCGTGACGGCGGACGGCGCGGGCGGTGACGGGGGTACGGGCGACGGGGGAGGCGTGGCGGCGGCCGGGCCCGGCGCCGGCTCGGTGCCGGCCTCCCGGGCGCGCTCGGCCGCGCGCTCCTCGAGCCGCCGGGCGATCCGGGTCAGACCCGACCCCAGCCCGCCGACCCACTGTGGCAATCTGGACATTCCTCTTCCTCTTCCCCATCCCCCGCGTGCGGCCGTGGCCGTCCGCACCACCGCTCCGACGTTACCTGCCCCTGGACGCGCCGAAGCCCCCGGCCGGTTGAGGCCGGGGGCTTCCATGCTCGGGGGGTACGGCCGGGCGGCCTAGTACCACTGGTTGGCCTGCCAGAACGACCAGGCGCCGCAGGGGCTGCCGTAGCGCTCGTTCATGTAGCTCAGGCCCCACTTGATCTGGGTGGCGGGGTTGGTCCGCCAGTCGGCGCCGGCCGAGGACATCTTGGTGCCGGGCAGGGCCTGCACCAGGCCGTAGGCGCCGGAGGAGGCGTTGGTGGCGGTGTAGTCCCAGCTGCTCTCGTTGTTCACGATGTTGCTGAAGCACTGGAACTGGTCCGAGGGGACCATCTGGCGGGCCATCGCCTGGACCTCGGCCACGGAGTAGGAGCCCTTGACCGCGAAGCTGGACGCGTCACGCGTGGCCGAGCGGCTGGTGACGTCCTCCTTGTCGCGCTCCTTGGCCTTCTCCTCGGCCTCCTTCTTCTTGGCGGCCTCGGCGTCCGCGGCTTCCTTCTTGTCCGCGGCGTCCTGGGCGGCCTGCTTGCGAGCGGCCTCTTCGGCGTCCTTCTTGACCGCGGTGTCCGCGGCCGTGGTCTGCGCGTCGGCCTGCTGCGCCAGGGAAGCAGTCTGGAGCTGGGCGTTGTGCCCGGCGGGTATGTCCGCGAGGAGCGTCGTACTGGCCGCGGTGGCCTCGATGCCCTCGTTCGCACCCTGGCCGTTGCCTGCGGCGACGCCCACGACGGCGCCCACGGTGGTGACCGCGGTGGCGGATGCCACGGCGAACCCCCGGACCGAGATCCGGCTCACACACTTTCCTTCCCGCATCGCCCGCGTGAGTGACCTCGCGGACGCAATCGTGCCCCTGGCACCGGCCTTCGCTGTACCGGAGCCGCACAAGCGGTCCGGCCGGTCACGGAAGGCGCTGACCCGGTGGGCCCTCCGCAGAGGTCCGCATGAAGCTGGGCGGCGTACGGCGTCGCTGCGTTGCCGTACGCGGGGCCTGACAGGAACCAGACTCTGCCTGAACGCTTCGCTCCGAAGCAATTCCCGGGCACGTGTCAAACCTCACACGCCGTTTACTGCTGCGGATTCGCGGAAGGTGGCGCGGAGGACTCCGGCGCACGGCTAAGCTCTTACGCTTTTGCCGTGCGCCGGTTCACCGCGGGGCGGCGCGGGGTCGCGCGGGGCCGCGCCGGGCCGCCGCGCGGGGCGTCAAATCCGGCCGTCCTCCAGCATTTCGGTCACCAGTGCCGCAATCGGCGACCGTTCCGAACGCGTCAGCGTGACGTGCGAGAAGAGCGGATGGCCCTTGAGCTTCTCCACCACCGCCACCACACCGTCGTACCGGCCCACGCGCAGGTTGTCGCGTTGCGCCACGTCATGCGTGAGCACCACGCGGGAGTTGGCCCCGATCCGCGACAGAACGGTCAGCAGAACGTTTCGCTCCAGCGACTGCGCCTCGTCGACGATGACGAAGGCGTCGTGCAGCGACCGGCCCCGGATGTGGGTGAGCGGCAGGACCTCCAGCATCCCGCGCTCCACCACCTCCTCGATGACCTCGGCCGTCGTCACGGCCCCGAGGGTGTCGAAGACGGCCTGGGCCCACGGGCTCATCTTCTCGGCCTCGCTGCCCGGCAGGTAGCCCAACTCCTGGCCGCCCACCGCGTACAGCGGACGGAACACCATCACCTTGCGGTGCTGCCGTCGCTCCAGTACCGCCTCCAGGCCCGCGCACAGCGCGAGCGCCGACTTGCCCGTACCGGCCCGGCCGCCCAGCGAGACGATGCCGACCTCGGGGTCCAGCAGCAGGTCCAGCGCCACCCGCTGTTCGGCGCTGCGCCCGTGGATGCCGAACGCCTCGCGGTCGCCGCGCACCAGCCGCACCGAGCCGTCGGCCGCGACCCGGCCCAGCGCCTTGCCGCGCTCCGAGAGGAGGACGAGGCCGGTGTGCACCGGCAGTTCGGCCGCCTCCGGCACGTCGATGCGCTCGGTGGCGAAGAGTTCGTCCACCTGGCCGGCGGTGACGGTCAGCTCCGCCATCCCGGTCCAGCCCGAGTCGGTGATGGCCAGCTCGGCGCGGTACTCCTCGGCCAGCAGCCCGACCGCGGACGCCTTGATCCGCAGCGGCAGGTCCTTGGAGACGACCGTGACGTCGTACCCCTCGGCCTGGAGGTTGCGGGCGACGGCGAGGATGCGCGAGTCGTTGTCGCCGAGGCGGAAGCCGGCGGGCAGTATGCCCGGGTCCGAGTGGTTGAGCTCGACCCGGAGGCTGCCGCCCAGCTCACCGACCGGTACCGGCGCGTCCAGCCGGCCGTGCCGCACCCGGTAGTCGTCCAGCAGGCGCAGGGCCTTGCGGGCGAAGTACCCGAGCTCGGGGTGGTGCCGCTTGGACTCCAACTCCGTGACCACGACGACGGGGAGCACGACCTCGTGCTCCTCGAAGCGGGCCATGGAGCCGGGATCGGCCAGCAGGACGCTGGTGTCGAGGACAAACGTGCGCCGGTCGCTGTCACGGCGCTTCGTGCTGGTCACCACGGGTGGACGAACCCCCTCGTGCAGAGGAAAGAGCGCGCCGCGGCCACCGCGGGGCGCGGTGGGGCGCCTCGTGGGGAGCGGCGTCGCGGGAACGGGCCGGGTGTGCGGGCCCTGCCAGGGCGGCCGGTCGTCCGGCTCGCCGTGCGGCTCCCGTGCGGGCGCCGGGCCCGCTCGGTCCGCACGGTCGTCGTCCTGGTGCAAGGGGCCTCCCGGGCGGGCGGCCCCATGCCGCCCGCTGGCAGAGCGACGGTCTGCCGTACCGACCGCCGGCCTGGAGGGGATATTCCCGTCCGGCCGCTTGACCATGCAACGGCATATGCGAAGCGCAGGTGAACGGCTGCGACGCCGGGGAGTTCGGCCCCGTGGCGGGGCGGTGCGCGGTGGGCGCGGTGGCGCGCGGCGTACGGGGGGTCAGGTCCCGTAGCGGCGGTGGCGGGCGGCGTAGTCGCGCAGCGCCCGCAGGAAGTCGACCTTGCGGAAGGCCGGCCAGAAGACCTCGCAGAAGTAGTACTCGGAGTGCGCGCTCTGCCAGAGCATGAAACCGGAGAGGCGCTGCTCGCCGCTGGTGCGGATGATGAGGTCGGGGTCGGGCTGGCCCTTGGTGTAGAGGTGCTTGGTGATGGCGTCGATGTCGATGGTCTCGGCCAGTTCCTCGCAGGAGACGCCGTTGTCCGCGGCCTCCAGGACGAGCGAGCGGACCGCGTCGGCGATCTCCTGCCGCCCGCCGTAGCCCACGGCGACGTTGACCAGTATGCCCTTGACACCCAGGGTGTCCTGTTCGGCCTCCTTGAGCACGGTCTGGGTGTGCGCGGGCAGGAGGTCGAGGTTGCCGACGTGGTGCACGCGCCAGCGGCCGTCGGCGGCCAGGCCGCGCACCGTGTTCTCGATGATCGCGAGGAGGGGGTCGAGCTGCTCGGCCGGGCGGTCGAGGTTGTCGGTGGAGAGCATCCAGAGGGTGACGACCTCGACGTCGGTCTCGGCGCACCACGTGAGCAGCTCGAAGATCTTGTCGGCCCCGGCCTGGTGACCCTGCTCGGTGGTGAGCCCGTCGGCCCGCGCCCAGCGGCGGTTGCCGTCGAGGATGACACCGATGTGCCCCGGCACCTGGGCGTGGTCGAGGCGGCCTTCCACCCGGCGTGCGTAGAGCCTGTACACCAGGTCGCGCAACTTCACTCTTTCTGCCCCTCCATGCCACGGCGGTCGCCCCCGAAGGCGCCACACTACTGCCAGCCTGTCGCGAGCCCA
Organism: Streptomyces mashuensis; assembly: GCF_014654785.1. Classification (GTDB taxonomy): domain Bacteria; phylum Actinomycetota; class Actinomycetes; order Streptomycetales; family Streptomycetaceae; genus Streptomyces; species Streptomyces mashuensis. The sequence goes on from NZ_BNBD01000011.1 coordinate 97,857, forward strand.
ACTCGGCCTGTCACAGGACCGTGATAGTCAGATGCGCATGGCTGAACCTTCGCTTCCCTCGCTCTACCGCGCGGCCGGGACGCGGTACGACTCCATGGTGTACCGGCGCTCGGGCCGCAGCGGGCTGAAGCTGCCTGCCGTCTCCCTCGGACTGTGGCACAACTTCGGGGACGACCGCACCCTCGAGTCCCAGCGTGCCATCCTGCGGCGCGCCTTCGACCTGGGCGTCACCCATTTCGACCTGGCCAACAACTACGGGCCGCCGCCGGGCTCCGCGGAGGTGAACTTCGGCAGGCTGTTCGCCCAGGACTTCCGCCCGTACCGGGACGAGCTGGTGCTCTCCACCAAGGCGGGCTACCTGATGCACCCGGGGCCGTACGGCGAGTGGGGCTCCCGGAAGTACCTGCTGTCGTCGCTGGACGCCTCGTTGCGCCGGATGGGTGTCGATTACGTCGACATCTTCTATTCGCACCGCTTCGACCCGCACACCCCGCTGGAGGAGACGATGGGCGCGCTGGCGTCCGCGGTCCAGCAGGGCAAGGCGCTGTACGTGGGCGTGTCGTCGTACGGCGCGGAGCAGACCCGGGAGGCGGCGCGGCTGCTGCGCGAGATGGGTGTGCGGCCGCTGATCCACCAGCCCTCGTACTCCATGATCAACCGCTGGACGGAGGACGACGCGCTGCTGGACGCGCTGGAGGAGGAGGGCATGGGCTGCATCGCCTTCGCCCCGCTCGCCCAGGGCCTGCTCACGGACAAGTACCTGGCGGGCATCCCGGAGGGCTCACGGGCCGCGCAGGGCAAGTCGCTGGACCCGGCGCTGCTGACCGAGGACGTGGTGCGGCGGCTGCGCGGGCTGAACGCGATCGCGGAGCGCCGGGGCCAGTCGCTGGCGCAGCTGGCGCTGACGTGGGTGCTGCGGGACGAGCGGATGACGTCCGCGCTGATCGGGGCGTCGAGCGTGGCGCAGCTGGAGGCCAATGTGGCGGCGGTGGGGGCGGCACCGCTGTCGAAGGAGGAGCTGGCCGAAATCGATGCCTTCGCGGTGAGTACCGAGGGGGTCAATATCTGGGCACGCCGGAACGATTCCTAGATCGTTCGAAGAAATCTCTTGATCAATTCCGGTCGGGTTCGTCCCGGCCGGGCTCAGAACCCCGCTCAAGACCGGGCTCAAGAGAAGATCCGGTCGCCGGAAGCCACGCTTCGGCACGGACTCCGGCACACAGCGTGACGAAGGCGAAAGAAAACGGGCCGGTCCGTGGGGGGGATACGGACCGGCCCGAGGGGGGGTTTCCACCATAACCGGTCCGGGGCCGTGCTTCGTGCACCGACGGGGGTGACAATCCGTGGCGCGCTGACCCGGACCCCCTTAGTCGATCTTGAACGGCGAGGCCGGCACGGTGCTTTGCGACCCCCCGGAACCCGCCGGACGCTGGGCCAATGGCGGGAAACCGGCCATCCGCCACCACGCCGAATCCGGCTCGGCGCGTCTTTCGAAAAAGTCCGGCAAAGTCGTCATCGGCGCGGCGTGATTCCGGGACGACGTCATTGACGTCACACCGGACGTCACACGAACGGACGCGCCGGCCTCCGCCGGACCGGCGTGGCGCGCCCGCGGCGCGTCCCCCGTCACGCGGTCCAGTACTCCCCTCTCCGGGCGCCCACGAGCAGACCGAGCCACGCACCGACGATCATGAACGGGCCGAGGGCCATCACCGCGCCGCGGCCCGCGCGCCGCGTCACCAGCAGCGCCACCCCGTACAGCGAGCCCAGCAGCAGCCCCGCCAGGGCGCCCAGCGCCAGCACCCCCCAGCCGTACCAGCCCAGGGCGCAGCCCAGCGCCACGGCGAGCTTCACGTCGCCCAGGCCCATCCCGGCGGGCCGCAGCAGGAACAGCAGGAAGTAGCCCCCCGCCAGCACGGCCCCGCCCAGCAGCGCCCGGGGCCACGACCCGGCCTCGCCGGGTATGAGCGCGGCCACCCCCAGGAGGCCCGCCACCCCGGCCGCCAGCGGCAGCGTCAGCACGTCCGGAAGGCGCCGCACCGACCAGTCGACCCCCGCCAGCACCACGCCGACGGGCGCCGCCAGCAGCCACACGCCCAGCTCCGGCCGCGCCCCGGCCGCTGCGGCCAGCGCGGCGCACGCCAGCGCCGTGACCACGGCCGGCCGCAGCGCACCCGAGCCGTACCGCCTCCCGCACGCGGCGCACCGGGCGGCCCCCACCCAGCCCTGCACCGGATGCCTGCACGGCCCCGCGGTCCGCCACGCCTCCCCCGGCTCCACCGACAGCCGGTACCACGCCTGCGGCACCAACGCGCCCGCCAGCGCCCCGTACAGAGCGGATACGACGATCAACAGCGAGTACATGATGCGAGGTTACGCACGAATACCGGCCTCCGCCCGAGCCTGTGGATAAAGTGCGGCATGCACAAGTGGAAGGACTCCACCGCCCAACTCCTCGTGCCCGGCGGCCCCGTGGTCCCCCTGGAGATCGCCGCCTCGTTCCGCGCCCGCACGCGCGGCCTGCTCGGCCGCGACGGCCTCACCGGCGCCCTCCTCCTCACCCCCGCCTCCGGCGTCCACACCTTCCGGATGCGCTTCCCCCTCGACGTCGCCCACCTGGACCGCGACCTGCACATCCTGGCCGTGCACACCATGCCCCCCGGCCGCCTGGGCCGGCCCCGCCTCCGCACCCGCCACGTCCTGGAGGCCGAAGCGGGCGCCATGACGGCGTGGGGCCTGCGCCCCGGGCTGCGGCTCGCCGTCCGCCCCTCGCCGCCGGACCCGGCGTGAGGCCGCCGCGCCCGGGGTGAGGGCCACCGCGCCCGGCCTCACCCCGCGCGCCTCCGGCGCGCCAGCATCCACGCCCCCAGGCCCACCAGCAGCGCCGACCCCGTCCCGACGCCCGCGTAACCGATCACGAGCAGCCGCACGTCCGGCGTCCGGCCCGGCTCCGGCCGCGCCGAGCCCCCGGCCCCCGGGCCCGGCCGGCTGCCGCCCAGCGCCGGGGCCTCCGCCGGGCGGGCTTCCGCCACCGCCACCTTCAGCGTCACCGGCACACCGCCCGCGGGCCGCGCCTTCGGGCTCAGGCTGACCTGGAGGAAGTACCAGCCCGGCAGGGCCATGCCGCGGACCGCGTCGGCCGCGCCCCCGCCCGCGTACGCCGCCGGGGGCGTGGCCAGCGACACCGCCGCACGGCCACTCTGGTAGCCGGCGGTCCGGTTCATCACGAAGCCCCGCGCGGCGTTGCTCAGCCCCAGCCGCGCCCCGCCCACCACGTACGGCACCGGACCGCCCGCCCCGCCGAACTGCGCGTCCGCGAACAGCTGCCGGCCCTGCGCGACGTTCACCCGGTAGAAACGCGTCTCGCCGGGCCGGAGTTCGTCCTTCCACACCCCGTCCCGCACTTCGGGCGCGTCGTTGAAGCCCGTGCCGCCCTCGACCTCGGTGGCCTCCGCCGCCTCGCCGCCCCCCGCCGCGTCCGCCGGGGCCTGCGAGCTCCAGCCGCCCGTCACCGCGCCCCCGCCGGCCGTCACCGGGTCGCGCGGCGGCTCGGCCACGTACGCCAGCTCCACCGGCACCGGCGCCGCGTCGCCCCCGGCCGCCTCGCCGCGCTCCACCACGAAGCGGTACGTGCCCGCGCCCGCACACGGCCCGCCCGCGCGCACGACGCGCTCCGCGTAGTCCGCCAGCGGGTACGCGCCCCCGACGGACAGGAACGTCCGGTGCCGCCCCGGGCCGCACCGCGTACCGTCCTCCGCCCGCAACGACACCTCGATGCCGTCGCGCAACCCCGGCGCACTGCCCGGCGCGGGCGCCGCCACCGCCGAGACGTACGCGCTGGACCGCCCGTCCAGCTCCACCGTGTAGAACTTCCGCTCCCCCGGCGCCAGCGTGTCGGTGTACGGGCCGCCGCCCGGTGCCAGCCGCGGGCCGTCGTCACTGCTCGCCGCACCCCGCACCGCGACCGCTCCCGGTGCCGTCCGGTACGCCGGCGGGCCCTCCGGCCGGTCCGGCCCCGCGGCCACCGCTCCCGGCGCCCCGGCCAGCATTCCCAGCGTCACGCCCGCGCCGACGAGCCGCCCGCCCCTCATGCCCCGCCTCCCGCTCAACCGCGCCCGCCGCGCGGGAACGTGACCTCCACGCGACGGTTCTTCCGCCGCCCGTCCTCCGTCCCGTTGTCGGCGACCGGGTACTCCTCGCCGTACCCCCGGATCTCGTACCGCACCGCCGACGAGCCCAGTTCGCCGGCCAGCGCCCGCTGCACCGCGTTCGCCCGGTCCTTCGACAACGCCAGCCCGTGGTCCTCCGACCCCAGGTCGTCGGTGAAGCCGAACACCCTGATCACCGTCGCGTGCTGCTTCTTCGCCTCGGCGGCGATGGCCCGGATGCGGGCGGCGGCCGCACCGCCCAGCGCCGCGCTGTCCTTCTCGAACAGCACCTCGGCCTGAAGGGCGAACGTGACGTCCGTATTGGTGTCCACGCGGCGCTCCTCGCCGCCGCCCGACTCCACCACCGACTTCACGTCGAGCACCCGGCCGGGGGCGAGCCGCGCGCCCTGCCGCAGCCGCAGCCCCGGCGCCCGCGGGTCGGTCCGTACGGGCGGCGTGGTGTCGGCACGGCCACCGGGCCCGGCGTCGACGGCGTACGCGGCGGGGGCCGGCAGCACGAGCAGCGCCAGGAGCACGGTCGTGGCCGCCGCCCCGGCCGGGCGCGGGTTCCCGTTCCTCCTGCTCATCCCGAGATCCTGATGCGCACGGACGGCATGGTGGGCAGCTGGAAGTCCACGTCCTTGACGTCGGCGGGCGGCGCCGGGAACTGTGCGAAGACCGCCCGGCTCTCCCCCGGCCGGATGCCCACGAGGCCGGTGGTGCACAGGCATTCGCCGTCCGTGTCGCGCAGCACGAGGTAGCGCTTCTTGCCGGCCGGGTCGACGAGGGAGGCCCCGGAGACGGAGGACTGCGACTTCATCTCCGTCTCCTTCGAACGCCAGGTCAGGGCGTTGTAGGGCTTGGTGCCCCGGTTGGTCACCGTGCCGTCGACGGTGACGAAGCCGCCCTGGTCCCGTTCCGCCGAGTGGAGCGTGAGCTCGATCCCGTCGGGCCCCTTCAGCTGCCCGATGGTGGCGGTGGGCCGCGGCGCGGGCTCGCCCGTGGCGCCCGCGCCGGGTGTGCCCCGGCCCTTGGCGGCCCCCGGGCCCGGCGTACGCGCCCCGTCCTGGTCCCCGTCGCCGCCCTCGCCGCCGCAGCCGGCCAGGGCGAGGGTTATGACGGCCACGAGCGCTGCTGCGGCCGGTCCAGTTCTCATGCTGCGTTCCGTTCCGTCGATCGGCAGGCGTCAATCGGTGAGCGTCGGTCGGTGGCGTCAGTCGGTGAGGCGTACGGCGAACAGGTCGGCGGCCGGCGGCGCGTTGCCGGGGCGCCGCGGGTCGACGGTCAGCGGCCGGCCGTCGCAGAGGAGGGTGACGAGGGCGGGACCGGCCGGGGAAGCGGAGGGCGAGGGGGTGGGAGCGGAAGTGGAGGGGGGTGTGGGGGTCGGCGTGGGCGCTCCCGGCGCCGGCTCGCAGCGCGGGGTCACCGTGGCCCGCGCCCGCGCCGTCGCGTACGCCTCCTCCGTGCCCGGCACCACCGAAGGCCCCACCGGCCGCGCGGCCGTGACGGCCACGTCGAACGAGCCGGGGCCGGCGCCCTCCGCGCAGCTCACCTCCGGGCGCGCGCCGTTGAGCCCGGCGTACTCCGAGGCCGCCCGGCAGGCGAGGGCGGTGTCGGCGCCGCGCCCGGCCAGCCAGTCCGCCCAGCCGCCCGCAGGAGCCGGCCCCGGGGCGGTGAGAGCTGCCAGGAAGCCGGACAGCAGCTGGTCGCGGTAGTCCTGAGCGGCGGCGAGCGCCGCCGCGTCGGCCGCGGTCTGGGCGCCGTTGCGCGCCGCACCGGCCCGCCCGACGGCGAACAGGGCGAACGCGAGGAACAACAGGGCGGCGACGGCGACCACGTACAGCGGGAACGCCTGCCCGGCGTCCCGGCCGCCCCGGCGGTCCCGCCGGCTCCGGGCGGCCGCCCGTCTCAACCCGTGATCTTCTGGATCTGGTTGGTGATCGCGGTCGCGATCATCGTGCCGAAGTCGGTGGTGGTGAGCACGAGGATGATCGCCACGACGACCGCGATGATGCCCAGGTACTCCACCGAGGTCTGGCCCCGGTCCATGGCGGCCCGGTCCCCGCCCGTACCGTACGCGGTCCCCGGTCCCCGCAGGCGCCGTCGCATCATCGTCCCCTCCCAGGGCGTCCGTGTGCATGCGCTGCATGCGCCTCCATTCCCTTCCCCTGCAAGGGATGTGGAACACCATGCGCCGCACCCGACTGTCCCACACCCGGTGGTACCGGCGGAGGGGGTTCGCCCCGATTCACCGGACGTTCAACAACGTGCCCAGACCGACGCCCGAACCGAGGAAGAACCCCGCGACGAGAAGGATCATCGTGCCGGGGACCATGAACGTCGTGATCACCACCGTGGCCCGCGGCACGGTCCGCGCGGCGCGGCGCCGGGCCCGCTGCGCGTCGGTGCGCCGCATGTCGGTGGCGATCTCGATGAGCGTCTCGGCGATCGGGGTGCCGAGCTCCTCGCCCTGCTGGAGCGCGGTGACGAACTGGGCGACCTGCTCGGAGTCGTTGCGCCGGCGCAGCTCGTCGAACGCCTGCCGGCGGCTGACGCCCAGGTCCATGCGGCGCAGGGTGATGCGCAGTTCGTCGGCCCACGGGCCCTCGTAGCGCCCGGCCACCCGCTCCAGCGCCTGCCGGAAGCCGAGGCCGGCGCTGACGACGACGGCGAGCACGTCGAGGAAGTCGGGCAGGGTCCGCTCGATGGCGTCGCGCCGCTCGCGGACGGCCACCCGGATGCCGACCTCGATCCAGAACAGCCCGAACGCCACCATGAGCAGGGCCGCCACCGGCTGTCCCTTGGCGAGCATCACCAGCGCGCCGGTCAGGCCCAGCGCCCCGTAGACGGCGCGGCGGGCGGCGTAGCGGTCGACGGTCAGGCCGCCGGGGTTGCCGGCGCGGTCGATCCTGGTACGGACCCGCGCCACCCTCTTGGGCCCCATCAGGCGCAGGACGAGCGGCGCGTACCGCATGCCCAGCCGGTCGACGGCCGAGCCGACGGCGGTGGTGCGGGTGGCGCCGACCTCCAGGGCGACGGCCAGGTCCGGGGGCAGCCGGGCCTCCGAGCGGAGCAGCACCAGGCCCCAGGCGGTGCCGGCCACGGCAGCGGCGGCGAGCAGGGCGAGCAACAACCCGGTCATGTCTCGTCACCCACCCCTCAGACGTCGATCCGCGACATGCGGCGGATGAGGAAGAACCCCACCCCGTACAGGGCGAAGGCGATGGTGACGGCCAGCTGCCCCGGCCAGCTGCCGGTCATCCGGTCGAGCGCGCCGGGGGCGATGCGGTCCATGAGCAGCAGCGTGCCGACGCCCATGAGCGGGACGACGTACGCGGTGACCGTCACCTGGGAGAGCTGGGTGCGGACCTCGCGCCGGGTCTCCTTGCGCTCCTCCAGGGTGGTGGTGAGGTTGCGCAGCGAGCTGACGACGGTGCCGCCGGCCCGGTGGGAGAGGACGAGGGTGGTGACGAGCACGACGAGTTCACGGGAGGGCAGGCGGTGGGCCAGGTCGTCGAGGGCGTCCTCGATGGAGTGGCCGACGGCGAGCCGGTCGGCGACCTTGGCCAGCTCCTCGCCGGCGGGTGCCTCCATCTCCTCCGCGGCCATGCCGAGGGCGGTGCGCAGGGCGAGGCCGGCCTGGGTGGCGTTGGCCAGGATGCGGGAGAGCTCGGGCAGCTGGTTGATGAACCGCTCGATGCGCTTGCGGCGCTGCCACGCGAGGAAAGCGTGCGCCGACCAGAGGGCGAGGAGGGCGGCGGGCGGCCCGAAGAACGGCGCGAGGGCGGTGGCCGCCAGCAGCCACAGCGCGGCGGCGGCGCCGGCCGCGGCGGCGGTGAACTCGCCGGCGGTCACGTCCAGTCCGGTGGAGGCGATGCGCAGCTCCAGCCGGCGGCCGGGGCGGGTGGCGCGCAGCCACCGGTCCAGGCGGCGGAATGCGCGCGTCCGGCCGGTGGGGGGCGGGGCGGGGGCGTCGGCGAGGCGGTCGACGAGTGCCTGGTGGCGCCGGCGGCCGGTGGTGTACGACCGTACGCCGGCGACGGCGAGGGCGCCGCCCAGCAGGGTGGCGCCGAGGGCGGCGGCGGCCGGTGCGAAGGGGTCCATGGGCGGCTACCTCGGGGGGTACGGGTGGGTGGCGCCGAAGGCGGGGGGCGCGGCCTCGCCGGCGAGGCGCAGCCGTTCCGCTGCGCGTGGGGGCAGGGGGAAGTACGTGAACCGGCCGCGGACGACACGGTCGGCGCCCATCGGTTCGGCGTCGAACCGGCAGACGGTGGCGAGCTGGTGGCCCTGCTCCAGCAGGGCGATCTCGGTGATGCGGCGGGACCCGTCGGCGGCGCGGGCGAGCTGGACGACGCAGTCGACGGCACCGGCGATCTGGTCGCGCAGGGCCTCATAGGGCACGCGGACGTCGGACATGGAGGCGAGCGTCCGCAGCCGCAGCAGGGCGTCGTCGGCGCTGTTGGCGTGGACGGTGGCGAGGGAACCGTCGTGTCCGGTGGACATGGCCTGGAGCATGTCGAGCGTCTCGCCGCCGCGCACCTCGCCGACGATGATGCGGTCGGGGCGCATGCGCAGGGAGTTGCGGACGAGGTCGCGGATGGTGATGCGGCCCTTGCCCTCGACGTTGGGCGGCCGGGCCTCCAGGCGGATGACGTGCGTCTGCTGGAGCTGGAGCTCGGCGGCGTCCTCCACGGTGATGATGCGCTCGCCGTCGGGGATGAGACCGGAGAGGGCGTTGAGGAGGGTGGTCTTGCCGGCGCCGGTGGGGCCCGAGACGACCAGGTTGAACTTGGCGCGGACGAGGGCGGAGAGCAGCAGGAGCATGGGCTCGTCGAGGGTGCCGGTGCGGATGAGTTCACGGAGGCTGTAGGCGCGGGGGAAGCGGCGGATGGTGAGGGTGGGGCCGTTGAGGGCGAGCGGCGGGATGATGACGTTCACGCGCTCGCCGGTGGGCAGCCGGGCGTCGACCATGGGGTTCGACTCGTCGACGCGACGGTTCACGGTGGAGACGATGCGCTCGATGGTCTGCATCAGCTGCTCGTGGGAGGCGAACCGTACGGGTACGAGCTCCACGCGCCCGGCGCGCTCGACGAAGACCTGCTCGGGCCCGTTGACCATGATCTCGGTGACGGAGGGGTCCTCCAGCAACGGCTCCAGCACACCGAGCCCGAGCGCCTCGTCGACGACCCGCCGCACGAGCCGGTCCCGCTCCGCGGTGGAGAGGACGGGCCCCTCACGGCTGATGATGTGCCCCAGCACCCGCTCGAGCCGCCCGCGCCGCTCGGCGGTGGACAGCGCGGACATCTCGGCGAGATCGATCTCCTCGAGCAGCTTGACGCGATAGAGCCCGACGAGCTGCCCCTGGTCGCGACTCGCGCCGCGCTCTTCCCCCCCGACAAGCCGCGCCCGAAGACTCACGGGGACCCCCCGAACGCGGCACCGGGGCGCCCCGGCGCGCCTCCCGCCGGGACGGCGGCGCGGGGTTCGCAGGGCCCCGCCCCTCCCGCCGGCACGGCGGCAACGCCGGGCCCGCAGGGCCCCACGGCGACAGCAGGCACTGCCACCCCTCCCGCCGCGGCGGAAAGCGGGGGCAGTGGGCCGGTCCCGTCAGCCCCCGGGCAGCGCATCGTGGCCTGTTTTGTCAGGGTGAACGTCGTGCCCGGGAGCAGCGTGGGGACTTCCATCGTCACCGTCGACGTGGTCCGGGGGGCGCCCGGTGTGCATGGGGTGGTTGTCACGGTGGTGTGGGGGGAGAGCCATGTCGTCAGGGCCTCTCGGGCTGCCGCTTCCGGCGACGGGCGCGACGGCGAGTCGACGGTTGCAGCCCGCGCCGCGGCGCGGGCTGCCGTGCCGGCCTGCTGGGCGGCGAACGCGGCCAGGCCCAGCTGGACCGCGCCCAGGCCGACCAGCAGCAGCAGCGGCAGGAAGCCGAGGAACTCCACCGACGCCGAGCCCCGTTCCCCCCGCACCGGTCAGTCCTCCCGGGCCACGCCGGCCGTGCTCTCCACCGGCCACGGCCAGTTCGCCGCGCCGGGGAACAGCACCGGCACCCGCAGCCGCACACTCGCCCGGTAGACCGCGCCGTCCGGCCCGCAGCCGGTCTGTGCCGCCCACGACCCCGGCAGGTCCGCGCGCGCCACCGCGGCGCAGTCGCGGCCCACCGCGCCGGCGCGCGCGCCCCGGTCCGCCGCGTGCCCCGCCAGCGAATACGCGTACCCGACCAGAACGCACTGCCAGATCACGGCCAGCGCCACGAGGATCAGCGGCAGGATGCCCGCGAACTCGACGGCCATCTGTCCCCGGTCGCCGCCCCGGTCGCCGTACCGCCGCCGGAACACCCCCGGCGGCACCGGCGACAGCTGGTCCGGCCCGGTCCCCCCGCCCCCGGCCCCTATCGCCAGGCGTCGCAGGCCGCCCGTCAGGGTGCGTGCCCGGGGCGCGGCGTGGGCGGCGCCGGGCGGCCCGGCGAGGCCGAGTTCGCCGGCCAGGGCCCACAGCGCCTGCCGCACGCCCGACCGGGCGTCCAGGTCCTGCAGCCGCCCGGCGTCCACCGCCGGCTGCAACTCCTTGTAGCCGGCCGGGACCGTCGTACGGGCCGTACGCGTCCCCGTCGTACGGGCCACGAGCGGCGGCTGGATCTCCGCGCCGCGCGTATGCCGGTTGACCACGGTCGTCGTCTCCTCCGCCTTGCGGATCTGCAGCCTCTCCCACATGCGGACCATGCGCCCCGCCGCCCGCACCGCCACCACGTCGGGCGTGGTGACGAGCAGCACCACGTCCGCCGTCTCGATCACGGCCGCCCCGGCAGCGGTGATCTGCGTGCCGCAGTCGACGACCACCACGTCGTGCCGGGCCCGCAGCGCGGCCGTGATCTGCCGGGCGGCCAGGTCGCCGACGTCCTCGCCGCGTTCGCCCTCCGCCGGTGCCAGCAGCAGCCCCGGCCCCGCCGGGTGCGGGAACACCGCGTCCTGAAGCACCCGCGACGTGATGTCGCTGATGCCGGCCAGGTCCGCGACCGACCGCCGGAACCGCACGTCCAGATACGACGCGACGTCGCCCGATTGCAGGTCCAGGTCGACCAGCACCGTGCCGCGCCCGGCCGCGCTCGCCGCGAGCGCCAGCTGCACCGCCGTCACCGTCGTACCGACGCCGCCCTTGGCGCCCACCACCGCCACCAGCCGCCCGCCCGGCGCCGCGCCCGCGCCCGCCGGGCCCTGCGCGGCAGCGCCCAGGTGCCGCCGTACGCCCTGCGCCCAGTGCGCGGCGGCCTGCACGCGGGCGCTCAGCTCCTCGTACACCGGCGGCAGCGCGACCAGCCCGCGCGCCCCGCAGTCCATCGCCGCCGCGTACAGCGCCGGCCCGGGGTCGGCGGTCAGCAGGACGACCCCGGTCGTGGGGAAGCGCAGGGCGACCTCGCGTACGAGCTCCAGCGCCGGCACGGGCCCGATGCGTTCGTGCACCAGCACCACGTCGGGCAGGTCGCCGCCGGGCGCCGCGCCCAGCGCGGCGAGGACGTCGAGCAGGCGGGCGGAGTCGCCGACGGGCCGCAGCGGTTCGGCGCCGGGCAGCCGCCCGAGCAGCTCCGCGAGGGCGCGGCCGGCGTCCGGGTCGGCCACGGCCGGGAGAATCCGGATGGTCACCGTGGTCCGCCTCCTTCCGTAGCGTTCGCTTCCGCAGCGTTCATTTGTCGGCGTCGAGCGTGTACGTGCGGTCGCCCGCCCCGGTCGTGTCCTCGCTGCCCGGCGCGAGCAGCGCCAGCCGGACGTGGGACGCGAACGACTCGGCGTACGCGACGCGTTGCGCGTCCTTCGTGTCGAGCGCGAACGTGATCGGCACCGCCTCCCCCGCCTGCCGCGTCGTGGCGGTCGTGCCCCCGCCCGCGCCGCGCCCGTCGCCGTCCCGTCTGAACGGCGTGAGGCGGCCGACGTCGAGGACCTGGGCGCTGCTGACGATGAGCCGGGACACCGGCTTGGCGCCCTGCTCGCGTGTGTCGAACGTGGCGTAGATGTTGACCTTCGAGCCGGGCACGATCTTGCCGGCAACGCCCGTGGCAGCGTCGATCATGATGGCGATCTCCTGCTTGCCGGGCGCGAGCGCCGGCCGGGCCACGATCATGTCGCTCTGCAGCAGCGAGCCACGGCGCAACGGCGTCACCGCGATCTTCCCGTGGAGCGCGGCGAGGTCGGTGACGGCGGTGGCCGGCAACCAGCGCCGGGGCACCGAGATCCGCTCGAACGCCTCGGCGCGCAGGTCGCGGTAGGCGGGCACGTCCTCCTTGAGGCGGTAGGCGGTGACCTCGGGCCCGGTACGGGACCGGGCGTCGTGGACGACCGCGACCACACCGGCGAAGGCACCGGCGGCGCAGAGGGCCGACAGGAGCAGCAGGACGATCCCGCGGCGCTGGCGTGCGTTCATGGGGGCGGCGAACCTCGCTGGGGACGGGGGCGGGACGGTTCGGCGGCATTCAGCGGCCGGGTCGCTGCGTCGGAGAGGGAGGCGTGGGAGGGGCGGAAGGAGCGGGAGGGGCGGAACCCGAACCGGCGTACGAACCGGGGTACGGGCCGGCGTACGCACCGGCACGCGCACCGGCGCCCGCGCCCGCCCCCGCACCGGCCCCCGCCCCCGCGCCCCCCTCCTCCGGCGCCGCACGCGCCACCGGCGCCGCGCAGAAGCCGCACCGGTCGCCGATGAGGTCCAGCCCGCACCACCGGCACCGTTCGCGGCGCACCGACGACACGAGCTGGTAGAGCACGGACGGGTCGGGGATGGCAGCGGCGAACTCCACCGCCCGCCGCGTCCCCCACCAGCGCGCCGACTCCGCCGGCAAGGGGGCGATCTCCTGCACGCCCTGCACCCGCCAGTGCCGCGCCAGCGCACCCGTCACCCAGTCCTCGCCCCCGCCGGCCGGGTCCCGGGGCGCGGGCCGGGCGACCGTGAGGCGCGTGGCGAAGCCGGGGCCGGCCGGCGGAGGGCCGGAGCCCACGCGGACCAGCGCCCGTACGGGGCTGACCACCGCCGCGTAACCGGCGCCGGGCAGCAGCGAGGTGAGGTGCGCGCCCAGGCCCACGTCCATCCGGTCGAAGCGGGCCAGGGACGACAGGTGCGCACCGGCGTGCACGTAGTGGGCGAGCAGCCGGGCGGCGGAGGCCAGGACGCCCGGCGGCAGGTCGGAAAGGGCCAACTGCGCGAGCTGGCGGGCGAGGACGGCCACCGCCAGCGGCGGCAGCGCGAGCGGCAGCAGCGCGACCCGGCCGCTCTCCAGCACCGACCGTACGGTGTGCAGCCGCCGGACGTACGCGGCGGGCAGCGCCTCGCAGTGCAGGACGACGAGGTGGCCGCACTGTTCCAGCAGGGCCGCGACCTGGGCGACCGCGTCGTCGAGCGGCTGCTCCTGCGGCGGGTGGAGCACGGCCGCGGTGGGGACGGGGGCGGGCCCGCCGGGCGGCGGCAGCACCAGGTCGGAACTGGTGACCGCTATCGCAATCGGCACGTCGGCATTCCCCGTTTCACTCCGGCCTCGGGGGCGCTGCTGCCCCCGCACTTTAGCCACGAACGGAGCGGCTGAGAACCGTTTCCCGCGGTTTGCCCCACGCCCCGGAGGACCTTGCCGCCGGCCCTTGACGCACGCATTGGTCTGAACCATCTTGACCGTGCAGTACACCCCCCACATCACACCCCCACACCACACGCGCACGACTCCAACTCCCTTCCCACCGGAGGCAGTCATGGAACGTCCCCCTACGCCCCCCGCACACAAACGCCGGCCCGCGGCCGCCCTCATCTCCGTCCTCCTCGCCGCCGCCGGCCTCGCCGCCGTCCCCCACCCGGCACAGGCCGCCCCCGACGCGGGCAACCTCCTCCGCAACCCCGGCTTCGAGTCCGGCCTCGCCAACTGGACCTGTACGGACGGCAGCGGCACCGCCACCACCTCCCCCGTCCGCACGGGCACCAGCGCCCTCAAGGCCACCCCGTCCGCCTCCGGCACCGCCGAGTGCGCCCAGACCGTGTCCGTCCGCCCCAACTCCACGTACCGGCTGGCAGGGTGGGTACAGGGCTCGTACGTGTACCTCGGCGCGCGCGGCACCGGCACCACCGACCCGTCGACGTGGACGGCGAGCGCCACCTCCTGGCAGCAGCTGGAGACGTCCTTCACGACGGGCCCCGGCACCACGTCCGTGACCGTCTACCTGCACGGCTGGTACGGGCAGCCCGCCTACGCCGCCGACGACCTGTCGCTCACCGGCCCCGGCGGCGGCGACCCCGGCGACCCCGTGCCGGACGCCCCCACCGGCCTGGCCGCGGGCACGGTCACCGCGTCGTCCGCCGCCCTGTCATGGAACGCGGTGCCGGGCGCGACCGGCTACCAGGTCTACCGCGACGGCACCCGCGACCGCGCCGTGACCGGCACGTCCACGACCGTCACGGGCCTCGCCCCCGGCACCTCGTACCGCTTCCGGGTGACCGCCACCAACGCGGCCGGCGAGTCCGCGCCCTCCGCCGAGGTCACGGTCACCACGCCGGGCGGCAGCGGCGGCACCCCGAACGTGCCGCGGCACGCCGTGACCGGCTACTGGCAGAACTTCGACAACGGCGCCACCGTGCAGAAAATCAGTGACGTGCCCGCGCAGTACGACATCGTCGCGGTCGCCTTCGCCGACGCCACGACCACACGGGGCGCCGTCTCCTTCACCCTCGACCCGGCGCTGCACTACAGCGAGGCGCAGTTCAAGGCGGACATCGCCGCCAAACAGGCCGCGGGCAAGTCGGTGGTGATCTCGGTGGGCGGCGAGCGCGGCACGGTCGTCGTCAACGACGCGACGTCCGCCGCCAACTTCGCCGACAGCGTGTACGCACTGATGCGCACCTACGGGTTCAACGGCGTGGACATCGACCTGGAGAACGGCCTCGACCCGACGTACATGACGCAGGCCCTGCGTGCCCTGTCCGCCAAGGCCGGCCCCGGACTCGTCCTCACCATGGCGCCGCAGACGATCGACATGCAGTCGCCGTCGTCCGCGTACTTCCGCACGGCGCTCGCCGTCAAGGACATCCTCACCGTGGTCAACACGCAGTTCTACAACAGCGGTTCGATGAACGGCTGCGACGGCAAAGTGTACGCACAGGGCTCCGTGGACTTCCTCACCGCGCTGGCCTGCATCCAGCTGGAGGGTGGTCTCGCGCCGTCCCAGGTGGGCCTCGGGGTGCCCGCCTCGCCGCGCGGCGCGGGCAGCGGCTACGTGGCGCCGTCGGTGGTCAACGCGGCGCTGGACTGCCTGACGAAGGGCACGGGCTGCGGCTCGTTCAAGCCGTCGCGCACCTACCCGGACCTGCGCGGCGCGATGACCTGGTCGACCAACTGGGACGCGGCGAACGGCAACGCGTGGTCGAACGCGGTGGGCCCGCACGTGCACGGCCTGCCGTAACCCGTGCTGCCGTAACCGGTGCTGCCGCAACCCGTGGTGAACGCCTCCGCCGGGCGGCCTCGCGCACGAGGCCGCCCGGCGGAGGGCGCGATCAGACCTGCGGGGTCACGGCTTGGGCAGCGTGCAGCCCGGAAGGCTCAGGTCCAGCTTGTTGCCGGTGGCTATGCACTTGGTGAGGCCGTAGGTCTCCTGGGCGTAGCCGATGCCCTTGCGGACGGTGGTGTTGCCGTTCTCGTCGACCTCGCACGGGTTGTTCATCGTGCAGCGGTCGCCGTCCTCGTTGGCGGTGTTGTTGACGGCGACGACCTTGCCGGTCTTCACGTCGACGACCGGCGAACCGGACGTACCGCCGATGATGTTGCAGGGCGCGGTGTAGCGCATGGAGTCCTTCCACACCCAGTCCGCCTCGTGCAGCTCGGGCACGAACCCGTCGGCGTTGCAGGTGTAGATCTTCTTCCAGTAGCCGGAGACGACCTTGATGGCCGCGCCGGCCGTGGGGTGGTCGCCGGAGAGGACCAGGGCGTTGATGCCGTAGCGCTGCTTGACGGCCGCGTAGGTGGTGTCGAGCTGGTACAGCGTGACGTCGGTGTCGGTCATCGTCGCGTACGCGACCTTCGCCGCGCGCAGCGTGGCGACCTTGCCGGCCGTGGAGTTGAGCAGGCTGAACGTGCGGCTGGAGGGCTGGTCGGTGATGACCTCGCCCGCCTCCGGCATGCCGGTCTCCAGGCAGTGGCCGTTGGTGAGGACGAGGGCGGGGTCGGTGTCGGCCGAGTTCGGCATCCGGACGAGCGAGCCGGAGCAGTTGCTCAGCGCCACCGTGCCGGCGAAGTCCACGGCCTTGGTCTTCGCGGCGAGGGGCGCGCCCTTGAGGGCGGCGGGAGCCTCCTTGGTGGCCGCCGTGGCCGCCGCGGGCGCCGTGGTCGCCGCGGCCGCCGTCCCGGTGCCGGCCGCGACGGTCGCCCCGGCGCAGAGCAGGGCGGCCAGCGTTCCGGCGAGGGGTCGGCCGAGAGGTCGTCTCATGGGGGGTGGTCCTCTCCGATCACACACGCATCAGTGATGTGTCACGCGATTTGTCATGCGCATTGTTGGTGTCGCTACCGCGGACCGGCAATCGGTTGAGGTGAACTCGGAAAGAAGTTGGCCGGAACCGACCGACCCCGGACGGTCCCGCAGCATTGACGAGTACACGTCAGAACAGAACGCTGGAATCCCCCCACCCGTCGCACGAGCGGACCCCACGAGGAGGCCGGAATGCGACCCCCCACCACCCCCCGACCCCAGACCCCCCGGAGCACGACCCGGAGAGCACCCCGGAGAACGACCCGCCTGACCGCCGCCGCGGGCGCCGCCGTCGCCGGCGTCCTCACCCTCGCCCTGGCCGCCCCCGCCACCCCCGCCGGCGAGGCGCCGCCGGCCCGGTCGTACGAGGTCACCGGCCCGAGAACCGCCGCGCAGCGCACCGCGCTCGCCGCCACCGGCGCCTCCGTGGACGCCGTCCGCAAGGGCTCCGTCGTCATCACCGCGGATGCCGCGCAGGCCGCGAAGGTCCGCCGGATGGGCTGGACCGTGCGCGAACTGCCCGGCCCGCCGGACCGCAGCGGCGGCCGCAAGGCCGAGCCCTTCGACTTCCCCTCGGACGACGCGAAGTACCACAACTACAAGGAGATGACCGAGGAGATCGACGCCGCCGTCGCCGCCCACCCGGCCCTGATGAGCAAGCAGGTCATCGGGAAGTCGTACGAGGGCCGCGACATCGTCGCCGTAAAGGTCACCGGCACAGGCACGGGCACCGGAGCCGGCACCGGCCGGACCGCGGCGGCGGCCACCAAGCCGGAGGTCCTCTTCACGCACCACCAGCACGCGCGCGAGCACCTCACCGTCGAGATGGCGCTCTACCTGCTCAAGGAGTTCGGCACCCAGTACGGCAAGGACGCGCGCGTCACCAAGCTGCTCGACAGCCGGGTGGTGTGGATCGTGCCCGACCTCAACCCCGACGGCGGCGAGTACGACATCGCGACCGGCACCTACCGCAACTGGCGCAAGAACCGGCAGCCCAACGCCGGCGCGTCGGCCCGCGGCACGGACCTCAACCGCAACTGGAACTACAAGTGGGCCTGCTGCGGCGGCTCCTCCGGCAGCCCCGGCTCGGAGACGTACCGCGGCACGGCCGCCGAGTCGGCCCCCGAGGTGAAGGTGGTCGCGGACTTCGTCCGCAGCCGCGTGGTGAACGGCAAGCAGCAGATCAAGGCCGCCATCGACTTCCACACCTACAGCGAGCTGGTGATGTGGCCGTTCGGCTGGACGTACGCGGACACCGCGCCCGGCATGACGCAGGACGACCACGACGCGTTCGCGACCGTCGGCAAGTCGATGGCCGCCGCCAACGGCTACACCGCCGAGCAGTCGAGCGACCTCTACATCACGGACGGGACGATCGACGACTGGCTGTGGGGCAACCAGAAGATCTTCGCCTACACGTTCGAGATGTACCCGGACGAGAGCGGGGCCGGCGGCGGCTTCTACCCGCCCGACGAGGTGATCGACCGCGAGACGAGCCGCAACCGCGAGTCGGTGCTGCGGCTGCTGGAGAACGCGGACTGCATGTACCGCTCGATCGGCAAGGAGGCGCAGTACTGCCAGTGACGCGACTGCACGTGACACGCCGCCGGCAACGGACGCGCGCTTGTCACGCTTTCATCCCGTCCGTCACAGTTCCGCACGCACCGTTGACCCCGCCTCGGGCCCGGTGTTAGACAGCGGCGGATCGAGCAAGGACCGCACGATCGCACGACCGTACGACGTACGACCCGACGGGAGGCCCCATGGCCGCCACAGCCGACGACGCCCTCGCCCGCCTCGCGCAGGAGCGCGTGGACCACCGCTTCAAGGGGCTGCCGCCGGACGCCGAGGGGCTGACCGTCGGCGAGCTAGCCGCCGAGCGCCGCTCGCTGTTCACCGGCGGCTTCACCACGCCCGTGCTGGCCCTGTCGGCCGAGGCGCTGGACCACAACCTCGGCGCGATGGAGCGCTGGTCGGCCGGGCACGACCTGGCCTTCGCGCCGCACGGCAAGACCTCGATGGCCCCGGCGCTGTTCCGCCGCCAGCTGGACCACGGCGCCTGGGGCATCACCGTCGCCACCGTCCCCCAGCTGCGCGTGTGCCGCGCCTACGGCGTGCCGCGCGTATTCCTCGCCAACCAGGTCGTGGACGAGCCGTCGCTGCGGCTGCTCGCCGCCGAGCTGGCGGCCGACCCGGAGTTCACACTCGTCACGTACGTGGACTCGGTGCGCGGCGTGGAGCTGATGGACGCCGGGCTGCGTGCCGCCGGTGCCACGCGGCCGGTGGACGTGGTGGTCGAGCTGGGCGTCGACGGCGGGCGCACGGGGGTGCGCACGGAGGACGAGGCCGAACGGGTCGCCGGGGCGGTGGTGCGTACGGGCACGCTGCGGCTGGTGGGTGTCGCCGGCTACGAGGGCGAGATCCCGCAGGCCGACGAGGAGCGCGTCGGGGCGTGGCTGCGGCGGCTGACGGGCCTGGCGGTGACGCTCGACAAGGCGGGGCTGTTCGCCGGGCTGGACCGGATCGTGGTGAGCGCGGGCGGCAGCGCCTGGTTCGACGCGGTGGCCGAGTCGTTCGCGGCGCTGCCGGAGCTGTCGGCTCCGGTGCTGAAGATCCTGCGCTCGGGCGCGTACGTGACGCACGACGACGGCCACTACCGCCGCGTCACGCCCTTCAACCGGCACCCGGAGGAGGGCGTGCTGCGGCCGGCGTTCCGGCTGTGGGCGCAGGTGGTGTCGCGGCCGGAACCGGGCCGGGCGTACCTGAACGCGGGCAAGCGCGACGTCTCGTACGACCTGGGGCTGCCGGAGCCGCAGGTGGTGCGGTCGGCACGGGACGGCGCGGTGCGGCCGGCCACGGGCCTGAGCGTGATCAAGCTGGCGGACCAGCACGCCTTCGTCGAGGTCGGCGAGGGCGCGGACGTCGAGGTCGGCGACTGGGTGGGGCTGGGCCTGTCGCACCCGTGCGCGGTGTTCGACCGGTGGCCGATGATCCCGCTGGCGACGGAGGACGGCACGGTCACGGATTACGTGCGGACGTTCTTCTAGCCGGCGTTCTCCGGCCTTCTGGCCGACGTTCTCCGGCCGGCGTTCTGCCGGTCGGCCGGCCGGGTAGGGACCCCGGCGTGGACACGGTCCTGCGTGACGTACGGGTCGCCGACGGCAGCGGCGGCCCGCTCTTCCGTGCGGACGTCGCGCTGGACGGCGGCCGGATCGCGGAGATCCGTCGCGCGGCGGACGGCCCCGGCGGCCCGCGGCCGTCGGGGCGCCGGGTGCTGGACTGTCACGGCCTGGTGCTGGCGCCCGGCTTCGTCGACATGCACGCCCACAGCGACCTGGCGCTGCTGGAGGACCCGGCGCACGTGGCGAAGGTGGCGCAGGGCGTGACGCTGGAGGTGCTCGGCCAGGACGGCCTGTCGTACGCGCCGGCCGACGGCCGGACGCTGCCGGCGCTGCGCACCCAGCTGGCCGGCTGGAACGGGGACGGCGCCGCCCTGGACGGGGAGGCCGGCTGGGCGTCCGTGGGTGCGTACCTGGACCGGCTGAACCACGGCTTCGGCGGCGAGGGCGTCGCGGTGAACGCGGCGTACCTGGTGCCGCACGGCTCGGTGCGGATGCTCGCGGCCGGCTGGGAGGACCGGCCGGCCACGGCGGACGAGCTGGGGCGGATGCGGCGTCTGGTGGCCGAGGGGCTGGAGCAGGGCGCGGTGGGGCTGTCGGCGGGCCTGACGTACGCGCCGGGCATGTACGCCGGCGCGGACGAGCTGACCGCGCTGTGCCGGGTGGTGGCGCACTACGGCGGCTACTTCTGCCCGCACCACCGTTCGTACGGGGCAGGGGCGCTCGCGGCGTACGCGGAGATGACCGGGGTCGCCCGGGCGGCGGGCTGCGCCCTGCATCTGGCGCACGCGACCCTCAACTTCCCGGTGAACCGGGGGCGTGCGCCGGAGTTGCTGGCGCTGCTGGACGCGGCGCTGGCCGACGGTGTGGACCTCTCCCTCGACTCGTACCCCTACACGCCCGGTTGCACGACGCTGGTGGCGCTGCTGCCGGGGTGGGCGGCGGAAGGCGGCCCGGAGGCGGTGCTGGCGCGGCTGCGGGACGAGGTGACGGCGCGCCGGATCGGGCGGGTGCTGGAGGACGGGGGCAGCGACGGCTGCCACGGCGTGCCGGTGGACTGGGACGCGGTGGAGGTGTCGGGCGTGGCGTCGCCGCGTCTGGCGGGGTACGTGGGCGGGTCGGTGGCGCGGTGGGCGCGGGAGCGCGGCGAGGAGCCGTGGGAGACGGCCCGGCGTCTGCTGCTGGAGGACCGGCTGGGCACGGCGGTGCTGCTGCACGTGGGGCACGAGGAGAACGTGCGGGCGGTGATGCGGCACCGGGTGCACATGGGCGGGAGCGACGGCATCCTTCAGGGCGCGAAGCCGCACCCGCGCGCCTACGGAACGTTTCCGCGCTACCTCGGACGGTACGTGCGGGAGCTGGGGGTGCTGTCGCTGGAGGAGTGCGTGGCGCATCTCACGTCGCGTCCCGCGGCCCGGCTGCGGCTGCCGGACCGGGGTCTGGTGCGGCCCGGACACCGTGCCGACCTGGTGCTCTTCGATCCGGAGACGGTGGGCGCGGGCGCCACTTTCGAAGCCCCTGCCCGGCTTCCGTCCGGCATTCCTTATGTCCTGATTGCCGGACGCTTTGCGATGGAAGACGGACGCCGGACGGACGTCCTCGCGGGCCGGTCGGTGCGGCGGACGCCGGTGGCCTGAGCAGGGCCGTCCGGGGGCGCCGGCGGCGGGGCGGGTGCGGCGGGAAACACCGCGCGGGGGCCGGGAGGGACCCGTAGGGTGGCCGTCATGCAGGTGATCCAGTCAACGAAGCTCGCCAACGTCTGCTACGAGATCCGTGGCCCGGTGCTGGAGGAGGCCATGCGGCTGGAGGCGGCGGGTCACCGCATCCTCAAGCTGAACACGGGCAACCCCGCGACCTTCGGCTTCGAGTGCCCGCCGGAGATCCTCGAGGACATGATCCGCAACGTCGGGGACGCGCACGGCTACGGCGACGCCAAGGGCCTGCTGTCCGCGCGGCGGGCGGTGGTGCAGCA
The DNA here is from genome assembly GCF_014654785.1 of Streptomyces mashuensis. GTDB lineage: Bacteria > Actinomycetota > Actinomycetes > Streptomycetales > Streptomycetaceae > Streptomyces > Streptomyces mashuensis. The sequence continues at coordinate 119,578 of NZ_BNBD01000011.1, forward strand.
CTACGAGACCAAGGGCATCGAGCTGTCGGTCGAGGACGTCTACCTCGGCAACGGCGTCTCCGAGCTCATCCAGATGTCGATGCAGGCGCTGCTCGACGACGGCGACGAGGTGCTGGTGCCGGCGCCGGACTACCCGCTGTGGACGGCGTCGGTCTCGCTGGCCGGCGGCACGGCCGTGCACTACCGCTGCGACGAGCAGGCGGACTGGATGCCGGACCTCGCCGACCTGGAGCGGAAGATCACCGACCGCACCAAGGCGCTCGTCATCATCAACCCGAACAACCCCACGGGCGCCGTCTACGACGAGGAGATGGTGCTCGCGCTGACGGAGATCGCCCGTCGGCACAACCTGATCGTCTGCTCGGACGAGATCTACGACAAGATCCTCTACGACGGCGTGACGCACACCCCGACCGCCGCCCTCGCCCCGGACCTGCTGACGCTGACCTTCAACGGCCTGTCGAAGGCGTACCGGGTGGCGGGCTACCGCAGCGGCTGGATGGCGGTGTGCGGGCCGAAGGCGCACGCCGAGAGCTACATCGAGGGCCTGACGATCCTGGCGAACATGCGGCTGTGCGCCAACATGCCGGCGCAGTACGCGGTGGCCACGGCCCTGGGCGGCCGGCAGTCGATCAACGACCTGGTGCTGCCGGGCGGCCGGCTGCTGGAGCAGCGCGACGTGGCGTACGAGCTGCTGACGCAGATCCCGGGCGTGACGTGCGTGAAGCCGAAGGGTGCGCTGTACGCGTTCCCGCGCCTGGACCCCAAGGTCTACCCGGTCAAGGACGACCGGCAGATGGTCCTGGACCTGCTGCGCGCCGAGAAGATCATGGTGGTGCACGGTACGGGCTTCAACTGGCCCGAGCCCGACCACTTCCGCCTGGTCACGCTGCCGAACGCCAAGGACCTGGCCGATGCGGTGACCCGGATCGGGAACTTCCTCGACGGCTACAGCCAAGTTTAGACACTGTCTAAGTTAGGATGGCCTTCAGAAGGACTCAGGAGGCCATCCATGTACGAACCGATCCGCACCAAGTCGGTCCACTCGCACGTGCACGGCAACGGCCCTCACCGCTCCCGCCGGGAAGAGCTGGACATCCGCCTGGCGGGGCACCTGACCGCGCTGCTGACAGTGACGGACGAACTGCGCGCACTCACCCCGTCCGCAGCCCTGGACGGGGCGGCGCGGCGCCTCGCCGACCGGATCGAGCGCATGAGCGGCACCACGCCGCTGCGCGCCGCCCCGACGGCGGGCGACACCACCGCGGCCCGCGTCACGGCCCTGCACCAGCGCGCCCACATGCTGGCGGGCCAGGCCCTGGTGGTGGCCCACAGCGCGGGCGACTCGGCGGGCACGGCCCTGGCGGCCGAACGCCTCCGGGCGCACGCCGAGGCGCTGGGGATCGCGGAGGACGCGGCCTGACACGCCGGACGGGCCGGAGCTCGCGCTCCGGCCCGTCCGGCGTTGCGGTGTCAGCCGAGCCGCTGCACCAGCGCCCGGTACTCGTCCCACAGCTCCTTCGGGGTGTGGTCACCGAAGGTGTTCAGGTGGTCGGGGACCAGTGCGGCCTCCTCGCGCCACACCTCCTCGTCGACCTTCAGCAGCAGGTCGAGGTCGGCGTCGGCGATGTCGAGGCCGTCCAGGTCGAGGGCGTCCTTCGTCGGGAGGATGCCGATCGGCGTCTCCACGCCGTCCGCCTTGCCCTCCAGGCGCTCGACGATCCACTTCAGCACGCGGCTGTTCTCGCCGAAGCCGGGCCAGACGAAGTCACCGGCGTCGTTCTTGCGGAACCAGTTGACGTAGTAGATTTTCGGCAGCCTGGACTGGTCCTTGCCCTGCCCCACCTTGATCCAGTGGCCCATGTAGTCGCCCATGTTGTAGCCGCAGAACGGCAGCATGGCGAACGGGTCGCGGCGCAGCTCGCCGACCTTGCCCTCGGCGGCGGCGGTCTTCTCGGAGGCGACGTTGGCGCCGAGGAAGACGCCGTGCTGCCAGGAGAGGGACTCCGTCACCAGCGGCACGGCCGAGGCGCGGCGGCCGCCGAAGAGGATGGCCGAGATCGGCACACCCTTGGGGTCCTCCCACTCGGGCGCGATGATCGGGCACTGGGCGGCGGGCACGGTGAAGCGGGCGTTGGGGTGGGCGGCGGGGGTGCCGGACTCCGGCGTCCAGTCGTTGCCGCGCCAGTCGGTGAGGTGGGCCGGCTTCTCGTCGGTCATGCCCTCCCACCACACGTCGTTGTCGTCGGTGAGGGCGACGTTGGTGAAGACGGCGTTGCCCCAGAGGGTCTTCATGGCGTTGGCGTTGGTGTTCTCGCCGGTGCCGGGGGCCACACCGAAGAAGCCGGCCTCGGGGTTGATGGCGTAGAGGCGGCCGTCCTCGCCGAAGCGCATCCAGGCGATGTCGTCGCCGATGGTCTCCACGGTCCAGCCGGAGATGGTGGGCTCCAGCATGGCGAGGTTGGTCTTGCCGCAGGCGGAGGGGAAGGCGGCGGCGACGTACTTGGCCTCGCCGTGGGGCGGGGTCAGCTTGAGGATGAGCATGTGCTCGGCGAGCCAGCCCTCGTCGCGGGCCATGACGGAGGCGATGCGCAGGGCGTAGCACTTCTTGCCGAGCAGGGCGTTGCCGCCGTAGCCGGAGCCGTAGGACCAGATCTCGCGGCTCTCGGGGAAGTGCGAGATGTACTTGGTGCTGTTGCAGGGCCACGGCACGTCGGCCTCGCCCTCGGCGAGCGGGGCGCCGAGGGTGTGCACGGCCTTGACGAAGAAGCCGTCGGTGCCGAGCTCGTCGAGCACGGCCTGGCCCATGCGGGTCATGGTGCGCATGGAGACGGCGACGTAGGCGGAGTCGGTGATCTCGACGCCGATGGCGGACAGCGGGGAGCCGAGCGGGCCCATGCAGAAGGGCACGACGTACATCGTGCGGCCGCGCATGGAGCCGCGGAAGACGCCGCCCTTGCCGTCCTTGCCCTGGAAGATCTCCCGCATCTCGGCGGGGGCCTTCCAGTGGTTGGTGGGGCCGGCGTCCTCCTCCTTCTCGGAGCAGATGAACGTGCGGTCCTCGACGCGGGCCACGTCGCTGGGGTCGGAGGCGGCGTAGTAGGAGTTCGGGCGCTTGACCGGGTCGAGTTTCCGGAAGGTGCCCTTGGCGACGAGCTCCTCGCACAGGCGCTCGTACTCGGCCTCGGATCCGTCGCACCAGACCACGCGGTCCGGCTGGGTGAGGGCGGCGATCTCGTCGACCCAGGAGATCAGGGCCTGGTGCCGGGTGGGGACAGGGGGAGCCGCATTGCTGCGCGCCACGATCGCTCCGTTCCGCCGGGCCGCACTGCCCGGCGCCAAATGTTTGAGGGTGGTACGGACCCGTATAACCGGTGAGGGCCGGTTCAGTCCGCATCTGCACATGTATGCCCCTTGGGGGCTGCGACCCAGACGCTTCGTAGCCGCTCATCCGGTGCCGCCCGCACTCATTTGATCATCCGACTCATCATCCGATCTGTCCAGGGGGCACCCCCGTGACCATCGCCACCCGGTACCGACGCGTAACTTACGGTGGCGTAGCTACCATGGCCGCCATGATTCCCGCGCCCGACACCCGGCACCCCGCGCCCTCCCCCGCCCCCGGGGCCGCGACGGCCGCCCCCGACGCCGACGCCCCGTCCCCCGCGCCGCCGCCGGTCAAGCCCCGGCTGCGCGGCTGGCTGCACGCGGGGATGTTCCCCGCCGTGCTGGTCTCGGGGGTCTTCCTCACCGCACTCGCCGACAGCACCCGCGGCCGCGTCGCCTGCGCCGTCTACGTCCTGACGGCCTGCCTGCTCTTCGGCATCAGCGCGCTCTACCACCGCGGCAACTGGAGCCCGCGCGTGACGGCCGTACTGCGCCGCCTCGACCACGCCAACATCTTCCTGATCATCGCGGGCACCTACACCCCGCTGACGATGCTGCTCATCCCGGGCACCCGCGGACAGGTCCTGCTGTGGGCCGTATGGGCGGCGGCCGTGGCCGGCATCGCCTTCCGCGTCTTCTGGGTGGGCGCGCCGCGCTGGCTCTACACCCCCTGCTACATCGCGATGGGCTGGGCCGCCGTCTTCTTCCTGCCCGACTTCCTGCACAAGGGCGGGCCGGCCGTCCTGACGCTGGTGATCGTCGGCGGCCTGCTCTACTCCGTGGGCGGCGTGATCTACGGGATCAAGCGCCCCAACCCGTCACCGCGGTGGTTCGGGTTCCACGAAGTCTTCCACTCCCTCACCCTGGCGGCCTTCGTCACGCACTACGTGGGCATCTCGCTGGTGGCCTATTCGCACGCCTGACGCGCGACCGGCGCGCCGACGACGCACACGTGGCCGTGGCCTGGAGGCCGCGGCCACGCTCCACATCAGGCCCGTGACGCCCGCCACCACCACCGCCAGAACGGCGATCTCCCCCGCCAGCACATATCCCGCGACGCACAGCACCGCGACGACCGCAGCAGCCAAGAGCATGCACAACCCCCTTCGGTCTCACCGACCGTATCCCTTCCCTTGACAGAGGGTGACACACGCCACTGACAGTCAGCATCCCATTAAAGATTCACCGACCCGCCCGGCCGCGGCGTTCCCCGAGAATGTCGGCCATGCCCACCCACCCCACCACCTCCCTGCGCGAGCGGAAGAAGCTCCGGACCCGCCGCGCCATCCTCCGCGCCGCCTACCGGCTGTTCGCGGAGCACGGGTACGACGCCACCCCCGTCGACCGCATCGCCGCCGAGGCCGACGTCTCCACCAGCACCGTCTTCCGCTACTTCCCCACCAAGGAGGACATCGTCCTCACCGACGGCTACGGGGAACTGCTCGCCGAGGCCGTACGGGCCCGGCCCGCCGGCGAACCGGCCGGCGAAGCCGTCCGGCAGGCCGTCCTCGCCACCGTGCGCCACGCCGTCGACCAGGACCTGGCCGAACTCCGCCAGCGCACCCGGCTCGTGCACGAGGTCCCCGCCCTGCGCGGCCGGTCCGCCGAGAGCATGGCCCGCTCCGCCCGCACGCTCTGCGCCGTCCTGGCCGGGCGCACCGGCCACGCCCCCGGCGACCTGGAGCTCCGGGTCGCCGTCGCCGCCGTCCTCGGCGCCCTGCAGGAGGCCGTGATGCTCTGGGTCGAACAGGGCCAGACCGAGGACCTCGTCGGCATCGTCACCCGCACCCTCGACGTCCTGGCCCGCGGCCTGACCCCCTGACCGCCGGGACCTTCCCCGGCGTCACCCCTCCTTGGCCGCACCCAGCCGCGCCGCCAGCTCCTCCGCGTCCGTCACCGGCGCGTCGCACGTGAAGCGCCGGCACACGTACGCCGCCGGACGGCCGTCGGCCGGCGTACGGCCGGCCAGCAGCGGCGTCTCCTCCTCGCCCGCCGGCACCCCCGGCTCGCCCACGCCCACGACCAGGCCCGGCGCCGGCGACAGCAGCGCCGCCCGGTGCAGCGCCCGCGTCGCCGGGTCGCCGGCGGGACCCACCACCGCCACCTCGCGCGGGCCGTCCAGCAGCGCCTCGGCCACCGCCAGCCCCCAGCCCAGGAACCGCGGCACCCGCGGCCCCAGCGCCGTGACGATGCCCAGCGCCTGCTCGGCCGCCTCGCGGTGCCGCGAGCTGCCCGTGTACGCGGCGTACGACAGCAGGGCCCCGGCCGCCGCCGTCCAGCCGGAGGGCGCCGCGTTGTCCGTGGGGTCCTGCGGCCGGCGGATCAGCGCCTCCGCGTCGTCGGCCGTGTCGAACAGCGCGCCGTCCGGACCGGTGAACCGGTCGAGGACCGTGTCCAGCAGCAGCCCGGCGAACTCCACCCACACGCCCTCGCCGGTCACCGCGCACAGCGCGAGGAAGCCCTCGGCGACGTCCGCGTAGTCCTCCAGCACCCCGGCGTGCGCCCCCGCCACCCCGTCCAGCGACGTCCGGCACAGCCGCGCCTCGCCGTCCATGTGGACGCGGACCAGCAGGTCCGCCGCGTCCGTCGCCGCCTGCACCAGGTCCGGGCGGTCGAAGAACGCCCCCGTCTCGGCCAGCGCGGCGATCGCCAGCCCGTTCCAGGCCGCCACGACCTTGTCGTCCCGCCCGGGGTGCGGCCGCCGCTCCCGCGCCGCACGCAGCCGGTCCCGTACGGACGCCAGCCGCGCCGCGTCCACCAGGCGCTCGCTGTCGGGCAGCTGGAGCACCGAGGCACCCGCCTCGAACGTGCCCTCCTCGGTGACCCCGAAGTACTCCGCGGCCAGCGCCGCGTCCTCCTCGCCCAGCGCCTCCCGCAGCCGGCCCGGCGTCCACACGTAGTACGCGCCCTCGGCGTGCTGCCCGCGGCCGTCGTCGCTGTCGGCGTCCAGCGCCGAGGCGAAGCCGCCGTGCGCCGTCCGCAGCTCGCGGACCATGAAGTCCGCCGTCTCCAGCGCCACCCGGCGGGCGAGCTCCGAGCCCGTGACCCGCCACAGGTGGGCGTAGACGCGGCACAGCAGCGCGTTGTCGTAGAGCATCTTCTCGAAGTGCGGCACGGTCCACGACGCGTCCACCGCGTACCGCGCGAAACCGCCGCCCAGCTGGTCGTACATGCCGCCGCGCGCCATCGCCTCGCACGTGGCCGTGACCATCTCCAGGGCCGCCTCCGACCCCGTGCGCACGTGGTGCCGCAGCAGGAACTCCAGCACCATCGACGGCGGGAACTTGGGCGCCCCGCCGAAGCCGCCGTGCAGCGCGTCGAAGTCGCGCGTCAGGCTCAGCAGCGCCGCGTGAAGCTCCTCCGCGCCCGGCGCACGGGGGGTACCGGCCGGCGTGGCGCGCCCCGACAGGTCGCTCACCACACGCCGCGCGACCTCCCCCACTTCGTCGCGCCGCTCCCGCCACGCAGCCGCGACGCCCTCCAGGACCTGACGGAAGCCGGGCAGGCCGTGTCGCGGGCCGGGCGGGAAGTACGTGCCGAAGTAGAACGGCTCGGCGTCCGGCGTGAGGAACACCGTCATCGGCCAGCCGCCCTGGCCGGTGGCCACCTGGACGGCCTCCATGTACACCGCGTCCACGTCGGGTCGCTCCTCGCGGTCGACCTTGACCGCGACGAAGTGCTCGTTGACGACGGCGGCCACGGCCTCGTCCTCGAACGACTCGCTCGCCATGACGTGACACCAGTAAATTATCAGAAGCATAAGTGACAGGACGAATAACCCACACTCAACAGAATGGGCACGTCCCGCCGCTTCGCTTCCGCCATCGCCTCCTCTCCCCATGGCCACCAATCCACTGGGTTGGAGGCGTGCTGGAGTAGGTAGGGCGACTGCTCGTTGGCAAGTCGGTTCACCCCAGCATCGTTGCACGAGGGAGCCTCGCACCCAACCCCAACACGGAGACGCATCGCCAGAAAGTTGATGTGCGATGTAGAGTGAAAGTTGATGCGCGAGGCGACTCGCCCCAATGTACACAACCCGGGCAGCCGGGACGCAAGACCAAGAAGGTGCATGTTGAACATAACCAGAGGGGGAACCTTCGGCGCCGCCGCGGCGCCCGAGGACACCGGGCCGGATGATCTTGAGCTGAGGGGCGTGCCTGCCGGGCTGCCATCCCCTGAAGAGCTGGCCAAGCTCTACCCGGACACTCCCTTCCTCATCGCCTACTCGCGCATCTCGGACGACTGGCGCAAGCACAACAAGAAGAAGGCCGCCACCTCCGCATGGGCCGCCGGGAAGGGCGTCGCCAACCAGCACCGCCGGAACGACAAGAACGCCGCCCGCCATGGCGCGATCATCGTCCACCGCTACACCGACAACGACCTGTCCGCCTCGAAGCGCGACGTGGTCCGCCCGGACTTCCTAGCGATGCAGCGGGACCTACGCCGTGGGTACACGCCGGAGGGCTACCGGGTCGATGGCGTGATCTGCGTCGACCAGGACCGCGTGCAGCGCACGAACCGGGACTGGGAAGACTTCGTGGACGCCCTCACGCTCGACCCGGCGCGCCGCTTCTACACGCCGTCAGGCCCCATGGATCTCACCGAGGAGAGTGAGATCATCAAGACGGGCGTCATGGCGGTGGTCAACAAGGCCGAGTCGCTGAAGAAGAAGCGTCGCATCCGCGACTGGCACCAGGACCGCATCCTTGACGGCCTCCCCCACAGCGGGCCGAGGCCGTTCGGCTGGGACGACGACAGGATTCACCTGCGGCCGGCCGAGGCCGACTTCCTGTTGTGGGCGATCCGCGAGCGCATCAAGGGCAAGGCCGTGAAGACCCTGTGCCTTGAAGCGAAGAAGCGGGGTCTCACGGGGACTCGTGGCGGTGAGATCGTGCCGCAGACGCTCACCCAGATGATGACCGCGCCTCGGGTCTGCGGCTACCGCGCCAACCGGGGAGAGCTGGTCCTGGACGACAACGGCGCGCCGATCGTGGGCATCTGGGAGACGATCGCCACCCCGGAGGAGTGGCGCGCGGTGTGCGCCACCTTCAAGGACGGGAGCACATACCTCGCACGCGGGTCGGGCACGCCCCGCATCACGGGCATCCCGAAGACCATCAAGTACCTGGCTTCGTCACTCCTTCGCTGTCAGCGGGTGCTGGAGGATGAGGTCGGCAACAAGAAGAAGGAACGTGTCTGCAACAACCCGATGGGCGGGAGCAAGACCAACCGGTCGAGGAGGAGCCCGTACAACTACACCTGTCACAAGTGCTCACGGAACGCGATCTCTGGTCCGATGGTCGACAAGCAGATTGAGCTGCTGCTGATGGCCAAGTTGGAGAAGGCCCAGGCGACGTACAAGGCGCCCGAGGTGGTGTGGCCGCTGGAAACCCAGCTCAAGCAGAAGGCCGACAAGTTGGCCAAGCTGGAAGCGCAGTGGGAGGCGGACGAGATCAGCGATGAGATGTTCTATCGGCTGGCCCCCAAGCTGGAGACCGAGGTGAAGAAGCTCCGGCGCGAACGGGCGCGCTTCGAGATGGAGGCTCGGCAGGGGTCAGAGGCTCCGGGGGACATCATGCGGAAATGGAAAAGCGGCGAATACGATCTCGAACAGAAGCGCAAGGTCTTGTTCGAGGTATTCGCCGCCATCCAGGTGGCCCCGGGCGAGAAGGGCAATAAGATGCCGAACCCGAGACGTCTCACGCCTATCTGGAAGTCCTAACAGACCGGGGTGAACTCGACGTCGAGGATCTTCCCCAAGGTTTCCCACTTGTCGTCTCCCCAGTCCGGGGAGGCGGCAAGTTGCGTTTGCACCCACTCATCGATCGCTTGGTCCACAGTGTCTGGCACCCGTGCCGTCTCCAGCGCTGCCGTGCTCACTCGTCACCGTCCTGGTCGTCGGCGACGGCAGTGACCTCGGGGTGCATCTCCTTGGCCCAGTAGTCCGTGGCCATCTCCTGAGCCAGGACGTGCGGGACTCCGGCCGCTATCGCCTCTGTGTAGACGACACCGGTGATCCGGGCCAGGGCGACAACAGCGGTACCCCGCTTCTCGATCAGAGCCTGGTTCATCTCCGTCTCGATGCCAGAGATCAGCTCGTCAAACCCATCAGCGTTGGACAATTCATTCCTTAGTGCTTGCTTGCTTCGAGGTCGAGGACGCTGCCCCAGCTCCGTTCGCCGATCTCGGCGTCAACGGGGACGAGGAGGCCCTTGACCGTCATTTCCATGATCCGGGCCGTCTTCTCGGCCAACTCCGCTGCCTGCTCCCGGGGGAAGCTGAAGACCAGCTCGTCGTGGATTGGAAGGCGGACGTACTCGGTGTATCCGGCCCGGTCGAGTTCGATCAGGGCTCGGGCCGTGATGTCACGGCTGGTCGACTGGATGAAGTAGTTGAGCGCCGCGTACACGCGGTCGCGGTCCACGGGGAGGCGCCGGCCCGTACCGGTGTAGATGAAGCCGGTGCGCCGCGCTTCGCGCTGAAGGCGGTCGGCCAGGCGCTTGACCCCCGGGTAGGTCTCCCAGAACGCCTTGACGGCCTTCTTGGCTTCGGCCTCCGCGACGCCGTACTGCTCGACAATTGCCTTCCAGCCGCCGCCGAAACAGACGGTGAAGTTGGTGCCCTTACCGGCCTTACGGTCAACGCCTGCGGCGTCGGCAGTGATCTGGTGCAGATCCAGGCCGCGGTGGAAGGCGTCCAGCATCGTCGGGTCGCCGCTGAAGGCGGCCAGCACCCGCAGCTCCATGTTCCCGTAGTCGGATGACACGGTGACGTGGCCGGGCTCCGCGAGGAAGCAGTGCCGCACGTACGAGTCCCCGGCCGGGAGCGTCTGCGCTGGCACCGCGCCCGTGATGCTCATACGAGCGGTTCGGGCCTGGCAACTGTTGATGCTGGCGTGGACGCGCCCCTCAGGGTCCTGGCCGCCGAGAGCCCTGTCGAACCAGGTGGCTTTCCACTTTTTCGCCTTCTTGGCCTGGATGATGGCCTCGGTCAGCGGGATGCCGATCGAGGTCAGCACCTCGTCATCGACGCATACGTTTCCCTTCTTCGTCTTCTTCGTGAGCTTGACGCCACGCTGCTGGAGAGCGGCGATGATCTGCGCGTTTGCGTTGACGTTGTCGACGCCTTCGCGCCGGGCGACCTCTTCCCATCTCTCCTGCTGGCGGGCCAGTTCGGCGGCCTTGGCCTCCGCGTACTGGCGGTCGAGGAGATACCCGGTCCGCTCGATCTTGGCTGTGATGTGCGCGAGCCGGTGCTCCCAGGAGACGAGGCCCCGCTGCCAACTACGAACCGGCACCTTCGACTTGAGGACCTTGTACAGGCGGAAGGCGAGGATCGGGTCCATGCCCGCGTACAGCAGGTAGCCGTGATGGTCGATCGGGACGAGCGGCCAAACCTCATCCTTCTTGACCTTCAGCTCCTTGGCGATGGCCGCCATGGAGCCCTTCACCTCGGCGGCGATGGCCTCGCATATGTAGTGCCGGGTCAGCTCTTCGAGCTTGAGGCCGGGTCCGCTCTCCTTGACGGCCCGAGGGTCGACAAGGTGGGCGAATAGCTTGGTGTCCCAGCTCTTGGGGGCTAGCTCCTCCATGGGGATGCCGAGGCACTGCTGTGCCACGTGCAGGTCGTAGGTGCCGTTGTGGGCAATGAGCCGGTGCGCCGTCCTGAGCGCCCAGCGGACCGCGTTGCGGAACGCGCGGCCCTTCTCGACGGGGACGACGAACGACTCGTGCGCGTTGCCGAACTGCCAGAGACGGGCCCGGAAGGTGCCGACCCCGGCGTTCCACCAGTCCAGGCCCGTTGTCTCGGAGTCGTGTGCAAGGAGGTCCTGGTTGGCCAGGATGAAGGACTCAAAGTCGGGAAGGTCGTCCTCGGCTTCAACGACGTGAATGCGAACCGCCTGACCCTTGATCGGGTATTCAAGGCTCCGCAATTCGACACCTACTCTCTATTGGCTTCGATATACGCAATGGCGGCGCGAAGGTGATCGACATTGTCGCGAAAATTGCCGATCCCCCAATTGTGATGCTTACACAGACTCCCCCGGACCTTTCCGCTGCGATGACAGTGGTCCAGGTGCATACCACCCTGCTCGTATGCACCGCATATGGCACATGGACGAGACACTATCTCCCGGTACCGCTCAAGACTGATGCCGTAGCAATGCTTGATCCTCGCTCGCGATCGAGCTTCAGGATTAGCTTTTTGCCACCCCGCTATCTGGGACTTCCAGGCAATGGATCTGCATTCCTCAGTACAGTATTTACGGTTGAAAGCGGCCTCCTTACCACAGTCAGCCCTATGGCAGATCCTCGCACCGCCGCTAGCCCTTAGCCTCCGCCGGACCTTCGAGCACTCCTCGCAATACCGCTTCACGGGCCCTCTGGACCCGAATGCCACCGCACCCTTTGCGCATTGTTCACAGGTGTACCGATATTCCACGCCATCCCCCAGGGGGTCGACGATCTCGCCGACCCCCATCGCACATCAACTTTTTGGGTAGAGTTAATTCATTACTTCGCCCGGAAGGAGCCGTCCTTCTGCCGCCAGAGCGGCGGGCACTGCTCGGACTTGTCGAGGCCCCGGCCGCCACAGAAGTAGGCGGCCCAGCTCCCGCCGTCCTTGAAGTTCCTCTGCCCGTGGTCACAGGTGTAGTCGCTGCCGTTCGTGTTCGAGGCGACGACCTTGCCGTTCTCGAACCGCTTGGGTGCGGCGCCAGCCCCGCCCTTGTACTGCTCGCGGGTGTACTGGGCGAACTTGGCGTTGTACTCGATCAGCCCCTTCTCCTTCATGGCGGTCAGCAGCTCGACGCCGCGGGTTGCCGTCTCGATGGCGGTGTGGCCGTAGACGGCCGGGGTCAGCCACTCGGCACCGTAGTCCGGGCCTGCCTTCACCGTGAGGCCGATCTTGAAGGGTGCGGGCGTGGTGGGGGCGGGAGTGGTCATGGGCTTTTCCTTAGGGGTGTCGGTTTCGGTGAGGTTGGGCTCGTCCCAGGGGGACTTGTCGGCGAACGGGTCGTCATACGACACAGCGGGTTCCCTTCGCTGCCGGGGCGTGGCTGAGCATGTCCAGCAGGCTGGTGAGGTCGAGCGGGTGGAGATTGAGTTCGGTGAGGTCGCCGTCAGCGTCCCGGTAGCCGATGTAGGTGGGGGTGCTGGCCGTGTCGTCGTAGGTGACCTCCAGCCGGACGAACGTCCCTGCGGCGAGGTCTCGCCTGTACGTTTTCGTCGTTTCGATCACACGGAGTTCCTTCGGGTGCGCAGGGTGCGGTTCATCTGCTGGGCGAGGGCGACTGCGGCCCGCGTGAGGGCTTGGCGGTCGGCCTGGTCGGGGACGGGGAGGCCGTAGACGTGGCGCCGCATGAGGAGCTGCTGATACCGCTCGGGCAGCTTCTTCATGGAGGCCGCAGCGTCGATGCGTGCCGAGACGACGTTGTCGGTGACACGGGCCTGTAGAAGGTCGTCCTTCTTCCCGACCATCTGGCTCAGCTCGTCGTCGGTGTAGAGGAAGGTCCGCAATGCGGCCTTGGCCTCGTCGGGGGTGTAGTAGTACGCGTCGTCCAGGAGGTCGCGGTAGTTGCGCTCCTTGCTGGCGTACTGGGTGCCGGCCTTCTGGAAGATCTTCCAGAGGAAGTCTTCGTTGGCGTAGTGAGCTTCGATGGTCGGCCGGTGTGCGTAGGCGTGAAGCAGGATCTCCTGCTTCACATCGTCCTGTTCAACGATGCTCCATTTCTGCGCGATGCTGTAGGCCACTCGATCCGCCAGGGCCGAGAGGTAGGCCCAGTCAAGGACGACCGGTTCAGGCAACCTTCGCTCCCTTCGTCGGGCTGACGAAGCGGCCCTGGTTGTTGCGCTGGATGGCCCCGTACCGGATGCCGTCCACCACGAACGAGCCGTCGCGCTCGACGTACACCGGTACCGGCACCGCGGAGTACTTGCCGACGAGCAGCCGTCCCCAGCCCTTTTGCCAGTTCGCCACGCCTTGGGACAGGTACTCCGCCTTCGACTCGTCCATGAGGTGCCCGACCTCGAAGCCGAAGAGCGTGCGCCGGTGCCGCCCAACGCCAACCGTCTCGGGCGAGACCGCGTTCTTGTGGGTGTGTCCCATGACGACGGACCGGTCCAGCTTCTTCACCTTCGACGCCGCTGTCCTGCCCGGGATCTGGTTCAGTCCCCGTAGCTCGTGGCCGTGCATGGCGACCCATCCGGGCGCGACTTCGGAGAACGGCGGCAAGACCTCGATGTCCAACTCGTCGAAGCCCAAGAGCACATCGATGTCGAAGGCTCGGCTGGCGGCGAGGGCCGGCGCGTACTTGAGCAGGTAGTCACGGGGGCGGGAGTCGTGGTTTCCGATGACGAACTTGATCGGCCCGCTGTAGCCCTCGCGCAGCTCGGCCAGGAGGGCCTTGCCGCCTTCGGACTCCCGGAAGACGTCGTTCTCGAACTCGGCCCTGCTGCCCTTGGACCAACGGCTGGGAGCGGCGTAGTTCATGAAGTCGCCGATGATCAGTACCTCGGCGGGCTGCCGCTCTCCGATGTAGCCCCACAGGTTCCGCACCGCCCGTGCGTCGTGAAGCGGGTACTGCACGTCCGAGACGATGGCTATTTCCTTGACGCTCACACAGCTCCCTTCTCACGGCGGGTGATTTCGTATTCGATGGCCCTCACGGCCTCTTTCAGCTCTTGCGTTGATTCGTCTTCGTACTCCGCCAGCCAGAGACTCTTCATCGCAGCTCCGATGCAGAAGGAGACCTCCTTGATGGCCGTGGGGAAGTCGTCGGTTTGTGTCACATCGGTCCTTTGCGTAGCGAGGTCGTTCGCAGGCTGGTAGAGGTAGACGGTTCTGGGCCTTCCGATCCCTGAGTCTTCTCTGACGGTCGTGATCCCGGGAAGGGACTTGACCACGGATGCGGTAGCCCTGACGTAGGGAAGAAGCTGACGGGCTGTAGCCCTTCCGCCGTGCAGCACAATCCGTTCTCTTACCTTGCCCAGCAGGTGATCGAGGTCGGTTTCTCGTATGCAGTTGCAGGGGTACGAGGAACAGCAGTCGCTCACTTCGAGCCGTCCTCAGTCCGTTCGATCTCGATCTCGACGTAGCGGATCGCCTTTCGAAGGTCCTCTACCGGGTCACCCTTCAGGCCGGCGCGCCAGATGTACTTGATGGCGTTACCCAGAGGGAAGTTCATGTGTTTGGTGATCTCGATGCACTCGATTCCGCTCGGGTGGTTGGTGTAGTGCGCTGGGTGTTCGACGGCGGGCCGGTGCGTGGGGTTTGTGCTTGAGGTGGTCAAGGCGGCCTTCACGACTTCCTGTGCTTTGTAGGTGTCGATGCCGAGGGCCAGGCCCTTCGTCTCGTCGAGGAGGCGCCGGCCCGGGTTGGACTCCGCGGCGGGTATCAGCTCGTCGTCTGTGAAGCAGAGTGCGCCGCCGTTGCGGAGCTGCACGTCGTTCGGGTACGGCTGGCCCTCGTGGACGGCTTGGACAACCCCGCGTTTGTCCTCGTAGAGCCAGCTCGCCATCTGTCCAGATCCGGCGACGACGATCACTTCGTCGCCGACGTTGAAGCGCGCCATCAGAGACCCAGCCTTTCTCGGAACTTCGCGGGACCGAACTCGTGGATGAACCTGGCGGCGTCG
Organism: Streptomyces mashuensis; assembly: GCF_014654785.1. Taxonomy (GTDB): domain Bacteria; phylum Actinomycetota; class Actinomycetes; order Streptomycetales; family Streptomycetaceae; genus Streptomyces; species Streptomyces mashuensis. The sequence continues at coordinate 134,600 of NZ_BNBD01000011.1, forward strand.
TAGCCGTCGCCCAGGTCGACGGCCTTGGCGTTGGGCAAGCGCTCGCAGACCTTGGCGGAGAAGCGGCGGCCGGCGTCGTCTCCGTCGCCCAGAACGAAGACGATTTCGAAGCCCGCGAACGCCGGGTCGAAGTGATCCCGCCAGCTCGACACCCCCGGGGTGCCCACAGCAGGAACGTCGGCTCCTTCGACCGCAGCGCCGTCCAACTCCCCCTCGTTCAGAGCGATGTATGGCTTGCTGGTGAGCAGGGCGGCCGTGTTGAAGAGGCGGGGCGGATGGCCGGGCAGCCCCATGTACTTGCCGTGGCCCTCGTGCTTCTCCTGGTGGGGCGGCAGGTATGAACCGTCCGGTGCCCTTACGCACGCATCGGCGATGCAGCGGAAGCGGATGGTGGCCACGGCGTGGATGCCCCCGGCGGGGCGCCAGTAGGGGATGGCCAGGCGGCCACGGTGCAGTTCATGCCCTACGGCTGGCTCCGAAACGTAGCCGAGGCGGAGCTTCGCTACGCTGCCGAGGCCGCGGTGCGCCATGTAGCGTTCCGCCGGGCTGCCCTGGTAGTTGGTCGCGTAGCGCTTGGCCGCCGTGACCAAATCGGCTTTCTGCGAGTCGTGCAGCTTCGACAAACCCCGCCTTCTCCTGTCGCATGATGATGTCGATCGAGTCCAAGGACAGGTCGCAGGCGAAGCAGTGGACCTTGTTCTTGGCGTAGTTGATGCTTGCCGAGGGCGTCCGCTCGGCGTGGAAGGGGCACAGGCATCTACTCCAGGCGCCGACGCGCGTCGGGCTCTGCGGGGGCCGCCACTCCGGGAAGTAGTGGGCGAGGACCGTGGCGATGGGTGGCCTAGCGGCTTTCTGCGCGCTCATCCTTGCCTCGCGATTCAACTTTTTGGGTATTGACCGGGAATTCGTACTTGCGGTAGGCCGCCTCCAGGAAGGCTTTGTCGCCTCGCCACTCGCGGTACGTGGCGATGGGCTTGCCGTAGCTCTTCGGTGTCACTTGTCCTTGCCTTGGTAGAAGCGCCGGCCTATGAGGCGGGGGGCGGGCGGGTCATCGAGGTACTGAGCCGCCGCGCGGAGCACGGTTGGCCGGTCTCTGGCCGCTGTGAGCAGCCTGCCGTTGCACATGCGGCATAGCAGCCCTCGAACGAGTTGGGTTTTGTGGCAGTGGTCGACGGAGAGGCGCTGACGCCGGGTTCCGCCGCAGATGGCGCAGCAGCCGCCCTGGAGGCGGAACAGGGTGTCGTACTCGCCGGGGCCCAGGCCGTAGGTGGAACGGACACGGGCCTCATGGCTGGCGGTGCTCCGTGCGGTCTTCTTGCACGTCCCGCAGATCCTGCCGCGCGGCGTGAAGAACCTCTCGGCCCGGTTCCTTTCGCAGCGCGAGCAGCGCCGGAAGCCTTTGCGGGGGCCCGTCACGCGGCCTTCCGGAGAGTGCGCTCAAGGCGCATGAGCCGTCCGGCCTGGTCGCAATCCGCCGCGTAGGCGCACAGCGTGTCGTCGGCCATGACCTTGACGAGCTGGCGTCCGCCTCGTCCGCGCCGGGTGACGACCACCTGCAACTGGCCCCGGCCGCGGAGTTCGTGGGCGAGCTGGCGCACGCTGCCGGTGGTGACCGTGTCGCCGAGTTCGACCAGCAGGGCCACCGGTTCGGTGAGCTTGGTGCGTTCGTCTGCGTCAAGCGGGAAGCGCTCGGCGAGGTTGCCGGACAGGTCCATGGAGATGCTGAAGCCCTTGGGGCGTCGGCCATGCTGGCGGTTGCGGGTGGTGATCACTGCTTCCCTTTCACGTAGAGCCCGATGCACGCCCATCGCACATCAACTTTGTGGTGCTGCTTCAGAAGGCCGTGGCGACGGCGACGTCCTCCAGGCGCATGTTGCTCGTGTTGAAGCTGAAGGAGGCGTAGGTCTCACCACTGCTGTCTTCGAAGCCCTCGCGGTTCTTCACGGGGCTGATATGCAAGGTGCGGCCGTCCATGCCGTCGATCTCCTTATGGATGGTCAGAATGAGGGCCGGAACCCTGCTGATCTTTCCCTTGAGGCCGGACTGCGGAATCGGTTTGAGCCCGTCCGCGTAGTCGCCGATGACGTGGTGCATGGCCATGACGTGTGCATGCGTTTCGCGGGCGAGTTCGTTGAGGTAGTCGCAGAGCCCTTCCAACGAGAAGGTGAACTCGTCGGCATTGGCGGCGCCGCCCGCATCGATATTGGTGATGTTGTCCACGACGACGAGGTGCGGGTAGACGTTGAAGACCTCCCAGTACGCCTCAAGGTGCAGCTCAATCTCGGCCGGCGTGGGCCTTGCGGAGTAGTTGAATCGCTGCCACCAGCGCTCTGCCAGCACGTCGTTGTACTCCTCGAAGTCGTCAGCGTGCAGTTTGGCCTTGATGCTCTTGGCGTCATCGCCCGTCAGGATGGCCGTAGCCCTGGAGAGCTGCGTTGCCGCGGTTGAGTCCGCCGAGAAGTAGAGGGTCGGCACGTTGCTGCGGACGGCCAGATTGAGGGCGGCCACAGACTTCCCCGTGCCGCCAGCGGCGGCGACAACGGACAGCTCCCCCCTGCGGAAGTCCGCCCCGAGTTCGGTCAGCCCCTTAAAAGGGGACCTGATCGGCTCACCGGCTGCACCCTTCATGCGTACGGACTGACTAAGTGAATACACCCGAACTCCTCTTTCCTTCTGTCTTCAGAGTAGTTGAATTCGCCTCGCGCATCAACTTATTGCTTAAATGAACAGGCGTGGGAAACGTCACAGAAGCGGCAGGAGAAGCCAGGGCTGGCGGGAAAGTCGCCGCGCTTCACGCCAGCGTCCATGGCGGCGTACCGCTCTCCCACTGCCTCTTCCGTTACCTTGTCCAGCGCAACGGGCCTCGACAGGCGGCCGGTCTTCGCGAGGTACCAGTCCGCCTTGTTGACCTCCACGCCGTAGAGCTTGCGTACGGCGACACCGTAGGTCTCAAGCTGGAACTTGCTCTTCATGGAGCCGGTCTTCCAGTCCCTCGGGCGCACCGTGCCGTCCGCGTCCTGCACGAGCTGGTCAATGAAGCCCCGCACTCGGACGCCGCCCAACTCGACCATGAAGTACTGCTCGACAGCGGGCGTGCCGTCGGGGGTGCGGTAGGTCTCGGTGGGGTTGGCGGCTGCCCATTCCACGTACCGGCCCGTCTGCTGCTGGCCGAGTACGTAGCGCCTCTCGATGTCCTCCCCGCCGGTGCCGGTGGCTGAGAGCCAGAGGTCGGTGTTCGGCTCTTTGTCGAGGCTCTTGTTCACCAGGGCGCTGTACCGCTCGGAGAAGAGCGTCACTACCTCGTCTGCGCCCATGGCCCGGCCGGACAGCTCGAAGGCTTCTGCGGCGCTGTGGAAGGCGGTCCCGTGGTGACTCCACGCCGCCGGCCTCGGCGTCACCTTCTCGACGCGCTGGAGGTAGAAGCGGTGAGCGCACTTCTCGTACTGCTCGGTCTGGGACACCGAGCGTGGCTGGGTCTCGATGCTCAACGGGCAACCTCCGGGTGGATGACGTACATGGTGGACTTGGCGCTGCCGGGAAAGAACATGTTGGGGTAGGGCATGTGGACGACCTCGATTGCGCCGTCCCGCCACTGCTTGATGCCTTCCTCCCGGAAGGTGGTGTCGACGTCCTTCTCGCAGTCGTCTGTGGCCTGGTCGCTCACCACGAGGTGGTAGTACGTGATGCCAATGGCGACGATCTTGCACACCATGGCGCCGACACTGACCAACAGATAACTAGGCACCTCTTTGATCGGCGCATCTTCGATGGCCTTCAGGAGGCTTTCAACCAAATGCGGCTTGGCAGGGGCCAGGGCGCAGGACAAAGCCATGCGGTCGATTCTCCTTGTCGCATGACTCGGGGGTACAGCTCACGGCGCCTTCCCCCCCGAGGCGGTCTCACATGAACACGTCCGATGACGAGCCCGGCGCAACGGTGTGCGCCGGGCTCTGAGCGTCAGTGCCCCATGGCGGCGCCGCCGTCGACCGGCACGACGGCGCCCGTGATGTAGGCGGCGGCGTCGGACGCCAGGAAGTGGACGGCTGCGGCAATCTCTTCGGGCTGCGCGAGCCTGCGCAGCGGGATCTGCTCAACCATGGCGGCCGTACGCTCCTCGGGCAGAGCCGCAGCCATCGCCGTGTCGGTCAGGCCCGGAGCGACGACGTTGCAGGTGATGTTCCGTGAGCCAAGCTCGCGTGCCAGCGAGCGCGTGAATCCGACGAGACCGGCCTTGGAGGCGGCGTAGTTGCTCTGGCCGGCCTCACCGCGCAGGGCGACGGCCGAGGAGATGGCGATGATGCGGCCGGAACGGCGCCTGAGCATGCCGCGGCTGGCGCGCTTCGCGACGCGGAAGGTGCCCATCAGGTTGGCGTCGAGGACCGCCATGAAGTCCTCCTCCGACATCCGCATGAGGAGCTGGTCCCGGGTCACCCCGGCGTTGGCGACCAGGACCTCCACGGGCCCGTGCTGCGCTTCCACCGCTGCAAAGGCGGCGTCCACCTGGGCCGGGTCCGTGACATCGCACTGCACGCCGAGGAGGCCGGCGGGTGCTTCACCAGAGCGGTAGGTGACGGCGACCTTGTCGCCCGACGCCTCGAAAGCTCGGGCTATGGCAAGGCCAATGCCTCGGTTCCCACCAGTAACGAAGACGGATCGGCTCACGGGATTCCCCTCACTCAATACCACGGGAAGTCAGGCCCGTGGCGTACGTCGTTCCGTGGCAGATCCGGAAGCAGGTCCTCCGCCACCCCTTCACTATGCACTCTTTACCGTCTCTTAGGATGGAAGTTACCGGTTCCATAGAACCGATCGATTCCTGGAACTACCGCGTTCCACTTGTGGTCGGGAATTCAACAACCATCAAATGTGTCCTACGTCACAAGATCAATGGGAACCGATAGTTGCCTGAGGCACCGTCACCTTTGGTGGCCTTAGTGACTCCAACCGAAGATCGAATAGCGAAAATCTGATGTGCCACCAGAAAAATGAATTGACCCGCCTTCTCCGCGCCTGGCGGCGGCGCGTAGACCCCAATGAGGTGCCGGGCTTCACCGCCCGGTACGGCCGCCGCCGCAAGCACGGCCTGACACAGCCTGAGGTGGCAGATCTCGTCGGTGTGAGCCTTCGCTGGTACAGCATGCTGGAGACGGGCAAGGCGGCGCCCTACTCGAACGACTTCCTGGAACGGGTTTGCCGCATCCTGCTCCTGGACGACGACGAGCGGCACGCGCTCTACGTCTACGCCGTCCACCGCGAACCGGCACCACGCCCCCGCCCCGACACGAGCAGCATCGACCCCTACCTGGCGGACTACGTCAGGCAGCACGAGATGCCGGCCTACATCTCCGATCTGGCGTGGGACCTGCGCATCTACAACCACGCGGCACTGAAGCAGTGGCGATGGATGGCCTACGGGATCAACATCATGATCTGGGTACTCACCTACCCCGAGGCGCGGATGCAGCTCATCGACTGGGAAAACGCATGGGCAAAGCCGATGGCCGCCCAGCTCCGCATGGCCGCCAACAAGAACCCGGACCACCAGCGGCTCGCCGAAGTCGTCCGCGAGATCCGCGAGAGTGATGAGGACGCGCGCCGCATCTACGACGAGGACGTCACCTCGTACACGCACCCCGACGGCTCCCACCGGCGCATCTACCTGCCGCACCACCACGACCGGGAGTTCGAGGTCGTCTGGCTCGGCTTCACGCCGCTGCGCGACCCCACGATGCGCTTCATCGTCTCGGTTCCCGCCGACAGCCAGCCCACGGGCCTTCCGCCCGCCCTCTAAGGACTGACGTGCGGCGCACCGCAGACCCTGACAGAGAAGGGCCGCCGCTTACCGCGGCGGCCCTTCTCCCGTTCCCTGGGCTACTCGGCGGACTCGCCCCGGGGCAGTTCCATGGCCCGCTGGAGTTCCGCGTCAGGCAGTTCCTTGTCCGCCGGCCACCGGATGATCCTGCGCCCGTCCGAGGGTTCCCGGGGCACGTACTTCCAGCCGTCTTCCGTCGCGGGGTCGTAGTCGATGACGGTGTTGTCCCTGAGCAGGCGGCCGACCAGCCAGTCCGCTTCGCGCTGCTGCGTCTGGCTCACCTTGTCCCCGAGCTGAACGCGCATGTAGACCTTCAGGTTCTTCAGGATGTAGGCGTTGTGGTGGCTGGGGCCGCTGCGCGATGTCTTCACGTCCCAGGCGGACTTCACCAGCTCGTTCACTCGGACAGCGATCGGCTTCTTCCTCAGCCCCATGTTCACGAGTCGCTTGTTGACGGCCTGGACGGTTACTCCGTACTGCTCGGCGAGGCGAGCGTCGGGCACGCCGAGATGGAACATCTTGGCGAGTTCGGCGTCAGAGGGCAGCTTGGTCACGGACAGCGACCTTTCGAGCACGGGCTTTCGACACGCCTTCATCGGAAGGGGGTCATGTGCAGGGGACGCTCAGACCGTACCAAGATCACGCGTCGCACATCAACTTTTCCGCCCAGAGTCAACCGCGATTCAAGCGAGAGTGACATGGATCTCACTTTGCCCCTCCGTCGGTCATATCGGTCTGAGTAACACCTACATACATAGTGAGACCGAGTGAAACGAGGTCGAACGGAAAATCTCCCTCGGAGTTCTTGAATGAATTAACTGTAAGAAAGCCCTCTTCCTGTTGATCTCCCAGATGACTCTTTTCTCTTGGTAGAGATCCAGGAAGATCACGGCCCCGGCTGCCAGACAAGAAACCAGCCGGGGCCCTCATTCGGTTCGCTGTGCTTGATCACCGCAGCGAGCAAAGGCGCGGTCGCTCCGCGCTGGAGTCGCAGTGTCAGGCGTGCACTCCGCCCCGCAAGGGCGGAAGAGCGGGTTCGAATCCCGTCGACTCACCGCTCATGGAGGGAGGCCACGATGCCCCGAGCCAAGTCGATATGCATGTCGGTGGGCTGTACCTCCGTGACCATTCGTTCAGGGCGCTGCGAGAACCACGCCCCTCCCAAGAGGACTTGGAAGACCTCGGCGCGCAACCTCAACCGGCCCGGCGACTTCCACAAGCGCAGGTCCCTTGTCCTGGCCCGAGACCGCTTCACGTGCCAACGTTGCGGCTCGCGGGCCGAGTTGGAGGTTGACCACGTGGTCCCGATCGCCAGGGGCGGCACGTGGGACTTGTCGAACCTGTGGGTCCTGTGCAGGGACTGCCACAGACGCAAGACCTACTACGAGGACCGGTAGGCCCCCCGACTCAATCATTCATTCACTCCACACCACGGAGGCTTCCAGTGCCCTTGTGCGATGGCCTGTGCGTTGACTGCCAGTGCCCCTTCCCGCCGAACAAGGCCGCCCGCCGACCTTCGAAGGCCGCGGAGAAGCGCCAATGGATACAGGACGCCCTCTTCGAGCTGTCGGAGCTGGGCGAGCTGTACGGAGTCGACCCCAACAGCCTTCGGAGTGTGCCCTGATGCCGTCTCGACGCGGGCCGGCCCCCAACCCCAACGCCCGACGCCGCAACACCGATCACGCCCTCGGGGAGCACGGCCTATCCCTCAGCTCTGGCGAGGGCCGAGCCCTGCCGAAGTCTCTCGGCATCGAAACCGGCGGCGCCAAACGCTTCTGGAAGACCTGGGCAGCAGCCCCCCAGACCGAGCACTGGCTTGAGACCGACTGGGCCGAACTGGAGCTGACCACCCGGCTCGTGGACGCGTTCTACCAGGGCAACGTGCGGCTGGCCGGCGAGATCCGGCAACGAGTCGGACGGTGGGGCGCCACCACCGAGGACCGAGCCCGACTTCGCATGAACTTCGACCAGCAAGCAGAGCAGGAAGCCGCACAAGCCACCCAGGAAGCCACCACGAACCTGGATGAGGAGCTGTTCAAGATGCTCTCCGAGTGAGAAAGGCGGTGAGCGGATGCCGCTGACGGGAAACATGCCATCCGGCATTCCGCCCCGCTCCCGGAGCCTCGGTTACGAGATCATGCGCTGGGCCGAGCGGTACATCGTCCAGCCTGACGGCGAGCACGCCGGCCGCCCGTGGAGCTTCAGCCCCGAGCAGTTGCGCTTCCTGCTGTGGCTCTACGCGATCGATGACAACGGCCGGTGGGTCTACCGCACGGCGGCCCTGCGTCGCGCCAAGGGATGGGGCAAGACCCCCTTGTTGGCGGCCATCGCGATCATCGAGTTCATCGGCCCTGCTCGCTTTTCCCACTGGGCGAAGCAGGGCGAGCCCTGCTACACCTGCGGCGGCGGTGCCGGTAAGAAGCCGCACTCCGGTCCGGAGAAGCACCCCATCGCCAAGCGGGTTCCCCTGCCGCTCGTGCAGATCGCCGCGACGTCCCTGGACCAGACCGCCAACACCAGGGACATGATCCGCGGCATGCTGGCCGAGAGTCCGGCCGAGCGCGAGTTCCGGCTCGACATCGGCAAGGGCATCATCCAGTTCAAGGACGGCCGCCCCGGGCGCATCGAGCCGGTCACCTCCAGCAGTCGGGGCCTTGAGGGGGCGAGGCCCACCTTTGCCCGGCCCCGGCAGAAACGTCTCTGTCGGGGCCGGCCCATGCCGATTTGTTGTTTGCGATGAGGTCCACCACTGGGTGGACAGCAACCAGGGCACCTACGTCTGGGAGACCCTGGACCGTAACGTCCAGAAGACAGCCGGTGCCGGCAGTCGCTTGCTGGAGACCACCAACGCGTTCAACCCGAACGAGGGCAGCATCGCCCAGCGGACCTACGAGGCCGCCATCGAGTTCGGCGCCAAGCGCATCCTGTACGACTGCCGCGAGGCGGAGCGGGACGTCGACCTCAAGGACGAGGAGGCCGTCCGGGCCGCTGTCATCGACGCCTACGGCGACTCCCATTGGGTCGATGTCGACGGCATCGTAGAGGCGGTCATGGACCCGCGCACCAGCGCGGCCATTGCCTACCGCTTCTACTTGAACAACATCCAGGAGAACGCGGACGGCTGGCTGGTCAAGGCCGAATGGGACGCCTGCCTAGACGAGGACGACCCGATCAAGCCGGGCGACCAGATATCCGTGGGATTCGACGGCAGCCTCCGCGGCGATGCCACATCAATCGTGGGTTGCCGCCTTCGGGACGGGAAACTTTTCCTGATCGGCCTGTGGGAAAACCCCCGCGACCCTCGCCAGCCTGATTGGGAAGTGGATGTCCTTGCCGTCGAAGCAGCGGTGAAGAGGACATTCGAAACCTATCGCGTTGAATGGATGTTCTGCGACCCGCCTTACTTCCAAGAGGCCATCGGGCGCTGGTCCATCGCCTACGGCGATGACCGTGTATTCGAGTACTGGACCAACAAGCCCATGCGCATGTGTGAGGCCACTGAGCGCCTTCATTCCGCTGTCGCGGTTGGCGACGTGAAGCACGACGGCAATCCGGATCTGACCCGGCACATGCTGAACGCCGTTACGCGCGAAGTGCCGCAGGGCCTCTTGATTACCAAAGATTCCCCCCGTTCCAAGAAGAAGATCGACGCGGCCGTCAGTGCCATTCTCGCTTTTGAAGGCCGGGCCGACGCCATCGCCGACGGACGACTCAATTCGCGAAGGGGGCGCGTGGTCGGCTTTTAGCGAGGTTCCATGATTGTTCCCCCCAACGGATACGCCGCGGCCGGCCCTCCGGAATCCCCGACTGACTGGCTGGCCTATCTGTACGGAAAGCTGACAGACCAGTTGCCGGACATGTTCCGCTACGCTGAATACTACGAAGGAGAGCACCAGCGGCTCGCCTTTTCGCAGGCCCGTTTCAAAGCCGAATTCCGCGAGGTCTTCGAGAGCTGGCGCGACAACTTTTGCGGCCTGATCATCGACAGCGCGACCGAGCGCATGACGGTGGACGCCTTCCGAATACCTGAATCTCCCGGCACCGACAAGGACGCCTGGGAGTTCTGGCAGCGCAGCAGCATGGATGTGCTCTCCAACGCCGTCCACCTGGACGCGATGGTGCAGGGCCGCGCCTACGTCCTGGTCTGGGCCGACAAGGAAGGCGAGCCGTCCATCCTCCCTGTCTCCGCCGAGAACATGGTCGTCCAGTACAAGCCCGGCAGCAGGACCGAGCTGGAAGCCGCGGCACGTTTCTTCATGGACGACTGGGGCCGGCAGTGGGTCACCCTGTGGACCGAGGACTACGTCTATGAGACCAAGCGCGGCGAGGCCGAGTGGGAAGACGGCGCCAAGCGCCCGAACCCCCTGGGCGTTGTGCCGGTCGTCCCGTTTCACAACCGCTCCCGGCTGTCCGGCGACCCGTACTCGGACCTCGCGAACGTCATTCCGATTCAGGACGCGATCAACAAGACGGTCTCGGATGCGCTGACCGCATCGGAATTTGCCGCATTCCCTCAGCGGTATGTGACGGGCCTGGAGATCGTGGAAGACGACCAGGGAAACCCGGTCGAGCCTTTCAAGGTTGCGGTGGACAAGCTCCTACAGGCCGAGGACCCGCAGGCGAAGTTCGGGCAATTCGAGGCCGCCAGCCTCAGCAACTATTGCGACTTGGTCGGCCTCCTGCTCCAGCACATGAGTTCCATATCCCGCACCCCGCCCCACTATTTCCTCGTAAACGGAGGAGCGGCACCCTCTGGTGAGTCCATCATCAGCGCAGAGGCCGGGCTGGTCGCAAAGGTCCGGGAACGCATGCTTCATTTTGGCGAGGCATGGGAAAAGGTAATCCGCCTCTGCTTCGCGGTGAAGCGGGATGAGCGGGCTAAGGCGTTCGCGATGGAAACTGTGTGGCGCGATCCGGAGTACAGGACCGAGGCGCAGCATATTGATGCCCTTCTCAAGCTGAAGCAGCTCAACGTTCCTGAAGAGCAATTGTGGAGCGATGCGGGTTACACCCCGTCCCAGATCAGTGCCTTCCGTGAAATGCGGAAGGACGATGCCCGCGCTGCGGCAGAGGTCCAGAAGCTCGGCCCGCAGCAACAGCAGCCGGGAGGGAGCGCGCCGAGCGAAGCGAAGGCAGCCCAAATGGCTCAGAAGTCCCCGCAAGGCAATTCAGGCAACGTGAATCGCAAGCTCAGCGAGAAAAAGTAACCGACTCGCCGGAATGGCGGGTCCATCTGAAATGGATTTAGCGCATGAACGAGACGCAGAACAACCCTGTCGACAGCCCTGCCCCCGACGTCGAGGCGCCCCAATCGCCCGAGGCTCCGGTCGAGGCCGGCCCCACTGACGAGCTGGAGAAGTGGAAGCGCCTGTCCCGTGAGAACGAGAAGCGCTGGAAGCAGGCCACCAGGGAACTGGAGGGCATCCGTCACGCACAGATGACCGAGCAGGAGAAGGCCATCGAGTCGGCGAAGGCGGAAGCCCGGAAGGCCGCACTGGCAGAGGTGGGGACCTCGCTGGCCGAGGCGGAGATCCGAGCCCAGGCAGCCGCGGCCGGTGTCTCCGTGCCGACCGACTACCTGGACCTCTCTCGCTTCGTGGCTGAGGACGGCCGCGCCGACCGTGAACGGGTCACTGAGCTGATCGCCTCGCTCCCGACGCCTGCGGCACAGCCGGAGTTCCCTCAGCTCATGGGGACCGGCTACCACCGGGGCGGCGGCAGTGACATTTCCTCCATGGACCCAAACGAGCTGGCCGACTTCATCGCTGGCGGGTCCTTCATCTAGCCCGAGACTCCCTGAACGCCCTCCCCTCCAGGAGGGCTTTTTTTATGCCCTTTTGGAGGCACGCCTATGGCGCTTACCACGCATCATTTCAATCTTGACCCAAAGCAGGTCACTATTGCTGCTCTCGGCCTCCTGGACCGGCAGCTCACCCTGGGCGGGATTCCGGCCCGGTACTCAGAGCTGAAGTTCACCGGCGGCCTCGGTGACGTGATCAACGTGAACCGCGAGAGCCGCGGCATCCCGGTGCAGGCGGCCGGCATCTCTGAGCCGATCTGGAACCCGGTGAAGGGCGACAAGAACAAGTTCGCCGCCGCTTCGGACCGGCCGCTGCCGACCAACGATCGCCTGGCGCCGGTCGGCTTCATCAACGAGAGCCGGTTCCCCGTCCAGCTCACCACCCTCGCTCAGAACTCCACCGCGCTGTCGATGGAGCAGGTTGCCTTCGACCTCAAGCAGTTCGGTACCCAGGTGCTGACCAAGCTGACGCGCGGCTTCGCGGAGTACTTCGATGACACCACCGCGACCTTCATCAAGACCAACATCACGCGATCCGGTCTGAGCGCCGCGCAGAAGAAGGTCGTCGGTGGCGATGTCGAGGTGACCATCCCGGCTGCGGACGGGACGGGCGAGAACATGAAGGCCCGCGCCCTCGGCCTGCGTACCGCGCTCGTTGACGCCCGCATGGCGATGAACGTCGCCAACGTGCCGGCCTCCGAGCGGTACCTGATCGCCGGCCCCGAGGTCGAGGCCATCCTCCTGAAGGACCCGGAATTCGTCGCGGTCGACTACTCCGGCGACACCAACGCCCTGCGGCGGGCAGTCGTGGGCCGGATCTACGGCTTCGACATCGTGATCCACAACTCGTTCGGCCTGGAGATGTACCTCTTCCACAAGAGCGCGATGCTCCTGGTCAGTGCTTGCCCGGCGATCCCGATGGGTGCCGTCCAGGGCAGCGTCCAGAACATCAACGGCATCGCCACCCGCATGCTGATCGACTACGACTACGCCAAGAAGGCGGACACGATCGGCCTGGACACCATGTACGGCCTGTCCACCGTCAAGGAGGACCCGGACTACTCGGTCCGTGGCGTCGGCATCGGCGAATCGTTCGTGCGCGGCCTGAAGGTGTCGATCACCGAGAAGACGACCGCGCCCTCGGGCTCCTAACGGAGGAGCCCGCCATGCCCGTATCCGTCGCTGACATCGAGGTCAGGCTCGGCCGGAGGTTCGAGGAGGCGGAGAGGCCACGCGTCGAAGCGTTCATCGAGGATGCCGCGGCCTTCATCCGCGACTACTGCGGTAGCCGGTACGCGCCCGACGCCCCCGGCATTCGGGCCGTTCTGTGCTCCGAAGTTATCCGGTGGCTGGCGGTCCAGCCCGGCATCGTCTCGGAGCGCGTGGGCGACGTGGAAGTCCAGTTCGGCCCTGCCTCCTCCGCCCAGCAGCTTTCACCGGCGGCCAAGACCGCCCTGAAGCGGTACCGGCGCCCCCTGTCCACCGTCCGCCTGGAACGGGGGTAGGCGTTGTTCCTGTTCAGTGACCACGTGGTGGTCCGCCGAGCGGACATCAAGGACTCGGTCTACACCAGGCGCCGGGACTGGTCGAACGCGCGGAACGTCTTCGAGGGCCTGGCCCACGTACAGCCGGACCGCGCCTTCGAGGCCCGCAGCCCGGAGCGCGAGACGGCGCAGGAACGGCTGCGGGTCTTCCTGCCCTGGGGCACCGATGTGGACTCCGCGGACCGAGTCGAGTTCGACGGCCGCACCTACGAGGTGGACGGCGACCCCATGGAATGGAACTACGGCTCGATCCGGCATGTTCGGGTCCGCGCTTGGAGGGTGGAGCACTGATGCCCGCAGCATTCCGACTCGACCTCTCCGAGGCCGGCCTCAAGGAACTTGTCTCCTCCCCCAAGGCGGCGGAGCTGAGTGCGAAGAAGGCCGAGGAGATCGCGGCCCTGGCCCGTGGCGAGGCACCGAAGAACAAGCGCGGCTCGTGGAACATGTACTCGCGCTCGATCTCGGTCACGGCCTTCGAGGAGAACGGCGTCGTGCACGCCGCTGTCCAGGCCGACCGTCACCCGCTCCTCGTGGAGTTCGGTTGGCGAGACAAGGCCGGCCGCCGCCATGCGGGCCGGCACATCCTCAAGAACGCCCTGATGAAGGTCAGGGAGTCGTGAGGATCGATCCCGTCTCCGTCGTCCATGACTATCTGCGTGCCAAGCCCGAGCTGGCCCACGCGGTGACCGGGGACCTGGTGGGCCGGGAACCCGGCGAAACCGCTATCTACGTCGAGCACGCGGGCGGCTACCGGGCCGTCCGGGACCGCATGGACCGGGCCGACATCACCTACCAGGTGTACTCGGAACTCCGCGACGAGGCCGCCAAGTTGGCCTACCTCGTTCGCGAGCACCTGCTTGAGGACCTGCCGGGCCGCCTCGTGGGCGGCGCTCTGGTGCTCGATGTCTCCGATGGCATCAGCCCGCGCTACTTTCCGGATTCGACTTCCCGAGAGCATTCCTATCTCGGCGAGGTCTCCGTATTCATCACCGAGGGATAGCACTTCCCTCTCGCCCAGCCCCCAGCAATGGGGGCTTTTTTCATGCCCTAAAGAGGAGACACATTGGCTGCTGACGCTAAGGGTAACGACGCCGGCCGAATTCGTTTCGCCCCCGACGGCGCTCTCTACTTCGCCCCCCTCCCGAAGTCCGGCTCTGGCCCGAAGCCCCCAACTGACTGTGGTGTCAAGGGCGTTGCCCCGAGTGGCTACACCCCCATGGGCTACGTGGATGAGGGTGGCGTGACGATTACTCCGTCCATTTCCTCCGATCCGGTAAAGGTCTGGCAGAGCGCCGTGCCCGTCCTCTACAACGTCAAGGAGGCGTCGTTCCAGGTAAAGGCCACCCTGCTGGAAACGAACCTCGCCACCACCGAACTCTTCTTCGGTGCGGAGTGGAAGCCCGCCATGGAAAGGGGCTCGGACGGATCTGAGAGGCCGATCAAGGACACCTGGCGCCTGGACCTGTCCAGCACCCCGGAGCTGAGCGAGATTTCCCTCGTCGTGGACTGGTCACAGGGCGCCGTGCAGTACCGCGCAGTGATCGAGCGGGCGATGATCTCCGACCGAGGCGCCATCCAGCTCCAGCGGGCCGAGGCCGGAAAGTTCGAGTTGACCATCGAGGCATTGGATGCCTCCGGCCGCCTGGGCTACGTCCTGACCAACGACGCGATCAAGGACGGAGCCGTACTCCCCGGCGAGAAGTTCCAGGCAGACCTTTCGCAGGAGACCGTCAAGCAGGGCGGCGAGGTCCACGTGACCGGCAAGGGCGCGAAGCCAAACGCTCCGATCACTGTCACCACCGGTGACCCGAAGCTGGTGGCCGACGCCGGGAACGCCTCTCCGAACGGCGCCTTCGACATCCGGGTCACCGTCGCCCCTGACGCGCCGCTGAAGGGCTTCACCATCAGCGCGAGCGACGGCGAACACTCCGCGCAGGCCGGCACGCTCACCGTCGAGGCCAAGGCTCAGACCGTCTAACGCCGCTCGGCCGCAGGCCGCGCCCATCCCCGTGGCGGGGAGGGAGAAATCCCCGCCTCCTTCCCCTACCTCTCAACGCCCCACACCGGGGCTTTCTTGCTTTCAGGAGTACCCATGGCTGCTACCGCGAATCAGGCTGCGTCCGCGAAGACCGCTGCGAAGAAGGCGGAGGCCGAGGCCGGCCCGACGACCTTCGAGCACCGGGGCATCACCTTCCAGGTACCCAACGCCCTGGACATGCCACTTGAGCTGCTGGAGGCCGAGGACGAGCTGACGGCCGTCCGCCTGATCGTCGGCGATGAGCAGTGGGCGGCCTACAAGGCCACCCGTCCGACGATCCGCGAGTTCGGCGAGTTCGCTGACCTGGTGGCGAAGGCTTCCGGTCAGGGCGACTCGGGAAACTAATCGCGACCGTCCGCGTCATCCAGGAGTTCAGCGACGAGCTGGAGGCCGATCTCCTCGAACACTTCGGGATCGATCTGCTGGACCTGTGGCGCGGGCGGCTCTCCATACGCCGCGTGGGCGTGCTCATCGCCTCCCTGTGTGGAAAGCCCGGCCGGTCCGCGCTGCTTGCGGCAATGAATGAATCATCGGCCTGGGGCACAACTGAACATCTCCTCGCCCGAATCAGCGACGGCATCGAGCTGTCCAACTACCTCTTCATCCAGGCCAATTCCTCGGAAGACACCGGCCTCGAACCTCCGACGCCTCTGCCTCGTCCGGGACAGCCTGAACAGCAGCCGGAACCGCAGTTCGAGTTCGCCTCCGGTTCCGACGTGGCCTCTTTCTTCACGCAGATGAACAACCTGTAGGGGGCCACATGGCGAGCCGCGGAAGGGCACCGGTCAAGGTCGGGTCCGGCTTCATCGAGATCTACCCGGAGCTGTCGAAGACGGGTCTGTCGCGGATGCGTACCGACCTCACCCGGCAGATGACGCGAGCCGGAGAACAGGCCGGCCGGGCGTTCTCCCGCTCGATGGGCCAGGGCTTCGCCGGTATCGCCTCGCTTGCTGCCAAGCAGGCGAAGGTCGCGGGCAAGATGACCGAGAAGGAGGCCCTGGATACCTCCAACAAGCTGCGGCAGATCGAGCGCAGCCTCACCCGGTTCCACGGTGAGGAGGCCGGGCAGCAGTTCCGCACCTATCGGAACCTCGCCAAGCAGCGTGAGCAACTGGAGCAGGGCACCAGCGCCGCAACCCGCCGTGCCATCAACGACGTCGTCCGCGCCAACCGCCTGGCGGTTGAGGAGTCGATCCGCGACGAGCGGGCCAAGGTTCAGGAGAAGCAGCGCCTGGAGCGCGAGGCCCAGGCGGAGACACGCCGCCGCGTCGCCGCCGAGCGGACCGAGGAGCGTGCTCTCGCCCGTGAGGTTGCGGAGGTCAAACGCGAGCAGGTCGCCGCCGCCCGCCAGGCCGCCGCCGAGCAAAAGGCGGCAGAGCGCGAGGTCCAGCTCGCCACCCGCCAGCGCCTGGCCGAGGAACGCCTCGCAATCCAGATGCGCACCGCCGCCCTCCAGAACGAGCTGCGCGACCTTGCTGTACAGCGCCGCGAGTACGCCAGCACCATCACCGCGAATCAGCGCCAGCTCCGCGGCTTCATGGCCGAGCACCGTGGCAGCACCAAGAGCGCGGCCGAACAGTGGAAGGCCCTCTCGCAGGGCACCGAGACGTTCGGCACCAACCTGGAGCAGGTCGGCCGGTCGATCACGCAGAATCTGGTCGCCCCGCTCGCGCTGGCAGCGGGTTACGTGACGAAGATCGGCACCCAGTCCGCGGACATGCAGTTCCTCTCGTCCCGGGGCCTGGAGCGGGCCGGCTTCAACAACAAGGATGTCATGAAGGGCATCCAGTCCATCCAGGACTTCGCGGTGAAAACGCCCTTCTCCCTTGAGGACATGACGGACAAGTTCCAGCAGCTTGCGCGGAACTTCCAGTCCTACGGTGACTCGACGGGTGAGTCCCTGAAGAAGAGCGAAAAGCTGATTCGGGGTATCGCCGACTTCGCCGCTTCGTACGGTGTCCTGGACCCCGAGCGGGTCAAGGGCGCCATGTACAGCGCGGACATGATGATGGACATGTCCAAGCTCAACACGCGGAGCTTGAAGCAGTTTTCGCGTGGCACGGGCATTCCCATCAATGAGCTGGCCAAGATGGCCGGGTTCAAGACCTCGGGCAAGGGCGACGAGGACACCGAGGCCAAGGAGTTCCTGGCAAAGGTCCAGGAACGAGGTGAAGGCGTCTCCTCGAAGTCGTTCTTCGCCAACTTCCTCAAGGCGTACGACACCCGCAAGGGCGTCAAGGGAACGGCCGAGACCCTGGGTACCGGCTCGATCGGCGGCGCGCTCCAGGCCGTCAAGGAACAGGCCCAGCTCAACTTCGGTAAGCAGTTCGGCGACTTCAATCCGGAGACGGGCCGATTCGAGTGGACGGAACTGGGCGAGCGGGTCCGCAGCCTCGTCGCCCGGCTCGGCAAGCTCCTTGAGGACCCTGACTTCCAGCACCTCACCGGCGGTCTCCTGGGCCAGTTCGTCCGAGCCCTTGGGCTCCTCCTCAGTGGGGTCGAGAAGACGGAAGGTCTGCTCAACGATCACCCGTGGCTCAAGGACCTGGTGGCCAAGGCCGTCAAGCTTGCTGCGGTTCTCGGCCCTCTGGCCATCGCCATCGGCCTGGCGACGAAGACCATCGGCAAGCTCGGCAAGTCGTTCGCGCTGCCACTCAAGATCATTGGCGGCCTGGCCAAGGGCACGCGTGGCGCGTTCCGCACCGGCAACCAGTTCCTGGCAGGCGTAACGGCCGGCCGGGGCAACTTCCGTGAGGCGTACCGCGAACGGCGCGCCGAGTCCCACGATGGGGACGACCGTTCCGTGCTGCGGCGCGGTATCGACCGGATGCGCGGGCAGGACAGCCGCGCCGAGGCCGTACAGCTGAACACCGAGGCCGCGGAGCGCGCCCTTCGCGAGATCGATCAGAAGATCCAGACGGTCAAGGCCGCCATCCGCTCGTTGAATGAATTGAGGCTCACCAACCTCGCCGAGTCTCTGGGCGGGGAAACGGGCGCCTCGGTGAAGGCCGGCGCACGCGACGCTGACCAGCGGATCGGCAGTGTCCGTCAGGGTGTGCAGCAGCTCAACGCGGCGGGCCTGGGCGAGATCACCACGAAGTTCCGCTCCTTCGCCGATGCCGCGAACGCGGCTGAGCAGCAGGTGAAGCAGACGCACGGCGCGGTGCGGGACCTCAACGACGGCAAGCTCGGCATGGTCCGCCAGCAGGTCGAGTACCTGAAGGACAAGTCGGATACGGCCAAGCGGCACATCGCAGGCGTCGGCTCCGAAGTGGGCGACCTCAACGACCGTTCCTTGTCCCAGATCCGGAAACGGTTCGCCTCGACGCTCACCCCGGCCGTCCAGGGCTCGCACAGCCAGGCACGGGATCTCAACGAGAAGATCAAGGACATCAACGGGCGGGGCCTCGGCAGCATCACGTCGAAGGTCCGCACGCTCCGCGATGCCCTGGACCAGGCGGAAGGCAAGGCCGGAAAGCTCGAAGGGAAGATCGCCGCCGTCAACGGCCTCACCGGCTTCGGTGGAGGTGACGGCAAGGGCAAGGGCGGCCGGTCGAAGAAGCACGCCCTCGGTGGCGTCATTCCGGGCTACGCCCCCGGCGTGGACAACTACCCGGCGCTCTTGAGCCCCGGCGAGGCCATCCTGCGCCCCGAGGTGGCTCACGCGCTGGGCGCCGACACCATCAACCAGTGGAACGCGGCGGCGGCCCGGGGCCAGATCTCCCGTCACGCGAAGGGAACGGCAGGAAAGGGCACCCGCAAGTCGGGCCCCTGGCCACTGTCGATCCTGGGCGAGCTGTGGGACTCGATCAACCTCGGCCCGGCGGCCAGCACCTTCGGTGGCGGTATTCAGATGGCCTCCGCCGGTCGCGCCATCGGCGGCACGACAGGCCGCAATGTCGGGCGCTGGGGATCGCAGGCCGGTGGTGACGCCGCTGGCCGTGGCGCCTTGAACCGCTTCGACAACCTGCGCGAGTTCGCCACGAACCGAATACCCGGCCTCCTTCGGGCCGCCCCGACAGGCATCGGCAACATCCTGGGCCTGGTGGCGGGCGCCGTGGCCCCGACCGCAGGTCAGCTCTTCTGGGATGACATCTGGAAGGGCCGCGGCAACATCCTCCAGCGCGGTGCGAAGTTCACCGGTGACCTGCTGAATCCGGAAAACCTCTGGCAGATGATCAAGGACGGGGTGGGCGGTCTCTGGGAGACCGTGAAGTCCATCGGCGGCCTGATCGAAAAGGTGGCGACCGACGGCCCGGCAGCGGTGCTGAAGGAAGGCATCGAGGCCATGAAGTCCATGTTCTCGGAGATGCTGGCCGGTGTCCGGGACATGATCCAAACCGTCCAGGATCTGGTCTCCAACCCGGAAGAGTTCGCCGAAGAGGTCTGGCAGAACTTCTGGGCGCGAGCCAAGGAGGCGATGCCGAACACCGAAGGGCTGCTCAAGTTCGCGAACGGCGGGATCGTCCCCGGCGGATACGCGCCGGGCAACGACAGCGTCCACGCGCTGCTGTCCCCCGGTGAAGCGGTGCTGCGGCCGGAAGCGGCCCGCTTCCTCGGCCACGCCGCTATCCAGCAACTCAATGCCGGAGCGAAGTCGGGCTCCTTGTCCGGCACAGCCCAGGAGACGACGACTTCGGTCGCCGCCCCCGACGCTTCGGCGTTCGAGGAGGCAGCCAAGCAGATCGTTGACGCAGTGGAGTCGATCGAGGCCACCTTGCGGCAGCTCCGCGCAACCTCCGATGCCGCCTGGGCGCAGATCTCCCAGCGGGTCACGACGGCCGTCGACGGCCAGCTCGTCCCTGCCTACCAGCGGCAGGGCAGCTTCCTCAGCGGGCCACTGTCCCAGGGGCACCGACAGTTCCAGTCCACGAACCAGGGCGTCTGGTCCGACGTCCAGAGCACCACAGGTTCCGCCTCGGCCCGGGTGATTGATTCATTCACTCGCCTGCGGTCCGGGCTTCAGGGGCTGTCGGGCTTCTTCCGGCAGACGGGCCAGGCGATCGAGAGCACCTGGCGCTCGTCCATGTCGTACGTGGGCTCCTCGACCAGGAGCACCCTGGCCGGGCCCTACAACCAGGGCGCGGTCTCGATGATGAGCGAGATGGCGAAGTTGGCCGGCACCAAGGCCCCGCTCCGCACACTCGCCTTCGCCCGTGGTGGTGTCGTTCCCGGCTATCAGCCGGGTGTGGACTCTGTCCCTGCCGTACTCAGCCCCGGAGAAGGGATTCTTCGTCCCGAGGTCGTTCGCGCCCTCGGAGCAGAAACGATTCTGCACTGGAATGCGGTGGCCCGTCGGGGCGGGAACGCCTTCGCAGGCGGCGGCATCGTCGGGCCGGCCCGCTTCGGCGGCCAGTCCGGCAGCGACTGGGTGAAGCGGCACAAGGACGACGACTACGACGGCTACGCCTCCGCGTTCAAGGCCGGGTGGAAGGACGTCGTCCAACCGATGCTCGACACGGTCGGGCGCACCTTCGGCCTCTCCGGAGACCTCGCGAAGCGGGACTTCCAGGCTGGCCGACCGTGGCTGGAGAAGTGGACGTCGTGGGTCGACGAGCACACGACGGGAGGCGGCGCGGTCGTCAAGCTCGCGCTGTCCGAGTTCGAGCGGGAAGCCCCGATGGTGGGCGGCGCCAAGTACACCGATGGGGCCCTGGAGTCCTGGTGTGCGGACTTCGTCTCGTGGGTCGTGGACCACGCGGGCGCGAACGCTGCTTACGGCGGGAGCCCGAAGGGGACGCCGCGGAATCGCTGGCCGGCGGTGGCGGCCTGGAACAGCGCGATGCGCCACGTCCCGGTGGCCCAGTCCCAGCCCGGCGACCTGCTGACCTACCGGGGCGACGGCCACATCAACATCAAGACCGGCCCCGATGAGACGGTCGGCGGCAACGAGTCCAACTCGCTGAAGCGAACCCGGGGTTACTGGCGTACGGCCACGGCCGCGCTGCGGCCGACCGGCGGCGGCTCGGCTACGTCGGACGGCCCGGTCCTCAACGCCTGGCCCGGTTCGATCCCGAAGTTCGTCGGCTCCCTCGGGGGCGGCGTGGACTCCGCGATCGGCCAGTACATCGCCAAGGCGATGGCGCTGACCGGGGTCAGCGGGCCGAGGTGGGCTGACGGCATGGCAACGATCATTCGCCGCGAGTCCGGGGGCAACGTCCGGGCGGTCAACAACTGGGACTCCAACGCCAAGGCCGGCACGCCGTCCAAGGGCCTGACCCAGGTGATTGACCCGACCTTCCGTGCGTATCACCAGCCCGGTACGAGCTGGGACATCTTCGATCCGGTGGCGAACATCGCCGCCTCGATCAACTACATCCGGGACCGGTACGGCGACATCAGCCGGGTACAGCAGGCCGACCCCAGCAAGCCGCCGAAGGGCTACTGGACGGGGACGACCTACGCCTCCCCGGGCCTGGCCCTGGTGGGCGAGCGGGGCCCGGAGCTGGTGAATTTCCGCGGCGGTGAGCGTGTCTACAACGACGCCGAGACCCGAGATCTCCTCGGGAAACGCTACGAGATTCACATTCACGAAGCGAAGGCCGAGAACACAACTCAGGCCGTGATTCGCGGCCTTCAGTACATGGAGGCGATGTACGCCATGTGATGGATAGGAGCGTGTATGCCAATTCCGGCTTCATGGGACTTTCTCCCGGAGAAACCTCCGGCGAACCGTCCCAGTCCCCCCGTGCCGAAGAAGTGGGGACACACCTACGTATCGATCACGGGCAACGCCGGTAAGGGGGAGGAGATCCCCCTTACCGGCTTCGGGGGCCGCTACTGGCCCAACATCTTCATGCAGGCCGGCGCCACCGGCCTCGACATGCCCCCGATGGAGATCCATTCCGATACGAGCCCGAACCTCGCCGGGTCGATGTACCGCAGCACCAGGGCCGCCGCGCGGGAGATCATGATCCCGTTGTTCCTGTACGGCATCGACCGGTACACCGTCCGGCGCCTGAAGCAGTCCCTCATACGGGCCCTCAACCCCCTCAATGGGCACTGCGTGCTCAAGATCCAGGAAAGCGGCCTGCCTGCCCGTTACCTGAAGTGCTGGTACAAGGGCGGCCTGGAGGGCAACGAGTCAGAAGACAGCAGTGGCTTCCGGTGGATTCGCTACGGCGTCCAGCTCACCGCGATGGACCCGTGGTACTACGGCGATGACTTCCACGTCGCCGAGTGGACGTTCGGCCAGGGGTCCTCGTTCCTGAAGCCCGCGAAGTCCCTCTTCCCCCTCTCGATCAGCCAGGGCCTGGTGTCACGGGAGGACTTCCCCGTGACCAACCCGGGTGACGTGTCCGCCTGGCCCGTGTGGGAGGTCACCGGGCCCGTGCGCCGATTCCGATTCACCTGCGGCGACCGGTCGTTCGGCATCGACGGCAGAGCCCAGGACGCCGTGCCGGGCGGCACCACTCTGAAGATCGACACCCGCCCCGGCCACAAGACCCTGCTGGACGACAAGGGCAAGAACTACTGGCCCCTGCTCGGCAAGTCACCGTCCCTGTGGCCCCTCCCCTCGGGCAGATCCCAGATCGGCATCGAGCTGGTGCCCGGCAGCGCGAACGCGACGCTGCGCATGACGATCGCCCCCCGCTACGAGACCTACTAGGAGGTGCTTTGGGCTACCGAGTAGAGGTCCGTGGCCGTCCCGACGAGGACGGCCTCATTCATCGGATCGGCGAGCTGGACACCTGGATCAAGCTGGACCTGATCATCCGCTACAACGCCCAAGGCACCTGGCAGCTCCTCGTCAAGGACAAGACGCCGCAGGCGAAGCTGTTGGAGAAGGGCGGGGGGATCGCCGTCTGGATGGACGGCCGCGATGACGAGCCGATCTTCTCGGGCCAGATCGAGCAGTTCCAGAAGTACTGGACCGTCGAGCAGCACACGGGGCGGGGCTCGGTGTACGTCGGCGGCAAGTGCGACAACAAGCTTCCCTACCAGTACCTCGCCTTCCCCGGCGTGAAGAACTGGGGCACGGACGCGATGGCCGTCTACCCCGCGAACGAGCAGTGGAAGGACCGCGACCGGGACGCCCGCCCGATCGGGGAAGAGGCCGGCCAGGCCCTGTGGGTCGAGATGGACCTCGCCTTCGGCGCCCGCGGCCTGCCCGGCCGAAAGGCCCCCGGCGTCACCCTGCTCCCGCCCCCGGCCGCGAATCAGCCGGGAGTGCCGCCCAAGATCGGCGCCAAGGTGGCCGGCACCGTCCGCTACGACAACCTGGGCACGCTCGCCGAGAAGTGGACCAAGGAAGGCGGCATCGGCTACCGCTTCCTGTGGCACCCCGATGACAAGAAGATCAAGCTCACCACCTTCGTCCCGCAGGACAAGACCAACAGCGTGCGCTTCTCCCCCGAGCTGGGGAACCTCCGCGAGTACGTCGCCACACTGACAGCGCCTCGCGTGACGCGCGCCATCGTCGCAGCGCAAGGCGAGGGCAAAGACCGGTTCATCCGCCAGTACCCCGAGACGGGCTACGGCCCCGACGGGCTGACCGACGACGAACGCGAATGGGGTCTGATCAGCGAGCAGTTCATCGACCGCCGCGACATCCCCCTGAAGACCGATGCCGCTGGAAAGCCGGTCCTGAACAAGCCCAAGGACGGCGGCTTCACGCTGCCGCCCGGGGCCAAGGATGAGGCCGAAGCGCTGAAGATCTACCAGGACGCGATGAAGACGGCCGCAGACGCCGTATTGAAAGAGTCGGAGAAGAACGGCAACTTCCAGATTTATCCGATCGAGACGCCCCAATGCCGCTTCGGAATCGACTATTTCATCGGCGACAAGGTGTCGGTGGACATTGAGGGCGAGATCTACGAGGACATCGTCCGCGAGGTCAACATCACCGTTGAAGACGGAGGACGGTCCGAAACCGTCGTGCCGAAAATCGGCGAACAAGGCACCGGCGAACCACTGAACCTCTACAAGCACGTATCCGACATGCGAGAAAAGCTGCGCAAGCTGGAAGCAAGGATGTGACCCATGGCGGAGATAAGTTTTCCGTTCGAGAAGGACGGCGGAGATGGAGGACGGCAGGCCGTCAGCCAGGTGGACTGGCAGAAGATGGCAACCATGTGGGGCGGGGACCGCGTAGCAACCCGCATCACCGCCGCCTCCCCCGACGCCGCGACCCTCCCCTTCTACGCCAAGATCCTCCCGAACACCCGGACCCTGGAGATTCAGGGCGGCGAAGCCTGGGTGGGCGGCTTCTACTACAAGCTCGAAGGCACTCGCCAATTCGAGATCGGCCAGAACTTCGACAAGGCCAAGGACCGCCGGGACGTGGTCGTGATCCGGGTGGACCACACCAAGGGCTCCGTGAACATGGACATCCGGCAGAGCCAGCCCTCCTCGAACCCGGTCCCGCCACAGCCGATCCACGAGGCCGGCCAGCAGTGGGAAATGGTCATCTGGGAGGTCTTCGTCCCCAGGAACAACGGCACCCCTCAGCTCTACGACCGGGCCCCCTTCGACGCACCCAACCGCGTGGCCTTCCCCTGGTGGGCCGACGACTCGATGCGCTTCCTTCCCCAGGGCAGCTTCGCCCTCGACCTCGACAGCGACGCCCGCCACGTCCAGGAGGAGATCTACAAGGGCCGCGACGGCGTGGCGGTCGCCCGCACCTTGGGCAAGTCCTGGAGCTACACGCCCGACCTGGTCAACGCCGCCAGCATCCCCAAGGGCCTTCTCCTCCGAGGCCGTTGGCGCTGGGCTGCCCCGAATCTCGTCTGGTTCACGATCGACTTCGATAACTCGTCCAACACGGACATCCGGGCGAAGGACGGCGCTCTCAGCTTCACGCTGCCCCAGAACCTCAACGGCGTGATCGGCCAATCGTTCGCGGGCTACATGCTCAACGGCGGCTATCGGGGCGGGATGCCCAACTTTGTGGCGATCACCGGCATGGCCAACGGCGGCAACAAGGGCAAGACCGTGCGCATGACGTACCCGAGCCAGCACTACCTGAGCGAGGGCCTGGACTACCTGACGGTGTTCCCGTCCCAGTCCTCGATCGTCGTCTCCGGCGTCTACGAGACCAACGCCTACAACGAGTAAGGAGCCACCAATGGAAAGGTACCTGTTCGGCGGCGGCACCGCCGACGTTGCCGAAGACGTGGACGGCGGCCGAGTAGCCGGTGCTCCGGTCACCATCTGGGACGGCCCCACCGACACCGCGAACCGGGTCATGGACCTGGTGGACGTCGAGAACGGCAGCCAGATCGAGCAGAGCACTCTCACCGCCGACGAGTACGGCTACATCCTCCCGTTCCTCGGGCCTCCCGGAGTGGAACGCCTATGGGCGAAGGCCGGCACGATGGCGAAGCGGGTCGAGCTGATCCAGATGAGCCTGTCCTCGCGGCTGGCCAAGCACCTCACCACGGACGTGGACCCGCACAAGGACCGCGAGTACACGGACCGCAAGTTCGATGCCGCGGTGGGGCGGACCGGCAAGAACGACGTCGCAACCGTCCCCGGCGATGCCTGGCTCAACGTCGAGGCCGCAGGCGGCACCAGCGACGTGATCCGCATGAACCGTGCGGGCGAGGTCGGCACACAGCTCAAGAGCAACGGCACCTTCTTCATCCAGCCGTTCACCAACAACACCGGCCTGGTCGTCCTCACGAAGAACACCAGCGAGACCACCAACGCCATCAACGTCCAGGGCGGCGCAGACGGAGCGACCTCCGTCTTCCGCGTACGAAAGTCCGGCAACGTCCTGATCACCGGCTCTCTCCAGGCGGACGGCAATGTGATCGCGCCGAACGTCGGCTCTGCCCGCGTGTTCTCCGGACCTGCCTCCGCCCTGCCGCCCGCCAGCCAACTCAAGCCCGGGGATGTGTGGTTGCAGTATGGCTAACGTCTGGAGAGTCTGGGACGGTGCCGCCTGGAGCGCCCCCAAGGTCAACTACTGGACCGGGACGGAATGGACGGCGAGCCTCCCCAGGGGCCAGTACTGGGATGGCCAGGGGTGGGTATCCGCCGCCCCGCCAGCCCGTGAGTTCGCTGCCTTCGTCGGCTCGAACAAGGGGAACTTCAAGGACACCCGTTACGCCGGGCTTCCCGTCCCGGCCGGAGTTCGCGTCAACGACTTCGTCGTCTCGATCTGCGCGAACATGAAGGGCCTCGCCAAGCTCGCCTCCCCCGCCGGCCACCTTCCCCAGGTCATCTCACCGTCCACTGACGAGATGTCCTTCGCGGTTGTCTGCTGGCCGTACACCGGCCAGGAAGGCGATGTCGTGTGGGACCTCGGCAGCTCCCCCCAGGCCGCCTGCATGAACCTGCTCTATCGCAACGGCGACGTCTCCAATCAGTCCGTGACGCCCGTGAGCGACATGCAGGTGTACAAAGCCGTGGACAAAGTCCCCCTCATGCCGTCCAAGGACTACACCAGCGTCTTTGTGGCGCTCGCGGTTTCCCGCCAGGTGTCCAGCTACGCGTGGCCCGAGGGAGTTCTTCCACGTGAAGCGGTCGTGGGCCGGTTCGGCTCGTACGAGATCAGCGCCTTCACGGCCGACACCCCGGGGGCCGGCGCCTCGCTCGGAGCCCTCCAGCTCAACACCAAGGTCGACGCCGCGGCCATGTACCTGGTGACCATCCCCGGCAGGAGCGACGGGAAGCCGACGTGGATTCTCGGCGACGCCGCCGCGTCCGTGCTCGGCAAGACGACCTACCTTCAATGAGGTGAACCATCCCTAAACCCGCACTCAATCGGTGGTCGGCCCGTGAGGTCCCGGACCCGGCTCTCATGAACGAGCGGGTGACCGCACCGCAGAAGTACTACGCGAACATGCCCTACGTCTCAACGCGGGGAGTCGTCACCAGCTCCGGCATATCGGGACAGGCCCTGTACGCGGGCCAGAAGCGGGATGTCCTGTGGGACTCCAACCGCACCTATGTCAACGGCTTCACCACGCCGGACAGCACCCGCTTCAAAATCCCGGAGGACGGCGTCTACCACGTCACCTTCAACGCCGCCGTCAACGGCAGCACGGTCCGGGGAGTCGGCGAGAACCTGAACGCCTACCTCTACGTCGACGGCGCGACCGGGCAGGGAGTCTCAGGCGCCATCGGGCACACCACCTTCCAGCACCAGATGGCATCGAACTACACCACGATCCAGGTGAGCGTCACCGAATACTTCACGAAGGGGTCCTTCGTGAGGGCCCAGGTGTACCTGGACTCTGGCGCTACCGGCATCTGGTGGATCGCCGCCGCCGACTTCGACGCCAACCTGAACGCCTTCATGCTCGCCCCGAGCGTCAACGGCTGGACACAGGCCGCCGCCCCGCCGCCGACGCTCGCAGCGTGGACCGACGGCAACTACGTCAGCGTGGACGCGATGAACAGCCAGACCTTCGACGCGTTCGTCCACCTGGAGAACCGCCCCAGGTTCCTCGCCCGTGACACCTCCTTCAACGTCGCGGCCGGCCAGGAGAAGGTAGCCCTGTCCTGGAAGACCATGTACGCGAACGACCCTGGATTTGCACTCCAGAGGCTCGCTGACGGCTACGCCGAGAGGACCGCAATCAAGGTCCCCTACTCCGGCCTGTACCTGGTCACCTTCTTTGGCGCCGTGCAACACACCAGCGGCGTAGACACGGCCTCTTACGGATTCCAGTTCAAGATCCATGGAAGCAGTGGTGACGCCAAGATTCTCGCGCAGAACAGCACCACGCGAATCAACATGGACTGCTCCGTCGCGGTCAACGACCTGGTGTACCTCAAGGCCGGGGAAACCCTCAACGTCCGTTTCTACGGCTGGGGTTCTGACACGCGCTGGGTCAACGGGACGGGAGACGGCCGAATATTCAATCTGGGGGCTACCTACATGGGAGGCTAGATGCTCACATACCCCTCGTGGCCCTCCCGACAGCTCGTGTCGGCCGCGGAACTCAATCCATACATTTACGAGAACAACAGCAGACTCGTCATCCCGAGCGCTTTCAGAGTCAAGGGCCTTGATTCCGTCAATGAGTTCACCAGTCGCGTGGAACTCAAGTGGGACCTGTGGGACTTCGAGCGCCAGGGCTGGACCTCTACGGATATGAAGAGGTTCAGATGCCCGGCCTCGGGGACCTATTTCGTCAGCGCCAACCTGACCTTCCGTCCGCCGTCCACCATGGACGGTAAGAAGACCGCCATGGTTGACGCCCTGGTGTACTCCTCCGGGCGCGATGGAAGCGGGAGCACTGCGCTGCTGAAGTCGCTGAACAATACGAAGATCATCGGCAGTTATCTGAGCGTGAACGCCTCGGGCCTGGCCTACCTCGCCGAAGGTGACCTGCTCTACGCCACGACGGCCGGGTACGGAGGTACCTGGACCAAGGCGACCTCGGAGAACAAGAACTGGTCGATGAACGCGTTCAGCGCCATCCAGATAGCCCTGGATGCGAAGGGGCTCGGCGCATGAGCAGTACGACGATGATCCTCAACGCCTTCGGGCTGGTGGGCATTGCTGCCACCGTCCTCGGCGGCTACGTGGTGTTGCGCGCCACGAACGAGGCGAAAACCTCTGAGGTCTGGAAGGGGGAGGCCGAGGCGCAGAAGGCTCGGGCCGACCGGCTTCAGGATGACCTCACCGAGATCAAACAGCGGCTCACGAGCATCGAGCGTGAAAATCAGCGGCTCATCGAGGTTCTGACATCCCTCGATCCGTCACGGCTTGCCGCGCTGCATCGCAGCAACTGACCTGAAGTAATTAATTATTCGCGGGCTGGCTTCGGCCAGCCCTTTTTCATGCCCTTTTGGAGGCGCCCATGAGTCAGGTTTCCACCGTCCTGTCCATAGCCTTTGGGGAGGTGGGCTATCAGGCGGAGCGCGCTCCGGGTGAGCGTCCCTCCGGCCATCAGAAGTACAGCGGCCAGGTTCCTGGCCTTGAGTGGTCCAACTACCAGCCGTGGTGTGCGACTTGGGTGTCCTGGGTCGCGATGAAGGCGGGCGTGGCCGACCTGTTCCCCCGCACCGCATCTGTGTGGTCCGCGATGGAGTGGTTCAAGCAGCGCTCGCGCTGGAGCGACTATCCCGCCATCGGCGCCCAGGTGATCTACGGGACGTCGGGCAGTACGCACACGGGCATCTGCTACGCCTACGACAGCGAGTGGATCTACACCGTTGAAGGCAACACCAGTACCACCAACGACGCCAACGGCAACAAGGTGATGAAGCGCCAGCGGCTTCGGCGCGACTCCTACGTCCACGGCTACGGGTACCCCTCGTACGCGGAAGGTGTGACCACCGCGGACCCGTCGAAGAAGGGTCTGGCGGGCTACACCTACGCGGCCAGCGCCTCGGCGGCGGTTGCCAACTCGGGCGGCTCGACGGGCAAGTACAAGATCAAGAAGGGTCAGACGCTGAGCGGCATCGCGGCCCTGCTGGGTGTCTCGCTTGCCGCCCTCCTGGCGGCCAACCCTCAGATCAAGTCCCCGGACCGTGTGGACGAGGGCCAGGAGATCACTGTCCCGGTCGCACCGACACCGCCGCCCAAGCCGACTGTCCCCCCGGTGAAGCCGACACCGGAGCCGAGCAAGCCGACCACACCGGCCACGACCGGCGACTTCTACACCGTGCAGAAGGGCGACAGCCTCAGTGGCATCGCCCGCTCTTTCGGGCAGTCCCTGACCGCACTTCTGGCCCGCAATCCCGCGATCACGGACCCCAACGTCATTCAGGACGGCCAGCAGATCCGGGTCAAGGGCACGGCGCCGAAGGCAGCCCCCAAGGTGGCCGGCCCCCGGCATGCGGCGCCCAAGCCGATCGCCCCGGCCCCTGCGGCGAAGCCGAAGGCGCATGAGTCCGAGAAGCCGGTGACCGTGATCGTCAAGTGCCAGTGCTCCTGTGACTGCTGCGGCACCAAGAAGCCGATTCCGCGGCCGACCACCAAGCCGGCCGACGTGCCGAAGCCGGACAAGCCGAACGACCCCCCGAAGCCGCCCACACCCCCGGTGGCCCCGGCCGTTCCGGCCGTTCCGGCTGCCGCGACCTCCCAGACCCCTGACCCCGGCCACCAGGCCAAGTAAGGAGCACCATGGAATTCCTGCGTACCCACTCCGTCCGCATCCTGGCCGCACTGGCGGCGCTCGTCCCCCTGCTGGTTGCCCGATGGCCCGGCATCGACTGGTACGGCCTGGCGGCTGTCGTCGCCGCCCTGCTCGGTGCTGGCGAAATGGCACAGCGCGTCGAGGACAGCAAGACCAGCGAGGCCCTGCACAAGACGTCGCCCTACGACGAGCTGGCCGCGATACACATGCAGCTCGCCCAGCGAGAGAGCGAGTCCACCCTCGCGCGGTAAGGGATGCCCTGCCGTGAATGAATGAATCATTGCAGGCGTGTCCATGTCATCTTCAAGTCAAAAAGGGGATGCCCCTCCCTGCCGCAAGGGCAGGGAGGGGGCGGCCTATACCCCGCACCTCGGATAACGGCGCACTACTCCCGGCCGGGGCCGAGCGCGTTCTCCATCGGGGGGTCGGGCTCTGTCCACACTCCGTCTCTCCACCTGCTCGCGAGAGCAGAAAAGCGGCCCTGCACGAATCGTGCTGGCCGCTTCTGTGGCATGGCGTTCGGTGTCACGCCGGGCGCTGCTTCTCGGCCCTCTCGACCGCCAGCGCTTGGTGGTGGTCGCACCTCGGGACCGCTGGCCCCCGTCCCGTCAGGGGCTCACGGAAGATGACCTCACCGGCGCAGCCGCCGTGATGGGCGTGAAGGCATGCCAGGTCGAACTTCTGGATCATGCTTCGTTCCCCTGCTCCTCGGCCCCCTGAGCCAGCGCGAACGTGCTGGTGGGGAGATTCACTTCGAGGACGATCCAGTTGTCGGCATGCACCCGCAGCTCGACGTTGTTGCCGTGCCTGATCAGCCGCATGGCGACCTTGCAGGCCGAAAATTCGCTCATCCGCTCAAAGAAGTAGGACAACGTGGTCAGCTCGCCGTCAGTGTCCACCTGCACGAGCGGCACGTACTCCACGTCGGCGGCGCCTGCGAAGTCCCGGGCCCACCGCTCGGCGATCTTCTTGACGTCGCTGGTGTCGCTGCTCATCGCTGCTCTGCTTTCTCGATCGGAGTCCACTTCCAGGACTCACCGTCGCGGGGTTCGCGCAGATACCCCACGACCTCGTTCGTGACTACGTGGCGGATCGGCTTCCCCAGGCCGTGGCCCTTCACCGGAAGGGTAACGACGGGTGCTGACACGGGGGCCGGCTCGGGTTCCCTGGCCGTGCTGGAGCTGTCTTCCTCGTGGGCCGGCGCGGGGTCGGGCTCGTTGATGATCTCCACCGTGTCGTCCAGGCGCACGGTCAGCAGGTGGCGGTGCGCGGCCTCCTCGCCAGGCTGGCCGAGGTGAAGCCTCCACACCTCCACCGGTTCCCCGTCCCACCGGGTGTTGTCCCGCTGGGGATCGGCCAGCAGGACGCCCTCGCGGGTAACCGTGCGGCCCCGTGGCTCACGGCCTGTGGCCCGGATGCGGTATCCCGCCGCCAGCTCCCCGATTCCTGCTTCGTTCAGCTTGAAGTGCAAGGTCTCCTCGGCTTCCGACTCGGGGGCCTCTTGTTCCAGGGTCTCCTCCGGGAGCAGCGCCAGGGTGTTCTGGTTGCAGGGGCGCTCGCCCGGCTGTCCGACGTAGATCCTCCAGACCTTCACCGACCGCCCGTCGCGCTGCGCTCGGGTGTCTTTGGGCGCCCGCAGCAGCGTGCCCTCCAAGGTCTTGGTGTACCCGCGTGTGTCCTTGCCCTTGGCCCGTACTCGGGCCCCTTGCTTGGCGCAGGAAACCGGCACCTCTTCGTAGATCAATTCATTCATCTCCTTCGGGATTTCGGGTTCGTGGCTGTCCACCAGCACGCAAAGGCCGGGGGCCTGCACACGCATCTCGCATACGTCGCAGTCGCAGTCATGGAGGCAGATGCGACAGGTTCCTTCGTCGCAGAAGGGATCAGGGCCGTGGAAGGCGTGGGTGGGGTCCGGGTCTGGGCATCCCCATGCCTCGCAGCCCCGCAGCCGTGACCAGGTGGGATAGACGATGTGTTGTCGTCGGCCCAGCGGCCCGTGCACCAGCGGGTAGCCGGGGCACGGGAAGCTGGAGCGGTCGGCCGCCTCCCTGGTGAGGAAGGCGGCTCGACACGAACGACACTGGTACCGACCTTCCGGCCGCCTGCGGAGCTGGTGTCTCACAGGCAAGCGGCGAGCGGATTACTCGGGGCCGGCGCCTGCTTGGGCTGCGGGATGACGACCTTCTTCGCGGCCGGTTCGGCCTTGGCAACCGGGACGGCCTTGGGCGGCTCGACCAGGGTGAGCACCGGTCCCTCCTCCCGCTCGGTCGGCTTCTTCTCCGCGCCGTCCGCCAGCAGCCGGTAGATGATCGGCTTCGGCCCCGCCGTCGAAGACTTGCCCCGGAAGTACTCGACGTCATCGAGCTGGTCCACCGTCTCGCGAAGGCCCTGGGCATTCGTGCGGGCCTGGAGGGACCGGAGCAGCAGGGTGGAGGTTGCCTCGCCGCCGTGGCGCTTGAGCGTTTCGCGGATCATGTCCGGGAGGCTCTTCACCTTGCTCTGGGTGCCGCTGTGGTTCTCGGTGACCAGCTTCTCCACCGAGTTGATCGAGTACTGGACGAAGGCCCAGGCCGCCATGAGGGCCTTCTTCGAGATCCGCGTCTTCATCTCCGAGGCCGCAAGGACGGCGGCCACCCGGAACACCTGCTCCGCGGTGCGCTCGAAGTACACGCCGACGTGTTCCGGGGTACCGGCCATCTTGCCGATCATGTAGGCCCGGATCTCGTCGTACGCCTTGTGCGCCTCCTTGGCGAGCGAGATTTCGCGAGGCTTGTCCTTCGCCCACTTGTACGCCTCGGCCAGCCGCTTGTCCGCGCGGATCGGGGCGCGCTTGCCGTACGGCAGCATCTTGCTCTGCTCGACCAGGACGGGGAGCAGTCGGTTGTAGGAGCCGCCGAGGGCTGCGCTGCTGCTGACGTACTTGGACCACTCGCCGGGGGTCACGTGGACGGTGAAGCCGAGCAGGGGCGCTTCGACCTTTTGGACTTCGCCGGTCCCGTCCTTGCCCTTGGTGCGGTTGGAGATCTCGTTGCCGTCCCAGGCCGTGCGGAGCTTCTGGTCGAAGGTTGGGCAGCGCTTGGCGCGCTTCAGGACCTCCGCCCACTCCTCTTCGACGATGCAGGCCCGCCCGTCCGGGCCGCCTTCACTGCCCATGGAAGCAAGCTCGATGCCGTACAGGTTGCCGACCAGGGAAGGGCCGGAGGATATGCCGTTCAGTACCCGGGTGGAGAGGAAGCCCTCGAACTGGGGGCCCAGGAGGGCGCGCGAGGCGCGGTAGGCGGTGCCCTTGCACCCGATGCCGGAGCGGCCGGCCAGCACGGTCCAGATGCAGACGGGCCGGCCCTCGTCGGTGCGGACAAAGCCGTTGATCGCTGCGGAGAACAGGCTGAGGGTCGAGGCGTAGATGCCGATGGGGTCGGCCTCGGTCTGGGGCATGATCGCTTCGACCGCGTCCCCGATGGGCCCGTACTTCATGGTGTCGAACATGGTGGTCCTCTTTATTCGGTGCAGTGAGCGGCTCGGCGGTCGCTCGCGTGGTCGGGGCAGACGAACTGGCCGGTGGTGGGGTCGTATCCGGCCTCGCAGTTCTCACAGACGAGGTGGCCGCAGACAGGGCAGTCGCCGTAGGGGATGCCCTCCTCGGCCAGCTCCTCCAGGTCTTCGCAGCAGACGGCGCAGGTGCTCATGTGCTGCGGATCGGTCACGAGGCCACGTCCATGGCGAGGGCTTCCTGACCGGCGTGTGCGTGGCGGTACGCCTCCCGGACGGTGCTGGGGATGGCGCCCTTGTCGCTGATCTTGAATCCCTCCGCCTTGGCCCAGGCCCGGATCTTCTGGGGCTCGCTCAGCTGTGGCGGCTGGGACTGCTTGACGATGCGCCGGATTTCCTGCTGCTCCTTCTCCCGGCGTTCCTCGGCCCATCGGACGCTGGACTCGGCCAGGCGGCGGTTCTTCTCCAGCCGCCACTTCTCCTCGGCCTCCACCTGGGCCTGTACGTCCTCGGCCGTCTTCTTCTGCGCCACCGTCGGGAGCGGGTCCTCGCCGATCCACTGGCCGGAGGTCACGGCCTCACGGAAGGCGCCGGCCCGCGTGGCGTCCAGGCACGGCGTACCGGCCTCCTCCGCCTCCTTCACCTTGTGCGGGGCCGGACGGACGCCGCAGATGATCAGGGCGGTGTCCTCTTCGACGTGGCCGACGATGCGGTACCCGCTGTTCTCCAGCGCCCGCCGGGCCGTGTCGGCGTCGTAGCCGGGGATCGTGCCCGTGATGACGACGCTGCCCCGTGCCTCGACGGTCGGCTCCAGGCCGTCAGTGCCGAAGAGGTCGGCGAGGTAGCCGCTGAACCGCTCGGCGTGTTCCGGGCACAGGTCCCATCCCTTGTGCCCCACCGCGATCACCGTCGCGGCTTCCTGCTCCTGGCCCTTGGCCTTGCACCCCATGCAGAGCGCGGTCATGTGCATCTCCTTTCGCTGGTCACCCATGGCGAAGGGCCAGATCCGAAGACCTGGCCCTCACCAAAGGCGCCCGCCTCGCGGGCATGAAGAAAGCGGCCCATCGGTTGATGGCCGCTCGTCTGGTGTTGCTGTTTGGTTGTGCTTATTGCTTACCGCTGCTCGACTGTCCAGCGGCGCCGCTTGCGGTCCCAGGCGACGCGGGTTCCGCCGCCCCTGTTGCCCGCATAGACGTAGGGGGCGGTGTACCAGTCGGTCTCGGGCCCCATCCGGTCACCGAAGTGCACGTTGAGCCCCGCGCCGTCGAGCGTGTTCAGCAGCTCGGCCAGTCGCTCCCAGAGCGCGGCTTCATCCGTCTTCGCCATGTTGAACTCCCTTGCGTCAGTACCTGGTTCGCGTGTCCGACCGGCCGAGGTAGCGGACGTTGACCCCGACCATGCCGGGAGACAGGTGTTTGCGCGCCCAACCCCATGCCATGTTCTTGGCCGCTTCCGGGCCCCTGGTGCTCTTCACCACCTGGATGAGGGGCTGGTTGTCATCGTCGGGCCACTCCAGCACGGCCCAGTGGTAGGTGTAGGTCTCGCTCATCACCGGCCGCCCATCGTGAGCCGGACGGCGATGTCGCACTGCTGCGCTGTGGTCAGGCCGAGCCAGCGTTCTCGGTTCTTCTCGCTCAGGGCGTCGTGAAGGGCGACGCACGCCCCTGCTGTCCAGGCGTCCACGAGCATCCCGTCGACGGTGTCGGCGGCGTGCAGCTCGGCTATCCGGCGGTACTCGCCGATGCGGCCTTCGGCCTTCCACCGCTCCTCGGCGCCCTGCTCCCAGGCGAGTTCAGCCGCCTCAGTTTCGTTGGGCTCCCGGATCTCGTAATCGCTCCGCCGGTAGACGGAGCCGCCGACGACGCCCGGGTAGTCCTGGTGGCGCCGGTCATAGGTCTCGTCGTCCACGAACCGGCGCTCAACGTGCCCCGAGCAGTATCCGAGCGGGTTTTCCGGAACGGTGGAGTATCGCGAGATGAAGGTGGTGACCACGGTCGCGGGCTCCGAGCAGAAGCCAGCCGCGCAGCGTCCGAGCGGATTCACCTGAAGCCCTGACTTGAGCGTCTTCCACATCAGGCCGCCACCGCCCCTCGTGCGGCACGGGGGACTGCCGCCATGTAGGAGAGGGCGGCCTCGTGCACCAAGCGTGCCGCGACGACATGCGGGTCGTGGTAGTGCTGGGCGAGCGTTCCGCACAGCTCGAACGTCTCCGATATCGCCTTCAGGCAGGCCCGCGGGGTGGCGTGCAGCGTGGCCAGGCCGGCCGCCTCCTGGACCTCCCACACGTCCTCGGCGTACCTCTTCATGCGGCTCATCGGCCCTCCACGCTGATCCGGACCGGCCAAGCGTCGGCCACCATGACGCTGGACTCGCCCAAGCGCTCCCACTGCGGGGCGGTGCGCCATCCGTTGGTGGGGTGCTCCCAGCTCCACAGGATGAGCGTCTGGATTGCGTGGGTCAGGTCCTGGCGTCGGCGCCATGTGTACATCGGCCCGGGGCCGTTGGAGCTGTAGATGTCGAGCTGCCCCACCTCCTCGTCAAAGGTGGCGATCCATCGGGTTGAGGTGGTCACTTGCTGTTGCCTTCCTTGATCTGTCGCACGCGGTAGGTGTGGTGCGAATCCTTGAACTCGTCGCTGCCGTGGCCGTCGCAGTACGCCGTACTCAGCCAGCGGCGGATGCCGTACCGCTCCATGTCGATCCACCGCGTTGCGGGTGCGCCACAGTGCCCTAGCCAGCACCCGATGCGCCCGTCATCGAGCGTCTGAAAGTGCCGGACTTCGCTCTTGGTCGAGCCCTTGCCCATTACCGCTCTCCTTCTCCTGCGTCCTCGCGCGCCACGTCGAGGACGGGCCTGTAGAGGCGCGAGTCAGGGTCGCGGCCGGTCACGTACGCGCTCCGCTCGTGGCTCCGCCGGAATGCCGAGCGACAGTCCTCACACATGAACTCCTCTCCATTGGGAGTTCGAGCCAGGGGGCCACGCCGCTTCTGCGCATCGACGCACGGCACGCACCAGCCCATGGGCTCCGAAATCACGTGCTCCTTGTGCGAGTTGATATGCCGGTCCCAGCACCTCTTGCACAAGCCGCCACCCTGGATGTGCTCAAAGACGGTGTGCCGCTTCCACCCCGGGTCAATGTCAACGGGTATCGCTTCCACGACCGCGTGAGGGTGCGGGACCGCATCTTCAAAAGCCTTGAACCATCGGCCGTTCCAGTGGATTGCAGTGCACGACCAGAGGCCACACGTCCCGTCGTGGGCAGCCGGGTCCGTCCAACCGTCCTTGCAAACCCATACCTCGTACCTCCAGCCGGTCACTCTTCCCCCTCCCCAACCAGGTCGTAAAGGAACGGGTTGTAATCGTTGTGGTAGTCCTTGCGATAGATGGACGGAGGGTTGGTAACACCATTCTTGGTCGCGATATGCGAGAGCGTCAGGGCAGGCACCTCCCGGTAGAGATGATCGTGCCATTCGCCCAATACGAGGTCCACGA
The DNA here is from genome assembly GCF_014654785.1 of Streptomyces mashuensis. Lineage (GTDB taxonomy): Bacteria > Actinomycetota > Actinomycetes > Streptomycetales > Streptomycetaceae > Streptomyces > Streptomyces mashuensis. Next base: position 171,813 of record NZ_BNBD01000011.1, read on the forward strand.
AGGGGTGTTCCTCACTTTCCCGCCAGATGCGGACACGAATTCGGCTGCGGTTCTCTTCCCACTGCCCAGCGCGAATGATGATCTTTGACATGAGGTTCCTTATCGAGTAGCGCACAGCCCGTACGGACGGCAGCGATCGTTGATCGGGTGCTGAGAGATGAACTGGTGACCGTCCTGGCCGTGAAGCATGGAGACCCACGGGTTCACGTCGTCCGCGCAGACATGCGCGTCAATCTTCAAGCCCCGCCCATCCGGCCGGGCGGTAACGATGTGGACGCTGGCCCGGTGCGAAGGGTCGAATTCGCATGTCAGATGCATGAGTTACACCTTTCTCCTGGTCCTGTCACGTGCTGACAGGCCATGCAAAGGGCCGCCCACCGATGGCGGGCGGCCCGAGACAAAGCGCGTCAGTTATTAGGCATCAATCAGTCGTTGCAGCGTCGCGATCATCCGACGAGCATCCTCCTTGGTGATCGCTAGCATGTTATGCGAGTCCCACTTAGTGACTCCGATGGAATCTGTCCACCAGGACAGGAAGATGGTCTCTGAGTCTTTCCAGAACCCTTCGGCGAACTCAACCGTGTGCATGAGTCCGGCACCGTGATTAACCCAGAATTCCCGGACGGTCCCGTCTTCTTGCTCTTCGCTCACGTAAGCATCCTGCATGGCTATGCTGCCACCCCCTCGAATTCTGTCAGGAGTTGGCGCAGCAGGGTTTGGGCGTCGAAAGCCTGATCAGTCTGCACCTGGTCCATCCGGTCGGTCTCTGGGCCGTCGTCTGCCAAGTTCTCTTGGGGGTCGTACGACGGGACCTCTTCGCGGAGTGTCGCCAGCCATTCGGCCTCGTGCTGGCGTATGCGCCTAATGGCCGCTCGAATAATGGTCTCGAACCGCTCTTCCGGGCACACGTGGCCATCCCATGAGCAGTGCCCGCACAGCGTGTTCTTGCCGCCGTCCTCGTAATCCTCGGGATAGGCGCAAAGGTCCATCTTGCATTCGCTGCACAGGACCCGTCCGAACTCATCCACCATTACTTGGCCTGCCCCTTCAGGAAGTCTTCAAGCTGGCTGATCCCGTCAGAGATTTCGATCTCGATTACCTCTTCGACCTCCTCTTGAGTTTCTTCCTCGAAGTGCAATTCCGCCGCAGCGACGATCGATTCAGGGTCGAGGTCATTCATGCGCGCCAGGTGAAAAATGTTGGCGATCAGATCCCCGGCCACCTCTCGGATTACTTCGGGGGCAATGGTCAGGGTTCCATCGAAGTATTCACGCTGGCCGGTCTGGCCGCCGAATGCTTCGAGTGCTGTAAGTGCCCAGTGCGCGCGGGTCTTGTTCATCTCGACTGCGCCGTCGTCATAAAAGCTCACGGTAAGGCTCTCCAAGTGTGCTGCGGGTCTATTTGGCTGCCACGGCTGGCAAGCCATGACCGGTCCCCACCGGGGCGGGGGCCGATCAAAGCGCGTCAGATCTCAGCGGGTGTACTTGTGCTTCCAGAGGTTGAGTTCCACGAATACGGAAGGCAGGCCGTAGCTAGCGGCATAGTCAACCGCTTGCCGATAGGTTCCGAATCGCTTGTGCCATGCCGGGCCGATGTGTGCGACGTACATTCGACGGCCCCTCAGTTCAGGCCCATTGCGGCAATGAGGCCATCAACCGTCGGCGGGCATTCATGCGTCGCCTCCCAGACTGCAAGCGCGGTCCGCGCAATGGATTCAGTCGGCTTGTCCGTCAGGCCAAGCGCGAAGGCAATGGAGTCATCCGGCGTGCATTCGATCTCCACCCCTTCCCCGCACTGACACAAGGTGCGGACACTGCGGGATATCACGAGGGTGCGAGAGAACTCGGGCATTGGATTCCTTTCTTTTCCCGATCTGGCCAGAATGACCAGCCATAGCCGGGCCCGCCATGCGTTCACTGCACGTCAGGCCCGACTAGAGCCGTTCAGTCGGTAGCTTCGTATTCCCCGCACACGTTTCCGGCCCCGTCTTGAATATCGCCCCCGCCATCTCTTCGGGGATTCCAGGGCGCAGGCTTGCACAGAGCGTCTGTGAAGCCGTCGTTATAGGCCGTCACGGTGGCGTGTTCTACGGCTGCACCTTTACGCGATTCACCCACCGCGTAGCCTGCTACGGCAGCGGAAACAGCCAGAGCAAGGGCCATGAGAAACGTTCGGATCTTCACAGGGAAATAACCTCTCCATTTACCACATCGAATATTGCAAGCTGAGATTCCAGACGCCCCATGGCCTCAGCTTCGGCACGGTCCGTTACGTTCATGGAAAGGTCGAGGTAGACCAGGCCGCAATCAACCCAAGCGCCAAAGAAGAGCCCCTGATCAGTCACGCGGGATGCGTAGTCGGCCACATAGTGGGCCAGCACCTCGGGGCCGAATGATTCGACGGGGATGGTGCGCTCACTTCCGGCAATGCTGACCATGAAGCCATCAACAGGGGCCGGGAGAGTCGGGGAAAAGGTCAGGCCGCCGTCATTGACGATCGCGCGGCACTGCTCAGCCAGGGTCATGGTGTCCACGGGCATACCTCCATCACATCGCACATCAACTTTTTAGGTAAGGGCGGCGCTCTCTCGGCGCCGTCGCGTCCTAGGTCAGGCTCGAACTGACAGCCCACCCATAGAGGGGCTAGGACTCCGGACTCAGGCGCTCAGGGAAACCCCGTGCATCGTCGCTCTAGGCTTTGATGCTGGGCACCTGACACGCCGTGTCGTCCTGTACTGCATGACCTATCCATTACGGGCCGGTCATTTCCCGCTCTCGGTTCTCTCTCCACTCCCGGTACTCCGTCTAGCGCCTGACACCGTTAGGTGTGGGTATTGCTTCGGGCCTTCGTGGGTGCCTCCCTCCCTGGTTTGGGAGGGCGAGACCTATGGTCTGTTCCTAGCTGGTCTGCCTATCGCCCTGAGACGGACTCACATAGGCACTCATCACTAGTGCGTGTGGTTTTGGGTTCAGCCACTATGGGCCGTTCCTGTCGTGGCGCCTGATCACCTTTCGCCTGATCTCCCTTTCCACATCCCCGCTCAGCGGGTGGTACTCGGGGCGACCCTTTGGGGCGGCGCCTTTCGACATGGAAGACATTACGCGAATTCACCTCGCACATCAACTTTTGAGTTTTAGCGGTCCTCGATGCAGACGCCCTCAAGTTTCATAGGAAGACGCGCGTTGCATAGCAGTGGCGGTGAAGTCAACAGGTGTGGGAGTGATGGTGATCACGAGAAAATGCCGCAGGCTCTACCGTGCGTGATCACGAACGGGAAATAATTCACTCACTGCTACCGAAGAGATGTCTGCTCCCCCTGCCGAGTGGGCCTCCCCGGGTGGCCAGCGTGAATGAATCATTTGCGTGATCTCCGCCACATATGACGGGGGTAATGCGTTCATTCACTCAATGAGGACCCACCGGGGGTGCCTTCCTTAAATCGTGTACGGGTATGAGCCTTTCGGCGCTGGCCTGCCGGCCCGGAGGCTACCCTGCCTCACTTGTGGGCATCGTCTGGCTTAGGGGCCGGCCAGGGGGCCGTACAGGGCGTTTCTGGGGTTCCGGAACGTCGCGCAAGGCCGCGCACAGCCGGTGAATGAATGAATTGCGTGAGTTGGGCCACTCTTCATCGTTGAGGCATGACACTTCAGCCCGGATAACAACTACGTTATTTGTGCCGGGTTCTCTATATCCAGCCCTCTAAATGCCCAAGGGCCCCCTCCGCGAGGGAGGGGGCCCAGTGAGTGAGGTGAAGGAGAAGCTGTTGAAGCTCAGGCTTGAGCCTTCGAGTAGGCTTCCTTAATTTCCGCCGGCACTCGGCCGCGGTCATTCACCTCATAGCCGTTCGCCTTGGCCCAGGCTCGAATTTTCGCAGTGTCTCCGCCACTGCTGGCTGCCGTGCCGACGCGGGCGCCGGCCTTCCGAGCCCCCCGCACCTTGCGTCCAGCCTTAGTGAAGGGGGCGATGGCCTCCAGCAGCTTGTCGTAGCTGTCCGGCCCGAGGTCGATTTCGTAATTCACGCCGTCAAGCGCAAACGTGTGGGTGGCGGCCTCCGAGGACTCTTCGCCCGTGAGGTCGTCCGTATAGATAACGACGGTCTTCTGTGCCATGCCAGGAATGGTATGCCATCCCAGACAATCGATTGTGGCTATGCCGCGACAGGTGACGGCAGGGCCTTTACGCGCTCTCGGAACTCACGCACGGCCGGCTCACCCTTAAACTTCCCGAGCTTGCCGGAAAACTCAGTCAGACGCTCCAGTGCCCGCCCGGAGGCCACCCGCTGTTCGAGCAGTTCGGCCCCCTCGTTGGCCGCAGCGAGGGCCCCGTCCAAGTTCTTGCCCTCCAGGTACGCCTCGGCCAACCGCCCGGCCCGCACTGCCCGGTCACGGGGAACCGAGGCGTCGACCGAGGCGACGAGGAAGTCCGCGGCCTGGTCCGCGTGGCCGGCCCAAAGCATGATCTTTCCCCGGGTGGAGTTGATCTGCGACTCCTCGAACCACGCCAGCCACTCAGGGAGTTCCCCGCTGGAGCGGTCCCAGAGCTGCGTGGAGCGGTGAAGAGCGGATGCTGCCTGGCGGTGCTCTCCCTGTTGCGCCAGTGCAGCGGCCAGGTGCAGGTGGAGGTACGCCCTGCTGTGCGTGGGGATGGCTGTTCCACTGCTGTCGATGGCGGTGTTGAGGAGCTGCGCCCGTTCCTTGTTGTAGCCGCCGTCCGAAGCATGCACGCCCATCTCGGCGAGGACGAAGGCGCCGAGGTCGTTGTCCCCTGCCGTCCGCGCGGCTCGGAGTGCAGCCACGTAGTACTGCTGGCCTTGGGAGTGAAGGCCCGAGTCGTAGGCCATCCAGCCGGTCAGGTAGGAGACCTGGGCGGCGAGTGAGTGCAGTCGCTCTCCGACGGCGTCGGTATAGCGCGCCTGCTTGATCATGGTCGTGATGAGGGCGAGGTCGCTGCGCGCTTGGTCGAGAAGGCGCGCACCGCCCATCTGGGCGTCCAGGCTCCGCAACGTGGTGACGCGCTGTTCGAGAGTCGAGACCATTTCGTCGGTGACGCGATCCCCGTCCGCTGCTGCGGCGAAGGCCGATGGGGCGGTGGCCCAGCTCGCTGCAAGCGCGGAGAGCGTGGCACCCGTGATCGTGAGAAATCCCCTGCGATCCATGTGTGCACTCCTGACCAGATCATCCAGTGCATCAACGGTACCGGCCAGCGTCCACGGACGTCGTAGGCCGGCCACCTCCCAGACTGGCAACCAGGTCGGCCACAGCTCCGGCCGCGCGAGTTCCTGGGGCACCCCGAGCAGGTCAGCTAGGACGTACTGTGCATCGTCGTCCGGCCTCTGCCCCTGTTCCCACTTCCACACTGTTGTGCGATTCGTGGCCAGCGGAACGCCGAGCATTTGCCCATGGGTCTGCATCAGGTCTGCGAACTCAGCCTTGCCCCAGCCGCGAAGCTCAAGGAGGTAGGTGAGTGGGTGCGTCAACGGGATGTCAAGCACGGCTGTCCTCCGGTCCCCTGACAGGTGTTCGAGAGCCTACTCGCGTACTCAGGCCCAACGACCGGTCAGTACGAAGAGAAACCCCCTAGAAACCTTCCGTGACAGCGTAGTTCGCCGCAACCCTCTTGCTGTGTCGGTTCGCGGCCCCGTTCTACAGGGGCGGGTCGCCCGTCGCCGGCATCCGCCACCTGAGCAAGGAGGAGGTCACCGTGAGCGCTAAGGCATCGATCCAGCCGTCACGGGGTGACTACGTGCGGGACGCCAAGACGGGCCTGGTCGGCATAGTCATGGACCTCATGGCAGGGCAGTACTGGCTGCGCCCGGTCGGGGGCGGCCAGGAGTGGGCCGCCCGCCCGGCGGATCTTCGCGAGATCACTCAGGCCGAACTGCTGAGTGCACGGGTCGCCGCTGCCAACAGACAGCGGCAAGCGTGCGGGAGGGCTTGAACTGTGGGTCGCGTATTCCGATTCGCCACGTGGACGATCAAGCCCGACCCGCTGGCTCGGGCCTCCTGGGAAGCTGAGTGCGTCTCCGGCGAGAGCGAGGACTGCGGAGCGGAGTCCAAGGCGCTCGAAAGTCCGGAGGCCGTGGACAAGTGGATGTGCGCGCACACCGAGGCGACCGGCCACACCCGGTTCATCCGTATGGCCACCGATTACCTCCTCACCGAGCCGCCGGAAGGGAGCCTGGCGGCCGACCGCACCGCCCGCTTCCGGAAGCCTCAGCTTGAAGTCGTTGGGGGTGTCGACGATGCAGGGTGACGGCTTCTGGTGCGAGGTCTCAGCGACCTCCGGGGACCACTCTCGTGCGATTCTCCTCGGCTCGTACCACGCCAGGAACGCCCGCTTAGCCGTCAGGTGGCTGCGGGAGCAGGCAGCGCGAATCGCCAACGCCTTGGACCCTGACCCGGGCACCTGGTGGTTGTGCAACGCGCCTTTGCGCGAGGTGCCGGCCGCCCTCGGCAAGCCCGACCCCGCAGCGGAACTTCGCCAGTGGCGACGGAGCTGGCCGCGGCAGGAGGAGGCGCTGTCCCTCCTCGTGCGCGACGAACTGTTCACCTTCGTGACCTACGACGAGACCGCCTACTACTGGCTGTCCGCGCGTACCACTCAGGTCGCCTTTCTCGACCAGTGGCGGTACGACCCACCGATACCGGCCTACCAGGCCGCCTAAGACCCCGCTCCGGTCACGCACAGCCACAGGAAGACATCCGGCCCCCTCGCCGGATGTAGGGCTCGGAATCCCCCTTCCCGTGGCCGGAGCGGTACCAGACGCCCGCCCCGGTCGTGCCCCCTGAGAGGACAGGTCGAGCGACCGGGGCGGGTCAGCAAGGCACCACAAGGCACCACTCGACAAGAACCGAGAGGAACGCCAGTGACAGCCGTACTTGAAGGGCCCGCGGCCACTCGCACGCGAGACGCCCGGGAGCTGCTGAACGCCGTGCAGCCCCACATCCAGCACCTGACCATCAACGTTCTCGACTCCGGCATGACCATCTGGGACCGCGAGGTGGCGTTGCTGCTTCGCGACGAGGTGATGGTGAAGGACCTGGCGGAGCGGATACTCGGCAACGCCGTGATGTACCTGGTCGCCTCCATGGAGCACCCGGAAGTGCACCTGGGCGTCGGCAAGGTCGTGGACATCGGCGTGCACCAGATCATCCTGGACACTCCCGTGTACTTCGCCTTCTGCGAGGCATACAACGGCGGCGCGTACAAGCACCACGCGCCGTTCATCCAGCGCCGCAACGACGGCACCGTCCTCCGTACCGCGGACTTCCTGCGCTCGATCGGCTTCATGCCGGACGATGAGCTGTGGAACCGGGACGGGTCCGAGTGCTCGCCGTGCGACAGCAAGGTCCCCGACAGCCACTAGATCCGCCCGGCTGTTCGAGGTGGGGCTCCGCACACGCCACGGCGGAGCCCCACCGCTGCCCGTCTCCGAGCGCTTGAGGAACCCGATCACGTGACCGCACCCCACAACTACGACCACGAGCGTGAGCACTGGAACGCCTACGCCGAGTCGACGTCCGTCAAGGAACAAGTGGAGGATTCCGAACCGGTATTCCGCTGGACCCAGTACCGCGATCACCCGCAAGCCCCCGGCCCCGAGCTGCTGGGCACCCCGCAGAGCGTGCTGGAAATCGGCTGCGGGACCGGTAGGGCTCTCGCCTACCTTGCGGAACGGGGCGTCAAGGCGACGGGTATCGATCTGTCGCCCGTCATGGTGCAGCAGGTGACCGAGCGGTGGGGGCCTTTGGGCGTCGAGTTCGTATGCGCCGAAGTCCTGGACTATCTGGCCTCTTCAGCGACCACGTACGACGCGGTCTACTCCATCTTCGGCGCCGCATGGTTCACCGCCCCCGAGCGGCTGTTCCCCCTTGTGGCCGGCCGCCTCAACCCGGGCGGAGTGTTCGCCTTCGCGCAGCCACCGGCGATTCCCGGCGCCTACGGCCCGCAGGGCATGTACAAGGGCGGGTTCGCCGGGCCGGCCATGTACACCTACCGCTACAGCTACGAGCCGGGCGGCTGGGCGTCGTACTTGTCGGACGCTGGCTTCGTGGACGTGGACGTGCAGGTGCTCGATGCCCCCACCCCGGGCCACATCGGGACCTTGATCGGTCGAGCGTGCATGCCCTCGTGAATGAATGAATTGCACCGGCCAGCAGTCCAGCCGATGACGGTGCCTCTCTGATCGCCCGCCTCGGCCGCGGTTCTTACTCATTGTCGTCCCCCACGGCGCGAGTACCGGCCGGGGCGGGCTGCTCGTCTTCTTGCATGGGAGGGGGACGCGACTGATTCGCCGCCATTCAACTATCGCCGCTCAATAGCGCCTTCGGCTGCCTCTCCCTCCAGCGGCCGACATAAAGGCACCCGACCTCAGTTTTTCGTCGTTTCGAAAAACGGGCCGGGCCGTTCTCGTGCCATTTTTCAAATACAGATTCCTGGCATAGTCCATTTTGCATGACCATGAAATCCCCCCTTTCTCGTCTGGACGCATCGCTGTAGGTTCCTTCTCGGAAGTTCGCCCCGCAGCTAGCGTCGTCAAATCCGCTGGTATTGGCGGTCATTGCAGCGGGACATCTGGCTTCCTGGGAAACCGAGAAAGGTGAACGGGATGAGCCCGACGCAGATCGACACGGCCGAGACCGCGGCGATGCCCCGCACCGTACTGGCCGACCTCGTGGCGGCCGTCAAGGAGGACTCGCCGACCGTGGTCGCCGGTGTGAAGAAGTCCGTCGACCGGTCTCAGCAGGACGCGAACAACTGCATGATGGGCGGCTGGACCTCCTGACCGACCGCTCTGAAGCGCTGACGCGCTGACCCAGCAGTGTGCCCGGGGCGGTCGCTATCCGCCCCGGGCACACGTCTTTAAGGCCGCAAAGAAGGAGGGCTCCACGTGCACTTCATGAACATCGGCCACACCTACGAGAACACGGCCCGGCTGGTCCACGCCGTCACGGGGGAATACCCGGACGTCGAACGGCTGGACACGGCCTACCGTACGGCCATCTCCAAGGTCCGTCCCATGCCCGTGAAGGGCGAAGGCATCGACATCACGTACGAGGACGGCACCTGGGCAAAGTTCTGCACCGACAACGGCATCTTCGAGCACATCTTCAAGGGCGCCGGCCCCACGGACGGCCCCACCCGCGAGGCGTGGGACGCCAAGGTCGCCGAGGCCTTGGCCCTCATCCAGTCCATCCACCCGGACCTGCGCCGCATGGTGGACCTGATGGTCACCGACCTCGTCATCCTCAACAGCGGGGCGGATGGCGGCGGCTCTGCGTCCCATATCCCCGGAGTCGTGGTGATGAGTCCGGGCGAGGGGTGGGAGACCCTTGACTACGCCATGTGCCTCGTCCACGAGGGGATGCACCTGAACCTCTTCGTGGCCGACAAGGTGTACGGCACCTTCACGCTGCCGTCCACCGAGCTGGAGGCCGACGACCGCCGCGCCCTGTCTGCCGTGAAGATCGGCCAGAAGCGCCCCCTCGACAAGGCGTTCCACGCCGCAGTCGTGACGGTTCCGCTCATGTTCATGGAGCACCACCAGGGCAAGACGACGCTCGTGGACCTCTACACGAAGTCGCTGGCGGACGCCTGCGAGGACCTGAAGAAGCAGCGCCCGTACTTCACGGAGTACGGGCAGATGCTTCTCGACGAGCTGTGCGGCTTCGGCGAGACCATCGACTTCGGCCACGTGGCCCGCTCGATCTCCAGCCCGGAGTACGCGGGCTACCGGCCGGCCGTCGCCGCCTAGCGGGGCCTACGGCTCGAACACGAGCCCAGCTTCTCGTGCAAGGCTCAGGGCCAGCTCCATCGCCCCCGGGCCTTGCACGACGGCGCCCTTCAGGCTCGCCGTCCCGAACACGTCAAGGAGCGTGCAGCCCTCAAAGCGCACGACCCCCAGGTTTTTGGCGTTGGCGAACTGGCCGCCGGTCAGGTCACAGTTCTCGAACTTCACGTTGTGCATCTCGGCACTCTGGAAGTCAGCTCCGGCCATCTTGCAGTCGCTGAACACCACGGCGTACAGCTTCATGTGCCGGAAGAGGCCGGGTGCGATGACGCAGTTCTCGACGCGCACGTCCCGGAAGGTGCCAGACTTCCACGACGAGCCCGTGAACCGGCTCCCCGTGACCGCGCACCGAATCAGGGACACGTCCTGGGCGCCCAGTTCGGCGAAGTCGCATGTGCTGAACACGGAGTCGCTGAACTGGCTTCGGAGCAGCCGACTCCCCGTAAAGCGGGCATTCTCGAACCTGCACCCCTCGGCTTCAACGGCTTCGGCAGAGATACCCACAAAGTGCTCAGCGTCGTACACGACGCCTCGGATGATGGCGTCATCTTCGAGGGCGTCTCTCGGCATCTCGGCCGGCCGCAGGGAAAGCGGCAGCCGAGGCTCGGTCGGATTCTTGATGCGTCGGGGAGTGACGCCTTGCCGAGCAATCTGTGCCATGCGGGCATCCATTCTCGGAGTTCCGGTGAGGCCCCGAGTCTAGGGCAAATAGCCACCCTAGTTGGGCAGTTGTGAAGCCTCGAAAAGGTGACCTCTACGGGGCCGCCCTCACCGCATCGAGGATCGACCGCGCCCCCTGGTCGATGAGGGTTGCGGCCAAGGCGCCGCCGAGCTTTTCCGGCTCGACGGACGGGCCAGACAGTATCGCCGAGACGCTCTGCTGCCCGTCCAACGAAGTCACCTGACCCAGCAGCCTGAGATCCCCATCCGGGAGGGGCTCGGCGTACGCACCCACTGGCACGCTGCACCCTCCATGCAACTCGGCGAGCAGTGCTCGCTCCGCCCGCACCTGGGCGTCAACGGTCACGTCGCCGACTGTGGAGAGGACGTCTCGGATGGCCGCGTTGTCCTCACGGATCTGAATGCCGAGTGCCCCTTGGCCAGGGCTGGGCGGGAACAGGTCGAGCGGAAGCACTTCTCCGATCGCGTCGTCAAGGCCAAGTCGGCGCAGGCCGGCCACCGCGAGGACAACCGCGTCCAGCCCCATGGCTTCGATCTTCTTGAGGCGCGGAGGGACGTTCCCTCGGATCGGAACGATTTCAAGATCAGGGCGCACCGCCAGGAGCTGAGCGATCCGCCGAGGGGCGCCGGTTCCAACCCTCGCTCCCCTGCGTAGGCCGACGAGCGTAGAGCCACACAGGGCGTCACTCGGATCTTCGCGCTCCGGCGGGGGCAGCAGCGCGAGGCCCGGCGGGCTGGCTGTGGGGAGGTCCTTCAGCGAGTGCACGACCACGTCGACGTCGCCGCGGGCCAGCGCAGCTTCCTGCTCGGTGCTGAAGGCTGACCCCCCACTGACGGCTGACACGTTCGCCAGGGGCGATTCCCGGTCCCTGTCGCCCCCTTCCAAGATCACACGGTGGGTGAAGGTGATGCTTGGGAATCGCTCGCGCAGCGGGCGCAGGTACTCGCGTACCTGCGCCTTGGCGAGGTTGCTGGCGCGCGAGCCGACGAAGTACTGAACCACGGTGACCAAACCTCCGAGGCTGGCAGGTAGCTACCAGGCTAGGAGCTGACAGAGCGTGCACATGCAGACACAGGGTCGGCATGCCGCAGCGAGCCGTAGTGAATGAATCGATCAGCTTCTACTGGATGCGACAGCGCCCCCGACCAATGGTCGGGGGCGGTCTGTGCGGCTCGTCAGGCGGCTTCGCCGAGCTGCGTTTCGGAGGGCTCAAGGTAGGCCCAGACCCGGGCGTAGTGCTCGGGGGTCCAGTCCGGCGAGGCGGCGAGCTGGTCTGCGACCCAGGCGTCGATCTCGGCGTCGAAAGCGTCCTGCTGCGTGATCACGTGGTTACTCCTTGGCATCAACCCAGGTAGGGACTACCGGGTTGTGTTCAGCTACTGGCACCAGTGACACGACGAGTAGCCGACGCTCAGCAGGACGGGCACGTCACGGCGGCGCGCCTCGGCGAACGCCTCGGGCGACCAGGGCCACCAGTCGACGGGGTTGTCGGCGTGCTGGAGGAGGTAGGGGGACGTCTCGTGCGCGAGGCGGTTGGGCATGCGCCCATCCTCGCGCACGACGCGCCCCCTACGCCGTCGGCTTGCCGCTCTCCGTGGAAGGTGCCGGCTCGGGGGCCTCCTCGAAGTTCACCCGCTTCATGTGCCGGTTCATCGACTTCATCAGGAGCCAGACGGCCCCGCCGATCACGGCGAAGACGATGAACCCGAGCACACCCGGGGTGACCTTGTTCTGATCGAGGTCCGCGGCCAGCGGAAGGAGGGCGCTCATCATGGGGTCAATTGTTGCGGATACCGGCGAAGAGGTCGTTCTCGGGGAGGGACGTCTCCACGAGTGACTTCGCGAGCTCGTACTCCTCGGTCGGCCACACCTCGCGCTGGAGGTCCAGCGGCACCCGGAACCAGCCGCCGTCCGGGTCGATCTGCGTGGCGTGCGCGATCAGCGCCTTGTCACGGATCTCGAAGAAGTCGCCGCAGGGCACGAAGGTCGTCAGCGTGCGCTCCCGGCCCATGGTGTGCCAGCGCTCCAGCCACTCGCCGTAGGGCGACTCCATGCCCCGCTCCAGCAGCGCGTCGTGCAGCGCCTGGGTGCGCGGACGGTTGAAGCCCTGGTTGTAGTAGAGCTTCAGCGGCTGCCAGGGCTCGCCGGCCTCGGGGTAGCGCTCCGGGTCCCCGGCGGCCTCGAAGGCCACCATGCTGATCTTGTGGGTCATGATGTGGTCGGGGTGCGGGTAGCCGCCGTTCTCGTCGTACGTGGTGATCACGTGCGGCCGGAACTCGCGGATCAGCTTCACCAGCCGGCCCGCCGCCTCGTCCACGTCCTCCAGGGCGAAGCACCCCTCGGGCAGCGGCGGCAGCGGGTCGCCCTCCGGCAGGCCGGAGTCGACGAACCCGAGCCACTCCTGCTTCACGCCCAGGATGTCGCGGGCCTCGTCCATCTCCTTGGCCCGCACCTCGTGGATGTTCGCCTCGATGTAGGGGTCGCCCTGGAGCTTGGGGTTCAGGATGGAGCCGCGCTCACCCCCCGTGCACGTGACGACCAGCACGTCCACCCCCTCGGACACATACTTGGCCATCGTGGCCGCGCCCTTGCTCGACTCGTCGTCGGGGTGGGCATGCACGGCCATCATTCGCAGCTGCTCGCTCAAGGCTCGATCCTCAGTCACTGGTCACGTTCGGCGCCTCCTATAGTGACCGAAGCGGGGGCGGAATCATTCCGAGTTCCCCCATCGGGACAGAGCGGGGCCCAGGAGGAGACGATCATGGCTGCGGAGCCCGAGGCGCCGGCGAGCGGGCGGTACGGCCGTCCGGCGGACGCGCGCGCCGACCGCACCCTGAAGATCGTCGGCGCGGTGCTGGGCACCGCCCTGCTGGGGTTCGTCGCCTGGGCGGGTGTGCACTACATCACCCAGGAGGACGTCAGCGCGCAGCTGCTGCGCTCCCGGCCGGTCTCCGACAGCGAGGCGCAGGCGGTCCTGGAGATCCGCAAGGAGAAGGACGCCACCGCCGTGTGCACGGTCCGCTCCCTGGGCGAGGACGGCGGCGAGGTCGGCCGGAAGGACGTCACGCTGGACCGCCGCGAGGCGCACTTCACCACTCTGGTGACGGTCCGCACGACGAGCCGGCCCGTGGCCACGGAGCTGAAGGGCTGCCGTACGGTGCCGGGGTCCGGGGACTGATCCGGGGCGGTCGGGCCGGCCGGGCGGCAGGCAATTGCCCCGCGGATCGCCGGCCGGTGTCGGCGCACCGCGCTGACCAGCCTTGACGTGACGCCTGCGCGGTAGGGACCCTTTACTTCTTCCCCCTTTCCGGACGTAATTGTTAGGCTCGTGGTTTCGCCCCGCTTGGAAGGTGCACCCTTCTCAGTAGGGCGTTCATTTGTAATCCCCCAGTTTTCCCAGTACCGACGAGGAGCACCTGTGACCCAGACCAGCGACAACGTCACCTGGCTGACTCAGGAGGCGTACGACCAGCTCAAGGCCGAGCTGGAGTACCTGTCTGGTCCCGCTCGCACCGAGATCGCGGCAAAGATCGCGGCGGCCCGCGAGGAAGGTGACCTGCGAGAGAACGGCGGTTACCACGCCGCCAAGGAGGAGCAGGGCAAGCAGGAGCTTCGCGTGCGCCAGCTGACGCAGCTGCTCGAGTCCGCGAAGGTCGGCGAGGCGCCCGCCACCGACGGCGTCGTCGCCCCGGGCATGGTCGTCACGGTCGCCTTCGACGGCGACGAGGACGACACGCTCGACTTCCTCCTGGCCTCCCGCGAGTACGCCAGCTCCGACATCGAGACGTTCTCCCCGCAGTCCCCGCTGGGCTCGGGCGTCAACGGCAAGAAGATCGGCGAGGACGCCCAGTACGAGCTGCCGAACGGCAAGAAGGCGATGGTCCGCATCCTCGCCGCCACGCCGTACCAGGGCTGAGCCCTACCAGGACTGACCGCTGCGGCCGAGGGCCCCGTACGTCGTCGTAGGACGACGTACGGGGCCCTTCCCGTGCCGCTTCCCGTCCCGCGTCACGCCGCCGAGCGGTACTTCCGCACGGCCAGCGCCCGGAAGAACGCGATGATCACCACGGACCAGAGCAGCGACGCCAGGACGGGGTGCTGCATGGGCCAGGCCCCCGGCACCGGGTAGCCCTCCGGCAGGTTGCCGAAGAGCACGCGGGACGCCTGCACGGTGGCGCTGAAGGGGTTCCACTCGGCGATGTGCCGCAGCACGGCGGGCATGTTGTCGGAGGGCACGAAGGCGTTGGAGATGAAGGTCAGCGGGAACAGCCAGATCAGCCCGCCGGAGGTGGCCGCCTCGGGGGTGCGCACGGACAGCCCGATGAGCGCGCCGATCCACGAGAAGGCGTAGCCGAGCAGGAGCAGCAGGGCGAACCCGGCGAGCGCCTTGAGCACGCCGTCGTGGATGCGCCAGCCGACGATCACGGCGACGACGGCCAGGACGACCAGGGTCAGCGCGGTCTGCACCAGGTCGGCGAGGGTGCGCCCGGTGAGCACCGCCCCGCGCGCCATGGGCAGGGAGCGGAACCGGTCGATGAGCCCCTTGTGCATGTCGTCGGCTATGCCCGCGCCGGCACCGGCCGTGGCGAACGTGACGGTCTGCGCGAAGATGCCGGCCATGAGGAACTCCCGGTAGGTGTCCGGGTCGGTGCTGCCGCCCACGGCGATGGAGCCGCCGAAGACGTAGCTGAACAGCACCACGAACATGATCGGCTGTATCAGCCCGAAGATGACCACCTCGGGGATGCGGGCCATGCGGATGAGGTTGCGCCGGGCCACGACGAGCGAGTCGCGCACGGACTGCACGACGGCGCCGCCGCGGGCCTGCGGCACCGGGCGGGGCGCGCGGGGCCCGGCGGCCTCCGTGGTCGCGGTCATCGGGCGGCTCCCTTCCGTACGGGTGCGGGCTTCCGGTCGTCCGCCTGTTCCCCCGCCTGTTCCCCCGCCTGTTCCTCCTCGGGGCCGGGCTCCTCGGCGACGTGCCCGGTGAGGGAGAGGAAGACGTCGTCGAGGGTGGGCCGGCGCAGGCCGATGTCGTCGATCTCGACGGCGCGGGCGTCGAGTTCCCTGATCACCTCGGCGAGCAGCCGGGCGCCGCCGGTGACGGGCGCGGTCACCTTGCGGGTGTGCTGCTCGACGGTGGCGCCGTCGCCGCCGAAGCCGCGCAGCACCTCCAGGGCGGTCGGCAGGTGCTGCCGGTCGCGGACCACGAGCTCCACGCGCTCGCCGCCGGTGCGGGCCTTGAGCTCGTCGGAGGTGCCGCGGGCGATGACGCGGCCGTGGTCGATGACGCAGATGTCGTGCGCGAGGTGGTCGGCCTCCTCCAGGTACTGGGTGGTGAGCAGCAACGTCGTGCCGCCGGCGACCAGTTCCTGGATGACCTCCCACAACTGCTGGCGGTTGCGCGGGTCGAGGCCGGTGGTGGGCTCGTCCATGAACATCACCGGCGGGCTGACGACCAGCGCGGCGGCGAGGTCGAGGCGGCGGCGCATGCCGCCGGAGTACGTCTTGGCGGTGCGGTCGGCGGCGTCGGTGAGGTGGAACCGCTCCAGCAGCTCGGTGGCGCGCGCCTTCGCCTGGCGGGCGCTCATCTGGTAGAGGCGGCCGACCATGGTCAGGTTCTCACGGCCCGTCAGGTACTCGTCGACGGCGGCGAACTGGCCGGACAGGCCGATGGCGTGCCGCACCTCCTGGGGCCGCTTGAGGACGTCGATGCCGGCCACCGTGGCCCGGCCGCGGTCGGGCCGCAGCAGGGTGGTGAGCACCCGTACGGCGGTGGTCTTGCCGGCCCCGTTGGGCCCGAGCAGGCCCAGGACCGTGCCCTCCGGGACGTCGAGGTCGACGCCGTCCAGGGCCTTGACGTCGCCGAAGGTCTTCACCAGACCTTCGGCGTGGATCGCGCCTGGCATGGGATTCTCCCGTGCTCGGGTGAGGTGCTTGCGAGTTTACGGGGCGCGGGGCTTCCGCGCGCTGTGAATAAATCCGCTCAGGAATTATCGAATTCGTACACCTGTGATCACAAAAAGGCTTCCGCAGTCGGAAGGAAGCACGAGGGGAATTCACGCCGGCGGACCCGAAAGCTCCGCAAAGCCCGCCGCCCGCAGCGCCTCCCGCACCTGCCCGCAGTGGTCCGGGCCCGCCGTCTCCAGGTGCAGTTCCACCTCCGCCTCCCCCACGCCCAGCCGCGGGTCGGTCCGTACGTGGCCGACGTCCAGGACATTGGCGTTCAGCGCCGTCACCACCTCCAGCAGCCCGGCCAGCGCGCCCGGCCGGTCCGCCAGCCGGAGCCGCAGCGACAGGTACCGGCCCGCCGCCGCCATCCCGTGCCGCAGCACGCGCTGCAACAGCAACGGGTCGACGTTGCCGCCCGACAGCACCGCCACCAGCGGCCCCCGGAACGCCTCCGGCGCCGCCGTCAGCGCCGCCACCGGGCTCGCACCCGCCGGCTCGACCAGCAGCTTGGCCCGCTCCAGGCACAGCAGCAGGGCCCCGGCCAGGTCGTCCTCGGAGACCGTGCGCACCTCGTCGACGAGCTTGCTGACGATGGCGAACGGCACGTCGCCGGGCCGGCCGACCATGATGCCGTTGGCCATGGTGCGCGGCGCCTCCACGGCCACGGGGTGCCCGGCCGCCAGCGACGCCGGCCAGGAGGCCGCGCCCGCCGCCTGCACGCCCACGATCCGTACGTCCGGGCGCAGCGCCTTGACCGCGGTGGCGATGCCGGCCGCCAGCCCGCCGCCGCCCATGGCGACGACGATCGTGCCCACTTCGGGGCACTGTTCCAGGATTTCCAGCCCGACCGTGCCCTGTCCCGCGACCACGTCGGGGTGGTCGAAGGGGTGGATGAAGACGGCGCCCGTCCGCCCCGCATAGGTGCGGGCCTCCTCCAGCGCCTCGTCCAGCACCTGCCCGTAGGGGCGGACGTCCGCGCCGTACGCGCGCGTGGCCGCGACTTTCGGCAAGGGGGCGTCGGCCGGCATGAAGACCGTCGACCGGACGCCCAGCAGGGACGCCGCGAGGGCCACGCCCTGCGCGTGGTTGCCGGCGCTGGCCGCGACGACGCCCGCCGCCCGTTCCCGGGGCGAGAGGCCGACGATCCGCACATAGGCGCCGCGCACCTTGAACGAGCCGGTGCGCTGGAGGTTCTCGCACTTGAGACGGACCGGGGCGCCGATCAGCGCGGAGAGGTGGCGGCTGTTCTCCATGGCGGTGGTCCGGGCCACGCCCGCCAGGATCCGCCGTGCCCGCAGCACGTCGTGGAGCGAGACCGGTCGTGCGGCCATGGGGTCAGTATGCGGCGGCGGCCGGAGGGGCGCGCGGGCGGCGGAAAGGCGGCGGGCCTGGCGGCGGATCTCCGGCGGATCTCCGGCGGGATCTCCGGAATAACAGCATCCGCTGCTGGTTCCGTTCCTTTTCGAACCGCCGCTAATACCAGGCATACCGTCCGGTTTGTGCAGCTCCGGTACGGGCGGCGGAAAGGCCGCGTACCCTGTCCCCCATTCTCAGCAATACCAGCCCGTTCCCTTCCCGCCATACGAAGTGAGCCCCAGGCCATGCCCACCTCTCAGGACATGACGACGGACATGACGGACATGACGACGGATCCCACGGCCGCACCGCTGCCGGCACCGTCCCAGGACCCGGTCGCCGGACCGGTCACGGACCTGCCGCCCGGCGTGCTGGACACCCTCCAGCACCAGGTGGCCGTCTTCGCCCGCCGGGCCGAGCAGACCCGGCTCGGCGGCGTCGGCCGCGTCCACAACACCATGGACCGCGCCGCCTACTTGCTGCTCAACCGCCTCGACCAGGAAGGCCCGATGGGCGTCAAGGCGCTCGCCGCGGGCATGGGCATCGACTCCTCGACCGTCACCCGCCAGGTGGCGCCCCTCGTCGACACCGGCCTGGTCAAGCGCACCTCGCACCCGGAGGACGGCCGTGCCGTGGTGCTCCAGCTCTCGCCGCGCGGCAAGGCCCGCCTGGAGGAGGTGCGCGCCTCCCGCCGGGCCCTGATGGCGCTGGTGACCGAGGAGTGGTCGGAGGAGGAGCGCAGCGTCTTCTGCACGCTCCTCACGCGCTTCAACACCGCCCTGTCCGCGATCCACTTCACCCCGCCCACCGCGATGCCGCCCGCCTCTTGACCCCACCGCCCGCGCCGGTCTGTCCTGTAAGGGCCCGCACGTGCGCACAGAGGCAGGCGCACGGCGTGGGCGTACGGAGGCGGGGTGCGGGAGCGCCGGGCGGCACACGAACGCCGCCGCGCCCGGGAGTTCGAGTCGTTCGTCGGGGGCGCGGGCGGGCGGCTGCTGCACGCCGCGCTGCTGCTGACCGGTGAGCCGGCGGAGCGCGCCGGGGCCGCCGAGAGCCTGCTGACCGCCGCGCTGGCCCGCACGTACGCGGCGTGGGACGCACTGCGCGGCGAGGACCCGTACGACCGCGCCCGTCAGGAGCTGGTCGCCGCCTACCTCCGTACCGCCCGCCGGCACCGCCGCCCGCGCGGCGGCGCGCTGGACCGGCTCGCGCCCTACGAGCGTCTGGTGGTCGTACTGCGGCTGTACGAGGGCGTGGCCGAGGAACAGACCGCGGCCTGTCTGGGGCTGCCGGCGGAACGCGTACGGGCGCTGTGCGCCCGCGCGGTGACCGCCCTGCTGTCGCCTGCCGGGGCGCCCTCGGCCGGGCGGCGGAGGGCGGCGTCGTGAGCGGCCTGGAGCGCAGGGAGGCGGAGGCCCGCCGGCTCCTGCTGGCCGGCCCGCGCCCGCCCGTACCGGCGGACCTGGCGGCCCGTGCCGCCGGGCAGGGCCGGCGTCTGCTGCGCGGCCGCCGGTTCGTGCGCGGTGCGGCGTGGCTGCTGCTGGTGGCGGCCGTGGTGGCGCTGTGCGCCCTGACCGCCGTGGCGGGATCGTCGCCGGGCGCGGCACCCCCGCCACCGGGGTGGTGACGGCGGTGCGGACGAGCGACGGACGGGCGGGGGGAAGGGCTTGCGCCCGGGGCTCAGCCCAGGGCCTGCGTGAGGTCGGCCAGCAGGTCGTCGACGGACTCGATGCCCACCGAGACGCGGACGAGGTCGGCGGGGACCTCCAGCTGGGAACCGGCCACCGAGGCGTGCGTCATGCGGCCCGGGTGCTCGATGAGCGACTCGACGCCGCCCAGCGACTCGCCCAGCGTGAACAGCTTGGCGCGGTTGCAGACCTCGACCGCCGCCTCCTCGCCGCCGGCGACGCGGAAGGACACCATGCCGCCGAAGGACCGCATCTGCTTGGCCGCGACCTCGTGCAGCCGGTGCCCGGGCAGGCCCGGGTAGAAGACCTCGGTCACCTTGGGGTGCGAGACCAGCAGCTCGGTGACGCGCTCGGCGTTGGCGCTGTGCCGGTCCATGCGGACGGCGAGCGTCTTGATGCCGCGCAGCGTCAGCCAGGCGTCGAAGGGGCCGGCGACGGCGCCCATCGCGTTCTGGTGGAAGGCGAGCTCCTCGCCCAGGCCGGCGTCGGCCGTGACCAGGGCGCCGCCCACGACGTCGGAGTGGCCGCCCATGTACTTGGTGGTCGAGTGGACCACGACGTCCGCGCCCAGCGACAGCGGCTGCTGCAGGTAGGGGCTGGCGAAGGTGTTGTCGACGACCAGCTTCACGCCGGCCTCGTGGGCCACGCCCGCCACCGCGGCGATGTCCGTGATGCCCAGCAGCGGGTTCGAGGGCGTCTCGACCCAGATGACCTTGGTCTCCGGGCGGAGCGCCGCGCGCACCGCGGCCGGGTCGGAGGTGTCGGCCACCGACCACTCCACGCCCCACCGGCCCACGACCTTGGCGAACAGGCGGAACGTGCCGCCGTAGGCGTCGTTCGGGATCACCACGTGGTCGCCGGGGGACAGCAGCGTGCGCAGCAGGCAGTCCTCGGCGGCGAGGCCCGAGGCGAAGGCCAGGCCGCGCACGCCGCCCTCCAGGGCCGCCAGGTTCTCTTCCAGGGCGGTGCGGGTGGGGTTCGCGCTGCGGCTGTACTCGTAGCCGTTGCGCAGGCCGCCGACGCCGTCCTGCTTGTAGGTGGAGACTTGGTAGATGGGCGGCACGACGGCCCCGGTCAGCGGGTCCGCCTCCTGGCCGGCGTGGATCGCGAGGGTCTCGAAGCTGTGCTGGTCGCTCATTGTCCCGAGGGTAGTACCCCGGTCACCGGATTCGTCCTGTTCACTTGTTGCGGGCGGATGAACGATTCCGCATTCCGCCCGGAACCCGGCCCACCGTCCGATCTCGCACCCACGGGACCACTCATGGAGTTTCTGGTCATCCTGCTCGCCCTCGTGATCGTCGCCGGGGTGGTGGTGCCCCGGCTGCGGGGCCGCCGGCGCGAGCGCGCGCTGGAAGAGGCGCTGCGGTCGCCGGACGGCGGCCACGTCGTCGCGGAGCTGGTGGCCGAGCACGGCTTCGTCCCGGCGGACCGGCTCGACCTGCGGCTGCCCGGCCCCGACCCGGACCTGCTCGCGGCCGTGGAGGAGGCCCGCCGCACCCAGGACTGGAAGCCGGCGGCCGCCCTCCTGGCCCGCACCGGTGCCGCCGACGAGCCGGAGCGGCGCTGGCAGCGGGTGCAGACGCTGGCGGGCGCCGCGGTGCGCGAGCTCGCCGAGCAGCCCGGCACCGGCGGCATGTGGCTCCGCCACTGGCGCGTGGTGGCGCCGGAGGACGCGGGCGGCGCCGCGGTGCAGGCCGAGTTCCTGGTGCAGCAGGCCCTGCGGGACCCCTCCTCGCAGGACTACCGCATGATCCTGGAGGAGGCGCGCACCGTCTGCGCCGAGGCGGCACGGCTGGCGCCCGACGACGTGGTGCCGCTGATCACCGAACTGGGCGTGGCCCGCGGCCTGGGCGCCAACGAGGCGGAGTTCCAGTCGCTGTGGGAGCGCGTCGTGGCGCGCGCGCCTCAGCACATGGGCGCGCACCTGGTGGCCCTGCGCTACTGGAGCGCCGCGTGGCACGGCTCCCAGCGCCAGGCCGACACCTTCGCGGAACGGGCCGCCGCCGGCGCACCGCAGGGCAGCCTGCTGCCGGCGCTGCCGCTGTTCGCCGTGCACGACCACCTGCCGGACGTGAACCTGGTCCGCGGCCTGTACGAGAGCGTCGTGGTGCGCCAGGCCATCGAGGGGGCGCAGTACGCGGTCGCGCACGCCCCGGAAAACCACCCGGTGCTCCCCCACGTGCGGCACCTCCTGGTGTGGTTCCTGGTCAACGCCGAGCGCTACGGCGAGGCCGTCGAGCAGCTGCGCCGCGTGGACGGGCACATCGGCGCGGTGCCGTGGACGCACGAGAAGGACCCGCTCGCCGCGTACACGACGTACCGGGCCCTGGCCGTCGCCGGCTGGGAGGCCGGACGCCGGAATTCCGCGTAACGGTCGTCCGTTGTCCTGAACGACGCCTTTTCCTGGGGAGCCCACGATGCTGTTCGGCCACCGCAAGCCCGCCGCCCTGCCCACACCGCAGGAGGCCCTCCCGGGCCGTCCGGCCCCGGAATTCCCCCTGCCCGCCCGCCACGCCGTCCTGGACACCCCGCTCGCCGCGCCCTACCCGCAGGGCCTGGAGACCGCCGACTTCGCCCTCGGCTGCTTCTGGGGCGCGGAGCGGAAGTTCTGGCAGGCCCCGGGCGTGTGGACCACCCTCGTCGGCTACCAGGGCGGCCACACCCCGAACCCCACGTACGAGGAGGTGTGCAGCGGCCTCACGGGCCACACGGAGGTGGTCCGCGTGGTCTTCGACCCGTCGAAGACCACCTACGAAGCCCTCCTCAAGCTCTTCTGGGAGTCCCACGACCCCACCCAGGGCTTCCGCCAGGGCAACGACCACGGCACGCAATACCGCTCGGCGGTCTACACCCACTCCCCCACCCAGCACTCCACCGCCGAAGCGTCCCGCGCCACATACCAGCAGGCCCTCACGGCGGCCTCCCACGGCCCCATCACAACGGAAATCCGCGAGGCACCCCCGTTCTACCCGGCGGAGCCGTACCACCAGCAGTATTTGTTCAAGAACCCGTCGGGCTACTGCGGCATCGGCGGGACGGGCGTCAGCTGCCCGGTGGGACTGGCCACGACGCCGGACGACGCCTGAACCCACGGGCTCTAGCCACGCGGTCCGAACCTCGAACCGGCCTACGCCCGCCCTACCTCGCCGTGGCCTCTGGGATGCTGGGGGCCGACGGCGAGAGGGGCAACACGCATGCAGTGGAAGACCCACGGCGAACGTGTGATCTACGAAAACCCATGGGTGAACTTGTGCCTGGTGGACGTCCAGCAGCCGGACGGCCGGCGCTGGGAGCACCACGTCGTGCGGCTGCGTCATCTGGCGGTGGCGGCCGTGGTGAACGACCGGCGCGAGGTGCTGATGATGTGGCGGCACCGGTTCATCACCGACGCGTGGGCGTGGGAGCTGCCCATGGGGTTGATCGAGGAGGGCGAGAGCCCGGAGGAAGCGGCGGCCCGGGAGGTGGAGGAAGAGACCGGCTGGCGGCCGGGGGCGATGAAGCCGCTGATCTACGCGGAGCCTGCGAACGGCATCACGGACTCGCAGCACTACGTGTTCCGGGCCGACGGTGCGACGCACATCGGGCCGCCGACCGAGAAGAACGAGTCAGACCGGATCGAGTGGATTCCGCTGGACAAGGTCCGCGGCATGATCGACCGGCGCGAGATAGTGAGCAGCGGCTCGCTGGTCGGCCTGCTCTACGTCCTCATGGACGAAGGCGTCCGCTGACGCCCTACCTGAGGGAGGCCCGTAGTCGCGTCTCGAACTCCGCGGCTGCGGGCTGGCCCCGGTAGGGCACCAACCGCTGCTGGAACTCCCGAAGGTGGCCTGCCACGCGCTCGGAGTCGACGGCGGCAGCGATCTCCAGCGCGCCGGCTGCCGTGTGGCAAGCCTGGTCAAGGTTGCCCTGCTCCAGCTGGATGCTGGCCAGCCAGAAGGAGTGGAAGGCCCGGCCGCGAAGGTTGCCGGGGTGCGCGCGCTGCAGGGCGTCCGCCACGAGCGGTTCGGCCTGGGCGGCCTCCCCGAGGCGTCCGCGGGCAATGCCGGTGTCCACCACCAGCTTGGCCTGGTCGAAGTAGGTCACCCACCCCGGGTCGTCGTCGTGATCGGAGATCCGGTCGAACTCGCGGTGCGCGTCCGCAAGCGCGGTGTGCGTCGCCGACCGGTCGCCCATCGACGCGTGGGCGAACGCCTCCCTCATCGACAGCATCGCCATCACCCGCGGCGTCCCGCCGTGCAGCCGCGTGCAGTCCTGGGCGGCGGTGGCCAGAGCGACGGCATCGGCCGGCTTGTCCTCGTACGTGGACTGGAGGCTCATGCACGCCAGCACGTTGGCCATGAACGGGCGGTCGTCGGCGCTCTTGGCAAGCTGGAGAGCCTGCATGAAACAGGTCCTGGCCTGGCTGTACTGGCGCGCGTCGAAGTACGTCCAACCGGTGAGCCTGGCGAGTTCCGCGGCGACGCTCACCAGGCTCCGGCGGTACTCCCCCTCCCCGGCCTCCTTGATCAGGTTCACGACGTAGCGCAGCTGCCCCACGACCGCCGGCCGGAGCGCTTCGCCGCCGTGCTCGTCGTCGCGCCGCCAGTAGTCCTCGATCGACGAGTGCAGAGCACGCACCGTCGCCGGGCTCAGCTTCGGCCCGGCCGCCACTGCAAGGATGCTGTCCAGGTCGGCGCCGGGCAGTGCACAGACGGCGGACGGCACCTGTGGTACGAGATCCACCTCGCCGACGGACGCGCGGACCGACGGAGCGGGCTCCCAGTCCCTGCGCGCCAGGCCCAGCATGTGCCCTGGAATCCGCAGGCCGTCAGCTACGCGTTCAATGACAGCGATGTTCGTGATCCCGCGCTTCCCGGAGATCACCTCACCGACGCGGCTCGCCGTCAGCATGCACTGGCGTGCAATGACGACGTTGTGCATGCCGGCGCGCCGCGCGATCTTGAAGATGGCGGCGAAGTCGCGTTCCCGGCACGCCGCCACCATCTCCGGAGCGGCTAACAGCCGGGCGGGGAAACCGATCACGTCCGAACGCTGAGGCATGTGGGAGCTCCGTGTCGTCCGACCAACGCCCTCGGCGTCGTGGGGCTGCCTACCGTGCGGTGTACCCACTGTGGGTATCCCGTTGGGCCTTACTACCGCCCCACCCGTCTCGGGATGCTGTCAGGCATGGAGCAGACAGCCATTGCTACGAACGAACGTGTGGTGGTGCGCCGTTGGGCACGCCGCCCGGCGAGCGTCAGACGCGCGCGGCACGTGCTGCGGCAGTCGCTGGCCGACTGGGGACTGACGGGCATCGAGGGTGACGCCCTCCTCGTGCTGTCGGAGCTGCTGACCAACGCCGTCATCCACGCCCGGGTGTCGGCGGGCCGGCAGATCGAGACCCGCTTCGCCCTCCAGGGCGACACGGTGCGCATTCAGGTCGACGACGCCGACGACCGGCGCCCCGAGACCGGAGCGCGGCGGGGTCAGGGCGGCCGTGGGTTGGTCCTGGTCGCCGCGCTGTCCGAGTGCTGGGGCGTGAGCGACCGCAACGGCATCGGCAAGTCGGTGTGGGCCGTGCTGCCCGCGGCCGGGGCGGGGGGTGCGTGATGCGCCTGCTCGCCTACATGGTGCGGCCCGGTGACGTGGTGGTCGACAAGGGCAAGCGGGAGACGGTCAAGGACGTCCGCACCAAGTCGTACTCCAACGGACGTCGTGAGGCCCTGATCTCGCTGAAGTCCGGCCGCACGATACGGCTGGACGGCGACGACCCCATCAGGGTGGAGCGCGGCAGGGGAGGTGGTCGGTGATCCGCGGCGCTCTGAGGGAAGGGGCCTTGTACCTGCTCGGCGTCATGGATGAGCGCTGGTACGGGTTCTATCAGTGGGCCCTGGTGAAGCTGCACGAAGACCCGTCGATCGCCGACTGCATGTACGACGGCGAGTCCTTCAGCTTCCGATAACACCCTCACCGAGTCTCCCTCGGCACGTGAACACCCGCACGGCAAGGGCGTGCCCGCCAGGCGCCGGCCGCTGTGGGTGCTCGCCGTCGAAACGTGTCCGGGGGCGGCGGCGGTTGCTGCTCCATCCGCCGTCGGCGGTCCCGCCCCTTGCGTCAGGGGCCGGACCGCAACAACAGAACCGGGCCACCTCTCCGCCTGGAAGCAATGGAGGTGGCCCGGCCCAGGAGCCGCGAGCGACCCCGGTACTGATCGTAGTACCGGGGCCCTCGTCGTGTCCTCGACGATGCGCCCCACGCACAGCGTTACTGGCCGAAAGCATGCGAAGGGGTGGCAGAGATCATGTCCGTGCCGGGTGGCGACGGGTTCGAGTCGGCGGAGTTGGGGTTCGACCCGGACGAGGTGGTGTGGGTGCGGGGCGTCGACTACGTGGGCGGTTGGCGGCAAGCGAAGGATGCCGGGGCGGAGTTGGTGTCGGCGTTGGCGGCGGCCGGTGTGGGCACGGACGGTGTGGTGTTCGCGGCGCAGTCGGGGGCAGACGGTTCGGGGCTGGTGCGGCTGACGTTGCCGGTGACGTCGGTGCGTGCATTGACGGAACTGGTGCTGCGGGCGGTGTGACGAGTGCGGCGACGGGACGAGCAACAGGCTGTTGCGGTGACAATAGGGCTGTTACTGCTGGTGGGCGACGCGTTGTTCGGCCCGTGGCCGACGGTGGCCATCGGCTTCGGCCTCGTCCTCTTCCACCACTTCGCCCCGTTGGTTGCCGAGCAGCGGTGCGGCGCTTCGCCCGTCAGCTGCGCCGTCATCTGTGACCGCCACCCCGGACGGTGCCGCGGCCGGACGCTCGGCCACGACGGTGGCGCGCTGAGCGGAGCGCCCGCGACGGGCCCGGCCACATCGCGGCAGCAGCCCGCTCCCCCTCAGCCACGGCCGGACGGTGCGGTCTCCTCACGCGCCCGCATCCGTGACGGCGGGAGTACGGCGCCCGGCCCACGACGCGCCCGGCGGCCGACAGGCCGGGCCCGCGCCGGCCACCCCTCCCTCGTAGCCAGCCTGACCAGGCGCGCGACGACGATGCGTGCAGACGGCAGAGCACCGCAACATGCGCCACCGGCCTTTTCCGGAACTACGAGCTCGTCCTTGGCTGTACGTCGTGCAGGGCCCAGGCGGCTTCGCGGTTTCGCCCGCCTTTGCCGGTGCCGGACTGCAACGTTTTCATTTGTGGTCGCGCAGAAAGGTGGGGATCTCGTCGCGGGTCGGGTAGTTCGGCAGGGGGGCTGGATTGTCCTGAAGGAACGCTGTGATGACGGCGGCGGCTCGGTCGTTGTTGTCGTCGAGGCCGTTCCACATGTGGTGTCCGACTCCGGGCATGTACTGCGTGCGCTGGATGGCGGGGTCATTGGCAAGGACGGTGGTCTCCCATTGACGGATCTGGGAGGAGCACTCGGCGATCATCAGCATCGCGGGGGTCCGGGAGTGCCTCAGTTGCGGGGCGATGGAGGGGGAGTCCTTGACCGTCCGCTGGATGCGGAGGCTGGCGGCGGGGCTGAAGGAGAAGTTCTGTGCGGTGTCCTCGGCGGGGATGCGGTGCGCGTCGCGCGCGCAGTATGCGGATGCGGTGTCGCTGCCGAGGTCTGCGGCGGTGAAGGCGTTGTCGCCTTCGGCCTGTCCGATCAGTCCGGTGTCGGGGGTGAGGAGTCCGAGTCGCATGAGGCCGAATGCCACGGCGTACCGGGGAACATCTGTCGATCGCGTTCCCGTCGGAGCCGGCGCGAGGCCGCGTGCGGATTTTCGGCCCTTGTGCCCGGTGATGTGTGCGGTGGGGCCGTCCATGGGGCCGGGCTCGGCGATGATCGCCCGGTGCAGGCGTGCGGCGACGCGCGGGTCGGCCAGGGCTCGGGTGAGCACGGCCCCGCCTGAGGAGAATCCGAGGATGTCGGCCTGGCCTTTGTTCAGGCGGTCGATGAAGGCGGCGAGGTCGCTGACTGACCTGGAGATCGTGTACTGGCCCATGGGGAGCAGGTCGCTTCGTCCGCCGCCGGCCTGTTCGTAGGCGTAGACGTCGTAGCCCTGGCGGGCCAGGAGTTGCAGGAACCGGTGGTCGAGGACCGAAATGCCACGGACCGGTCCGCCGTTGAGGTACACGAGCGGGATGGGATGCCGGGGCCCGGGGTGCGCGGGCGGGTAGTGGTACACCGCGACCCGGCTGCCCGTGGTCAGGCTCCAGTGCTGCGCGGTCACAAAGGGTAGGGCGGGCGGGTACCGACGGGCCGTCGGCACGGTCGGGATGCAGACCGACGCCGTCAATGCTGCCGCGACAGCGACCGGCAGGAACGGCGCGAGCCGCGCCGGCCAAGTGCGGCGTCGGCCCCGCCACGTCGCGAGGACGGCCCCCAGTCCAAGGGCCGGCAACCATGCGGCGAGCCCCGAGCCTGCCCCGTCTGTGAGGGCGATCAGTGCGAGAAAGAGGACGACCAGCATCGCGACGGCGGCCAGGGCCAGCAGTAAGCGTCCGGTGAAGCGGACAAGACGTATGGCGGACTTGGGCATGGCGGACCCCCGATAGTTTCAGAACGCCGTTTCAAAACAACGTTACCAAAGAGAGGTAGGGTGCTGGCCGTGGGTAGGCCGAGAACGAACGACGAGGCCGTCAAAGGACGGCTTGTGGAGTGCGCGACCGAGATGCTCGCCACCCGCCCGCGGGAGTCGGTGACGGTCCGCGCCGTGGCCGCTGCTGCCGAGGCGTCGACTACGGCGGTGTACTCCCTGTTCGGCGGAAAGGACGGGCTGATCGGTGCGGTGCGCGACAGAGCCGTCGCCGGCCTGTTCCAGGACCTGTCAACGGTGCAGACCTCCGCGGACCCCCTCGCAGACCTCTACGCGCTGGCCGTCGCCTACCGTCGTTGGGGGTGCGGACACAGCCACCTGTACACGGTGCTCTTCGGCGGTGTGCAGTCCTTCGACCCGTCGGGAGAGGTCGGTGCCGGTGACCCGGTCCGTCCGCTCCTCGCGGCAATCGATCGCGCCTTGACGGCGTCCGTCCTCGCGGGCGACGCAACAGCGATCGCCCTGTCGATCTGGGCAACCCTGCACGGGCTTGTGACCCTGGAACTGGCCGGGGCCCTCGACGCCACCACGGCCGAAGCCGCATTCCGCTCGTCGATTCGCGCCACGCTGCGCGGATGGACGACCACGGAGGTGTTCCGCGGTCTTCGCCAAGCCGAACTCGCTCGGTAGTCCGGTCAACACCTCGATGCCGCCCACGGCAGGAGAGCGACGTTCGTTCTGCTGCTGCCGTTCTGCTGTTGTCATGGGCGGGGTCGGGGTGCGGGGCGGTGGGGCGTCCGGCTCCAGCATCGACGGCGCGACATGCGGCCGAGATGGATGGGGCACGGGTCGGCCGAGATCAACTCGGGAGTGTACGCGCAAGGGGTAATTCGTGGAGTGCGGAATTCGTGAGCCACTCGGCCACGCGCAAGGGGGATCACCCGGTTGGAGTAGTCTCGGCCCGTTTGGAGTACCGCCGGGTCGACGGCCGTAGGCATACTGGCGTTGCGGGTTTAAGCCAATGACTGCAGAGCGCACCAGGAAAAGCGCTTTCAGTAAATGCCAGCTGTAAAGTCGCGAGGATCTCATGGCTGTCACCGGACTGCATGGACGCTGGTTTTCTGGATCAGGGAACGGCTACACCACGGTCGACATGAACTTTCCCCCGAAACCGGCTTACGCATTCGCCGTGCTGCACGGCACGACTGGGGGCGGAACTTCGTACGCGGGGATAATGGGGTTTCGCCGCAGGCTATCCGATGGATCTGACCAGAGAGTTGATTTTGGGGACTGGTCGTTCTGGCCGCCTTCGGTCAGCGACTTCATGAGCAGCATCACGCTGGCCATTGCTACAACCGGCGGCCAGACCGCTTGGCTGTATGCACTGATCATGGATTGGGCGTGAAAAGATGGGCTATAATTCAACACCGAATGATATGCGCGTCGCGCAGGCCAGGGCTTGCATTTTGTACGACGTGAACGGGAAAGTGCACCATATACATCATGTGGTCGACACGGAAGGCGCCGACCTCACTTCGGACAGTTCACTGATTGAGCGCGCGAAGTCTGTCGCCAAAGAACTTGGCGACGATCCAAGAAGGCTCCATCCCCTGGTGGTGGAATCCTCCGATCTTGAGGGAGTGAAGGTCCTCCGGGTAGACAAGGAGGCGAAAGCCGTGGTGACGGAGAAATTCCCCAGAATTTCCCCATCGGAATGAAACGAACCTCCGCTCGGGTGCGCTTAGCTGTTTGCGATGTGGTAGGCGAGTGATGCGGCTGGAGTGGGTGACCGGCATCGCCCCGTGCGCTGCCCCCTCCGCAAAGGCGAACGTCGCCGCCGGTCCCTCTTCCGGCCGTCGGCGCCGGTGCCGCTGTTGCCGCGGCACCGGCGCCATTCGCTAACCCGCCGCCGAGAACTCGTGGCAGATCAGAATGCTCAGGTCGCTGGTCGGTTCCAGGACGCTGGCGTCGCCGCCGCTCGCGGCCGTGCCATCGTCCAGCTCCATGACCTGCAAGTCGAGAAGCGTCACGGCTCCTCCTCCCATCCGGCGCGGCACCCGAAAGGCCGCTGGTCCGTCGGCCCGACAGCCCATCGCTGCCCGCCGCCTGCGGCCGGTAAAAGCACCGGCAGCAACCAGCCGACGCACCACCCCGCGCACATCCGGTCACGCGCCCCCGCACACCACCGGAAGAACACCTCCCAGGGCGCGTGGACATCCGTCCGTCGCCGGCCGAC
Source organism: Streptomyces mashuensis (assembly GCF_014654785.1). Taxonomy (GTDB): domain Bacteria; phylum Actinomycetota; class Actinomycetes; order Streptomycetales; family Streptomycetaceae; genus Streptomyces; species Streptomyces mashuensis. The sequence goes on from NZ_BNBD01000011.1 coordinate 202,002, forward strand.
CAGCCGGTGACGGGGGTTCGTCTCCGCCGGCCTGCCGTTTCACGGGGATTTCATCGGTCCCCCCGACCCTGGGGCGGCACCCGTATCCACCACCGGGGGAGGGTCACATGGGGCTGGTACACGCGTGGCGTATGCAGAAGCTTGTCTCCGAGGCGAGAGCCGCGCATGCTCGGGGCGACCGGACGTTCACCGCCGGCTTCGACATCGATCCTGCCGCCAGGGTTCCGATGCGGAAGATCCGTAAGGAGATCGACCTGATCGTCGACGCCGTGGAGGCCATCGGCTGGAAGTGTGTCCAGGTGCAGCCGTTCCTCCACTCGGTCGACATCGGCTTCGTCCGCGCCCGCTGAACCGTCCCTAGACGAACGACGAGAAGCCCGGGTCGATGCCCTGGGCCTTCAGCCAGCGCATTTCGCCGAAGCGGACGATCTCCTCGCCGTGCCGGGCCAGCAGGTCGAGGACGTCGTCCTCGGGGGTGCCGCCGAGGGCGGCGACGACCAGGGGGATTTCCTCCGGGCGGACGGACACGAAGTACTCGTACTCGCCCCGGCTCAGGTCCTGGCCCTCGAAGACCAGGTTTCCACTGGCGCCGATGCGTGCGTCCACGTACAGCTGGTTCGCTGCATACAGGCTGACCCGCCGCTCGTTCCCCGTCATTGCTGCCCCTCCGTGTTGTGCAAGGTGAAACCGCCTCCATCTTGCACCCCTTGCGGCTCGGACAGTCAGCGCATATGGGGCATATTTCGTCAATTCGATCGACTCGGCTCGTCGTCCTCCGGGTGACATTCCCCCTGCCGTCGCCCCGCGAGCGATACCCGTAGCCGCGTGATCAAACGTTTCCTCTGGGTCCGCGCCCTCACTGCCGCGGCCATCTGCCTCTCCACCGCCGCCGCTCCCGCCTCCGCAGCCCTCGCGCCGCCGCCTCCCCGGCTCGTACCGCAGCTCGACCTGCCGGAGCCGCCGTCGGCGGAGGTCGCGCGGGACGAGCTCGCCGATCTCACCGTCGCGGCGCCGCACTCCATGAACGGTTACAGCCGCGCCAAGTTCCCCCACTGGGCCACGCAGCAGGGACAGTGCGACACCCGCGAGACGGTGCTCGTGCGCGACGGGCGCGACGTGCGTACCGACGCGCAGTGCCGGGCCGTCGCAGGCTCCTGGAGCAGCCCCTACGACGGGAAGCCGTTCACCGTGTCCGGGCAGCTCGACATCGACCACGTCGTGCCCCTGGCCAACGCCTGGCGCAGCGGTGCCGACACGTGGGACACGCCGCGCCGCAAGAGGTTCGCCAACGACCTCGACGAGCCGCAGCTCGTCGCCGTCTCCGCCGCCTCCAACCGGCAGAAGGGCGACCAGGGCCCCGACCTGTGGAAGCCGCCGCTCCGGACGTACTGGTGCACGTACGCGCGGGCGTGGACGCATGTGAAGCACCACTACGGGCTGAGCGTCACCCAGGCCGAGGAAGAAGCCCTCGTCGAGATGCTCGACACCTGCGGCGCCTGATGGGCGATCCGGCAGAACGGTACGTCGACCGGGTCGCCGCCGGGCCCGGCGGCGCCATGACCGTGGACGGCGGCGGGGTGATCACCGGTGACCTCACCGTCGCCACCACCGCCCCACCCGGCGGCCCGGCCCACGTCACCGTGCAGTACACGGGCGCCGAGGAGTGGTACGTCCTGGCCGGCAGCCCCGTGCCCGTACCGCCCGAGGGGCTGCGGGCCCTGCACGAGAGCGTGCTGGAGCGCGTACGCCGGGGCGCGGCCGCCGAAGTGCCGCGCCCCGGCCCCGACACCGACCCCGACACCGGCCCCGACACCGGGACCGCCGCCGGCCCCGACACCGCGCCCGGCTAACGGAACGCCGTGAGGCCCACCGTCAGTACGCCCACCAGGGCGAGGACCGTGGCCTCGGCACGTACGACCAGCAGCAGCCGGGCCCGCCGCAGCCGCGCCCCGTACAGCAGGCGGTTGAGGGCGCGTTCGGCGTCGGCGTCCAGCGGGCGGTCCCCCCAGGGGCCGCCCGCCGCGGACGGTACGGGGTTGACCGCGCGCAGCAGGTCCAGACCCAGGTCCCGTTCGAGTTCGTCATGCATCGTCGTCGTCGCCTCCCGCGCACACGCCCGCTCGCCTGTCCCAGCCTAGGGATTGCCCGGCCTCCACCGCCGGGGCCGGCCGGAGCCGTTCCACCTCCGCCCGCAACCGGCGGCGGGCCCGGTGCAGCCGCATGGCGGCCGCGCTGCGGCCGCAGCCGAGGGCCACGGCCAGTTCGTCGAGGGTCAGTTCCTCCCACGCCGTCAGCCGGAGCGCCTCCTGGTCGGCCGGCGAGAGGCGGGCCAGGGCCTCGTGCACCCACGCGCCGGGCCGGTCCGCGTCCGGGCCGGCCACGGTCTGGCGGCGGTGCGCGGCCTCGTGGTGGCCGAGCCGCAGCAGCAGGCGGCGGTAGCGGGACAGGCCGCGGACGGTGTTGGCGAGGCAGTTGCGGGCCACGCCGTAGAGCCAGGGCAACGGTGGATCGGGCAGCTCGGAGCGGCGCCGCCACGCGACGGAGAAGACCTCCGCCACCACTTCCTCGACCTCCTCCGCCGGCCCGTCCAGCCGGCGGGCCACGAACCGGCTGACCGCCCAGTAGTGCTCCCGGTAGGCAGCGGCGAAGGCTTCCTCCGTGGCCCCGGCCTTGTCCGTGTCCTCCGTGCTCATGATCCGCAGATGTCCGGCATGGCTCGGATCTTCACATGTGCCGGACGTGACATGTGCCGCACCCTCCGGCGGCGCGCACCCGTGAACGACGGCGGGGCGCCGGACACGTACGGGGCATGAGACACCCCCGGAACCGGAACCCGGTGAAGTGGCTGACCACCACCGACCACAAGACGATCGGCACGCTGTACCTGGTCACGGCGTTCGGCTTCTTCTGCCTCGGCGGCCTGCTGGCCCTGCTGATGCGGGCGGAGCTGGCGCGGCCGGGACTTCAGGTGATGTCGAACGAGCAGTTCAACCAGGCGTTCACGATGCACGGCACGATCATGCTGCTGATGTTCGCGACGCCGCTGTTCGCCGGTTTCGCGAACTGGATCATGCCGCTGCAGATCGGCGCGCCCGACGTGGCGTTCCCGCGGCTGAACATGCTGGCCTACTGGCTCTACCTCTTCGGCTCGCTGATCGCCGTCGGCGGGTTCCTCACCCCGCAGGGCGCCGCGGACTTCGGCTGGTTCGCGAACTCGCCGCTGACGGACGCGGTCCGGTCGCCGGGCGTGGGCGCGGACATGTGGATCATGGGTCTGGCGCTCTCCGGCTTCGGCACGATCCTGGGCGCGGTCAACTTCATCACGACGATCATCTGCATGCGGGCGCCGGGCATGACGATGTTCCGCATGCCGATCTTCACGTGGAACGTGCTGCTGACCGGTGTGCTGGTGCTGCTGGCGTTCCCGGTGCTGGCGGCGGCGCTGTTCGCGCTGGAGGCCGACCGGAAATTCGGTGCGCGCGTCTTCGAGGCGGCCAATGGCGGTGCACTGCTCTGGCAGCACTTGTTCTGGTTCTTCGGCCATCCCGAGGTGTACATCATCGCGCTGCCGTTCTTCGGCATCATCTCCGAGGTCATCCCCGTCTTCTCGCGCAAGCCGATGTTCGGCTACTGGGGCCTGATCGCGGCCACGATCTCCATCGCGGGGCTCTCGGTGACGGTGTGGGCACACCACATGTACGTCACCGGTGGCGTGCTGCTGCCGTTCTTCTCCTTCATGACGTTCCTCATCGCCGTCCCGACCGGTGTGAAGTTCTTCAACTGGATCGGCACCATGTGGAAGGGCTCGCTGTCCTTCGAGACCCCCATGCTGTGGGCCGTCGGCTTCCTCATCACGTTCGTCTTCGGCGGCCTGACGGGTGTGATCCTGGCGGCGCCACCGCTGGACTTCCACGTCTCGGAGACGTATTTCGTCGTCGCCCACTTCCACTACGTCATCTTCGGCACCGTCGTCTTCGCCATGTTCTCCGGTTTCCACTTCTGGTGGCCCAAGTTCACCGGCAGGATGCTCGACGAACGCCTCGGGAAACTCACGTTCTGGACGCTGTTCGCGGGATTCCACGGCACGTTCCTCGTACAGCACTGGCTGGGTGCGAACGGCATGCTGCGCCGCATCTCCGACTACCTCGACGCGGACGGCTTCACCACCCTCAACACCGTCTCGACCATCTCCTCGTTCCTGCTGGGCCTGTCGGTCCTGCCGTTCCTCTACAACGTCTGGAAGACAGCGAAATACGGCAGGAAGGTGGAGGTCGACGACCCGTGGGGCTACGGCCGCTCGCTGGAATGGGCGACGTCCTGCCCGCCGCCGCGGCACAACTTCCACGCCCTCCCCCGCATCCGTTCCGAATCCCCCGCGTTCGACCTGCACCACCCGGAGGCCGGCGCCCCGGCCGCCGGGGCCGCCGAGGCCGGCGCACGGAAGGACGCCCTGGTATGAGCGCGACGAGAACCACGACGAAGACCACCGCCGAGGCCATCAACGAGATCGAGGGCTACCTCCTCTGGGAGAGCGAGAAGAGCAGGGCCCGCGAACGCGCCCGCGCCTTCACCGCCGCCCTCCCCTGGCTCACCGAGGCCCAGCGCGAGGCCGTGGAACACCGCTACGCCCAGGACCACCTGGCCGCCTCCCGCGACCACCTCCGCCGCATCGCCCACCGCAGCGGCGAACTCCGCACCGAGTACGAAGCGGTCCACCGCACCCTCAAACGCCGCATGACCGCCTGGTGCACCACCTGCACCGCCCTCACCACGGTCACGGTGCTCCTGACCCTGCTCAGCCACCGCTGAAGAGGGGGCAGGGTAGAGGACACCGGTCCGGACTCGGCCCCCGACATCACCCATTCGAAGGGCAGTGCGTGGTTCCCCACCAGTACGCTGGTGCCGGGGATCACGCTCTGGCCCATGGGAGAAGCGATGACGACCTCCGCTGCCGGGGAGCCCCTCATCCCGCAGCCACCGGCCACCGTCACGGCCTTGCGCCAAGCCGTGGCGACGGTCGCCCCTGCGGCGCTCCCCGCGTTCACACGCGAACTCGACCAGGCCGCCGACCAGGCGCGTCAGGGCTCGGACCTGGCCCCCCTCCAGCGCTTCATCGCCCAATGGTCCGTCTACGTCCACATCCAGCGGCATCCCCGGCTCGCTGCCCGCTACGGACAGCTGGAGGAGCGCGCCACCACGGGCGATGCCGGCGAGGCCCGCCGTGCCGCATCCGAGATCGGCCGCATCCTCGACGAGGCGCACGCCGCCTTGGGCCAGGCCCTGCGGTGAGCGACCGCTGGACCTGGGAGTACGACCCGGACGGCGCACACGTCACCGACGGTGTGCCGTCCCGTGTCGTGACAGAGGTGGAACGCCTCACGGGCCAGCTGGTCGAGCTGGCCCAGATGGGCGTGGACGTCGGCGACCTCGGCAACGGGCCCCGCCCCGGCGGCCTGCGGCGCATGGACGCGGCAGGCGGCTGGTTCTACTTCCTGGCCTCGCCCCGGGACCGGCTGATCATCGTGGTGCGCATCATCCCTCCCTACGACCACCTGTAGCAGCCCCCACCCGCCCCGCCCCCCCGTCCGGGCCCTTTGAGACGATCTCCCGATGCGTTTCAGCGGGGACTTCGAAGTACACGTGACCGGACGGGCCGGGGATGCCGGGCGGCTCGAGGAGGTTGCCCGGCTGCTCGGGGTGAAGTTCACGCACATCGAGCTCGCGCGCGGGCGGGTTGTGAGTCAGCCGATGGTGACGTGGCGCGGGGCCGGGGAGCTGGAGGGTGTGCGGGAGCGGGCCGGTAAGGTCGTGCGGGAGCTGGAGCGGCGCGGGGTGGGCGTCGTGCGGGTGAAGGTCGAGGCGTCGCCGTGGGCCGCGGGGGTGCCCGTGACCGACGCCGAGGCCGTCGCGCTCGGGGCCGCGTACTACTTCGAGCACCACGTGAAGCTGCTCCTCCCACCCGGCACCGACCCCGGCCCCCTCACCCGGCTCGCCGTCGCCCACGGCGCCCACCTCTCCCGCAACCCGCGGCGCGTCCGCGCCGACGGCCACGCCGAACGGTTCGTCACGCAGCGGTGCCACCGCATGGGGCGCACGGCCGCCGGCGCACGGCTGGAGGCGCTCACCGGGGCACTGGTGTCCGAGGGGTATGACATCGTGTCGAGCGAGCGGGAGTTCGTCGTGCACGACAGCGACGCCTCGCTCGACGCGGGCTGGATCGGCGAGGAGGGGGCACGCGCATGACCGTGACGCCGTGGGACGGGTTCGGCTACGGGCCGTGGGAGGGCACCACGGTCGTGCCGCAGCTGCCGCCGGACGAGGAGACGCGGGCCGCCGGCGACCTGCCCCGGACGCTGCTGCCGGTGGCCGGCGACGGCGTCGTGCAGCACCCCGCCTTCGACCCCGCTCTCAAGCACTACGCCAAGGCCATGCGGCTGAGCGAGCCCCGGTTCGCCGACACCGCCGCCGGCCACGCCTGGACGGCCGCGCGCCGCCGCGCCATGGACCACGTCCTCGCCGCGATCGCCGCCTCGCCGTGGGCCGGCCACCTCGTGCTGCGCGGCAGCGTCCTCCTCGCCGCCTGGTTCGGCGACGCCGCCCGCGAGCCCGGCGACCTCGACTTCGTCGTCGTCCCCGACACCTGGGACCTGCGCGACGACCGCACCGACGCCCTGCTCGACGACATCGCCCGCGCCGCCGAGGACCTGTCCCGGCAGGACGGGCCCGTCCTCATCGACGCCGCCGGCGCCGCCAGTGACGAGATCTGGACGTACGAGCGCGTGCCCGGCCGCCGCCTCGTCCTGCCCTGGACCGTGCCCGGCGAGGACCTGCCCTCCGGCACCGTCCAGCTCGACTTCGTCTTCAACGAGCGCCTGCCGCAGCCCGGCATCCCTACCGCCCTGCCCCGTCCCCAGGGCGGCGAACCGCTGCGGCTGCTCGCCGCCACCCCCGAGCTGTCGCTCGCCTGGAAGCTGCTGTGGCTGGCCAGCGACACCTACCCCGAGGGCAAGGACCTCTACGACGCCGTGCTGCTCGCCGAGCACGCCGACCTGCCGTACGACCTGCTGCACCAGGTCTTCGTGGCGGCCGACGAGTGGTATGCGGGCTTCGACCTGCCCCTCGGCCACATCCTGGGCGAGGCCGCCGGCGCCGACTGGCCCGAGTTCCGCAAGGACCACCCCCACGTGCCCGGCACGTGCATGGACTGGCTGCTGCGCCTCGCCCGCGCCCTCGCGCCCGTCTTCGCACCGGACGGGAACACCACGTACGAGCGGCTCGCCACCGCCTACGCGTACCTGACGGACCAGCTGCGCGAACCGTACGAGCAGGGCGGCCTGGCCGCGGTCGAGGAGTGGTTGGGCCAGCGCACCGTCATCACCCTCGAGGCACTCGTGTCCGTACGCGAGCTGCTGGGCCGCGACACCCACGACCTGGACGCGACGGCCGCGCTCCTCGCCGGCTTCCGGCGGCGCCCCCGCTGGGGCCAGGAAGAGGGCGAACCCGTCTTCCAGCCCTGGTACGGCGACCCGCAGGCGATAGCCACCTGGCTGAGGGCGGCGGACGAAACGGGCTGAGCGCCCTCAGCGGCCGCCCCGCGCCAGCCGCGCCGCGTCCGCCGCCTCCTCGCCCCGCGCCCACCCGTCGGCGTCACGGCCCCGGAGCCGGTACGAGGTCGTGGCGGGGAACAGCCGCTCGGCCGTCTCCCCCACCGCCACCTCCCGGGCGGCCAGCACCGGCAGCACCTCCGGCCGGGCGTCCTCGGCCGCCACCTGCCGGACCGCCGCCGACAGCCGCTCCCGGATCCGCCCCGCGTACGCGATGAGGAACGACTCGCGGAACTCCCGCGTCCGGCGCGACCGGCCCCGCGCGTGGTGGTCGTCCGCCGCGCGCCGCATCGCCGCCGTGCCCTGCACCAGCAGCGACGTGTACAGCAGCTCGACCAGCTCCAGGTCCGCCTCGAAGCCGACGACCGTGGAGAAGCCGTGCTCCTCCGACCACACCGCCTGGCAGTGGTTGGCCGCGGCCACCGCGTCCAGCAGCAGCGCCTTCGCCGCCTCGTACGGCCCCTCGACACCGATGCGGCACGCGTCCGGCCCCTCGCCGCCGAAGCCGTCGGCGGCGCCGGCCGCGAGCATCGCCTCGTCCACCGAGTAGCGCGTCATGAGCTCCTGCGCCTTCGCGGACAGTGCCTCGGCCTCCTCCGGGAACGAGGTCGACTCGGCCTTGGCCAGCAGCGCCCGGATGCGCCCCAGGGCGCGCGGCTCGGCCGTACGCGTCTGCGGGGGGCGGGCGGCCGTGCCCGGCAGCGGCCCCAGCACGCCGACGCGCGGCAGCCGGTCGAGGTAGCGCAGCGCCGTCAGCACGCACGCCGCCGTCTCCCAGCGGCTGAGGACGTCCAGGCGGCGGGCGAAAGCATCGAGGTAGCCGGTGTCGGAGTCCCACCACACGTCCGCCCGCAGCTCCCGCAGCTGCGCGGCCCAGCGCGTACCGAGCGTCCCCGGCTGGTAGCGGCGGGCCTCGGCGGCGATCGCGTCCACGGTGAAGCGCAGCTCCCCGGGGCTCAGGTCCCGCCGTACGAGCCGCGCCACGTCGGCGGGCTGCCAGCCGTCCTCCCAGCGGGCCCGGAGCGTGGCGGCGGCCAGGCGCACCACGGCGCCGCTGATCTCCTCCCAGCCGGCGGGCGCGGCGGCCAGCCGGGAGGCGGTGCCGTCGAGCGCGTCGTCGAGGGAGTCCTCGGGCACCGCGCGCAGCTCCCGCAGCGCGGCGGTGACGGTCTCCAGCGGCGGCTCGGTGCGCTCCACGTGATGTGACTCCTCGGTACAGGGGGTACGCCCCCGATGCTCGCACACGAGTGCGGCCGGCCCGTCACGCGCACGTGCCCACCTCGTACGACAGGGGCCCTTCCCGCGGCGGGAAGGGCCCCTGTCGTGTCAGGGCGAGGGAGGGATCAGGCGCCGGTGGCGCTGCCCGCGACCCAGGCGTTCCAGTCCATGTTCCAGCCGTTGAGGCCGTTCTCCGGGGAGATGACCTTGTCGTCGGAGTTCTTCACCTCGACGACGTCACCGAGCAGCGAGTTGTTGAAGAACCAGGCGCCCGGGGTGTTCGGGTCGTTGGCGCCCTGCTTGTCCTCCAGGCCCACGCAGCCGTGGCTGGTGTTGGAGACGCCGAAGACGCCGTGGCCCCAGTAGTTGCCGTGGATGAAGGTGCCGGACGTCGACAGGCGCATGGCGTGGGGCACGTCCTTGATGTCGTACTCGCCCTTGCCGTCGCCCTTGGTGAAGCCGACCGTCGAACCGTCCATGCGGGTCTCGGTGAACTTCTCCGAGATCACCATCTTGCCGTTGTACGTCGGGTTCTGCGGGCTGCCAGCCGAGATCGGGATGGTCTTGAGCGTCTGGCCGTCGCGCACGACGGTCATCTGGTGCGTCTTGGCGTCGACCGTGGACACCTGCGACCGGCCGATCTTGAACTTGACCGTCTTCTTCTGGATGCCCTTGACGCCTGGGGCGCCCTCGACGCCGTCGAGGTCCATCTTCAGCGTGACCTCGGAACCGGCCTTCCAGTAGTCCTGGGGACGGAAGTCGATGCGCTGATCGCCGAACCAGTGGCCGACGACCTTCTGGCCGCTGGTGGAGCTGACCTCCAGGTGCGACTGGACGGCCTTGCGGTCCTTGATCGGCTTGTTGAAGTTGATCGACACGGGCATGCCGACGCCGACGGTGGAGCCGTCCTCGGGCGTGAACTGGCCGATGAAGCTGTTCTTCGGCGAGACCGTGGTGAAGGACGAGTTCTCCGTGGCCTTGCGGCCCTTGTCGTCCTTCGCCTCCGCGACGATCTGGTACTTCGTCGACTGCTCCAGCTGCTTCGCCGGCTTCCAGGACTTCTTGTCCCCCGCCAGCGCGCCCTCGACCGCGGTGCCCTTGTCGGTCTTCATGGTGACGTTGGTGAGCTCGCCGCCACTGACGGTGACCTGCACGGCGTCGGGCGCGACGCCCGCGTCCGTCGTGCCGGTGCCGGGCGTGATCTTGATCTGCGCCTTGGACGCGTCCTTGGCCGCGGCCGCGTCCACCTGCCCCTGCGACTTGCCCTTCGCGTCGTCCCCGCTCTTGGCGTCACCGTCGCCGTTGCAAGCGGCCAGCGTCAGCACCCCGCCGAGCACAGCGGCCGCGGCAACGAGACTCTTGCGGCGCTTGCCGTACGTCATCACACGCTTCTCCATACGTTCCTGGACCCCGAACTCCCCCGAGCCGGTCGTGGGGCTCGTAGGGCTACACGTATCCCGGCTCCTACTTCAGGAACGTCTGCACCGGATGCCCCGTTCCACCCCCCGGCAAAGTGTGGGGAAGGCCACCCCAGTAAAGCCCCTCGGGGCCCGCCGGGGCCAACCGGGGCCTTGATAAAGGGCGAACGTGCTGCTAAGGGACCGACGGCTTCCCAGCACCCCCACGTGTCACTAACATCGTGTCAGCCGGGGCACCCCGCCGCACCGCGCCCCAATCTCCGTCTTCACAAGGGGGATTCCTCCCGTGACCGCACGCCGCCCGATGCTGACCGCCGTCGCCGCCGGAACGCTGCTGTGCGCGCTGTGGTTCGTACCGAACGCCGACGCCACGGACAGCGCCCACGCCGCACGCACCGCGACCGGCGCGCAGGCGCCGGCGGCCCCGGCCCGTACGGCGCCCGCGGCGCAGCAGCAGCTGCTCGCGGACAGCGGCAGCATCGACACCACGCCGTACCTGTGCGGCGGCGTCGCCTTCGTCGCGGCCGGCGGCGCGCTGGTCACGGGCGCCGTGCGCAGGTCGCGCACGGCGCACCGCCAGGGAGTCGCCGGCTAGGGGTGGCCGGCCAGGGGTGGCCGGCTAGGCCAGCGGGCCCGTCACCGTCTCCGCGGCGGCGACCAGGCCGCCCGAGCGGACGAACGCCTCGGCCGCCGCCAGGTCCGGGGCCAGGAACCGGTCCTCGCCCGGCCCGCCGACGCCCGCCGCACGCACCGCGTCCAGCACCGCCCGGGTCGCCGGGGCCGGCTCCCCGCCGCGCAGCTCCACGGCACGGGTGGCGGCCACCAGCTCGACGGCCACGACGCGGGTCAGCGCGTCGACCGCGGTGCGCAGCTTGCGCGCGGCCGACCAGCCCATGGAGACGTGGTCCTCCTGCATCGCGGACGACGGGATGGAGTCCACGGACGCCGGGACGGCCAGCCGCTTCATCTCGCTGACCAGGGCCGCCTGCGTGTACTGGGCGATCATCAGGCCGGAGTCGACGCCGGCGTCGTGCGCGAGGAAGGCGGGCAGGCCGTGCGAACGGTTCTTGTCCAGCAGCCGGTCGGTGCGCCGCTCGGCGATCGACCCGAGGTCGGCCGCGGCGATGGCCAGGAAGTCGAGGACGTACGCCACGGGGGCGCCGTGGAAGTTGCCGTTCGACTCCACGCGGCCGTCGGGCAGTACGACGGGGTTGTCGACCGCGGCCGCGAGCTCGCGCCCCGCGACGAGCCGGGCGTGGTCGAGGGTGTCCCGCACGGCCCCGGCGACCTGCGGGGCGCAGCGGATCGAGTACGCGTCCTGGACGCGCGGTGCGTCGTCCTGGTGGTGCCCGGTGAGCGCGGAGCCGGCGAGGACCTTGAGCATGTTGGCCGCGCTGGCGCCCTGGCCGGGGTGCGGGCGGATGGTGTGCAGCTCGGGTGCGAGCACCTTCTCGGAGCCGAGGAGCGCCTCCAGGGAGAGCGCGGCGGTGATGTCCGCGGAGGTGATGAGGCGGGCCAGGTCGGCGCAGGCCATCACGAGCATGCCGAGCATGCCGTCGGTGCCGTTGAGGAGGGCCAGGCCCTCCTTCTCCCGCAGCTCCACCGGCTCGATGCCGTGCTCGGCGAGGAGCTCGGCGGCCGGGCGCACCACCCCGTCGGGCCCCTCTGCATCGCCTTCACCCATGAGGGTGAGGGCGCAGTGGGACAGCGGGGCGAGGTCGCCGGAGCAGCCGAGCGAGCCGTACTCGTGGACGACGGGCGTGATGCCGGCGTTGAGCAGCGCGGCCATGGTCTCCACGACGAGCGGGCGGACGCCGGTGCGGCCCGACGCGAGCGTCTTGAGCCGCAGGAACATCAGCGCGCGCACGACCTCGCGCTCCACGCGCGGGCCCATGCCGGCGGCGTGCGAGCGCACGATGTTGCGCTGGAGCTGGGTGCGGAGTTCGGGGCTGATGTGGCGGACGGCGAGGGCGCCGAAGCCGGTGGAGACGCCGTAGACGGGGTCGGGCTTGGCCGCGAGGTCGTCGATCACTTGCCGTGCGGCGGCGACGGCGGCGAGGGCGTCGGCCGAGACGGTGACGCGGGCGGTGCCGCGGGATACGGCGAGGACGTCTTCGGCCGTGGTGCCGGCCGTCTCCACGACGACAGTGTGCATATCCATATTCAGGCACCCTAGATTCTGAATCGCGAACTGTCACGACCTGTTTTTCCCGGACTCGCCCCGCAGGGCCCTCCGGCCCCGCCCCTCCGCGCGTCCCTACGCGCGCCCCCGGAAACGCCGCCGCTCCGCACGGGGCGGCGCCGGGGGGCGGTCCGCCAGCCGGACCACCGGGTCCCACCGTCCCCCCTCGCGCCCCGCCACCACCGGGCCCGCCAGCCGTTCCCCCTTCGCGCGGTACTGCGCCGCGTCCGCCAGGCGGAACAGCCGCCGCGCCGACCGCACCGGCCCTATCGCGTCGCCCGTCGACGCGACGCCGCACGCCACCCCCTCCCCCAGTTCCAACTCGCCCGCGCGCCGGCACAGTTCCTCGGCGGTGCGCACCACCTCGTCCGCCTCCGGGCCCACGGCCAGCAGGCAGAACTCGTCGCCGCCGAGCCGCGCAGCCAGTGCGCCCGGCAGGCGGGCGCCGCACAGGGACAGCACCGAGCCGAAGCGTTCGAGCAACCGGTCGCCCACGGCGTGGCCCAGGGTGTCGTTGACGCGTTTGAGGCCGTTGAGGTCGCAGACGACGAGGCTGACGACGACGCCGTCGCGCTGGTGCTGTTCGACGGCCTCTTCGAGGCGGACGTCGACGGCCCGGCGGTTGGCGAGGCCGGTGAGGGGGTCGGTGAAGGCGAGTCGGCGGACCTCTTCGAGGCGTTCGGTCTGGGCGATGCCGGAGGCGGCCACCGCGGCGAGGACGGTCGCGAAGTCGGCGTCGGCGGCGTCGAAGAGGGGCGCGCCGACGGGCCGGGCCACGTACAGCTCGCCCCAGGCGCGGCCGTGCAGGACGATCGGTGCGACGACGCAGCAGCCGCGGCCGCGGCGGCGCAGTCCGGCGACGCGGGGCGCGTCGCCCTCGGCGGCTGTCCAGGCGTGCGGGGAGCCGCCGGCGCGGGTCTCGTGCAGGCAGATCTCGGGGAAGGCGTGCACGGGATAGGACTCGTCCTCGGGGAAACGTTCCTCCTCGGGGGTCAGCTCGCCCGCGTTCACGAGGACCCGGAGCCGCCCGTGCTCCCGTTCCCAGACGGAGACGGCGGCGAAGGTGCCGTGCAGGGCGCGCAGCGCGCCGTCCGCCGCCGCGGCGACGGCGTCCCGGGACGTGGGGGCGGCGGCCATCGCCTGCGCGAGCTCCACCACGGCGCGCAGCCGGTCGTCGTACTCCCCAGCAGCTGCCACCCGCGCCTCGCATTCGTGCCGTCGGACCAAGGGCGCCGGGCCCGCGCCGCCCCGGGGGGCGGGGCGGGCCCGCCGGTCACTCGCCGGGCCAGTCGGGCCGGCGCTTCTCGTTGAAGGCGGCGACACCCTCGGCCCGGTCGCCGGAGAAGGCGACCGTGCGCCAGGCGGCGTCCTCGACGTCGAGCCCGGCCCGCAGGTCGAGCCCGTGGCCCAGCCGCAGGGCGCGCTTGGCGGCGCGCAGCCCGACCGGGGAGTGTGCGGCGATGCGCGCGCCCAGCGCGAGCGCCTCCTCCCGGTCGCGGCCGGCGTCCACCAGGACGTCGACCATGCCGAGCTCACGCGCCTCGGCGGCCTCCACCCGGCGCGCGGTGAAGATGATCTCCGCGGCGCGGGCGGCGCCGACGCGGCGCGGCAACAGCTGGGTACCCCCGCCGCCGGGAATCACGCCGACGGACACCTCGGGCAGCCCGACGACGGCCGTGCGGTCGGCGACGATCACGTCGCAGGCCAGCGCGAGCTCGTAGCCGCCGCCGAGGGCGTAGCCGTGCACGGCGGCGACGACGGGCATCGGCAGCTCCAGGACGCCGGTGTAGCAGGCGCGGGCGAGGGGCCGCTGCCGGACGAGCTCGGCGTCGCTGAGGGAGTTGCGTTCCTTGAGGTCGGCGCCGACGCAGAAGGCGCGGTCGTGGCTGGAGGTCAGCACGACGGCCCGGACGGCGCGGTCGGCGGCCAGCGCGGTGGTGGCGTCGACGATGCCGCGGGCCATTCCGGAGGAGACGGCGTTCATGGCCTTGGGCCGGTCCAGGACGAGTTCGGCGACGTGGCCGTCCTCGTGGCGGCGGACCGCGACCCACTCTCCAAAGCGCTGTTCGCTCACGCGGTGGCTCACCCCTTCGGTAGACGTGAGCCGATCATGCACCGCGCCCGCCCGCCGGGGCCATACCCGCGGGCACACGGCACCCGGGGGGTCAGGCGGGGGTCAGGCGGTGGTCCGCCGGCTGAGCAGCCAGGGCTCGACGACGCCCAGGCCGCGCACGGGCCGCTGCCACATGGGCTGGAGCGCGAACCGGTACTCGGGCGCGCCCTCGCCGGCGGCGGCCGCCGCCTCGGCCTCGGACTTCGGCGCGTCGCCGCTGCGGGCGAGCTCCTCGGCGAAGGCGCTGTCGACGAGGACGGCGTCCCGGGGCGCTATCGACGTGAGGCGGCTGGCGAGGTTGACGGTGGTGCCGAAGACGTCGCCCATGCGGGTCGTGACCGTGCCGAAGGCGATGCCGACGCGCAGCTCGGGCATGGTCTCGTCGTGGGCGAGGGTCTCGATGAGCCGCAGGCCGATCTCGGCGGCGGTGCCGGCGTCGTCGGCGGCGAAGAGGACCTCGTCGCCGAGGGTCTTGATGAGCCGGCCGCCGTGCGCGGCGACGAGGTCGGCGGCGGTGGTCTCGAACGCCTCGACGAGCTCGCCGAGCTCCTCCTCCTCCAGCCGCCGGGTGAGGCGGGTGAAGCCGACGAGGTCGGCGAAGCCGACGGCGAGGCGGCGGTCGACCATTTCGGCGTCGTCCTGGGCCTGCACGACGCGGCCGGTGGCGGCGGCGAGCTGGCGCCGCCAGACGTAGACGAGGAACTCCTCCAGCTCGGGCAGGAGCAGCTCGACCAGCGGGTAGGTGATCTCGGCGCGGGTCAGGCCGGGTTCCTGGGGCTCGGTGAGGCCCTCCAGGAAGGAGTCGATCTGCCAGTCGGCGAGCCGGGCGGTGGTCTGCCCGGTGGAGCGGGCGACCTGCACGGCCATGGGCTCGCTGAGCAGCCCGGCCTCCACGAGGCCCGCGAGGCGGCGCAGCGCCAGCACGTCGGCCTCGGTCAGCGCCCTGGCCTGGCCGATGTCGGCGAAGCCCATGGCCCTCCAGAAGCGGGCGGCCAGGTCCATGGAGACGCCGGCGGCGCGGGCGGCCTGGAAGGGGGTGTAGCGGCGCTCGGCGCCGAGGATGAGCGCTTCGAGGCGGAGCGCGAGGGGGTCGCCCTCCTCGTCGGGGTCGCCCCCGTCGCCCTTGCCGGCGCCGGTCGCGCGGCCGCTGCCCGCGGCGGGCGGGCCGGTGGGCGTCCCGGCGGGGCCCCTGCCGCCGGCGGCGTCCGCCGGGGACGTACCGCCACCGGGGGCGCGGTGCTCGCCCGGGGCCTCCGCCCCGGCGCCGCGCGCACCCCCCTGCGTCTCGTCGGCGGTCACCGCCCGCCCCCTGTCCGATCCGTGCGCACTGCCCTGCCGATCACTGCTCGCTCAGTTTCCGTGCACAACGATACGTCAGGTGTGCCGTAGCTCACTCTTCTGACGGCCCGGCACTCACTCTTTACGACGTTTACGCGTCGGCGGGCCGCAAATGGACGATGTCGCCTGCTCCCACCGGCTCCTGCACGCCCTGGTCCGTCGCCAGCACCAGGCGTCCGTCGCCGTCGACGGCCACGGCCTCGCCGACCAGCGAGCGGCCGCCGGGCAGTTCGGCGCGGACGGTGCGGCCGAGGGTGGAGCAGCCGGCGGCGTACGTCTCCTGGAGGCGGGAGGCGGCGGGGTCGCCGCCGGCGGCGCGCCACGTTTCGTACCAGTCGGCGAGGGAGCGCAGGACGGCGCGCAGCAGCGGGTCGCGGTCGGTGACCTTGGCGCCGGCGAGGGCGAGGGAGCCGGCGGTGGGCACGGGCAGCTCGTCGGCGCGCAGGGTGACGTTGAGGCCGATGCCCAGGACGACGCTGTCGCCGGTGCGTTCGGCGAGGATGCCGCCGGTCTTGCGTTCCTGCCCGTCGACGGTGACGAGCAGGTCGTTGGGCCACTTCAGGGCCGTGTCGACGCCGGCGGCGCGGGACAGGGCGGTGGCGGTGGCGACGCCGGCGAGCAGCGGCAGCCAGCCCCACCGCTCGGCGGGCACGCCGGGACCGGGGGTGAGGAGGACGGAGAAGAAGAGGCCGGAGCGGGGCGGGGCGCTCCAGCTGCGGTCGAGGCGGCCGCGGCCGGCGGTCTGCTCCTCGGCGACCAGGACAGCACCCTCGGTGGCGCCGGAGGCGTGCGCGGCGACCAGGTCGGAGTTGGTGGAGCCGGTGTCGCGGACCACGTCCAGGGAGGTCCACAGCGCGCCGGGGCGCAGCAGCGCGCGGCGCAGGGCGGGGGCGTTCAGCGGCGGCCGGTCCAGGTCGGACCAGCGGTTTCCGGAGGGGTCGGAGGGCGTCATAACAGCCACGATAGGCGGGCGAGGGAGGACGAATCGGTGTGGTCAACGACGCACTGCCGCACCGCAGCCGCGCGGCTACCCTACGAACCGGTAGCACGCACGAGCCGCATGAGCCGTTCCCGTCCGTTCCCATTCGTTCTCATGCGGTTCTCATTCCGTTCCTCACTCCCATTCCACTTCTCTGGACGAGCAGGAGCCGCATCCCGTGTCCGAGCCAGAAGCCAACGGATCCGGCAACGGATTCGACATCCACACCACCGCGGGGAAGCTCGCGGACCTTCAGCGGCGGATCGAGGAGGCCACGCACGCGGGCTCCGCCCGCGCCGTGGAGAAGCAGCACGCCAAGGGGAAGCTGACGGCGCGCGAGCGCATCGACCTGCTGCTGGACGAGGGGTCGTTCACGGAGCTGGACGAGTTCGCCCGGCACCGTTCGGTCAACTTCGGCATCGACGCGAACCGCCCGTACGGCGACGGCGTGGTCACCGGCTACGGCACGGTCGACGGGCGCCCGGTGGCGGTGTACTCGCAGGACTTCACGATCTTCGGCGGTTCGCTGGGCGAGGTCTACGGCGAGAAGATCGTCAAGGTGATGGACTTCGCGCTGAAGACGGGCTGCCCGGTCATCGGCATCAACGACGGCGGCGGGGCCCGGATCCAGGAGGGCGTGGTCGCGCTCGGCCTGTTCGCGGAGATCTTCCGCCGCAATGTCCACGGTTCGGGCGTGATCCCGCAGATCTCGCTGATCGTGGGGCCGTGCGCGGGCGGCGCGGTGTACTCGCCGGCCATCACGGACTTCACGGTGATGGTGGACAAGACCTCGCACATGTTCATCACGGGCCCGGACGTCATCAAGACGGTGACGGGCGAGGACGTGGGCTTCGAGGAGCTGGGCGGCGCGCGGACGCACAACACGACGTCGGGCGTGGCGCACCACATGGCGGCGGACGAGAAGGACGCCGTGGAGTACGTCAAGGCGCTGCTGTCGTACCTGCCGTCCAACAACCTGTCGGAGCCGCCGGCCTTCCCGGAGGAGGCGGACCTGGAGGTGTCGGACACCGACCGGGAGCTGGACACGCTGATCCCGGACTCGGCGAACCAGCCGTACGACATGCACACCGCGATCGAGCACGTGCTGGACGACGGCGAGTTCCTGGAGACGCAGGCGCTGTTCGCGCCGAACATCATCACCGGTTTCGGGCGCGTGGAGGGCCACCCGGTGGGCGTGGTGGCGAACCAGCCGATGCAGTTCGCGGGCTGCCTGGACATCAACGCGAGCGAGAAGGCGGCGCGTTTCGTGCGCACCTGCGACGCGTTCAACATCCCGGTGCTGACGTTCGTGGACGTGCCGGGCTTCCTGCCGGGCACGGACCAGGAGTACAACGGCATCATCCGGCGCGGCGCGAAGCTGATCTACGCGTACGCGGAGGCCACGGTGCCGCTGATCACGGTGATCACGCGCAAGGCGTTCGGCGGCGCGTACGACGTGATGGGCTCCAAGCACCTGGGCGCGGACCTCAACCTGGCGTGGCCGACGGCGCAGATCGCGGTGATGGGCGCGCAGGGCGCGGTGAACATCCTGCACCGCCGGTCGCTGGCGGCGGCGGGCTCCCCGGAGGAGCAGGAGGAGCTGCGGGCGCAGCTGGTGACGGAGTACGAGGACGCGCTGCTGAACCCGTACGTGGCGGCCGAGCGCGGCTACGTGGACGCGGTGATCATGCCGTCGGACACGCGCCGCCACGTGGTGCGGGGCCTGCGGGCGCTGCGGGACAAGCGCGAGGCGCTGCCGCCGAAGAAGCACGGGAACATTCCGCTGTGACCGGGGAGGCGTAATGATCAAGGTCGTCCGGGGCAACCCCACACCCGAGGAGCTGGCCGCCGCCCTGGCGGTGGTCCAGGCCCGCGCGGCGGCGCGCGCCGCCGCCGCGCCGGACTCCGCCGTACGTCCCGAGTGGTCGGACCCGGCCCGCCGCGCCGAGTCCCGCCGCACCCCGCGGCCGGGCCCGCGGGCCTGGCGCACCACCTACTGGCCGGGGCGCTGAGCCGCCCGTGCGGCGCCTGAGTACGCGTACTCAGGCGCCGCACGGCTTCCCGGCGGACCATGGAGGTCATGCTCTGGTCCGACCCGTCCGACGAACCCCCCGAGGAGCTGCGCGAGGCGCAGGCCATGCTCCGGCGGGCGGGGATCGTGCTGGCGGTGGGGATGGTGCTGCTCTTCCTGGTGCTGGGCACGACCGGCTGACACCTCTGCGGTCACAGTTCTCACAGCGACCTCACAGGTTTGCTCCCACCGCAACCGCATTCGTCCGATTCACGTCATGACCGGTGAAATGCCGACTTGACGGGGGAGGACCAGGAGCGTGGTCGCGTGATGAACAAACCCGTACGCCGCATAGCGGTCTTCAGCGGGCTGCTGGTCATGGCCCTGCTGGTGCGGGCCAACTGGGTCCAGTTCGTCCGCGGCGACGAGCTCGCACACGACGACGGGAACTTCCGCGTCAAGATCGCCGCCTTCGGGCAGCCGCGCGGCGACATCATCGTCGGCGGGCAGCCCGTCACCGGGTCCGTGGAGACCGGCGGCAGCCTGAAGTACAAGCGGGTCTTCAAGGACGGCCCGATGTACGCGCCGGTCACCGGGTACTTCTCGCAGGGCTACGGCAGCACCGGCCTGGAGAACCTCAACGACAAGCTGCTCAGCGGCACCGACGACCGCCTCTTCCTCCAGCGCACGAGCGACCTGTTCACCGGGAAGAAGCCGCGCGGCGGCGACGTGGTGACCACCATCGACCCCAAGGCGCAGAAGGCCGCCTTCGAGGGCCTGGGCAACCGCAAGGGCGCCGTCGTCGCACTCGACCCGCGCACCGGGAAGATCCTCGCCCTCGCCTCCACGCCCTCGTACGACCCGTCGGTCTTCGCCGGCGTCGGCGCGAAGGACAAGGCCGCCTGGGACGCCCTGGAGCAGGACAAGGACAAGCCGACCCTCAACCGGGCGCTGAAGGAGACCTACCCGCCCGGCTCCACCTTCAAGATCGTGACGGCGTCGGCGGCGCTGGAGCACCACCTCTACACCGACATCGACGCCCGCACGAACTCCCCCGACCCCTGGACCATGCCGGGCACCCGCACCGTGCTGCCCAACCAGAACCCCCTCGCGCCCTGCAAGGACGCCTCCCTCAACGTGGCCATGCAGAACTCCTGCAACAACGTCTACGGCAAGGCGAGCTCCGACCTCGGACAGAAGGCGATGCGCGAGACCGCGGAGAAATTCGGCTTCAACCAGAGCGTGGACACGCCCGTGCGCGCCGTGAAGAGCACCTTCCCCGACGGCATCAACGCCTCGCAGACCGCGCTCGCCGGCATCGGCCAGGGCAGCCTCACCGCGACGCCGCTCCAGGTCGCCATGATGACCGCGGCCATCGCCAACGACGGCAAGCTGATGAAGCCCTACCTCGTCGAGGAGCTGCGCGGCCCCGACCTCTCCAGCGTGCAGAAGCACCAGCCGGAGCAGCTGTCGCAGGCCGTCTCCACCGACACC
Source organism: Streptomyces mashuensis (assembly GCF_014654785.1). Lineage (GTDB taxonomy): Bacteria > Actinomycetota > Actinomycetes > Streptomycetales > Streptomycetaceae > Streptomyces > Streptomyces mashuensis. The sequence continues at coordinate 222,359 of NZ_BNBD01000011.1, forward strand.
GCCCGCAAGGTGCAGCAGATGATGGAGGACACCGCCACCAAGGGCACCGGCAAGGCGGCCCTCATCGACGGCGTCACCGTCGGCGGCAAGACCGGCACCGCCGAACGCGGCGCCGGCAAGAAGAACCTGGCCTGGTTCATCTCGTACGCCAAGAACGCCGACGGCTCGCCCGTCGCCGTCGCCGTCGTGATCGACCCCGACGACAGCGTGCCCGACGACCAGATCTCCGGCGGCAAGCTGGCCGGCCCCATCGCGAAGAAGGTCATGCAGGCGGTCCTGGACAAGTGACCCGGCCGCACCGCCTACGCTGGCCCCCATGACCAACCGCACCCCCGCCCGCCGCCTCGTCCTCGCCTCCCAGTCGCCCGCCCGCCTCGGCCTGCTGCGCCAGGCCGGGCTGGCCCCGGACGTGATCGTGAGCGGCGTGGACGAGGACGCGCTCGACGCCCCCACGCCGGGCGAGCTCGCGCTGGTGCTGGCCACGGCCAAGGCCGACGCGGTGGCCGCGCTGGACGCCGCGGCCGGCGCCCTCGTCGTGGGCTGCGACTCCGTGCTGGAGCTGGACGGCCGGGCCCTGGGCAAGCCCGCCGACGCCGAGGAGGCCACGGCGCGCTGGAAGGACATGCGCGGCCGCGCCGGCGTGCTCCGCACCGGCCACTGCCTGATCGACACGGCCACGGGCCGCCGCGCCGCCGCGACCGCGTCCACCACGGTCCGGTTCGGCGAGCCCAGCGACGCCGAGATCGCCGCCTACGTCGCCTCCGGCGAGCCCCTGCACGTCGCGGGCGCCTTCACGCTCGACGGGCGGTCGGCGCCGTTCGTCGAGGGCATCGAGGGCGACCCGGGCAACGTCATCGGCCTCTCCCTGCCCCTGCTCCGCCGGCTGCTGGCGGAGGTCGGGGTGGAGATCACCGACCTGTGGGCCTGACGGACCGCCCGGTCCTCAGAGCGGCAGGGCCTTCGCGGCGCCGCCGACCTGCTTGATCTCGCCGAGCTGCCTCAGCTGGCCGAGCTTGCCCAGCCCGTCCACGGCGTCCGGGTAGAGGCTGGTGGGCGGCCCGTCCGGCACCGAGGTGTCCGGGGGCGGCATGTGCGGCGGGGCCGGCTGCTCCGGGGCGGCACCCTTGGCCGCCGGCTTCCCGGCAGCGCCCTTGCCGTGCGCCGCCGGCACCGGTGCGGGCTTCCCCTGCGTGCCGGGCCCGGGGTGCCCCTTCGCGCCGCTGCCGGGCGCGCCGGGGCCCTTGCCCTTGCCGCCCTTGGGTGCGGGGGCACCCTTGCCGCCCTTGACCGGCGCGTCCTTGCCCTTGCCGCCCTTGACCGGCGCGCCCTTGTGCGCTCCCTTCGCCGGAGCGCCCTTCGCCGGGGCCGCATGCGAGGGGCTCGCCCCCTGCGGTGGCGCGCTGACCGTGACCGGCCCGGCGTTCGACGTCGGGGGCGGCGCCACCGGGGTCGGCGCCCCGGGTTCGGCCGAGGCGGCGGCGGAGGACAGGGTCAGTGCGGCGCCGGCCAGAGCGGCTGCGGCAGCAATGCGCTTGATCATGACTTCCTCAACGATGTACGGGTATTTCGGTCACGTCGCGCTGCGCCGACCGGCTAAGCCCGCAGGACATCAGGCCAGTTCAGCGCGGGTGCACCGGCCCGGACCCGGAAGTCCCGCCCGGCACGGGCGACTTCCGGCCGCCCCGCCCCGCTGTGCGAGGCTGGGAGGCCGGCCCGACCGGCCCCGCCGACCCCGCCGACCCCGAAGGAGCCCGCACACCATGCCGCAGTCCGTCGACCGCGCCCTGGACGTCCTGGACGCCGTCGCCGCCTCCGACGGACCGGTGCCCGCCAAGGCACTCGCCCGCCGCCTGGGCTGCGGCCTGTCGACGGTGTACGACCTGCTCGGCTCCCTCACCGCACGCGGCCACCTGGTCCGCACCGCCTCCGGCTACGCCCTCGGCTACCGCGTACCGGCGCTGCACGACGCGTTCCGGCGGCAGATGCGCGTGACCGACGGGCTCCAGGACCTGCTGGCGGAGGCCCGCCGCGCGGCGGGCGCCGACACGTACTTCAGCACCTACCGCGACGGCGACATCGCCGTGCTCGCCGGGGCCGCCACCGGCCACCCGGCCACCGGCGGCTTCACCACCGGCCTGGACGACACGGCCCACGCCACCGCGCACGGGAAGATGCTGCTCGCCGCCCTGCCCCCGGCCGCCCGGCAGCGCTACCTCACGGCGTACGGCATGCGGGCGATCACCCCGCGCACGGTCACCTCCCCCGCGCGCCTGGACGCACAGTTGCGCCAGGTGCGCCGCCAGGGGCTGGCCGTGGAGATCGAGGAGTGCGCCCCCGGAGTGGCGTGCGTGGCCGTCCCCGTACCGTCCGGCGCGACCGGCGGGGCGCCCGCCGCCGTGTCGGCGGCGCTGCCCCTGGAGGACTTCCGGCAGCGCGGCCCACAGGTCACGGAGGAACTCCGGCGCGTCGCGGCCGAGGCGGCGAAGTTCCGGAAGACTGCCGACATCACGGGGCCTACCGCCGGGTAAACCTCAGAGAAACCAGGTCGAATCAGGCTTCACGCGGCGGGGCCGTACGCAAACTTTGTGTCACCCGTTCGTAGGGAGTCCACAAAGAATCCGTATGGGCGCTCAGGCGCGCCTCGGGAGACGTCGATCACCACACCACGCGCCCCATGATCGACGGACCCCGGCGTACCGTGGAGGACCTGGGGACTTCGACCCCCGGACGGCTCCTCCTCACCCTTCGTGTGGGCAAGGTCACCACGGAAGCCGGGTCGGCGCGGAGTGTCGCCAGTACCTAAACTCACCTTGTTTCAAGGAGGGAGCCATCGTGCGCAAGGTGCTCATCGCCAACCGTGGCGAAATCGCTGTCCGTGTCGCTCGTGCGTGCCGGGAT
>NZ_BNBD01000012.1 GCF_014654785.1 Streptomyces mashuensis
CACAACCGGGTCTTGAAGGCCGACGTCACGCGAACCCCCGAATTCGCCAACAGCGTCTTCGTAGCACCGGGGGCTTCTGCGTGTCCGGCGCGTTCAACGGCGGACGCCGACCACACTACCCCATCTGATGCGCTCCGGAATGAGTTGCATTCGGAATCGAAATGGAGTTAGCTGTTCACCCCGGGCCATGGTGGTCCGGATCAGGTGTGCCGCGAGGAGGTGTGAGCAGTGAGCAGTGACGAAGGTGCCGCCCGCGCCGGCCCCGACCGGCCCCTGCCGGAGAACAACGTGGCCGAACGCATCAAGCTCGAGCGCGAGATCCGCGGCTGGAGCACGCAGAAGCTGGCGGAGCGGATGGCCGAGGTCGGCCATCCGGTGAACCAGTCCGCGATCTGGCGCATCGAGAGCGGCAAGCCTCGCCGTAGGGTCAACCTCGACGAGGCCCTCGGCTTCTGCAAGGTCTTCGACATCCCGCTCGACGACCTGGCCAGCCCGCCGGGCCACGTCTCCAACGCCGAGGTGCGCAGGCTCGTCGGCGAATACGTCGAGCGCTGGAAGGACTGGCGGGCCGCCCGCAAGCCCCTGGACCGCGCCAAGGCCGACATCGACGACTACATCAAGGCCCACCCCGACCAGGCGGACATGGTCAAGGGCCTGCTCACCTACGAACTCTCCGGCGCCGCCGGTAACGACTTCACGCGCTACGACTCCGTGCCCGCCCGGCACCGGAGCCTGCTCGGCGACGCCGCTCCTGCCAAGCCCGACGCCGAATAACCGCTTCACCTGACGCTCCGGCGCTACGAACGCCGGACGGCAGGCAGCACATCAACAACGCCCATCCCTGAACGATCGATACGGCATGGCCTGGGGTTGCCGCCCCTTCACGGCTGGCCGGGACGAGGATCACCCTTGCCCAAGAACGCCCTGCCCGTTTCCCAGATCGCCCATCTCCTCGGCGTCCCGGAGGAGAACCTCCGCACGCTCATGGCGGAGCGGAAGGGCTCCCACGGCGACCCCACGCTCGTCGGGCTCACCGTCGCCGAAGCCGCCCGGCGTATCGGCATCGGCCGCACCAAGATGTACGAGTACGTCACCTCCGGCGAGATCACGTCCGTGAAGATCGGCAGCCTTCGCCGAATACCCGCAGAGGCGGTGAACGAGTTCCTCGCACGGCGCCTGACCGCCGGCGACCTCGCGGCTGCGGCCTGAGGGGCGGCGACATGACAAGATCTCGCCAGCCGAATGGTGCCTCATCCATCTACCAGGCCAAGGACGGCCGTTGGCACGGCCGCGTCACGGTCGGCGTCAAAGACGACGGCACTCCCGACCGGCGCCACGTCTCCAGCAAGACGCGCGCCGAGGTGACCAAGAAGGTCCGTGAACTCGAGCGGCAGCGCGATGCCGGCACCGTCCGTAAGACCGGTCAGTCCTGGACGGTCAAGACCTGGCTGACCCACTGGGTGGAGAACATCGCCGCCCTGCATGTCTCCGAGAACACCATCGACGGCTACCGCGTCGCGGTCTACCACCACCTCATCCCCGGTCTCGGCGCCCACCGGCTGGAGAAGCTGGAGCCGGAGCACCTGGAGCGCTTCTACAAGAAGATGCAGGACACCGGCAGCGCCGCCGGCACGGCCCACCAGGCTCACCGGACCGTACGCGCCGCCCTGAACGAGGCCGTACGCCGCCGCCACATCACCGTCAATCCGGCCACTATCGCCAAGGCGCCCCGCCTCGAAGAGGAAGAGGTCGAGCCCTACTCGGTGGAGGAGGTCCAGCGGATCCTGCTGGAGGCCGAAGGCCACCGCAACACCGCCCGCTGGGTCATCGCCCTGGCTCTCGGCCTCCGCCAGGGCGAGGTGCTCGGCCTCCAGTGGACCGACGTCGACTGGGAGGCCGGGGTGATCCGCGTCAGCCGCGGTCGGCTCCGCCCCCGGTACAAGCACGGCTGCGGCAACCGCTGCGGACGCAAACCCGGGTACTGCCCGCAGAAGATCAACATCCGGCGCGAGACCAAGAACACTAAGTCCCGCGCGGGCAAGCGGCCCATCGGCGTGCCGGAGGAGCTGATGAAGCTCCTCCGACGGCACAAGGAGGAACAGGACCGGGAACGCCGCCTGGCACGCGACCTGTGGGTGGAGAAGGGGTACGTCTTCACCTCACCGACGGGTGAGCCGCTGAACCCCAACACCGACTACCACAAGTGGAAGGACCTGCTGAAGGCGGCCGGAGTCCGCGAAGGGCGCCTCCACGACGCCCGCCACACGGCCGCCACGGTCTTGCTGATCCTCGGCGTCCCCGACGCGATCGTCGACGCCATCATGGGCTGGGAGCCCGGCAAGTCGGCACGCATGCGCCGCCGCTACCAGCACCTGACGGGCCGCGTCTTGCAGGACACCGCCGCCAAGATCGATGGCCTGCTGTGGGGCACGGATAAGGCCACGGGAGACATCGTGTCCGACGCCGGCCAAAGCCCGTTTCACGCAGCGTGACGAGGCCCGGCAACCGCCACAGGTTGCCGGGCCTCTGCCCATTCGTCAGTCGACGAGGTAATGGGCTTCGATGTAGGCGACGGTGGAGCCGTACGGTTCCCCTACCGGCTTCAACATGTACCGGCGGAAGACCGCGGCGGTGGCACGGCGGACGCCGCGGTTACGGGCCTCGGCGTTGTCCCATGACTGGGCGAGGGTGCGCTTGACCACCTGGTCAATCTCCTCGGCCAGGTTTCGCTCTGTGACGGTGAGGCCGGACGGTGCGTGGTCGTGGATGATCCGCGACAGGACACCTACATGGTCATCATCCAGCACCACGGCTTCGTCGGGGTGCTTCTCGGCGTTCACGATGGCACGGGCGACTCGGAGTGCGTCGGCCAGGAACTCCAGGGCGTCCTGGGCGTTTTGGATGATCCGGTCCCGCAGCTGTCTGATGCGCTCTGCCAGGGCGGTGTACTTCGCGGACCCCGGCTCGACCCCCCTTTCGAGGGCGGCCTTGATCTGGTCCAGGATCTCCGCCGCAGACGGCGGCCTCTTGTCTTCGCTGTCGTCCTTGCCGGACTTGGGGCGGACGAGGGCCAGCAGTTCCTTGAGGATGGCGATGCCCTGGGCGTCGAGGACGAGGGGTTCCTCCTGGGAAGCGACCACAGAGAAGGAGTGGACGTGGGCATTGATTATCTCCAGGACCATCGGTCCCAGCTCGCCCAGGCGTTCCTTCCTCTCCTCGTCGGAGGACTTCTTGAACAGGGTCGTGTACGCGGACCCGAACAGCCCGAACCCGTCCTGGTACTTGGCGATCCGCTTGTCGGTGTTGATGAGCGGGTACAGGCGGGCCAAGAGCCGGTAGTCCTTGGAGAACACCTCGGCGGCGACAGGGTCGGCGTCGAGGAAGACGTTAATGGCTCGTACCGACTCGTACCCGTGGACCGTGAGGTCTAGTCCGTCCACCTTCGCAAACAGGTCTTCGATACGGGCGAAAGTGGTGCGGAACTCGGCGACCAGGTCGGTCACGTCGGTGACGAACCCCCCACCCTTGCCAGCGGCCCCCTCCGCGGTGGGGTCGACGACGGCCCGCTGGACCTCCTCGGCCAGGCTGATGTAGTCCACGACCACACCGGAGGTCTTCACGAACCCGGTCGGGGAGACCCAGGTGCGGTTCGGCCGGGTGATCGTCTGGAACAGGTTGTGGGCCTTCAGTGGCTTGTCCAGGTAGAGGACGCCCTCGTTGGGAGCGTCGAACCCCGTCATCAGTTTCGCGGTCACCACCAGGAAGCACAACGGATCGTCCGGGGCGAGGAAGCGCCGCTTCTGGTCCTCCTCGTCGACCTCCGAGAGCCTGTACGGTCGCATGGCGGGATCTTCGTCTTTGGAGTCCTTGACGTGGACGTTGACCTCGGCGGTGATCCGGTCGTGCTTGCCGACCTCGGCGAGCACCTGTGACGCCTCGAAGCCGGCCAGCAGCTCGTTGATCTTGTCCGTGTATGCCACCGCAAGCTCACGGTTGTAGGCGACAACCTGGGCCTTGAGCCCGTTGCGGTAGGCGCCGGCCAGGTAGTGATCCACGATGTCCTGGCAGACCGTCTGTATGCGTTCGGGGTTGGCGAACACCGAGGTGAGGCGCCCGAACTTACGGGACAGAGTTTCACGGTCTGGGTCGTCGAGGTCGAATTCGTCGGCGAACTGGTCGAACTCGGCTTGCAGGGCTTGGTCGTTCATCTCGAAGGTGACCGGGTGCGGGTCCAGCATGACCGGGACGGTGGCCTCGTCATGCAGGGATCGGGACACCGAGTATCGGTGCAGCACCCTGCCCGGGTCGGTCTCCTCGCCGAAGAGGGCGAAGGTGTCGGTGGCGAGGTTTCTGATCGGGGTGCCGGTCATGCCGAAGAACTTCGCGTGCGGCAACGCTGCACGCATCTGCCCGGCCAGAGAGTCCTCCTTGGAGGACTGGGTGCGGTGTGCCTCGTCGACCAGCACGATGATGTTGCGGCGGGTTGACAGGTTCTTGCCGGCGTCGGCGAACTTGTGGACGGTGGTGGAGATAACGCCGCGTACGTCGTCGGCCAGCAGGGAACGCAGCTTCTTGCTGGTGGCGGGCTGGTGGAAGTAGGCGTCCCCCATCGCGGAGGTGAACACCCCAGAGGTCTGCCGGACGAGGTCGGTGCGATCCGAGAGCAGGATGATCGTTGGCGAATCGGTGCGAGTGTCGGCCAACAGCAGGGAGGCGGCGAACACCATCAGCAGTGTCTTCCCACTGCCTTGGTGGTGCCAGATCAGCCCCTTCCGGCCGTCGGCCAGGACCCGCTTGTGGATCAGATGGGCGGCTTCCATCTGCGGATAGCGGGGCAGGTACTTCTTGTCCACCCCGCCCCCGGAGGTGCTGAAGAGGGTGAAGTTGGCGAGCATATCCAGGACCGTGGCCGGGGCGAGCAGCAACTCGACAGAGCGTTGCACGTCGGCCTGCCCGGAAAGAGCCTCATCGTCGGCAGTGGACCGGAACGGCTGCCACAAATTCAGGGGCGCACCGGCGGCACCGAATCGCAGCTTCAGTCCATCGGAGGCGATGGCGAAGACGTTGGGGGTGAAGAACCATGGGTACTCGGTGGCGTACACCTCGTTGATCTCGCGGGCGGCGCCGGCCCACCCGGACTTCGCGGTCGGTGACTTCACCTCTACGACAACGAGGGGCAGGCCGTTGACCCAGTAGACGAGGTCGAACCGTCGGGGGGTCTTGCCAGGGATGGTTATGGTCACCTCGTCCGACACGACCAGCGTGTTGGCGATTGGATGCTCGAAGTCGACGAGCTTCAGGGCGTGCCACACGCCGTCGGCGTGCCGGAACTCCTTTTGCCCACGCAGCAGTTTCAGCACCTGCTCATTGGCCCGCACCAGCCCGCCCTCGACGGCGTTGACCGTGGCGACGATCTCCTCGACCACGGCGTCCACGTCGAACCCGTCGATCACCTCAGGGTTAAGTCGGACGATGGCGTCCCGCAGATGGCTGACGATCACCGTCTGCGTCGTCTCACGCGGCAGCGACCTGCCGGCTGTGAAGTTCCACCCCATTGGCAAGGACCATTGGATCATTAAGTTCTGGAACTCGCGCTCTCGAATGCCCTTTGTCACGGCTCAGACCCCCAGTTCGGCAGTATCGATGCTGATGGTTCCGTCCAGCAGGCCCGATAGCAGAGCGGCACGGACCCGACGGAGCCTGCCCGCCTCTGCGCGAGACGCCCTTCCGAGTGAACGTACCGAAAGGACCGTCGAAGCAATCTTGCGCTGCTCAGTCAGTTCGGGCATTGGTACTTCAAGTCCAGCGATCTTCGACTGGCTGATGTTCTTCATGGAAGCCGAGCCAGAGGCGGCCATAACGATCTGCCTCCGCACCCCCGAAAGCGCCATAGCGACAACCAGGAAGTCCGGGTCAAGGCCCTCGGCGGGGACCATACGAAGCGTCTTGTCGCTTAGATACAGACCATCTCGGACATCGGAGGGAACACGGCAGACCGCGCCGACGCGATTGATGGCGCCATTCGCCCGCGTGACCAGTACATCTCCTGCCCGCACCTCGGCCGACTTTGGCATCTCTGTTTCCGAGGCGAGCGTCTTGGCCTCGTCCGCGATGAAATGGAAGGCTACGACCGCGCTGACCTTGAGAACGCCTTGCTCGTCTTCTTTGGGCGGTGTATCGACGGCCTGTGGGCTACGACCACCCTCGATGCGACTAAGGTGGTCCCCGACACGGACATGAGCGTGTTCGGCCAGCATAGATTCGGCAATTGCGCCAGCGGTTGTGTCGGCAGCACTTGCTTCACGGTCGAGCGCTGCGATTTGCTGGTCGACCGCGTCGAGCATCTCGACGATCCGCACCTGTACCTCACGGGGTGGGATCGGCAGTTGGATCTGCAAGAGTTGCTCTGGGTTGAGACGCTTGCGCCGTTGAACTGTCCCGCTCACTCGGTTCTTCATCTCCGCCCAAAGTCGTGGTGAGCCACAGACGTGCCTCATCCAGTCGGGCATCAGTTCTGGGCCAAGCGTGAACGTCGGGAACTCGTTGCTGACGACGAATCCATCGAACTCGGCAGGTACTACAGTGATCGGACCTTCCCATGCGGTCAGTTTTCGCATCACGACCTGGTCAGCGCGCAGCACGTTCATTGCTGCGTACTCTGTATCTCCGCCGTCGAGTTCGCCTTTAGCGACAACCCCCTTTCCTGCATTGAGGACCCCGGCTAGGCGGTAGGTAGTTGCAGGCTTCATCGGTGTGCGCTGGATGTCGAGGCGCATCACCTCCCCGAGCGGACGAAGCGGATAACCGTCACTCATCGAAGCCCTGGATCTCTGTGGTGGAACGGCTGCCTTGCGGCGCACAGGAGTCTCCAGGTCACCGAGGCTGATCTGCTGCCAGTCACTCATCGAAGCCCTCGATGCCTGCGGCAGAGAGGACCGCGAGCATGCGCTGCTCGGTCTTTTCGCGCTCGGCCCGGGCGATGTTGTAGGCATCGATGAGGGTGCCGAGGTCCTCTTGCTCGGCGGCGGCCTGCTTGATGTAGCGGCCGATGTTGAGGTCGTACCCGTTGGCCACGATCTCTGTGGTGGGGACGAACCGCGCCGAGAGGCCATCCCCTCCGTTGCCGTCGGAGCCTGAGTGGTAGGCGGTCACGATGTCGGTGATGTCTGCATCAGTGAGGACGTGCCGGTTCTTGGCCTTGGTGAACCGTGTGGAGGCGTCGATGAACAGCACGCCGTCCTGCCGCCCCGGGGCCTTGGTGCCGGGTGTGCGGAATACGAGGACGCAGGTCGGAATCGTCGTGCTGTAAAAGAGGTTTGCGGGCAGCCCGATTACCGCTTCAAGCAAGTCGTCGTCCAGCACACGCTTGCGGATAGCTGCCTCCTGCCCACCTCGGAAGAGGACGCCGTGCGGCAGGACGACGCCGGCGCGGCCCTTCTTCGAATCCATGCTGGCGATCATGTGCTGCACGAATGCCCAGTCCGCCGACGACTGTGGGGCGACCCCTCCGATGGCGCGAGGGTCGTTGGTCCAGGGCTTCCACTTCATGCTGTAGGGCGGATTGGCGACGATCACGTCGAATTGCTTGACGGACCCGTCCGGCTTCTTGAAGCGCGGGTCCCTCAGGGTGTCGCCGACCTCAACCTTGAACTCGGTCAGGTTGTGCATGAAGAGGTTCATGCGGGCCACACCTGCGGTATCCGTTACCGCCTCTTGCCCGTTCAAGCTGAGTGTGTACCCCCGCCCGCCGTGGGCCTTGAGGAAGTTCGCGGCGGCAATGAGCATGCCACCAGACCCGCAGGTCGGGTCGTACACCGACTCGTGGTTCTTGGGGTCCAGCAGCTCGATGATCAGCTCGACGACCTCACGCGGGGTGAAGAACTGGCCGGCGCGGGTGCCTGACCCGTCGGAGAAGCGCTTGAGCAGGTACTCGTACGCTCCACCGAGCACGTCGTGGGACATGTTGCCCTCGTGCATCTTGGGGGTGCGGTCCATCGCCCGCATGACCGACGCCAGCACCTCCCCTGGCAGCACCGTTTCGGAGGTCCAGGTCATGGACCCGAACAGACGGGAGAACTTGTCAGGGTTGGCCGACTCGATGGCCTGGAGGGAAGCGCGAACCCGCTGGCCGAGGCCGTGCTGGGCGACGGTGGCGAGGATGGATGACCAAGAGGCGCGGCGCTCGGCGACGGTGCCAGGGAAGATGAAGGGGATCTTGAACGTCTGGTAGTTGCTGTACTCGACCTCGTCGGCTTCCTCGGGTGAGAGGTCGAGGTCCTCGTTCTCCTTGAGGAAGGTCTGGTGGGTGTGCTCCCAGGTATCCGACAGGTACTTCCAGAACATCAGTGGGAAGACGACCGAGGAGTACTGCGCTTCGGGCATCGCCACGCGCAGCTCGTCGGCGGCGTCCCACAACCGGTTCTCGATCTCCTGCTGGGTCACTGCCATCAGTCGGGGGTGTCCTTGCTCGTGTCCGGGTGGCGGTCTAGAAGCCGTGGAGTCTCCGCGGGGCATCCTATTTTGGCCCCCTGACAACCAGGCTGTAGTCGACCTCTCTGCTGGTCGGTTCAAGGCGCCGGCTCGCGCGGGTGTGGCCCGCACGTGGCCGCGAAGCCTCAAGTTGGTCCAGGAGGATCTTGGTCTTGATGCTGCCGACCATCACGGCCCCGGTGACCTGATCGTCGACAGAGAGCAGCCGAAGCCTGTCCGTGGCGATCCACGGCTGTCCGCCCCGCGCAACTGAGACCAAAACTGAGACCACGCGACGACGAAGGGTCCGACCGCTGAGCGGTCGGACCCTTCGTTTGCCCAGGTGGGCGGCTGCGGAGGATACGAGATTCGAACTCGTGAGGGGTTGCCCCCAACACGCTTTCCAAGCGTGCGCCCTAGGCCTCTAGGCGAATCCTCCGCCGCAAACAATACAAGACGCGGAGCAGTGCTCGCGAACCCGTTCCCCGGAGGGGGTCTCCGGAGGGGGTCTCCGGAGGGGGTCTCCGGGGGGTGAAGGAGGCGCGGCTGGGGGCCTGGGCGGGTGGGGGTGTCCGGGTACCCGCCGGGATCCGCTAGGCTTGGGGCCAAGCCCCTCACGTGGCGCTATCTCACCCAACTCCCCCAGGGCCGGAAGGCAGCAAGGGTAAGTGGGCTCTGGCGGGTGCGTGAGGGGCCCTTTGCGTTCCCAGGGGCGCTCCGGCGCATCGCGGGCGCCCGGGTCCGTGCCCGGGCCCGGGCCCGGTGGGGATTCTGTGACGGAAGCCACTTGTCAGTGGGGCCCGATATCGTCGTAGGTGTGTCGTCCCTCGCGCTCTACCGCCGCTACCGCCCCGAGACCTTCGCCGAGGTCATCGGGCAAGAGCATGTCACCACCCCGCTGCAGCAGGCGCTGCGCAACAACCGGGTCAACCACGCGTACCTGTTCAGCGGACCGCGCGGCTGTGGCAAGACGACCAGCGCGCGCATCCTCGCCCGCTGCCTGAACTGCGAGAACGGGCCCACGCCCACCCCTTGCGGCGAGTGCCAGTCCTGCCGTGACCTCGCGCGCAACGGACGCGGTTCGATCGACGTCATCGAGATCGACGCCGCGTCGCACGGTGGCGTCGACGACGCCCGTGAGCTGCGCGAGAAGGCGTTCTTCGGGCCCGCCTCCAGCCGCTACAAGATCTACATCATCGACGAGGCCCACATGGTCACCTCGGCGGGCTTCAACGCCCTGCTGAAGGTCGTCGAGGAGCCGCCGGAGCACCTGAAGTTCATCTTCGCCACCACCGAGCCCGAGAAGGTCATCGGGACCATCCGGTCCCGTACGCACCACTACCCCTTCCGCCTCGTCCCGCCCGGCACCCTGCGCGACTACCTGAGCGAGGTGTGCGAGCAGGAGAAGATCCCCGTCGAGGACGGCGTGCTGCCGCTGGTCGTGCGGGCCGGCGCGGGTTCCGTGCGTGACTCGATGTCCGTGATGGACCAGCTGCTCGCCGGCGCCGCCGAGGACGGTGTGACGTACGCCATGGCGACGTCCCTCCTCGGCTACACGGACGGTTCGCTGCTCGACGCCGTCGTCGAGGCGTTCGCCGCGGGCGACGGCGCGGCGGCCTTCCAGGTCGTCGACCGCGTCGTCGAGGGCGGCAACGACCCGCGCCGCTTCGTCGCCGACCTGCTGGAGCGGCTGCGCGACCTCGTCATCCTCGCCGCCGTGCCCGACGCGGCGGAAAAGGGCCTCATCGACGCGCCCGTCGACGTCGTGGAGCGCATGCAGGCCCAGGCGTCCTCGTTCGGCGCGGGCGAGCTCAGCCGCGCCGCGGACCTGGTCAACCAGGGCCTGACGGAGATGCGCGGCGCCACGTCGCCCCGGCTCCAGCTGGAGCTGATCTGCGCCCGCGTGCTGCTGCCCGCCGCCTTCGACGACGAACGTTCCGTACGGGCCCGCCTCGAGCGGCTGGAGCGCGGCGCGGCCACTGTGGGCATGCCGGCTGCCGGTATGCCCGCCATGGGGTACGTGCCCGGCCCCGACGCGCACGTGCCGCACGCGGGCCCCGGCGCCGGGCTGACCGGCCCGGCAGCCGCCCGCGCGGCCGTGGCGACCCCTACGGGTACGGGCGCTCCGGCCGCCCCCGTGGCCCCGACGACTCCGGCAGCGGCCCCTACGGGTGCGCCGACGGCCCCGGAGCCCGTGGTGCCGTCGCCCGCCTCTCCTGCCCCGGCACCGGCACCAGCCGCAGCCGCCACAACTGCCGCGCCCGCCGACCCTGCCGCTGGTGCGTCCAGTGGTGCGCGGCCCGGTGCCTGGCCGGCCGCGGCGGCCCCCGGCTCGGCCGGGGGAGCGGCGCCCGCCAAGGCGCCGGGCTCCTGGCCGACGGCCGCTGCTGCCGGCACGGGCGCGGCCCCATCTGCCCCGGCACCGGTCCCGGCTGCGCCTGCCCCGGCACCCGCGGCGGCGGCCTCGCCGTCGTACCCGCAGTCGCCCCAGCCGCAGGGTGACGCCCTCCAGGCGCGGCAGCTGTGGCCGAACATCCTTGAGGCGGTCAAGAACCGCCGCCGTTTCACGTGGATCCTGCTGAGCCAGAACGCCCAGGTCTCCGGCTTCGACGGCGCCACCCTGCAGATCGGTTTCTCCAACGCCGGTGCGCGTGACAGCTTCGCCAACAGCGGCAGCGAGGACGTGCTGCGGCAGGCACTGGGCGACCTCGGTCTCCAGTGGAAGACCGAGCTGATCGTCGACCCCTCCGGCGGCGCCAACCTCGCCGGTGGCGGCGTCGGCGGTGGTGCGGGTGCGGCGCCCGCGTACGCCCGCCCGCAGACGTACCAGCCGCAGCCGCCGCCCCCGGCCCAGCCGTCCCACCAGGCACCCCCGCCGCCGGCTGCGGCCCCGGCAGCTCCGGCGCAGTCCGCCCCGCAGGCCCCGCCCTGCTCGGCCCCTGCCGCGGCGCCCCGGCAGGCACCGGCCCCGGCGGCCCCGGCCGCCCCCGCGCAGCCGTACCGCGAGCCGGAGCCGCCGCCCGTGGCCCCCGAGGACGACATGCCGGCCGAGGACGACCCCGACCTCGACGACACCGCCCTGACCGGCCACGACCTGATCGTGCGCGAGCTGGGCGCCACGGTCGTCGAGGAGATCGCCCACGAGTAGGCGCGCGCCCCTGCGTCGCCCCTGCGCTGCCCCTGCGACCGCGCTGCTTCCGCCGTTTCCTGCCGTTCTCCGTCTCGTTTCCGCGGCGTAGGGCGCTCCGCGCGACGAGCACGTAGGCTCGGGCCTGGCGGAGCGCGCCCGCGGGTGCGCGCCGCAGCGCACCACGTCGTCGAGAGCCAGGAGCGAGCCCGTGATCCCCGGTGGCCAGCCCAACATGCAGCAGCTGTTCCAGCAGGCCCAGAAGATGCAGCAGGACCTCGCCGCGGCCCAGGAGGAGCTGGCCCGTACGCACGTCGAGGGCACGGCGGGCGGTGGCCTGGTGAAGGCCACGGTCACCGGTGCCGGCGAGCTGCAGGGCCTGGTGATCGACCCCAAGGCGGTGGACCCGGAGGACACCGAGACCCTCGCCGACCTCGTCCTCGCCGCCGTGCGGGACGCCAACCAGAGCGCCCAGCAGCTGCAGCAGCAGAAGCTCGGCCCGCTCACCCAGGGCCTGGGCGGCATCCCCGGCCTCCCGTTCTGACGCGGACCCCGAGGCCGGGCCCCGATGCCCGGCCCTGACACCGGACCCCGACGCCCGGCCCTGACCGGGTCCGGGCCGGACCGGGGTCCCGTCAGGGGCTTCCCGGATTACGGGAGGGCCCGGGCCGTCGCACAGTAGAAGCGCGGAACACGACCCGCGGTGCGACGAGAGCACACCGCGAAGAGCGACGAAGGAGAACGATCCGTGTACGAAGGCGTGGTCCAGGACCTCATCGACGAACTGGGCAGGCTGCCCGGCGTCGGTCCCAAGAGCGCGCAGCGGATCGCCTTCCACATCCTCCAGGCGGAGCCCGCGGACGTGCGCCGGCTGGCGCACGCCCTGACGGAGGTCAAGGCCAAGGTCCGGTTCTGTGCCGAGTGCGGCAACGTGGCGCAGGAGGAGCGGTGCCGCGTCTGCCAGGACCCGCGCCGCGACCCGGCGGTGATCTGCGTCGTGGAGGAGCCCAAGGACGTCGTCGCCATCGAGCGGACGCGGGAATTCCGTGGCCGCTACCACGTGCTCGGCGGGGCGATCAGCCCCATCGAGGGCGTCGGCCCGGACGACCTGCGCATCCGCGAGCTGCTGGCGCGGCTCGCGGACGGCACGGTCACCGAGCTGATCCTGGCAACGGACCCCAATCTGGAAGGGGAGGCCACCGCCACCTACCTGGCGCGGATGGTCAAGCCCATGGGGCTGAAGGTCACCAGGCTGGCCAGCGGCCTGCCCGTGGGCGGGGATCTTGAATACGCCGACGAGGTCACGCTCGGCCGTGCCTTCGAAGGGAGAAGACTTCTCGATGTCTGACGCAACGCTGCACGACGCCCGGCGCGCTCCGGACGACTTCGCCGTCTCGGTGGCGGATTCGATCGAGAGCTTCATCGTGGCCGTCACCGAGGTGTCGCGCGGTGACGAGCCCGACAGCGCCGTGCCCTTCCTGCTGCTGGAGATCTCCCAGCTGCTGCTGACCGGCGGCCGGCTGGGCGCGCACGAGGACTTCGTCCCCGACGAGCGCTACGAGCCGGACGTGGGCCCCGAGCCGGACGTCGACGAGCTGCGCGAGCGGTTCGCGGCCATGCTCGACCCGGTGGACGTCTACTCCGAGGTCTTCGACCCGTACGTGCCCCGGAGCGCGCCCGTCGCCTGCCGCATCTCCGACGACCTGGCCGACATCATCACCGACCTGCGGCACGGCATGGCCCACTACCGCGACGGCCGCCTCAGCGAGGCCCTGTGGTGGTGGCAGTTCTCCTACCTGACCAACTGGGGCCCGACCGCCTCGGCCTGCCTGCGCGCCCTCCAGTCGCTCGTCGCGCACGTACGGCTGGACCAGCCGCTCGACGCGCTCGACGGCCTGGACACCGACAGCGACGCGGCGGCCGACGAGCAGCTGGCGGAGGAGGCGGGCCGGGTGATGGCCGAGGAGATCGGCGGCCCGCTGGGCCTGGGCACGAAGGCCCCGGAGCGCCGCTGAGGAGCCCGTACCGGCCGCGTACGGAACCCGGGCCGCCCCTCCGGCGTCTCAGGATGTGACATCCGACAGGTCGATCACGGTCCCTCGTTAGACTGAGCCGACCGCATTACGTAGAGCTGCGAGGAGCGCACGTGGGCCTTGTCGTGCAGAAGTACGGAGGCTCCTCCGTTGCCGATGCCGAGGGCATCAAGCGGGTCGCCAAGCGAGTGGTGGAAGCCAAGAAGAACGGCCACCAGGTGGTCGTCGTGGTTTCCGCGATGGGCGACACGACGGACGAGTTGATCGATCTCGCGGGGCAGGTTTCGCCGATTCCTGCCGGCCGCGAGCTCGACATGCTGCTGACCGCCGGAGAGCGGATCTCCATGGCCCTCCTGGCGATGGCGATCAAAAACCTCGGTCACGAGGCCCAGTCGTTCACGGGCAGCCAGGCCGGAGTCATCACCGACTCGGTCCACAACAAGGCGCGCATCATCGATGTCACGCCGGGGCGGATCAAGCAGTCGGTCGACGCGGGCAACATCGCGATCGTGGCCGGTTTCCAGGGCGTGTCCCAGGACAAGAAGGACATCACCACGCTGGGCCGGGGCGGCAGTGACACCACCGCCGTGGCGCTGGCGGCGGCGCTCGACGCCGAGGTGTGCGAGATCTACACGGACGTCGACGGCGTGTTCACCGCCGACCCGCGGGTCGTGAAGAAGGCCCGCAAGATCGACTGGATCTCCTTCGAGGACATGCTGGAGCTGGCCAGCTCCGGTTCCAAGGTGCTGCTCCACCGCTGTGTGGAGTACGCACGCCGTTACAACATCCCGATCCACGTCCGCTCGTCCTTCTCCGGGCTGCGCGGCACCTGGGTCAGCAACGAGCCGCAAGGGGACCAGCCGATGGAGCAGGCGATCATCTCCGGTGTCGCGCACGACACCTCGGAGGCGAAGGTCACGGTCGTGGGCGTGCCGGACAAGCCGGGCGAGGCCGCGACGATCTTCCGGGCCATCGCGGACGCCGAGATCAACATCGACATGGTCGTCCAGAACGTCTCCGCGGCGTCCACCGGCCTGACCGACATCTCCTTCACCCTCCCCAAGACCGAGGGCCACAAGGCGATCGAGGCGCTGGAGAAGACCAAGGACCGCGTCGGCTTCGACTCGCTGCGCTACGACGACCAGATCGCCAAGATCTCGCTCGTCGGCGCGGGCATGAAGACGAACCCGGGCGTGACGGCGACGTTCTTCGAGGCGCTGTCCAACGCGGGCGTGAACATCGAGCTGATCTCGACCTCCGAGATCCGCATCTCGGTCGTCACGCGCGCCGACGACGTCAACGAGGCGGTCCGCGCCGTCCACACGGCGTTCGGCCTGGACAGCGAGAGCGACGAGGCAGTCGTCTACGGAGGCACCGGCCGATGACGGCCGCCCACCCGGTGGGCCGGCCCGGGCGGCCGGTCCCGCCGGGTGGCACCCCGCCGCACGGCGACGCCGCGCAGGCGCCGGCCACCGGCCGCACCGCTCCCGCTGCCCCGGCTGCCCCGGCTTCCCCCGGGGTGAAGCCCGGCCGTGACGGGCGGCCCACGCTGGCCGTCGTCGGGGCCACCGGTGCCGTCGGCGCGGTCCTGCTGGAGATCCTGTCGCAGCGCGCGGACGTCTGGGGCGAGATACGTCTCGTCGCGTCGGCCCGTTCGGCCGGCCGGAAGCTGACGGTGCGCGGCGAGGAGACCGAGGTCGTCGCGCTCGGCGACGACGTCTTCGAGGGCGTCGACGTGGCGGTGT
This sequence comes from Streptomyces mashuensis, assembly GCF_014654785.1. Taxonomy (GTDB): domain Bacteria; phylum Actinomycetota; class Actinomycetes; order Streptomycetales; family Streptomycetaceae; genus Streptomyces; species Streptomyces mashuensis. The sequence continues at coordinate 15,375 of NZ_BNBD01000012.1, forward strand.
TCGACGTACCGGACGACGTGGCCGCCCGCTGGGCGCCCGTCGCCGCGGCCCGTGGCGCGGTGGTCGTCGACAACTCGGCGGCGTTCCGCATGGACCCGGACGTACCGCTGGTGGTGCCCGAGGTGAACCCGCATGCGGCGCGTGTCCGCCCGCGCGGCATCGTCGCCAACCCCAACTGCGCCACCCTCTCGATGATCGTGGCGGTGGGTGCCCTGCACGCCGCCTTCGGCCTGCGCGAGCTGGTGGTCTCCTCGTACCAGGCGGTCTCGGGAGCGGGCCGGCGCGGCGTCGACGCGCTGCGCGCCCAGCTCGCCGCCGTCGTCGGTACGGACCTGGGGACGCACCCCGGTGACCTGCGCCGCGCGGTCGGTGAGGCGGCCGGGCCGTTCCCGGCGCCGGTGGCGCTCAATGTGGTGCCGTGGATCGGCGAGCCGGGCGAGGACGGCTGGTCCTCCGAGGAACTCGAGGTGCGGGCGGAGACCCGGAAGATCCTGGGGCTGCCGGGGCTGCGGGTGAGCGCGACCTGCGTCCGCGTCCCCGTGGTCACCACGCACTCGATGAGCGTGCACGCCCGGTTCGAGCGCGAGGTGAGCGTGCCGGAGGCGCACGAGATCCTGGCGAACGCCCCCGGGGTGGTGCTGTGCGACAGCCCGGCCGAGGGCGAGTTCCCGACGCCGGCCGACGCGGTGGGCACCGACCCGACCTGGGCGGGGCGGGTCCGGCGGTCCCCGGACGACCCCCGTGCGCTCGACCTGTTCCTGTGCGGCGACAATCTCCGCAAGGGAGCGGCCCTCAACGCGGCCCAGATCGCAGAACTCGTGGCGGCGGAGCTGACCGCTCCGCAATACTGGGGGAATGTGTGAAGGTCTTGTGATCAACTTATTGGTCCGGACCTATTGAACTGGGCAGACGTACCGTTGACGATCCCGTTCGAGCGTTCGCTCCCCGCCCGTCCGCAACCGCGGCCGACGTGGGGAGCGTCTTTGTTGCCGTCTCTCACGGCGGTACCAAAAACGGGGCAATAACGGGGCATCGAGGAAGAGTTGGTACGCATGAGGGCACGGGCCGCGTCGAGCAGCGGCGAGCCGTCGCCGCACGGCGCGTCGACGGTCACGGTGCCCGGCGCGTACAACCCTGGCGGGGGGAAGCGTGTCCAACAGGCGTGGCAGAGGTCATCAGCATCGCAACGGCCCCCCGGCGCGGCAGCGCGCCGGCGCGCCGGCGCACCGGTACACCGGGCGGGATGCCGGTGATCGCGCCTTGGCCCGCCGCCGGCCCCGCGGGGCCGGCCGCACCGCTGCCGGGACAGACCCCGGCGCCCACCGCAGTCCCGCACGCCCCCCACGCCCCGCACCCTCCGCATCCCGCCGCACAGCCGGCGGCCCACGGGTCCGCCCGGCGGGGGGACGCTGACGAGGCGATGGCAGCGGGCACCACAGTCGACCACCTCACCGAGACCTACCGCGCCCACTACAGGTCGCTCCTCGGCCTCGCCGCCCTGCTCCTCGACGACACCGCCTCCTGCGAAGACGTCGTGCAGGAGGCGTTCATCCGCGTGCACTCCGCCCGCGGCCGGGTACGTGACCCGGAGAAGACCCTTGCCTACCTGCGGCAGACCGTCGTCAACCTGTCCCGCTCCGCGCTCCGCCGCCGCATCCTCGGACTGAAGCTCCTCTCGAAGCCGATGCCCGACATGGCGAGCGCGGAGGAGGGCGCGTACGAACAGCTGGAGCGCGACCAATTGATCAAAGCGATGCGTGGACTGCAGCGCCGCCAGCGCGAGGTTCTCGTCCTCCGCTACTTCGCCGACATGACCGAGGCCCAGGTCGCCGAGACCCTGGGCCTGTCCCTGGGCTCGGTCAAGGCGTACGGATCGCGGGGCATCGCGGCGCTCCGGATCGCCATGGAGGCACCGGTATGAGCCACAACGGTCACCACGGTCACCCGGAACGCGAACACGAACGAGAGCAGGAGTGGGAGCGGCCCGGCGACGGCAGGGACCCCATGGACGGCGCCGCGCTGCGCCGCCTGCTCCAGGGCGCCGTCGGCGACCTCGAACCCGCCCCCGACGCACTCGAACGGCTCCGCCAGGCCGTGCCGGCGCGGCGCGCCCGCCGCCGGCAGGTGGCAGTGGGCGCCGCCGCAGCCGTCATCCTCGGCGCCACCGCGGTGCCCGTACTGATCCGCGTGGCCACCACCGGTGCCACCGAGGGCGGCCACTCGGCCAACGCCGCCAGCAGCCACCAGCGCACCCACGAGATCACCGACGGCCGGCAGGACGCCGGCGGCCCCGGCGCGCCCGGAATGCGCCCCATCGGCCCCGACGGACGCACGCACAGCGAACAGGAGAAGGGCGAACGGGGCCGCCGCACCACCACCACCCCCGGCCCGGCGTCCCCCTCGTCCGGCACCCCCGGCACCCCACCCACGGCCGCACCGACCCTCGTCGCCTCGTCGCCGAGCTGCGACCGCAACCAGCTGGGGCAGGGCACCGGCACCGTCGGCACCGCCGACAAGGACGGCAGGATCTACGGCGCCTTCCGCGTCGTCAACGTCTCGCACTCCGTCTGCGCCGTCTCCGGCTCCGGCGTCGTCGCCGCCCGCCCCCAGGGCAACGCGGAGAGCTCCCGGCTCACCGTCATCGACCACACGCCGGGCGACGCCGCGGTCGGCCTGCCCGACCCCGCCACCGAACCCAGCCAGGTGATACTCCAGCCCGGCCAGGCGTACGAGATCAAGTTCGCCTGGATCCCGGCCGCCGACGGCGGCCCCAGCGGCTGCGCCAAGACCACCGCTCCCACCCCCAGTGCCGCCCCCAGCCAGGGCGCCCCCGCGGGCGCCGCCCCACAGGCGCCGGGGGAGCAGCAGACCCAGCAGCCGGCACCGGACAACGCCACGGCCGCCAAGCCCACCGCGAGCGTGGTGCTCACCCACACCCCGGACGTCGGCCAGCCCCAGGCAGCCGACGCCACCCTCCCGGACGCCTGCGCAGGAACGATCTACCGCACGGGACCGCTGGCGGCACAGCCGAGCCAGTGAGCCGACGGGGGCACGGCCGCGGCTCCCCGCTCGCCTTCCCCCGGGGGCCCCGCCCCCCACCCCCTCCCCCTGCCCCCCTTGCGATGTGCTGTGTTCTGTTTTCTGTCTTCTGTTGTCGTGGTGCGCGCCGGCACCGGCCGCCGGGCGGCCTGCCGTGGGGCAGGCCGGCGACCCGCTCGCTGATCGCATCGACGGTGCCCGTACCGTGGTGGTGTGTATCGGTTCCTGCTGACTCCTCGCTGGTGGGGGATCAACGTCTTCACCGTGCTGGCCATCCCCGTGTGCCTGTTCATGGGGAGCTGGCAGCTCGGCCGTTTCGAATCACGGGTCGACTCGCACCGTGAACAGCAGGTCCAGGCGCAGGAGGCCCGCATGGCCCAGGCGACGCCGTTGCGCGACCTGCTGCCCGTGACCACCGAGACCTCCGGCCGCCAGGCCACGGCGACCGGTCGTTACGACACCGAACACCAACTGCTCGTCCCGGACCGCCGCCTGGACGACCGCTCCGGCTTCTACGTCCTCTCCCTCCTGCGGACCGACGGCGGCAAGGGGCTGCCGGTCGTCCGCGGCTGGCTGCCGGGCGACGCCGGCTCGAAGGCCGACACCGCCAGGATTCCCGCCCCGCCCTCGGGCGAGGTCACCGTCACCGGAGCGCTACAGGCTTCCGAGAGCCCCACGTCGAAGGGTGTGGCGGCCGCCGGCGGCCTGCCCGAGGGGCAGCTCGGCGTGATCAGCGCCGCGGCCCTGGTGAACCTCGTGCCGTACCAGGTGTACGACGCGTGGATCACCGTGACCAAGGCGTCCGGCGGCCTCACCGCCGTACCGCCGGCGGCCGCCCCCAACACGGGCCTCGACCTCAAGGCGTTCCAGAACCTGGGTTACACCGGTGAATGGTTCGTCTTCGCAGGGTTCGTCGTCTTCATGTGGTTCCGTCTCTTCCGTCGTGAGGCCGAGGCCGCGCAGGACCTGGCCATGGGCATCGCACCGGACGAGCCGGCGCCGGCCGGGGCTACCGCGCCGGGAGATGACGCTCCGCAAACGCGATCTCCATCCGGAGCTGCTTGATCCGCTCGTCGACGACGAGGGAGCCGTGCCCGGCGTCGTACCGGTAGACCTCGTGCGGGTGACCGCGTCGCTCCAGCCGCTCCACGTAGTTCTCCACCTGACGTATGGGGCAGCGGGGGTCGTTGACGCCGGCGGAGATGTAGACCGGCGCCCGGACGTCGTCCACGTAGGTCAGCGGCGACGAGGCGGCGTACCGCTCCGGCACCTCCTCCGGCGTGCCGCCCAGCAGCGTGCGGTCGAGGGCCTTCAGTGCCTCCATCTCGTCGTGGTACGCGGTCACGTAGTCCGCGACCGGCACCGCGGCGACCCCCACCGCCCACGCCTCGGGCTGGGTGCCGAGGCCGAGGAGGGTCAGGTAGCCGCCCCAGGACCCGCCGGTGAGCACGAGCCGTGCCGGGTCGGCGAGGCCCGAGGACACGGCCCACTCGCGGACCGCTGCGATGTCCTCCAGCTCGATCAGCCCCACCCGGTGCTTGAGGGCGTCCGTCCACTCCCGCCCGTACCCCGTCGAGCCGCGGTAGTTGACCCGGACGACCGCGAAGCCGTGGTCCACCCACGCGGCGGGTCCCGAGGCGAACGAGTCGGTGTCGTGCGCGGTCGGTCCGCCGTGGATGTCGAAGACGGTGGGGAAGGGACCCTCGCCCGCAGGCTTCTGCACCAGGGCGTGGACCCTGCCGCCCGGCCCGTCGACCCATATGTCGCTCACCGGTACCGACGCGGGCGCGAGGTCGATGCCGTCGGGCGTGGCGGGCGGGGTGAGGACGACGTGCCCGGCGGTGGAACGGACCACCGGCGGCTTCTCGGCCGACGACCACAGGTACTCGACGGTGCCGTCGGGCCGGGGCAGCGCGCGGGACACCGTGCCCGGTGGCGTGTCGAGCCGCGTCAGCGCGCCGTCTGCCAGGTCGTAGCGCCACAGCTCGCTGCGGGCGTGGTGGTTGTGGTCGATGAGCAGCGCGCTGCCGTCGGGGTACCAGGTGGCGTCGAGATCGCCGGGCAGGTCCACGGACAGGGGCGTCTCCTCGCCCGTCAGCGGGTTCCAGAGCATCGGCTCCCAGCGGCCGTTCCGCTGGTGGCCCACGAGCAGGCGGGCGTCGCCGTCGACCGGTACGAAACCGAGGGCCGACAGGCCCAGCTCGCGGGTGCCGCCCCGGGTGTCGTCGAGCTCGCCCACGGGGGTGCCGTCGGTGCGGACCACGCGGATCGCGGCGTGCATCGCGTCACCGTGCTCGGTGTGCTCGACGGCGACGAGCGAGCCGTCGTGGGAGAGCCCCCCGACGCCGGCCGACTGGCGGTGCCGGTAGATCTCCACAGGCTCGGCGCCCGGGCGGACGACGTGGACCGTCGAACCGCCCTCCTCCGTGGACCGGCCGACGACTGCGGTGCCGTCCCGGCCGAGCGCCAGGCCGTCGGGGTACGACGGTTCGAGGCCGGGCGTCGCGGGCTCGTCCTTGCCACCGCCGAAGGGCTGCCGGAGCCAGACGCCGAACTCGTCACCGTCGGTGTCGGAGAACCACCAGATCCACTCGCCGTCGGGCGCCAGCACACCGTCCGTGGTGCCGTTCGGCCGGTCCGTGACCTGGCGCTGCTCGCCCGTGGCCCGGTCCCACGCATACAGCTCGTAGGTGCCCGTCGCGTTCGAGACGAACAGCGAGCGGTCCGGCGCGTACTTCGCCCACCGCGGCAGGCTCACGCGCGGCGCCCGGAACCGCTTCTCCCAGTCGGGCATGGAGGCCGTCAACGACCCGTTGCTCTCAGTCATGTCCCCCATTCTGCGCCGACCGGCGGTCACGCGGTGGGCCGTGGCCGAGCCTGTGGATAACCATCCTGTGGACAAAGCGACTTGAGCGCGAAAACCGACCCCTCGAAGGAGTCCTTCCACTCGCGTACTCGGGACGCATCAAGCCGCATGACGAAGGTCACAGCCCACTTCACCCCGCTTCACCCGCAATGAACCGACAACTGAACAGACCGCCCGTGCCGTTTTCACGCCACCCGGCCGATGATCTCTCCCAGTCATTCATCGGCATGGCAAGGGGGTGGGTGCACGTGGAATTACGGCACCTGATGACCTTTCAGAAGGTCGCGAACGTCATGAGTTTCACGCGGGCCGCCGCGGAGCTCAACTACGCGCAGTCCAGCGTCACCAGCCAGATCAAGGCCCTCGAGACCTCGCTCCAGGCGCAGCTCTTCGATCGCCTCGGCGGAAGGATCCGGCTCACCGACGCGGGTGAGCGCCTGCTGCCGTACGCGGACCGCATGCTGGCCCTGGCCGACGAGGCCCGCGCAGACGTGGCGGCCCCGCACGACCCACGCGGCACGCTGATCATCGGCACGACCCGGACCATCACCTCCCACCGCCTGCCCCCGCTGCTCGAAACGTTCCGCCACCGCTACCCGCGCATCCACCTGTCCCTGCGCCCCAGCCCGTACGCCGACACCCGCCGGGCCCTCCGCCAGGACCTGTTCGACCTGGGCTTCCTCATGGAGGAGGAAACCGAGCACCCCGGCCTGGAAACACTCGTCCTGACCCCCGAACGCCTCGTCCTCGCCGCCGCCCCCACCCACCCGCTCGCCTCGTCCCACCGAGTGACGACCGCGGACCTGCGCCCCGTCCCCATCCTCACGACGGAAGCACCCTGCGCCGCCCGCGACCTGCTCGCGACCGAGGTCGGCGGCACGTTCCTGGACCTCGGCACCACCGAAGCGATCAAACGCGGCGCGACAGCCGGCCTCGGCGTCTGCCTGCTCCCCGCGACAGCGGTGACGGACGCCGTCCACACCGGAGACCTGGTACTCCTCCCCTGGGAAGCGCCCTTCACCCTCCACACCCAACTGGCCTGGCGCCAGGGCAAACGCCTCTCACGCGAGCTCCGCCTCTTCATAGAGGAAGCGAAACGCCTGATCCCGAAGGAAGAAGAGGAGACGCCGCACACAGCACGCAGGTATGGAACGAGCGCCCTTGCCAAGAGGTGCCCCGAAACCCGAACCCGCGTGGCTCAATAGGCGCCCGCGCACCAGCACGGCGAAACTCGCCGACGTCTCCACTGGCACGGTGTCGAACGTGCTGGGGTGCCGGCGCGGGGAGGAACGCCTCCGACCGTGCTGAGGTGTGCTGGGTGCCGATCAGGAGGGGCCTGACGCCGCACGGGTTTCGGCACACCAGCAAGAAGATCGCGCAGTCGCTGCGGACGCCGCCCAAGCTGATGGACGGACTCACCGAGGCGTGGGAAGCGGCGCTCGCAGCCCGGCGCGCCATGTGTCATACGTCACCCGTGCGTGCACTCGATGTGCTGTTGCGGGGCGGCCGGTAGCGGCGGCTTCGAGATTCCGCTCTCCAAGATCGGCTCCTCGTCTGCTCCTCGCGACGAGTTCGGCACCCGAAAAACGACTCAGGGCCGGTCTTCCTCAACGGAAGACCGGCCCTGAGCTGGTGTTTCACCTGTCGGGGTGGCGGGATTTGAACCCACGACCTCTTCGTCCCGAATGAGGTTCGAGCAAGATCGACACCTGCGCCTCTTGTTAAAAGGGCAGGTCAGAGGCTTGGTCTGGGTTGGTGTGGTGGGGGTTCGGTTGGCCTCCGGGAGAAGATCATCTCCCAGGATTCTCCCAAAGTCGGGTGCTGTGGCTGAGGCTCTCGTCCGCGCCGCATCCCGGAGCTACTTAGCGAGGGCAAATTTGCCCGCGGGGTTAGGGGTGTCGACGGCGAAGCCGGACTGTCGCTCCGTGGCTCGGGTTTACCGGTTCGGTGCACGAGCGAGGGCGTGAGGGGTCAGCCGGCCGAAGGCCGCACTCGGCGTTCACCTCGGCTTTGCCGCTGACGCCGGTGGTCAGCTCGCCGCCCAGGATGCGGGTGGAGCGAACAGAGGTCTTCCAAGCTGTAGCGGGTGTCCTTGGCGTAGGGGTCGACTGGGCCGGCACCCACCCGACCTTGGCCACCGAAGCGTGATCGCCTAGGGCGAAGCGAGCAGTACTCATCGCCTGCCGCGATCCCGTCGCTGGACGTGATCTATCAGCATCGGTCGATTCGGTGACGAGAGTGGCCTCCTTCTGACCAGCGGCGTTTCTTGATTTTCCACCGCATATGAGGGAGGATTTCCGGAAGTCAACTCTGTACGGTGAAGGGCTGGACCATGGCAGTCGTGCACGTCGAGGATTCCCGCGCCCGTAGCAGGCTCACTGAGCTGGGGCTGTCGACCGAGGAGATCGAGGACGTGCTGCGGCGCGCCGAAGCGGAGCGGAACTTCTGCACTCCGTTCGACCCCCTTTCCCTCCCCGGCAACATCTTCTGGGGCCGGACCGTCCGCTACCTGCGGGAGACCTACACCCCCCTGGGCTGGCGCAGCGCGAGCCCCAGCAACGTACCGCTCCTGATCTCTCCGACCGACGACTTCGCCATCACGGCTTCGAGCGGAAGCCGGGAAACCGGCTTCGCCGCCCTCACGCCCTCCACTCGCTACCCGAAGGGCTCGGCTGTCATCCGGAGGGTGGAGACCAACCGGCAGCTGATGTTCCCCGACTACGAAGTCGAATCCGAGGCCCAGGACGTCGGCGACGGCATCCCCACCTGGTTCCTGCTCTACCAGCACGTGAACACGGAGAATGGCACCCGGCTGTACGCAGAGCTGTCGCTGCCGAACAACACGGGAAGCCGTGGCAAGATCGACAGCTGGCACGAGCGGATCATCCTGCCCTGGATCGACTTCGAGGGCTTCACCCCGTTCCCCAGCGAAGACGACAGCGAGGGCGGCATCGACATCCCCATCGAACGCCTGGGCTGACTCGTCCCACCTCCGACCCATTGGCACACTCTCATGACCACCGCATCCCGGCTCGTTCTGGCGCGCAAGCGCCGGGGGCTCACCGTTACCCGCCTCGCCCAGATGTCCGGACTCACCGCACGACGACTGTCGGACTACGAGAACGGGCGGGCGCACCCCAGCCCGCCTTCCCTATCGGCCATCGCCGAGGCACTCGAGTTCCCCGAGTCGTTCTTCAGTGCTGAGGAGGTCGCCGACCTGCCCGTGGAGTCGGTCAGCTTTCGGGCGCTGAGCAAGATGACGGCCGCACAACGAGACATCGCGCTCAGCGGCGGCCGTCTGGCCCGCATCCTGCAGGACTGGATCGGCAGCCGGTTCAAACTGCCGGACCCCGACCTGCCCTCGCTGACCTCTTTCAGCCGACTCCACAAGGGCGAACAAGCCCCGTGCCCAGGTGAGGCCGCGGGGCCAGGTTGCCCGGCCGAGCGCGCAGCCGAACTGGTCCGCGCTCGCTGGGGATTGGGTGTCACTCCCATCCCCAACATGGTTGACCTCCTGGAGGCCCACGGCGTTCGAGTGTTCTCACTGTCCCGCGACTGCCCCGAGGTCGATGCCTTCTCCTTCTGGGACCGGGGTATCCCGTTCGTCCTGCTGAGCACGGAGAAAACTGCCGAGCGTGGACGCTTCGACGCGGCTCACGAGCTGGGCCACCTCGTCTTGCACGGCGAGGAGCAGATTCCCCATGGCCCCCAGGCCGAGGGCGAGGCCCACCGCTTCGCGGCGGCCCTGCTGATGCCGGTGGCAGACGTACTCGCGTACGCGCCCCGTAACCCCAGCACCAACTGGATTCTTCAGGCCAAGCGGCGTTGGAAGGTCGCCGCTATGGCGCTTGCCCACCGCCTGCACGAACTCAACCTGACCACCGACTGGCAGTACCGGACCCACTGCGTGGAGCTCGGTCGACTGGGATACCGCAAGAAGGAGCCGCACAGCCGACTGGGCCGAGAGTCCTCGCAGGTACTGGGGAAGGTCTTCTCCGCTCTCCGGGCTGAAGGCGTCCGCCCAGCAGACGTCGCCCGTGACCTCCAACTGCACCCGGCAGACCTCAGCGACCTCATCTTCGGTCTGGTCGTCACCGGCCAGGACGGCGGAGGACGCGGTCAGAACCAGCCGACGCCAGCACCCGCCCGTCCGCAGTTGTCCGTAGTCCGCTGAGTCGCCCGCTCCGCCTTGCGGACGCGAAGGAAGTCGCCCACCCGCATGTCGTGACACGGATCGCTGGGGCCTAGAGAGGTCTAGACGGTGAAGGCCCAGGTCTCTGACCTGGGCCTTCACCGTGGAGCAGGCGGCGGGAATCGAATCTGTGCTCTGAGTGGCCAGAACCCGCCTGACCTGAGGTTATTCCGTCCTGTGGTCAGTCGGCACGAGGTTTCCAGCGGTGGCTGCTGCGTTCGGCTTCCCTGCCGGCGAGCCATGTGATCGCTGCTGCCGCAGCTGCCGCAATGAGGAGCAGGACGAGGCACAGCTCTCCCGAAAGCGAGGCGCCGTACGGGCCGCCGGTGACTGCCTGCCCCAGGACGGCATACACCGCCAGGCCGAGGGCACCCGCTACCGCCACAGGTGCCCCAAGAGCCCATGCGGCCGTCGCTCTGAACATGCCGCTGTTTCCGGTGAGCGCGGCCAGGGGGGCCAGTGATCGGGCGAAGCGGAGGTACTCGGAGAACGCGGCGAACACCATGGCCAAGGCCAGCACGATGGTGCCTGCTGCCCCGAGGAAGGGCAGCCAGCGGGACTGATAGGCGAGCGTGAACGACTCGCTGCCCTCCAGCATCGGCTTGATGTTGGCGTCGGTGCTCAGTGCCTGGCGAGCGGCCGTCTTCACTGCCGGGATGTCCAGCGGCTGGTCAGACGGCGTGAACACCACGTACCAGGCGTCTTCCCTGTCGAGCTTTGTGGGCTCGCCGACGCGGACCGTGGCGGCGGTGTTCCCGAAGTAGGTGTACGTCGCGGTCTTTAGGCGTCGGTCGAGATCTCCGAAGGGGACCGCGGTTTGTTCCCCGGCCCGTGGGCACGGCAGCGACAAGGCGCGGAGGTCCGCACATGGTGCCTGGATGATCCGTGGCCCGTCGCCGCCGTTCAGTTCCTGCCCGGAATGGCCCAGCGCGACCATGCGAGCGCCTTCGGGGAGGGCAGCGCGAAACTGCTGACTGGGCCTCGCCCGGTCTGCCGCCTGTACCAGTGCCATGGATTGCGTCTTGCCGGAGCGCAGCACTGCCGGGTTACCGCCGCGTGTGGACAGTAGAGAGCTGATGAGCTGTGTCTGGCCGATGATGCCGATGGCGATGACCAGGGCGGCCACCAGTCTCACGATGACGCCGGGGTGAGCGGCCAGAGTCCTTGATGCGATCAGACCCGCGGTGTTACCGCGCTTGCGCGCGGACGTGGCCATACGGGGAGCGAGACGGGAAACTCCCCACCCTATGACCGAGGGGACGGTCGCCCACACTCCGATGACGGCGACAAGGTAGCCGAAAGCGGAGCCACTGCCTCCCAGTGAACCCATGACCAGCGCCAGGATGGCGAAGACGGGACAGGCGCTCAGCGCCAGACGACGGACCCGGCCACCGATGCCGGCTCGGACTCGCGTGGACCCGAGTTCCTGGCGCGGGTGGATCAGCACCACCAGCGCGAGCATCACCACCAGCGCTGCGATGGGGGCGACTGCAAGAGCGCCTGCCGCCTGGCGGAGGTCAGTGGCCGCGAGCGTGAAGTCGATCCAGGGAAGACGTACGTTCCAGACCAGGAACGGCACGACAGCAACCAACCCGACTGCGGCGCCAAGCACGACGGGGACCCCGGCGGCGCCGATGTTCATCCAGGCCAGCGCTGCCCGGTCGGCGCCCAGGGCACGCAGCAGAGCGGTGCGGTGGTCCTGGCCTTGGGCGCCCATGCGCGCGGCGGCCACGGCGAGGGCGGCCGTAGGGAGCAGCACCAGCGCGGCGAGGAGCATCAGGAGCTGCTGTTGCTGTTCCGGCTCGATCAGTCGCAGATCTCCGAAGGTGGGGCCCGGCGAGCCGAACCCTACGATGCCGTCCAGGTAGCTGCTGTCGAGCATGGTCTTGCTGGGCCGGGTGTACGCGAGCCGCTCTCCTGGCGTCGCCAGCCCCGCGTCGCCGATCCTCTCGGCCATTTTCCCGTACCGGTGCCGGAAGTCCTCCGAGCGCGGTCCGTCCGCCAGCGCGGGGGAGAGGGCCGATTCTCCAGGGCCCGGCCATCGGTGAAGTCCTGGCGGTAGTGGCGCGTCATCAGTGAGCGGTTCCACCACAACGACCGAGAACTGCCGGCCTTGGTAGTTCTCCCAGTAACGACTCCACAGGACCTTGGGTTGCTCGCCCTTGGCGGCCATGACGGGGTTACGTGCTTCGCCCCGCGCCTCTCGTCCGTCGAAGGTGGCCATGGCCATTACCAGCGAGGCGCCGGCGACCACCATCACAGCGGTCGCCGTCAACAGCGCAAGGAACCGGCCCCTGCCACCTTCGCCGTGGCGCGATGCCGCTCTGCCCGTGCGCAGCATGTGCCACAGGAGCGACCGTGACGCGATCACCGGCCGTCCTTCCCCGCCGACTCCACCAGGTGCCCGTGCTGCAAGTACAGAACCCTGTCAGCCCGGGCGGCCACGGCTCGGTCATGGGTGACGACCAGCAGTCCGCAGCCGCGCTGTCCAGGAGTAGCGAACAACACGTCGGCGACATGATTCCGGGAGTCCTCGTCCAGGGCTCCGGTGGGCTCGTCCGCCAGAAGCAGTGACGGGCTCTCCATCAGCGCCCGCGCCACGGCGGCGCGCTGCCTCTCGCCACCGGACAGCTCCGCTGTCGCCACACCGTCGACGGGGACTCCCAGCTCCTCGAGTAGCCGACGCGCTTGTTGATAGGAGGGTTCCTTCCGCTTACCCGACAGCAGCGCGGGCAACGCGACGTTCTCGATCGGCATGAGCTCAGGAAGGAGCTCGCCGAATTGAAACACCATGCCGATGTGCTGCCGCCGAAGCCGGGTCACTTGTGCCGGGCTCAAGCCCACAAGGTCGGTACCGCATACGCGTAATTGGCCGGCCTGCGGCTTGATCAGCCCCAGTGCCAGCGATAAGAGAGAGCTTTTTCCAGAACCGGACGGCCCCATTACGGCAACCGACTCGCCAGTGTGCACAGTCAGGTCAAGACCACTGAGGAGTTTGCGGTCGGCGATCTGGTAGTCCAGCCCTCTAATGCTCAGCGGGATGGCATCGGGCTCCATGGATGTCCTTTCAGTGCTTCGTCGAGCCCGGCCGTACTCGATGCCCCGATCCAGGGTTCGGCACTCACTTACGCGAATCCGCGGCCTGCACGAACGGGGCGACGTGCATCAGCACGCCGCCCCGTCTGCCGTTGATACGTCTGCCGGGCGCGGTCTGCCGTCAGCCGTGCGGGTGGTTGTCGGTCCACCAGTCGCTGCACGAGTCCGGCTCCACCTGGAGCGAGACGCAGGCCCGCATGTCCCAGATCCGCCCGCCGTCGTTGCTCCAGACCTTGGTGCCCTCACCGCTCTTGTTCCAGAGGGAGTAGACCTCGTTGTCGGGGTAGTTCCGGTTGTATCTGGTGTAGACGGAGTGGCTGTCGCCCTTCGTGTCCTCCACCGCTGCCTTCGTTCCGTACGAACGCCACGAGTGCACCGCGCCCGAATCGTAAAGGTCCATGTCAGCGAATGCGGTCGACGTGCCGACAGCCCCGAATGCGATAGCTGCACCGGCCGCGGTCACAGCTAACTTCTTAATGATTCGTCCCATGATCCGATCCTCTTTCGCAGTCTGCTGCCCGGGGGCATGCGTTGCTGCGGGCAGTCATTAAACGCTGCCATGCCCCCCGCAGTGGATCCTTGTCCGGTAGTTGGATGTTCCAACTGCCGGACGGGAATCTAGAGGACTATTGGATCAGGCGGCAATGTAAATCAGGACATGTGACAACGGTGGCCGATTCTGGTGCTTGGTCAGGGTGATGTCGCTTGTGGCTGGATTGATGTCGTCGCATGGCCGACGTTGGTGGCGCAGGTCGTATCGCCCTCGTGAGCGGGACATGAGTCCCGATCTGACGAAGTCGCCGGTCAGGCATGTTGGCGGTGCTGTCGCAAGTGCCAGTCGACCGGGTAGAAGACTGTCTCGTTGTCGCTGGCGCGTTCGAGGATCGCGTAGTGGTCGGTGATGCCCGGCTGGCCGAGTTCCACCCAGCCGTGCACCAGGGCCTTCAGGTCGTTGGCGAGGCCCTGGTCGCCGACGTGGTGCAGGTGGCCGGTCCGCTGGATCCAGGCGGTTCCGCGGCCGGGCTCGTGGAGGCAGGCCATGCCCAGGGCGGCGTCGAGGCCGTCGATGTAGGCGCGGGTGGTGCGGCCGGTGATGGTGCCGAGGTAGAACCACAGGTCGTAGTAGGCGTCGCCCTCCAGTGCGGGGCCGGCGTTCTCCCACGTGGTCAGCGGCTGGGGCGGAAGCGGTTCGGTCAGGGCCGGGGTCTGCCCGTCCTGCCACGCGTAGAGCGGGCCGGCGGCCGACATGAAGTCGCTGGACATCACCCCGTGGCCAATGAGCCGCTGCCCGTCGCGGCGGACGCAGAGGGTGGGGTGGAAGCCGCCGTGGGCGACGGGGACGACGATCTGCCCGCCCTCGGCGAGCTGGTCGAGCCAGTGGGGGGAGATGCCGGTGACGCCGCAGGTGACCACGATCCGGTCGTAGGGTCCCTTGGCGGGGTGTCCGAGGTAGCCGTCGGCGGTCAGGGCGGTGACGTTCTTCTCCCCGGCCCGCTCGGCGGCCCGGGCGGCCTCGGTGACGATGACGTCGGAGACGTCGATGGTGACGACTTCGGCGCCGGTGATGGCGGCGATCAGGGACGCGTTGTAACCGGTGCCGGCGCCGATCTCCAGGACCTTCATCCCGGGGGCGAGGAGGAGGGCTTCGAGCATGGCGGCGATGACGCGGGGCTGGGAGGTGGAGCTGTACCGTCCGGCCGCGTCGTCGCTGGTGGGGACGTGGGTCATCAGGGCGGTGTCGGAGTAGATGCGGTCCAGCAGCTCGTCGCCGGGCTCGGCGGGGACGGGGACGAAGCGGCCGCTGGTGTAGTAGCCGCCGGGCAGGAACAGGTGGCGGGGGACGGTGGCGAAGGCCCGCTCGACCGGGCTGGTGCGGATCGCTCCGCGCTCGCGCAGGCTGGCGGCGTAGGCGGCCATGCGGGCGGTCAGCGACGGGCTGGTGGTCTGGTCGGTCACGAAGCTCCTCCGGGTTCGACGGTCATGGTCGGGGTGAAGGTGGCGGTGTAGTGCGGGTCTTCGCCGACGGGTTCGCCGTCGGCTTCCACCCACGCGTGGGAGGTCAGGGGCGGGAAGCGCACGCCGGCTTTCCAGGTGGGCCAGGTGCCGGTGAGGCGGCAGAGGAGGGCGGTGGCGATCGAGCGGGGCAGGCAGCCGTAGCCGCTGCCGCAGCGGGGGCTGACCGTCGTCACCACGTCCCTGGCCCGCGCGGCCTGCTCGGGGATGGCCGGGGCGGCCCGGCGGGCGAGCACGGCCAGCAACTGCTTGAGCCGGGCGGGGCGGGAGCCGAGTGCGGCGGTGATCAGGTGGGCGGCGGTGACGGCGAGGTGTCCGGCGGCCTGCTCGGTGCGGGTGAGGCGGACGCGTTCGGGCAGGGCGATGACCGTGCTCATCGCCCCTCCAGCAGCCGGTGGCCGGTCAGGGTGGCGGTCAGGTTGCGGACGTCGGCGGCCGCCCGGTCCTCGGGGATGCCGTAGGTGTCGATGAGGGCGGCGGCGCCCTCCACCTCGCCGTGTCCGAGGAGGGCATCGAGAGCGGTGGCGGCGGAGTCGTTGAGGGCGAAGTAGGCGCCGGTGCGGGTGTTGAAGAGCATCGGCGAGCCGTCGGCGTCGATCCGCTCGACGCCACGGGCGAGGCGGAAGGGCATGGCGGGCGTCCTCCTGGCGGGTCAGGGGCGGGCACTGCGGAGCCACAGCTCCACGGCGACCGTCTCGGTGATGAACGCGGGCGGGATGCGGCGGGTGGCGGCCTCGGCCAGGGCCTGCCGGACGGCCCCTTCGTCGATCAGCCCGGCCTTGCCCAGGGCCGAGCCGTGGAAGAGTTCGGCGACTTCCCGGTGGTGGGTGGCCAGACCCGTGTGGATCTCGTGGTTGTAGTGGCCCTTGTCCCGGCGAACCAGCAGATCGGGCGGGGCCAGCGGGGCGACGGCCGCCGTCAGCAGCGGCTTGGGCGCCCAGGGGTCGGTCCGCTCCTCCGGCCACGTCATCAGGGCCGTCTCGATCACCGCCCGGTCCAGGTAGGGGAAGTGGCTGGGGACCCCGGCCGCCTCCATCGCGTCCCGGTACAGGCTCGCGCGGCGGGCGACCGAGCGGATCCGCATCACTGCCCCGTGCGTCGCGATGTCCTCGGACGCCGGCTCGGCCGTCTCCGCTGCTGCCAGCAGTTCGTTGCGCAGGTCGCAGACCACGTCGGGCAGCATCCATGGTGGGAGGCGGGGAGGGGCCTCCCAGCCGGCCAGGGCGGCGGCCGGGCTGACCGGGACGGTGAGCCGGTCGGCGGCCCGGATCAGCCACTGCCGGTAGGTACCCGCCGTGGCGGCGGCCCGCGCGAGGCTCAGGCTGCTGGTGCGGTTGAGGGCCGCGTGGCCGCGCAGGTGCCACCACGCGCGGTACGGGCTGCGGCCGGCGGCCTGGGGCAGGTAGGACAAGGGGGCGAGGAGGGTCTCGTCGCCGCCCTGGCCGTTGAGGTGGGCCCCGCTGCCCTGCTCGGCCAGCACCCGCAGGGTGTGGCGGAAGCGGGCCGCCGAGGCGGCGAACGAGGCGGGCTCGTCCAGCGCGAACTGCGAGGTGTGAAGGTCCTGGAAGATCCGCGGGTAGGCGCCGGGGTCGAGGACCAGGTGGTCCACGCCGTCCAGCAGGGCGGCCGTGCGGCGGGCCCACCGCTCGTCGGGGTTGTCCGCCGCCCGCGACCCGACCGTGAGGAGAACCGTGGTGGACGCCGGGCGGGCCCGCGCGGCCAGGGCCGCAAGGGCTGCCGAGTCCAGGCCGCCGGACAACTGCACGCTGGCCACCGGTGGCGATGCCGTCCGGCTGGCGACGGCCTTGGCCAGTACGTCCCGCAGCCGTTCCGCCGCCATCTCCAGCGGGAGGGCGGCCGTGGGAGGCGTCCAGTAGCGGGTGACAGCCAGTCCGCCGGTCGTGGTCAGGGTTGCTTGGTGGCCCGGAGGCACCGGCGTGACGCCCTCGTACGGACTGCGGCTGAACAGCAGCGGGGCGGGCGCGTGCGGGGCGAACAGCCGCAGGGCCACCCACCGTTCGTCCACTCCCTTGCCCACCTCGTGGGCCAGCTGCCGGGGGCTGCTGGAGATCACCCGCACGCCGTCCACGCTCGCGTAGTACAGCCGGTTCAGGCCCGCAACGTCCCCACGCGCGCTACGGACGCCCCGGCAGGAGGTGATCAGGTAGTAGCTGCCGGGCAGCGCGGCCAGCTCCTCCACGTCGCCGGTCTCGGCTGCCCTGGTGGCCAGGACCCGCAGCCGGGTGGTGCTGACCGGGCAGGACCCGATCAGCACCACCTTCAGCGGACCGGCCGCGACCGTCCGCAGCCTCTTGCCCCACCCGAACGCGATCAGCCACGGGCGTCCCGAGCTGTGCATCAGGGTGCGGGCCGCGTCCTGCCGGGCGAGCCGCCGGGCCAGGGGCCCGGCGGCGTCGTCATCGGGCAGAACGCAAAACCACGGCGGCCTGAACCGACCGGCCGCCTCGGTCACGAGCGGCTGGTCGGGGCGAACAGGGGCGCGTAGTACTGGCCCGCGTCGGAGTCGTCGCTCTGGCCGACGCTGACATCCCCGAGGGTGTCGGCGGCGAACGAGCCGACCACCATCACCTTCGGCGCCTCGTAGGCGGGCGACGTCTCCGTCTCGCCGCTGGTCTTCTTGCTCATGGGCACTTCCCTTCCTTGCCGGTGCCGGACGACGTTGTCCGGCCGCGGTGACCGCCCGGCCGGCTGGCCTGACGGGTTGGTGCAGGGTGGTGCGGCCTGCCCGGCCGGGCCCCGGTGGGATGTCACCGGCGGGGCAGGAGCTTGAAGGTCACGGCTGCCGCTCGCCTCGCAGGATGGAGCCGACGGGCACCGTGCTGGTCGGGTCGGACAGCGCGCGGACGGCCTTCTGGAGCCGCCCGGGGTCCGCTCCGAGGTGGGTGATCGCGGCGGCGGCCAGCTCGTTGGCCAGCCGGGCCTGGAGGTAGGACTCGTGGTGGTGCTCGGCTATCGCGATGGCCAGAGCCTCGGTCGAGTCGTACGTCTTGCGGCGCATCGTCTGCCGGGGCGGGTTGCCGTAGGTCATCATCACCACGACCTCGCCCGTCTCGGGGGCGAAGCGCACGCGGAACGGCAGTTCGTCGGCGGCCTGCTCAGGCACGGGCTCTCCCTCGTCTGTAGGGCACGCGGCAGCGGATCTGCTTGCCGACCGGCGTGATGACCGTGTGCCAGCCCGGGGCGAGCAGGTCGAGCAGGGCCAACCCGCGGCCGGACTCGGCTCCCGGGTCGTCCATCGGCGCCGCACAGCGGCGGGGCAGGTGCTCGGCGTCCGGGTCGTGGACCTTCACCGAGACCGCGACCGGCTCGGCGACGACCTCCACGACCAGGGGCACGAACGGCCCGCACCAGGCGACCGCGTTCCCGATCAGCTCACTGGCCACCAGCTGGGCGGTCTCGGTGACCTCGGCGGCGACTCCGGCCTCGCACAGCGCCCGACGCGTCATGTGCCGGACGCGGCGTAAGTGCTCGGCGGAGGAGTGCATGTGGACCGCGAACCCGCCGGGCCTCTCGGTGAGGTAGAAGCCCGGGATCGCCGGCGCCCTCTCGTCCGCCACGGTGCTGACCATGGCCCCTCCATCCGCACAGGCTTCCGCCTACGCAAGATCGATGCAAGTTCCCGCCTGGGAAAGCCAGTTGGCTGCCCCGGTGGGGTTTCCACAGAGGATGGACCCAACCGCCCACGGGTCGCAAGCTTTCCACCAATCTCGTTCGGGTGGTCCGCCGAAGGGGCTCCCGCTCTCCCGGCGGTGGTGAAACACTGCGCATATGCCCAACAGCCCCGTCGTACCGACGATCCGGCGCCGCCGACTCGGCTCAGCTCTGCGCAAGCTCCGCAACGACGCCGGCCTGACCTTGGATGGCGCGGCTGCGGCCATGGGCTGGAAGGCGCCGAAGATGTCGAAGGTCGAGAACGCCGCGGCCGGCATCCGCCCGGCCGAGGTCACCGACCTGCTCAAGGCATACGGTGTGACGAACCCCGAGGTGTTCACCGCACTGGAGAACCTGGCCCGCGACGCGGGCAAGAAGGGCTGGTGGCAGACCTACAGCGGCGTGGTCGCGCCCGCCTACGCGGACTACCTCTCGCTGGAGTCCGACGCCGAGCGCGTCTGCGAGTGGTCACCCACGCTCGTGCCCGGCCTGCTGCAGAGCGCCGCGTACGCGAGGGAGATGATCGCCGCCTCCGCCGTCACCCGCACCCCTGAGGAAGTTGCCGCCCTCGCCGAGGTCCGCATGGCTCGCCAGGCCATCCTCTCCCGCCCCGACGGCACCGGGCCCCTGAACGTGTGGGCGGTGATCTCGGAGGCAGTTCTGCATCAGCGGTTCGCTGTCCGCCCGGCCACCATGCGCGAACAGCTCCACCGCTTGCTGGACGTGGCCGAGCTGCCCAACGTCACCCTCCAGATCATGCCTCTGGGCGCCACCCCGCACCCAGGCGTTGTCGGCGGCTTCACCGTGGTCAACTTCCCCGGCCCGATGCCGGACGTGGTCCTGGTGGAGAACCTCCGGGGCAACTCCTACGTCGAGGGCAGCGAGGACGTCCGCGTCTTCGCCGGCGCCTTCGAACGGATCGTCGCCGCCGCACTGCCGGTGGACGACTCGTTGGCACTGATCAAACGCATCGAAGAAGGCAGCCCAAAGTGAACGGACCCAAGGCGGAGCTGTACGCGCACGACCTCTCCGCCGCCACCTGGCGCAAGTCCTCGTACAGCGGAGGCGAAGGAAACTGCATCGAGACCGCCGATCTTCCCGGCGGCATCGCCGTCCGCGACTCCAAGAACACCGGCCTCGAACCACTCCGCCTCACCCTCGCCGAATGGCACGCGTTCTGCGCGGGAGTAGTGAGCGGCGAGTTGTGACCACTAAAGATCACCTCGGGAACACCATTGCGGCCCTCGTCCCGGGGAGGTCGAGGGCCGCGCCATGGGGTGGGCTCGCTTGTCGTCGGCGAGCCCAGGGCCAAGACCTTAGGCCCGGGGCCATGGCTTGCGCACTCCCCACACGAGGCCCGGGCGCGCCCACCCGTCGACCTCTGCAGTAGCTCGGCAACCGCTTATCGGTGCCGAAGGTGTGGTGATGTGGGGGCGGGGTGGGAATTGGGGAGCTGGACCGTGCGGCCGGGCTGTGCCGACTGGGTGGGCAGAGTCGTGCGGGCGCGGGGGGCGCGTGCTCGGGCGCTGGGGGCTGGCCGGGCAGCGAGGCGTTGGATGCGCCAGGTGAGGGTGCCGGCGGTGGAGCGGGCGTCGTCCAGGGTGCGCTGGCGGAGGGCGTGCTGGAGGAGCTGTTCGGGGGCGTGGCCGGCGTTCTCGGCTTCGGTCAGGGCGGCGGCCAGTGCCGGCCAGGTGGGGTCGTCGAGAATCTGCTGGGCGTGCTCGGGCATTGTGGCGAGGATGTGCTGGGCGTGCTGTTCCATGGCGCGGGCCGGTGGCTTGCGCTGGGCCAAGGCGGCCAGCGGCCCGGCGGCGGCCTGTTGGTAGGCGGCCTGGAGGTGGAGCAGGGTCTGGTGGGCGGCGGCGACCTGTTGATCGTGCTGGCGGGCCTGGTGCCAGCGGGCGGTGGCGACGACAACCAGGACGGCGATGTCGAGGAACATCGCCAGCCCGGAACTGTCCCCGGTGACCGGTGCGGTGCGCAGGGCCCGGACCGCGCCGCGCAGGGCGCGGGCTTGGTCCTGCTGGGCGTGGATGCGGGAGCGGTTGGCGCGTTCGAAGGCGGTGGCGGCCTGCTGCAGCTGTGGCCGCAGGTGGCTGGGGGCGAGCAGCGGAAGGACGTCGATCGCCTCGCCGAATGCTGCGATGTGGGCCTGGGCGGCTTCGTCGCTGCTGTGGTGGAGGTGGTGGGGGATGCGCTCGGCTGCGGCGGTGGCCTGGTGCCAGGGGTCGGGCCTGCGCCGGCTGCCCGGCTCGGTGGCGGGTGCGGTGTCGATGGCGGTGAGGCGCTCGGCGATTTTTGGGAAGGAAAGGTCTGGGGCGAGTTTGGCGCCGGAGAACCAGACGGGGGCGCCGGCGGCGTTGGTGTCGCCTTCCACAGCGACCTTGTACCCGCGCACGTCGCCGGAGGGGAAGCGCTGGACATCGACCAGCACGCCGTCGATGCCGTCCAGCAGGTGGAGGAACTCCTCGGGGGTGGTGGCGATGGAGACCAGCTGGCGGATGGTGGTGCGCAGGCGCTCGCGGGAGGTCTTGGTCGTGCCGGCGCGGCGGGCCTTTTCCATCTCGGCGCGGGTGGGGCGCTTGGCGGCGGTGCGGTCGCCGCGCACGACCTGCTTAAGGCCGTATTCCTTCTCGATGGCCGCGAGTTCCTTGTCGGCCTTCAAGTAGTCGTTCCAGTGGTGGGCGGTGCGCAGGTCACCGCGGACCTTGGTGGCGGCGATGTGGATGTGGTCGTCGGCGTGGCGGACGGCGACCCACCGGCACCCGTCGGGGTCGCCTTCGGGTGCGATGCCGGTGGCCGCCACAATGCGGCGCGCGATGTCGGCCCACTCGGCGTCGGTGAGGTGTCGGTCGCCCGGGGCGGCACGTACGGAGCAGTGCCATGTGTGCCGCTCGGGCGCCCGGCCCAGTCGGCGGGCTTGCTTGACCCGCAGGTCGAGGTCGGCCACGAGGCGCTTCTTCGTGGCGTCGAAGTCATCGGCGCGGCCGGGGTCGGGTGCGAAGCCGTCCCAGGAGGCGACCAGGTGCGGGTCGGTGTGGTCCTTGGCCTTCTTGGTGTCGAACAGGTACCGGATCAGGCCGGCGGTGTTCTTGCCGCTGCCGATCTTGGCGATCACCGGGCCGCCTTCGGGGAGACGGCGTGGTTCATGGTCTGCGCGATGTCGCTGATGGTGGCGCGGGCGGTGTTCAGGGTGCGCTCGGTCTGGGTGAGGACGGCGGTGTCCACAGGGTGGGGATCGCCTCCGGCGTTGAGGCGGTGGGCGATCTGGTTGACGTTGCTGCCGATGCGGGTGACCTCGGCTCGTAGGGCGTCGAGCTTGTCGAGGTAGTCATCGAGCTGGGTGCGCTGCCCGGCCAGCTCCACGGTGAGGTCGCCGTCGAGGTAGGCCATGATCACGGCGCCGACGAGGTGCGCGCCGGCTATGCCCATCTCATCAGCGCGGGTGACGATCCGGGTCTTCTCATCAACGCTGTAGCGGACGTCGACACGCTCTTTGCGCTGGACGTCTTCGCGGGTACGGCGGCGAGCGATACGACGCAGCGTTGCTTCGGTGGCGGAGCTGGCGGGTGACTGCTCGGCTGCGTCGGTGGGCGTCTCCTCCTCGGGCCCCCCCTGGTGCCCGAGGTCCTCCGCCACCCCCGGGGCGGAGGTGTTCGCGTTGGACCGGCCCTTGGACGGTCCAACGTCATACCTTGCTGCGCTGGTGGCGGTGGTGGGCATCTCCTGCTGGTCGGTGGCGAATTCGTTGTGCGGGTCGTGCATGGAACGGTTCTCCGTGGGGTTGCTGTGGGTGGGGGTGCCGGGTCGAGGGGCCGTCCCCGCGCCGGCTTGCGCGGGGACGGGTGCGGTGCGTCGTGCGACATGGGGGTGATCGCGTGCTGCGGGCTCAGTGAGCGCCGACGGGTTCCCTGTCGACCTCGCTCTGCCGCTGGCGGGCGGCCTGGTCGATTTCGGCCTGGAGGCGGTCCTTGATCTGGGTCAGGCGGTCCTTGCCGATGCGGTGCCCTGCGGCGCGGATGGCCACCTCGATGTGGCGGCGTGACGCGCGACCCCCACGTCCCGGCGGTGCGGTGCGGGCGATGGCGAGGAGTTCGTCGAATGTGGCGCCTGACTCCTGGCCTTCCAGCCCGGCGGGCGGCTCCGGAGCCTGCGGCACCTTGTCCGTGCCCAGCGCCACGTCGCCGGAGCGGTCGGCCACATCGAGTGTGGCCGGTCCCTCTTCCGGCGGGGCAGGGTCGCCTTCGGCAGGAGCGGGCGGCTGGGTGCTGTGGGTGCCGTTGTGGCCGTGGCCGGTGGCATGGTGGCTCCCTGCGGCGTCAGCCTCCTCGGCGGCGTCGGCTTCCTGGGCGCGGGGTATGGGGTGGCGCCGGATGACGAGGTAGAGGTGGACCGCGCCGGCCAGGGCGAGCGGGGCGATGGCCGACAGGGCGCCGACGGTGACGTCGTCGAGGTGCAGTCCGCCCGGGTGGGTCTGTTGGTTGAGGCGGATGGCGTGCAGGGCGTTGGCCCAGATGCTCGTGAGGGTCGCCAGCCCGACGAGTGTCCACACGTACAGGCGCGAGCGCAGCGGGGCGGTGCGCAGGATGAGCAGGGCGCCGATGCCGATGGCGATGAAGCCGTCGATCACGAGGGGGAAGGCGTAGGTGAGCGGTCCGCGGATGTGGATGGCGAGGGCCATCTGCCGCAGGGCGTCGTAGGAGAGGGCGAAGCCGATCGTGCCGAGCAGGGTGATGCCGGCGCGGATGGCGGTGGTGCCGGGTAGGGCAGCGGTGGCTGCGGTGGCGGAGGAAGGCAAGCGGGAGCACTCCGGGTGGGCTCGGGCGGCGGCCACGAGCGCGGGGGAGGGGTGGCCGCCGTGGGGTGCGGTGACTCGTACCACTCGTTGCGTGCCTGGTCAGGGCAGGTACGGGTGGCGTGGTGATGTCGGGTCGACTCGTTGCGGGCTTGGCACTCGTCCCCGCGCTGACCTGGGCGGGGACGAGTGTGACGAGTCGAGTCGGGTCAGGCTCCGGTGCCGGGGAGAGTCTCCGCGACCGTCTGGGCGGGCTCGGCCCGTGTGCCGGGTTCGGGGCAGTAGCGGGCCCAGGCGTCGAGGAACTGGTTGCGCGCGAAGCCCTTGGCCTGGGTGCCGTCGGGGAACCGGCGGTTGGCGGAGCTGATGCCGTAGTCCTTCAGCAGCAGTTGCAGGCCGCGCGGGGTGAGGCCGTTGGCGCCGTACTCGGCCCACGGCGCTTCCTTGTCCGCGTTGAGGTACTCCAGCAGGCGGCTGGTACGCAGCACGGCGGGTTCGGCTTCGGCGGCGAAGGCGCGGCGGATGTCGACCAGGATGCGGGTGCGCAGACCGCCCTCCTCGTCCTGCCCGGCCTCGTAGTCGGTCATGGTGCTGCAGGCGGTGCGGGCGAGCGCGGGCCATTCGCCTCCGGCGAGGTCGGCGATGATCACCAGGGGTTCCCAGGTGTCGGCCGCGCGGTCCTCGACCGGCAGGGCCGGCTCCATGTCCATGGCCTGGGCGTACAGCGGTCGCAGCCAGGCGGCGAGTCGTGCCCGTATCGCGTGCAGGGCGGGGGTGTCCCGGCCGGTGCGGAAGGCGGCGACCGTCTCGCCCGGCCTGCGGCGGCGCATCCGGATGACCACCGACCGGTCCATGATCGTGTCGGGTAGGTCGCCGATGCCGGCGAGAGCGGCCATGGCGAAGGTGGGGAACGCTTGCGGTTTGTGCTCGGGTCCGGAGACCCGCAGGGTGGGGCGGTTGCGTTGGTGTCCGGCGTTCAGCAGGCCGCGCAGGTCTTCATTCTTCTCCGCAGCCTTGGCGGTGCCGAAGAGGGTGTCGGCCTCGTCGACCAGGAGGGTCGGCGGGTCCTCGTCGGTGATCGAGCGGAAGATCGCCGCAGGGCTGGCGTTGACCGTGATCAGGTGGTTGTGCACGGTCTCGGTCACTACGTCCAGCAGCCGTGACTTGCCGCACCGCTTCGCCGGGCCCACCACCGCCAGGCGGGGCGCGTGCTGCCAGGCCGGCTGCAGGTGGGTGGCCGCCACCCACAGCGTCACCGCGGTGAGGGCCTCTTCGCTCGGCATCACCACGTACCGCTTGATCTGCGCCCGCAGGTCGGCCAGGATCTGCGCTCCTGTGGGGAGGGGCGCCGGCGAAGGGGCATCACCAGGGCTGTCCGCTGCGGGTGCTGTGGCAGGGATGGCCAGTTGGCCGGGTATGTGGGCTGGCGGCGGCGACATGGTGGCGTCGTCGCGAAGGGATGGCGTATTCGGCTGGGCATCAGTCATACTGGGCATCAGCTCCTCTGCTCGCGGGCCATATGGGACGGCAATCCCGGCCTCGCGGGTCGATCGCTAGGGATGGCGGTTGAGAGGTTTGCGCTTGGCCCCCGGCATAGCCGGGGGCTTTTTCTATGTGGTCCGCGTCGTGGCGCGCTCCTCTGCCTGTTCGGTGGGGACCACCACTATGCCACACGGATTGCCGATTGCAGAAGTATTCTGCGTCTCGCAGTGGCCATGTTATGGTTTAAGGGTCGCTGCAAATTGCAGTGGACCGCTACGTACGGAAGGAGGTGGTAGCCGTGGCAGACGACGATTCCCCGCAGGGCGTGCTGCTCAGCGGCGAGGCGAACGTCGCGGTGCGCATCAAGCTGGAGCGCGAGGCGCGCGGGTGGAGCACCAACGCTCTGTCCGACCGCCTGAACGAGGCCGGCTTCGACATGAACCCGTCCGCGGTCTGGCGCATCGAGAACGGCAAGCGCCGCATCAACCTGGACGAGGCCATCGGCTTCGCCGAGGTCTTCGGCCTCGACCTGCGCAACCTCGTCGGCCCCCCGCAGCTCGCCGCACAGGCCCGCGCCATGGAACTCGTCGACGCCGTCGTGGACGCGTTCCGCGAGACCCAGCGCGCCAACGCCGCCTTCCTCAAGGCTCGGGACGACCTCGACGCCTACCTCGCCGAGCACCCCGACGTCCGCGAGGAGGCCGACGTGATGGTGTCCAACGCCATCGCCGAGGCGTCCACCAAGCACCTGCTGGAGACGTACGGGCCGCCACCCGGCGAGAGCCGTGACGCCGGCTCCGCCGACGAGACGTAGCTCGGCTCCTTCTCCCGTCCTGGGCCCGCAAACCCCCAGCACGGGACACCTCATCCTCATCCCTAGCGATCGGCGGGCCGGTGTTGCCGCACCCACGCCCGCCAGAAGAGGACTCACCCCTTGAACCGACCCGCGATACCACCTGCCTCCACGCCGGCTCCGCACCCCGACGCTGCCCTGCCGTGCCTCTACCTCCCCGAGGAAGTCGCCGCCGTCCTCGGCTGCTCCGCCTGGTGGGTGAAGGACCGCGCCCGTCGGCGACTCATCCCGTTCATCCGCGTCGGCCGGGCCTACCGCTTCTCGCCCGACCACCTGGCCGAGATCGTGCGTATGCACGAAGAACGTCCGGCACGGAATCCTCAGCGGCCCACGGCCACTGCTGTGCCGGCCCGCAAGCCTGCGATGCGAGAGCGCACCGAGGCAGCCGTGCCCACGGTCCGTCTCAAGGCCCGACCGCCTCGCCGGATGACCAGGTCGCACTTCGGAACCGCCGCTTAACGAACCCCACACGACAGAAGGGAGGAAAGCCTGTGGGGTACGCAGAAAAGCGCGGCGGCTACTGGCGCGGCCGGTACAAGATCGAGGATGGCAAGTACGGCACCGTCGCCGATTCCACGGGTGCCGTGATCAAGTTCGCCACCAAGCGCGAGGCCAAGCAGGCCGCGGATGCGGAAGAGGTGACCGTTCGGCGTGGCCAGTGGCGCGACCCAGGGCTGGGACAAGAGACCTTCGGCGAGTACGCCAGCCGCTGGTACGAGGCCCAGGACCTGGCCGCCTCGACCATGCAGAACTACAAGCGCCACATTGAGGAGCACCTGCTCCCCGAGTTCGAGGACAAGGCGCTCGCCGGCATCCTGCGCACGGACGTCGACGCCTGGGAGAAGAAGGAGAAGGCCGTGTACGCGGCCTCCAGCGTCAAGACCTGGCGCTCGACGCTCCACCTGATCTTCGAGGACGCGATCGACGAGGGCCTGATCACCTCCAACCCGGCTGCCCGGCGGCGCGGGCGCGGCAAACGCGCCGGCCGCTCCCGCAACCGCGGCCCGGAGAAGGTCGTCACCGACGCGCTCGGCATCCTGCTGACCGCCGAGCGGGCCTCCCTGCTCTCCGGCCGCGACGACGAGTTCGTCGCCGTCGTCCTCAAGGGCTACACGGGCAAGCGCTGGGGAGAAATCGTCGGCCTGGAAACGGAGTTCGTCCGGCCCGGCGCATTCCGCGTCGAGTGGCAGCTGTACGAGCTGGACACGGGCGAGCTGGTGCGCTGCCCGCCAAAGGACGACAGCTACCGGACCATCGACGCGATGGACTGGCTCTCGGCCCTGGTCTTCGACCACATCGCCCACACGAAGCCGACGCCCTGCCCCTGTCACGGCAAGACGTACGTCTTCCGTGGCCAGGGGGCAGCGCGGACCGGCGGTCACCACGGCGCCAAGCTCGTCGACGTCGCCCGGCTGGCCGGGGTCTCCACGGGCACGGTGTCCAACGTCCTCAACCACCCCCACCGCGTCGCGGACGCCACGCGGGTGCGGGTCGAGAAGGCCGTCGCCGACCTCGGGTTCGTGCGGGGCGGCGCTGTGTCGGGGCACGCAGCCCACTGGCGCAGGAACGGTTTTGCGACCTGGCTGTTCACCCCGGCAGCCTCCGGCTGGTACCCGAAGAAGGCCCCGCAGGAGGCCCGCCCCGTGCCCATCCTCGGCGAGCCATGGCCCGGCGTCCCGGCACGAGGACGGGGCGCCAGCGATCGCGCGGATGCCTGCTGGCTCCCCATCGCCAAGGGCCTCACGCCCCACGGCCTTCGCCACACCCACCGGACGATGATGGAGGACCTGGGCACGGAGAAGGTCCTCATGGACGAGCGCATGGGCCACCTCGACGGCTCGGTCTCCGCCCGATACGCCCACGTCACCGCCGGCATGCGCCGGCGCCTCATGTTGGGTCTCACCGAGCAGTGGGAGGCAGCCCTCGACGCCCGCCGCGCGATGAGCCCGAGGTCACCGGTCGCCGTGCTCGACCGGCTGCTGCTGGCCAGGGCCACCTGACCCCGCTGCCCGGCCAGGAGCCATCAAGCCCGGTCCTCCTCTGCGGAGGACCGGGCTTCCCCTGGGCCCCGCCTCCGCGGGCCCCAGGCGTCTCCCTTGCCGATGTCGCAGGTGGGGGCGTGCGCGGCTGCCTGCAGGTTCCGCATGGTTGTCGCGGTCCGCTTTGGCCGCATGACCAAGCGCTTCAGCGGGCTGCGCGTGTCCCGCACTGCTCATCTGCGGTTGTCAGGAAGGCAGATACCCACTCGGGGTGCGATCCGAGAAAAAGCGCTGGCAAAGCCGTGGATCGTCAGCCCTGCACGTGGCTGGCCCATACAGCCTTGATCTGTTCGGCTTGCTCGTCAGTGATGACGCCAGCCTCCAACGCCACGGCCACAAGATCCGTCCCGGTCGCCAGCTTCAGGGTGGTGAAGGCGTCGTTGAAGCGGTCCGAGTTTCGAGGTGTGCCGACATGGCCAGGGTCCAGGTCACCGGGGAGGAAATTAGCCACCTCTCCGTCATGGCTCTCGAACGCAGCCTTGTCCATCTTCACGTGGACCCGTTTGGTGCCTATGGTGACGACGGTCCCGTGTGACCCATGGTGGTACAGGGGCCTGTCGCTTGGCGATCTGACCGTGACCTTGTCTCCGACTTTGAAGTCGTTCAGGGTCCTTCCACTACCGAACATGCGGGTCCCCCCTCTTGGGCGTGCGGATCAGAAACGGTTCATGCCGGTTACTTATACACCTCATGTCGCGTCAGCCCTGGCCCTGAAACGTCCCCCTGACACCGGCTTTGGTGTGGGCCTCCCCTGGCCCCCAGGCATCTCCCTTGCGGATGTTGCAGACCCAGTGGGCGGCCTGGAGGTTCTCCGGTACGTGCTCGCCGGCCAGTGATACCGGCTTGATGTGGTCCAGGGTCGCCGACCACGGATCGGGCCATTCGACGGCCGGGTTGATGGCCTTGCAGCACACCTGGCACGTCCACTGGTCGCGCTCGTAGATGTCCTGTGGATCCACCTGGGTTGCGTCGGCGTTGAGTACGCCGTAGCCGCGCATACGGGCCTGGTAGCTGTTGCGGGCGCGTGTGGAGCGCCGCTGCTTTTCGGAGCGGGCGGTGTACGCGGGCGTCCAGAGGGGCGGAATGCGTTCGGCCACGCAGACCCACGCTTCCCAGTCGTAGGTCGTACCGTTCTCGTCCACGTCGCGGATGAGCTCGTTCTGCCAGACCCACCGCCGCCCGTCGTCGCCCTGGAACGACTGCTGCTGGACGAGGGGATGCTCCTGGCCCGGCACACTGGTCCACCACAGCGTGCGGCCCGTGTAAGCGAGGAGCGCGCCGGTCTGCTCGTGGATGGCGAGGATCGGCTCCACGTCATCTTCGGAATTGGCACGCACTAGGTCCACCAGCCAGTCTGCGCCCACGGAGGTGGCAGTGGCGTACGTGGTGATCGAGCCGTGCCGCTCCACGACATCACCAGGGATGGGGCCCAGCCCGTAGAACTCGTACGGGAAGTCTGCGTCAGCGGCTCGGGTGCGGAAGACGCTCGGCTGGCGCTCTTGGCCGAAACGGGCGCGCTGTTCTTCCTTCGCCGCGGCGCGGGTGCCCATGCCGGGGATGGAGGCGAGGTCGATTTCGCCGCGTCCGATCCTGGTCTTCGTACGGCGCTTGAGCGTGCTGTTGCACCGGTCGGAACAGACATGGCGGTCCCGGAAGGACCAGTGCGCCTTGGCGGATATGGGCTCGGCGCAGACCCGGCACGGCTCACCGCCGGTGGCGCGTTCAGCTGCGGCGAGGATGGGGCTCCAGTACGAATCGCCCGCCACCTCGCGGGTCCTGGCCAGGTCGGGCACGGGCGGGGGCCCCGGCGTAAGCGCCGGCGTGGTGCGACGTGTCTTCGGTGCGTCCTTCGGCCGCTCAGCCCGCTGCTTCTTGGCAGCGGCAGCGCGGCATGGGTCGGAGCAGTACTTCTGGCTGCGCGGGCGCCAGTACTCCATCGTCGTGCCGCAGATCACACAAGGGCGCCCCGACGGCTCCGAGCTGGTGCTGTCGGCTTCGTCGGTCGTCAGGGCGTGGTCCACGAGCTGTCCTCAGTCGGGGTTGAGTTGGCTGCTGGAGTTTACGAACGCACAGAGGCATGCCGCTACGGGCTGGGTCCGTCCCATCTGCCCGACGATCGCGGGCTGGGAGAAGCCGACCAAGATCTTCTCCCAGATTTCTCCCAAACGATCTCCAGGAACGAGTCAGGGCCCTGATCCACTAAGTGGATCAGGGCCCTGACCTGGTGTTTCACCAGTCGGGGTGGCGGGATTTGAACCCACGACCTCTTCGTCCCGAACGAAGCGCGCTGCCAAGCTGCGCTACACCCCGATGTGCGACCGGTTCCCGTGTTTTGCGGGCTCCGGAGCAACGAGGACTACTTTAGCCGACCGGCGGCCGTAGGTGAAATCCGGTTCCGGAGGGCGGGTGGGGTGGGGCGGTGGCGGTCCAGGAGGGTGAGGGTGAGGGCCAGGGCGTAGAAGGCGAGGCCGAAGACGACGGCGTTCATGGCGATGCCGGTGTAGCCGTGGAGGTCGACGTCCAGGAAGGGGTACGGGTAGCGGCCGTCGGTGCCCGGGGCGAGCAGGGCGCCGCGGATCAGGGCGAAGGGGAGGTAGAGGAGGGGGTAGGCCAGCCACTGCCAGGCCTGGCGCAGGAGGAAGCCGCCGGGGGCCGTGAACAGGAGCCAGTCGAGGGCGGCGCCGAGCGGGGTCACGGTGTGGAGGAGGTGGTTGGCCACCGACTCGAGGGGCGTGCGCTGGCTGGTCATGGCGAAGCCGCTGGCGTCGTTCGACAGCACGAAGTGGAAGACGAGGCCCGTGATCGAGATGTAGAGCAGCGCCGCGCCCGTGATGCGGGGCGGGAGCGCGGGGCGCGCGGTCCAGGCGCGGTGGGCGGACCAGGCGCAGACGATCGCCAGCAGGATGTTGGACTGGATCGTGAAGTAGCTGAACAGCCGGCCCAGGTCGTCGGACTCGATCGTGTCCAGCGCGATGCCGGTGAGGGCTGCCAGGGCCACGAGCGCGCGGAAGGCGGCCGCGACGGGGCGGCGGCGGCCCGTCGCGGCCGGCGTCGGGTGCGGGGGTGCGGCCGCCGTGGTGGTGGGGGATGTCGGCTCGGTCATCCCCCCACCGTATGTGGGGCCCGGTCGGGCCCCGGCGCCCTGGTCAGTCCCGGGGGATCAGGGTGAGGAGCGTGGCCTCCGGCGGGCAGGCGAAGCGGACCGGGGTGTACCGGTTGGTGCCGCAGCCCGCCGAGACGTGGAGGTACGAGCGGTGGCCGCCCGCGCGGTGGGTGGAGAGGCCCTTCACGCGGCGGGTGTCGATGTCGCAGTTGGTGACGAGCGCGCCGTAGAAGGGGACACACAGCTGGCCGCCGTGGGTGTGGCCGGCCAGGATCAGGGGGTAGCCGTCGGCCGTGAAGGCGTCCAGGACCCGCAGGTAGGGGGCGTGCACCACGGCCATCGAGAAGTCGGCGCCCTCCTGGGGGCCGCCCGTCACGCGGTCGTAGCGGTCCCGCTTGATGTGCGGGTCGTCGAGGCCGGTCAGGGCGATCTCCCGGCCGTCGATCTTGAGCGTGCCGCGGGTGTTGGTGAGGTTGATCCACCCGGCGGCGTCGAAGCCGTCGCGCAGGTCCTCCCACGGGTTGTGGATCACGCCGACGGCCGGGGCGTTGCCGTTCAGGCCGTGCCGGCCCGTCGCCCGCTCCATCAGGTAGCGGGCGGGGTTGCGCAGCTTGGGGCCGTAGTAGTCGTTCGAGCCGAAGACGTACGCGCCGGGGAAGCGCATCAGCGGGCCGAGCGCGTCCAGGGTCTCCGGGACGCCCTGGGGGTCGGAGAGGTTGTCGCCCGTGTTGATCACGAAGTCGGGGCGCAGCCCCGCCAGCGACTGGAGCCAGCGCTGCTTCTTGCGCTGGCCGCCGACCATGTGGATGTCGGAGACGTGGAGCACCCGCAGCGGCCGCATGCCCTGCGGCAGCACGGGCACGGTGACCCGTCGCAGCCGGAAGGACCGGACCTCGAAGCCGGCGGCGTAGGCCAGGCCGGCCGCGCCGACCGCCGTGATTCCCAGGGGTACTCCGTATCGCGCACGCATGCCCCCATCGTCGCAGACCGGTGGGGGTGTGCGGTCACCGGCAAGGGCGCGCAAGGGAGTTGCGTGCGCCCCTGCCCGTGGCCGGCCCGACCCCTGCCCGCCTCCTGCCCGTCTCCGGCCCGTGCACGTCCGGAGCGGCACGGCGGGTGCGGCCGTTAATGCCGCGCACGCGCCCGGGCGGGATGCGAAGATTGCGCCATGACCACGCTGAAGGCCAAGCTCCACGACGACCTCACGACCGCCATCAAGGCGCGCGACGAGCTGCGCTCGTCCACCCTGCGCCTCACCCTCTCCGCGATCTCCTACGAGGAGACGGCGGGCAAGGCGGCCCGTGAGCTCAGCGACGACGAGGTCCTGAAGGTGCTCACGCGTGAGGCGAAGAAGCGCCGCGAGGCCGCGGAGGCGTTCGACAAGGGCGGCCGTCCCGACCAGGCCGAGCGCGAGCGTGCCGAGGGCGAGATCCTCGCCGCGTACCTGCCGGCCCAGCTGTCGGACGAGGAGCTGGCGGCGATCGTCGCCGAGGCCGTCGCGGAGGCGAAGGCCGGCGGTGCGGAGGGGCCCAAGGCCATGGGCGCCGTCATGAAGATCGTGAACCCGAAGGTCGCCGGTCGCGCCGAGGGCTCCCGCGTGGCCGCCGAGGTCAAGCGCCTGCTCGCCGGCTGACCCGCCCCCCGGCGTACAGCCGCCAGAAAAGCAGCAGGGCGCCCGGACCGTCGTCGGTCCGGGCGCCCTGCTGCTTTTCGTCTTCTCGTTGTCGCGCTCTACTGGGTCCCGCCGAAGAAGCCGCCCAGGAAGCCGTTGTTCCCCGAGTCCGGCTTGTTTCCCGGATCCGGCTTGTCCCCCTGCTGCGCGCCCGGGGGCTGGACGACGTTGCCCGGCTTCCCCGCGCCGCCGCGGCCGCCGCCCGGCTTGCCGTTGCCGGGCTTGTTGCGGCCGGAGCCCGGCTTGCCGGCCTTGTCGCCGTCCCCGCCCTTGGAGCCGCCGACGGGCACCGTGTCGAAGGAGGGCGCCTCCCTGCCGTCCAGTGCGCCGTTCATCGCGTCGCGCCAGATGGGGCCGGGGGTGTCGGCGCCGTAGACCTTGTCGTGGTAGACGCCGCCGATGGTGATGTTCTCCATCTCCACCTTGTTGCCGGGGCCGCCGACCCAGACGGCGCCGGCCATGTTCGGCGTGTAGCCGACGAACCAGGCGGCGCGGCGCTCGTCCGTCGTACCGGTCTTGCCCGCGCTGTCCCGGCCGGACAGGCCGGCCTCCTTGCCCGTGCCGTCCTCGACCACGCCCTGGAGCAGCGTGTTGACCGTGTCGGCAGTCTGCTCCGACATCGCCCGCGAGCACTTGCTCTTGGGGACGCGCAGCGCCTTGCCGTTCGGGTCGGTGGCCGACTCGACGAGGACGGGGGTGCAGTACGTGCCCTTGTTGGCGAACGTCGCGTAGGCGGAGGCCATGGTCAGCGGGGACATGCCGTCCGCGCCGCCGAGGGTGAGGGCGGGCACTTCCTGCAGCTTGCCGCCGTCGGCCGGCTTGATGCCCATCTTGGCGGCCATCTTCACCACCGGGCACAGGCCGATGTCCTCGACCAGCTGCACGAAGTAGGTGTTGACCGACTTGGCGGTCGCCTCCTTCATGCCGTAGGGGCCGACCTCGCTCCGGTTCTCGTTGCTGACGGTCTCCGCGCCGCCGTTCTTCCACGGCTTGCCGCACGTGTCGACCTGGCCGGGGTACGGCATGCGGTACGGCGAGGAGTACGTCTTGTAGGGCGAGGTGCCCTCCTCCAGGGCGGCCGCGGCGACGATCGGCTTGAACGTCGAGCCGACCTGGAAGCCGTAGGTCGAGCCGCCCATGGACTTGTCGGCGGAGAGGTTGATCTGCGTCTGGTGGTCACCGAAGCCGTACGGGCGCGACTGGCCCATGCCGAGGACCTTGCCGCTGCCGGGCTGCACGATGGTGACGGCGGTGGCGACCGGGTCGCTCTGGTAGACGTGATCGGTGATCGACTTCTGTATGGACTTCTGCGTCTGCGGGTCCAGCGTGGTGCGGATCGTCAGGCCGCCCTGGTTCCAGCGCTTGGCCCGCGCCTCCTTCGTCTTGCCGAAGACCGGGTCGTTGAGGAAGACGCTGCGGACGTAGTCGCAGAAGAAGCCGGCGCCGTTGACGGCGGTGATGCAGCCGCTCTTGGGGCGGCTGACGTTCAGCTTCAGGGGCTTGGCCTGCTCGGCGGCGGCCTCGGCCGGGGTGATGTGCTTCAGCTCGGCCATGCGCTGCAGCACGGTGTTGCGCCGCTTGGTGGCTTCCTTGGGCGCGTTCACCGGGTCGTAGCGGCTGGGCGACTGGACCAGGCCGGCGAGCATGGCGGACTCGCCGAGGGTGAGGTCCTTGGCGTGTTTGCTGAAGTAGCGCTGCGAGGCGGCCTCGACGCCGTACGCCTGCTGCCCGAAAAACGTGATGTTCAGATAGTTGTTGAGGATGCGCTTCTTGCCCAGCTCCTTCTCGACCTGGATGGCGTATTTGAGCTCCTTGACCTTCCGGCCGAGGGTCTGCTGGGTGGCCACGGCGACCTTGTCGGGGTCGTCGCCGGCCTCCTCCACGAAGACGTTCTTGACGTACTGCTGGGTGAGGGTCGAGGCGCCCTCGGAGACGCCGCCCGATTGCGCGTTCTTGTTGACCGCGCGCAGGACGCCCTTCAGGTCGACCGCACCGTGCTGGTAGTAGCGGGAGTCCTCGATGTCGACGATCGCCGTGCGCAGGTACGGGGAGATCTCCTCGAGCGGGACCACGGTGCGGTCGCGCGAGTAGACCTTGGCGATCTCGCCGCCCTCGGCGTCGAGGATCGTGGTGCGCTGGCTCAGCGGCGGCGTCTTGAGGTTGGTGGGGATCTCGTCGAACCCCTCGACCGAGCCCTTGGCGGCCAGGCCGAACGCGCCTATGCCCGGCAGGGCCAGCCCCGCCAGGACCACTCCGGAGAGCACGCTGACGCCGAGGAACTTCGCGGCCTGCTGGGTCACGGATGGACCTCGGCCCGAGCGCTTCATAGCCATGGAGCGAAGCCTACGTCCCCATTCGGCGGACAAGCGCAGGTGTGTTCGCCTACCCTGTTTCACGCCAGTCACGGCGATGTTCTCCCGCATCACCTCTGGCATCACTCTTGTGAGTGATGAGAGCTGACCGTCTTGTGGCATATGTCAGCGACTGCCCGTCAGTCGCGCGTCAGCTCGCGGGCGGAGGGTCCCCCTGTGTGGGGAAAGGTCGCCGATGTCGCCAGCTCACTCCGTTGGGTGATCTGCCGCGTACGCATAGTCCGTTCGGGCCATCCAAGATTGGGCCCGAAGGGGGTGTTGCCCCCTGTCCGCCTTCCGTAACGTCCTCAACTGGCAACGGTGAATATGCCGCTGCCGCCGTGGGGGAGCCTCGATTCGGGAGAGGACGGCGCCAGCATGGGCTGGGTAACCGACTGGAGTGCGCAGGCCGCCTGCCGCACGACCGATCCGGACGAACTGTTCGTTCAGGGCGCAGCGCAGAACAGGGCCAAGGCCGTCTGCACCGGCTGCCCGGTGCGGACCGAGTGCCTCGCCGACGCGTTGGACAACCGCGTCGAGTTCGGGGTGTGGGGCGGGATGACCGAGCGCGAGCGCCGGGCGCTGCTGCGGCGCCGGCCCACGGTCACCTCGTGGCGCAGGCTGCTGGAGACCGCGCGTACGGAGTACGAGCGCGGCGCCGGCCTCCTGCCGCTGGGCAGCCCCGGGTACGACGAGTACGCGGCCGTGGGCTAGGAACGCCACGCCGCCACCGCTGTTCTGTCGCGCCTGCCCCGCCTGCGCCTGCGCCTGTCGCGGTGGGCATCGCGGTACCGCGGTACCGCGCGCCCGGCTGCTCCTCCGCCGCGCACCCGGCCGTACGCCCGGCCCGCACGCCCCGTTGCCGCGCCGCGCGCCCCATGGCCGTACCAGCGCGCGACCGTCGCACCGCACACAACTGCACCGCTCGCGACCGCCGCACCGCACACGGCCGTACCCGTACCCGTGCCCGTACCGTCACCGCTCACGGCCGTGCCGGCGCGTCCTCGTCCGTCTCCCGGGCGCTGCCCGCGCCCGCACGGTCGGCGAGCCGCTCGCCGATCGCCCTGAGCCCCGCCAGGTCGTGCACGTCGCCGGGGAGCGCCGCCACCTCGGCCACCGGGACCTCCGGGTGCAGCGCGGTGAAGCGGTCGCGCGTGCGTCGCTCGCGGGCCAGCACCTGCATCCGCTCGGCGTGCAGACGCAGCAGCCCGGCGGCCAGCCGCGCGGCCGGCGCGTCGGCCGGCGCGGACTGGTGCTGCTGGTCCGTGGTGTCCGTGGTGGTGACCGTCGACGCAACCCCTGCGGCAACTCCTGAAGACGCGGGCTGGGGGAAGCCGCTCTCGGGAGAGGACAGGTCGGTGGGAGCGAGGGTGCCAGGGTCGTCAACGGTACGTGAGGCAGCTTGCCCGCCGACGCGATCCACAATGCCGTCGCCGTCAAGATTTTCTACGGCCGCCAGGGCGCGTTCCGCCGAGAGCCGCGCCGCTCCGCTGGTGTGCACCCGGTTCAGTACGAGGCCGGCCAGCGGCATGCGCTCGGCCGCCAGCCGCTCGACGAAGTACGCCGCCTCCCGCAGCGCGTCCCGCTCCGGGGCGGCCACGACGAGGAAGGCGGTGCCGGGGTCCTGGAGCAGACGGTAGGTGGCGTCGGCGCGCGTACGGAAACCGCCGAACATGGTGTCCATCGCCGCGACGAAGGTCTGTACGTCGCGCAGGAGCTGGGCCCCCATCAGTTTGTTCAGGGGGCCGCTCATCACCGACATGCCGACGCCCAGGAACTTCATTCCCGCGCGGCCGCCGAGCTTGGCCGGCGCCATGAGCACCTTGATGAACGTGCCGTCCAGGAAGGAGCCCAGCCGGTTCGGTGCGTCCAGGAAGTCGAGCGCCGAGCGGCTGGGTGGGGTGTCGACGACGATCAGGTCCCACTCGTCGCGGGCGCGCAGCTGCCCCAGCTTCTCCATCGCCATGTACTCCTGCGTGCCGGCGAAACCGGCGGAGAGCGACTGGTAGAAGGGGTTCTCCAGGATGGCGCGGGCGCGGTCCTTGTCGGCGTGCGCCTCGACGATCTCGTCGAAGGTGCGCTTCATGTCGAGCATCATGGCGAACAGCTCGCCACCGGCCGACCCGTCGATGCCGGGCACCCGCCGGGGTATGTTGTCCAGCTCGTCGATGCCCATGGACTGGGCGAGCCGGCGGGCCGGGTCGATGGTCAGGACCACGACCCTGCGGCCGCGCTCGGCGGCCCGCAGCCCCAGCGCCGCGGCCGTCGTGGTCTTGCCGACGCCGCCCGAACCGCAGCACACCACGATGCGGGTGCGCGGGTTGTCCAGGACGCCGTCCACGTCGAGCGGTTCGGTCATCGAGTCCAGGGTCACCCGGTCACTCCTCGCACTCCTCGGTCCTCGGTCGTTCCCGTCATGCTGCTGTGCCCGTCATGCGGTGCCCGTCATGCCCTGGCGCCGCAGCTCGCGGGCCATGCGGTAGAGGCCCGCCAGGTCCACGCCGTCGCCGAGCAGGTGCAGTTCGTAGGCGGGCAGGCCCAGCCGGGCCACGTCGGCGCGGCCCCGGCGCTCCAGCGCCAGCCGCTCCGTGTGCTCGCGCGCCTCCTCCAGCAGGGGTGCGACGAGCGCCTCGACGCGTCCCGTGCGCCCCGCATCGGCGCTCCCGCCGGCGCCCGTGCGCTCCAGGGCGCCCGCCAGGGCGCGTTCCACCTCCGCGCGCCGGTGGCCGGCAGCGGCCTCCACGGCAGCCTCGTCCAGGACGGGGGGCCGCACCATGTTGACGACCACCGCCCCCACCGGCAGGCCCGCCGCGCGCAGTTCGGCGATGCCGTCCGCCGTCTCCTGGACCGGCATCTCCTCCAGCAGCGTCACGAAGTGCACCGCCGTCTCCGGCGACTTGAGCACCCGCATGACGGCCTGCGCCTGGTTGTGGATCGGCCCGATCCGCGCCAGCCCCGCCACCTCGTCGTTGACGTTGAGGAAGCGCGTGACGCGGCCCGTGGGCGGCGCGTCCATGACCACGTAGTCGTAGACGTAGCGGCCGGTGCGGTCCTTGCGGCGCACCGCCTCGCACGCCTTGCCGGTCAGCAGGACGTCGCGCAGACCGGGCGCGATGGTGGTGGCGAAGTCGATGGCGCCGAGCTTCTTCAGCGCCCGGCCCGCGCTGCCCAGCTTGTAGAACATGTGCAGGTAGTCGAGGAGGGCGCGCTCGGCGTCGATGGCCAGGGCGTGGACCTCGCCGCCGCCCGGCGCCACGGCGATCTTCCGCTCCTCGTACGGCAGGGCCTCCGTCTCGAAGAGCTGGGCGATGCCCTGTCTGCCCTCGACCTCGACCAGCAGAGCGCGCTTCCCCCCGGAGGCGAGGGCGAGCGCGAGGGCCGCGGCGACGGTGGTCTTGCCCGTACCGCCCTTGCCACTGACGACGTGGAGCCTGCTCATGCTGCTCATGATGGGGAGACTAACCAGTCGCCGTACGGGCTACGCACGAGGCTGCCGGTGCGAGGCATTACAGTCGGGCCATGACCAAGTGGGAGTACGCGACTGTGCCGCTGCTGGTGCACGCGACCAAGCAGATTCTGGACACCTGGGGCGAGGACGGCTGGGAGCTCGTCCAGGTGGTGCCCGGCCCGAACCCCGAGCAGCTCGTGGCCTACCTCAAGCGGGCGAAGCAGTGAGCGGCTCGGTCGAGGCCAGGCTGGCCGAGCTCGGGCTGGAGCTGCCCGAGGTCGTGCCGCCGCTGGCCGCCTACCAGCCGGCCGTCCGCACCGGCGCCTACGTGCACACCGCCGGCCAGCTGCCCATGGTCAAGGGCTCCATCCCGGTGACCGGCAAGGTCGGTGCCGAGGTCAGCCCCGAGCAGGCCAAGGAGATGGCGGCCACCTGCGCGCTGAACGCGCTGGCCGCCGTGAAGTCCGTCGTCGGCGACCTCGACCGCATCGTGCGCGTCGTGAAGGTCGTGGGCTTCGTCGCCTCCGCCCCCGACTTCACCGGCCAGCCGGGCGTCCTCAACGGCGCCTCCGAGCTGCTCGGCGAGGTGCTGGGCGACAAGGGCGTGCACGCCCGCTCCGCCGTGGGCGTGGCCGTGCTGCCGCTCGACGCGCCGGTCGAGGTCGAGCTCCTGGTGGAGGTCGGCGACTGACCACCGGCGACTGACCACCGGTACCGAGGGGGGTCGGGCGGCACGCGCGCGTGCCGCCCGACCCCCCTCGGTCACACCGGGAACCTCTCGAACATCCGCGCGTGAGCGCATAGCATCCGGCCATGTCGACTTCGCACGGCCGCCGGACCGGTCAGTGGTTCCCGCCGGAGTGGCCCGACCTGATCAGGGCGATGGCGCGCGGTGAACTGCGCCCCGTGGCGCCGCGCCGCGCGGCCACCGTCCTGCTGCTGCGCGCCGCCCCCAAGGAGGGGACGGGCGCGGGCGGCGGGATCGCCGTCCACATGCTGCGCAGACGCGCCTCCATGGCCTTCGCCGGAGGCGCGTACGCGTATCCGGGCGGCTCCGTGGACCCGCGCGACGAACGGAACGTGCCGTGGGCCGGCCCGTCCCGCGCCGAGTGGGCCGAGCGACTGGGGACGGACGCGGCGGCCGCCCAGGCCATCGTCTGCGCCGCCGTCCGCGAGACGTTCGAGGAGGCCGGGGTCCTGCTGGCCGGGCCCACGCCGGACACGGTCGTCGCGGACACGACGGGCGACGACTGGGAGGCCGACCGTGCCGCGCTCGTCAGCCGCGAGCTGGCGTTCGCCGACTTCCTGGAGCGCCGCGGCCTGCTGCTGCGCAGCGACCTGCTGGGCGCGTGGGCGCGCTGGATCACGCCGGAGTTCGAGCCGCGCCGCTACGACACCTGGTTCTTCGTGGCCGCGCTGCCGGAGGGGCAGCGCACCCGCAACGCCTCCACGGAGGCCGACCGCACGGTGTGGACGGCCCCCGCGGACGCCGTGGCCGGCTACGAGCGGGGCGACCTGCTGATGATGCCCCCGACGATCGCCACCCTCCGCTCCCTGCTGCCCTACGGCGAGCCGGGCGCCGTCCTGGCCGCCGCCGCGGCGCGGGACCTCACGCCCGTCCTGGCGCGGGCGCGGCTGGAGGGCGAGGAGGTCGTGCTGAGCTGGCCGGGGCACGATGAATTCACCAGGCGCATCGCCGACACCGCACGCGCCGCCACGACCGAGCCCCCGGCAGCCGGGGGACCAGGACGCACAGGGCCGGGCATCACAGGACCGGGCCACACGGGACACAGGGGAGCCGACGCATGACCTCCGCGACCGAACTGCCCGGGCAGCCGCGCACCGGCCCCATCGGCGGCCCCGCGACGCCGCGCGCCACCTGTGTGCTCGCCCCCAACCCGTCCGCCATGACGCTGGACGGCACCAACACCTGGATCCTCGCCGAGCCGGACTCCTCCCTCGCCGTCGTGGTCGACCCCGGACCCCTGGACGAGGGGCACCTGGCCAAGGTGGTCGCCACCGCCGAGGCGGCGGGCAAGCGCGTCGCGCTGACCCTGCTCACCCACGGCCACCCGGACCACTCGGCGGGAGCCGCCCGTTTTGCCGAACTCACGGGCACGCGCGTGCGCGCGCTGGACCCGGC
Organism: Streptomyces mashuensis; assembly: GCF_014654785.1. Classification (GTDB taxonomy): domain Bacteria; phylum Actinomycetota; class Actinomycetes; order Streptomycetales; family Streptomycetaceae; genus Streptomyces; species Streptomyces mashuensis. The sequence goes on from NZ_BNBD01000012.1 coordinate 56,139, forward strand.
GCTACGGCTGGGCGGTGAGGGCCTGGGCGTGGGCGACGTGATCACCATGGGCGGGCTGGAACTCCATGTGGTCGCCACCCCCGGCCACACCGGCGACTCGCTCTGCTTCCACCTGCCCGCGGACCGGGCCGTCCTGACCGGCGACACGGTCCTGGGGCGCGGCACGACGGTCGTCGCGCACCCGGAGGGCCGGCTGGGCGACTATCTCGACTCGCTGCGCCGCCTGCGGTCCCTTGCGGTGGACGAGGGCGTGACGACGGTGCTGCCGGGCCACGGCCCCGTGCTGGACGACGCCCGGGGCGCCGTCGAGTACTACCTGGCGCACCGCGCGAAGCGGCTGGCGCAGGTGGAGACGGCGGTGGAGAACGGTCACCGCACGGCGGCGGAGGTCGTGGCCGCCGTCTACGCGGACGTGGACCGCGCGCTGTGGCCGGCGGCGGAGCTGTCGGTGCGGGCGCAGCTGGACTACCTGGAGGGGCACGGGCTGATCTGAGGCCGGGCCGGGCGCCGCGCACGGCGCCCGGAGCGGCGCAGGGGATCGTGAGACGGGCGCGCAGGAACGCGTACGACTCGTACGCGCGCCCCGCCCCGCCCCGGCCCCCTACGGCCCTATGGCAAAGGGCCCCGCGGGGCGCGACGTAAGGACGTCGCGCCCCGCAGGGCCCCTTGTGCCTGCTGTGGTGCGGCGCGGAGTGCCGCTCAGCGGGAGCGCTTGGCGAGGCGCTCCACGTCGAGGAGGATCACCGCGCGGGCCTCCAGACGGAGCCAGCCGCGGCCGGCGAAGTCCGCGAGGGCCTTGTTGACGGTCTCGCGGGAGGCGCCGACGAGCTGCGCGAGCTCCTCCTGCGTGAGGTCGTGCACGACGTGGATGCCCTCCTCGGACTGCACGCCGAAGCGGCGCGACAGGTCCAGCAGGGCCTTGGCGACACGGCCGGGGACGTCCGAGAAGACCAGGTCGGACATCGAGTCGTTGGTGCGGCGCAGACGGCGGGCGACGGCGCGCAGCAGGGCCGTGGCCACCTCCGGGCGGGCGTTCAGCCAGGGCTGGAGGTCGCCGTGGCCGAGGCCGAGCAGCTTGACCTCGGTGAGGGCGGTGGCGGTGGCGGTGCGCGGTCCCGGGTCGAAGAGGGACAGCTCGCCGATGAGCTCGCCGGGGCCGAGGACCGCCAGCATGTTCTCGCGGCCGTCGGGCGAGGTGCGGTGGAGCTTCACCTTGCCCTCGGTCACCACGTAGAGGCGGTCGCCCGGGTCGCCTTCGTGGAACAGGGCGTCGCCCCTCGCGAGCGTGACCTCGCCCATCGAGGCGCGCAGCTCGGCGGCCTGCTCGTCATCGAGCGCCGCGAAGAGCGGGGCGCGCCGCAGAACGTCGTCCACGAGTTCTCTCCTTGTCGACATGCACAGAGGACCGTGGTCCCCATGATGCCCGTCGGTAAAACTGTGTGATCAAACACAAGTGTGGCGCATCGTCCGCGGAACCCCTACGGCAGGGGTCCGATTGGGCTGTGGTTTTCCCGCGGCCGGGGCGGATGTCGGTGCCGGGCCGTAGTCTTGCCGGGTGTCCAATAGGCCGGTGAGAGCGCAGGGCAAGGGGGCCGGAAGGGTGACTCCGTCTCGCGATTCCGCTGTGGGCGAACGGCCCGTGGCGAAGAGGGCAAATGCCGCGAAGGGGTCCGGATCGTCGGCTGCCGGGGCAGGCGCCCCGGCCGCGAAGGGCGCCCGCGAGGAGTCCAGAACGGCGCTCGTGCGCCGTGCGCGCCGGATCAACCGGGAGCTCGCCGAGCTCTACCCGTACGCCCACCCCGAGCTGGACTTCGAGAACCCGTTCCAGCTGCTCGTGGCCACCGTCCTGTCCGCCCAGACCACCGACCTGCGGGTGAACCAGACGACACCGGCGCTGTTCGCCGCGTACCCCACGCCGGAGGACATGGCGGCGGCCGACCCCGAGACGCTGGAGCAGATCATCCGGCCGACCGGCTTCTTCCGCGCCAAGGCCCGTTCCCTGATCGGCCTGTCCACGGCGCTGCGCGACCGGTTCGGCGGCGAGGTGCCCCGCCGCGTGGAGGACATGGTCACGCTCCCCGGCGTGGGCCGGAAGACCGCGAACGTGGTCCTGGGCAACGCCTACGGCGTCCCGGGCGTCACGGTCGACACGCACTTCGGCCGTCTGGTGCGGCGCTGGAGGTGGACGGACGCCACCGAGCCCGAGAAGATCGAGGCCGAGGTCTGCGCGCTCTTCCCCAAGAGCGAGTGGACGATGCTCTCGCACCGGGTGATATTCCACGGCCGCCGCGTCTGCCACTCCCGCAGGCCCGCCTGCGGCGCCTGTGCCATCGCCCCGCTCTGCCCGTCCTTCGGGGAGGGCGAGACCGACCCGGAGAAGGCGAAGAAGCTGCTGAAGTACGAGCTGGCGGGGAAGCCGGGCCAGCGGCTCAAGCCGCCGCCGGACTTCCCTGGCCCGGCCGCGCCGCCGCTGGGAGACGTGTGACGGGCCGCGCGCCGGACCGCCGCGCACGCGCCCGCGTGCGGGCCGAGGACGACCGGGGGAGAAGCATGAGGAGCGGCACCACCAGCGGCACCACCAGTGACATGACCCGCGACCTGGCCGACGACACGGCCCGCGACCTGGCCGGCGGCACGACCCGCGACCTGGCCGACGACACGGCCCGCGACACGGCCCGCGACACGGCCCGCGACACGGCCGGCGACGCGACCCGCGACACGCCCCGTACGGCCGGTGCGAGCCGTACGGAGAGCCCCGAGGGCGCCCCCGTCCAGGTCACCGACCAGGGCCTCCCAGAATGGCTCGAACCCGTCGCCCGTGCCGCGCGGACCGTCCAGCCGCACCAGCTCAGCCGCTTCCTGCCGCCCGAGAGCGGCGGCCGGCAGTCGGCCGTGCTCGTCCTCTTCGGCGAGGGCGAGCAGGGCCCCGAGCTGCTCCTCCTGGAGCGGGCCGGCACCCTGCGCTCGCACGCCGGCCAGCCGTCGTTCCCCGGTGGCGCCCTCGACCCGGAGGACGGCGACCCGGACGGCGACGGCCCCGTACGGGCCGCCCTGCGCGAGGCCCGCGAGGAGACCGGGCTCGACCCGTCCGGCGTGCAGGTCTTCGGCGTGCTGCCGCGGCTGTACATCCCCGTCAGCGGCTTCGTCGTCACCCCCGTCCTGGGGTGGTGGCGCGAGCCCAGCCCCGTCGCGCCGGTCTCGCCGCAGGAGACGGCCCGGGTCTTCACCGTCCCGGTCGCCCACCTCACCGACCCGCGGTACCGCGCGATGGCGATCCACCCGAGCGGCCACCGCGGCCCCGCCTTCCGCGTCGGCCCGGCGCTCGTCTGGGGCTTCACCGCGGGCGTGATCGACCGCATCCTGCACTACGCCGGCTGGGAGCGGCCTTGGGACCGGGAGCGGGAGGTCCCCCTCGACGCGCGCTCCTGACGGCATGAGACGGTGGCCCCTCCCCGCGGGGCCGTGACGGCGACGACTGCAAGGCGAGGCATCTTTTCGGTGAACGTGCTGGACATCGTGCTGCTGGTCGCCGCCGTGTGGTTCGCCGTGCTCGGCTACCGCCAGGGCTTCGTCGTGGGCGTGCTCTCCGTGACCGGCTTCCTCGGCGGCGGCCTGGCCGCCCTCTACGGGCTGCCGATCCTGTGGGACAACGTGACGGACGGCAGCGAGCCCGGCGGCCTCGCGGCCATCGGCGCGGTGGCCGTCGTGATCCTCTGCGCGTCGGTCGGCCAGGCGGCCACCACCCACCTCGGCAACAAGCTGCGCCGGCACATCACCTGGTCCCCTGCCCGCGCCCTGGACGCCACCGGCGGCGCCCTGGTCAACGTCATGGCGATGCTGCTGGTCGCGTGGCTGATCGGCGCGCTGCTGGCCAACGCCTCGCTGACGTCCGTCGGCAAGGAGGTGCGCAGCTCCAAGGTGCTGCTGGGGGTCACGGCCGTCCTGCCGGAGGAGGCCAGGAACCGGACCTGGTTCACGGGCTTCACCAAGGTGCTGGCGCAGAACGGCCTGCCGCAGGTCTTCGCGCCGTTCTCGGCCGAGCCCATCACGCCCGTGCCGCCGCCCGACCCGGAGCTGGCCGGCAGCCCCGTCACGGAGGCCGCCCGGCACAGCATCGTCAAGGTCGTCGGCAATGCCCCCAGCTGCGGGAAGGTGCTGGAGGGCACCGGTTTCGCGTTCGCGCCGCACCGGGTGATGACCAACGCCCACGTCGTCGGCGGGGTCGACGAGCCGACCGTGCAGGTGGGCGGCGAGGGGCGGGCCTACGAGGCGAAGGTCGTGCTCTACGACTGGAAGCGCGACATCGCCGTGCTCGACGTGCCCGCGCTGAAGGCCCCGCCGCTGCGGTTCGCCGAGGACGACGCGCGGAGCGGGAAGGACGCCATCGTGGCGGGCTTCCCGGAGAACGGCTCGTACGACGTGCGGGCCGCGCGCGTCCGCAGCCGGGTGCAGGCGGGCGGGCCCGACATCTACCACCGCGGCAACGTGCGCCGCGACGTGTACTCGCTCTACGCCACCGTCCGGCAGGGCAACTCCGGCGGCCCGCTGCTGACGCCCGACGGCGAGGTCTACGGGGTGGTGTTCGCCAAGTCCCTCGACGACCCCGACACGGGGTATGCGCTGACGGCCGCCGAGGTGCGTGGGGACGCCGTGGAGGGCCGTACGGCCTCGGCGCGGGTCAACACCCAGAGCTGCGCCCTGTAAGGCCCCCAGGGGGCCTACAGGGCTGCCGGAGGGCCGCCGCGGGCCCCGTAGGGCGGGCGGCTCAGCGGCTGCGTGGGTGGCGCAGGCGGGCCGACACCCAGCGGGCGCGGCGGTGGAGGATGCGCGGAATGCCCATGCGGGGGTCGGGACCGCCCCGCGGCCGGTGCTCGCCCCAGGCGTCCCGGTCGGGTCCTTCCGTCACCGCCAGCGAGGCGTCGGCCTCGGTGGCGCGCTCCTGAGTCAGGTCACGGTAGTCGTGCGTCCAGCCCATACCTGAAGCTCTGCCCGGGGCCCGCGGTCGGTAATCGCCCCTGGGCCCCGCAATTGGCCTATGCGCGGGGCAAGTGGCGGACGGCAGGGCTCCTGTGGCGGACAGCAGGCCCCTGTGGCGGACGGCGGCACGCGCGCGTGGCGGCCGGCACCCGCTCTCTCCGTCCCCCTACCGGTCCGGTTCGGGGTCCTTGAGCCAGCTGATCAGCTCCGAGGAGAAGGCCAGCGGGTCCTCCTCGTGGGGGAAGTGCCCCAGGCCGTCGAAGAGCCGCCAGCGGTAGGGAGCCTCCACGTATTCGCCGGAGCCCGCGGCGGAACGGGTGCGCATCACCGGATCGAGCGACCCGTGCAGGTGCAGCGTGGGGACGCGCACCGGCCGCTTCATACGGCGGTTGAACTGGACGCCGTCGGGGCGCGCCATGGACCGCACCATCCAGCGGTACGGCTCGATCGAGCAGTGCGCGGTGGAGGGGATCGTCATGGCCAGGCGGTACGTCTCCACCGCCGCGTCGTCCGGGAGCCGGGGCCCGGACCAGTCCCGGATCAGCCGGCCCACCAGCGCCGCGTCGTCGGCGACCAGCCGGCGCTCGGGCAGCCAGGGCCGCTGGAAGCCCCAGATGTGGGCGCTCGCGGCGCTCTGCCGCGGGTCGGCCAGCATGGCCGACCGCCAGCGGCGCGGGTGCGGCATCGAGGAGACCACCAGCCGGCGCACGAGCTTGGGCCGCATCACGGCGGCCGTCCACGCCAGGTAGCCGCCCAGGTCGTGCCCGACCAGCGCGGCGTCCGGCTCGCCCAGCGAGCGGATCACACCGGTGACGTCGAGCGCGAGGTTGGCCGGGTCGTAGCCGCGGGGCGTACGGTCGCTGCCGCCCACGCCGCGCAGGTCCATGGCCACCGCGCGGAAGCCCGCCTCGGCGAGCGCCGTCATCTGGTGCCGCCACGTCCACCAGAACTGCGGGAAGCCGTGCAGGAGCAGCACCAGGGGGCCCTGCCCCGTCTCGGCGATGTGGAACCGAGCCCCGTTGGCCGCCACCTCGCGGTGGGTCCACGGCCCCTCCGGGCGGACGACCGAGGCGGCCGTCGCCGGCCCCTGGCCCGGCGCGGCCGGCGGGCCGGGTGGCGCGGGCCGGTCGGAGGAGCCGGGGGACGCGGGCGCTTCTGGGGTCTCGGGCACCGTCATACGGACGAGCGTGTCACAGATGCGTCCGCCGGACCCGCGGCAGCGGCGGATCGCGGGTGCGGCTTGACGGTGCCGAGCACGGCGGCCGTCTCGCGGGCGGACGCGATGCTCCTCTCCGGCTTGCTGATCTTCTTGAACTTGGCCACGGCCAGCAGGCCCAGGGCCGCCGCCAGCAGCAGGAACGCGCCACCGGTGATCAGGAACGACCAGGCCAGGCCCAGGCCCAGGTTGTGGATGCCGTAGGCCGCGGCGAAGCTCAGCACCGGCAGGGAGAACAGCGCCAGGACGCCCGCGGCGGCGATGGCGCCGCCGCCGATGCCCACGCGGCGGGCGTCCTCGCGCAGCTCGGCCTTGGCCAGTGCGATCTCGTCGTGCACCAGCGCGGACAGCTCGGTGGTGGCCTGGGCCACCAGCTGGCCGAGGCTGCGGTTCGCGCCGTCGTCGGCTGCGCTCATCGGCTGCTCCCTCATCGTCCTCATCGTCTTCGGCTTCTTCTTTGCAGGTATGCCCGTCACGGCAGGTATGCCCGCCAAGGACGTCGCGCGTAAAGACTCTCAGATCATGCCCGGCCGTCGTCCTGGGTGGTGCGGCCCGCGGCCAGCTCGGCCAGCCTGCGGTGCTCGGCGGCCCGGGCCTCGTACTTCGCGGCCATGCGCAGGTGGAACTCGGGGTTGTGCTCCTCGTAGATGTCGGGGATGCCGTCCTCGTCCTCGTCGCGCTCCTCGTCGGCGGTGAGCTTCTTGTACTTGTTGTCGCGCATTTTGAGGAGGGCGCCCGACACGACGGCGGCTGTCAGCGATCCGACGAGGACGGCGGCCTTCACCTCGCCGGCGAGCACGGCGTCGTCGCCGAAAGCCAGCTCGCCGATGAGGAGCGAGACGGTGAAGCCGATGCCGGCGAGGGCGGCCACGGCGAGCACGTCGGGCCACTTCAGGTCGGGGTTGAGCTCGGCGCGGGTGAAGCGGGCCGCGGCCCAGGTGCCGCCGAAGACCCCGACGGCCTTGCCCACCACCAGGCCGAGGACGACGCCGAGCGTCTCGGGCCGGGTGAACACGTCCGCGAGGGCGCCGCCGGTCACGGCCACACCGGCGGAGAAGAGCGCGAAGAGGGGGACGGCCAGGCCCGCCGACAGGGGGCGCACGAGGTGCTCGATGTGCTCGCCGGGGGAGTGCTCCTCGTCCTCATGGCGCGTGCAGCGCAGCATGAGCCCCATGGCGACGCCGGCGATGGTGGCGTGCACGCCGCTGTTGTACATGAGCGCCCAGTTGACGACGGCCAGCGGTACGTAGACGTACCAGCCGCGTACGCCCTTGCGCAGGAGCAGCCAGAAGACGGCGAGGCCGACGACGGCGAAGCCGAGCGCCGCGAAGTTCAGCTTCGAGGTGAAGAAGACGGCGATGATGAGGATCGCGAAGAGGTCGTCGACGACGGCGAGGGTCAGCAGGAAGGCACGCAGGGCCGAGGGCAGGGCGGTGCCGATGACGGCGAGGACGGCGAGGGCGAAGGCGATGTCCGTGGCGGTGGGGACGGCCCAGCCGCCCAGGGAGCCGCCGCCGGTGGTGGCGACCGCCGTGTAGACGAGGGCGGGCACGGCCATGCCGCACAGGGCGGCGACGACGGGCAGGATCGCGGCCTTGGGGTCGCGGAGTTCGCCGGCGACGAGTTCGCGTTTGAGCTCGATGCCGGCGACGAAGAAGAAGACCGCGAGCAGGCCGTCGGCCGCCCAGTGCTGCAGGCTGAGGTCCAGGCCGAGCGCGGCGGGGCCGAGGTGGAAGGAGCGCACCGTCTCGTAGCTGCCGTGCAGCGGGGTGTTCGCCCAGATCAGCGCGGTGACGGCGGCGACGAGCAGCAGGACGCCGCCGGTGGTCTCGGTGCGCAGCGCGTCCGCGAGGTAGTTCCGTTCGGGCAGGGGCAGCCTGCCGAGGAAGACGGAACGGCGGTTCTGGGGCGCGGCCACGGTGATGGACCTCCTGGCGTCGGCAGCTGACTGGAACACACGCGTAGGCGTGTGTGAGTGCCGACCAGACTTCCCGGCGCGCCCTTGATTCTTGTCGCGATTTTGATGCGACAGGTACTTACCTTAACCGGAAAGAGTGAAGGGCGCCCGGCGGGAAGCCGGGCGCCCTTCATGGCGGCACGTGGCGGAGCGGGCCGGTGGAGGGCCGGTGACCTGGTCCTTCCTGGTCCGGCCCGGCCGTCGGCCCGTGATGGTGTCCTGTCAGTCCTCGGAGGGGGCGGCCGGGAGCTTGGCCTGGATGAGGTCCATGACCGAGGCGTCGGTGAGGGTGGTGACATCGCCCAGGGCCCGGTTTTCGGCCACGTCGCGCAGCAGCCGCCGCATGATCTTGCCGGAGCGGGTCTTGGGCAGCTCGGAGACGGGCAGGATGCGCTTGGGCTTGGCGATCGGGCCGAGCTGCTTGGCGACGTGGGCGCGCAGCTCCTCGACGAGGCCCGCCTCGTCGGCGCCCTGCTCCTGGCCGCCGCGCAGGATGACGAAGGCGCAGATGGCCTGGGTGGTCTGCGGGTCCTTCGCGCCCACGACGGCCGCCTCGGCGACCTTGGGGTGCGAGACGAGCGCCGACTCGACCTCGGTGGTGGAGATGTTGTGGCCGGAGACGAGCATGACGTCGTCGACGCGGCCGAGCAGCCAGATGTCGCCGTCCTCGTCCTTCTTCGCGCCGTCACCGGCGAAGTAGCGGCCGGCGAAGCGGGACCAGTACGTGTCGCGGTAGCGCTGGTCGTCGCCCCAGATGGTGCGCAGCATGGACGGCCACGGCTCGGTGAGCACCAGGTAGCCGCCGGCGCCGTCGGGCACCTCGTTGCCCTCGTCGTCGACGACGGTGGCCGCGATGCCGGGCAGCGGGACCTGGGCCGAGCCGGGCTTGGCCTCGGTGACGCCGGGCAGCGGGCTGATCATGATGCTGCCGGTCTCGGTCTGCCACCAGGTGTCGACCACGGGCGTGGCGTCGGCGCCGATGTGCTTGCGGTACCAGACCCACGCCTCGGGGTTGATGGGTTCGCCGACGGAGCCGAGGACGCGCAGGCTGGACAGGTCGAACTTGGCCGGGATGTCGTCGCCCCACTTCATGGCGGCGCGGATGGCGGTGGGCGCGGTGTAGAGGATCGTCACGCCGTACTTCTGGACGATCTCCCACCAGCGGCCCTGGTGCGGGGTGTCGGGGGTGCCCTCGTAGAGCACCTCGGTCGCGCCGTTGCTGAGCGGCCCGTAGACGATGTACGAGTGGCCGGTGACCCAGCCGACGTCGGCGGTGCACCAGAAGACGTCGGACTCGGGCTTGAGGTCGAAGACGGCGTGGTGGGTGTACGACGTCTGGGTCAGGTAGCCACCGGTGGTGTGCAGGATGCCCTTGGGCTTCCCGGTGGTGCCCGAGGTGTACAGGATGAACAGCGGGTGCTCGGCGTCGAACGCCTGGGGCGTGTGCTGCTCGGGCTGGCGGTCGACGAGGTCGTGCCACCACACGTCGCGGCCCTCGGTCCAGGCGAGGTCCTCCTGGCCGGTGCGGCGGACGACGAGGACGCTGCGGACGTTCTCGGTGCCGGGGCGGGTGAGGGCCTCGTCCACGGCGGGCTTGAGCGGGGAGGGCTTGCCGCGGCGGTAGCCGCCGTCGGCGGTGATCACGACGCGGGCGTCGGCGTCGTGGATGCGGGTGGCGAGGGCGTCGGCGGAGAAGCCGCCGAACACCACCGAGTGCGGGGCGCCGATGCGCGCGCAGGCGAGCATCGAGACGACCGCCTCGGGGATCATCGGCAGGTAGATGGCGACCCGGTCGCCCGCCTGCACGCCCAGCTCGGTGAGGGCGTGCGCGGCCTTGGAGACCTCGCGCTGGAGGTCGGCGTAGGTCAGGGACCGGGTGTCGCCCGGCTCGCCCTCGAAGTGCAGGGCCACCCGGTCGCCATGGCCGTTCTCCACGTGGCGGTCGACGCAGTTGTACGCCACGTTGAGCCGGCCGTCGGCGAACCACTTGGCGAACGGCGGGTCGGACCAGTCCAGGACCTGGGTGGGCTCGGTCTCCCACGACAGCCGGCGGGCCTGGGTGGCCCAGAAGCCCAGCCGGTCGGCCCGCGCCTGCTCGTACGCCTCTGCCGTGACGTTGGCCTCGGCGGCCAGAGCGGCGGGCGGTGCGAAGCGGCGCTCCTCCTTCAAGAGGCTGGCCAGGCTTTCGTTGCTCACGACATCTCCCTTTCCCAGGGGGCCCGTTGCGTCCCGGCCCTAGCTCATCAGCCCGGAGTGCGCCCTGACAAGGGGTGTCGGCCAATTCTGGTTTAGACCTGTGTCAGGGCGGCTGCCGCGGAGGTCGTCCGAGGTCAGAGGGGGTGGTGCGGTGCACCGTGTGCGCGGGGCGTACGGGTGTGCGGGCGCCGCGCGGCGCGTACGGGGCCGGGTCAGGCGGCATGGAGCACCCCCGGCCGGACGGCGGTGAACGTACGGGAGCGGCGGTCGAGGACGTACGCCTGGGCCTCGCCCACGTGGAAGTACATGCCCTGGAGCTGGAGGGCCCCCTCGGCCACCCGCCGGGCGACACAGGCGTGGGCCATCAGGTGGTCCAGCTGCTGCATGACGTTGACGAGCGCCAGCCGCTCGGCGTCGTCGGCGACCGGCCGCTCGGCGAGCGCGACCTCGCCGCGGCCGAGGTGGCCGATGCGCTGCATCCGGGCGAGGCTGGGGCGGCCGTGGCGGAGCCAGCGGGAGAGGGGGGTCTGGTCGGCGGGGGCGAGGCCGTGGCCGGCGGGGGAGGCGGCCATCTCCAGCAGGGCCTGCATGGCGCCGCAGCCGGAGTGGCCGCACACGGTGATGCTGCCGACCTTCAGCACCTCGACGGCGTACTCCACGGCGGCGGCCACGGAGTCGCAGCCGGTGCCGCTGCCGGGCGGCGGCATCAGGTTGCCCACGTTGCGCACGGTGAACAGGTCGCCGGGGCCACTGCTGGTGATCATGCTGGTGACGAGGCGGGAGTCGGCGCAGGTGAGGAAGAGCTGCCCGGGGCGCTGCCCCTCGCGGGCGAGCCGGGCCAGTTCCTCGCGGACCAGGGGCGCCGTCTCGCGCTGGAACGCGATGACGCCGCCGAGCAGCTGGGCCGGCGCGTCGGGTGCCTCGTCGGGGCCGGCGGCGGACTGCTGCCGGACGCAGTGGTGGTGCCGCCAGGGCGTCCACGGCCGGCAGTCGCTCCTGGTGTGGACGGTCGCGCCCGGCCGCGCGGCGCCGCGGCGGAGGCGGAGCGGACGGCGGTCCGCGGCCGGCAGGGCGTTGCCCGCGCGGCGCAGCACCCCGTACGCCGTGGCCCGGACGACGGCCGACCCGCCGGTCAGGCCGGCGGCGACCCCGACGGCGAACGCGGTGCCGAACGCCTCCCGCAGCGACGCGCCCGCAGTGAGGGCGATGCCCAGGGCGAGCGGCACGGTGAAGAGGAAGAGCAGGGCCGAGGCGGACGGGTCCAGTCTCAGGGCCCGCAGGGCGCGGCGGCGTGGCGGCCGCGCGGTGCTGCCCTGCGGGGCGGTGTCCTGCGGGGTGAGGGGGGCCGGGGTCGGCTGAGCGGGCATGGTCGTTCCCGTCTTCGTGGGGGCGGCCGGGACCGCAGGGGAAGGCGGACGTGGGTACGGCGGCGCGGACGGCGGTGTGGGGCGCGCAGATGCGCCCATCGTCAACGCTGAGTAATGGAATCGTAATGCTGGGTAAAGGTCTTTTGAAGGGTCCGCGGGGATCGTTCGCTCGAAGCGGTGAAAAGTATGTTTTTCCGCCTGTCCTGCACGGGGCATGCCAGGCCCGCGTGCCACGGTGGCCGTGGCCCGGCGCCCGGCGGCCCGGACGCCGGCCGGCTCCAGCGGCTGAGCACGGAAGAGCGAGGTGGCTGCGGTGGCGGTGGCTGCGACATGGAGGATCGCGCTGGGCGGGCTGACGGCCCTGGCCCTGACGACCGGCGCGACGGGCTGTGCGGGCGACGCGGCGCAGGGCGGCCGGGCGGGAGAGGCCGCCGACCCCAACGCCCGGCGCCCCGTACGGCTCATCGGCGACGGCTCCACCGCCGACACGGGCCCGCAGCCGCTCCAGCCGCGGCCCCGCAGGCTCGCCCCCGGCGAACGGCCGCCGCAGTTCGTCGTCTTCTCCTGGGACGGCGCGGGCGAGGACGGCCAGAAGCTGTTCTCCCACTTCCGCGAGGTCGGCAGGAAGTACCACGCGACCATGACCTACTTCCTCAGCGGCGTCTACCTCCTCCCTGACACCAAACGGCACCTCTACCACCCGCCCCGGCACCCCGCCGGCTCCTCGGACATCGGCTTCAACGACGTCGGGGGCGTCCGTGCCACCGCGGCCCAGGCCGGCGCCGCCTGGCTGGAGGGCAACGAGATCGGCACCCATTTCAACGGCCACTTCTGCGGCCGCGACCGCGGTGTGGGCACCTGGTCCGCCGAGGAGTGGAAGAGCGAGATCCGCCAGGCGGTCTCCTTCGTGCAGCACTGGAAGACCAACAGCGGGCTGAAGAACGAGCCGCCCCTGCCCTTCGACTACGCCAAGGAGCTCGTCGGCGGCCGCGCTCCCTGCCTGCTGGGCCAGCGCAATCTCGTCACGGCCGCCAAGGACATGGGCTTCCGCTACGACGCCAGCTCGGCCGGGGGACGGCAGGTCTGGCCCCGCCGGCTGAAGGGGCTCTGGGACTTCCCCCTCCAGGACGTACCCGTCCCCGGCCGCCACGGCGAGATGCTCTCCATGGACTACAACTTCCTGGCCAACCAGTCCGGTTCCCCGCGCGGCACCCGAGGTTCACGGAGCGAGGTGTGGGGATTCCGGGGGCGCCAGATGCGCGACGCGCTCCTGGCCGGCTTCGACCGCGCCTATGAGGGCAACCGTGCGCCGCTGTTCATCGGCGACCACTTCGAGTCGTGGAACGGCGGCGCGTACATGCGCGCGGTCGAAAGCGTCATCAGGACCGTGTGCACCAAGCCGGACGTGCGCTGCGTGTCGTTCAAACAGCTGGCCGACTGGCTCGACGCCCAGGACCCCCAGGTCCTCGCCGCGCTGCGCGAGCTGGAGGTCGGCAGGACGCCGCCCGGCGGCTGGGCCACGCTCAGACGGGCTGTGGGGCGGCCAGCAGGTGCTCGTCCAGGACGAAGGAGGGGTCGACCTGCGCGGCCAGATCGGCGCCGGTCTTCGCGTTCCCCCAGCTCTCCGCGTTCTTGAGGTGGAAGTGCACCATCTGGCGGGTGTACCGCCGCCAGTCCCGCCGCTCGTACGACGCGTCCGCCGCCCCGCGCAGTGTCTCCAGCGCCCGGCGGTTGGCCTCCTCCAGCAGCTCGAACCGCGGCGGGCGCCCCTTCTCCATGGCGCGCACCCAGTCCGAGTGCCCGAACGTGACCAGCAGGTCCTCACCCACCTCGGCACGCAGGAAGTCCAGGTCGTCGTCGCCCTGCACCTTGTTGCCCACCACCTTCAGCGCGACGCCGAAGTCCCGCGCGTACTCCTTGTACTGGCGGTAGACGGAGACGCCCTTGCGGGTGGGCTCGGCCACCAGGAACGTCATGTCGAAGCGGGTGAACATGCCGGAGGCGAAGGAGTCGCTGCCGGCCGTCATGTCGACCACCACGTACTCGCCCGGCCCGTCGACGAGGTGGTTCAGGCACAGCTCCACCGCGCCCACCTTCGAGTGGTAGCAGGCCACGCCGAGGTCGGCATCGGTGAACGGGCCGGTGACCATCAGCCGGACCGAGGCGTCGTCGTCCAGCCGCACCGGGCGGGCGCACGCCTCGTAGACCGGGTTGTCCTCGACGACGCGCAGCAGGCGTGAACCCTGCCCGGGCGGCGTCGTCTTGATCATGGTCTCCGCGGCCGGGATACGGGGGTTGGCGCCCCGCAAGTACTCCTTGATCAGCGGCAGTCGCGCACCCATCGCGGGCAGGGCGGCGCTCTCCGCCTCGTCGAGCCCCAGCGCCGCGCCCAGGTGCTGGTTGATGTCCGCGTCCACGGCCAGGACGGGGGTCCGGCCGGCGGCGAGGTGGCGGATGAACAGAGAGGACAGCGTGGTCTTGCCGCTGCCGCCCTTCCCCACGAAAGCGATCTTCATATTCACCAAGAGTAGGTGTCAGGGTGCGCTGAGTGAGAGACGTGAGTGAAGAGAACCACTCTTTCGAGGGGTGTTAACTCCGGATGCGTAGGGTCGTGCCCATGAGTACGACAGCCGATCCGCTCGCCGCCCTGGCCGCACTGCCGGGCGTCACCGACTCCGTGGACTCCGTGCGCAAGGCGGTGGACCGGGTGTACGGCCACCGGGTGATGCGGCGCCGCAGCACCGAGATCACCTCCGAGGCCGCGCTGCGCGGCGCCCGCGGCTCCGCGGCGCTCTCCGGCGCCGACTGGGCCCTGGAGGAGGTGCGCCGCCGCACCGACTTCAGCACCGGGGGCGAACCGCGCACGATCGGTGCCGCCCTGCGCCTGACCGCCGAGGCGGGCCAACTGCTCAGCGTCTGGGGACAGTCGCCGCTCCGGGTGCTGGCGCGGTTGCACCTGCTCGCCGCGGGGGGAGACCGGCCGGACGAGGCGGTCGGCCGGCCCCGGCTGCCCGGCGAAACGGTGGACGACCCGCAGGACGTGCCGGCGCCGGACGGTGCGCCGCTGCCCTCGGCGGACGAGGTCGCCGGGCGGCTGGAAGGGCTGGCGTCGCTGCTGATCGCCGGCAGCCGGGCGCCGGCGCTGGTGACCGCCGCGGTGGTGCACGGAGAACTGCTGGCGCTGCGCCCCTTCCGCTCCTGCAACGGGCTGGTGGCCCGCGCGGCCGAACGGATCGTGCTCGTGGGCAGCGGACTGGACCCCAAGTCGGTCTGCCCCGCCGAGGTGGGCCACGCGGAGCAGGGCCGGGAGGCGTACCGGTCGGCGCTGGAGGGCTACGTGTCGGGGACGCCGGAGGGTGTGGCGGCCTGGATCGCGCACTGCGGCCGGGCGGTGGAGCTCGGGGCGCGGGAGAGCACGGCCGTGTGCGAAGCGCTGCAGCGCGGCGCGGCCTGAAGCCGGAACGGCCGGACAGCGGCCGGATGCGCCGGAGTGGCCAGCCGGGGCGCGGGGCGTCCGGACAAGGGTTGCGGCGGTACCCGTGAACTGCGGTACCGCCGCTGGCACGTCCACCGGGTTACCAAGCGTGCACGATTTTTCGCCCATCAGGCCGGGTACTTCGCCCGCCACCTGGTGCGGCTGGCCCGTAATCGACGGGTCGGCGTCGCGTGGGTGCCCGGTATTCGTGCGTGCGGTCCGTGGGGCCTTGGTGCGTGAGGGCTTCCTCGCGGATGTCCTGGTCTCGCGGGCCGTTAACTCCTTTCTACTCCTGTCGTGGCACAACCGGAAGCCTGGGCTGCACTTCTTTGCTTTTGGCTGCAAAGGCGGGCATTGCGGTCAGTGCGGCCCTGCGCCGGCCGGCCATCCACATCAGTCCGGCGGTCGCCGCCGCGGCGGCGACCGCCGCGGCCACGAGTGCGGGCCGGGACGGCATGGAGAGCGCGGAAATGCGTTGTTTCAGGCGGACCGGCCGGCTGAAGGAGAGAATCGGCCAGCCGCGTGCGGCCGCTTCCCGCCGCAACCCGCGGTCGGGATTGACGGCGTGCGGATGGCCGACGGACTCCAGCATCGGGATGTCCGTCACCGAATCGCTGTAGGCGTAGCAGCGCGAGAGGTCGTACCCCTCCGACGCGGCCAGCTCCCTGACGGCCTCCGCCTTGGTGGGGCCGTAGGCGTAGTACTCGATGTCCCCGGTGAAGCGGCCGTCCTCGACGACCATGCGCGTGGCCACGACGCGGTCCGCGCCGAGCAGGGCGCCGATGGGCTCGACGACCTCGGCCCCGGAGGTGCTGACGATCACCACGTCGCGGCCGGCGGTGTGGTGCTCCTCGATGAGGGAGGCCGCCTCGTCGTAAATGATCGGGTCGATGAGTTCGTGCAGGGTCTCGGCGACGATCTCCCGGACCTGCTGGACATTCCAGCCGCGGCAGAGACTCGAGAGATAGCGCCGCATCCGTTCCATCTGCTCGTGATCGGCGCCGCCGGCGAGGAAGACGAACTGTGCGTATGCGGTGCGCAACACCGCGCGCTTGTTGATCAAGCCGCCTTGGTAGAACGACTTGCTGAAGGTGAGCGTGCTCGACTTCGCAATGACCGTCTTGTCCAGATCAAAGAACGCGGCGGTGCGAGGCAAGGAGTGGTTTTCCACTCCGCTGAGCATAGGGCCCTCCATTCGGCGTAAGCTGAGGCGTGTGGGTTTGCCTGAGAAGCCTCTCGGGTACACCATGGAAGTCACGGATCGTTCGCGACCGTGTCTAACCCGGCCCGACTCCTCCCCCCCCCCCGAGTCGGCCGTGGGGACGACCCCCGCTCTCCCCCCCGGCGGGGGTCGTCGCATGTCCGGATGCGTTTCGGTGGTCGCCATCGGGACCTCCCCTCCTCTGTGCGCCGCGACGAGCGCCGGACCCGCCCCCTTCATACCCGTTACGCAGCGTAATCAACAGGCTGCGCAGCGGAAGTCACCGGTATAGGTGAGCGGGATATTCACAACCGGCGAGTTGTCCACAGTTTTCGACCAAGATCCCCACGATTTACCGGGCCCACTCCACCGTGTTTCCCCGCGACTTCCGCGATGTGCGGATGCGCGAGCGCGAAGTGAGAGGGGAGGAGACCGTGACCGGATCGAGGACATCCGATTGCCCCGCTTCCGTGGACGGCCCGCAGAACGGGCCGCTGATCCTCACGGAGGACGAGGGACTGCTGGACGACCTGCTCCGCCTGTGCGCGGCGGCCGGTGCCGTGCCGCGGGTGGCGCACGGCACGGCCGTGCGCGGCCGCGACTGGGACGGCGCACGGCTGGTCGTCGTCGGCGACGACTGCGCGGGGCGGCTGTACGGCGTCCCGCGCCGGGAGGGGGTGGTGCTCGTCGGCAAGGACGCGGACGACGCCGGTGTCTGGCAGCGCGCCGTCGGCATCGGAGCGGCGAACGTCGCCCTGCTGCCCGGCCACGAGAACTGGCTCGTCGACCGCATCGCCGACGCGGCCGAGGGAGTCGGCCGGCCCGCGCTCACCGTGGGCGTGGTCGGCGGCTGCGGCGGCGCCGGGGCGAGCACACTCGCGTGCGCCCTGGCCCTCGGCGCGGCCCGCGCCGGAGAACGCACCATGCTGATCGACGGCGACCCGCTCGGCGGAGGACTCGACGTCCTCCTCGGCGGCGAGAAGGCCACCGGCCTCCGCTGGCCCGCCTTCGCCGGCTCCCGCGGCAGAGTCGCCGCCCAGGCGCTGGAAGAGGCCCTGCCCTCCGTCCACGCCCTGCGCGTCCTCAGCTGGGACCGCGGCGACTGCGCGGCCGTCCCGCCGGAGGCGATGCGGGCCGTGCTGGCGGCCGCCCGCCGGCGCGGCGGCGTGGTCGTCGTCGACCTGCCGCGCAGGCTCGACGACACGGCGGTCGAAGCCATCGGCCAGCTCGACCTCGGCCTGGTCGTGGTCCCGGCCGAACTACGGGCGCTGGCCGCCTCCCACCGGGTCGCCTCCGTGCTGAACCTGCTGATGAGGGACGTCCGCGCAGTCGTGCGCGGCCCGTTCGGCACCGGTATGGACGGCCCCGAGGTCGCGCGCCTGCTGGGCGTCCCCCTGGCCGGGGAGCTGCCGGCCGAGCCGCACCTCGCCGACGACGTGAGCGCGGGCCGCCCGCCGGGCGCCGCCGAGCGCGGACCGCTGGCCCGCTTCAGCACCGCGTTCTGGACCCACGCCCTCGCCGAACGACAGCAGGGGGAGCCGGCATGAGCACCGCCCTGCTTGACGCGGTCCGCCGGCGACTCGCCGAAAGCGGCGCCGAACCGACACCGGCGCGCGTCGCCGAGGCCCTGCGCCACGAAGGGCGGCTGCTGGGCGATGCCGAAGTCCTCGGCGAGGCCGCGCGGTTGCGCTCCGAGCTGGTCGGCACCGGCCCGCTGGAGCCCCTGCTCGCCGAGCCCGACGTGACCGACGTGCTGGTGACCGCCCCCGACCAGGTGTGGGTGGACCGCGGTACGGGGCTGCGGCGCACCGGCGTCACCTTCCCCGACGCGACCGCCGTGCGTCGGCTCGCCCAGCGCCTCGCCGCCATCGCCGGCCGGCGGCTGGACGACGCGCGGCCCTGGGTGGACGCCCGCCTCCCCGACGGCACCCGGCTGCACGCCGTGCTGCCCCCGGTCGCCGTCGGGTCGACCTGCCTGTCCCTGCGCGTGGTGCGGCCCCGGGCGTTCACCCTGGCGGAGCTGGAGGCCGCGGGCACGGTGCCGCCGGGCGGCCGGCGACTGCTCGCGGCCGTGCTCGACGCCCGCCTCTCCTATGTCATCAGCGGCGGCACGGGCTCGGGCAAGACGACCCTCCTGTCGAGCCTGCTCGGCCTGGTCGCCCCCGACGAACGGATCGTCCTCGCCGAGGACTCGGCCGAGCTCCGTCCCGACCACCCGCACGTGGTCCGCCTCGAGACCCGCCCCGCCAACCAGGAGGGCACCGGCCTGGTGACCTTGCGCGACCTGGTGCGCCAGGCGCTGCGGATGCGGCCCGACCGCCTCGTGGTCGGCGAGGTCCGCGGCCCGGAGGTCACCGACCTGCTGGCCGCCCTCAACACGGGCCACGAGGGCGGCTGCGGGACCGTCCACGCCAACGCGGCCGCGGACGTGCCCGCCCGGCTGGAGGCGCTGGGCTCCACCGCCGGGCTCGACCGGGCCGCGCTGCACAGCCAGTTGGCGGCAGCCCTGTCGGTGGTGATCCACATGGTGCGGGACCACGGCGGACAACGGAGGGTCGCCGAGGTGCACGTCCTGGACCGGGACGCCGCCGGATTCGTCACCACGGTGCCGGCGGCCCTGTGGGGCGCCTCCGGCTTCGTCCGCGGCCCCGCCTGGGCCCGGTTCGGGGCGCTGTGCGGCCGGGGGAGGCGGACGTCGTGACGGGGGCGGGCGGGGTGGCGTCGGTGCCGGTGGGTGTGCCGCCGTGGTCGGCGCAGGGGGCCGCGGTGTTCGCGGTGTTGCTGTTGGGTGCGGCGGCGGTCGCGGGAGTGCCGGCCTGGCCCGGCCGAGGCGTGCGGCGCGCCCGGCTGCTGCTCGCGGGTGGTGGAGCGGCGGAGCCCGGCGGGTGGCCGGGTGCGTGGCCGGTCCGGCCGGTCCGGGTGCTGCGGATCGTCCGGTGGGTGCGGCGTGAGGCGGTCGCGCGGCGGGAGCTGCTCTGCGTCGCGGGCGGGGCCGCCGTGGCGTGGCTGGGCGACTCGGCGCTGCCGCTGGTCGCCGGGGCCCTGGCGGTGCCGCTCGCCCGGCGGTGGCTGGCGGCACGACAGCACCGGCGGGAACGCGAGGCCTGCGAGTCGGCCGTCGTCGACCTGTGCGGCACGGTGGCGGGCGAGCTCCGCGCCGGGCGCCAGCCCGGCGAGGCGGTCGCAGGTGTGGCCGCACCCGGACTCGGCCCGGAGTGGCCCGCGGTGGTGGCCGCGGCGCGGTTCGGCGGCGACGTGCCGGAGGCGCTGCGGAAGGCCGCGGAGCGGCCGGGCGCCGAAGGTCTGGTCGGCGTCGCCGCGTGCTGGCGGGTCGCGGTCGACGGGGGAGCCGGACTGGCCGCCGGGCTGGAGCGGGTCGGTGCCGCGCTGGCCGCCGAGCGCGACCAACGGGACGACCTCCGGGCGCAACTGGCCGGTACGCGGTCCACGGCCGTGATGCTCGCCCTGCTGCCGCTGCTGGCCCTGCTGATGGGCAGTGCGCTGGGCGCCCGGCCGCTCGGGGTCCTGCTGCACACCGCGCCGGGGCTCGGCTGTCTCGTCGTGGGCGGGCTGCTGGAGAGCGTGGGCATCGCATGGACCGGGCGGATCGTCCGGGCGGCGGAGAAGCCGCAGAAACCACAGAAGCCGGAGAAGGGCCCGGAGAAGGGTTCGTGGACATGAAGGGGGAGGGGGAAGTGGACGGGATGTTTGTCCACAGTCTGTGGGCAGTGGTCCTCGTCGTTCTGGCCGCGCTCGCCGTGTGGTGCGTGCGGGCGGCCGCGGCAGGAGCTGGAGGAGCCGGAGCAACCGGGGGGAGGGGCCGGCACCGGCGCACGGTGCGTCGCCGCGCGGCGGCACTCCTCGACAGGACGACGCCGGTCGCGCGGCCGAGGGCTCGGCAGCGCCGGATCGATGCCCTGACGGAGGGCCGGCGCGGGGCGGTGCTGGTGTGCGGCGCCGGTCTGCTGCTGGGCGGGATGCTCGGCGGGGTCCTCGGGGGCGTGGCCGGTGCGGGTGCCGGGTGGGGTGTGCGGCGCCGGTGGCTGCGCGCGCAGGCCGAAAGACGCGCGGCACGGGAAGCCCCCGCCGAGGTGGTGCAGCAGCAACTGCCGCTGGCGGCCGATCTGCTGGCGGCCTGTCTGGCAGCGGGCGCCGGCCCCCGGGAGGCGGCGGAAGCGGTCGGTGTGTCGCTCGGCGGCCCCGTGGGTGCCGGGCTCGCCCGGGCCGCCGCGGAGGTCCGGCTCGGCGGCGACCCGGCCGTGGCCTGGGGACGGCTCGGCAGCCTGCCCGGCGCCGGGGCGCCGGCCCGGTGTCTCGAACGGGCGCAGGCCACCGGAGTCCCGGCGGTCGAGCCCATGGCGCGGCTCGCGGACCGGCTGAGAGCCGCCCAGGCCAGGTCGGCGGCCGTGCGCGCCCGACGTGCGGGAGTCCTGGCGACGGCCCCGCTCGGGCTGTGCTTCCTGCCCGCGTTCCTCGCGGTGGGGGTGGTGCCGGTGGTCGTCGGACTCGGGGGAGGGCTGATGAAGGGCGGGTGAGCAACGGCGGTGAGCGACGGGGACACGAGGGCCGGCAGGCCCGGAGGACCCACGTCTCAAGACGGCTCAAGACAGATTGAGACAGATCAAGACGCATCAACGGATCAAGGGGGAACAGTCATGGCAGAAGCAGCAGCTCGGGTGGGGAAGCGCGTGGTGGGGGCCCGGTGGGGCCGGTGCCTGAAGTGCTGGGCGCGCGCGGCCCGGAACGACGCGGGGATGAGCACCGCCGAGTACGCGGTGGGGACGCTGGCCGCCTGTGCGCTGGCGGCCGTGCTCTACAAGGTGGTGACCAGCGGGCCCGTGAGCGCCGCGCTGCAACAGCTCATCGTGAAGGCGCTCCATGCGACCTTCTGAGGAGCACGACGGCGGCTATGTGACGGCCGAGGCGGCGGTGGTGCTGCCGGTGCTGACGCTCCTCGGCCTGGCGCTGATCTGGGGCCTGATGGCGGCCGCCGCGCAGATCCAGTGTGTGGACGCGGCCCGTGCGGGGGCACGGGCCGCGGCCCGGTCGGACCCGCCGGCGGCGGCCGTGGCGGCGGCGCGTTCGGCGGCACCGCCCGGCGCGCGGGTCGGGGTGGCCCGGGAGGGGGATCTGGTGCGGGTCCGGGTGGAGGCCCGGGCCGCCGGGCCCGGACCGCTCGCCGTGCGGCTGACGGGAGAGGCGGTGGCCCTTGCGGAGGACACGGTGGAGTGACGGCGGGAGAAGGGACCGGGGCTCGGCGACGGTGTGGGTGGCGTTCGCGGCGGCGGCGCTGTGCGCGGTGTTCCTGGCCGTGCTCGCCATGGCACAGGCGGTGGTCGTCCGGCACCGGGCGGGCGGCGCGGCGGACCTGGCGGCGCTGGCGGCCGCGGACCACGCCCTTCTGGGCAAGCGGCACGCCTGCGGGCTCGCCCGGCAGGTGGCGGCGGCCCAGCGGGCCCGGGTGGTGCGGTGTGCGGTGACCGGCGAGACGGCGGAGGTCGCCGCGGAGGCCCGGGCCGGCCCGTACGGGGTCACCGTCCGGTCCCGCGCCGGGCCCCCGGACGGAGGGGCGGACTAGGGCGCGGGGGGCTCCTCGGTGGGGGCGCCGGCCAGGAGGCGGGTCAGGAGGCGGATGGCCGCCCTCTTGTTCAGCGGGTCGTTGCCGTTGCCGCACTTGGGGGACTGGATGCAGGACGGGCAGCCCGCCTCGCACTCGCAGGCGGCGATGGCCTCCCGGGTCGCGCGCAGCCAGCTCGCGGCGGTGTGGAAGGCGCGCTCGGCGAAGCCGGCGCCGCCGGGGTGGCCGTCGTAG
Source organism: Streptomyces mashuensis (assembly GCF_014654785.1). GTDB lineage: Bacteria > Actinomycetota > Actinomycetes > Streptomycetales > Streptomycetaceae > Streptomyces > Streptomyces mashuensis. The sequence goes on from NZ_BNBD01000012.1 coordinate 78,340, forward strand.
ACGAAGACGGTGGGCAGCAGTGTGTCGGGGTGGAGGGGCACGGAGACGCCGCCGATGTCCCAGCGGTCGCAGGTGGCGAAGAGGGGGAGCATGCCGATGGAGGCGTGTTCGGCGGCGTGCAGGGCGCCGCCGAGGGCCTCGGGGGCGATCCGGGCCTCGTCGAGCTGGTCCTCGGTGACCGTCCACCACACGGCCCGGGTGCGCAGGGTGCGGGGCGGCAGGTCCAGCTTGGACTCGCCGAGGACCTCGCCGGTGATGAGCCGGCGGCGGAGGAAGGAGACGACCTGGTTGGTGACCTCCACGGAGCCGAAGCACAGGCGGGCGGGGCCCCACGGCACCTCGGTGGTGGTCTCCAGGATGGAGATGGCGGTGGTGTCGCGCGCGGTGGTCGAGTAGGGCGGGTCGGCCTGCTCGACCAGGGCGACGGACTCCTCCAGGTCCAGGCGGCGTACGAGGTAGCTGCGGCCCTGGTGGAGGTGGACGGCGCCCTCGTGGACGGTGGAGTGGGCGGCGGAGGCGTCGACGGTGCCCAGGAGCCGTCCGGTGCCCTCCTCCACGACCTGGACGGGCCGGCCGCCCTCGCCGCGGATGTCCGTGAGGTCGGCGGCGCGTTCCCGGCGTGTCCAGTGCCAGGCGGCGGCCCGGCGGCGGAGCAGTTTGCGGGCCTCCAGCTGGGCGATGACGGTGCTGGCCTCGGGGCCGAAGAGGGAGAGGTCGGCCTCGGTGAGGGGGAGTTCCTCGGCGGCCGCGCAGAGGTGCGGGGCCAGCACATAGGGGTTGTCCGGGTCGAGGACGGTGGACTCGACGGGCCGCTGGAAGAGGGCCTCGGGGTGGTGGACGAGGTACGTGTCCAGCGGGTCGTCGCGGGCGACGAGGACGGCGAGCGCGCCCCGGCCGGTGCGGCCGGCGCGGCCCGCCTGCTGCCAGAGGGAGGCGCGGGTGCCGGGGTAGCCGGAGAGGAGGACGGCGTCGAGGCCGGCGACGTCGACGCCCAGTTCCAGGGCAGAGGTGGCGGAGAGGCCGAGGAGCTCGCCGGTGTGCAGGGCGCGCTCGAGGGCGCGGCGTTCCTCGGGCAGGTAGCCGCCGCGGTAGGCGGCGACGCGGGAGGGGAGGGAGCGGTCGACGGCGGCCAGGCGTTCCTGGGCGATCAGCGCGATGAGCTCGGCGCCGCGCCGGGAACGGACGAAGGCGACGGTGCGGACGCCCTGGACGGTGAGGTCGGTGAGGAGGTCGGCCGTTTCGGCGGTGGCCGTCCGGCGGACGGGGGCGCCGCGCTCGCCGTGGAGCTCGGTGAGAGGAGGTTCCCAGAGGGCGAAGACGAGTTCGCCGCGGGGTGACGCGTCGTCGGTGATCTCGGTGACGGGCACGCCGGTGAGCCGTCCGGCGGCCTGGGCGGGCTCGGAGGCGGTGGCGGAGGCGAGGAGGAAGACGGGGGCGGAGCCGTAGCGGGCGCACAGCCGCCGCAGCCGGCGCAGCACCTGGGCGACGTGCGAGCCGAACACGCCGCGGTAGGTGTGGCACTCGTCGACGACGACGTAGCGCAGGGCGCGCAGGAAGGAGGCCCACCGGGGGTGGGAGGGCAGGATCGAGCGGTGCAGCATGTCGGGGTTGGTCAGCGCGTAGTTGGCGTACTGCCGTACCCATTCGCGCTCCTCGACGGGGGTGTCGCCGTCGTAGACGGCGGGCCGTACGGCGGTGCCCAGGGGCGCGGCGAGGGCGCGTACGGCGCGGCGCTGGTCGGCGGCGAGGGCCTTGGTGGGGGCCAGGTACAGGGCGGTCGCGCCCCGCCCGTTCGGGGCCTCGGAGCCGTCCAGGAGGGCGCTGAGCACGGGCGCGAGGTAGGCGAGCGACTTGCCGGAGGCCGTGCCGGTGGCGACGACGACCGAGGAGCCCCGCAGGGCGTGCTCGGCGGTGGCGGCCTGGTGGGCCCACGGACGGTCGATGCCGGCCGTACGGATGGCGTCGATCACCTCCGGGCGGATCTTCTCCGGCCAGGGGGCATGACGTCCGGGACGAGGGGGCAAGTGCTCCGTATGAGTGATGCGTGCAGCCCGGCTCGGCCCGGCGGCCAGTCGGTCGAGGACGGTCCGGGGAGCGGGATGTACGCCCGCCTGCGGCGGGAGTTGATCGTTGGCCATCGACACCGAGTGTGTCACCGGCATGACGGACAATGGCGCCAAGGCGTCGTGCACGCCCGCCGGTAAGTGATTGAATGCCATCGCGGCTGCCGATCCATGGGGGGCGACCGCTCGATGCAAGGTGCTGGAGGATCCGTGGACCTGTCCCTGTCGACCGAGACCCTGGGTGACCGCACGGTTGTCCGCGTCGGTGGCGAGATCGATGTGTACACCGCGCCCAAGCTGCGGGAGCAGCTGGTCGAGCTTGTCAACGACGGCAACTACCACCTCGTCGTGGACATGGAGGGCGTCGACTTCCTCGACTCCACCGGGCTCGGCGTCCTGGTCGGTGGCCTGAAGCGTGTGCGTGCCCACGAGGGCTCGCTCCGCCTGGTCTGCAACCAGGAGCGCATTCTCAAGATTTTCCGGATCACCGGTCTGACCAAGGTGTTCCCGATCCACACCTCCGTCGACGACGCCGTGGCGGCGACCGACTGACGGCCGGACGGGTGACCGGCGGCCGGGCGTCCGGCGGCCGCCGCCCGACGCGACCGTCACGCCGGGACACCGGGGCCGGTCGTGGTCCGGCCCCTGCGCGGGTCCGCCCCGTCCCGGCTGCGGGGCGGGGGGACGTACGACTTTGAGGGGGATGGCATGGCCACCGTCGAACTGCTCTTCAGCGCCCTTCCCGAGCACGTCCGCACGGCGAGGCTCGTGGCGGCCGCCGTGGCGCGCCGGGCAGGGGTGGACGAGGCCGTGCTGGACGAGGTGCGGCTCGCCGTGGGCGAGGCATGCTCGCGCGCGGTCGGCCTGCACGCGAGCCACGGGATCTCCACCCCGGTCCGGGTCGTCCTGACCGAGGACGAAAAGAAGTTCTCCATCGAGGTCGCCGACGACGCGCCGCGGCCCGCCGCCGTGGCGGCCGCGCTGTCCGCCGCGGCCGGTGCCGCCTCCGGCGCCCCGCGGGGCGAGGCCGTGCCCGAGGAGGGCGTGCTCGGCGGCGAGGACGACATGGGTCTCGCCGTGATCAGCGGCCTGGTGGACGACGTCGAGGTGACGGCGGGTGAGTCCGGCGGGCTGATCCGGATGAGCTGGCCTACGACGCCGGCGCCCGAAGCGGCCTGACGCCGCAGCGGCCGGTACCGGCCGGTGTCACCCGCCCGCAGTAGTCCGGAAAGTGTCCTGTGACGGTCCGCGGTCGTCCTCGGCCGGCGGTGCGGCCGGCTGTGCGGTCGGCGGCAGGACCGGGATTCCGGCATTCCCCCAAGAGCCCGCAAGGGCGGCCCCAAGGCGGGCCGGAACCAGCCCTCACTTGAAAAGGCTCATTCCGTTTGCCGCGCTCTGTCGCGGCCTCGTCATGCTCCCTACAATCCGTCCATCTTGAGCTCAGGACGCCTGAGCGTGGCGGCTGTTCCGCGGTCGCGGTCCGGCTGCGCGCCCATGTGCCAAACGTCAGGGAGGACGAATGGCGGGGCACTTCACCCCTGAACAGGTGAACTTCACTGGGAACAATTCCCTCGCGGTCGAGCTGACCGGTGGGGACCGCACCCTGGTGACGGTGATCGCGGCGGTGGCGATCGCGGCACTGGTGGTGGCGGTGGTACTGGTGCGACAGGTGCTCTCGGCGAGCGAGGGCACCCCGGCCATGAGGAGAATCGCCGCGGCGGTCCAGGAGGGGGCCAACGCCTACCTGGCCCGACAGCTGCGTACGCTCGGCGTCTTCGCCGTCGTCGTGTTCTTCCTCCTGCTGCTCCTGCCGGCGGACAACTGGGCGCAGCGCTGGGGACGTTCGCTGTTCTTCCTCGTCGGGGCGCTGTTCTCGGCGGCCACCGGCTACATCGGCATGTGGCTGGCGGTGCGCAGCAATGTGCGCGTGGCCGCCGCGGCCCGTGAGGCGACCACTCCCGGAAGCACCACCGAGGGAGCGGACCAGCCCGCCCAGGCTCCGGACACCCGGTCCGCCTCCCACCGTGCGATGAAGATCGCGTTCCGGACCGGTGGTGTGGTCGGCATGTTCACCGTGGGCCTGGGCCTGCTGGGCGCCTCCTGCGTCGTCCTCGTCTACGCCGCCGACGCGCCCAAGGTGCTGGAGGGCTTCGGCTTCGGCGCGGCGCTGCTGGCGATGTTCATGCGGGTGGGCGGCGGCATCTTCACGAAGGCCGCCGACGTGGGCGCCGACCTCGTCGGCAAGGTGGAGCAGGGCATTCCCGAGGACGACCCGCGGAACGCCGCCACCATCGCGGACAACGTCGGCGACAACGTGGGCGACTGCGCCGGGATGGCGGCCGACCTGTTCGAGTCGTACGCGGTCACGCTCGTCGCCGCGCTGATCCTGGGCAAGGCCGCCTTCGGCGACTCGGGCCTGGCGTTCCCGCTCCTCGTGCCCGCCATCGGCGTCCTCACGGCGATGATCGGCATCTTCGCCGTGGCGCCGCGCCGCGGCGACCGCAGCGGCATGACCGCCATCAACCGTGGCTTCTTCGTCTCGGCGGTCGTCTCCCTCGTCCTCGTGGCGGTGGCCGTCTACACCTACCTGCCGTCCAGCTATGCCGCGTTGACCGGCATCGACGACGCCCTCAAGGGCCACGACGGCGACCCGCGCGTCCTGGCGCTGGTGGCCGTGGCCATCGGCATCGTGCTCGCCGCGCTCATCCAGCAGCTCACCGGCTACTTCACCGAGACCAGCCGGCGACCCGTGCGCGACATCGGCAAGACCTCCCTGACCGGCCCCGCGACCGTCGTCCTCGCCGGTGTCTCCGTCGGCCTGGAGTCGGCGGTGTACTCGGCGGTGCTGATCGCCCTCGGCGTCTACGGCGCGTTCCTGCTGGGCGGCACCTCCATCATGCTGGCGCTGTTCGCCGTGGCCCTGGCCGGCACGGGCCTGCTCACCACCGTCGGTGTCATCGTCGCGATGGACACCTTCGGCCCGGTCTCCGACAACGCGCAGGGCATCGCCGAGATGTCCGGCGACGTCCAGGGCGCCGGCGCGCAGGTCCTGACCGACCTCGACGCGGTGGGCAACACCACCAAGGCCATCACCAAGGGCATCGCCATCGCCACGGCCGTGCTCGCGGCGTCGGCGCTGTTCGGCTCGTACCGCGACGCGATCGGGACCGCGATCGGCGAGGTGCACGCCAGGACCGACTCGCTGGGGCTCAGTCTCGACATCTCGCAGCCCAACAACCTGGTGGGGCTGGTGCTGGGCGCGGCCGTCGTCTTCCTCTTCTCCGGGCTCGCCATCAACGCCGTGTCGCGTTCGGCCGGCGCAGTGGTCCTCGAGGTGCGGCGGCAGTTCCGCGAGCACCCCGGCATCATGGACAACACCGAGAAGCCGGAGTACGGGCGCGTGGTGGACATCTGCACCAAGGACGCGCTCCGCGAGCTGGCCACGCCCGGCCTGCTGGCCGTGATGGCCCCCATCGCGGTGGGCTTCTCCCTCGGCGTGGGCGCCCTGGGCGCGTACCTCGCCGGTGCCATCGGGACGGGCACCCTGATGGCGGTCTTCCTGGCCAACTCCGGTGGCGCCTGGGACAACGCCAAGAAGCTGGTGGAGGACGGCCACCACGGCGGCAAGGGGAGCGAGGCGCACGCGGCGACGGTCATCGGCGACACGGTCGGCGACCCGTTCAAGGACACCGCCGGTCCCGCCATCAACCCGCTGCTGAAGGTGATGAACCTGGTGGCGCTGCTCATCGCGCCCGCCGTGGTGAAGTTCTCGTACGGTGCCGACGCCAGCCGGGGCCTGCGGATCGGCGTGGCGGCGCTGGCCGTCGTCGTCATCGTGGGCGCGGTGTACGTGTCGAAGCGGCGCGGTGTCGCGGTCGGCGGGGACGGCGAGGAGGCCGGCCGGACCACCCAGCCGGCGGACCCCGCGGTGGTGTCCTGACGGTCCCTCACACCGGCCGGGTCCCTCGACCGGCGCACCACCCCGACGGGGCGCCCGCGGTTCGTCCGCGGGCGCCCCGCACGTATGCGCGCGCCCCCGTACGGCCCCCCGGTACGCGCCCCCGTACGCCCCCCGCGGCGGCGGTTCCCGGTCGCCGGGCGGTGCGGTGAACACCACGGCCACCTTGCTGCAATCAGTGACAAAAGGGTGCGTAACGGGTACTCGGCTCGCGACCCCTCTCACCCGGCCGTGTAAGTTCCGGGGCCGAGAGCCATTGAAGGGACCAATCCGGTGAACAAGAAGCTTGTGGCTGCACTGTCCGGCGGGGCGGCACTTGTCCTGTCGTTGACGGCCTGTGGCGGTGGCGGCGACGACGGGAAGAAGAAGCTCGACGACTGGGCCAAGAAGGTCTGCGACCAGATGCAGCCCCAAGTGAAGAAAATCACGGACGCCAACGTCGCCATCGCCGGCATCCGGAACGAGCAGGACTCGAAGAAGATCAAGGAGGGCGACTCCGCGGCCTTCCAGTCCATCGCCGAGGCGTACAAGGCGCTGGCCACCTCCGTCCAGCAGGCCGGCCCGCCGCCGGGCAAGGACGGCGAGACGAACCAGAAGAACGCGGTCAAGGCCCTCAACGACCTCTCCAGCGCCTACACCGGCCTGAAGCAGCGCATCGACAAGCTCGACACCGGCGACCAGGGGAAGTTCGGCGACGGGCTCAACGGCATCGCCAGCGACATCCTCAAGCTCAGCAACAGCAGCGACGACGCGCTGAAGAAGCTGCAGTCCGGTGACGTCGGCAAGGCGATGGCCCAGCAGCACGGCTGCCAGCGCCCGCCGTCCCCCGCGGCCCCCGCCACGCCGAGCAAGTCCTGACGCCGGACAGGACCCCGGACGGCAGGGCCCCCGACGGCAGGGCCCCGGACGACAGGGCTGCGGCCGGGGCCCCGGAAGGGGCCCTGGCGTGCCGTGCGGCGGCGCGGCGGGCCCCGGGTGGTCCCCGACAATGGTCCGCGTGAGTACGACGCATCTCCCCACCGCCGACCCCGCGCGCACCGCCCGCCTGCGCGAGGCCCTGCTCGCCGCCGCCTTCACCGCCGACGGCCTCCTCGACCTGCTCGGCGCCCCGGCCTACGCGGCCCTCGCCCGCGGCGAGACCGTGCCCGCCCTGCGCGCCACGCGCGGCGACGGCCCGCTGGAGACGCTGGTCCGGCTCTTCCTGCTGCAGCGCCCGGCCGGCCGGGCGCGCGCCGCGGCGGCCCTGCCGGTGGAGGACTGCCTGGCCGGCGGCTGGCTCGTGCCCGACGGGGACGACGCGGTACGGGCGACCGTCGACGTGCGCCCGTACGGCGGCCCCGACGGCCAGGACTGGTGGATCGTCTCCGACCTGGGCTGCGCCGTCGGCGGCGCGGGCGGCATCGCCGGGGGCACCGCGGGCCCCTCCGGAGTGGAGCGTTCCGAGCTCGTCCTGGGCGTCGGCGGCGCCTCCACCACGCTGGCCGGCATCACCGTCCGCACGCCCGTGGAGAGCGCCCTCGACCTGGGCACCGGCTCGGGCATCCAGGCCCTGCACCTGGCCCAGCACGCCACCCGCGTCACCGCCACCGACCTCAACCCGCGCGCGCTGCGCATGGCGGGGCTCACGCTCGCGCTCTCCGGCGCGCCGGAGCCCGACCTGCGGCGCGGCTCGCTCTACGAGCCGGTGGCGGGGGAGACGTACGACCTCATCGTCTCGAACCCGCCGTTCGTCATCTCCCCCGGCGCCCGGCTGACGTACCGCGACGGCGGCATGGCCGGCGACGACCTGTGCCGCACCCTGGTGGGCCGGGCCGCCGCCCACCTCAACGACGGGGGCCACTGCCAGCTGCTGGCCAACTGGGAGCACGTCGAGGGCGAGGACTGGCGGGAGCGGCTGGCGTCCTGGGTGCCGCAGGGCTGCGACGCCTGGATCGTCCAGCGCGAGGTGCAGGACGTCGCCCAGTACGCCGAGCTGTGGCTGCGCGACGCGGGCGACCACCGGGCCGGGCCCGAGGAGTACGCGGCGCGCTACGACGCGTGGCTGGACGAGTTCGAGGCGCGCCGGACGAAGGCGGTCGGATTTGGCTGGATCACGCTGCGCAAGAGCGGGGCCGGGCGCCCCTCGGTGATCGCCGAGGAGTGGCCGCACCCGGTCGAGCAGCCGCTCGGCGCGACGGTCACCGGCCACTTCCGGCGCCAGGACTTCCTGCGGACGCACGACGACGCCGCGCTGCTGGCCACCCGCTTCCGGCTGGCCGACGAGGTGCTCCAGGAGCAGGTCGGGCTGCCGGGCGCGGAGGACCCGGAGCACGTGGTACTGCGCCAGAACCGCGGTATGCGCAGGGCCACGAAGGTCGACACGGTGGGGGCGGGCTTCGCGGGCGTGTGCGACGGCTCGCTGCCCGCCGGCCGCATCCTCGACGCGATCGCGCAGCTGGTCGGGGAGGACCCGGTGCTGCTGCGGGACCGGACGCCGGAGGCGATCAGGCTGCTGGTCGAGCAGGGCTTCCTGACGCCGGTGGACGCGGGCTGACCGGGCCGGCTGACCGGGCTGAGGTCGGCCCGGGGCCGGTCCGGGACCGGGTCCGCGCCGACTCGTGAGAGGGCGGGACGGAGGGGTCACGTTCGCGTCATGTTCCTCCGTGCCGCCGCCGGCGCTCCGGGCCGGCCCCGGGACTGTATGTCCGTTCCATGTCAAGAGTGCGGGGCGCGCGGGACCCCCGCCACTCCTGGCGTGTGACGGTCCGGGCGGCAGACAGGACGCTTGTCGGGTTACCGTTCGAGTGGCGTTGCGGGCTTTCTCCGTTTGACATGGGGGCGGGATGTACCGTCACACTCCGCAGCGAGGCCGCAACAACGCCCACACCGAGTGCCGACCGGAAGAAGAGCGAACCTTGTCCCCGACCAGCGAGACCGCACAGGGCGGCCGCCGACTCGTCATCGTCGAGTCGCCTGCCAAGGCGAAGACGATCAAGGGCTACCTGGGGCCCGGCTACGTCGTCGAGGCCAGCGTCGGGCACATCCGCGACCTCCCGAACGGGGCCGCCGAGGTCCCCGCGAAGTACAAGGGCGAGCCCTGGGCCCGGCTCGGCGTGAACGTCGAGGCGGACTTCCAGCCCATCTATGTCGTCAACGCCGACAAGAAGGACCAGGTCAAGAAGCTCAAGGAGCTGCTGGCCGACTCCGACGAGCTCTTCCTCGCCACCGATGAGGACCGCGAGGGCGAGGCCATCGCGTGGCACCTCCAGGAGGTGCTCAAGCCCAAGGTCCCGGTCCGCCGGATGGTCTTCCACGAGATCACCAAGGACGCGATCCAGGCCGCCGTCGCCAGCCCGCGCGAGCTGAACAAGAAGCTGGTCGACGCCCAGGAGACCCGCCGCATCCTCGACCGCCTCTACGGCTACGAGGTCTCGCCGGTGCTGTGGAAGAAGGTCATGCCGCGGCTGTCGGCCGGCCGGGTGCAGTCCGTCGCCACCCGCCTCGTCGTCGAGCGCGAGCGCGAGCGCATCGCCTTCCGCTCCGCCGAGTACTGGGACCTGACCGGCACCTTCGGAACGGGCCGTTCCGTCGGCGCGGGCGACCCGTCCGGCTTCGCCGCCCGGCTGTACGCCGTGGACGGCCGGCGCGTCGCGCAGGGCCGTGACTTCGGTGCGAACGGGCAGCTCAAGGAGGGTGCCCAGGTTCTGCACCTGGACGAGGCCACGGCGCGTTCGCTGGCCGAGGCGCTGACCGGCGCCGCCTTCTCGGTGCGCTCGGTCGAGTCCAAGCCCTACCGCCGCTCGCCGTACGCCCCGTTCCGCACCACCACCCTCCAGCAGGAGGCGTCGCGCAAGCTGGGGTTCGGCGCCAAGGCCACCATGCAGGTCGCGCAGAAGCTGTACGAGAACGGCTTCATCACCTATATGCGTACGGACTCCACCACGCTCTCCGACACCGCCATCGCGGCGGCCCGGGCGCAGGTGACGCAGCTGTACGGCGCCGACTACCTGCCGGAGAAGCCGCGCGTCTACGCGGGCAAGGTGAAGAACGCCCAGGAGGCGCACGAGGCGATCCGTCCTTCGGGTGATCGTTTCCGCACCCCCGCGGAGACCGGTCTGACCGGCGACCAGTTCCGCCTCTACGAGCTGATCTGGAAGCGGACCGTCGCCTCCCAGATGAAGGACGCGACCGGTGACTCGGTGACCGTGCGGATCGGCGGCCGGGCCGCCGACGGCCGTGACGCCGAGTTCAGCGCGTCCGGCAAGACCATCACCTTCCACGGCTTCATGAAGGCGTACGTCGAGGGCGCCGACGACCCCAACGCCGAGCTGGACGACCGCGAGCGCCGGCTGCCGCAGGTCGCCGAGGGCGACGCGCTGACGGCCGAGGAGATCACCGCCGACGGCCACGCCACCAAGCCGCCGGCCCGCTACACCGAGGCGTCGCTGGTCAAGGAGCTGGAGGAGCGGGAGATCGGCCGCCCGTCGACGTACGCGTCGATCATCGGCACGATCCTCGACCGCGGCTACGTGTTCAAGAAGGGCACCGCGCTGGTGCCGTCCTTCCTGAGCTTCGCCGTGGTCAACCTGCTGGAGAAGCACTTCGGCCGGCTCGTCGACTACGACTTCACCGCCTCCATGGAGGAGGACCTCGACCGCATCGCGCGCGGCGAGGCCCAGGCCGTGCCGTGGCTGCGCCGCTTCTACTTCGGTGAGGGCGCCGAGGGCGCCGTGGGCGGTGCCGCCGACGCGGGCAACGGCGACGGCGACCACCTGGGCGGCCTGAAGGAGCTGGTCACGGACCTCGGCGCGATCGACGCGCGCGAGGTGTCGTCCTTCCCCGTCGGCAACGGCATCGTGCTGCGCGTCGGCCGCTACGGCCCGTACGTGGAGCGCGGCGAGAAGGACGAGGAGGGCCACCAGCGGGCCGACGTGCCGGGCGACCTGGCGCCGGACGAGCTGAGCGTGGAGTACGCCGAGGAGCTGCTCGCGCGGCCGAGCGGCGACTTCGAGCTGGGCAAGGACCCCGTCACGGGCCACCAGATCGTCGCCAAGGACGGCCGCTACGGCCCGTACGTCACCGAGATCCTGCCCGAGGGCACGCCGAAGACGGGCAAGAACGCGGTCAAGCCGCGGACGGCCTCGCTCTTCAAGTCGATGTCCCTCGACACGGTGACGCTCGAGGACGCGCTGCGGCTGATGTCGCTGCCGCGCGTGGTGGGCGCCGACCCCGAGAGCGGGCAGGAGATCACCGCGCAGAACGGCCGCTACGGTCCGTACCTGAAGAAGGGCACGGACTCGCGGTCGCTGGAGACCGAGGAGCAGCTCTTCTCCATCACGCTGGAGGAGGCCCTGGCGATCTACGCGCAGCCCAAGCAGCGCGGGCGCGCCGCGGCCAAGCCGCCGCTGAAGGAGCTGGGCGAGGACCCGGTCAGCGGCCGCCCGGTCGTGGTCAAGGACGGCCGCTTCGGCCCGTACGTCACCGACGGCGAGACCAACGCGACGCTGCGGCGGGACGACGACGTGGAGACGATCACGCCGGAGCGCGGCTACGAGCTGCTGGCCGAGAAGCGGGCCAAGGGACCGGCGAAGAAGACGGCCAAGAAGGCCACCGCGAAGAAGACCACCGCCAAGAAGGCGCCGGCGAAGAAGACCGCGGCCAAGAAGACGGCCACGAGCAAGACGGCCGCCAAGAAGACGACCGCGAAGACGGCTGCCAAGAAGACGGCGGCGAAGAAGACGGCCGCGACGGCCGCCACGGCGGACGCGGAGTAGGAGCGGGCGGCAGCCGCCGGCGCGAGGTTGTGCTGCGCGGGGTTGTGCCGGCGGGAGCGACGCGGGAGTGAGGGGCGCACGGGCGTCTCGTTCGCTCCCGCGTCGCTCGTTCGTGTGTTCGTATCAAGAGGTCCGGTATCCGGGCGTTCCGGATAGGCTGGCAGGATGACGCGAGTCGAGCAGCCGACAGGGGAGAGCCCCACAGCAGGAGCACTGGCCGCGGACTCCCGCGAGCGTGCCGTACGAGCCCTCCTGCGTTTCCGTCCGCTCCGGCGGCTGTGGAACGCCCAGTTCGCCGGCGGGGTCGGAGACGCCCTCGCCGTTCTCGTGCTGCTCGTTCTCGCGCTCCAGGCGGCCGTGGGCTCGGCGGCGTTCGGCGGGGGGTACCGCGGTGCCGCGTTCGCCGTGGCCGCCGTCGTCGGCGCGCGGCTGCTCGCCACGCTGCTCTTCGGCGCCGTCCTGCTCGGCCCGCTGTCCGGGCTGCTGGCGCCCGCCGGCCCCCTCGACCGCCGCTGGACCATGATCGGCGCGGACGGGGTGCGGCTGGCGCTGCTGGCCGTCGCTCCCACCTGGACCGACTGGACACCGGACAACGCCCTGGCCTGCCTGCTGGTGACGGCCTTCGTCGCCGGCGTCGCCGAACGCGTCTGGACCGTCGCCAAGGACGGCGTGGCCCCCGCACTGCTGCCCGCCCCGCCGCCGGAGGGCGACGCGGTGCGGCCGCTGCCCGACCACCACGCCGCACTGCGCCGCCTGTCGCTGCGCACCACGTTCGTCTCGCTGCCCGTCGCCGCGCTGGCGCTGCTGGCCGTGACGCTGGTCAGCAACCTCTTCGGCTCGGGGATCGACTGGTTCCACGACCACCAGGCGGCCCTCGGCTCGTACCTGGCGGCCGGCCTGTTCGCCGCCTCCGGAGCCGTGCTGTACGCCCTCCAGCTGCCCACCCCGGCCGGCGGCGCCAAGGCGCCGCGGGCCCACTCGCCGCTGGAGGGGCTGCGCCGCCCCAAGGGCGCGCAGGGCACGCCCGACAAGGGCCGTACGGGTGCCATTCCGGTGCTCGTCCTGGCGTGCGCGGCCGTGGCCGCCGCGGTCGCCGCGGCCGTCGGCGTGGCGGTGCTGGAGGCGGTCGACCTGGGCGGCGGCCCGGTCGCCTTCGGGCTGCTCGTGCTCGCACTGAGCGGGGGGCCGGTCGCCGGCATCCGTGCCGTACGGAAGGTGCTGCCCGGCTTCTCCCGGCGCCGCCTGCTGGCGCTCGCCCTCGCCCTGACGGGTGCGGCGCTGCTCGTCGCCGGCCTGGTCGCGGACGCGACCACCGTGCTGCTGCTCCTGCTGACGGCCGGCGTCTGCGCCGGACTGGTCGCCGGCATCGGCCACGGGCTGCTCGACCAGGAGACCGAGGAGAGCCGCCGCGCCCGCACCACCGACCACCTGCACGCGGTCGTGCGCGTGGCCGTCGCGCTCGGCGCCCTCGTGGCGCCGCTGCTCGCGGCGGTCATCGGGCCGCACCGCATGCAGGAGGGCGACTTCGTCTTCGCGCACGGCGGCGCGTCCTTCGTCCTGATGCTCGTCGGCGCCCTGCTGCTGCCGGTGGGCGCGCTGGTGCTGGGCCGTACGGACGACCGGCACGGCGTGCCCTTCCACCGCGACCTGATGGACGTCCTGCGGGACGCCGGGCCCACCGAGGGCACCACCCCCACCGGCTTCTTCATCGCCTTCGAGGGCGGCGACGGGGCCGGCAAGTCCACCCAGGTGCAGGCCGTCGCCGAGTGGATCCGCGGCAAGGGCCACGAGGTCGTCGTCACGCGCGAACCCGGCGCCACGGCCATCGGCAAGCGGCTGCGCGCCATCCTGCTGGACGTCGCCTCCGCCGGCCTGTCCGACCGGGCCGAGGCGCTGCTGTACGCCGCCGACCGCGCCGAGCACGTCCACTCCGTGGTGCGGCCCGCGCTGGAGCGGGGCGCGGTCGTCATCAGCGACCGCTACATCGACTCGTCCGTCGCCTACCAGGGCGCCGGCCGCGACCTGTCGCCGACGGAGATCGCCCGCATCTCGCGCTGGGCGACCGACGGCCTCGTGCCGCACCTGACGGTGCTGCTCGACGTCTCCCCGGAGACGGCCCGCGAGCGCTTCACCGAGGCGCCGGACCGGCTGGAGTCGGAGCCCGCCGAGTTCCACCAGCGGGTGCGCACCGGCTTCCTCACGCTGGCGGCCGCCGACCCGGCGCGCTACCTGGTGGTCGACGCCGGCCAGGAGCCGGAGGCCGTCACCACGGTCGTACGGCACCGGCTCGACCAGATGCTGCCGCTCTCGGAGGCGGAGCGGAAGGCGCAGGAGGAGGCCCGCAAGGCCGCCGAGGCGGAGGCGCTGCGCAAGGCCGAGGAGGAGGCCGCCCGCAAGGCCGAGGAGGCCCGCCTGGAGCGCGAGCGCCAGGAGCAGCTGGCGAAGCTCCGGGCCGAGGCGGAGCAGCGCAAGCGGGAGGAAGAGGAGCGCAAGCGGCGCGAGGCCGAGGAGGCGCGGCGCCGCGAGGAGGAGCGCCAAGCGGAGGAGGCGCGCCGGCGCGCGGAGGAAGCGCGCCGTCAGGCGGAGGAGGAGCGCCGCCGCCGCGAGGCCGAGGAGCGGGCGCACGCCGCCGAGCAGGAGCGGCTGCGCAAGGAGGCCGAGGAGGAGGCGCGGCTGCGCGCCGAGGCGGAGGAGCGTCGCCGCGAGAAGCAGCGCAAGGCGGAGGAGGCCCTGCTCGCCGCCGAGCGGGCGCGCCTGGCGGCCGAGGCCGAGGCGTCGGCCGGTGCTGCTGCGGCGGACGCCCCGACCGTGGAGACGCCGGCCCCGGCCGGTACGGACACGGCCACGGACACGACCACGGGCATGAACGCGGACACGGCGCGGCTGCCGGCGCACGGCGAGGACGAGGCGCCGACCGTGGAGCACGCGCGCGTGGACGCGAACCCGGACTCGGAGGAGACGGCGGTGCTCCCGCCGGTGCCGCCGGTGCCGTCGACGCCGCCGCCGATGCCGCAGGTGCGGCCGGGTGGCCCGGCGCACCGCGTCACGTGGGGCATGGAGCCAGCGCCGGCCGGTTCGGACGCTGAGGAGACCGCGGTCCTGCCGAAGCCGGACCGGGCGGCGCGTGCGGAGAACCCGGCGGACCGGGTGCCGGACTGGCTGTTCCGCCCGGAGGCCCCGCCGCAGGACGAGTCCGGGAGCCGCAGGCTGCCGCAGGACGAGGCCGAGACGCGCCAGTTGCCGCAGGTCGAGGCGGAGCCGGCGGACGAGCCGCGGGGGCGCTCGGCGCGCCGCCCGCGCCGCAGACCGGAATGGGCGGACGACGCCCCCACCCTGACGGACGACCTGCTCGGCCCCCGCAAGGAGCGCGGGGCGGGCGAGGAGCGCGGGCGGGAGTAGCCCGCGCCGGGGGCGTGCGGACGGCGGCGGCGCCCCGAAGCGGACCGCCCTGTCGGTGCCGTGGCCCACAATGGGTAGCCGCGGACGGAGAGTGCGGAGGCGGGACGTATGGCGGTGTGGGAGGACCTGGTCGGCCAGGAACGGGTGAGCGAGCAGCTCGCCGCGGCCGCGCGGGACGCCGACGCGTACGTCACGGCCGCCGCGGCCGACCCCCTGGCCGAGGCCGGGGCCTCGCGCATGACGCACGCCTGGCTGTTCACCGGCCCGCCCGGTTCCGGGCGGGCCACCGCCGCGCGGGCCTTCGCCGCCGCGCTCCAGTGCGTCAGCCCCGACCGGGCGGTGTCCGGCCCGGGCTGCGGGTTCTGCGACGGCTGCCACACCTCCCTCGTGGGCACGCACGCCGACGTGGAGATCGTCCGTACGGACCTGCTGTCGATCGGCGTCAAGGAGACGCGTGACCTGGTGCGGCGGGCGCAGCTGTCGCCCGCCGGCGGGCGCTGGCAGGTGATCGTCCTGGAGGACGCCGACCGGCTGACCGAGGGCGCCGGCAACGTCCTGCTGAAGGCCGTCGAGGAGCCCGCGCCGCGCACGGTGTGGCTGCTGTGCGCGCCGTCGCTGGAGGACGTGCTGCCCACGATCCGTTCCCGGTGCCGGTCCCTGACGCTGCGGACGCCCCCGGTGGACGCGGTGGCCGAGGTCCTCGTCCGTCGCGACGGCATCGAGCCGGAGCTCGCCGCGCAGATGGCCCGCGCCACGCAGGGCCACATCGGGCGGGCCCGCAGGCTGGCCACGGACGAGCGGGCGCGGGCGCGGCGCGCGGCGGTGCTGAAGCTGCCGTTGCGCGTGGCGGACCTGGGCGGCTGCCTGAAGGCGGCACAGGAGCTGATCGACGCCGCGGCGGAGGACGCCAAGCAGGTCGCCGAGGAGGTCGACACCAAGGAGACCGAGGAGCTGCGGGCGGCGCTGGGCGCCGCCTCCGGCAGCGGCGGCCGGCTGCCGCGCGGCACCGCCGGCGTGATGAAGGAGCTCCAGGACCGGCAGAAGCGGCGGGCCACGCGTACCCAGCGCGACAGCCTCGACCTGGCCCTGACCGACCTGGCCGGCTTCTACCGCGACGTCCTGGCGATGCAGCTCGGCGCGGGCGTCCAGCCGGCCAACACCGACGTGTACGACGGGTTGCAGCGCGTCGCCTCGTCCTCGCGCCCCGAGCAGACGCTGCGCCGCATCGAGGCGATCGTGGCCTGCCGCGAGGCGCTCGACCGCAACGTGGCGCCGCTGCTCGCGGTGGAGGCCATGACGGTCGCCCTCCGCGCGGGCTGAGAGCCCGCCGTGCGCGGTGAACGGCCTCGCGTGAGTAACGCGCGTGAGTAGTACGCGCGGAGCCGGGCACACCGCAGGTTGGGTGATTCCTCACTCGTACGAGGTCCCGTCGCCGCCAAGGCTGGCCAACTCGGGTATCCGCCCGGATACGCTCCGTATGCCCGCGTAGTCCTACGCATGTCGTCATGTCCGCATGTCCGCATGTCGTATGTATGCGTATGCCCGGTGTACGGGTATGCCGCGGCGTCACCCCCGGCGTCGTGCGGCACGCGCGGGTCCTCCCGTCAGCCGTCACCGAGGGACCAGCCGATGGACTCCACCCGCCTGCTCCGCCGCTCCGGCACGTTCGCCGCGGCCGCCGCCCTGCTGCTCTCCGCCGTGGTGCCCGCGGACGCCGTGCCGGCCAGAGCGCCGGAACCCGGCGGAGTCGCCGGCTCCGCGGCGGCGGCCGCCTCTCCGGCCCCGCCGTTGCGCCCGCTGCCCACCGCGGTGCCGGCCGCCCTGCGCCGGTACTACGGGCAGAAGCTCGCGTGGCACTCGTGCGGCGGCAAGCGCGCGGGGTTCGAGTGCGCGACCCTGCGCGCGCCCCTCGACTACGCCGCCCCGCGCCGAGGCGGTGACATCAAGCTCGCCGTCTCCCGCAAAAAGGCCACCGGGCCGGGGGCGAAGCTGGGCTCGCTCATGGTGAACCCGGGCGGGCCGGGCGGCTCGGCCGTCGGCTTCCTCCAGGCCTTCGCGGGCACCCGCTACCCGCGGTCCGTGCGCGCCCGCTACGACATGGTCGCCATGGACCCGCGCGGCGTGGCCGGCAGCGAGCCGGTCACCTGCCTGTCCGACGCGCGGATGGACGAGTTCGCGCAGGTCGACCAGACCCCCGACGACGACGCCGAGGTGCGCCGGCTGGTGGCCGCCTACCGGGAGTACGCGAACGGCTGTGCCGCGCGCTCCGGGCGGCTGCTGCGGCACGTCTCCACGGTCGAGGCCGCCCGCGACATGGACCTCTTCCGTGCCGTGCTCGGCGACGACAAGCTGCACTACGTCGGCGCCTCCTACGGCACGTTCCTCGGCGCCACCTACGCCGGGCTCTTCCCCTCGCGCGTCGGGCGGCTCGTCCTCGACGGCGCACTGGACCCCTCCCTGGACGCGCAGAGCGTCAACCGCGACCAGACGGCCGGCTTCCAGACCGCGTTCGAGTCCTTCGCCGAGGACTGCGCCGAGCACGAGGACTGCACGCTCGCCGGCGGCGGTCCCGGCGTGGCGGGCACCCGCCTCAAGGCGTTCTTCGACCAGCTCGACTCCCAGCCGCTGCCCACCGGCACCCGACGCGACCTCACCGAGAGCCTGGCCACCACCGGTGTGATCTCCGCCATGTACGACCAGGCCGCCTGGCCCCTGCTGCGGCGCGCCCTGAACGACGCCCAGAACGGCGACGGCGCCCTGCTCCTCCGCCTCTCCGACGCGTACTACGAGCGCGACGAGCACGGCTCGTACACCAACCTGATGGCCGCCAACTCGGCCGTGAACTGCCTCGACCAGGCCCCGCCCTTCCGCAGCCCGGCGGGCGTCCGGCGGGCGCTGCCCGCCTTCGAGAAGGCGTCCCCCGCCTTCGGTACGAGCTTCGCCTGGGGCGCGCTGACCTGCGCTTACTGGCCCGTCAAGGCCACCGGCGGCCCGCACCGCATCACCGCGCGCGGCGCCGCCCCGATCCTCGTCGTCGGCACCACCCGCGACCCGGCGACCCCCTACCGCTGGGCCCGCGGCCTGGCCGGCCAGCTGTCCTCCGGGCGCCTGCTGACGTACGAGGGCGACGGCCACACGGCCTACAACCGCGGCAGCTCCTGCGTCGACTCCGCGATCAACGACTACCTCCTCACCACCACCGCCCCCCCGGCCCAGCGCCGCTGCACCTGACCTCCACGAGCGCCCGCCCGCCCCCGGGCGGGCGCGTGTACGGAGCACCCCGCACGACCCTGTAGACTTGGCCCCGCTGCTGATGCCGTCAGGCGCAGGCAGCGCGCCACCTTAGCTCAGTTGGCCAGAGCAACGCACTCGTAATGCGTAGGTCGCGGGTTCGAATCCCGCAGGTGGCTCCCCGAAAGCCCAGGTCATCGCCCAATGATGACCTGGGCTTTGTGGTGTGTACGGGCTGACGCCGCTCCGGTCGGTCAACTGCTCGTTCCCAGGCGCAAAGGGCGGTCCGGGGCCACGTCGAGGCTGGCCATGACGCCCGGGACCGCGATGTTGGGGAGGGTGAGGCGGTAGAGGCGGGTGATCTCGTCGACCAGCTCCTCGTCGCGCGGGACCGCCTCGGCCACCAGCTGGACGCCCGTCCAGGCGGCCACCAGGAGGCGGGCGGTGTCCGCGGGGGAGACGTGCGGGAGCGTTTCGCCGTTGTGCTCGGCCTCGGTGAGGAGGCGTTCGGCGACGGCGATCCAGTCCGGCCACTTCGTGCCGAACATCGCGCGGGCCCGCTGGTCCACCGAGAGGCGCATCGAGGCGCGCAGGAGCGGCTCGCGGGGCAGGCGGTGGGCGAGGAGCAGCGAGGCGTCGACCAGTTCCTGGAGCTTGAAGCGCTGCGGCAGCAGGCCCTCGGTGGTCACCGCCTCCGCCAGGACGCCGCGCGCGAGGTCCTCCTTGGAGGAGAAGTGGAAATAGAGGGCCCCGCGCGTCACGCCGGCGCGCTCCAGGATCTGGGCGATGGTGGCCGCTTCGTACCCGTGCGCGTCGAAGACGTGTCCCGCCGCTTCCAGAATCGCCCGCCGGGTGCGGACGGCGCGCTCCTGCTGCGCCACGGGGAGCCCTCCTTGCCTGTCCGCGCCCGTCACGGTGGAGCCATCGTGCCCGCTGGAAGCCGGAATTCCGAAGCGGCGCGCCCCGGGTGCCGCCGCCGGGGCGGGGCCCCGCGTCACTGGTTGACGAAGCCGCCGTCCACCGGCATCACGACGCCCGTGAGGAACGGCGAACGGTCGCTGAGCAGCCACGCGGCGGCCTCGGCGATCTCCTCCGGGTCGGCGGTGCGGGCCTGCGGGGTCATGCCGTGGACCATCTCCTCCAGGCCCGGGTTGCGCGCGAACCAGTCGACGGTGATCTCGCTCCGGGTGGTTCCGGGGGCCACCGCGTTGACGCGGATGCGGTCGCGGGCGTACTCGTCGGCGGCGGCCCGGGTCAGGCCGACCACCGCGTGCTTGGAGGCCACGTACGGCGCGGCGGCCGGGATGGCGACGAGGCCGCCCACGCTGGCGTTGTTGACGATGCTGCCGCCGTCGCCGTGTTCGAGCATCGCGGCGATCTCGGGGCGGAGGCAGTTCCACACGCCGCGGACGTTGGTGTCCATGATGGCGTCGAAGACGTCGTCGCCCATCAGGTGCAGCGGTGTGCGGTCGCCGCCGATGCCCGCGTTGTTGAAGGCCGCGTCCAGCCGTCCGTACCGCTCGACGGCGAACGCCACGGCCGCCTCGGCCTCCTCCGCGCGGGCGACGTCCGCGACCACGTACGCGGCCTCGGCACCGGCCTCGCGCAGTTCCCCGACCAGGCCGGCCAGCCGGTCCTCGCGGCGGGCGGCCAGCACGACCTTCGCGCCCTCGCGCGCGAAGACCCGGGCGGCCGCCGCGCCTATGCCGCTGCTCGCCCCGGTGACCAAAGCGACTTTGCCGAAAAGAAGATGATTTTGCGTCATGATCGGGAGTTTGCCAGCCGGGGCGGCCGGTGTGGAGGCCGGATGGCCGGGCGCAGGTCAGGCGCAGGTCACGCGCGCAGGTCGGGCGCGGGTTCCCGGCGCGGTACGCCCAGGGTGCGCTCGATCAGCTCGGCCACCTCCGGGGTGTGGTCGTCGAGGTAGAAGTGGCCGCCGGGGAAGACGCGCACCTCGCAGCGGGCGGCCGAGAAGCCCTGCCACGCGCGGGCGCCCTCGACGGTGACCACCGGGTCGCTGTCGCCGACGAGCACGGTGAACGGGATGTTCAGGGGTGCGCCGGGCGTCCAGGCGTACGAGCCGACGGCGCGGTAGTCGGCGCGGAGCGCGGGCATGGCCAGGGCGAGGAGCTCGGGCTCGTCGAAGATGCCGGCGGCCGTGCCGCCCAGGCGGCGCATCCGTTCCAGCAGCTCCTCGTCCGAGCCGACCTGGTCCTGTTCGCGGGGCGTGGCCCGCGGGGCGGAGCGCGCGGAGAGGAAGAGGCGCTCCGGTGTGGGTGCCGAGCGCTGTTCGAGGCGGCGTGCGACCTCGTAGGCGAGGACGGCGCCCATGCTGTGGCCGAAAAAGGCGAACGGACGGTCCGTCAGCGGCATGACCTCCTCGGTCAGCCGGTCGGCGAGCGCGCCGATGTCGTCGTAGGCGGGCTCGTGATGACGGTCCTGCCGCCCCGGGTACTGCACGGCCACCACGTCCGGTACGTCCGCGGGGTCCGCGGTGACGCCGCCGGTGCCGGCCGGCGTCCGGGTGAGGGTGCGGGACAGGGCGAGATAGGCGCTGGCCGAGCCACCGGCGTGCGGGAAGAGGACGATGCGTATGCCGTCCCGGCGGCCCGTACCGAAGCGGCGGAACCATGTTCTGCTCACCGAGTGTCTCCTCGTGTCTCCGTAGGTGAAGACCATCTTCCGTGGTGGCGCGGGCGTCCCGGAAGGGTCACGGGGGACGAGGTTCCGCAGAACAGTCCAATTCCGTCCTTTGAGTGAACTTTCAGCGCATATGTGTGGCGTGCCCCGCAATGCGGCATGTACTGGACATAAGCTGGCACGCCATTTTGGCGGCCCTGAGCAGGTGTCGAGACCTACGCGACTGGGAGGCCGTCATGGCGACACTGTGCAGACCGGCCATCGCCGTCCCCGAGCACGTGATCACCAGGGAGGAGACCCTGGAGCTCGCGCGCACGCTGCACGCCGATCATCCGCAACTGGAACTGGCCCTCCGGCTGAT
The DNA here is from genome assembly GCF_014654785.1 of Streptomyces mashuensis. GTDB lineage: Bacteria > Actinomycetota > Actinomycetes > Streptomycetales > Streptomycetaceae > Streptomyces > Streptomyces mashuensis. Next base: position 99,745 of record NZ_BNBD01000012.1, read on the forward strand.
CGGCAATACCGGGGTACAGACCCGGCATCTGGTGCAGCCCATCGAGGACACTCTGAAACATCCGGGCTTCACCGTGCGTAACGCCCGTTACGAACGCGAGGCCAAGGCGCGCGTGCCGGACGTGGTCCGGCGCGCCCTGGCCAACGCCGAGCTGACGGCGCGTGACATCGATCTCATCGTGTACGTGTCCTGTACAGGCTTCATGATGCCTTCGATGACTGCCTGGCTGATCAACACGATGGACTTCCGCAACGAGACCCGTCAGCTGCCCATCGCCCAGCTGGGCTGTGCCGCCGGCGGGGCGGCGATCAACCGGGCGCACGACTTCTGCCGTGCCTACCCGGGGGCGAACGTGCTGATCGTGGCGTGCGAATTCTGTTCGCTGCTCTATCAGCCGACCGACCTCGGCGTCGGGAACCTCCTCTCCAACGGCCTCTTCGGCGACGCCCTGGCGGCGGCGGTGGTGCGGGGCGAGGGGGGCGCGGGGGTGCGCATCGAGCGCAACGGCTCGCACCTGGTGCCGGACACCGAGTCGTGGATCTCCTACGGGGTCCGGGACACCGGTTTCCACTTCCTCCTGGACAAGCGGGTCCCCGGCACGATGGCGATGCTCGCGCCCGCCATGCGCGACATGGCCGAGCCCCACCAATGGGACGTCTCCGAGCTGGACTTCTACATCGTCCACGCCGGCGGGCCGCGCATTCTGGACGACCTGGGGCGGTACCTCGGACTGCCTCCAGAAACGTTCCGCTACAGCCGGGACACGCTCACCGAGCGCGGCAACATCGCCAGCGCGGTCATCTTCGACGCGCTGGAACGTCTCTTCTTGGAGGGCGGCGCGGAGGACCGGGCGCGCGGCATCATCGCGGGCTTCGGCCCGGGCATCACGGCCGAGATCGCCCTCGGCACGTGGATCGGCGCGGCGGAGGACGGCGACCGCATGGGACGGGAGGCGGCGGCACAGACCGTGTGACGGGCGGGCCGGCCGGCGGCCACGGCACCCGGGTACGGGGCCGTGGCCGCCGGCCCGCGCGCGGCGGCGGGTGAGCCGGGCGAGGCGTCCGGCGTCCCGCGGCCGGCCGGCCGGCCACCCGGACCGTCAGAGGTCGAACTCCGCCGGGTTGATGCCCAGCGCGAAGCAGACCTCGCGGACCACCGCCTGCTCGTCCTTGTCGAAGTTGCCGTCGGCGCCACCGATGACGATGCCGATCTGGACCACGGCACGGGCCTCGGTCGGCTTCTTCTGCACCTTGCCTATGGTCTGCAGGACGCTGACCTTGCCGAAGTCGAAGTCCGTCGCCAGCTTCTGGCAGTAGTCGTTGAACCGCGCCTGGAGGTCGTCGACGGGGAAGTTCCGCAGCACGTCGTTGGTGGCGATGAGCGAGGCGACGCGCTGCCGCTCCGAGGCGTCCACGGTGCCGTCTGCGGCCGCCACCAGCGCGCACATCGCCATGCTGGCATCGCGGAACGCCCCGCTCTTCAGGTCGTTCTTCTTCGCCACCAGCTGGCCCTGCATCGTCGTGGCCGATTCCTTGAGCCGGTCCCAGAGCGCCATGTGCGTCCCTCTCCTCGTGCTGTTCGGGTGCACGGGGAGAACGGTGCAGGAGGGTAAAGAAGTTCCCAAGTGGATGAAATCGGTGAGAAGTGGCGTGAGAGCTCCCGGCTGAGCCCCCTTCACCCGAACAGCACCGCCTTCAGCCGGACAGCGCGTCCAGGCTCATCGGCCTGATCCGTCCCTCCATCATCGCCCCGAGCCCCAGCACCGAGCAGATGTCGGGCTGGTCGGCGATGCGCACGACCATGCCGGTCGCCTGTTCGATCATGGTGTCGAGCCCCGGCAGCATCGCGCTGCCGCCCGCCAGCATCACGCCGCGCTCGGCGAGGTCGGCCACCAGGTCGGGCGGGCACTCGCGCAGCACGCGCCCGATGGCGTCCAGCACCGCGGTGAGCGGGGTGTGGATGGCCTCGCGGACGTGTGCGGTGTTGACCAGGACCGTACGGGACAGGCCCGTGGCGACGTCCCGGCCGCGCACCTCCGCCTCCGTGCCCATCCGGGCCGGGTCGAAGAGCGCCAGGTGCAGGGGGTGCAGGCCCTGGGAGGGCAGCATCAGCTCGTGCTCGCTGCGCAGGTGCTGGATCACGGCGTAGTCGATGGCGTCCCCGCCCACCTGCACCTTCTCGGCCGCCACGATGGAGCCCAGGGAGAGCACCGCCACCTGGGTGGAGGCCGCGCCGCAGACGACGATCATTGTCGCCTCCGGCTGCTCGACGGGCAGGCCGCAGCCGACGGCGGCCGCGATGAGCGTGTCCACCAGCTCCACGCGGCGCGTGCCGAGCGCACTGAGCACCTCCACGGCGGCGCGCCGGGCGATGGGCTCGGCGTCGTGCGGCAGGCAGACGGCGGCGCGCAGCATGGGCTTGCGCCGCCACGCGCGCCGGATCTTGTCGTTGACCAGGAAGCGCAGCATGCGCTGGGCCATGTCGATGTCCACGACGGTGCCGCCGGAGATGGGGCGGACGACGCGGATGTGGCCGGGCGTGCGGCCGGCCATGCCGCCGGCGAGGGTCCCCACGGCGATGAGGGAGCCGGTGCGGGTGTTCACGGCGGCGAGGCTGGGTTCGTCCACGACCAGCCCTTCGTCCTTGACGTAGACGCGTGTCCTGGCGGCGCCGAGGTCCACCGCGACGGTGCAGCGGCGCAACTGTTCGAGGCTGAGGGTCATCGGGTGTCCTGCCCTGGTGGTGCGGTCGTGCGCGGGTGGTCGGGCCGCCGAGGGCCCTGCGGCCATCGTGCAAGGCGGCGCGCCGGGGTGCCCGCTGAAATGAGCCGCCCGGGGGAGCAGGGGGTGACGTCCCGTCAGGGACACGCGACGCCCGGCCGAGGCGAACACCCCCGTCGCCCGTCTCGGCCGGCGTCACGCGAGTGAGTCTGCCACCGGGGTCTGACAATGGGTCTGACCTGCGCCTCATGGGCGCGGCGGGGGTAGGGATGGGGGTAGGGGAGGGGGCCGGGGGCGCCCCCGCCCCCCTTCGCTCAGCTTCCCTTCCGTACCCCCGGCAGGAACCCCGCATGGGCGTGCGCGCGGACGTTGATGCGGGAGAGGCCGAAGGCGCGCAGGCAGCCGCGGGGGCGGCCGTCCAGCGCGTCACGGTTGCGTACACGCGTCGCGCTCGCGTCGCGCGGTTGCCGGCACAGCGCGCGCTGCGCCGCCTCGCGCTCCTCCGGCGGCGTACCCGGACAGCGGACGACCGCCTTCAGGAGGGCGCGCCGCGCCGCGTACCGCGCGACCGTGATCCGTCGCGCCTCGTTCTTCACGATCTTGCTCTTCTTCGCCATCAGACCCGTCCCCCTCGCGCGCGGATCCGTGCGACCGCCGCTTCGACGCCGATGGCGTCCACCGTCCTGATCCCCTTGGCGCTCAGCGTGAGGCGCACATGGCGCCGTTCGCTCGCCAGCCAGTAGCGCTTGCGCTGCACGTTGGGGTCGAAGCGGCGGGCGGTACGCCGGTGCGAGTGGGAGACCGTGTTGCCGAAGCCCGGCCGCCGGCCCGTCAGTTGGCAGTGTGCTGCCACGGTCGGCACCTCCTCGGAAGCTCGTTAATGAAAATGGAAACCGTTTCTGTATAGTACCGGCCATGGCCCGCAACGAACTACGCCCCGTCGTCAAACTCCGGTCCACCGCCGGGACCGGCTACACCTACGTCACCCGCAAGAACCGCCGTAATGACCCCGAACGGCTGGAACTCCGCAAGTTCGACCCGGTGGCCGGCCGGCACGTCGTCTTCCGCGAGGAGCGCTGAGTGCCGTGAACGCAGTGAGCCCGGCCGGCCGCGGCCCCCTGCCCGTCGTCCTCGTCGGCGGCCTGCACGCGGACGCCCGCGCGGCGGTCGTCCAGCGCCTGCTGGAGACCGTCCCGGGGAGCCTCGCCCTGCACCACGACCTCGCCGTGCCACCGGGCGCCGAAACGGTCCGCCGGACCGTCCGCGACCGCTTCCGCGCCCTGGGCGCCGCAGACGTCCCCCTGGTCAACGGCTGCGGCTGCTGCGCCCTGCGTGAGGACCTGCTGCCCGAGCTGCGCCGTCTGGCGGACACCGGCGTCTGCCGGCTGGCCGTCGTGGAGCTGTGGGACTCCGTCGAGCCGCGGGGCGTGGCGGAGGCCGTCGCCGCCCACGGCGCGGGCGGCGGCAGCGGCTTCCGCCTCACCGGCGTCCTCACGGCCGTCGACCCCGCGTTCGTCCTGCCCTACCTGGCCTGCGGGGACGACCTCGCCGAGACGGGACTCGCGGTCGCGGTGAGCGACCGGCGCACGGTGGGCGACACCTTCGCCCGGCAGGTGGAGTACGTCTCGGTGCTCGCCCTCGCCGACGGCCCGGAGGCCGCGGAACCCGCCGACCACGCCCTGCTCGCCCAGACGGCCCCCGCCGCACGCCAGGTGCGGGCCGGCTCGGTGGACCTGGTCGCAGCCGCCTTCGGGGGCTTCGACACCGAGGCCGCCGCCGCCCGCGCGCACCCGGCCTGCGCCCTGTTGCCCCAGGAGGCGCGCGAGCACGGCGTCGCCACGCTCGTCTGGCGCGCGGACCGGCCCTTCCACCCCGGCCGGCTGTACGCGGCCCTGGAGGACCTCACCTGTGCGGCGGCCCGCAGCCGCGGGCGGTTCTGGCTGGCCGACCGGCCGGACACGCTGCTGGCCTGGGACGCCGCCGGCGGCGCGCTGTGCGTGGAGAACGCCGGTCCCTGGCTCGCGGCGCTGCCCGAGGCCGCCTGGGAGATGGTGCCCGCCGAACGCCGGGTGGCCGCCGCCCTGGACTGGCACCCCGAGCACGGCGACCGCGGGCAGCACCTCACGTTCACCGCGCCCGGCCTGGACACGGACGGGCTCCGTGAGCTGCTCGGCTCCTGCCTGCTGACCGATGCCGAGTACGCGGGCGGGCCGGCCGCTTGGCGCCACCTCCCGCCCGCCTTCGACGAACTCCTCGCCCCGGTCTCCTGACCCGCCGCTCCCCGTCCCCGCCACCACGCGAATCCGGCCGTCTTCCCGGCCGTTCCCTCCCCTCCCCACCCCTCCGCGGAAAGGAACCACCCGTGCCCACCGACCCCGCGCGGCGCAAGAACCGCAAGCCGCGCCGCAATCCCCTCGACGCCGCCGGAATCACGTACATCGACTACAAGGACACCGATCTTCTCCGGAAGTTCATTTCTGACCGGGGGAAGATCCGCAGTCGTCGCGTGACGGGTGTCACGGTGCAACAGCAGCGCCGCCTGGCGCGTGCGATCAGGAATGCGCGGGAGATGGCGCTGCTTCCGTATTCCGCGGGGCCGGCCGCCGGACGTGCGGCTTCCGGCAGGAAGGGCTGAGAAGCGCACGGAACGAAGAGGGCGCGGGCGCCGTTTCGTAGTGGCGGGAACACCCTGAGTGCACGTGCATCGGCTCATGCATGCGCACATGAACGCGGCTATGATCCGGTGCAGTTGCCATCCTCGAAACCCTGTTCAGAGAAGTCCGGGGAAAGAGGGTGCCCCCTGCAATGATCCGGGAGGGTCCAGTGCCCCAGGCGTACAACGGCATGGCCGCCTCGGACATCCACGATGTCGTATGGCGAAAGAGCCGGTACTCGAACTCCCAGGGTTCCTGCGTGGAGTTCGCGAAGCTTCCGGGTGGCGGGATCGCCGTGCGCAACTCCCGCCACCCGGACGGCCCGGCGCTCGTCTACACCCCCGCAGAGATCGAAGCGATGCTGCTGGGGATCAAAGACGGTGAATTCGACTACCTGATACGCGACTAACCCCGTGATCTAGTCGCGCGGCAGGCGGAACAGCGCCCAGACCACCTTGCCCCGCACCGGGCCCGCCGTGGCCGCCAGGGGGTGCCAGCCCCAGGCGTCGCTGAACTGCTCCACCAGGAACAGCCCGCGCCCGCACTCGTCCCCGGTGCCGGCCTCGCCCGCGACGGGTCCGGCCTCGCTCGGATCGCGTACCGCGCACACCAGCCGTGTCGTCCAGCGCATCAGCTGGAGGCGTACCGGTGGCTCGTGCTCCGGTCCTGCGGCGGTATCCGGCACGGCGTAGCGCAGGGCGTTGGTCACCAGCTCCGACACGACCAGGGCGACCTCGTCGAAGAGGTTGCCGAGGTCCCACTGGCCGAGTGTGGCTCTGATGAAGCTCCGCGCGCCGCCGACCGCTTCGTACCGCGATGGGAGCAGGCACGATGCCGAGAGGGAGTCGGCGGATGAGTCGATCGGAGGAAGCTCTCGCCATAAGGGAGAGAGCACAGTCGATCCTTCGGTACCCATCCGAGGCACTCCTGGCAATCGAGGGCGTGACGTGGCGTGCACGTGTGCGAGCACCATGGTTCCCAATGCGCGGGGCGGATGCAAGGGCAGATGCACGTGCACGAGGGGGATTTGGGGGCGCGCACGCGGGTTGGCGGGCAATTCTCCCTACGTCCCGCGCCGTAGCACCTCCACCCGTGGCCGGTCCGGGACTCCGGACCTTCCCGTAGGGGGCCCCGGAGGTGGCAGACTTCGGCGCCAGGGGCAGCGGGGGTCGCCCCCAGGAAGGTGCGGATGCGGTACGACCGGAACGGAACCGGAAGGGGAAGGGGCGCACCATGGCCACGAACGAGTCGAGCGGTTCGGTGGTACGGCGGATACTCCTGGGCTCGCAGCTCAGGCGGCTGCGCGAGTCGCGCGGCATCACCCGTGAGGCGGCCGGGTACTCGATCCGGGCCTCCGAGTCCAAGATCAGCCGGATGGAGCTCGGCCGGGTGAGTTTCAAGGCGCGCGACGTCGAGGACCTGCTCACCCTGTACGGGGTCACCGACGGCGCCGAGCGCGAGGCGCTGCTCGGCCTGGCCCGGGAGGCCAACGTCGCTGGCTGGTGGCACAGTTACGGCGACGTGCTGCCCAGCTGGTTCCAGACGTACGTGGGCCTGGAGGGTGCCGCGTCGCACATCTCGATCTACGAGGTGCAGTTCGTGCACGGCCTGCTCCAGACCGAGGGGTACGCCCACGCCGTCGTCGTGCGCGGCCAGCCGAAGGCGGACGAGGCGGAGGTCGAGCGGCGTGTCTCGCTGCGCATGGAGCGGCAGAAGCTGCTGTTCTCCGAGCGGGCGCCACGCTTCCACGCCGTCCTGGACGAGGCGGCGCTGCACCGCCCGTACGGCGACGCGGCCGTCATGCGGGACCAGCTCCAGCACCTCCTCGACATCTCCGAGCAGCCGAACGTGACGCTCCAGGTCATGCCGTTCGCGCACGGCGGGCACGCGGGCGAGAGCGGGGCGTTCACCATGCTCCGTTTCCCCGAGTCGGACCTGTCCGACGTGGTCTACCTGGAGCAGCTCACGGGGGCGCTGTACCTGGACAAGGGTGAGGAAGTGGCCCAGTACGAGCGGGCGATGGAGCGGCTGCACGCGGACAGCCTCTCCCCGGCCGAGAGTCGCTCCCTCATCGGTCGTCTCCTTCAACTCCTGTGACACATCAGTACGATGACGTCCCGACAGGGCAACGCACAGCGTTGCGGGCGCCGTCGGACGCCCCGCCGTGCGCAGACCACTCGGCCCCCACGCAGACAGGGATGGCGCATGTCGTACTTCGACCAGCTGGCCCACCAGTACATCGACGGCGAGTGGCGGGCCGGCAGCGGCTCGTGGGACATCGTCGACTTCAACCCGTACGACGGGGAGAAGCTGGCCTCGATCACGGTGGCCACCGGCAAGGAGATCGACGAGGCGTACCGTGCCGCCGAGCGGGCCCAGCCGGGCTGGGCGGGCACGAACCCCTACACGCGGCGGCTCGTCTTCGAGCGGGCGCTGCGCATCATCGACGAGCGCGAGGCGGAGCTGAGCGCCGCGATCACGGCGGAGTGCGGCGGCACGGCCCTGAAGGCGGCGTTCGAGCTGCACCTGGCCCGTGAGTTCCTGCGGGAGGCCATCCACCTGGCGCTGGGCGCGGAGGGCCGCATCCTGCCGTCGCCGGACGACACGCGGGAGAACCGGCTCTACCGGGTGCCGGTGGGGGTGGTGGGGGTGATCAGCCCCTTCAACTTCCCGTTCCTGCTGTCCGTCAAGTCGGTGGCGCCGGCGCTGGCGCTGGGCAACGCGGTCGTGCTCAAGCCGCACCAGAACACACCGGTGTGCGGCGGCGGCCTGGTGGCGCACGTGTTCGAGGAGGCCGGGCTGCCGCCCGGTGTGCTCAACGTCGTCGTCACCGACATCGCCGAGATAGGTGACGCGCTGATAGAGCACCCCGTGCCGAAGGTCATCTCCTTCACCGGTTCGGACAAGGTCGGGCGGCACGTCGCCACCGTCGCCGCGTCCCACTTCAAGCGGACGATCCTGGAGCTGGGCGGCAACAGCGCGCTGATCGTGCTCGACGACGCGGACGTCGACTACGCCGTCGACGCGGCGGTTTTCAGCCGTTTCATCCATCAGGGCCAGGTCTGCATGGCCGCCAACCGTGTGCTCGTCGACCGCTCCCTGGAGCGCGAGTTCACGGAGAAGTTCACCGCCAGAGTGCGGGCCCTGAAGGTCGGAGACCCAGGCGACCCGGCTACGCACATCGGCCCCCTCATCAACTCCGGGCAGGCGGAGGCGATCACCACGCTCGTCGAGCAGGCCGTCGCGGACGGCGCCACGGCGCTCGTACGCGGCGCGACGGACGGCAACCTCGTCGGCCCGTCGGTCCTCACCGGCGTGCCGGCGGACTCCGCGATCCTCCGGCAGGAGATCTTCGGCCCGGTCGCGCTGATCATCCCCTTCGACGGCGAGGACGAGGCCCTGCGGCTGGCGAACGACACCCCCTACGGGCTGAGCGGCGCGGTCCACACGGGCAGCGTGGAGCGGGGGGTGCGGTTCGCCAAGCGCGTCGAGACCGGAATGATCCACGTCAACGACGCGACGGTGCACGACGAGCCGATCGTCCCGTTCGGCGGCGAGAAGCACTCGGGTGTGGGGCGGCTGAACGGCGAGTCGATGCTGGAGGCGTTCACGACGACGAAGTGGATCTCGATTCAGCACGGGCGGAGCAGGTTCCCGTTCTGACGCTGCGTCGGGCCGGGCTCCGGGGCTGATGCCGGGGTCGTCTCGGGGGCCGATCAGGGGGCTTTCAGGGGCTCATTAGGGCGCGATCCGGCCTAATGCCGATCTACGGTGGAGCCATGAGGTCGCCGGACGGGGGCGGCCGGACCGATGAAAGGCATGCGCCATGCCCACTCATGTGATCGAGCAGGACCCCTCGGACGAGCGCGGCACCCTGCTGGCCTTCCTGGAGGCCCAGCGTGGCGGCCTCCGCCGCGCGGTCCTCGGCCTGACCGACGAGCAGGCGGCCACCCGGCCGAGCGCCAGCGAGCTGTCGCTCTCCGGCCTGCTCAAGCACGTCGTCGAGACGGAGCAGAGCTGGGTGCGCCGCGCCCAGGGGCTGCCGCCGGCCGTGCCCCGCGACGAGTCCAACTGGCACGAGAGCTTCCTGGCGGGCGAGGGCGAGACCATTCCGGTGCTGCTCGCCCGCTGGGAGGAGGTCGCGGCGGAGACCGAGCGCTTCCTCAAGGAGGCGCCCAGCCTGGAGGACACGTTCGCGCTGCCGGAGGCGCCGTGGTTCCCGCCGTCCTCACGCGTCTCGATGCGGTGGGTGATGCTCCACCTGATCGAGGAGGTCGCCCGGCACGCCGGCCACGCCGACGTCATACGGGAGTCGCTCGACGGGAAGACCGCGTTCGAGCTGGTGGCCGAGGAGCGCGCGGCGTCCGGGGAGGCGCGGGACGCCTAGGGCGCACGGGACGCCCTAGTCTGGGCCGCGTCGGGAGAGACCGGGCGCGAGGGGACTGAGGCGGAGATGTCGGCGGTGTCGGCCATCCGGCTGCTGGTGCTGGGCGCGGTGCGCCGCCACGGACGGGCCCACGGGTACCAGGTGCGGGGCGATCTGGAGCTGTGGGGCGCGCACCAGTGGTCCAGCGCCAAGCCGGGGTCGATCTACCACGCGCTGAAGTCCATGGCCGGCCAGGGCCTGCTCTTCGCGCACGACGTCGCGCCCAGCGAGGCCGGCGGGCCGCCGCGCACCGAGTACGAGCTGACGGAGGCGGGCGAGGACGAGTACTTCGCGCTGCTGCGCTCCGCGCTCCGCTCGGTGGGGCAGAAGGTCGACGTGCTGACGGCGGCCGTGGGCTTCGTCGTCGACCTCCCGCGCGCCGAGGCGGTCGCGCTGCTCCGGGAGCGGCTGGCCGCGCTGGAGGAGTGGCGGGCCGACATCCACCGCCACTGGACGCCCGGCGGGGACGAGGACTGGGGCCACATCGCCGAGATCATGGGCATGTGGGTGCACACGGCCGACAGCGACGCCGCGTGGACGCGCGGCCTGATCGAACGGCTGGAGAGCGGCGCGTACGTCATGGCGGGCGAGGGCGACCCGTGGGCGGGGATCGCCACGTCGGACGTGGAGTGACGGGCCGGGTCCCTCAGCGGCCGCGCGGCGCGTACATGATGACGGCCATGCCGGCCAGGCAGACGAGGGCGCCCACGACGTCGTACCTGTCCGGCCGGTAGCCGTCGGCGACCATGCCCCACACGAGCGAGCCGGCGACGAAGATCCCGCCGTAGGCCGCCAGGATGCGGCCGAAGTGCGCGTCCGGCTGGAAGGTGGCCACGGCCCCGTACAGCCCGAGGGCGACGGCCCCCGCACCGACCCACGCCCACCCCCGGTGCTCCCGCAGCCCCTGCCACACCAGCCACGCGCCCCCGATCTCCAGGAGCGCGGCGACGAGGAACAGGGCGACGGAACGAGCGATCAGCATGGCGGCAGCGTGCCGCCTTCCAGGTCGAGACGCCAATCGTTGCTGCGCAGGAGGTGACCACTGCCCGCCGGGTACTCGAAGTCGCACTCCCCGACGAGCGTGAACCCGGCCCGGCGGCAGACCGCGTTCGACGCCGGGTTGCCCACCGACGGGAAGGCGTGCAGATACCGGAGCCGGCGCTCCCCGCGCAGCCGTTCCACGACGGCGAGCGCGGCGGCGGCCGCGATGCCGCGCCCCTGGTGCTCCGGCAGGACGCTCCAGCCGGTCTCGTGCACCGGCCGGTCCTGCCAGAGCCGGTCCCAGTAGCCGATGGTGCCGGCCGCATCGCCCCGCGGCCCCAGCCGGACGCTGAACATGACGCCCGTCCCCGCCGCCGGCATGGCCAGGTACCGCTGGTGCCGGGCCAGCACCTGCTCGTCCGTCTCCGGCCCGCCCAGGTGCTGCTTCATCTCCGGCGTATTGACCCGGCGCAGCAGCTCCAGGTCGCGCTCGGCCCACGGCTCGATCCATATGTCCGGCATGCGCCGGAGACTAGCTTTCGCGGGCCGGGTGCGGACAGCGGATTACGCCGGCTTGCACCTCACGCCGCGTGAGCCCTCACCGTGGGGTGTGCACAGGAAGGGAGCGGAACGCCATGAGCTACTCCGTCGGGCAGGTGGCCGCCGTGGCCGGGGTGACCGTGCGCACGTTGCACCACTACGACGAGATCGGCCTGCTCCGGCCGTCCGGGCGCAGCCGGGCCGGGCACCGGCGGTACGAGGACGCGGACCTCGACCGGTTGCAGCAGGTCCTGTTCTACCGGGAGCTCGGCTTTCCGCTCGAAGAGGTGGCGGTGCTGCTGGACGACCCGGACGCCGACCCGGTGGCGCACCTGCGTCGGCAGCACGAGCTGCTGACCGGCCGGATCGAGCGGCTCCAGCGGATGGCCGCCGCCGTCGCACACACCATGGAGGCACGGAAGATGGGCATCAACCTCACGCCGGAGGAGAAGTTCGAGGTCTTCGGCGACTTCGACCCCGACGCGCACGCCGCCGAGGCGGAGCGGCGCTGGGGCGGCACGGAGGCCTACGCCGAGTCGCAGCGCCGTACCGCCGCGTACGGCAAGGAGGACTGGCTGCGCATCAAGGCGGCCGCCGACGGGCTGAACCGGCGGCTGGCCGCGCTGATGGACTCCGGGGCCCCGCCCGAGTCGGAGGAGGCCATGGACCTCGCCGAGGAGCACCGGCAGCAGATCGGCGCGTTCTGCTACGACTGCCCCTACGAGGCCCACACCGGGCTCGCCGAGATGTACGTCGCGGACGAGCGGTTCACCGCGACGTACGACGCGGTCCGCCCCGGCCTGGCCGTCTACCTGCGGGACGCGATCCTCGCGAACGCGGTGCGCAGGGCCTGAGCCGCGGCTCAGGCGTGCGGGGAGACGACGACGGCGGTGCCGTAGGCACAGACCTCGGTACCGACGTCGGCGGCCTCCGTCACGTCGAAGCGGAACATGAGCACCGCGTTGGCGCCCCGGGCGCGGGCCTGCTCGACCAGGCGCTCCATGGCCTGGTTGCGGGTCTCGACGAGGGTCTTGGTGAGGCCGCGCAGCTCGCCGCCGATCAGGGACTTCAGGCCCGCGCCGATCTGGCTGCCGATGTGCCGGGAGCGCACGGTCAGCCCGAAGACCTCGCCGATGACCCGGTCGACCCGGTAGCCGGGGATGTCGTTGGTCGTCACCACGAGCACATCCGACTTCTCGTGCTGACCGCCGCCGAACTCCTCGATGCCCATTGCACCCACCTCCGTCTTGTCTGTGCAGTTTTGCCCTTCGCCGTCCGGGACGCACTCCAGGGCGCCGGGGTTGCGCTGTCCGGCGTACGGACGCGGGGGCCGTCGCGGGCCCGTACGGGAGCGCTCTGGAACCGGTCGGCCCCCCGTGACGTTGGTAGCTTGGGGGATACCTTGGGGCCTCGCGCCGCCTCTTCCGCCTGTGCCCGGGCCTCGCACACGAGCCTGGCCCTCGACCCAGGAGCCATCACTCCGTGACCCTGACCACGCTCGCGCTCGGCCCCCAGTGGCTGGACGCCGACTTCCTGATCGGCAAATTCGGCCTCATCGGCGTCCTGGCCATCGTCTTCGCCGAGTCGGGCCTGCTGATCGGCTTCTTCCTGCCGGGTGACGCCCTGCTCTTCACGACCGGTCTGCTCGTGACGACCGGCCAGCTGAACGACTATCCGCTGTGGGTGGTGTGCACGCTCATCGTGCTCGCGGCGATCCTGGGCGACCAGGCCGGTTACCTCTTCGGGCGGAAAGTGGGGCCGGCGCTGTTCCGGCGCCCCGACTCCCGCCTCTTCAAACAGGAGAACGTGGAGAAGGCCCATGAATTCTTCGAGAAGCACGGCCCGAAGTCGCTGATCCTCGCCCGGTTCGTCCCGATCATCCGCACGTTCACGCCGATCATCGCCGGCGTGAGCCGGATGAACTACCGGTCGTTCCTGATCTTCAACGTGGTCGGCGGTCTGCTGTGGGGCGCCGGTGTCACGGTGCTCGGCGCGTCCCTGGGCAGCATCGAGTTCGTCCGCAAGAACATCGAGGCGATGCTCATCGCCATCGTGCTCGTCTCCGTGGTGCCGATCGTGGTGGAGTTCCTGCGCGCCCGTTCCAAGGCGAAGAAGGAGGGCGCGGCAGAGGCGGCGGAGTACGAAGCGGAAGAGGAAGCGGAAGCCGCTGCGGGGGCTGCCGAGCCCGACCCGTTCGACTTCGACTGGCCGCAGCCGCAGCCGCAGCCGCAGCCGCAGCCGCAGCCGCAGCCGCAGCCGGCCCCCGCGTACGGGCAGCAGCAGCCGTACGCTCCTGGCCCTTACGGGCAGCCCCAGGCCCCTTACGGGCAGCCGGCCCCTTACGGCGCGCAGGGCGCCCCTTACGGCGGCCAGCAGCCCCCCGCTCCTTACGGCAACGGCACCCCGCCGCAGTACTACCAGGGCCAGGGCCAGGGCCAGGGCCAGGGTCAGGCCCAGGGCCACGCGCCCGCCCCGCAGCCGTACCCGGCCGCGCCTTACGCGCAGCAGCCCCCCGCCGCGTACGGCCACTACGGCACCCCGCCCGCCACTCCCGCTCCCACTCCCGCCCCCGCGCCCGAGGCGCAGGCCCCCTACGTGCAGCCGGAGTCCCCGGCGGCGCCGGCCGGCGGTGGGTCCTGGTTCGGGGAGGCTCCCGGAGAGGGCCCCGGCGACGAGCGGCCGCCCGGGTCGCGCGGGCGGCACGCCCGGCGCTGAACGCACACGGAGGGCCCGGCTTGGAGCCGGGCCCTCCGTTTCTCGTACCCCCACTGCGCACTCGAACGGCTGATCAGGCATGGTGGCCGTAGCACGAGGGGCTAACGAGGAGCACGTGGTGGCGGATCGGCAGCGGGGCGGCAGGTACGACCCGGAGTCGGACGAGGACCGGGACCGGAAGCCGCAGTCCGACGAGGCGCACAGCGCCTTCACCCCGCCGCTGGGAGTGCCGCTGCCGGCGCCGCCGGAGGACGAGCACCCGACGTCCGAGTTCGCGCTGCCCGAGGGGATCGGGCCCGGGCCGGAGGAGGCGCAGCCCGAGGGGTCGGCCTTCACCCCGCCGTCGGGCGCCGTCCATCCCGCTTTCACGCCGCCCCACGGCATCCCCCAGGTCAGCCTCACCAAGGAAGCGCCCTGGCAGGACCGGATGCGCACGATGCTGCGCATGCCGCTGGCCGAGCGGCCGATGCCGGAGCGCCCGGCGAAGCAGGAGGAGGCGGGGCTGCCCGTTCCGCGCGTGCTCGACCTGACGCTGCGCATCGGCGAGCTGCTGCTCGCGGGCGGTGAGGGCGCCGAGGACGTCGAGGCGGCCATGTTCGGCGTGGCGCACGCGTACGGCCTGGGGCGCTGCGAGCCGACCGTGACCTTCACCCTGTTGTCGGTCAGCTACCAGCCGTCGCTCGTCGAGGACCCCGTCACCGCGAGCCGTACGGTGCGGCGGCGCGGCACCGACTACACCCGGCTGTCGGCCGTCTTCCGGCTCGTCCACGACATCACCACCCAGGGGCTCACCCTGGAGGAGGCGTACCGCCGCCTCGCCGAGATACGCCGTAACCGCCACCCCTACCCGGGGTGGACCCTGACGATGGCGTCGGGGTTGCTGGCGGGCGGGGCGAGCCTCCTCGTCGGGGGCGGCCTCGTCGTCTTCCTGGCGGCGGCGGCCGGGGCGATGCTGGGCGACCGGCTGGCCTGGCTGGCGGCCGGGCGGGGACTGCCGGAGTTCTACCAGTTCGTGGCGGCGGCGATGCCGCCCGCCGCGATGGGCGTGGCGCTGAGCGCCAGCCACGCGCACGTCCAGGCGTCGGCGGTCATCACCGGTGGGCTGTTCGCCCTGCTCCCCGGGCGGGCCCTCGTGGCGGGCGTGCAGGACGGCCTGACCGGCTTCTACATCACGGCGGCGGCCCGGCTGCTGGAGGTCGTCTACCTGATCGTGGGCATCGTCTGCGGCGTGCTCATCGTCCTCTACGGGGGCGTGCACGTCGGCGGCGGGGCGCTCTCCCCGGAGGCGGCGTTGCAGCGCCAGGAGCGGCCGGTCGTCCAGATCGTCGCGGCCATGCTGCTGGTCTTCGCCTTCGCGGTGCTGCTCCAGCAGGAACGTCACACCGTGCTGATGGCCACGCTCAACGGCGGGGTGGCCTGGGTGGTGTACGGGGCGCTCGCCGACACCGCGGGGCTGGACCCCGTACCGGCGACGGCCGTGGCGGCCGGCCTGGTCGGCCTCTTCGGCCAGCTCCTGTCGCGCTACCACTACACGTCGGCGCTGCCGTACGTCACGGCGGCGATCGGGCCGCTGCTGCCCGGTAGCGCCATGTACTTCGCGCTGCTGAACTTCGCGCGGAACGAGATGAACACCGGCATGGCCAGCCTCACCCGGGCGGCCGCCCTGGCGCTGGCCATCGCCATCGGGGTGAACCTGGGGTCCGAGATGGCGCGGATGTTCCTCAAGGTGCCCGGCGAGGGCGCGCTGCGCCGGGCGGCGAAGCGGACGCGCGGCTTCTGACCCAGTGGGGCCGGAAGCCGCGCGTCATGCCTCTCATGCGCTCGGTGCACTCGATGTGCTCAGTGCACCGATGCGCTCAGGTGCTCAGTGGTGCGAGCCGCCCGCGGCCTCCAGGCGCTTGAAGGACGCCTCGATCTCGGCCTCGGCCTCGGCGCGGCCGACCCAGTCGGCGCCCTCGACGGACTTGCCCGGCTCGAGGTCCTTGTAGACCTCGAAGAAGTGCTGGATCTCGAGGCGGTCGAACTCCGACACGTGGTGGATGTCGCGGAGGTGCTCCACGCGCGGGTCGTTCGCCGGGACGCACAGCAGCTTGTCGTCGCCGCCGGCCTCGTCCGTCATGCGGAACATGCCGATGGCGCGGCACTTGATGAGGCAGCCGGGGAAGGTCGGCTCGTCGAGAATGACCATGGCGTCCAGCGGGTCGCCGTCCTCGCCCAGGGTGTTCTCGACGAAGCCGTAGTCCGCCGGGTAGCTCGTGGACGTGAAGAGACGGCGGTCCAGACGGATGCGACCGGTCTCGTGGTCCACCTCGTACTTGTTCCGCGAACCCTTCGGGATCTCGATGGTGACGTCGAACTCCACGGGTGGCTCCTTCATGATCAACACATTCGTCTGGTGATTAAGTGTCCCCCACGCAGCTGTGTGGTGGCGAAAGGGGCTGGTCCGTGGTGCCTGAGGCCGGACGGTGGCTGATCGGCTGGTGGCGGGACGCCCCTGCGCCGCGGCGCGGGACCGTGCGGTTCGTCGCCGTGTCCACCGCGGCCGGAGTGGCCCTCGCGGCGGGTGCGGCGGCGGTCGCCGGTCCGTGGGACGGAGGTCAGCGTAAGGCCGAACGGGACCACGCCGCTGCCGTCTCCCTCGCACGTCACGCGGGTGGCGGGGGTGCCGGCGCGGGGCGTGGGGCGGTCACCGCGCCGCCCGTCCTGGGGACGCTGCGCGGCGGCGCCCGGCCGCCGGGGGACCTGGGAGCGGCCCTGGAGCCGCTCCTGCACGACCCTGCGCTGGGGCCCGGGCCCGCGGCCGCCGTGGTCGACGTGGCGACGGGTGAGCGACTGTACGGAGCGGAGGAAGGCATTCCGAGGACGCCCGCGTCCACCGTCAAACTGGCGACGGCCGCCGCCGCACTGGCCGCGCTGGGCCCCGAGCACCGCATCGAGACGAAGGTCGTCACCGGCCCCGACGGGGGCGTCGTCCTGGTGGGCGGCGGCGACCCGACCCTGACGGCCCGCCCCCAGGAGGGCCCCGGCCCCCGCCCCGCCGCCCTGCGCGACCTGGCGGATGCCACGGCGCAGGCCCTGCGCGGGCACGACGGCGGGCCGGCCCGCACCCACGTCCTGTACGACGCCTCTCGCTACGCCGGGCCCGCCCTGCACGTGATCGGCCCCAACGAGAACATCGCGCCCGTCAGCGCCCTCATGGTGGACGAGGGCCGGCTCGACGACTCGGCCAAGGGCCCCGCCGACCGCACCGCCGACCCCGCCGTGGACGCCGCGCGCGCCTTCGCGGCCCTGCTGCGGGAGCGCGGGGTGCAGGTCGACGGGGAGCCCGCCGAGGGCCGCGCCGACGCGGCCGCCCGGCCACTGGCGGCCGTCTCCTCGCCGCCCCTGGCCACCCTGGTCGAGCGGGCGCTGACCAACAGCGACAACGACATCGCGGAGGCGCTGGCGCGGCAGACGGCGCTGGCGTCCGGGCAGCCCGCGAGCTTCGAGGGCGCCGCACGGGCCGTCACCGCCCGGCTGGCCGCCCTCGGCCTGCCCATGGACGGTGTACGGATCGCCGACGGCAGCGGGCTGGACCGCGCCGACCAGGTCAGCGCCGAGTTCCTGGCGCGGCTGCTGGCCCGCGCGGCCGAGCCGGCGCGGCCGCAGCTGCGGCCGGTGCTGACGGGCCTGCCGGTGGCCGGCTTCACGGGCACGCTCCGGGACCGCTACCGGCGCGACGCGGCCGGCCGCGCGGTGGTGCGCGCCAAGACGGGCACCCTGACGGGCGTCAACGCCCTGGCCGGCACGGCCCTCTCGCCGGACGGCCGGATCCTGGCGTTCGCGTTCCTCGCCACGGCCACCACGTCCCCCGACGCCGCCCAGGGCGCCCTGGACCGGCTGGCCTCCGCCCTGACCGCCCCGCGCTGAGGCCGCACGGCCGCACGGCGGCGTGCGCCGGGCGGCGCTCCCGCCGCACCGGCCGCGCGTGCCCCGGCCGGCCGGACCGTGGTCCGGCCGGCCGGACCGTGGCCCACAAGTGGGGGCCCCGCGGCGGGGGGAGCACGTACGGTGAAGGCATGACGAGCGTCGGTGGTACGGAGATGGTCGACTGGAAGCTCGCCGTGGCTACCGCCACTCGGCTGGTGCGCCCGGGCCCCGAGGTCGGACGGGACGAGGCACGGGCCGTGGTCGCGGAGCTGCGGACGCACGCCAGGGCGTCGGAGGAGCACGTCCGGGCGTTCACGGGGATGACGCCGGGGGAGGGCACGGCCGACACTCCCATCCTGGTGGTCGACCGGCCCGGCTGGATCCGGGCCAACGTGGCCGGGTTCCGCACGGTCCTCGGCCCGCTGCTGGACAAGATGCAGGGCCGCCGCTCCGGGGTGCCCGGAGGCGCGGTGCTCGGCGCGGTCGGCGGCAAGGTCACCGGCGTGGAGCTGGGGATGCTGCTGTCGTTCCTCGCCTCGCGCGTCCTGGGTCAGTACGAGACGTTCGCGCCGGTCACGCGCGAGCTGCCGGGCTCGGCGAACGGCGGCGGCCGGCTGCTGCTGGTGGCGCCCAACATCGTGCACGTCGAGCGCGAGCTGGACGTGGCGCCGCACGACTTCCGGCTGTGGGTGTGCCTGCACGAGGAGACGCACCGCACGCAGTTCACCGCCGTGCCGTGGCTGCGCGACCACCTGGAGTCCGAGGTGCGGGCGTTCCTCGCCGAGACGGAGGTCGACCCGGCGACGCTGCTGGAGCGGCTCCGGGAGGCCGTGCAGTCGTGGGCGGGCGGACGGACGGGGGAGCAGCAGGGGGAGGGCGAGGGCCGCAGCCTCGTCGAGCTGGTCCAGACGCCCGCGCAGCGGGAGATCCTCGCGCGGCTGACGGCCGTGATGTCGCTGCTGGAGGGCCACGCCGACTACGTGATGGACGGGGTGGGCCCCCAGGTGGTCCCGACCGTGGCCGAGATCCGGGAGAAGTTCCAGAAGCGGCGCGCCTCCGGCGCCGGCCGCCTGGACGTGGCGCTGCGCAAGCTGCTGGGCCTCGACGCGAAGCTGCGGCAGTACCGTGATGGTGAGCGGTTCGTGCGGGCGGTGGTCGACGAGGTCGGCATGGACGGCTTCAACCGGGTCTGGACGTCGCCCAACACCCTGCCCACCAAGGCCGAGATCGCCAAACCCGCGGAATGGGTCGCACGGGTGCACGGAAAGCCGGGTGCCTGACCCCGGGGGCGACTCGTGGACGACCCCGGCGGGTCCCGTTCCGGATGAACGCTCCCGTAATCACCCGTCCGAGGGACCGTGTGCCAAGGGTGGGCGTGCGATGCTCGGGTAAAGGCTCGTCTCTGTCACCATCTACGCACAGAGCGTGACGGACGCTCGGGCTCGCGGGTCGTCTGCGGCAGCCTGCGGCCCCCACCCCCACCCGATGGAACGATTGGACACACGGACATGGGTCCACACCCCGCGGTCGCGGCGATACGCCTGGCGGTTCGCCGCGTCCTCCACGACGTCCTGACCATGGCGCCGCCCACCTCGCCCGCCGCGCCCCCCGCCCCGTCCCCCTCCTGCTCCTCCGGCCCCTCCTGCTCCGCGGCCCCCGCCGCCACCGCGGGCCGCCCCCCGCTCGTCCTCGTCGCCTGCTCCGGCGGCGCCGACTCCATGGCGCTCGCCTCCGCCCTCGCCTTCGAAGCCCCCCGGCTCGGCGTCCGGGCCGGCGGGATCACCGTCGACCACGGCCTCCAGGAGGGGTCCGACACCCGTGCCGCCGAGGTCGTCAGCCGGATGCGCGCGCTCGGCCTGGACCCCGTCGAGTCGGTGCGGATCGAGGTCGGCCGCGCCGGCGGCCCCGAGGCCGCCGCCCGCGACGCCCGTTACGCCGCCCTCGACGCGGCCGCCGAACGGCACGGCGCCGCCGCCGTCCTGCTCGGCCACACCCGTGACGACCAGGCAGAGACGGTCCTGCTGGGCCTCGCCCGCGGCTCCGGCATCCGGTCCCTCTCCGGCATGGCCACCGCCTCCGGCACCGGCGGCCGCTACCGCCGGCCCTTCCTCGGCCTCGACCGGCAGACGGCCCGCAAGGCCTGCCTGGTCCAGTCCCTGCCCGTCTGGGACGACCCGCACAACGCCGACCCGGCCTACACCCGCTCCCGGGTCCGGCACGAAGCCCTGCCGGTCCTGGAGAAGGCCCTCGGCAAGGGCGTCGTCGAGGCCCTCGCCCGGACGGCCCAGCTCTCCCGCGACGACGCCGACGCGCTCGACTCCTGGGCCGCCGCCGTCGAGCCCTCCGTGCGGGACGACTCCGGCGACCTGGAGGTCGCCAAGCTCTACGCCCTCCCGCCCGCCGTGCGCCGCCGTGTGCTGCGCCGCGCCGCCATCGCTGCGGGCTCGCCGGCCGGTTCGCTCTTCGCCCGGCACCTGGAGGAGGTCGACCGGCTGATCACCTCCTGGCGCGGTCAGGGCGCCATCAACCTGCCCGGGCGCGTGGCGGTCCGGCGGCAGGGTGGCAGACTGGTCCTCCGGCAGGGCTGATGCGGTTCGGGCGCCGGCCCCGCAGACCGGACGAGTCGTGAACGAGCGAGAGTGGCGCGGGTGGACGAGAAGGACATGGGCACCGACCTGAAGTCGGTGCTCATCACCAAGGAAGAGATCGACGCGAAGCTGGCCGAGCTGGCCGCGGAGATCGACGCGGAGTACGCGGGCAAGGACCTGCTCATCGTGGGCGTCCTCAAGGGCGCCGTGATGGTGATGGCGGACCTGGCGCGCGCGCTGTCCACCCCCGTCACCATGGACTGGATGGCCGTGTCGTCCTACGGCGCGGGCACCCAGTCCTCCGGCGTGGTGCGGATCCTCAAGGACCTGGACACCGACATCAAGGGCAAGCACGTCCTGATCGTCGAGGACATCATCGACTCGGGCCTGACGCTGTCCTGGCTGCTGTCGAACCTCGGCTCGCGCGAGCCCGCGTCGCTGAAGGTGATGACGCTGCTGCGCAAGCCGGAGGCGGCCAAGGTCGACATCGACGTGAAGTGGGTCGGGTTCGACATCCCGAACGAGTTCGTCGTCGGCTATGGTCTCGACTTCGCGGAGAAGTACCGGAACCTGCCCTTCGTGGGCACGCTCGCGCCGCACGTCTACGGCGGCTGAGCAGCGCGTTCCCTTCGGACCGCGCGCGGCGGACCGGGTGCCGCGAGCCGGCGCGCGGTCCGTGCCCCGGCGGGGAACCGATGTCGTCGTCCCGCCGTTGGAGCAGGGAGAGGGCGGGTTTTTTGACCGTCCGCGGCGTCGTCGGGTGACAATGCTGGGGTACCGTCCGAAGGTCAGCCTTTCTAGCAATTTCAAGGTCGAGCAGGACACCGCACGCACAGGCACCCCCTCCGGGGTGGCCGTGCCTCACTGTGGCAGGAGGGACGGGGCGCACTTCGCCCCGTATGGATGGACGTGAAGCGCTACTTCCGTGGGCCGGTCATGTGGATCGTGCTGGCCGTCCTCGCCGTGGTCGTGTTGATGCAGGTCGTCGGCTCGTCGGGCGGGTACAAGTCGGTCGACACCAGCCAGGTCGTCCACGCGATCGACAAGAACCAGGTCAAGTCGGCCGAGCTGACGACCGGCGACGAGAACAAGATCAAGGTCGAGCTCAAGAGCGGCGTCAAGATCAAGGGCAGCTCCAAGGTCCAGGCCAACTACATCGGCGACCAGGGCGTGGAGATCTCCAAGGACCTCCAGGCCAAGGCCGACGACGACGACCCGAGCACGCTGCCCGACGGCTACGACGTCTCGACCTCGAAGCAGAACCCGTTCATCGGCGTCCTGCTGTCGCTGCTGCCCTTCGTGCTCATCGTCGTGGTCTTCCTGTTCCTGATGAACCAGATGCAGGGCGGCGGCTCCCGGGTCATGAACTTCGGGAAGTCCAAGGCCAAGCTGATCACCAAGGACACGCCGAAGACCACCTTCGCCGACGTGGCGGGTGCGGACGAGGCCGTCGAGGAGCTCCACGAGATCAAGGAGTTCCTGCAGGAGCCGGCGAAGTTCCAGGCCGTCGGCGCCAAGATCCCCAAGGGCGTGCTGCTGTACGGCCCGCCCGGTACGGGCAAGACGCTGCTGGCCCGCGCCGTGGCCGGCGAGGCCGGTGTGCCGTTCTACTCGATCTCCGGCTCCGACTTCGTCGAGATGTTCGTCGGTGTCGGTGCCTCCCGGGTCCGTGACCTGTTCGAGCAGGCCAAGGCCAACGCCCCCGCCATCGTCTTCGTCGACGAGATCGACGCCGTCGGCCGGCACCGCGGC
The DNA here is from genome assembly GCF_014654785.1 of Streptomyces mashuensis. Lineage (GTDB taxonomy): Bacteria > Actinomycetota > Actinomycetes > Streptomycetales > Streptomycetaceae > Streptomyces > Streptomyces mashuensis. The sequence continues at coordinate 122,030 of NZ_BNBD01000012.1, forward strand.
GCGGGCCTCGGCGGCGGTCACGACGAGCGCGAGCAGACCCTGAACCAGCTGCTCGTCGAGATGGACGGCTTCGACGTCAAGGGCGGCGTCATCCTCATCGCGGCCACCAACCGGCCCGACATCCTCGACCCGGCGCTGCTGCGCCCCGGCCGCTTCGACCGGCAGATCGCCGTCGACCGCCCGGACATGCAGGGCCGTCTGGAGATCCTCAAGGTCCACCAGAAGGGCAAGCCGGTCGCGCCCGACGTCGACCTGGCCGCCGTCGCCCGCCGCACCCCCGGCTTCACCGGTGCCGATCTGTCCAACGTGCTGAACGAGGCCGCGCTGCTCACGGCCCGCAGCGACCGGAAGCTGATCGACAACCACATGCTGGACGAGGCGATCGACCGCGTCGTGGCCGGCCCGCAGAAGCGGACCCGGATCATGTCGGAGAAGGAGAAGAAGATCACCGCGTACCACGAGGGCGGACACGCCCTGGTCGCGGCGGCCTGCCCCAACTCCGACCCGGTGCACAAGATCACCATCCTGTCCCGCGGCCGTGCCCTGGGCTACACGATGGTGCTGCCGGACGAGGACAAGTACTCGACCACGCGCAACGAGATGCTCGACCAGCTGGCCTACATGCTGGGCGGCCGCGCGGCCGAGGAGCTGGTCTTCCACGACCCGACCACCGGTGCGGCCAACGACATCGAGAAGGCCACGGCCACGGCCCGTGCGATGGTCACCCAGTACGGCATGACCGAGCGCCTGGGCGCGATCAAGTTCGGCTCCGACAACTCCGAGCCCTTCCTGGGCCGTGAGATGGCCCACCAGCGCGACTACTCCGAAGAGGTCGCCGCGCTGGTGGACGAAGAGGTCAAGAAGCTGATCGAGAACGCCCACAACGAGGCGTGGGAGATCCTCGTCGAGAACCGCGACATCCTCGACAACCTGGTGCTGGCGCTCCTGGAGAAGGAGACGCTGAACAAGGAGGAGATCGCCGAGATCTTCAAGCACGTCGTGAAGCGCCCGGCCCGCCCCGCGTGGACCGGCTCCTCGCGCCGTACGCCCTCCAGCCGGCCGCCGGTGCTCTCGCCCAAGGAGCTCACCCCGAGCCACAACGCCGCGAGCAACAACGGCGCGGCCACCGTGGACACGGTCGACCTGCCGAAGGACACGCCGAGCACGCCGGAGAGCTGAGCCGTCCCCGGGGCCCCTCGGGCCCCGGGAGGCCCGGAATGAATGCCGCGCCGCCCAGGTTTTAGCCTGGGGGCGCGGCATTGCGCTTTCCGGCGCCGCGCCGATGCGCCCACGAAGGACGACAGAACTGAGGCAGAGCCCATGACCGACCCGGTGACGCTGGACGCCGCACCCACCATCGGCGTATTCGACGAGCAGCGCGCCGCAGCCGCCGTGCGCGAGCTGCTGCTGGCAGTGGGCGAGGACCCCGACCGCGAGGGGCTGCGCGAGACCCCGGCCCGGGTGGCGCGGGCGTACCGGGAGATCTTCGCCGGTCTCTGGCAGCAGCCCGAGGACGTGCTGACCACGACCTTCGACCTGGGCCACGACGAGATGGTGCTGGTCCGCGACATCGAGGTGTACAGCACCTGCGAGCACCACCTGGTGCCGTTCCACGGTGTGGCGCACGTGGGCTACATACCGTCCACCAGCGGCAAGATCACCGGCCTGTCGAAGCTGGCCCGGCTGGTGGACGTCTACGCCCGCCGCCCGCAGGTGCAGGAGCGCCTCACCACCCAGATAGCCGACTCGCTGATGGAGATCCTCGAGCCGCGCGGCGTCGTGGTGGTCGTCGAGTGCGAGCACATGTGCATGTCCATGCGCGGCATCCGCAAGCCGGGCGCGAAGACGCTGACCTCGGCGGTCCGCGGCCAGCTGCGCGACGCGGCCACCCGGGCCGAGGCCATGAGCCTGATCATGGCGCGCTGAGGCCGACCGCTGCCGCTGAACGCAAGAATGCCCCCGGTTAACGCCGGGGGCATATGCGTAGGGCCCGCGCAGGGGCGGGCCCGGAAGTTCTCTGCCGTGTGGTGCTGCGGGGTCCGCCGTCAGGCGGAGAGGCGGCCGGCCATCCACTTGAGGGTGGGGTTCAGCTCACGGCGCCAGGTGTTGAAGTTGTGACCGCCGCTGTCGAGGATGATCGAGGAGACCCGGGTGGGGTGCTTCGCCGTCAGCTCGATGAACCTCAGCGTGTCCTTGTAGTTGTGCTCGCCCTTCTTGCTGCTGGTCACGAGCAGCGAGACCGGCGGGAGGGGCTTGTTCTTCGCCCGCCACATCAGGTCGTTCTCGTTCTCGAGCTGCTTGCTGCCGCCGAACAGGGAGCCGGTCGTCGGGTCCTGCGGGGCCTTGAAGTAGCCGGAGAGGGAAGCGGCGGCGCTGTAGGCGTCGGGGTGGCGCATCGCCATCTTCAGGGCGCAGTAGCCGCCGGTCGAGTCGCCGATCATGCCCCAGCTCTTCGCCTCGGTGCCGACGCGGTACTGCTCGGAAATGGCCTTCCGCAGGTCCTTGACGAAGAACGTCTCGGTCTGGGGGCCGTTGGGTATGTCCATGCATTCGGTGTCGCGCGGCGGGGCGACGGTGGGCCGCATCATCACCAGGATCATGGGCTGCATCTTCTTCTCCTTGGCGAGCTTGTGCGCCCGCACCGGATAGTCGAGGCCCTTGATCAGCGCCTCCGCGGTGCCCGGGTAGCCGGTCAGCGCGACGGAGGCGGGGAACTTCTTGTCCGCGTACTGCGGCTGGTAGTACTCCGGCGGGGTGTAGACGTACGCCGGGGAGCTGATCTTGGACTCGGGGCCCATGATGTTCAGCTTCTCGATCTTGCCCCCCACCCGGGGCACATTGCCGCGGGGCACTTTCACGGCCTGGGTGCCCACCACCTGCACCCGCTTGGCCCCGGCACTGTGGTCCACGACCACGCCCTCGTTCTTGACCTGGCCGAAGAGGTCGGCCCAGGAGCCGTAGAAGCCGAACGACTGGTTCGCCCACAGGCCGATCGCGGCGAACAGGGCCAGCTGCGTGGCCAGCATCATGCCGACCCGGGCCAGCAGGGAGCCGACGCTCTTCTTGCCCAGCCGGGGCCAGAGCCAGATGGTCAGTGCGAACAGGACTACCGCGGCCGCTATGGCGAGCAGTAGTACCGGCATGCTGGTGAGACCCATGAGGTGCTTTCTGCCGAGCGACCCGGCGAGGAGTCGCGGAATGGTTACTTCTTTCCGGGCTCGGCCCCCCACGGAACCTCAATCCCGAAACCGTCGTCCTACAGGGCGCACATTGCACGGGTGCTGCCGCCGAATGGCGCAGACCCACTCGACAGGACGACGGGAAGAGATGTCTGTCAGGGTAGATGGCAAAAAGTCCGATGAGGTTCCTTCGGGATCCAAGTGGTTGTCGGGGCTTGCGCGTATCGCCAAGGGGCCGAAGCCTGAGCGCGTCCCCGCCGTCGTCGGAACGGTCGGGGCGCTCATCGGGCTCGCGGACATCGCGGCCGGAGTCATCCCCCGCTTCCGGTGGAGCAAGGTGCACCACTGGGCAGAGGTGCTGCCCGGCACGGTGACCCAGCTGGCCGCGGCCGGCTCGATCATCATGGGCATCCTGCTGCTCATGCTGGCCCACGGCCTGAAGCGCGCGAAGACCCGCGCGTGGATCGCCGCCGTGTTCGTGCTGCCCATCGGCGCGGCGGCGCAGCTGATCTACCGGCACTCGTACGTGGGCGCCGTGCTGTCGCTGCTGCTCTTCGCCTACCTGCTGCGGCACAAGAGCGCCTTCTCCGCGCTGCCGGACCCGCGCAGCCGCTGGAAGGCGCTGGCGAACTTCATCATCATGGGTGGCATCAGCTTCGCCCTCGGCTGGGTGATCGTCGGTTCCCACCCCGACCAGATGATCGGTGACCCGCCGGTCCGCGAGCAGATCGAGCACGTCCTGTGGGGCCTGTTCGGCTTCGAGGGCTCGGTCCGCTACACGGGCGGCGTCGACTACGTCGTCGGCTACTCGCTGGGCGCGCTGGGCCTGCTGACCGTCGGCACCACCGCCTACCTGGCCTTCCGTCCGGAGAACCCGGCCGCCGTCCTCACCGAGGAGGACGAGGACCGGCTGCGCGAGCTGCTGGCCAAGCACGGCGAGCGCGACTCGCTGGGCCACTTCGCGCTGCGCCGCGACAAGAGCGTGGTGTTCTCGCCGTCCGGCAAGGCCGCCGTCTCCTACCGCGTGGTCTCCGGCGTGATGCTGGCCAGCGGTGACCCGATCGGTGACGTCGAGGCCTGGCCCGGCGCCATCGAGCAGTTCATGGAGCTGGCCAGGAAGCACTCCTGGACCCCCGCCGTCGCCGGTTGCAGCGAGACCGGTGGCGAGGTCTGGACCCGCGAGACGGGCCTGGACGCGCTGGAGATGGGCGACGAGGCCATCGTTGACGTGGCCGACTTCAGCCTGTCCGGCCGTGCGATGCGCAACGTCCGCCAGATGGTCAAGCGCATCGAGCGCAACGGCTACACCACCAAGGTGCGGCGCGTCAGCGAGCTGGACCCCGAGGAGCTGGCGGTCGTCCAGAAGGCCGCGAACGCCTGGCGCGACACCGAGGAGGAGCGCGGCTTCTCCATGGCGCTCGGCCGGATCGGCGACCCGAAGGACCTGGACGCCATCATCGCCACCGCCCACAAGGACCCGGAGGAGGGCGAGGACCTGCCCTTCGGCGACCTGCGGGCCATGCAGCACTACGTGCCGTGGGGCAAGGACGGCATGTCCCTGGAGCTCATGCGGCGCGACCGCAGCGCCGACCCGGGCATGAACGAACTGCTGATCGTCGCCTTCCTCCAGGCCGCGCCGGACATGGGCATCACCCGGATGTCGCTGAACTTCGCGTTCTTCCGGTCCGCCCTGGAGCGCGGCGGCAAGCTGGGCGCCGGCCCGGTGGTGCGCGTGCAGCGCGCGGTGCTGCTGTTCCTCTCGCGCTGGTTCCAGATCGAGTCGCTGTACAAGTTCAACGAGAAGTTCCGGCCGCGCTGGGAGCCGCGCTTCATCGTGTTCCCCAACAACCGGGACCTGCCGCGCATCGGCTTCGCGATGATGCAGGCCGAGGGCTTCCTGACGCTGCCCCGGCTGGGCCTGCGCCGGTCCCGCGCGCAGAAGCCGTGCGAGCACGACGACGACAATGTGACGGCGCACAGCGAGGTCACGCGCGCCGCCTGACGCGGCGCACACGCCCGCCCGAGGGGCGCGCGGCGCGGTACGAGGGCGCTTCCCGCCCGTACGCGCCGGGTGCGCGCCCCCGGGCGGCACCGGGCGGCCCCCTCCCGGGCGGGCGGTGCCGTCCCCGCCCCACGCCCTAGGCTGGGAGCATGAGTACGTTGCGCGGCCGTATGGGGCCGGTCGGTCTGCCCGAGTGGGACCGCTGCGCGGTCATGGGTGTGGTGAACGTCACGCCCGACTCCTTCTCCGACGGCGGCCACTGGTTCGACACCGCCCTGGCCGTCAAACGGGGCCTCGAGCTCACCGCCGCCGGTGCCGACCTGGTCGACGTGGGCGGCGAGTCCACCCGGCCGGGCGCCGTCCGGGTCGACGAGGAGGAGGAGCTGCGCCGCGTCGTCCCGGTGGTCCGCGAGCTGGCCGGCGAGGGCGTGGTGGTGTCCGTGGACACCATGCGGGCCTCGGTCGCCGAGGCCGCCGTCGCGGCGGGCGCGACGCTGGTCAACGACGTCAGCGGCGGACTGGCCGACCCGGCGATGGTCCCCGTCGTCGCGGCGGCGGGCGTCCCCTTCGTGGTCATGCACTGGCGCGGCTTCAGCGCCGACATGAACAGCCGCGCGGTCTACGGCCCCGATGTCACCGGCGAGGTCGTCGACGAGCTGCGCCGGCGGGTGGACGCGGTGGTCGACGGGGGCATTGCCCCGGACCGCCTGGTGGTCGACCCCGGCCTGGGCTTCGCCAAGCACGCCCCCCACGACCTGGCCCTGGTCGCCCAGCTGGACCGGTTCCGCCGGGCGATGGAGCTGCCGCTGCTGGTGGCCGCCTCCCGCAAGCGCTTCCTCGGCCGGGTCCTGGCCGGCCCCGAGGGCGACCCGCCGCCGGCCCGGGAACGGGACGCCGCGACCGCGGCGGTGAGCACGCTGGCCGCCCGCGAGGGCGCCTGGGCGGTACGGGTCCACGAGGTGCGGGCCAGCGCCGACGCCGTACGGGTGGTCCGGGCCGTCGAGGCGGCGGCCGCGGCCGCGGCGGGCGCCGAGGGGGCCGAGTGAGCACCGCCCGGACGGACAGCGAGCGGGTCGAGCTGGCGAACACGGCCCTCTACGAGGCGATGGAGCAGGGCGACACAGCCGCCATGGAGCGGCTGTGGCTGAACGAGCCGGGCTCCGAGGTGTCCTGCGTCCACCCCGGCTGGCCGGTGCTGCGGGGCCGCAGCGAGGTCCTGCGCTCGTACGCACTGATCATGGCCAGCACCGACTACATCCAGTTCTTCCTCACCGACGTCGAGGTGTCGGTGGCGGGCGACACGGCGCTGGTGACCTGCACCGAGAACATCCTCAGCGGCGGCCCGGCCGAGGCCGAGGGCGAGCTGGGCCCGCTGGTGGGCCAGCTGGTGGTGGCCACCAACGTCTTCCGCCGCTCCGGGGACGAGTGGAAGGTCTGGTCCCACCACGGATCGCCGGTGCTGACCGCCGAGGACGAGGAGGACGAGGACGAGTACGGCGGCGAGTACGGCGGGGACGGCGAGGGCCCCTCGGCGACCGCCTGACCTCGCGTTCTGCACACGTCGGGGTGAGGGTGGGGGACCACTCGTTCGAGCTGCACGGACCGCGGGTAGGGGTGGACCGGAGGATCTTCGGGTAGGCGCGGCGCGAGGCGGCGCGGTACCCGCGGGCGGGCGCTGTCGGTGCTCGCAGGTAGATTCGAAGGCGGGCGACCCGGCCGAGGGCAGGAGCGGGCGATGCGCCGGCACCGGCCGGCGCGCCCCCATACCGACGACAAGCTGGAGTGATTCGTGTGGATCGTGTCGCGCTGCGCGGCCTGAAGGCCCGGGGCCACCACGGGGTGTTCCCGCGGGAGCGCGAGGAGGGCCAGACCTTCATCGTCGACCTGGTGCTGAGCCTCGACGCCCGGCCGGCCGCGGCGGACGACGACCTCACGAAGACGGTGCACTACGGCGTGGTCGCGGAGGAGGTCGTGGAGATCGTCCAAGGCGAGCCCGTCGACCTCATCGAGACGCTGGCCGAGCGGATCGCCGGCGCGTGCCTGAAGCACGAGGCCGTGCAGCAGGTGGAGGTCACCGTCCACAAGCCCGACGCCCCGATCACCGTTCCCTTCGACGACGTGACGATCACTATCACCCGGAGCCGAGTATGAGCAGCAGCGACCCGACCGTGCAGCCGGTGCCCGCCTCCGTGGTGGAGCGCGTGGACGCCGCCGATGTCACCCTGAGCAACCCCAAGCGCGCCGTGATCTCCATCGGCAGCAATCTGGGCAACCGCCTGGAGACGCTCCAGGGGGCGATCGACGCGCTGGAGGACACCCCGGGCCTCCGCGTGAAGGCCGTCTCGCCGGTCTACGAGACCGAGCCGTGGGGCGTGGAGCCCGGCTCCCAGCCCTCGTACTACAACGCGGTGGTGCTGGTGAAGACCACCCTGCCGCCGGACTCCCTGCTGGAGCGGGGGCACGCGATCGAGGAGGCGTTCGAGCGCGTCCGCGACGAGCGCTGGGGCCCGCGCACCCTGGACGTGGACATCGTGTCCTACCAGGACGTCGTCTCCGACGACCCGCGGCTCACGCTGCCGCACCCGCGGGCGCACGAGCGGGCCTTCGTCCTCGTGCCGTGGCACGACGTGGACCCGGACGCCGTCGTCCCGGGCCGCGGCCCGGTGGCCGAGCTGCTGGCCTCGGTCGGCCGCGAGGGCGTGGCGGTGCGCACCGACCTGGAACTGCGACTGCCGGAGTAACCGTTGGCCCCGTGGAGGGGCCCGCGGGCACGGACATGTGGACCGAACGACGATGAGGCGATGAGGGGCGACGGCTCGGTGAAGCAACTTCGGATCGGGGTGCTGCTCGGCCTGTTCGCCGCGGCCGGGGTGCTCTCGTGGGGCGCGGCCCGGCTGTGGGACGCCTTCGGCACGCTGCCCAGCGTGCCGGTGGCGGCGCCGATCGTGCTGGCGGTGATCGCCGTCGTCCTCTTCGCGACGGCCCTGTCGCTGCGGGCGCGGCTGCGGGCCCAGCGCGAGCGCCGGCCCGGCGCCAAGGGCGTCGACCCGCTGCTGGCCGCCCGCGCGGTGGTCTTCGGCCAGGCCAGTGCGCTGGTCGCGGCCCTGGTGGCGGGCATGTACGGCGGCGTCGCCGTCTTCCTGCTGGCCGACGGCATCGACGTGCCGGCCCACCGCGACCAGGCGATCGCCGCCGGCGCCTCGGTGCTGGCGGCGGCCGGCGTGATAGCGGCCGCCCTGTTCCTGGAGCGGGTCTGCAAGCTGCCCGAGGACGACGACGAGAACCACGGCGCGGGCGCCGCCCGCGCCTGATCCCGCCCTTTAGGCGCCCGCCACCGACTGGACCTCCGCGTCCGACCCGAGGCTGCGCCGCAGCGCCTCGTGCAGCTTGCCGGGCGTCAGCACGCCCAGGAAGTGGTCCGCGTCCTCGCCGCCGAGCACGGCGATCCACCCGGCGTCGTGCTGGAGCATCGTGCTGAACGCCTGCTTCAGCGAGGCACCGGGCCGCAGCCAGGCGTCCATGCGCCGCGCGTGGTCCCGTACGGTGCCGGAGCCGCCGGCCGGGGTGCCGGAGGCGACGGCCTCCGCCGACACCCAGCCGTGCAGGCGGTCCGCGTCGTCCAGGACGACGGCCCAGCGCGCCCCCTCCGTGTCCAGCACCAGGGCCGCGGCCGTGAGGCTGTCGTCCAGGTGGACCACCGGCGGCTGCTCCAGGTCCTCGGCCCGTACGGGGGTGACCGACAGCCGCTTCAGGCCGCGGTCCGCGCCGACGAAGTCGGCGACGTACGGGGTGGCGGGGGCCCCGAGCACGACGGCCGGCGCGTCCAACTGTTCGATCCGGCCCTGGCCGTAGACCGCGATGCGGTCGCCGAGCCGGACGGCCTCCTCGATGTCGTGGGTCACGAACAGCACGGTCTTGCGTACCTGCGACTGGAGCCGCAGGAACTCGGTCTGGAGCCGCTCGCGCACCACCGGGTCGACGGCGCCGAAGGGCTCGTCCATCAGCAGGACGGGCGGGTCCGCGGCGAGCGCCCGTGCCACGCCGACCCGCTGCCGCTGGCCGCCGGAGAGCTGGGAGGGGTAGCGGTCGCCGTACACGGACGGGTCGAGGCCCACGAGGTCCAGCAGCTCGGCCGCCCGCGCACGGGCCTTCTTGCGCTGCCAGCCCAGCAGGTGGGGGACGGTGGCGGTGTTCTCCAGCACCGTCTTGTGCGGGAAGAGCCCGACTTGCTGGATGACGTAGCCCATGCGGCGGCGCAGCTCGACGGGGTCGCTCGCGGCGATGTCCTCGCCGTCCACGAGGATGCGGCCCTCGGTCGGCTCGATCAGCCGGTTGACCATCTTCATCGTGGTGGTCTTGCCGCACCCGGACGGTCCGACGAGCGTGACCAGCTCGCCCTCCGCCACCTCGAAGGACAGGTCGTCCACCGCGGTGGTCCCATCGGCGTAGCGCTTGGTGACGTGCTCGAATCGGATCATGGTTCCCCATTGTGGCCGGAGCCGCCGCGCGCGTGCCGGTGCCGGGGCCGCCGGCCGGGGCGTGGCGGTCGAACGCGCCGGAGGCGAATGTCAGTGCCCCGGGTTAGGGTCGCTGGTGACCGACCGTGAAGCCAAGGGGGAGGGAGGCACGGATGGCGGGCGAGAGCTGCCTGATCAGCAATGCCTGGATCTGCGGCGAATACGTGCGCACCCGCGGCCAGGAGCTCACGGACGCCGTGCTCCAGCACATCGGCATCACGGCCGCGTCCGTGGCCATCGGTGTCCTGGTCGCCTTCCCGCTGGCGCTGCTGGCCCGCCGGTGGCGGGGCCTGGCCGGCCCGGTCCTCGGCGCCACCACCGTGCTCTACACGATCCCGTCGCTGGCGATGTTCTCGCTGCTGGTGCCCATGTACGGCCTGTCGGTGGCCGTCGTGATCACGGGCCTGGTGCTCTACGCACTGACGATCCTCGTGCGGAACATCCTGGCGGGCCTGGCCGGCGTGCCGGAGGAGGCGCGGGAGGCGGCGCGCGGCATGGGCTACGGGCCGCTGCGGCTGCTGTTCGCCGTCGAACTGCCGCTGGCGCTCCCCTCCCTGATGGCGGGTCTGCGGATCGCCACGGTCTCCACCATCTCGCTCACCACCGTGGGCGCCATCATCGGCTACGGCGGCCTGGGCAACCTGATCCTCGAGGGCAAGAACAGCTACTTCAAGGCCGAGGTGCTCACCGCCTCGGTGCTGTGCGTGGTGCTGGCGGTGCTCGCCGACCTCGCGCTGCTGCTCGTGCAGCGGCTGCTGACGCCGTGGACACGGGCCGGCCGGGGCCGGGCGGGCCGCCGCGGGCGGGCCCGCGCCGAGGAGAAGGCGGTGGCCGTCTGATGGACGTCGTCTCGCGCACGTGGCAGTGGCTGGCCACGGCCTCGCACTGGTCCGGCCCGGACGGCGTCTGGCACCGGCTCGGCGAGCACCTGTTCCTGACCGCCGCGTGCCTGCTCATCTCCTGCGCCGTGGCGCTGCCGGTGGCCGTCGTCCTCGGCCACACGGGCAAGGGCGGTGCGCTCGCGGTCAACCTGGCCAACGCCGGCCGGGCGGTGCCGACCTTCGCGGTGCTGGTGCTGCTCGTGCTCGGCCCGCTCGGTTCGTACGGCTCGCTGCCCACGGTGCTCGCCCTCGTCCTCTTCGCGATACCCCCGCTGCTCACCAACGCGTACGTGGGCATGCGGGAAGTGGACCGGGACATGGTCCAGGCGGCGCGGGGCATGGGGATGACGGGCGGTCAGGTGATCGCCCGGGTCGAGCTGCCGCTGGCCTTCCCGCTGCTGGCCACGGGCATACGCTCGGCCGCCGTCCAGGTCGTGGGCACGGCCACGCTGGCCGCCCTGGCCGGCGGCGGCGGGCTGGGCCGCATCATCACGGCGGGTTTCCGGCTCACCGACACCGCGCAGGTGGTGGCGGGGGCCCTGCTGGTGGCCGTGCTGGCCCTGCTGGTGGAGGGCGTGTTCGTGCTGCTCCAGCGGCTGCTGGACCCGATGCGGGCAGGCATACGGGCAGGGATACGGGCGGGGAGGGGCCGATGACGGGGAAGCCGCGCCGCGCGCGGACCGTACGCGCCACGGGGGCGGTGGCCGGCGTGCTGGCCCTGGCGGCGGGCCTGACCGCGTGCGCCGGGGACAGCCTGGAGAAGTCCGGCGCGCGCGAGGGCGGGGCGTCGGTGGTCGTCGGCTCGGCGGCCTTCACCGAGTCCAAGGTGCTCGCGGAGCTGTACGCGGGGCTGCTCCGGGACGCCGGGTACGCGACGACGATCCGTACGGTCGACGCCCGCGAGCTCTACGAGCCCGCCCTGGAGTCGGGGCAGATCGACGTGGTGCCGGAGTACGCCGCCACGCTGGCCGAATTCCTCAACAAGAAGCAGAACGGCAAGGACGCACCGCAGGTCGCTTCGCCCGACCCCGAGGTCACCGTCAAGGCCCTGCGGGAACTCGCCGGGCCACGTGGGCTGAAGGTCCTCGACCCGGGCCGCGCGGTGGACCAGAACGCCTTTGCCGTTACCGCCGAGTTCGCCAGGAAACACCAGCTCAAGACGCTTTCCGATCTTGGAAAGTCCCATCAGCGGGTCACGCTCGCGGCCGGTGACGAATGCAGGGTGCGGCCCTTCTGCAAACCGGGTCTGGAGAAGACGTACGGCATCGCGGTCTCCCGGGTGGAACCGCTGGAGGTCGGCAGCCCGCAGGCCAAGCAGGCGGTCAAGGACGGCCGGGCGCAGCTGCTGCTGACCACGACCACGGACGCCACGCTGAAGCAGTTCGGGCTGGTGGTTCTGCAGGACGACAAGAAGCTCCAGAACTCCGACAACGTGCTGCCCGTGGTGAATGAGAAGAAGGCGGGTTCGCGGCGGGTCGCCGAGGCCCTCGGACGGCTCAACCGGGTGCTGACCACGGCCGATCTGATGGAACTCAACAAGAAGGTCGACGCGCTGCGGCTCAAGCCCGCGGATGTCGCCGCGCGCTACCTCAAGGAGAAGCGGTTGTTGACGAAGTGACGAACGAGGAGAGAAGAGGGAGGAGAACAGGGAAGAGAAGTAAGATCAACGGAAGAGTTTGGTGGGGGAGTCACACGCCCGCGGCAACGCACGGTAAGTTTCAGGCCATGCCACGAGGACGCCACCGCCATTCCGCACCCCTGCACCGGCTTCTTCCCCCGCTCGCGGTCGCGGCGACATCCGTCGCCAGTGCCGCCGGGGCGCTGGTGGTGGGCGAACCGGCCGTCGTCCGCGCGCTCGCCGTGGCCGCCGCCGCGGCCACCGTGGTCGGCTCCGTGATGATGCGCCGCTGGGACCGCGCCGCCGGCAAGCGCGTCGCGCAGCTCACCGCCGCCCGGACCCGCGACGAGTGGAAGACCGAGGAGCGCATCGCGGAGCTGGAGACGGATCTCGAGGAGACCCGTCTCGCCCGCACCCGTCTGGAGGCCAAGCTGCGCTCCAAGCGCGCCGAGCTCGCCCGCCTGCGCACCGAGCACGCCGACCTGCTGCGCCGTTACGCCGCCGCCGAGACCGGCCGCGCCAGCGCCCTGGAGCGCCGCCGGCTGCTGGAGAAGGCCGCGGCCCTCGGCGGCACCGGCAAGGAACTGGAAGCGGCCGCCGGTGGCCTGGGCGGCGACGCGTACCGCCGGGCGGCCGACGCCCTGCGTGCCCTGGAGCGCAACGCCGCCGAGCAGGCGGCCGCCGCCGCCGAGCCTGCGCCCGGCAGCAAGCCGGCGCCCGCCGCCAAGGCCGCGCCCGTGCCTGCGTCCGCTCCCGCCGCGCGTAAGGCCCTCGCACCCGCTTCCGCACCGGCCACCGCCGCAGCGCCCGCCGCACCCGTCACCCCCGCCGTGCCGCGCCCGGTGCGGGCCGTCCCGCAGGGACCCTTCGACTTCTTCGGCAACGCCGCCAAGGAGGCGAAGGAGAAGGAGAAGCAGAAGAAGGCCGTGGCCACCCCTGTCGAGGAGCAGGACCTCGCCGACGTCGTCGGCGAGGAGGCGCTGGCCGTCGCCAAAGGAGCCCGGGCGGACGCGAAGGCCGAGGGAGCCGCGGCAGCGCTGGAGCCGGCCGAGGAGGTCATAGACCTCACCGCGCACGACGAGACCGAGCAGATCGACGTGGCGGACCTGCGCAGCGCCATCTCGTGACGGCATGACGGCTTGACGGGATGACGGAGCGCCCGTGGACGGAACCTTCCGTCCACGGGCGCTCCGTCGTTCCTCGCCCGTCTACTTGTCGATGTCCCCGACCACGAAGAACATCGACCCCAGGATCGCCACCATGTCCGCCACCAGCGTCCCCGGCAGCAGCTCCGTCAGCACCTGGATGTTGTTGAACGAGGCCGACCGCAGCTTCAGCCGGTACGGCGTCTTGTCGCCCTTGGAGACGAGGTAGTAGCCGTTGAGGCCGAGGGGGTTCTCGGTCCAGACGTACGTGGCGCCCTCGGGGGCCTTGAGCACCTTGGGCAGGCGCTGGTTGACCGGGCCCGGCGGCAGGTCGGCCAGCCGGTCCAGGCAGGCCTCCGCCAGCTCCAGCGCGTTGTGCGTCTGCTCCAGCAGGCACTCGAAGCGGGCGAGACAGTCGCCCTCCTCGCGGGTGACGACCTTGAGCACGTCGCCCAGCTCGCCGTACGCCAGGTACGGCTCGTCGCGCCGCAGGTCGAAGTCGACGCCCGAGGCCCGCGCGATGGGGCCGCTGACGCCGTAGGCGTGCACGGCCTCGCGGGAGAGGACGCCCACGCCGCGCGTGCGGCCGCGGAAGATCTCGTTGCCGAGCACCAGCCGGTCGTAGACGTCCATCCGGGAGCGCACCGAGGCGACGGCCTCCCGCGCGCGGCCGGTCCAGCCGGCCGGCAGGTCCTCCTTGAGGCCGCCGACCCGGTTGAACATGTAGTGCATCCGGCCGCCGGAGACCTCCTCCATGACCGTCTGGAGCTGCTCGCGCTCGTGGAAGGCGTGGAAGACGGGGGTGATGCCGCCGAGCTCCAGCGGGTAGGAGCCGAGGAACATCAGGTGGTTGAGCACCCGGTTCAGCTCGGCCAGCAGCGTGCGCAGCCACACCGCGCGCTCGGGCACCTCCATGCCCAGCATGCGCTCCACGGCGATGACGACGCCGAGCTCGTTGGAGAACGCCGACAGCCAGTCGTGCCGGTTGGCGAGCATGACGATCTGGCGGTAGTCGCGCGCCTCGAAGAGCTTCTCGGCGCCGCGGTGCATGTACCCGACGACCGGCTCGGCGTCCTTGATCCGCTCGCCGTCCAGGACGAGGCGCAGCCGCAGCACACCGTGGGTGGACGGGTGCTGCGGGCCGATGTTGAGCACCATGTCGGTGCTCTCCGCCGCGCCGCCGATGCCGACTGTCGTCTCCGTCATGACACCAGTTTCGCAGCCGCGGCGCAGGCGTCGCCGACGGGCTGCACCAGCCACCCGAATCCGCCCAGCCCCGCCGGAGCCGTCAGCTCCGCCGCCTCGCCGGCGGAGGACAGGGCCCGTACGTAGGCGGCGGGGTCGGTGCCGGCCAGGGACAGGGGCGGCCGGGTGCCGTCCACGCCCAGGGCGCGCAGGGCCCGGCGCTGGGTGGTGAGGACGGCGCCCGGCCCGGCGCAGGCGTCGAGGGCGACGTGCGCGGTGATGTCGCAGCCGCCGTCCGGGACGGGACGTACCTCGCGGCCCTCGCGGAAGCCGGTGAGGGTGCCGAAGGGCGGGCGGGAGGCACGGTCGTGGGCGTAGTCCACGGCGACCGCGAGCCCGGCCCGCAGCCCGCCGACGGCGGCCGCCCAGGCGGTGTCGCGCGGGTGCCCGATCTCGGCGCGCGAGCCGGGCGGCGCGCCCTCCAGCGGCCACCAGCGCTCCAGCCAGGCGGCGTCCGCCCCCGACACGGGGTCGCCCAGCAGTTCTTCGCCGTCGGGCCGTACGAGGACCTGGCGGGGCGTGCCGGTGCCGTCGGTCTCGGCGACGTCGACGGGGACGTTGTCGAGCCACTCGTTGGCGAACAGCAGGCCCGTCACGTCGCGCGGGGGAGCGTCCAGCCAGGTCACGCGCTCGTCCAGGCCCTGGGGCCGGTCCGCGAGCTCGACCGCGTACGGGCGCAGCCGCGCCGCCGTGGCAGGCGGGCAGGCGGCCAGGACGGCCGTCACCAGCTCGCCCCGCCCGGCACCCATGTCGGTGAACGCCAGCTCGGCGGGGTGCCCGAGGGCCGCGTCCACCCGGCACAGCAGCTCGGCCACCGCGGAGGCGTAGAGCGGGGAGGCGTGGACGGAGGTGCGGAAGTGACCGGCGGGGCCTTCGGGGCGCCGGTAGAAGCCGTCGGGGCCGTAGAGGGCGTCCTGGGCGGCCGCGCGCCAGGTCCGCGCGCCGTCCGCCGCACCGGTGCCGTACGCGCGGCCGGTCCCGTTCGTGCTGCTCGTCATGGGCCCCACGGTAGGCGGGCGGAGGGGACGGGGCCCCTCACCCGGTCTCTCCACCTTGGGGAGTAGAAGCCCGGCGACCGGATCGACCGCCGGGGTGACCCCCGGGCGGACCCCGCATGCCTACGCTGGGTGACGTGCAGCGCCTCTACGACTTCCTCCGCAGACACCCCACCGGTGTGGACGCCTTCTGGGCGTTCCTGCTGCTGGCGCTGAGTCTGCTGACCATTGCGGACGGGGCGGGCACCGGGTCGGCGGCGGGCAAGACGGTCGTGGCCCTCGCCCAGTGCACGGTGATCGCGCTGCGCCGGCGGATGCCGGAGCGGATGCTGCTGCTCTCGGCGGGCACGGGCCTGGTGCAGCTGGCCGCCGGCATCGGGCCGAACCTGGCCGACTTCGCCATGCTGGTGATCATCTACACGGTGGCGTCCAGCGGGGCCCGCTGGTCCTCGCGGTTCGCGCTGGTCGGCGGGCTGCTGGCGCCGTGGCTCGCCGCCGCGCGCTGGCCCACGCCCGGCGAGTCGCTGAGCAAGGGCATGCTGGGCACGGCCTTCGTCACCGTCCCGTTCGTGCTCGCCTGGGTGCTGGGCGACTCGGTGCGCACCCGCCGCGCGTACTGGGCCCAGCTGGAGGAGCGGGCGGCGCGGCTGGAGAAGGAGCGCGAACAGCAGGCCCAGATCGCGGTGACGGCCGAGCGCGCCCGGATCGCCCGCGAGCTGCACGACGTCGTCGCGCACAACGTCTCGGTGATGGTGGTGCAGGCCGACGGCGCCGCCTACGTGATGGACGCCTCGCCCGAGCAGGCCCGGCAGGCGCTCCAGACGATCTCCAGCACCGGCCGCCAGGCGCTGGCGGAGATGCGCCGCCTGCTGGGTGTGCTGCGCACCGACGACAGCGCCGAGGGCGGCGGCGAGTACGTGCCGCAGCCCGACGTCGAGCAGATCGGCGACCTGGTCGAGCAGGTGCGCGGCGCCGGCCTGCCCGTGGACTTCAAGATCGAGGGCGCGCCGCGCCCGCTGCCCAGCGGTGTGGAGCTGACCGCCTACCGCATCGTGCAGGAGGCGCTGACCAACACCCGTAAGCACGGTGGCCCGGACGTCGGCGCGAGCGTGCGCCTGACGTACTTCGACGACGGCCTGGGGCTGCTGGTCGAGGACGACGGCCGGGGCGCCGGGCAGGAGCTGTACGCGTCGGGCGGCGCGGACGGCCGGGGCCACGGCCTGATCGGCATGCGGGAGCGGGTCGGCATGATCGGCGGCACCCTGGACGCCGGGCCGCGGCCGGGCGGCGGCTTCCGCATCAGCGTGCTGCTGCCGATCAAGCCCGGCGGCTGACCCCGGCCGGACCCGAGGCACCACCGATTCCCGTTCCCCCTCCCCTCCGAAAGGCACCCCGCATGTCGATTCGCGTTCTCCTGGTGGACGACCAGGTCCTGCTCCGTACCGGCTTCCGCATGGTGCTCGCGGCCCAGCCCGACATGGAGGTCGTCGCCGAGGCCGGGGACGGCCTGGAGGCCCTGGAGGTGCTGGCCGGGGGCACGCCCGTGGACGTCGTACTGATGGACGTCCGCATGCCGCGGCTGGACGGTGTGGAGGCGACCCGCCGCATCTGTGCCGCCGCCCACCCGCCGAAGGTGCTCATCCTGACCACCTTCGACCTCGACGAGTACGCCTTCTCGGCGCTCAAGGCGGGCGCCAGCGGCTTCATGCTGAAGGACGTGCCGCCGGCCGAGCTGCTGGGCGCGATCCGGGCGGTGCACAGCGGCGACGCCGTGGTGGCGCCCAGCACCACGCGCCGCCTCCTGGACCGTTTCACGCCGATGCTGCCGAGCAGCAAGGCCGAGCACCCCACCGCGGAGCTGGCCCGTCTCACCGACCGCGAGCGCGAGGTGATGCTGCTGGTGGCCCAGGGCCTGTCCAACGGCGAGATCGCCGCCCGGCTGGTGCTCTCCGAGGCCACCGTGAAGACGCACGTGGGCCGCATCCTTACGAAGCTGGGGCTGCGCGACCGGGTGCAGGTGGTGGTGATGGCGTACGAGAGCGGCCTGGTGCGCGCCGGCGGCAACCACTGACCCTCTTCTGCGCCGCCCTCACCGCAGCACCGTCTCCAGGAAGTCGCTGCCCAGCCGGGCCACCGTTGTGAGGTCCAGCTGGTGCAGCACGTAGCGGCCGCGCCGGCGGGTGGTGATCAGGCCCGCCTTCTTCAGTACGGCGACGTGGCGGGAGACCTCCGGGGCGCTCACGTTGCAGGCGTCGGCCAGTTCACCGGTGGTGTGCGGGGTCCGCGCGAGCTGGCGGCACAGCCGCATGCGCAGCGGGTGGGACAGCGCCTCCAAGCGCTGCTTCAGCAGGTCGACGGAGGCGGGCCGCGGCAGTTCGGGGCCCGCGACCGGGTAGTGGACGACCGGCCGCCAGCCGGGCGCGTGGAGCACCATCAGGTGCGGCCAGCCGAAGGAGGTGGGGACGCACGTCAGCCCCGGGCCGGTGGCCGGGTCCAGGGCCGTGGTGCGGCCGGTCGACATCTTGTCGACGCGGATGCGGGTGCTGTTCTCGTGCTGCTCCAGCGTCACGGCCGGCGATATGGCCGTCAGGGCCTCGGCCGGCCCCTTGCGCCGCAGCAGCTCCGTCTTGTGCCGGGCGTCCGCCGCCAGGCCGACGCGGGTGCGCTGCCAGACTGCGGCGAAGAACGCCTCGTCGCAGTCCTCGAACAGCTGCCGCAGCCAGGTCCGGACGTGCGGCGGGTCGGCCAGCAGCCGCTTGGTGAACGCCATCTGCCGCGGGCCGCGGGCGGCGGCCATCTCCAGCGCCCACGCGCGCGTGCCGGGGTCGGTCAGCGGGGACACGTCCCGGGCGTAGGCGGAGCAGGTGAACTCCAGGGCGGCCTTCACGAACGCCTCGTCGTTCAGCCGGTCGAGCAGGTCGAGTTCCTCGGCGAGCGTGGCGCAGGGCTGGGCCGACCAGTCGCTCAGCCCGGCGTACGGCATCATCAGGTCGGAGAAGGTGGTCCGCCACAGGAAGTCCGCCTCGCAGAGCCGGTCGGCGAGGTCGGGGGCGAGCGCCGACCCGGTGGCCGTGACCCAGCCGTGCAGACCGGGGTGGTGTGCCGGTTCGGCCAGGGCGTGCAGGGTCATGCCCAGCTCGGCCAGGGGCGAGGGGGCGAAGACGATGCGCTCCGGCGGGAGCCCCGTGATGTCGATGTCCACGCTCATGGGGTCATCGTGCCGTGCTGTCATGCAGGTCGGGCCGCCGATTGACGGTCCCCGTCAATCCATGTGGCCGGTCCGGGCCGGCGGTCGCACCGTGGAGACATGACCGCGACCCAGCAGCACCTCCTCGACGTGTACCGCGCCGCTCACCACGACCGGCCCGCGCCCCCGGCGCCCGGGACGGGCGACATACGGCTCGTACGGGAGCTCCGCACCTGGTGGGCGTTCCGCCGGATCGTCCGCAACGCCCTTGGTACCAAGGTTTTCCACAGCCCCGGGACGAACAGGAAGGGCCTCGACGTCCTCGCGTAGCATGGCCGGTGAATCGTCCGGTACCCCCGCGGACTGGAACGGAAGGCATCCCGCCGCGTGAACGCACAGCAGTCCCCCGATCACCCGAGCCCGCAGGACCGCCCCGCCCGGCTCACCGTCGGCGTCGTCGGCGCCGGCCGTGTCGGCCCCGCCCTGGCGGCCTCCCTGCAGCTCGCCGGACACCGGCCGGTGGCCGTCTCCGCCGTCTCCGACGCCTCCCGGCGGCGCGCGGCGGCCCTCCTGCCGGACGTCCCCGTCATGGAGCCCGCCGAGGTCCTCGCCCACGCCGAGCTCGTCCTGCTGACCGTCCCCGACGACGCCCTGCCCGGCCTCGTCGCGGGGCTCGCCGGCACCGGCGCCGTCCGCCCCGGCCAGCTGCTCGTGCACACCTCCGGACGGCACGGCACCGCCGTCCTGGACCCCGCCACGCGCGCCGGCGCCCTGCCCCTGGCCCTGCACCCCGCCATGACCTTCACCGGTACGCCCGTGGACGTCCAGCGCCTGGCCGGCTGCTCCTTCGGCGTCACCGCCCCCGAGGAGCTCCGGCTGGCCGCCGAGGCGCTCGTCATCGAGATGGGCGGCGAGCCCGAGTGGGTCGAGGAGTCCGCCCGCCCGCTGTACCACGCGGCCCTCGCCCTGGGCGCCAACCACCTCGTCACCCTCGTCGCCCAGGCCATGGAGCTGCTGACCACCGCCGGCGTCACCCACCCCGCGCGCATGCTCGGCCCGCTGCTCGGCGCCGCCCTGGACAACGCCCTGCGCAGCGGCGACGCTGCCCTGACCGGCCCCGTCGCCCGCGGCGACGCCGGCACCGTCGCGGCCCACGTGGCCGAGCTGCGCGCCCACGCCCCCCAGGCCGTCGCCGGCTACCTGGCGATGGCCCGCACCACCGCGGACCGTGCCCTGGCGCACGGCCTGCTCAAGCCCGAACTGGCGGAGGACCTGCTCGGCGTCCTCGCGGACGGAGGAGACTCGTGACCACCCGGCTCACCCGTACGGCACAGGAGCTGCGGGACCTGCCCCGCACCGGCCGCCGTGCCGTCGTGATGACCATGGGCGCCCTGCACGAGGGCCACGCCACCCTGGTGCGCGCCGCTCGCGAGCTGGCCGGCCCGGACGGGCAGGTCGTCGTCACCGTCTTCGTCAACCCGCTCCAGTTCGGCGCCGGCGAGGACCTCGACCGCTACCCGCGCACCCTCGACGCCGACCTGGAGATCGCCGGGCGGGCCGGCGCGGACACCGTGTTCGCGCCCTCCGTCGAGGAGGTCTACCCCGGCGGCGAACCGCAGGTGCGCGTCTCGGCCGGCCCCATGGGGGAGCGCCTGGAGGGCGCCTTCCGCCCCGGGCACTTCGACGGCGTGCTCACCGTCGTCGCCAAGCTGCTGCACCTGACGGCGCCCGACGTCGCCCTGTTCGGCGAGAAGGACGCGCAGCAGCTCGCCCTGATCCGCCGCATGGTGCAGGACCTCAACTTCCCGGTGGAGATCGTCGGCGTGCCCACCGTCCGCGAGCCCGACGGGCTCGCCCTCTCCAGCCGCAACCGCTACCTCTCCCCGGCCGACCGGGCCTCCGCGCTGGAGCTCTCCCGCGCCCTGCTCGCCGGGCACAACGTGGTCGAGCTCGGCCCCGCCGCCGTACGCCACGCCGCGCACGTCGTGCTGCACGAGGCGGCCGGGGCGACGCCCCCCGTCGAGCTGGACTACCTCGCCCTCGTCGACCCGTCCGACTTCACCGAGGTCCCCGAGGGCCACCGCGGCGAGGCCGTCCTGGCCGTCGCCGCCCGCGTCGGCACCACGCGCCTGATCGACAACGTCCGCCTGGAGTTCGGCCGCTCCGCCGACGCCCCGGACAACGACGTGGACAGTGCCGAGACCACCGGGGCGCGGCGATGAGCGGCATACGCCTGACCGCGCCCGCCCCCGGCTGGACGGTCGACGCCGACGTCGTCGTCATCGGCTCCGGAGTCGCCGGCCTCACCGTGGCGCTGCGCTGCGCCGCGGCCGGCGCCAAGGTCACCGTCGTCACCAAGGCGCTCCTCGACGACGGCTCCACCCGCTGGGCCCAGGGCGGCATCGCCGCCGCCCTCGGCGAGGGCGACACCCCTGCACAGCACCTGGACGACACCCTCGTGGCCGGCGCCGGCCTGTGCGACGAGGAGGCCGTACGGACCCTGGTCACCGAGGGCCCCGACGCCGTGCGCCGCCTGATCGCCACCGGCGCCCGCTTCGACACCGACGCCGACAGCGGCGAGATCCTCCTCACCCGCGAGGGCGGCCACCACCGCAACCGCATCGCCCACGCCGGCGGCGACGCCACGGGCGCCGAGATATCCCGCGCCCTGGTCGACGCGGTGAGGGACGCCGGGATTTCGACCATTGAGCACGCTCTCGTGCTCGACCTGCTCAAGGACGCCGACGGCCGGGCCGCCGGCGTCTCGCTGCACGTCATGGGCGAGGGCGAGCAGGACGGCGTCGGCGCCGTCCGCGCCGGAGCGGTCGTGCTGGCCACGGGCGGCATGGGCCAGGTCTTCTCCGCCACCACCAACCCGGCCGTCTCCACCGGCGACGGCGTGGCGCTGGCGCTGCGCGCCGGAGCCGAGATCTCCGACCTGGAGTTCGTGCAGTTCCACCCCACCGTGCTGTGGCTCGGCCCCGACGCCGAGGGCCAGCAGCCCCTGGTCTCCGAGGCGGTGCGCGGCGAGGGCGCCCACCTCGTGGACGCCGGCGGCCACCGCTTCATGGTGGGCGCCCACGAACTCGCCGAGCTGGCGCCGCGCGACATCGTCGCCAAGGGCATCATGCGGCGCATGCGCGAGCAGGGCGCCGAGCACATGTACCTCGACGCCCGCCACTTCGGCCCGGAGAAGTGGGCCAGGCGCTTCCCCACGATCCTCGCTGCCTGCCGCGCGCACGGCATCGACCCGGTGACCGCGCCCATCCCCGTCGCGCCCGCCGCCCACTACGCGTCCGGCGGCGTCCGCACCGACCTGCACGGCCGGACCACGGTGCCCGGCCTGTACGCGTGCGGCGAGGTCGCCTGCACCGGCGTGCACGGCGCCAACCGGCTCGCCTCCAACTCGCTGCTGGAGGGCCTGGTCTACGCCGAGCGCATCGCCACGGACATCACCGCCGCGGGCAGCACCGCCGCCGGGCCGCAGCCCGCGCCCGGCGCCCCCGCGCCCGGCGCCCCGGTGGCCGCCGCCGGCCCCTCCGTACCGCTCGTCGATCCCGCCGAGCGGATCACGATCCAGCGCGTCATGACGCACGGCGCGGGCGTGCTGCGCTCCGAGAAGAGCCTGCTGGAGGCCGCCGCCGAGCTCGACCGGCTCCGCGCGGAGGCCGAGGCCCGGGCCGGCTCCCGCTCCGGCGCCGAGCCGGGCACCGGGGCGTGGGAGACCACGAACCTGCTGCTCGTGGCCCGGGCGCTGGTCGACGCCGCGCTGCGCCGCGAGGAGACCCGCGGCTGCCACTGGCGCGAGGACCACCCCGAGCGCGACGACGCCGCCTGGCGCCGTCACCTTCTGGTCACCCTGGACGGGGACGGCGGCCTCGCGGTCTCCGCCACCGGCTCGGCCGCCTTCCCGCCCGTCACCCCCGCCGCCGAACCGGCCGCGTCCCCGAGGAGAACAGCGTGAGCACCCACGACGACCGCCCTGTGCACCAGATCGGCCGTGCCGGTGAGGAGACCGCCGGCGCGGAGGCCCCCGCCGGCTGCGGCGAGGCCTGCGGCTGCGCGGCCGAGGGGGAGTTCGGGGCCGACGCGTTCGAGTGCGGCCTCGACCCGGACCTGGCGGGCCTGCTCGCCGAGGCCGGCCTGGACCCGCTGCAGATCGAGGACCTCGCCCACCTGGCCATCGAGGAGGACCTCGACGGCGGCGTCGACGTCACCTCGGTCGCCACCATCCCCGAGGACGCCGTGGCCACCGGCGACTTCACCGCCCGCGAGGCCGGCACGGTGGCCGGGCTGCGCGTCGCCGAGGCGATCCTCTCGGTGGTGTGCACCGACGTCTTCGAGGTCGAGCGGCACGTCGAGGACGGCGACCGGGTCACCGCCGGCCAGAAGCTGCTGACCGTCCGCACCCGCACCCGCGACCTGCTCACCGCCGAGCGCAGCATGCTCAACCTGCTGTGCCGCCTGTCCGGCATCGCCACCGCCACGCGCGCGTGGGCCGACGCCCTGGAGGGCACCGGCGCCGCCGTGCGCGACACGCGCAAGACGACGGTGGGACTGCGCGCCCTGGAGAAGTACGCCGTACGCTGCGGCGGTGGCGTCAACCACCGGATGTCGCTGTCGGACGCCGCGCTGGTGAAGGACAACCACGTGGTGGCCGCGGGCGGCGTGGCCGAGGCGTTCCGCGCCGTCCGGCGCGAGTTCCCCGACCTGCCCATCGAGGTGGAGGTGGACCGCATCGACCAGATCCCGCCGGTGCTCGCCGAGGGCGCCGACGTGATCATGCTCGACAACTTCACGCCCGAGGAGACCCGCGAGGCCGTGGCGCTCGTCGCGGGCCGCGCGGTGCTGGAGTCGTCCGGCCGCCTGACGCTGGCCAACGCCCGCGCGTACGCCGAGACCGGCGTCGACTACCTGGCGGTCGGGGCGCTCACGCACTCCTCGCCGATCCTCGACATCGGGCTGGACCTGCGCGAGGAGACCGAGCAGGGAGGACGCGGCTGATGCTGCTGACCATCGATGTCGGGAACACCCAGACGGTCCTGGGCCTCTTCGACGGCGAGGAGATCGTCGAGCACTGGCGCATCTCCACCGACCCGCGCCGCACGGCCGACGAACTGGCCGTCCTGCTCCAGGGCCTGATGGGCCGGCACCCGCTGCTGGGCGAGGAGCTGGGCGAGGGCATCGGCGGCATCTGCATCTGCTCCACCGTGCCCTCGGTGCTGCACGAGATGCGCGAGGTGACCCGCCGCTACTACGGCGACGTGCCCGCCATCCTGGTCGAGCCGGGCGTGCGGACGGGGGTGCCGATCCTCATGGACAACCCCAAGGAGGTCGGTGCGGACCGCATCATCAACGCGGTCGCGGCCGCCGAGCTGTACGACGGGCCGTGCGTGGTGGTCGACTTCGGCACGGCCACGACGTTCGACGCCGTGAGCGCGCGCGGCGAGTACGTGGGCGGCGTGATCGCGCCCGGCATCGAGATCTCCACCGAGGCGCTGGGCGTCAAGGGCGCCCAGCTGCGGAAGATCGAGCTGGCCCGGCCGCGCAGCGTCATCGGCAAGAACACCGTGGAGGCCATGCAGTCGGGCATCCTCTACGGCTTCGCGGGCCAGGTCGACGGCGTCGTCAACCGCATGGCGCGCGAGCTGGCGGAGGACCCGGACGAGGTGACCGTCATCGCCACCGGCGGCCTGGCCCCGCTGGTGCTGGGCGAGGCGTCGGTCATCGACGCGCACGAGCCCTGGCTGACGCTGATCGGCCTGCGCCTGGTCTACGAGCGCAACGTCGGACGTGGCTGAAAGCCCGTCACCCCGGAAGGCAACCAACCGGCGACCCCGGCTGTCCTGACTGCTGTCGAGCGGGAACGGACAGAACTGTCGGTACGAGGGCCGGGGTGCCGGGGTGGGGCGGACGGATGAACGGCGGGCGGACACCGCGGCGGAGGCCGTGGCGTGCGGTGACGGCTGCGCTCGTGCTGGCGGCGTGGCTGGGCCCGGCGGCCGGCCCGGCCGCCGCGCAGCCGCCGCAGAGGCCACAGGCGTTGCAGTGGCCTCGGGCGTCGCAGCCGTCGCATCCGGTGGTCGGTCCGGCGTACGAGCGTCCGGTGCCGGGCCCGGACGCGGGCAACGACACGGCCCCGGTCCAGGTGGAGATTGTCGGCCACGGGGACGGCGGTGACGGTGGGGGCGGTGTGCCGGGTGGGACGGCCGGGCGGGCGGCGTCGGGGACGCTGCTGCTGGCCACGACGTCCGGCACGGTCCTGGCGGCAGGCGTGATCGCGCTGGGCGTGCTGTCGCGTCGGCGGGAGCACTGACCCTTGAGTGGTCTCCGCGCGTCATATGAGTTCATATGACGCATTCCATGCGTCGCTGAGCGAATTTTGTCCGTTCTGTGCGTAAAGTCGCCCCATGCCGATGCCCTATGGACCCTGTGGCGGCATGGCGTTCAGCGCGGACGAGTTGCGCGTGCTGCGCCGTGCCCTCGACATCGCTGCCCGCGACGCACGCGACTGCTGTCGCCTCGCCGCGGCCGTGGCCGAGGCGGAGCGCGAAGGCGGCAGGCTGCGCGCCTTCCTCCGGGCCGACCTCGACCGCTACCGCCGTGCTCTGCCCGGAGCGGACGCCGGCTACCTGCGCCGCCTGGAGGACGCCCTGGACGACGGCTTCCGGCCGACCGCGGAAGACCTGACGGCGGTCCGCGGCCTGTGCACCGTGGCCGGCAGCGAGCCGGAGGCCGAGCGGCGCCGCGCGCTGCTCCGGCGGTGCGAACGCCTGGTGGCCGCGGTGGCGGCCCCGCGCGCCGCCGGCCCCGCCCCGCGCCCGGACCCCCGCCCCGCCCCGGCGGAGAAGCCGGCCGCGCCCTCCCCGGCCGCACCCTCCCCGGCCCCCGCCTCCCCGTCGCCCGCGGCCCCGCGCCCCGACCGGCCGATCCCGACGCCGGGCGAGGTCTTCCCGCCCCGCCGCAAGCCCGCCCCGCCGCCGGCGGCCGGGCGGGTGCGTGGGGTGAGCGCCTCCGGCGCGCGGTAGCACGGGGAAGGGCGCCCGCATCCGGCGGGCGTCCGGCACCCTTCGGGAGCCGTGCCCGCACGTCGGGCGCGCCCGGACGGCGGCACGCGCCCTCCGGGCCGGGCCCTTCCGCGGCGCGCCGCACGGGCCCGCGTACGCTGGACGGGACGTGCAACCGATCCGAAGGAGCCGACGGCCATGGACTATGTCGCCGCGCTGGTCCCGCCCGTGGTCATGGCGGTGGCCTTCACCGCGCTGGTCGTGACGATCGTCAAGAGCCAGGGTGGCGCCAACAAGGCCAAGGAGGACGCCATCGTGGACGCCGCGCTGGCCCGTGCCGAGGCCGCCCGGCAGCAGACCACCGAAGGCGGCGCCACGGCCTGACGCGGGCCGCGCCGACGACGGGGCGTACGGACCCGGGAGCATTCCCGCGGAACGTACGCCCTTTTTGCTGTCCGGGCTGCCCGATAAACCGGCATTCAAGACATCTCCCACTATTATTCGCGTGTGGTTCGACGCCTGGGTGACCTGGAAGACGCGGTGATGACGCGTGTGTGGGAGTGGAACCGGCCGGTGACCGTCCGGGAAGTCCTGGAAGACCTTCAGCAGCAACGGTCGATCGCCTACACGACCGTGATGACCGTAATGGACAACCTGTATCAGAAGGGCTGGCTGCGGCGGGAAGCCGAAGGCCGCGCCTATCGATATGAGGCCGTCTCGAACCGCGCCGCCTACTCGGCCGCACTGATGAACGAAGCATGGTCGCTCAGCGACAACCCCGCCGCCGCACTCGTGGCCTTCTTCGGCATGATGTCGGCCGAACAACGGGAAGCCCTCCGCGACGCCATCCGCGTCGCGCAACTCGACGGTCCCGACGAGACCCAGGGCGCGCCGGGGCGATAGCGTCCCCGCATGTCCGCCTTCAGTAATGCCGTCACCGTCCGCAGGGCCAGGACCAGCGATGTGCCCGCCCTCCGCCGGCTCATCAACCACTACGTCCGCGACCGCATCCTCCTCGACAAAGCCACGGTGACGCTTTACGAGGACATCCAGGAGTTCTGGGTGGCCGAACGGGACGAGGACGGCACCGTCGTCGGCTGCGGCGCCCTGCACGTGATGTGGGAAGACCTGGCCGAGGTCCGGACCCTGGCCGTCGACCCGGCGGTCCGCGGTGCCGGTGTCGGCCACCTGCTCCTCGACAAGCTGCTGCGCACGGCGCGCTGGCTCGGCGTACGGCGCATTTTCTGCCTCACCTTCGAAGTCGACTTCTTCGCCAAGCACGGCTTCGTCGAGATCGGAGAGACCCCGGTGGACAGTGATGTCTACGGCGAGCTGCTGCGTTCCTATGACGAGGGCGTTGCCGAGTTCCTGGGCCTCGAACGAGTGAAGCCGAACACCCTTGGCAACAGCCGGATGCTTCTACATCTGTGACCGCGGTCCCTATGTCCGAATCGCGCCCCTATCGGGCGCGCCCGGAAGCCATCGTTCCCAGGCGGAAGGCGGGCTGAACCTTCCGGGGGGTTTGTGTTTTTCCGGGAAAGGCGGTTTGCTATTCCTCCGTAATCCCTTTTCGCCGATGAAAGGAATCCCCCGTGGCGCAGAAGGTTCAGGTCCTTCTTGTCGACGACCTCGACGGCGGCGAGGCCGACGAGACGGTGACGTTCGCTCTGGACGGCAAGTCGTACGAGATCGACCTCAACACGAAGAATGCGGACAAGCTGCGCGCGTCGCTCCAGGACTACGTGAAGGCCGCTCGTCGCACCGGTGGCCGCGCCACGACCCGTGGCGGCAAGGCCCCCCGCGCCACCGCCTCCAGCCCGGACACCGCCAAGATCCGTGCCTGGGCCAAGGAGAACGGCTACAACGTCAACGACCGTGGCCGGGTCCCCGCCGAGATCAAGGAAGCCTACGAGAAGGCCAACGCCTGATCACCGGCTCTTCCCGGGCGTCCTGACGGACGGCCCCGCGGAAGCCCTCCCGGCAGCTGACCCCTGCGCGCCCCCGCGGCGCGCAGCAGCCGTGCCCGGTGGCACTCGGTGGCCGCCGCGCCCACGAGCCGTACGAGGTCGGGGGCGCCCCGGCCGCCTCCGAGGCCCGTCACCGGCAGCGTCGGCTCCAGGTCGTCCCCCGGCCAGGGAGGCCGTACCCACACGGCCTCCGCGGCCCGCACGGGGCCGTACGGCTCCCGTGGCCCCGGACCGTCCGTGACGGGCGCCGGCGCCACGATCCGGCCGCCCGGCCCCAGCACCGTCAGCTCCAGCGCCACCCCGCCCCAGTCGAGCCAGCCGAGCAGCTCGGGAACCTCCTCCGCCGTGCCCACGGCGGTCAGGAACCACAGCTCGCGACGGCGCCGGTCCAGGGCGACCGGGCCCGTCGCCCGGACGCGCCGGAGCACCGCGAAGCCCGCTCCGGCGGGCAACCCCAGGGCGTCGAAGCGCACCCCGGTGAGCAGCTCCAGCGGCCGCCCGCCGGCCGTGGGCCCGGTCGGCCAGCCGAGCACACATTCGTACCACTGGCGCCACGCGCGCCGGCGGTGCGGACAACCCGCCGCCGGCGGGGACGGCGGCGGTACGGGAGGCCCGGTGGGCGGGTCGTCCAAGGGGCGGGCCGGGCGCGGGAGGACTACCGTCATGAACGGTGCAACTGCGGAAGGCCCAAGAGGTTACGCATTGTGGATAGTTGGGCACGCTGCGTATAGGACGCCGGGGCGCACGGACGCTCCGTACGGCGCGACGGTGTTCGCCCGTAGCGGAGGCGCGGGGCCCGCACCGCATGGAGTGTCGGTGCCCACGGGTAGGACATTCCCCGTGAGAAGAGGCGGTGCAGCGCGGCAATCGGCACGTCACCGGGGTGGTGGCGGAGCCGGGGGGTCGCGTGCCGGGTCAAGCGGGCGTTCGCCATCGGCGTAGTGGTGGTGCGCGTATCTGCCTGGCCTGCGGGAACATCGTCTCCCACCATCGGGTTGGAGGAGATGTCGGCTGTTCGGCAGCAGATTTCCCCGCCGGCGCGGGGGTGATCCGGACGGATGTCGGCAGTTGGAATGAGCTGTCCCGTCCTGCGGGACTAGCATGCGGAAGGACAGGGAGGGGACCGACCCCTTACTGCCTGACCGCTCTGAGGAGCGATTAACGATGTTCGAGAGGTTCACCGACCGTGCGCGGCGGGTTGTCGTCCTGGCTCAGGAAGAAGCCCGGATGCTCAACCACAACTACATCGGCACCGAGCACATCCTCCTGGGCCTGATCCACGAGGGTGAGGGTGTCGCCGCTAAGGCCCTGGAGAGCCTCGGGATTTCGCTCGAGGCGGTCCGCCAGCAGGTGGAGGAGATCATCGGCCAGGGCCAGCAGGCCCCGTCCGGCCACATCCCCTTCACCCCCCGTGCCAAGAAGGTCCTGGAGCTGTCGCTCCGCGAGGCCCTCCAGCTCGGCCACAACTACATCGGCACCGAGCACATCCTGCTCGGCCTGATCCGTGAGGGCGAGGGCGTCGCCGCCCAGGTCCTGGTCAAGCTGGGCGCCGACCTGAACCGGGTGCGGCAGCAGGTCATCCAGCTGCTCTCCGGCTACCAGGGCAAGGAGGCCGCCACGGCCGGCGGCCCGGCCGAGGGCACGCCCTCGACCTCGCTCGTCCTGGACCAGTTCGGCCGCAACCTGACCCAGGCCGCCCGTGAGTCCAAGCTCGACCCGGTCATCGGGCGCGAGAAGGAGATCGAGCGGGTCATGCAGGTGCTGTCCCGCCGTACCAAGAACAACCCGGTCCTCATCGGCGAGCCCGGTGTCGGCAAGACCGCCGTCGTCGAGGGCCTGGCCCAGGCCATCGTCAAGGGCGAGGTGCCCGAGACCCTCAAGGACAAGCACCTCTACACCCTCGACCTGGGTGCCCTGGTCGCCGGCTCCCGCTACCGCGGTGACTTCGAGGAGCGCCTGAAGAAGGTCCTCAAGGAGATCCGCACCCGCGGCGACATCATCCTGTTCATCGACGAGCTGCACACGCTGGTCGGTGCGGGCGCCGCCGAGGGCGCGATCGACGCCGCGTCGATCCTCAAGCCGATGCTGGCGCGCGGCGAGCTCCAGACCATCGGCGCCACCACGCTCGACGAGTACCGCAAGCACCTGGAGAAGGACGCCGCCCTCGAGCGCCGCTTCCAGCCCATCCAGGTCGCCGAGCCGTCGCTGCCGCACACGATCGAGATCCTCAAGGGTCTGCGCGACCGCTACGAGGCCCACCACCGGGTCTCCATCACGGACGAGGCCCTCGTCCAGGCCGCCACCCTGGCCGACCGCTACATCTCCGACCGCTTCCTGCCCGACAAGGCCATCGACCTCATCGACGAGGCCGGCTCCCGGATGCGCATCCGCCGCATGACCGCGCCGCCGGACCTCCGCGAGTTCGACGAGAAGATCGCCGACGTCCGCCGGGAGAAGGAGTCCGCGATCGACTCCCAGGACTTCGAGAAGGCAGCCTCCCTCCGCGACAAGGAGAAGCAGCTGCTCGCCGCGAAGGCCAAGCGGGAGAAGGAGTGGAAGGCCGGCGACATGGACGTCGTCGCCGAGGTCGACGGCGACCTGATCGCCGAGGTCCTCGCCACCGCCACCGGCATCCCGGTCTTCAAGCTGACGGAGGAGGAGTCCTCCCGCCTGCTGCGCATGGAGGACGAGCTGCACAAGCGCGTCATCGGCCAGAAGGACGCCATCAAGGCGCTCTCCCAGGCCATCCGGCGCACGCGTGCGGGCCTGAAGGACCCCAAGCGCCCCGGCGGATCGTTCATCTTCGCCGGCCCGTCCGGCGTCGGTAAGACCGAGCTGTCCAAGACGCTCGCCGAGTTCCTCTTCGGCGACGAGGACGCGCTGATCTCCCTCGACATGTCGGAGTTCAGCGAGAAGCACACCGTCTCGCGTCTGTTCGGCTCCCCGCCCGGCTACGTGGGCTACGAGGAGGGCGGCCAGCTCACCGAGAAGGTGCGCCGCAAGCCGTTCTCCGTCGTCCTCTTCGACGAGGTCGAGAAGGCCCACCCGGACATCTTCAACTCGCTGCTCCAGATCCTGGAGGACGGTCGCCTGACCGACTCCCAGGGCCGTGTGGTCGACTTCAAGAACACCGTCATCATCATGACGACGAACCTCGGCACCCGGGACATCTCCAAGGGCTTCAACCTGGGCTTCGCCGCCCAGGGCGACGTCAAGACCGGGTACGAGCGGATGAAGGCGAAGGTCAACGAAGAGCTCAAGCAGCACTTCCGGCCGGAGTTCCTCAACCGTGTCGACGACACGGTGGTCTTCCACCAGCTGTCGCAGGACGACATCATCCAGATCGTCGACCTGATGATCGCCAAGGTGGACGAGCGCCTGAAGGACCGCGACATGGGCATCGAGCTCAGCGGCGACGCGAAGGCGCTCCTGGCGAAGAAGGGCTACGACCCGATCCTGGGCGCCCGCCCGCTCCGCCGGACCATCCAGCGCGAGATCGAGGACGTCCTGTCCGAGAAGATCCTCTTCGGCGAGCTCCGCCCGGGCCACATCGTGGTCGTCGGCACGGAGGGCGAAGGCGAGGAGAAGAAGTTCACCTTCCGCGGCGAGGAGAAGTCCGCTCTGCCGGACACCCCGCCGGTCGAGTCCGCGGCGGGTGGGGCGGGGCCCAACCTGTCCAAGGACGCGTGAGCGGTAGTCGGTAGGGACTGAGCAGTACGGGCCGGCCCCGGAATCGTTGGGAGACGATTCCGGGGCCGGCTTTGTTTTTCGGCGGTCCGGGTTCAGCGCTTGATGGTGAGGCGGTCGCCGAAACGGTCGGCGCCGAGGACGGTGAAGTCGAACAACGACGGGACGGTCACGTCGAGCCGGGCGGACGGGTCGGGGTGGCGAGTCAGGTCGAGCACGATCTTGGCGCGACCGACGGCCGCGAGCCCGAGCTCGCGCAATCCGGGGAAGGCACGGAACAGCCTTTCGTCCAGGACCCCCGTGCTACCGGCGATTTGCACAGCGAGGTGCCGGACGCCAGGAAAGCCGTCGGCCGTTTCCAGGTCGCGGACGTCCATGAGTGGGAACCGCAGTACGCGCAGTGCGGGAAGTGCGGCCAAGACCCCGAGATCGTCCGAGGACGCCAAGGGCGAATCGAGGCGTACTTGCCGAAGCCCCCGCCATTCGTCGATGCCGTCGAGCTCCACCGGGTCGAATCCGTTCTCGACGACCAGCTCCTCCACGCCCGGATGGGCCGGCGGAAGTTTTCCGTCGGCGCGCGGGATCACGCTGAGCCGCGTGAGGTGCCGCAGGGCAGGAAGGACATGGAGCGCGCCCGCCGAAAAGCTTTCGAGGGAGATGTGCAGATGGCGCAACGTCGGCACGGTCATGGCCGATGCATCGAGCACCTCGGACGAGAAGAGAATCCTCAGCATCTGCAGTTCGGGGTGGTCGCGCAGGAACTCCAGATCGGTGAGGTCGGCGTTGTACAGCAGCGACAGCGATACCAGTGCCCGGCCCCGAAGACCCCGGCGAATGTCGTCGGAGGTCTGGTTCTCGCGGAGTACCACGTCCGGCGTCGGACCGAGAAGAGGCAGATGGGCGAGCGCTGCCCGGCACGGTACGAGTACCTCGATGTCGTCGAGCCGTATGCCGGCCAGGACGTCGCGGGCGTACGTCTCCAGGTCCATCGCCGCCCACTGCTCCACCACCTCGTGGCGCACTCCCGGCTCCGGATGCTGCCCATAGCGCCGGAGCAGCGGTACGGCTGGGTCCCCGAGCCTCCCGAGGACGCGAACGGTCAGCAGGGCTGACCACGGCGCCGACACGTCCTCGGGGCCCGGCAGGACCGGCAGGACGTCCGGGCCCAGCGACGCCAGGTAACCCGCCTCCTCGTCGCTCAGCGGCGGGCAGAGGGCCCTGAGCCCGCCCCAGACGGCGTCGTGCTGCTCCTCGTCGACGTATGGCGCGGCCTGCGCGCACTCTGCGGCCAGGACCCGCAGGGGCCACTCTTCCTCGCGGCCGGGCGCCTTGTCCGCCGCAGCCATCAGATCGTCGACGACCCCTTGGGCCTCACGCCGGCCGCAGTGCCCGATCACCAGGCGAATGACGTCCTGCCATTGCTCGTTGCCCGCATGGCTCAGCAATTCGCCCAGCGAATCACTGTCCTTGAATTCCTTCGCGGCGAGGAAGTCCTGGAAGGTGCGGTGAATGAATTGCAGCGAGCCCGTCGTGCGTTCCTGAAGCAGCCCGCTTCGGTTCAGCAAATGTGTGAGCACGGCCTCGGGCGCACCCTGTTCGCGCACCTTCCGCAGCCCCTTCATGGCGAGGCCGACCTGCCGCAAGGCCTGCTGCCGCGACAGCTCGGCGCGTCCGTTGCGCACCAGCCAGACGGCGATGCGCTGGAGCAGCTGTTGCCCCTCCTCGACGGTCAGCTCGATGCCCTCCGGCGCTTGGATACGGCGGTGCGCGTCCCGGTCGCCCAGCAGCATCGACAGGGCCGCCTCGTACAGCTGGTGGCGCGTGCGCGGCAGTAAGCCGCTGCGGCGGCGGTGCAGCGCGCAGATGACGGCGCAGAGGAGCGGCGTACGGGCCAGGTCGCGCAGGACGGCGTTGCGGTGGAACTCCTGGCCGAGCTCCATCTCCAGTGCCGTCAGGCGGGCCTGCTCGCGTTTCGCCCGCTGCCGGTCGCGCATGCCGGCGTACTCCAGGCGCGCCGCCTCGTGCCAGGCGGCAACGAACGCCTGGATGTCCACGTCGCTCATCGGCAGCAGCCGTAGCTCCTCGAAGCGCTCCGCCCCCAGCCAGTTCTGCTCGACGGCCTGGGGCCGTACCGTCACCAGGCACCGCGTGTCCGGGTACATGCGCAGCAGGCCGGTCAGCCACTTCCGCGCCGGGGCGCGGTCGCGCTGCGGCAGTTCGTCCATGCCGTCGACGAGCAGCAGTGCCCGGCCGTCCTCCAGCACCCGTCCCGCCCAGCCGTCAGGCGGCGCGTCCAGCGGCAGCTGCGCGACCGTCGGCAGCTGGGCCGGCGTGGGAGCGGTGATGCCCTGAGCAGCAAGGCTGCGCATCGGTACGACGAAGGGAACCAGGCCGTTCAGCGGCTCCAGCGCCTCTGGCAGGGTGCCGCGGGCGGCATGCGAGGCGAGCCACCACACCAGCGTCGTCTTGCCGGCGCCCGCCTCGCCGCGTAGGAGCGTCCGCGGGCGGGAGGCGAGGAGGTCCTCGATCCGCTGGGTGCGGTGGTGAGGCGGGTCGTCGTCCTCGGCGGACCGGGCCTCCAGGCTCAAGTACGCGGTGTCGAGGTCCCAGTCGTTCTCGTTCGCGCCGAGTTCGTCCAGGCCGAAGATCTCCATGCGGCTGTAGTGGGAGGTGAGGGCCTTGGCGTACTGGGCCTCGTAGGGGCGGTCGGCGGGGTGGACGGAACGGACCGTGTCCAGCAGGGGGACCTTCCGCCCGATGGCCAGTATGAAGCCGGGATGCTGCTGGAGAGTGCTCAGCGGGCTTGCCTCGATCGCGGAGTGGTTCCACCCTGCGGCGTCCGAGACGACTGTCCCGAGCAGCACCTCCCCGGCGAAGAGAGGCCCGCCGGACAGCCCCGCCCAGGGGGACCGCCCTCCTATCGGCTCGGGCGGCTGATGATCGAGGCGTAGCACGTAGCGGTCTCGAATCTTGCCGGAGAAGGGCGTCAGCGTCCCGGTGATCTGCACGGCTTCCAGCTGATCGCCGGCGTACCGCTGTACCTGGGGGAAACCCAGCACCTGGCAACCGCGTATCGGCTCGCTCCCGGCTCGCCCCCAGCGCATGGTGGCGAGAGATTCGTCGGGAAGAAGGCTCTCCTCGGCTCGGAGCAGGGCGCCGTCAACACCCGGTAAGAAGTATTCGTGGCCCTGGTATCGCCAGACGACCTCGCATTCCGTCAGCCCCTCGCCGCCTGGGCGGGCGACTTCGGCCGTCGGCCTCCCGCCGACCACATGCGCGCTCGTCAGCACCAGCCGCGGCGTCAGCAGCACCCCACTGCCCTGCTGCTCCCCGAGCACCGCGACGACCCGGTCCTCCACCGACAGTGGCGACGCCACCGCTCAGAACCCCGAGATCCCCGCCGGCCGGTCGTTGCCGACCTTCCAGCCCTCTCCCGTCCGCCGGTCCTTCGGCGTCAGCGTGAACGCCACCTTGTGCGTGCGCGTCGACCCCCGGGAGCCCTCCGTGCCCGCGTCGATCACCCATGCCTTCACGCCGCCGTTGGCCTTCGCGTCCCGGCGCAGCTCGACCGTGAACTCCATCGAGATCTCCCCGACCTCGAAGCTCAAAGCTTCTTCCGCCCCCGCGGCCGCCGCGCTCGTCAGCCCGTCGCGGATCGCCCGGACCGCCTCCGACAGCTCGATGTCGTCGAACATCCCCCAGCCCCCTCCTGCACGCACCGTGCGCGTGCGCTGCACGGAGCGTACCGCCGAGCCCCGGCCCTCCGGGCCGTATCGCGTGACACCGCCCACAGGGGTTTCCGCCGCTACGACCACCGATAGTTCATCCCCCTTCCTCCCCATGGCGCCCTTTGCCGCAGCGAATAGGAGAAGTCACCGACCCGAACGGCCTTAGATCGTTACTAACCCCCCTCGTAATTCCCCTTCTCGACACCCCTCCCACCACTCGGTACCAAGGAATGGCGACCCCGGCGCGCAGCCGGGGCCTGTTCATGCCTGGAGGTTTTTCCGAATGACGATGCGCACCGCTTTCCGTGAGCCGAGCAAGACCACCCGTACCCGTGTCGCCGCCCTCGCGGCCGTCGGGGTCGGGGCGTCGGTCGTGCTGGGTTCCGGGGTCGCGCTCGCCGCGGACGTCGCTGCACCGTCTTCCCTGGCCGCGATCGCGCCGCACGCCGTGCTCGGCGACACGGTCAAGGCGCAGGCCGAGACGCAGCTGAAGGCGGCCGAGAAGGAGAAGCAGGCTGCTGCCGAGAAGGCGCGTGCCGAGGCCGCCAAGCGGGCCGAGGAGGCCCGGGCGAAGGCCGAGGCGTCGCGCAGCCGTGCCGACGCCTGGGTGGCGCCGGTCGCCGGGTATGCCGTCGGTCAGCCGTTCGGCAAGTCCGGCAACATGTGGATCAACAAGCACAGCGGCCAGGACCTGGTCGTGAACTCCGGTACGCCGGTCATGGCCGTCCACGGCGGCACTGTCGTGAAGGCCGGTCCCAACGGTGGTGGCGACGGCCCGGCCTACGGCAACGCCGTCGTGATCAAGCACGACGACAACACGTACTCGCAGTACGCGCACCTGTCGCAGGTGAACGTCACCGTCGGCCAGACCGTGACCACTGGCCAGGAGATCGCCCTGTCGGGCTCCACCGGCAACTCCAGCGGTCCCCACCTGCACTTCGAGATCCGCACCACCCCGAACTACGGCACCGCCGTCGAGCCCATGGGCTTCATGAAGGACCACGGCCAGAACCTCTGACCACCAGTCCCGCAAAGGCCCGCCCGGTGCCTAGTCCGGCACCTGGATGATCGGGAAGCTGCCCGTGCTCGTCGGTGACGACTCGGGCAGCCACAGCACCGCCACCGCGCCCGTGCCGCCCTCGGTCTCCGGGTCGGCGTTGCGGAACGTGAGCCGTGCGCCCAGGACGCGGGCCTGGCCGACCGCGATCGTCAGGCCCAGGCCGTGGCCCTTGCCCGCGCGGTCCTTGCTGCCCGTGCGGAAGCGGCTGGGGCCCTCGCGCAGCAGTTCCTCGGGGAAGCCGGGGCCGTGGTCACGGACCCGTACGACCCGGCCCTCCACCGTCACGTCCACCGGCCCGCGGCCGTGCTTGGCGGCGTTGGCCAGCAGGTTCATGAGGATGCGCTCCAGCCGGCGCGGGTCCGTCGACACGTACGCGTCGCGCGCGACCGTGATGCGCGCCTCCGGCGCCACCGTGCGCACCCGGCGCTGTACGAACTCGCCCAGCTCGATGTCCTGCATTTCCGCGCGCTCGGCGAAGCCGTCGAGCCGGGCGACCTCCAGGACGTCCTCGACCAGGGTGCGCATGGCCTGCGCGCGGTCGCGGACCAGCTCGCTGGGGCGGCCGGGGGGCAGCAGCTCGGCCGCCGTGACCAGGCCCGTGACGGGCGTCCGCAGCTCGTGCGCGATGTCGGCGGTGACGCGCCGCTCGGCCTCCAGCCGGTCGCGCAGCGCCTCCGCCATGCCGTCGACGGCGCGCGCCAGGTCGTCCGTCTCGTCCCGTACGCGTCCGCCGATGGCGTCGCGCACGCGGACGTCCGGGTCGCCGTCGGCGAGCTTGCGGGCCGCCATGGCGGCCTTGCGGAGCCGCCGGGAGAGCTGGCCGCCGACGAGGATGCCGAGCGCGGTGCCGCCGAGCACCACGGACACCGAGCCGATGATCAGGGCGCGGTCGAGGTCGTTGAGGATGTCGTAGCGGTCCTTGAACCGCGTGTGGATCGAGAGGATCTTGCCGTTGCGCAGCGGCGTGGACGCCCACACCTCGGGGGCGCCGTTGCCGCTGTCCTGGAGGTACGTGGCGCGCAGGCCCAGGTCGGCGGCCTCGCGCAGGGGCTTGGGCAGGGCCGGGTCGTCCACCTTGGCGCGCAGCATGAGCTTGCCGCCGGTGGATTCGTAGTACCGCTGGGCGATCTGCACCCGGTCGTCCATCTGGTCGCGGCTGCTGTTGAGCATCGACACGCGTGCCGCGTTGTGCACGACGAGGCTGAGGGCGACCGCGACGAGTGCGCCCACGCCCGCGATCGCCAGGCTGACCTTCCAGCGCAGGCCACTGCGGAGAGCGAGCTTCACCACGGGGCGATCACCACGACACGACCATGATCATGAGCTGCGGATCAGCCCCGGAGCTTGTAGCCGAAGCCGCGGACCGTCTCGATGCGGTCCTGGCCGATCTTTCCGCGGAGCCGTTGCACGTGCACGTCGACGACGCGCGTGTCGCCGCCCCAGCCGTAGTCCCAGACCCGCTCCAGCAGCCGGTCGCGGGAGAGGACGGTGCCGGGTGCGGCGGAGAACTCCAGCAGCAGCCGCATCTCGGTGGGGGTGAGGGCGACGGGCCGGCCGCCCTTGCGGACCTCCATGCCCTCGGTGTCGACCTCCAGGTCGCCGAAGCGCAGCACGCCGGCGCCGATGGCCTCCGGCTGCTCGGCGGCCGGGGCCGCGCCGTTCGGCCCGCTGGCGTGCCCGAAGCGGCGCAGCACGGCGCGGATACGGGCGACGAGCACGGCGCCGTCGAAGGGCTTGGTCACGTAGTCGTCCGCGCCGGCCTCCAGGCCGAGCACGACGTCGATGGAGTCGGCCCGCGCCGACAGCATGATCACGGGGACGGTGGACTCGTCACGGATGCGGCGGCACAGGCTCACGCCGTCCAGGCCCGGCACCATGACGTCGAGCAGCGCGATGTCCGGCCGCTTGGCGCGGAAGCTCTCCAGCCCCGCCAGGCCGTCCGGCACCGCCGTCACGACGAAGCCGTCGCGCTCCAGCGCGAGCTGGGTCGCCTCGCGGATGACGTCGTCGTCCTCGACGAAGAGCACATGCGTATCGGCCACGCGCCCTCAGCCCTCCGTTCCCTCGCTCGGTACCTTGCCGGTGTTGCCGACCTTGTTGTAGTCGGTGTGCGTACGGCCCGTCTCCTTGAACGTGTCGCCGGACCACTCGTAGGTCACGACGTCCTCGCCCGACGGACAGCAGACGGCGTCACCGGGCCCGTAGACCTGCCGGGTGATCGTCAGTTCCTTGCGGTCGATGTCCGCGTAGACGGGCGACTGCTCGGCCGTGAACACATTCTCGTACGCCTGGGGGCCGTCCCCCTGGGCGTTCTCCCGGGGACGGTACACGTAGGAGCCGATGCCGAACGAGTCGCCGCACGTCAGCACGTTCACCACGACGTCGGGCCGGGACGAGCCGGTGAGCTGCCCGTAGGTGACGTCGACCGGGTACTGGTCCTTGACGCACGGCTTGAGGTTCTTCTTGATCTGGTCGCTGACCTTGGGGTCCGACTTGATCAGCTTGATCGCGTCGATCTTCACCTGCACCGGCGTGGCGCTCGCGGACGGCGCCCGGCTCGGCGACTTGGCCGCGGACTGGGTCTGCGCGGGGCCCTCCTTGCGCACGCCCTCGCTGCTCGCCCCGCACCCGGCAAGCAGAAGACCGGCGGCAGCGGCCATCGCAGTGACCGCGCCACCGGTGATCAGCGCCGGCCGTAGGCCGGCGGCGTCCTTCAGGCCGCGCACCGTTCCCGCTCCCGCCCCCGGTCGACGCGCTCGAGGGCGTGGAAGTCGAGGTCACGGCTCTCCAGCTCCTGCCGCAGCCGGGCCAGGGCCCGGTGCAGGGTGCTCTTGACCGTGCCGGTGGACATGCCGAGCGCCTCCGCGGTCTCCTCCGTGCTCATCTGCTCCCAGTGTCGCAGGACGACGACGCTGCGCTGCTTGGGCGCGAGCACACCGAGGATGTCCATCAGCAGCGCGCGGTCGGCGTGCTGCTCGGTGCCGTCCTCCACGCTGGCGTCGGGCAGCTGCTCGGTGGGGACCTCGTCCAGCTTGCGCGCACGCCACCACTCCGTGCGCGTGTTGATCATGACACGGCGCAGGTAGGCGTCGGCCAGCGACTTGTCCGCTATGCCTTCCCAGCGGCCGTAGGTGCGGACCAGGGCGGTCTGGAGGAGGTCCTGGGCGTCGATGGGGTCCGGAACCAGGCGCCGGGCGCTGCGCAGCAGGGCGTCCTGACGGTTGCGAACGTACTCCTCGAAGTCCAGAACCTTGCCGCTGCTGGCCATACTCGCAGCCTCCATTCCGCTTGCGCTCCCCGTGCCACGCTGGTGGTCCTCCAGCACGGGGAGGACGCTACGGAGACGCTGTTGCGACGTGATGTGCATCAGCCCGTCGGCTGGTGCACAGCTGTCCATAGGTTGTGTAACAGCGGCGGCGATACC
The DNA here is from genome assembly GCF_014654785.1 of Streptomyces mashuensis. Lineage (GTDB taxonomy): Bacteria > Actinomycetota > Actinomycetes > Streptomycetales > Streptomycetaceae > Streptomyces > Streptomyces mashuensis. The sequence continues at coordinate 161,672 of NZ_BNBD01000012.1, forward strand.
GGTGGGAAAGATCGGTCAAGAGGGGTCTGTCCGTTTCGTATCAGAGGCGGAACGGCCCCCGGCCCTACGTCAGTGGCAGTCGATAGGTGCCGTCGTCCAGCGGCTCCACCAGCCCGTCGGCCACGAGTCCGTCCAGCGCGCGGGCGCGCTGCACCGGCTCGTCCCACACCGCGTCCAGTGCGGCCTGCGGCACCGGCGCGACCGCCTCGCGCAGCACGGCCAGCAGCTTGCCGCGCACCTGGCGGTCCGTGCCCGCGTACGTCTGGCCGCGGCGCGGCGGACCGTCGTGGGCCGGCGAACCGGCGGCGCGCCAGGCACACCGGTCGGCGATCGGGCAGCTTCCGCACGCGGGCGTACGAGCCGTGCACACCAGTGCGCCCAGCTCCATCGTGGCCGCCGCCCAGCGCGCGGCCACCGGCTCGCGCTGGGGCAGCAGTTCGCGCGCCAGCCGGCGCTCGGCGGCGGTCGTGGCGTTCGGCGGGTACTGCACACCCGTCACGGCGCGGGCGAAGACCCGGCGCACATTGGTGTCGAGGACGGCGTGCCGCTGCCCGTACGCGAACGACGCCACCGCCGCGGCCGTGTACTCGCCGACGCCGGGCAGCGCCAGCAGCGCGCCGTGGTCGCTGGGCACCTCGCCGCCGTGCCGCTCGGTGATCGCCGTCGCGGCGGCGTGCAGCCGCAGCGCACGGCGCGGGTAGCCGAGCCGGCCCCAGGCGCGCACCGCCTCGCCCGGCGCCTCGGCCGCCAGGGCGGCGGGGCTGGGCCAGCGCGCCAGCCACTGCTCGTAGACCGGCAGGACGCGGCTGACGGGCGTCTGCTGGAGCATGAACTCGCTGACCATCACGCCCCACGGGCCGGTCTCCGGACGGCGCCAGGGGAGGTCGCGCGCGTGCGCGTCGAACCAGTCGATCACGGGCGCGTGGAGGAGGGCGGACGTCTGCTGGGCGGCGGCGGTGACTGTCATGGCGCTCCGATCCTGGCACGGCCCCCGAGCCCCGGCGAAACGCGCAGGCAGGAAGGGGCGGGACGGCCCGTCCTAGGCTGGGTGCCATGACGGACGGCAACGGCAACGGCAACGGAACGACCGGCGGCCCCGGGCCCCTCATCCAGGCGGCCTTGGAGGCCCATACGACGCTCACCCTCGCCTACGCCGACGAGGACGGCCCGCAGGCGTGCGCGGTGCTGTACGCCGTCCACGCCGCACTCCCCGGCACGGAGGGTGACGGCGGCCGGAACGTGTGGCAGGCGCCCGCCCTGGTGTTCGTCACCTCCGCCACGACCCGGCACGGCCGCGCCCTGGCGCAGGGCCCCGGGCACGCGCGCGTGGCCTTCACCGTGCAGCGCGACGGACAGCAGTGGACGGAACTGACGGGCGTACAGGGGCGCGGCCGCTGCCGCCTGTTGCAGGGGACGGAACGTCAATCCGCCTGGCACGCCTACACGGAACGCTTCCCTTACGTGGCCGCGGACGACCGCCTCCGGCAGGCCGTCGAACGCACCGACCTGTGGGAGCTGCGGCCCGACTGGCTCCGACTCGTCGACAACGGACGGGGTTTCGGCCACAAGTCGGAGTGGTCACGGACGGGCACGGCGGCACCGCAGAGCGCGTAGCCGGTGCCCGGCACCGGGCAGATGATGGGAAAACCAGGCACCCCTACGGCGGGTACTGGCTGGTCCCCCGTCCGATCTCTCGTAGAGTCTTCGCGTGGGATCTCTGCGCAATCCGATCGGGCCGCTTCCCTCCTCCATCTACTGGCGGCGGAGGGCAGTTGCGGTTGGCCTGCTCGTGCTTCTGGTGGTGCTGGTGTTGTGGCTGCTCACCCTGGGTGGTGACGGGGGCTCGAGCGGCAGTGAGGACGACAGCACGGACGCCAAGGGCCCGTCGCAGTCCACCATCACGCCGGGGCCCACACCCTCGGGGCCGCACATCAGCGAACGGCCGGGCGGCCGCGGCGATTCCGCGAGCGGTGGCGGCGCGGGCTCCGGCGGTGCCCAGGCGGGGAGCGGCGGTGCCGGTTCCGGCGGGGCGGGCGGCGCCGGGACGGCGGGCGGCAGCGCCGCCATCGGGTTCGGCGGGGGAGCGGGCATCGCGGTGACCGGCGACGGCCGTGCCCCGGTGGCCCGCTCGACCCTGCCCGACTGCTCGCCGGGCGACGTGCGCATCAGCGTGCGCAGCGTGAAGGACGCCTACAAGCCGGACGAGAAGCCCCGGTTCGAGCTCGTCGTGAAGAACTCCGGCAGCAGCGCCTGCAAGGTCGACTTCGGCTCCGCCGCCGCCCTGCTGAAGATCACCGACAGCAAGGGCGAGGAGCACGTCTGGGCCTCCGACGACTGCCCGCGCGGCCGGGGCGCCGTCCTCATCGAGCTGCCGGGCTCCGGCGAGACCAAGCGGACCCTGGAGTGGGACCGCCGGCGCAGCGCCCCGCAGTGCGGCACGCCGGCGCCGGGCGCGGCCGCCGGGCCGGGCACCTATCGGGTCGAGGTGAAGGTCGGCGGCGTCACCGAGCGCACGGAGTTCGCCCTGGAACAGGGCTGAGCCGGTCCGTACGGATACGGGTGAGGGGCCCGCGCTGCGCAGCGCGGGCCCCTCACCCGTAGGCAGGTCTTCTCAGACGTACCGTTCCAGGATCGAGGACTCGGCCAGGCGCGAGAGGCCCTCGCGGACCGAGCGGGCGCGGGCCTCGCCGACGCCGTCGACCGTCTGCAGGTCGTCCACGCTGGCGGCCAGCAGCTTCTGCAGCCCGCCGAAGTGGTCCACGAGCCGCTCGATGATGGCGCCCGGCAGCCGCGGCACCTTGGCCAGCAGCCGGTAGCCGCGCGGCGACACGGCCGAGTCGAGCGTCTCGGGGGAGCCGCTGTAGCCCAGGGCCCGCGCCACGATGGGCAGTTCGAGCAGTTCGGCGTGGGTGAGCGAGTCCAGCTCGGACAGCGCCTCGGCGACCGTGCGGGTGCGCTTGGCGGTGGGCTCGGGCACGTAGTCCCGTACGACGAGCTCGCGCTCGGGCTCCACGCCGGCGATCAGCTCGTCCAGCTGGAGGGAGAGCAGCCGGCCGTCGGTGCCCAGCTCGACCACGTATTCGGCGATCTCCGTGGCGATGCGGCGCACCATCTCCAGCCGCTGCGAGACGGCGGTGACGTCGCGGACGGTCACCAGGTCCTCGATCTCCAGCGCGGAGAGCGTGCCGGCGACCTCGTCCAGCCGGAGCTTGTACCGCTCCAGCGTCGCCAGGGCCTGGTTGGCGCGGGACAGGATGGCGCCCGACTCCTCCAGCACGCGCCGCTCGCCGCCCACGTAGAGCGCGATCAGCCGCATCGACTGGCTGACGGAGACCACCGGGAAGCCGGACTGGATGGAGACGCGCTGCGCGGTGCGGTGGCGCGTGCCGGTCTCCTCGGTGGGGATGGACGCGTCGGGGTAGAGCTGGACGCCCGCCCGCACGATCTTGGTGATGTCCTTGTCGAGGATCAGGGCGCCGTCGAGCTTGCACAGCTCGCGCAGGCGCGTGGCCGTGAACTCGACGTCCAGGACGAAGCCGCCCGTGCACATCGACTCGACGGTCTTGTCCATGCCGAGGACGATCAGTCCGCCCGTATTGCCGCGCAGGACGCGCTCCAGGCCGTCGCGCAGGGCCGTGCCGGGGGCGACGGCGCTCAGCGAGGCGCGCATCAGGCTGTCGGCACCGGAGCTGCCTCCGGCCCTGCCCGGGCCCGATGCCCGGTCGTTGGCTGCCACTGCACTCCTCCGGTCGCAAGGTCATGGTGCCGCGGGCCGTCCGGCCGACCCGCGCTCCGTCGCGCACGACGTCCAGCTGGCGCGTTTCGTGTGCGTCGGTGCGTACGGACGGGCGGGACCAGGGCAAAGTCTACTGGCGCCCAGCCTATTAGGGGGCTGTCCTCGACGCTCCGGCCTCCTCGCCCCGGCTCTCGCGCCGCGGCCGCCGCGGCAGGACCCGCAGCGCATCGCCCACGTCGGCCACCTCCAGCACCCGCATGCCGTCGGGCACCTTGCCCGGGTCGGTGGGCACCAGGGCGTGCGTGAAGCCCAGGCGCGCGGCCTCGGCCAGCCGCCGCTGCACGCCCGTCACGCGCCGCACCTCGCCGGCCAGCCCCACCTCGCCGATGGCCACCAGGTTCTTCGGCAGCGGAGTGTCGCTCGCCGCGCTGGCCAGGGCGAGCGCGACGGCCAGGTCGGCCGCCGGCTCGGACAGCTTCACGCCGCCCACCGTCGCGCTGTAGATGTCGCGCTTGCCCAGGGCGCTGATCCGGCCGCGCTGCTCCAGCACGGCCAGCATCATCGACACGCGCGACGTCTCCAGGCCGGAGGTGGTGCGGCGCGGCGAGGGGATCTGCGAGTCGACGGTGAGCGCCTGCACCTCGGCCACCAGCGGTCTGCGGCCCTCCAGGGTGACCGTCAGGCACGTGCCGGGGACGGGCTCGGAGCGGCGCGTGAGGAACAGGCCGCTGGGGTCGGCGAGACCGGTGATGCCCTCGTCGTGCAGCTCGAAGCAGCCGACCTCGTCGGTGGCGCCGTAGCGGTTCTTCACGCCGCGCACCAGGCGCAGGCGCGCGTGCCGGTCGCCCTCGAAGTGCAGCACGACGTCGACCAGGTGCTCCAGCAGGCGGGGGCCGGCGATCGCGCCGTCCTTGGTGACGTGCCCGACCAGCAGCGTGGACATGCCGCGCTCCTTGGAGGCGCGGATCAGCGCGCCGGCGACCTCCCGCACCTGGGCCATGCCGCCGGGCGCGCCGTCGATCTCGGGGGAGGCGACGGTCTGCACCGAGTCGAGGATCAGCAGCGACGGCTTGACCGCGTCCAGATGCCCGAGGACGGCGGACAGGTCGGTCTCGGCGGCGAGGTACAGGTGCTCGGAGAGCGCGCCGATGCGGTCCGCGCGCAGCCGCACCTGGCTCGCCGACTCCTCGCCCGTGACGTACAGGGTGCGGTGCTCGTCGGTGGCGGCGCGGGCGGCCACGTCCAGCAGCAGCGTGGACTTGCCGACGCCCGGCTCGCCGGCCAGCAGCACCACGGCGCCGGGCACGAGGCCGCCGCCCAGCACCCGGTCCAGCTCGGGCACGCCCGTCGAGCGCGCGGCCGCCTGCCGGCCGTCGACCTGCCCGATGGGCAGCGCGGCGTTGGTGACGCGGCCGGGCGTGGTCGTACGGACCGCGGGCACGCCGTGCTCCTCGACCGTTCCCCACGCCTGGCACTCGGGGCAGCGGCCGAGCCACTTGGCGGTGGTCCAGCCGCACTCGGTGCAGCGGTAGGAGGGCCGGTCCTTGGCGGACGAGCGGGAGGTACGGGCAGCAGCCATGCGGACACCGTAGCGGTGGGGTCCGACAACGCGTCCGGCCCCGGCGGCCGGGCCGGCCCTCGCCGTGGACGACTCCGTGGCAACTGCGCGGCAACTCCGTGACGACTCGGCGCCCATTGCGCGACAACGCTGCGGAGCGACCGGTTCCTGTCCCCCTTCGAGGGACAGCTTCACCCGTATGGGCTAAAGCTACGAGGGCAGGGCGAACGGGCTCCTACAGCCCGCTTACCTTCGCCGGGATGATGACGAGCAGGCCCGAGCCCCCCACGCATGCCACCGGCGCGCACCGCGCACCCAGCAGTGCGCCGAGCGCGGCCCGCCCCCCGGTCGTCGACCCCGCCGCCCCCGCCCCCACCGCCGAAGCCGCCGACGAACCCGACCACCACTCCCTCCACCCGCCGCATACGGACGCCTCCCGTACGCAGGCGGTGGGGGCCGCGCTCGCCGACACCGTCGCCTTCGCCGCCGAGGTCGCGCACCCGGGCTCCGCCGACCACGACGACGACCACGGGACGCTCGTCGACGACACACTCGTGCAGACCCCGTCCGCGCCCTACGAGGCCCACCTGGACGGCCTCTTCACGTACTGCCTGTCCGTCCTGCGCGACCACGACGCCGCCGTCGCCGCCCTGGGCGAGGCGCTCGCCCTCGCCGAGCGGCGCGCCGAGCGCGCCCCCGCGGCCGAGGAGAACCTGCGCGCCTGGTTGTACGCCCTCGCGCGCTGGGAATGCCTACGACGCCTTGCCGCACCACCGGCGCGCGGCAAAGGCCGCACCCGCACCCGCAGCGGCACGGACCCCGGTCCCGGCCCCGAGGATGAGCCCGAGGGCGGTCCGGAGGGCGGTCCGGAAGGCGACGGCCCACCAGCGCGCCGCGGTACCGGTAAGGACCCCGTCGCCGGCTCCGACTCCGGTGCCGCCCTCGCCCTCCTCGCCTGGCCGGAGGCCGCCGGCACCACCCCGGAGCAGCGCGAGTCCCTGGAACTCGCCGTCCGCCACGGTCTCGCCCCGCACGAGGTCGCCGCCGTCCTCCGCCTCGACCCCGACGCCACCCGCGCCCTGCTCTCCAGCGCCGCCTGCGAGGTCGAGCGCACCCGCATCGCCCTCGCCGTCGTAGAGTCCGGCCGCTGCCCGGTCGTGGGCCGCTTCGCCGGCGACAAACAGGTGCTGCTCGGCGCCACCCTGCGCCGGGAACTCGTCCGCCACGTCGACGACTGCGCCGACTGCCGCCGCACCGCCGAGCGCACCACCGCCGGCGAGCCGTGGCCGGGCACCACCGCGTCCACCGCGGCCCTGCCCGTACTGCGCGCCCCCCGCGGCGCCGTGCACGCCGCCATGCTGTCCGCCCTGGGCCCGCGCCCCGCGCGCCGGCGCGGGAGCCCGGCACGCGCCACCCCGCGCTTCGACCGCACCGGCTTCCCCGTCGCTCCCAAGGACCGCGGCGCACGCCGCGGGCTCCTGCGCAGCCGCGCCCTGACGACCACAGTCGTCGCCACCGTCGTCGCCGCGCCCGTCCTGGCCCTGTGGGCCGCGTACCGCGGCCTGCCGTTCGGCGAGGGCCACGAGGGCGCCCCCATGTCGGCCACCGATCCCGACAGCCTCGGCGGCAGCCCCCATGAGGCCGGCCACCCCCAGGGCGCGTACCCCGACCCGCACGCGGACCCGTACGCCGATCCCTACGGGCCGTACTACGGGGAGCCGGGCGGCGGCCGGCGCCCCACTCTGGGCGGGCCGCCGGCCCCCGGCTCCGGCGCCGCCCTCGGCCACCACCCGCCCGAGCTGTCCGTCGCCGTGCTCGGCCCCGACGGCAGACCCGTACCGGTGCGCGGCGCCCCCGGCGCGGCCCCGGCGCCCGGCGCCACGACCATGCCGCCGGCCGCACCGCCCGGCCGCGGTCCCGGCCGGCTGACCGTCGAGGCACAGCCCAGCGGCCCGGACACCGTCATCACGCTCAGCGCGAGCGGCGGCGAGCCCGTCAGCTGGTCGATGTCGGCCGGCGTGCCGTGGCTGCGGATCAGCCAGCCCGGCGGCGTACTGCGCCCGGGTCAGTCCGTGACCGTCACCGTCAGCGTCGACCGCTCCTGCGAACCGGCCGGGCCGTGGAGCGCGCGCGTGGCCATCGCGCCGGGCGGCACCGTGGTGACGATCGAGGGCCGGGGCGCCGGCCCCCGCACCGCTCCTTCCCCCGCCCCTACGCCGTCCGCCGCCGCCCTGCCGCCGCAGACGCCGCCGCCCTCCTCGGCACCGCCGGCCGGCTGAGGGCGGCTGACGCGGGCGTTCAGCGGGGGTCGGCCGGGTGCGGCGCCATCGGCAGCAGCGACGCCATGCGCTCCTGGCAGAGCTCCACCAGCCGGTCGTAGGCTGCGGGGCCCATCAGCTCGATCAGCTCCGCCCGGTACGACTCGTACACCGGCTTCCCGGCGCCGTGCGCCGACCGCGCCGACGTGCACCACCAGTGCAGGTCGTGGCCGCCCGGGCCCCAGCCCCGGCGGTCGTACTCGCCGATGCTGATCTGCAGCACCTGGGTGTCGTCCGGCCGGTCGATCCAGTCGTACGTGCGCCGCACCGGCAGCTGCCAGCAGACGTCCGGCTTGGTCTCCAGCGGCTCGCGGCCCTCCTTGAGCGCCAGGATGTGCAGCGCGCAGCCGGCGCCACCCGCGAAGCCCGGCCGGTTCTGGAAGATGCAGGAGCCCTTCCAGCGGCGCGTCTGCCGCTCGCCGTCGTCCTCGTCGAGCTGTGTCCAGCCCGAGTCCGTGCCGACGTCGTGGAACTGCCACACGTCCGGCGTGAGCCGGGCCACGTGCCCCGCCACCCGCTGCTCGTCCTCCTCGTCGGAGAAGTGCGCGCCCAGCGTGCAGCAGCCGTCGTCGGCCCGGCCCGCCTTGATGCCCTGGCAGCCGCTGCCGAACACGCACGTCCAGCGGGAGGTCAGCCACGTCAGGTCGCAGCGGAAGACCTGCTCGTCGTCCGCCGGGTCGGGGAACTCCACCCAGGCGCGGGCGAAGTCGAGCCCGACTTCGTCGGGAACGCCCGGCGCGCCCGGCGCGTCCGCCGGCTGCGTGCCCTTCTTGCCGGCCTTGATGCCGGACTTGTCCTGCTTGGCCTTCTTCGTCTTCGCCACCCCTCAAGCCTAAGTGGCCGCACCCGTCGCAGTAGCGTTCAGGCCATGAGACTCGGTGTCCTCGACGTGGGCTCGAACACGGTGCACCTGCTGGTGGTCGACGCCCACCCCGGTGCCCGGCCGCTGCCCGCCCATTCCCACAAGGCCGAACTGCGCCTCGCGGAGCTCCTCGACGACGACGGGGCGATCAGCGACACCGGCATAGAGCGCCTGATCGGCGTGCTCGGCGACGCCCTGCGCGCCGCCGAGGACAAGGGCGTCGAGGAGGTCCTGCCCTTCGCCACCTCCGCCGTCCGCGAGGCGTCCAACGCCGACGCGCTGCTCGCCCGCGTCCAGGAGGAGACCGGCGTCGCCCTGTCCGTCCTCAGCGGCGAGGAGGAGGCCCGGCTCACCTTCCTCGCCGTCCGCCGCTGGTTCGGCTGGTCGGCCGGAAAACTCCTTGTCCTCGACATCGGCGGCGGTTCCCTGGAGGTCGCCTACGGCCTCGACGAGGAACCCGACGCCGCCGCCTCCCTCCCCCTGGGCGCCGGCCGCCTCACCGCCGCCTGGCTCCCCGGCGACCCGCCCGACCCCGCCGACGTCCGCGCCCTGCGCCGCCACGTCCGTACCGAGATCGCCCGCCGGGTCGGCGAATTCGCCCGCCACGGCGCGCCCGACCACGCCGTCGCCACCTCCAAGACGTTCCGGCAGCTCGCCCGCATCGGCGGCGCGGCCCGCTCCGCCGAGGGCCTGTACGTCCAGCGCACCCTGGACCGCGCCGCCCTGGAGGAGTGGGTGCCCCGGCTCGCCGGCATGACCGTCAAACAGCGCGCCGCGCTGCCGGGCGTGTCCGAGGGCCGCGCGGGCCAGCTGCTCGCGGGCGCGCTCGTCGCGGAGGCGGCCATGGACCTCTTCGGCCTCGACGAGATCGAAATCTGCCCCTGGGCCCTCCGCGAGGGCGTCATCCTGCGCCGTCTGGACCACCTGCCACCGGGCTGAGGCACGCCCCGCCGAGCCCCCGCCGGCCCCCGCGCCGTACCCCCCGGTGACGCACACCACGCGGTGATCCGCCTCACGGCCCCCTATTGCCCGCCCCCGCCCCGCAGCCCCGCCGGACCCCCGCCGAACAGGGACGGAACCGGCGCGACGGCGGGGCGGGGACGGCGGCCGGCGCCCCGTCCCCGCCCCCTCGGTGATCGTCTTTCCGCCGAGTGACCGACCACCTGCCCACCGTGGCGGGGCCGGGCATACGCTGTCCCTCGTGACAGAGCCAGTGGTGCGCATTCCGGATGCGAAGGTCGCCCTGTCAACGGCATCGGTCTACCCCGAGTCGACGGCGACGGCCTTCGAGATCGCCGCGCGCCTCGGCTACGACGGCGTCGAGGTCATGGTCTGGACCGACCCCGTCAGCCAGGACGTCGACGCCCTCCGCCGCCTGTCCGACTACCACCAGGTGCCCATCCTGGCCGTGCACGCGCCCTGCCTCCTCATCACCCAGCGCGTATGGTCGACCGACCCCTGGGTCAAGCTCCAGCGCGCCCGCGCCGCCGCCGAACAGCTCGGCGCCGGCACCGTCGTCGTCCACCCGCCCTTCCGCTGGCAGCGCTCCTACGCGCGCGACTTCGTGCGCGGCATCTGGCGCATGGCCGACGAGACCGACGTCCGCTTCGCCGTCGAGAACATGTACCCGTGGCGCTACCGCGACCGCGAGATGCTCGCCTACGCGCCGGACTGGGACGTCACCAAGGAGGACTACCGGCACTTCACGGTCGACCTCTCGCACACCGCCACCGCCCGCACCGACGCCCTCCAGATGATCGACCGCATGGGCGACCGGCTCGCCCACATCCACCTCGCCGACGGCAACGGCTCCGCCAAGGACGAGCACCTCGTCCCCGGCCGCGGCAAGCAGCCCTGCGCCGAGGTGCTGGAACGTCTCGCTGTGAACGGGTTCGACGGCCACGTCGTCATCGAGGTCAACACCCGGCGCGCCATGTCCGCCGCCGAGCGCGAGGCCGACCTCGCCGAGGCCCTCGCCTACACCCGGCTGCACCTCGCCTCCCCGACGGGAGCGCACCGCCGGTGACGGAACCGGAGACCACCCCCCGGCGGCGCGGCCGCCCCGCCCGCACGGACGCCGCCACGGGCCCCGGCGCACGCGAACGCATCCTCACCGCCGCCCGCGCCGAGTTCGCGGCCCACGGGTACGACAAGACGTCCATCCGCGGCATCGCCAAGGCCGCCGCCGTCGACCCCGCCCTGGTCCACCACTACTTCGGGCCCAAGGAGGAGATCTTCGCGGCGGCCGTCGAGGCCGGCTTCGCCCCCGCCCTTCTGGCCCCCGACATGCTCCCCGCCGGCCCCCGCGAGGAGCTCGGGGAACGGCTGGCCCGCTTCATCCTGCGGCTCTGGGAGGACCCCGGCACCCGCGAACCACTGCTGGCCGTCGTCCGCTCCGCCGTGGCCAACGAGAAGGCGGCCGAGGTCTTCCGCCACCTCGTGTCCCGGCGCCTCATGATGCCCATCGCGGGGGAACTCGACGTCCCCGACCCGCGCCTGCGCTCCGAGCTCGCGGCGGCCCAGCTGGTCGGGGTGGCCATGCTGCGCCACGTCATCAAGATCGAGCCCTTGGCGTCGGCGGACATCGACGACGTCATCGCTCAGGTGGCACCGGCGGTGCAGCGTCACCTGACGGGGGACTGAGCGGGGACCCTTCCGGGATCACCCCCATCTCACCCCGATCTCCGTCTCGGATGCCGGAAAGCCCGTCCGCCTCGCCGGACGACCGGCGTAGGCTCGAACGTCCGAGAACCCTCGAGTCACCGCCTGAGACACGGCCCCGGACGACATCGAGGCCCCCGGAGCCACCGAGAAGTGGAGAGGCCATGCCCCAGCTGAGGTCCCGCACCGTCACCCACGGCCGCAACATGGCGGGCGCCCGAGCCCTTCTGCGCGCCGCGGGCGTAGCGCGCGAGGACTTCGGCAAGCCGATCGTCGCGGTCGCCAACAGCTTCACCGAGTTCGTGCCCGGCCACACCCACCTCCAGCCGGTGGGCCGCATCGTCTCCGAGGCCGTCAAGGCGGCGGGCGCCATCCCGCGCGAGTTCAACACGATCGCCGTCGACGACGGCATCGCCATGGGCCACGGCGGCATGCTCTACTCGCTGCCCTCCCGCGACCTGATCGCCGACTCCGTCGAGTACATGGTCGAGGCCCACTGCGCCGATGCCCTCATCTGCATCTCCAACTGCGACAAGATCACCCCGGGCATGCTCATGGCCGCCCTGCGCCTGAACATCCCCACCGTCTTCGTCTCCGGCGGTCCCATGGAGTCCGGCCGCGCCACCCTCGTCGACGGCACCGTCCGCACCCTCGACCTCGTCGACGCGATCTCCGACGCCGTCAACGACAAGATCTCCGACGAGGACATCCTCCGCATCGAGGAGAACGCCTGCCCCACCTGCGGCTCGTGTTCCGGCATGTTCACCGCCAACTCGATGAACTGCCTCACCGAGGCCATCGGCCTCGCCCTCCCCGGCAACGGCTCCGTCCTCGCCACCCACACCGCCCGCCGCGCCCTCTACGAGAACGCGGCCCACACGGTCGTCGACCTGGCACGGCGCTATTACGAGCAGGACGACACCACCGTTCTGCCGCGCTCCATCGCCACCCAGGCCGCCTTCGGCAACGCCATGGCCCTCGACATCGCCATGGGCGGCTCCACCAACACGATCCTGCACCTGCTGGCCGCCGCCCAGGAGGCCGGCGTCGCCTTCGGCCTCGACGAGATCGACGCCGTCTCGCGCCGCGTGCCCTGCCTCGCCAAGGTCGCCCCCAACGTCGCCGGCAGCCGCACGTACTACATGGAGGACGTGCACCGCGCCGGCGGCATCCCCGCCCTCCTCGGCGAACTGCACCGCGCCGGCCTGCTCGACGAGGACGTCCACGCCGTCCACAGCCCCTCGCTCTCCGACTGGCTGAAGACCTGGGACGTCCGCGGCGGCTCCCCGTCCCCCGAGGCCGTCGAACTGTGGCACGCCGCCCCCGGCTGCGTCCGCTCCGCCACCGCCTTCTCGCAGTCCGAGCGCTGGGAAGCCCTCGACACCGACACCGAGAACGGTTGCATCCGCTCCGCCGACCACGCCTACTCCAAGGACGGCGGCCTCGCCGTCCTGCGCGGCAACCTCGCCGTCGACGGCTGCGTCGTGAAGACCGCCGGCGTCGACGAGTCCATCTGGACGTTCGAGGGGCCCGCCGTCGTCTGCGAGTCCCAGGACGAGGCCGTCGAGAAGATCCTCGCCAAGCAGGTCCGCGACGGCGACGTCGTCGTCATCCGCTACGAGGGCCCCAAGGGCGGCCCCGGCATGCAGGAAATGCTCTACCCCACGTCCTTCCTCAAGGGCCGCGGCCTCGGCAAGACCTGCGCGCTCATCACCGACGGCCGCTTCTCCGGCGGCACCTCCGGCCTCAGCATCGGCCACGTCTCGCCCGAGGCCGCCTCCGGCGGCACCATCGCCCTCGTCCAGGACGGCGACCGCATCCGCATCGACATCCCCGCCCGCACCATCGAGCTCCTCGTCCCCGAGACCGAGCTCGCGGCGCGCCGGGAAGCGCTCGCCGGCACGTACGCGCCGAAGAACCGCGACCGCAAGGTCTCGCAGGCCCTGCGCGCGTACGCCGCCATGGCCACCAGCGCCGACAAGGGCGCCGTGCGCGACGTGACCAAGCTGGGCTGAGGACCGCCGGGAGCGGGCGCCGGGACGCTGGGCCTCTTTACGGGGCCGGGGCCCGGCGCCCGGCTCTCAGCGCCTCAGCGCCTCAGCGCCTCAGCGCCAGCCGGCCGGGTTGCCGGCGCTCACCGCGAACACCGTCCCGTCCGGCGCCGCCCCGAACACCCTGCCGTCCGCCACCACCGGCGCCGGCAACAACTCCAGGTAGCCGCTCCCCGCCCGCGCAAGACGCGGCGACGTCTGCCCGAGCAGCGTCCCCCGCGCCGTGTCCACCGCGAGCAGCCGCCCGTCGGCGGCCGAGAAATACAGCCGGTCGTCACCGTCCCCGCCGGCCACCAGCGCCGAGGCGTTCGCCACCGACGTCTCCATGCGCCACCGCGTACTGCCGTCCCTCATGTCGACGGCCGTCAGCTTGCCGAGCGACGACAGGACGTACACCACGTCGCCGCGCGCCGTCACGCTCATCGCCTCCGCCGCCGGCGTGAGCCGCACCCGCCGCTCCCGCCCGCGCCCGTCCACCGACGGATCGAAACGGACCACCGCCGAGACACGCGACTGCGCGTCGGTCTGCGACAGGTAGAGCACGCCCCCGGGCCCCGTGCCGACCGTCGTCAGGGTGCCCTCGGCCGTCCACTGCCACAGCGTCGTCCCCTTCACGGCATCGACGGCCACCACATGCGTCCCCCGCCCGTCGGGCGTCGGCGCCACGGCGTAAGCGGCACCGCCACGGCCGTACGACGAGAAGACGGGCTTGATGCCGCCCGGCAGCACGTGCCGCCGCCACAGCTCCCTGTTCGACGCCCCGTCCACGGCCGTGACCGTCCCGTCGCCACCGACCAGCAGCACCACGTCCCCCGCGTGGTACACCCGGCCGCCGTACGGCGACACGTCCCGCGTCCACCGCGGCTCGCCGCCCGCCCGGTCCAGCGCCACCAGCTCCGTCTTGTCCGGCGACAGCGCGTGCACCAGCCCACCCGACACCACGGGCGCGCTCGGCGCCCCGCCACCCGGCCGCCGCGCCACGCCCTCGCGCCGCCACAGCACCTTGCCGGACACGGCGTCGAGGCGCGCCGCGTGCACCCCGCGCGCGGCACAGTAGAGAGCGCCCTCGGAGTACGAACAGAAACCGGCCCGCACCTCGCCGTTCCCCGCCGCGTCGGCCGCCACGGACGCCTCCCACGGCCGCCAGGCCGAACCGGCGGCCGTCGGACGCGTCACCAGCGGCTCCCGCCCCAGGCCACCCACCGCGTCCAGCGCCCAGACGGCACCCGCCACAAGCGCTGCCACGACGACCGACCCACCGGCGAGAACGACCCAGCGGGTACGGACACGGAGGCGGGGCCGGGGACGGGAAGCCGGGGCGGGGGTCTCTTCGGGGGACTGAGCGGGGGTCCGTTCGGGGGCCGGGGGCTCCGGGGCAGGTGCCGGGAGATCCGCGGCGTGCTCCCCAGAGGCGGACGACAGCGACGCCGGCGGCGACAGCGCTGACAACGACGACAGCATCGCCATGACGGCGTCCGGCGTCGGACGGTCCGCCGGCTCCTTCGCCAGGCACGCGCGGAGCACCGGGACGAGATCCTCCGGCACGCCCGTCAGGTCGGGCTCGTCGTGCACCACCTGGTACGCGACGATGTACGGGCTCTCCGACTCGAAGGGCCCCCGCCCCGTCGCCGCGTGCACGAGCACCGACGCCAGCGCGAACACGTCCGCTGCCGGCCCCACCTCGCGCGGCCGCTGGAACTGCTCCGGCGCCATGAACGGCGGCGTGCCGATCAGCTTGCCCGTCTCGGTGCGCACCTCGGCGCCCCGGCTGCCGTACGAACGCGAGATGCCGAAGTCGATGACCTTCGGGCCGTCCTCGGCCAGCAGGACGTTGCTGGGCTTGAGGTCCCGGTGCACGACACCGGCGCGGTGGATGTCGCGCAGCGCCTCGGCCAGCCCGGCCGCCAGTCGCCGCACCTCGGGGGCGCTCAGCGGGCCGCCCTCCCGGACGCGCTCGGAGAGCGTCGGGCCGGCGATGTGGAGCGTCGCCATCCAGGGCCGCGGCGCGTCGGGGTCGGCGTCGACGACCGGTGCCGTGAACGCCCCGCTCACCCGCCGCGCGGCCGCCACCTCCTGCCGGAACCGCGCACGGAACTCCGGGTCGGCGGCATGCTCGGCGTGCACCACCTTGACGGCCAGGCGCAGCCCGGAGGCCGACCTCGCCAGGTGCACGACGCCCATGCCGCCCGAGCCGAGGCGGCCCTCCAGGCGGTACCGGCCGGCGTACCGCGGCACGTCCGCGTCCGCGGCCGCTCCCGTCTCGCCGTCGCTTGCCCTGCGCAGTGGCGGCACGGTCCCACCCCCAAGTCACCCGACCCGGAGAGTAATCGATGGGCCCCGGGCGGCAGCGGAAGGCGTACGGCGCGTTGCTAGCCTGCGCATGACATTCGCAGACGACGGGGGAGAAACCATGGCGACCTACCCGATCGCGCCCGGCTACCAGGTCAACGTCCGCCGCGGTCCGAGCACCGACAGTGAGGTCGTCCGGGTCCTCCCGCAGGGCTCCAGCGTCAGCATCCGCTGCCAGACGCACGGCGAGACCGTCTCCGGCCCCTGCGGCACCAGCGACATATGGGACTGCATCGCCCCGGGGCAGTACGTCTCCGACACGTACGTGAAGACGGGCAGCAGTGGCTTCGTCGCGGACCGCTGCTCCGGCTGACGCCCGGCCGGCCCACGGCGCCGTCTCCGATAATCGAGACATGAGCGGAAATGGCAGCGGCGGTAGCGGCAGCAGCAGCGGCAGCAACGGTACGGGTGCGGGCGAGACCGTTCCGGACACCGGCCCCCGGCCGGAACCGATCCGCTTCTTCGGCACAACCTGGCTCCACCACGACGGCGGCTACGCGTTGCGCCGCGCCGGAGTCGCGGCCGGCGCCCTGGTGGCGGCAGCCGCGGGCGCCTTCGTCCTGCGGCTCGGCTACCAGGGGCTGACCATCGCCCAGGTGGGCGGCGTCGTGAACGCGCTGGTCGTCGTCGGCTTCGCCATCTGCAGCGCGCTGGCCTTCCGGCGCACCTGGGAGGGGTTCGGCCGGCGCCGCGAGGCAACGAGCGAGGCCGACGCGGCCGCGGAGCGGTCGATGCACAGCCTGATGATGATCGGCTTCATCGGCACCCTGCTCGCCTACTTCTTCCGGTGCTTCGCCGAAGCCCCGGGCGAGGGCCTCCACCGCCGGGAGTACGAGGAGGCCGTCGCCCGCCACCAGCGCCGCCGCGCCGCACGTACGGGCAACCCTGCCGCACGAGGGTCCAAGCGGCGGCGCAAGCACCCCTGAACGTCGTGTAGAGTTCTCCGAGTTGCCAGCCAGTCGGCGGCGTCACCACTTCAGCAAGAACCCCGAACGGGATGCATTCCGGCCTGCCCGGAATTGCGGAACGGACTTCGATTTGAGAAGTCCCGGGGAAAACCGCTAAAGTAGTGATCACGCCGGAAGGCGCGAAACACCCCGCTCCAACAGGGGGCCGGAAACGGAATCCGAACCGGAAACGGAACGGAAAACGGA
>NZ_BNBD01000013.1 GCF_014654785.1 Streptomyces mashuensis
CGCCGAGCTCACGCTCGGCGGGGCGAAGTAGGACCAGCCCCCGAATTCGCCAACAGCGTCGCAGGAGCACCGGGGGCCGTGTCGGCGAGCCGCCTGCTACGGCAGGTTGCGCGCCATGACGATGCGCTGGACCTGGTTCGTGCCCTCGTAGATCTGCGTGCTTTACCGGTCATACGGCTCTGACCTGCAAGAACACCCCCTTACAAGGGGCCTCCCCCAGGATTTCCCCATGATCACGAGGGTTAGTTCCCTGGTCAGGAGACTGCGGTGACGTCGACGTCCCGCGTTGCGCACCCAGGCTCGACCACTGGCCTCTTGACCCGGCCACTCCCAAGGACGAGGGTCGTGTAACAGACTGCAACGCAGCGCAACACTCGTAGTAGGAGGGCGCACCATGGGTTACACCTTCATCGGCAAAGACCCCGAGTCCGACGTGAACGGGTGCCCGGCGGTTTGGGTGGATGACGACCGGCGGCTACTCGTGCAGGGGCGGCGAGCGGGGGACGACGTTCAGGCTCGGACGGTGGCTGACTCGCCGCGAGCCGAGGATGAGACGCTGATCGTCCTGGAACCGAGGATGATCCCGCTTCTCAAGGAGGCTATCCGTGTCGCAGAGTCTGGCTGAGTTCGCCAATCTGCTTCGGCAGTGTGAGCGCTCAGCAGTGCACCTTGAGACCCGCGACGCATACGCCGTCCCCGGGGAACACCCTGCCTTCGACGCCTGGCTGGCAGGGGAGCGGAAGAACTGGGACGACCGTTCGTCGTGGTGGCGCGATGACTGGCACGGCCTCATCCAGGACGTGACCGCCCGAGGTGTGGCGGTGCGCCGGGCGCGGGTGGTCGGTGAGCCTGTCTCGGACTACATCAAGTGGGAGCACTACGTCACCTACGGCAACGTCGCTTGCGGGGAGGAAGTCCGATGGCTGCCCCGTAGGCAGGCATCGGACCTGCTGCTGCCGGGGAACGACTTCTGGCTTTTCGACGGCAAGCTAGTCCAGTTCAACGTCTTTGACGGTGACGGCCGTTGGATGCACACCGACTTCACGGAAGACGCGGCCGTGGCAGCGCGATGTGCTGACATGTTCGAGGCAGTTTGGGAGCGAGCTGTCCCGCACGACAAGTACAACGTCTAACAGAACAGCGGCCAGTCCATGACCTCACCTCTGTCGACGGCTGAAGAGGCCCATAAGGCAGTTGCCGACCGGCTCACCCGCATGATGGAAGACGCCGATCTATCGGGGGCCCGGCTGGCCGCTCTCTGCGGCTGGGACCGCTCCAAGACCCACCGGATCATCAACCGGAAGACGATCCCGAAGCCCGCCGACATCCGCGCATGGTGCACGGCATGCGGAAGGCCCGAAGAAGCCGAAGCGCTGATCGATACCACACGCACGGCCAAGACCCTGTACGTCCAGTGGACCCAGTACCTGAAGGGCGGCCTCAGCAAGGCTCAGCGCAACGGCATCTACCAGGAGACACGTTCCTTCCGCGTGTACAGCTGCGGAGTCCTCCCCGGCATGCTTCAGACGGAAGCGTACGCCCGGGGCATCCTCCGTACGATCCGTCGCTTCAGGAGCCTTCCCGACGACGTTGAGGACGCCGTGCAGGCGCGACTGGAACGCTCGGACGCCACTCTCCGGAGCAATCAAGTATCTGTTCTCATCGAAGAGTCGGCCCTGTACATGCCGATGACCGACCGCCCGCAGCATGCGGAGCAACTGGAACACTTCCTGTCCGTCATCGGACGCCCCAACCTGGCTTTCGGGATCATCCCCCACATGTCGCGCCGCCCGGTATGGCCCCTTGAGTCCTTCTACGCATTCGATGATCGGGAAGTTCAGGTAGAGACCCTGACGGCCATGGTCCGGGTGACGAACCGAGCCGAGGTCGGCGCGTACCTCAGCGCGTTCGTTCAGTTGGGACGAGCCGCTGCGTACGGCTCACAAGCCAAAGCCCTGATCAGAAGGGCCCTCGACGCTATCGGGGCGTGAAGACGTACAACGTCGTGCAACATCGGCCCTGCCAGGCTGCCCACTTTCCTACTGTCCCTCTCACGGCGAAGTCACCGGAGAGGGCGAGCCATGGTGAGCGACGGCAAGGCGTGCGACGACAGGGCAACTGACCACATGGACAGCGGGGAGACCCGGCGGTTCCTGTCCCGTCTCTCCGGGGCTCTGGGCGCTACCGGTGTGCTCCTGGTGCAAAAAGTTGATCCGGGGCCGGAGGGTGCCGACCTGGTGCCGGGATCCGGGTTGCGCTGGCCGAAGTGCGAGTGCGGTAGCCCCAAGTGCCCTGACTACGACCCTACGGCCGGCCGTCCCGGTGAGGAACTGCGCGCCAGGGTCGCCGAGGCCAACAGATGGAGTCGTAGGAGCGGACTGTGAGCATTAAGGCGGTCATGCGGTACGTGGTGCACCGGATCACTGAGCACCCCGATACGGACGTGACCTTCGAGGCCGAGTGCCTCCACTGCAAGTGGAAGGCGACTCCTGCTGACGACTCAGCAACCGTCGACGTGGAGTGCATGAGCCACACGGGCCGGTCCGGCCACTCCGGCTTTCGGCGCATACGCACCTCCTTCGCGATGGTGGTACGCGCCGAGCAGAGGCCCTTGCCCCGACCGCGGGATCCCTGAACAGGTTGAGCGGCCAGGGCGGGTTGCACGACGGCGCGGGGACCGCATCCCCGCATGTACGACGAAGGGATAAGCACGTGAGCGCAGTCCCCGAGTTCGAGTTCCGCACGTCCAACGCGTGCAAGTACAACAACAACGACCCGCGCTGTGTCGAGGTGGCGACCAACGTCCCCGGCAAGGTGGCGGTCCGCAACTCCGCCACCGGTCACACGGTGGAGTTCACGGCCATCGAGTGGAGCGACTTCCTCAGCGGTGCCAAGCTGGGAGAGTTCGACGTGGCCGCGTAAGGAGTCGTCATGCAGCAGTGCCCACGGTGCGGCGGTAGCGCGGAACCCGATCCGGAGCACTCCGGGGTGATGCGCTGCATGTCGTGCTGGGAAGTGTGGGCACTGCCCGCTGACCGGTCGTGTCCGGGCTACCGGCCGACGCTCAACGCTGCGTTGCGGCGGCTGGAAGAGTCCCGGGACCTGAACCGCTGAGCAACCAAAGGTATGCCCTACCGCAATCACGTTCGACGGACGGGAGCATCGCAAGAATGGGTAAGAAGAACGAAGACGACTGGGACCCGCACGCCAACCATGATCAGGCGACCGATCCTGACACCCGTGTCTCTCAGAACGGTGATGTGCACAGCAGCATGGCGGACGACGAGGACCGCGAAGGGAAGTAGCGCCCGTGATCCACGGCGAGAACCTGGCGAAAGACCTCCGGCGTGATCACGGCTTCATCCACGTCGGACGCACCAGGGACGGTAACGCCGTGGTCATGCGCAAGGGCGACAAGTGGACCGTCGTCCCGCTTCGCTGGCTCACTGAAGAGGCCGTGGACACCATCAAGGCCCAGGCCGGAATCAGCCTCGTATGAGTCCCGAACGAAGGAACGCCCCCGCCGAATGGCGGGGGCGTTCTGTTGATTCGAGCGCTCAGAGCAGAGCGCGGAACGGGTTGTCAGCCAGAGCAGGAACCGGAACGGCGGACCGCTTCACCAGTTCCGGCGCCGGGGCGGGGGCCGTGGCCTCCTTGGGTGCCGGGCGGTAGGCGTCGAGCTGGACGACCGTAGCGCGGTTCACCTCCCGTTCCGGGGCGGCCGGCATGGGCTCCCGAGAATGGGAGACCGGTTCCGGTGCGAGGTCGGAACGGTCACCGCGGATCGTGAAAACGGTGGCCGGCCGACCGGTCCTCCCCGACCGTTCCACGGTGACGACGATTCCGGGCAGTGCCTTGACCTCTTCGGCCGTGGCCCCGACGTAGGGGAGGATCTGTGAGGAGATGGCCCGTCCACCGTGCATCTCGATCCGGGCCCGGACCTTGTCCGCGAGGCTGAGCGGCTGCCGCTTCACCTTCGGAATGTCGGCCCCCTTGCTGATCCGGACCGCGTCCTGAACGGAGCGCCGCACGAGGGAGAACGCGGCCGACAGCATGTCTTCCGTGATGATCTCGGAGCACTCGGCGGCGGCCAGGCAGGCCGCGACCCTGAGCGTCTGCTCTGCGGTCCGTTCGATGAGCACGGCCTGTGCTTCCGGCAGCGTCTCGCCCAGGATGCGGGCATAGCGCCTTACTATCCGCCACAGGGGCCGAGCGTCCTCGGAGAGGGTGATCACGCGGGGGCAGGCGGTGGCCCATCCGTAGGCGTCGGACAGTTCGGAGCTGTCCACCTTCGGCAGGCTCACGCGGTCATCGTCCAGCATCGGGACCGACCCGAGGAGGAAGGGCAGGATGCGGTTGTACGAGCCTCCGGCCGCGTCCGACTCGCCCACGTACTTGGCCCAGTCCGACGGCGTGATGTGGGAGTGGAGCACCATGGCCGGGTCTCGGACTTCCTGAGCCTCTTCCTTGGTGATATTCCGCAGCGTCGTCCCGTCCCAGGCAGCGCGGAGCTTGGTGGTGAATGACGGGTCACGCTTGACCCGCTTCAAAACCTCGGTCCATTCCTCTTCAACCGCCAGGGCCCGCACGTCCCGGCCGTGTTCGGTCTCCGCCGTTGCTTCCTGCTGCTCCCACAGGTGGTTGACCAGGCTGGCACCGGACGTGATGCCGGAAGTGGTGTGAGTGGTGAGGAACCGGCCCAGGGGCTTGTCCAAGACGTGAAGCGCGGCCCGCAGCGCGGTTCCCTTCCCCCTGCCCGTTCCGGCCACCAGCGCAGACCACAGCAAGAGGGGCCGTGCGGAGCCACGGGAGGATACCTTGACCGTGCCGCCGATGGCGGCCGACCACATCGACAGAACGGCGACGTAGATACCGAGCGGATCGGTTTCCGCGAACGGGGCGATCTTGCGGACGGCGCGGCCGATCGGACCGTAGAAGACAGGGGTGCTCATGCTGCCTTTGCTTCCTGGGAGTTGGCTCGGTTGCGGAGGGAGACGACGGGCCGCCACCGGCCCCCGTCCTTGGTCTGAAAGTGCGGTTCCTTGGCTGTCTTCCGCAGCAGGGGGAGCACGTCTCCCCCGTCCGCCGGAACAATCACGGCGGTACAGCGCGGCACCCTGTTCATCGGGACATGTCGCCTCACGGTGGCGACCGACAGCGGGTCACTGCTCACGACGCCTGTACGGCGCTTGCCCTTGGGCGTGGTCCAGGTGACCCAGGAACCGGGGGTGCAGTCGCCCTTGGACGGTTTGGACTCGGCCCCGTAGCCCTTGGCGCTCTTCCACACACTCAGGTCGTGGGGCCGGGGGTGACGGCCGCCGAGTGCGGCCGTCACCGTGGGCGCGGCACTCAGGCCGCTGCCGCTTTTCCCTGCACAGGCTCCCTGTGCGCCAGCTCGTACGCGTGCCGGACGTTCATCGGGACTCGCCCCTGGGCAGGCAGCTTCGGCCACCCGTTCTCACGGGCCCATGCCCGGATGACCTTGTTACGCTCCCGGTCGCTCATGCCCGACCGGTCCACCTTGGCAGGCTCGGGAAGCGGGTCGCCACCGGACAACTCACCGGCCCGAACCGCCGACTTGAAGCGGCCCGGTTCGCGCACGTCCATGCACGGGATGCCACGCTCGGCAGCATCCCGCAGCTTGGTTGCGTTGCGGTCGCCCCCCTCACCCAGGATCAGCAACACGGTGGACTCATCAGCGCGGCCCACCACTTCGTAGCCCAGGTTCCGCACAGCCTCACGGGCCGTGTCCCAGTCGTACCCCGGTACCTCACCCGCGATCATCACGGATCGCACAGGCTCAGGCTCGCTCGCTTCCTCGCTCACATCTGGTTCATCGCACTCCGCCACGACAGGCGACGGCTCAGCCACGGGCGCCGGGGCAGGCTCAGTAACCGGGACACTCACCGGCTCAGGCTCAGCCGTCTCCCCCTCAGACGGAGCGCCGAGCGCATCGCAGAGGTAGCGGCCAAAGATGACGTTGTGTTCCAAGCAGAGGTCCCAGGAATGGCGCCCCAGTGTCAGGGTGTCTGTTGCTTCTACCTCAGAACCGTCACGTGCTATGTGGGCGTCGCACAGAACCTTTTCAACGGGCATGAGAACGGTCTTACGCATGGCGCGGCAATCCTTTGATTCGGGCTGGGCAGGTGAAGTCTCAGTGAGTGGCCGGAGCGCTGCTCTAACGGCCGTCCGCATTCGTCACTGCGGTGCGAGATCAACTCTGCCCTCCCCGTATCACGAAATGATCACGGAAAGATTTCTAGATCATTACTCTCATGAATGTGACACGGGGGTAATGTGAATTGGATAGGAAATAGGACCCACCGGGGGTGCCTTCCTCTGACCGTGTACGGGTATCAAATTCTCGGGAATTGGTCCCGTAATCTAGATTCTGACGCATGGATCACGTCAGGCCGCTGTGTGACGGGTAAAACTTCACGCCACGAACCCCGAGTTAGAGCCTTCCTCGCTCCGGCAAAGTAAAAAGTGCCGCCTCTGGTGTCACGGAAACACGGAAATGACACCTAGAGTCGCGAGTCATGCCCTTTCCGTCGATGGCCAGCGCGGGCTCAGGAAAACGGAGAGCGAATGAAAACGGGCCCCCACTCCATTGGCGGGGGCCCGAAACAATCCGGAGTTAGGCCGCGGTGGCCCATTCCACAGCCGCGCGGAAAATGCCCTTAGTCGGCTTACTCTCGTCGAAGGTGTTGTCGGCCTTCTTGGTGTCCAGCTCCGGGTACCGCACGATCTTGCCGCCGTACAGGTGAAGGGTGTCGATGTAGTCGGCGCGGTACTTCTCCGACTGGCCCTCACGGAAGCCCGTGAACTGGCTCGCGTACGTGGCGAACTCCTTGTGCCCGGCCACGATGTCCACGCCCTTGGGCATGGCCGTAGTACTCAGGATGGTGAACCCGGCCAGCTTGGCGACGACGCCATTCGCGGTCACACCGCCTTCGCCGTACGCCGCAGCATTGGCAACGGCCGGATGCTCGATCAGGTACCGCTTCACGCGGGGCGAGACGACCGCGTAACGACCTGCCGGGATGTCGTTGTCGTCCAGGGCCAGCATCATGTCCAGGACCGCGCCGTAGAGCGCCTGAGGGGCGTTCTGCGCCGTCACCTTGACACTCGGCAGGGCGGTGGCGCCCTTGGCGATGATGTCCCCCATGAAGGTGTCGGCCTCACGGGCAAGGGAGCGGATCATCTGCTGATTGATCGGGGAGTTGAGGCCGCTGGCGAGCTGGATGCGCTCGGCGTCCTCCACAAGCACCTGAAGGTACTTCGCCTCAGTGATCGGGAGCTTCTGATCAACGGTCTCCGGCCGCTGGGAGGTCATACCGTCCGGGAGCTGGTAATCCCCAACAGAGGGCCGAAGAAGACTGTTGATGTGGACAACATCGCCCTTCTTCCGAATGTCGCCCTCATACTTGTTGTTGGAGACGATCGGGGAAGCCCAGACCAGCAGCGGGTCAAACTGGGTCAGCAGCTCGGCATTCCAGATCTCCGGGACGAAGGTGTGAGAGGCAGGGTTCTGGTAGGCAAAAGTCATGCGGATACTCCTGGTTAGCGGTTACGAGCGTCGAGGGAGACGGAACTACGCGCGCCGATGCCGCTGTAGTGGCCCATCCCCATGATTTGCGGGAACTTCGGCTCCGGCTCGGCCTGAAAGGGCTTGAGTGCCAGCGCGATAGCCTCTGCGTCGGGCTCGCCGTCCTCCCCGAGGAGCTTGGAAAGGTCGAGAAGGTCAATGAACCCGTCGGGAAAATCCACACCGGCCTTGGCGGCCTCGGCCCTCAGTTCGGCCTGGGCCAGCCGCCCCGCATACTCCCGCTGGATCTCGGCCCGAATCGCCTCGGCAGGGTCGGGAGCACTGGCGGGTTCAGGTTCGGCCGGCGGGGCCTCGAAAGCCTCGGCCGCATCGAGAGTGGCCGGGTTCTCCGGAGTCTCGGAAATCTGTACTGCGTCGCTCATGGGCGACACCTCCTCAAGATCTAATCAAGCTAGGAAGTAGAGTCAGACTGGGCCGCCTTGAGAGCGGCCCTCTACCTCACAAGAGGACAACGTAAGAGAAACACTGCCCCCCTTGCCCCCCACTGTGAACGTGATCAGCAGGAAGTAAGGGAGGTCAGTGTTTTCTCTCCGTTGTGCCCCTCACAGGGAGGTATCCGCAGAGCCTCATGACGACTTAGGAACTGCCCGGCCGCTAGGCCGTGCCAGAGGCACACCGCCGAGTGTGCATGGCCCCAGAGAGAACGCCTCTCCACAGACTCTGAATAAATGCTTCACAGAGCCTGAGGGACGTTTAGCGTCTCCCATACATCCCGGGACTGCTGGTACTGGTCGGTGCTCTTGCCGCCGATCTGCGGAGTCTTCAGCCAGGCCGCTACGGCTGGCTTCTCGCCGTCCGGCCGGTAGGACATGTTTCGGTGAACGCCGACGTATATTCCCTTGCGCCTGAGCCGTTGCGTGTGGCTCTTGGCTGCCCTCTTGTGGGGGTTGCAGTACTTGCGAGGGTTGCCCCTGCCTCGGGCCGCCTCCGAGGCGTACAACGGCTCCTGGCAGGTACCCCATCGGCACGTCTCGGGCGGGAAGTTCCGACACTCCATCGCGAAACCGGAACCGAACACCGCCGAATCGTCTACCGCATCGAGGAGTTGCACGACGGGTTCCGCCGCCTCCAGCCCCGGGCGCTCCCGCATCATGCTTTCCACCGCATGACGCGGTGTCTCCGGGGCGAAGTCGGGTAGCGAAGCGCACAGCGATGTCACTGCCAAAGGAACCATTCCGGTGTGCGCCGCCGCTATCCGCTCGAACTCCATTTCCGGCCGCTGGGTCCACGACCCCGGCCAGTCGTCGCACTTTTCGTCTCCGGCCGCCTCTAGAAGCGTGTCCGCCTTCCGCTCCAACTTGCCCCGACGCTTCTCGTCGGTCGGTGGGATGAACTCGTTCTCGTAGTCATCGCGGGAAACGCTCACACAGGCCCCTCAGGAAATAAAAAGGCCCCCGGTTGCCTCGGGGGCGCTGTCTGTCATGCTGTTCAGTTCTGCCGGTCGAACCACTTCTCTAGATCCGCCGGGCGGCATCGGAGAGACTGGCCGACCTTCCGGAATGGGATCGTCTGCCTCTTCCAGTTGTCGTACACCCACGACTTCGGGACGCTCAGGTAGTCAGCAACATCGCCAACGGTCATCAGCTTGGTCAAAAATTCCTCCGAGAAAAAGAAAACCCCCGATGGCCTCGGGGGCGTGGTCATTTGGGCGCGGAGGAATGGGGCTACTCAGCCTCTCCCGCCTCCGGCATGGAGTCGAGCATGGCCCTGGCCTTGTCGGTCAACTCCCCGCCGGCCTTCCCAGCAAGGGAGCTCAAGTACCCGTCTCTGCGGGCCTTCTTGAGGTGATCCCGCACGGTTTCCGGCCGACGCTCGATCAGCTGCGCCAGCCAATCGACGGGGCGGGTCGCGCCCATGTTCGCCATCTGGACGTACACAGTTGAGAGCACAACCAGGTAAGGAGCCGAGACCCCCTGGCTCGCGAGCAACTGCCCAGCTCCCTTGCCCGTTTCCTCAATCGCCTGGCCGATCTTCCGCGCCCCCTCTTCGAGGCTCGGAGCACGCTCCTGCATCGCGCGGACTGCTTCCGCGAGATCGAGCCTGCGGAGGACGGTCGTGGAAATTCCGCGCGCCACGTCGCGGGCGGGGGCGTTCTCCGCCTGCTCGATGGTGATGCGCTGCGGGCCACCTGTCACCGGCCCGCTCGGCCACCACATACGGATGTCCCACGCGCCTTGGTGCTGCGTGATCTCGAACCCGTTCTCATCTGCCATGGCAAAAACGTACCACAGACAGTGGTCCACCATCAGTTGACAACCATGGGTGGACACGCCAAGACTGACCGCAGGTGGGGCCGACGTGGCCCCCGATCACGGCAGGGACTATCGCCAGTGGCAAAGGCATGGGTAGCGCGCTCCAAGGACGACCCGAAGAAGTGGACAACCTTCTGGTACGACCCGGACGGCAAGCAGCGGCAGAAGTCGTTCGAGACCAAGAAGCGCGCCGACGATCACCGGAAGCGGAAGGAGCAAGAACTAGACGCGGGGACCTACCTGGACGACCGGTTGGGCAAGCAGCCCGTGACTGCCGTCTGGGAGCAGTGGACGAATCAACGGAAGCTGGAGAACAGCACCAAGAAGCAGTACCGCTCGATCCAGAAGACGACGCTCGAACCATTCTTCAAGGCCCGCTCCATCGTGTCCCTGAAGGTTGCGGACATTGAGCAGTGGCTCTTGTGGATGGAGCAGGATCGCAAGCTGTCCGCGCGGACTCGCCGTCAGCGGTTCTCGTTCTTCTCCGGAATGATGGACTGGGCCGTCGTCAACGAGATCATCGGGCGCAATCCGTGCAAGAAGATCAAGCACGCCGGAAGTCGCGCCAAGGAGATCCGCGAGCACAAGAGCAAGGCCCGGCGCCTCACCACGCGGGAAGTGCTGGCCATGCTCGACGGCGCTCCGGCTCGGTACCGAGCAATGCTGTGGCTGATGGCCGGGTGCGGGCTCCGGCTCGGGGAAGCCATGGCCGTCTCTCGGGATCAGATCGACTTCAAGGCCGAGGTGCTGCGCGTCGACTTCCAGATTGCGGAGGACGGGGAGACCGAGTCCGGCAAGAACAGTGCGCTACAGCGGCGGCACATCAAGGCCCGTGACGAGGAGGAGCCCGGCCGGGTGGTGCCGCTGCCGCCCAACGTGGCGTTCGAGCTGCGCAGGCACATCAAGAACCACGGCGTATGGGGGCCAGAGCGTCTGCTGTTCCCGAACGTGACCCGCACCGGGTACCTGTACGCCTCGTACTTCTACCGGCAGATCTGGCTCGTGGCGCTGACCAAGGGAGAGGTGGCGTACTGCAAGCCGCACTCCATGCGGCACTACTACGGATCACGGCTCCTGTACGCAGGTGTCCCCGAGAACGACGTAGCCGACTGGATGGGCCACAGCAGTACGGACGTGCTGCGCGAGCACTACCACTACATCTTCGAGGGAGCCGAGCAGCGCGGACGGGCGGCCATCGCAACGATGCTGACGCCCGGCGCGGACGACCCCACCGAAGGACAGGCGGAAGTCGCCTGACAGAGCCCATGCGAACGACCCCCGGCGCAGAGCCGGGGGTCGTTGTGTTTGTGCAGGTGAGGGGCGGTTTCCCGCCCAGCATCAGCCCAGGATTTCCCCAGCATGACGCCCATGATCAGCCCGAAACGGACCCGAACGGACCGGAAGCCGATCACTGCCCGCGAGCCATCGAAAATGGCCGCTGAACTGCGAAAACCCTACTGCGGCAGGTTCCTCGCCATGACGATCCGCTGGACCTGATTCGTGCCTTCATAAATCTGCGTGATCTTGGCGTCGCGCATCATGCGCTCGACCGGGTAGTCACGGGTGTAGCCGTAGCCGCCGAGGAGCTGGACGGCGTCGGTGGTGACCTCCATGGCCACGTCGGACGCGAAGCACTTGGCGGCGGCGCCCTGGTAGGTGAGGTCGGCGTCGACGCGCTCCGAGGCGGCGGCGGCCTGGTAGGTCAGGGCGCGGGCCGCGGAGATCTTCATGGCCATGTCGGCCAGCATGAACTGGATGCCCTGGAAGTCGCCGATCGGCTTGCCGAACTGCTTGCGCTCCTGGACGTAGCCCTTGGCGTAGTCCAGGGCGCCCTGGGCGATGCCGAGGGCCTGGGCGGCGATGGTGATGCGGGTGTGGTCGAGGGTCTTCATCGCCGTGGCGAAGCCGGTGCCCTCGGCGCCGATCATGCGGTCGGCGGGGATGCGCACGTTGTCGAGGTAGACCTCGCGGGTGGGCGAGCCCTTGATGCCGAGCTTCTTCTCCGGCGCGCCGAAGGAGACGCCCTCGTCCGACTTCTCCACGACGAACGCGGAGATGCCCTTGCTGCGCTTCTCCGGGTCGGTGACGGCCATGACCGTGTAGAAGTCGCTGACGCCGGCGTTGGTGATCCAGCGCTTGACGCCGTTGAGGACCCAGTAGTCGCCGTCGCGCACGGCGCGGGTCTTCATGCCGGCCGCGTCGGAGCCGGCGTCCGGCTCGGACAGGCAGTACGAGAACATCGCGTCGCCCTTGGCGAGCGGGCCCAGGTACTTCTTCTTCAGCTCCTCGGAGCCGGAGAGGACCACGGGCAGCGAGCCGAGCTTGTTGACGGCGGGGATCAGCGAGGACGAGGCGCACACACGGGCGACCTCCTCGATCACGATCACGGTGGCCAGGGCGTCGGCGCCCGCGCCGCCGAACTCCTCCGGCACGTGCACGGCGTGCAGGTCGGCGGCGGTCAGCGCGTCCCGCGCCTCCTGGGGGAAGCGCCCCTCCTCGTCCACCGCGGCGGCGAACGGCGCGATCTTCGCCTCGGCGAGCGAGCGCACGACCTTGCGGAGCTCATCGTGCTCCTCGGACGGCCGGTACAGGTCGAAGTCCTTGTTTCCCGCCAAGGCGTACTCCCCAGAGAGTTAACTACCGTTTAGTAACCCCGATTCTAGGGTCGCCCCCACGGCGCGGACTACGTGAGCTTGCCGACAACGGACGACGACGCGGCGGCGACGCACCGTGACCGGTGATCTCCGGGAGCCTGCCCGGGCCGGGCCCCGACTATGCTCAGGCACCACCGCGGCCTACGGGGGTAGGCGGCGGGACAGCCCCACCGTCACACCTGGAGCACCGCATGGCCCTCAAGATCACCGTGATCGGCACCGGCTACCTCGGCGCCACGCACGCCGCGGCCATGGCCGAGCTCGGGTTCGAGGTGCTGGGCCTGGACGTGGACCCCGCGAAGATCGAGACGCTGTCGCGCGGCGAGGTCCCCATGTACGAACCGGGCCTGGAGGACCTGCTGCGCAAGCACGTCGCCGGCCTGGAGGGCTCCACCGGCCGGCTGCGCTTCACCACCTCCTGGGAGGAGGTCGGCGCGTTCGGCGACGTCCACTTCGTCTGCGTCAACACGCCGCAGAAGCACGGCGAGTACGCCTGCGACATGTCGTACGTCGAAAGCGCCTTCGCCTCGCTGGCCCCGCGCCTGGACCGCCCGGCGCTGGTCGTCGGCAAGTCCACCGTGCCGGTGGGCAGCGCGGCCCGCCTCGCCCGCGTGCTCACCGACCTGGCCCCGGCCGGGGCGGACGTGGAACTGGCCTGGAACCCGGAGTTCCTGCGCGAGGGCTTCGCCGTGCAGGACACGCTGCACCCCGACCGCATCGTCGTCGGCGTCGCGGGCGAACGCGCCGAGAAGCTGCTGCGCGAGGTGTACGCCACGCCCATCGGCGAGGGCTCGCCGTTCGTGGTCGCCGACTACGCCACCGCCGAGCTGGTGAAGACCGCCGCGAACTCCTTCCTCGCCACGAAGATCTCCTTCATCAACGCGATGGCCGAGGTCTGCGAGGCCGCCGGCGGCGACGTGGCCAAGCTGGCCGAGGCGATCGGCCACGACGAGCGCATCGGCAAGAAGTTCCTCCGCGCCGGCATCGGCTTCGGCGGCGGCTGCCTGCCGAAGGACATCCGCGCCTTCATGGCCCGCGCCGGCGAACTGGGCGCCGACCAGGCGCTGACCTTCCTCCGCGAGGTCGACTCCATCAACATGCGCCGCCGCGGCCACATGGTCGAGCTCGCCCGCGAGGCGGTCGGCGGCGGCTTCCTCGGCCGCCGCGTGGCGGTCCTCGGCGCGACGTTCAAGCCCGACTCCGACGACGTCCGCGACTCCCCCGCGCTCAACGTCGCCGGCCAGATCCACCTCCAGGGCGGCCAGGTCACGATCTACGACCCCAAGGGCATGGAGAACGCGCGCCGGGTCTTCCCCACCCTGGCCTACGCGCCGAGCGCGCTGGAGGCGTGCCGGGGGGCGGACGTGGTGCTGCATCTCACGGAGTGGCGGGAGTTCCGCGACCTGGACGTGGCGGCCCTCGGCGAGGTCGTGGCCGAGCGCCACATCCTCGACGGCCGCAACGCCCTCGACCCGGAGGTCTGGCGGGCGGCGGGCTGGACGTACCGCGCGATGGGGCGGCCGACGGCGTAACCGCCCTACGGCGCGTAGCCACTCCCCGGCGGAGGCCGCCCTACGGCGTGGCGGACTCCGCGCCGGCGGACTCCGCGTTGGCGGTCAGCCGCTCCAGGACGCGCATGGTGGTGCGGTACTCCTCCGGGGAGACGCCGGCCGCCGCGCGTTCGCGGAAGGCGCCGACGCGGGCGAGGACCTCGGCGAGCCGGGTGCGTCCGTCGCCGGTCAGTGCGAGTTGTCCCGGTGCCGGGCGGGTGAGCCAGCCGGCGGCGAGCGCCTTCTCGACGACGGCGGTGAGGGTGGGGGCGTCGGCGTGGACAGCCATCACCTCCAGGACGCGGGCGTCGGTGACCGGCGCTTCGTCGGCGACGACGTTGAGGACCTGCCAGCCGAGCCGGGTGAGGCCGTGGCCCGCGAGCAGGGCGTCCATCGCGTCGGTGAGCGCCTTGTCGGCGCGCCGGAGCCAGTAGCCGATGGGCATCGGCTTGGGCTCGGGCTGCTCCGGGGCCGGGGCGAAGGCGTCGCTGTTCTCCTCCACCCACTGCCGGAAGGTGCGGGCGGGGCGGCCGAGCAGCGTCGCGGTGGTGTCCGCGAGATCGGCGGGGCCGTCGCAGGCGGCTTCCCACAGGTCGAGCAGCGAGGCGACGTACCCCGCCGGCATGTGGGCGGCCATCTGCTGTTCGGCCTCCGCGCGGCTGATCTCCTGGACGGTGACCGGTCGCCCGGTGACCTCGGCGATGACGGCCAGCTGCTCGCGGAAGGCGAGTGACTCGGGACCGGTGAGGGTGACGGCGCGGCCGGTGAGGGAGTCGCCGGTCAGGGCCGCGACGGCGACGTCGGCGATGTCGCGGGGGTGGATGGACGCGACCTGCGCGTCGGGGAAGGGCAGCTGGACGGGCAGCGACCGGGTGAGCGCGTGCGCCCAGGCGAGGGCGTTGACGGTGAAGGCGTCCGGGCGCAGGAACGTCCAGGCGAGGCCCGAGGCGGCGAGGGCGCGCTCGACGGTGAGGCTCTGCCGCGCGAGCGGGTCGTCCTCGGCGCCGGGCCGCGTGACCGTGGACGAGGACAGCAGGACGACGTGCTCGACGCCGGCGGCCTCGGCGGCCCGGACGAACTCCTCGATGCCGGCGGGCTCGGGGTAGAGGAAGACGCGACGGACACCGCGCAGGGCGGGGGCGAAGGTCTCGGGCCGGTCGAGGCCGAGTTCGGCGGTGTCGACGCCGGCCGGGACGGTGAGCTCTGCGGGCCGGGCGCTGGCGGCGCGGACGGGTACACCCGCGGAGTGCAGGCCGGCGACGACGGCTTGGGCGACGGTGCCGCGCGCACCGGTGACAAGGATGGTCAATGGGGACTCCTGTGATCGTGGACGGCTCGTTGACTGATCTCTGACGCGTTGCAATTAGATGCAAGCAGTCAAGCATTTGCGTGTCAACAGACATATCCTTGAGGAGCCACAGCGAGTGGGTAAGGTGAGGTGCATGACGAAGCACCATCCGGGGTCGGCGGAAGCGCTGCTCGACGCCGTCGGCCCGGCGTTCGGCAAGTTGCGGCGGTCCTCGCTCCTGGACATCGAGAACCCGATGTCCCAGAAGGACCTGACGCGCACGCTGGTGCTCCACCACGTGCTGGAGGCCGAACAGGGCGACGCGCGCGAGGTGACCGTGGGCGCCGTGGCCACGCACCTGGGCACGGACCCGTCGGTGGCCAGCCGCATGGTCTCGGACTGCATCTCCGCCGGCTATCTGCGGCGCGCGGCCTCCCAGCAGGACGGCCGCCGCACGGTCCTCCACCTCACGCCGGAGGGCCGCGAGCTGATGGCCCGGCTGCGCCGCAACCAGCGGGCGGCGTTCGAACACATCACGGCGGACTGGCCGGAACACGAGAGGCTGGAGTTCGCCCGGCTGATGCTGAAGTACGTCGCGTCCCAGGACGCCGCCAGGGAACGGGACGCGGGCTGAGCGCCCACCGTGCGGCTCGGCCCTCGCCCCGAGTGGGACCGTCACCCATCGGCACGTGGCGGCGTATGGTGCGATGCGTGTCCAGGAAGAAGTCCAACAGGAACGATTCGGCAGTCACCCACGGCGTTTACGCTGGTGACACGGGCTACCACCGCAGAGCCGAGGAGGCCGGCGTGACCATCGAGCTCGAACGTGCGCTGCGCAGCACCATTCTCGAGGACTTTCCGGCTCCGGAGGGTTTCAAGACAGAGGTCGTCCGGGGGGAGATCATTTTGTCGCCGCTGCGTGCTCTTCATCTCAAGACAGTGGTCCCACTGTGCATGCAGATCGCGTCCCAGCTGCCACCAGGCCTGGACTACACGGGAGACACCCTTACACCGTTCCCCGAGGTGGACTCGGAGCTCTGTCCGGACATCGTCGTTCTGCCGAAGGCCGAGTGCGACAAGAACCTCGCCGTCTACACCGTCGACCTCATTCACGCCGCCTTCGAGGTCGTCTCGCCCACGACCGCGAAGCGTGACTACGGCTTCAAGGTTCAGGCCTACGCCCAGGCGGGCATTCCCGTCTACGTCATCGCCGATCCCTACGATGCCCAGCTGGTCGTGCACCACAAGCCGTTCCACGGCGCGTACGGGTACCGGCAGATCGTCCCCTACGGCGAGAAGGCGGAGATCCCGGGGGATCTCCGCCTCGTCATCGACACCTCCTCGCTTCCGGCCGACGCCGGTCGCGAGGGGTGACTCACCCCCGGCCGGCGCCGTCCAGTTCCTCGATCGTCGCGATCGACGGGCCGCGGCGGGACGAGATCTCCCGGGCCGCCGATTCCGCGTCCCGCAGCACTCGGACCGCGTTCTGCCAGGTCAGCTTGGCCAGGTCGGTGTCCGACCAGCCGCGGCGCAGGAGTTCTGCGATCAGGTGGGGGTAGCCCGAGACGTCGGCGAGGTCGGCGGGGGTGAAGGCGGTGCCGTCGTAGTCGCCGCCGATGCCGATGTGGTCGATGCCGGCGACCTCGCGCATGTGGTCGAGGTGGTCGGCGACCGTGGCGGACGTGGCGAGGGGGCGGGGGTTGGCGGCCTCGAAGGCGCGCTGGATCGCCATGCCCTTTGCCGTCGTGTCGAGGTGGTGCAGGCCGTGGGCGCGCATGTTCTCGTCGGCCGCCTTCGTCCAGGCGATGGCCTCCGGGAGGATGAACTTCGGGACGAAGGTCGCCATGGCCACGCCGCCGTTCGCCGGCAGCTGGGAGAGGACGTCGTCCGGGATGTTGCGGGGGTGGTCGCACACCGACCGTGCCGACGAGTGCGAGAAGATCACCGGCGCCTCGCTCACCCGCAGCGCGTCCCGCATCGTGTCCGCCGACACGTGCGAGAGGTCCACGAGCATGCCGAGGCGGTTCATCTCGCGTACGACCTCCTCGCCGAAGCGGGTGAGGCCGCCCGCGCGCGGCTCGTCCGTCGCCGAGTCCGCCCACGGGATGTTGTCGTTGTGCGTGAGCGTCATGTAGCGCACGCCCAGGGCGTACAGCGCGCGGAGCGTGGCCAGGGAGCAGTTGATGCTGTGCCCGCCCTCCGCGCCCATGAGCGAGGCGATCCGGCCTTCCGACCTGGCCGCCTCCATGTCGTCGGCCGTGTACGCCATGACCAGGTCGGAGCCGTACCGGCCGGCCAGGCGGCGCACCACGTCGATCTGTTCCAGGGTCGCGCTCACCGCGTCGTCGCCGGCCATGTCCGTGCGGACGTACACCGACCAGAACTGTGCGCCCACGCCGCCCGCCCGCAGCCGCGGCAGGTCGGTGTGCAGGTCGGCGCTCTGGTCCGTGGCGATGTCGCGGCGGTCCAGGTTGTAGCGGACCTGCTCGCGCAGCGCCCACGGCAGGTCGTTGTGGCCGTCCACCACCGGGTGCTCCGCCAGGAGCGCGCGGGCCCGGGCCAGGAGTTCCTCGCTCGTCGTCACGCCGTCACTTCCCGAAGCCGAAGCCGGCCTCGGCGCCCGCCGCCTTCGCACGCAGGCGGCGGCCCTTCTCCGTGGCCTGGTCGTTGAGGTCGTCCTGGAAGCGGCGCATCCGCTCCAGCAGCGCCTCGTCGTGCGCCGCGAGCATCCGTACGGCGAGCAGGCCCGCGTTGCGCGCGCCCGCCACGGAGACCGTGGCGACGGGGACGCCGGCCGGCATCTGCACGATCGACAGCAGCGAGTCCATGCCGTCCAGGTGCTTGAGCGGCACCGGCACCCCGATCACCGGCAGCGGCGTGACCGACGCCAGCATGCCGGGCAGGTGGGCGGCGCCACCCGCACCGGCGATGATCGCCTTGAGGCCGCGGCCCGCCGCCTCCTCCCCGTACGCGATCATCTCGCGCGGCATGCGGTGCGCCGAGACGACGTCGACCTCGTACGCGATCCCGAACTCGTCCAGGGCCTGGGCGGCGGCCTCCATGACCGGCCAGTCGGAGTCGGAGCCCATGACGATGCCGATCAGGGGGGCGTCCCCCGGGGAGTGAGTCATTCGGTGATCGTTCCTCGCAGGTAGCCGGCGGCGTGACGGGCGCGCTCGAGCACGTCGTCCAGGTCGTCGCCGTAGGTGTTGACATGACCGACCTTGCGGCCGGGCTTCACGTCCTTGCCGTACATATGGATCTTCAACCCGGGGTCCCGCGCCATGCAATGGAGGTACGCCGCGTACATGTCGGGGTAGTCGCCGCCGAGGACGTTGGCCATCACCGTCCACGGCGCCCGCGGCCGCGGGTCGCCCAGCGGCAGGTCGAGCACGGCCCGGACGTGGTTGGCGAACTGCGAGGTGACCGCGCCGTCCTGCGTCCAGTGGCCGGAGTTGTGCGGCCGCATGGCCAGCTCGTTGACCAGCACCCGGCCGTCGCGCGTCTCGAAGAGCTCGACCGCGAGGTGGCCGACCACGCCCAGCTCCTTGGCGATCGTCAGCGCCAGCTGCTGCGCATGGGCCGACAGCTCCTCCGGCAGGTCCGGCGCCGGCGCGATCACCGTGTCGCACACGCCGTCGACCTGCACCGATTCGACCACGGGGTACGAGACGGCCTGGCCGTGCGGGGAGCGGACGACGTTCGCGGCGAGCTCGCGCACGAAGTCGACCTTCTCCTCGGCGAGGACGGGCACGCCCGCGCGGAACGGTTCCTGCGCGGCGGCGGCGTCGCGCACCACCCACACGCCCTTGCCGTCGTACCCGCCGCGGACCGTCTTCAGCACCACCGGGAAGCCGCCCACCTCGTGCGCGAAGCGCTCGACGTCGGCGGGGTCCTCGACGATGCGATGCCGCGGGCACGGCACGCCGATCTCCGTCAGCCTGCGCCGCATCACGCCCTTGTCCTGGGCGTGCACCAGCGCGTCGGGCCCCGGCCGGACGGGGATGCCGTCCGCCTCCAGGGCACGGAGGTGCTCGGTGGGTACGTGCTCGTGGTCGAAGGTGATCACGTCGCAACCCCGGGCGAACGCGCGGAGCGTCTCCAGGTCGCGGTAGTCACCGACCACCACGTCGTTCACGACCTGCGCCGCAGAATCCTGCGGAGTGTCGCTGAGCAGCTTGAACTTGATACCGAGGGGGATGCCCGCCTCGTGGGTCATTCGGGCGAGCTGACCGCCGCCCACCATGCCGACTACCGGGAATGTCACGCCCCCAGGGTATCCGTACGCACGAACCGGCCGACCGGCGATCATTGGACGAAGCTACAGGGGAGGCCACTCCCGCCGTGCCGCCGCACGGCCGCTGGTTAGCATGAAGCACATGACTCAACGGCGCACAGTGCGTTCCCGGCTGGAGCGGCTGGCCCGCGAAATCGCGAAATTCGGTGCCGTGGGCGCCATCGGATTCGTGGTCAACTTCATCGTCTTCAACCTCTGCGTGCACGGCTTCGGGCTGGCCGTGGTGCGTTCCGGCGTCATCGCGACGGCCGTGGCCATCGGCACCAACTACCTCGGCAACCGCTACTGGACCTACCGCGACTGCGACACCACCCGCCGCAGCCGCGAACTCACGCTCTTCCTGCTGTTCAGCGGCGTCGGCCTGGTCATCGAGAACGGCACCCTGGGCCTGTCCCACTACGGCCTGGGCCTGACCTCGCCGCTCGCCGACAACATCGCCAAGAACGTCGTGGGCCTCGGCCTCGGCACCGTCTTCCGCTTCTGGTCCTACCGCACGTGGGTGTTCCGCGCGCTGCCCGCCCGGGAGGCCGTGGAGACCGCCGAATCGTTCCTCGCGGACGCGCCGCCGCAGCGCGCGAGCCGCTGACCGGTCCGTTCGCTAGCCGTCCTGCTCGTCGGCCCGGTTCAGCGGCCGGCCCTCTCCCTGCCCGTCGATCTGGTCCACGTCCCTGCTGAGGAACAGCGCGAAGATCGGCGGCTGCTGCTGGAGCAGTTCCAGCCGCCCGCCGTCCGCCTCCGCCAGGTCCCGGGCCACGGCCAGGCCCAGGCCGGTGGAGTTGCGGCCGCTCACCGTCCGCTCGAAGACCCGCGCCCCCAGGTCCGGGGGGACGCCCGGGCCCTCGTCCGAGACCTCGACGACCGCCTGGTTGCCGGTGACGCGCGTGCGCAGCGCGACCGTGCCGTCACCGTGCATCAGGGAGTTCTCGATGAGCGTCGCCAGCACCTGGGCGACGGCACCCGGCGTGCCCACGGCCCGCAGCCCCCGCCGGCCGGAGCGCACCAGTGCCCGCCCGGCGGTGCGCGTGGCGGGCCGCCACTCCTCCAGCTGCTGCTTGATCACCTCGTCGAGGTCGAAGGTGACCGCCGAGCCGCTCTGCGGGTCGCGGGAGTTGGTCAGCAGCCGCTGGACCACGTCGGTGAGGCGTTCGACCTGCGTGAGCGCGATCGTCGCCTCCTCCTTGACCGTCTCCGGGTCGTCGGTGAGCGTGATCTCCTCCAGCCGCATGGACAGCGCCGTCAGCGGCGTGCGCAGCTGGTGGGAGGCGTCGGCGGCGAGCCGCCGCTCGGCGGTCAGCATCCGGGCGATGCGTTCGGCGCTGGCGTCCAGCACGTCGGCGACCCGGTCCAGCTCGGGCACGCCGTAGCGGCGGTGCCGGGGCCGCGGGTCGCCGGAGCCGAGCCGCTCGGCGGTCTCGGCGAGGTCGGTGAGCGGCGCGGTGAGCCGGTTGGCCTGCCGTACGGCGAGGAAGACGGCCGCCACGACGGCCAGCAGCGCCACGGCGAGGATGACGAGGAGGGTGCGCCCGACCTCGCGGCTCACCGTGACCCGCGACTCCTCGACGCGCACGGTCTCGCCCTGCTCGCCCTTCTGCGTGGCGGTGATCACGCCGCCGTCGGGGCGGGCGCCGATCTCGATGGGCGCGCGGCCGGGGATGTCGACGCGGGCGTACCGGGACGGGGTGATCTGTTCGCTCAGCACCGCCGACTCGACCCGTTCGCCGCCCACGAGGCGGCTGTCGACGATGCTGACCAGCCGCACCGCCTCGGACTGGACGCTTTCCTGGGCGCTGCTCTCGATCGTGCGGGTCTCGACGATCACGAGCGAGATGCCGAAGACGGCGATGACGACGAGGACGACGGCGAGCGTGGAGTTGATCAGGCGGCGGCGCACGGTGCCCTCGTTCTTCTCGTCAGGTTCTCTCGTGGCTCAGCTCATGGCTCAGCTCGTGGCTCAGCTCTTCTCGAAGCGGAAGCCGACACCGCGGACGGTGGCGATGTAGCGCGGGTTGGCGGCGTCGTCGCCGAGCTTCTTGCGCAGCCAGGAGATGTGCATGTCGAGGGTCTTGGTCGACGACCACCAGGTGGTGTCCCAGACCTCGCGCATCAGCTGGTCGCGCGTGACGACGCGGCCGGCGTCGCGCACCAGCACCCGCAGCAGGTCGAACTCCTTCGCGGTGAGCTGGAGCTCCTCGTCGCCCATCCAGGCGCGGTGCGACTCGACGTCGATGCGGACGCCGTGCGTGGCGGGCGGCTGCTGGTTGTTGTCGGCGGCGCCGCGCCGCAGCAGGGCCCGGACCCGGGCGAGCAGCTCGGCGAGGCGGAACGGCTTGGTGACGTAGTCGTCGGCGCCGGCGTCGAGGCCGACGACGGTGTCCACCTCGTCGGCGCGGGCGGTGAGCACCAGGACGGGGAAGCCGTGACCCTCCGTGCGCAGCCGGCGGCAGACCTCGAGCCCGTCCATGCCGGGCAGCCCGAGGTCGAGGACGAGCAGGTCCACTCCCCCTTGCCGGCCGGCTTCGAGGGCCGTGGGGCCGTCTTCGCGGACCTCCACCTCGTATCCTTCGCGGCGCAGGGCGCGCGCGAGCGGCTCCGAGATGGATGCGTCATCCTCGGCGAGCAGTACTCGGGTCATGGGGAGATGGTAGTCCGCGCGGGCGCGCGCCCGAGGAGGAGTGCGCGCTACCTACGGCAACACTTCACCGAAAGTGTTATCACCTTCAAACTTGGGTGACCGGTTCCGGATTTCTTGCCGAATCACATGTGATCCACGTCTCACACCCCTCCATACCGGGGCGGGGGCTGACGTATGGTGACGTGACGTCTGTAGCACCACCGAGGGGCCTTCGCCGCCAGAGACGCGCCGAGGGTCCCTTCCGTGCAAGGGGCCGGTCCCCCGGTCCCGCACAGAGTGAATGACCTGTCGGCCGGGCCGCCGCGCGAAGATGCGCGGAGGCGTGGATCCCGGTCTGCGACTGTCCTGCCGCCGCCCCGTCCCCGGGGAGGCGAACCCCTCGGGCGTGGGGGCGGACGTACGCAGCCGGTGCCGGCCCACCCCCCTCCCGGGCGCGCCACCCGCTCCACCGCGCACCCGCTTGACACAAGGATCGACCATGGCGTCCAGCCTGACGAAGGACACCACCAAGGCGGAGAACAAGACCACTCCCCCTGCCGGTGGGAAGACGTTCTTCGGCCACCCCCGCGGCCTGGCCCCGCTCTTCATGACGGAGATGTGGGAGCGCTTCAGCTACTACGGCATGCGCGCCCTCCTCGTCATCTACCTGATCGCCGGCGGCCCCGACGCCAAGCCCGGCAGCCAGGGCGGCGGTCTCGGCATGTCCGAGGCCAACGCGGTGGCCATCTACTCCGTCTACGTGGCGATGGTGTACCTGCTCGCCATGCCCGGCGGCTGGTTCGGCGACCGCGTCTGGGGGCCGCGCAAGACGGTCGCCATCGCGGGCGGCGTGATCATGACGGGTCACCTCTGCCTCGCCCTCCCGGGCCAGGCGGCGTTCTTCGCCGGCCTCGCGCTCGTCGCGATGGGCTCCGGCCTGCTGAAGTCCAACATCTCCACGATGGTGGGCCACCTCTACGACGGCCCGAAGGACCCGCGCCGCGACGGCGGCTTCACGATCTTCTACATGGGCGTGAACACCGGCGCCTTCGCCGCCCCGCTGGTCATCGGCACGGTCGGCCAGAAGGTCAACTGGCACTTCGGCTTCGCGCTCGCCGCGATCGGCATGGGCATCGGCCTGGCGTTCTTCCTGTTCGGCAGCCGGCACCTGTCGCCGGTCAGCAGCACCGTCCCGTCGCCGCTGTCCAAGGACGAGCGCAACGTGCTGCTGCGCAAGGCGGCGATCTGGCTGGGCGTCGCGGTGGTCTTCTACGGCATCGTGGGCGGCACCGGCAGCTTCACCCTGAACTGGGCGGTCATCCCGATCACCATCCTGGGCCTGATCATCCCGACCGCCGTGCTGTTCCGCATCAAGCGGGACAAGGAGCTCTCCGACTCCGAGCAGTCCAAGGTCAGCGGCTACATCTGGTTCTTCGTCGCCGCCGCCGTGTTCTGGATGATCTTCGACCAGGCGGGTTCGACCATGTCGACCTTCGCCGAGAAGAAGACCACCGACAACGTCTTCGGCCTGAACTTCCCGTCCTCGTGGTTCCAGTCGGTCAACCCGCTGTGGGTCATGGCCCTGGCCCCGGTCTTCGCCTCGCTGTGGCTGGCCCTGGCCCGCCGCAAGAAGGAGCCGACCACCACGGTCAAGTTCTCGCTGGCCATGCTCGCCATCGGTGTCTCCTTCGTCGTCTTCGCCTCGGCCATGGGCCTGGCCTCGGACGGCGCCAAGGTCAGCCCGGCGTGGCTGCTCGGCATCTACATGGTCCAGACGATGGGCGAGCTGTGCCTCTCCCCGGTGGGCCTGTCGCTGACGACGAAGATGGCGCCGCAGAAGTACGCCAGCCAGATGCTCGGCGTCTGGTTCCTCGCCGTCACGGCCGGTGACTGCGTCACGGGTCTGCTCTCCGCGGCGGGCGTCGACCTCAACGGCGTCGGCGTGATCCTCGGCGAGGCCGTCATCGCGGTGCTCGCGAGCGCGGCGGTGTGGATGTCCCGCAAGCGGGTCGAGGGCCTCATGGGCGACGTCCGCTGACGTCCCCCGCGCCTTTCGGCGGTGCCCCCGGTGCTTCGGCGCCGGGGGCACCGGCGTTTTCGGGGGCGGCTTCCGGGGCGGCTTCCGGGGCGTCGTACGGCGGCGGGACGGTGCCGGGGCGGAACCAGGGGAGGCCGGGGGGCAAAGCGGCCGGGGCCTCCGGGAGGCGTGGGGGCCGCCGGGGCCGGACCTGGTCGACGACGGCCATCCCGGCCCGGTGGACGGCCAGTGGTACGACGACGCAGAGCAGCGCCCAGAAGAGGGTGACGCCCCAGGGCCACCCGACGCGCCACGGCTGCTCGGCCAGCACCCGCCCGTCGTGGCCGAGCGACACGGTGTAGTCGCCGTGCGCGCCGGCCGTGAGCTCCACGTCGAGCACGATGCGCTCCCGGCCGCCGGGCGCAACGGTGCCGCGCCAGGGCCGCTCCTCCCACGCCGGCGCCAGCACGCCGCGGGCGGTGCCGAGCCGGAACACGGGGTCGCGGGCCTCGCCGGTGCCGAGGTTGGCGACGGTGACCACGAGCCGGCGCCGCGGCGGCGCCCCGAACCACGTCAGCAGCCCGTCCGCGCCCTCCAGCCGCGCGTCGAGCACGCCGAGCCGCTCCCCGCCGCGGCGGGCCGGCAGGGCGGCCACGGGGTGCCCCGTGACGACGAGCCCCGCGTCGGCCACGCCGGCCGGCCCGGTCACGGTGGCGGCGTGCACCAGACACGGACACGGCACGGGTGGCCCCACGACCGGCAGACGGCCGCGGAACCGCCCGTCGGCGCCGACGGTGGCGGTCCGCCCGTCGCCGTTGGCGCAGGCGTTGGTGCCCCCGGCCATGTTCTGCCCGCAGATGATCAACATGACCAGCGCTCCGGGCCGCCATCCGGTGCCGGTGAGCCGGAGGGCGCTGCCGGGGGCGGCCTCGGGGTGATCGAGGGTGAGGGCGGGGGCGGGAGCGGGTTCGGGTTCGGCCGCTCGGGTGGGAGTGGCGCACGGGAGCACGGCGAGGAGTGCAGCGGTGGCGAGCGCTGTACGGGTGCGGCGCGCGCCGGGGGTGTTCATCGGTGCGCCCGGCGGCGGCGCAGGGTCAGTGCCGCCGCCCCCGCCAGCACGCCCGCACCGGCCAGCGTGGGCCCCAGCCAGGGCAGGGGCGCGTACGTGCCCGTCGCGGAGGCGCGGGTGCCGTCCGCGGATGTGACGGTGACGGTCACCCGTACGCGGTCCAGGCGGGGCGCCCCGGGCCACGGTTCGGACAGGTCCACCGCTCCGCCCGGCGGCAGGGCGGCCGGCGCGCCGCTGCCGGGGCGGGTGCGCAGCACCTCGCCGAAGAGGCCCTCGGCCCGGAGCACCGGGCGCGGTGCGAGGGACGTGGTGCCACGGTTGACCACGCGGTAGTGCACGACGGCGGCCCGGCCCGTACCGGTGACCCGTACCCGTTCCACCGCCGG
This sequence comes from Streptomyces mashuensis, assembly GCF_014654785.1. Classification (GTDB taxonomy): domain Bacteria; phylum Actinomycetota; class Actinomycetes; order Streptomycetales; family Streptomycetaceae; genus Streptomyces; species Streptomyces mashuensis. Next base: position 25,734 of record NZ_BNBD01000013.1, read on the forward strand.
CGCGGACACCGCCGGGCCGGTCACCCGTACCGCCACCGGGACCCGCGCCTGCCGGCCGGCGCCCTCCACCAGGACGGCCGCCGGGTGGTCGCCGGGCGGCGTGCCCGGCGGGACGGTCACGGTCAGCGGCACCTCCGCCCGCGTACGCGGCGGTACGCCGACCCGGCCGGCCGCCAGCGAGATCCACGGCCCGGTGCCGCGCAGCGCCAGCGTGACGGGCCGGTCCGAGCGGTTGACCAGGGCGAGCCGGTCCGCGAGCACGCTGCCGGGCGCGCCCTCCACGTACACGGCGCCGCGCTCGTCCGCGCCGGGCGCGGGCCCCGCCGTCCAGGGGGCGAGCGAGGCGGCGGCCAGCGCCAGCACCGCGGCAGGGGCCACAGGCGTCATCGGCCGCGTCAGCCGGTGGTGGTGCGGCGGCGCCGGGTGAGCCAGAGGGTGCCGGCGACACCGGCCAGGAAGACCGTGCCGCCGAGCGTGCCGAGGGCCAGGGCCGAATCGGAGGGCCCGGTCTGCGGCAGGCTGCCGCCGCCGGTGGTCGAACCACCGGTGGTCGAGCCGCCGGTGGTGGAGCCCCCGGTCGTCGAGCCGCCCGTCGTCGTCCCACCCGTGGACCCGGCCGTCGTGCCGCCTGTCGTACCGGCCGTCGTGCCTCCTGTCGTACCGCCCGTCGTCCCGCCCGGGTCCTTCACCTCCAGCGTCAGCGACGGCTTCGGGTTGTTCGCCGGTTCGCACGTCGTCGTCGTTCCCAGCGCCGAGATCGTCAGCGTCGACGCCGTGAACGTCACCTGCCCGCCCTTCTTCGGCGTGTACGTTCCCGACAAGTCGCTGATCTTGATGGGGGTGTTCGGCGGGATCGGCTGGTCGTTGGCCGGGCCGGTCACCGCGACCGTGCCGGTGTCCGCCCCGCCGACCTTGATCACCGCACTTGGCTTCATCACCCCCTTGCCGAGCTCCACGGGGCTGGAGGAGACGCCCTTCTGGAACGACATCGTCAGGGTGTACGCCGAGCCGCTCGGCGCCGCCTTGATGTCGATGGGCGAGACGGCGCTCTTGTCGCCGATCGGGGTCTTGCACTGGTAGGTGACGTCCACGACCTCGGCGTGCGCGGCCTGCGCCGCAGGCAGGACCGTACCGGCGGCCAGCGCCGCCGAGGCCGCGAGCGCGCCGGCGCGGCGGGCGGGACGGCTCGGTAAGCGGGACACGTCGGGCTCCCCTCTCGTCCGGTCGGGAACCGCAATAACTGACGGCACATCAGATCGGGCGCCGACAGTACGCCCGCGCCCGTCGAGAGGGAAGACGGAGAACGCGCCGTGCACCTACGACGGCGCGGCGAGCTCCGCCCAGACGGTCTTGCCGGCCTCGTCCTGCGCCCGCAGGACACCCCAGTCGAGGCAGAGGCGCTGCACGATGAACATGCCGTGGCCGCCGGGCCGCCCGGCGCGGTGCGGGGTGCGCGGGGCCGGCGTACCGGCGCCGAGGTCGGCAACCTCCAGCCGCAGCACCTTGGCCGTGCAGCTGACGCGCAGCTCCTCGGGGCCGTCGGCGTGCAGGCAGGCGTTGGTGACCAGCTCGGAGACCACGAGGAGGACGTCCTCCGCGGCGGCGCGCCGGTCGGCGTCCGCGGCGGGCAGCCAGCCCCAGTCGTACAGCGCCTGCCGGGTGAAGTCCCGGGCGAGGGGCACGGCGCCGCTGACGCCGGCCAGCGGCAGCCTGCGCACCGTGCCGGTACCGGCCGGCGGCGGGCCGGCGGAGGCAGCACCCTCGGCCGCCGGGCCTGGGCCGTCCGGCGGCGGGCACGCCCGGGTGCTGCTCATCAGCGCTTCACCTCACCGTGGTGCAACGGTTCCAACGATTCCATCGGATCCAGGGGATCCAGCTGTCTCCTGCCCGTCCCCATCCCGGGAACACCCCTCGTTTCCCGGCAACGCCTGTGACAAGGACAACTCGGGGAGATTCCGTCAGGGCCGGACAAGGCGGTCATGGCGGTCAAGACGGGCGTTCAGTCGACGACTGCCGCTTCGGCGGCCTGGAGCGTCTCGTGCAGGACGAAGACGGCCCCGGCGCCTGTGATCTCGAACACCCGGGCGACGGCCGGCCGCATGGCGGCCAGGTGGATCGCACCACCGGCGGCATCGGCCTTCAGCCGGGCGGCGAGCAGGACGTTCAGCCCGGTCGAGTCGCAGAAGTCGAGCCGGGAGCAGTCGACGACGACACGCGCGGCACCGTCCTCGACACACTTCTCCAGCGGCTCGCGCAACAGCTCGGCCGTGTGGTGATCGAGCTCACCCACGGGTGCGACGACCGCGCCGGCGCCGTGCCGCCGGACCTCCACCCACAGCCGGCCCCGGCTCGCGTTGCCGACTATCTCGCGATCCATGCGCTCCCCTTCGTGCCGTGTGGTGTGCCCGCGTGGCGCAGGCAGAACCCTACGCCTTCCATACGCCCGGCCGGAACCCGAACTTCCGCCATACCCTCCCATAACCGGACAGTCAGGACTTGCCAGCGGGCGGTGAAGACCGGTAGGGCTAGAAGGACACATCCCCCACGGACGGCTCTGGAGGCGCCGCAAAAAGCAACGGAACGGTCACGGCATCGGCAGCCATATGCCGAGAACGATGGAGGACACCCCCATGTCACCCCGGCTGGACGAAACGCGGACCGGCACCCCCGTCCGGAACACCGCGCCGTCGGCACCCCCGGCACACCTTGCCGGTCAGGAAGCACCCGAAACCACCGGAACCCCCGGAAACACCACCCGCCCGACCGACGCCCCGGGCCTCCCGGACCTCCCGGAGATCCCTCCGTACGACGAGGTGGGCGCGGTCGACGCCCGGGCCCTGTCCAAGACGCTCTTCGCGCGCCTCGCGTCGCTCGAGGAGGGCACCCACGAGTACGCGTACGTGCGCAACACCCTCGTCGAACTGAACCTCGCCCTGGTGAAGTTCGCGGCCGCGCGGTTCCGCACCCGCAGCGAGCCGATGGAGGACATCATCCAGGTCGGGACGATCGGTCTGATCAAGGCCATCGACCGCTTCGAGCTCAGCCGCGGCGTCGAGTTCCCGACCTTCGCCATGCCGACGATCATCGGCGAGATCAAGCGTTTCTTCCGCGACACCAGCTGGTCCGTGCGCGTCCCGCGCCGGCTCCAGGAGCTCCGCCTCGACCTGGCCAGGGCGAGCGACGAGCTCGCCCAGCGCCTGGACCGCTCCCCCACCGTCGCCGAGCTGGCCGAGCGCCTGGGCCTGACGGAGGAGGAGGTCGTCGAGGGCATGGCCGCGAGCAACGCCTACACGGCCAGCTCGCTGGACGCCCAGGCGGAGGCCGACGAGCCCGAGGGCACCCTCTCGGACCGCATCGGCTACGAGGACCACGGCCTGGAGGGCGTCGAGTACGTCGAGTCCCTCAAGCCGCTGATCGCGGAACTCCCGCAGCGGGACCGGCACATCCTCTCGCTGCGGTTCGTGGCGAACATGACCCAGTCCGAGATCGGCGAGGAGCTGGGCATCTCGCAGATGCACGTCTCACGCCTGCTCTCCCGGACGCTGGTCAAACTCCGCCGGGGCCTCCTGACGGAGGAGTGACGCACGAAGCGCCCCCTCGACGCCGGGTGCCGCACGGGATGATCCGGGGCGGCACCCGGCGTTGGGGAAGGGCATGAACGCCTTCAACCTCGCCGTCATCGAAGAGTTCCGCGCCAACAAGGGCGTGGTGGGCGGCGACTTCGCCGGTACGTCGCTGTTGCTGCTCACCACGCGCGGGGCCCGCACCGGGCTGCCGCGCACCACACCGCTCGTCCATCTCCCCGACGACGACCACGGCCGGCTCGTCGTCTTCGCCTCGAACGGCGGGGCGCCCACCGCGCCGGCCTGGTACCACAACCTCATGGCGTCGCCCGAGGCCACCGTCGAGGTGGGCGAGGAGCGGCGGCGGGTGCGGGCGCGGGTGCTCGACGTCGCCGAGCACGACGCGGTGTGGGCCCGGCAGATCGCGCGAGAGCCGCAGTTCGCGGAGTTCCGCGAACGGGCCCTCGCCGCGGGGCGGGTCATTCCGCTGGTGGCCCTGGAGCCCGTGGACGGGGCCGGGGACGAGCCCGTGGACCAGCCCTAGACCTCCCGCACGCCGCCCCGCCACACCTCGCGCACCAGCGGTACGCCCGGGCGGTAGGCCAGGTGGACGTGGCTCGGGGCGTCCAGGAGCTGGAGGTCGGCGCGGGCGCCGGGCGTGAGGCGGCCCACGTCCGTGCGGCGCAGGGCGGCCGCGCCGCCGGCGGTGGCGGACCAGACGGCCTCGTCCGGTGTCATCCCCATGTCGCGGACGGCCAGCGCGATGCAGAACGACATCGAACTGGTGTAGGACGAACCGGGGTTGCAGTCGGTGGACAGCGCTACGGTGGCGCCCGCGTCCAGCAGTCGGCGTGCGTCGGGCCAGGGGGCGCGGGTGGAGAACTCCGCGCCCGGGAGGAGCGTGGCCACGGTGCTGCTGTTCGCCAGCGCGTCGACGTCCGCGTCCGTGAGGTGGGTGCAGTGGTCGGCCGACGCGGCCCCCAGTTCGACGGCCAGCTGCACACCGGGGCCGTGGCCCAGCTGGTTGGCGTGGACGCGCGGGACGAGGCCGTGCCGCTGCCCGGCGGTGAGGATCGTACGGGCCTGGTCGCCGTCGAAGGCGCCGCGCTCGCAGAAGACGTCCACCCAGCGGGCGTGCGGTGCGCAGGCGTCGAGCATCTCGCCGGTGACGAGGGCGACGTAGCCGGCCGGGTCGTCCGCGAACTCGGGGGCGACGACGTGCGCGCCGAGGTATGTGACCTCGTCGGTGTGCGCGGCGGCGATGCGCAGGGCGCGGGCCTCGTCGTCCGTGGTCAGGCCGTAGCCGGACTTGGTCTCGACGGTGGTGGTGCCCTGCCGCAGGGCCTCGTGCAGGTGGCGCCGGAGGTTGGCCTCCAGCTCCTCGTCGGTGGCGGCGCGGGTGGCGGCCACGGTCGTGCGGATGCCGCCGGCGGTGTAGCTCCGGCCCGACATGCGGGCGTTGAACTCGGCGGTGCGGTCGCCCGCGAAGACCAGGTGGGAGTGCGAGTCGACGTAGCCGGGCAGGACGGCCCGGCCGCCGGCGTCGACGGCGTTGTCAGTGGCGGGTGCTTTGCTGGTCGTACCGACCCAGGCGATGCGGTCGCCGTCGACGACGACGGCCGCGTCCTGGATCAGGCCGAGGGGGCCTTCACCGAGGGAGGGGTCGTTGGTGACGAGACTGCTGATGTTGGTGATTGCCGTGCTCATGTTGTCTCCGGTGCTCGGCGTCAGGCGCTCGGTGCGGGCGGGGCGCTCAGGGCGGCGATCGAGTCGGCCAGGGCCCGTGGCACGTCCGGTACGAGCTGGTGGGCACCGTCCCGTACGACGTGCCGGCCGCCGACCACCGTATGGCGCACGTCGGCCGCGGTCGCGGCGAATACCGCCGTCTCGGCGCCCAGCAGCGGCGACGGCCCGGCGGTCCGGACGGAGTCCAGCGCCACGGTCGTGAAGTCGGCCAGGGCACCCGCCTCCAGGCGGCCGGCCTCCGGCCAGCCGAGGGAGGCGTGGCCGTCGGTGGTGGCGGCGCGCAGCAGGGCCGCGGCCGTCCAGTGGCCGCGGGTGCGGGTGCGCAGCCGCTCGTCGAGCTCCATGGCCCGCGCCTCCTCGAACAGGTCGACGACGGCGTGGCTGTCGCTGCCCAGCGACAGCGGGGAGCCGGCCCGCTGCACGGCGACCGCCGGGCCGATGCCGTCGGCGAGGTCCCGCTCGGTGGTGGGGCACATGCACACGGTGGTCCGCGTGCCGCCGAGGAGGCGGACGTCCTCGTCGGTGAGGTGCGTGGCGTGCACGGCCGACGTGCGGGGGCCGAGCACGCCGTGGTCGGCGAGCAGCCGGGTGGGCGTGCAGCCGTGGGCGGCGTGGCAGGCGTCGTTCTCGGCGGTCTGCTCGGAGAGGTGGACGTGCAGGGGTGCCTGCCGTTCCTCGGCCCAGGCGGCGACGCCGGCCAGCTGACCGGCGGGCACGGCGCGCACGGAGTGCACGGCGGCGCCGAGCCGGGCGTGGTCGCCGCCCGGCTTCAGCGCGGAGACGCGCTCGGCCCAGGCGTCGGCGGTGCCGTCGGAGAAGCGGAGCTGGTGCGGCTCGGGGGGCGCGCCGAAACCCGAGGAGAGGTAGGCGGTGTCGAGGAGGGTGATGCGGATGCCGGCTTCGGCCGCGGCCGCCATGAGGGCGTCGCCCATGGCGTTCGGGTCGGTGTAGCGGGTGCCGCCCGGGGCGTGGTGCACGTAGTGGAACTCGCCGACGCAGGTGATGCCGGCGAGGGCCATCTCGGCGTACGCGGCGCGGGCGAGGGCGAAGTAGTTCTCGGGGGTGAGACGAGCCGCAACGTCGTACATGACTTTGCGCCAGGTCCAGAATGAGTCCGGCACGAAAGACGCGCCTTCCGCCGCGCCGGTTCCCCGCATGAGCGGGGGTGATCCGGTGCCGCTGCCCACCTGCACGTGGCCGCGCAGGGCGCGGTGGAAGGCGTGGCTGTGCGCGTTGGCCAGGCCCGGCAGGGTGAGGCCGCGCAGCACCACCGCGCCCGGTGGCGGGGCGGCCACGCCGGTGCGTACGGCCGTGATCCGCCCGTCGGTCACGTCGAGCGCCACGCCCGGCTCGACCGCGGGGTCGAGCCAGGCGTGTTCGGCCCAGTACGTCAGCTGCACGCGAGCCCCTCCAGTACGTCGGCGAGTGCGGTCACTCCGGCCACGCAGTCGTCCTCGGTGGCCGTCTCGGCGGGCGAGTGGGACACGCCGGTGGGGTTGCGGACGAACAGCATGGCGGTGGGAACGGCGCCGGAGAGGATACCGGCGTCGTGCCCGGCGCCCGTGGGCAGCACGGGCGCGCCGCCGAGCAGCCGGGCGAGCTCGTCCCGCAGGTCGTGGGCGAACTCCACGACGGGCGTGAACGACTCACGGGTGACGCGCACGTCGACGCCGTCGCGCTTGCCGCGCTCGGTGGCGGCCTGCTCGATCTCGGCGAGGACGGCGGCCAGGGTCTCCTCGTCGGCGGCGCGCGAGTCGAGCCAGCCGCGGACGAGGGACGGGATGGCGTTGACGCCGTTGGGTTCGACGGCGACCTTGCCGAAGGTGGCGAGGGCGCCGGCGAGGCGGGCCTTCTTGCGGGCGGCCAGCACGGTGTTGGCGTACGTGAGCATCGGGTCGCGGCGGTCCTCGATGCGGGTGGTGCCGGCGTGGTTGGCCTCGCCGTGGAAGTCGAACCGCCAGCGGCCGTGCGGCCAGATGGCGGAGGCGACGCCCACGGCGTGCTCCGTGCCGGCCAGGGCCCGGCCCTGTTCGACGTGGAGTTCGACGAACGCGCCGATGCGGGCCAGGCGCTCGGGGTCGGCGCCGATGGCGTCCGGGTCGTACCCGGCGCGCTCCATGGCCTGCGGCAGCGTGACGCCGTCGGCGTCCCGCAGCTCGCGGGCGGCCTCCGGGGTGAGCGCCCCGGCGGTCAGCCGCGAGCCGACGCAGGCGAGCCCGAACCGGGCGCCCTCCTCGTCGCCGAAGTTGACGACGGCGAGGGGGCGGGTGGGTGCGGCCCCGCGGCTGCGGAGTTCGTCGAGGGCGGCGAAGGACGACACGACGCCGAGGGGTCCGTCGAAGGCGCCGCCGTCGGGGACGGAGTCGAGGTGCGACCCGGTGACCACGGCGTCCCCGGCGGCCGGGTCGCCGAGCCAGGCCCACTGGTTGCCGTTGCGGTCGGTCTCGTAGGTGAGGCCGCGGCTCTCCGCCTGGGCGCGGAACCAGGCCCGGCAGTCGGTGTCGGCCCCGGTCCAGGCGAAGCGGCGGTAGCCGCCGGTGGCCGTGTTGCGGCCGATGGGCCGGAGGTCGGCCCACATCTCATGGAACCGGCTCATGCCTCTTCCCGCATCGGAATGCGCACCCCGCGGTCCTCCGCCACCGTCTCCGCGATGTCGTAGCCCGCGTCCACGTGCCGGATCACGCCCATGCCCGGGTCGTTCGTCAGGACACGGCGGATCTTCTCGCCCGCCAGTGCCGTGCCGTCGGCGACCGTGACCTGGCCCGCGTGGATCGAGCGGCCCATGCCGACGCCGCCGCCGTGGTGGATGGAGACCCAGGAGGCGCCGGAGGCGACGTTGACCATGGCGTTGAGCAGGGGCCAGTCCGCGATGGCGTCGGAGCCGTCGAGCATGGCCTCGGTCTCGCGGTAGGGGGAGGCGACGGAGCCGCAGTCGAGGTGGTCGCGGCCGATGACGACCGGCGCGGAGAGCTCGCCGCTGGCCACCATGTCGTTGAAGCGCTCGCCGGCGCGGTCGCGCTCGCCGTAGCCGAGCCAGCAGATGCGGGCGGGCAGGCCCTGGAAGTGGACGCGTTCGCCGGCCATCCTGATCCAGCGGGCCAGGGACTCGTTCTCCGGGAAGAGGTCGAGGATGGCGCGGTCGGTGGCGGCGATGTCCTTGGGGTCGCCGGAGAGGGCCGCCCAGCGGAAGGGGCCCTTGCCCTCGCAGAAGAGGGGGCGGATGTAGGCGGGGACGAAGCCGGGGAAGTCGAAGGCGCGGGTGTAGCCGGCGAGCTGCGCCTCGCCGCGGATGGAGTTGCCGTAGTCGAAGACCTCGGCGCCGGCGTCCTGGAAGCCGACCATGGCCTCGACGTGCTTGGCCATCGACTCGCGGGCGCGGGTCGTGAAGTCGGCGGGCTTCTCGGCCGCGTACATGGCCATCTCGTCGAAGGGGACGCCGATGGGCAGGTAGGCCAGCGGGTCGTGGGCGCTCGTCTGGTCCGTGACAATGTCGATCGGCGCGTTCATGGCGAGCAGCTGCGGCACGAGCTCGGCGGCGTTGCCGAGGACGCCGATGGACAGCGGGCGGCGGGCGTCGCGGGCCTCGACGGCGAGCTGGAGGGCGTGGTCGAGGGAGTCGGCCCTGACGTCGAGGTAGCGGTGCTCGATGCGGCGCTCGATGGCGCGCGGGTCGCAGTCGATGCAGAGGGCGACGCCGTCGTTCATGGTGACGGCGAGCGGCTGGGCGCCGCCCATGCCGCCGAGGCCGGCGGTGAGGGTGATCGTCCCGGCCAGCGTCCCGCCGAACTTCTTCGCGGCGACGGCGGCGAACGTCTCGTACGTGCCCTGGAGGATGCCCTGGGTGCCGATGTAGATCCACGAGCCGGCCGTCATCTGGCCGTACATGGTCAGGCCGAGGTGCTCCAGGCGGCGGAACTCCTCCCAGTTGGCCCAGTCGCCGACGAGGTTGGAGTTGGCGAGGAGCACGCGGGGCGCCCACTCGTGGGTCTGCATGACGCCGACGGGGCGGCCGGACTGGACGAGCATCGTCTCGTCCTGCTTGAGCGTGCGCAGGGTGCGGACCATGGCGTCGAAGGAGGCCCAGTCGCGCGCGGCCCTGCCGGTGCCGCCGTAGACGACGAGCTTGTCGGGGTGCTCGGCGACCTCGGGGTCCAGGTTGTTCTGCAGCATCCGCAGGGCGGCCTCCTGCTGCCACCCCCGGGCGCTCAGCTCGGTTCCTCGCGGTGCTCGAACGGGTCGCGGTCCTGACACGGGTCCCTGCCTCCCTGGCGGCTCTGAATAGAACACTGCACAGTCTGAGGTGATGAATACCGCTAGTCAATGGGTGGGCCCGCGCGCATGCCGAGGGGCGGCGGCCGGGTCCTCCCCGGCCACCGCCCCTCGGCCGTGCTCATTCCCGCGTGCTCATTTCCGGGACACGGCCTGGCGCGCCGCCGCGGCCGTCGCCCGTCCGCCCGTGCGCCGCTCCCGGCGCCGGGCCCCGCCCGGCAGCGCGTCGCCCGCCGCGATCCCGGTGGTCATCCACCCCGGCACGGACCCGGCGACGGGGCTGCCCTGCGCCCACTCCGTACGGACCCACAGCAGCGCCTCCGCGCGCCGCTCCAGGCCACCGATCCACACGGCCTTGGCCCACAGCCCGGCCCCGGCACCGGCCATGGCCAGCCCCGCCGCGCCCGGCGCGGCGTACGAGGAGCCGACCGCGGCGAGGAACACCGCCGCCAGCCACCAGCGGCGGCCGCGCGCCCGCGCCCAGTTCCGCATCGTCACGGCCCGGTCCTGGAGGAACACCGACCGCCCGGCGCGCTCCGCCGCGCCGGCCAGGGCGGTGTACCGGCCGCGCCGCGCCGCGAACGCCACCGCCGCGGCGACGACGAACAGCGCGGCCCCGCCCAGCAACCCGATCCGTCGCCCGGTCAGCCCGGGCACCAGGGCGCCGACGCCCGCTCCCAGCAGTCCCAGCCACAGCAAGCGCACGGCCGGGGCCCGCACGACCACGGCCACGCGCGCCAGCGCGTACGACCCGCGTCCCACGTGAGACCTCCTCCTGGCATCCCTGTCCGAATCCGGGACGGCAGGCTAGCCAACGAATCTGAGGACGGCCTTAAGAACGGCCCCGAGACCGGCCATCAGGCGCAGCCACCGGCACGTCGTCCCGTTCACCGGAACACTGCCCACCGGACGTGCCCATTCCACGCCCGCCGGCCCACCCGCGGGGGCTCACTCCGCGAACAGCCCCCGGGCCGCCGCCCGCGCGTCGAACTCCTCCAGCCGCGCCTGCGCGTCCGGCAGCGCGTCGCACATCGCCTCCAGCAGCACCCGCCCCAGCAGCATCGGGGCGCAGGCCGTGTCGAACGCCAGGCCGGTGCCGACGGCCGCCGGCAGCAGGACGTCGCTGTGCCGGGCGACGGGCGCGAACGTGGAGTCGGCGACGGTGACGACCGTCAGGCCCGCGCCCCGCGCGTACCGCAGCGCCTCGACGACCTCGCGCGGGTGCCGCGGCAGCGCGAAGCAGAGCAGCGCGGTCGCGCCGGCCCGTACGGCGCCGTCGACCCGGTCCTCCAGGAGGGTGCCGCCCTCGTCGAGGAGGCGGACGTCGGGGTGGACCTTGCGGGCGAAGTAGGCGAAGCCGGTGGCCTGGGCGGCGGCCGCCCGCAGGCCCAGGACCGGCAGCGGCCGGGAGGCGGCCAGCAGCCGTCCGGCGTGCTCGACGGGGGCCGGGTCGGCCAGCATCGAGGCGAGGTGGCGCAGGTTGTCGATCTCGGCGTGCACGGCCTGCTGGTACTCGTTGACGGTGGCCTCGGCCGGTCCCTCGGCGGCGGGCACGACGTCGCGCAGGTGCCGGCGGAGCGCCGGGTAGCCGTCGAAGCCGAGGGCCACCGCGAAGCGGGTGACCGAGGGCTGGCTGACGCCGGCCAGCTCGGCCAGCTCCACGCTGGAGAGGAACGGAGCGTCGGCGGCGCGGCGCACCAGGCAGTGCGCGATGCGGCGCTGGGTGGGCGTGAGCCGGTGCCCCTCGAAGAGCTTCTGCAGCCGTGCGGTGGCCTCCGGTTCGCCCCCGGTCGCGCTCATGACCCTCCTCGCTCTTCGCCGGCGCTCGTGGGCGTCGACTCGTCATTCATCCATTCGGCTCGCTGCATGGAATTATGCAGGACCGTTCGGTCATGCAGTTGAACATCCTTGCCCCCGGAAGCGACGGGCAACATAGTCTCTTGGGCCCGGCCCCGCACGCCCCGGGACCGCGCAGGCCGGCCCCCGGCCCGTGGGGCACCGCCCGGCCGGCACGTCACGGCACGTCACCCCCCGGGGCGCCCGCCTTTCCCGGGCCCGCGTCGCGCACCCACGCCCCACCAGGCCGAGCCCCACAGGCCCACCAGGCCCCAGGAACCACCCTCCGTAGGAACCATCCCTCCCTAGGAGAGGCACGTACCTTGCTTGTCGACCAGCGCGCACGCACCACCGAGTGGACCCACGCCGGCCGGGGCGGGCACGCCTCCCGTGACCTCGCGCGGCACCCGGAGTGGTTACGCCTGTGCGCCGCCGTCGACGAGGGCGCGCCGGACGCCGAGGTGTACGGATGGCTGTCCCGCACCCGGCCCGCCCTGCGGGCCGCCGGGGTCGCCGACGACCTGCTGGACGGCATCGCGACCGGACTGCGCACGGCCCTCTGGGACGACGCGGCCGAGGCGTTCTCCCGGCCGGGTGAGCGGCGGACGGCCTTCTACCTGGGGCCGCTGCGCGGCACCGGAGGCGCGCCCTCCGCCCTCGGGCTCGTCCTCCTCGAACGCGACGACCGCGCCACGGCGGCACTCGCCACGCTGGAGCGGGCGGCCGTCCGCCTGGGCCCGGCCGTCGCGGGCGGCGCGGCGGGGGCGGCGCGGGCAGTGGAGTGGTACGACCTCACCGCCGCCGCGGGCCCCTGGGCGGCGGGCGGGGCCGCCGCCGGGTCCGCCGTGCCGGCCCTGTTCACGCCGTGCTGCCTCGACGGCTGGTCGGACGCCCTGCGCCAGTACCGTCACCGCCGCTCCCTGTTCCTGAGCAACGTCGTCCGCGCCCGTTTCGACGCCCTCACGCGGCCGCTGCTGCCGCACCTGCGCATCGACGCGCGCCCCTCCGCGCTGTGCGACGCGCCCGACGCGCTGATCGACGACGCCCTCGCGCTGCGGTTCGCGCTGCACGCCCTGTTGCGCGCCGAGGAGGACCGGGCCGGCATGGGCGTCTTCGTCGCCCTGCGCGTCCTCGAACCCGAGCTGGGGCCCGCGGCCCGGCTTGCGCAGGAGCTGGTCCTGGCGGAACGGCTGACGGCCGGTCACTCCCCCTCCGCCGGCACCGACGACCCCGTATGGGCCGCGGCCCTCGGCTCCGCCGGCGCGCTCCGGCGCGCCGGCGGCCTGCTGCACGTCGCCCTCCAGGGCGCGCACGCCGCGGTGCTGGCCGCCCTCGCCGAGCCCCCGCCGGACGCCACCGGCGGCGGCCGGGGCTGCGGCCTGCCGGCCGCGCTGGCCGAGCACTACCGCACGGCCCACCGGCCACGCGGCCTCGCCGCGCCCCCTCCGGGCGCGGTCACCCCCGCCACCGGCGACGGCCCGGCGCAATTCGCGTGACGCGGGACCCGTCCGCCCGGAAGAATCCGGCGCATGGGACACCTCGAGGCGGCACACCTGGAGTACTACCTGCCCGACGGGCGGGCGTTGTTCACCGACGCCTCGTTCCGCGTGGGCGACGGGGCCGTCACGGCGCTGGTGGGCGCCAACGGTGCCGGGAAGACCACGCTGCTGCGGCTGCTCTCGGGCGAGTTGCAGCCGCACGGCGGCTCGGTGACGGTCAGTGGCGGCCTCGGCGTCATGCCGCAGTTCGTGGGCTCCGTACGGGACGAGCGCACCGTCCGTGACCTGCTGGTGTCCGTGGCGCCGCCGCGCATCCGCGAGGCGGCGCGGGCCGTGGACACCGCCGAGCACGCCATCATGACCGTCGACGACGAGAAGGCGCAGCTCCAGTACGCGCAGGCGCTCAGCGACTGGGCCGAGGCGCGCGGCTACGAGGCCGAGACGCTGTGGGACATGTGCACCACGGCCGCGCTGGGCGTGCCGTACGAGCGGGCGCAGTGGCGCGAGGTGCGCACGCTGAGCGGCGGCGAGCAGAAACGGCTGGTGCTGGAGGCGCTGCTGCGCGGCCCGGACGAGGTGCTGCTGCTGGACGAGCCGGACAACTACCTGGACGTGCCGGGCAAGCGCTGGCTGGAGGAACGGCTGGCCGAGACCCGCAAGACGGTGCTGTTCGTCTCGCACGACCGCGAGCTGCTGGCCCGCGCGGCCGGCCGGATCGTCAGCGTGGAGCCCGGCGCGGGTGGTTCCGACGTGTGGGTGCACGGCGGCGGCTTCGGCACGTACCACGCGGCGCGCGAGGAGCGGTTCGCGCGGTTCGAGGAGCTGCGGCGGCGCTGGGACGAGAAGCGCGCCCAGCTGAAGCGGCTGGTGCTGGACCTCCAGCAGTACGCGGCGCGCAGCGACGAGCTCGCCTCCCGCTACCAGGCGGCGAAGACGCGGCTGCGGAAGTTCGAGGAGGCGGGTCCGCCGCCGGAGCCGCCGCGCAAGCAGGAGATCCGCATGCGGCTGCGCGGCGGCCGCACCGGCGTGCGGGCCGTCACGTGCCAGGGCCTGGAGCTGACCGGCCTCATGAAACCGTTCGACCTGGAGGTCTTCTACGGCGAACGGGTCGCCGTGCTGGGGTCGAACGGCTCGGGCAAGTCGCACTTCCTGCGGCTGCTGGCGGGCGAGGACGTGGCACACACCGGCAGCTGGAAGCTGGGGGCGCGCGTGGTCCCCGGCCACTTCGCGCAGACCCACTCCCACCCCGAACTGCTGGGCCGCACGCTGGTCGGCATCCTGTGGGACGAGCACGCCCGCGACCGGGGCGCGGCGATGAGCGCCCTGCGCCGCTACGAGCTCGAACGCCAGGGCGACCAGCGCTTCGAGAAGCTGTCGGGCGGCCAGCAGGCCCGGTTCCAGATCCTGCTGCTGGAACTGGCCGGCACGACCGCCCTGCTGCTGGACGAGCCCACGGACAACCTCGACCTGGAGTCCGCGGAGGCCCTCCAGGAGGGCCTGGAGGCCTACGAGGGCACGGTCCTGGCCGTCACCCACGACCGCTGGTTCGCCCGCTCCTTCGACCGCTACCTCGTCTTCGGCTCCGACGGGACGGTGCGCGAGTCGGCGGAGCCGGTGTGGGACGAGGGGCGGGTACGCCGGGTGCGGTGACCTGGGGCGGGTGCGGTACGTCGGCCGGGTGCGGTACGCCGGCCGGGGCCGCCCCGTGGTGCCCCCCTACAGCGGCGGCAGGAGTTTCTTCTGCGGCTTTCCCATCGCGTTGCGCGGCAGCGCGTCCAGGAACGCCACCCGGCGCGGGCGCTTGTGGACCGAGAGGTGGCCTGCCACGAAGTCGATGAGCTCCCGCTCACCGATGCCGTCGGCCACCACGTACGCCACCAGTTCCTGCCCGAGGTCGTCGTGCGGCAGGCCCACCACCGCCGCCTCGCGGACCGCCGGGTGGTCGAGGAGGGCGTTCTCCACCTCGCCGGCGCCGATGCGGTAGCCGCCGCTCTTGATGAGGTCCGTGGAGGCGCGGCCCACGATGCGGTGGGTGCCGTCCTCCTCGATCGTGGCGATGTCCCCGGTGCGGAACCAGCCGTCCGCGGTACGCGACTCGGCCGTGGCCTCCGGCCGGTTCAGGTAGCCGGAGAAGAGGGTCGGGCCGGACACCTCCAGCTCCCCGATGCCGCCGCCCTCCTCCGTCTCCGTGAGGACGACGCGCGTACGCACCCCCGGCAGCGGCAGGCCCACCGCGCCCTGCGCCCGGTTGCCGTCGGCCCGCGTCGAGACGGTGATGAGGGTTTCCGTCATGCCGTACCGCTCGATCGGGCGCTGCCCCGTGAGCTGCTCCAGGCCGCGGAAGACCGGGGCGGGCAGCGCGGCGCTGCCCGACACCAGCAGGCGGGCGCCGGCCAGGGCGCGGGCCGCGTCCGGCTCCGCCACCACGCGCGACCACACGGTCGGCACGCCGAAGTACAGGCTGCCGCCGGCCGCGGCGTACGCCCGGGGCGTGGGGCGGCCCGTGTGCACGAGGCGGCAGCCGGTGCGCAGCGCGCCGAGCACACCGAGCACGAGGCCGTGCACGTGGAACAGCGGGAGGCCGTGCACGAGCGTGTCCTCGGCGGTCCACTGCCACGCGTCGGCGAGGCCGTCCAGGCAGGCGGCCACGGCTGCGCGGGGGATCAGGGCGCCCTTGGGAGCGCCGGTGGTGCCGGAGGTGTACAGCACGAACGCCGTGCTGGACGGGTCCGGTTCCGGGGCGTTCCAGGTGGCTCGGTCGTGGATGTTCACCGGGACGTCGCTCTCGCCGCTGCCCAGGACGAGTTCCGCGCCCGAGTCGCGGAGTATGTGGGTCCGTTCCGCTGGGCCCGCGTCCGGTGGCAGGGGCACGACCGGGACGCCCGCGCGCAGGCCGCCTACCACGGCGACCACGGTCTCAAGGGTGGGCTCGGCCCGTACGGCCACGGAGCGGGCGCCCGCGATGCGGTTCGCCACGGCGCTTGCGGCTGCGAGGAGTTGTTCCCGGGAGCAGGGCCGGTCCGCCAGGGTGAGGGCGTCCGGGCGGTCGGGGACGCCGGGGCTCGGGGCGGACAGGGCCGTCAGCAGGGGTGCGGTCACGGTGCTCCTTCCAGGGGGGCACCGCCGACCGTACTGGGTGCCGGGGGGTGGGGGCGCCGAGGGGCGGGGTGCCGGGGGCCGGGGGTTCCGGGGACCGTCCCGGAATCGGATATTTACGGCGGACCTGGCCTCTTACGTGCAGCGAGCCCCGCAATCCCGCCGCAAATATCCGGCAGCATTCCGGGACGGTCCCCTCCACCCCCGGCCCCCTCCCGTCGTCCGGTCAGTGCCGGTGGGTGGGGGCGGGGAAGCGCGCGAGGGCCGCCGCACCCCGGCTTGCCGGGGTCGGGACGGCGGCGGCCCCACGCGGACGCGGCCTCGGCCGCGCCGGACGGGCGTGGAGTCCGGGAGCCGCTCCGGGTACCTCCCGCCGTCGCCCCCTACTATGGCGGGCCCTCGTTACGCCCGTGCTGCGCGGACATGACGCGTGCGTACCGCGCCGGTGCCCTACTGCTGCGGCGTGCCGTTGCCCGCGGCGAGGAACGCCAGCAGGTCCTGGCGGCTCACCACACCGGTGGGCTTGCCCTCGACGAGGACGATCGCCGCGTCCGCCGTGCCGAGCACCGCCATCAGGTCGGCGACGGGCTCGCCGGAGCCGACCTGCGGCAGGGGCGCGCTCATGTGCTTCTCCAGCGGGTCCTGCAGCGAGGCGCGCTGGGCGAAGAGGGCGTCCAGCAGGTCGCGTTCCACGACCGAGCCGACGACCTCGGCGGCCATCACGTCCGGGTGACCGGCGCCCGGCTTGACGATCGGCATCTGCGACACGCCGTACTCGCGCAGCACCTCGATGGCCTCGCCCACCGTCTCCTCGGGGTGCATGTGCACCAGCGACGGCAGGCCGCCCTCCTTGCGGCGCAGCACGTCGGCGACGCGCGCGGTGTCGCCGGCCTCCAGGAAGCCGTAGTCGGCCATCCACTCGTCGTTGAAGATCTTGCTGAGGTAGCCGCGGCCGCTGTCGGGCAGGAGCACGACCACGACGTCGTCCTCGGTGAGGCGCTTGGCGACCTCCAGGGCGCTGACCACCGCCATGCCGCAGGAGCCGCCCACCAGCAGGCCCTCCTCCTTGGCGAGGCGGCGGGTCATCTGGAAGGCGTCCTTGTCGGAGACGGCGATGATCTCGTCGGTCACCGTGCCGTCGTAGCAGGAGGGCCAGAAGTCCTCGCCGACGCCCTCGATCAGGTAGGGGCGGCCGGAGCCGCCGCTGTAGACCGAGCCCTCGGGGTCGGAGCCGATGACCTTGACGCGGCCGCCGCTGACCTCCTTGAGGTAGCGGCCGGTGCCGCTGATGGTGCCGCCGGTGCCGACGCCCGCCACGAAGTGGGTGATCTTCCCGTCGGTCTGCTCCCAGAGCTCGGGGCCCGTGGAGTGGTAGTGCGACAGCGGGTTGTTGGGGTTCGAGTACTGGTCCGGCTTCCAGGCGTTGGGCGTCTCGCGCACCAGCCGGTCCGACACGTTGTAGTACGAGTCCGGGTGCTCGGGCGCGACGGCGGTGGGGCAGACGACGACCTCGGCGCCGTAGGCCCGCAGCACGTTGATCTTGTCCTGGGAGACCTTGTCCGGGCAGACGAAAATGCACTTGTAGCCCTTCTGCTGGGCCACGATCGCCAGGCCGACACCCGTGTTGCCCGAGGTGGGCTCGACGATGGTGCCGCCGGGCTTGAGCTCGCCGGACTTCTCGGCGGCCTCGATCATCCGCAGGGCGATCCGGTCCTTCACGGAACCGCCCGGGTTGAAGTACTCGACCTTGGCAAGAACGGTGGCCCGAATGCCTTCGGTCACGCTGTTGAGCTTGACGAGCGGGGTGTTGCCAACAAGCTCAATCATCGATTCGTGAAACTGCACGGTGATCTCCGCGGTCGGGGGCTGCCGTCGTCGCGAGCCCATGTGGCCAGCCTATTGCGCGTGCGGCCGGACGGGTGGCGCGTTGCGGGCGGCCACGGGCGGGGCACCCTGCTGGTAGCGGGCGCTCCCAAGGGCGCACCGGCAGTGCGAAGCCTTCATGAACAGTTTGTGAATCGGGTTTCCCGGGCAGTTGTTCCGGTCATGGCAGGTGACCGGTGCACCGCCCGGGGCGCGGAGGAGGCCGGCCGATGTCCATGGCGAGGGCGAGGGTCGCCCGGCGGATCGCGGCCGCCGCGGCGTACGGCGGTGGTGGTCTCGGCCTGCTCGGCGGCGCCGCGCTCGGGGTGCTGGTGACGGAGGTGGCGCTGGCCCGCCGCGTGGTGGGCGGGGCCGGGGAGACCCCGCCGCACGCCGACGGACGGTACGGTTCCGCGTTCGTGCACGCCCTGGGCCGCGAGCCGCTGCTGCTGGGCGTGCTGGGCGACTCCACGGCGGCCGGGCAGGGCGTGCACCGGCCCCGGCAGACGCCCGGCGCCCTGCTGGCCACGGGGCTGGCGGCGGTGGCCGAGCGCCCCGTCGACCTGCGGAACGTGGCGCTGTCCGGCGCCCAGTCGTACGACCTGGAGCGGCAGGTCACGCAGATCCTCTCCGACCCGGAGCGGGTCCCCGACGTGTGCGTGATCATGATCGGGGCCAATGACGTGACGCACCGGGTGCCGGCGGCACGGTCGGTGCGGCTGCTGTCGGAGGCCGTGCGGCGGCTGCGCTCGGCCGGCTGCGAGGTCGTCGTGGGCACCTGCCCCGACCTGGGCACGATCGAGCCCGTGTACCAGCCGCTGCGCTGGCTGGCGCGCCGGCTGAGCCGGCAGCTCGCCGCCGCGCAGACGATAGGCGTGCTGGAGGCGGGCGGGCGGACGGTGTCGCTGGGCGACCTGCTGGGTCCCGAGTTCGAGGCGAACCCGCGCGAGCTGTTCGGCCCGGACAACTACCACCCGTCGGCGGAGGGGTACGCCACCGCGTCGATGGCCGTGCTGCCGACGCTGTGCGCCGCGCTGGGGCTGTGGCCGGAGGGCGAGGAGCGGCCGGACGCGGCGCGCCGCGAGGGCATCCTGCCGGTGGCCCGGGCGGCGGCGGAGGCCGCGGCCGAGGGTGGTACGGAGGTCTCGGCGACGGGCCGCGGGCGCTGGGCGCTGCTCAAGCGGCGCAAGCGGCGGAGGCTGCCGGTGCCGGCCCCGGGAGGGGCATCCTGAAGGGGAGCGCGAAAGAGAGTCCCGTCTCACAGGGTGAAGGCCGTGACCCGGAGCGTACTTGCGGGTAACTTCCCGTCTGTCCAGCCGTCGTGAGCCGTCTCGTGTCCAGGAGCCGTGATGCCCGAAGCCGTGATCGTATCCACCGCCCGCTCCCCCATCGGGCGCGCCCACAAGGGCTCCCTGAAGGACCTGCGGCCCGACGACCTCACCGCCACGATCATCCAGGCCGCGCTCGCGAAGGTGCCCGGCCTGGACCCGCGCGAGATCGACGACCTGATGCTGGGCTGCGGCCTGCCCGGCGGCGAGCAGGGCCACAACCTGGGCCGCATCGTCGCGGTGCAGATGGGCATGGACCACCTGCCGGCCACCACGATCACCCGCTACTGCGCCTCCTCGCTCCAGACCTCGCGGATGGCGCTGCACGCCATCAAGGCCGGCGAGGGCGACGTGTTCATCTCGGCGGGTGTGGAGATGGTGTCGCGCTCGGTGAAGGGGACGTCCGACGGCCTGCCCGACACCCACAACCCGCTGTTCGCCGACGCCGAGGCCCGTACGGCCGCGCGCGCCGAGCAGGGCGGCGAGGGCTGGCACGACCCGCGCGAGGACGGCCTGCTCCCCGACGCGTACATCGCCATGGGCCAGACCGCCGAGAACCTGGCACGCCTGAAGGGCGTCACGCGCCAGGAGATGGACGAGTTCGGCGTGCGGTCGCAGAACCTCGCGGAGCAGGCCATCGCGAAGGGCTTCTGGGAGCGCGAGATCACGCCGGTGACGCTGCCCGACGGCACGGTCGTCTCCCAGGACGACGGGCCGCGCGCGGGCGTGACCCTGGAGGGCGTGCAGGGCCTGAAGCCCGTCTTCCGCCCCGACGGCCTGGTCACGGCCGGCAACTGCTGCCCGCTCAACGACGGTGCCGCCGCGCTGGTCATCATGTCCGACACCAAGGCGCGCGAGCTGGGCCTGACCCCGCTGGCCCGCATCGTCTCCACCGGCGTCTCCGCGCTGTCCCCCGAGATCATGGGCTACGGCCCGGTCGAGGCCAGCAAGCAGGCGCTGCAGCGGGCCGGGCTGACCATCGGCGACATCGACCTGGTCGAGATCAACGAGGCGTTCGCCGCGCAGGTCATCCCCTCCTACCGGGACCTGGGCATCGACCTCGACAAGCTGAACGTCAACGGCGGCGCGATCGCGGTGGGCCACCCCTTCGGCATGACCGGCGCCCGGATCACCACCACGCTCATCAACTCGCTCCAGTTCCACGACAAGCAGTTCGGTCTGGAGACCATGTGCGTGGGTGGCGGGCAGGGTATGGCGATGGTCATCGAGCGGTTGAGCTAGCTCTTTTTGCGCGAGGCGGTGCGGTTCGTCGGCAACTGCCCCGTGCAACCGTCCGGCACATTGCCAACACGTGACCGAATCTCCCTCATGATGTGACCAACATCCCGGGGGAGATTCGTTTCCCCAGGTCAGAGTGGTTGAAGGAGCAACGGACAGGCCCTTGGTCCTGTCCGTTTCATGACGTTTCGCTCTGGGGGCCCCTCCGGGCATGCGCGATGCTGAGGTAGGAATTCGGGGGATCCACAGCAACCGGGAGTACGTCAGTGAGCGCCATGTCCCTTGCCCTGCTGCTGGTCGCGGGCGCCGCCGCGGTCGCGGGCATCGCCGCCCTGTACAGCACGCGCGGTCTGCGCCGTGAGATCACCGCACTGCGCGCCGAGCTCGCCGACGCCGCCCGCCCCGCCCCGGCCGGGCGTGCCGCGGTGCCCGCCGCCCGTACCGCGCAGGGGACCGAGCTGGCCGACATACGGGCCGCCGTCGCCGACGCCCTCGCCGAGGAGCGGGAGCGCGAGCTGGCCGAGGCGCGGGCCTTCTGGGCCGCGCAGGAGGCGCGGGACCTGGCCGCCGCCGCGGACGCGCCCGGGCTGCTGGGTGCGCTCTCCGGGCTCGGCGACGACCTGCTGCCGGAGGAGGCGGAGGTCGCGGACTCGCCCGAGCTGGCCGCCGCCCGCCGCCGGCACCCCTCGCACCCGGACTTCCACCCGGCCGCCATCGAGTCGCCGGTCACCGACCACGAGCACACCGTCGAGCGGCTGGCCGAGCTCACCGAGGCCGCCGTCCCGCTGGCCGACGTCCGCCCCGGCCCGCTGGGCACCCTCGACGTGTACGTCTTCGCCGACGGCACCACCGTCTGCATGACGCCGGGCCACCGCGAGACCGCCGAGCGGCTCGCCGAGGCGCTGCGGGCCGGCGACGCGCCGGTGCTGCTGGGCGGCTCGGGTGTGTCGGGCGCGTACGCCCTGACCTTCCGGTGCGCGACCGGCACCGTCTACGTGCTGGCCGACCGCGTCATCGCCTCGCACTGACCGCCGCCGGCCGGGACCCTCACAGCCCGCAGCGGCGGGCCGCGGCCTCCACCAGGGCCACCGCCTCGGCCGTGCCGATGCCCTCCGGGGCACCGGACGCGCCCACCGCCAGCAGGGCCTCGGCCAAGTCGTGACCGGCCACGGCCACTTGGTCGGCCACCGCGAACATCCCCGCGTCCGGCATCTCCCGCACCTGCGCGGCGCCCGGTTCCTCGATGCGCTGGGTCCAGGCGGCCAGCTCCCGTGCCAGGGCCAGGCCCTCCGCCGCCGCCCCGCGGCTCAGGCGGGACTGCGGGAGGGTCCGCAGCCGGTCGGCGAAGCTGTCCACGGCCGTCAGCAGAGGCGTCACATCATCCACGCCCCGAGCCTATGCGCCGTCCACCGACTGTTGCCAACGCCTGAACACTCGGGCACGGTGACATGAAGGACCATCATTCGACGCGTCCGGAGGCGCCGATGTCCCACGTCTTCTCCGACGAGACCCACCGGAACCTGCTCTCCCGCATCCCCCACTGCACCGGCCGTGAAGTCGCCGACTGGCTGCGCACGGTCGAGGAAGGCCCTTCCCTCCTCCGATTCGACGAGAAGGTCAGCTGGTTGCGGGGCGAGCACAACCTCGCGTACGGCCACGCCAAGGCAATCGTCCACGAGTACGACCTGCGGCGGGCCGCGCGGAAGCTTCGGTAACGGCGCGCGCACGTGACAGGGCCCGGGAAGGCGATGCCTTCCCGGGCCCCTGTGCGTCAGCGCTGCGGTCAGTCCTGATTGAGCAGCTGCACCAGGCGGAGCAGCTCGACGTAGATCCAGACCAGCGACATGGTCAGGCCGAACGCGGCGAACCAGGACTCCTCGCGGGGCGCGCCGTACCGGACGCCGTCCTCGACCTGCTTGAAGTCGAGCGCCAGGAACGCGGCACCGAGCAGCACCGCGAAGATGCCCACGCCGATGCCGACGGCGCCGCTGCGCAGGCCCAGGCCCGTGCCGCCGGCGAAGACGCCGACCATCAGGTTGACCAGCATCAGCAGCACGAAGCCGATGGCGGCGGCGGTGACGAAGCCGACGAAGCGGCGGTTCACCTTGATGAGGCCGGTGCGGTAGGCGACGAGGACGCCGACGAAGACGGCCATCGTGCCGAGCACGGCCTGCATCGGCGCACCGGCGGCGATGCTGTTGTACGCCTTGCTGAGGACGCCCAGGAAGAGGCCCTCGAACGCGGCGTAACCCAGGATCAGGGCGGGGACCGGGCGCTGCTTGAAGGTCTGGACGATGGCCAGCACCGCCGCGACGATCATGGCGCCGAAGCCCACGAACAGGGGCAGGTTCACGAGCCATGCGGCCGCGGCCGCGACCACGACGAGACCCAGGGTCATGCCGGTGCGGGCGACGACGTCGTCCATCGTCATCCGGCCGGGGACCGAGGGCGCCTGCGGGTACCCCGTCTGGAGGTCGGGGCCGCCCTGGGCGTACGGGTTCTGCGCGTACGGGTTGGCGGGCTGCTGCGCGTACGGGTTCTGGGCGTACGGGTGGGCGCCCGCGTACGGGGCGCCCTGGGGCACGGACCCGGCCCGCTGCCCCGCGTCGAAGCCCGCGTAGCCGCCGTTGTCGCGGCCGAACCGTCGCGAGAAGACCGGGTTGCTGCTCCTCATCTCACTCCTCCATGGCCGCACTGCGCGACCTTGGCCTCAAGCGTAATGGGTAGGCAAAGGAATGGCTCTCCTGCTACGGGACGATCTTTTCTTCACGCGCCTACGTACCGGAGAACGCGGTCCGGCCGCGTGTGGTTCCGCCATTGACGCGGAATTGACGCGGCAGCCGCGAAGTGCAGGGTGAAGCGGGGGAAGTACAAGGGGGGAAGTGCCCGGAGCCGGACTTGAACCGGCACGGCCTGAAGGCCAGCGAGGTTTAAGCTCGCCGTGTCTGCATTCCACCATCCGGGCGGGCTGGAGCACGACGAGCCTATCCGGGGAGCGCCCCCCAAACAGCGGAACGCCGACCCGAGGTTGTCTTATTTTATTGGCAACTGAGGGCCCATCAGTCCTCGGCCGACGCCATTGGCACATGCCAGGGGCCGATCCGGCCGATCCGCCCCGTGCACCACCCCACCACCGGACGCCGCGGGAATTGTCGCAATCTCGTCGCCGCCCCACCGCCGCTCCGGCGCCCCTCCACCGCCGTCCCCGGCCCCCGCCCGGCCACCGGACGGAGGAGCGAGGGCTCCTCCTCAGGGATGACACCACCCACCCCCGGTCCCTCCGCAGCATGCCCCGCGAACCGGCGCAGGGGCTGATCCCCCGGGCCCTGAGACAGCCGACCATGGAAGACGTCCCAGGAACCGTCCGACAGGAGCCCCGCACCGTGACCACCATGCCCCTCGGCGCCCAGACCGCCGTCCGCAGCACCGCTGTGGCAGCCCGCGCCACGGATCTGACCAAGGTCTACGGGCAGGGCGAGACCCAGGTGGTCGCCCTGGACCGGGTCTCCGTCGACTTCCGCCAGGCCGAGTTCACCGCGATCATGGGCCCCTCGGGCTCCGGCAAGTCCACCCTCATGCACTGCATGGCCGGCCTCGACACCATCTCCAGCGGCTCCGCCCGCATCGGCGACACCGAGCTCACCGGGCTCAACGACAAGAAGCTCACCCGGCTGCGCCGCGACAAGATCGGCTTCATCTTCCAGGCGTTCAACCTGCTGCCCACCCTGAACGCCCTGGAGAACATCACCCTCCCCATGGACATCGCCGGCCGCAAGCCGGACCAGCAGTGGCTGGACCAGGTCGTCGAGACCGTCGGCCTCTCCGGCCGGCTCAAGCACCGCCCCAGCCAGCTGTCGGGCGGCCAGCAGCAGCGCGTCGCCGTCGCCCGCGCCCTGGCCTCCCGGCCCGAGATCATCTTCGGTGACGAGCCCACCGGCAACCTCGACTCCCGCTCCGGCGCCGAGGTCCTCGGCTTCCTCCGCCGCTCCGTCCGCGAGCTCGGCCAGACCGTCGTCATGGTCACCCACGACCCGGTGGCCGCCTCCTACGCCGACCGCGTGGTCTTCCTCGCCGACGGCCGCATCGTCGACGACATGCAGGCCCCCACCGCCGACGCCGTGCTCGACCGCATGAAGCGGTTCGACGCCAAGGGCCGTACGAGCTGACCGCCGCAGGCCCCGACCACCAGGACTGACCTCACACCATGTTCCGTACCGCCCTGCGCAACGTGCTCGCGCACAAGGCCCGGCTGATGATGACCGTGCTCGCCGTCATGCTCGGCGTCGCCTTCGTCTCCGGCACCCTCGTCTTCACCTCGACCATCTCCGACGCCTATCGCAAGAGCTCCCAGAAGGCCTTCGACACCGTCGACGTCGCCGTCCAGCCCCACAAGGCCGACCGCAAGGACGGCGCCCCCGGCGCCGCCCCCAGGCTCAGCCGGCAGACGCTCGACAAGATCGCCGCCCTGCCCGGCGTCTCCTCCGCCACCGGCACCGTCGGCGGCTTCGCCGCCGTCGCCGACAAGAACGGCGAGCTCATCGGCGGCGGCTTCTCCTCCGCCGGCGGCAACTACTTCCCGGGCAAGGACGGCAAGGACGCCCGCTACCCGATGAAGGACGGCCGCGCGCCCCGCTCCACCGGCGAGATCGCGCTCGACGCCCGGACCGCCGAGCGCGGCCACTTCAAGGTCGGCGACACCGTCCGCGTCTCCGTCGACGGCCCCGTCCTGAAGCAGAAGCTCACCGGCGTCTTCACCACCGACGACGGCAACGTCTCCGCCGGCGGCAGCCTCGCCCTGTTCGACACCGCCACCGCGCAGAAGTTCTGGGCCAAGCCCGGCGAGTTCGACCAGATCGACGTCAAGGCCGCCGCCGGCACCTCCCAGGCCGCCCTGAAGGACCGCGTCGAGAAGGTCCTGCCGCGCGACTCCGAGGCCACCACCGGCAAGCAGCTCGCCGACGAGCAGGCCGAGCTGATCTCCCAGCAGATGGACGGCATGCGGACGGTGCTGCTCGCCTTCGCCGGCATCGCCCTCTTCGTCGGCATCTTCCTCATCGCCAACACCTTCACCATGCTGGTCTCCCAGCGCATCAAGGAACTGGCCCTGCTGCGCGCCGTCGGCGCCAGCCGCCGCCAGGTCACCCGCTCCGTGCTCCTCGAGGCCCTCGTCGTCGGCCTGGTCGCCGCCGTCACCGGCTTCGTCGCCGGCATCGGCATCGCCGTCGCCATGCGCAGCTTCATGGGCGGCGACGCCATCCCCGACGGGCCGCTGGCCATCCCCGGCACCGCCGTGATCGCCTCGCTCGCCGTCGGTGTGGGCGTCACCGTCCTCGCCGCCTGGCTGCCGGCCCGCCGCGCCGCCAAGATCCCGCCGGTCGCCGCCATGAGCAGCGTCCACGCGGTCGCCACCACCCGCTCCCTCGTCGTCCGCAACACCATCGGCGGCGTGCTCGCCGCCGCGGGCGCCGCCCTGACCGCCGTCACCTCCGACAAGGCGATGATGGGCCTGGGCGCGGCCGTCCTCGTCATCGGCGTGTTCGTGCTGACCCCGCTGCTGTCCCGCCCGGTCATCGCCGCCGCCGCGCCGCTGCTCCGCGGCTTCGGGATCTCCGGCAAGCTGGCCCGCCAGAACGCCGTCCGCAACCCGCGCCGCACCGCCGCGACCGCCTCGGCCCTGATGATCGGCCTCACGCTGATCACCGGCCTCACCGTGATCGCCGGCAGCGTGCAGACGGCCGTCAACAAGCTCGCCACCAACACCATCAAGGCCGACTACGTCGTCTCCATGGCGAGCATGACCGGCCTCTCCCCCGACGTCGCCGAGAAGCTCCGGGCCTCCGGCAAGGTCACCGCCGTCAGCCCGCTGCGCCAGGGCGCCAGCCGCATCGACGGCTCGTACGAGAACCTCACCGGTGTCAACGGCAAGGACGCCGGCCGGCTGATCAAGGCCGACTTCACCGCCGGCTCCTTCTCCGCCCTCTCCGGCACCACCGTCGTCGTCGACGACGGCATGGCCAAGAGCCACGGCTGGAAGGTCGGCTCGACCTTCCCCGCCACCTTCGAGGACGGCAAGAAGGACCGCCTCACGGTCGGCGGCATCTACAAGGGCAGCGGCGAGATGCTCGGCGGCATCATGATCGACAACGCCGCGCTCACCCCGCACCTGGCCGAGGTCCACGACCGGCAGGTCTGGATCAAGACCAAGGGCGGCGCCACCGACGCCACCAAGAAGGAGCTCCGCAAGACCCTCGGCGACAACCCCGCCATCAAGATCGACGACAAGGACGACATCGCCGCGTCCATCGCCAAGGTCATCAACCTGCTGCTCAACATGCTCTACGGGCTGCTGGCCATGGCCGTGATCGTCGCGGTCCTCGGCGTCGTCAACACCCTCGCGATGTCGGTCTTCGAGCGCTCCCAGGAGATCGGCATGCTGCGGGCCATCGGCCTGGACCGCAGCAGCGTCAAGCGCATGGTGCGCCTGGAGTCCGTCGTCATCTCCCTCTTCGGCGGCGTGCTCGGCATCGGCCTCGGCGTCTTCTTCGGCTGGGCCGCCGGTCAGCTGATCGGCAAGAGCCTGGCCACCTACGAACTGGTCCTCCCCTGGGGCCGCATGGGCATCTTCCTGCTGCTGGCCGCCGTCGTCGGCGTCCTGGCCGCCCTGTGGCCGGCCCGCCGCGCCGCGAAGCTCAACATGCTGGCGGCCATCAAGGCCGAGTAGCCTCCCGGCACGACCCACAGGCAGGGGCCCGGTCCTTCCCAGGACCGGGCCCCTGCCGTCGTCCGGTCAGCCGCGCCAGTCGCGCGTGCGCAGCGGCAGCCCCGGCTCCCCCGACTCCGGGGTCCGTACCGCCAGCACCTGGTTGACTCCTATGCGGTTGCGCTCGAACGACAGCGCCGACGCCGCCATGTACAGCCGCCACACCCGGGCCCGGCCAGGCGACGTCAGCCGGACGCAGTCGGCCCAGTGCGCCTCCAGGTTGGCCACCCAGCGGCGCAGCGTCAGCCCGTAGTGCTCGCGCAGCGCCTCCACGTCGCGCACCTCGAAGCCCGCCTCCTCCAGCTG
This sequence comes from Streptomyces mashuensis, assembly GCF_014654785.1. Classification (GTDB taxonomy): domain Bacteria; phylum Actinomycetota; class Actinomycetes; order Streptomycetales; family Streptomycetaceae; genus Streptomyces; species Streptomyces mashuensis. Next base: position 53,239 of record NZ_BNBD01000013.1, read on the forward strand.
GGCGACGGTGCGCCCCACGGGCGCCAGTTCGCCGTCGGGGAAGACGTAGCGGTCGATGAACTCGTCGACGTGGTAGCGGCTCTCGTCCGCCAGCGGGCGGCGGGCGATCTGGTGGTTGAGGAGCCGTCCGCCGGGCCGCAGCAGGGCGTACAGGCCGGCGGCGTACGCGGCGTAGCGCGCGGAGCCGACGTGCTCGGCCATGCCGATGGAGGAGACGGCGTCGTACGGGCCGTCATGGACCTCGCGGTAGTCCTGGACGCGGATCTCGACCCGGTCCGTGAGGCCCTCCTCGGCGACGCGTTTGCGGGCGTAGGCGGCCTGTTCCTCGGAGAGGGTGATGCCGACCGCGTCGACGCCGTAGTCGCGGGCGGCGTGGATCACCATGGAGCCCCAGCCGCAGCCGACGTCCAGCAGGCGCTGCCCGGCGCGCAGGCCGAGTTTGCGGCAGACCAGGTCGAGCTTGGCGCGCTGGGCGTCCTCGAGGGTGTCGCCGGGGTCGCTCCAGCAGGCGCAGGAGTAGACCATGGAGGGGCCCAGGACGTGCTCGTAGAAGGCGTTGCCGACGTCGTAGTGGTGGCTGATGGCCTGTTTGTCGCGGCGGAGGGTGTGCAGGGGGCCGCGGCGGCCGGTGCGGGCCTCCTCGGGGGGCGGCGCCGGGGGCGTCCAGGGGCCCGCGAGGCGGAGCAGTTCGCGGCCCGCGGCGCGCAGGGCGGGGTCGCGCAGGGCGGCCAGGGCGGCCGCGGCGCGGCGGGTGGGGCCGGTGTTCTCGCCGCGCTCCCAGAAGTAGCCGGCGAGCAGGTCCAGGGCCTCGTACAGATCGCCCTCGACGTCCAGGTCACCGGCGACCCAGGCGCGGGCCAGGCCCAGCTCCCCGGGCTTCCACAGCAGCCGGCGCAGGGCCCGGCGGCGCACCACCAGGACGGGGGTCCCGGGGGGACCGGCCTCGCTGCGGTCCCAGGCCCGCAGGCGGAGCGGTAACGGTGCTCCCATCACCTGTTCCGCGAGCGCGGAGAGCCGGCGAGCGGCCTCGGCCATGTCGCACACCTCCATGATGATCGTCGGACGTTCCGTCCGGCATGAACACCAACGGGCCGTGCAGTAGTCCTTCCCGCATGCCTTCCCGGCCAGACGCCTTTCACCCGGAGGCGTTCCGCCCGCCGGTGCGCGGGTGTGCGGATACGCCGGAGGGCGCCCACCCCACGGATCGGTGGACGCCCTCCGGCGTATGTGCGTGCGGCTCGGCCGTCAGGACGCCTTGGCCTTCGTCGCGGCCGGGGCCGCGGCCTGCGGGGCCGGCTTGGCGGCCTCGTAGAACTCCTCGCGCGGGTTCTCCATGGCGCGGAGCGAGACGACCTCGCGCTTGAGGAACATGCCGAGGGTCCAGTCGGCGAAGATGCGGATCTTGCGGTTCCAGGTCGGCATGGCCATGCCGTGGTAGCCACGGTGCATGTACCAGGCGAGACGGCCCTTGAGCTTGATCTTCATCTTGCCCATGACGATCATCGCCACGCCCTTGTGGAGGCCGAGGCCCGCCACCGCACCCTTGTTGGCGTGCTTGTACTCCTTCTGCCCGGCCTCGAAGCCGCGCAGGGTGGCCACGACGTTGTCGCCGAGGACCTTGGCCTGGCGCAGGGCGTGCTGGGCGTTCGGCGGGCACCAGGCGTTCTCGTTGCCCGCGGCACGGCCGACCAGGTCGGGGACCTGCGCGTTGTCGCCGGCGGCGAACGCGTAGGGCATGTCCTTGATCTGCAGCGTGGGCAGCGTGTCGATGTGGCCGCGCGGGCCCAGCGGCAGGCCGAAGCGGGCGAGCGCCGGGTTGGGCTTGACGCCCGCGGTCCACACGATGGTGTTGGCGTCGACCTCGGTGCCGTTCTTCAGCACGACGTGGCCGTCGACGCAGGACTCCATCGAGGTGCCGAGGTGGATCTCGATGCCGCGACTGGCCAGGTGCTCCTTGCCGTACTCGCCGAGCTTCTCGCCGACCTCGGGGAGGATGCGGGGCGCGGCGTCGACGAGCACGAAGCGCATGTCCTCGCGCTTGACCGTCGGGTAGTACTTGGCGGCGTCGCGGGCCATGTCCTCGACCTCGCCGATGGTCTCCGCACCCGCGAAGCCACCGCCGATGAAGACGAAGGTGAGCGCCTTGCGGCGGATCTCCTCGTCCTTGGTCGAGTCGGCCTTGTCCAGCTGCTCCAGGACGTGGTTGCGGAGGCCGATGGCCTCCTCGACGCCCTTCATGCCGATGCCCTGCTCGGCGAGGCCGGGGATGGGGAAGGTGCGGGAGACCGCGCCCATCGCGATGACCAGGTAGTCGAAGGGCAGCTCGTACGCCTCGCCGACCAGCGGGGCGACCGTGGCGACCTTGCGGTCCTGGTCGATGGTGGTGACGCGGCCGGTGAGGACCTCCGCCTTGGGGAGCACGCGACGCAGCGGCACCACGACGTGGCGGGGCGAGATGCTGCCGGCAGCAGCTTCGGGGAGGAAGGGCTGGTACGTCATGTACGAGCGCGGGTCGACGACCGTGACGGTCGCCTCACCGGCGCGCAGCTTCTTCAGGATGCGGCGTGCCGCATACAGGCCGACGTACCCACCGCCTACTACGAGGATCCGTGGACGCTCCGTGGTGCTCATGATTCGAGTATCCAGCACACGCCGAAGGGGTGCTCGTGCGCCCCTTCACAAGGCCCGAGGGGGTATCTGCTACACTCCGCCGCCCCCGTGACCCACGCCATACCCCGCCGGGGGAACCAAGCGGTTCGCACGAGCGTTCATCACCCCCGCTGAACTGGCCTTGGACCGCGCCGGGCGACTGGACCACGGGGCACACGCCACGCGCATAAGCGTTTCCTTAACCCGGCCGATACCGGATGGTTTCCGGCCGGGAGGGCCGGCCGACCCCCGGACGGGGGCCTTCCGGCCCCTTCCCGGGGCTTCAGGACCGCTTTTTCATGTGAAGGATTTCACGAACATTTTTCGGCGGCCGTCGCCGTCAGGCGACGCTCCAGGCGATTCCGTCCAGAATGTCGTGTTCCGAGACCACGACCTCCTGGGCGCCCGTCCGCTCCATCACACAGCGCAGGACCAGCGCCCCCGCCGCGATGACGTCCACCCGGCCCGGGTGCAGCACCGGGATCGCGGCCCGCTCGTCGTGGCTCGACGCCAGCAGCCGCTCGGTGACCTCGCGGACCTGGCCGAGGGTGATCCGCGCGTGGTGGATCGCCGCCGAGTCGTACTCCTCCAGCCCCAGCGCGATCGCCGCGACCGTGGTGACCGAACCGGCCAGGCCCACCAGGGTGGTCGCGCCCCGCAGCGGAACCGTCTGCTCCGCCAGGTCGAGCGCCGCCGTCACGTCCGCCTCTATCGCCGCCACGGCCTCCGCCGACGGCGGGTCCACGACCCGCCCGTCCGCCACCAGGTGACGTTCCGTCATCCGGACGCAGCCCACGTCGACGCTGCGGGCGGCCCGGACGTGGCCGTCGCCCAGCACGAACTCCGTGGAGCCGCCACCGATGTCCACCACCAGGTAGGGCGGGGCGACATGGTCCACGGCCGCCAGCTCGCGGGTCGCACCGGTGAAGGAGAACTCCGCCTCCTGGTCCCCGCTGATGACCTCGGGCTCGACACCCAGGATCTCCACGACGCCACGCACGAAGTCGGCGCGGTTCTCCGCGTCCCGGGAGGCCGAGGTGGCCACGAACCGGATGCGCTCGGCCTTCAGCTCGCGGACGACCTCCGCGTACTCCCGGCACGCCGCGAACGTCCGCTCCAGCGCCTCCGGCGCCAGCCGGCCCGTACGGTCCACGCCCTGGCCGAGCCGGACGATCGTCATCCGGCGGTCGAGCTCGACCAGCTCGCCCGTGGCCGGGTCGGCGTCCGCGACCAGCAGGCGGATGGAGTTGGTGCCGCAGTCGACGGCGGCGACGCGCGTCATGCGGCCCCGTCCCCGCCGGTCTCGTCCTCGGCCTCGTCCTCGGCGACGCACGGCGTCACGCACGGGCCCTTGCGCCACCACTCCGGGAGCATGGCGATCGCCTCGTCGCCCAGCGGGTTGACGCCGGGGCCGGCCGCCAGCGAGTGGCCCACCAGGACGTGCAGGCACTTCACCCGGTCCGGCATGCCACCGGCGCTCGGGAAGCCCTCCAGCACCTCGATGGCGTCCCGGCGGCGGATGTAGTCCTCGTGCGCCGCGCGGTACGCGGCCGCGAGCTCCGGGTCGGTCTGCAGCCGCTCGGACATCTCCTTCATGACGCCCTCGGCCTCCAGCGTGCCGATGGCCGAGGCCGCCCGCGGGCAGGTCAGGTAGTACAGCGTCGGGAACGGCGTGCCGTCCTCCAGCCGCGGCGCGGTCTCGACGACGTCGGGCTGGCCGCACGGGCAGCGGTGCGCAATGGCGCGCAGGCCCCGCGGCGGGCGCCCCAGCTGCTCCTTGAACGCCGCGATGTCGGCGGCGGTCGGCTCGGTGGGCTCGGTCTTCGGCGGAGGGGTGTCCATGTACTCGCTCGTGCTCGGTGGTCTGCTGGGGTCGGTTCGGGAACGTGTTCGGGGGGACGCGATACGCGGTCGGCGGGTCAGCTCGTGCGGGCCGTGCGGTCGGACTTGTCGACGGTCTCCCACAGGTTGTCGTACCAGGGCCGGTCGGCGGCGCCCTCGTCCCGGGGGCGCCGGTCGCCGCCGCTGCCGTCCACCACGGTGTAGCCCGTCTCGCCGGGCCGGACGAAGTGCAGGTGCTCGCGCGCCTGCTGCTCGACGTAGGCCGGGTCCTGGAGCCGGTCCTTCTGCTCGCGCAGCCGCTTGACCTGCTCGCGGGCCTGCTCGGTGAGGTGCCGCTGGTCGGCGATGTCCGAGCGCTGGGTGACCCACTGCCGCATGGGGTACGCCAGGGCGACGACGAGGGAGCAGACGACGAGGGCGAGCATCGCCGCGCGGCCGGTCAGCCGCGAGCGGCGGGGCGGCCGGGCGCGGTACACCCGGGCCGCGGCCGGGCCCTGCACCAGCGCCGTGCCCAGCGCCTTCAGCCTGGTCGCGGTGGAGAACCGGTCCGCGCCCACGTCGCCTCCCCTGGAGAGTCCTCGAAGTCCCGAGAGTTGAGCGTCCTTGACGAACGTACGTCCCCGGACACGGTACGGGACCGTGGCCGGGGACGTACGGAGACTGGCGAGAAGGTCAGCCCTTACTGTCCCTACTTGTCCGCAGAGCGGAACCGCGGGAACGCGCTGCGGCCGGCGTACACCGCGGCGTCGTCGAGGATCTCCTCGATGCGCAGCAGCTGGTTGTACTTGGCGACGCGCTCGGAGCGGGCCGGGGCGCCGGTCTTGATCTGGCCGCAGTTGGTGGCGACGGCCAGGTCGGCGATGGTGACGTCCTCGGTCTCGCCGGAGCGGTGCGACATCATGCACTTGAAGCCGTTGCGCTGGGCCAGCTCGACGGCGTCCAGGGTCTCGGTCAGCGAGCCGATCTGGTTGACCTTCACCAGCAGGGCGTTGGCGGTGCCCTCCTCGATGCCGCGGGCGAGGCGCTCGGGGTTGGTGACGAACAGGTCGTCACCGACGAGCTGGACCTTGTCGCCGAGCTTCTCGGTGATGGTCTTCCAGCCGTCCCAGTCGTCCTCGAACAGCGGGTCCTCGATGGAGACCAGCGGGTACGCGTCGACGAGCTCGGCGTAGTACGCGGTCATGTCGGCCGCGGTGCGGTCCTGGCCCTCGAACGTGTAGACGCCGTCCTTGTAGAACTCGGAGGCGGCGACGTCCAGGGCGAGCGCGATGTCCTGGCCGGGGGTGTAGCCGGCCTCCTTGATGGCCTCGAGGATGAGGTCGAGGGCCTCGCGGTTGGAGCCCAGGTTCGGGGCGAAGCCGCCCTCGTCGCCGAGGCCGGTGGACAGGCCGCGGTTCTTCAGGACCTTCTTGAGGGTGTGGTAGACCTCGGTGCCCCAGCGCAGGGCCTCGGAGAAGGACTCGGCGCCGATCGGCGCGATCATGAACTCCTGGATGTCCACGTTGGAGTCGGCGTGCGAGCCGCCGTTCAGGATGTTCATCATCGGGACGGGCAGCAGGTGCGCGTTCGGGCCGCCGAGGTAGCGGAAGAGCGGCAGGTCCGACGCCTCGGAGGCGGCGTGCGCGACGGCCAGGGAGACGCCCAGGATGGCGTTGGCGCCCAGCGAGCCCTTGTTGTCGGTGGCGTCCAGGTCGAACATGGCCTGGTCGATCAGGCGCTGCTCGGTGGCGTCGTAGCCGACCAGCTCCGGGCCGATCTGCTCGATGACGGCCAGGACGGCCTTCTCCACGCCCTTGCCCAGGTAGCGCTTGGGGTCGCCGTCGCGCAGCTCGATGGCCTCGAAGGCGCCGGTGGAGGCGCCGGACGGCACGGCGGCGCGGCCGGTGGAGCCGTCGTCGAGGCCGACCTCGACCTCGACCGTGGGGTTGCCTCGCGAGTCGAGGATCTCGCGAGCTACGACGACGTCGATGGACGGCACGAGGGTCTCCTTCGTGTGGGTCTGGAGTTCTGCACCCCGAGCCTAACGGGCCCCGGAGGCTGTACCCGCCCTTGGACCGCACCCCGGCAGGAAAATTGGTACAAAAGCCGAAATGACGGGTCGGATTTCGGGCTGGAACGACGAGTCGGACAACAGGGCGTACGGCAGGGCGCACGACGGGCCCACGACGGGTCGCGGCAGAACGCCGAAGCCCCGCTCCGATGCGGCTCGGGGCGCGCATCGGAGCGGGGCGGCCGGGGTCAGCTGAGGTGCAGCTTCTGACCGGGGAAGATCAGGTCGGCGTCGGGAACGACCTTCTTGTTGAGCTCGTAGAGCTTCTGCCAGCCGCCCTTGACGTTCTGCGCGGTGGCGATGCTGCCGAGCGTGTCGCCTTCCTTGACCAGGTACTCGCCGTCACCCGTCTGCACGGCGCGCGGCTTGGCGTGCTTGGGCGCGGACTGGGTGGTGACCGGCGTCTCCTCGTCGTCCTGGACGGGCTTGGCGTGCTTGCCGGTGGGGCGCGTGGAGCGGTCGGCGTGGCCGCCGGAGGTGCCGCGGCCGGCCTTGGACGACTGCGACGACTTCGGGGTGGACTTCTTGGCGGAGCCGGAGCCGGAGGTGTCCACGTCGGCCTTGGCGCCGCCGCGGGTCAGGCCGCCCTCGCCGGCGCAGCCCCAGGCGCCGGGGCCCTGCATGGCGAGCAGGCGCTCGGCGGTCGCGATCTGCTGGTTCTTCGTGGCCAGGTGCGGCAGGGAGGCGTACTGGGTGCCGCCCGCGGCGCGCCAGGACTGCGCGGAGAACTGGAGTCCGCCGTAGTAGCCGTTGCCGGTGTTGATGGACCAGTTGCCGCCGGACTCGCACTGGGCGACCTTGTCCCAGGTCTGGACGGAGGCGGCGTGGGCGGAGGTCGCGACCATCAGCGGGGCTGCGACCGCGGCGCCGGTGACACCGGCGAGCGTGACGATGCGAACGGCTTTGGACGGACGACGGTGCTTGCCCTTGGACATGAGTCGATTCCTCACCGACGCCTACGAGGTGAGCTGTCGGGTTCGGGCTGTGAGTTCGCCCGGCCCGGTGCGAGCACCGGGCTTCACCCCTAGCCGTCCCGTTCCCGCGGCCACCGGCCGCCGGTCCGTTCCGGCACCTTCCCTTGGTTCCCCCGCTCCTGCCTACGGCGCTTGCGCGACGACTCCCCCGGCCGCCGGCAGGATTCGGCGTGGCGGCCGTGGTGCTCGCGGTGGCGAGCGGTGACGACGTTAAGCACAGGCGGCCCGCGGGTTCAAACCCTGCTTTTCGGCCACAGTTGCCTGAACTTACCGTTGACTCACCACCATTTCCCCAGGTAGGAGCAGGTTCCAGCGCTTTGGAACGGCGCCGTCCGCCCGCAAGTCAACGAGAGCCATGTCTCACTTTCGACTGGGACGGACATTCGACGTCAATCCGGCGGCAGGGGAAGGCCTACTGACGGACTTCCAGGTGCTGACCGGGGTGGATGAGGTCGGGATCGGATCCGACCACCTTCTGGTTCTTTTGATAGAGCGTCTGCCACCCACCGGAGACCGAATGCTGCTCGGCGATGACTGACAGATTGTCACCGGGACGCACGGTGTAGTCCTGTTCGCCCGCCTTGTCGGTACGCGTGGCACCGCCCCGCGAGGTGCGCTCATCGGTGCCGGAGCGCTGCGGCTCGGCCTGGTGGCGGCCCGCGTCGTCGCCGGTCGCGCCGCCCGCGGCGGTGTCACCGGCCGCGGGGGACGGCGTCGACGCGCCGTCAGCCGGCGTGCCGGACGGGGACGGTCCGGGCCGGTCGGGACCGGTCGAGGGTGCGGGGGTGCCGGACGGGCTGGTGCTGCCGGGGGACGGCGTGGTGGACGGATCGCCCGAGGGGTCCTTGCGGTGCTTGCCGGAGGGCGTGTCGGGCGTGCTGCCGGTGGTGGAGGAGGTGGACGGCGCGGGGGTGGGCGTGGCCGTGCCCTGCGAGGCGTCCGGTGCGGGCGTGGTGCTCCCGGCCGCCGGCGCGGACGGGGTGCCGGACGGCGCGGGGGTGGTGCGGCCGGTGCTGTCGCCGGTGCCGTGCGACGGCTCCGGCGTCGTACGCGGCGCCTGCGGCTCGGGCCGGCCGGGGTCGACCTCGGCGGCCGGCTCCTGCCGGGAAAGCCCCGACGACAGGCCGCAGCTGGGCCAGGCCGTCGGGCCGTTCGCCTTGAGGACGCGCTCGGCGACGGCGATCTGCTGCGAGCGGCTGGCGAGGTCGGGGCGCGGGGCGTAGTCGGTGCCGCCGTTGGCCTCCCACATCTCCTGCGTCATCTGCAGGCCGCCGGAGAAGCCGTTGCCGGCGTGGGCGCTCCACATGCCGCCGCTCTCGCACTGGGCGACGCGGTCCCAGGTCTCCGTGTCGGCCGCCTGGGCGCCGGTCGCGGCCAGCAGCGGCATGGCGATGCTGGCGCCGGTCACCCCCGCTGCGAGGACGACTGCGGGGACCTGCTTGGGGCGGCGATGTCTGCCAGTGCCGGAGCGCATGAACCGGGCCTCTCGTGTCGGCGGCTGCGTGATGGTCGTGAAAGATAGCCACGGCCTTCGATCATCACAAGCCGGCGTCGCGGAGGTCACACGGCGATAACGGCAGCTGACTTTCGGTCATACGCCCTGGTCGGAGGGCGTTTTACACCCCGTTTTCCGCCCCGTTGTCCGCCCCGTTGTCCGTCCCTTTCGCGGACTGCGGCGTGAAGGCCACCGGCAGGGTCCGCAGCCCGCGCATGATGAGCCCGCCGCGCCACCGCAGGTCGTCCGGGTCCCCGGCCAGCCGCAGGTCGGGCAGGCGGCGCAGCAGGGTCGCGAGCGCGGTCCGCCCCTCCAGGCGGGCCAGGGGCGCGCCCAGACAGTAATGGATGCCGTGGCCGTAGCCCAGGTGCTGGTTGTCGCGCCGGGCGAGGTCCAGGACGTCGGGGTCGGGGAATCGCGCGGGGTCCCGGTCGGCGGCGGCGAGCACCACCAGGACGGGGTCGCCGCGGTCGATCCGCTGCCCGCCGATGGTCAGCTCCCGGGTGGCGAAACGCCAGGTCGCGAGCTCGACGGGGCCGTCGTAGCGCAGCAGTTCCTCCACGCCCGTGGCGAGCAGCGCCTCGTCCCCCGCGGCGAGGGCGCGCTGGAGCCGTTCACGCTCCCCGGGGTTGCGCAGCAGGGCGTAGGTTCCGTTACCGATCAGGTTCACAGTTGTTTCAAAACCGGCGAACAAGAGGATGAACGCCATCGCGGCGGCCTCGTTCTCGGTGAGGTGCTCGCCGTGGTCACTCGCCCTGATCAGTCCAGAAATAAGATCATCGCCCAGATCCTCCCGCTTCCGGTGGATCAGTTCCGCGAGATACGTCCGCATCTTCTTCACCGAGCGGGCGACGCCGCCGCGCGGCCCGCCGCCGTGGCGGATCATCATTCCCGCCCAGTCGCGGAAGTCGTCCTGGTCCTCGCGCGGGACGCCGAGCATGTCGCAGATGGCGTAGATGGGGAGCGGGAAGGCGAACTCGTGGATGAGGTCCGCCTCCCCCTTCTCCGCGAAGGCGTCGATGAGCTCGTCCGTCAGCTCCTGCACGCGGGGCGCGAACTCCGCGACCCGGCGCGGAGTGAACGCCTTGGACACCAGGCGACGCAACCGTGTGTGGTCCGGGGGGTCGATGTTGAGCAGGTGCGTCATGAGGTTGGCGCTGCGCTCGCCGGGGATGCCGACCTTGCCCTTGCCGTGGGCCTGCTCGGAGTGGTGCACGGGGTTCTTCGACAGCCGCTGGTCGGCGAGCGCCTGCCGGGCGTCGGCGTACCGGGTGACCAGCCACGCCTCCACGCCACTGGGCAGCCGTGTGCGGTGGACGGGCGCGTGCTCGCGCAGCCAGGCGTACGCCGGGTACGGGTCGGTGGCGAATTCCCAGGTGAACAGGGGCGGGGCGGGCGGAGCACCGCCGGGAGCGGAGGTGGCGCCGGGGCGGTCGTTCGTCCGGTCGGTCATACGGTCGTTCGTGTCGTGCACGCCCCGACGCTACTCGGCCGGTCAGGGGCCGCCGGCCCCGCCGCTGCCGAAGGAGCCGCTGGTGCCCGGGTGCCACTTCTTGCGCTCCTCGTCGGGCTCCTCGGGGTGGCTGCCGGGGCTCTTGATCTCGTGCGGCAGCACACGTTCCCCGCTGGCCTCCGGGTGCAGCTGGTCGGCCTCTCGGTGCTCGACGACGTAGCCGATGCCCTCCTCGTCGGCGTGGCCGGGCCCGTGGTCCTCGGCCGGCCCGCGCTCCTGGGGCGTGCTCCACGCCCCCATGCGCCGCTGCGGCTGGCCGGGCGGCGGCGGTTCCCGGTCCCGCCACCGCTGCCCGAAGAAGAAGCCGAGGAGCAGCAGGGCGACGACGCAGAGCCCCACCAGGAAGGGGGCGGCCCCGCCCACCCAGGCCGGCAGGGCCAGATCCGTGAGATCGGTACGCATGGGTGACGGGTACCCGGCGACCGGCCCGTCAAGACCGCCGCTGGGCCGAACGAGTGGCGGACGAGTGGCGGACGAGTCAGTCCTCGCCCACCTCGCCGCCGTCCGCCGCGTGGCGGCGCTCCGCGGCCAGGATGGCGTCGCGGTAGGCGCGGGCCGCCGCGCGCAGCGCCGTCTCCGGCTCCGTACCGGCCGCCTCGGCCCGTACGGCCAGCGCCAGCAGCTCGTAGCCGATGCCCTCGCCCCGCGGCAGCGGCACGTCCAGGCCCTGGGCGCGGGCCCGGGAGGCGAGCTTGGCGGTCAGCGCCAGTGCCGGCTGGCCCAGCGGCACGCCCTCGGTGACCGACGCGCGGCGCTTCTCCGCGGCCTTCCGGCGCAGCCAGTGCGCCTTCACGTCCTCCGGCGTCTCGGCCCGCTCGTCGCCGAAGACGTGCGGGTGCCGGTGGACGAGCTTGTCGACGATCGTGCCCGCCACGTCGTCGACGGAGAACGGCTCGTCCGCGTCGTCCTCGGCGATCCGCGCGTGGAAGACGACCTGGAGCAGCACGTCGCCGAGCTCCTCGCGCAGCGCCTCACGGTCACCGGTCTCGATGGCCTCCAGCAGCTCGTACATCTCCTCCAGGCCGTACTTCGCCAGGTCCTCGTGGGTGCGGATGCCGCTCCACGGGCAGGCCCGCCGGATGCGGTCCATCACCTGCACGAGGTCCAGCAGCCGCGCGCCGGGCAGGTCGTACGAGCCGGGCAGCAGCTCCAGCGCCGGCATGGACTCGCGGCCGGAGCCGGCCAGCCGCGCCAGGCCGTCGGTGAGCGCCGACTCGCCCTCGCCGGAGGTGAGGACCACGACGCTGCGGCCGCCGTCGCGGCACTGGTCGACGAGCTCGCGCGCCGTGGGCGCGGCGTGCTCCACCTCGACGCCGGCCTCCCGCAGGTACGGCAGCTGCGGGTGGGCGGCGTCGGCGCAGGTCACGCGGTCGGCGCCGCGCAGTGCCTGCCAGGCGGGCCAGGACAGCAGGCCGGGGGCGACGCGGTGGCTGGTGGTGAGCAGGACGATGCGGCCGAGGGAGTCGTTCACACCGACCGAGCCTAGGCCGTGCCGGGCGGGCCGGCCCAGGCGGGCGGCACCCCCAGGTGACCGGCCGGGGCTCAGGCGGGGCGGCCGGCCGGCGGCACGTCGGCCCGGCGCAGCCACGGCTCGCTCGCCGCCTTGGCCGTGCCGCGCTCGGGGTCCCACGCCCCGTACCGCGGATTGATGTCGACGCGCATGGCGTCGGACGTCCGCACCAGCGCCTGCGTGGTCCGCGCCGGGCCCAGCTTCTGCTCCAGCTTGGCCCGCACCAGGCCGGCCTCCAGCTCCTGGTCGATCTGGCGGGGCGCGATGTTCGCGGCGAGGAAGCGGCCCTCGACCGCCCCGGACCCGCCCAGCATCCGCTCCACCTGCGTGCGGCGCTCCTGGAGCTCGCGGCGGGTGACGCCGACGCCGTTGTCCGCGCCGGCCCGCTCGATGATGCGGTACTGGATGAGCCGCACCAGCGTGTCCTGGCCCAGCCGGGAGCTGCCCGCCAGCAGCTGCTGGGCCTGCGGCGACTCGCGCTGCGCCCGCCGTACGTCCTCGACCTCGCGCTGGAGCTCCGAGACGGTGATCCGTTCGCCGCCGACCACCGCCGCCGCGCCGGGGTGCGGCGCCGAGCCGCACGCGGTCAGCAGGGGGGCCGCGGCGAGCAGCCCGGCGGCGGAGAGGGTGAGCGCGGTCCTGCGGCGGATCATGGGGCCTCCAGACAGAGACGTGAACGTACCGGCACGTGGGCGCATCGAACGGTGGGTCCGGCCGTGCGCGGCGGACCCGGGCGGAGCTGGTGGTGATCGATGGTAGGCAGTCACCGTGGCCCGGGCCACTGATTCGGCCAACGAGCGGTGGGGCGGCCAGGACCCGGCCGGTTGCGCAGTGCGCATATCGTCGGTGTGTCACCCCTGGACGTGCCGCCCCTGGACGCCGGCCGACCACCGACCGACCACCGACCGGAGAGAAGGACCCGCATGGACTCGGCCACCGCCGCCATTCCGGCACCGGGCCGGAGCACGGCCGAGGCCGCCTCCCCCGCCGCGCCCGGCCGCCTCGCGCGGCTGCGGGCACCCCGGCTCGACCCGTACTGGCTGGCCGCCGCCCTCTTCGCCGTCTACACGACGCTGTCGCTGAGCCGGCACCTGCGGATGCTCACCATGTCCTGGGACCTGGGCATCTTCGAGCAGGCCATACGCGGCTACGCCCATCTCCAGGCCCCCGTGGCCGACCTCAAGGGTCCCGGCACCAACATCCTCGGCGACCACTTCAGCCCCGTCACCGCGCTGATCGCCCCCTTCTACCGGGTCTTCCCCAGCCCCGTGACGCTGCTCGTCGTGCAGGCCGCGCTGTTCGCCGTGTCGGCCGTGCCCGTCGCACGGCTCGCCGCTCACCTGCTGGGCCGCGGTCGCGGCCTGGCCCTCGGCGTCGCCTACGGCCTGTCGTGGGGCGTGCAGCGCGCGGTCGACTTCGACTTCCACGAGATCGCGTTCGCCATGCCCCTGCTGGCGTTCGCGCTGGAGGCCGTCGTCCGGGGACGGTGGCGGGCCGCCGCCTGCTGGGCCGCACCCCTCGTCCTCGTCAAGGAGGACCTCGGCATCACCGCCGCCGCCGTCGGCGTACTGATCCTGCTGCGGGCCCGCCGCACCGAGCGGCGCGTCCCCGGCTCCGCCGTCGCCCTGATCTGCTTCGGCGCGGCCGGCACCGCCCTCGCCCTCGGCGTGATCATCCCCGGCTTCAACAGCGGCGGCTCCTACGACTACTGGAACAAGCTCAGCGGCGGCGAGGGCCCCGCCCCCGTCATCCCCGCCGACACCGCACTCCGCACCCTGCTGTGGACGCTGCTGCCCACCACCGGCCTGCTCGCCCTCCGCTCCCCCGTCCTCCTCGTCGCCCTGCCCACCCTCGGCTGGCGGTTCGCCTCCCACGACGACCACTACTGGGGCACCGACTGGCACTACAGCGCCGTCCTCATGCCCGTCGTGTTCGTCGCCCTCGCCGACGCCCTCGACCGCGCCCGGCACAGCACCACCCCGTGGCTCCGCCGGTACGCGCACCAGCTGCCGGCCGCCGTCGCCGCGGCGGCCCTCGCGCTCAGCGCCTCCCTGCCCGCGTACAGCCTGACGCTGCCCGAGACGTACCGGGTACCGGACAGCGTGAAGGCCACCGAACGGCTCCTGGACCGCATCCCCGACAACGCCACCGTCGAAGCCGACGTGACCCCCATAAGCCGCCTGGCCGGACGCTGCCGCGTCTTCTGGATCGGCGACACCCGCGGCATCGCCCCCGGCTACGTGGCACTGCGCCTGACCGACGGCAGGACCCCGCAGCAGCTCGCCGCCGACGCCCAGCACCGGCACCCGGGCACGCACTACGCCGTGCTGGGCACCGCCGGCGGGTACACGGTGCTGGAGCGGACGGGCACCCCGTAACGGATCCTTACGGGGCGCCCGCCGTCGTCACGACCCCAGAATCGTCGTCAGGAACTCGCCCGTCCACGCCAGCAGTTCCCGCCCGACCAGCGGCTTCCCGCCGATGGGCCGGGTCGCCGGGCGCGGCACCAGAATCTGCCGGGTGGCCGGCTTCATCACCGTACGCGGGTACAGCCGCTTCAGCCGCAGCTCCTGCGACTCGCGCAGTTCCACCGGGCCGAACCGCACGTTGCTGCCCTGGAGCGTGATGTCCGTGACCCCGCAGGCCCGCGCCAGCATCCGCAGGCCCGCCACCAGCAGCAGGTTCTCCACCGGCTCCGGCAGCTTGCCGTACCGGTCGGTGAGCTCCTCGCGGACCGCCTTGATGTCCTCCTCGCTGGTCGCCGAGGCGATGGCCCGGTACGCCTGGAGGCGCAGCCGCTCCCCGGGCGCGTAGTCGTGCGGGACGTGCGCGTCGACCGGCAGCTCGATCTTCACCTCCAGCGGGGCGGCCTCCTCCTCGGCACCGCCCTCCAGCGACGCCCGGTAGTCGGCGACGGCCTCGCCCACCATGCGGATGTACAGGTCGAAGCCCACGCCCGCGATGTGACCCGACTGCTCGCCGCCGAGCAGATTGCCCGCACCACGGATCTCCAGGTCCTTCATCGCCACGTACATGCCCGCACCCATCTCCGTGTGCTGGGCGATGGTGGCCAGCCGCTCGTGCGCCGTCTCCGTCAGCGGCTTCTCCGGCGGGTACAGGAAGTAGGCGTAGCCCCGCTCCCGGCTGCGGCCCACCCGGCCGCGCAGCTGGTGCAGCTGCGACAGGCCGAACGTGTCGCCGCGCTCCACGATCAGCGTGTTGGCGTTGGAGATGTCGATGCCCGACTCCACGATCGTCGTCGACACCAGCACGTCGAACTTCTTCTCCCAGAAGTCCACCACGACCTGCTCCAGCGCCGACTCCGACATCTGGCCGTGCGCCGTGGCGATGCGCGCCTCCGGCACGATCTCGCGCAGCCGCGCCGCCGCCCGGTCGATGGACTCCACCCGGTTGTGGATGTAGAAGACCTGGCCCTCGCGCAGCAGCTCACGGCGGATCGCCGCACCGATCTGCTTCTGGTCGTACGGGCCGACGAAGGTGAGCACCGGGTGCCGCTCCTCCGGCGGCGTGGTGATCGTCGACATCTCGCGGATGCCCGTCACCGCCATCTCCAGGGTGCGCGGGATGGGCGTGGCCGACATCGTCAGCACGTCGACGTTGGCCCGCAGCTTCTTCAGCTGCTCCTTGTGCTCGACGCCGAACCGCTGCTCCTCGTCGACGATGACCAGGCCCAGATCCTTGAACTTCGTCTCGGACGAGAACAGGCGGTGGGTGCCGATGACGACGTCGACGGAGCCCTCGCGCAGCCCCTCCAGGACGGCCTTCGCCTCCGCGTCCGTCTGGAAGCGGGACAGCGCCCGCACGTTCACGGGGAACTGCGCGTACCGCTCCGAGAACGTGCCGAAGTGCTGCTGGACGAGGAGCGTGGTGGGCACCAGCACCGCCACCTGCTTGCCGTCCTGCACCGCCTTGAACGCGGCCCGCACTGCGATCTCCGTCTTGCCGTAGCCGACGTCGCCGCAGATCAGACGGTCCATGGGGACCGACTTCTCCATGTCCTCCTTGACCTCGGCGATGGTGGTGAGCTGGTCGGGCGTCTCCGCGTACGGGAAGGCGTCCTCCAGCTCGCGCTGCCACGGCGTGTCCGGTGCGAAGGTGTGGCCGGGCGCCGCCATCCGCGCCGAGTACAGCTTGATCAGGTCGGCGGCGATCTCCTTGACCGCCTTCTTCGCGCGCGCCTTCGTCTTCGTCCAGTCCGCGCCGCCGAGACGGTGCAGCGTGGGCTGCTCGCCACCGACGTACTTGGTGACCTGCTCCAGCTGGTCGGTGGGGATGTACAGGCGGTCGCCGGGCTGGCCGCGCTTGGCGGGCGCGTACTCCACCAGCAGGTACTCGCGGGTGGCGCCCTGCACGGTGCGCTGCACCATCTCCAGGTACCGGCCGACACCGTGCTGCTCGTGCACGATGAAGTCGCCGGCCTGGAGGGTGAGCGGGTCGATGGTCTTGCGGCGCCGGGCCGGCATGCGGCCCATGTCCTTGCTGGTGGTGCGCTGGCCGGTCAGGTCGGTCTCGGTCAGCACGGCGATCTTCAGCGCCGCGTCGACGAAGCCGCTGTCCAGGCTCGCGCACGCCACGTGCACGACGGACGGGGACAGGCCGGTGAGGTCGGCGTCCAGGCGGGCGGGGATGCCCTCGCCGCCGAGCACCTCGACCGTACGGGCGGCGGGGCCGTGGCCCTCGGTGACGTACGCGGTGCGCCAGCCGTCGGACACCCAGCCCTTGGTGTCGGCCAGGGCGCGGGCGGTGTCGCCGCGGTAGCTCTCGGGGGCCCGCATGCCCAGCTTCAGCGTGTCGCCGTCGGTCTCGTCCTCGCCGGCGGCGAAGGGGCTCACCGACCACCACATCATGCCCAGCTCGCGGGCTCTGTCCCGGACGTCGGCGATGCCCCACAGCGACGCGGCGTCCACGTCGATGGGCGCCTCGCCGCCGCCGGCCGTGGCGGCCCAGGACGCCTGGAGGAACTCCTGCGACGTGGCCACCAGGTCGGCGGCCCGGGTGCGGACCCGCTCGGGGTCGCAGACGACCACCATGCTGCCGGCGGGCAGCACGTCGAGGAGCAGCTCCATGTCGTCGACGAGGGCCGGTGCGAGGGACTCCATGCCCTCCACCGCGATGCCCTCGGCGATCTTGCCGAGCAGTTCGCCCAGCTCGGGGTGGTCCTCGGCCAGGGCCGCGGCGCGCTCCCGCACGGCGTCGGTGAGCAGCAGCTCACGGCACGGCGGCGCCCACAGACCGTGCTCGGCGACCTCCAGGGAGCGCTGGTCGGCGACCTTGAAGTAACGGATCTCCTCGACGTCGTCGCCCCAGAACTCGATACGGAGCGGGTGCTCCTCGGTGGGCGGGAACACATCGAGGATGCCGCCGCGCACGGCGAACTCGCCGCGCTTCTCCACCAGTTCCACGCGCGCGTACGCGGCCGCGGAGAGGGCCGCCACGACCTGCTGCAGGTCGGCGCTCTGCCCGCTGCGCAGGCTCACCGGCTCCAGGTCGCCCAGCCCCTTGACCTGCGGCTGGAGCACGGAGCGCACGGGTGCGACGACGACGCTGACGGGGCCGGCGGCCGGGTCGTCCTTGCTGGGGTGCGCCAGGCGGCGCAGCACGGCGAGGCGGCGGCCGACGGTGTCGGAGCGCGGGGAGAGCCGCTCGTGCGGCAGGGTCTCCCAGGAGGGGTACTCCACGACCGCGTTCTCCAGCTCCGGCGGCAGGAGGGAGCGGAGCGCCGCGGCGAGGTCCTCGGCCTCCCGGGTGGTGGCGGTCACGGCCAGCACGGGCCGGCCGGCCCGTGCGGCGAGCGCGGCGATGGAGACGGGCCGGGCGGCGGGCGGCCCGACCAGGTCGACGTGCGGCCGGTTGCCGCCGGACGCGGCCTTCACCGCTTCGGCGAGCGCCGGATCCTTGACGACGGCGTCGAGCAGACCGTGCAGGCTCATGGAGAGATTCCGTCCCGGGGGTGGACAACGCGAACGGCCCGACGCGTGGACTACGGGCCGGGCGGTTCCAGCCTACGACGCCGTACGGACACGCGCCGTCCGCTTGTCCGCGGGGGCGGCGGGTGGCGGATGACTACGGAGAGTGATTGTCCTGCTACGATGGGAGGGGTGGGGGTTCCGGAGGGGGTGGGCGGGACATCTCTCTTGTGACAATACGCCCTGCTTTGCGGGCTGGTGGGTTGCGGGCGGCCCAACTACCGGCGGCGGCACAGGTGGAGGGCAGCCTCAGCCCGGCGTGATGCGGGCGCAGTACGGGAGCAGTACAGGAGCGGACGGGACGGCGTACGGGCCGGCTACGCACAACGGCGGGCGGGGGCGCGGCCGTACGCCTCTTGCGGGGGAACGAACGGCGAAGAAGCCGTGAAGCGGGCCCCCGGGCAAGACAATTGCGGCCAGAGGGAATTAGTGTTCGGTTCCATGGCCGAGGGGGGCCGGCGCCCTTGACCCCCTTCGCATGGCCGCCGGTCTCCGAAGGAAGCAGCCTCCGTGAAGATACTCCGAACCCGCGCTGCGAGCGTCTCCCGCCAGGGACTGTGCACCGCCCTGCTCGTCGCCAGCCTGACCACGGCCGCCGTCGGCGCCAGCCCGCCCCACAACACCGCCGACAGCGACCCCACCCCCGGCACCGACAACCCCCAGAGCCGGCCGCACGGCACGCCCAACCTGGCCCTGCCCGACCTCCGTCCGCGCCCCGGCGCGACCCCGCCGCCGGGCGGCGTCACGGGCGGCGGGCCGGCGGTCGAGGGCATCCCGTCCACGGCGCTGGCCGCCTACAAGAACGCCGAGAAACTGGCCGCCGACCTCTACCCCAACTGCCACATCTCGTGGTCGCTGATCGCGGGCATCGGCAAGGTGGAGTCGCAGCACGGCGCCATGGGCGGCCGGATGAACCCGGACGGCACCACGGAGAGACAGATCCTCGGCCCCCGCCTGACGGGCGGGGAGTTCGCCGTCGTCCCGGACACGGACGGCGGCCGCTGGGACGGGGACAAGGAGTACGACCGGGCCGTCGGCCCGACGCAGTTCATCCCGTCCACGTGGGCGAGCTACGGCATGGACGGCAACGGGGACGGCGTCAAGGACCCCAACAACGTCTTCGACGCCACCGCCGCCACCGCCCGCTACCTGTGCGCGGGCGGCAGGGACCTGCGGCGCCCCGGCGACCTCGACACCGCGATCCTCAGCTACAACAACTCGCGCGAGTACGTGAACGCGGTACTGGCGTGGGCCCGCAAGTACGCCAACGGCACGGACGCGCTGCCGGACGGCCCGGGACTGCCGCCGGTGCCGGGAGGCACGGGCTCGGGTACGGGCTCGGGCTCGGGTTCCGGTACGGGGACCGGCGCCGGTACGAACACGCCGGCCGGGCAGAAGCCGGGCGGAACGGGCAACTCCGGTACCGGGAACGCGGGCAGCAGCGGTCACGGCAGCGGCAGCACCGGGGGCAGCACGGGCCACAACGGCAGCGGCGGCACCGGCGGAAGCACCGGCACCGGAGGCAGTACCGGGGGCAGCACGCACCAGCCCGGTGGTGGCGGCAGCACCGACAAGCCGAAGCCGCCCACCCCTCCGACGCCGAAGCCGCCCACGCCGACCGTCGCGCGCCTGGAGCGCATCGGCAAGGAGCGGATCGAGGCCGAGGCGGGCAAGGCGTTCGCCGAGCGCCCGGCCGTACGGGCCGTCGACAAGGCCGGGAAGCCGATGCCCGCGGGCACGCGCGTCCAGTTCGAGATCATCGGCCTGAACGTCGCCCACTTCGCCGACGGCAAGCAGCTGGCCACCGTCACCACCGGCAAGGACGGCACGGCCACCGCGCCCGAGCTGATCGCGGGTGACAAGCCGGTCGCGTTCACCCTCCGGGCCACCGTCGACAACGGCGACGGCAGCCGCGTGACCCCCGTGGACTTCGCCGCCACCGTGAAGGAGGCGCCCGCGCCCGTCGCGGACACCCTCAAGCGGGTCGGCGACGAGGCCCTCAAGACAGCGCCGGGCACGGCGTTCGAGCAGAAGATCCAGGTGAAGGCGCTCGCCGGGGACAAGGCCGTCCCCGGCACCGTCCTCACCGTCGTCCTCCTCGACGACAAGGGAAAGCCCTGTGCCAAGGGCCCCTGGTTCAAGGACGCCGAGGGCAAGCCCGTACGGTCGCTCATCCTCCCGAAGACGGACAAGGACGGCACGGTGACGCTGCCGCAGCTCCACGCCGACGAGCAGCCCGGCACCTTCACCGTCCGCGTGTCCCTCAAGGACCCGCAGAGCGGCCAGGACGTCAAGCCGCTCGACATCACGGTCACCGTCGCCGCACCGGCGACGCACTGAGGCGCGGGGCGGTGTACCGGAGGGGCGTCCCTCCGGTACACCGCCCCGGCAACCGGCCGGCCGGGCCTCAGCCCTCCCCGGTCACCAGGTCCTCGGCCACCGGCTTGCCCGTGAGGGCCGCCAGACTGTGCCGCACATGCGCCATGTGCGACTTGAGCTCCTCGCGCCGCTCCTCGTGCTCCCGCAGCACCCGCTCCGTCTCCCGAGCGATCCGCTCCTCCCGCACCCGGGCCTGCGCGATGACCGCCGCGGCCTGCGCCTCGGCGTCCTCCTGCCCGTGCCGGGCGGCCTCCTCCGTGTCGGCGTACCGCCGCCGCGCGTCACCCAGCGCCGTCCGCGCGTACTCCTCCAGCGCCGCCACCCGGGCGTCCATCGCGGCCTCGCGCTCGGCGATCTCCCGGCCCGCGGCATCCCACCGCTCCGCCTGCTCCTTCTCCTGCTCGGCCAGGATCATGGCGGTGCGCTGCCGCATCTCCTTCAGCTGCGCCAGCGCCTCCTCACGCCGCTCCTTGGCCTCCTGGCGGGCGGTCGTGGCAATCTCGTCGGCCACCGTCTCCGCCGCCAGACGCGCCTGCCGCGCCCACTCCTCCGCCTCGGCACGCACCGCCACCGCGTACTCGTGGGCGGCCTCGCGCACCTCCCGGCCGTACTCCTCGGCCGCCTCCTGCAGCTCGGCCGCCTCCGCCTCGGCACGCTCGCGCAGCCCCGCCGCCTCCAGCTCCGCGGTCGTCACCAGACCCTGGGCACGCGGGCCCAGCGACTCGTACGTCTGCGGCGGCAGCTTCGCCACCACCTGCGCGAGACGCCGGACCTCGTCCTCCATCTCGCGCGCCAGGACAGTCAGCCGCGCCGCCCGCTCCCAGGCGGAGTCGCGCTGGCGGGCGAACTCCGCCATCGCACGGTCCACCTGCTCGGGCCGGTACCCCCGGCCCCGTACGACAGCGAAACCGTCAGGAGACACCGATGAACTCATCCTTGTAGCCCCTTATATCCGGAAATCCGGTATGCGACACGGTCCGGCGTCCATCATTCCCGGACGGACGACGCGCCCGCCGGGGACGCGCCGACCGATGACGGCGCAGGGCGCCCGACCCGCCGTCCACGGATCGAACGCCCTGCCGCACGGACTGCATGCCGCGGCCGGCCGCTAGAAGAGACCGTCCCACATCTGCTCCACCAGCACGGCCCACCAGTTCTCCGGCGAGGCCAGAGCGGCAGGGTCCAGGGCGGCCAACTGGTCCTGAAAATCCACGGTCCAGCGGCCGGCCTGCTCCGGCGTCAGCCCGTAGCGCCAACGCCACATCTTCCCGAGCAGCGCCAAAGAGCGTACGAACTGGGGGAGACTCGTGTTGACGAACTGCGGCACGGCCGGAGCACCGTCCGGGCCCGCCTCCAAGGGGACGGCGACGATGTGCGCCGTGCCGTACTGCACACACAGCTGACGCCCGTAGTCACTGCCCATCACCAGATACGAGCCGGCGTCCGCCGCCGGACGCACACCACGCTCCGCGGCGAGCTCCGCCAGCGTCGGCACCGGGCGGCCCGGCTGGGCCTGCGCCCAGAAGAACGGCCCCAGATCCACCGGCAGCCCCGCCCACACCAGGGTGTGCGCCACGATCTCCGGCACGCCCTGCCGGGACACGGCCCGCTGATCGCAACGGAACACGCCCTGCGGACCGAACGACTCGACGAGCTCCCGGCCGATCACATCCGGCCCCACGGCCGGCGCCGGCCGGACGTGCGCCGGATGCGGCAACGGCACCCGGTTCGGCGCGGGCCGCGCCGGCCCGTCCGCGACCTGATGCAACTCGCCCTGGTGCTCCAGCAGATGCCGCATGCCCTGCTGCCGCGACGGAAGATCCCGCCCATAGGCAGCGGTATGACTGACCCGCACCTGCGGCCAGCTCTCCCGCACCATGCGCGCACAGTACCCACCGGGCAGATCACACGACTCCAGCTCGGTGTGCAACTCCAGCACCTGCTGCGGCGGCACCCCCATGGCCCGCAACTCATGCAGGATCTGCCACTCGGGATGCGGCGTCCCGGGCGCACTCCGCCGAATGATCTGCTGCTCGGACCCATCGGGAGCGCGATACCGCAACACGGCCATGTACCCCGGCCCCACGGTGGGAACACCGGCGGGGGCGGGGGGGTAGCCGTAGGAGGGGGCGGCGGGGGTGCCCGGTACGGCCGGGGCGCCGGGGGCGCCGTGGGCCGGGGCGGGGCCGGGGGTGCCGGGTACGCCCGGGACGCCGGGAGCGCCCGGGGCCGGGCCGGGGGCGCCGGGTGCACCAGGGGCGCCGGGGGTCGGCGCGGCACCGGGGGCGCCGGGGGCGCCGTGGCCCGGTACGGCACCGGGGACGCCGGGGGCGCCCGGGGCCGGCGGGACAGCCGGGCCGCCGGAGTTGCGGGGCGCACCAGGCGCGCCGGGAGCAGCGGGCATGCCAGGTGTACCCGGGCTCGCGAGCATGGTGGCGGCGTGGTGCACACCCCCGCCGGGGGCGCCGGGAGCACCAGGCGCCGACGGGGCCGCGGGCCCGCCCGGGTTACCGGGCGTGCCGGGGGCACCAGGCGCCGGCGGAACCGCCGGGCCGCCGGAGTTGCGGGGCGCGCCGGGGGCGCCCGGGGCCGGCGGAACCGCGGGGCCACCCGGGGCACCGGGCATGCCGGGCGTTCCGGGAGCCGCGAGCATGGTGGCGGCATGATGCACGCCCCCGCCAGGGGTGCCTGGGGCACCAGGCGCCGACGGGGCCGCGGGCGCCCCCGGGGCACCGGCACCGGGAGCACCCGGTATGCCGGGCCCACCGGCGGCGTCGGGGTGCGCCAGCATGGTCGCCGCGTACGCGGCCGACCCGCCGGGGGCCCCGGGCGCACCGGGGCCGGTCGGCGTGGCCGCCGCGTCGGGGGCGTCGATCGCCGGGGCGATCGTCGTGCGCGGCAGCGCGCTGCCCTGGGGCATGAGTTCCGTCTTGGCGTCGGGGCGGACGCCCGGACGCGGCGTGTCCTCGTCGTCCGCGCCGGACAGCGCAGGCGCCAGCACGGTCGCCGGCAGGCCGACGGAGCGGTCGTCCTCCTCTGTGACGTCGGCCCCGGGCCAGGGCTCGGAGCCGTCGCTCTCGGCCGAGGAACCGGCCGCGGCCCACGACTCCGCCACGACGGGCGGCTCCGCCGCCGCGGTCCCGGCCGCGGGCCAGGAGGGGTCCACCCCCTCCGGGTCACGGCCGTCACCACCACGGACACCCCGCGCCGCAGCACTGTCACCGGTGCCCCGCGCCTCGGCACCGAGCACCGAGGTAGCGCTCTCCGCGCTCGGCACCCCGGCGCCGTCCGCCAGACCGGCGCCCCGCGCCGCAGTGCCCTCCGCACCGGCACCCGGCACCGCAGCATCATCGGCAGGGCCGTCACCCGGCGCTGCGAGACCCTGGCCGTGGGGGCCGGTGCCCCGCACCCCAGCACCGTCGCCCTCAGCCCCGGCGCCGTCCACCCGGTCGGCGCCTTGCGCCGCAGC
Source organism: Streptomyces mashuensis (assembly GCF_014654785.1). GTDB lineage: Bacteria > Actinomycetota > Actinomycetes > Streptomycetales > Streptomycetaceae > Streptomyces > Streptomyces mashuensis. The sequence continues at coordinate 77,107 of NZ_BNBD01000013.1, forward strand.
GGTCTCCGCACCGGCACCCGCGCCCGGCGCCACAGCTCCGTCACGCACAGCGTCGCCCGGCACCGGAGAGCCCGCGCCCAGCGACGCAGCATCATCGGCGCGGCCATCACCCGGAACCGCAGCACCCTGGCCCTGGAGACCGGCACCCGGCACGGCAGAACCGTCACCCGCGTCCGGCACCGCAACGCCCTCCGCACCGGCACCGGCGCCCGGCACCGCAGCGCCGTCACTCACACCGTCACGCGACTCGTCGCCCGGCGCCACAGCACCCGACAACGCGCCGTCCGACGTACCCGCACCCAACGCCGCAGCACCGGCACTGGGCACCGCAGCGCCGTCGTTCACACCGTCGCCCGGCGCCACAGCACCCAGCACCGCCGCGTCGTCCGACGTACCGGCACCCGGCACGGCAGAACCGTCACCCGCACCCGCACGCGGCGGCACCGCAGCGTCCCGCACCGACGCACCCGCACCGGGCACAGACGCATCCACACCCGGCACCGCAGCGCCCTCGCCCGGAGCCAGCGCACCGTCCGGAGTCACCGCACCGCCCGACGCACCCGCACCCAGCGCAGACGCATCCGCACCCAGCACCGCACCGCCCGGCGCGTCCGCACCCAACACCGCAGCGCCCGGCACCGGCGCAGACGCATCCACACCCGGCACCGCAGCATCCGGCACCGACGCAGCCGCAGACGCACCCGCACCGGAAGTCGCCGGCGCCCCCGACCCCTCCTTGCGCTGGTCCGGGATGCCCATCGCGTCCGCCGCGTCCTGCAGCCACTGCGGCGGCGTCAGCAGGAACGACGTCGCCTCCAAGTCCAGGCGGCGGCGCGGCGGCGCCTTCTCGGCCGGGGGTTCCTCCACCACGCCGTACTCCTCCTCGTAGCGGCGGATCACCTCACCCACCGGCAGCGCCGGCCACAGCGTCGTCTCCCCGCTGTCCCGCGCAATGACCAGCCGCTGATCGCCGCCGTCGCTCCTCGGACCGTCCTCCCGGTCCTCGGCCCACGCCACAAAACCCAGGTCGAACTCCCTGACCCGGACCTCACGCTGCAGATACGCCGGCACATCGCCGTTCACCCAGCGCTCCGCACGCTCCTGCGCCTGCGCGAACGTCACCATCCCGCGCTCACCCCTCCACCGGGACGGCGTACGCGAAACCACCGTCGACCATCAGCTTCGCCACCGTCTCCAGCTCCGGCGGACCACCCGCCAGCCGCGACAGGAACACGTCGAAGTCCTCACCACACGGCAGCAGCAACCGGCCCACGCGCTCCTCCAGCGCCATACCGTCCCGGTCCCGCGCATCGTCGTACGCGCAGAACCAGACCGAGCCGATCCCCTCGCCCTTCACCTTCACCGCCAGCACACCGCCCTGGACGAACGCCACGCCCAGATAGTCCTTGGTGAAGTGGTCCCGCAGACACTTGTTGATGTAGACGAGATCATTGACCGCCGCCTCCTCACGCACCGTGAAGAACGGCTGGTCCACCAGCAGACCCAGCTCCGCATCCAGCGCCACCGCCACCGGCGCGCACCCGCCCGCCGCCTTCAGGAACGAACGGTACGCACCCGGCAGCCGGTATCCCAGATCCTCCTCGACCCCCTGGATCTGCTCCTCCGTCACCGCCACATCCCGCTGCGGCAACGCAAAATGCACCGGCCGCGTCTCCTGCAACGGCCGCGTCCCCCGCTTCTCCTGGTCCACCGCCGCCGTCGCCAGCCCACCGTGGTGCCGCAGCAACGCCTTGACCTCCACCGGCACCAGCTCCAGCCGGCGCGTCCCCGCCACGTGGTGCCACGTCCAGCCGTGCGGCGTCGCCACCGGCGACAGACTCGCCCACAGCTCGTGCCCCTCCGCGTGCAACGCCGCGTTCGCCGACACGTAGTCCGTCAGCCGCAGCTCGTCCACGCCGAAACCCTCCGGCGGCTCCGCGATCTCCGCGGCCGCCCGGGCATACGGCGAGAAGTCCGGAAAACCGTCCGCGTCCACCCGCACCCCCTTGGGATAACGGCTGCGCCGAACCGGGTCCGGGAAGTGCACGACCTGCCCGGCATAGGCCGCGTTCGGTGGCGCGGCCTGCTGCCCGAGCCGACCTGTCGTCATGGCGGAAGCCCCCTGCTGACTGTGTCCCTGCGGGACCTGACGTGACCCGTGGCGGCCCGGACATGCGGCGGACGCCGGGCTCGCTCTCGTGACCGACAGCCTATGCGCTGCCACCCGCCACCGGCCCGCCCCCGCCCCCGGCCTTCCCCCCATCCCCGACCCCGACCCCACTCAGGGGCGCCCGCCCCGCGCACACCCCACCCGCGACACGCGCCCCTCACGCCCCGTCACCACACCCGCCGCCACACCCCCAGCTCACGCCCCGATCCGCCACCACACACGACCTCATAGTGATCAAACGTCACAACAACCCCACGCAACACCGACCTGCCTTCCACACCCGCCGCCCCATTTGGCAGGCTGGCACCCGCAACAGGGGGATTGCACGGGAGGGAAGACACCGCATTGCACACCACACAGGAACGGAACGCCGGCCACACCACCACCCCCGGCGACCCCCGCCTCACCTGGAGCAGCACCGAGGACACCGACCGCCCACCCGCCCTGCTCCACCGCCGCGACGGCATCCTGCCCGCCGTCGCCGCCGCCCTCTCCGTCCGCGGCACCACCTTCACCTGCACCGCCACCAAAACCGACCAACCACCCCGCCTCCACCCCCTCGTCCAGGACTTCCTCGACACCCTCACCATCGAACGCCGCGAACGCTTCACCGGCCGCTGCCCCGAAGCCGTCCTCCTCACCCGCTACCTCACCGGACACGAAGCCGCCCGCAGCAAACGCGCCAGCCGCAAACCCCTCACCCACGGCGAAGCCCGCCGCGCCCTCAAACAAGCCAAAATCACCGCCCGCCACATCCGCGAGGACGGCGACCCCCGCCACGGCACCTACGCACCCCCCTGCCGCACCTGCACCGCACTCCTCACCCACTTCGGCGTCCGCCCCGTCGACCCCGCCACCCCCACCCCCACCCCCGGCAGGAACTGACCCCCACACGCCATGCACGCCTTCGACCGCACCGCAGCCACCCGCTTCCCCGTCGCCGTCGACGCCGCCCTCCGCGAAGCCGGCTGGCAACCCGGCCGCTGGGACATCAAAGCCGCAGAAAACTGGGCCGACACCCTCCGCGCCCACACCTCACCCGGCGGCCACCGCCACACCGTCTTCCCCGCCGCCGTCGAAGCCTGGGCCGAATTCGGCGGCCTCCACATCACCCCACCCGGACCCGGCCGCCACATCGCCCCCACCCCCTTCCACATCGACCCCCTCCACGGCCTCCACCTCGCCCGCACCGTCGCCGACCTCGGCCGCGCCCTCGGCACCGACGTCTGCCCCCTCGGCCAGGAACTCGACGGCCAAGCCCTCCTCACCATCGACGCCCACGGCCGCGTCTACAGCCTCGACCACACCGGCGACTGGTACCTCGGCTCCCACATCGACCACGCCATCCGCACCCTCGTCACCGGCACCAGGCCCTCCCGCCTCACCGCCTGACCCACCCGTCAGACGACCGACGCACCCTTCGCCGGTATCACCGCCGACACCCGGAAACCCCCCGCCTCCGTCGGCCCCGACACAAACACCCCACCCAGCGCCACCACACGCTCCCTCATCCCCACCAGGCCATTCCCCCCACTCGGCAACCGCGGACCACCCTCCGCACCCGCCTCCGCCGGCCCGTTCTCCACCTGCAACGCCACCTCGGCGTCCCGATGCGCCAACCGCACCACCGCACGCGCCCCCGGCGCATGCTTGTGCACATTCGTCAACGCCTCCTGCACCACCCGGTACGCCGTCTGCTCCACCCCCGGCCCATACGCGCGCACCTCCCCCAGCACCGACAGCTCCACGGCCATCCCCGCCGCCCGCGACTGCCCCACCAGATCCGCCAGCCCCTCCAGACACGGGCCACCGTCCCCCGCACCCACCACATCCGCCGCCACCCGCACCCGCGCCGACGCCGCAGCCGCCACCGCCGCCAACCGCTCCGGCTCCCCCGCACCCGAACCCGAACCGGCACCGGCACCGGCCTCCGACGACCGCAACACCCCCAACATCTCCCGCAACTCCGTCAGAGCCTGCCGGCCCATATCCCCCACCAACGCCGCATTCCGCGACGCCTTCTCCGGATCCTTCAACGCCGTCGCCTGCAACGCCGCCGCATGCACCACCATCAACGACACCCGGTGCGCCACCACGTCGTGCATCTCCCGGGCGATCCGCGTCCGCTCCTCGTTACGAGCCCACTCCGCCCGCTCCTCCGCCCGCTCCGCCAGCAACGACAGCTCACGCTCCAAGCCGTCCGCCCGCTCCCGCAGACTCTCCACCAACCGACGCCGCGCCCCCACGTACAACCCCAGCAACACCGGCGGCGCCGTCAACCCCAGCGTCACCACCCCGGCGAACATCACCAACGCCCACACACCCGGCCGGTAACCATCCGCCGCCACGTCCTGCTGCAACCGCGCCAAAGCCACCACCAGCGTCCCCACCAGCGACAACCCCGACAACAACGCGATCACCCGACGCGGCACGTCCGACGCCGCCAACGTGTACAGCGACACGACCCCCAGCAACGCACCCATCTCCGCCGGCGTCGACCCGATCGACACCAGCACCACCGCCACCGGCCACCGCCGCCGCACCAACAGCGACGCCCCCACCAGCACACCCAGCAGCACACCCAGCCCCGCCGGAATCCCCGTCTCCGACGCGAACGGCAAACCCTCCAGCCCGCACTCCACGGCCGACACCGCCGCCAGCACGACATCCAGCACCATCGCGCGCCGCCGCGCCCACCACCACGGCCCCGCCACCGCGCTCCGCGCCGTGACGTCCGCCATTGCCCCCGTTGTGGTCATAACACCCAGACTACGGGCGCCCGCCACCCGATTTCCCGTCCGGACAGCAGCACGGAGCGTACGCGAGTGCGTACGGAATGGAGGCATTTCGCTCGAACTAGTGAATCGATCAGGTATGCGCCATTCCACCTGACGTACGAGGCGAAGCTGCCGCCATGGTTCAAGCCAAACCGGAAATGCGGGACCGGGCGCGCGAACTGCGCCGGGCCGGGAAGACGTACGACGAGATCGTGGCCGAGCTGGGAGTGGCGAAGAGCTCGGTGTCGCTGTGGGTGCGGGATCTGCCGAAGCCACGCAAGACGGTGAAGCAGATGCGGGAGATGTCGGAGGCGCGCTGGGCGCCGTACCGGGAGGCGCGCGACGCCAAGCGGGAGGAGGTCAAGCGGGCGGCGACGGCCGAGATCGGAGCAATGACGGACCGGGACCTCTTCATCGCCGGCGTGGCCCTTTACTGGGCCGAGGGGACGAAGAGCAAGCCGCACAGGCCGAGCGAACGCGCCACCTTCATCAACAGCGACCCCGATGTGATCTACCTGTACTTGAGGTGGCTCGCCCTGCTGGGCGTGAAGCCAGAGCGGCTGCGGTTCCACGTGATGGTCCACGAGAACGCGAATGTGGCGGCCGTCGAGCAGTTCTGGGCCGACCTGGTCGGTGTCGACATCACCGGCCTGGGCAAGACGACACTCAAGAAGCACAACCCCAAGACGGTGCGCAAAAACGTCGGCGAGCACTATCGCGGCTGCCTCATCGTGCGCGTTCTGGACAGCGCCGACCTGTACCGTCGCATCGAAGGCTGGTGGTACGGCATAGTGTCTTCTGCGCGCGCAACCGATCACCATAATCGGACATAACGCGCAAGCCATCCCGGGTCGTCTAAAGGCAGGACAAACGGTTTTGGTCCGTTGAATGAGGGTTCGATTCCTTCCCCGGGAGCCCAAAGTTCGATTTCACAGGGTCCTGACCTCCCAGGTCAGGACCCGCGCTCGTTACCCCCCGCTCACCCCCCGGTATCCTGCGGGTGTCCACCCCCTCGAAGCCGAAGGGCACACCCGTGAGCGCCAACCGCCCGGCAGCCGTCGTCGTCCTCGCAGCGGGTGAGGGCACCCGCATGAAGTCGGCGACCCCCAAGGTCCTGCACGAGATCTGCGGCCGGTCCCTCGTCGGGCACGTCGTCGCCGCCGCCCGTGAGCTGGACCCCGAGCACCTCGTCGTCATCGTCGGCCACGCCCGTGAGCAGGTCTCCGCGCACCTCGCCGAGATCGACCCCGGGGTCCGTACCGCCGTGCAGTACGAGCAGAACGGCACCGGGCACGCCGTGCGCATGGGTCTGGAGGAGCTGGCGCAGGGTGGGATCACCCTCGACGGGACCGTGATCGTCGTCTGTGGTGACACCCCGCTGCTGACGGGCGCGACGCTGGCGCACCTGGCCGGTACGCACGCCGCCGACGGGAATGCCGTGACCGTGCTGACCGCCGAGGTGCCGGACGCCACCGGCTACGGCCGGATCGTGCGGGACGAGGCGACCGGGGCCGTGACGGCGATCGTGGAGCACAAGGACGCGAGCGACGAGCAGCGGGCGATCCGGGAGATCAACTCGGGTGTGTTCGCGTTCGACGCGCAGCTGCTGGCGGACGCGCTGGGGAAGGTGCGGACGGACAACAGCCAGGGCGAGGAGTACCTCACGGACGTGCTCGGCATTCTGCGGGAGGCGGGGCACCGGGTGGGTGCGGCCGCGGCCGGGGATCACCGGGAGATCCTGGGGATCAACAACCGGGTGCAGCTGGCGGAGGCGCGCCGGCTGCTGAACGGGCGGCTGCTGGAGGCCGCGATGCTGAGTGGTGTGACGGTGGTGGATCCGGCGTCGACGTGGGTGGACGTGTCGGTGACGTTCGGGGCGGATGCTCTGGTGCACCCGGGTACGCAGTTGCTGGGTGCGACGCATGTGGCGGAGCGTGCCGAGGTCGGCCCGAACACGCGCCTGAAGGACACGTCCGTGGGTGCCGGGGCTCGTGTGGACAACACGGTGGCGGATTCCGCGGTGATCGGTGAGGACGCGACGGTGGGTCCGTTCGCGTATCTGCGGCCGGGGACGCGGCTGGGCCGGAAGTCCAAGGCGGGTGCGTACGTGGAGATGAAGAACGCCGAGGTCGGCGAGGGGACGAAGGTCCCGCACCTGTCGTACGTGGGTGACGCGACGATCGGTGACCACACCAACATCGGTGCGGCGAGCGTGTTCGTGAACTACGACGGCGTGAACAAGCACCACACCACGATCGGCTCGCACTGCCGTACGGGCTCGGACAATATGTTTGTGGCTCCTGTCACGATCGGGGACGGCGCGTACACCGCGGCCGGCTCGGTCATCACCAAGGATGTGCCCCCGGGTTCGCTGGCCGTCGCGCGTGGTCAGCAGCGGAACATCGAGGGTTGGGTGGCGCGCAAGCGCCCGGGTAGTGCGGCCGCGCAGGCCGCTTCCGCCGCTCTTTCCGACACCGAGGGCGAGCAGTGACCGTGACACCGGAACGCCGTGCGGGGCGTACCGTGATAAGCGCACACAAAGCGACATCCAAGGAGACTGTGCTGTGACCGGGATCAAGACGACCGGCGAGAAGAAGCTGATGCTCTTCTCCGGCCGCGCCCACCCCGAGCTTGCCGAGGAGGTCGCGCACCAGCTGGGCGTCGGCCTGGTCCCGACCAAGGCCTTCGACTTCGCGAACGGTGAGATCTACGTCCGTTTCCAGGAGTCGGCGCGTGGCGCGGACTGCTTCCTGATGCAGAGCCACACGGCTCCCATCAACAAGTGGGTCATGGAGCAGCTGATCATGATCGACGCGCTGAAGCGCGCGTCGGCGCGCTCCATCACCGTGATCCTGCCGTTCTACGGTTATGCGCGTCAGGACAAGAAGCACCGTGGTCGTGAGCCGATCTCGGCGCGTCTGATCGCGGATCTGATGAAGACGGCGGGTGCGGACCGCATTCTGACGGTGGACCTGCACACGGACCAGATCCAGGGCTTCTTCGACGGTCCGGTGGACCACCTGTTCGCGCTGCCGATCCTGGCGGACTACGTGGGTGCGAAGGTGGACCGGGACAAGCTGACGGTCGTCTCCCCGGACGCGGGTCGTGTGCGGGTGGCGGACCGTTGGTGCGACCGTCTGGGTGCGCCGCTGGCGATCGTGCACAAGCGTCGTGACAAGGACGTGGCGAACCAGGTGACGGTCCACGAGGTCGTGGGTGACGTCAAGGGCCGGGTGTGTGTGCTGGTCGACGACATGATCGACACGGGTGGCACGATCTGTGCCGCTGCCGATGCGCTGTTCGCGCACGGTGCCGCGGATGTCATCGTGACGGCGACGCACGGTGTGCTGTCGGGTCCGGCTGCGGACCGGCTGAAGAATTCGAAGGTGAGCGAGTTCGTGTTCACGAACACGCTGCCGACGCCGAACGAGCTGGAGCTCGACAAGATCACGGTGCTGTCGATCGCTCCGACGATCGCGCGTGCGGTGCGTGAGGTGTTCGAGGACGGTTCGGTGACCAGCCTCTTCGACGAGCTGGGCTGATCGACTCCTGATCATTCTCTGGTCGATTCCTGATCGACTTCCGATCGGCTTCTGATCGATTTTTGGGCGGCCTCCTTCGCCGGGTAGACTCCTCGAGTTGCTCGGCGAGGGAGGCCGCACTGTTGCGTGCGGCGGTCCGTTATCGACGCGCTCTTCGTAGCAGGCCAGTCGTGGCCGGGTGACCGTCCACTTCAACTGCTCACGAGGAGTGTGCATCATGGCCGAGATCAAGCTCGCCGCCACCATCCGCACCGACTTCGGCAAGGGTGCCGCCCGCCGTGTCCGTCGCGAGGACCGCGTTCCCGGTGTCGTCTACGGCTCCGGTTCCGAGCCGGTTCACGTCACCCTGCCGGGTCACGACCTGATGATGGCGCTGAAGAACCCGGGTGTCGTCCTGTCCCTGGACATCGAGGGCCGCACCGAGGTCGTCGTTCCGAAGCAGGTCCAGCGTGACGCGCTGAAGGGCTTCCTGGAGCACGTCGACCTGCTGGTCGTCAAGGGCTGACCGAGGCCCTTTCGGGTTTTCGCTCCGACCGCCGTCCCGCTCCTTGTCCGGAGCGGGGCGGCGGTTGGCGTATGAAGGAGACATGCAGATGACGGACGACAGCAGTCCCTGGCTGGTCGTGGGCCTGGGCAATCCGGGTGCCGAGTACGCGGGCAACCGCCACAACGTGGGGTTCATGGTCGCGGACCTGCTGGCGGAGCGCATGGGCGGGAGGTTCAAGGCGCACAAGGCGCGGGCCCAGGTGGTGGAGGGCCGGCTGGGTGCGCCGGGGGTGTCGTCGCGCCGGGTGGTGGTGGCGAAGCCGATGTCGTTCATGAATCTGTCGGGTGGTCCGACGGTGGCGTTGCGGGACTTCTACAAGGTGCCGGTGGAGCGGATCGTGGTGGTCCACGACGAGCTGGACATCGATTACGGCACGTTGCGGCTGAAGCTGGGCGGGGGCGACAACGGGCACAACGGTCTGAAGTCGATCACGAAGGCGATGGGGCCGGCGTACCACCGGGTGCGGTTCGGGATCGGGCGGCCGCCGGGGCGGATGCAGGTGGCGGACTTCGTGCTGAAGGATTTCTCGTCCACGGAGCGCAAGGAGCTGGACTACCAGGTGGACCGTGCGGCGGACGCGGTGGAGGCGCTGGTGCTGGAGGGTCTGGAGCGGGCCCAGAGCACGTACAACTCCTGAGCGTGGACACAGACAGGCGGGGCGCCCCCTTCGGGGCGCCCCGCCTGTCTGTGTCCGTCCGTCCTCAGCCCGTGTTGCGGAGGCCCGCCGCCACTCCGTTGACCGTGAGGAGCAGGGCGCGGGCGAGCAGGGGGTCGGGGTCCTCGCCGTGGGCGGCGGCCTGGCGCTGCCGGTGGAGGAGGGAGACCTGGAGGTAGGAGATGGGGTCGAGGTAGGCGTCGCGGACGTGGAAGGTCTGCTTGAGGACGGGGTTGGAGTCGAGGAGTTCGTCTTCTCCGGTGATGCGGAGGACTTCCTTGACGGTGAGCTCGTGTTCGGCGCGGATGGTGTCGAAGACGTGGCGGAGTTCGTCGGGGACGAGGGTGTCGACGTAGTGGCCGGCGACGCGGAGGTCGGTCTTGGCCAGGGTCATTTCGACGTTGGAGAGGAAGTTGCGGAAGAAGTGCCAGTGCTCGTGCATTTCGTCGAGCACGGTGTCGAGGCCGGCTTCGCGGGCCGCCTTCAGTCCCGATCCGACGCCGTACCAGCCGGGGACGATCTGGCGGGACTGGGTCCAGCCGAAGACCCAGGGGATGGCGCGGAGGCCGTCGAGGCCGGCGCCGGAGTCGGGGCGGCGGGAGGGGCGGGAGCCGAGGTGGAGTTCGGCGAGCTGGTCGACGGGGGTGGAGGCGAAGAAGTAGGCGGGGAGGTCGGGGTCCTCGACGAGGCGCCGGTAGGCGTGGTGGGCGGCGTCGGAGACGGTGTCCATGGCGGCGTCCCAGCGGGCGAGGGCCTCGTCCGACTGGCGGGGTGCGGTGTGGAGGGCGCTGGCCTGGAGGGTGGCGGCGACGGTGAGTTCGAGGTTTTCGCGGGCGAGGGAGGGGAGGAGGTACTTGTCGGAGATGACCTCGCCCTGTTCGGTGACCTTGATCTCGCCTTCGAGGGTGCCCCAGGGCTGGGCGAGGATGGCGTCGTGGGTGGGGCCGCCGCCGCGGCCGACGGTGCCGCCGCGGCCGTGGAAGAGCCGCAGCCGGACGCCGTAGCGGTGGGCGACGTCGCGGAGGCGGCGCTGGGCGCGGTGGATCTCCCACTGGCTGGTGGTGATGCCGCCGAACTTGGAGGAGTCGGAGTAGCCGAGCATGACCTCCTGGACGTCGCCGCGGAGGGCGACGAGGCGGCGGTAGGAGGGGTCGGCGAGCATGTCGTCGAGGATGCGGTCGGCCTCGCGGAGCTCGTCCGTGGTCTCCAGCAGCGGCACGATGCCGATCTTGGCCCAGCCGGCGTGGAGGTCGACGAGGCCGGCTTCGCGGGCGAGGACGGCGGCGGCGAAGACGTCGTCGGCGCCCTGGCACATGGAGATGATGTAGGACTCGACGACTTCGGGGCCGAAGCGTTCGAGGGCGTCGCGGATGGTGTGGAAGACGCCGAGGGTCTTGGCGCCGGCCGCGTCGAGGGGGGCGGGGCTGGGGGCGAGGGGGCGGCGGGAGCGGAGTTCCTTGGCGAGGAGCTTGCGCCGGTAGTCGCGGGGCATGTCGGCGTAGCGCCAGGATTCCTCGCCGAGGCGGTCGAAGAGCTGGCCGAGGGCGTGGTGGTGGGCGTCGGCGTGTTCGCGGACGTCCATGGTGGCGAGGTGGAGGCCGAAGGCGGCGAGGGTGCGGATGGCGCGTTCGAGGCGGCCGTCGGCGATGAGGCGGCCGCGGTGGGCGCGCAGGGAGTCCTGGAGGATCTGGAGGTCGGCGAGGAGCTCGGCGGTGCCGAGGTAGTCGCGGCCTTCCTGGTGGGGGGTGTCGCGGGCGAGGCGTTCGCGGGTGTTGAGGAGCTTCTGCCGGATGCAGGTGGCCTTGAGGCGGTAGGGCTCTTCGGCGTTGAGGCGCTTGTAGCGGGGGCTGATCTCGGGCAGGAGTTCGAGGTCGCGCTGGAGGGAGGTGAGGAGTTCCTCGGTGGCGCCGCTGTTGCGGATGGAGTTGGAGAGGGCGCCGCGGAGGTCGTCGACGACGGCGAGGGCGTCGGTGATGCCGTGTTCGTGCTGCAGTATCAGGACGTCGCGGGTGACGTGGGGGGTGACGTTGGGGTTGCCGTCGCGGTCGCCGCCGATCCAGGTGCCGAAGGTGAGGGGGCGGGCGGTGGCGGGGAGGGTGAGGCCGACGCGGTCGAGTTCGGCCTGGAGGTCCTCGAGGACGTCGCCGACGGCGCTCGCGTGGAGTTCGTCGAGGTAGTAGATGGCGTTGCGGGCCTCGTCGGTGGGTTCGGGGCGGGCGACGCGCAGTTCGTCGGTCTGCCAGAGCAGGTCGATGTTCTCGGCGAGGCGGAGGTCGGTGCGGCGCTTGTCGCCGGTGCCGGTGGTGGGGGTGTCGAGGAGCTGGGCGATGCGGCGGAGCTTGTTGAGGACGCTGCGGCGGGCGGCCTCGGTGGGGTGTGCGGTGAAGACGGGGCGGACGCCGAGGTGCTCGACGGTCTGCCGGAGGTGGTCGGGGTCGGCGTCCTTGAGCTGGTCGGCCGTGCGGGCGAGGATCGAGCCCTCGGCGGCGCGGCGGGCGCGCAGCTCGCGGCCGCGGTGCACCTGCTCGGTGACGTTGGCCAGGTGGAAGTAGGTGGAGAAGGCGCGGACCAGCTTGGCGGCGGTCTGCGGGTCGGTGCGGCCGAGGAGCGCGGCGGCGGCGTCGCCGTCGGTGCGGGTGAGGGCGCGGACGCGTTCCACGAGGTCGAGGAGTTCTTCACCCTCCTGGCGGACCAGGGTTTCGCCGAGGATGTCACCGAGACGGCGGATGTCGGCGCGCAGGGCGGCGTTGGTGTTGTCGGCACTGCTCACAGGTGCGGCTCCTTGCGGTGTTTCCGTGCATCTGGAGGGGTGGCGGACCGCGCTGTCCGACGGTCACCAGCATAGGTCGCGGGGCGACGCGGTTGCCTGCGGCCTCGTGCCGGGGGGCCGGGCCCTGCCATACTTACGTCGCCGTAGGTTACGGAACCGTAGCCAAGCCCCCGAACCCCCCGAGGGATCTTCATGACTGCAAGCCCCGACGTGCTGGAAGACGCGCCGAAGGCCCAGGAGACCGCGCTGCCCTCCGCCACACTGGGCGGCGAGCAGCGGCGGTCGGTCGAGCAGATCACGCTGTTGCTGTTCATCGTCGTACCGTTCCTGGCCCTGCTGGCGGCGGTGCCGCTGGCGTGGGGTTGGGGGGTGAGCTGGCTGGATCTGGGGCTGATGACGGCGATGTACTACATCGGTTGCCATGGCATCACGATCGGTTACCACCGGTATTTCACCCACGGTGCGTTCAAGGCGCGGCGGCCGTTGCGGATCGCGCTGGCGGTCATGGGGTCGCTGGCGGTGGAGGGCCCGGTGGTGCGGTGGGTGGCGGATCACCGCAAGCACCACAAGTTCTCCGACGCGGAGGGTGACCCGCATTCGCCGTGGCGGTACGGGGAGAGCGTGCCGGCGCTGCTGAAGGGCCTGTGGTGGGCGCATGTGGGGTGGATGTTCGACGAGGAGCAGACGCCGCAGCAGAAGTACGCGCCGGATCTGGTGAAGGACCCGGTGATCCGGGCGATCTCGCGCCAGTTCGTGCTGTGGACGGTGGTGTCGCTGCTGCTGCCGCCGCTGGTGGGGGGCCTGGTGACGTGGTCGTGGCAGGGGGCTGTGACGGCGTTCTTCTGGGGGTCGCTGGTGCGGGTGGCGTTGCTGCACCATGTGACGTGGTCGATCAACTCGATCTGTCACGCGGTGGGCAAGCGGCCGTTCAAGTCGCGGGACCGGTCGGGGAACGTGTGGTGGCTGGCGGTGCTGTCGTGCGGTGAGTCGTGGCACAACCTGCACCACGCGGACCCGACGTCGGCGCGGCACGGGGTGCTGAAGGGCCAGCTGGACTCGAGCGCGCGGCTGATCCGCTGGTTCGAGAAGGCGGGCTGGGCGTACGACGTGCGGTGGCCGGACGCGAACCGGATCGCGTCGCGGCGCCGGTCCCCGGAGAAGGAAGGCGCCGCTCAGGCGGCATGATGGTCGGGTGGCGATCGACAGCAGGACCTCCGGAGACAACGGCCCGACTTCCCCGGCGCCGGCGCGGCGCTCGCGCCCGCGCCGGGTACGGATGACGGGCGCGGAGCGCCGGGAGCAGCTGCTGGACATCGGTCGCGCGTTGTTTGCCGAGCGGGGGTTCGAAGGCACATCGGTGGAGGAGATCGCCGCGAAGGCGGGGGTCTCCAAGCCGGTGGTGTACGAGCACTTCGGCGGCAAGGAGGGGCTGTACGCGGTCGTGGTCGACCGGGAGATGCGGCAGCTCCTCGACATGGTGACGGGCGCGCTGACGGCGGGCCATCCGCGGGAGCTGCTGGAGCAGGCGGCGTTCGCGCTGCTGGACTACATCGAGCAGTACACGGACGGTTTCCGCATCCTGGTGCGGGATTCGCCGGTGGCGCAGTCGACGGGGACGTTCGCGTCGCTGATCAGTGACATCGCGACGCAGGTGGAGGACATCCTGGGCCTGGAGTTCAAGGCCCGGGGCTTCGACCCGAAGCTGGCGCCGCTGTACGCGCAGGCGCTGGTGGGGATGGTGGCGCTGACCGGCCAGTGGTGGCTGGACGTACGCCGCCCGAAGAAGGCCGAGGTGGCGGCGCACCTGGTGAACCTGGCCTGGCACGGCCTGGACGGCCTGGAGCCGAAGCCGCGACTGGTGGGGCACCGGAAGAACTGAGGGTGCGTGTGGTGGCCGTCAGCCCTGGGTGCGGGCCACCACGAACACCCGCCGGAACGGGAACACCGTCCCGTACGGGCGCCTCGGATACGCCTCGCGGAGCAGGGCCCCGTATTCGTCGAGGAAGGCCGTCGTCGCCTCCTCGTCGTCCGCCAGGGCTGTGAGGGCCGGGCGGAGGCCTGTGCCGCGCATCCAGTCGAGGACGGGGTCGTCGCCCTGGAGGACGTGCAGGTAGGTCGTTTCCCAGGCGTCGACCTCGCAGCCCAGTTGTGTCAGCCGTTCGAGGTACTCCTGCGGGGTGAGGCCGTCGAGGGTGCGGTTGCCCACCTCGGCGAGGCGGGTGCGCCAGCGGGGGGTCGTGCACAGGTTGCGCAGGAGGGTGTGGCTGGGGGCGGGGTCGTTGCCGGGGACCTGGAGGGCGAGGGTGCCGCCGGGGGTGAGGCCGGCGAGCCAGGCGGGGAAGGCGTCGGCGTGGCCGGGGACCCATTGCAGGGCGGCGTTGGAGATCAGCAGGTCGTACGTGCCGGGGTGCGGGGTCCAGGTGGTGAGGTCGGCGTGGCGGAAGGCCAGGCGGGGGCCGGCGTGGGCGGCGGCGCGTTCGAGCATGGCCGGGGAGTTGTCGAGGCCCGTGACGTGGGCGTCGGGCCAGCGGCGGGCGAGGAGGGCGGTGGCGTTGCCGGCGCCGCAGCCGAGGTCGGCGATGCGGGGTGCGGGGCGGGCCGGGTCGGGGACGCGGGCGAGGAGGTCGTGGAAGGGGCGGGTGCGGTGGTCGGCGTGCCGGAGGTACTGGGCCGGGTCCCAGGCGGGCTGCGACATGCCGCCAGCATCACCCCGCAAATATCTCGACGTCAAGAGACTTCATGTCGACACACCTACTACACTGACCTCATGGAGGACGAGGTCGATCGACTGGTGGCAGCCTGGCGCCGAGAGCGCCCTGACCTCGACGTGGAGCCCCTGGAGGTGCTCAGCCGCGTCAGCCGGCTCGCCCGGCACCTCGACCGCGCGCGCCGCACCGCCTTCGCCGAGCACGAGCTCGAACCGTGGGAGTTCGACGTCCTCACCGCGCTCCGCCGGGCCGGCGCGCCCTACCAGCTCTCCCCCGGGCAGCTGCTGACCCAGACCCTGGTCACCTCCGGCACGATGACCAACCGCATCGACCGCCTCGCCAAGCGCGGCCTGGTCCGCCGCGAACCCGACCCCAACGACCGGCGCGGCGTGCTCGTCCGCCTCACCGACGAGGGACGGGACCGCGCCGACCAGGCACTGGCCGGGCTGCTCGCCCAGGAGCGCGCGATCCTCGCCGAGCTGTCCCCCGCCCAGCGCGGCGAACTCGCCGGACTGCTACGCCAGTTGACCGCCCCGTTCGACAACGTCCCCGGCTAGGTCGGCCGGCCCCACCCCGGCCCGGCGCGCCAGCGCCACCGCGGCCAGCGTGGAGTGCACGCCGAGCTTCCCCAGCACGTTCTGCATGTGCGTACGGACCGTGTGCGGGGAGAGGTAGAGCCGCTCGGCCACCGCCTTGCGGCCCAGCCCCGCCACCATGCAGCGCAGCACCTCGCGCTCGCGCGGCGTGAGCGACTCCACCAGCCGTTCGCTCTCCGTACGGTGCTTGCGCGCCGCCGTCAGCTCCCGCAGCACGCCCGTGAGCAGCGCGGGCGGCAGATGCGTCTCGTCCCGCAGCACCCCGCGGATCACCGCGAGCAGCCGCGACAGCGAGCAGTCCTTGGCGACCCAGCCGCCCGCGCCCGCCTGGAGCGCGCCGGCCGCGCGCCGCGGGTCGTCCCGCTCGGCCAGCACCACCGTCCGCACCCCGGGATGCGCGGCGCGCACCCGGGCCACCAGCGAGATGCCGTCCACCACGCCGTCGCCCGGCCCGCCGCCGCTCTCGTGCCCGGCGTGTGCCGCGTGTCCCGGCGGCCCCGTGGGCCCCGGTGGCCCGGCCGGACGCGGCGCCTGCTGCGCCGGGTCCGGGCCGACCGTGCCGAGGTCGGCGTCGATCAGCAGGACGTCGAAGCGCCGTCCTTCACCGGCCGCGCGCTCCAGTGCGCGCAGCGCCGCCGGCCCGCTGCCGGCTGCCGAGACGTCCACGTCCTGTTCCGCCGCGAGGGCGGCGGCCAGCGACTCGGCGAAGATGCGGTGGTCGTCGACCACCAAGACCCGAATACGTGCCACAACCACCCCCAAGTCCCGACGGCAAGGCAGTGCGGGTACGGCGCCCGGAGCCGGGGCCGTCGCAGGCGCACGGCCGCCGCCGTGTCCCGCCAGGACCCCGCCCCGGGCGTCGTACCTGCCTGTCTCGCCCCCTGATCAGCGTCGGCCCCCACCGACGCTGTGCATCAGCGTACGGCCGGGGTGGGGCATCGGAAGCCGATTGGCAAAACTGCCTGGCCCAGCTGTTTATGGTGAGCTTTCTGTTCAGTATTGAGGCGGTGAACGTCCGGTTCACAACACTTTCGCGCCATCACGCCGAGCGCCGTCACGCCACGCGGCGTGCGCCCGCCGCCGCAACAGCTGGGAAGACGCGCGGCGGCCGGAACCCTGCGGTCGCGAAGGCGTCCCGGACGGCGCGTCCCACCTCGTCCGCGCCCGCCTCCTCCACCAGCACCACCGCCGAGCCGCCGAAGCCGGCGCCCGTCATGCGGGCGCCCAGCGCCCCGGCCGCGCAGGCCGCCGCCACGGCCAGGTCCAGCTCGGGGCAGGAGACGCGGAAGCCGTCGCGCAGCGAGCGATGGCCGGCGGTGAGCCACGGCCCGACGGCCCGCAGGTCCCCGGCCGTCAGCAGCGCGGCGACCGCGGCCACGCGCCGGTTCTCCTCGACGACGTGCCGCAGCAGCCCGCGCAGCCGCGGCGGTACGGCGGCGGTGGCCGGCTCCAGCTCCTCGTACGGCACGTCACGCAGGGCGCGGACGCCCAGGGCCCGCGCCGCCTCGTGGCAGCCGTCGCGCCGCCGCGCGTACTCCCCGGCGCCCACGGCGTGGGTCACGCCGGTGTCGACGACCAGCAGCCGCAGCCCCTGCGCGGCGAGCGGCAGCGGCAGCTGCCGGTACGTCAGGTGACGGGTGTCCAGGTGCAGGGCGTGGCCCTCGGTGCAGCAGGCGGACGCGGTCTGGTCCATGACGCCGCAGGGGACGCCGACGTGGGCGTTCTCGGCGTGCCGGGCCAGGCGGGCGATGTCCTCGCGGGCCAGCCCGAGCCCGTACAGGCCGTCCAGGGCGAGGGCGGTGGCGACGAGGAGCGCGGCCGAGGAGGACAGGCCGGCGCCGGTGGGGACGTCGCTCTCGACGTGCAGGTCGGCGCCGCCCACCGCGGCCCCGGCCTCGTGCAGGGCGCGGACGACGGCGGCGGGGTAGGCGGCCCAGCCGGGCGCCGGGTCGCCGGCGCGGACGCGGACGACACCGGGGGCGGCCGCCGAGTGCAGGTGCAGGACGCCGTCGGCGCGGGGGCGGGCGGCGACGTACGTGGCGTGGGGCAGGGCGAGGGGCAGCACCCAGCCCTCGTTGAGGTCGGTGTACTCGCCGATGAGGTTGACGCGGCCGGGGGCGGCCCAGACGCCGGCGCAGCCGGTGCCGTAGCGGGCCCGGAAGGCGGTGGCCGCGCGGGCGGCGGTGGTCACGGGGTGGTGGGGGCGGCGTCGCGGCGGGCGAAGTCCCAGGCGTCGGCGATGATGCCGGCGAGGTCGGTGCGGGTGGGCCGCCAGCCGAGGAGGTCGCGGGCGCGGTCGGCGGAGGCGACGAGGACGGCGGGGTCGCCGGGGCGGCGGGGGCCGGTGGTGCAGGGGATGGCGTGGCCGGTGACCTTGCGGGCGGTCTCGACGACCTCGCGGACGGAGAAGCCGGTGCCGTTGCCCAGGTTGCAGACGAGGTGCCGGCCGGGGCGGGCGGCGGTGAGGGCGAGGAGGTGGGCCTCGGCGAGGTCGGCGACGTGGAGGTAGTCGCGGACGCAGGTGCCGTCGGGGGTGGGGTAGTTCTCGCCGTGGACCCGGACGGCGTCGGCGCGGCCCAGGGCGACCTGGAGGACGAGGGGGATCAGGTGGGTCTCGGGGACGTGCCGTTCGCCGTGCGGGCCGTGGGCGCCGGCCACGTTGAAGTAGCGCAGGGAGACGGCGGCGAGGCCGTGCGCGGCGCACTCGCCGGCGATCATGTGGTCGACGGCGAGTTTGGTGGCGCCGTAGGGGCTGGTGGGCGCGGTGGGCGCGGTCTCGGTGAGGGGGACGGCGGTGGGCTCGCCGTAGGTGGCGGCGGTGGAGGAGAACACGAGACGGCGGACGCCGGCGTCGCGCATGGCGGTGAGCAGGTCGAGGGTGCCGCAGACGTTGTTGCGCCAGTACTTCTCGGGGTGGGTGACGGACTCGCCGACCTGGGAGGAGGCGGCGAAGTGGAGGACGGCGTCGTACGAGGCGTCGAGGTGCCGGGCGGCGTCCTGGACGCGGCCCTCGGTGAACGCGGCGCCGGCGGGGACGAGGTCGCGGTGGCCGGTGGAGAGGTCGTCGAGGACGGTCACCTGGTGGCCGGCGGCCAGCAGGTGGGCGGCGACGACGCTGCCGACATAGCCGGCGCCCCCGGTGACCAGGTACTTCTCGCTGTGCTTCCCGCTCACGGACCGGCTACCTCCCGCAGTCGTCGTGCCGCGGCCTCGGGCGGCACGTCATTGACGAACACGTTCATGCCGGATTCGGAACCGGCGAGGAACTTCAGCTTTCCGGCGGCGCGGCGGACGGTGAAGAGCTCGAGGTGGAGCGCGAACTCCGCGCGGTGGGGGTGGCGTACCGGCGCCTGGTGCCAGGCGGAGACGTAGGGCGTGGGCCGGCCGTCGCCGAAGAGGCGGTCGAAGCGCCGCAGCAGGTCCAGGTAGACGCGGGGGAACTCGCGGCGGGCCGCGTCGCCGAGCGCGGTGAGGTCGGGCACGCGGCGGCGGGGGTGCAGGTGCACCTCGTACGGCCAGCGGGCGGCGTACGGGACGTGGGCGACCCAGTGGTCGCCGTCGAGGACGATGCGGCGGCCGTCGGCGTACTCGCGGGCCACGGCGTCGTCGAAGAGGTTGCGGCCGCCGGTGCGGGCGGCGTGGGCGGCGGTGGTCTCCAGCATGCGGGCCGTGCGCGGGGTGACGAAGGGGTAGGCGTAGATCTGGCCGTGGGGGTGGGCGAGGGTGACGCCGATCTCCTCGCCGCGGTTCTCGAAGCAGTAGACCTGGGCGACGCCCGGCCGGGCGGACAGGGCGGCGGTGCGGTCGGTCCAGGTGGCGAGGACGAGGGCGGCGCGGTCCTCGCCGAGGCCGGCGAAGGACGCGTGGTGGTCGGCGGTGAAGCAGACGACCTCGCAGCGGCCGGTGGCGCCGGCGAAGGACGGGAAGCGGTTCTCGAGGACGGCGACCTCGTAGTCGGCGGCGGGGATCTCGGTGAGCCGGCCGTCGCGCGAGGGGCACAGCGGGCAGGCGCCCTCGGGCGGGAGGTGGGTGCGGTCCTGGCGGTGGGAGGCGATGGCGACGTGTTCGCCGAGGAGCACGTCGTGGCGGACCTCGACGGCGGGTGCGGCGGGCGGCAGGCCACGCAGGTCGGGGGCGTCGCGGCCGGCGTTGCCGTGGGAGTCGTAGTAGAGCAGCTCACGGCCGTCGGACAGCCGGGTCGCCGTCTTCTTCACACCGCCACACCGCCCTCCTCCGCGCTCCTCAGTCACCGCGGTGCTGCGGTGCCGCACGCGTGGCGCGGACCGCAGGGGACGCACGGGCCGCCGGGACCGCACCGGCACCCAACGAATCACGCGCGGGGGCGGCGGTCAACCACCCCCGGCCGCGCGGCACCCGCGTCCGGCCGCCCGGCAGCCGCCCGTCCGTCCGGCCGCCGGCACCCGGGCGCCCGGCGCGGCCCGCGCCCCGTCCCCGGGCGTCTACCGGGCCGTCGGGGGGCGGGGCGGGCCCGGGGGCAGGCCGCGCTGGAGGCCCGGCGGGGGGCCGGGGGCCTGCGGGGGCGCGGGCGGCGGGGCCGTGGGCTGGGCGGGGACGCCGGTGGTGGCGCGGTCCAGCAGGCCGGTGCGGGCGGCGAGCGCGGCGGCCTCCAGGCGGGAGCCGACGCCGAGCTTCATCAGCACCCGCTGGACGTGCGTGCGCGCCGTGCTGGGCGCTATGCCCATGCCCGCCGCGATCAGCCGGGTGTCCTCGCCCTCGGCCACCCGGACCAGCACCTCGACCTCGCGCGGGGTCAGCAGCTGGAGCAGCCGGGCGCCCTCGTCGTCGGGCTGGACGGCGGGGTTGAGCAGCTCCGTGAAGGCGCCCTGGAGCAGCTGGGGGTCGACGGCGGCCTCGCCGGCGCGGGCCTTCATCATGGCGCGCTCGACGCCCTCGATGCGTTCGTTGTGCCGGACGTAGCCGGAGGCGCCGGCGGCGAAGGCGGCGGCGATGCCGAGGGGGCTGGGCACGGGGCCGAGCACGACGACGGCGACCTGGGGCCGCTCCCGCTTGATGCGCACCACCGGGTCGAAGACGCCCGGTTCGGCCGGGGAGGCCGTGCCGAGCAGGCAGACCTCCGGGGCGCGGCTGATGACGAGCTCGGCCGCGCCGGCGCTCGGTGCGGCGGCGGCCAGCACGCGGTGGCCCCGCAGCTTCAGTGCCGAGGCGAGGGCCTCGGCCAGCAGACGATGGTCGTCGACCACCATGAGCCGCACGCCCATTGTGCTTCCCCCCTGATCGCCCGTCGCCACCCCTGGCGCCCGCGCGCGTCTCCCCGGCACCCTCTTGTCTCCGGAAGCTACACGCTTGTTCGACGTTCCGCGCCCCCTACCGGTGAGAAGTCCCCCGGAATGCCGAAATCCCTGCCAATCACGTGTACTTCGCGACTGAAACGGATCGTTCAGGCATGTACGCGCGATGGACAGGGATACGGCAGGCTTCCGGCAGGTTACGCCAGGGATGCGCCCGGAGCGCTCACCGGTGATCAGTCGGCGGGCGCCCCGGGGCGGCCCCGGGATCGCCCCGGAATCGCACCGGGATCACCCCCGTGGGCTCAGCTGGCGCCGAACACCATGGCCAGGTACTCCTTGCCGAGGCCGTAGGACCGCTGCTTCTCCCGGGCGTACTCGCCGCCCAGGAACAGCCGGTTCTGCGCCCACAGGGCGGGGTGGATGTCGGGCGACAGGTTGCTCTCGCTGTCGGCCGACTCGGCCGGGTTCTTCAGCAGCACCTCGGTCTTGAAGGTCTTCGAGTCGATCCGTACGACCTTGCCGCCGAGGCGGTAGGTGGCGCCCTGGTAGGCGATGACGGAGCCGTCCTGCTCGGTGCTCAGCGGGATCATCGTGGAGCCGGCGGTGCCCTCGGCCTTGCCCTTGGCCTGGCCGGTGGCGAGGTCGAAGCCGACGATCTCGTTGATGCGGCCGATCACGTCGGAGTTGCCGCTCTGGTGGTCCTCGGTCGGCATGAACAGCATGTCCTTGCTGACCGCGACCTTGAAGCAGCCCTCGACGTCGGTGGCCGGGCAGCGCGGCGTGTACTTCTTGTTCTCCGTGGAGATCTTGCTGCGCAGCTTGCCTTCCTTGGCGCTGTCGTCGATCGCCATGAAGTCGGACGTGAAGGTGCCCGCGTCGACCGCGATCACCAGCGGGTTCGTCGAGGCCACGTGCACGTACTGCAGGCCCGAGGGCACCTTGAAGCTCGACTGGACGGCGCCGGTGGCCGGGTTGAGGGTCTGCACCTGCATCTGCGGGCGCTCGTAGTCGCCGCAGCGGCGCACGGCCACGAGCTTGGAGCCGCCGGCGTAGCCGTCGTCGCGGCAGTCCTCGCCGCGCTTGGGCTTCCACAGCTCCTTGCCCTCGGCGAGCGACCAGGCGGCACCGCCGCTGACGCCGCCCGCGGCGACGGTGCCGCCGCCGACGGTGACCTCGTCGAAGCGGACGTCGTCGTCGCCGTCCTTGGCGGTCTTCTGCCACAGCTTGCGGCCGTTGTTCAGGTCGAAGGCGATGACCTGCGTGCAGGGGCCGCCGTACTTCTTGTCGGCGCTGGGCTTGCCGTCCTTGACGAGGATGGCGGTCTTGCCGTCGGCGGTGGCCTGCCGGGAGGCCCAGCAGATCTCGCCGTCGAGCGGCAGCTCCCACTTCTTGCCGCCGGACAGGCCGTAGCCGACGACCTTGTACAGGTCGACCTTGGCGAAGACCTGGTCGGTGGCCCACATGCCCTTGACGGACACGAGGTCGTCGGCGATGGGCTGGTCGACGCTGAACAGCAGCTTGGCGTCGGCGTTCTTCGGCAGGTCCTTGCCGCCGCCACCGCCGCCCTTGGTGTTGCCGCTGGCCTGGCCGGTGGGCTTGGCGTTCGGCTCGTCGCCGCCACCGCCCTTGGTGGCGAACCAGACGCCGCCGACGACGACCAGCGCGAGGGCCACGACGGCGCTCACGATGATGGCCATCTTCTGCTTGGACCCGCCGCCGGAGCCGGGGCCGCCGGGCATCGGGGCGCCGGGGTACTGGCCGGGGCCCGGGTACCCGCCGTACGGCGGCTGGGCACCGTACGGCTGCTGGGCGCCGTAGGGCTGCTGCGCGCCGTAGCCGCCGGGCGCGGCGCCGTAGGGCTGCTGCGGCGGGGGCGGCGGGGGTGCGGCGGCGCCGAACGCCTGGGTGGGCATGGCGGCGTGCGCGGCGGCGTCGGGGGTGCCCGGCGGGGGCGCGGCCGGGTAGCCGTAGCCGCCGGGTGCGCCGGGTGCGCCGGGGGCGCCCGGCGGGGGCGGCGGGGCATGGGGCGGCTGGGGTGCCTGGGGTGCCTGGGGTGCCTGGGGGTAGCCGTAACCGGGTTGCGCCGGTGCCGCGGGCGGCTGGGGGGGCTGCGCGGGCGGGGCCGGCGGCTGCGAGGGCGGCGGCGCGCCGAAACCGGCGCCGGGCTTGGGCTTCTCCCCGGCGTCCCCGGCGGGCGGGTCCTGCGGCGCGCCGAAGCCTCCGCCCGGCTGGGCCGGTGGCTGGGGCGGCTGGGGCGGCTGTGACATCAGCTTTCCTCTTTTGCGCGGGTCCACGGCCCGACCGGCCTCCCCCGCGATCCCGGTGGCACGGCGGCCCGGGGGCCGGGTGCGTCCGGGAAGGAGCGCATCGGGTGTGAATCCCGCCGGTGTGCGGCTGGCGAGCGGGTGTTCTTTGTATCACTCACCACCGACGGGCCACGGGCCGGTCTCAGCCGAATCCACCACCTGAGACCGGGCCGTGACGAGACTGTTGCGCCGCGAGCGCCGGGCGCCCGGCGCGGGACCCGCGCGCCGGGGTGCGCAGCCCGCGCGCCCCGGCATCCCCCCTTGGGGGGTGAACGGTCAGGCGTCCTCGGCCAGTTCCAGCCAGCGGGTCTCCAGCTCCTCGCGTTCGGCCGCCAGCTCGCGCAGTTCGGCGTCGAGCTTCGCCACCGCCTCGAAGTCGGTGGCCTGTTCGGCGATGCGCTCGTGCAGCTTCGCCTCCTGCTCGCCGATGCGGTCCAGGCGCCGCTCGATCTTCTGCAGCTCCTTCTTCGCCGCGCGCGCGTCGGCGGCCGGCTTGGCCTTCGCGGCCGCCGGCGCGGCCTGCGCGGGCACGGTGGGCGCGGCGGCGGCCTGCGCTGCGCGCTCGCGGCGCTCCAGGTACTCGTCGACGCCGCGCGGCAGCATGCGCAGGGTGCGGTCACCGAGGAGGGCGAGGACCCGGTCGGTGGTGCGCTCCAGGAAGTAGCGGTCGTGGCTGATGACGACGAGCGAACCGGGCCAGCCGTCGAGGAGGTCCTCGAGCTGGGTGAGGGTCTGGATGTCGAGGTCGTTGGTGGGCTCGTCGAGGAAGAGGACGTTGGGCTCGTCCATGAGGAGCCGCAGCAGCTGGAGGCGGCGGCGCTCGCCGCCGGAAAGGTCACCGACCGGCGTCCACTGCTTCTCCTTGGTGAAGCCGAACTTCTCGCACAGCTGCCCCGCCGTCATCTCGCGGCCCTTGCCGAGGTCGACGCGGTCGCGCACCTGCTGCACGGCCTCCAGGACGCGCAGCGTGGGGGCGAGTTCGGCGACCTCCTGGGAGAGGTAGGCGAGCTTGACGGTCTTGCCGACGACGATGCGGCCGGCGGCGGGCTGCTTCTCCCCCTCGGAGACGGCGGCCTCGGCAAGGGTGCGCAGCAGCGACGTCTTGCCGGCGCCGTTGACGCCGACGAGGCCGATGCGGTCGCCGGGGCCGAGCTGCCAGGTGAGGTGCTCGAGGAGCTGCTTGGGGCCGGCGGTGACGGTGACGTCCTCCAGGTCGAAGACCGTCTTCCCCAGGCGGGAGCTGGCGAACTTCATCAGCTCGGCGTTGTCGCGCGGCGGCGGCACGTCGGCGATGAGCTCGTTGGCGGCCTCGATGCGGAAGCGGGGCTTGCTGGTGCGGGCGGGGGCGCCGCGGCGCAGCCAGGCGAGCTCCTTGCGCATGAGGTTCTGCCGCTTGGCCTCCTCGGTGGCGGCGATGCGCTCGCGTTCGGCGCGGGCGAAGACGTAGTCGCTGTAGCCGCCCTCGTACTCGTGGACGGTGCCGCGCTGGACGTCCCACATGCGGGTGCAGACCTGGTCGAGGAACCAGCGGTCGTGGGTGACGCAGACGAGGGCGGAGCGGCGGGCGCGGAGGTGGCCGGCGAGCCAGGAGATGCCCTCGACGTCGAGGTGGTTGGTGGGCTCGTCGAGGACGATGAGGTCCTGGTCGGCGATGAGGAGCTTGGCCAGGGCGATGCGGCGGCGCTCGCCGCCGGAGAGCGGGCCGATGACGGTGTCCAGGCCCTGGGGGAAGGCGGGCAGGTCGAGGCCGCCGAAGAGGCCGGTGAGCACGTCGCGGATCTTGGCGTTGCCGGCCCACTCGTGGTCGGCGAGGTCGCCGATGACCTCGTGCCGGATGGTGGCGGCGGGGTCGAGCGAGTCGTGCTGGGTGAGGACGCCGAGCCGGACGTGGCCGGCGTGCGTGACGCGGCCCTTGTCGGCCTCCTCCAGCTTGGCGAGGATGCGGATGAGGGTGGTCTTGCCGTCGCCGTTGCGTCCGACCACGCCGATCCGGTCGCCCTCGTTGACGCCGAGGGAGACGCCGTCGAGCAGGGCACGGGTGCCGTACACCTTGTCGACGGCTTCCAGATTGACCAGGTTGGCTGCCATGGGGCTCCTCGCTCGTGGGACTGTCTCCAGGATCCCACGGGCCCCGGGTGGCGGGTCCCGGTCCCGGGGACGGAGGGCCCGGCGGCCCGCAGTCACCCTGGAGCGGAAGGTTCCGGTTCTCGGGGCGGGAGTGGAGGGCATTGCTCCGGGGGGTACGCTCCGCCGGGTGCCCTCATGCCAGAAGAGAGCTCTCTCACGACCGAAGGCGCCGATTTTTTGTCGCATTTCTGTGAGAATGCGCTGACGCCAGGTACCTGGACCGAGCAGATACCGAGCAGACACCGAACAGATAGGGAGAAGGCGGGATGCGTTTCGCCCGACGGGGGCCACTCGACGACGGGCGGATAACCGCCCCGGGTGCCCCGCCCAGGCTCTACGCCCTGGACGGCTTCCGCCTGGTGGCCGCACTCCTGGTGGTGTTCTACCACTACCTCGCCCTGAAGGGCGGCTGGGGGCACAGCCCCAAAACGATCTTTCCCACGCTGCACAAATACGCCCAGTACGGCTGGGTCGGCGTGGAGATCTTCTTTCTCATCAGCGGCTTTGTGATCTGCATGAGCACCTGGGGCCGGACCCTGGGTGATTTCGTGATCTCCCGGGCGTCCCGGCTTTATCCCGGATACTGGGCGGCGGTCCTGATCACCGCCGGGGTGATCATCACCTGGCCGCAGGTCCGCCAGGTCCACGACCTCGACGTGGTGCTCACCAACCTCACCATGCTCCAGCAGGGACTGGGCGTGTGGGACGTCGACGGCGTCTACTGGACGCTCTTCACCGAGCTCAAGTTCTACCTGCTGTTCGCCGTCGTCGTGGCCATGGGCGTCACCTACCGCCGCTGCGTCCTGTTCTGCGGCGTCTGGACGGTCGCCGCGGTCATCGCCCCCTCGGTGAACAACAAGCTGCTCACCACCTGGGCCATGCCGCTGTTCGCCCCCTACTTCGTGGCCGGCATCGCCTTCTACCTGATGTACCGCTACCGGCCCACCGCCGTCCTGTGGGGCATCGTCGGCATCTCGTTCCTGCTCGCCGACCACCACATGATCAAGCGCGTCAAGGACAACGTCGACCCGGGCGCCCCCTACTGGCCGGCCCGGCTGATGGTCCTGGTCGCCTTCGTGATCATGGCGATGATGGCGAACGGCTGGTTCAACCGCATCCAGTGGCGCTGGCTCACCACCGCCGGCGCCCTGACGTACCCGCTGTACCTGCTGCACCAGTACATCGGCCTGACGATCATCTACGCGCTCCGCGACCGCGTCCCCGCCCCGCTCCTCGTGGCCGGCCTCGTCGTGGTGATGCTGGGCGCCGCCTGGCTCATGCAGCGCTACATCGAGGTACCGCTGGGCAAGAAGCTGCGCACCGCCCTCAAGAAGGGCATGGCGGAGATCCGCCTGCACACCCCGGCCCCCCGCAGCGCCGAGCACTCCGGCCGCGAGCGCCCCGCCGCCGAGGATCGTACGCCGGCGCAGCCGCACCCGTACGAGCCGGTCGCCGCGACCGTGCCGGCCGCACCCCCCGTGGCGGCCCCGGCCCAGACCACGGCGCCCGCGCCGGACTGGTTCGGCCAGCGCTCCTGAGCGATGGACGCAACAAGAGGTGCCCCCGGCCGTCAGCGGCCGGGGGCACCTCTTTGCGTTCTTGCGTTCTTGCGTTCTCAGTGCGCCGTGGCGGGCTCGCACACTCGCGCCCCCGGCGCCGGGGACGTCGTCGTGCGGACCGTGCGGCAGGTGCCCGAGGCGCGCAGCGCCGCCGCCACCCGGTCCGCCTGCTCCGCGTCCGCCACCAGGAACGCCGTCGTCGGGCCCGAGCCCGAGACGAGGGCGGCCAGGGCGCCCGCGCGCGTACCGGCCTCCAGCGTGGCCGCCAGCGACGGGCGCAGGGAGAGCGCGGCCGGCTGGAGGTCGTTGCTCAGGGCGGCGGCCAGGGCGGTGGCGTCGCCGGAGCGGAGGGCGGACAGCAGGGCCGGGGAGGGCTCGGGGTCGGGGACGTCCGCGGTGGTGGCGCCCGTACCGGCGGCCTCGCGCAGGCGGTCGCACTCGGCGTACACGGCGGGCGTGGACAGGCCGCCGTCGGCGACGGCGAAGACCCAGTGGAAGGTGCCGCCCACCGGCAGCGGCTCCAGCAGCTCGCCGCGGCCGCGGCCCAGCGCGGCCTCGCCGACGAGGCTGAAGGGCACGTCGCTGCCCAGCTCGGCGCAGATCTCCAGCAGCTCCTCGCGGGAGGCGCCGGTGCCCCACAGGGCGTCGCAGGCGACGAGCGCGCCGGCGGCGTCGGCGCTGCCGCCGGCCATGCCGCCCGCCACCGGGATGTCCTTCGCGATGTGCAGGTGCACGGCCGGGGTGCGGCCGTGCCGGCGGGCCAGGGCAGTGGCGGCGCGGGCGGCCAGGTTGGTGGCGTCCAGCGGGACCTCGGCGGCGCCGGGACCCGCGCAGGTGATCCGCAGCTCGTCGGCGGGGGTGGCCGTCACCTCGTCGTACAGGCCGACGGCCAGGAAGACGTTGGCCAGGTCGTGGAAGCCGTCCGGGCGCAGGCCGCCGACGGCGAGCTGCACGTTGACCTTGGCCGGTACGCGGACCGTGACGGAGCGGGTCACTGGGCGGCGCCCTTCTGCTCGGCGATGGCGGCGAACTGGTGGACGGTCAGGGACTCGCCGCGGGCCTGCGGGGAGACGCCGGCGGCGACGAGGGCGGCCTCGGCGGCGGCGGCCGAGCCGGCCCAGCCGGCCAGGGCGGCGCGGAGCGTCTTGCGGCGCTGCGCGAAGGCGGCGTCGACGACGGCGAAGACCTCGGCCTTGGTGGCGGTCGTCTCGACGGGCTTCTCGCGGCGGACCAGGGAGACGAGGCCGGAGTCGACGTTGGGGGCGGGCCAGAAGACGTTGCGGCCGATGGCGCCGGCCCGCTTGACCTCGGCGTACCAGTTGGCCTTCACCGAGGGCACGCCGTAGACCTTGGAGCCGGGGTCGGCGGCGAGCCGGTCGGCGACCTCGGCCTGCACCATGACGAGGGTGCGCTCGATGCTGGGGAAGGTGTCCAGCATGTGCAGCAGCACGGGCACGGCGACGTTGTACGGCAGGTTGGCGACGAGCGCGGTGGGCGCGGGGCCCGGCAGCTCGGTGACGTGCATGGCGTCGGTGTGGACGAGCGCGAAGCGGTCGGCGCGGCCGGGCAGGCGCGCGGCGATGGTGTCCGGCAGCGCCGCCGCGAGCACGTCGTCGATCTCGACGGCGGTGACCCGGTCGGCGGCCTCCAGCAGGGCGAGGGTCAGGGAGCCCAGGCCGGGGCCGACCTCCACGACGACGTCGTCGGGACGGACCCCGGCGGTGCGGACGATGCGCCGGACCGTGTTGGCGTCGATCACGAAGTTCTGGCCGCGCTGCTTGGTGGGGCGGACCCCGAGGCGGGTGGCCAGGTCGCGGACGTCGGCGGGGCCGAGGAGGGCGCCGGACTCGCCGGACTCGTCTGTGCTGGGGCTGGAGCTCACCCGTGAAGTTTACGGCCGCACACGGGCCAGGGGCTCGCCCCCCGGCTGACGTACAGCTTCTTCGCGCGGAAGGTCTGCTCGGAGGCGGGCGCGTCCTGGGGGCGGCCGTCGCCGCCGAGGGAGCGCCAGGTGTGCACGTCGAACTGGTAGAGCCCGCCGTAGGTGCCGGAGGGGTCGACGGCATTGGGCCGGCCGCCGGCCTCGCACTGGGCGAGCGCCTGCCAGTTGAGGCCGTCGGCGCCCTGCACGGAGGTGGGGCGGGGTTTGGTGCCGACCTTGATGATCTCGGTGCGGGGCTGTTTGGCGATCTCGGAGGAGATCCGCTTGGGCTTCTGCTGGACACCGTTGACGGTGCGCAGCTCGTAGGTGACGCGTTCGACGCCCTTCTCGCCGCGCTGGGCGACGACCTCGGTGCCCTTGTAGAGGGTGGGGTCGTCGTGGCGTTCGGTGGCGTAGTCGATGGGGACCTCGCGGATCTGGCGGGTGCCGGTGATGCGCATGACGGAGATGGTCTGGCCCTCGCGGGGGAAGCTGTCGGGGTCGACGGAGGTGGTGTCCTCGCCGTTGAGGGTGATGCCGGCCTGTTCGATGGCCTCGCGGACGGTGGCGGCGTTGGTGCGGACGGTGCGTTCGCGGCCGTCGGCCATGAAGGTGACGGTGCGCTCGGTGCGGACGTCGAGGTCGAGGCCCTTGCGGCCGATGGCGGCGGAGCGGGACGCGGAGAGGTAGGCGCCCTCGGCGCGGACGCCGAGCTGGCGCAGGGCGGCGTCGACGGTGCGGGCGGTGGTCCACACGCGGTGCCGTTCGCCGTCGATGGTGAGGTCGACGGGGCGGCCGTAGCGGACGACGACGCGGTCGCCGGAGGCGAGGTCGTGGTCGGGGCCGGGGGCGACGATGTCGTGGTCGCCGACGGTCATGCCCTCGTCGGCGAGGAGCTCGGCGACGTCGCCGGCGAAGGTGTGCAGGGTGCGGGGCCTGCCGTCGATGCTGAGCTGGACGGATTTGTCGCCGGCGAGGAAGGCGGAGGTGCCGCCGGCGAGGAAGGCGACGACGAGGGCCTGGGGCAGGAGGCGGCGCAGCTGGTCGGTGCGGTCGCGGCCGGCGGGGCGCTTGCGGCGGTCGGCGGCGCGGCGGGCGGCCGCGCGGGACCCGGGCAGGGCGTCGGCGGGGACGGTGGCGGGGGTGCCGGGAGTGTCGGTGCCGGGTGCCTGCTGCGGGTCACCGTGCTGGTCGCCGGCCTGGCGGGGCAGGTGGGGGCGGCCGAAGGGCTCCAGCGGCTCGGCGGGGCCGTGCGGGGCGCCGGCCGTGGGCGGGCCGGACGGCCCGTACGGGTCGTGGAGGGCGTCGGGGGCGGGCGCGGGGGCGGCCGGCGCCGACCCGTAGGACCCGTACGGGTCGTAGGGCCCGGGGGTGCCGGGCGTCCCGTAGGGCCCGTACGGGTCGTACGGGACGTAGGGCTCGTACGGGCTCCCGTACGGGGCCTGGTGGTCCTGCGGCCCGTACGGGTCGTACGGGCGGTGGGGGTCGTACGGCGCGTAGGGGTCGTACGACGTGTTCGTCGTGGTGCGGGGCGCAGCCTGGGGGCTGCCCTGTGCTTGGCTCACGACACTCCCGCGGGGCACCTCGGTGGATCCGGCCAGGGGACGGGGACGACCTAGGTCCGGGACTGTAGCGGAGGGACTGTCACGGACCAAAGTCGTATGGTCACACGGTGTCGCGGATCGTGGTGTCAGTAGCCGAAGGCGCGTGCGGTATTGGCGGCGACGGCCGTGGCCAGCGCGTCCTCGTCGACGCCCTTGACGGCAGCCATCGCGCGCAAGGTGACCGGAATGAGGTAGGGCGCGTTGGGCCGTCCGCGATACGGCGCGGGCGTCAGGAACGGCGCGTCGGTCTCGACGAGGACGAGGTCGTCGGGGGCGACGGCCAGGGCGTCGCGCAGCGGCTGGGCGTTCTTGAAGGTGACGTTGCCGGCGAAGGACATGTAGTAGCCGGCGTCGGCGCAGATCTTGGCCATGGCGGCGTCGCCGGAGTAGCAGTGGAAGACGACGGTCTCGGGCGCGCCCTCCTCGCGCAGGACGCGCAGCACGTCGTCGTGGGCGTCGCGGTCGTGGATGACCAGGGCCTTGCGGTGCCGCTTGGCGATGTCGATGTGGCGGCGGAAGGAGTGTTCCTGGGCGGCCCGGCCCTCGTCGCCGGTGCGGAAGAAGTCGAGGCCGGTCTCGCCGACGCCGCGGACGTGCGGCAGCGCGGCGAGCCGGTCGATCTCCTCGAGCGCGGCCTCCAGGGCCGCATCGCCCCCGGCCGCCCGCTCGCCCTGCCGCGACCACCCGTCGGGATCCCCCAGCACGATGCGGGGCGCCTCGTTGGGGTGGAGGGCCACGGTGGCCCAGACGGCGTCGTGCGCCGCGGCGGTGTCGGCCGCCCAGCGGGAACCGGCGAGGTCGCAGCCCACCTGGACGACGGTGGTGACGCCGACGGCGGCGGCTTGGTCCAGGGCGTCCTGGACGGTGGTGCCGTGCGGCAGCATGTCCAGGTGGGTGTGGGAGTCGGCCACGGGGACGTTCAGCGGGGGCGGGGGCGGCGGGGGGACGTCCTTCCCGCCGTTGCCGTGGTCCGTATCGCCGCTGTTCGATGCTCTTGCCGCCATGCCGCCGATTCTAAGGACGACGGGCGGCGGGCCTCGCTTCCGGTGGAAGCCTCACTTCCGGTGGAAGGGCTTGAGCAGGTCGGAGAGGTGCCAGTGGTGGTGCTGCTGCGACTCGCGTCCGCCGCCGTCGAAGACGGGGCCGGCGGCCGGCTGGTCGGTGCGCGGCACCTCGGTGCGCGGGGTCAGGTGCAGGGCGTCGGCGATCACGGACACCTGCCCGGAGCGCATGATGCGGACGACGTGGGCGTCGCAGTTGGGGCACGTGGGGCGGCCGAGGGGCGACGGGACGCGCTCGCCGTCGGCGTAGTACACGACGAAGGGGCGGCCCTTGGCGTCGGTGTAGTGCCGTATTTCGTAGGACTGCTCCCAGCCGTGCCCGCAGCTCATGCACGCGAACGCGTACGACTCGTGGCCCACGTGGGTGCCCGGTGCGGTGCCGGGGCCGGTGCCGGGTGAGGCGCCGGCGCCGGTGACCGGGTGCGTGCGGGTGACCGGGTCGACGCCGCTGGGGGCTCCTGCGGTCTCGCTCATGGCAGCTCCTCTTGTCCGGAGGACAAGTCCGGGATCGGACGTCCCACCACCAGGGAACGCCCATCCCGCCGCCGGCGCAGCAGCCCGGCCCGCGAATTGGGGCAAACTTGGCGGCTTCATGCCCTGGACGCGTGGCTGCCATGCCTGGGCTTTGCTTTTCAGCTCAGCCCTTTACCTTATATTCAATCCCGCTGTGCGGCATTTTTTGCCGCAACGACGGCATCGAACACGCCCCTCTTGGGTACCCCGGCCTCGGCGGCCACCGCGGCGATGGCTTCTTTCCGACGTTCCCCCGCCTCTTCGCGGATCCGGACGCGGCGCACGAGCTCGGCGGCGTCCAGTTCCTCCGGGCCGCGCTCGGCCGCGCCCTCCACCACGATGGTGATCTCGCCGCGCACGCCCTCGGCGGCCCAGGCCGCCAGTTCGGCGAGCGGGCCGCGCCGCACCTCCTCGTACGTCTTGGTGAGTTCGCGGCAGACCGCGGCGCGGCGGTCGGCGCCGAGGACCTCGGCCATGGCGGCGAGGGTGTCGTCGAGGCGGTGCGGGGCCTCGAAGTAGACGAGGGTGCGGCGCTCGGCGGCGACCTCGCGCAGCCGGGAGAGCCGTTCACCGGGCTTGCGGGGCAGGAAGCCCTCGAAGCAGAAGCGGTCCACGGGCAGCCCGGAGACGGCCAGCGCGGTGAGCACGGCGGAGGGGCCCGGCACGGCGGTCACCTTGATGTCGCGCTCGACGGCCGCGGCGACCAGCCGGTAGCCGGGGTCGGACACGGACGGCATGCCGGCGTCGGTGACGAGCAGCACCCGTGCCCCGCCGGCCAGCGCCTCCACCAGCTCGGGGGTGCGGGCCGACTCGTTGCCCTCGAAGTACGACACGACGCGGCCGGTGGTGTGCACCCCCAGCGCCTGGGTGAGCCGGCGCAGCCGCCGGGTGTCCTCGGCGGCGATCACCTCGGCGGCGGCGAGCTCCTGGGCCAGCCGGGGCGGGGCGTCGGCGACGTCGCCGATGGGCGTTCCTGCGAGTACGAGCGTTCCTGTCACTCCCCCATCCTCGCAGGGGTGGCGCGCGGGGGTGCCGCGCGCCGGCGCGTCAGCGGGCGTCAGCGGGCCACGACGGTGACGGTGCGGACCGACGTCACGGCGAGGAAGTGGGGCACGGGGATGCCGCTGTGGTCGGGGCGGAAGTGCATCAGGGTGCCGTCGGCGCGGGCGGGGCCGGGCTGGAAGGGGGCGCGGGAGGGGCGTGCGGAGTTGCGCCATCGGTGGACGCGGCCGTCGCAGGTGGCGGTGGAGCCGCCGATGCCCTCGGTGCGGGCGCTCTGCATGAGGTTGCTGCCGATGTAGACGGTGGTGAGGGGGCGGCCGAGGGTGCAGCGGTAGGTGCCGGTCATGGTGACGGTGCCGTCGGGCGCGAGGCTGACGACGGGGTCGATGGTCATGCGGTGGGCGGTCTGCCGGGGGGCCGGGGCGGCCTGGGCGGTGACCGGGGTCAGGGCGGCGGCGGTCAGGGTGAGCGTGGCGGCGACGGCTTCGCGGAGGCGCATGGCGTCAGGGGTCCCTCGGGGTCGGACGGCTCGGGCTGGACGGACGGCCATGGATACACCCGGGGGCGCGTTCCTGGTGCGTACATCACCCGCGCGGCGGCGCGTCGGACGGCGCGTCACGTCCCGTACGCCCGGCGCGAGTCAGGCCGCGTGCGCCGGGCCGAGCAGCATCAGGCCGATGCCCACGACCATGAGCCCGGCCGCGGCCACCCGCGGCGCCCCGAACCGTTCCTTCATCACCGCCGCCCCGATCGCCGCGCCCACGAGGATGGACGACTCGCGCAGCGCGGCCACGGGCGCCAGCGCCGCCCGCGTCTGGGCCCACAGCACCAGCCCGTACGCCGCCACCGACAGCGCGCCGCCGAGCAGGCCGCGGACGACCACGGGCCGCAGCTGGGCGGCGAGCGCGCCGCGCCGTACGGCCAGCGCGTACGCGGGAATGGCGACGCCCTGGAGGAGCAGCAGCCAGGCGAGGTAGCCGAGGGAGGAGCCGGAGGTGCGGACGCCCATGCCGTCGACGACCGTGTACGAGGCGATGGCCAGGCCCGTGGCCGCGGCCGCGCCGATCGCGGCCCAGGGCGGCCGGGTGCCCGAGCCGCGGATGCCCCACACGGCGAGCCCTACCAGGCCGGCGGAGGCCACGGCGACGCCGGCGAGCTGGGCGCCGCCGGGCAGTTCGCCGGCGAGGACGGCGGCCAGCACGGTGACGGCCAGGGGCGCGGTGCCGCGGGCGATCGGGTACATCTGCCCGAAGTCGCCGAGCGTGAACGACCGCATGAGCAGCAGCTGGTAGAGCACGTGCAGGACGACGGAGGTCAGCAGGTACGGCCACGTGGCGGCGGCCACCGCGGGGACGAACGGCAGGATCGCCACGGCGCACAGCGCGCCCCCGCCGCCCACGAGCGTGAAGGCCACCAGCTGGTCCTTGACGGCGTGCGCCATGGCGTTCCAGCCGGCATGCGTGACGGCGGCGACGAGGACGGCGCAGACGACGAGGGGCGTCATGCGGCACGCCCCCGGGCGTGCCGGGCGTGGCCGGGGGCCGGTGGTATCCGTACGGGGAGGCTCATGTGGCGTGACGCTAGCGCCCGTTGGGGGCGCCGGCAGTAGCGCCGGTCACCCGTCAGGACGCGCGCAGCACCGCCGCCACGACCGGGCCCGCGGAGTCGCCGCCGTGGCCGCCGCCGGGGACGACCGCGGCGGCGGCCACGTCGTCGCGGTAGGCGGTGAACCAGCCGTTGGGCGCGGTCTGGCCGTCGACCTCCGCGGAGCCGGTCTTGGCGCCGGTGTCGCCGTCGAGGCCGGACATGGCCTTGGCGGCGGTGCCGGAGACGGCGGTGCGGTGCATCATCGCGCGCAGGTCGCCGGCGACCTGCGGGGGCAGCGGGCGGGCGGCGCGGGCGAGGGTGCGGCCGTCGACGGAGGGGTCGACGAGGTAGGGCTGGTGGAACGAGCCGGCGCGGACGGTGGCGGCGACGGAGGCCATATTGAGGGGGTTCATCTGCACCCGGCCCTGGCCGATCATCGCGGCGGCCTTCCCGGCGCCGCCGTCGGACGGCACGCTGCCGTCGAAGGTGGGGACGCCGGCCTTCCACTCCAGCCCGAGCCCGAAGACGTCCCGGGCCTCGGTGGCGAGGGCGTCGTCGGAGAGCTGCCCGGCGAGGCCGATGAAGGCGGTGTTGCAGGAGGCGGCGAAGTCCTGGGCGAAGGTGGCGCCGGGGTTCTCGCTGCTCTCCACGTTGTGGAAGGTCATCCCGTAGGTGGCCGTCTTGGGGCAGGGCAGGGGCTTGCCGGGGGACGCCTTGCCCTGTTCGAGGAGGAGCGCCGAGGTGACGATCTTCAGGGTGGAGCCGGGGGCGGTCTGGCCGCTGAGCGCGGGGTTGAATTCCGTGCGCTTGGCATTGGCGACCGCGAGGATCTCGCCGGTGCTCGCCTTGACGGCGACGACGGAGGCGTCGGCGTGCCGGGAGACGGCGGACTCGGCGGCGCGCTGGGCGGCGGCGCCGATGGTGGTGCGCAGGGTGCCGGGCTTGCCGGGTGCGACGGTGTGCAGGGGCGGCCGGCCGGCGGTGGGGGCGGTGCCGCCCTCGGCGCGTACCTCGATGGCGGGGGTGCTGCCGGCCTTCTCCGCGAAGCGCTTGCGGAGGGCGGGCAGGAGCGGGGTGAGCGACGGGTAGTCGCTCTCCGAGATCTCCCTGCCGTCCCGGTCGGTGATGGCGACCTGCGGGGTGCCGGAGGGGCCGGTGCGCAGCGTCTGGCCGGGGGTGAGCTTCGGGTGGAGCACGGCGGGCCGCCAGTCGACGAGGGCCTTGCCGGTGGTGCGGCCGCGGACGACCTCGAGGGCGGAGTCGTACGTCCAGGTGGAGCGCTTGTCGCCGTAGGCGACGTGGGCGGTGACGGAGAACGGCACCTTGGCGCCCTCGGCGGTGCCGCGCTTGAAGGCGACCTGTTCGACGTGGGCGGTCTCGCGGTAGCCGGCGAGGGCGGTGCCGGCGGCGCCGGCGTCGGTGGTGAGGGCGGCGGCCCTGGCGGTGTCGCCGCCGGCCCAGGCGGCGAGGAAGTCGCGCGCGGTGCGCTCGGTCTCGTCCGCGGTGGGCGGCCCGGTCCGTACGGGCGCCGCCTGTGCCTCGCCGGTGTCGGTGACGGCGTCGACGAGGCTGTAGGCGCCGACTCCGGCGGCCCCCACCAGTGTTGCGGCCACGACCCCCGTCGCGATCTTCGCGCCTCTGCGCATCCCTGATCCCTCCCCCTGGTCCCGGCGTCCTGTGTCAGGGACACCGAACGCGCACTCTACGGGGACGGATGGGGCAGGAGGCAGGTAATGGGCGGGGAAATTGACTCAAATGCGACGGTGTGAAGGATCACGCCGCGGGGCCCTGGGCCCCGGTCCGGACCCGGTTCTAGATCCAGGTGTCGAACCACATCCGGTTGCGCCACGCCTCCAGGGGGATGGCCTGGCCGCTGTAGAGCGGGAAGAAGTAGATGAAGTTCCAGGCGATGAGGAGGACGAGCGTGCCGGCCCCCACCGCGCCCAGGACCCGGCGCCGTTCGGAGGCGCCGCGCGGGCCGAGGAGCGTCCCCGTCAGCATGGCCACGGCCAGGCACAGGAACGGGACGAAGACGACCGAATAGAAGACGAAGATGGTGCGGTCCTGCCACAGGAACCACGGCAGGTAGCCGGCGGCCGCCCCGCACAGCACCGCCCCGGCCCGCCAGTCGCGGCGCAGCGCCCAGCGGTACAGGAGGTAGGCGAGGGCGAAGCAGGCGGTCCACCACAGCAGGGGCGTGCCGAGAGCGAGGACCTCGCGGGCGCACTTCTCGGCGGCGTCGGCGGGGCAGCCGTCCTTGCCGGGGCCGGGCGACTCGTAGAAGTACGAGACGGGCCGGGACTGGACCAGCCAGCTCCAGGGGTTGGACTGGTAGGTGTGCGGCGAGGAGAGATTGGTGTTGAACTCCCAGACCTGCTTCTCGTAGTGGAAGAGGCTGATCAGCGGGTTGACGACGCCGGCGAACGGGTAGTCCGTGCCGTGGCCGCCCTCGGTCTCGGCCCAGTGGCGCATGTAGCCGCTGTGCTTCCAGCCGGTGGTCCTGTCGTAGGTGCCGCTGTGGGTGAACCAGCCGGTCCAGGAGGCGAGATAGACGGCGACGGCGACGGGCACGGTGGCCAGGAAGGCCCAGGGCACGTCGCGGCGGAGCGTCGACAGCCAGGGCCGGCGGGCGCCGGCGGTGCGCCGGGCGCCGAGGTCCCACAGGACGGTGAGCAGGCCGAACGCGGCCAGGTAGACGATGCCGTTCCACTTGGTGGCGCAGGCCAGGCCGAGGAGGACGCCGGCCGCCAGTCGCCAGGGCCGCAGGCCCGGGCGCAGGCGGTCGCCGGCGTCGGGGTGGGGCAGGGAGGTGCCGGGGTCGGGGCCGTCGGGCAGGGCGGCGGCGAGCCGGGCGCGGGTGGCGTCGCGGTCGGCGAGCAGACAGCCGAAGGCCGCGAGCACGAAGAACATGAGCACGGTGTCGAGCAGCGCGGTGCGGCTCATGACGTAGTGCAGGCCGTCCATGGCCAGCAGGGCGCCGGCGAGGCAGCCGAGGAGGGTGGAGCGGAAGAGGCGGCGGCCGATGCGGCAGAGCAGGAACACGGAGGCGGTGCCGAGCAGCGCCACCATGAACCGCCAGCCGAAGGGGTTCAGGCCGAACAGCCATTCGCCGGCGCCGATGACCCACTTGCCGACGGGCGGGTGCACGACGTAGGCGGGGGCGTCGCCGAGGGTGGCGTGCCCGGCGATGATCTGGTCGTTGGCGTCCTTCGGCCAGTCGGCCTCGTAGCCGAACTGCCACAGGGCCCAGGCGTCCTTGGCGTAGTACGTCTCGTCGAATATGACGGCGTTGGGGCTGCCCAGGTGCCAGAAGCGGAGCAGGCCGGCGAAGAGCGCGACGAGCAGGGGCCCGGCCCAGCTCATGGAGCGGGCGAGCCGCAGGGCCGCGTCGGGCGCTACGCCCATCGCCTCCCAGAGCCGGGTGCCGGGCTCGGGGAACGGCGGTACGAGCCGCTCCCGCGCTCCGGGCTGCGGGGTGCGGCCGGCGGGGTCGCCGTAGCCGAACCGCCGCAGCCGGCGCTGCCACGGGGGCTGCTGCCCGTCTGCGGTCCCGGCCGTCCGGGCGTGCGTCGCGGTGTCACTGCTCACCGCGCCATCGTAGGGAACGACCCCCGCCCGGTCCCGGGGGCGCCGCGCGGGGTGGTGCGCGGGAGGGATGCGCCGGTCCTGCACCGGTTCGGGAGGGAGAGGGGTGGATACGTGTCGTACGCCATGAATGTGCCGTGATCGGGAACCGTGCGCGCCCCGGCCGCGTATTTCCAAGTCCCACGACCGTGGGCGCGATCGGGGGGCGCGTGTGTAAGGGAAGGGCTCCGCGTTGAACCTGATCGATCTGCTGCTGGTGGTGATCGTCCTCGCCTACGCCGTCTCCGGGTACCGGCGCGGGCTGGTGGCCAGCGCCGTGCTGCTCGCCGGTTTTCTCGGCGGTGCCGTGCTGGG
This sequence comes from Streptomyces mashuensis, assembly GCF_014654785.1. GTDB lineage: Bacteria > Actinomycetota > Actinomycetes > Streptomycetales > Streptomycetaceae > Streptomyces > Streptomyces mashuensis. The sequence goes on from NZ_BNBD01000013.1 coordinate 115,761, forward strand.
CGTGTGGGTGCTGCCCGTCGCCTTGGAGCCCTTCGAGCCCGGCACACGGCTGGCCGCCGTCGTGGCCGTGCTCGTCGTGCTGCTGCCGGCCGCGCTGGGGCACGCCCTGGCCGCGCGGCTGGCGTGGCGGCTGCGGGCCCGGCTGACGTGGGCGCCGGTGCGCGGCGTGGACGGGATCGGCGGCGCCGCGCTGAACACGGTGGCCGTGCTGCTCGTCGGCTGGATGGCCGGCAGCGTGCTGCTGTCCGCCAATTCCACGCTGCTCACCCGCGAGGTCAAGGAGTCCGCGCTGCTCCAGGCCGTGCAGCGGGCCATGCCCGAGGAGGCGCCGACCTGGTTCGGCCGCACCACCCGGGCGCTTCAGGGCGCCGGCTTCCCGCAGGTGTTCAACCCCTTCGTCAACGAGCCCGCCACGAGCGTCCCCGAGCCGTCGGGCGACGCCGTCACGCCCGAGGTGCTGAAGGTGGCGCGCAGCAGCGTCGTCAAGATCGAGGGCGTCGCCGACGTCGGCGGGGGCCGCCGCGGCCAGGAGGGCAGCGGCTTCGTGTACGCCCGCGAGCACGTCATGACCAACGCGCACGTGGTCGCCGGTGTCACCGAGCCGACCGTCCGCGTCGGCGGCACCGGCCGCGCCCTCCGCGCCAAGGTCGTCCTCTTCGACCCGCGCACCGACGTGGCGGTGCTCGACGTGCCCGGCCTGACCGCGCCCGCCCTGCCGTTCGACACGTCGGGCCGCCGCGGCTCCCCCGCCGTCGTCGCCGGCTTCCCCGAGAACGGCGGCCTCGACCTGCGCGCCGCCGTCGTCGCCCACCAGGTCCGCGCCGAGGGCAAGGACATCTACGGCGACGAGATCGCGGTCCGCGACGTCTTCTCCGTCCGCTCCACCGTCCGCCCCGGCAACTCCGGCGGCCCCCTCCTCACCCCGGAGGGGAAGGTGTACGGGGTCGTCTTCGCCCGTTCCACCGCCGACCCCGAGACGGGGTACGCCCTCACCGCCGGGCAGGTCGCCGACGACGCGCGGCGGGCCGCCGCCGCCACGACACCGGTGAGCACGGGCAGCAGGGCGGCCCTGTGAACGCCCGGTAGATCCCCTTAAGGGTGCCCGTCACGCCAGGGGCGCGCAGTCGCAGGGCGCACGCTCTTGCCACTCATTCGCAGCGCGCGCCTATCATCGAGCGGTTCACGACAACGACCGAAGCGATCCGGCCAGGCGATCCGGTCACGCGATCCGGCCGGCCGTCGTGATCTTCCAGCCGATCGAGCGGGACGGAGCGCCCCCCATGCACGTACCGGACGGATTCATCGACGCCCCGGTGTCCCTCGGCACCGGGGCGGTCGCCGCCGCGTCCGTCGCCGTCTGCCTGCGCGGCGCGCGGCGGGAGCTGTCGGACGCCCAGGGCACGGACCGCACGGCCCCGCTGGCCGGCCTGGTGGCCGCCTTCGTGTTCGCCGTACAGATGCTGAACTTCCCCGTCGCCGCCGGCACCAGCGGCCACCTGCTGGGCGGCGCGCTCGCGGCGATCCTCGTCGGCCCGTACACGGGCGTGCTGTGCATATCCGTCGTCCTGCTCATGCAGGGCGTGCTCTTCGCCGACGGCGGCCTCACCGCGCTCGGCGTCAACATCACCGACATGGCGGTCGTCACCACCGTCGTCGCCTACGCCGTGTTCCGGCTGCTGGTGAAGGTCCTGCCGCGGCGCCGCCGCGCCGTGCCGGCCGCCGCCTTCGCCGCCGCCCTCGTGTCGGTGCCCGCCGCGGCCTGCGCCTTCACCCTCATTTACGCGCTGGGCGGCACCACCGACGTGCCGCTCGGCCAGGTGTTCACCGCCATGGTGGGCGTGCACGTCCTCATCGGCATCGGCGAGGCCGTGATCACCGCGCTGACGGTCAGCGCCGTCATGGCCGTCCGGCCCGACCTCGTGCACGGCGCCCGCGGCCTCGCCCGCCCGCTGGAGCTGCGCACCGCGGACGGGCAGGTCACCACGGCCACGCCGGCGACCGCCCCCGCCCCGGCCGCCACCCCGCGCCGCTCCGTACGGCCGCTGCTGGCCGGCGGCCTCGCCGCCGCCGTCGTCCTCGCCGGCTTCGTCAGCTACTACGCCTCCACCAGCCCCGACGGCCTGGAGAAGGTCGCCCACGACAAGGGCATCGACCGCACCACGAAGGAGCACGCCGCCAAGGACTCGCCGCTCGCCGACTACCAGGTGAAGGACGTCTCCGACAGCCGCCTGTCCGGCGGCCTCGCCGGCGTCATCGGCGTCGGCGCGACCCTCGCCGCCGGCACCGGCGTCTTCCTCGTCGTACGCCGCCGCGACCGGGCCGCCGACCGGGCCACCGACCGCTCCCCCGACCCCGCCGGGACGGCCTGACATGGGTGCCGGCCACTCCCACCCGCTCTACCGCGCGACGTCCTCGCCCGTCCACGCACTGCCCCCGCACTGCAAGATCGCGGCGGTCTTCTGCTTCGTCCTCGCCGTCGTCGCCACCCCCCGCGAGGCCCTGTGGGCCTTCGCGCTGTACGCGCTGCTGCTCGCCGGCGTCGCGGCCGCCGCCCGCGTCCCGGCCGGCTTCCTGCTGCGCCGCCTCCTCGTCGAGGTGCCGTTCGTGGCGTTCGCCCTGCTGCTGCCGTTCGTCGTGCCCGGCCCGCGGGTCACCGTCCTGGGCCTGCACCTCGGCCAGGAGGGCCTCTGGGGCGCCTGGAACATCCTCGCCAAGGGCACGCTCGGCGTCGCCGCGTCCGTCCTCCTCGCCGCCACGACCGAGCTGCGCGCCCTGCTGCTCGGCCTCCAGCGGCTGCGCCTGCCGTCGCTGCTCGTGCAGATCGCCGCGTTCATGCTGCGCTACGGCGAGGTCGTCACCGACGAGATGCGGCGCATGCGCATCGCCCGCGAGTCCCGCGGCTTCACCGCGCGCGGCGTCCGGCACTGGGGGGTGCTGGCGAAGTCCGCGGGGGCCCTGTTCATCCGCTCGTACGAGCGCGGCGAACGCGTCCACCTGGCCATGGTCAGCCGCGGCTACACGGGCACGATGCCGGTGATCCAGGAGGTCACCGCGACCGGCGCGCAGTGGGCACGGGCGGCGGCCCTGCCGCTGGCCGCGCTCGCGGTGACCCTGACGGCGTGGGCGGCACACCCGTAGGGCACCGCCCCCGCACCCGTAGGGCACCGCGCCCGTCCCCGTAGGGCACCGCCCCCGCGCCCCTAGGGCACACCGCCCCCGTAGCCGCACCCCTGGGCGTACCCGCACCCGTCCCCCTGAGAAGGAACCCCGATGACCCCACCCCCCTCCCTCCAGGTCTCCGGCCTCGCCTTCGCGTACCCCGACGGCCACCAGGCCCTCTTCGGCGTCGACCTGACCATCGGGCGCGGCGAGCGCGTGGCGCTGCTCGGGCCCAACGGCGCCGGCAAGACCACCCTCGTGCTGCACCTCAACGGCATCCTCGGCGGGGGCGCCGGGTCGGTGCACGTGGCGGGGCTGCCGGTGGAGAAGGCCCACCTGGCCGAGGTGCGGCGCCGGGTCGGCATCGTCTTCCAGGACCCCGACGACCAGCTGTTCATGCCGACCGTGCGGGAGGACGTCGCGTTCGGCCCGGCGGCGGCCGGGCTGCGCGGCGCCGAGCTGGAGGAGCGGGTGCAGGAGGCGCTGGAGCGGGTGGGCATGGCCGGGTTCGCGGACCGGCCGCCGCACCACCTGTCGTTCGGGCAGCGCCGCCGCGTGGCCGTGGCCACCGTGCTGGCCATGCGGCCGGAGATCCTCGTCCTGGACGAGCCGTCGTCCAACCTCGACCCGGCCTCCCGGCGCGAGCTGGCCGACGTGCTGCGCTCGCTGGACGTGACTGTGTTGATGGTCACGCACGACCTTCCGTACGCGCTGGAGCTGTGCGAGCGGTCGGTGATCCTCAGCGGCGGCGTGATCGCCGCGGACGCCCCGACCGGTGAACTGCTGTGCGACGACGAGCTGATGCGGGCGCACCGCCTGGAGCTGCCCTTCGGTTTCGACCCCCGGTCGGTGGCGGCGCCCGCCCGCCGCTGAGGGCGGGCGGGTCCCCCCGCGGTCGGGAGCACCCCTGGGCGCGTTGCACCATGGTGGGTGGTTTTGCAGTGATCGGCACGGTGGGACAGCACAGTGGAGCGGGCAACAGTGGTGGACGTCCAGGGGACGGTGGCGGACGGTTTCGAGCCGGTCCGGGACGCCTTCGCGGACAACTTCGCCCGGCGCGGCGAGCGCGGCGCGGCCGTGGCCGTCTACCGGGACGGGCGCAGGGTCGTCGACCTGTGGGCCGGCACCAGGGACGGTGACGCCGAGCCCGGCGACGGCGGCGCGGAGCCGTGGTCGCGCGGCACCGCGCAGGTCGTGCGCTCGGCCACGAAGGGCGTGGCCGCCGCGGTGCTCCTGCTGCTGCACCAGCGGGGCCAGGTGGACCTGGACGCGCCCGTCGGCACGTACTGGCCGGAGTTCAAGGCGGCGGGCAAGGAGCGCGTGCTCGTACGGCACCTGCTCGCGCACCGGGCCGGGCTGCCCGTGCTGGACACGCCGCTCACCCCGGCCGAGGCGGTCGACGGCGTCAGCGGGCCGCGCGCGGTCGCGGCGCAGGCGCCGGCGTGGGAGCCGGGCACGGACCACGGCTACCACGCGCAGACGTTCAGCTGGCTGATCGGCGAGCTGGTGCTGCGCGTGACGGGCCGGTCGGTGGGCACGTACGTGGCGGAGGAGATCGCCGGGCCGCTGGGCCTGGACCTGTGGATCGGCGTGCCGGAGACGGAGCAGCACCGGGTGGGCCGCATCGCCGCCATATCCACACCTGTGGACGGCGGGGCGCCGGGCCTGCGGGTGCGGCCGAAGAAGGCGGTGGCGGACGCGTACGCCGACCCGTCGTCGCTGACGCGCCGCGCGTTCGGTGCGATCGAGCCGCACGCGGACGAGAACGACGCGGCATACCGCGCCGCGGAGCTGCCGGGGTCGGCGGGCGTCGCCACGGCCGACGCGCTGGCCCGCTTCTACGCGTCGCTGACGGGCGTGGTGGACGGCGGGCGGCGGCTGTTCGCGCCGGCCACGCTGACGGTGGCGCGGACGGAGGAGTCGGCGGGCCAGGACCGGGTGCTGCTGGTGAACACGCGCTTCGGGCTGGGCTACATGCTGCACGGGCCGGCGTGCCCGCTGCTCGGCCCGGGGTCGTTCGGTCACCCGGGGCGGGGCGGCTCGCTGGCGTTCGCCGACCCGGAGTCGGGGATCGCGTTCGGGTACGTGACGAACGGCATGCAGAAGAACGTCACCGCCGACCCGCGGGCGCAGGCGCTGGTGCGCGCGGTTGCGAGGTCGCTCGCGGGGTAAGGCTGCCCGCATGACGGCGACGGCGACGCGGTTCGACGGCTGGGCGGTGTTCATCACGGGGGCGGGGCGCGGCATCGGCGAGGCCACGGCCCGCCGGTTCGCCGCGGAGGGTGCGCGGGTGCTGGTCACCGACCTGGACGGGGACCGTGCGGCGCGGGCCGCGGCGGCGCTGCGGGCGGACGGGCTGCGGGCGGAGTCGGCGCCGTGCGACGTGGCCGACGGGGCCGCGGTGGAGGCGGCGGTGGCCCGCGCGGTGGACTGCTTCGGCCGGCTGGACGTGCTGGTCAACAACGCGCTGTCGTGCCACCCGGACCCGCCGCTGCTGGAGGACTTCCCCGACGAGGTGTGGGCGGAGGACGTGGACGTCACGCTCACGGGTGCGTTCCGCTGCGCGCGGGCGGCGATGCCGCACCTGGCGGCGGCGGAGGGCCGCGGCGCGATCGTCAACGTCGGCTCGGTCAACGGCGAGCAGGACTTCGGCAACCACGCGTACAGCGCGGCGAAGGCGGGCCTGGCGTCCCTCACCCGCACCCTGGCGGGGCAGTGCGCGGGCCGGGGCGTACGCGTGAACCTGGTGGCGCCGGGGACGGTGCGCACGCCCAACTGGGACGGCTGGGAGGCGTCGTTGGCGCGCGCCGCGGAGCACTACCCGCTGGGGCGGGTGGGCCGGCCGGAGGACGTGGCGGCGGCGGTGGCGTTCCTCGCGTCGCGGGACGCGGCGTGGATCACGGGTGTGACGCTCCCGGTGGACGGCGGCATCCTCATCGGCAACGTGGGCCTCCGCGCGGCCCTGCGCCGCGGCCGGCTCTGACCACGCGTCCCACGGCTGCCGCGTGGGGCGGCGCATCACCGCTGGTGGGCGCGGGGCGCGTCCCAGGGACTCCCGGGGACGCCCGGTACGGCGGCGCGTCCGATGCGACCGGTGCGACGGTGGTCCCACCGACGGACACCAACCGCTCAGGGAGACCCGATGAACAAGCTCCAGCGGACCGCCCTCGCCCTGGCCGCCACCACGGCCGCCCTCACCGCGGCGGTCGCCCCGGCGGCCGCGTCCCCCGGCCCGGGCGTCCTCAGCGCGACCGGCTGTCACGGCACGACGTGCATCTACGTCAACGGCTCGGGCCTGCGCGTCAACTACGCGGTCGTCACGAACAAGAAGGGCAGCACGGTCGGCCGCGGCATGATCTCCAGCAACTGGGACGGCCGCACCCACACGGGCCCCCGCCTGAAGAAGGGCCAGTCCTGGCGCTTCGACTACAACCGCATCATGAACAACGGCAACAAGGTCTGCGGCTCGATCGAGGGCATCGACGTGGCCTGCGTGACGATCCACCGCTGACGGACGACGACCGGGCCGCCACCCCTGGGGGTGGCGGCCCGGTCACCCCAGATAGGGCGCCGTGCGCCGCTCCAGGTAGTGCCGGATCCGCAGACGCTGGGTGTGGTGCATCGGCAGCGCGTCGAGTTCGGCCGGCGGGACGAAGCGGAGCTCGGTCGACTCGTCCGAGACAGCGAGCGTGCCACCGGTGATGCGGGCCGTGAAGCACACGTTGAACTGGCGGCGCACCTCGCCGTCGCTGTACGCGATGACGTGCCGCGGGTCGGTGTACGTGCCCACGAGCCCGGTGATCTCCACGTCCAGCCCGGTCTCCTCCTTGACCTCGCGCACGGCCGCGCCGGGCAGCGACTCGCTCATCTCCATCGCCCCACCGGGCAACGCCCACAGCCCGCTGTCCCGCCGCCGCTGAAGCAGAATGCGCCCCTCCGCGTCGGCGACGACGGCCGACGCGGCCGCGACCAGACTGTTGGGCTCGGGCGCGCCGGGGTCGTCGTAGTACTCGGTACGGGCCACGTGGTCAGCCTTCCCCGCCTACCGCAGAGGTTTACCCCCGTTCCCACCCGGTGGGTTGACGCCCCGTTCGCCGGGCCGGAGCAGCCTGTGTGGGCGGGGGCGGGGTTGCCAGTGCCGAGGGTCGACGGGGCCTACGTGTGGGGCGGCAACGTCGACACGCCCCATGACCCGCTTTCCGGGCTGGCCCACTGCTGACAGGCAAGGGGGGTGGGGCCTCGGCCCCACCCCCCTCACGTCATGTCACACCCTCGCCGGTTCGCGGTCCTCCGGCCGCTCCGCCGCCGGCGCCAGGTGCTTCTGGAGCTGTTCGCCCTCGACGTCGACGTTCGGCAGGGCGCGCTCGAGCCACTTCGGGAGCCACCAGGCCCGCTCGCCCAGGAGTGCCAGGACTGCCGGGACGATGGCCATGCGGACGACGAACGCGTCGAAGAACACCGCGATGGCCAGGCCGAAGCCGATCATCTTGATCATGGGTTCGGACGAGCCGATGAAGCCCGCGAACACGCTGATCATGATGACGGCCGCCGCCGTCACCACCCGGGCGCCGTGCCGGAAGCCGGTGACGACCGCCTGGCCGGGGCGCTCGCCGTGGACGTACGCCTCGCGCATGCGGGTGACGAGGAAGACCTCGTAGTCCATGGCCAGGCCGAAGACGACACCCACCATGAAGATCGGCATCATGCTCATGATCGGGCCGGTCTCCTCGACCCCGAACACGCCGCTCAGCCAGCCCCACTGGAAGACGGCCACCACCGCGCCGAGCGCGGCGACCACCGAGAGCAGGAAGCCCAGCGCCGCCTTCAGCGGCACCAGCACCGAGCGGAAGACGACCATCAGGAGCAGGAACGCCAGGCCGACGACGAGCGCCAGGTACGGCAGCAGCGCGTCGTTCAGCTTCTGCGACACGTCGATGTTGACCGCGGTGGTGCCGGTGACCAGGACCTTGGCGTCCGTCTTCGCTTCGACGTCGGCGCGGGCGGCGCGGATGTCGTGGACCAGCTTCTCGGTCTGCTCGCCGCTCGGCTTCGACTTCGGGACGACCGTGATCGTCGTCGTGTCGTGCGCCTCGTTGAACCGGCCCGGCACCACCGCCGCGACGTCGTCCAGGCCCTGGACCGTCTTCACCACGGCGTCGGCCGCGCCCTGCGGGTTCTTGCTGTCCTTCGTGTCGACGGCCAGCAGCAGCGGGCCGTTGAGGCCCGGGCCGAAGCCCTCGCTCATCAGGTCGTACGCCTTGCGCTGCGTCGTGTTCACCGGCTGCGAGCCCTCGTCGGGCAGGCCCAGCACCAGGGAGCCGGCCGGCACCGCGATCGCGCCGAGGCCCAGCACGCCCACCAGCAGCACCATCACCGGACGGCGCAGCACGAACCGGGACCAGCGGGTGCCCATGTTCGGCTTCTCGTCGCCTGCCGGAACCGCCTTGCCCTTGCGGACCTTGCGGGCCAGCACCTGGCGGCCGGCGAAGCCGAGCAGCGCCGGTATCAGGGTCAGCGCGATGAGCACGGCGAGGGCGACGGTGAAGGCCGCGGCCATGCCCATCTTCGTCAGCATGGGGATGTTGACGACGGCGAGGCCCGCCAGCGCGATGACGACGGTGAGGCCGGCGAAGACGACCGCCGAGCCCGCCGTGCCGACGGCCCGGCCGGCCGCCTCCTCGCGTTCGCGGCCCTCGGCGATCTCCGCGCGGTAGCGGGAGACGATGAAGAGGGCGTAGTCGATGCCGACCGCCAGGCCGATCATCGTGGCGAGAGTGGCGGTGTTGTTGCCCAGGTCGAGCGCCGCGGCCAGGGCGGTGATGGAGGAGACGCCGATGCCGACGCCGATGATGGCGGTGAGCAGCGGCAGGCCCGCGGCCACCAGCGAACCGAAGGTGATCAGCAGGACGACGGCGGAGACGGCGATGCCGATGATCTCCGTCGAGCCGGACTGCGGCATGGCCTGGAGCGCGCTGCCGCCGGTCTCGACGGTCAGCCCGGCGGCCCGGCCGGCCTCGGGCGCGGCCTTGAGGTTGTCGCGCGTCTCGTCCGTCAGCTCGTTGGCCTTGACCTTGTAGGTCACGGACGCGTACGCGGTGCGGCCGTCCTTCTTGCTGACGGCCTGCGTGGTGAACGGGTTGGCGACGCCGGCCAGCTGCGGCCCGCGGAGGGCGTGCACGACGTCTTCGACGGCCTGCTTGTTGCGGCCCTCGTCGATGCGCTGGCCCTCGGGGGCCTTGAAGACGATGCGGGCCGTCGCGGCGTCCGCCTTCATCTCGGGGTTGCGCTGTTCGAGCAGGTCGAAGGCGCGCTGCGCCTCCGTGCCGGGTATGGAGAAGTTGTCGGTGGACTTGCCCGCCGAGGCGGCGCCCGCGCCGGCGAGCGCCAGCAGCGTCACCCAGATCAGGGCGACGTACCAGCGGCGCCGGAAGGCGAGCCGGCCGAGTCGGTAGAGGAACGTGGCCATCGAGGCGTGGTGCTCCCGTCGGATCGGATGAGTGATCGATTGCGTGATCGGGTGTGGGGGTGCGGCCCGGCCCGACGGGAGCGGTACGCGTCAGGTGGAGCCCGGATGGGGAGTCGGGGACGTCAGCAGGGCCGGACGCCGAGGGCGGGGAGGACCACGGCGTCGATGTAGCCGGAGAGGTACGCGGGGTCGACGGGCGTGTCGTCGATGAGCGGGCGGGCCATGAAGACGCCCACCATCAGGTGCGCCACGTACCCGAGCGCCGGATTGTCCGGCGCGACCTCGCCCCGGTCCACGGCGCGCCCCAGCATGGCGTCCAGCGCGGCGAGTTCCGGCTCGATCAGCAGCCGGCGGAGCGCCTGCTTCAGGTCGGCGTTGTCGTGGACGGCCCGGTGCAGGCCCCGCATGAGCGCGGCGTCCTCCACCATGCGGTCCTCCTCGGCGTCGCAGACCATGGCCTGGAGGTCGCCGCGGACGGACCCGGTGTCGATGTCCGCCAGGCTCACCGGCTGCTGGTGCCGCAGGGCGCTCGCGACCAGCTCCGGCTTGCCCTTCCACTGGCGGTAGAGGGTGGCCTTGCTGGCGTGCGTACGGGTGGCGACGGCGTCCATCGTCAGGCCGTCGTAGCCGACCTCGCGCAGCAGCGCGAGCACCGCCTCGTACAGCTCGGACTCCCGCTCGGGCGTCAGGCGGGTGCGGCGCGCCGGTGTCCTCGACGAGTCCTCTGTCATGCCGCTCCTCCTCACACCACGCCCGGCGGTGGTCCTACGCGTACGAAACGGTTTCGTACCGATACGAGCGTACGACTTCCGGCCACCGAAACGGAGTCGTTTCGATGGTGTTTTCGGTCACGGACCGAGTTGCCGCCGCCCAAAGGGGCCGAAACCATGGTTGGGTGAGCGACGCACGCGCGGCCTCCGGGCCGCAGACGATCACGAAACCCGCAGGCTCGCCGCGCGGGCGGAGAAGCGAACAGTCGGGCGCAGTGAGTGATGCCTACCTTCGCTTTCCTCACCTCCACGGCGATCTCCTCTGCTTCGTGGCGGAGGACGACCTGTGGCTGGCCACTATCGGCGGCGGGGCCACGCGCCCCTGGCGGCTGACCGTCGACCGGACCCGCGCCGGCCACCCCCGCTTCTCCCCCGACGGCACGCACATCGCCTTCACCAACTGGCGCAGTCTCGACCCCGAGGTGTACCTGGTGCCGGTGGGCGGCGGCTCGGCGCGCCGGCTCGGCTACTGGGGCAGCACCGACACGCGCGTGTGCGGCTGGGCGCCGTCCGACCGCGGCGACGAGGCGCACGACATCCTCGCCGTGTCCTCGCACGGCCAGCCGTTCTCGTACTTCTCCTGGGCCTACCGGCTGCCCACCGACGGCAGCCCCGGCCTGCGCCTGCCCTGGGGGCCGGTCTCCGACATCGCCATGGGCGAGGTGGGCGGCGAGCACGCCACGCTGCTGCTGGCCGGGAAGCCGCCGCACGAGCCCGCGAGCTGGAAGCGCTACCGCGGCGGCGCCACGGGCCGGCTGTGGCTGCTGGGTGCCGAGCAGCGGCGGCTGGTGCCGGACATCGGCGGCCACCTCGACTCGGTGATGTTCGTCGGCGACCGCATCGCGTTCCTCTCCGACCACGAGGGCGTCGGCAACCTCTACTCCTGCACCCCCGACGGCACGGACCTGCGCCGCCACACCGACCACGACGACTTCTACGCCCGCCACGCGGCCACCGACGGCGAGCGCGTGGTCTACCAGTGCGCGGGCGACGTGTGGCTGGTGGAGGACTTCTCGCCCGGCGGTACGCCGCGCCGCCTGGACCTGCGGCTCGGCGGGGCGCGGGCGGGCCGCCGCCGGTACCAGGTGCAGGCGGCGCAGCACGTCTCGTCGCTGGCCGTGGACACCACGGGCCGGGCCAGCGCGGTGGGCGTCCGCGGCAGCCTGTACTGGCTCACGCACCGCGACGGGCCGGCCCGTGCCATCGCCGACACGCCCGGGGTCCGCGTCCGGCTGCCCGAGATGCTCGGGTCGACCGGGCAGGTGGCGTACGTGACGGACGTGGCGGGCGAGGACGCCGTGGAGATCGCCCAGCTGCCGCGCGCCGCCGGCCCGTCCGCGCCGCGCCGGCTGGCGGCCGGGCAGCTGGGACGGGTGCAGGAGCTGATCGCCTCGCCGGACGGCCGGCGGCTGGCCGTGGCCGCGCACGACGGGCGGCTGCTGCTGGTGGACGCCTCCCCGGAGGGGAACGGCGAGGTGGAGGAGCTGATCCGGTCCGACAACGGGCCGGTACGGGACCTGGCGTTCGCGCCCGACTCCGGGTGGCTCGCCTGGTCGCACCCGGGCATCGGCCGCTCGCTGCGGAAGATCCGCATCGCCCGGCTCACGAACGGCACGAGCACGGGCAACGGCGCGGGCAACGGCACCGGAAGCGGCGCCCGTACGGTCGTGGACGTCACCAACGGCCGTTTCGAGGACGAGCAGCCGGTGTTCACGCGCGACGGCCGCTACCTGGCGTTCCTGTCCTGGCGCGGCTTCGACCCGGTGTACGACGTGCACACCGGCGACCTGTCGTTCCCGCTGGGCTGCCGCCCCTACCTCGTACCGCTGTCGTCGGCCACGCCGTCGCCGTTCGCGCTCACCACGGAGGGCCGGCCGCCCGGCGGCGGGCTGGACCTGGACGACATCGGGGACAGCGAGGGCGCGGTGATGGTGGAGGTGGAGGGGCTGGAGAGCCGGGTGACGCCGTTCCCGGTGGCGGCCTCGAAGTACTCCTCGCTGCACCCGGTGAGCGGCGGCGGCCTGGTGTGGCTGCGCTGGCCGATCTCCGGCGCGCTCGGCGAGACGTTCGTCAACCCCACCGACACCTCCGGGCGCCCCACGCTGGAACACTTCGACCTGTGCAAGGGCAAGCGCTCCGAACTGAGCGGCAGCCTCGACTGGTTCGCGGTCAGCGGCGACGGCACCCGGCTCGTCCTCAACGACGAGGGCGACCTGCGGGTCGTGCCCGCCACCGAGGCCGGTGACCTGGACAGCACCGTCTTCGTCGACATGCGGCGCATCCTGCACGAGGCGGACCCCGGCGCCGAGTGGCGGCAGGCGTACGACGAGGCCGGCCGGATCACGCGCGCCTACTACTGGGACCCGGGCATGTGCGGCGTCGACTGGGACGGTGTGCTGGAGCAGTACCGGCCGCTCGTCGAACGGGTGGCGTCCCCCGACGAGTTCGCCGACCTGCTCCGCGAGGTGCTGGGCGAACTGGGCACCTCGCACGCGTACGTCACTCCGGCGCGCCGCAACGAGGGCCCGCCGCACTACCAGCGCGCCATCGGCCTGCTCGGCACCAACTTCACGCGGCAGAAGGACGGTTCGTGGACGGTCCGGCGCATCCTGCCGGGCGAGTCGTCCGACTCCAAGGCCCGCTCGCCGCTGGCCGGCACCGGGGTCCGCGAGGGCTGGACGCTCACGCACGTCGACGGCCGGCCCGTGGACCCGGTGGCCGGCCCGTACCCGCTGCTGGCGGGCGCGGGCGGCACGACCGTCGAGCTCAGCTTCGTCCCGCCCGGGCCGGAGGCGCACCCGCGGCGCGTCGCCGTGGTGCCGCTGATCGACGAACGGCCGCTGCGCTACCAGGACTGGGTGGCCAAGCGCCGCGCCGTCGTCCGCACACTCAGCGACGGCAAGTGCGGCTACCTGCACATCCCCGACATGGGCGGCTCCGGCTGGGCGCAGTTCAACCGCGACCTGCGCCGCGAGATGTCGCTGCCCGCGCTCATCGTGGACGTGCGCGGCAACGCCGGCGGCAACATCAGCGAGCTGGTGGTGGAGAAGCTCACCCGCACCATCATCGGCTGGGACCTGACGCGCGACGCGCAGCCGGTGTCGTACGCGAGCAACGCGCCGCGCGGCCCGGTCGTGGCGATCGCGGACGAGATGACGTCGTCCGACGGCGACATGATCACGGCGGCGTTCCGGCTCCAGGGCATCGGGCCCGTGGTGGGCCTGCGCACCTGGGGCGGCGTCGTCGGCATGACCGGGCGGCACCGGCTGGGCGACGGCACGCACATCACCGTGCCGATGAACGCGGCCTGGTTCGACACGTACGGGTGGGGCGTGGAGAACCACGGCGTGGAGCCGGACATCGAGATCGACCGGACGCCGCTGGACTGGGCCGAGGGCCGCCACCGGCAGCTGGACGACGCGGTGCGGGTCGCCCTCGACCTGCTGGAACGGCACGGCGCCGCCGAACCGCCGGACTACTCCGGGGTGCCGGACCTGCGCCGGCCCGAGCTGCCGCCGCGGAGCCCGTAGGGGCAGTACGGGGGCGTACGGAAGGGGCGCGCCCGGTGGACCGGGCGCGCCCCTCGGCGGCATGTCAGCCGTTCACTGCAGAGCCGTTCACTGCAGGTCGTCGAGGTCGTCCAGCGACTCCTGGGCCTGCTGACGGCCCTGCTGGCCCTTCTGCTGGGCCTGCTGCTGGCCCTGCTGGCCCTTCTGCTGGATGTTCTCCCGACCCTGCTGGCCGCGCTGCTTGGCCTGCTGCTTGGCGCCCTGCATCTTGTCCTGCGCCTGCTGCCGGGCCTGCTGCGCCTTGTCCTTCATGCCCATGTTGTTCAACTCCTAGGGAGAGGGGGTAAGTGGGCCGCGACCAGCCTCACATACCCGGACACAGGCCGCATTTCGATCAGTTACGCTGTGTGTCCGCCGCCGTGGCCGGACGCCCGGCGGCCGCCGCGCCGCCCGCGCCCACCAGCCCCGGCCGCAAGCCCCTCAGCCGGGGCGCGATCCGGCGCATCTCCCGGGCGCCGCCCAGCGCCACGAGCGCCGGCAGCGCGCCGCGCAACGGCTGCATCACCCGCAGCCAGCCCTGCCCGTAGACGTGGGCCGACCGGCGCTCGATGCCGGCCACCAGCCGGTCGGCGGTGGGGCCCAGCGGGTACGTGCGGTTGAGCGGCCAGGGCGCGCGCTGCCGCATCTCGCGCATCACGCCGACCTCGTCCGCGCCGCGCACCATGTCGGTGTCGGTCCAGCTGAGGTAGGCCACCCCGACCCGTACGCCCCGGTGGGCCACCTCGGCGCGCAGGCTGTGGGCGTACGCCTCCACGCCCGCCTTGGACGCGCAGTACGCCGTCATCAGCGGCGCCGGCGCGATGGCGGCCAGGGAGGCGATCTGGAGCAGATAGCCGCGGCTCTCCGCGAGGGCGGGCAGGAAGGCCCGGCCGGTGACCGCACTGCCGACGAGGTTGACCTCGACCACGCGCCGCCACGCGTCGGGGTCCGAGCTCTCCAGCAGCCCGCCGGTGGCCACGCCGGCGTTGGCCACGACGACGTCGATCCGGCCGAAGCGGCCGGCGGCCTCGGCCGCGACCTCCGCCATGTCCTCGTGGTCGGTGACGTCGGCGTGCCAGACGGCGGACTCGGTGGGCAAGGAGGCGGCCACGCGGCGCAGTTCGTCCGGTTCGAGCCCCACCAGCGCCACGCGCGCCCCGCGCGCGGCCAGCTTGCGGGCGAGCTGCTCGCCGACGCCGCGCGCCGCCCCGGTGACGACGGCGACCTGGCCGTGCAGGCCCCTCGCGGCCCTCATCGCGCGGCCTCGGCCGACGAGGCGGTGGTGGTGGCGGCCGGGCTCCGCCGGGCCCGGGGCGGGCGCAGCACCTGGTACTCGGTGAGGTCGACGTGGCGCGTGGCCTTGCGGAACTCCGCCGTCGTGCCCGGCCACAGGGTGCTGTTGCGGCCGTTGGCGTCGAGGTACCAGCTCTTGCAGCCGGTGTTCCACACCGTCCGCTCCATCCGCTTCTGCACCTTGCGGTTCCAGGCCCGTACGGCCGAGGGGCGGGCGTCGAGCGCGGCCGTGCCGCCCAGGACGTCGAGCTGGCGGAGGTAGTCGGCCAGGTAGTTCAGCTGCGACTCGATCATGAGGATCATCGAGCTGTTCCCGAGGCCCGTGTTGGGCCCGACGATGGTGAGGAGGTTGGGGAAGCCGGCGGCGGTGCTGCCGCGCAGCGCGGCCATGGCGCCCTCCTTGCGCCACGCCTCGGTCAGCGTCACGCCCTCCGCGCCGGTGATGCGCGTACCGATGGGCATGTCGGTGACGTGGAAGCCGGTGGCGAAGACGATCACGTCGGCCTCGGCGGTCGTACCGTCGGCGGCCACGAGTGTGGAGCCGCGCACCTCGGCGAGGCCGGAGGCGACGACGTCGGTGTTGGGGGCCGTGAGCGCCGGATAGTAGTCGTTGGACAGCAGGATGCGCTTGCAGCCGATGCGGTAGTCCGGCGTCAGCTTGGCGCGCAGCGCGGGGTCCTTGATGCTCCTGCGCAGGTGGGCGGTGGCCACGCGCTCCATCAGGCCCAGCTGGTCCGGCCGCTTCGTGAAGAGGCCGACCTGCGCCTCGCGGATGCCCCACAGCAGGCCGCGGCGCAGCAGCCGGCTGGCGGGCACGGTGCTGTGCAGCCACCGCTCGGCGGCAGTGATGGCCCGGTCGGCGCGCGGCAGCACCCACGGCGGGGTGCGCTGGAACAGGGTGAGGCGGCCGGCGAGCGGCTGGAGGGCGGGCACGATCTGGATGGCGGAGGCGCCGGTGCCCACGACGGCGACGCGCTTGCCGCGCAGCTCGGCGCCGTGGTCCCAGCGCGCGGAGTGGAAGACGGCGCCGGGGAAGCCGTCGAGGCCCGGCACGTCCGGGATGACGGGGTCGGAGAGGGCGCCGGTCGCGGAGACGACGACGTCGGCGGTCCAGTCCTCCTCGCCGCTCGTCTCCAGCTCCCAGCGGAACGTTTCCGTGTTCCACCGGGCCGCGCGCAGCTCGCTGTTGAGGCGCAGGTGCGGCCGGATGCCGTACGTGTCGGTGACACGCTCCAGATAGGCGCGGATGTGCGGCTGGCCGGAGAAGTTGCGCGGCCAGGCGGGCTCGGGCGCGAAGGAGAACGAGTAGAGGTGGGAGGGGACGTCGCAGGCGCAGCCCGGGTAGGTGTTGTCGCGCCAGGTGCCGCCGACGGCGCCGGCGCGCTCCAGGACGACGAAGTCCGTTATTCCCTCGCGGCGCAGCCGGACGGCGGCGCCGAGCCCGCCGAACCCGGACCCGATCACCGCGACGCGCACGTGCCGCGTGGGACGCTCCGCCCCGGACCGCTCCGACCCAGGACGTTCCGTGTGGTGCCCGACCATGCCGCCTCCCCGGAGAACCGCTCGACGCTGCCCGAACATGCCGGTGAGCGCTGGCCGTTGTTGCCATCGTTCACTGGCACAGTCGAGAGCGTAGGGCAGCCCCCCGAGGCAGCGGTAGACGCGGGATACCGCGGGTTACGGGGTGGCGGGGAGGGCGGGGGTCAGCTCTGCGCGGCGCCGAAGACGGCCGTGACGGGCCCAGGCCGTCACTGCCAGAAGATCTCTTCCACGATGATCTGCGGATCCTCGGTCCGCCGCACGAACGTGTACTTCAGCCAACCATGCCCGTGGTCGAAGTACAGAACACGAGGCCCCTTCGGCTGGCTGGACCTGACGGGTTCGACCCGCATGCTTGCAGACAGGACTGCATCCGTGTCGAGCCCGCGAAAGTACGGGTCGTCCGCCGTGACCAGCTCTGCGCGGGCTGCGTCGACCATCTTCCGTACATGCTCGGGCAGCGCGTCACGTGCGGCCTGAGCCTTGAGAGTCCAGTCCATCTGCCAGGGCGGCCCCATGAACCCGCTGGTCACTGACCGGGCTCCGTGCGGGCCGCCATGTGGCGGATGTTGGACGCTTCTTCCAGAAGCGCCTTGGCTTCGGCGGCATCGGTGCACTCGTGGGCAGCGCGGTGTTCGAGAGCGGTGACGTGGGCGTCGAGCTCCGGATCGCGGGCGATCGCGTACTCGCCCCACCACCTCGCCATGAAGGCGGGCACGGTGGTGATGTCGTACGCGTCGGCGACGTACCGCTTCCAATGCGCATCGAAATCGGGCAGGAGCTGAGGGGCGTGCTGAACGATGGCTTCCCGGAGAGCCTTCGGCGTTCTCTCCGGCATGGGCGGGATGCCCGGCTCCCCCATGGCAGCGGTGGTCATCGCGGCCCTCCTCCATACGGGCTGTGCTTCCTGGCGCGGGATACCGCCTGCGTGCAGCCCATGCTAGAGGTAGGCGACGGTCACCGGCGCGTGATCCGACCATCGCAGGTCGTGCGACGTGGCCCGCTCGACCACGGCCTTCACGGCCTTGGCGGCCAGCCCGGCGGTCGACACGTGGTAGTCGATCCGCCAGCCCGAGTCGTTGTCGAAGGCCCGGCCGCGGTAGGACCACCACGAGTAGGGGCCGGCGACGTCCGGGTGCAGGGCGCGGACCACGTCCACGTACTCCTCGAAGACCTTGCCGAGCCAGGCGCGCTCCTCGGGGAGGAAGCCGGCGCTCTTGCGGTTGGCCTTCCAGTTCTTCAGGTCCGCCTCGGTGTGGGCGATGTTCCAGTCGCCGCAGACCAGCACCTCGCGGCCCTCGGCGGCGGCGCGGGCCTTGAGGCCGACGAGGTACGGCAGGAACTCGGCCATGAAGCGTTCCTTCTCGTCCTGCCGCTCGGTGCCCGCCTCGCCCGAGGGCAGGTAGAGGCTGGCGACGGTCAGGCCCGGCAGGTCGGCCTCGACGTAGCGGCCGCTGCCGTCGAACTCGGCCGAGCCGAAGCCCACGCGCACCGCGTCGGGCTCGCGGCGCGAGTAGAGGGAGACGCCGGCCCGGCCCTTGGCCGCGGCCGGGGCGTGCGTCACGTACCAGCCGGCGGGCTCGCGCACCTCGTCGGGGAGCTGGTGCGGCTCCGCCCGGACCTCCTGGAGGCAGACGACGTCGGCATCGGTCCGCGCCAGCCACTCCACGAAGCCCTTTTTGGCCGCGGCGCGCAGTCCATTCACGTTTGCGGTGGTTACGGTGAGCACCAGGGCACCTTAACCGAGCCGCGGCTCCCCCTGCCCCGCCCCGGGCGCGGGCCCCTACCATGCCCGGCATGCGGATGATCCCGGTCGCGTACGACCACCCCGACGCGGTGAAACTCGCTGACCAGGCGCAAGAGCTGTACGCCGGGCTGTACGGCGGGGGCGACGCGACCCCGCTGGACCCGGCGCAGTTCCGCCCGCCGCGTGGCCTGTATCTCATCGTGTACGACGCCGGCGGCGAGGCGGTGGCCTGCGGCGGCTGGCGGGCGATGGACCGGAACGGCGGGGGCTACGCGGACGGGGACGCGGAGCTGAAGCGGATGTACGTGGTGCCGCGGATGCGCGGGCGCGGGCTCGCGCGCCGGGTGCTGGCGGCGCTGGAGGACGACGCGCGCCGGGCCGGGCGCCGGCGCATGGTCCTGGAGACGGGGAGCAGGCAGCCCGAGGCCATATCCCTCTACCTGTCGAGCGGCTACGCGCCCGCGGCGGCCAAGTTCGGCCTGTACCGGGACCACGAGGGGAGCCGCTGCTTCACGAAGCCGTTCGGACCCTAGGCCGTGTCCGATGGCTCGCGGTCCCGTACCGCGTCGCTCAGGTCGAGCGTGGCCTCCGCGCCGCCCTCCGGCGGGTTGGTGAACGTCAGCCGGGCGCCGAGGACGCGGGCCTGGCCCGCGGCGATCGTCAGGCCGAGGCCCAGCCCGGAGCCCGAGCCGCTGCGGAACCGCTGCGGTCCGCCCGTCAGCAGCCCGGTGGGGAATCCGGGGCCGCTGTCGCGGACCCGGACGAGGCCGCCGTCGACCTCGACGGTCACGGGGGCGGCGCCGTGCCGGAAGGCGTTGGTGACGAGGTTGACGAGGACCCGCTCCACGCGTCGTGGATCGGTCTCGACGAGGCACTCGCGGAGGACGGTGACGGTGACCGCCGGGGTCGCCGGGCCGACGGCCCGGACCGCGCGGCGGGCCAGTTCGGCCAGGGAGCGGAGGTCCGTCTCGGGGCGTTCGGTGTCCGCGTCCAGGCGGGCCACCTCCAGGACGTCCTCCATCAGCGCCCGCACCCGGTGGGACCGGTCGCGGACCAGTTCGGCCGGGCGGCCCGGCGGCAGGAGGTCGGCGGCGGCGACCAGCCCGGCCACGGGGGTGCGCAGTTCGTGCGCGATGTTGGCGGTCACCTCGCGCTCCGCCTGGAGGCGGGCGGCCAGGGCGTCGGCCATCGTGTTCACGGCGTGGGTGAGGCGGGCCACCTCGTCCTTGCCGCCGCGCGGTGCGAGGCGGGCGGACAGGTCGCCCTCGGCTATGCGCTCGGTGGTGCGCGCCGCCGCGGTCAGGCGGCGGCCGACGACCGTGGCCAGGGCCACGCCCACCAGCCCCGCGAAGGCCGTGCCGACGCCGCCGGCCAGCCACAGCACCTCGTCCAGGTCCTCCATGGCGCGGACCTGGCGCCGGTAGGAGTGTTTGAGGGCGACGACGTCGGTCCCCACGGGCGTGGCCGCCCACAGCTCCGGCTCGGGCCCGGAGCGGTCCAGGTACGTGGCGCGGCGCCCCTTGGCCACGGCCTTCCGCAGCGGCTCCGGCAGGCGGGCGGGGTTGATCATGACGCGGGGCCGGTCCAGGCCCGCCGCGTGGTCCTCCGCGGCCGAGCGCAGCCGCTGGTCGAGCGCGTCGACGGCGGTGCTCAGCTGGCCCTCGGCCGTGCGCGCGTGCACGAGCAGGCCCATGAGGACGGCGACCAGCGCCGCGGTGGCGGTGATCGCCACCCCGATCTTCGTCCTCAGTCCCATCCTCGTCCTCGGCCGTTCCGGCGGTGTGTGCGTGTCCGACGTGCTCGGGCGTGCTGCGGTGCGCGCCGGCGTGCTCCCCCGCGCTCCCCCGCGCTCCGGCGTCAGTGCCGGGGGACGTACAGGCGCAGGTTGCGCAGCTCCCGGTGCTGTTCCGGCGGCACCCCCTCGGCCCGTACCTCGGCCCGGCCGTAGTAGGCGAAACGATCCTGCCGGACCAGGCCGGCGAACACGACCCGCGCCGGGTACGGCTTCTCCCCGCACGCCGGGGCGCACCAGTCGCCGGACACCTCACCCGTGGCCTCCGCGCGCGGACCGCCCCAGGACAGCCAGCGCAGCCCGGCGAGGCGCACGCTGCCGCCGATGACGAAGGACGCCGGGCGCCGCACCGGCGGTTGCCCGGGGCCCGCCACGACCTCGACCGGCAGCGTGCCCGCCACGGGACTCTCCGCGGGCCCGGTCACCCGCAGCCCGCCGGGGTCCGCGCAGCCGCACAGCAGCAGGCCCAGCGGCACCACGAGGGCCAGGCCGGCGGCCGCGAGCGTCGCGTTGAGTGGTCGCACGGGACACCTCATGCCGTCGGGGCGGGCGGGTCAACGGCCCGTGGGGCCATTCGTGCCAAATGTAACCGGCGTGGCCGACACCGCCGCCCGTGCCCTTGACCGGACGGCGACACCGGCTCATAGGATCGCCGGGCTCAAGTGGTCCGGTCCAGTCCGAACGTGCCATCCCGCCGCCGTGCCCCGCGCACGGCACGACGTACGGCGGCGTGCGGCGGCGCACGGCACAGCGCGACGCGCGACGGTGGAGGTCACTCATGCACATTGCCCGGCGTTCGCTTCTCGGCGCCCTCGGAGCCCTCGGCTCCCTCGGCGCCCCGGCCGTTCTCGGCGCGGCGGGCCGGGCCTCCGCGGCCGCCCCCGCCGGCGGGCCCGCGGCCGCGGCCCTGGCCCGCCGCTTCCCCCGCCACCACGACCAGGTCGTGTTCCGCACCGTGCCCCGGCGCGGCGGCCACGACCACTTCCGCGTCACCGGCGGCACCGGCCGCATCACCGTCGAGGGCACCACCCCCGCGGTGCAGCTCACCGGCTTCCACCACTACCTCAGACAGGTCGCGCACGCGCACCTGTCGTGGAGCGGCGAGCAGACCGGTTCCCTGCCCGCCCGCCTCCCCGCCGTGCCGGCGCCCCTCGCCCGTACCGCCAACGCCGTCCACCGCTTCGCCCTCAACGACACCAACGACGGCTACACCGGCCCGTACCGCGGCTGGGACTACTGGGAGCGCGAGATCGACGTCCTCGCGCTGCACGGCTTCAACGAGGTGCTCGTGTACGCCGGCGCCGACGCCGTCCACCACCGCACCTTCCTGCGCCACGGCCACCACGACGACGAGCTGCGCGCCTGGCTGCCCGGCCCCGCCCACCAGCCGTGGTGGCTGATGCAGAACATGGCGTCGTACGGCGGTCCCCTCAGCGCCGCGCTCCTCGAACGGCGCGCCGCCCTCGCGCGGAAGATCGTGCGGCGGCTGCGCGAGCTGGGCATGACGCCCGTGCTGCCCGGCTGGTTCGGCACCGTCCCGCCCGGCTTCGCCGCCCGCAACCCGGGCGCGCGCACCGTCCCCCAGGGCGACTGGGGCGGCTTCCCGCGCCCCGACTGGCTCGACCCGCGCACGCCCCACTTCGCCGCCGTCGCCCGCACCTACTACGCGGTGCAGCAGGAACTGTACGGCGCCACGTCGATGTACAAGATGGACCTGCTGCACGAGGGCGGCACCCCCGGCGACGTGCCCGTCGGCACGGCCGCGCGGGCCGTGCAGCAGGCGCTGCGCACCGCGCACCCCGGCGCCACCTGGGCCATCCTCGGCTGGCAGAAGAACCCGCGGCGCGAGATCCTCGACGCCGTCGACCGCTCCGGCATGCTCGTCCTCGACGGCGTCCCCGACCACTACCCCGCCGTCACCGACCGCGAGGCCGACTGGGGCGGCACGCCCTACGCGTTCGGCACCATCTGGAACTTCGGCGGGCACACCGCGCTCGGCGCCAACGCCCCCGACTGGGCCGCGCTCTACCACCGGTGGCGCACCAAGCCGGGCAGCGCACTGCGCGGCATCGCCCTGATGCCGGAGGCCGCGGACAACAACCCGGCCGCGTTCGCGCTCTTCTCCGACCTCGCCTGGACGGACGGCCCCGTGGACCTCGCCGCATGGTTCGCGGCGTGGCCCGTGCAGCGGTACGGCGGCGCGGACGCGCAGGCGGCCCGCGCATGGGACGTGCTGCGCCGCACCGCGTACGGCACGACGCGCGCGGACGGCTGGAGCGAGCAGGCCGACGGCCTCTTCGGCGCCCGCCCCGACCTGGCCGTGGACCGGGCGGCGAGCTGGTCGCCGCGCGCCCTGCGGTACGACGCGGCCGAGTTCGAACGGGCCCTGCCCGCGCTGCTGGCCGTCGCGCCGGCGCTGCGCACCAGCACGGCGTACCGCTACGACCTGCTCGACGTGGCCCGGCAGTGCGTGTCCAACCGCAGCCGGCTGCTGCTGCCGCGGCTGCGCGCGGCGTACGAGGACGGGGACGAGGAGCGGTTCGGGGCGCTGGCACAGCAGTGGCTGGACTGGATGGACCTGCTGGAACGGCTGGTGGCCACGGACGAACGCCACCTGCTGGGCCGCTGGGTGGCCGACGCGCGGGCCTGGGGCGCGACCGCGGAGGAACGGGAGCGGCTGGCGGCGGACGCGCTGTCGCTGCTGACGGTGTGGGGCCCGCGCGCCTCGGCGGACGCCGGCAAGCTGCACGACTACGCCAACCGCGAGTGGTCGGGGCTGGTGGGCGGGCTCTACCGGCTGCGCTGGAGCACGTACTTCACGGAGCTGGCGGCGGCACTGGCGGAGAACCGGGAGCCGCGGCCGGTGGACTGGTACGCGCTGGAGGACGGCTGGACGCGGAAGCCGCCGGCGCTGCGGACGCAGCCGGCGGGGGACGTGGTGCGGCTGGCGCGGACGGTGGCGTCGCGGCTGTGAACGCGGAAGGGGCGGGAGACCGGTGGGTCTCCCGCCCCTTCTCTCTGTAGTGCGTGTTACTGCTTCACGGCCTTCTTCGGTGCCGTCGAGACGGATCCCTCTCCCCCGGCGAGCTTCCACTCGCGGTGGTAGATGTCGAAGGGGATGCGCTTCTCGAACAGCGGGGTGCCGAAGATCTTCAGGTGGGCCGAGAGGGCGCCGGTCACGTCGACGCCGCCGTACGCGCCCCACTTGCCGGAGGCGGACGCCTTGCCGTCGGACGAGGCGGAGGCGGTGCCCTCGGCCTCGGCGCGCAGGTACGGCGCGAGGTCGGCGCTGACGCCGACGGCACCGTAGAGGCCGACCGACGCCTCGGCGCCGAGAGCGGCCTTGACCTTGCCGGAGGCGCTGGCGGTGGCCGTCACCGGGGTGGCGTTCCAGTTGGCCTGGCTGATGCCGGACCAGCCCTTGCCCCAGCTGTAGGCGCCGCCGACCTTGAAGTCGCCCTTGAGGTCCTGCTTCACGTCGACGCTGAGCTTTCCTTCGGCGTCGACCTTGAGGTAGCAGGTCATGTCGAGGTTGACGACGACGGGCACGGGCCCGACCTGGATGACCGGGTCCGCGTGCAGCTTGGCGAACGGCATGCGGATGGGGTTGTCCGCGGTGGTGGCGGCCGCCTGGCCCTTGAGCTCCCACTGGGACGACCAGTCGCCGGACAGCGACAGGGAGGCCGTGCCGGGGCCGCGGCCGCCGAGGCCCTTGCCGTCGTAGGCGAAGTCCACGGTCGGCGCGAGCTGCACGAAGCCGGTGGCGGACGCCTCGCCGGTGACGGGCGAGCCCTTGGGCGTGGGCAGGGTGGCGCCGACGTCCAGGCGGAGGTTGCCCAGGGGCACCTTGGCGCCCTGCGGGCCGACCTTGATGCCGTCGGGCTTGGCCCACGACACCTTGACGCCGGGCAGCAGCGGCTGGACGACGACCGACGACGGGTCGACGGGCACCTCGCCCTTGGCCTCGGAGTCGCCCAGGAGGGCGTCGAGGGTGGCGGGTTCGGTGCTGACCTCGGTGCCCTTGTCGGTCGTGCGCAGCACCTCGGTGACCTTGGCGAGCACGCCGCGCGGGGCCCCGGGGGCGGGGGCGCTGGCGATGACGTCGCCGACGGCCACCTTGGCGTTGTCGCCCTTGTCGGGCTGCTGGGGGGCGACGCCCTTGGGCGCCTTGCTCTCCTTCGGCTTCTTGGCGGTGGGCGCGATGACGGCGTGCCCGTTGCGCTTGTCGAACGAGGCGACGCGCAGGGACGAGGAGGCCGCGCGCGCACCGCCGTTGCCGGCGCTGCCGCCGGACGGGTGGGCGACGGCGCTGGGTGCGCCGGCACCGGCGGGTGCGGCGGCGACGGCGAGCTGCGGCGACGTCGCGGACGAGGCGGCGGCCACGGGCTGTGCGTCGGCGGCCTTGGCGGCGGAGGGGTCACTCGCTCCCGAGCAGCCGGTGACGGCGAGCAGGGAGACGGCGGTCAGGGCAGGTAAAACGGCAAACCTGGCGGCATTGCGCAAAGTGGGTCCTCGGGAGCGTGAGGTGGGGGCGGCGTCGAGGCATGCGGAAGCCCTCGGGCCGCGTCACACGGCAAACGGGAAGGGGGATCGCCGCGGAGACGCCGGGGGGACGTCGCGGTGCGATCCGCATGATCGTGCCATGCGCCCCACACAGTGCAGAACCGTTTCTTCCGCCCGGAGGAGATGATCTGGATCACACAATGTTTAAGGTCTGGACAAACGGAGAAAGGCCCCGCCCGGCGGTGAAGGCCGGGCGGGGCGTGGTCGGCTGACGCCAGGTCAGTGGGCGTCGGGCGCGCCCTCGATCCAGACGACGGACGTGGTCAGACTGCCGAGCCGCCACCCGTCGGGGGTGCGGACGGCGGTGGCGCCGTAGGTGGCCCCACCGGTGAACAACGGCCGCTCGTCGCCCGGGTGCGGCACGTGCGTGGCGTGCACGTTGGCCCGTACGACGGCCCGGTCGCCGGCGCCGTCGGTCTCCACGACGCAGTTGGCGGTGAAGTGATGGGTCCGGTCCCACATCAGCTTGGGCGCCCGGAAGAACCCGGGCAGCCCGGCGACGCCGTGGTGCTTCCCGTTGGGCAGGTCGAGGACGACGTCCTCGGTGAAGACGGACCGGAACCAGTCCTCGTCGCAGAAGTCCGGATCAGGATGGTCGAGCCCGGTCACGAACCGGTCGACCAGCGCCACGATCGCCGCCTTGTCGGTCAGGGCCCGCACCTCACGGCGCAACTGGGCAACCTCGTCGGCGAGCACGGCGAGTACGTCGGTCATGGGGGTGGGATCCCTTCGGTCGGAGTGGAGGCCGGGGGCGGGGGCGGATCGGCGAAAGACCCGGTGCGGCGGGGTGCCCGGGCCTACCGTGGGTACGTGAGCTCACGCGATGACGAGCGCGACGACAAGCGCGACGAAGCGTCCGCCGCGCTGCCGTTGCGGCCCGTCTTCTGGTGCCTGGGCTGCGGGGCCGCCTACCTGCCGCCCAAGGCCATGACGTACGGGCCCGGCCGGCCCGCCTCGCCGCTGCACTGCGGCAGCGAGCGGTGCCGGCGGGCGTGCGCCCGGGTGCCCGCCGCCGTGCGGGCGTTGCTCGCGCGGCAGGCGTGGGAGCGGGCCCGGCAAGGGGCCGGGCGGGAGGTGGCCGCGCTGCCGGAGCGGGCGCGGCGGCGGGCGCGGGCCGGGAAGGGGCCCGGTGGGGCCCGGAGTCGGCTGGGGTGAGTCAGCGGCGGGGTGGGGGGTTGCCCATTTCGCGGTCCAGGACGCATTCCTCCACGAACGCCAGTGCCCGCAGGTGGTACGAGCGGGCCGCCCAGCCGAGGCTGATGTTGTGGCCCGCGCGGGGCTGGCGGTCGACGACGACGCGCGGTGCCTCGCTCAGCAGGCCCCGCATGGAGGCGATGGTCTCCTCGTCGTGGTGCCACCACCCCTCGTGCTCCGCAAATGTGAACCGCACCGGCACCCGCACCCGCCCCGCCAGCCGCGGGAAGTCCCGCGCCCAGCGCCGTGCCTCGGCGGCCTCGCGGCCCGGCATCGGCGTGACGAGCGGCTTCGCCGCGCGGAACGTGCCCGGCGGGTAGAGGCCGAGCGGCCCCCAGTGCAGCGGCCAGGTGCGCAGGCCGTGGATGTCGCCGACCAGCGCCAGGTCGACGGCGTAGCGGTGGCTGATGCCGGAGATGTCCAGGCCCAGCAGGTCCGTGCCGCGTTCGTCCGCCGCCGCGTGCAGCGCGAGCTTGCCGCCGTAGGAGTGGGCCATGAGGAAGACGCCGGCCCCGGTGTCGTACGTGTCCGCGAAACCGGCGAGCGCGGCGTGCAGCAGCCGGGACTGTTCGGCGAGGGTCGCGCCGTCCGGGAGGTGGCCGGCGGACAGGCCGTAGCCGGGCCGGTCCAGGGCGAGCGCGGTGAAGCCGAGGCCCGCGGCGAGGGTCAGCAGCGACTGGCCGCCGTGGCTGAGGCCGTGGAAGTAACCGGCGCGCATGCCGCCGCCGTGGATGGCCACGACGGTGGCGCGGGGCGTGCCGCGGGGCCGGGCGAGCAGCCCGGACAGGGGCACGCCGTCGGCTTCCAGGACGACGTCCTCGACGTCGGGGCCGCCGCTGTGCGGCAGCGCGGGCGGCTCGGTGAGGGCGGCGGCCATGTCAGTCGATCCCCCGGACGATGTGCGGGTCGAGCGCGGACTCGTCGTCCTCGCCGGCCAGCAGCCACGCCACGATCGTGAACGGCTCGTCGGTGACCGCGGAGTCGCGGCGGTCGAGTGTGTCGGTGGTCGTCACGCCCGGCTCCCCTTCCCGTCCGGGCGCGGGGCGCGCGGGACGAGCAGTCCGAGGACGGCCCGGCGGGCCCGGGCGCGCAGCACGCCGGCGCGCAGCGCGCCCGGCGTCCTGAAAGGGGGATGGTGGCTGGCCATGCTGTCTCTCCTTGGTCCGATGCGACGGGTGGGGAAGCGAGGCGTGGGGGGTGCGGGGACGCGAAAGCCGCGGGCGCCCTGCCCCGCGGTGGGTGCGGAGGAAGGGCGCCCGCGGCGTGCGGGCCGGGCCTGCGGTCCGGGACTACTTGCCGTACGGGCGGCGGGCGCGGCCCTCGCGCAGGGTGTCGCCCCACCACGAGAGCTGGTCGAGCAGCGTCGTGGCGGCGGCGGCCGGCGCGACCTCGTCCTTCGGCTCGCCGTTGGCGTCGAACTGCTCCCACGCGACGTGGAAGCTGACCGCGTCGCGCACGGTCACGGCGTGCAGCTCGGCGAAGATGGGGCGCAGCTGCTCGGCGGAGCGCAGGCCGCCGGAGAGGCCGCCGTACGAGACGAAGCCGACCGGCTTGGCCTGCCACTGGGTGTAGTGCCAGTCGATCAGGCTCTTCAGCGACGCCGGGAAGCTGTGGTTGTACTCGGGCGTGACGACGACGAACGCGTCGGCCTGCTCCAGGCGCGGCGTGACCTTCGCCAGGGCCTCGGCGACCTCGGCCGACGGCTGCTGCGACAGCACGTAGGGCAGCTCGTGGTCGGCCAGGTCGATCAGGTCGACCTCGAAGTCGTCGCGCACCTGCGCCTGCTTGACGAACCAGTTGGCCACGGTCGGGCCGAAGCGGCCCTCACGGACGCTGGCCAGGACGACGGCGAGCTTCAGGGGGGACTGGGACACGGGGGTACTCCTCGGGTGATGGGGACAGGGATGCGGGGACGGGAAGGGGCGGCGGAGGGCGGTCAGCCCGCCGCCTGCTCCAGGGCGGCCAGGTAGGTGTCCTCCGGCTGGGCGCCGGAGAGCGTGGGCCCGCCGGCGAAGACGAAGACCGGCACGGAGCGCACACCGCTGCGCCGTACGTGTTCGAGCCCGGCCCGCACCTCGTCGGCGCACGCCTGCGGGTCGTCGCCGGTCTTCAGGCCCGTCTCGCGGGCCAGGCGGTCCAGCGTCGCGGGGTCGGAGATGTTGACCCCGTCGGTGAAGTAGGCGCGGAAGAACCGCTCGGTGACCTGCTCGGCCAGGCCCTGGCCGGCGGCCAGCGCGATGTGGCGGTGGGCCTCGAAGGTGTCGGTGTGCACGGCGTTCGCGTAGTCGAGGACGAGTCCGTCGTGCGCGGCGTGGGCGGCCACGCGGGCGGTCTCGTCGAAGACGCCGCTGCCGAACTTGCGCTCCAGCGCCTGCAGCAGGGGCTCGCCCGCGGCCGGGGCGTCGGGGTCCAGCCGGAAGGGGTGGAGGTGCACGTCCACGTCGCCGCCGGCGTCGCGGAAGCGGCGGACGGCGCGCAGGAAGCGGGCGTAGCCGATGTAGGAGTGCGCGCAGATGATGTCGAGCACGATGTCGACGCGGCGCGTGGTGGCGGAGGGCATGAGGTCTCTCTTCGGGTCGTGTGGCGCGGCGGGTCAGCGCTGTGCGGCGGCGTCCGGGGCCGGGTGGGCGGCCGCCGGGGCGGCGGGGCCGGTGCCGGGGGCGTCGGCAGGGGCGTCGGCGGGGTCCTTGCGGCCGGCGGAGGTCAGCAGCAGGACGACGGCGACGGCGATGCCCAGGCCGGCTGCGGCGAGGTAGATGCCGTCGATGCCGAGGCGGCCCGTCGCGGGCTGGCTCAGGACCGGGGAGAGGAACTGGCCGAGGAACAGGCAGGAGGTGACGCCGCTGAGGACGCGGCCGCGGATGGCGGCGGGCGTGCGGGAGGCCAGCCAGGTGTTGAGGTTGGGGATGAGCATGCCGATGCCGGAGCCCACGAGCACCAGGCCCACGAGGACGAGGGCGACGTGCGAGGAGCTGCCGATGGCGGCGAAGCCCAGGGCCAGCAGCGTGAAGGTGGCCACCGCGACGGGGCGGACGCCGAACCGCTTGTGGATGCGGCCGAAGTTGAGGCCGACGAGGGCGTTGGCCAGGCTCATCAGGGCGATGGCCAGGCCGGCGCCGCTGGCGCCGATGCCGCCGATGTCCTCCAGGTAGAAGGGCAGCTGGGAGGGGATCGTGTAGAACATCACCTGCGAGGCGAGCACGAGGGCGTAGATGCCGAAGGCCAGCGACGGCATGCGGGCCCCGGCGGGCCTGCCGTCGGCACCGCGCCCGGCCGCGACGGCCGGCGGTTCGGTGACGTAGCGCAGGACGAGCAGGGTCAGCGGCAGCGCGACGAGGTAGATGGCGAAGGGGCCGCGCCAGTTCATGTCGGCGAGCACGCCGCCGAAGGAGAGGAAGGCGACGCCGCCGAAGCCCATGAAGCCCGCCTGGAGGCCGAGCACGCGGGAGCGGGACTCACCCGGGTAGTAGTCGGTGACGAGCGTGGTGGTGGCGGTCATGATGCCCGCGACCGACACGCCCAGCAGCAGCCGGCCGGCGAGGATCGCGTACAGGTCGTCCAGCACCAGGCCCGACCCGCCGGCAATTCCGAAGAGCCCGACCGAGAAGGCCAGCACGGGCTTGCGGCCCACGCGGTCGACCAGCGTTCCGACGAAGGGCGCGCCGATGGCTATCGCCAGTGCGGGAATGGTGAGGACCAGGCGGACCAGGAATGCGGCGTTGTCGACGGATGAAAAATGTTTCTCCATGGCGGGCAGCGAGGGCGCGATGATGGCGCCCGCCATGGTGGTGAGCATGCTGGCCAGCAGCAGCGTCGCCAGTACGGGGCGGGAGCCGGCCCGCGGCGCCGGCCGGCCTCCCCGGGTCGTCGGATTGTCGGTGGTCACCACGGGTGGTCCTAACGTTTGTGTGTCCGAACTCGGTGGGTGGGGGTGATGAGGCTCCGGCGGACTCCGGGCACCATATTCTCGGAATTCCCGCGTCCGTTCTCCCTGCCGGAAAAAGATTTGTCGCGGACCGGACGAACATTTCACGTTGCTCTGAAGTTCTTCACTTTCCCGGACAGCGGCCGCTGGTTAATCTCGGCGACCATGACCACCATTTCGACGTCACTGCCGAGGCTCGCCGGTCGACACTGCCAGACACCGCTCAATTCACTGCACTCGACGATCTACTTCTCGCCGGACTTCGGTGCGGAGCTGGCCGCCCGCGGCGTGACGGGGCCCATGGGCTCCTACCTCGCCGGGCGCGCGGCACCGCTCGGCGCGGTGTCGGCCGCCACGGTCACCGCCGTCTTCCACGGCTTCCACCACCGCATGGTCTCCGGCCACTTCCCCGCCGTGTGGGAGCGGGTCACCCCCGCCGAGGTGACCGGGCTGCGCCTGGCCGCGGCCGACACGACCCTGCGCCGGGTGCTGGGCTCCGTGCTCGTCGGCTCGCGCGAGATGGCGGAGGCGGCGGAGCTGGCGCTGCGGGCGGTGGAGGGCTGCGCCATGCCCGGCCGGCCGATGTCGGCGGCCCAGGCCGACCAGCCGGTCCCGGAGGACCCGCACCTCGCGCTGTGGCACGCCGCCACCGTGCTGCGCGAGCACCGCGGCGACGCCCACGGCATCGCCCTCCAGCACGCCGGGCTCAGCGGCCTGGAGGCGCTGGTGTCGCACTGCGCGAGCAGCGACGGCATGCCCAAGGAGGCCGTGATGTCCAAGCGCGGCTGGACCGAGGAGGACTGGGCCGGCGCCGAGGAGTCCCTGCGCGTCCGGGGCTTCCTGGACGGGTCGGGCGCCCTCACGCCGGAGGGGGTGCGGATGCGCGAGGAGCTGGAGGAGGAGACCGACCGGCTCGACGCAGCGCCCTACGCCCGGCTGGGCGCCGAGGGCGTCGAGCGCCTGACCCGCCTCGCCGCGGAGTTCAACGCGGCTGCCGTGGCCTCCGGTGCCTTCCCGGAGGCCCTGCTGGGCACCTTCGCGCGGAAGTGAGGCGGTCCGGGGCGGGCACCGGTCAGGGGCTCTCCACCGCGCAGCCCCCGTCCGGGCCCGGTCCGGTGCTCCACACCAGGTGGAAGGCCCAGGTGCGCAGCCGCCAGCCGGCCTCCGTGCGCACGGCCTCGCCCTTGTAGTAGCCGCCGATGTCGAAGTGGGGGCGGTCCTCGCCCGACGGGTGGTGCACGTGCGTGGCCACGACGTGCAGCCTGACCTCGGCCCGGTCACCGTCCAGGGCGACGGTGTGGTTCGAGCTCAGGTGGAGCGTCCGCGCGAAGCGGTTCTTCGCCACGTGGTGCAGCTGTGCCACGTCGGACAGGCCCTCGCAGGTACCGACGGGGAAGGTCATGCGGACGTCGTCGGTGAAGACGGTCGGCGGCCAGGTGTCGTCGAAGCCGTTCTCGTCCTGGGTGTCGAGCAGCACGATGTAGCGGTCGAGGAGCTCGTTGATGGCCGCCCGGTCCGTCAGTTCACGGACCTGGGCGCGCAATTCCGCGAGTTCGTCCTGGGGCAGGGTCATGGCCTTATCTCCTGGCGGTGGTGGGGCCCGCCGGGGCGGCGGACCAGCTGCGGGGGCCGGGGAAGCGGGGGCTGCGTTCGGGGCGGCGCCACAGGGCGGTGGCCCGGTGGTGGCGCGCCAGGTCGTCGGGGTCGGCGCCGGCGGCCGTACGGGAGAGCAGCACCGCGGTCAGCGCGGCCAGCTCCTCGGGCCCGGCGACACCGCGCTCGACGCGGATCACGGGAACGGCGGGGACGATCGGGTCGGTGCTCACGGCTGTGCCTTTCGTCTCGTCGCCGAGGTCACTGCGGCGGGTTGCCGTGCTTGCGCGACGGCAGGTCGGCGTGCTTGGCGCGGAGCATGGCCAGCGAGCGGATCAGGACGGCGCGGGTCTCGCCGGGGTCGATGACGTCGTCCACCAGGCCGCGTTCGGCGGCGTAGTAGGGGTGCATCAGCTCGGCCTTGTACTCCTTGATCTTCTGCTGGCGCACCGCCTCCGGGTCGTCGGACGCGGCGATCTCGCGGCGGAAGATGACGTTGGCGGCGCCCTCGGCGCCCATCACGGCGATCTCGTTGCTGGGCCAGGCCAGCGCCAGGTCGGCGCCGATCGAGCGCGAGTCCATGACGATGTACGCGCCGCCGTACGCCTTGCGCAGCACCAGCGAGATGCGCGGCACGGTCGCGTTGCAGTACGCGTACAGCAGCTTGGCGCCGCGGCGGATGATGCCGTTGTGCTCCTGGTCGACGCCGGGCAGGAAGCCGGGCACGTCGACGAGCGTCACCAGCGGGATGTTGAACGCGTCGCAGAACTGCACGAACCGCGCCGCCTTCTCGCTGGACTCGATGTCCAGGACGCCCGCGTACGAGGCCGGCTGGTTGGCCACGATGCCGACGACGCCGCCGTCGAGGCGGGACAGCGCGCAGACGATGTTGGTGGCCCAGGCGGGGTGCACCTCGAAGTACTCGCCGTCGTCGACGATCTCCTCGATGACGGCGCGGATGTCGTAGCTGCGGCCCGGGTCGTCGGGGACGAGGTCCAGCAGGGCGTCGGTGCGCCGGTCGGCGGCGTCCTCGGCCGGGACGGCGGGCGGCAGTTCGCGGTTGTTGGACGGCAGCAGCGACAGCAGGTAGCGCACGTCCTCCAGGCAGCTCTGCTCGTCGTCGTACGCGAAGTGCGAGACGCCGGAGGTGGCCGAGTGCACGTCGGCGCCGCCCAGGCCGTTCTGGGTGATCTCCTCGCCGGTGACGGCGCGGACCACATCGGGGCCGGTGATGAACATCTGCGAGGTCTCACGGACCATGAACACGAAGTCCGTGAGCGCCGGGCTGTACGCGGCGCCGCCGGCGCAGGGGCCGAGCATCACGCTGATCTGCGGGATGACGCCGGACGCCTTGGTGTTGCGCTGGAAGATGCCGCCGTAGCCGGCCAGCGCCGACACGCCCTCCTGGATACGGGCACCCGCACCGTCGTTGAGCGACACCAGCGGAGCACCCGCCGCGATGGCCATGTCCATGATCTTGTGGATCTTGGAGGCGTGGGCCTCGCCCAGCGCGCCACCGAAGATCCGGAAGTCGTGCGCGTACACGAAGACCGTACGGCCGTGGACGGTGCCCCAGCCGGTGATCACACCGTCCGTGTACGGCTTCTTGTCCTCCAGGCCGAAGCCCGAGGCGCGGTGCCGCCGCAGGGTCTCCACCTCGGTGAACGAGCCCTCGTCCAGCAGCAGGCCGATGCGCTCGCGCGCGGTCAGCTTGCCCTTGGCGTGCTGGCGCTCCGTGGCCTTGGGGTCCAGGCCCTCGTACGCCTCGTCCCTGATGAGCTGGAGCTCCTCGACGCGCTCGCGGAGGGTCCACTCGCTCCGCTGGTCCGCCGGGCTCGTGGCGGTCTTGCCGGCAACAGGCATGGTGTCTCACTCTCCGGTGAAGGGTCGTGGGGAAGGCCGGTCGATCCGGCCGCCCGCGAAGAGGGCCTCCGCGGGGACGCGGCGCAGCGTCAGCTCGGTGGGGGCGTCGCCCCGCAGCGCGACGGCCGCGTTGTGGTGCTTGCCGGCCGGGACGTCGAGGACGGTCCAGCCGGCCGGGCGGCGGGCCACGTCGGAGCCGAGGTAGTCGACGTCGGGGCCACGGCTGAGGCCGGTGCCCAGGCCCTTGAGGAACGCCTCCTTGCGCGTCCACAGCTGGCCGAAGGCCAGCGGCCGCGACTCCTCGGGCAACGAGCCGAGTTCGTCCCGTTCGCGCGGGTGCAGCCGGGGCAGGCAGACGGCGGCGGTCTCCGCGCGCGGCAGCCGTTCGACGTCCGCGCCCACGGGCCGGGCCGCCACTCCCACCAGCACCAGGCCGTGGCTGTGCGAGAGGGAGAAGTGCAGCGGCGGGTCCGTCTCGGCCACGGCGGGCCGGCCGTGCGGCCCGCCGCAGCCGGGGCAGGGCTGCCGCACGAACGGCACGTCCGCCGGGTCCATGCCCAGGTACGCGCCGAGCAGCCGGCGCAGGGCGATGTGCGCGGTGGCGTACGTGGCGCCGTCGGTGGGGCGGATGAAGGAGGCCGCGCGGGTGCGCTCGGCGTCGTTCAGCTCCGACAGGTCCAGCCGGTCCACGGCCTCGGCCCGCGGTGCCGCGGCCAGCCACAGGTCGAGCGCGTCGTGGTCGACGACGGGCCGGGTGAGGAGCGCCGCGGTCATGCGGTGCCCGCTGCCGCCGGTCCGGGCTGCCGCTTGTGGGGGCTGTCCTCGGGGCCGAGCTGGCCGGCGAGGCAGTCGATCAGCTCGGCGGCGGAGTTGGCGCGCAGCAGCCGCTGGAGGTCCACGTCGACGCCCAGGGCGGCCTCCATGCGGGCCTGGAGTTCGAGCCCGTTGATGGAGCCGATGCCCAGGCTGTTCATGGTGCGGCCGGTGGTGTCGACGTTCTCCGGGGCCACGCCCAGCACGCGGCCGAGCTCCTGGCGGACGTACGTGTCGATGATGCGGGTGCGCTCGCGCAGCCCGACGGAGGCCAGGACCGTGCGGTCCGGGACCGTCACCGGGGCGGCGGGGGCGTCCCCGTAGCCGTCGAGGTCGGCGAGTTCGAGGTCGAAGTCCAGGTCGAAGCCGGGCTCGACGGCGAAGTCGAGGTCGAAGTCGAAGGCGGGGAAGGTGTTGAAGGGGTCGTCGACCGCGGGGTCGAGGGCCTTCGTGCCGTGGTCGGTGGTCATGTCCGTTCCTCGGGGAGGGGGGTGTCCGCGGGCCGGCGCCGGGGGAGGACGCCGGTGAGGGCGACGAGCAGGCCGAGCAGGCCCACCGCCGTGACGAGCCGTACGGCGGGCCGGAAGCCGTCCGCCACGGCCCGGGCGGAGGCGCCCGTGGGCGCCCCGTAGCCCTCGACCAGGGCGGCGGTGAGCACGAGCATCAGCGCCGCGCCGATCTGCACGGCCGTCTGGTAGACGCCGCTGGCCTCGCCGCGCCGGTCGGCGGGGAAGCCGGAGACCGCCTGCATGTTGAGGGCGGCGAAGGAGGCCACGAAACCGGCGCCCACCAGCAGCATCGTCGGCAGCACGTCGGTGGCGTAGTGCGGGTGCGCGGGCAGCCGCAGGTACAGCGCGTAGCCCAGGAGCGGGCCGGCGGCGCCCACGGCGATCAGCCGGGGCGCGCCGAAGCGGCGTACCAGCCGGCCGGAGAGCAGCGCGGTGACCGCCAGCGGGAGGCTGGCCGGCACCATGGCGAGCGCGGTGCGCATCGGCCCCCAGCCCAGGTGGTCCTGGGTCTGCACGGTGACGATGAACAGCAGGCCCAGGTACGAGCCGTTGAGGGCGGCGGCGCCGAGCGCCGAGCGCCGCATCGCGGGGTCGGCGAGCACGGAGAACCGCACGAGGGGCTGCGGCACCTGCCGTTCGACGGTGGTGAACGCCACCAGCAGCGCCACCGTGGCGGCGAAGGACGCCCAGACCCGGGCGCTCCCCCAGCCGTGCTGGGGCACGGACGCGATGCCGTACACGAGGGCGAGCAGGGCGCCGCTGAACGTGGCGGCGCCGGCGACGTCGTAGCGCCGGGGCCCGCCGGGCTGCGGGTCGGGGGGCACCAGGCGCAGGCAGAACGCGTACAGCACCAGCACCACGGGGGCGGGGAAGACGAAGGTCAGGCGCCAGTCGACGGACGTCAGCGCGCCCGACAGGAGCAGGCCGGCGGTGAAGCCGCTGGCGCCGGCGAGGGTGTAGACCGAGACGGCGCGGTCGCGGTCGGGGCCCTCGGCGAAGGTGGTGGACAGGATGGCCAGCCCGGTGGGGGCGGTCAGGGCGGCGCAGAAGCCCTTGGCGAAGCGGGTCGCGACGAACAGCGCCGGGTCGCTCGCGAGGGCGCTGATGACGGAGGCGGCGGCGAAGCCGAGCAGCGCCAGCAGGTACATGCGGCGACGGCCGAGCAGGGCGACGACGCGGGCGCCGAACAGCATGAGGCTGCCGAAGCCCAGCGCGAAGCCGCTCATCGCCCATTGCAGGGACGTCGGGGGCAGGCCGAGGTCGTCACCGACCGAGGGCAGAGCCACGACCGCCACGGACACTTCGAGCGCGTCGATGAGCATGTTGCCGGCGAGCACCAGCAGCAGGCCCCAGAGGCGGGGGCTCCACCGGCCGGCGGACGCCGCGGCGACGGAGGAGGTGAGGGTCGTCGAGCGGTTCATGTCCGGTTTCCGAACCAGGGGAAGGGCCAGGGGAAAGGCCGGGGGAAAGGCGGGGGCGAAGGGCTGAGGGGGCCGGGCCGGCCGCACGGGGGTGGCGGCCGGCCCGTGGCGGGCCCGGGGTCAGCCGAGCAGGGTGCCGCCGGTGGCGTCCACGAAGGAGCCGGTGATCCAGCGGGCGTCGTCGCTCGCCAGGAACGCCACCACGTCGGCGACGTCCTCCGGCTCGCCGACCCGGTTGAAGGCCGACAGGCCGGCCATCTGCTCGACGACCTCGGGGATGCCGAACGCCGGGTTGCCGTTGCGGGTGATGCCCGGGGCGACGCTGTTGATGGTGATGTTGCGGGGGCCCAGCAGCTTGGCGTAGTGCAGGGCCAGCTGCTCGACGGCGCCCTTGGTCATCGCGTAGGCGATCTCCTCGGGGTTGGCGAACC
The DNA here is from genome assembly GCF_014654785.1 of Streptomyces mashuensis. Taxonomy (GTDB): domain Bacteria; phylum Actinomycetota; class Actinomycetes; order Streptomycetales; family Streptomycetaceae; genus Streptomyces; species Streptomyces mashuensis. Next base: position 152,387 of record NZ_BNBD01000013.1, read on the forward strand.
GGGTGAGGCCCGAGGAGATGTTGACGATGCGGCCGCCGTTCGGCATGTTCTTCAGCGCCCGCTGGATGATGAAGAACGGTGCCTTGGCGTTGACCGCGACCAGCCGGTCGAACACCTCGGGCGTGGTGTCCTCGGCGGAGATGCCGCCCATGACGCCGGCGTTGTTGACGAGGATGTTCAGGTCGGTGCCGCCGGTGCGCTCCTTGAGGCCCTTCTCCAGGCCGAGGAACAGCTCGTGCACGTCGCCGGGGACGCCGAGCTCGGCGCGGACGGCGAAGGCGCGGCCGCCGTCCTTCTCGATGGTGGCGACGACCTCGTCGGCGGCGTCCTTGTCACTGTTGTAGTGCACGGCGACGAGCGCGCCCTCGCGGGCCAGCCGGAGGGCGGCGGCGCGGCCCATGCCCCGGCTGGAGCCGGTGACGAGCGCGGTCTTGCCGTTGAGCGTGCCCATGGGGGTACTCCTGTTCCTGTGGCGGGTGTCGGGGGCTTTCCTGGTGACGTCCGCAGTCATGGCCGCGGTCATGGCCGGGGTCGCGGCCGCGGTCGTGGCGTCCGTGCCGCCGGCCCGCTCGCCGAACCAGCGGGCGAGGGCGGTGACCAGCCCCGTCGTGTCGTCGGTGTCCTGCGGCCCGGCCCAGACGACGTGCCCGTCGGGGCGTACGAGCACGGCGCCGGCTCCGGTGTCCGCCGCCCCGGCGTCGTCGGCGGGGCGGGCGGCGACCGGCGTGACCACGCCGGTCCAGGGCGCGGCGGCCGCGGCCAGGCGTGCGGCGCGGGCCACGTCGCCCGTGAGGTCCAGCAGCAGGGCCGTGCCGGAGCGCAGCAGGGCGGTGGAGGTGGTGGGGCCGCCGGCGGTGAGCAGCGGCAGGTGCGGCAGCCGGGCGCCGAGCAGCGGATGGCCGCCCTCCCCCACGTCGTAGCGGACGTCGAGGCCGGAGATCATGCCGGCCAGGTGGGCGCGGACCCGCTCGTGGCCGATGAGTTCGGCCAGCACGTCGCGGGAGGCCTCCACCTCCTCGCCACCCAGCAGCAGCATCGCCTGGGCGGCGATGTTGCTCAGGGTGCGGCGGCCCACGGCGTGCCGCTCGGTGTGGTAGCTGTCCAGCAGGCCGTCCGGGGCGCGCCCGGAGACCTGGAGGGCCAGCTTCCAGCCGAGGTTGACGGCGTCCTGCAGGCCGAGGTTGAGGGCCTGGCCGCCGATGGGCATCTGCTGGTGCGCGGCGTCGCCGGCCAGCAGGAGCCGGTAGTCGCGGTAGGCGGCGGCCTGGAACGACGCGTCGGTGAAGGCGTTCACCCACAGCGGGGTGCCGTGGGAGATGTCCTCGCCGGTGACGCGCTTCCACGCGTCCACGATCTCCTCGAAGGGGATGTCGCCGGTGCGGGGCTCCGCCTTGCGGCCGAACTCGTGCACCATGACGCGGGTGACCCCGTCGGGCCGGCGGGCGGCGATGGCCAGCCCGCCGGGCAGCCGCTGGAAGCGGCGGCCCGGGATGTCGATGCCGTCGACGTCGGCGCGCAGCAGCTCGCGGCCGGCCGGGGTGCCGGGGAAGGCGAAGCCGCCGAGGCGGCGCACGGCGCTGTTCTCGCCGTCGCAGCCCACGATGCACTTGGCGCGCAGCCGCACCGTCTCCCCTCCGGGGCCGGTGGCCTCGGCCTCCGCGTGGTCGCCGGTGACGGTGACCGCGCGCAGCTCGTGGCCGCGCAGGACCACCGCGCCCAGCTCCGTGGCCCACTCCTGGAGGAGCTCCTCGGTGCGGATCTGCGGGACCTTCCACTGGCCCGGGTACGGGGTGGGCAGGGTGAGGTCCAGCGGGATGCCGCCGAAGTGGCCCATGACGTCGTTCGGCACGGTGCCGAGCCGCTCCAGGAGACCCCGGCTGTCGAGGATCTCCATGGTGCGGGCGTGCAGCGTGGAGGCCCGCGACTCGGTGGTCGGCTCGGTGCGCTGCTCCAGGACGGTCACCTGGGCGCCGCCCAGGCGCAGCTCCCCGGCGAGCATCAGCCCGACGGGGCCGGCGCCGACCACGATCACCTGGGTTTCCGTGAAGTGGCCCGTCATGTCAGCCCTGCAGCTGCTCGGCGTGGGCCTTGGCGTGGTTGAGGGTGGCGGTGCTGTTGGTGCTCAGCGCCGTCTGCACGTACTCCCGCGCCTCGGCGATCCCGGCGTCGGGGCCGAGGATCTTCGTGATGTTCTCCGTGTTGAGCACGACGGTGTGCTGCGAGGAGGCGGCGACGCCCTGCTCGTTCTCGCGGAACGTCCAGTAGCCGGTGTGCAGCGTCATCAGCGCCGGCAGGGTGACCTGCTTGTAGGCGATCTTCCGGCCGGGGATGCAGACGCGGTACGACTTGGTGGTGTGCGTCGAGCCGTCCTTGGCGCGGGTGTCCATCTCCAGGGTCTGGAGGCCGGGCGTGTCCTCCTCCAGGCGGACGGTGGCGACGTGCGGCAGCCGCTCGGACCACAGGTGGGCGTCGTTGATGAAGTCGTAGACGTCCTTGGCCGAGCCGTTGATCTGCACGGTGTCCTCGAAGGAGAAGGTCACCTCCTCGGCGGCGTGGGCGAGTTCGACGTTGGTCTTGAGCGCGGCCAGCTCGGAGCGGGAGTTGCGGTCGACGGCCTCGTCGATCCACGCCAGGCTCTCGGGCTTCTCGTCGACGGCCCGGTAGTCGTGCAGCAGCCGGACGCGGGAGGTGCCGTCGGCCAGCGGCTCGATGATCCAGGTGCCGCCCATGGTGGCGACCGGCGGGGCGGAGATCTCCTGGCGGAAGGTGATGCGCAGGCCCTCGGGGTCGAGGGTGCGGCGCGAGGTCCAGTTCTTGGCCTCGCCGTTGGCGGTGGCCCAGATCTGGATGCGCTCGGCGTCGTCGCCCAGGTCCTCGCGCTCCACGTAAATGGTGGGCGGGAAGATGCGCGGCCAGTTGGTGACGTCGGCGATCAGCTCGTAGACGGCTGCGGCCGGGGCCGAGATGGTGATCTCGTGCTCCACCTCGCGCAGAGCGGACTGCGGCATGGTCGGGTGCTCCTCGGGTTTCGGTGACGGGCGGGGCGGTGCGGGCGGGATCAGAAGTTGCCGAGGCCGCCGCAGACGTTGAGCGCCTGGGAGGTGATGGAGGCGGCCGTGTCGGAGGCCAGGTAGCCGACGAGGCCGGCGACCTCCTCCGGGGTGGAGTAGCGGCCGAGCGGGATCTTCGACTGGAACTTCTGCAGGATCGCGTCCTCGGACGTGTCGTAGGCCGAGGCGTAGCCCTGGCGGACGCGCTGGGCCATCGGCGTCTCGACGTAGCCGGGGCAGACGGCGTTGACGGTGATGCCGGTGGGGGCCAGCTCGTTGCCGAGGGCCTTGGTGAAGCCGACGACGCCGTGCTTGGAGGCCGAGTAGGGGGCGCCGAGGACGACGCCCTGCTTGCCGGCGGTGGAGGCGATGTTGATGATGCGGCCGCGGTTCTTGTGGCGCATGCCGCCGGTGTTGAGGACCTCGCGCGTCATGCGGAAGACGCTGTTGAGGTTGGTGTCGATGACGTCGTGCCACAGCTCGTCGTCGATGTCGGCGGTGACGCCGCCGCCGCTGCGGCCGGCGTTGTTCACCAGGACGTCGATGGTGCCGAAGCGGTCCACGGCGGCCTGCACGAACGCGTGCACGCTGTCCGCCGAGCGGACGTCGAGGGTGGTGCCGTCGACGTCGAGGCCCTCGTTCTGGAGCTCCTTGACGGTGGCGGCGACGTTGTCGGCGTTGCGGGCGCCGATGAAGACCTTGTGGTTCTGCGAGGCCAGGAGGCGGGCGGCGGCGAGGCCGATACCGCTGGTGGCGCCGGTGATGACGGCGACGCGCTGGTCCTGCTGCGACATGGCGTGACTCCTACGAGGGTGGGTGCGGTGCTGCGGATCTACGGGTGCTGCGGGTGGTGCGGGTCCTACGGGGGCGGGGCCGGGGCGTGCGCCGCGCCGGGCGCCGTTGACCGGCGCGGCGCACGCCCCGGGGCGCGGGACCGCGGGGCGGTTCAGGCCGCGACGCGCTCGGAGAGCAGGGCGTTGACGGTGGCGACCAGGGCGCGCGGGGTGCGGTTCTCGGCGAGGGTGTCGTCGTCGAACTCCACGCCGTACTCGCGCTCGATGCGGCCGCCGGTCTCCAGCAGGGCCAGCGACTCGTAGCCCAGCTCCTCGAAGTCGGTGTCGAGGATGTCGCCGTCGAGGTCGACGCCCTCGTCGGCGCCGGCGCCCTCCAGGAGGATGCGCTTGAGGTCCTCGAGGGTGAACTCCAGGTTCGACATGATCGGTCCTTTCGGGAGGAATGCCGCACCACTGGGGTGCGAAGGGTCTGAAGGGGCCCGCCGCGGCCCGGGAGACGTGGGTGGACGGGGCCGCGACGGGCGGCCTGTGGGGTGGGGCGGTGACGCGGTGGCGCGGTGCGGGCGGTGCGGGCGTCAGTCCGCGGCGCGCACGACGACGGCGGAGTTGAAGCCGCCCTGGCCGCGGGCCAGCACGAGCGCGGCCCGGACGTTCGCGGTGCGCGCGGCGCCGGTGACCAGGTCGATGTCGTACGCGGGCGACAGCTCCACGTTGGTGGTGGGCGGGATCAGGCCCTCGCGCATCGACAGGAACGCGGCGACGACGTCCACCGGGGCGGCACCGGAGTACAGCCGGCCCGTCATCGTCTTCGGCGCCGTGACCGGCACCCGGCCCGGGCCGAAGACGGCGCTGATCGCCTCGGCCTCGATGCGGTCCAGCTCGGGCGTGCCGGCGGCGTCGGCGAAGACGACGTCGATGTCGCCCGGCGCCAGCCCGGCGTCCGCCAGGGCCGCCTCGATCGCCCGGCGCAGGCCCGGCTCGCGGCCGCTGCCCGGCTTCGGGTCGATGGTGGCGCCGTAGCCGGCGATCTCGCCGTAGACGTTCTCCGCGCCACGGCCGCGGGCGGCCTCCGCGTCCTCCAGGATGAGCAGCGCGCCGCCCTCGCCCGGCACGTAGCCGCTGGCGTTCGCGTCGAACGGCAGGTACGCGCGGTCGGCGTCCTCGCTGGTCGTCATGCGGCCGCCGGCGATCTGCGCGACCCAGCCCCAGGGGCAGATCGACGCGTCGAAGCCGCCGGAGAAGATGAGCTTGCTGCCCTTGCGGATCTGACGGCGGGCCTGCGCGATGGCGTCCAGGCCGCCGGCCTGGTCGCTGACGACCACGCCGCTGGGGCCGCGCATCCCGTTGCGGATGGAGATCTGGCCGCTGTTGACCGCGTAGAACCAGGCGAACGACTGGTACGCGCTGACGTACTGGCTGCCCTGGCTCCACAGCTTCTTCAGCTCGTTCTGGCCGAACTCGAAGCCGCCGGAGGTGCTGGCCGTGACGACACCCATGTCGAACTCGGGGATGTCGCCGGGGCGCACGCCCGCGTCGGTGAACGCGCAGTCCGCGGCGACCAGGGCGAGCCGGGTCATCCGGTCGGTCTGCGGGATCAGCCGGCTGGGCAGGTGGTCCTCGGCCACGAACTCGCGGATCTCGCCCGCCAGCTTCGACGGGTACTGCTCCGGGTCGAAGCGCGTGACGCGGCCGATGGCGTTCCTGCCCACGCGGGTGGCGGCCCAGTAGTCGTCCACGCCCAGCCCGTTGGGCGTGGCGACGCCGATGCCGGTGACTACTACCTTGGCGGTCACGCCAGGCTCCTTTCGGGTCGGGCCAGCACCATCGCGCTCTGGAAGCCGCCGAAGCCGCTGCCGACCGTGAGGACGGCGTCCGTGCGGTGCTCACGGGCGGTGAGCGGGACGTAGTCCAGGTCGCACTCCGGGTCGGGGGTGTGCAGGTTGGCGGTGGGCGGCACCACGTTGTTCTCCATGGCCAGCACCGACGCGGCGATCTCGATCGAGCCGATGGCGCCGAGCGAGTGGCCCACCATCGACTTGATGGAGCTGACCGGCGTGCGGTACGCGTGGTCGCCGAGGCTGAGCTTGAACGCGGCGGTCTCGTGGCGGTCGTTCTGCTTGGTGCCCGAGCCGTGCGCGTTGATGTAGTCGATCTGCTCCGGGTTCATCCGGGCCTCGTCGAGCGCGACCTTGATGGCCTCGGCCATCTCGCGGCCGTCGGGGCGCAGACCGGTCATGTGGAAGGCGTTGCAGCGCGAGGCGTAGCCGGCGATCTCCGCGTAGATGCGGGCGCCGCGCTTCTTCGCGCTCTCCAGCTCCTCCAGGACGAACGCGGCCGAGCCCTCGCCCAGCACGAAGCCGTTGCGGGTCCCGTCGAAGGGCCGCGAGGCGTGCTCGGGGTCGTCGTTGCGCGAGGTCGTCGCCTTGATCGCGTCGAAGCACGCCATCGTGATCGGCGAGATCGGGGCGTCCGTCGCACCGGTGATCATGATGTCGGTGGTGCCCTCGCGGATCAGCTCCACGGCGTGGCCGACGGAGTCGATGCCGGAGGTGCAGCCGGTCGACACCACCGTGGCCGGGCCCTCGGCGCCGGTCGCCCACGCCACCTCGGCCGCGAACGAACTCGGCACGAAGTGGTTGTAGAGGTGGTTCGGGGCGTACGTGTGGTCCACGAGGTCCAGCCGGCCGTCGTCGCTGACGACCCGGTACTCGTTGTCCAGGCCGGTGGTGGCACCGACCGCGCTGCCGATGGTCACGCCCGCCCGGTACGGGTCGAACCCGGCCAGGTCCAGGCCGCTGTCGGCCAGCGCCTCGCGCGCGGTGACCACGCCGAACTGGGCGGCGCGGTCCATCCGGCGGATCTCCTGCGGGCCCAGGCCGTGCAGCTCCGGGTCGAAGTCCGCCTCGGCGGCGACCTGCGAGCGGAACGGCGAGGGGTCGAAGAAGGAGATCCGGCGGGTGGCGGTGCGCCCCTCGCTCAGCAGGCTCCAGAAGTTCTTGGTGCCGATACCGCCCGGTGCCAGCACTCCGATTCCCGTGATTACTACCCGGCGACCCACTGGAGGGCGCCTCCCTTCGTGTCGGCGGACGGGAGCCTCACTTGGCGGCCGTCCAGGTGTAGAAGCGGGTGGCCATGGCGTCGGCCGGGGACCGCCAGGTCGCCGGGTCGTACGCCTGGATGAAGGGCTTGAGGTCCTCGCTGATCTGCACGAACCGCGGGTCGGTCTTCGCCTCTTCGATGAGCTCGCCGCCGTTGTCGGTGTCGAAGTCCTGGAGGTGGAAGTACAGGCCCCGGTACGAGAACAGCTGGCGCCGGCGGGTGCCCATGCGGTGCGGCATCTCGGTGCCGTCGAACTCGGCGAACAGCTTGGCGACGTCCGTGCTGGAACCGGGGTCCATCCGGGCCACGATCAGGGTGCTGTGCATGTGGGTCTCCTCGGGGAGGGGTACGGGTGCGGGGTGTCGCAGGTGCGGGGCAGGTCCGGTGCGCGTCCGGTGCGGTCAGGCGCCCAGGGGCGTGCCGAACCAGCGCTCGAGCGCCATGGGCAGGTCGTGGTGGCTGCCGGGGGCGGCCCAGGCCACGTAGCCGTCGGGGCGCACCAGGACGGCGGAGGTGCCGTCGAGGTCGCCGCCCGGGGTGACGCCGTGCGGGACGGCGGTGACGATGTCGATGCGGTCGGACCACGCGGCGGCGCGGGCGCGCAGCGTCGCGTTGTCCTCCAGGTCGAGCAGGATGCCGCGGCCGGCGTGCAGCAGCGTGACGCTGTCGGTCTTCTCGCCGGCCCGGGCGCCGCGCTCGTGCACCAGCTCCAGGCGCGGCAGGCGCTTGCCCAGCAGCGGGTGGCCGCCGGAGCCGACGTCGTAGCGGATCTCCAGGCCGGAGACCATGGCCGCCAGGTGCCTGCTGACCTCCTCGTACCCGATGAGCTCGGTGAGGACGTCGCGCAGCGGCTGCACCTCGGCGCCGGACAGGAAGAGCAGGCCCTGGGCGCGGGTGTTCATCAGCAGCCGCTTGCCGACCGGGTGCCGCTCGTCGTGGTACGTGTCGAGCAGCGACTCGGGGGCGTGGCCGTTGAGGACCGCGGCCATCTTCCAGCCGAGGTTGACCGCGTCCTGGATGCTGGTGTTCATGCCCTGCCCGCCGGCGGGCAGGTGGATGTGGGCGGAGTCGCCGGCCAGGAAGACGTTGCCGCGCCGGTACTCGGTGACCTGGCGGGTCGCGTCGCCGAAGGAGCTGACCCAGACCGCCTCGGCGTGCGAGATGTCGGTGCCGGTCAGCCGCTGCCAGGCGGCGGCGACCTCCTCCCACGACGGCGGGCTGGTGCGGCGCTGCGGCGGGGTGCCGCGCTCGCAGACGATGATGCGGGTGACGCCGCCGGGCAGCGGGCCCACCATCACCATGCCGCCGGGCAGCGTCTCACCGATCATGCGGGGCTCGAGGTCGACGCCCTTGATGTCGGCGAGGAACATCTCCAGCGTGGCGGCGGTGCCCGGGAAGTCGAAGCCGCCGGCCTTGCGGATCAGGCTGCGGCCGCCGTCACAGCCCACCAGGTAGCGGGCGCGCAGCGTCTGCTCCCCCGCCGGGCCGCGGACCTCGACCTCGACGCCGTCGCCGGTGTCCTTGAACGACAGCACCTCGTGGCTGCGGCGCAGGTCGGTGCCGAGCTCGACGACCCATTCCTCCAGCACCGACTCGGTGTGCGACTGGGGAATGGACTTGGCGGCCTGGTGCGCGCCCTCCAGCACCCCGAAGTCGACCGGCAGGCCACCGAAATGCCCGACGTTGCTGGTCTCCACCTCGCCGAATCGGGACAGCAGTCCGCGCTGGTCGAAGATTTCCATCGTGCGGGCGGTGAATCCCAGCCCGCGGGATTCCCCGGTACGGGCGGCGAGGCGCTCGAGGACAATGACCTCGACACCCGCGAGCCGCAGTTCACCGGCGAGCATGAGCCCGGCCGGCCCGGCGCCCGCGATAATCACCGCAGCGTCCATGGACCTCTCCTTGCTGTGAATTTTCCTTCGGGAACCGTCTTTGGAACCGTCGTTCAACCGTCGCTCAACGATCGTTGAATCGTCGTTGAATTCGTCGATCCGATGGGCTCTTTCGACAACTCTGCGGACGTTAGTGAAAAGCTTCTTCGCTTTCGGGGCGGGCTTCAAGGGGCGAAGTTACAGAGGTCTGTGAATTACCGTCAGGAGTCCGCAAGGGTCCGTTCGGCCCTTGTCGGGAGGGACAGGAGACCTACAAATGCAGGGTCATTCCTTGCCGGTGGGAGCGGCCGGTCCCTACGGTCCGAGTGCTGTTCCGTCTATGAGATGGGGGACCCATGGACCACCACGCCCACCACACCCACCACGCCCACCACGCGCACCACGCGAACGGTGTCGTCCGGCGCACGGCCGCGGCCTGCCCCGGGGCCGGCTGCGAGCGGCGCGAGGCGTCCGGCCTCGCGCGCCGGCTCGCGGCGCCCGGCAGCGGGCTGTGCGAGGCGTGCCGCGCACGGCTGTCGCTGGAACTGACCCGGCTGCCGGCCCTGTACGAGGAGTGCGGGCGGCTGCTGGGCGGCTCGGACCAGCCGCGGGAGAAGGTCTCCGGCGGCCCGCTGCCCGGCCTGCCCTTCAACGTCGCGGCCTCGGAGGCCCGTTCGGCGATCACCGGCGTCCTGGGCGCGTGGGCGGCGCTGGTAGCCCAGCAGCGCCGCCTGCCGGCCCCTCCGCGCACACCCGTGCACCTGGCCCTGTTCCTGGTCCGGCACGCCGACTGGCTGGCCGCCCACCCCGCCGCCGGCGAGGTCTCGCAGGAGATCGCGCAGGTCACCCGGCGAGCGCGACGCGTCGTCGACCCGCGCACCCGGCGCCGGGTGGCGCTCGGCCCCTGCGCCGAGGCGGGCTGCGACGGCACGCTCGTCGCCGTCGTCAGCTCCGACCGGCCCGAACAGCCGGCGGCGATCACGTGCGACGCCGACGCCGCACACCACTGGGAGGGCAGCCAGTGGCTGGCCCTGAGCCGGCGGCTGCGGGGCACCGGCGGGGGTGCGGGAACGGGTACGGGTACGGGTGCAGGTGCAGGTGCGACGCCGGGCGTGGCGCGTACGCGGTGGCTGAGCGCCGCGGACATCGCGCGCCTGTGGGACATGGCGCCGGGCAGCGTCTACCGCCACGCCAGCCAGCGGGGCTGGCGGCGGCTGAGCAGGTCGGGACGCACGTACTACCACGAGGCGGACGTGCAGGAGACGTTCGACGGCCGGGTACGGACGACGGCGGGCTGAGGAGCTCCACGGAAAACAGGGGTGGGGGCCGGCGCACTGCCGGCCCCCACCCCTTCTGCCTGAATCTCCGCCTGAATCTCTGCCTGAATCCGCTCAGACCTTCTCGGTCTCCACGAGCTCCGTGCCCGGCAACTGCCCCCGTACGGCGGCGGCTTCGTCCTCCGTGAGAGCACCGCCGCCCACCACCAGGCAGCGCAGCCGGCCGCCCAGCCCCGGCAACAGCGCCGGCCCCAGGTCGCGCAGCGTCCGCGCGGTGACGCGCAGCACGGTGACGCCCTCCTCGGCCACCAGGTCGGCCAGTTCGCGCGGCGTCAGGTCCCCGGGCGGCGCCACGACCAGCCGTGCCCCGGCCGCCAGCGGCGCCCACGTGCCGACCGCCGTGCCGTCGGCGGTGAACGGCGCGTGCTGGAGCACCACGTCACCGGGGCGGACGGGAAGGAAACGCCCGTCGTCGATCAGCGCCGTCAGCACCCGGTGCGGCACGCACAGCGCCTCACCGCCGACGGGCAGGAAGTAGGCGGCGTCACCTGCCCCTACGTCCACGGGCGGCGCCGCCGGCCCGGCCGGAGCGGCCAGCGCGGCGGCGTCCAGGACCAGCGGGACGACCGACCGCACGCCGTCGAAGCAGGTGCCGAAGCGAGTGGCGTACAGCTCCTGCGTGATCACCACCCCGGCGGTGGTCCGGCCGAGCAGCGCCGCGTGCCGCTCACGGCTGTCCCGGGGGTCCAGCGTGAGGTAACCCGCGCCGGCCTTGAGGACCGCGAGCTGCGCGACGACGAGCCGCGCCGAGGGCTGGAGGCACACGGCGACGCAGTCCCCGGCCCGTACCCCGAGGGCGCGCAGCCGCCCGGCGAGCCGGCCGGCCTGCCGGTCGAGGCCCGCGTAGGTGAGGGCGCCGTCGTGGGCCCGCACGGCGGTACGGGCGGGGGCGGCCGCGGCGTGCCGGGCGACGGCGGCGGGGACGGCCGCCGGAGCGGCGGCGTCCGGGCCGGCCGGCCGGTCGGCCAGGGTGGTGACGCTCATCGTCTCAGTCCTTGATTTCGCAGATGACGGCGCCGGAGGTGAGGGAGGCGCCGACCTCGGCGGTGATGCCCTTGATGGTGCCGGAGCGGTGGGCGTTGATGGGCTGTTCCATCTTCATCGCCTCCAGGACGACGACGAGGTCGCCTTCCTTGACCTGCTGGCCTTCCTCGACCGCGACCTTCACAATCGTGCCCTGCATCGGCGAGGCGAGCGCGTCGCCGGAGGCGGCGGGGCCGGACTTGCGGGCGGCGCGACGCTTGGGCTTGGCGCCACCGGCGGCGCCCATGGTCTGGGCCGACAGCGTGCCGAGGGCAGCAGGAAGGGTCACTTCCAGACGCTTGCCACCGACCTCGACGACCACCGTCTCCCGGCCACCCGCCTCATCGGCATCAGCGTCCACCGCACCCGCAAAGGGCGTGATGTCGTTGGTGAACTCGGTCTCGATCCAGCGGGTGTGGACGCGGAAGGGGTCGCTGGTGAAGGCGGGATCGGTGACGACCTTCTGATGGAAGGGGATCACCGTGGCCATGCCCTCGACCTTGAACTCCGCCAGCGCACGCGAAGCACGCTGCAGGGCCTGCTCGCGGGTGGCGCCGGTGACGATCAGCTTCGCCAGGAGCGAGTCCCAGGCGGGGCCGATCACGCTGCCGGACTCCACACCCGCATCCAGGCGGACACCGGGGCCCGACGGCGGGGTGAAGGTGGTCACCGTGCCGGGGGCGGGGAGGAAGCCGCGGCCGGCGTCCTCACCGTTGATACGGAACTCGAACGAGTGACCACGGATCTCCGGGTCGTCGTAACCGAGCTCCTCACCATCAGCGATACGGAACATCTCCCGCACCAAGTCGATACCCGTGACCTCTTCGGAGACGGGGTGTTCGACCTGGAGACGGGTGTTGACCTCCAGGAAGGAGATCGTGCCGTCCTGCCCGACGAGGAACTCACACGTGCCGGCGCCGACGTAGCCGGCTTCCTTCAGGATCGCCTTCGACGCGCGGTACAGCTCCGCGTTCTGCTCCTCCGACAGGAACGGCGCAGGGGCCTCCTCCACCAGCTTCTGGTGGCGGCGCTGCAGGGAGCAGTCACGGGTGGAGACCACCACGACGTTGCCGTGCTGGTCGGCCAGACACTGGGTCTCGACGTGCCGGGGGCGGTCGAGGTAGCGCTCGACGAAGCACTCGCCGCGGCCGAACGCGGCGACGGCCTCGCGGACGGCGGAGTCGTAGAGCTCGGGGACTTCTTCCAGGGTGCGGGCGACCTTCAGGCCGCGCCCGCCGCCACCGAACGCGGCCTTGATCGCAATCGGCAGGCCGTGCTCGCGCGCGAACGCGACGACCTCGTCCGCGCCGGAGACGGGGTCGGGGGTGCCGGCGACCAGGGGTGCGCCGGCGCGTTGGGCGATGTGGCGGGCGGCGACCTTGTCGCCCAGGTCGCGGATGGCCTGCGGCGGCGGGCCGATCCACGTCAGCCCCGCATCGAGGACGGCCTGGGCGAACTCGGCGTTCTCCGACAAGAACCCGTAGCCGGGGTGCACG
>NZ_BNBD01000014.1 GCF_014654785.1 Streptomyces mashuensis
ATCGGACACGGCGCCGCAGCGACCCCGTAATTGTTAGCGGCGGCGAAAACCCCCGACAAGTGTGTGACCTACTATCCCCGCACCCCAGAAACAATGGGCATTCAGGAGCCGCTTCCCGGTATTTCGGCGGCCCACGGAAGTGCTTCTCCACTACCCCGCACCCAAGGTGATCCGGGCCCTATGGGCGGCATCACAGAATCGGCGCGAAAAAGCCCCGGACGGGGCGTGCCCGTCCGGGGCCGGTGAGCATGACCGGGTCCGTCGGCCCCGTCAGCCGCTGATCTGCCTGCGGCCGTCGCCGCCGCTGATGGTGATCTTCCTCGGCTTGGCGTGCTCGGCCACGGGGATGCGGAGCCGGAGGACGCCCGCCTCGTACACGGCGTCGATGCGCTCGGTGTCGAGCGTCTCGCCCAGGAACACCTGGCGGCTGAACGTACCGGCAGGCCGCTCGGCCACCACCGTCTCGACGCCCTCGCCGACACTGGGGCGGCGCTCGGCGCGGACGGTGAGCACGTTCCGCTCGACGTCCAGGTCGATGCTCTCGGGGGTCACCCCGGGCAGGTCGAGCTCGATGACGAAGGTGTCGCCGTCCCGGTACGCGTCCATCGGCATGGCGGCCGGGTGCGCAGGCGTGCCCAGGAGCTGCTGGGTCAGCCGGTCGAGCTCGCGGAAGGGGTCAGTACGCATCAGCATCAACGGTCCCTCCTCGGTCTGTGTTCAGACAGCGGATGCGCCGACACCTCTTATATAACTCCGCGATGGAAAGTTGACAACCCCCCACTCAACCCAGGCAGTGGCCGGACCCTCAGTCCTTGCCGCCCATCGTGCGGCGCATGGCGTCGCGGGTGCGGTCCACGAGGGACGCGACGGGGCCGAGCAGGATGTTCTTGGTGGCGCTCTCCACGCCGGGGTGGGGGTGCGTGGGGGCCATGGCCTCGGCGGCGCGGACGGCCTTGGCCATCATCGCCAGGGAGCGGGGGCTGGTCTTCTCCTGGAGCCGGGAGAACTCCAGCCGCTCCTCGGAGTCGGCGTGGGCCAGCACGTCGTCGCGCAGGGCCTGGAGCGTGGGGAGGAAGTCGGGGTCGTCGGTGTCCATGTCGTCCAGCCGGCTGAGCACGTCCTTCGCCTCGCGTTCTTCGCGCAGGCGCTCGTCGACGATCCGGTCGCCGGCCTCCAGGGCCCTGCGGGCGGCCGGGTGGACGACCTCCTCCTCCGCCGTCTCGTGCACGGCGAGGAGTTTCACCAGCCGGTTGAACGCCTCGCGGCGCCGGTCCCCGGTCGCCGTCTCGGCCTCGTGGAACAGTTCCTTGATCTGCTGGTGCTGCCGCTTGAGCAGCGCCACGACGTCGTTGTCCGCCGCCCCGCCACCGTGTGCCCGCTCTGCCATGGCCGCTCCCGCCGCTCTCGTACCGGTCCGCTCGTGCGCGGAGAGTGTGCGGCTCCTGTGGCGTCCGCACACCTCTCCGAGGCTGCCCCAGCCGTACGGATCCGGGGCACGGCACAGCGGCACCGGCGGCGGTGTCCACCCGGCCGGCCTAGCCGGGCCGGGCGTCAGGCGGCCCGGGCGTGGTCCCCGGCGGCCGGCGGTGCCGGCGGGCCGAGCCGTTCCAGCAGGGCGTCGCGGTGCAGGGCGGCCACCGGGGCCACGAGGTCGGGGTGGCGCAGCAGGGCCGCGGCGCGCCGGTCGCTGTCGTCGGGCGCGGTCAGGCGCCGGAACTCCAGCGGCAGCCCGCCGGCGTGCTCGGCGGCGAGGGCGCCGGTGACGGCGGCGCCGGCGAGGGCGGGGTCGCCGAGGAGGCACGCGGCCCAGCTGGCCACGACCTCGTCGACCCAGGTGCGCCAGGCGTCGCCGGCCTCGTCGGGGGCGGCGCAGTCGGCGCCGACGAGCCAGTCGAGGCGGGCGGAGCCGCCGGGGCCGAGGCCCAGGACGAGGGCGGCGTCGAGGTCGGTGGGGTAGCGCAGCCAGGCGGCGACGGTGACCGCCTGCCGGGTCTGGGCGGCGGCGAGCTCGGCGCCGAGGGGGCCGCCGGGGGCGGCGTAGGCGCGGGTGAGCCAGCGGGTGGTGGCGGCTATGAGGGGGGAGAGGTCTGCGGGGCCTGCGGACACGAACCGGAACCGTTCGGGAGCGGGTGCGGGGGCGGTCCGTCAGCGTAGTCGGCCCGTCCGCGGGGGCCAATGGTCCAGGTCACGTCCTGCCGCAAAGCAGGGCGCACCCGGGGCGTCGTGCGCGCCGGGTGCGCCCTGGTTCCTGCTCCGACTGCTTGCCCTACTGCTTGCCCTCCTTCAGTGCGGCCTTGGTGACGGCCGCCGGTGAGTCGTAGTCCTTCTTCGGCATGGCGCTGAGCGCGTCGAGGGTGTCCTTCTTCGCTCCGTGGCTCTTGGCGTGCTGCACCAGGTTGTCCTTGGACGCCGGGTACTCCATGCCCTTGAGGCACTTCTGGAGCTCGATCGGGTTCGTTTTGGCCATGGCCCGCGGGGTACCCGTGGCGCGCCGGGTGATGACGGGGAGACCGGGGATTCACCCGGACGGCCCATCCCGCGGAGGGGTCGTCGCCGTTCCGGGACGCTCGGAGAGCGCCCGGGGCCCGGCAGGTGGACACTGGAGATGTGACGACCAGGAGGTGATCACTGTGGTGCCGCTGCTGCTGGTTCTGCTGCTCGCCGTGGTTCTCTTCGGCGTGGGCTTCGCGGTCAAGGCTCTGTGGTGGATCGCGTTGATCGTGCTGGTGATCTGGCTGCTGGGCTTCCTCGTCCGCTCCGGCGGAGGCCGATGGTACCGCTGGTAGCGGCGGTGACCGTGGTGTCCGGAGGACGGGGCACCGGGAGGTGGTGCGATGGGTGTGCACCGTGAGGACCGGCTGGAGGGCCAGGCCGCGCTGGTCACCGGATCGTCGCGCGGCCTGGGCCTGCTGACGGCCCGTGAGCTCGCCCGTCGCGGGTGCGCGGTGATGCTGTGCGCCCGCGACGCGGCGGAGCTGGCGCGGGCCGAACGCTTCGTCGGCGAGGCCGGCGGGCGGGTGGCGTCGGTCGCGGCCGACCTGACCGCCCCGGATGCCGCGCGGCGCGTGGTGGACGCGACGAAGGACGCCTTCGGCAGTCTGGACGTGCTGGTGAACAACGCCGGCCTGATCCAGGTGGGCCCGCTGGGCGCCACCACGGAGGACGACTTCCGCTCCGCCATGGAGCTCATGTACTTCGCGCCGCTGCGGCTGACCCTGGCGGCGCTGGAGGGCATGCGGGAGCGCGGCCGCGGCCGCATCGTGAACGTCTCGTCGATCGGCGGCCGCATCCCCGCGCCGCATCTGCTGCCCTACGACGCGGCGAAGTTCGCCGCGGCCGGCCTCTCCGAGGGGCTGCGGGCCGAACTGGCCCGCGAGGGCATCAGCGTGACGACGGTGCTGCCGGGGCTGATGCGCACGGGTTCGCACACCGCGGCGCGCTTCAGCGGGCAGGCCGAGCGGGAGTACGCGTGGTTCGCGACCGCGGCCGCCCTGCCGCTGCTGTCCATGGACGCCGAACGCGCGGCACGGGCCATCGTGCGGGCG
Organism: Streptomyces mashuensis; assembly: GCF_014654785.1. Taxonomy (GTDB): domain Bacteria; phylum Actinomycetota; class Actinomycetes; order Streptomycetales; family Streptomycetaceae; genus Streptomyces; species Streptomyces mashuensis. The sequence continues at coordinate 3,546 of NZ_BNBD01000014.1, forward strand.
GCCGAGCGCCGCCGGCCGGAGCTCGTGCTGACGGTGCCGGCCAAGGCGGCGGTCCGGCTGCACGGGGTGGCGCCCGCCACCACGACCCGGGTGCTGTCGGTGGCGGCGCGGCTGCTGCCCGGCCCCGGTGAGGAGCCGCAGCGCCTGGTGCCGGGGCATGTCGCCGCCCGCCGGGCCGCGTCGCCGGTGCTCGGCCGGCTCACCGTCCTCAACGACCGCGCCGCCCGGCGCTACAACCAGCACGCCGCCTGACGCACAGGACGCACGGGAATCCGAGAAGCAAGTACGGGAGGTGAGCGCCGCATGCCCGGACGTGAGGAACTGCCCGAGACGGTACGGCGTTCCGACGACAAGGCACAGCGCACCTGGATCAAGGCCCATGACTCCGCCGTGGAGCAGTACGGCGAGGGCGAGCGGGCCCACCGGGTGGCGTACGGCGCGCTCAAGCACACGCACGAGAAGGTGGGTGACCACTGGCAGCCCAAGGAGCACGGGCGCAAGGGCCCGTCGGACGAGCAGTCCGCCCGGCCGCGTGGCACGAGCGACGCGTCGGCGGGCGGCGTGGACACGCGCGCGAGCAAGCAGCATCTCCAGGAGGTGGCCCGAGAGTTGCACGTCGAGGGCCGTTCCCGCATGACGAAGGACGAGCTCGTCGACGCCATCCGCAAGGCCAACGACCGGGCGACCGAGGAGGCCCGGCGCTGACGGCGGACGGGAGGGGGCGCACGCGGATGCGGGTGCTGGTCACCGGCTGGTTCAGCTTCGTGCACGGCGAGGCGACCGCCGGTGACGTACTGGCGGCGGGCCACGTCTGCGACGTGCTGACGGCGGCCGGGTTCGGCCACGACGTGGCCTGGTCGCCGCGGCTGCACCCGGGGGCGACGGCACTGGACGGGCTGGACCCGGCGGCGTACACGCACCTCGTCTTCGTCTGCGGGCCGTTGCACGGCGCCTCGCCGGGTGGCGGGCGGCCGAGTCCGCTGCTGGAGCTGCACCGGCGCTTCGCGCACGCCCACCGCGTCGCGGTGGGCGTGTCGGTGCCCGATCCGCAGGACCCGGCGGTGACGTCGTTCCATGAGGTGCTGGCGCGTGACGGCGTGCCGGGCGTTCCGCCGGCCGTGGATCTGAGCTGCCATGTGCCGGAGCGTGTGCCGGAGCCGGATCAGCTGCCCGTGGTCGGCGTCTTTCTGACGTCCGGGCAGGGCGAGTACGCCGGCCGGCGGCGGCACGAGGACGTGAACGCGGCCGTGGGCCGGTGGCTGGGCGGGCTGCGGGCGGCCCGGCTGCCGCTGGAGACCCGGCTGGACGTACGGGACTGGCGGCTGCCGGCGACGGCCGACGAGGTGGCCGCGGTGCTGCGGCGGGTGGACGCCGTGGTGACGACGCGGCTGCACGGGCTGGTGCTGGGCCTGCGGGCCGGGCTGCCGGTGCTCGCGGTCGACCCGGTGGACGGCGGCGCGAAGGTGGCTGCCCAGGCAGCGGCGCTAGCTTGGCCTGCGGTGGTGCCGGCCGGGCGGGTCACCGGCGCGGAGCTCGGCCGCTGGTGGACGTGGTGCTGCTCCCCGGCGGGCCGGGCCCGCGCGGCATGGGTGCGGGCCCGCATGGGCGAGGGCGCGTACGGGGACCTGGCGGGCGGGCTGCCGGCGGCGCTGCTGGACGGGTTCCCGTCACGGGCGGGCGCCGCGGGGTGACGCGCCGCGCCGGGGGCGGCAGGCCCCCGGCGCGGCGACAGCCGTAGGTCAGACGTTCCAGACGCCGCTGCCGCCGCCGTGCCATTCGACGAGGGCCGGGTTGTCGACGTCCACGTCCCGCAGACCCGACTGGGCCAGGAAGCTCTTCAGGTCCTCCAGCGACCGGGCCTTGCCCACCGACTGGCCGTGGATCTTCACCAGGCGCATGCCCTCCATCAGGGGGTGCACGAGGACCGGGGGCGCCTGCCGGGCGGCCGACTGCTTGGTCATCGCTCTCACTCCTCCGGGGGCCGCTGCTTGCGGGGCGAGTCCTCGTCGCGCTCCAGCGCCTCGGGATCGCGCCACTCCTGCGACCGCGTCATGCGGCCCGTGCGGGCCTGGTGCCGCACCGCACGCTTCAGCTCGTCGTCCTTCTTGGGGCTGTGCTTGCTGCTGCGCTCCATGTCAGAGCCGCTCCTTCCCCGGTACTGCCGGATCTGTCCGTTCCAGGCGCTTGCCCGGACCCCGGGCGGGGATGCCTACGTCATCGGGTCCTTCGCGAGTGATCGCTGGGGGCTGGGGAGAAACCTTCTTCCCCCCAGCGTAGGCGGCACTCGGCGGACCGGCGCGGCGGGCGGGAGGGCCCTGGGGCGCCGCCTCAGCCGACGTAGCGGCGGGCCGTCGAGAGGCGCTGGGCGCGGTCGAGGGCGAGCAGTTGGCGTTCGATGTGCGGGGGCATCACGCGCCGTTCGCGCAGCACCCAGGGCAGGCCGGCGAGGGCGAGCCCGAAGGCGCGGACGGAGGCGGCGTCGCGCGGCACGGTGCGGACCAGGTGCGCGGTGCGGCGCCAGGCGGCGGGCGCGGAGCGGCGCAGCCAGGTGCACCACAGGGTGTTGCGGATGCCGTGGATGCGGCGCAGCCGTGCGTCGCGGTGGGGTGACGGTGCGTGGTGGACGGTGAGGTCCTCGACGTACGCGAGCCACCAGCCGGCGGCCACGAGGTCGAGGGCGAGGAGTTCCTCCTCGCCGCCGAGCCAGAGCCGGTGCGAGAAGCCGCCGGCCTGCCGGAAGGCGGTGGTGCGCTGGACGCTGGCGGCGGCGAGGAAGGAGCCGAGGGCGGGGCCGGGCAGCCAGGGCGGTCCGGTGAGGGGCGAGTCGCGCAGTTCGGCGACGATGGGGTCCTCGGTGCCGTCGGGTTCGACGACGATGCGGGCGGTGACGGAGGCGAGCGCGTCGTGCCGGTCGAGGAGGTCGGCGGCGTGGGCGAGGGAGCCGGGGGCCCACCAGGAGTCGTCGTCGCAGAACGCCACGTAGGGCGTACGGACGTGCCGTACGGCGAGGTTGCGGCCGGTGGCGCCGAGGTTGCGGGTGGAGCGCAGCAGCCGCATGCCGGGGTGGTGGTGGGCGACGGCTTCGGCGGTGCCGTCGGTGGAGGCGTTGTCGGTGATGACGACGGGGGGCCGTTCGGGGAGTGCGGCGAGGTGGCCGAGGGTGCGCAGCAGTTCGTCGCGGCGGTTGTGGGTGATGACGACGACGGTCGTCCGGTCGTCGGTCAAGGCCGCCTCGGCGGTCCGTCCGGGGCGGGGCGTTCCAGCAGCCGCAGGTCGGCCTCGAGTTCGGGCGGCAGGGTGCGGCGGTGCGCCAGGGCGGCCGGCAGGCGGGCGAGGGTCTCGGCGAGGGCCGCGCGCGCGTCGGGGTCGTGGCGGGCCGTCGCGGCGAGCGCGAGCGTGCGGCGGAGGGCGACGGGGAGGGGGCGGCGCAGCCAGACGGTGAGCAGTTCGTTGCGGGCCTCGCGGGTGCGGCGGCCGGGGCGGGGGCGGGCGGCGGCGGGGTGGTGGTGGGCGACCACGTCGGGGCAGTGGACGACGCCCCAGCCGCGGGCGGCCAGGTCGTAGGCGAGGAGGCTCTCCTCGCCGGCGAAGAACAGCAGGGGGTGGAAGCCGCCGGTCTGCAGGTACGCCTCGCGGCGGACGACGGCCGCGCAGGCGAGGAAGCCGAGCACGCTGGGGCCGGGCAGGTCGGGTTCGCGGCCGAGCGGCGAGGCGGCCAGCACCTCGTTGAGGGGGTCGGGGCGCCGGCCGGGGCCGACGAGGGTGTGGGCGGCGAGCAGGCCCAGGCGGGGGTGTTCGCTCATGAGGCGGGCGGCACGGGCGAGGGAGCCGGGGGCCCACCAGGAGTCGTCGTCGCAGAAGGCGACGACGGGCGTACGGAGGTGCAGGACGCCGTAGGTGCGGGCGAGGGCGCCCTTGTTGTGCGGCAGGCGCAGCAGGCGGACGCGGGGGAAGCGGGTGCGGACCATGGTGGGGGTGTCGTCGGTGGAGGCGTTGTCGACGACCACGATCTCGGGGTCCTCGGGGAGGGCGGTGAGCAGGTCGAGGGTGGTGGCGAGCCGGTCGGCGCGGTCGCGGGTGGCGATGACGACGCCGATGCCGCCCTCGGGGCCGTGCTCCGGGGCGGTCATGCGGGCACCGCCTCCAGGCCGGCCAGGGCGTCGAGGACCTCGTCGACGGCGATGCGCAGGAGGCGTGCGTCGGGCTGCGCGGCGTGCGGGTCGCCGGGCGGGCCCGGGTGCCACAGCGCGCGGTGCCGGGGGGAGGGCGGCGGGCCCCACAAGGAGGGAGCCACGGGTCCGAAGAGGGTGACGCTGGGCGTGCCGTGGGCGACGGCGAGGTGGGCGATGCCGGTGTCGCCGCTGACGACGGCGCGGGCGGAGGCCACGAGGGCGGACAGGACGGGGAAGGGGAGGCCGCCGGGGAGTGCGCGGGCGCCGCGCGGGGTGACGTCGGCGACCAGGTCGTCCTCGCCGGGGCCGCCGGTGACGACGACGTCCCGGCCGTGGTCCAGGAGCCGCCGGGCCACGTCGGCGTACCGCGCGGCGGGCCAGCGGCGGGCGGCGGAGCCGGCGCCGGGGTGGAGGACGACGGCGCCGGGGGCGGGCGAGGGCACGACGGGCGGGTCGAGGGCGAGGTCGGTGGGGTCGGCGGGGATGCCGTAGAAGCGCAGCATGCGGCACCAGCGGTCGCGTTCGTGCTCGTCGGGGCGCCAGGGCGGGCCGGTGACGTCCGGGGTGCCGGGGTGGGCGAAGGCGAGCAGCAGGCGGGGCCGGAGGGCGGCGAGCAGGCGGTGGCTGGGGGGCCCGTTGCCGTGCAGGTCGACGGCGACGTCGGGGGGCTCCGCGGCCCAGGGCAGGGCGTGGGGCACGGCCCGGTGGGGTGCGGAGGCGGGCAGCAGGGTGTCGACGGCGTGGCTGGCGGCGGCGGGCCCGGCTAGGTCCTCGGGCGCGGCGAGCACGATCTCGTGCGCGGGGTGGGCGCGGCGCAGCGCCCGCAGGGCGGGCACCCCGGCCAGCAGGTCCCCGAGGCCGAGTGCGCGCAGGACGAGCAGCCGCGGCTGCCCCGGCGTGCGGTGGGTCAGGGTGAGGGCGGTGGGGTGGCAGGCCCCGGTCACGGGCGGACGCCTGCGGTCCGGCGGGCCGTGGGCCGCGGCGCCGGGTGGCCGCCCTCCTCGCCCCTCCCCCGCCGTCCCGGCGCGGCGGGCCGCGGGGGGTACGGCCGGCGGCTGCCGGGGCCGGGCGACCCGGTACGGCGGCCGGGCCGGTCACGGCCGGCACTGATGGGGGGCGTCATGCGGGGTCCTCCGTTCTCACAAGGGATCGTCCCGGCAAGGGGTCGTCGCCGGTGGTGGCGGGCCGGGCGGTTCGGGGGCGCGGCCGGCCGCTGGTGCGGCTGCTCATACCGCCCCCTCCTCCTCGCCGGGCGGCGCCGGGGCGGCGACGCCCTGGGGTGCCGCAGCCTGGGGTGCCGCGGGGGCTTCCGGGGTGCGGGGCGGCGGGCCGGGGCGGGGCGGGGTGCGGAGCGGGGGTGTGCCCGGCCAGGGGTGGGCGTGGTGGTGGCGCCAGGTGCCGCGGGCGCGGTGCCACAGGGCGTACGGCGGGGCCAGTGACGCCGTGAGGGCCGTCGTCGTGCGGGCGTAGGCGGCGGTGCCCGCCGTCCAGGCCAGGGCGGTGGCCGTGGCGGCGCGGGGGCGCCGGCCCAGGGCGAGCAGCAGCGTGGCCGCGCCGGCGGCCGTGAGGGCCGCCTGGGTGCGCAGGGGGCCGGCGCAGGGCAGCGGGGCGCGGTCGCGCCACGTGCGGCCGTGCAGGGCGGCCATCAGGGCGTCGTCGGCGTGGCGGGCCTGGGCGCGCAGGGCGGTCCAGGGGCTCGGGGGCGGTGCGGTACGGGCTGTCACGCGCTCCCCGCGCCGTACGGTCCAGCCGTGGTGCGTGAGGCGGAGTTCCAGGTCGGCGTCGTCGTAGGGGGCGCGGGGGAAGCGCTCGTCGAAGCCGCCGGCCGCTTGCAGCGCGGTGGCCCGGTAGGCGATGTCGCCGTCGTCGGCCGCGCCGCGCACGCCCGCGACCGTGCCGTCCTCGCCGGCGCGGCCGAGTTCGGCGGCGAGGGTCTGCCGCCAGCCGGGGGCCACGGTGACGTCCTCGTCGAGGAAGACCACCCAGTCGGGGGTACGGCGCAGGGCGTGCAGGCCGGTGTTGCGGGCGGCCGCCCGGCCGCGGCCGGTGCCGGGCGCCACGTGGGCGAGGCCGGTGAGGGGGCCGAGGGCGGTGACCGGCAGCGGCGCCCAGGCGGTGCCGCCGGGCCGGTCGTCGACGAGGACGATCTCCTGCGGTGCCGTCCCCTCCGCGGCGGCCAGTGCGGCCAGGCCACGGGCCAGCGACCGGCGGCCCGTCGCGGGCACCACGAGGGACCACGCCGGGGCGGGGCCGCCCGGGGGCTCGCCGCCGGTCTCCGGACTCCGCATCGGGGACAGCTCCTTCCCGCAGCACGAACGGAACGCCACTGCATGCCACCGCACGCCGCCGGAAGCAAACGCTCCGGTTATGGCGGCGGCACAGGAGCAGGCTGGCACACCCCCGGCCCCGCGACACCTCGGGAGGACGGCCCGCGCACCCCCGCCCCCACCCCGCTGACGCACCGTCACTCCGTGTCGCCGGCGCCCGGAACAGCAGCCCGGAACGGCGTGCCCCGGTCCGGCATCCTCCTGGAGGAGGGCTTCCGGTGCCCCTTCCTCCTCCGCGGGGTTATCGCCCGTTCGGGCGACGAATGACACGTTCGGTGGATCTGGTCCCGCCCTCTCCGGCGATGCGCGTTTTGTGCACCCTGCCCGATCCTTGAGGCAAGGGCGCGGGGGGACGCGCCCGTCACGGGGGGTTCACCAGTGTTCGACTACGCGGGTTTCTTCGCCGACCGCATCGACGGTCTCCGCACGACCGGCCAGTACCGCACCTTCGTCCAGATCGAGCGGCTCGCGGGGAGCTTCCCGCGCGCCCTCCACCACCGGCCCGACGGCCCCCGGGAGGTCACCGTCTGGTGCAGCAACGACCACCTCGGCATGGGCCAGCACCCCGCCGTGCTGGCCGCGATGCGGGCCGTGCTCGACGCCTCCGGCGCCGCCGCCGGCGGATCGCGCAACATCTCCGGCACCACCCCGCACCACGTGGCGCTCGAACGCGAGATGGCCGACCTGCACGGCAAGGAGAGCGCCCTCGTCTTCATCACGGGGTACGCCGCCAACGACGCCGCCCTGTACGTGCTGGGCCGTACGCTGCCGGACTGCGCCTTCTTCTCCGACCGGCTCAACCACGCCTCGATGATCATGGCGATGCGGGCCAGCGGCGCCGAGCGCCACGTCTTCGCCCACAACGACCCGGCCGACCTCAACCGCAAGCTGTGCGCGGTCCGGCCCGGACGGCCCAAGGTCGTCGCGTTCGAGTCGGTCTACTCCATGGACGGCGACATGGCGCCCATGGCGGAGCTGTGCGCCGTCGCGCAGCGGCACGGCGCCCTGGTGTACGTGGACGAGGCACACACCGTCGGCATGTACGGGCCCGAGGGCGCGGGGCTGGCTGCCCGGCTCGGCGTCGCCGACGAGGTGACGGTCCTCATGGGCACGTTCGCCAAGGGCTACGGCACCGCCGGCGGCTACCTCGCCGGGCCGGGACCGGTCGTCGACGCCGTCCGCAGCCTCGCACCGGCGTTCATCTTCACCCTGTCCATGCCGCCGGCCCTGGCCGCCGGTGCCCTGGCCAGCGTCCGGCACCTGCGCGCGAGCGGGACCGAGCGCGAGCAGCTGCACGAGCGCGCCGCGCTCCTGAAGTCCCTGCTGCGGCAGGCCGGCATCCCTCTGGTGAGCGAGGAGAGCCACATCGTCCCCGTCCTCGTCGGCGACGCCCACCAGTGCCGCCGCCTGGCCCACGTCCTGCTGGAACGGCACGGCCTGTACGCCCAGCCCATCAACCACCCCAGCGTCGCCCGCGGCACCGAGCGGCTGCGCATCAACCCCTCGCCCGTCCACCGGCCCGCCGACGTCCACCACTTCGCGGACGTCCTGGACCGCGAGTGGCGTGCGCTCGGCCTGCCCCGCACGAAGGCGGCCGTCCGCGTCGCGGAGCCGGCGTGAGCAGGCCCGGCCCCGTCCCGCCGGCCGTCCTCCCCCGCACGACGGAGGACGGCCGGCGGGCCACCCCGTGGGCCCGCTGCGCCCTGCTGTACGCCTTCCTGTTCCTCATGGGCGCCGAGACCTTCCTGGTGTCCCCGCTGCTGCCCACCATCGCCGCGGACCTGCGGGTGGACACCGGCGCGGCGGCCCGGGTCGTCACCGCGTACGTGCTGACGTACGCGATCGCCGCGCCCCTGGTGGGCGGCGTGTCCGACCGGTTCCCGCGCCGGGTGCCCGTCGCGGCGGGCGGGGTGCTGTTCCTGTGCGGCAACGTCCTGTGCGCCACGGCCGGCAGCCTGGACGCACTCACCGCCGCCCGCGCCCTCACCGGGCTCGGCGGCGCCACGGCGGCACCGGCGATGTGGGCCTACTTCGCCGAGGCCGCGGCGCCCGCGCAGCGCGGCCGGGCCGTGGCGGGCGGGGTCGCCTGCTACGCGCTCGGGCAGGTGCTGGGCGTGCCCCTGGGCGGGCTGCTCGCCGGGACGGGCGGCTGGCCGTGGGCGTTCGCGGCCCTCGCCGCGGGGCTGGCGCCGGTCGTCGTCCTCGTGGCCTGGCGGCTGCGCGGGCCCCGGCCCGCGCCGCGGAAGGGCCGGGTGACCGCCGGGTTCACCGTCTGGCGGGACCGGCGGGTGGCGCTGCCGCTGCTGTCGACGGGGCTCCTGCAGGCCGGGCGGCTGGGCGCGTACACCTTCGTCGGGGCGCTGTTCGCCGAGCGCTTCGGGCTCGGCGCCGGGCAACTGGGCCTGGTCGGGCTGCTGGTGGGGGCGGGGTCGCTGACGGGCTCGCTGCTCGCCGGCCGGACCGTGGACCGGGTGCGCGGGAGCGGCCGCGACGAGAACGGCCTGTCGGCCGTCCTGGCCCTGCTGTTCGTGGCCGCCGCCGTCGTCACGCTCGCCGCCTCGCAGCTGGCGCCGGCGCTGGCCGCGCTGTTCGTGTGGTTCGTGGCCGGGGGCGCGTTCTACACCACGCAGCAGACATACCTGGGCGGGGCCGCGCCCGCCCACCGGGCGAGCGTGGTGGCGTGGAACGGGACGCTGGACCACCTGGGGGTGGCGGTGGGCACCACGGCGCTGAGCCCGTGGCAGCCGGCCGGCCCGGCGTTCGTCGCCGTCACGGCGGGGCTGGGCGTCGCGGCCGCCGCCCTGTCGGCGACGGCCGCGCGCCTCAACGCCCGGCGGCAGGGGCCGCGGTGAGCCGCCGCCCGTGCGCGGGAGCCCCCGGCCGGCCCCGCGCACGGGCGGTCACCCGCTGCTCAGTGGCCGGTCACCGCGTGGCGAGAGCCGGGTCGCTCACGCCCGTGGCGCCGGTCTCGACGTGCCCGGCGAGGCGGCGCAGGAAGCTCGCGTCGCCCTCGCAGGTCACCGTCAGGTCGTACCAGCGCTTGCCGGCGTGGAGGGTCACCGTGCGCACCGACCGCCCGCCCGGCGGCACCGTGACGGTGCGGTGCGTGCCGTCGTACGCGTCGGCCATGGTGAGCCGGCAGGCCGAGCGGCCGGTGTTGCCCAGGGTCAGGGTGAGGGCGCCGGTGCGGGCCTCGTGGCGCGCGGTGACCTCGGGGCCGGGTGTCCTGCCGGAGCCGCGGAAGGTGCGCAGGAAGCCGTTGGGGCCGTGCACGGTCAGGTCGTAGACGCCGCCGGAGTAGGCCGTGTTCCAGGTGTCGGAGAGCGTCTTGCCGGCCTCGGTGGTGTAGGTCCAGGGGCCGTCGGTGCGGTTGCCCGAGGTGACGAGGAAGCAGGCGCCGGCGGACGGGCCGGCGCTGAAGGTCAGTGTGAAGCGGCCGGTGGCGGGCGTGGCCGTGCCGTCGACGAAGGGGGCGTACGGCAGCGGGCGGGTGGGCCGGGAGCCGGGCTCCTGCCGGGGCATGGCCGGGTCGGCGGGCGGCCGGGGCACGAAGTCGGGGTGGCGCTCGCGGTCCGGCGGTGCGTACCGGCCGGTGTCGGGCAGCTCGGCGGGTTCCGGCCGGCTGAGGGAGAAGTCGAAGGCGGAGGTGAGGTCACCGCAGATGGCGCGGCGCCAGGGCGAGATGTTGGGCTCGGTGACGCCGAAGCGGCGTTCCATGAACCGGATGACGGAGGTGTGGTCGAAGACCTCCGAGCAGACGTAGCCGCCGGTGCTCCAGGGCGAGACGACGATCATGGGGACGCGCTGCCCGAGCCCGTAGGGGCCGGCCGCGTAGTGGGCGTTGCCGCCGAACTGGTCGAGCGCGGTGCTCACGGTCGACAGGCCCTGGTTCGCGGAGGCCGGCGGGAAGGGCGGAACGACGTGGTCGAAGTAGCCGTCGTTCTCGTCGTAGGTGATGAACAGCGCCGTGCGGCTCCACACCTCGGGGTCGGAGGTCAGGGCGTCGAGGACCTTGGAGATGTACCAGGCGCCGTAGTTGACCGGCCAGTTGGGGTGCTCGGAGAACGCCTCGGGCGCGGCGATCCAGGAGACCTGCGGCAGTCTGCCGGCACGGACGTCGGCCTCCAGGACGTCGAAGTAGCCGCCGCCCTTCTTGACGTCGGTGCCGGTGCGGGCCTTCTCGTAGAAGGGGTCGCCGGGCTTGGCGTTGCGGTAACGCTCGAAGTACAGGAGAGAGTTGTCGCCGTAGTTGCCGCGGTAGGGGTCCTTGGTCCAGCCCCACGAGCCGGCGGCGTCCAGGCCGTCGCCGACGTCCTGGTAGATCTTCCACGACACCCCGGCCGCCTCCAGCCGCTCGGGGTAGGTGGTCCAGGAGTAGCCCGCCTCCTCGTTGCCGAGGACCGGGCCGCCGCCCTTGCCGTCGTTGCCGGTGTGCCCCGTCCACAGGTAGTAGCGGTTGGGGTCGGTGGCGCCGATGAAGGAGCAGTGGTACGCGTCGCAGACGGTGAAGGCGTCGGCGAGGGCGTAGTGGAACGGGATGTCCTCGCGCGTGAGGTGGGCCATGGTGCCGGTGCCCTTGGCGGGGATCCACCGGTCGTAGCGGCCCTGGTTCCAGGCCTTGTGGCCGCCGGACCAGTCGTGGTTGAGGCCGGCGATGAAGCGCATGCCGAGGTCCTCGGCCTCGGGGCGGTACGGGAGGACGTCCTTGCTGCCGTCGGACTGGTGCCAGACGGACTTGCCGCCCGGCAGGGTCACGGGCCGGGGGTCGCCGAAGCCCCGCACGCCCCGGAGGGAGCCGAAGTAGTGGTCGAAGGAGCGGTTCTCCTGCATCAGCACGACGATGTGCTCGATGTCCCGGAGGGTGCCGGACGAGCGCCGGGCGGGGATGGCGGCGGCCCGCTCGATGCTCGACGAGAGCGCGGTGAGGGCCGCGGTCGCTCCGGCGACCTGGAGGAAGCGCCGTCTGTTGAGTTCAGCCATGGGTCTCGGGGTCCTCGTGGGTGGGAGTCGCGACTGGGGTCAGCAGCGTTCCAAGCCCACCGAGCGTCCGGGAAGGCGTGATGTCGCCGGAGTGACGCGGCGGGGTACGCGGGGCGAACAGGTGGACGGAGGACCGGTTTCCACCTGATGGTCCGTCAGCTGCTCTGCGCGAGAGAGTGCCCGGCCGGGTTCAGCCGAGCGAGACCCGGTCCAGCCAGTGGCCGAGAAGCGCCGCGTCGCCCGTCACCGTCACCCGCTCGTCGCCGGGCGGCAGCCGGCGGTACAGGACGCGGAGCACGTCGGCGAGGTCGCCGCTCACCTCCACGTCGGGGGTGCCGGGCCGGCCGCCGGTCCGGTGCCAGCGGAAGCCGGCGTCGCACAGCTCGACCGTCCAGTCGGCCGCCCCGCCGGTGTCCGTGCCGGAGCCGGTGTCCGTGGCGCGCCACCGGAGCCGGCCGGCGCCGGGGCCGCCGTAGGGTTCGGCGAGGCGGGGCGCCATGCCGGGGCCGCCCATCAGGTCGAGGAACTCCTCGACGGCGTCGGCGGCCACCTCCGGCGCGACGGTGTACTCGGCACCGACGGCCGCGGCGGCGTCGGCCCGGTGCACCACCACGTCGTGGGCGGCCCGGCGGGCCCAGGCACCCGTCGTCTGCCGCATCCCCCACACCTGCGCCTCGGCGACGGGGCCGGCCGCGCGCAGGATCTCGGCGGCGGCCTCCGCGGCACCGCGCACCCAGGCGCACAGCGCGGGCGTGCCGGCGTCGGCACCCTCTTCGCCGGCCCCTTCGCCGGACTCTTCGTCACCCTCCGGCCCGGCCAGGCCGTCCACCTGGGCCTCCGGGTCGTCCACGGGCATGCCCGTGCGCACGGCGGTGCCGACCGCGAGGAGGTTGCCGCCGATGTGGCGGAGCAGGCCGGCGACGGTCCAGCCGGGGCAGGTGGGCACCGGCAGCCCGGGGGCGGCGTCCCGCACAAGGGCCGTCAGCTGGGCGGTCTGCTGCTGGAGTTCGTCGCAGTACCGGGCGTGTCCGAGGGGTGTCATGCGGGGCTGCTCCCTGCCGTCGTCCGCCGTCGCCGGCCCGGCCGGCCTCTGCTCCACCCTAGGGGCGAGGGTCCGGCGCGGCGCCACGGCACGCCCAGGAAGCGACAGATGTACGCATTGTCGGTTTTGCTGATTACTGTGGGCCCGTGCGCCTCTTGCCTCAGCACCGGCCCCTGCGCCTCCTCCTCGCACGCGGCGTGCCCGGCACCCCCCGCCGGGCGCTCGGCGTCCTCGCCGCGCTCCTCCTCGTCGCCCTGGTGGCCGCGGCCGGCGGGCACGACGTGGCCGGCCGCCTGGCGCCCGGCGGCTGGACGCCGGCCGGGGCGCAGTCCACCCGGGCCGAGACCCTGCTGGCCTCCCGCTTCGGCGCCGGCCAGCCGCAGCTGGTGCTGCTGGCCCGCGCGGACCGGCCGGTCGACGACCCGGCCGTGGCCCGCGCCGGCCGGGAACTGACCGACCGTCTGGCCGCCGACCCCCGCACGACCTGGGTGCGCGGCTACTGGCCGCACCGGGACGCCTCGCTCCGCGGCCACGACGGGCACAGCGCCGTCGTCGGCATCCGCTTCGCCGGCGACGAACGCGCGGTGCTCGCGGCCAGCAAGGCCGTCGCCGCGCGCGAGACGGCCCACGGCGGCGTACTGACCGTCGCGGCCGCCGGGGAAGGGCCGCTGTACACCGAGATGGAGCGGCTCGGCACCGAGGGCGCCACGGTCGCCGAGCTCGTCATCGCGCCGCTCGTGCTGCTCATCATGCTCTGGGTCTTCGGGAGCGTGGTGGCCGCGCTGCTGCCCGTGGTCGTGGGCGCGTTCGCGGTCGTCACCACGACGGCGCTGCTGCGGCTGATGAGCGAGGTGACGACGGTCTCGGTGTTCGTGCTGAACATCGCGACCGCGCTGGGCTTCGGATTGGCCGTCGACTACTGCCTGCTGATGGTGAGCCGCTATCGCGAGGAGCTCGCGCGCGGCCTCACTCCCCCGGCCGCCGCCCGCAGTACGGTGCGCAGCGCCGGCCGTGCGGTGGCCTTCTCGGCGACGACGGTGGCGGCGGCGCTGGGCGCCCTCCTGGTCTTCCCGCTGCCGCTGACCCGCTCCCTGGCGCTGGGCGGCGCGGCGGTCTCCCTCTGTTCGGCCGCGGGCGCGCTGCTGCTCCTGCCGGCCCTGCTGGTGCTGCTCGGTGCGCACATCAACCGCTGGGACGTCTTCGCCCGCTGGCGCCGCGGCGCCGCCCGGCCCGTGCACGAGGGCCGCTGGTACCGCCTGGCCCTGTGGGTGACGCGCCGTCCGGCCGCCGTGGCGCTGGGCACGCTCGCCCTGCTGGGCCTGCTGGCGGCCCCGGGGGCGGGGGCGCGCTTCGGGATGTACGACGAGCGGGTGCTGCCCGACTCGTCACCGGTCGCCGAGGCGCACCGCCGGCTGCGCGCCGACTTCGGCACGGAATCGCAGGACGCGGCCATGGTGGTCCTCCCGGACGTCCGGCTCGGCCCGCTGGCGGGGCTGCGCCTGCGGGGCGGCGGCGCCGCGGGCGGCTCACGGGTGCCGGCGGGAATGCTGCGGCCGTCCCCGCCGGAGGGCAGTACGGCGGAGCCGCCGTCCGCCCGGAGCCGGCCGGGCGCCACGGACGGCCGCAGGGCGGAACCGGGCCACGACGCCGCGCGGACCACGACGGGCGTACGGGGCAGCCGGCCGTCGTCGAGAGGGACGGCCGTCCACCACCGCAGGGGCAGGGCCGGACACCACACCTGGCCGGCCCACCACCCCCGTACGGGCTCGGGGTCACGCTCGGGCTCGGGCTCGGCGAAACCGAAGACGAAGCCGCAGCCGTCACCGGCCCGGCGGACGCCGGCCGCGTCGCCGTCCTACGGCACCGACGACGAGCGGCTTCGGGACGACGACGGCGGGCCGGGCTCGCACGTGCACCCGCAGACGCGCGCGGGCCGCGCGCCGCTGTCGCTCCACGCGGACCTGTGGCTGCCGGGGGCCCGCCGGCCGCTGGGCCTCGGCACGGCGGTGGGCGGCCGCCCGGGGCGTGCCGCCGTCGCCCTCCTGCCGCCCGCCCACGACGCCGCCGGCCCCTCCCCCGCGCCCCGCGCCCGGGCCCACCGCTCCGCGCCCCGCGTCGTGGAGCGCGTACCCGCGGCCGTGGTCGCCGTCGACGCCTATGCCGTGCGGCTGTCCCGCGTACCGGGGGTGCGGCAGGTGCAGACCGCGACGGGGCTGTACGACCACGGGCGGCGGACCGCGGCGGCGGGGGCGTGGGGGGCCGGGTTCACCGGGGAGGCCGGGACGTGGCTGAGCGTCACGCCGGACGCCCCGCCCCTCTCGCCGGACGGACGGGCCCTGACCGAGCGGTTGCGCGGCGTCCCAGCACCGGGGCGGGCGCTCGTGGGCGGGCCCGGGGCGCGGATGACCGACACCGAGCAGGCGCTCGGCGGCCGGCTGCCCGCCGCCATCGCGCTGACCGTGGCCGCCACGCTCGCCCTGCTCTTCCTCTACACGCGCAGCCTGCTCGTCCCCCTCAAGGCCGTCGCGCTCAACGGGCTGAGCCTGGCCGCCACGTTCGGCATCGTCGTCGCCGTCTTCCAGAACCACTGGCTGGAGGCGGTCCTCGGCCCGCTGCGCGGCCCGCACATCACCGACGTCACGATCCCCGCCGTGATGTTCTGCACGGCGTTCGGCCTGTCCATGGACTACGAGGTCTTCCTGCTCTCCCGCATCCTGGAGGAGCACCGGCGCGGCACGCCCACCCGGATCGCCGTGGCCACGGGTCTGCAGCGCACCGCGCGGCTCTTCACCTCCGCCGCACTGGTGTTCGCAGTCGTGATGATGTCCCTCGCCGCCTGCGACCTGATCATGCTTCAGGTCATCGGCTTCGGGCTGGCCGTGGCGGTGGCCCTGGACTGCACCCTGGTCCGTGCCCTCCTGGTGCCCGCCATCATGTCCCTCGCCGGCAACGCCAACTGGTGGCCCGCCGGGCGCCGCAGGGCCGGCGGGGAGCCGGCCGGCACTCCCTCCACTCACAACAAAGTTGCAAACCCAGTAGCAAAGTGAGTTTGCAACCCGGTGACGTGGCTGCGATGCTGGCGCCATGACCGCCACCGACCTCGCCGCCCTGGCCCGGCGCGCGAAGAGATCCGCCGAGACCGCCGAGCGCGACAAGGCCGCCCTCCTGGAGGCGGCCGTCGGCGAGGCGCTCACCGACCGGGCGCTGACCGAGTACGGTTACCTCTCCGCCGTCGCCCGTCAGGCCGGGATCTCGCGGACGTACCTCGCCCGTCTGGTCGAGGACCGGCGCCCCGGCTGGCTGGAGCGGATCAAGGCCGCCCAGGACGAGCGCCGCAGCAGCAGGAAGGAGGCGGCGTGAGCGCCCAGCCCGCCGAGCAGCCCTTCGGCCGGCCGGACCGGCCGAGGAGCGCGGCCGAGATCCGCCGGGCCCTGCCCGCCGGCATGCGCGCCGAGTTCGACGAGGCGCTGGCCGCCGCGACGCTCGACACGCGGGCGCACGTCCTCGCGCTGTGGAGCGGCATCGCGATGGAGGCCGCCGACCCCGCCGGCGACGACCAGGTGCGGAACGCCATCGACGGCACCCTCGAGGCGCACTCCCTGGAGTGGTACCGCCGGGAAGGCGCCGCCGGGTGAGCCGCGCCTACCGGATCACGTACACCCAGGCCGCCTACCAGGACCTCATCAAGCTGGGCCAGCTGCTGGCCGACGAGGTCACCGCCGCCATCGACGCGGAGATCACCCCCGACCCGCACGGCGGCACGTCCATGGAGCGGCCGCTGGGCGGCGGCCGCTGGGACCGGGTGGCGCTCGCCGGCGGCTGGGCCACGGTCCGCTACCTGGTGTCGGACGCCCCGGGCATCGACCCGCCGATGATCACCGTGATCCGTATCATCCCCTGACGGCCGCGCGGTCCCCGGGGGACGGCCTCCGGGGGACGCGCTGCGCAGGCGACACGCGCGACGGCCGGGTAAGCAGGAACCATGCCCGACCGTCCGCCCGCACAGCCCCGGCACCCCTGGCGCGCCCGCCAGGCGCTGATCGCCGTGCCGGTCGTGCTCATCGTGCTGATCTCCGCCCTCGACATCGCGACGGGCCCCGACATCCACCTCGGGCCCCTCCTCGTCGTGGCCCCGGCGGTCGCGGCGGCGTTCCGCGGCCCCCGGGCCACGGCCCTGATCGCCGTCCTCGCGATCGCGGCGCAGGTGGTGATCGGCGTGGTCCTGGGCGGCGTGGGCACGGCCAACCACATCGCCCAGCTGTGCACGCTGGTGGTGCTCTGCGTGTTCCTCGTGGTCTTCCGCTCCTCCTACGAACGGCGCGAGCAGGCCCTGAGCCGTGCCCGCTGGATCGCCGACGTCGCCCAGAAGGTGCTGCTACGCCCGCTGCCGCCGCGCATCGGGCCGCTGCGCATCGCGGCGCTGTACGTGGCGGCGGAGGCCGAGGCCCGCATCGGCGGCGACCTGTACGCGGCCGTGCGCGCGCCGGGCGGCACCCGGGTCCTGATCGGCGACGTGCGCGGCAAGGGCCTGACGGCGGTGGGGGACGCGGCGCTGCTGCTGGGGGCGTTCCGGGCCGCCGCGCACCGCCACCCGCCGCTGGCCCGGCTCGTCGCCCATCTGCAGAACACGGTGTTCTGGGACGCCACGGAGCTCACGAGCGACCCGGAGGCCGGCGAGGGCTTCGTGACCGCCGCGGTGCTGGACATCCCCGACGACGAGCCCGTGGTGCGCCTGGTCAGCTGCGGCCACCCGCCGCCCCTGCTGCTGCACCACGGCACGGTGACGCCCCTGGAGGTGACGGACCCGGCCCTGCCCCTGGGGGTGAGCGGTCACCTCACCGAGAAGGACTACCAGCCGGAGACATTCCGCTACGAGGAGGGCGGCCTGCTGCTGCTCTACACGGACGGCGTGGTCGAGACGCGGGACGAGCAGGGGGCCTTCTACCCGCTGGCCGAGCGGCTGGCGCAGTGGAACGACACGGACCCGGCGCGCCTGGTGGGCCGGGTCCACGACGACCTGCTCGCCCACGCGGGCGGAGCGCTCGACGACGACGTCGCGCTGGTGGCCATCGAGCGCCGGGACCACCGGTACGCGCCGGCCGACGACCGGCAGGCGGTCCTGCCGTAGGGTGCAGCAGCCGCCGCCCGCCCGGCTCAGGCGGCCCGGGCCCCGGCTCCGGCTGTCGCTTCCGCCGCTGCCGCCCCCGCCCCTTCGCTGATCTCCGCCATGAGCATCCGCAGCGTCCCGCAGTACTTGCTGGGCGGCAGCGCCTCCAGGGCGGCGCGGGCGTGCGCCACGCCGCCGGCCCGGTCGCCGGCCCGGACGAGCATCAGTCCGCGGTGCAGCTCCAGGTGGGTGGCGAAGCGCGGCAACGTGCCGGGCAGCTCCCGGCGGGCCTCCTCATGGGCCCGGAGGGCGCCCTTCTCGTCGCCCAGCCGGGCCGACAGGAGGGACAGGAAGCCGCTCAGGCGCCACGAGGCGACGGCGAAGTCGCTGACGCGGCCGGCCGACGGGGCCGCGTCGAAGACGCGGCGGCTGCGCCCGGCGAGCTCCAGGGCCGTACCGGTGTCGCCGCGCCCGGCCGCGGCGTACGCCTTGCCCAGCAGGGCGTTCAGCAGCCCCGTGGACGGCGTGTCGTCGATGGCGAGGGCCTGTTCGGCGAGCAGGTGGGCCAGGCCCGGCGCGAAGCGCCCGTAGCCGAGGGTGAGCGCGGCCCGGCCGCGCACCCACACGCGGGTCGCCCGGTCCCCCGACCGGTCCGCGGCCTCCACGGCCGTACGGAACCACGTCACGGCGCGGTCCTGGTCCGGGGCGCCGAAGGTGGTGGCGTAGAAGGTCATGAGCCGGGCGGCCACCGACCACATGCGGGGGCTGCCGAGCTGCTGCTGCACGACCACCAGGTCGGAGACGACCCGGCGCTGGAGCTCGGCCGCGCCCTGCGCCATGTAGTCCTCGCCGTAGCGGGCCAGCAGGTCCTCCCACTCCTCCTCCGACGGGCCGCCCCGCAGCCGCGCGGCGAACCCCAGGTCCAGCAGGTCGGCGGCGACCGCCGGGGCCACGGACGTGGCGGCGACGCCGCTGAGCAGTCCCTGCCCGTGGGCGGTTTCCGGCCGTCCGTCCAGCACGGCCACGGGCACTTCGAGAACGGCTGCCAGGCAGCGCAGGTAGAAGGGGCCGGGCCGGACCCTGGAACGTTCCCAGCCGCTGACGTACTCGCGGGTGAGGCTCGTGCCGAAGGCGGCGTTGAGCTCCGAGGCCAGCCGGCCCTGGCTCCACCCGCGGCCCGTGCGCAGTTCCCTGATGAGGTCTCCGATGATCACTACGGCAGCATGCCACTAGGAATGCCACTACCGTCCCACCCCCCTCGGGCGGCACTCTGAAGGGGCCCGCGCACCGCGGGCCCGGACGCGCCACGGGGGTGTGCGCCCCGACCCGCGGTGCTCGGGCCGACCCGCCGCGGCTCAGCCCCGGTAGGCGTCCTCCAGCTCCCGGATGACGATCTTCTTCATGCCGAGCATGGCCTGCATGACGCGCTGCGCCTTCTCCGGGTCGGGGTCGCCCAGCAGGTCGGTCAGGGCCCGGGGCACGATCTGCCAGGACAGGCCGTACTTGTCCTTCAGCCAGCCGCAGGGCCCCTCCTCGCCGCCCTCGCTCAGCCGGGCCCACAGCTCGTCGACCTCCTCCTGCGTGGCGCAGTCGACGGACAGCGAGATGGCCTCGTTGAACGTGAACCGGGGGCCGCCGTTGAGCGCAACGAACCGCTGCCCGGCGAGCTCGAAGGCGACGGTCATGACGGTGCCCTCCGGGCCGGGCCCGGCCTTGCCGTACCGCTGGACATCCACCAGGCGGGAGTCGTCGAAGACGGACATGTAGTACTGCGCCGCCTCCTCGGCCTGGTGGTCGAACCACAGAAACGGCGTGATCTTCTGCATGGCGCGCTCTCCTGTCCGTCGGTGCAGTGGTTCGTCGGATGCGGTGTCCGTCGGTGCGGATGTACCGAGTAGACCCGACGCGCCGCCCGATGTCCCGTCAACCGCCGGCCCGGCCGGGCGTGGCGCGGAAAAACCGGTCGAGCCGGCGCCCGGGTGGTGCGTAGGGTGTGCGGGCCGGCGGCGGACGGGGGTCACCGCCGGCAACGCCTGCCCCGCCGCGTCGTTGAGCAGGCGTCATGAGAGTTCTGCGCCTGCTCGTCCCGGCCGTCCTGTGCGCGCTGGTGCCGTCCGCCGCCGCACCGGCCGGCGGGCCGCCCGGCGTGGTGTCGGTACGCCCGCTGACGGCGCTGGACCGTGCGTTCGCCGCGTACGCCGAGCGGACGCCGGCGCCGGACCACTGGACGGGCGGGGACAGCACGTACTCCGTCCGTACGCCCGCCGGCGAGCTGTGGATTTTCTCCGACACGTTCCTGGGCACGATCCGGCCGGACGGTTCCCGCTCCCCCGTCACCGGCGACGGCGGCACCACCCCGTTCCTCCACAACAGCTTCGTGCTGTGGGGACCCGCCGGGCCGCGCACCGTCACCGGGCGCGACCGCGCGGGCCGGCCCGCCTCCGTCGTGCCCGAGCCGGACGCCGGCAGCTGGTACTGGGCGCGGGCCGGGGTCATGGAGGGCCGCGAGGCGGCGGTGGTGTACGTGCGGTACGCGCGCACCGGCCCCGGGCCGCTGGACGTGGCGGCGCGCGG
This sequence comes from Streptomyces mashuensis, assembly GCF_014654785.1. Classification (GTDB taxonomy): domain Bacteria; phylum Actinomycetota; class Actinomycetes; order Streptomycetales; family Streptomycetaceae; genus Streptomyces; species Streptomyces mashuensis. The sequence continues at coordinate 23,748 of NZ_BNBD01000014.1, forward strand.
CAGCGTGCTGGCCCGCTTCGCGCCCGGCCGCGGGCGGCCGCGCTCCCTGACGCCCCTGCCGGCCGTGCCGCGTGTGGCCTGGGGCGCCTGGCTGGAGCGGCAGGGCCGGTACACGTACGTCTACGGCACCGAGCCGGACGGGTCGGGCGGCCACCACGTGCGCCTGGCCCGCGTGGCCGGGCCGGGCCTGCGCGGCCCCTGGGCGTACTGGACGGCGGACGGCCGCTGGTCCGCGGACCCGGCGCGCGCCGCCCGCCTGGCGGGCCCCGGCGGCGCGCCGCTGCGCACGTCCGACGAGCTGAGCGTGGTCCGGCACGGCGCCTGGTACGCGCTGGTGACCCAGCGGGCGGACCGGCCCTTCAGCGCCGAGGTGTGCCTGGCCTGGTCGCGGGGGCCCGGCGGGCCGTTCACCCGGCCCCGCCCGGTGTGGACGGCGCCGGAGGCCGGGCCGTACGGCACGTACCGCGACGCGGACGTCATCGCCTACAACCCGCACGAACACCCCGAGCTGGAGCGGCCCGGCGAGCTCGTCGTGTCCTACAACGTCAACAGCCTCGACCCGGCCGGCGTCCTCCGCCGCGCCGCGATCTACCGGCCGCGTTTCGTGCGGGTCGTGCTGCGCCCGCCCGCGCGGTAGCCGGGGCGGCGGCGGTGCCGGTCCAGTGCGCGGGGCGGGTCAGCGAGGCGGGCAGCCTGGTGGCGCTGTCCCCGCGGGCGGCGTTGACCTGCGGCTGGGTGAGGAAGAGGCTGCCGGTGAGGTCGGCGCCGGACAGGTCGGCGTCGCGCAGGTCGGCCCCGAGGAGGTCGGCGTCGCGCAGGTCGGCGCCGGTCAGGTCGGCGGCTATGAGGTACGCGCCCCGCAGGTCCGCCCCGCGCAGGGCGGCACCGCGCAGCCGGGCGCCCATGAGGTCGGCGCCGCGGTGGGAGGGGCGGCCCTTCTTCGGCTGCGGCACTCCGGCCCGCGCCAGCTCGCTGGCGCGCGACAGCAGCCCGCCCACCAGCTGCCGCTGCGCGCCGACGTCCACGCCGGGCAGTTCGGCGGCGGGCAGCAGGGTGAGGCGGCGGGTCTCCTCCAGGGCGGCGCGCAGCTCGGCGTGGACGGGCCGGGCGGCCTCCAGGGCCAGTGCCTCGGTGAGGTAGCGGAGCAGTTCCTGGAGGTGGCGCACGACGGGGAAGACGTCGAACATCTCGCGTGCGGTCTCGGGGGCAGTGCGCCAGTCCCGGCCACCGAAGGTGATCTGGGACACCTTCTGGCCGGCGCCGAAGCAGTCGTAGACCGTGCAGCCCGACCAGCCCTGCGGGCGGAGCCGGGCGTGGATGCCGCAGCGGAAGTCGTCCTGGAGGTTGGCGCAGGGCGTGCCGGCCGCCTTGGTGACCGGGAAGTCGGCCGAGCGCGCGAACGGCAGGGCCACGCAGCACAGGCCGAAGCAGTTCGCGCAGTCGCCGCGCAGGTCCGTCGTGCTGTGGTCCTGCGCGCTCTGGTCCTGCGGGCTCTGGTCGTCAGTCATCAGTCGGGATCACCGGTCGTGGGAGGGATGGAGGGCGGCAGCCTCGCCCTGCGAGGTGACCCCGGCCGATTCTACGGGGCGGCGTTCAGGGGGTGATCAGCTGCCAGGGCCCCCAGGCGCCGTGCGGGGCGAGCCGGACCGTCCGCCAGAAGCGGTCGCGGTTCCATTCGCGGGCCGTCACGCTCAGCCGGCCGTCGGGGAGCTCGGTGATCGTGCCGGGCTGGCTGAGGCCCACGTTCGGGTCCGGCACCCGGCCCATGGACTGTGCGGGCCCCCAGCCGTCCGCGGGCGTGCGTTGGGTGCGTACCTCCATCGACCGGTCGTCCAGGCGGCTGGAGGCGAAGGCGTCCAGGCTGCCGTCGCGCTCCCGGAAGAGCACCAGGCCGCCGTGGTACGGCGCCGGGGACAGCCCGAAGCCCTCGGGGGCGGTCCAGGTGCCGTCGCCGGGCTGCTCGACGGTGTGGCAGAAGGTGCCGTAGGTGGAGAAGAACACCTCGATGCGGCCGTCGCCGTTCTCGGCGGCGGTGACGTAGTAGCTCTTGGGACCGACGGTGGCGGCGCTGACGCGCTCCCAGTCGCCGTACGGGCCGCCGGGCTCGTCCTGGGAGCGGTGCCACAGGAACGGCAGGGGGGACGTCGCGGTGTCGTCGTAGAAGAGCTGGAACTCGTCCACGCGGCCGTCGGCGCGCGGTACGGACACCCGGCTGTCGGCGGAGGCCCGGCTCGCCCGGCCCTGCGCGGCCGGGTCGGACGCGCAGCCGGCGGCCGTGGTGACTGGTGCCGGTGCGGCGCCGGCCGTCGTCGCCGTACAGGCCAGCGCGGCAACAACCACCGCACTCACCACCCACGCCCGCCGTCCCGGTCCGTGCCCCATGACGCCCACCCCTCCCAGTCGGTGCTGCCCGTCGCACGAGCCCCGCACGAGGAGAGCATCCTCGCGTCGCCCCCGGCCCGCGACCAGAGCCGCTTTCCGGTCAGCTGGCCGGTTCCCTGACGCGTGTTCGCTCTCAGCGGTGCGCCCCAGGCCAACCGGGTGCCGGCCGACGGCGTCTCCCCCGCTGCGCGCCCTGCCGGGGCGGGCAGGGAGAACGGAACGGGGTGGACGGCATGGACAGGGCGGACGCGGTGGGACGGCCGCGCGGACTGGTGGACCTGCGCGGGCGGCACGACGCCCCCGCGGTGCTGGCCTACCCGGCGGGCGCCGTCGTGGTCGTCTCCGGGCTGCCCGGCAGCGGCAAGAGCACGCTGATGCGCCGCTGGTCGGACGCGGCGGCCACGGTGGACCCGCGGGTCGTGCACGAACGCTGCGCGGCGGTGATGCCGGACCGCCTGCCGTACGGGGTGTACCGCCCCTGGGCGCGACTGGAGCACGCACGGTGGCTGCGGGCGGAGGTGCGACAGGGCCGACCGGTGCTGGTGCACGACTGCGGCAGCCGGCCGTGGGTCCGCCGCTGGCTGGCCCGGACGGCAGCACGGCAGGGCCGGGAGTTGCACATGGTGCTGCTGGACGTAGGGGTGGCCGGTGCGCTGGCCGGCCAGGAGGCCCGCAACCGCCGAGCCCGCCCCCGGGTCTTCGCCCGCCACCGCCGCGGCCTGGACCACCTCCTGCGCTCCCTGACGCTCCACGCCCGGTCGGGCGCGGCGGCCCCGGACCCGGTGCCGGAGGCGGCGTCGGTGGTGCTGCTGGACCAGGTGTCACGCGAACGCGTGCGGGCGGTGGAGTTCGGAGCGGAGGCGGCGTCGGCACCGTATGGGAGGACGGCGGCGGCCTGACCGCCCACATCTACGGCTGTGAGGACGTCCCGTTGCCCTGGCCGCCGTCCGCCTCGCCCGGGAAGTCGTCCGCGGGCAGCTGGTGACCGACGGGGGACCATCCTGCACGCCTCCGCCGTCGTCCGTGGCGGCCGGATCGTGCCGGCCCTGGGTGACAAAGGCGGGTGCACCGAAGACGGGCGAACCGACACCTGAAAACCGTCTTCGGTGCACCTCCGACGAGCCCCTCAGGTAGCCGTATCCCGCTGGTGCTGCTCGATGACGACATTCGCCCACGGGCACATGACCAGGCGCGGGATCATGGCAGCCGGGAACCAATGCAGCAGGACCCCTTCCGTGAGGGGCAGTGCGTGCGCCTCACCGTCCCAGCGCCCAAGAAAGATCGTGATCTGGTCGCTCGTGTCGGCCGGGACGTGCGCCGACACGACTGTGTACCTCTTGAGTTCCGGCAGGACCAGGCCCGCCTCTTCCTTGAGCTCCCGGGCGATAGCGGCCTCGGCCGTCTCAGCCCCTTCCCGACCCCCGCCCAGCAGCGACCACGTGCCCGGATCGCAGATGCCTTTGGTGTTGTCCCTCAGGTGCAGCAGGTACTCGCCGGCTGAGTTGACGATGAGCGCCGCGGTGCCATTCGGTTCCTGCACGGCATTCCCTCCTGTTTGTCGAACGGGCGGTCAGTGCTGGGGACGGCGCGTCGAGTGTCGGCGCCAGCGATACGTCTGGTCAGTGATCGGCAGCAGGAGCACGGGCCTCCGGTGCGTGGATACGGGGAAGACGCAACAGGTCACGTCACCAGTCTGACCCTGCCTGGTTGCTGACCGGCCTGCGCGCTACCGGAGTACGTCTCCCGCACGGCGGTCTGCCACAGGTCCTCGCCCTCGTCATGGCCGCCACCAGGCCACTGCCATGCACCCGAGGAGGTGCGCAGCAGCATGATCCGGTACTCCGCGTCATGGACGACGGAGGCGGCACAGCCGAGAATCCGCGCGCGGCTCGCGAGCCATTCGGCTCGGGGAAGCTTCGGGTGCGTGGTCAACGTGCCGTCCTCTCCCTCAGGATGCTGATCAGGCGGATTCCGGGAACGGGCGCCGGCGCGGCACGCTTCTCCCGCATGGTGCCGAGGGGAGCAAAGTAGGGCCGTACGACGCCGTCGGTGAGCTGGTCATCAGCGCCCAGTGACGGTCGCCGTACGACCAGTGCCGCCACTCGGTCGGGTAGTTCACGAGCCCCGCTCCGGTCAGGGCGGAGGCGAGGATGCGGCGATACTCGCGGGCCTTGGCGCTGAATGTTCTCTGAGTCCATGTAGCAGGCCCCGTTGCTCTGTTCCGGGGTGGTGCTCGTGCTGGCGCCCAGCTGGAGTTCATGGCCGTTCGGCGACGTACTGCTCGAAGTACCGTTCCTGGAGCTCCGGCAGCCGGTACCCCTCAGCGAGGAGCAGCCGCAGCCCCTGCGGCAGTGCAGCCTGTGCGGCCAGGAGTCGTTCGAGATGATCTCGGGCATGGTCAAGCCTTCCTCTCCATCAGTAGGGCGGCCGCTTCGTTGACCGTGCGGATGGTGTGGTGGGGACGGAGAGCAGTGCCGGGCAGCGCCAGACCGTGCGAGACCCACACCGTGGTGAGGCCGACACGGTGGGCGCCCGCGATGTCGTTCTCGAGACTGTCGCCGACCATGACCACGTGCCGCCCCGGCTCGGCGCCGAGCCGGGTAAGGGCGTGGTGAAAGATCCGCGCGTCCGGTTTGCGGATCTCCACGGCGTCGGAAATGACGACGGTGTCGATGAGGTCGTAGAGCCCGGCGCGGCGGAGTTTGCTGGTCTGGTTGTCCACCATGCCGTTGGTGACCACGCCCAGGCGCCAGCCGGCCTGGCGCAGGCCGGTGAGCAGCGCGCACACCTGCGGGTCCGGCTCGACCAGCTCAGGCATTCGGCGCCGGTACTGGGCATGCAGCTCTGGCACGTCGGGCCGGACGCCGAAGGTGGCCTTCACCAGCTCGAAGAACTCTGTCCGCCGCGACGAGTATGCCGGGTCCGTCTTCAGCAGCCACTCGAGCGGGACCTGGTGCTCGGCGGAGAACTCCACCGCCCATCGTTCGAACACTTGTCGGCGCCGGATCAAGGTGTCGTCCAGGTCGAACAGCCCTACCGGGTCAGGCATGGTCTTTCCCGAGGTAGACGGCGCCCTCGGCTGGATCGTTGAGCACGGCGTGGACGATCCGGGGAAGCGACGGCGGCAGCAGCCGGACGTGCTCCGGCTTGGCCAGGGGCACCCACTCGACGCCGGTCTGCGTGTCGTCCTCGTTGTGGCCGCCGAGCACTGCGGGCTCCGCCACGATCTCGCACCAGAACATCGCCTCCACCCGGTGCGACGCCCCCGACAACATCGACATCCCACCCGGGTGGCGAGCGGGGATGTACTCGCGGAGCACCACCAGGCGCCGGGCCTTGACGGTGACGCCGGTCTCCTCCAGCACTTCCCGCTCGGCGCACTCCTCGTTCGGGCACCCGGCCGTGCTGCACGTCCCATTGGCCGGGGCCCTGGGAGAGGTGAGCGCCGCCGGCTCCGCCATGGGAGGCCGTTCCAGCGTGTGGGCATGCTTACTGCCTGATGAAGCTTCCACCTTCCGTTGTCCCTCCCCTTGGGTAAAGAGCGCCCGGTTGAAGGCACCCAGTGCCTAACTGGTTTCGCCTGCGGATGGTCACGGCCCGCGTGGCCGCTTCGCCGAGCACGGGCCCTCGGACGGTGAACAGCGCAGGAAGGGACGCTCGCTGGACTTCCACGCGGCCCACACGGCGAGTGCGAAGCCAGTAGGGTGCGCCGGGTGAAGAGCGACCACCGCCCCGCCACCGCATTCCGTCTCATCGTCACAGGAGGAGGGACGGGAGGGCACACCTACCCGGCCCTCACAGCGATCCGAGCTCTGCAGAAGCGGCTGTCGTCCGAGGCCAGGGCTCTGGAAGTGCTGTGGATCGGCACCGCTGATGGGCTGGAGGCGCGTGTGGCACCGGCTGAAGGAATCGCGTTCGCCACGGTGGCGACGGGGAAGATCCGTCGCTCGAGCAACCCGCTCAAGATGATGTCGGCGGCGAACGTGAAGGACATGGCCCGGGTTCCTCTTGGCGTGGCTCGGGCGAGGAAGCTGGTCGCGGACTTCCAGCCGGACGTGGTGCTCGCCACCGGCGGCTATGTCGCCGTCCCGGCCGGCCTGGCCGCCCGCATGTGCCGTCGCCCGCTGGTGCTGCACGAGCAGACGGTGCGCCTGGGCCTGGCGAACCGGAAGCTGGCCGGCTCGGCGACGCGGATCGCCGTGTCCTCGGAGTCGACCGTGCCCCTCCTGCCCGAGGCGGTGCGCGGCGCCGCGGTGGTCACCGGGAACCCGGTCCGGCCGGAGGTGCTGGCCGGGAACCCGGACAAGGCGGTGGAGGCCCTGGGCCTGCACGGTTTCGACCGGCGGTTGCCGACCGCGTACGTCACCGGCGGCGCGCAGGGTTCCCAGCAGATCAACAACCTCGTCCGGGACGTCCTGCCCTGGCTGCTGGAGCAGGCGAACGTGATCCATCAGTGCGGCCCCGACCACGTCGACGAGCTTCGGCGGCACGCGGCCGCCTTGCCGGCGCCGTTGGCGGGCCGGTACTACCTTGCCGGGTTCGTCGGTTCGGAGCTCCCCGATGTCCTGGCGCTCGCGGACATCGTCGTGTCGAGGAGCGGGGCCGGGACCCTGGCCGAGCTGACCGCGCTCGGCAAGCCGGCCGTGTTCGTCCCCCTCGCCTCCTCGGCAGGGAACGAGCAGGCCCACAACGCCCGCCACCTGGAGGACGCCGGCGCTGCCGTCGCCCTGCTCGGTGATGTCACCGCCCGCCGGCTCCAGGACGCGGTGGGCCCGCTCCTGGCCGATCCCGCGCGCCGGGATGCGATGGCGGAGCGGGCCCGGGCGCACGGGAGGCCGGACGCGGCGGACCGGCTCGTCGACGTGATCCTGTCCGCCGCGTCCGGCTGAAGCACGGGGCTATCGCAGGCTTCGGCCGAGGTGCAGTGCCGTGCCTGCTTCGATCAGCACGGCGCAGTCGTGGAACGCGTCGTCGCCCTGGCCCATCGGGTCGGGGACGTCGCGATCACGGAGGTAGAGGCCGAGCTTGCGCCCGTGGGCCTCGCTGCAGATCGCCCGGAGCGTTTCGAGGACGGCGGCGTCCATCGCCAGGACGTCATCGGCCCAGTCCAGCATCTCCAGGGTGATCTGCTGCGCCCGGTGAGGGGTGAGGTCGAGCCCTAGCCGCCGGGCGGCTTGGATCATCGACGGGTTGGCGGGTTGGTCCTGCCATTTGCCGATCAGCCCTGCGGAACGGACGGTCGTGGCCGCGCCGCACCTGCGGGTGAGCGCGACCTGGGCGAACGGGGAGCGGCAGTAGTTTCCCAGGCACACGGTCAGCAGCTTGCGCATCACGCACCTCCGGATGCCTCGAGGGCCTGTGCGAGGGCGGAGACCACGAGATCGATGTCCGTCTCGGTGAGGTGCTGGTGGAAGGGCAGGCTCAGGATCTCCGCGGCGGCCTGCTCGGTGGCGGGTAGGGGGCGGTGCCAGGTCGCGAAGGCGGGCTGGAGGTGGTTGGGCGGGTAGTGGACGCCCACGCCGACGTCCCGGGCCCGCAGGTCGGCGAACACCTGATCTCGGTGGGGCACGCGGACCTGGCACAGATGCGGTACGGAGTGGTCGGCGTCGACGTCGACGAGTATCACGCCGTCCAGCGTGGCGAGCGCCTTCCGGTAGGCGTGCCAGAGGCGGCGGCGAGCGTGCTCGGTGGTGCCGAAGTGGTCGAGCTGGGCGAGGCCGATGGCGGCGTTGATGCCGGAGAGTTGGTAGCGCAGGCCGAAGGTGTCGACGTGGTAGGTGGTGGCGTTCGCGCGCTCACTCTGTGACTGGGCGACGCCGAGGAGCCGGACCTGGCGGATCGTGTCGGCTTCCTCGGGGGCGCGGGGGACGACCACACCGCCTTGGCCGCAGGTAAGGTTCTTGATCGGCCCGAACGAGAAGCAGGTCAACGCCCCGGTCGCCCCCACACGGCGCATGCCGTTGCGGGAGCCGAAGGCGTGCGCGGCGTCCTCGATGACGGTGATAGAGCGTTCGGCCAGCTCATCGCGGACGGGAGCGAGGTCGACCGCCCTGCCCCCGAAAAGCACCGGGATGACGGCTGCGGTGGCACCGCTGACCGCTTCCATGACGAGGCGGTCGTTCACACACAGCGTGGTGGGGTCGATGTCGACGAAGCGCGGGGTGGCACCGACGGCCAGGATCGCCTGGGCGGTCGCGCAGAACGTCATGGAGGGAACGATGACCTCGTCGCCGGGGCCGACCTTGGCGGCGAGCAGGGCGCAGTGAAGGGCCGCGGTGCCGGAGGCGACGGCCACGGCATCGGGCACGCCGAGGAACCCGGCGACCCTGCGCTCGAACTCCTCGGTGACGGCGGTGTGCCCGTACTGCCCGGACTCCAGGACCCGGGCGACCGCACCGGCCTCCTGCCCGTACAGGTAGGGGCTGGCGTTGCGCCTGGCGTCCGGCCTGGACGTCGCGGTCACGACGGCTCTCCCTTCGCGGCGGCCGTGAGCCCGAGCTCGGTGGCGTCGCCGACAGCCAGGGTCTCGACGTAGTTCGTCAGGAACACCCCGGTCCGGTACGCGAGGCGGTTGTGGTCGACCGGCAGTCCGAACAGGCCGTTCACCATCTGGCCGATGAGGTCCGCTCCGGCGGCTTCGGCCAAGGGGAAGCCGCCGGCGATCCGGACGTTCAGCTCGGTGATCGTGGCCGAACCGTCGTCGAGGATGAACCCCTGCACGCAGCACACGCCGCGGGCCCGGACGGCGCCCAGCGTCGTGATGACGAGGTCGCGCACGATGGCGTCGTCGAACGTGGTGGAGACCGTGGCGAGTCCGGCCTTCACCAGGTCCCGGCGGCGCAGGATCACCGACGCCCGTCCGGTGTCGTCCACCAGGCAGTCCGCGGTGAACTCCCGGCCGTGGACCCGCTCCTGCACCACCGGTTCCGCAACGAGCTCGCACAGGACGCGGGCGTGTTCCCGCCTGTCGACGAAGTGGACGTTCTGCGCCCCGTGGCCGCGCCGGGGCTTGACGACCAGCCGCGTCCCATTAGGGACCTGGCCGAGTGCCTCGGGCCGCCAGGTGCGAGGGGTCGCGATGCCGTGCTCGAGCAGCACCTGGTGAAACGCCGCCTTGTCGATGCAGGAACGCACCGACTCGGCATCCGGGAGCCACAGGCGGACGCCGTCGGCCTCCAGCTGGGGCAACATGTTCACCAGCGGCGGGATGTCGTTCTCGATGCCGGCCACGACGGCGTCCACCGATGCGTCCCGGCAGACCTTGGCCATGACGCTGGAGTAGTCGGGATCGGTGGCGAGGGGGATGACCTGGGGTACGACGCCGGGCAGCAGGAACCCGGGGGCGAGGGGGGCGGCGTCCGCGGCGACGACCTTGTGCCCCAGACGGGTGAGGCTGCGGGTCAGCCTGAAGCCCGGGTTCGCGCCGACGCCGGTCACGAGAATCCTGCGCGCCATGGGCCGGTCACTGGGCATGGACTTCCTCCCCAGCGGGCGCGAGCGCGACCGTGGCACGGGCCGCGCGGGGGTTGCGCACCAGTGGCGCCCAACGGCCGGGATTGTGCCGGTACCAGTCGACGGTCTCGGCGAGACCTTCCTCGAAGTCGTGCTCCGGCCGGTAGCCGAGGCCGGCGACCTTGTCCCACGTCATGGCGTACCGGATGTCGTTCGACCGCCGGTCGGGCACGTAGACGACCGCGTCCCGGCCGGCGCCGCACAGGCGCAGCAGGTGGTCGGTCAGCTCGTTGTTCGTGCAGTCGGTGCCGCCGCCGAGGTTGTAGACCTCGCCGGGCACACCGCAGTGCAAGACGAGTTCGATGCCGGCGCAGTTGTCCTCGACGTGCAGCCAGTTCCGCACGTGCTGACCCTGGCCGTGGAGGGTGACCTGGTGGCCGCGCAGGAGCCGGGTGGCGAACAGGGGAATGATCTTCTCGGGGTGCTGGTAGGGGCCGTAGTTGTTCGAGCTGCGGGTGACGCACACCGGGACGCCGTAGGTGTGGAAGTAGCTCAGCGCCACGAGGTCGCCGGCGGCCTTCGACGCGGCGTAGGGGACCGTCGGGAGCAAGGGGTCGGCCTCGGTGGCGGAGCCTTCCGGCAGCGGGCCGTAGACCTCGTCCGTCGAGACGTGCACGAACTTGCTGACACCGTGCCGCATCGCCGCGTCCGCCAGGGTCTGGGTGCCGAGCACGTTCGTCGACAGGAAGGCGCCGGCAGCGAAGAACGAGCGGTCGACGTGCGACTCGGCGGCAAAGTGGACGACCGCCGTGTGCTCCCCCACGAGCGTGTCGACCAGGGCGGCGTCGAGGACGTTGCCGTGGACGAACGTCAGCTTCGGGCTGAGGAACGCCTCGCCGAGGTTCTCGATGTGCCCCGCGTACGTGAGGGCGTCCAGGACGGTCACCCCGGCGACGTCATCGCCTCGCAGGAGGCGTTTGACGAAGTGCGAGCCGATGAACCCGGCTCCACCCGTGACGAGCACTTTGTCCATGGATACCTCCAAGGAGATGTGAGCAGTGGGTCGGTTGCGTACCACCCGAGCGCGAGAGCCCCCATGTCCACCCCGGCGGTCGCTGTGGCCCCCGTGGATCGGCGCCGCTGCCGGCGAAGAGTGAGGCGGCACGGCCGGGGGGGGGACGGGTCACAGAGCAGCCGGCGCCCCGTCGGTCAGCCGGGCGTGCTTGCGATTACAGCTCAACTGTTGGCGTCGGAACATCAGTTGGATGTAGTCCTGGTGTAGTCCCGACTAAGTTCGGCGCTAGGCTTCCGACCCGGCCGGCTGTTGGGATGGCAAGCGTGGACAAACAGATCCGGCACCCGCTGGCGTATGCCCGGCTCCTGCGCTGCTGGACGCAGCCCGGCCTGGCCCGAAGGATCCGGCAAGCCGCTGCACGGCGAGGGCTGCGGTCGGGCGTGGACCGCCAACGGGTGTGGAAGTGGGAGACCGGCCGAGCTTTGCCGGATGAGGAATCCCAGCTGCTCCTGGCGGACGTATTCGCCGTGTCGCCCGATGCCGTCCGGGCCCTGGGCTGGCCGTACTGGCTTCCCGGCCGGGACGCCGTGCTGGAACTCGGCCCGGATTCCGCTGTACATGCTCTTCGAGAGGCCTTGAGTCAGTTGATCGATCGTCGATCCTTCGTCGCCTTCACCCCAGCCGCCCTCACCGGGCTTGCCCTCCAATGGGCCGAACGTGACCCGCACTCGCCACTGACCCAACTGCGGGGCGATCACGTGGACGCCGGAATCGTCGAAGGGCTGGAGCGCCACGGAGCCTGGCTGAACAGCCTGCCGACCGAACAGCGCCAGCACCTCGGCCCACTCCTCACCGGACATCTGGACACCATTACAGGGCTGATCGATCAGGGCCGATACACGGCCGCAGTCGGCAAACGCCTCCACACCCTGGCCGCGACCACGGCTCAGACCGCCGCCTGGCACCGCTTCGACCACGGCCGGCACGCAGCCGCCTCCCATCTGTGGCACGGCGCCCTGCACAGCGCACACGCCGCAGGGGACCACGACCTCGGAGCCGGGATCCTCTCCGACCTCGCCTACCAGCAGACCTGGCTCCACGACCCACGCACGGCCGTGCAGATCCTCGAACACGCCATCGCACGTGCAGAACACCCGACCGCCCAGTCGCTGCTCCAACTCCGCAAAGCCCGCGCCCACGCCGCCCTGGGCGAAGAACTCGCCTGCACCCGCGCCCTCGGCGCAGCCGAGAAGTTCTTCGACTCCGCCACAGGCACTCCGCCGCCCACGTGGTGCTCATGGCACGCGACAACAGATATTGCCGTTGATACCGGCCGATGCCTCCTCGACCTCGGACACCACCGCAGGGCCCGGCAACTCATCGACGAAGGCACCAGCATGCTGCCCGAAGCCAGGCTCAAGACGCGCGCAGTGTTCCTCACCTACGAGGCCGAGAGCCTCATCGCCTCGGGCTCCATCGACCAAGCCGCCGCTACCGCGCACCAGGCACTCACCATGGCCCGGCGCATCGGAGCACCCCGCTGCATCAGCCTGATCCAGGACCTCATGCCCTCCTTCACCGGGAAAAGGACGGTCGAGGGAGTGCCGGAGCTGTTGGAACTCGTACGAGCGAGCTGATGGGTAGCCTGCCGGATAGTGCTCGAGAGCGGCCTCGGCCTCCCGCCAGCAGCAGAGGGGGATAACCGGGCGGCCCGGTGAACTCATGCGCGAGCCACCACAGCTACTCAATCCAGATCCGCCGGCTCCTCCCGCGGTGGCCCGGCGGCGGGCGCGTCCGGCTCGTCCGGCGGTTCGTCGCGGTGGACGTACTGGAACGCCAGGCCCAGCACACCGGCGACGAGTACGCCGAGGCCGGTGAGGAAGAGCCAGAGGCCGAAGACGACGCCCAGGGCGGTGAGGGCGGCGCCCAGGGCGGTCAGGGCCGGGTAGGCGCTGTGCGGTGGGAAGAAGTCGAACGGGCCGGCGCGGTCGGCCACCAGGCCGTCCTTGCGGTCCTCCGGGCGGGGGCCCCGGCGGCGGTGGTTCGCTGCGCAGAAGAACGAGATGAGCGAGGCCATCACGAAGGACACCGTCAGCGCGGCCGTCCCCGCCGGTTCGCGGCCCGACCAGGCCAGGTAGCCGGCGCCGGTGCCCAGGAAGAACAGGGCGACGCCGGCGAACAGCAGGGATTCCGCCTTCATCCGCGGGGCCCCTCGTGCGGGTCGGGTGTCGGCGCGGCACCGGCGTGCTCCGGGGCGAGGGCCGCGGCCTCGGGGTGGTGCAGGTCGAAGGCCGGGGAGTCGGAGCGGACCTGCGGCAGCGCCACGAAGTTGTGGCGCGGCGGCGGGCAGGACGTGGCCCACTCCAGGGACCGGCCGAAGCCCCACGGGTCGTCGGTGCGCACCTTCGGCGCGTGGCGGGCGGTGTGCCACACGTTGTACAGGAACGGCAGGGTGGACAGCCCCAGCAGGAACGAGCCGATGCTGGAGACGGTGTTGAGGAGGGTGAAGCCGTCGGCCGCCAGGTAGTCGGCGTACCGCCGCGGCATGCCGCTCTCGCCCAGCCAGTGCTGCACCAGGAAGGTGATCTGGAAGCCGGTGAAGAGCGTGAAGAAGTGGATGCGGCCGAGGCGTTCGTCGAGCATGCGGCCGGTCCACTTGGGCCACCAGAAGTAGAAGCCGCCGAACATGGCGAAGACGACGGTGCCGAAGAGCACGTAGTGCAGGTGGGCGACGACGAAGTAGGTGTCGGTGACGTGGAAGTCGAGCGGCGGCGAGGCGATGAGGACGCCGCTGAGGCCGCCGAGCAGGAAGGTGACGAGGAAGCCGGTGGCCCACAGCATCGGGGTTTCGAAGGACAGCGAGCCCTTCCACATGGTGCCGATCCAGTTGAAGAACTTCACGCCCGTCGGCACGGCGATGAGGAAGGACATGAGGGAGAAGAAGGGCAGCAGCACGGCGCCGGTGGCGAACATGTGGTGGGCCCAGACGACGGCGGAGAGCATGGTGATGGCGATGGTGGCGCCGACCATGCCGACGTAGCCGAAGAGGGGCTTGCGGGCGAAGACCGGCACGATCTCGGTGATCACGCCGAAGAACGGCAGGGCGACGATGTAGACCTCGGGGTGGCCGAAGAACCAGAACAGGTGCTGCCAGAGCACGGCGCCGCCGTTGGCCGCGTCGAAGACGTGCGCGCCGAACTTGCGGTCGGCCTCCAGGGCCAGCAGCGTCGCGGTGAGGACGGGGAAGGCGAGCAGGGCCAGGATCGAGGTGAAGAGGATGTTCCAGGTGAAGACGGGCATCCGGAACATCGTCATGCCGGGGGCGCGCAGGGTGACGATGGTGGCGATGAAGTTCACCGAGCCCAGCGTGGTGCTCAGCCCCGCCACCACCAGCCCCATCGCCCACAGGTCGCCGCCGGCGCCGGGGGTGTGCACGGCGTCGTTGAGCGGGGCGTAGGCGAACCAGCCGAAGGAGGCGGCGCCCTCCGGCACGAGGAAGCCGGAGACCACGATGAGGCCGCCGAAGAGGAACAGCCAGTACGTGAGGGCGTTGAGGCGGGGGAAGGCGACGTCCGGGGCGCCGATCTGGAGCGGCATGACGGCGTTGGCGAACCCGGCGAACATCGGGGTCGCGAACAGCAGCATCATGATCGTGCCGTGGATGGTGACCAGCTGGTTGTACTGGCCGGTGGTGACCAGCTGGAGGCCGGGGCGGGCCAGTTCGGCGCGCATCACCATGGCCATGAGGCCGGCGAGCAGGAAGAAGCCGAAGGCGGTCACCAGGTAGAGGTTGCCGATGACTTTGTGGTCGGTGGTGGTGAGCCAGCCCAGGAGCCGGTCGCCCGCCCGTACCCGGCGCCCGGTCTCCTCCGCGGTCGCGCTCCGGCTGTCCGTCGCCACCTCCGCCCTGTAACCGGCGGCGGGGCGGCGCAAACCGGCCCTGCGCCATTCGGCGGGCCCACCGGCGGGGCCGCGCGGCCGGAGCGGCTCGCCGGGTGAGGATCGGGCCGGTGGCCGGCAGGCCGCCGCGTCCGTCCGGGATCACCTCGACTGTCAGGAGGTCGCCGTGCGCATCCTGCTCATCGCCGGCGCGTTCAACAGCCTCACGCAGCGCGTCTTCGCCGAACTCGGGGACCACGGGCACGACGTCCTCGTGGCCCTTGCCGAGGGCGAGGAGGAGCTGTGCGGCGCGGTGCGTCGCCACGACCCCGACCTGGTGGTCGCGCCCGTGCTGCGGGCGGCGCTGCCCCGGGAGGTCTTCTCCCGCCACACCTGCCTGGTCGTGCTGCCGGGCCCGCCCGGCGAGCGGGGCCCGTCGGCGCTGGACCGGGCCGTGCAGGAGGGGCTGCCCGTCTGGGGCGTGACGGTGGTGCAGGCGGAGACGGAGCCGGACGCCGGCCCGGTGTGGGCGTCGGAGGAGTTCGCGCTGCCGGCCGGCGTGCCCAAGGGCGACGTGTACCGGGGCGAGCTCGCCGACGCCGCCGTGACGGCCGTGCTGCGGGCGGTGGACCGGTTCGCCTCGGGCGGCTGGAGCCCCCGGCCGTGGCCGGGCCCGGGTCTGCGCACCCGCCCGTACCTGCCGCAGAGCGCCCGGCGCATCGACTGGGAGCAGCAGGGCACTGCCGAGGTGCTGCGGCGGCTGCACGCGGCGGACTCGCAGCCGGGGGTGCGGGACGAGCTGCTGGGCGAGGAGTGGTTCCTGTACGGCGGGCACGGCGAGGACCGGTTGCGCGGCCGGCCGGGCCGGGTGCTGGCCACCCGGGCGGGGGCGATCTGCCGGGCCACGGCGGACGGCGCGGTGTGGATCCCGCAGCTGCGGCGGCGCACCTCCCCGGACGGCCTGCCGGCGGTGAAGCTGCCGGCGGTGGCGGCGCTGGGCGAGCTGCTGCCGGACGTGCCCGACGTGCCGGTGCCGCTGGAGCTGCCGGCGCACCGGCGGACGTGGAGCGACATCCGGTACGCGGAGGAGGGCGAGGTGGGCTTCGTACGGTTCCGCTTCCCCGGCGGGGCGATGAGCACGGTGCAGTGCCGGCGGCTGCTGGCGGCCTGGCGGTTCGCCCGGTCCCGGCCCACGTCGGTGATCGTGCTGGGCGGCGAGCGGGACTTCTTCGGCACCGGTCTGCACCTGAACGTCATCGAGGCGTCGCCGGACCCGGCGCGGGAGTCGTGGGCCAACACGGGTGCGCTGGCGGACCTGGTGGAGGCGGTGCTCACGACGACCGACCGGTGTGTGGTGGCGGCGCTCGCGGGCAACGCGGCGGCGGGCGGCGCGATGCTGGCGCTGGCGGCCGACGAGGTGTGGTGCCGTTCGGGGGCGGTGCTCAGCCCGCACTACCGGACGCTGGGGCTGTACGGGGCGGAGTTCTGGACGTACACGCTGCCCCGGCGGGTGGGCGCGGAGGGCGCGGCGGCGCTGATGGCGGAGGCGGCGCCGGTCAGCGCGGCGCGGGCCCGGGAGCTGGGTCTGGCGGACCGGGTGGTGGCGGTGCCGCCGGCGGAGTTCGCGCCGGCCGTGGCACGGATGGCGGCGGAGCTGGTGGAGTCGGGCGAGGCGCAGGCGCGGATCGGGGAGAAGCGGGCCGCGCGGGAGCGGGAGGAGTCCGGCGGGCCGCTGGCGGCCTGCCGGGAGCGGGAGATGGAGCGAATGCGGCAGGCGTTCTTCAGCCCGGAGGCGCCGTACCACGCGCTGCGGTCGGCGTTCGTCCGCAAGCAGCCCACCGCGGCGACGGCGGCCCTGCTGGAGCAGCTGTCGAGGGTGCGCACCCAGCGCGCGCCGGCGACGCGCCAGGAGCCGTGTCAGATCTGAGCGTGGGCCGTGGGGTGCGGACACGGCCGCTCAGGCGGCGAGGGGGGCGCCGCCCGTGCGTCACAGGTCGGCCTCCAGGGGGAGGCGGCGGACGCCCGGGAGGTGGTCGTCGAGCTCGCCCGGCTCGAACCGGCACATGCCGATGACGTGCCAGAACTCGCCGGCCATGTCACCGTCGTACTTGTAGCCGCCGGAGGGCGCGAGGGCGGCCCAGCCGCCGGGGACGCCGATCAGGGTGGCGCGGGCGGTGGGCGGGCCCTGCGGCGGGACGGTCCACAGGCGGACGGTGCCGTCCTCGGCGCCGCTGGCCAGGAGGGTGCCGTCCGGGCTGAAGGCCAGGGCCAGGACGCGGCCGCGGTGGCCGGTGAGGCAGGCCGTCTCGCGGCCGGTGAGCGGGTCCCACAGCCGGACCGTGCGGTCGTCGCCGGCGGTGGCGAGCAGGGGGCGGTGCGGGTGGGCGGCGGCGGTCCAGAGCCGGCCGGTGTGGCCGCGCAGCCGCCGGTACGGGCGGCCGTCGCGCCACACGACGGCCTGCCCGTCCCAGGAGGCGCTGGCGAGCCACGCGTCGTCGGGGCCGTGCACCACGGCGTAGACGCGGTCGGTGTGGCCGGACAGTTCGGCGGCCGGCCGGAAGCCGCCGAGGTCCCAGATCCGGACGTACGAGTCGTCGCAGCCGGTGGCGAGGCCCGAGCCGTCCGCGGTGAAGGAGATGGACCGCACCCGGCCGCGGTGCTGGGCCAGCGTGGCGACGTGGGCGCCGGTGCTGCGGTACCACAGGCGGACGGTGTCGTCGTCGTTGGCGGTGGCCAGGATGCGGCCGTCGGCGCTGAACGCCTCGGCCCACACGTGGTCGGTCTCGGCGTCGATCTCCCGCTGGTAATCGCCGGTGAGGGCGTTCCACAGGTAGACGTCGCCGTCGCTGCTGGCGGTGGCGAGGACGGGGGCGCCGGGGGTGAACACGGCGGAGACCAGGCGGTCGTTGAGGCCGGTGAGTTCGCGCACCCGGCGGCCGGTGGCGGGCTCCCAGAGGCGGACGACGCCGTCGTTGCCGCAGGCGGCCAGCTGGGTGCCGGTGTGGTCGAAGGCGAGGCTGACGACCTTGCGGCCGTGGCCGCGCAGGATGGTCCGGCCGTGGCCGGTGGAGGTGTCCCACAGCCGGACGGCCCCGTCGTTGCCGGCGGAGACCAGCAGCGGCCCCGGTTCGGCGGGGCCGGCCGTGCCCCGGGGGCGGAACCGGCAGGCCCAGACGGAGCCCTGGTGGTCGGCCGGCTGCTGGCGCAGCGCGGTCGCGGTCCAGCCGGTGCCGGCGGGGGTGGTGCGCCACAGCCGGACGGAGCCGTCGCTGCCGGCCGCCGCCAGCATCGTGCCCTCGGGGTCGAACACCACTTGGTAGACGGCTCCGCCGAGCGGTGCGGGGGCGGCGGCGCGGGTGCCGTCGCGGGGGTTCCACAGCAGGACGTGGCCCTCGGTGTCGCCGCTGGCCAGGAGCGTGCCGCCGGGGTGGAAGTCGAGGGTGTAGACGCGGCCGGCGTGGCCGGTGAGGGTGTGCCGCAGCCGCTGTCCGGCGACGTCCCAGATGCGGACGGTGCCGTGGTGGTCCTCGCCGCGGTCGCCGGTGGCCAGCAGCGTGCCGTCCGGGCTGAACGCGGCCCGGTAGACGGCGCCCCGGTGGCCTTCCAGTTCGGCGAGGAGCCGGCCGGTGCGGGTGTCCCACAGCCGGACGGCCGCGGCGGCGTCACCGGTGGCCAGCAGTGTGCCGTCGGGGTTGAACAGGGCGGTGTAGACGGGGGCGTGGTGGCCGGTGAGCCGGTGGGAGACGGAGCCGTCGGTGGTGTCCCACAGGGTGACGGTGCCCTCGGCGTCGCCGGTGGCCAGGCGGTTGCCGGTGCGGTCGAGGGAGACGGGCCAGACGCCGTCGGGGTGGACGTCGAGGCGGTGCCGGCAGCTGCCGGAGACCGGGTCCCACAGGCGTACGGTGCCGTCGGCGCTGCCGGTGGCGAGGACGTGGCCGCGGAACTTCACCGCGTAGACCCGCTCCTCGTGGCCGTGCAGGGTGCGCAGGGCGGTGCCGGTGGCGGCGTCGCACACGAGGACGCCGCCGTCCTCGCCGCCGAGGGCGAGGAGTTCGCCGCCGGGGCTGAAGGACACCGGCTCCGGCAGGCGGCCGGTGCGGGTGCCGTAGCCGTACGGGACGCCGACGGCGGCGGGCCGGAAGCCGGTCTCGGTGGCGAGGCCGGGTGCGACGGCGGCCAGGCTCAGCTCGGGTGTGTCCAGCGTGGCCGGGTCGGTGACGGCGTTGACGAGGGCGGCGCGCTGCCAGCTGCCGCCGGAGACGCGGATGCCGCTGAGGTCGGTGCGGATGAGGCGGGCCCGGCGCAGGTCGGCGCCGCGCAGGTCGGCTCCGCTGAGGTCGGCGCCGTCGAGCCGGGCGCCGCAGAGCCGGGCGTCGCGCAGGACGGCGCGGGAGAAGTCGGCGCCCACCAGTGAGGCGTCGGTGAGGTCGGCGCCGGTGAGGTCGACGCCGGAGAAGTCGCGGTAGGAGAGGTCCTCGCCGGCGAGCAGGGCGCCGCGCAGGTCGGTATGGGCGGGGACGCGCAGCCGGCTGAGGACCTTGACGGCGTTGGCGCGGGCGGTGTCGGTGCGGGCGGCGCCGTCGTGGCCGCCGGGGGCGGTGGCGTGGCGGCGGGCGGGGCCGGTGTCCTCGGCCAGCACCTGGTCGGCCCACTCCTGGCAGGTGCGGTGGTCGGCCAGGTCGCAGAGGAACTCCACCGCGAGCTGGCTGAGCGGCCGGCGGGTGAGGAGGGAGTCCTCGCCCCGGCCGGCGCCGAGCCGGGCGGCGGCCTCGCGGGCCACGAGCCACTCGACGACGGAGCCGTGGATGAAGCGGAAGAGGCCGTCGTCGGTGCGGACGAGGAGGCTGCCGGAGCCGACGGCGTGCGCGGCGTGCGGTGCGGACAGGCGGCTCTCGGTGAGCTCGGTGAGGGTTTCGGCGACGTCGTTGAGCTCGTCGAGGCGCAGTGCGCTCTCGCCGCTCTCCCACAGCCGCAGGGCGAGGGTGGTGACGGCCTGCCAGAGCTGGGCGAGGGCGAGGCCGGGCACGGCTCCGGGGCCGCCCTGGCCGCGCTGCTCCTCGTACCGGAGCCAGGAGGTGAAGACCTCTTCGTACAGCCCGGCGGGGCTCAGGGCGCGGCCGGCGCCGGCGACGGCGCGCAGCCGCTCGTGCTCGAGGTCGGCGACGAAGCTGAGCAGGCGGGGGTTGCGGCACAGGGCGAGCAGGTCGGGGATGCTCTCCAGGAGCCGCAGCCGGCGGTCGGCGGCGTGTTCGTCGCCGTAGCGGTTGACGAGGTAGGAGCGGATCTGCTGGGCGGAGAACTCCTGGACGGCGAGGACGCGGCGCTGCGGGAGCAGGCCGACGCGTTCGCCGAGGGCGGTGAGGATCTGGGCCTGGGAGCGGAAGTGCTGGGTGCGGCTGCTGACGACGATCTTGGCGTTGTCGACGGCGGCGTCGAGGAGCACCTGGAGGTGGTCGGCGGCGCGGTCGTAGCTGACCTGGTTGACGAGTTCGTCGAAGCCGTCGAAGAGCAGCACGATGCGGCCCTGGCGGAGCATGTAGCGGAAGGCGCGCAGGTCGATGGTGTCGACGCCGTGGCCGGCGAGGTGGGCGGCCACCAGGCCGTCGAGGGTGTGGGCCTTGTCCAGGGCGCTGAGCTGGATGAGTACGGGCGTGAGGTGGGGCAGTTCCTCGGGCAGGCGGCGGGCGAGCTCGCGCAGGGCGAAGGTCTTGCCGTGGCCGAAGTCGCCGAGGAGCAGCACGAACCGGCCGTGGTCGGCCTCCAGGAGGCGCAGCAGGTCGTCGACGAGGCCGTCGCGCTCGGGGGTGCCGGCGCGCTCCAGTTCGCGGTAGCGCTGCGGGAGGTAGAGGGCGGGCTGGTACTGGGGGTCGGTGGTCAGGCGCTCGGTCTGGGCGGTGACGTAGCCGCGCAGGTCGAGCAGGCCCTGGAAGGCGGTGAAGCTGCGGACGAGGACGCCGCGGCGACGGGCGCGGTCGCGCAGGGCGCGGGCGGGCGGCGGACCGTCGTGGACGAGTTCGGCGTCGGGTTCGGGTCCGGAGGCGTGGACCTGGTCGGTGAAGCGGTCGATGTCCTCCTCGGTGGGGGTGCCCGCGCACACGCCGACGCGCTGCTGGCGGACGAAGCCGGCTTCGCGCCAGGTGACGAGCAGGCCGGGCGGGTCGCCGGGCAGGCGGCGCAGCTGGACGCCGTCGTGGCGGATGCGGCAGACCTCGGCGACGCGGTCCAGGAGGGCGTCGCGGGGGCTTTCGGTGGTGCGGGCCTCGGGTCCGGCGGTGGGCGGGCCGTCCTGTGGGGCGGGGTCGGCGGGGGCGGGGCCGGGGGGTTCGGGGGCGGGCTGCGGGGGGCCGAAGGCGTGGTGGGTGGCGGGCCAGGCGGCGGTGTGGCGGCGTGGGGTGCCGTGCGCCTTCTCGGGCCAGTGGGTGAGGCCGTCGCGGGTGATCTGGAGGAGCTGGTGCCGGCCGGGCGCGGCGGCGCCGAAGACGGGCAGGTCGCGGGCGGGCAGGGCGAGGGCTCCGGCGGTGGGGGTGACGGCGGGGGCGGCGGTGGTGCCGCGGGCGTCGGTGGGGCCGTGCAGCAGGAGGTGCAGGCGGGGTGCGGTGAGGCGGAGGAGGGCGTCGGTGTCGCGGAGCGGCGGGGTGCCGGTGGTGTGCCGGCCGGCGCCGCCGGCGGCGGTGCCGGGGAGGCGGGCGGGGGCGGTGCCGGGGAGGCGGGCGGGGGCGGTGCCGGAGCCGTCGGGGCGGCCGTCGAGGGGCTGGAGGGTGAGGGGGCGCAGGTGCTCGGGGGGATGGCGGACGGCGCCCAGGCGGAGCCAGCCCTGCTGTTCGTAGGGGCGCAGGGCCTGGGCGAACCAGGCGGCCTGTTCGGCGCCGAGCCAGCCGTAGTGGTCGTCGGTGCGGTGGCTGTAGGCCATGGACGAGTTGAGTCCGGCGACGACGGTGCGCAGGGCGGGGACGGGAAAGAGGGTCCAGGGCTGGTCGCCGTCGAAGACGGCGTCGAGGCCCTGGTAGAGCTCGTGGAAGAGCCGGGCGTAGTGCCGCCATTTGGGCCAGTAGGGCGGCCGGGGCTGCATCTCGTCGGCTTCGCAGGTGCTGAAGTAGGCGCGGCAGGCGGCCTGGCTGACGTCCTGGCCGCCGGGGACGAGGACGAGCCGGTCGGCGGGCAGGTCGAGGCGGGCGCGGAGGCCGGTGAGGAAGGCGAGGGCCTGGTCGCATTCGCGGGGGCTGCCGGAGGCGGTGAGGTCGCCGGTGACGACGAGGAGGTCGGGGGCGGGGGCGCCGGCGTCGGTGAGTTCGACGAGGTCGCCCCAGAGAGTGGCCTGGAGCTCGGCGGGGTCGGCGCCGCGGCCGAAGCCGGGCCCGGCGAGGTGCAGGACGGTGACGGCGTCCTGGGCCCGGTCGCCCGTGCCGCCCTGCGGGTAGGCGGGGGCGGCGGCGGGGCGGCGGCGTCCGGTCCAGCCGGGGCTGCCGGGCTGCCGGGCGGGGGGCGGCGGCACGGCGGCGGGGGTGGTGGCCGGGGCGGCGCCGGCGCCGGGGGCGGTGGGTCCGCCGGCGGGGCGGCCGGGGAAGCCGGGGTGCTGGTCGGGGCGGGCCCGGCCCTCCAGGGCGTGGCCGACCCGGGTGAGGAGAAGGGCGCGGGCGGCTCCGGCGTCGGGCACGCCGACGAGGTCGACGTAGGTGATGGTGGCGAGGAGGCCCTCGACGGGGATGTCCTCGACGCGGACGGTGATGAGCTTGCGCTCGGGGGCGTCGGGGTCGGCGCGGAGGGCGGCCTGCCACTCCATGCGTCCGTAGCGGGAGCGTTCGTAGTTGCGGGAGAGGACGGCGATGACGGCGGCGGACTCGCTGACGCCGCGGTCCATGAAGTCGACGAAATTGGTGCCGGGGACGAAGTCCCAGGCCTGCAGGACGGTGCGGTAGCCGGCTTCCTCCAGCGTCCAGGCTATCCACGCGGCCCAGCGCTCGTCGGCCGGGGAGTAGCTGATGAAGAAGTCCAACGGCCGCTGGTGCGGCCCCACATGGGTCGTGCCCGGGCGTGCCACCATGGGCCCCATCCTAGGAAGCGGCGTCACTCCAGGTCACGGTGTTCGTACGAATCTTCCTTCGTGCGATTCTGTGCCATGCTCGGGTGGTGCGTGTGCTGTCCCGCTTTCTCTCCCGTCTGCACGTCCTGGACCGGATCGCCGGCGCCGTGCTGCTCTGCGGTCTGTTGTGCCTGGCCACGGGCCTGCTGCCGGCGGCTTCGGCCGGCGAGGCGATGACCCGGGCCGGGCCGTTGCTGGCGTTCCTGGGCACGGTGATCGTGCTGGCGGAGCTCACCACCGAGGCCGGGGTGTTCGACGTGGTGGCCTCCGCGGTGGCACGGGCGGGCCGGGGCAGCTATCCCGCGTTGTTCCTGTGGTGCGTGGGAGTCGCCTCGCTCATCACGATGACGCTCAACCTGGACACGACGGCGGTGCTGCTGACGCCGGTGATGCTGGCGCTGGCCTCGCGGGTGGGCATCGCGGCGGTGCCCCTGGCGATGACGACGGTGTGGCTGGCCAACACGGCGAGCCTGCTGCTGCCGGTGTCGAACCTGACGAACCTGCTGGCCGCCGACCGGGTGGCGCTGTCCCCGGCGGAGATGGCGGCCCGGATGTGGGCGCCCCAGCTGGCCGCGCTGGTGGTGACGATGGCGTGTCTGTGGCTGTTCTTCTGGCGGCGGGGGCGGCGGGGTGCGGAGCGCTACACCCCGCCGGAACCGTACCGTCCGGCCGATCCGGTGCTGTTCCGGGTCTGCGCCCTGGCCTGTGCCGCGTTCCTGCTGGCGCTCCTGCTGGACGTGATCCCGCTGTGGGCGGCGTCCGCTGCCGCGGCGGCCGTGGTGGTCGTCGCGTTCGCCGTGCGGCAGCCGGAGGTGCTGCGTCCGTCGCTGATTCCCTGGCGGCTGCTGGTGCTGGTGCCGGGGATGTTCCTGGTGGTGCAGACGGTGGACGTGCACGGGCTGCACCGGCTGCTGGCGTCGGCGATGGGCACGGACAACGACCTGCTGGGTATGGCGCGGGCGGCCGGTGTCGGCGGCGGGCTGTCGAACGTCCTCAACAACCTCCCGGTGTACCTGGCCGGTGAGGCGGCCGTGCCACAGGGCAACCACGAGCAGCTGCTGGCTCTGCTCGTCGGCACCAACGTGGCCCCCTTGATCACCCCTTGGGCGTCCCTGGCGACGCTGCTGTGGTTCGAGCGCTGCCATGCCCAGGGCGTACGGGTGTCCCTGGGGCGGTTCACCGCCACGGGCACGGTCCTGGCGGTGGGGGCCCTGGCGGCGTCGGTGGCGGCGCTGGCCCTGACGGCGTGAGGGGGACGGACGGCCCGGGCCGCCGGGCCGTCCCGGGCCTGCTCAGCCGGTGAGGGCCGTGACCGGGCAGGCGGAGCCGACCAGGTCGAGGAGGAACGGCAGGTCCTCGGCGCGTCCGGCGACGAAGCTGCGGTCGGTGTCCGGCCCGGCCGCACCGCCGTGGAAGGGGCCGCCGTCCAGCGCCCGTACCTCCACCCCCGCCTCGGCGGCCAGCAGCAGGCCGGCGGGCAGGTCGATGCCCTCTGCGCGGTAGCCGACGAAGCCGTCGATGTCGCCGCGGGCCAGCATGGCCCACGCCAGCAGCGGCGCCCACAGCTGCAACAGCCGCCGGCAGCGTTCCTCCAGGGCGCCCCGCAGGGCGCGCGCCACCGGGTCGGTGCGGCGCACGGCGTGGCCCTGGGTCCAGGCGAGCAGCGGGCCGGCGGCGGGCAGCGGCCGGGAGGGGCCGGCGAGGCGGCCCGCCGGCCCGTACGCGCCGGCGCCGGCGCAGGCGGTCCAGGTGCGGTCGGTGACCGGGTCGTGGACCACGCCGACGACCGGGGCGCTGTCCACGCAGAGGGCGATGCCCACCCCGTACGCGGGCAGGCCGATCGCGACGTTGTTGCTGCCGTCGAGCGGGTCGACCAGCCACGTGCGGCCCGGGTCGGCGGCATCGGCGGCCCCGGAGGGCGGCAGAGTGCCCGCCTCCTCCGAGACGATGCGGTCGTGCGGGAAGTGCTCCCGGATGCGGGCGACCACCAGCTGCTCGGCCATCAGGTCGAGGTCGGTGACGACGTCGCCGCGGTCGCCCTTGGCCCGGACGCCCACGTCGCCGGTGAAGCCGGCTCGCAGCAGCGCGCCCGCCTCCTGCGCGGCGCGCACGGCCACGGCGCGTTCCTCCGCGAAGCGCCCGCCGCCGGGGGCCGGCGCCGCGCGGCCGTCCGTCCTGTCGCTGCCGGGCGCCGCGTCGGCCGTGCCGCCGGGCGTGCGCTCACCGGGTAGGGCGTCCATCGAGCCTCCTGAGGACGTCGCGCGCCGCACGGACGGTCTGCGCGGCGTCGCAAGTCTGTCGTACCACCCGGTGGAGAGCGCCATGCACCGGCCCGAGGGTCATGTCGAAGCGCCCCGGAAGCAACCGGCCGTACAGCAGGGTGGCCGCGTGCACGCCGGGCGGGACGACGGTGGCGTGGAACTCGCCGGCGGGCAGCGTGTAGATCCGGCCCGGGCCGCTGGTCTCGCGTTCTGCGGGTTCCCACCGCACCAGCCGGGCGGTCGGCCGGATCTCGTCCACGGAGCCGGGGCCGCTGTGCACTTCGAAGACGCGGTGCGAGGGGTCGTCGGGCCGGTCGCGCACCCGCACCCGCAGATTGCCCACCTCGCCGTACAGCACGCAGCTGGCGAGATCCCAGCTGTGCGCGTGGACGGGCGAGGTGGTCAGGCCCGTCGCCGCGCGGTGCGCACCGTCGTCGAAGACGTGCACGCACACGCCGTGGACGCCCTCGCGCCGCACGGGTAAGCAGAGGAAGCCCAGCGGGTGCCGGACGGCGCGCAGCGCGCCGTCCCCCGAGGCGACCTCGCCGAGCGCCGCGACGGCGGCGCCGAACAGCTCGGCCGCCTCACCGCCCCCGGCCATCACCTCTCCGATCCTGCGGTGGTCCACCGAGCCGGTCATGACGACTCACCTCCGGTACGGGTTCTCCGCGTGCAGGGCCTTGTCGATGATCTCGCTGACGTCCCGGTCGGTGAAGGACGCCGGGAGCGGCAGGGCCAGGCCCCGGAACAGCCGCTCCACCTCGTCGATGGTCGGTTCGTCGCTCAGCGGTTCGGTGCGGCCGAGGTCGAGCGTGCGGGCCTGTTCCCGGGCCTGGTGCAGCTCGGTGACGTAGTAGTCGTAGAGCGGACGGTCCCGCTCGATCAGCAGGTTGACCCGGCGCGGGTCGTCCTGCGTGACGATCAGGCAGGTCGCGGACAGGTCGAACCGCAGGGTGGGCACGACCGAGGACAGGTGGACGTGTATCTCCAGGGTGGTGAGCCGCTGCCGGTGCCAGCAGGCGGCCAGGACGGTGGCGTACGCCTCCTTGCGGGTCCGGTCGACGGTCCAGCCCTCGGGCCGTACGGTGTCCAGCTGGTGGGCGAAGGTCCGGCGGAAGCCGGCGTAGGCCGCGCAGACCTGCTCGTCCGCCGGGTTGACGATGTCGATCCGCACGGTGAGGGAGCGGCGCAGCCGCTGGGCCTCGCTCACGCACACGGGCAGGGTCACGGCGCGCAGGTACGTGCCCGTACCGCCCTTGAACTCCCAGCGGTCGGTGGTGCGCCGGGCCCGGTCCAGGGCCCGCTCGAGCTCGTCGCCCGACAGCGCGCGGACCATGGTGAGGTCCTGCAATGCCTCCCGGGTGTCCTTCATGGCGTCCCGGATGTCGGTGACGCGGCGGCGGCGCTCGGTGAGCGTGCCGAACACGAGGGCGGCGAGGACGAGCAGGATCGCGCCCGAGGTGATGTTGTCGTCGAAGTTCTTGTCGAGGATGTCGAGCGTGCCGATGACCAGCGCGGCCACCATGGCGACGACCCCGTCGAGGTTCTTGAGGGTCCAGGTCACGGCCTTCTCGACCCCGCGCCCCAGTTCCGCCGTTCTGCGTCCCATGGACCAGCCTCCCCCGGTTGTACGGCCATCGTAGGAGCGGGGTGTGACAGCGGGCCAGGAAGCGGGGGCGCCCCGGTCGGTTCCTCGCCACCGGCACGAGGCCGGCGGCACATGTCTGGGCCGGAAGGGTGAGGTGCGGCGACCCGCCCGGCCCGGTGGTGGTTCCGGGCCCGCCGGGGCCGGACCATGCGGGCATGGCTCAGTGCGAGGTGTGCAGCAACGACTACGACATGTCCTTCGTGGTGGAGGCGCAGGGCGCCCGGCACGTGTTCGACTCCTTCGAGTGCGCGATCCACCGCATGGCCCCCATCTGCGAGCACTGCGGGTGCCGCATCATCGGCCACGGCGTGGAGGCCGACGGGCACTTCTACTGCGGGGCGCACTGCGCCTCGGCCAAGGGCGCGAGGGGCCTGGTGGACCACGTGTGACCCGCGCCGGGGGGAGCGCCGGCGACGGCCCGCGGGCCCCGTCGGCGGCGCCGGACGCGCCGTCGCCGGGTGAGACGCTGCGCGCGCTCCGGCAGGAGCGGGGCGTCTCGCTGGCCGGGCTGGCCCGGCTGGTGCACTACACGAAGGGCTACCTGAGCCGGGTCGAGGCCGGCAAGAAGCCCATGACGGCGCAGGTCGCGCGGAGTTGCGACGAGGCGCTGGGCGCGGGCGGCGCGCTGGCGCGGCTGGTGCCGGAGACCGCCGAGCGGCGGCCCCGCCCCCTGCTGCCCGAGGCGTGCCCGTACCGCGGTCTGGCGGCCTACGACGAGGCGGACGCCGGTTTCTTCTTCGGCCGGGACCGGGCCGCGGCGGCCCTCGTCCAGCGGGTCACCGCCCAACTGGACGGCTCCGGGCCGTCGGTGGTGGTGGCCGCCTCCGGCACCGGCAAGTCGTCCCTGTTGCGGGCGGGTCTGGTGCCGCGGCTGCGGCGCGGGGTGCTGCCCGTACCGGGGTCGGAACGGTGGCCGGTCGTGGTCATGCACCCGGGCGAGCATCCGGTGCGGGAGCTGCTCGCGCAGGTCGCCGGGGTCTCGGCGGCCGGCCCGGAGCGGCTGGCCCGCGCCCTGGAGGAAGGGCCGGCGGCGTTCGCCCGCGCGGTGGCGGCGGCCCTGGGGATGCTGCCGGGGCCGGGCGGACGGGCCGAGCCCGTACGGCTCGTGCTGGTCGTCGACCAGTTCGAGGAGCTGTTCGCGGTGTGCCCGGACGTCCGGCAGCGGGCGGTGTTCGTCCGGGCCCTGCACGCGCTGGCCACCGGCCCCGCGCGCCCGGACGGCGGCGACGGCTGTTGCGCGCTGGTCGTGCTGGGGCTGCGGGCGGACTTCTACGACCGCTGCCTGCCCTTCCCCGAGCTGGCGGCGGCGCTGCGCGAGGGCCAGCTGCCGCTGGAGCCGCTGCGGGACGCGGAGGTGCGGGAGGCCGTGACGGGCCCGGCCGCGGCGGTGGGCCTGGAGTGGGAGCCGGGCCTGGTGGAGGTGGTGCTGCGCGACCTGCGGTCCGGCCCGGGGGCAGGTGACGGGGCCGTGCCCGGCGACGGGTTCGAGCCGGGCGCGCTGCCGTTGCTGTCCCATGCCCTGCTGGCGACGTGGCAGCGGCGGGAGGGCCCGCGGCTGACGGTCGAGGGCTACCGGCAGGCCGGCGGCATCGCCGGTGCGGTGGCGGCCACGGCCGAGCGGGCGTACGCGCGGCTGCCGGCGGAGCGTCAGGAGGACGCGCGCCAGGTGCTGCTCCAGCTCGTACGGCTGGACGAGGACGGGCGGGCCACGCGCCGCCGGGTCACCCGGGCCGCGCTGACCGGCGCGGGCGGACGGCGCCCCGAGGCCGCGGTCGGCCAGGTGGTGGAGGAGTTCACCCGGGCCCGGCTGCTGACCGCCGATGCCGGCGAGGTGACGCTGGCCCACGAGGCGGTGCTGCGGGCCTGGCCCCGGCTGCGGGCGTGGGTGGACGGCGACGCGGCGGTGCTGCGCGACCGGCAGCGGCTGACCGCCGCCGCCCGCCAGTGGGACGCGGAGGGCCGGGACCCGGCGGCTCTGCTGCGCGGCGGCCGGCTCGCGGCGGCCCGGGAACTGGCCGCGCACCCGGTGGTGTCCGTGGACGCGGTGGAACGGGCGTTCCTGGACGCCTCCACCGCGCAGGCGGCCTCGGAGCTGGAGACGGAGCGGCGGCGCACGCGCCGGCTGCGGTGGCTGCTGGCCACGGTGGCGGTGCTGCTGGTGCTGGCGGTGACGGGCGGTACGGCCGCGGTGGTGATGGACCGGCGGGCGGTGGCCGAGCGCGGCGTGGCGCGCGCCGGTGAACTGGCGTTCCGCTCGGTGGCGCTGGGAGCCTCGCGGCCCGAGGTGTCGATGCTGCTGGCGACGGCCGCGTGGCGGCAGGCGCACACGCCGGCGGCGGCCGGTGCGCTGCTCAGCGCGCAGGCCCAGGCGTACGCGGGACGGCTCGCCGGGCACCGGGGGCCGGTGTTCGCGGTGGCGTGGTCGCCGTCCGCGGGGCGGCTGCTGTCGGCCGGGGCGGACGGCACGGTGCGCGAGTGGGACGCCGCCCGGCGGCGTGCGGCGCGGACCCCGGTGCGGGGCGGCCGTCCGGTGCGGGCGCTGGCCACGGCGCGTGAGGGGCCGTGGGCGGCGTGGGGTGACGACAGCGGCGTGGTGACGGTGTGGGACGCAACGACGGGACGGCGGACCGTGGCCGCACCGGAGAGCGTGCACCGGGGGGCCGTGCGGGCGGTGGCCCTGTCCGCGCGCGGCGACGTGGTGGCCTCGGCGGGTGCGGACGGCACCGTACGGCTGTGGCGCCCGGGCGCCCCGGCGGCCCGCGCGGAGGTGGCCGATCCGGGGCTGGGCGCGCTCGCGGCGGTGGCCGTCAGCGCGGACGGCCGGCGGGTGGCGGCCGCGGGACGGGCGGGGCGCGTGTGGCTGCGCGACACGGGCACCGGCCGGGAGACGGTGCTGGGCGACGGGCAGTACGGGCAGGTGCGGGCCCTGGCGTTCTCGCCGGACGGCGGCCTGCTGGCCACCGGCGAGTGGCACGACGCCGTCGGGCTGTGGAACACGGACAGCGGGGAGCGCGTGGGGGCGCTGACGGGCGCGCAGGACTCGGTGTTCTCGGTGGACTTCTCGCCCGACGGCCGGCTGCTGGCGGCGGCCAGCCAGGACGACACGGCGGGCGTGTGGGACGTGGCGGGGCGCCGCCGCCTGGCCGTGCTGGCCGGCCACCTGGGCCCGGTGCACGCCGTGGCCTTCGCGCGGGACGGCCGCACCCTGGCGACGTCCGGCGAGGACGGCACCGTACGGCTGTGGTCGCCGCGCGAGACGGCCGGGCCGCTGCCCGGCGCGGCCTGGCTGGACGCGGCTCTGTCGCCGGACCGGCGGCTGCTGGCGGTGGCGGGGCAGGACGGCACCGTACGGCTGTGGCGGACCCGCGAACGGACGGCCCGGACGCTGCGGCCCGGCGGGGCGGCGGTACGGGCGGTGGCGTTCGGCGCCGGCGGTGCGCTGCTGGCGACCGGGGACGAGCGCGGCGAGGTCACCGTGTGGCGCGTGGCGGACCCGGCGCGCCCCTGGCTGCGGTGGCGGGCGCACGACCGGCCCGTCACCTCGCTGGCGTTCCGGCCCGGCGGCGCGCCGGACGCCCCGGTGCTGGCGACGGCGAGCGAGGACGCCACCGTACGGCTGTGGCGCGCGGCCGACGGCGGGCGGACGGTGCTGCGGACGCTGACCGGGCACGAGGACGCCGTCTACCGCGTGCTGTTCCTCGACGCGGACACGCTCGCCACCGGCAGTCTGGACGACACGGCCCGGATCTGGCGGTTCGCCGACGGCCGTGAGCTGCGCCGGCTCACCGAGCACACGGACACGGTCCTGGGGCTGGCGGCGGGGCCGCACGGCATGCTGGCCACCGCCGACCGGGACCACACGGTCAAGCTGTGGGACCGGCGCGGCGGCCCCAGCCTGCGCACCCTCGCCGGGCACACCGGCCCCGTGACGTCGGTCGCCTTCTCCCCCGGTGGCAGCCGCCTGGTGACGACCGGCCGCGACGCGACCGTACGGATCTGGGACCCGCGTGACGGGCGGCTGCTGCTGACGCTCACCGGGCACACGGGGCGAGTGCGGGGCGCGGCGTTCCTGGGCGAGGACGGGCCGGTGGTGTCGGTGGCGGAGGACGGCACGGTCCGCTGGTGGCGGCTGGACGTGGACCCTGTCCTGGCGGGCGTCTGCCGGGCGGTGGGCCGCCCGGGACCGGCGGACTGGCACCGGCTGCTGCCCGATGTGCCGTACGCGCCGGGGTGCGCATAGCCGCAGGCCAGGGGCGGTTTCCCGGCGCGGGGCGCTGGGGGGCAACGGGCAACCCCTGGGCCCGGTGGCGGGCGGCGGCCGAGACTCGGAGCAGTCCGGAGCACGCCCGACGAAGTGGAGGCACCCCCATGCCCGTTCGTGACACGACCACCGGAATGCGCCCCCGTACGGCCCGCATGGTGGTGACGGCGCTGCTGGCCCTGACCGGTACGGGCCTGACGCCCGCCATCACCGTGGGCCCGGTGAACGTCACGTTCCCCGTCACCCTGCCCACACCGGCGCCTTCCTGCGGCGCCCACTGTCCTGTACCTCCCGCGCCTCCCGTGCCTGCCGTCCCAAAGGCGCGGTAGCGGCTCCGCGCGTCGCGCCGGGCCGCCGCCGGTGGCACGCTGGTCCCATGGCCCGGCCCAACGAGGAGGTCGAGGCGCTGCTGCAGGAGTACGCCGACCTCGTGGCGATCACCGGCGGCGACGCCTTCAAGGCGCGTGCCTACGAGAAGGCGGCACGCGCCATCGGCGGCCACCCGGTGGACGTGGCGACGCTGGACGCCAAGGGGCTGCAGGAGATCCCCAACGTCGGCAAGTCGATCGCCGAGAAGGTGGTGGAGTTCCTGCGCACCGGGCGCGTCTCCGCCGTCGAGGAGGTCCGGGCGTCGATCCCGGCCGGGGTGCGGGAGCTGCTCACCATTCCCACGCTGGGCCCGAAGAAGGCCATGGCGCTCTACGAGGAGCTGCGGGTGTCCTCCGTGGCGGAGCTCCTCGACGCCGTCCACGACCGGCGGCTGCGCGACCTGAAGGGCTTCGGGCCGAAGACGGAGGAGAACATCCTCCACGGCATCACGCTGATGCAGAAGGCCGGCGGCGGCCGGGTACTGCTGAGCGCGGCCATGGACGTGGCCGAACAGGTGGTCGGCGAGCTGTCCCGCATCACCGGCTGCGACCGGTGTGCGTACGCCGGTTCGCTGCGGCGCATGCGCGACACGGTGGGCGACATCGACGTCCTGGTCGCGGCCGGGCGGTCGGAGCCGTTCATGAAGGCGCTGGAGGGGCTGCCGTACACGGCGGAGGTCATCGCGAGCGGGGAGAAGAAGACGTCGGTCAGGACGACACAGGGTCTTCAGGTCGACCTGCGGGTGCTTCCTCCGGAGTCGTGGGGCGCGGGCCGGCTGTACTTCACAGGGTCGAAGGCCCACAACATCCGGCTGCGGGAGATGGCGATCCGGCACGGTTTCAAACTGTCGGAGTACGGGCTCTTCCACGCCAAGAGCGGCAGGAAAGCGGTGTCCGAGACGGAAGAGGAGATCTATGCCAAGCTCGGTCTTCCGTGGATTCCGCCGACGCTGAGGGAGGACCGCGGCGAGATCGCCGCAGCCCTGAAGGGCGAACTTCCCGAGGTGGTCGAGGAGAAGGACATCCGAGGGGACCTCCACACGCACACCGACCTCACCGACGGGGTGTCGACGCTGGAGCAGATGGTGAGCGCTGCGGCGGAGCGCGGCTATGCGTACTACGCGATCACGGACCACGCGCCGAATCTGTACATGCAGCGGATGACGGACCAGAAGATCCTGGCTCAGCGGGAGCGAGTACGGGCGCTGGACGGCAAGCACCGGAAGATGCGGCTGCTGCACGGCACGGAACTCAACATCGGCCCCGAGGGCGACCTGGACTGGCCGGACGATTTCCTGGCCGGCTTCGACCTGTGCGTGGCGTCGGTCCACTCGCACTTCAACCAGAGCCGCGAGGAGCTGACCCGGCGCCTGGTGCGTGCCTGTGAAAACCCCTACGTGTCGGTCATCGGCCACCCGACCACGCGCCAGATCGGCAAGCGACCGGGTATCGACGCCGACTTCGACGCGGTCTTCGAGGCGTGCGCGCGAACGGGTACGGCGCTGGAGGTCAATTCCCACCCCCAGCGCCTGGACCTGTGCGACGAGGACATCCTGCGTGCCAAGCGCTACGGCGTGAAGTTCGCCGTCAACACCGACGCCCACTCGGTGACCCACTTGCCGTACATGCGGTACGGGGTGGGTACGGCGCAACGGGGTTGGCTGACGAAGGACGACGTCATCAACACCTGGCCGCTGCAACGGCTGAAGCGGTTCCTGCGGCCGCCGGGCCGGTCGCGCTGACGGGTCTCGGCCACAGCGACCTGTTCGAGCGTCGGTTCGCTGCCGACCCTGCCGCGCCGCGGGTTCGCGACGGCGCCGGCGGTGGGTCCATGACGGGACGTCACGTGCCGCCGGTACCGCGCGCCAGAACGCGCAGGCGCAGGCCCGACGGCCTCAGCACCAGGCCGGTCGCCGGGCGGACGTGCGTGCCCGGTACGGGTTCGAGGTGCCAGGAGCGGGTGATGTGGGCCAGGGCCAGGGTGGCGGTGACCGTGGCGAAGCGGGCGCCGATGCAGGTGCGGGGGCCGGTGGCGAAGGGGAGGAAGGCGTCCTTGCGCAGGGTGCGGTCGGGGTCGAAGGTGCCGGGTTGCGGGTGGAGGTCGGGGCGGTGGTGGAGCACGTACGGGCTGTAGACGACGGTCGTGCCGGCGGGCAGGGGGCAGCCGCCCAGGGCGGTGGGGGTGGTGACCGTACGGGTGAAGAGCCAGCCCGGCGGGTACAGGCGCAGGGCCTCGTCGAGCACCCGGCCGGTCAGGGCCAGCCCGGGGACGTGGCCGAGGTCCGGCGTGGCGCCGCCCAGGACCGTGGTGGCCTCCGCGGCGACGCGGTGCTGCACCGCGGGCCGGCGGGCCAGCAGGTGCAGGGCCCAGGCGAGGGCGACGGCGGTGGTGTCGGTGCCGGCGGCGATGATGGCCACGGCCTGGTCGACGGTCTCCTCGACGGTGAGGCCGCTCCGCGTGGTGTCCAGTGCCGACAGCAGGTCGCCGTGGTCGGTGCCGTGGGCGCGGCGTTCGGTGACGACGGCGTGGAGGGTCCGGCGCAGCCGCGCGCGGGCCCGATGGTAGCGGCGGTTGGCGGGGGTGGGGAGGGCGGCGAGGGGCGGCAGGACGGCGCGGCGGTAGGCGTGGGTGAGGACGGTGGTGACGTCCTCGACGACCCGGCCGCGGTCCTCGGGCGGCAGTGCGCCGGTGAAGAGGGCTTCCACGACGACGTCGTGGGCGATCCGGTGCGTCTGGGCGAGGACGTCGAGGACCTCCCCGTGCCGCCAGGCGGCGGTGACGGCGGCCGTGCCGGCGGCCATGACGCGGGCGTAGCCGGCCATGCGGGAGGGGTGGAAGGCGGGCTGGGTGAGGCGGCGCTGGCGCCGGTGCTCGCTGTGGGGGCAGGTGCCCAGGCCCCGGCCGATCGCCTCGGCCGCCCGGTCGACGATGGGCCCGCCCTTGTCGTACGTGCGGTCGTCGGCGAGCACCTGGCGGGTGAGGGCGGGGTCGCAGACGACCACGGCCCGGAACGGCCCGATGCGGACGGCGACCAGGTCGCCGTGGGCCGGCAGGGAGGCGAGGAAGCCCAGCGGGTCGCGCAGCAGCGCGGGTGCGTGGCCCACCAGGGGCCACGCACCGGGCGCGGCGGAGGGCGTCACCGGTCCCCCGTACCCGGCTCGAAGGCCAGGGCGTAGCGGGGCCGCAGAGCGGCGGTGGCGCCGTCCGTGGGAGCAGTGGGCCGGCCGCGGTAGCGGATGGTGCGCAGGCTCCATTCGTGGGTGGCGGCGAGGACGCGGCCGAGCGTGTCGAGGTAGCGCAGGCAGGCGTCGGGGCGGTCGTGCCCGGGGCGCCGGCACTGCGCGGCGGCCCGGTCGGCGGTGCGCAGATACTCGCGGACGGCGGCGGCGACCATGCGGTGGGCCTGGGCGATGGCCTGGTCGCGGCTGCGGCCGGTGTGGTGCTCGAGGACGAGGACGAGGTTGGCGAGGTCGCCGTGCGCGCACTCGTGCTCCAGCGAGTGCACGTCGTTGAACCAGCCGACGATGTCGGTGATCAGGCGGCGCAGGCGCTGGACGTGGGGGCTGTGGAAGAAGGCGGCGGGCACCTCCTCGCGGTGGACGCGTTCGGTGGGGTCGATGAACAGGTGCATGGCCACCGAGGCGCGGCGCAGCGCCAGGTAGCCGGCGAGGTCGGGCGGCTCGGTGCGGGTACGGGCGAGGGCCTCGCCGACGTGGGCGCGGAAGTAGTCGCGCCAGTTGGCGGAGACGCGCCGGACGAAGGCGGGTGACATGCCGTCGGTGAGGTGGGCCCACAGGCCGGCGGTGGCGTGGGTGAGGGGGGTGCTGCCGGCGGGTGCCGGGCCGGGCGGGCGGAGCGTGACGGCGGCCAGTGCGCGCTCGGCCTCCCGGGCCAGGGACACGTCCTGTCCGGCCGGGCCGTCGAAGAAGTCGTCGACGGCCCAGGTCCAGCACATGACCTCGGTCATGACGTCGAGGTCGTGGGCGGCGGCGCCGGGGCAGTAGGCGGTGGCCACCCAGCCGAGCTGCATGGCCTCGTAGTAGGCGGCGGCGCGCGGCGTGTCGTGGAGCAGCCCGAAGGAGCGGAGCCAGTCCAGGCCGTGGGCGGTGGTGCGCCGTACGGTGTCGCGGGGCGGCTCGGGGAGGGCGAGGGGGATGTGGAAGTCGACCAGAGGCATGGGGGCGGAACCTCCTTCGGTGGTGCGTGAGGACGGGCCGGCGTGGCGCGGGGGCGGTGCCTCACCGTCCGAAGCGGCGTTCTCGGCGGCGGTAGGCGGCGAGGGCGCGGGCGAAGTCCCGGGGGCCGAAGTCGGGCCAGGGCACGGGGGTGAAGTACAGCTCGGCCTCGGCCGCCTGCCACACCAGGAACCCGGAGAGGCGTTGTTCGCCGGAGGTGCGGATGAGCAGGTCGACGTCGGGCTGCCCGGCGGTGGAGAGGTACCCGGCCAGGAGTGCTTCGGTCACCTCTTCGCCGGTGCGCCCGGCCGCGCGGTCGCGGGCGAGGGCCCGGACGGCGCCGAGGATGTCCTCGCGGCCGTCGTAGGCCACCGCCGCGTTGAGGACGGGTCCCGGAGCCCCGGCGGTGGCCGCCTCGATCTCACGCAGGGCGTCGGCGCGGTCGGCGGGCAGCAGGCCGAGGTCGCCGATGAGCCGGACCGGCCAGCGGCCGGTGGCCGCCAGGTCGCGCAGACCGTTGACGATCACGGTGGTGAGCAGCCGTACGGTGGCCTCGGGCCGCCGCAGGTTGCTCGTGGAGAGGGCCCAGACGGTGACGTACTCGATGCCCGCGGCCTCGCTCCACCGCATGAGGTCCGCGACGCGCGCGGCACCGGCGCGGTAGGCGTGGTCCTCGGACACCTGGTGGGCGCGGGCCCAGCGGCGGTTGCCGTCAAGGATCACGCCGATGTGGCGCGGCACCGGCGGCGCTGCCCGGCGGACGGCCGGGTGGGTCCTCGCGGAGGGGGACCTTTTCGTGCTCATCGGTCCTGTCACCCCCACGCCACGACTGTCACCAGCGTGGAACGGGGCGGTCGTCCGCCGCCAGAGCGCACCGGACGGGCGCTCGATGCAGCGGCGGTCGGCAGGGTGCGGCCCGGCGGGGCCCGGCCACTGCCTGCGCCCTACATGCACGGTCACGCGCCGCAGGCGCCGTACGGCGGCTCGTCCACCGGCCGGCCGGTGCGGGGCCGGCGCCGGCGGAGCGGGGCGCCGCTTTGTCACCTTGGCGCACCCCTTCACCCCGTCGGGGGAAGGATTGTGGGGCCGAGCCGCGGGCACGGGTGAAGGGCGAGGCGGCGGACGACGCCGTCACGACGGCCCTCCCGGAGCACCGTATGAACGTCACTCCCCCGGTCGCGACCGCGCCAGGAGCCGCCCCGGCCCTGGGCCACGCCGTACCGCTGCTGCGTGATCCCCTGCGGTTCCTCAGCTCGTTGCCTGCCCACGGCGACCTGGTACGGATACGGGTGGGCCCCTTCGCGGCAGTCGTCGTCTGCGACCCCGACCTCACCCGTCGGGTACTGCTCGACGACCGCACCTTCGACAAGGGCGGCCCGGTGTACGACCGGGTCCGCGAGGTCGCCGGCGACGGGCTGGCCAGCTGTCCGCACAGCCGGCACCGGCGGCAGCGCCGCCTGCTCCAGCCCTCCTTCCACCCGGCCCGGATGCCCGGCTACGCCCGGGAGATGACCCGGCAGACCGAGGCGGTGACCGGCGGCTGGCGCGACGGCGGGATCGTGGACGTCCGGACCGCCATGGCCACCATCACGGCGCGGACGGTCGTCGCGACCATGTTCACCGGGCGCCTCTCCCCGGCGGCCCTGCACACCGTCCTCGAGGACTTCCACACCCTCATCCTGGCCATCTCGCGCCGCGCCGTGATGCCGCCGCCCGTCGACCGGCTGCCCACGCCCGGCAACCGTCGCTACCGGCGCGCTCTGGCCCGGCTGCGCGGCACCGTCCAGCTGCTGATCGCCGGCCACCGGGCGGACGGCACCGACCACGGCGACCTGCTGTCCACACTGGTCGCCGCGCGGGACGAGGACGCGGACGACCGCGCGCACCCCGGGCGGCTGTCGGACGACGAGATCGCCGACCAGCTCATCACCTTCTTCATGGCCGGCACCGACACCACGGCGAGCACCCTCGCCTGGGCCCTGCACCTGGTCAGCCGCCACCCGGAGACGCAGGAACGCCTGCAGGCCGAGGCCGACGCGGTCCTCGGCGGGCGCGCGGCCCGGCTGGACGACCTGCCCCGGCTGGACCTGACGGGCCGGGTGGTCCAGGAGACGCTGCGGCTCTACCCACCGGGATGGCTGCTGAGCCGTACGACCACCACCGACGCGCGGCTCGGTGGCCGGCTCCTGCCCGCCGGCACCACCGTCCTCTACAGTGCCTACCTCCTCCACCACCGCCCCGACCTCCACCCCGACCCGGAACGCTTCGACCCCGGCCGGTGGCCGTCCGCCGCGGAGCCGGGCCGCCCCACGCCGCACGAACGCCGGGGCGCCTTCGTGCCGTTCGGCGGGGGCGCCCGCAAGTGCATCGGCGAGGCCTTCGGGTTCACCGAGGCCGTGCTCACTCTCGCCTCCATCGCCGCGGCCTGGCGCGTCGAGCCGGTGCCGGGCCGGCCGGTGCGCCCCGTACCGGGCGTCACCCTGCGCCCCGGCCGGCTCCCACTGCGGACGGTCGGCCGCGGCCGCGGTGCGTGACGACCGTCCCGGCGGACCCACGCGCGAGATCGTTACTCCGCACACCGGCCCGGTTCACCATATTGAGGGGAAATCCGACCACCGCTCCGGCGCGGCCCCGTACGGCTTCTAGCCTCCTGCCGTCCCACCCGCACCGAAAGCCCGGCACCGCAAGCCCCGCACCGAAAGGCCGCGTCGCGCGATGGCGAACCCCTTCGAGCTGCCCCGCTTCTACACGCCCCACCCGGCCCGTCTCAACCCGCACACGGAGAGCGCGCGCCGGCACGCGAAGGCGTGGGCGCGCGGCATGGGGATGATCGAGGGCTCCGGTGTCTGGGACGAGGACGACTACGACACGCACGACTACGCCCTGCTGTGCGCCTACACCCACCCCGACGCCTCCGCCGCCGAACTGGGCCTGATCACCGACTGGTACGTGTGGGTCTTCTTCTTCGACGACGACTTCCTCGTCCGCTTCAAGCGCACCGGCGACATGGAGGGCGCCCGCGCCTACCTCGACCGGCTGCCCGCCTTCATGCCGCTCGCCGGGGAGCCCGCCGCGCCCGAACCCGCCAACCAGGTCGAGGCCGGGCTGAAGGACCTGTGGGAGCGGACCGTCCCCACCATGTCCGACGCCTGGCGGGAACGCTTCCGGGAGAGCACCTGGCACCTGCTCCAGGAGTCCCTCTGGGAGCTGTCCAACATCAACGACGGCCGGGTCGCCAACCCCGTCGAGTACATCGAGATGCGGCGCAAGGTCGGCGGGGCGCCCTGGTCGGCGAACCTGGTGGAACACGCGGCGGGCGCCGAGGTCCCCGCCGTCGTGGCCGCCGGCCGCCCGCTGCGGGTGCTGCGGGACACCTTCGCCGACAGTGTGCACCTGCGCAACGACCTCTTCTCGTACGAGCGGGAGACCCGGAAGGAGGGCGAGCTGGCCAACGCCGTCCTGGTGCTGGAGCACTTCCTGGGCTGCGACACCCAGCAGGCCGCGGACACCGTGGGCGACCTGCTCACCGCCCGGCTCCAGCAGTTCGAGCACACCGCCCTCACCGAGGTCCCGCAGCTGCTGCTGGAGCACGGGCTGGGCCCGGACGCGTACGCCGCGGTCTTCGCCTACGTCAAGGGGCTCCAGGACTGGCAGGCCGGCGGCCACGAGTGGCACCTGCGCTCCAGCCGCTACATGAAGCCCACCACCGCGGGGGCCTCGCCCGCGGCGAACGCCCTGCTGGGCGGCCCGCTGGGCCTGGGCACCTCCGCGGCCCGCGTGGTGCCGTCGATCGTCGCCGCGCTCCCCGCCCGGCTGCGCGCCCACACCTTCGTGCCCTTCCAGCAGGTGGCCGAGCTGCCACCGCCCGCCGTCCGGATGCCCTACTGGCTGCGGCTCAACCCCCACCTGGCCGCCACCCGCCGCAACACCGTCGCCTGGAGCCACCGGATGGGGTACCTCACCCCCGCGCCCGGCGACCCGCTGGCCGGCTTCTGGACGGAGGAGAAGCTCCGCGACTACGACTTCGGCCTGTGCGCCGCGGGCCTGCATCCCGACGGCACCGCCGAGGAGCTCGACCTCGCCACCGACTGGCTGACGTGGGGCACCTACGGCGACGACACGTACCCGGCGTTCTTCGGCCACTCCCCCGGCCTCGCCGACGCCAGGGCGTGCCACGAGCGACTGCTGGCGTGCATGCCCCTCCACGGCGGCGCGCCCGCCGTCACGCCCGCCAACCCGCTGGAGCGGGGCCTGGCCGACCTGTGGGCCCGTACGGCCGCCCCGATGGTGCCCGAGGCGCGGAACGGCCTGCGGCAGGCGGTCGTGGCGATGCTGGAGAGCTGGCTGTGGGAGCTGGCCAACCAGCAGCAGCACCGCATCCCCGAGCCCGTCGACTACATCGAGATGCGCCGCAGGACCTTCGGCTCCGACTTCACCATGACGCTGTGCCGGCTGCGGCACGGGCACACACTGCTGCCGGAGGTCCTCGGGTCGCGGCCGGTGAAGGCCATGGAAGCGGCCGCAAGCGACTGGGCGACGCTCCTCAACGACGTCTACTCCTACCGCAAGGAGATCGAGTTCGAGGGCGCGGTGCACAACGCGGTCCTGGTGGTGCAGAACTTCTTCTCCTGCGACCGCGAGCAGGCCCTCGGCATCGTCACGGACCTGATGGAGACGCGCATGCGGGAGTTCGAGCACGTCGTCTCCCGGCAGCTGCCCGCGCTCTGCGACGAGCTGGGGCTCGACGCAGAGGCGCGGGCGGCCCTCGACGGGTACGTCGTGGAGCTCCAGAACTGGATGGCGGGCATCCTCAACTGGCATGCGGGCTGCCACCGTTACGGCGGGGCGGACCTCGTGCGCCACCACGCCGTGCCGGCGGCGGTGCGCCCCTACGCGTGCGGGCCGTCCGTGCACTCGGGCACGTCCGGCAGCCTGTTGCCGGGGCAGGTGACGTAGATGTTGCTGACGTAGCCGCCGTAGGCCGGCAGGTAGGACCACCAGTCGTTGGTGTACGGCGGCACGGTGAGCTTCTCGCCGCGGTGCTGGCAGCCCACCCGGACGTCGACGCCGTCGGGCAGGGTGGTCAGCACGGCGGAGTCCGTGGTGGCCGCCGCCCGTACCTGGAGGGCCGGGCCCCAGGTGCCGAACCAGCTGCCGGAACTCCGGGTGGCGCCCGGCACGTTCAGCGACCGGGTCAGCCGGCTCAGGTCGGAGTAGGCCTTGCCGTAGGGGGTGCCGTCGGGGTGCAGCGTGAAGACGGCGACGATGCTGCGGTCACCGGCGCCCACCGTGCCGGTGGTGTGCAGGGCGCCCCGGCGCAGGTCCACGCCGGCCGTCCCGGCGCGGCGCACCGAGAGCCGGGAGTCGTCGGCACAGCCGTCCGAGGTGAAGCCGGACCAGCCCTGTTTGACGGCGCGGGGCCGGTCGAAGGCGGCGGCGATGCCGAAGGACTGGTCGAAGCCGTCGGTTCCGCAGGGGGTGGCGGCGCGCAGGTTGTCCATGACGAAGGCGTGGACGGCGGCGGGTGCGGCCTCCAGGACGTGCCGGTAGATCGTGACGGTGTCGGCGGCGGAGAGGGCGGTGTAGCCCCAGTAGCCGGGGTGGGCCGCGGGGGGTGGGGCGGTGTCGCCGAGCCCGAGACGGGTGATCATGCGGCGGACGATGGCGCTGCCGCCGTCGGTGGTCCAGTAGTGGCTGGCCGCGTCGTCGTCGCTGCTGCGCAGCATGATGCCGAGGCGTTCGCGGTCCTCGGGGGGCAGGGTGGCCACGGGCCGGTCCCAGAGGTGGTCCAGCGCTATGAGCAGTTTGACCACCGAGGCGGAGCGGAACGGCGTGTGGGCGTGGAGTTGTTCGGTGAAGGTCCCGGTCTGCCGGTCGTAGACGGCGATGCCGGCGGTGACGCCCGGCGGGACGGTGACGGCCCGGCCGCCGCCGGCGGCCCCGGCCGCCACGGGGTCCGGGACGCACAGGGTGATGGCTGCGAGCGTCGCCGCGACGGCGAGGTGGGTACGGATGCTGGACAACGGTCTCCCCTCGGGCCGGAGTGTCGTCTGGATGATGCGCTGCCGGGCTGCGGCGGGTCACGGCCATTTGACCAGCGTCGAAACCCCTCGTGGCGGGTCGCGTGGCACGATGGGGGCGAACGTGCCGTCGTGACACGGGTGTTCTTCGGAGGGGGAGTTTCGTGGACAGCCTCAGCAAGGGGATCGTCAAGGCCGAGGTGGCGCTGAAGTGGGACCCGAACCCGGCGGGGGCGCCGGACCACGACCTGGACGTCGTCGCGGGCACCTTCCGCGCCGACGACCCGTACGGCAGCCCGGTCTACCTGGTGTACTTCGGCAGCCGGTCGCCGGACGGCACGATCACGCTGGACCGGGACAGCCGCGACGGGCGGGGGCTGGGCTTCGACGAGGTGATGACGCTCGAACTCGACCGGCTGGCACCGGAGTACGGCCGCGTGGTGGTGGGCGTACTGGCCCAGCCGCAGGGCGGGCCGGTCACCTTGGGCGAGGTGGTGGGCAAGGGCGTCCGGGTGCGGACGGGGTACACGGTGCTGGCGACGGACGACCTGTCGGGCGTGGCGCCGGAGGCCACGGCGGCGACGGTGTGCGAGTTCACCCGGGACGCCGCGGGCGCGTGGACGTTCCGCATGATGGTGCGCGGGTTCGAGGCCGTCCCGGGGGAGTTCGGCCGGCTCATGGGAGGTGCCCGGCCCTGAGCGGGCCCGGCGGGAGGCTTCCGCGGAGGGGTTGCCGGGCCGGGTTGATCAAGGAAGGACCCCTTCCATATGATTGCCCAAGGTAACCATATACGTCGTCCGGAGGACTCCCGCATGGACACCGCCGCACCGTTCCGCCTGTACGTCGAGGACATCCTCGACCGCCTGGCCGAGGACCCCGGGCGGGAGGTGGTGGTCCACGGGGAACGCCGCGTCACGGCCGGGGAGTTCCGGTCGCTCGTGCACCGGGCGGCGCGGGCCCTGCGCGAACTGGGCCTGGGGCCCGGCCGGTCCGTCACCCTGCTCGCCGGCAACCTGCCGGAGACGCTGGCCGCCCGCTACGCCGCGCACCTCTCGGGCTGCACGGTCAACCAC
Source organism: Streptomyces mashuensis (assembly GCF_014654785.1). Lineage (GTDB taxonomy): Bacteria > Actinomycetota > Actinomycetes > Streptomycetales > Streptomycetaceae > Streptomyces > Streptomyces mashuensis. Next base: position 66,363 of record NZ_BNBD01000014.1, read on the forward strand.
CTGTACCACAAGCTCTCGGCGGACGCGCAGGCCGCGATCGTCGCCGACGTGGAGACCAGGGCCCTCATAGCCGACCCCCGGTACGCCGGCCGGGCCGCCGAGCTGACGGACAACGTGCCCGTCGAGCACGTCCTCACCCTGGGCCCCGCCCCGCTGGGCACCGACCTGCTCGCCCTGGCCGCCGGGCAGGAGGACGGGCCCGTGGCCTCGCTGGCCCGCGCCGGCGACATCTGCGGCATCCGCCACACCGGCGGCACCACCGGTCACCCCAAGGGCATCTGCCACACCTTCCAGCAGCAGAGCGACCTCTTCGGGGCGCGGAAGCCCGACGCGGACGCGCACGAGTACCGCCAGCTGGCCTGCACCACCCTGGCCCACGTCGCCGGTCTCTTCGCCGACATCACGCTGCGCGGCGGCGGCACGGTGGTGCTCCAGGACGACTTCGAGGCCGGGGCCGTGCTGGAGGCGGTCGAGCGCGAGGGCATCACCCACATGTTCCTGCTGCCGCCCCTGCTGTACCAGCTGCTGGACCACCCGGCCTCCGCCACCACCGACCTGTCCAGCCTGCGCTCCCTCGTCTACGGCGGCTGCGCGGCCTCACCGGCCCGCCTGATCGACGCCACGCGGCGGCTCGGCCCGGTGCTCTCGCAGTTCTACGGGCAGAGCGAGGTCGGCGGCATCAGCATGCTGATGCCCGAGGACCACGACCCCGCCCGTCCCGAGCTGCTGCGCTCGGCGGGCCGTATCGTCGACGGCGTGGAGGTGGCCATCCGCGACGAGGAGGGCCGCGACCTGCCGCCCGGCGAGCGCGGCGAGATCTGCGTGCGCTCCCGCCAGGCCATGCAGGGCTACTGGAAGCAGCCCGAGCTCACCGCGAAGGTGCTGCGCGACGGCTGGATCCACACCGGTGACGTCGGCTACCTGGACGAGAACGGCTATCTGACGGTCGCCGACCGGCTCAAGGACATGATCATCGTGGTGGGCGGCCACGTGTACACGTCCGAGCTGGAGGACCTGCTCAACTCGCACCCGGACGTGCTGCAGAGCGCCGTCTTCGGCGTGCGCGACGCCGACCGCACGGAGCAGGTGCACGCCGTCGTGGTGCCCCGGCCGGGCGCCGGCGTGGACGAGGAGGCGCTGCGCACGCTGGTGCGCGAGGCGCGCGGCGCCATGTACGAGCCGGCGCGGATCTCCTTCGCCGGGTCGCTGCCGCTGACGGAGGCCGGGAAGCCGGACAAGAACGCGCTGCGGCGCGCCGCCGAGGAGACGGCGGGCGTGGCCGCGTAGTCAGTGGGCAGTCGAACGTGAAGGGGGGCGCCGCAGCCGCGGCGCCCCCCTTTCCTGTCCGGTCTCAGACCGCCGACGGTGTCCGCCGTGCGGCGTCCGTGCGGCGTGGGCCGCCCTCGGCGACGCGGCGGGGAGCCGCCCTGCGGAGGGCCGCGATGGCGACACCGGCGAGGACGACGACGCCGCCCACGCAGGCCATGGGCTTGGGCACGGAGCCCAGCAGCGCCGCATCGAGGCCCAGGGCCGCCACCGGCACCGCGTACAGCACCAGCGAACTGGTCGAGGCGGGCGCGGCGGTGAGTACGCGTGACCAGGTGACGAAGGCCAGGACGGTGCAGCCGAGGCCGAGCCAGAAGACGGCGGCGCTCTGCTGCCAGCCGGCGGCGGCGACCTGGCCCGCGGCGCGGGGCACGAAGGCCAGCAGCGGGACGAGGCCGAAGAGGCTGCCGTAGAAGATGCAGTCCATGCCCGAGTAGCGGCGCAGCAGTGGCTTCTGCAGGACGAAGGAGGTGGCCTGGGCGGCCGCCGCGAGGACGATCGTCGCCATGCCCTGGAGGGAGCCGCCGCCCTGGCCGCCGGCCAGGGCGACCAGGAGCGCGCCGCCGAGGGCGACGAGGAGCCCGGTGATGCCGCGGGGGCCTGGGCGTTCGCGCAGGAACACCATGCCGAGCAGGGTGGCGAAAACCGGGGAGGTGGACACCAGCATGGCGGCGGTGCCGCCCTCGACGTGGCGCTCGCCGGCGTACAGCAGGAGCTGGTAGGCCGTCATGCCGCTGACGCCGAAGGCCGCCATGCGGACGGCGTCGCCCCGGCGGAGCCGGCTGATGCGGCCCGTGAACAGGCAGGGCAGCAGCAGGAGGACGGCCGTGGCCAGCCGGAGGACGGCGATGGCGGTCGGCGGGTAGCCCTCCAGCGCGACGCTGATCGCGGGGAACGCGGAGCCCCACAGCACGGCCGTCGCGGCCATGTACTTCCAGGGGGTGGCCACTCGGCCGTCGCCCACCACGGGAACCGCCCCTCTCGGTAGGAGGCATCGGAAACGTCGAAACGTCGGAACGCAGCCGACGGTACCGAGCGGCGCTCTATAAGTCGAATAAAAGATTCCGAAGCCAGACCAAAGGTTTCCTTTGAGGCAGCCCCGGACGGCTCGTCCCACCGCGCCGCGGCGGCTCCCCTGCCGTACGGTGGAAGAGGCGATTCAGCGCAGTGGCGCACCCAAAGGCGAAGGAGCAGCGGGTGATGAGCGGCCCCGAGAGTGCGCACCACGTCAGCGTGCACCTGACCGGATGCGCTCACCAGGACGCGAGCGTGGTGTTCGGCGCCCTGGAGACCGCTTTCCCCGAGGGCGCGGGACCGGTGCGCAGCGAGACCCGGGCCGACGAGGCCGGCACGGGCAACATGATCTGGTGCGCGGTCGTCGACTCGCGCACCCGGACCCGGCGGCCGGCGGCCCCGAGTCCGCTGACCGGCACGGTCACGGTGGACCTGTTCGGCGCGGCCGACCCGGTGCGGCAGGTGCAGGAGGAGCTCGGCGAGGCGTTCGCGGTCGAGCCCCTCGGCACGGTGCCGGGCGAGCACGAGCTGGAGGTCCGTCTCCGGCTGACCGGCCGGGGCGCCTGACCCCCGTCAGGGGGTGACGACGCGTACGCGGCCCCCGATGCCGATCGTGCCGTCGTCCCGGAACCGCGTCAGGATGACCGAACCGGTGCCCTGGCGCACCACGAGCGACCGCCGCAGCCGTGCGGTCAGCACGAGCGCGGCCGCGCCGGTGGCCTCGTCCTCCACCACGCCGTCCCCGCGCCGCGGGAAGCCCCGGGCGCGTACGTGCCCGGACGCCTCGTCCTCCCACGCCCACGCGTAGAGCCACCCCTCCCCCGGCGGCGGCGCCGGCAGGGCGTCGACCTCCGCGACGGAGGCGTACTGCTCGGTGCGGCGGCCCGCCGCCCAGGCCGCGCGGCCGCGGATCCAGGTGATGTCGCCCTCCTGCCACGCGGGCACCTCACCGGCCGGCGGCCGGAGCACCGTCGTGTCGTGGCCGCACAGCCGTAGCCAGGCGGCGACGCCGACCAGCGGATGCCCCGCGAAGGGCAGGGACGTGCCGGGGGTACGGATGTCGACGCGGCCGGCCGCCGCGTCGTCCAGGAACACGGTCTCGCTGTAGCCCCAGCGTGCCGCCAGCGCCTGGCGCGCCTCGGGGGCGGGGACGGCCGGGCCGTCCGGTACGACGCCCAGAGCGTTGCCGCCCCCGCCGTCCGGGCCCGTGAACACGCGCAGCACCACATGATCGGTCATGGGCCGATGGTGTCAGAGGGCCTGCTACTCCAGACGGCGAGGTCGGGGCGGACCGGGGTGTCATGTGGGGCGGCTGAGCGGGAAGAGGCACAAGGTGCCTGTTATCACCGACCCTTTGGCGACCCTGGTCCGGGTGCACCGCGAGCCCGCCGTCGTCCAGGCGGTGCGCTCCACGCTGGCCGCGGTGATCTCGTACGTGGTGGCCCTCCACCTGAGCAACGAACCGGCCCCGCTCACCGCCCCGCTGACCGCGCTGCTCGTCGTGCAGGTGACCCTCTACTCCACGCTGACCACCGGCATCCGGCGGGTGAACTCCGTGGTCGTCGGCGTGCTCATCGCGATCGGTTTCAGCGTGCTGGTGGGGCTCACCTGGTGGAGCCTGGGCCTGATCATCCTGGCCTCGCTCGTCATCGGCCGGTTCGTGCGGGCGGGTGAATTCGTCCCCGAGGTGGCGATCAGCGCGATGCTGGTGCTGGGCGTCACCCGGGTGGCGGAGACCGCCTGGGACCGGGTGCTGGAGACGCTCATCGGCGCCGTGGTGGGGCTGTTGTTCGACGTGCTGTTCGTGCCTCCGGTGTGGGTGCAGCCCGCCGGGGAGGCGATCCAGCAGATGGCCCGCCACATGGGCCGGCTGCTGCGGGAGATCGGCGACGAGGTCAGGGGGCACACCCCGGTGGCCGAGGCCGCCGCCCGGCTGCACGCGGCGCGCCGGCTCGACCACGAGATCGTCCAGGTGGACGCGGAGCTGCGGCAGGCGGAGGACAGCCTGCGGCTCAACCCCCGGGTGCGGGAGGGACTGCTGTTCCGCGTCGTGCTGCGCACGGGCCTGGACGCGCTGGAAATCTCGGCCGTCGTGGTGCGGGTGATCTGCCGCAGCCTCACCGACCTGGCCAAGGAACGCACCGAGGAGACACTCTTCCCGGAGGACGTGGCGGAAGCCCTCCAGGAGGTGTTCCAGCACCTGGCGCGAGCCATCGAGAGCTTTGCCGCGCTGATCACCACGCAGGTCAGCGCCAACGCCGAGGAGGCCGAGGCCCGGCTGTTCGAGGAGCTGGCCGCCGGCCGCGCCAGCCGCGACCGGGCCGCCGAGCTCCTGCTGGAAGGGGTGCGGACGCACCCTCGGCAGTGGCAGCTGCACGGCGCCCTGCTCGCCGAGGTGGACCGGATCCTGGACGAGCTGGACGTGGAGAAGCGGACCGAGCGGCTGGCCGAGGAGCTGGACCGCCACTCACGCGAACAGCGCGAACGCCACCCCCTGTGGCACCGCGTCAGCCGACGGCTGCGCGGCAGCGGCTACGGCTGGCGGCGCGTCGACCCGGACTGAGCCCCGGGCCGGCGCGCCCGCCCCGCCACTTGAACCGCCGGGCCCTACGAGTGGGTCGCCTCGGCCTCCAGGTGGCCCACCATCCGGCCACGGTGCGCCGGGGCCCGGCCGGCCGGCTGCTCCGGCGCCGGGCCGGCCTCCGCGGTCTCCACCGGCCGGGACTGCGGCTTGCCCTGAGTGAGCGTCAGTTTCTCGCCGCAGTGCAGGATGTCCTGGCACTCGCCCTCGATCAGCGTGTACGTGGCCTCGTTGTCGACGATCTCCACGCGCAGCCGGCGGCTGCGGAACTGCACGTTGAACGCGAGCCGCACCATCTGTTCCGGCAGCCGCGGGCTGAACGCGACCAGGCCGTCCACCTCGCGCATCCCGCCGAACCCGACGACCAGCGCGAACCAGGTGCCGGCGAGGGAGGCGATGTGCAGGCCGTCGCGCGTGTTGCCCTCCAGGTCGGACAGGTCCATCATGGCCGCCTCGCCCAGGTAGTCGTAGGCCAGCCGCATGTGGCCCACCTCGGCGGCCATGACGGCCTGGCCGCAGGCCGACAGCGAGGAGTCCCGGACCGTCAGCTGCTCGTAATAGGCGAAGTTGCGGGCCTTCTGCTCCGGCGTGAACGCCTCGCCGCGCAGGCACATCGCGAGCACCAGGTCGGCCTGCTTCACCACCTGCTTGCGGTAGAGGTCGAAGTAGGGGAAGTGCATCATCAGGGGGTACTGGTCCTCCCTGGTGCGGGTGAAGTCCCACAGCTGGTGCCCGGTGAAGCCCGCCGACTGCTCGTGCACGCCCAGTTCCTCGTTGTACGGCAGCGACATGCGGGTGGCGGCGTCCCGCCAGTCGGCGGTCTCCTCGTCGTCCACGCCCAGCGCCGCCGCCAGGTCCGGGTGGCGCTCCACGACGGCCGCGGCGGCCCGCAGGTTGTGCTGCGCCATCAGGTTCGTGTACAGGTTGTCGTCCGAGATGGCGCTGTACTCGTCGGGGCCGGTCACGCCGTCGATGTGGAAGTCGCCGTGGTGGTCGTGGTGGCCCAGCGAGCGCCACAGCCGGGCGGTCTCCACCAGCAGCGGCAGCCCCACCTCCTTCTCGAACGCCTCGTCGTCGGTGGCCCGGATGTAGCGCACGACGGCGTCGGCGATGTCCCCGTTGATGTGGAAGGCGGCGGTGCCGGCCGGCCAGTAGCCGGAGCACTCGCTGCCGTTGATGGTGCGCCAGGGGAAGGCCGAGCCGCGCAGCCCCAGCTGGCGGGCGCGTTCCTGGGCGGCGGGCAGCGTGGTGTACCGCCAGCGCAGCGCCTGCTCGACCGCCTGCGGCGCGGTGTAGGTGAGCACGGGCAGGACGAAGGTCTCGGTGTCCCAGAAGCAGTGGCCGTCGTAGCCGGGGCCGGTCAGGCCCTTGGCGGGCAGGGCACGGGCCTCGCCGCGCGCGCCGGCCTGGAGGACGTGGAAGAGGGCGAACCGCACCGCCTGCTGGATCTCGGCGTCGCCGTCGACCTCCACGTCGGCGCGGGCCCAGAAGTCGTCGAGGTAGCCGCGCTGGTCGTCGACCAGGCCCTGCCAGCCGCTGCTGGTGGCCGCCGCCAGGGCCGCGTCGACCTGGTCGCGGACGGCGGGCGCCGAGCGCACCGCCGACCAGCCGTGCGCGACGATCTTCTCCAGGCGCAGCGTCTGGCCGGGCCGCAGCACGGAGGTGACGGTGACGCGGGCGAGGTCGTCGGAGCTCTCCGAGGTGTACGCGGTCCGCTCGCCGCCCTCGACGACGTGCTGGGCGGCCACGCCCACCCGCAGGCCGCTGCGGGCGGTGCGGTGCAGCAGCCGGATGCGCGTGCCGTGCGCGGCGGTGTCCTCGGGCACCAGGGGTGATTCGAGGATGGCGGCGGCGCGGGGGTCGCCCTCGGCCCGCGGCAGCTGCTCGTTGGCGACCAGCTCCGACTGGAGGACGACGCGCACCTCGTCGTCGAGCGCCTCCACCTCGTAGGCGATCGCCGCGACCGCGCGCTGGGTGAAGGAGACCAGGCGCGTGGAGCGCACCCGGATGCCGCGGCCGCTGGGCGAGGTCCACTCGGCGGTGCGGTGCAGCAGCCCGGTGCGGAAGTCGAGCAGCCGCTCGTGCCGGTGCAGCCGCCCGTAGCGCAGGTCGAAGGGTTCGTCGTCGACGAGGAGCCGCACCACCTTGCCGTTGGTGACGTCGATGACGGTCTGCCCGGACTCGGGGTAGCCGTAGCCGGCCTCCGCGTACGGCAGCGGGCGGAACTCGTAGACGCCGTTGAGGTAGGTGCCGGGCAGGCCGTGCGGCTCGCCCTCGTCGAGGTTGCCGCGCCAGCCGACGTGTCCGTTGGCGAGCGCGAACACCGATTCGCTCTGCGAGAGGACGTCGAGATTGAGCGTCGTCTCGCGCAGGCACCAGGGTTCGACCATGTAGGCCGGATGTGTGATCACGAGGGGTCTCCCAGCAGCTGGTCGAGGTCGGTCACGACGACGTCGGCGCCGTGCCGGCGCAGCTCCTCCGCCTGCCCGGTGCGGTCCACGCCCACCACGTGCCCGAACCCGCCGGAGCGGCCGGCCTCCATGCCGGCCAGGGCGTCCTCGAACACGGCGGCGCGTTCCGGCGGCGTGCCGAGCTCCTGGGCGGCGGTGAGGAACGTGTCGGGGTGGGGCTTGCCCGGCAGATGCCGCTCGGCGGCCACCAGCCCGTCGATCCGTACGTCGAAGAGGTCGCCGATGCCGGCGGCGTCGAGCACCGCGCGGGCGTTGGCGCTGGAGGAGACCACGGCGGTGCGCAGGCCGGCGGCGCGCACCTGCCGCACGTAGCGGACGGAACCGGGATAGGCGTGCACGCCCAGTTCCTCGATCTTCTTCAGGACGAGGGTGTTCTTGGCGTTGGCCAGGCCCTGGACGGTGTCGTGGCCGGGCGGGTCGTCGGGCCCGCCCTCGGGCAGCCCGATGCCGCGGGAGGCGAGGAAGGAGCGGACGCCGTCGGCCCGCGGCATCCCGTCGACGTAGCGGTCGTAGTCCTCCACCGCGTCGAACGGGCGGAAGCCGGGGCCGTCGCGGCGGCGCAGGAAGGCGTCGAAGGTCTCCTTCCAGGCCGCGGCGTGCACGGTCGCGGTCTCGGTGAGCACGCCGTCCATGTCGAAGAGGCAGGCTGCGATGGTTCCGGGCAGTCCGAGTGTCGTCACGTCGGTCGGCTTCCCCGGGGGGCGGGGGTGCACGCGGGCCTCACCCGTTCGCGTGCGCTCCCCGGGGGACGCCGTCCGTCATCCGCTCCGTACGGGCAGTGCGCGGGGGCCGCGGACCAGCAGGCCGGGGCGGTACGGCAGGGTGGCGGGGTCGGCGTCGAGGGCGACACCGGGGAGGGCGGCGAAGAGGCGGGGCAGGGCCACCGCGGCCTCCAGGCGGGCCAGGCGGGCGCCGAGGCAGAAGTGCGGGCCGTGGCCGAAGGCCAGGTGCGGGGCGGGGCGGGTGCCGCCGGGCAGGTGGCGGGCGGGGCGGAAGGCGTCCGGGTCGGGGAACCGGGCGGGGTCGCGGTTGGCGGCGGCGAGCATGACGAGGACGGGTTCCTCGGCGGGTATGGTCACGCCGTCGCCGAGGGCGACGGGCTCGGTGGTGCGCCGCCAGGTGCTGCCCTCCAGGGGGCTGCCGTGGCGCAGGGTCTCCTCGGCGACGGCCTCCCAGTGGGCGGGGCCGCCGGCGCGGGCGGCGGCCAGCTCCGCGGGGTGGGTGAGCAGCATCAGGGAGGCGGAGCCGAGCAGGTTCATGGTGGTCTCGTAGCCGGCGAACAGCAGCAGGAACGCCATGGCGAGCAGCTCGCCGTCGTCGAGGCCGCCGTCCTGCGCGCCCGCCTCGTCGCCGCTGTCGCGGGCGTCCCGGGCCAGCACGCTGAAGAGGTCGTCGCCGGGCCGGCGGCGCTTCTCGGCTATCAGGCCGGTGAAGTAGGCGTGCAGGCTCGTCCACGCCTCCTGCACCGCGCCGGGCTCCAGCGCGTCGGCGGGCGAGCCCACCCGGTAGGTCCACTCGCGCAGCTCGTCCCGGTCGGCCTCGGGGACGCCCAGCACCTCGGCGATGACGAGGACGGGCAGCGGGAAGGCGAAGTCGTCGACCAGGTCGGCCCTGCCCTCGCGGGCCAGCCGCCCGGACAGCTGCGCCAGCAGCCCGTCGGTGAGCTCCTCGATCCGGGGCCGCAGCGCGTCCACGCGGCGCGGGGTGAAGGCGGCGGTGGTCAGCCGGCGCAGCCGCAGGTGGTCCGGGGCGTCCGAGTTGAGCATGTGCCGCTCCAGGCAGGCGCGGGCGCGCCGGTCCGGGGAGTCGGGCCGGGGCCGGCCGGCGGCGCGCGGCGGCACGTTGGAGAAGCGCGGGTCGGCCAGGACGGAGCGGGCCTCGTCGTAGCCCGTGACGAGCCAGGCGTGGGTGCCGTTGGCCAGGGGCACGCGGGCCACCGGGGCGCCGGCGCGCAGCCGTGCGTAGTACGGGTACGGGTCGCGGGCGAAGGCGGGGTCCGCCGGGTTCAGGACGTCGAGCACACAGGCATCCTCGCCGATGCCGGTGCGTCACGGAAGTGGGGTCGCCGGTTTCCCAGTGTGACGGTGGTGACCGTCGGGGCGGGTGAGGGTGCTGGTCAGCGGCGGCCCAGGGCTTTTTTGAGCTCGTCCTTGCTCATGTCCGAGCGGCCCTGGATGTTGCGCTTCTTCGCCTCGTTGTACAGCTGCTCCTTCGTGGGCTCGCCGCCACGGGAGCGCGTGCTGCTCGTGCTGCGCGAGGTGGTGCGGCTGCTGGAGCCCTTGGTCTCGCCGGCCTGGGCGCGCTGCTTGTTCACCGTGCGGCCGGCGATCTCCTTGGCGCGGCCCTCGCTCGCGCCGCGCTTGCCGGCGCTCTCCTTGATGTGCTCGTACTGCCGCTCGCGCTTGTTGCTCGATCCCCTGGGCATGCGGTGCTCCTCGGTCTCGCAGTGCTGCTTCCACGGCCCCGTCTTCCCGGGGCGGCGTGGCGTACACGGCTCACCCTGGCACGCCCCTCACCGGGCCGCAGGGCGTGGACGGCCGTTCGGGGCGGGGTCATTGCGGCTCCCCCGGGGTGCGGGTGACGGTACGGCCGCGGGCCCGCGCGGCGCGGGCGAGGACGGTGGCGTCGTGGACGGCGGCGCCGCCCGGGTCGTTGTTGAAGTACGCGTACACGTCGGCGGTGTCGGGCCACTCGGCGGCGATCCGGGCGGTCCAGGAGTCGAGTGCCTGCCGCCCGTAACGCGGCCAGGGGTGCGCGGCGCCGACGTGGAAGCGCACGTACCCCCAGTCCGTGGTGCGCCACAGCGGCGTCACCGGGCGCGAGTCGCGGTCGGCCCAGCACAGGGCCGCGGCGTGGCGCTCCAGGACGGTGCGCACGGCGTCGGTCCACCACGAGTCGTGCCGGGGCTCGACGGCCACGCGTACGCCGGCGGGGAAGCAGGCGAGGGTGGCGTCCAGGGTGCCGGGGTCGGCGCGCAGGGTGGGCGGGAGCTGGAGGAGGACGGGGCCGAGCCGGTCGCCGAGCCCGCCGGCGTGCCGCAGCAGCCGGCCGACGGGCTCCTCGGGGTCGCGGAGCCGTTTGATGTGGGTGAGGTAGCGGCTGGCCTTGACGGCCATGACGAAGCCCTCGGGGGTGCGGGCGCGCCAGTCGGCGAAGGTCTCGGGGCGCGGCAGCCGGTAGAAGGCGTTGTTGTTCTCGACGGTGGCGAAGTGCGCGGCGTACTCCTCCAGCCAGAGCCGCTGGGGCAGCCCCTCGGGGTAGAGGTGGTCGCGCCAGTCCTTGTACTGCCATCCGGAGGTGCCGACGAGCAGGGGCATGGGCGTTCTTGTGCCCGCGCGGGGCGGCCGGGTCACCGGCGGGCGGCCGATTCCAGCCATCGGGGGCATACGAGCTGTAGTTGACTGGTGGGGTGGACGGAGTGGTGTGCGCGTTCTGCGCGATCGTGGCGGGCGAGGCGGACGGGCACCGGGTCTTCGAGGACGGCACGGCGGTGGCCTTCCTCGACGCCCGGCCGCTGTTCCCGGGGCACGTGCTGGTGGTGCCGCGGCTGCACGCGGAGACGCTGACGGACCTGCCGGCCGCGCAGGTGGGGCCGTTCTTCCTGCGGGTGCGGCGGATCGCGGGCGCCGTGCAGCGCGGCATGGGGGCGGCGGGGACGTTCGTGGCGGCCAACAACCGGGTGAGCCAGTCCGTGCCGCACTTCCACGTGCACGTGGTGCCCCGGAACCCGAAGGACGGCCTGCGGGGCTTCTTCTGGCCGCGCAGCCGGTACGGCTCGGACGAGGAGGCGGCGCGGGTCGCGGCCCGGCTGCGGGCGGCGCTGGCGGAGGAGCCGGCAGAGGAGCCGGCGGAGGAACCGGCGGAGGAGTAGCGGCCGGTGCCGGGGGCTTCCCGCGTGGACGGTTCCCCGCTGTTCCGGTCATATTGGGAGTACGGGCATCCTGCGGCACCCCGTGGCGGGGGCTTCCCCGGACCGGGCCCCCGGGACCGGAGGTGGATCATGCGTTTCGCCGACCGCGTGGAGGCGGGCAGGCACCTGGCCGAGCGGCTGGAGCACCTGCGGGAGGAGCGCCCGGTCGTGCTCGGCCTGCCGCGCGGCGGTGTCCCCGTCGCGTTCCAGGTCGCCCACGCGCTGGGCGCGCCGCTGGACGTCATCCTGGTCCGCAAGCTGGGCGTGCCCTACCACCGGGAGCTGGGCTTCGGCGCGATCGGTGAGGGCGGCGTCCGGGTCGTGCACGCCGACATCATGCGGATGAGCCGGGTGGACCAGGACGACCTGGCCGAGGTGGAGCGCGCCGAGGAGGCCGAACTGGCCCGGCAGGCCGAGCGGTTCCGCGGCGGCCGGGGACGGGTGCCGCTCGCGGGGCGCACGGCCGTGGTGGTCGACGACGGCATCGCCACGGGTGCCACGGCGGCGGCCGCCTGCCAGGTGGCGGCGGCGCAGGGCGCGGCGCGGGTGGTGCTGGCGGTGCCGGTGGCGCCGCCGGACGCGGCGGCCCGGTTCCGTACGACGGTGGACGAGCTGGTGTGCCTGTCGACGCCGGCCGCCTTCTCGGCCGTGGGCGAGTGGTACCACGACTTCTCGCAGACGCCCGACGAGGAGGTCGTCGAGCTGCTGCGGCGCAACCGGGAGGAGACCGCCGCCGACGCGGACCCCGCCCCGGCACGCCCCCGCGCCGGCCCCGTACGGCTCCCCGTCGAGGGCGGTGCGGTCACGCTGGACGGCGACCTGACCGTGCCCGCGGGCGCGCCCGCGCTGGTGGTCTTCGCGCACGGCAGCGGCAGCAGCCGGCTCAGCCCCCGCAACCGTGCCGTGGCGGGGTCCCTCAACGCGGCCGGGCTCGGCACCCTCCTCTTCGACCTGCTCACGCCCGAGGAGGAGACCGACCGGGCCAATGTGTTCGCCGTCGAGCCGCTGGCGCGCCGGCTGGCCGAGGTCACCCGGCGGATGCGCCGGCAGGAGGCGGTGCCGGTCTGCTACTTCGGCGCCAGTACGGGTGCCGCGGCCGCCCTGTGGGCGGCGGCGGAGGCCGCGGACGGCGCGGAGGACGGCACCGGTGACGTCGCGGCCGTGGTCTCCCGGGGCGGCCGCCCCGACCTGGCCGGGCCGCGCCTGGCCCGGGTGCGGGCCCCGACGCTGCTGATCGTGGGCGGCCACGACGAGACCGTCCTGGAGCTCAACCGGCGCGCCGCGGAGCAGCTGCGCTGCGAGAACGAGCTGGCCGTCGTGCCGGGCGCCACCCATCTGTTCGAGGAGCCGGGCGCCCTGGACGCCGTCGCGGACCTGGCCCGCGACTGGTTCGTGCGGCACCTGCCCCCGTAAGCCACGCGAGAGACCCAGGTGATCACCATGGAGAAGATCGTCGACTGCGGCATCCAGATGCAGTTCCGTGAGATCGACGCCGACACGCAGGCCGACGTCAAGCTGCGGCTGCACGACGGCTCGGAGCTGTCGGCGCAGGGCGTGGCCCACCGCCACCCCGACGACCCGCGTCAGCAGCGCGTCGGCGAGGAGGTCGCGGCGGCCCGTGCGCTGACCGGGCTCGCCGACCAGCTGCTGGAGAAGGCCGGCCACGACATGGAGTCCACCCTGCACCATGAGGTCCACCTCACCCGCTGAGGGGGCCGTGCCGTCCGGCCGCCGCGGCTGGCAGTTCTGGATCGACCGGGGCGGCACCTTCACCGACGTCGTGGCGCGCCGCCCCGACGGGCGCGTGGTGACGCACAAGCTGCTGTCCCGCAACCCCGCCCGGTACCGCGACGCCGCCGTGGAGGGCGTCCGCGTGCTGCTGGGCGTCCCGCCCGGGCAGGAGATCGACGGGGGCCTGGTCGACGCGGTGCGGATGGGCACCACCGTGGCCACCAACGCGCTGCTGGAGCGCACCGGGGAACGCACCGCGCTGGTGATCACCCGTGGGTTCGGTGACGCCCTGCGCATCGGCTACCAGAACCGGCCCCGCCTGTTCGACCGTCACATCGTGCTGCCGGAGGTGCTGTACGAGCGGGTGCTGGAGGTGGACGAGCGCGTCACGGCCGGGGGCGAGGTGCTGCGCGCCCCGGACCTGGACGCCCTGGCGCCGGAGCTGCGGCGCGCCCTCGACGACGGGATCCGGGCGGTGGCGGTGGTGTGCGCGCACAGCCACCACCACCCGGCCCACGAGCGGGCGGCCGGGGACCTCGCGCGGCGCACCGGCTTCCCGCAGGTGTCGCTGTCCTGCGAGGTGAGCCCGCTGATGAAGCTGGTGCCGCGCGGCGACACGGCGGTCGTGGACGCCTACCTCTCGCCCGTCCTGCGCCGCCACGTGGACGAGGTGGCGGAGGCGCTGCGGGGCGTGCGGCTGATGTTCATGCGGTCCAGCGGCGGGCTGGCGGAGGCGGGCCGGTTCCGCGGCAAGGACGCGATCCTGTCCGGGCCGGCCGGCGGCATCGTCGGCATGGCGCGCATGGCGCAGCTGGCGGGTTTCGGCCAGGTGATCGGCTTCGACATGGGCGGGACGTCGACCGACGTGTCGCACTTCGCGGGCGCCTACGAGCGGGTGGTGACGACCGAGATCGGCGGGGTGCGGTTGCAGGCGCCGATGCTCGACATCCGCACCGTGGCCGCGGGCGGCGGTTCGGTGCTGCACTTCGACGGCGGCCGCTACCGCGTGGGCCCCGACTCGGCGGGTGCCGATCCCGGGCCCGCCTGCTACCGGGCCGGGGGCCCGCTGACGGTGACGGACGCCGACGTGATGCTCGGCCGGGTGCAGCCGGAGTTCTTCCCGCACGTCTTCGGGCCGGGCGGCGACGCGCCGCCGGACCGGGAGGTGGTGCGACGGCGCTTCGCGGAGCTCGCTGCGGAGATCCGCGCCCGTACCGGCGACGGCCGCTCCCCCGAGCAGGTCGCCGAGGGCTACCTGCGGGTGGCGGTGGCGAACGTCGCCGCGGCCGTCAAGCGCATCTCGGTGCAGCAGGGCCGTGACGTCACCCGGTACGCGCTGACCGCGTTCGGCGGCGCGGGCGGGCAGCACGCCTGCGCGGTGGCCGACTCGCTGGGCATCCGCACCGTGCTCGTACCGCCGCTGGCCGGGGTGCTGTCGGCGCTGGGCATGGGCCTGGCCGACAGCACGGCCCTACGCGAGCGCTCCGTGGAGGCCCGTCTGGAGGAGGGGGCGATGGCCGGGGTGCGGGCGGTGGCGGCGGAGCTGGAGGACGCGGCGCGGGCCGAGCTGCGGGAGGGGGGCGCGGGCGGCGAGGGCGTGTGCGTGCGGCGGCGGGCGCGGCTGCGGTACGACGGCACCGACACGGCGGTGCCCGTGGAGCTGGCCGGGGTGGCGGCGATGACGGCGGAGTTCGAGGCGGCCCACCGGGCGGCGTACGCGTTCCTCATGGACCGGCCGCTGGTCGTCGAGGCCGTCTCCATGGAGGCCGTCGCCCCCGCCGAGCCGCCCGGCCTGAGCTCCCTGGGCGACGTGGCCGCCCCGGAACCGGGCGGGGAGGCGCCGCGCACCGTGCCGCTGTACAGCGGCGGCTGCTGGCGCGACGTTCCCCTGCTGCGGCGCGAGCGCCTGGTGCCCGGTGTCGCGGTGACCGGGCCGGCGGTCGTCACCGAGGCCGACTCCACGACCGTGGTCGACGCGGGCTGGCGGGCCGTCAGGACGCCGCTGGGCCACCTGCTGCTGGAGCGCGTGACCGCGGCCGCCGGGGAGCGGGCCGGCACCCGCGCCGACCCGGTGCTCCTGGAGATCTTCAACGGCCTGTTCGTGTCGGTGGCCGAGCAGATGGGGGCACGGCTGGAGGCCACCGCCCAGTCGGTCAACATCAAGGAGCGGCTCGACTTCTCCTGCGCCGTCTTCGACGCGTCCGGCGAGCTCGTCGCCAACGCGCCGCACATCCCCGTCCACCTGGGCTCCATGGCCACGACGGTCAAGGAGGTCGTCCGCCGGCGGGCCGGGACGATGCGGCCCGGCGACGCCTACGCCGTCAACGACCCGTACCACGGGGGCACCCACCTGCCGGACGTGACGGTGGTGACCCCCGTCTTCGACGAGGAGCGCCCGGCGGCGGGCGGGGCCGGGCCGCCGGTGCTGTTCTTCGTGGCCTCGCGCGGTCACCACGCCGAGATCGGCGGGCTGACGCCGGGCTCCATGCCGGCGTTCAGCCGGCACATCGACGAGGAGGGCGTGCTGTTCGACGACTGGCTGCTGGTGCGCGACGGCCGGTTCCGCGAGGAGGAGACGCGTGCCCTGCTGACCGGGGCCCGGTACCCGTCGCGGGCGCCGGAGACCAACCTGGCCGACCTGCGGGCCCAGATCGCCGCCAACCGCAAGGGCGTGGAGGAGGTGGGCCGGATGACCGCCCACTTCGGCCGGGAGGTGATACTCGCCTACATGCGGCACGTCCAGGACCACGCCGAGGAGGCGGTGCGGCGTGTCGTGGACGCCCTGCGCGACGGCGCGTACCGCTACGAGACCGACTCCGGCGCGGTCGTCCGGGTCCGGGTGGCCGTGGACCGGGCCCGCCGCTCGGCGACGGTCGACTTCACCGGCACGTCGCCACAGCAGGACGGCAACGCCAACGCCCCGGTGTCCGTGGTGACGGCCGCGGTGCTGTACGTGTTCCGGACCCTGGTGGCCGAGGACATCCCGCTGAACAACGGCTGTCTGCGGCCGTTGCGGATCGTGGTGCCGGAGGGCTCGATGCTCGCCCCGGCCCACCCGGCGGCGGTGGTCGCCGGCAACGTGGAGACCTCGCAGGCCGTGGTGGGCGCGCTGTACGCGGCGATGGGCGTGCAGGCGGAGGGGTCGGGGACGATGAACAACGTCACGTTCGGCAATGCCCGCCATCAGTACTACGAGACGGTGGCCTCCGGCTCGGGCGCCGGGCCGGGCTTCGACGGCGCGCCGGCGGTGCAGACGCACATGACCAACTCGCGGCTCACCGACCCGGAGGTGCTGGAGTGGCGGCTGCCCGTGCTGCTGGAGGAGTTCGCCGTGCGGCGCGGCAGCGGCGGGGCCGGCCGGTGGCGGGGCGGCGACGGCGCCGTGCGCCGGATCCGCTTCCGGGACGCGATGACGGTGACCGCGCTGGCCGGGCACCGCCGGGTGGCGCCGTACGGCATGGCGGGCGGCGCGCCGGGGGCGCGCGGCGCGGCCCGGCTGGAGCGGGCCGACGGCACCGTCGTGCCGGTGGCGGGGCGCGACACGGTCGCGGCCGGGCCCGGTGACGTCCTCGTCGTCGAGACCCCGGGTGGCGGCGGGTACGGGCCTCCGGCCGGCTCTCCCGATCCGCCGGGCGAGTGATTCATCAACGCTGCGGCGGCAAACGGCCGCGGGGGCCGGGCGGGCGCGCGACTATGCGGGGGCGGGGCAGAGACGGCTGAGCCCCGGCACCCGATCTGTGCGTCCCCTGGAGTTGCCATGTACGCCACCGAGCTGGCCGCCAAGACCCTCGAACCCACCTCCACCGAGGAGCGGTTGGCCGACGACTATGCCGCACTGCTGGCCACCCTCTCGCGCGTCGACCAGGCGCTGCGCGAGGGTGTCTGGCACGACGTGCGCGACGAGCTGGACGAGCTCATCTCCGTCGCCGAGGACATGTGGTCGACGCTGTCCGGCGCCGACCACGACGAGGACTCCGACCGGGCCCGCCCGTACACGGCCCCGGCGGCCGACGCGGCGAAGGTCCGTCAGCTCGTCGCCGTGTACGCCCGGCCGCACCCGGCGGGCCGGGCGCTGTACCCGGCGGCGGTCATCGAGGACCCGCAGCTGCGCGCGGCGGTGGAGTCGGAGACCGAAGCGGAACGGGAGGAGCAGTCCGGCCGGCTGGAGCCGGCCGCGTGCGCGGCGGGATGAGCCGCGACGACCACCCGACATGCCGCACCGGTACCCCGGAGGGCCCGTTGTACGGGTGCCTCCGGGGCCGGGCGGCGGCTCAGCGGGCGGTGTAGGTGAGGCAGTCGGCCGAGCCGCCCAGCGCCGCCACCGTGATGCCGGGGGCCTGGCACTCCAGGTCGACGTTGTGCAGGCACCCGGCCACCTTGCAGGCGCCGACCCGGCCGGTGGCACCGGCGTCCCCGCCCTTGGCGGGGAAGGTGAAGAACGTGTCGCACCCCGGGTGCGTGCCGTCACCCACGGTGATGGCCAGTGCGTGGCAGGCACTGTCCCGGTTGTAGGCGCACTCCCCCACCTGGCACACGGCCACCTGCGGCATCTCCACGGCGGTCTCCTCGCGTCCTGCGGCTCTCGCGGCCCGTCCCCGCGATGCCTTCCTCGGCCGCCGCGCCGTGACACCGGGTGCGCGGCGGGTTCACCCGGCCGGGCCGCGGGAAGGCGCGGAAGGGGTGTTGGCGCCTGCTTGACATGGTCCCACTCAAGTTTTATGCAGGAAGGCAAGGCAACGGAGCACCGGCGAGGAGCGCTGAGATGGCAGCACGAGCAGTCGGTATCGACCTGGGCACGACCAACTCGGTCGTCAGTGTGCTGGAGGGCGGCGAGCCCACGGTCGTCACGAACACGGAGGGCGCGCGCACGACACCGTCGGTGGTGGCGTTCGCCAAGGGCGGTGAGGTCCTGGTCGGCGAGATCGCCAAGCGCCAGGCCGTCACCAACGTCGAGCGCACCGCCCGCTCGGTCAAGCGCCACATGGGCGACCCGGACTGGCGGTTCCCCGAGCACGGGGACATCGACGGCAAGCGGTACACGGCGCAGGAGATCTCCGCCCGGGTGCTGCAGAAGCTGAAGCGGGACGCCGAGGCGTACCTGGGCGAGGACGTCACCGACGCCGTGATCACCGTGCCGGCGTACTTCAACGACGCGCAGCGCACCGCCACCAAGGAGGCCGGTGAGATCGCGGGCCTGAAGGTGCTGCGGATCATCAACGAGCCGACCGCGGCGGCGCTGGCGTACGGCATGGACAAGGAGAACGACCAGACGGTCCTGGTCTTCGACCTGGGCGGCGGTACGTTCGACGTGTCGCTGCTGGAGATCGGCGAGGGCGTGGTCGAGGTGAAGGCCACCAACGGCGACACGCAGCTGGGCGGCGACGACTGGGACCAGCGCGTCGTCGACCACCTCGTCACGCGGTTCCGCAACAACTACGGCGTCGACCTGTCGAAGGACAAGATGGCGCTGCAGCGGCTGCGGGAGGCGGCGGAGAAGGCGAAGATCGAGCTGTCGTCCGCGACGGAGACGACGATCAACCTGCCCTACATCACGGCGTCCGCCGAGGGCCCGCTGCACCTGGACGAGAAGCTCACCCGGGCCCAGTTCGAGCAGCTGACCGAGGACCTGCTGGAGCGCTGCAAGGGGCCGTTCCACCAGGCGGTCAAGGACGCCGGGCTGAAGGTGGCGGACATCAACCATGTGATCCTGGTGGGCGGCTCGACGCGCATGCCGGCGGTGACGCGCATGGTCACCGAGCTGACCGGCAAGGAGCCGCACAAGGGCGTGAACCCGGACGAGGTCGTGGCGATCGGTGCCTCGCTCCAGGCCGGTGTGCTCAAGGGCGAGGTCAAGGACGTCCTGTTGCTGGACGTCACCCCGCTGTCCCTCGGTATCGAGACCAAGGGCGGCATCATGACCAAGCTGATCGAGCGCAACACCACGATCCCGACCCGGCGGGCGGAGGTCTTCACGACGGCCGAGGACAACCAGCCGTCCGTGCAGATCCAGGTCTACCAGGGCGAGCGCGAGATCGCCGCGTACAACAAGAAGCTCGGCATGTTCGAGCTGACCGGCCTCCCGCCGGCCCCGCGCGGCGTCCCGCAGATCGAGGTCTCCTTCGACATCGACGCCAACGGCATCATGCACGTGACCGCCAAGGACCTCGGCACGGGCAAGGAGCAGAAGATGACCGTCACCGGCGGCTCGTCGCTGCCGAAGAACGACATCGACCGCATGGTGCGGGAGGCCGAGCAGCATGCGGAGGAGGACCGCCGCCGCAAGGAGGCCGCCGAGACGCGGAACACGGCCGAGACGCTGGTCTACAGCACGGAGAGGCTGCTGCGGGACAACGCGGAGCAGATCCCGGACGACGCGCGGCAGGAGACGGAGGCGGCGCTGGCGGAGCTGAAGGAGAAGCTCAAGGGCGAGGACACCGCCGCGATCCGGCAGGCCACCGAGAAGACGGCGACGGCCGCGCAGAAGATCGGTGCGGCGATGTACGCCAAGGCGGGTGCCGCACAGGGCGAGGCGGGGGCGCAGGGCGCGCCCGGTGCCGCCGGGCCGGCCGGGGACACGGAGGACGTGGTCGACGCCGAGATCGTGGACGAGGACAAGCCGAAGGGCGGCCCCACGTCCTGAGCGTCGCCCCCGCCGCCCCGAGCCGCTCCTGAGCGGCCGTCGAGCGGGCCGCCGTACGGTCCTCCCGGCAGCGCCGGACCGCTGCCGGGAGGAGACGGGCGCATGCCGAAGGGTGCGGAGGGTGCGGGGGCGGAGCGGGCGGAGGTCACGGCCGAGCCGCTGTTGCGGATGGCCGCCGACTTCTACAAGTGGCGCACGGTCCTGTTCGCCGTGGAACTGGACCTCTTCACGGGCCTGCGCGACACGCCGCTGACGTGGGAGGAGGTCCGGGACCGGTTCGGGGTGGCGGACCGGGGCGCGCGGGACTTCCTGGACGCGCTGGTGGCGGTCGGGCTGCTGGAGCGGGAGGCCGGCCGGTACCGTCCGGCGCCCCTGGCGGCGCGGTTCCTGACGAGCGACGACGGCGCATACCTGGGCCGGTTCCTGGAGCAGGCCGACGCCCGCTGGGCGCGGCTGGGCGAGGGGCTGCTGACCGGGAAGCCGCAGAACGGGGCCTCCGGCGAGGCGGGCATGTTCGCCCGGCAGCACCGGGGCATCGAGGCGTGGCGGGCGTACTACGGGGGCATGGACGCCCTCAACGGGCCGAGCGGCGCGGCGCTGGCCGGGGCGTTCGACTGGGCGTCGGTCAAGCGGGTCACGGACGTGGGCGGGGCCCGCGGCAACGTGCTGGCGCAGCTGGTGCGGGCGCACCCGCACCTGGAGGCGACGGTCTTCGACCTGCCGCCGGTGGCCGACGTGTTCGCCGAGCACATGGCGGCGCTGGGCATGACGGGGCGGATCGGGTTCCACGCGGGTGACTTCTTCCGCGACCCGCTGCCGCCGTCGGACGTGGTGGTCTTCGGCCACGTGCTGCACGACTGGGACCCGGGGCAGCGGCGGCGGCTGGCGGCGGCCGCCTTCGAGGCGCTGCCGCCGGGCGGCTGGGCGCTGGTGTACGACACGATGGTGGACGAGGAGCGGCGGGAGAAGGCGGCGCCGCTGCTGGTGAGCCTGAACATGATGCTGTGCACCCCCGGTGGCGGCGAGTACACGCCGGCGGAGGGCGCGGAATGGTTCCGCGAGGCGGGGTTCGCGGAGGTCGAGCACCGCCCGCTGGCGGGCGACGACACGCTGCTGATCGCCCGCCGGGCCCGGTGAGAGGAGAGCTGCCGTGCGAACGGGGACCTCGGAGCCGGGCGCGCTCGACGCGCGGACCCGGCACGCCCAGGAGGCGTACACCCGGCGGCGCCTGGCGGTCTACGACGCCGTGGTGCTGGGCCTGTTCTGCTCCGCGGTGTGGCGGTGCCCGCGCCGCCGGATGCTGCGGTTGTACGAGCGGGCGGCGGGGCCGCGCCACCTCGACGTGGGGCCGGGCACCGGGTACTTCCTGGACCGGTGCCGCTTCCCGGTGGAGCGGCCGGAGATCACGCTGCTGGACCTGAGCGAGGAGTGCCTGGAGATGTCGGCGCGCCGGCTGGCCCGGTACGCGCCCGCGACGTGCCGGGCGAACCTGCTGGAGCCGTTGCCGCTGCCGTCGGGGCACTTCGACTCGGTGGGCCTGAACCTGGTGCTGCACACGGTGCCGGGCGGCTGGGACGTCAAGGGTGCGGTGTTCGCGGAGGCGGCGCGGGTGCTGCGGCCGGGCGGGACGCTGTTCGGCTCGACCGTGCTGGCCACCGGCGTGCCGATGAACGCGCTCACCCGGCGGCTGCTCGCCGAGCAGCACCGGCGGGGCAACTTCCAGAACCAGGGCGACGACCCGGAGGGGCTGCGGCGGCGGTTGCGGGCCGTGTTCCCGGACGCCCGGGTGGTGGTGCGGGGCAGCGTGGCGCTGTTCCGGGCGACCGTCTGACGGGGCGGTCCGGGGCCGGGGCGCCGCACCGTACGGGTGCGACGCCCCGGCCCTCGCCTGTGTGCGTCAGCGGCCGCCGGCCGCGTGGATGACCTCGCCGTTGATGGCGCGGTTGGCGTCCGAGCCGAGGAAGAGGATGAGGTTGGCGACGTCCTCGGGGTCGCTGATGCGGCCGCTGGGGGTGCGCTCGATCTCCTTGTCCACCATCTCCCGCGTGGACTCGTCCTCGAGGAGCTGCTCGAAGAACTCGGTGCGCGTGGCGCCGGGGGCGACCACGTTGGCGAGCACGCCCTGGCGGCTCCACATCAGGCCCTTGGCGAATCCGTGCAGGGCCGCCTTGGAGCCGCTGTATATCTCCGAGCGCCACATGCCGTACTGCGCGGTGATCGAGGAGAGCAGGACGATGCGGCCCCAGCCGTTCTCCCGCATGCCCTTGAGGACGCGCTGGACGGTGAGCATGTGCCCTTCGGTGTTGGCCCGGAATCGGGTCGTCCATTTCGCCGGGTCGAGGTCCTCGAAGGCGTCGTCCTCGCCCGGGTCGCCCCAGGTGAACCAGAGGGCGTTCGCCACCAGGACGTCGATGCCGCCGAATTCCTCGCGCACCGCGTCCACGGCGGACACGATCGAGGCCGGGTCGCGCAGTTCGTAGGGCACGGCCATCGCCCGGCCCGGCCCGCCCAGCTCCTCGACCAGCTTCGCGGCCTCCTCGGCCGACGAGTTGTAGGTGATGGCCACACGGGCGTTCTCCCGGGCGTACAACAGGGCGGTCGCGCGACCGATTCCCCTGGTGCCCCCCGTGATCAACACCCGTTTGTCCGTGAGACCCAGATCCATGGGCAACTCTCCTCGAGCGAAAACGGCGGAGTCCATTCCGCCGATGCCGAACGCGGGTCGTGCGCAACCCGCCGGGATTGAGATAGTCGCCAGACTATTAGTCATCCAGGCGACTATCAAGGGAGATCACCACCCCGGTAAAAGATCCACTCCTCCCCCCGGTCACCTGCTCCTTTCCACTCCGCATGGTGTCACCGCTAAAGGACTGACCAAAATTCGAGGGAAATTCCAACAGCGCTCTAGCGAAAGTCCATGTCATACCGCTAGACCAATCCATGGCTTTCCACCGGACCTGAAGCGGGTCTCCACCGGGAGTCGAGCGCACGGGCCAACCAACCGCGAAGGTTTCTCATCGCACGCACCACCGCGCCGGCCGGGGCATCGGTCGCCCCTGCCAATAGGGCGCGCGTACGTGATCGGTCGTGAATCCGTTTCGCCGCCAGGCGGATCAGCAAAGGGGAAGCTCGCATGCATGTCAGAGTGCTGGGGGAGTTCGAAGTCCGGCGCGCGGGGGCGGATCTGACCCCTTCCGCCCCGAAGCTGCGGCAGGTGTTCGCGCTGCTCGCCGTCGAGGCGAACCGCGCGGTGCGCACGGACCAGCTCATCGAGGAACTGTGGGAGGACCGGCCGCCGCTGAGCGCGGTCACCACCCTGCAGACGTACATCTACCAGCTGCGCAAGCTGCTCGGCTGGCCGGCCACGACCGGGCCCGATGTCGGCACGGGCACCAGGCAGGTCGCGCTGCGCACGACGCCCGGCGGTTACGTGCTCGACCTACCGGAGGGTGCTCTGGATGCCGTAGAGTTCGAAGACTTGGCAGTTCTCGGGCGCTCGCAGCTCATGAAAGGATGTTTCGAGGAGGCGGCCGGCACGTTACGCCAGGCGCTGGAACTCTGGAACGGGCGGGCATTCGGCGCCATCTCCCCCGGGCCCCTCTTACACGCACAATTGGTGCGTCTGGAGGAGCTGCGAAAGCTGGCCCTCGACCATCGCATCGAGGCGGACCTCCGGCTGGGCCGCCACATGGATCTGATAGGCGAACTCAGCACATTGACGGCCCAGCAGCCGACCCATGAGGGATTTCAGGCGAAGCTCATGCTGAGCCTATATCGGGCGGGCCGCCGGGCCGAGGCGCTCCAGGCGTATCAGCGCGCCCGGACCGCCCTCGCGGGCGAACTCGGCCTGGAGCCCTCGGCCGAGCTGCGGCGGCTGCACCAGGCGATCCTCAGCGCGGACCCCGCCCTGGACGCGCCCGCCGGCGCGGCCTGCCCCTCCCCCGCCGTGGCCACCCGGCGCCAGCCCAACCAGCTGCCGCTGGACACCGGCCGCCTGGTGGGCCGCGAGCAGGCGCTCGACGAGGTCCGCCGGGCGCTGACCGAGCACGACCGGGACACCCCGGTGGTCGCGCTGACGGTGGGCGCGCCCGGCTCGGGCAAGTCGGCGTTCGCGGTGCACGCGGCGCACCGGGTGCGCGGCGACTACCCGGACGGGGTGCTGTTCGCCCGGTTGCAGCGGCCGGACGGGTCGGTGGTGCCCTCCGCCCAGGTGCTGGGCGACTTCCTGTGCGCGCTGGGCCTGGGGCCCGGCGGCCCGGGGGTGTCGCTGGAGGAGATGCAGACGGCGTTCCGCAACTGGACGGCGCGGCGCCGGCTGCTGGTGGTGCTCGACGACGTCGTGGAGACCGAGCAGATCAACGCGTTGATGCCGAGCGCCGGTTGCGCGGTGATCGCCTCCAGCAGGCGGCTGCTGTCGCACCCCGCGGTCCTCATCACCACCCGGACCGCGCCGCTGGAGGACGAGACGTCGCAGTGCATGCTCGTGGACGTGCTGGGCGCCGACCGGGTGCGGGAGGACAGCGCCGGACTGGGCGAGCTGGTGAAGCTGTCCGGCGGGCTCCCGATGACGCTGCGGGCCGCGGCCAGCCTGCTCCAGCTGCGGCCGCACTGGCCGATCGCCAAGCTGCTGGCGCGGGCGCGCGGCGACGTCCGGCGGATCCCGCCGGCCACCACGGACGCGCCGAACATCACCGACAGCGTGGCCCGTTCCTTCCGGCTGCTGTCCAGCAAGGAGCAGACCGCCTTCCGGGCCGTGGCCGCGACGGCCGAGCCGTGCGTATCGGCCGCCGCGGCGGCCGAACTGCTGGGCGTGGACGAGGCGGAGGCCGAACTGCTGCTGGAGGACCTGGTGGAGTTCCAGCTGGCGGAGGCGGAGGACGTGGACGGCGCCGGGGCGTTCCGCTACTCGATCCGGGCGCCGTTCCGCACGGTGGCGCCGAGCCTGACGGCGTCCTCCTGCTGAGCCGTGCCCTGCGTCGCACGGGACGGGCCGGGTCCCGAGTGCCGCTCAAGCCCTCCTCGACCGGCCCCTGGAAGCTTACGGCCCGGCGCCCGTGCGCCGCGGAGGGCGCCGAACCGGGCGGAACGAGAGGGGATGGCATGCGTGCTGGGACCGAGGTGCTGGTCATCGGCGGCGGGCCCGCCGGGTCCACGGCCGCGGGGCTGCTCGCCAAGCAGGGCGTACGGGTGACGCTGCTGGAACGGGAGACCTTCCCCCGCTACCACATCGGCGAATCGATTCTGCCGTCCTGCCGGCCGATCTTCGAGCTGCTGGGCGTGTGGGACGACCTGGAGGCGTACGGCTTCCGGGCCAAGGGCGGCGCCTACTTCTGCTGGGGCCCCGAGGAGTGGGAGGTGCGGTTCACCGACCTGGCCGCCGGCGGCGACGACCGGGTCAACGCCTGGCAGGTGACCCGCGCCGACTTCGACAAGCTGCTGCTGGACCACGCCCGGAAGCTGGGCGTGGAGGTGCACGAGGGCGTGACCGTCAAGGAGGTCGAGTTCGACGGCGACCGGCCGGTCGCCGCCCACTGGGCGCGCGGCGCCGACGAAGGCCGCATCACCTTCGACCAGCTCGTCGACGCGTCGGGGCGGCACGGCCTCCTGGCCGCCCGGCAGCTACGGACACGTACGCTCCACAACGTCTTCCGCAACGTGGCGACCTGGAGCTACTGGAAGGGCGCCCGGCCACTGGGCAAGGGACCCGACGGCGCCATCACCGTCGCCTCGGTGCCCGACGGGTGGTTCTGGGCGATCCCGCTGCACGACGGCACCACCAGCGTGGGCCTGGTGACCGGCCGCGACACCTTCACCGAGCGGCGGGCCGAGCTGGGCGGCACCGACGCCGTCTACCACGAGGCGCTCGCCCGCTGCCCCGTCGTGCTCGGCATGCTGGAGGGCGCCGAGCAGTGCGCGGGCACCCGGACCGAACGCGACTACTCGTACACCAGCACCGCCTTCCAGGGGCCCGGCTACCTGTTGTGCGGCGACGCCGCCTGCTTCCTCGACCCGCTGCTGTCCACCGGCGTGCACCTGGCCACGTACAGCGCGATGCTCGCCGCCGCCGCGATCGGCTCGGTACGGCGCGGCGAGGTCACCGAGCCGGAGGCGCGGGCGTTCTTCGAGACCGTGTACCGCGGCGCCTACGAGCGGCTGCTCGTGCTGGTCTCGGTGTTCTACGAGAGCTACCGCGGCAAGGAGTACCACTTCTTCAACGCCCAGCGGCTGTCCGCGGCGGACCGCGACGAGCTCGACCTCCAGGCGTCGTTCGACCGCATCGTCACCGGCATCGCCGACCTGAAGGACGCGGAGGACGTCTACCGGCGGGTACGGCAGCACCTGGAGGGCGGCGAGAGCGGCGACCCCAACCCGCTGGCCAACCTCAACAAGGAACACGAGCTGCGCAGCGCCCCCTTCGGCCCGGACCGGGCGGTGGGCGGCCTCTACCTGAGCTACGAGCCGCAGCTGACGCTGCGCCGCGCCTGAGAGCCCGAGAGGAGAGCGACGGTGGACCAGAACCTGTCGGGGAAGCGCGTCCTGGTGACCGGGGGCACCCGCGGCATCGGGCGCTGCACGGTGCTCGCCCTGGCCCGCGCCGGCGCGCGGGTCGTGACCTGCCACCACGGCGCCGGGGAGACCGCGGAGAGCCTGGCCCGGGAGCTGAAGGAGACCGGCGGCAGCCATCACGTCGTGCGCTGCGACGTCACCGACGCCGGTGACGTGGCGCGGCTGACGGCCGTCTGCCACGAACGGCTCGGCGGGCTGGACGTGCTCGTCAACAACGTGGGCGTGGACGGGCCGGTGCCGTTCGAGGACCTCGGCGAGGCGGAGTGGCACCGCATGTTCGACCACAACGTGACGTCCGCGTACCTGGTGACGCGGGCCGCGCTGGGCCTGCTCGCCGACGGCGCCTCGGTCGTGTGCGTCGGCTCGTCGGTGGCGCTGCGCGGCCGGGCGAACGGCGTGCACTACACCGCGTCGAAGGCGGCCCTGATCGGCTTCACCCGGGCGCTGTGCAAGGAGGTGGGGCCGCGCGGCATCCGCGTCAACACGGTGGCGCCGGGGCTGACGGAGACCGAGCCGGGGGCCGGGCTGCCGCCGCAGGCGGTGGAACGGATCGTGGGCATGACCGCGCTGGGCCGCATCTGCCGGCCGGAGGACGTCGCGGGGGCCGTGCTGTTCCTGGCCGGCGACACCTCGCGCTACATCACGGGCACCACTCTCCCTGTGGACGGAGGCATCTGATGCCGTACGCGGCCATCACCTACCGGGTCCGGCCCGGGCACGAGGACGAGATCGCCGAGCTGTTCGCCGGCTTCCGGCGGGTGGACACGCCCGAGTTCAAGGACGCGTCCGGGCGGGCGGCGGGGAAGCTGCTGGGCACGGCGGTGTTCGTCAAGGACGACGTCCTGGTCCGCGTCATCCACTACGAGGGCGACTTCGGGGCCATCGCCGGGCACATGGCGGCCCAGCCGGGCGTGCACGCCATCGAGGAGAAGCTCGCGCCGTTCCTCGCCGAGCCCCGCGACACGTCGACGGCCGACGGGTTCGCCGCCTACTTCCGCGACGCGACGATGCGCCGCGTGGCCGAGCTGTCGGTGGACACCCACCCGGGCGGGAGGACCACGGCATGACCGAACGGGTGGCCGTGATCGGCCTGGGCGCCATGGGCGGCGGCATGGCCCGTGCCCTGCTGGGCGCCGGGTACGCGGTGACGGTGTTCAACCGCACCCGGGAGCGCGCCGAGCCGCTGGCGGCCGAGGGCGCGGTCCTCGCGCCGTCGGCCGGGGACGCCGCGGCCGGGGCGGACGTGGTGGTGCTGAGCCTGGCGGACGAACCCGCCGTCGACGAGGTGCTGTTCGGCGACGTGGTGGGCCGGCTGCGCCCGGGGACGGTGCTGGTGGACACCACCACCGTCTCCCCGTCGTACGCGCGCACCACGGCCACGCGGCTGGCCGCGTCCGGGGTGCGGCGGCTGGAGCTGTGCGTGCTGGGCAACCCGGAGATGGCGGCGGCCGGGAAGCTGCGGCTGTTCGTGGCGGGTGACGCCACGGCGGCCGGGCGGGCCGCCGGTGTGCTGTCCGCGCTCGGCCAGGAGGTGCGCCACGTCGGCGGGCCGGGCAGCGCCAGCACCCTCAAGCTCGCCCTCAACCTGCTGCTGGGCGTGCAGACGGCCGGGCTGGGCGAGGCCGTGGCGTTCGCGGAGGCGGCCGGGCTGGACCGCGAGGTGCTGGTGGACGTGCTGCTCGACAGCGGCTGGCGGTCGCCGGTGCTGGCCTTCCGCGCCGGATTCGTGCGGCGCCGGGAGTACCGGCCGGCGGGCTTCCGCAGCGCGCTGATGCACAAGGACCTGGCCCTGGCCCTGGAACAGGCCGAGGCCCACCGGCTGGCGCTGCCCCTGTGCCGGGAGGCGGCCGGCCGGTACGCCGCCGCCGTGGCCGCCGGCCGGGCGGACGAGGACGCGGCCGTGGTGGCCGAGCTGGCCGGGGAGGAGAAGCGGTGACGCATACGGGTGGCAGCGGGGCGCGGTGGGAGGACGTCAGCGCGCTCGGGCTCTCCTTCGCCACCTCCCGCATCCTGCTGAGCGCGCTGGAGCTGGGCGTGTTCACCGTCCTCGACACGGGCCCGCGCACGGCCGAGGAGCTGCGGGTGAAGCTGGGCCTGCACGGCCGCGGCCTGGCGGACTTCCTGACCGCCCTCACCGGGCTGGGACTGCTGGAGCGCGACGGTGCGGCGTACCGCAACGCGCCGGTGGCCGCGCGTCACCTGGTGCGCGGCGAGTCGTACGCGGGCGCCTTCCTGGAAGGCGCGGGCGCCGCACTGTACCCGGCGTGGGCGGGGCTGACGGCGGCGCTGCGCACCGGGGCGCCGCAGAACGCCGGGGACTTCGAGGCCATGCTGGCCGACCCTGCCCGGCAGGCCATGTACCTGGGAATGATGGACGCGCTCAGCGGCCCGCTGGCGCCGGCGATCGGTGCGGCGCTGGACTGGGGCGGCCGGGCCACGGTCACGGACGTGGGCGGGGCACGCGGCAATCTCGTGTCGCTGCTGCTGCGGGACCGCCCGCACCTGCGCGGCACGGTCTTCGACCGCCCGGCGAACGGCCCGGCGTGCGCGGAGCACACGGCGCGGCTGGGCACGGGCGGGCGGGTGGCGTTCGTCGGCGGGGACTTCTTCTCCGACCCGCTGCCGCCGGGCGACGTGCTGCTCATCGGGCACGTGCTGGCCGACTTCTCGCCGGAGCAGCGGGTGGCGCTGGTGCGTGCGGCGTACCGGGCGGTGCGGCCCGGCGGGGCGCTGGTGGTGTACGACCCGATGCCCGACCCGGAGCGCCCGGACCCGCTGGCGGTCGTGGGCAGTCTGCACATGCTGGTGATGTCGCCGGCCGGGTCGGGATATCCGCCGGGCGAGTGCGTGCGGTGGCTGACGGAGGCGGGGTTCCGGGACGTGTCGGTGCGGCCGGCCGAGCTGGGCAACACGCTGGTGGTCGGGCACAGGCCGGCCTGACGCCGCGCAGGACGGGAAGGACGGGAGGAGTGGCGTGGACGTCTCGCTGGGGCTGCCGACGACCGTGCCCGGCGTACGCGGCCCGGACCTGCTGGAGTTCGCCCGGCGCGCGGACCGGGCGGGCTTCGCCGGCCTGGGCACGGTCGACCGGCTGGTGCACGCGTGCTGCGAGCCGGTCGCCGTACTGGCGGCCGCGGCGGCGGTGACCGAACGCATCCGGCTGGCCAGCACCGTGCTGCTGGCGTCGTTCCGGGGCAGCGGCACGGTGCTGGCCAAGCAGCTGGCGACCGTGGACGAGCTGAGCGGCGGGCGGCTGACGGTGGGGCTGGCCGTGGGCGACCGGGAGGACGACTTCGTGGCGGCCGGGGTGCCGTTCGCCGAACGCGGCCGGCGGATGGACGCGCTGGTGGAGGAGATGCTGGCGGTGTGGTCCGGCGGCGGCCGGGTGCCGGGCGTCGGGCCCCGCCCGGTCCGGCCGGGCGGCCCGCCGCTGCTGTTCGGCGGGCACTCCCCCGCGGCCATGCGCAGGGCGGCGCGGTACGGGTCGGGCTGGATCGCGGGCGGCAGTTCGGGCAGCGCCTACCGGGAGCTGGTGGCGCGGGCCCGCCGCGCCTGGGCGGAGGCCGGCCGGGACGGCGGGCCGCGCGTGGTGTCGCTGGCGTACGTGTCACTGGGCCCCGACGGGCGGCGGCGCGCCGAGGCGTACCTGGGCGGCTACTTCGCTGCCATGGGGCACAAGGCGCGGCAGGCGGCCGCCGGGGTGGTCACCGACGAGGGCCGGCTGCGGGAGCTGCTGGCCGCGTACGCGGAGGCCGGCTGCGACGAGCTGGTGCTGTTCCCCTGCGCGGCGGAGCCGGAGCAGGTGGACCTGCTGGCGAAGGTGCTGCCGTGAGCGGCCCGCAGGCCCTGGCGGCCGTGGTGGGGGTGAGCAGCGGCGTGGTGGCGGGGGTGCTGTTCGCGGTGGCCCTGAGCGTGCTGCCGGCGCTGCGGGCGATGCCGCCGGGCCGGTACGTGTACGCGCACCAGCTGCTGGGCCGGCACTGGGACCCGACGATGCCGGTGATCGTGCTGGGGTCGTGCGTCGCCGACGTGGTGCTGGCATGGGCGGGCGGCGGCGGGAGCCGGCCGGCGTTCGCGGCGGGGGCGGCGCTGCTGCTGGCGGTGTCGGTGGTGTCGCACTTCGGCAACGTGCCCATCAACCGGCGGGTGAAGGCGGTGGACCCGGAGGCGGTGCCGGCCGGCTGGTCGGACCCGCGTCCGGTGTGGGGCCGCTGGCACCTGCTGCGCACGGTGCTGGCGCTGCTGGCGGCGGTGGCCAACGTGGTGGCACCGGTGCTGGGCTAGCGGGCGTACGGGCGGGCCCGCCGGCCGTCGCGGCCGGCGGGCCCGCCCTTGTGTGCGCGTCAGGCTGCCGTGTCGGGCGTCTTGTACGCGGCGACGAGGGTGACGTCCTGGCCGAGGGGGCGGTGCCGTACGTCGGCGAAGCCCGTCGTGCGGAGCAGGCGGACGAGGTCGTCCAGGCGGTAGTTGGTGCCGTGCGGGGTCATCAGTTGCAGGTTGAGGCTGCGGATGAGGTTGCGCAGGCAGCTCTCGGCGCCGGGCACGATCATCGGGTCCCAGACGAGGAAGGCGCCACCGGGGCGTACGGCGGGGTGGACGGCGCGGACGAGGGCGCGGCGCTGTTCGTCGGTCCAGTCGACGAGGCAGTGGCCGATCATGACGACGTCGGCCGGGGGCAGGGGGTCGGTGAAGAAGTCCGCGCCGTGGAAGGTGATCCGGCCGGTGGTGCCCAGGGCCTTCATGTGGGTGTCGAACTCCTCCCTCAGGGCGGGCAGGTCCAGCACGGTGGCGGTGAGGTGGGGGTGGGCGGCGACCAGGCCGGCCAGGACGTTGCCGCGGCAGCCGCCGAGCTCCAGCACGGAGGAGCGGTTCTCCCAGTCGAAGGCGCGGGTCAGGGCGGGGACGAGGGGACGGCTGGCGTCCTCGGCCATGCGGACGAACGCGGACCGTTTGTCGTCGTCGCCGTAGAGCTGGCCGAACATGTCGTTGCCGGAGTAGGTGGCGGCCTGGGGTTCGCCGGTGCGCAGGGCGGTGGCGAGCCGGCCCCAGGCGGGGTACATGACCTGGTCGGCGGCGCGCAGGAAGCCGCCGAGGTAGGCGGGGGCGTCGCGGACGAGGTGGCGGCCTGCGGCGGGGCTGTTGCGGTAGCCGCCGGGGCCGTGTTCGAGGAGGCCGGTCTCGGTGAGGGCCGCGAGGTAGTCGTCGGTGCCCCGGGGGTGCAGGCCGAGGCGGTCGCGTACGGTCGCGGCGTCGGCGGGGCCCTCGGCGAGCAGGTCGAACAGCCCGAGGTCGAGGCCGGCGAGGAGCAGCTGGGCGCGCTGGAACGCCGTGGCGGTCTCCAGCAGGGCGGTGGTGCCGTCGTCGGCGGTGTCCTGGGCGGTGTTCCGTGCGGCGTTCACCGGGTGCCTCCTACGAGGGCGGTGTGGCCGGCGGCACGGGCCAGGGCGTCGGAGAGCGCGCCGGCGGGGTCGCCGGCGGTATCGGCGTCGTTCGTCAGGCCGGGGGTGCGCCAGGCGACGAAGGCGTCGGGCCGGACGAGGACGGCGCCGCTGTCGGTGACGCCGAACGCCTCGGTCCAGGGCCGGTCGCCGGCGGGCCGCAGCGTGCCGTCGTCGGCGACGGTGTGGACGGTGAGGGGGACGCCGAGGCGTTCGGCGGCCTGCCGGGCGGCGTCGGCCCAGGGGCGGCCGTGCGCGCCGGTGAGCAGGACGTAGCGGTCCCAGAACAGGTCGACGGTGGAGATGCGGCGTCCGTCGTGGTCGAGCCACAGGTGCGGGGCCCGGGTGCCGGGTGCGCCGGTGAGGTCGAGGTCGGGGCTGAGGACGGGGCCGGCGCCCGGGGAGCCGGGGACGGCCGTGGAGTGGTAGCGGTAGCCGAGGGTGATGATGATGTCGTCGACCATGGCGGCGCGGGTGGCGTCGTCGGCGTACCCGTGCCGGATGCGGTTCCGGATCATGGCTTGTTCGGCCATGGCCTCGCCGACGAGGCGGCGTTCGGCGTCGTAGGTGTCGAGGAGGGCGGGGCCGGCCCAGCCGTGCAGGGTGGCGGCGAGCTTCCAGGCGAGGTTGTGGGCGTCGTGGATGCCGGTGTTGGCGCCGAAGCCGCCGGCGGGCGGGTGGACGTGCGCGGCGTCGCCGGCGAGGAAGACCCGGCCGGTGCGGAAGCGTTCCGCCACGAGCTGGGCGCCCTGCCAGGGCACCTTCCAGGCGATCTCGACGTCGAGGTCGTCGACGCCGGCGGCGGTGCGGATGATGTCGACGCAGCGTTCGTCGGTGAAGTCCTCGGGGGTCTCGCCCCGGTCGGGGAAGTACAAGGGGGTGGCGAGCCAGGGGTCGCAGCCGTGCAGCCGGGACAGGCTCATCAGGGTGCCGCGGGCGGCGGTGGCGTAGCAGAGGATGAACTTGCGGCCCTTCAGCACCGCTTCGAGCGCGGGGGCGCGGAAGTAGATGCTGAGGGCGTTGAAGACGGTGCCGCGGCCGTGGCGTTCGACGCCGAGGGTGCGGCGGACGAAGCTGCCGGCGCCGTCGGCACCCACCGCGTACAGCGCGCGGATGGTGTGCCGGGTGCCGTCGCGGTCGCGGACGACGGCGGTGACCCCGTCGGCGTCCTGTTCCAGGGAGGTGAGCCGGGTGGCGAAGCGCACGTCGCAGCCGGCCTCGCGGGCCTTGGCGACGAGGACCTTCTCGTAGCGGTCCTGGCCGCAGCCCATGACCCGTTCGGGGCCGATGCGGGGCCCGTCGAGGGAGGGGGCCTCCAGGGTGACGGCCTCGTCGATGCGGGCGAAGGTGCTGGTGCGGATGATGCCGCCCTCGAAGTAGGGGTGCGAGTCGCCCATCTCCAGGGCCCGCACCTCCTCGTGCACGCCCGCGGCGCGGAACAGCTCCATGGTGCGGGCCTGGAGGCCCGGGGCCCGGGGCAGCAGCGAGGTGGCGTCGCGCTTCTCCACGAGCAGGGTGGGGACGCCGTGGCGTCCCAGGAACATCGCGGTGGACAGGCCGACGGGCCCGCCGCCCACGACGAGCACCGGGGTGGTCAGGTGTTCCATGCGTCTCCTCGCGTTCCCTCGCGTCGGGGTCCGTTCGCCGCACGGTCGTGCGCCGGAGGATCCAGCCACGACTACCGGGCCGTGCTCGAGGACCGGTGGCGGCGCGGTCGGGGCCGCAGTGGGGCCTGGGGCGGGTCCGGCGGCGCTCCCGGCGGCGTCGAACAGCGCTCCAACCGCCTTCGAGCCGCCTTCCACGGCGCGCTGCGAGCGTCGGTGGCCGACCGGCGTGGCGGTGGCGCCAGGCCGCGGTGGGAAGGAGTGAGGCGGATGACGGGCAGCGCTGCCCACGTGGGCGCGGACACCTCGACGCCGGCCGGCATCCTGCGGCTGGCGAACGCCTTCTGCGACGCCAAGGCGCTGCTGAGCGCCGTCGAGCTCGGCCTGTTCGGCACCCTGCGGGAGGGGCCCCTGACCTGCGCGGAGATCACGGCGGCGCTGTCGTTGCAGGGCCGCGGGGTGCGGGACTGGCTCCAGCTGCTGGTGGGGCTGGGCCTGCTGGAGCGGGACGACCGCGGGGGCGAGGAGCGGTACCGCAACGCGCCGGGCGCCGCCCGGCACCTGGTGCCGGGCGGGGACGCGTACGTGGGCGGCTTCCTCCAGCGCTCCAACCGCAACCTGTACCCGGCGTGGGGCCGGCTCACCGAGGCGCTGCGCACCGGCAAGCCGCAGGCCGAGGGCGACTTCTGGGCCATGGTCGGCGACCCGAGGACGCTGCGGCAGTTCGCGGACATGATGGACGCGCTGACGGAGGTGCTGGGCCCGCAGCTGCTGGCGGCGTACGACGGCTGGGCCTCCCACCGCTCGCTGCTGGACCTGGGCGGCTGCCGGGGCGCGCTGGCGGCCCGCATCGTGGCCGCCCACCCGCACCTGGAGGGCCACGTCGTCGACCTGCCGCAGCTGGAACCGCTGTTCGACGAGAAGATGGCGGGGCTGGGGCTGACGGACAAGGTGACGTTCCACCCCGGCGACTTCTTCACCGACCCGCTGCCGCAGGCGGACGTGGTGGTGCTGGGGCACGCGCTGCACGACTGGAGCGCGGAGAAGCGCCGCCTGCTCGTGCACAAGGCGTTCGGCAGCGTGCGGCCCGGCGGTGTGCTGCTGGTGTACGACCGGATGCTCGACGAGGACCCGCGGCACGATGCGCCGTACGACCCCCGGTACGTGGAGAACCTCGTGATCAGCCTGGACATGCTGCTGGTCACCGACGGCGGCAGCGAGTACACGGTGGCCGAGCTGCGCGGTCACGCGGAGGAGGCGGGCTTCGGGCCCGTCACGGCGCGGCCGCTGGGCGACTACGACACGCTGGTGGTGTGCCGGCGGCCGGGCCCGGGCACCGGGGAGTGACGGGTCGTCATGCGTGAGAGCGACCTGCTGGACGCCGCCGCGTTCGCCGGCGGGGTGCCGTACGACTACTTCCGGGAGCTGCGGGCCCGGCCCGGCCTGCCGCGGGCCGTGGACGCGGAGGGCCGGGTCCACTGGTACCTGGTGCGCCACGCCGACGTGGTGCGGGCCGCCCGTGATCCGGAGACGTTCCGCTCGGCGCCGAGCACGATGACGTCGGTGCGGCAGGACAGCACGGGGCTGCCGCTGATCTCGTTCCTGGACGCACCCGAGCACACGCGGCTGCGCAAGCGCGCCTTCAAGGGGTTCACGCCGGCGCGGCTGGCCGCCCTGGAGAAGCCGGTGGCGGCCGTCGTGGACCGCATCCTGGCGGAGGTCACCGCCGCCGACGGCTTCGACCTGGCCGAGGACGTGGCGCTGCGGCTGCCGCTGGAGGTGCTGACCGAGCTGATCGGGGTGCCCGCCGGGGACCGGGAGCAGGTGATCGAGTGGACCCGGCACACCGTCAACCTGGGCGACCCCGGCTACCACCACAGCACGCCGGAGAAGGCGGTGGCCGCCTTCGGGGGCCTCATGGCGTACTTCGAGGACCTCGTGCGGCAGCGCCGCAAGGCGCCGGGTGACGATCTGTTCTCGGTGCTGCTCGGCGTGGACCGGGAGGACGGGGGCGGGGGCGGGGCCGGTCTGGAGCCGGAGGAGATCGCGCTGTTCGCCACCACGCTCATGGGGGCGGGCGGCGAGACGACGTACTGCTCCCTCACCGGCGGGGTGCTGGCCCTGCTGGAGAACCCGGCGCAGCTGGCGGCGCTGTGCGCCGACCCGTCGCTGGTGCCCTCGGCCGTCGAGGAGATCGTCCGCTGGGTCACGCCCGCCACGCACTTCGCCCGTCAGGTCGCCCGCGACACGGAGATCGGCGGCCGGCGGGTGCGGGCGGGGGAACGGGTGGTGCTCTGGTACACGTCCGCCAACCGTGACGAGGCCGTCTTCGACCGGCCCGACCGGTTCGACGTGGCGCGCCGGCCCAACCCGCACGTGTCGTTCGGCGGCGGCGGCCCGCACGTGTGCATCGGACGCGGGCTGGCGGCGCTGGAGCTGCGGCTGTTCCTCACGGCGGCCGCCGGCCTGCTGCCGCGCCTGGAGCTGACCGGACCTCCGGTGCGTACCGCCACGAACTTCATGAACAGCTACCGGTCCGTGCCCGCCCGGTTCGTCGGACAGCCCAGGAGGCAGGTATGAGCACTGCGGGTGATGCGGGTGACGGCCGGGAGGACGGCGGCGTCCTGGCGTGGTTCCCTGCTGGGCTGCCGCCCGCGCAGAAGGTGATCGGCCTGTTCGCCGCGAAGTGGGCGATCGGCGCGCTGCGGCCGCTGGTGCTGCTGGGGGTGCCCGACCTGCTGGCCGAGGGGCCGCGCACCGCGGCGGACCTGGCGCGCGAGGCCGGCGTGGACCCGGACGTACTGCACCGGCTGCTGCGCGCGGCCGCCGCCGTGGGCGTCGTACGGGAGGCGCAGGACGGTACATACGTGCTCGCGCCCGAGGGGCAGGGGCTGCGGTCCGGGGTGCCGGACGGCGTGCGCGAGATGTTCCTCTTCGCGAGCGACCCGGTGATGTGGCGCCCGTACGAGGAGCTGCCGCACACCCTGCGCACCGGGGAGCCGGCCTTCGGGCGGGCGTTCGGCACGGACTTCTTCGCCTTCCTGCGCGAGCATCCGGCGACGGCCGCGCTGTTCGACCACGCGATGGTGCAGAACCGCTATCCGGGCACGGACCGGGTCCTGGACGGTTTCGACTTCTCCCGCTTCCCGCGGATCGCCGACGTCGGCGGCGGGCGCGGCCACTTCCTGGCCGCGATCCTGGCCCGGCACCCGGGCTGCACCGGCGCCGTCTGCGACCAGCCGCAGGTGGTGGCGGGGGCGAAGGAGCAGTTCGAGCAGCATGGTGTGGCGGACCGGGCCACCGCCGTGGAGACCGACTTCTTCACCTCCGTGCCGGCGGGCTTCGACGCGTACCTCATCAAGCACACGCTGCACAACTGGAACGACCGTGACGCGGTGCGCATCCTCAGCCGGGTCCGGGACGCCATCGGCACCGACCTCAACGCGCGGCTGCTGGTGGTCGACGCGCTGCTCACCGGGCCGGGCGGCTTCGACCTGGGCAAGCTGACGGACGTCGAGATGCTCGCGGTACTCGACGGGCGCGAACGCGACCGGGCGGACTGGGACCGGATCACGGCGGCGGCGGGATTCGCCCCCGCGGGCGAGGACCCCGAGCCGGGTGACTTGGTGCTGCTGGAGTTCCGGCCGGTGTGAAGGAGCACAGGACGTGAGGAGAGGACCGGCATGAGCAGCGTGGACGGCGGCGACGGCAGCGTCGCGTTCCCCTTCACCGCCCCCGATCCCGTCGCACCACCGCCCGAGTATGCGCAGTTGCTGCGCGACCGGCCGGTGGTGCGGGCCCGTATCCCCTCGGGCGACCCGGTGTGGCTGGTGGCGCGGCACGAGGACGTCCGCCGGGTGCTGTCCGACCGGCGGTTCAGCCGCGAGGCCATCACCGCGCCGGGCGCGCCCCGGCTGCTGCCCATCGCCGAGGGCTCGAAGTCCGTCTTCGTCATGGACCCGCCGGAGCACACCCGGCTCCGCCGTCTGGTGGCCGGTGCCTTCTCCCCCGCCCGGATGCGGGCCCTGCGCCCGGAGGTGGAGCGCCTCGCGGACGAGCTGGTGACGGCGATGGCGAAGGAGGGCCCGCCCGCCGACCTCATGGCCGGGCTGGCGGGGCCGCTGCCCATCACCGTCATCTGCCGGCTGCTGGGCGTGCCGTACGAGGACGTGGGCCGGTTCCGGGCCTGGACGGACATCATGCTCAGCTTCGCGCACGGCCGCCGCGAGGAGGTGGTGGCCGCGCGCCAGGCCCTGAGCCAATACTTGACCGGGCTGATCGCCGCCAAGCGGGCCCGGCCCACCGACGACGTGCTGATGGCGCTGATCGAGGCCGCCGACGACGGCGACCGGCTCGACGACGAGGAGCTGCTGGCGTTCGGCTACACGCTGCTGGGCGCCGGCTACCACGCCACCACCGCCGGCCTGACGCACGCCGTGCTCGCCCTGCTGCGCCGGCCCGGCGAGCTGCGCCGTCTGCGGGAGCGGCCGGAGCTGCTGCCCGCCGCCGTGGAGGAACTCCTGCGCACCTCCCAGGCCGGCGGCGGGCTCGGGGCGTTGCGCATCGCCACCGAGGACGTCGAGCTGTCCGGGGTGCGGATCGCGGCGGGCGAGGCGGTGCTGCCGCTCATCAACGCGGCCAACCGCGACCCCGCCGTCTTCACCGACCCCGACACCTTGTGCCTGGATCGCGAGCTCAATCCGCACCTGTCGTTCGGCCACGGCATCCACCACTGTCTGGGCGCCCAGCTGGGCCGCATGGAGCTCCAGGCGGGCCTCGCCGCGCTGCTGCGGATCCTGCCCGGGCTGCGGCTGGCGGTGCCCGAGACGGAGCTGACCTGGAGCGCGGGCCTGGCGTTCGCCCGGCCGGACGCGCTGCCGGTCACCTGGTAGGCCGCCGTGTTCAGCGACGGCCTCGGGGCGGCGGCGCGGCCCGTGCTGCGGGCGGTGCTCGACCACCCGTTCTGGGCCGGGCTGCGCGACGGCACGCTGCCGCCCGCGGCGCTCACGCGCTTCGTGGAGCAGGACACCGGCCACCTGCTGCCCTGCTACGGCCGCGCGTTCGCGCAGTGCGCCGCGGTGTGCGCGGACGAGGCGGGGGCGGCGTTGCTGGCCCGGTGCGCTGCCGAGACGGCGGCCTCGGCCCCGCGGCTGCGCGCCGCCCTGGCCGGGCTGGCCCCCGAGCTGGGCGTGCCGCCGCCCGCCGAGGACGTGGCGGCGCTGCCGGCGGTGCGCGACCAGTGCGCGGGGGTGACGGCCGCCGCGGCGTCGTCGTACGCGGCCGGGCTGGGCGTGGTGCTGCCGTTCATGGTCGTCCACCTGGAGGTGTGCCGGGACCTGGGCGCGCGGGGCCTGCCCGGCGCGCGGTACGCGCCGTGGCTCGACGCGTACCGTCCGGGCGGCGGCGTGGAGCACGCCGTACGGGCGGTGTGCGCGCTGGCCGACGCCTTCGGTGCCGCGGCCTCGTCGGCGGCACGTACGGAGGCCGCGACGTGGTACGGCCGCGGCGCGCGGTACGAACTCGCCTTCGTAGAGGCGTGCCTGACGGCGTGAGGCACGCCTGAAGCCCCCTTCACCCCACCGAGAGGTGCCCATGGAGCAGACGTCCTCACCCTCCTCTCCGGCCTCCCCCGCAATGCCGTCCGGTACGTCCGTCGCGCGGCCGGCGGGCACTGCCTCGCTGGTGGCCGCGCTGGTCGCCGCGGCGGTCGCCTGCCAGCTGTGCATCTCGATGCCGACGCCGGCGCTGCCGGACATCGCGGACCGGCTGCACACCGGCACCGCGACGGTCGGTATGGCGCAGGCGGTGTTCTTCCTGCTGGGCGGGTTGCTGTCGGTCATCGTGGCGGCGTGCAGCGACTACGGCCGCACCCGGACGCTGATGGTCGCCGCGCTGGCGCTGGCCGTGGTGGGCTCGATCGTTGCCGCGGCGGCGCCCACGACCGCGGTGTTCGCCGTGGGCCGGGCCCTGCAGGCCACGGCCACGGCGGTGTTCCCGCTGGCGCTGCGGGTGATGCGGCAGACCCTCGGGCCCCGGGAGTTCGGCCGGGCGATGGGGCTGATCACGGCCGCGAACGGTGGCATCGTCGGTCTCGACGGGCTGCTGTCGGGCTGGCTCACCGACCGGTACGGCTTCCGCTCGGTGTTCGTGGTGATGGCCGTGTTCGGCGTGGCCACGATGGTGTTCCTGGCGCGTACGGTGCCGGAGACCGGGCGGTCCTCGACCGGCCGCCTGGACTGGCCGGGCCTGGCCGTGCTGTCCCTGGGGCTGGCGTGCGTGGAGCTCGGCGTGGGCATGGCGGGCCGGGCTCCGGTGGGCGGGGTGGTGGTCCTGCTGGTGCTGGGGGCGGGGTTCTTCGTGGCGTTCCCCGTGGTGGAGCGGCGGCGCCCGGAGCCGCTGCTCCCGCCGGGCCATCTGAGCTCGCGCTCCACGTGGCCGGTGCTGCTGACGTCGATGCTGGTGACGATGGGCATGCTCAGCACCGTCAACTTCGTGGTGCCGGTGTTCGGGCAGAACGACCGCTTCGGGTTCGGCCTGTCGGCCACCGGCGCGGCGCTGCTGTTCATCGTGCCGGTGTGCCTGGTCAACGTGTTCATGGCGCCGGCGATGGGCACGCTGGCGGCCCGCACCGGCTGGCGCCGCGTACTGCGCTGGTCCACGGCCCTGATGGTGCCGGTGCTGGTGGCGCTCGCACTGGGGCTCCACTCGCAGGTGCTGGCCGTGCTGCTGGTGG
Source organism: Streptomyces mashuensis (assembly GCF_014654785.1). Lineage (GTDB taxonomy): Bacteria > Actinomycetota > Actinomycetes > Streptomycetales > Streptomycetaceae > Streptomyces > Streptomyces mashuensis. The sequence continues at coordinate 106,378 of NZ_BNBD01000014.1, forward strand.
TGCTCGTGGGCTTCGGGCTGGCGGGGGCGATGACCCCGCTGAACGGGCTGAGCGCCATCCTCGCCGCCCCGCGCAACCCGAGCCTGCTGCCGGGCGTCAACTCGGCGGCGTACGGCATCGGTTCGTCACTCGGCTTCCTGATGGCGTCGCGACTGGCCGGGTCGTCCGACGCGGCGGGCGCGGCGTCCGCGGACGGGTTCCGGGCGGCGGTGTGGACGGCCGCGGCCGTCATCGCCCTGGCCTTCGCGGCGTCGCTGCTGATCCGGGGCCGCGCGGGCGACGAGGAGAAGGTCTGATGGGCTCGGCCGGCGGACGCCGCCGCGCCGTGGTGGTGGGCGCGGGCATCGGCGGCCTGGCCGCGGCGGCGGGCCTGACCCGGACCGGCTGGGACGTCCTGGTGCTGGAACGCTCCCCGGAGCTGCGTACCGAGGGCGCGGGCATCTCGCTGCTGGCCAACGCGCAGCGGTCGCTGGACCGCCTCGGCGTCGGCGAACGGGTGCGCGCCCGCGCGGCGGTCATGCTGCCGGGCGGCGACGGCGTCCGCCGCCCGTCGGGCCGCCGGCTGATGCCGCCCGCGAACCCGGCGTTCGTCCGCCGCCACGGCCTGTCCACGGCTGTGCTGCTGCGCGCGGAACTCCACGCGGCGCTGCGGGACGCCGTACCGCCGGACCGTATCCGCACCGGTACGGAGGTGACGGGCGTGGAAGAGCTGGCGGGCGGCGGGGTACGGGTGCGCTACCGGGACGCGACGAAACCCGCCGAGGTCACCGCGGACGTGGCCGTCGCGGCCGACGGCGTGCACAGCCGGCTGCGGGGGCAGCTGTGGCCGACCGCCCCCGGGCCGGTGTACAGCGGGCACAGCGTGTGGCGGGGCGTGGCCGAGGTGGACCGCCGCGGCGAGCCGGGCGGCACGACGTGGGGGCGGGGCCTGGAGTTCGGCCGGATGCCGCTGGCCGACGGCCGCGTGTACTGGTACGCCGTGGCGAACACGCCGCCCGGCGCGCACGCCCCGGACGAGCACGACCGGGTGCTGCGACGGTTCGGCACCTGGCACGCCCCGATCCCCGCGCTGCTGAAGGCCACTCCCCCGGACCGGGTGCTGCACCACGACGTGTTCGAGCTGCTGCCGCCGCTGCCCGGCTACGTCGTCGGCCGCACCGCCCTGCTGGGCGACGCGGCGCACGCAATGACGTCGGACCTGGGGCAAGGGGCGTGCCAGGCGCTGGAGGACGCGGTGGTGCTCTGCGCGGAGCTGGCACGCCACGACGACGTACCGGCGGCTCTGGCGGCGTACGACCGGAGCCGGCGGCCGCGGGCCCAGTCGGTGGTGGAGGCGTCGCACCGGATGGGCCGTACGAAGCTGCGCGACGCGTGGTGGCAGGTGCTGTTGCGCGACGCGCTGATGGCGCTGGTGCCGCCGCGCGCGGGCGAGGCGGCACTGGCCCGGATCGGGGACTGGCACCCGCCGGAGCTGACGGACGAGGGAGGGACGGCACGGTGATCGTCGTCATCGGGGCGAGCGGAAACGTAGGCCGCGAGGTCGTGACCAGGCTGCTGGAGCGCGGACTGCGCCCCCGGGCACTGACCCGGAACCCGCAAGGCGCCGCCTTCGCCCCGGGCGTCGAGGTGCTCGGCGGCGACCTGGACGACCCGGGCACGGCCGACCGGGCCCTGGACGGCGCGGACGCCGCATTCGTGGCAACCGCGGGCCCGGCGGCACCGGCCCACGACGAGGCCCTGGCCCGGGCGGTGGCCCGCTGCGGGGTGCCGCGCGTGGTTCGGGTGTCGTCGGTGGCGGCCCTGCCGCCGGTGACCGACGCCTACGGCACGGCACACGCGGCGGCGGAGGAGGCGTACCGGGCGACGGGTACGGCCTGCACGTTCCTGCGCCCGGCGGCCTTCATGTCGAACACGCTCCAGTGGGCCTGGTCGGTGAAGGCCGACGGCACGATGCACCAGCCGTTCGGCGACCTCCCGCAGGCGGTGGTGGACCCGGCGGACGTAGCCGAGGTAGCCGTACGCACCCTGACGGAACCGGGCCACGAGGGCAAGGCATACACCCTGACCGGCCCGGAACCCCTCACGGCCCGAGACCGCGCCCACCGCCTGGCCCAAGCCCTGGGCCGCCCCCTGACGTTCGTCGACGCGTCCGAGGAGGAGGCCCACCAAGCAATGGTCAAGGCGGGCCTCCCGGACGACTACGTCACGGCCCTCCTCACCGCCCTGGGCGACCCGACCCCAGCACGCGGCGCCGTACCACTCCCCACGGTGGAGGAATTGACAGGCCGCCCACCACGCCGCTTCGACACCTGGCTGAAGACAAACCTGCACCACTTCCGCTGACCAGCCCGGCGGCGGGCCGACGCACAGCGCAACGCGCCGCGGTCAGTCGATGCCTTCGATGATGCGGAAGTCGCGCTCGAAGCCGTCGGGGAGGGCCACCAGCGCCTTCTGGTATGCCTCGCTCTCGTATGCCGCGACGGCCCGTTCAAAACTCGTGCGGCCGCACGGATCGGTATCGCACAGCCCGCCCTCAGTGCCCGGATGCGCCGATTGGAGGCGGAACTCGGTACGGCCCTGCTGGTCCGCACCACGCGTAGCGTCGTGTTGACCACGGCCGGTGCGGCTTTGGCGGAGTCCGCGCCGCCCGCGCTGGCGGCGCTGGACCGGGCATGGGACACCGCCCGGAGCGCGGCAGCCGGCGAACTCGGCACGCTGCGCGTCGGATACAGCCTCAGCGCCGGGGCCGAGACGGCACCGGCCCTGGTGGACAGGCTGATGCACGGCAACAGCGGACTCGAGGTCGGCGCAGTCCCGATGGCGACACCGGAGATCTCCCCCGCGGTCGCCGACGGCCGCATCGATGCCGGGATCACCCGCGGTGAACAGCCGGGCCGTGGCGTGCGCCGGTTCCTGCTGCGGCGTGCGCGCGTCGGGGTCCAGCTGGCGCAGCACCATCCGCTGGCCGACCACCCGGAGATCGAGATCGCCGACGCGGCCGCGTATCCGCTGCGACTCCCGGACCGTGCGGCCAACCCCGTGATCCACGATCAGCTGTCCGCGCTGTTCCGGGACATTCGACCACACCCTCGATTCCACACGCCCGCAGTGTCCTTCGACATGTCTCAGCGCGACCTGCGCGACGGGCTCACCCTCGCCCCGGCCGGAGAAGCCGCAGCCGCGACACAACCGTCCGGCCTCACCTGGCGACCGCTGCGGGGCGCGCCCAGCCTGACGTTCCACCTGGTCCTCCCACGCGAACAGTCGCCACTGCACCGTCGCGTCCGTGCCGTCGCCAAAGCCCTGGCGCACGAGCTGCATTGGCTGGCGGACTGAGGGCACAGGTTCAACGGCTCCGCGGCAGGCGGAAGCGACGGCGGATACGGCTCGCCGAACCGGGCTACGCGGCGCCGAAGTCGGATCGGGCGCAGGTGCGGGTTGTCCGTGGCTACGATGCGGGTGGCTGTGTTCTGCTGACGGCGAGGGCAGGCGGTGCTGGGGATGCGCGTGGTCGTCCTGGGAGAGTTCCGCGCGGACAGGCTGGTCGCGCCGCTCAGCAGCGGCGGCGCCGATGTCGTCGTCCTCGGGGGTACGGAGCTGGGCTCGTTGCTGGGCCCGGACGTGGCATGCGCGCAGCTGCCCGACAGCCTGAGCGAGCAGGGGACGCTGCGGTTGCTGACCGGCCTTGGCGCAGATGTCGCGGTGCCGAACATGGGGTGCTACGGCCAGGAGCAGTTCCTGCCCGTCTACGCTGCCGCGGCCTGTCGCTTCCGGTCGGAGGGGAAGGGCATGCCTGCCCACCCTCCGGGATTCGCCATGCTGGCCAGCGACAAGACAGTACTGCACCGCACGGCGCGCCAACGTGGCTGGCCCGTACCGCAGGGCAGGGTGTGCGCGGAGGCGAGGGCCGTGCGCGAGGCGGTCCGTGAGATCGGGCTTCCTGTTCTGGTCAAGGAAGCCCGTAGCGAGTTCAGCGTCGGCCGGTATTACGTTCGCGACGCGGCGCACCTGGACTCGGTGACGGACACGGTGAGATTCCCGGTCCTGGTCCAGCAAGCAGTCAGCGGTGAGGAGTTCGGAGTCGAGCTGCTGACCTGGCAGGCATCGACGCTCGCATGGCCGGTGGCTTCCGTGGGTCGTCTCGACGGGGATTGCGACCCCGGCCGCAGGGTCAGGGTCGCCCCTGCGGCGCTGCCCGCCGGGGCGGAGAACGAACTGGCCGCCACCGTCCACGACATCGTGCGGGCGTTCCGGCCGTGGGGGCCGTGGCAGATCGATTTTGCCGTGGACGAGGAGGGCCGGCTGAAGGTCATCGAGTTGAACGGCCGGCTCAGCGGGGTGTCCAACATGAGCTGGAGGAGCACGGGAGTGGACCCGCACGCGGCGTATGCCCGAGTTGTGCTCGGACGTCCGTTGCCTCGCCGCGTACGAGCCGCCAGGGTCGTGGTGGAGTTGCTGGTGCCCAATGGCGTGATCCTGCCGCCGGTCCCGGCGGGGCTCGAGCTGACGCTCTTCCCGGGCACGCCGATGAACCCGGCTCCCTGCGTCCGCGGATACTCCCGGCCGGTACTCGGCGTACCGGAACACCACGCGGACGCGGCTCACGCCTGGCTGCGCGCCCTGCCCCCGGGGACGCTTCTGAACACCTTGGACGAGGCGGCATCCCAACTGGACCGCGGTCTGCGTGCCCTGCGGAGCGGGAGCACGTCGCTCCTTGCCTGATCAGGCGAGGAGGTCGGTGATGAGCTTGCGGGCCCTTCCGGAGACGAGCGGCGTGACGCCGTGGACGAGTTGGCTGCCGTAGACCACCAAGGTCCCCGGCGGCGGGACACAGATCCAGCGGGTGTGGGGGATCTCGTCCAGCTTGACGGGCCCGCTGCGGGCGGTGATCTCGGGGACGTAGCGGGTGCCGGGTCCGTGATCACTGCTGTCCGGGACCGCCTGGCTCCACAGGTCGTCGGATGCATAGGTGTCGAGGTAGAACTGACCGCCTTCGTCGGCGTCCTGGAGGTTGAAGACGACCCGGGCGATCCGGTGGGGGCGCGCCTGGGGGTCGCCGACGCCGTGGACGTGCGGGCGGATCCTGTCGCCGGGTTTGAGGTCGTGGTAGAGCCATTCGTCGACGCCCACGGCAGAGGGAAAGACCCTGCGCAGGACAGGCAGGGCACGGTGCACGGCACCGTTGAGGACCGCCTGTGCCGCCTGGGGCGGGGTCGTTCCCTCACTGGGGCGTGCGGGCACCCATCCGGTGGCCGCAAGATGATCGTCGACGATCTTGGTGAGTTCGGCGGTCTCGTCGGTCGTCAGGAAGTCCTCGACGGTCTGGACGCCCAGGGTCTCGGTCATGTGGATCACAAGCGGACTCCTCTCGCGGCGCTCAACGGCCCTTGTCCTCATTCCAGTGCGGGCCCGGGCCGATGCCCAGTCCCCGGCCCGGCCAATGTCGCAGGGCGCCTTGACGAGGTGTGCGCATGGGCCGGAGGTTGGAGGAATGACGTCCCGGGGCGAGGGTGTGGACACCAAGGTGCTCGTCGTGGGTGCCGGACCGACCGGGCTGCTGCTGGCGTGCGAACTGGCACTGGCCGGTGTCCGGACCCAAGTGATCGACAAACGCGAGGACCCGCACCGGGAGTCACGGGCCCTGAACCTCCACCCGCGCAGCATGGAGCTGATGGACATGAGGGGCCTGGCCGGACGGTTCCTGGCCGTCGGCCGGACCGTACCCGGCTGGCAGTTCGCGGCCGGCCTCCGCCGCCGGCTCGACTTCACCGCACTCGACACTCGGCACTCCTACGCCCTCCTGCTGGCCCAGTCCCGTACCGAGGAACTGTTGTCCGAACGGGCCCGCGAACTGGGAGTGGAGTTCCACCGCGGGCGTGAGGCCGTCGGCCTGAGACAGGACGCCACAGGCGTCGATGTCGAAGTGTCGGAGGGCGAAGGCAGGCCGTTGACCGTGCGCTGCGCGTACGCGGTCGGCTGCGACGGCGGGCGCAGCATCGTCCGGCAGGCAGGCGGCATCGGATTCCCGGGGACGGACGAGTCGATGACGGCAGTGGTGGGGGACTTCGCCAAAGCCGATCACTCCTGCAACGAACAGGCCAGGCGGCACGGCGTCCTCGTCGCCCGGCTCGAGGCAGGGCTGACCCGGTTCGTCGTCATGGACCCACAGCGGCTGCGGGTGCCGTCCACCGAGCCGGTGACCGTCGAGGAGTTCCGCAGTTCGCTGATACGGGTGTGCGGCACGGACTGCGGCATCGGCGAGCCCCGGTGGCTGTCGCGGTTCGGCAACACCACCCGGCTCGCCGAGACGTACCGGCGCGGCCGGGTCCTGCTGGCCGGCGACGCCGCGCACATCCACTTCCCCGTCGGCGCCCAGGGGCTGAACACCGGCCTGCAGGACGCCATGAACCTCGGCTGGAAACTCGCCGCCACGGTGCGCGGCTGGGCACCTCCCGGCCTGCTGGACACGTACCACGCCGAGCGCCATCCCGTCGGCCACGCCGTGACCAGCGGCACACGGGCACAGGCCCTGCTGGTGGAACTGCCGCTCACGGAGCAGTACCGGTACCCGGCAACTCTCCTGTGTACGCTGCTGGATGACCTCCTGGCCATGAAGGACGTCAACCGGTACCTGGCCGCGAGAATCTCCGCGCTCGACACCGCCTACCCCGCCACGTCGCCGGACGCCGACCCCCTCGTCGGCCGGCGGATGCCCGACCTCGGCCTCACCATCCCGACCGGGTGGGCCCATGTGTACGGACTCCTGCATGACGGGCGTTTCCTGCTGCTCCGCCTCAACGGCCAGGGCAGCGCTCTGGACCCCGGCGACACGGACAGGGCGCACCGGGCCCGGACGGTCACCGCTGTCCGGCACGACGAGCATCCCGATCTCGACGGTGTACGGGAAATCCTGGTGCGTCCGGACGGCCACATCGCCTGGGCCACCCGCACCACCGAGCCCCGAGCCCTGCACGCGGAACGAGCCGAAGCTCTCGACGCATGGACGAGGACCCCTTCCCTGGACAACGGGTAGCCCGGATCAGGGAAGGCTCTCTTCACTGCACTGTGGGAGACCCACCGCCGTGAGCAGGCACCCGGTGAGCGACCTCGACAGCATCACACGGACGGAACATCCCCCCAGCCGAAGTGAGTTGACCGCCCCCAGCGGTGGATGCCCCGGCCGGGGTCCGAGGGGGTCCGCTGCTATAGTCCGGGGCCATGGGCGAGCCCAGGGACTTATCGACCTACTGGAGGCCCGCAGTCGGCGGAGTCGAAGTGCTGCACGCCCACTTCAGAAGGCACCGGTACCCGCGTCACACCCACGATGCCGTCACCGTCGCGCTCGTCGACAGCGGCGCGGCCTCCTTTCTCTATCGGGGCGAGACCCACACCGCTGCGGCCGGTGACGTTTTCGTCATCGATGCCGGTGAGGTGCACACCGGCGTGCTCGCTCACCCGCAGGGTTACCGCTACCGGGTGCTGTACCTGGCGCCGGGCACCCTGGAGCGGCTGCAGGACGACGACTCGGCGGGCGACCGGGCCCGGCGGCGCGCGTCGGGCTACCGGGAGACGGTCATCCGGGACACCCGGCTCGCCGCCTTACTGGGCCGCGTGCACGACGCGCTGCGGCCACCCGGGAACCCGATGCTCCAGGAGGTGCTCCTCGCCAGGTTCGCCCGGGCGCTGGCGGAGGGGTACGGGTACGGGCCTGTCGATGCGGTACGGCCCGAGCCGCCGCGCGCGGGTCACCGCGCTGTGGCGATGGCCCGCGCGTACCTGGAGGACCGTCTGGCGGACAAGGTGTCGCTGCACGACCTTGCCGCGCAGACCTGCGTCAGCCCGTACCGGCTGGCCCGGCTGTTCAACGCAGAGGTGGGCATGCCGCCGCACACCTTCCAGAACCTGCTGCGCGTCCAGCGGGCCCGGCAGCTGCTCGCCGGGGGTGCGCGGGCGGCGGGGATCGCCCGTGAGGTCGGGTTCTACGACCAGGCCCATCTGAACCGGGTCTTCAAGCGCTACACCGGGGTGACGCCCCACCAATTCAGGGTGGGCACGAGGGGTCCCCGGTAGCCTCCCGCCCTCCGGAGGACGGCTTCGTCGAGGACGAAGCCGCCGGCCCGGCCGCCCCGGCGTGGACGGTACGGCGTGCACTGCCTGCCCCGCTGCCGCACGAACGAACACGGGAACGGACACGATGACGAAGGGTGGGCACACATGCCACGAGAGAAGATACGGAGCGCCCGCGGAGGCGCACCGGTGAGCGGCGCGCCCGAAGACGGGAAGCGGGCCTCGGGGGCTTCGGTCTACGCCATGCTCGTCCTGACCATGGCGCTGTGGGGAAGTGCCTTCCCCGCGTCGAAGGTGATGGTGGGCGACGTTCCGCACCAGGTGGCGGCCCTGCTGCGGTTCGGCTTCGGCGGGCTGGTCATGCTCGCCTGGCTGCTGGGCACCGGCGGACGGCTTGCCCTGACCCGGCGGGACCTGGCCCGGACCGCCCTCGCCGGATCGCTCGGTGTCTTCGGCTACAACACCCTGTTCTTCTGGGGGCTGGCGCTGGCGCCGTCGATCGACGGCTCCATCATCGTCCCGGTCTTCGCACCGGTCATCACCAGTGCCGTCGCGGTCCTCTTCTTCCGTGAGCGCACCACGGTGATGCGGGTCGCCGGGCTGGCCCTCGGTATCGGCGGCGCGGTGGTCTTCCTGCTCGGTGTGGGGGGACCGGCCGGTGGGCGGCGGCTCCTGGGCGACCTGGTGTTCCTGGCGGCGGCCTGCTGCTGGTCGGCGTACACGCTGGTGTCCAAGCGCCTGCTCACCGGCGACCCGGTGCGGGCCACCGCGCTCGCGACGCTCAGCGGCTCGGTGCTGCTGGCCCTGGTGGCGCTGCCGGCCCTGCCGGCGGTGGCCTGGGGCTCCCTGTCCGGAAGCTTCTGGGCCATCGTGGCCTATCTCGCCGTCGGGCCGACGGCAGTCGCCTACGTCTTCTACTACCGCGGGGTACAGGCCGTGGGGCCTGCCACGGCGACGGTGATGATGTTCCTGTCGCCGGTCTTCGGAGCGGGCGGCGGCGCACTGTTCCTCGGCGAGGGGCTCAACCTGGTCCAGGGCTGCGGCGCCCTGCTGATGACCGGCGGCGCTCTGCCGGCCGTCTTCGGCGGTCTGCCGCGGCGCAAGGGGGACCCGGAAGAGCCGGACGAGGTCGTCCCGGAACGGGCGGCGCGGACCGACACGACGGAGGCACGGTGACCGACGCACCCCTCGCCGCACGACTGCGCGACCTGGCGGGCCCCACCATCTTCAGTGAGATGACCGCTCTGGCCCAGGCGGCCGGGGCCGTGAACCTCGGGCAGGGCTTCCCCGACGGCGACGGCCCCGCGGCTCTGCTCGAAGCCGCCCATGCGGCGATCGACCAGGGCCTGAACCAGTATCCGCCGGCCACGGGGCTGCCGGTGCTGCGGAAGGCGATTGCGGCGCGGCGGGCGGCGGATCACGGGGTGGAGTACGACCCGGAGACCGAGGTGGTGGTGACGGCCGGGGCGACGGAGGCAATTGCGGCGGCGCTGATCGGGCTGTGCGAGCCGGGTGACGAGGTCGTGGTGTTCGACCCGCTGTACGACTCCTACGGCGCCTGTCTGGCGATGGCGGAGGTGCGGCGGGTTCCGGTGCTGCTGGAGTACGACGGCACGCGCTTCTCCTTCGACCCCGACGCCCTGCGCGCCGCCGTCGGCCCGCGCACCCGGCTGATCCTCCTGAACACCCCGCACAACCCCAGCGGCAAGGTCTTCGACGCCCGAGAGCTCGCACTGATCGCCGAATTGTGCGTGGAGCACGACCTGATCGCGGTGGTCGACGAGGTCTACGAGTACCTGGTCTACGACGGCCTGCGGCACCTGACCCCTGCCGCGCTGCCGGGCATGCGCGAACGCACCCTGTCCATCTCCTCCGCCGGCAAGACCTTCAGCGCCACCGGCTGGAAGGTCGGCTGGGCCTGCGGCCCGGCGCCCCTGGTCACGGCCGTCCGCACCGTCAAGCAGTACCTGACCTTCGGCACCGGTACGCCGTTCCAGGCCGCGGTCGCCCACGGCCTGACGGCGTGCATGGACTGGGTCGAGGAGCTGCGGGCCGGGCTGGAGAGCCGTCGCGACCTGCTGGTGGCGGGGTTGCGGACCGGCGGCATCACCACGTACCCGAGCAGCGCCACGTACTTCCTGCAGATGGACGCCCGGTCCTTCGGCACCGGCGACGGCGACGCGCTGTGCCGGGAGCTGGTCCGCTCGGCCGGGGTGGTGGCGATCCCCAGCGTCGCCCTGTACGACGACAAGAAAGCCGGCCGCCACCTCGTCCGGCTCGCCTTCTGCAAGGACGAGGAACTGCTGGCCGGCGCTGCCGGGAGGCTGGCGGCGCAGGCCCGGGCCGCCGGGGCGGGGCAGGTCGCGCGACCGGCGCGGGACCTGGACGGGAGGGCAAGAACGTCCAAGACATGACGGCCTCCGCCTGTGAAGAATCGGGGCATGCGCGTCTTGGCCGGGCGCGTGCACGAGCACAACCGAGGAGGCATCAGCAATGACCGACGAGAGCTCGCCGACCCCGGTGGTCTGGGACACCAAGATCGCCGTGGTGCTGCGGGAGGATCTCGAGACGTGGCAGAAGCTCAACGTCACCGCCTTCACCGTCAGCGGCATCGCGGCCACGGTGGAGAACGTGACCGGTGAGCCCTACCGGGACGCCTCCGGTGTGACGTACCTGCCGATGTTCCGCCAGCCGGTCCTGGTGTTCGCCGCGGACGGCGAGACGCTGTCGCGGATCCATGAACGCGCCCTGCGGCGCGAGGTCCCGACGGCGGTCTACACGGAGGAACTCTTCGTGACCAACAACGACGAGGACAACCGGGCCGCGGTCGCCGCCGTGGCCACGGAGAAGCTGCGCCTCGTCGGTCTGGCCCTGCGCGCCGACCGGAAGGTCGTCGACAAGGTGGTCAAGGGCGCGTCGCTGCACCCGTAGCCCGGCTGCCGGGGCGGCACGCCGTACCGCCCCGGCACTGCCGGATGCCCGGCCGAGCACGATCAGGAACCACCAGCGCCGCCGTCGCGAGAGACCAGGTGACCAGGTGACCGATGTGACCAGTCCGGACTGCATACTGATCGGCTTCAACGAGATCGACTTCGCGGACTTCGCCCGGGCCCAGAAGGTGTTCGAGGCGACGTCCGGCTCCTACCGCGAACTGCTGACCAACTCGGTGCTCCTCGGCGACCGCCGGATGACGTACATGGACCTGCTCAACAAGGTGCGGGAGCGGATGTCCGGGCGCCCCTCCCGGCTGACCGCCTTCGAAATGCCCAGCCTCGGCGTCGCCTACCTCACCAGTTTTCTGCGCCGTCGTGGATTCGACGTCGGTGTCGTCAACTTCTTCAACTCCGGCAAGGAGCACCTGGCGGGGCTGCTGTCCGGTTCTCCCCGGGCCGTGGCCATCACCACCACCTACTACGTCGATGACGAACCGATTCGGCAGATCATCCGGTTCGTACGGGAGCACAACCCCGACGTGCCGGTCGTCGTCGGCGGCCCCCGGGTGCACAACCTCTGCGCGGGCCAGCCGGCCCAGGTGCAGGACGTCCTCCTGGGCGCCATCGGCGCGGACATCTACATCAACAGCTCGCAGGGCGAGGACACGCTCGCCTCCGTGCTCACGGCCCTGCGCGACGGCGGCGGGGACCTCAGCAGAACGCCCAACCTCATCTACCGCGACCCCGTCTCCCCGCGCGGCCCCATGAAGCGCACCCTGTCCGTGGTGGAGAGCAACGACCTCGACGCCGAAGCAGTCGACTGGTCCACCTTCGACCCGGAATTCTTCGCCCCCACCACCTATATGCGCACCTCGCGCAGCTGTTCCTTCGGCTGCGCCTTCTGCAACTACCCGGCCATGGCCGGTCCGCTGACGCTCAGCGACCTGTCCACCATCGAGGCGGAGCTGCGGTACCTGTGCGACCACGGCGTCCGCAACATGATCTTCATCGACGACACCTTCAACGTGCCGCTGCCGCGGTTCAAGAAGATCTGCCGCATGATGATCGAGAACAAGTTCGACCTGCGGTGGGTGTCCTTCTTCCGCTGCTCCAACGCCGACGACGAGGCCTTCGACCTCATGGCGGAGGCCGGGTGCATCGGTGTCTTCCTCGGTATCGAGTCCGGCGACCAGCGGATCCTCAAGAACATGACGAAGTTCGCCCGGACCGACCGGTACGAGTACGGCATCCGCGAACTGACCCGCCGGGGCATCGTCACGCTCGCCTCCATCGTGCTCGGCTTCCCCGGCGAGAACGAGGAGAGCGTCACCAACACCATCGACTTCCTCAACCGCACGCAGCCGACCTTCTACAACGTCCAGCTCTACTACCACGACGTGCTCGCCCCCATCGAGAAGCAGCGCGAGAAGTACGGCATCGAGGGCAGTGGCTACTCCTGGCGGCACGCCACGATGAGCTGGCAGGAGGCGGCGGACTGGAAGGACGAGTTCATCCGCCGCGTGCAGGGGCCGGCGCTGATGCCGCTCTACGGGCTCAGCATCTGGTGCATCCCCTACCTCCTCTCCCAGGGGATGACCATGGAGGAGATCACCCGCTTCGTGCGCAGCGCCACCCGTCTGGTCATCAAGGGCCTGGACGCCGAGTGGATCGACCCGGAGCCCGAGCTGGACGCCATCGTCCGCGAGCTCACCGGCACGGACGCCGTTCGTGCGTAGCGGCACGGAAGCCACCGGCGGGACCGGCTGGCTCCGTGTCTGGCGGCCGCGCCCGGCCGCCCGGGCCCGGCTCCTGTGCCTGCCGCCCGCCGGCAGCCCGGCGGCCCTCTACCGGCCGTGGGCGGAGCTGATTCCGCCCTCGGTGGAGCTGGCCGCCGTCGAACCGCCCGGCCACGGCACCCGCTACGGCGAACCGTTCCCGGCCTCCTTCGCCGAGGTCACCGAGGCGGTGACCAGTGCTCTGGCACGGCTGCCGGAACGTCCCACCGCGGTCTACGGGCACAGCCTGGGCACGGTCCCCGCCCTGGACATCGCCCGCGCCCTCGACAGGGCCGGCCGCCCGCCCGCCGCGCTGCTCGTCTCCTCGCGCAACGCCCCCTCCGCGCCCGGCGGGCCCCCGGCGGCCGGCCTCACCGACCGGCAGTTGCTCGGCCTGCTCCGGGAACTCTCCGGCACGGACGAGCGCGTCCTGGCCGACCCCGGCCTGACGCAGGCCCTCCTCCCGGTCCTGCGCGCCGACATCGCCCTGCTCGCCGCGTACACGTACACCCCCGGGCCGCCGCTCGGCTGTCCGGTGCGCGTCTACGCCGGCCTCGACGACACCACCACAACCCCCGCCGGCCTGGCCGCCTGGCGCCGGGAGAACCCGCGGGACTTCCGCATCCACCGGCTGCCGGGCGGCCACTTCTTCTTCCGCGGCCGGGAACGGTCGTTCCTGGCACGGCTCGTGGCCGACATCGCCCCGCCCACGGCGGCGGGAGAAGGGACGTTCCCCCCATGGCAGGCGTCGAAGCCCTGATACCCCCCTCCCCCGGGCCGGCCGCCGGCCACGGCCCCTCGGCACCGCCCGGTGCAGCCCGGCCGCCGGCCACCGTGACCACGGCCGGGTCCGTCGCCGGGCAGGTCGACGTCCGGGCGCTGCGCGCCGCGCTGCGGACGGCGGCGGACCGCCGCCCCGCCCTGCGGCCGGCCGCCACGGACGACCCCGACGGCCGCACCCTGCTGCCCGTGCTCGACCTTCGTGACGTTCCCGGGAGCGAACGCGAGGAGGCGGTACGGGAGGTCCTGGAGGAGGTGGCCCTCGCACCGTGGGCCGGCACCGCCCCCGGCGCACCGGCACTGCGCGCCCGTCTGGTGCTCGTCCCCGACGGTGCCGTACTGGCCGTGGCCGGACGCCGGCCGGTGCTGGACGAACTGTCGCTCGGCGCGTTCCTGCGGGAGGTGTGCAGCGGCTACGACGCCCCCGGGGCACGGCCTCCGCAGCAGCAGCCGGCCCCGCCGGCGGCCACGGCGTACGCGGAGCTGCCCCCGGCCGCTGGCACGCTGCCCACCGACTGGCCGCGGCCCCCGCAACCGTCCGGGACCGCCGCCATGGTGCCCCTGGGCGTCGACGGCGACCTCATGGCCGCCCTGCGAAACCATGCGAAGGCTGCGGGCACCGACGAGTACACGGCGCTGCTGACGGGGGTGCACGCCCTGCTGGCCCGGCACGGCGGGGGTCCCCGCACGGCCGTGTCGTTCAGCACCGGCTGCGCAGGCCCCCGGGAGAGCCGGGCCGACACCGGCCAGGACCCATCGTTCCGCACCCTGCTTGACCAGGTGCGCGAACCCGGCACCGCCGGGGGAACCGACCCGGCGGAACGTGCGGCGGTCGCCCTGACCGTACGGGACCGGCTGCTGCCCCCGGCGCTCGGCGGCCTCCCGCTGACGCCCGTGCCGTTGCCCCGGACCACGTCCGCGCACGAACTGCGGTTCGTCCTCGAACCCCTCCCCGGCGGCGGACTGCAGGGCGTACTGGAGTACGCGCCCGAACTGTTCGAACCGGTCACCGCCCGGCGGCTCGCAGTCCGCCTGCCCCTCCTGCTCCGCGCCGCCGCCGACGCCCCACAGACGCCCCTGAGCAGGCTGCCCCTGCTCACCCCGGACGAACGGCGGCTGGTGATCACCGACTGGAACCACACGGGGCATGTGCCGCAGCCCGCCGCATGCCTCCACGACCTCATCGCCGAGCGGGCCCGCACCGCCCCCTCGGCACCCGCGGTGCTGTGCGGCGGAACTCTGCTGACCTACGGTGACCTGGAGGACCGGGCGAACCGGCTCGCCCGCCTGCTCGCCGAGCACGGGGCGGGCCCCGGCGAGCTGGTGGGCATCTGCTCCCGGCGCTCGGCCGACGTGGTCGTGGGCATCCTCGCCGTGCTCAAGGCGGGCGCGGCGTGGGTACCGCTGGACCCCGCCTACCCGGCGGAACGCCTGGCGTTCATGCTCACCGACAGCGCGACGCCCGTGGTGCTCACCGATTCCTCCGTCACCCTGCCGGAGGGCTGCCGGGCCAGGGTGCTGCCGCTGACGGCGCCGGACGGGCCGGCGGCAGCACCGCCGGACAGCGGCGCCACCCCGGACGCCTTGTGCTACGTCATTTACACCTCCGGGTCCACCGGCCGTCCCAAGGGCGCCGCCAACACCCATCGCGGTGTGCTCAACACCATGCGGTCACTGGTGAGCCGGCTGCGGCTGGACGACACCACGCGGCTGCTGCAGGCGTCGTCGCTCAACTTCGACATGTCGGCGTTCGACGTGCTCAGCACCCTCCTCGCGGGCGGCTGCCTGGTCGTCCCGGAACAGCACGAGGCGAACGACCCCGCCCGGCTGCTGGACCTCGCCCACCGCACCGGGCTCACCGTCTGGAGCTCGACGCCGGCCCTGCTGCGCGGTGCGCTGGACGAGGCGTACTCCACCGGGCGCGGCCTGCCGCCGGGGCTGCGGACCGTGGCGCTCGGCGGTGACCGCTTCCCCCCGGAAGTGCCCGGCATGCTGGCCGACCTGGCGCCCGGGTCCCGGGCCTTCAACTTCGCCGGCATGACGGAGGTGTCCTTCACGACCACCGCCCACCCGGTCACCGCCGCCGATGCGCACCGGCCCTCGGTGCCCTGGGGCAGACCGCTGCCGGGCCAGCTGGTGTACGTCCTGGACGAGCACGGCGAGCCGGTGCCGCCCGGCATCCCCGGCGAGCTGTACATCGGCGGCGCCGGGGTGGGCCAGGGCTACTGGCGGCGGCCGGAGCTGACGGCGGAACGTTTTCTCCCCGACCCGTTCTCCGCCGAGCCCGGGAGCAGGATGTACCGCACCGGTGACCGGGTACGCCATCTGCCCGACGGTGCGCTCGAGTTCCTCGGGCGGCTGGACCACCAGGTGAAGGTACGCGGCTTCCGGATCGAGACGGGTGAGGTCGAGGCCGCGCTCACCCGGCATCCCCGGGTCCGGGAGGCCGTGGTGGAGGCCCGGCCCGACGCCGCCTCCGCCGGCGACCACAGGCTGGTGGCGCACCTCGCGCTCGACGGGCCCGGCCCGGCGGTTCCGGTGGAGGAGCTGCGCGGCTTCCTGGGCGGGCAACTGCCCGGCCCCATGGTGCCCGCCGTGTTCCTCGTGCACGAGCGGCTGCCGCTCACCCCTGGGGGGAAGACCGACCGTGCAGCGCTGGCAGCGGTCGCCGTGCCCGAGGGCCGGCCGGACCTCGACACGCCGTACGTCGCCCCTCGCGACGAGGTGGAGAGCGCCATCGCCGCCGAGTGGTGCCGGGTGCTGGGGGTGGACGCGGTGGGGGCGCACGACGAGTTCGCCGCGCTGGGCGGGCACTCGCTGCTGGCGACGGCCACGATGGCGGCGCTCTCCGACGTGCTGGGGGTGCCGCTGTCGGCACGCGACCTGTTCGAGGCGTCGACGCCCGCCCGGCTGGCGGAGCGGGTGCGCTCCCTGCGGGCCTGAGCGGTGCACCGGCGCGCACTCCGGCCCCGGGGTGCGCGCCGGTCAGCCGCGCGGGTGGATCAGCAGCGTCTGGGCGGAGCGGGCGACCGGTCCGCGGGTGTCGTACAGGGCCGACGTGGCGAGGCCGGGGTGGCCGGGTCCCACTGCGGACCGGGCGTCCAGGTACAGCCAGTCGCCTTCGGGCGGCCGGGCGAAGTGGACCGTGAGATCGGGTGGTACGAATCCCCAGGAATCAATGGGCAGTTCGGCGCTGACGCCGTTGGCCGAGTCGGCCGCCAGCACCACGCGCTGCGCGGGTGTGAGCGGTTCTCCGGCCACCAGTGGCACCCGGGGTCGCAGCCACACCGCGGCCGGGCCCGGCCGGCCGTACTCGCCGTGGACGAAGTGCCAGGCCATGGAGGCGAGGAAGCCGCAGGACCACTCCGGCGGCACCGTGGACTCGGGGTCGTCCGGGTGCGGGGGCGGGCAGGGCGGCTCGGCCTTTTCCTCGTGGGAGGGCACGTCTCCGGGGGCGGGCCGCACGGCCCATGCGGAGGCACGGACCAGTGGGTCGCCGTCGTGGAGGAGTTCGGCGTGCACCAGCCGTACACGCCGGCCGGGGCGTCCGGTCCGGGCCCGTACGGTCAGTGGGCGCAGCGGGAGCGGCCCCAGGATGTCGAAGGTGACGCGGCCGAGGAGGAGTGCGCCGGGCCCGGTGTCCGCAGCTGTGCACTGCTCGATTGCGCGGGTGAGCAGTGCCCCGGGTGGCCCGAAGTGCTGGTGGTCGGGCGACCAGGGGCCCTGGGTGTGCGGGGTGGGGAGGTATTCCCGGTCGCCGGTGCGGGTGAAGTAGGCGCCGGTCACGTACGTCCTTCCGCTGCGGGGGTGCCGGTCAGGAGGACGGGCTGTCCGGCCGGTCCGGCCAGGGTGCTGAGCTTGTGCCGGACGTCGACGGGACGGCGCGGGGCGGTGGTGACGGAGGTGTCGGGGGTGCCGACGTAGAGCCAGCCCAGCAGGCGTTCGCCGGGCCCCGTGCCCAGGCAGGTGCGGACTGCGGCGGAGTCCACGGCCGGCCCGGTGCGCCAGATGGCGCCCCAGCCGCGGCTGTGCAGCAGCAGCTGGAGGGTGTGGACCATGGAGACGGTGGCCGCGAGCTGCTCCCACTCGGGCACCTTGGCGTGCGGCAGGCGGGGGCAGAAGACGATGGACACGAGCAGGGGTGCGCGCAGCGGTTTGGCGCGTGCCCGCTCGGCGGCGACGGGGTCGGGGGCGTCCCGTGCCAGGGCCTCGGCGAGCCGGTCGCGGCCGCTGCCGTGGACCATGACGAGCCGCCAGGGGGTGAGCCGCCCGTGGTCGGGGGCGGTCGACGCCGCCTGGACGAGTTCCAGCATGGTGGCATCGTCGGGCGCGGGTCCGGTGAGCCGGGGGATGCTCCTGCGGGTCAGCACGGTCTCCATGACGTCCATGGCCGTTCCTCCTCCCTCCTTCTGTTCACCCCGTTTACCCTTTTCGGCGAGTCTTCGCCGGTGGATTGCACTTTTCAGCCTGCGGCTGCCGTGGTGGACATGGGCCACAGCAACCTGGTGGGACCGGAGCGGGGGATGTGTTCGATGCCGCGGGCCGTGGGCCCGGGGGCGTCGGCCACGAGCATCCGGGCGGCCGCTCCGGCGAATCCGGCCCGGAAGTGGTTGACCGACTTCACCCCCACGATCCGGTAGCGCTCGGGCAGGCAGCCGTGCAGGAGAAGGATCTCCGGGTCGAGGACCTGGCGGCGCCGGGCTGCCACGATCACGTCGCAGGCGCCGACCGTGATGCGGGCGCAGGGCCCGAAGTCCGCCCGCTTGCCGCGGCGCATCGCCGACTGGACGATCGTCCCGTCGGTGAGGGCCCGTACGGTTCCCTCGGCCTCCACCGGGGGTCCGCTGGCCCAGCCGTGGCGCCCGCCGAGCCGGAGCCTCAGGGTGGCGCCGACGCCCGCCGTGGTGGCGGCCTCGACGGCCGGCGGGTCCCAGAGGGTGGCGAAGCAGCTCGGCTCGGGCCGGTCCAGCAGCGCCCTCAGCAGGTGGGTGCTGTCGCCGGCGCCGCCGCAGCCGGGGTTGTCGCTGCCGTCCCCGACGACGACGGTGCCGGGGCCGCCCTCCAGCGCGGTGCGGACCGCTTCCTCCGGCTCCAGGAGTGTGATCCTGAACCGTTCCCGGTGGCCGTGCAGCCAGTCGGCCACCTCGTCGCAGCACTCGCCGGCCAGCCGGGGGTCGTGGTCGGTGACGGTCACGACGCTGGTGGCCGCCTGCTCGGTGTCGGCGTAGGGGAACCCGTGGAAGACGGTGCAGGCGAGCACCCCGGGACGCTGCTCGATCGCACGCACCAGGTCGCGCAGCTCCCGGGCGGGCGACCCGGCCACGGTCGGCGAGGGCGGCAACAGCATGGGCAGGCGGCGCAGCCGGACCGTGGGCCGCAGGTCGCCGCGGGCGGTGGCCAGCGCAAGGTCGCCGGCGAGCCGGGAGCGGTCGGCGGCGTCGGTGTGGGGGTACTCGTGGAAGCCGGTCACGATGTCGGCCAGCTCCGGCAGTTCGGCGGGGACGTTGGCGTGCAGGTCCATCGTGACGGCGACGACGGCCCGCGGCAGCAGCGCGCGGACGGTGCGCAGCACGTCCACGTCCAGCGACCGGCCGGGCGCCACGACACCGGCGCCGTGCAGGTCGAGAAGGACGACGTCGCAGTCGCCGGCCGCCGCGATGCCCTCGGCCAGGTGGTCGCGCAGGGCGCGGTACGTGGCGGGGCCGACGGCGGGGCCGGGTTCGGCGCGGGCGTGGAAGGCCGGGCGGACCTCTGCGCCCGCCTCGGCGCAGGCCGTGAGGTAGCCCCCGGTGACGGTGGCGGTGCCGGTGAACTCGGTGAGCAGGCCGGTCCCCCGGTGGCAGGAGAAGGCGGAGAGCTCCGCCGTGCCCAGGTAGTCGGTCATCAGGGTGCTGGACTCGTGCACCACTCCCCCGACCGCGGCCCGCAGAGGCCGCCCGGCGGCGCTCACCGCGGCACCAGGCCGAGCCGGTTGTAGCCGTGCCGGGCGCGTGCCTCGGCGAGCGGCAGCCCGGCCGCGAGGTCGGCCCGGATGGCGTCCTCGGCCCCGGCCACCCGCACCACCTGCTCGGCGGTCCGCCCGGCCAGGGCGGCCGGCACGGTCAGGCAGCCGGCGTCGTCGCCCACCACGATGTCGCCGGGGGCGATCCGGACGCCGCGGACGGTGACCGGTTCCTGGACGGCGGCCAGTCGCACCCGGTGCTTGCCGGACTTCATGTACGTCCCCAGGCTCCACAGCGGGTAGCCGGAGGCGGCGATGGCGGCGACGTCCCGGCACACCCCGTCGACGACCGTTCCGGCGACGCCGCCGCGCAGCGCTGCGGCGGTGAGGATGTCGCCCCACACCGTGCAGTGGGTGCGGCCCTCGTTGGCCACCACCACGACGGCGCCCGCCGGCACGTCGTCGGCGAACTCCCCGGCGGGGCCGGGCGTTCCGGCCTCGACGGACACGTAGCGGAGGGTGAAGGCGGGTCCGGCGACCGTTCCGCCACCGGAGATCCGGCGCAGGCCCGGCAGGCCGGTGTCGCCGGCGCCCAGCAGGTCCAGGGCATCGCTGACGGTGCTGGTGCCCTGCCGGCGGAAGAGTTCCAGGTGGGCGGCGTCGGGACGGGCGGGTGCGGTCATCACCGGACCCCCTTGGTGAGCTCGGTCTGCCGTTCCGTGGTGAGGGTGCCGGTCGGCCGCGCGCCGGTGCCGGGGCGGCCGGAGGGCAGGACCCAGCCGGGGGTGTCGAAGGTGACGCGGGGCTCGGCGCCGTCGTCGAGGTAGTAGCTGTCGCTGGGGCCCACGTCACTGGGGTGCGTCATGTGGGGCAGGGTGGCCAGGGCGATGTTGGTCCACCGGGCGATGCCCTGATCCCACTTGGCGCCGACGAAGGCGGGGATGCCGGCCGAGGCGCAGAAGTCGTGGATGCGGACGGCCCGGCCGAGCCCGCCGACGCGGCCCGCCTTGATGTTGACCATCCGGCAGGCGCCCCGTTCGGCCGCCTCGCGCAGCTCCCGGAGGGAGTGCACCTGCTCGTCGAGGCACACGGGGGTGGCGATGCGCCGCTGCAGTTCGGCGGTGGTGTCCAGCAGGTGGCGCGGGAAGGGCTGTTCGAGGGCGAGCAGGCCCAGGCCGTCCAGGCGCTGCAGCGTGCCGAGATGACTCTCGTCGTAGGCGGCGTTGGCGTCGGCGATGAGAGGGAGATCCGGGAAGGCGCGGAGCACCTCGCGTACCGGCTCCGCGTCCCAGCCGGGTCTGACCTTCAGCCGGACCCGTCGGTACCCGGCGCGGACGGCCCGTCCCACGCTCTCGACCAGTTCGCCGACGGTCGGCTCGATGCCGACCGTCGCCCCGGCCGGTACGGGCCGCACCGAACCGCCCAGCTCCTCGCAGAGCGGCCGGCCGCGCAGCCGGGCCTGCAGGTCCCACAGTGCGGTCTCGACCGCGGCCTTGGCCTCCTCATGCCCGTTGACCTCGCGCCAGAGCCGCATGCACGTCAGCGGGTCGGTGGTGCCGGCCTCCAGCAGCATGGGGCCGAGGAACCGTTCGATGACGTACCAGGCTGTCTCGATGGTCTCGTAGTTGTAGAAGGGCGTCTCCATGGCGCTGCATTCCGCGAGCCCGGTGTCCTCCCGTCCGTCGGCGCTGCCGTCCACCTCGACCTGCAGTTTGGTCCAGGTGTGGTAGCGCTGCCAGCGGTTCTCGAAGGGATGTGCGAGACGGGCCGTCACCAACCGGAGCGTGATCCGCCCGACCGTCATGGTCAGCGGCCCGGGGGCCGCCGTGGACCGGTCGTTCATCCGTGCCCTCCCGTGGCCGCCGCGTCCGCGGTGACGTGCACCGCGAGTTTCCGGCCGCCCTGAAAGATGTTGAGGCGCGGCTGCAGGCTCGCCTTGGAGCCGTGGAAGGCGACCCGGCCGCGCAGGACGTAGGTGTCGAGACTGACGGGCATCGCGGTGACCCGGGGCGGGCCGTCGGTGCGCAGCACCGGATAGGCGGCCGGGGCGACGTATTGCTGGGCCACCCCCTGGCCGGCGACCGCTCGTGCCACGGCCGCGGCCCATGTGCTGCGGCCGACTGCGCGGCCGACGGTGACGCCGTCGCCGCGGATGTCGTACGGCTCCTTGAGCACGTAGGCGTGCTGGTCCTCCAGCATGCGGCCGGCCAGCCCGTCGTGCACCTTCCGGCTCCAGGGGAGCAGACCGGCGACGAGGTCGTGCTCACCCGCCGTGAAGCGGTCGGCAAAGCGGGGTTCCTGCACCAGGGCCAGGGTCAGCTTGCTCTCGCAGACGTACCGGGCGAGGAAGGAGTTGACGTGGTGCAGGTCGGTGTCGCGCAGGACGGCGGCCCAGCGGTGGCAGAGGTCCGGGTCGTCCTGGGCGAGTTGCTGCCAGGCCACGGTGTTGACCTTGTTCCAGCAGGCGTCGATGCCCCTGCCCCCCGCCCGGGCCCGGCCCCGGACGGCCGTGACCTCCCGGGGGTCGGCCACGAAGGCGTCGATACCCAGGGCACGCAGGACACCGGCCGTCTCGTGGCTCTCGCGGTTCGCGGCCCCCCGTGGCTGGAGCACGGCCACGACGGGGGTGCGCCCCTGGCGGCGCGCGTCGGCGAGACCGGGCCCGAGCGCGTCCAGCAGGGCGTCGTCGCGCGGGGCGCTCGCGGCGGCGTGAGCGGGCAGGGGGATGCCGGCCGCGTCCAGCACTGCGCCGACGGTGCGGTGGATGCGCGGGGTGAACAGGGTGCCGGCGGGAGCGTCGGCGTTGTTCTCCAGCAGGCGCAGCCCTTCCCCGTCCTGCTCCGCGTAGCCGTCCAGCCGGCACACGCCGATCTCCGCCGGCCCGTCCTGCCGCCCGGCGCGGCGCTCCGCCTCGACGAGGACGTCGGCAGCGTGCGGCAGCCCGTACCACTGCCGTACTTCGGGATCGTCGCGGTAGAGGACCGCGACCTTGCCGAGCAGCCGGACGTACGCCTCCAGGTGGTGCCCGGCGCGCGCCGCGGCCTCCTCACGGAGGAACAGCGGCAGTGGCGAGAGGGGGTAGGCGCGGTTACGGAAGACCGGCATGCGGGGCTCGGTGTCGCGTACCAGGGCGGCGATGGCGTCCCCGGCCGCGGTGAGGCGGGCGGCGTAGTCCAGCGCCGTCACCCAGTCCAGCAGCCCGCCGGCCACCGCGGGGGCTGCGGCGGTGGGCGGATGCGGGCCGGCCGCTGTTTCAGGCAGTGCTGCCACGGGTCACCTCCGGGCAGGCCCGTGCGCCGGCCGGCACGCCGGCCTCCTCGCGCACCCGGACGAAGTACTCGGCCACCAGTTCCCGGGTCATGGGCCCCGGCTGCCGTTCCCCGGCCAGGACGTGGCGGTCGAAGGAACGTACGGGCGCGAACTCCAGCCCGGTGCCGCACAGGAACGCCTCGTCGGCCCGGCGCGCGTCATCGCGGGTCAGGGTGGTCTCCTGCACGGGCACGCCCTTGGCACGAGCGGTGCGCAGCACCCAGGCGCGGGTGATGCCGGGCAGGACGTCCTCGTCGAGCGCGGGGGTGCTCAGCACACCGTCCCGGACCAGGAAGAGCGCCGCGGTGGGGGCCTCGGCCAGTCGGCCGTGACGGTTGGTCAGCACGCAGCCGTCGTAGCCGGCGTCCCGTGCCTCCTGCCACGCCAGGCGCGGACCGGCGTAGTTCGCGATGTTCTTGGCCGCGGGCGGGTGCACCTCGGCGGGCCCGCGCTGCCCGGAGCTGATGCACAGATCCATCGCGCGTCCACGGGCCAGCCACTGCTTACGGCCCATGGGGGAGGCCGTGACGGTCAGCTCGGGGACGGCCGGGTCGCCGAGCTGACCGGGGTTGAACGGAGTGGCCGCCACCCGCACGTACGCGTCGGCGCGGATGTCGTTGCGGTCGATCAGCTCGTCGACCACGTCGGGCAGCCGGGCCAGGCCCGGGTCGGGGAAGCGCATGGCGCGGAGGGAGGCCGCCATGCGCGCAAGGTGCTCCTCGAGCAGAAAGGGGCGGGCGTGGCCGCCGCCCGCGGCGGGGGCGTACAGCCGTACGCCCTCGAAGACGGACAGCCCGTAGCGCATGGCCAGGCTGCCGATCGGCACCGTCGCCTCCTCTGCGGTCACCCAGCGGCCGCGGAAGTACACGTGGGGATGGCCAGCCGTCACCCGTGTCGCTCCTGTCGATACTGTCGTTGCTGCTGTTGCTGCTTTTGCCGTCGGTCCGGGTCGGGTCAGGCGTCGCCGTTGCCGTCGCCGTCGCCCGAGTACACGAAGACCGGTTCGGCCGGGTCGTAGGCCCGCTCATAGATGGCGTCGAAGTGCCGGTGCCGCAGCTCGATGGCCTGCAGCAGACTTTCCTTGGCGTCGGCGCGGCGCTGCGGGGTGTCGCAGTAGCGTGTCAGGAGCTCGCGCAGCGGCGCGGTGTGCTCGTCCTCGAGGTCGCTCACACCGTCCTGGCCCGCGTCGCTGGAGGCGTGGTGGACGAAGAACTCGTAGCCCCGGCGCGGGAGCCGGTAGACGTCCCGCATCACCGCCATCATGCTGTGACCGGCGCTGTTGGTGATGGGCGGCTGACCTTCCATCAGCAGCAGTACCGAAGCAGCCCCCACCGTGAAGTGCACGTTGGTGTTGTTGCAGGCGTTCTTGTTGTGCTCGATGACAGCGATGGTCTCCGGGTAGAGCTCGGCGTGCGGCAGCGACGCGGGGTCCACGCCGACGGCCCGGCCGAAGTCCTCGAAGGTCTCGACGTGGCGCTTGGAGTTCGTCAGCCCGCCCGTCTCCTCCTCGTAGGCGTTCTCGATGAACGAACGGCGCAGGTCCAGGTCGTCCGCGCGCATGCCGACGCCCATCAGGTTGCGGGTCCACCAGCTCTTGATGGGCCAGCGCTGGATCACGAACGTCTGCAGCAGCCGGTGGGTGGCCTTGCCCTCCAGGATGGTCTGGTAGAGAGGGCTGGTCATCTTCTTGCGCTCGGCGATGATGCCTTCGAGTTCGTCGACGAAAGCGGTTGCTGACATGGCTGCTCCTCGGTCACAGGAAGAAAGGTTTCTGCAGATGAGGTGCCGGCGACGGTCTCAGGAAGCGGCACGGGCCTCGTCGAGCATCGTGAACAGGGTGCCGCTGCCCCTGCTTCTGATCGAGGCCAGGCTCTCCAGATTGAGGTCGAGCATTCCGCCGACGATCGATTCGCACCTGGCGAGGATGTGGTCGCCCTTCCACGGAGCGAGGACGGCGGTCGCCGCGTCGACGAGCGGCTCGACGGAGAAATTCCCCATGGCGCGGGAATGCAGATAGGTGGTGATCAATTCGAGCGCGAGGTTGCCGCCTCCCTTGCCCATACCGCACAGGGAGGCGTCGATCCAGCGGAAACCGTGCTGCATGGCGGCCAGTGCATTGGCGAAGCCCATGCTGATGCCGTCGTGCGAATGGAAACCCAGGGTCAGGCCGACCGTCTCGCGCACCCGCAGGGCGAGCCGGGCGACGTCGTCGGGGAACATGCTGCCGTTCGAGTCGGCAAGGTAGAAGACGTCCGCGGAGAGCTCCTCGGCCGCCCGTGCCGCACTCATGACGTCCGGCTCGGCCAGCTCGCTGACCCGGATGAGGTTGACGGAGAACGCCATGCCGGCGCCGTGCACCGCCTCGGCGTACGGGGCCAGGGTGCGGACACCGGAGGGCGAGACGGGCATGCGCACCACCCGTACGCCGAAACGCGCCAGCCCCGCCAGAACGGCCGGGGAAACGTCCCGGGCATGCGCCATGACGACCAGCCCGGCGCCACCGTCCGGACCCGCGGCGGCCTCCTCGCCCAGGATCTCCAGGTACTGCGGCGGGCACGACGCGGAGGGCAGAGCGCCGCCGTCGTCGGCGTGCCGCGCCGGCCGCAGGTACCCGGCCTCCACCAGGGGCACCCCGGCGGCCGCACAGGCCCGGACCACGCGTCTTGCCTGGGCGACGGTCCACGAATGCTTGTTGACATATCCCCCGTCACGAAGTGTGACGTCGACTAAGGCAACTCCGTCCGCCAATTCGCACATCTCCCGGAGTCGGAGGGACGCGTTTGCTCGGAGCGCACCGGGTGCACGCTTTCAAGGTCGCGTAGACCAACGGGAGACGACTGTAGTTGGCCGACAATTACTTGGACAACATTGCACGTCTGTAATGACGCGATCGCACCCTCGAATTGATCAAGAAATGCACGGAGGGACCGAGGACGACCTGCCCCGAACCACCCGGAGGGTGATCGCAATTATGCGTCCGGCTTTTGCGATGTGGCCGAAATCCGGCGGGACCCGCGAAAGGCGGTGCGGGGTGCGCGACGGTGCGGGGTGACACCGGCTGGTACGCGGTGGACGCGCTGCCGTACGGGGCGATGTGGGACGACGCGCGGTACCGGCCGGCGGACGCACCGGCCGGCACCACACCGAAGCAGTGGGGAGCACGATGTTCGAGATCGATGCCGACCAACCCCATTGTCAGTGGTGCCCGGCATCATCATCTCCATGACGCAGAGTTCCACCGGGGCGGCGCTGCGCGCGCTTGCCCGTACGCACCTGCCCGCCGACGTCGCGGAGCAATGGATCGGCCTGTTGCGGCCGGGGATCCGGCTGGTCGCGGCCGGCGAGGGCGAGCCCGTCGTCGGGCAGCTGGGCGGGCGGCCGGCGCTGCCGGAGGGGGTGGAGTGGCCCGTGTGGGAGGGGAACGGGCCACTCAGCTTCATCGCGTCGGTGGACTGCGCCGCGCTGCCTGTCAGGGAGCTGGACGTTGCGCTGCCCGTGGACGGCACGCTGGCGTTCTTCTACTTCGACGGGCAACTGGGGGAGCACGGGGAGGGGTTTCTCTCCACCGACGACCCGGACGGTGCCGCGGGCGCCCGGGTCCTGCACATACCGGCCGGGGCCGTCACCACGGAGCGCCACACCCCGGACGAGTTGGACGCGTACCCCGCCGTGCCGCTCACGGCGCGCCTCACCACCACCGCCCCCGACCACTGCCACCACGCCGCGGAGGAGCTCCTGAAGGACATCGACGTCCCCGCTGAGCTGGACGACGCGATCAACGACGTCACGGACGACGTGGGGCACCGCATCGGCGGATACGCCGTGCCCGTGCAGGGGCCGGTGGAGGACGAGGTGGCGCATGGCGTCCTGGGGCCGGGGACGTCGTGGAACGACCCCCGCGTGGTCGAGGAGGCACGCCGCTGGACGCTGCTCGCGCAGTTCGACACCGACGACGACGCCGACATGATGTGGGGCGACTGCGGCGCGCTCTACTGGCTCATCCGCCCCGAGGACCTGTCGGCGCGCCGCTTCGACCGCGTACGGATCACCATGCAGTGCTGCTAGCGACGGTCCGTTGGGTCACGCTCGCAGCCAAAGCTGGACCGGCCTTGGCCAGACAGGCAGGTCAGTCGTCGATGGCCTGGTAGAGGGTGGTCCAGAAGTCGTGCATGGCCCGTGCCGAGTCCGGGGTGGACATCCCGGTCTGGGTGAGCAGGATGCCGACGAGTTGGTTGTGCGGGTCGGCGTACGTCGTGGTGCCGGCTCCGCCGTCCCAGCCGAATTGGCCGATGGGCGCGTAGTCGCCGCGGTAGGTGCGCACCGTCATCCCGAAGCCCCAGCCACCCAGCGGCCGGGTCCTCGACGGTGAACTCGCCGGTCTGCGGATCGGGGGTGTAGAGGGGCGGCAGCCGGTCGATCTTGTCGGCGGGCACGTGGAAGCCGGTGTCCTTCATGCCCAGCGGGCCGAAGATGCGCTCGCGCAGGAACGCCTCGAAGGACTGGCCGGTCACTCGGGCGACGAGCACGCCCAGCACGGCGTCGCCGACGTTGTACAGCCACCGCTCTCCGGGCTGGTACATCAGCGGAAGCGCGCCCAGGCGGCGCATCCACTCGTCCGGCTCCACGGCCGGCAGCATCCATCCGTTCTCGCCGTAGACCCTCTGCTCGAAGTACGCGCCCATCATCGGCGACCCCGTCGCCGTCATGTCCAGCCCGAGACCGCAGGTCGAGGTGAGCAGGTCGCGTACGGTGATCGGACGCCGCGCCGGTACGGTCTCGTCCAGCGGGCCGTCCGCGCGCTCGAGGACCCGCCGGCCGGCGGGTTCGGGCAGCCACTGGTCTATCGGGTCGTCCAGTCGCAGCCGGCACTCGTCCAGCAGAACCATGGTCGCGGCGACCGCGACGGGCTTGGTCGTGGACGCCATGCGGAAGATGGTGTCCCCACGCATGGGGGTGCCGCCGTCGTGGCGCATCGTCCCGATCGCCTCGAGATGGGTCTCCTCGCCCCGGCCGACCAGGGCGACGAGCCCGGGAATCTTCTTGGACTCCACATGCCGTTCCAGCACTTCGCGCAGCCTGCGGAGCCCTGCCGGGCGCGGCCTCGCGGGCCCGGGCCGGGGCGGATTCGATGCCTTCGGTGACGAAGGTGAAGGTGGCGCCGCCCTGGCGGACCCAGGGTCCCGGGCGCACTGGTCAGGACGAAGACCGAGGCACGGAACGGCGGCGGGTCGGGCCATCCCCGCCCGCCCTCGTCGAACGTGCGGCGCCCCATGACGTACGCCCCGGCGCGGTTGAAGTTCTCGCGCACGATCGGCCTTACAGGCCATCCGCTCCTGGCTCACCTCGACGGCCATCACCCTCAACCGGTGGTGGCGAGGTCCGCGGCCGCCTTGGAGATACCGACCAACGGGGCGAGTGGCGCAATGTCAAGTTCGTTCGCCGGTAGGCCGCGACGAGCAGCAGCCGGTCCTCCACAGAGGGCGCCAGGACCGCCCCTGTCCGCCTCCCCGCGCCGCAGCACGGGGCACCAGCTTGCGAAACTGGGCGCGGGCTGAGCCCTGCGAATGGGTCAGCCAGGACGGATCCGACGCCGCGATCACACCGGCCACCGCGAGATTTCATCTCACTCGCGACCAGCAGTTACGTGCCAACTCTCAACCGATCCCGGTAGCCGTCGAGACCACGGACAGGACCAGGGCGCCGAGCGCCCACGGCGCCGTAGAGACGCAGCCTGCGCCGATCACCGCGTTGGCGGACATATAGCGAGTGGCCACTACGAAGGCCAGACCACCCATGACGAACCACGGCCCCTACAGGTAGAGGTACCAGCCGGTCAGCCCAGCCAGATCGGGCTCAGCAGCGACGGCCCCGGCCTCGATCAGTACACCGTGGACGAGAGCCCCGCGGTCGAGGCAGGCCGACCTGATTTCCCATGCTCACAGCGACGTGTCCAGGCCGTCTGTTCAGGTGGAGGCGGACCGCCTGGCGCGAGACGGGTGCATTGTGTCGTCCAGGGAACGCGCGATCGACATGAGTCGATCATGGTCCGAACCGCGACGATGTGCGTCATCCGTATGGAGGATCCGCCTCCCCCACGAGAGCCGGCTCTCGGCGCTCGAGCTGCGAGCGGTCCGTCGGAGGACCGGAACTGACAACTACGGAGATCAGTTACGGGGCAGCCCTTGACTCGGGGGGATCGTGGTCTCGATGTGGGCGAGTTGGGCGGCGAGGATCTCCTCGAAGGCGGCGCGGCGGTCCGCCCCGAGGGGACGCACGTCGCGGGCGAAGTGGGCCAGGGCGGGGAAGCGTTCGGGGTCGGCCCCCAGTACCGCCACGCGGAACAGCTCCCTGCCCTGTTCGCGCTCTTCGGGCGTGAGAATGCTGACCCCTGCCTCGGAGGCGATCAACGAGGCGAGAAGGATCGCGATCCGGTGGTAGCGCACCGGGATCTCCTCGTCCCGCAGTCCCGACGCGCGCAGGGCCTGCAGTATCTCTTCCATGACCAGCCGGGAACCGGTGCCGCTCGACGCGTGGCGTCCCCAGATCGCGGCAAGCTGGGGTTGCTCGCCGAACGCCTCTCTCAAGCGCAGGGCCAGGGCGGTGATGCGCTGCTTCCAGTCACCCTCGGCGCGGTGGCCGTTCATGGCGGCGAGGAGGATCCGGTCGGCGACCGCGCGCAGCAGTTCGGTCTTGTTACGGAAGTGCCGGTAGAGGCTGGAGGAGTCGGTTCCGAGGGTCGCGGCGAGCTTGCGCACGCTGAACGACTCCGCGTCGCTCGTGCGCAGCAGTTCCGCCGCCGCATCCAGGATCTCTTCGGTCGACCAACGCCTTCGGCCTGCCATCTTGCTCTCCTCGCTCCTCTCACCGGATTTCAGCCTAACCTATGCACTTGGTGATGCACGCAGTGCGTGCATAATGAGGGCATGAGGTTGCCGGGCGGCCCGGCGGGAGCGGGCCGGCCTGCCATTCGTGCCCTTGTCATCCGGGTCGGGCGACCGGTGCGGGAGCTCACCCCGGGGAATGCGAAAGGACGCATGACGTGAAGAACCCACTGGATTCCGCGGCGCTGGACGCGGCCATCGAAGACGTCCACCGCGCCGGGATGCCGGGCCTGTTCGCCGAGGTGCGAGACGACGACCAGGTCTGGTGCGGTGCCGCCGGGGTCGCCGACGTCGCCACCGGCCGCCCCGTCACCACCGACATGCGGCACCGTGTCGGCAGCATCACCAAGACCTTCACCGCCGCCGCGGTCCTGCAGCAGGTCGAGAGCGGTCGGATCGGGCTCGACACACCGATCGGCCGGTACCTTCCGAAGCTGCTTCCCGGAGGGCGCGGTGACACGATCACGGTCCGGATGCTGCTCAACCACACCAGCGGACTCGCCGAGTACCTACCGTTCGCCTACCCTTCCCTCAAGACGTTCCCCGCCCTCGCCGGCACAGGGCCCCAGAGCCTGGACGACCACCGGTTCACGCGGTTCGACCCCACCGACCTGATCGAGATGGGGGTCACCGCACCTGCCGTCGGCGCCCCGGGAGACACGCCGGGGGTGTACTCCAACACCAACTACCTGCTCCTCGTCCAGCTCCTGGAACAGGTGACCGGCACCACGGCCGAACAGTACATCACCCGGAACGTCATCGAGCGCGCCGGGCTCCGGGACACCGAACTGCCCGCCGGACCGTACGTCGACGGGCCGCACTCGCAGCTCTACGAGGCGTGGTTCGGCATGATCGACCCGCCGCGCGACTACAGCGTCTACGACATGTCGTGGGTGGGGCCGTCGGCCTCGCTGATATCGACCGTCTCGGACCTCAACCGCTTCTACGGCATGCTGCTGGCCGGGAAGATCGTCAGCCCGTCGTCGCTGGCGAAGATGCAGCGCACTGTCCCGGTCGTCTCCCAAGAGGGAAAGACGATCGACTACGGCCTCGGCCTGCACCCGATGGGGGAACCCGGTCAGGGCACCTTCTGGGGGCATGGCGGCACGGTCTGGGGTGGTGGGGCGCTGGCCCTGATCCGTTCCGACGGCAAGCGGCAGATGGCGGTCGCGGTGAACATGCAGAGGTGGAACGGACTCGACTCCTCCGGCAAGCCGCAGCCCCACCCCATCGACGACGCGCTCGCGAACCTGTACCGCATCGGGATGTACGGCACCTTGTGAAACTCCGGGCAGGCGGCGACCCTGCCGGTGCACCGGAACCGACGTCGCCAGTATGCGGTACCTGGTGGCGCAGGACCGCAACCGGATGCACGCGGGGCGGCGTCGCCGGCCTGCGCCGGCACACTCCCGCGCATGTTCGAGCGGGATCCGCTGGTCGTCCTCACCCACGCACCGACGTGATCGGGCGCCTATGACAGCCACAATGTTGCATCGCGTGTCGCACTCCACAGCGAGCGGTTCGAGGGACCTCACCACAAGACGCCGGCACCGCCGCGCTTAGGCTCGGGGGCATGACAACGCCCCTTACCGACAGTGCCTTCGACTCACTCCGCCTCGACGCCCTGTCCGACCCGGAGGCGCTGCGCCGGGTCTACGAACTCCCCAAAGACGCGGTCATGCGGAAGCAGATGACCGAACTCACCGAGCAGACCCGGCGGCTGATCGGCTGCTCATCGCTGGTCCTGATCGCCAGCGCGGACGCCGAGGGCAACTGTGACGTCTCCCCGCGCGGCGGCCCCGCCGGGTTCGTCAGCGTCCTGGACTCACGGACGGTGGTAATACCCGACGCGACCGGTAACAAGCGTCTGGACACCCTGCAGAACGTCGTCACCACCGGCCGGGCCGGGCTGCTGTTCATCATCCCGGGACGCACCACGACACTCAGGGTGAACGGCCGGGCCTGTGTCTCCACCCGCCCGGAGCTGCTGTCGCAGCTGACCGCCGTGGGTAAGCCACCGGCCAGTGCGCTGGTGCTGGGAATCGACGAGGTCTACCCGCACTGCCCCAAATCGCTCCTGCGCAGCGGGGCCTGGAAGCCGGAGCAGTGGCTGCCGGCGGATGCCCAGCCGACCTCGGCCGAGGTGATGCTGGCCCAGCTGCGGATGCCGGAGCTGACGATCGCTGACATCGAGCAGGCGGAGGCGGATTCGCTGAAGTACCGGTACGAGTAACCGGCCGACCAGCCGTCCGCCTCGCCAGACCTCTTGCGCGTCAGTCCGGCAGCCCGTGCACTGCGGGTGACTCGGAGCCGCCCGCGCCGGGCCGGGTTCCCGGACGTTCGGCAGCTTGACGACGTACACCGCCACCGCCCGGATCCGGGTGACGCACACCACCGCTGTCCTACTGGGGGCAGGTGGCGGAGATGATGTAGTCGACGACGTCGTGCGTGCTGGAGCGTTGCCGGTAGGTGGCGCGCTGGCGGGCGGCGCCGGTCCCTTCACTGCGCAGCCGCTGCCATTGCTCGCGTGCGCGGTCGAGGTCGTCGTGCTGCCGCAGTGCTGGGGTGATCGTGTGAAGCAGCCTTTCGACGAGCGTGGTCTGGGCGACGAGGTGGCCGCTGAGTGGGTCGATGCCGGTGCCGGCCAGTCCGTCGCGTGCCGCGCGCCAGCACGCTGCACGCAGGACTTCCGGAGCCGGACGGGGGGCCGGTTCTCCGGCCTGGACAAAGCTGAGGGCGGTGGCGGTCAGAGCGCGGACGACGGCGGCGAGCATCAGGGTGTCGTCGGGCGTCAGAGCGGCATCGGCCACACGCACTTCGATGGTGGGCAGGTGGTGGGAGGGGCGGATGTCCCAGTACAGACCGCCGCGGTCGATGAGGGCCTCAGTGCTGAGGAGAGTGTCGACGAGGTCGTTGAAGTGAGCGGGTGATTCGAAGTACGGGGGTGGCCCGGCGACGGGCCAGCGCCCCCAGGTGGTGGTGCGCCAGCTCGCGTATCCGGTGTCCTGACCGTCGCGGAACGGGGAGTTGGCGCTGAAGGCGATCAGGGTCGGCAGCCAGGGCCGCAGGTGGTTGCTGACGTACACGGCGTCGCGGGGGTCGGGCAGGCCGACATGGATGTGGCAGGCGCACGCGGTCTGCTCGTCGTCCAGAGCGCGGAAGTGGGCGACGCTTCGGGCGTAGCGGGCGCCGGGTGTGATCGGAGCAGGGGCTGTCTGACCGAGCACGGGGGTGCCGGTGGAGGCGATGCGTACGCCGAGGCGGGCAGCGGCACGGGCTGCTGCCGTCCTCGTGGAGCGGATCTGGTCGGCAGCTTCCTTCAGACAGGTGTGCGGATCGGTGCGCAGTTCCACCTGATAGCGGGTCAGCTCGGTGCCCACCCGGTCACCGAGGTCGCCGGCGGCCTCACTCACCACCTCGGGTCCCCGCGGGCTGAGGGCCCGCGTGAGGGGATCGACCAGGAGGAGCTCCTCCTCGACGCCCACGGTGAGCGGGGCTGGAGCGTGGCTTGAACCGAGGGTGCGACGTGATCCGAGGGCAGAGGCGGGCGCGAGGGCGTCTGTCGGGGCCGCCCCGCCGTGAGATTCACTGCTCATAGTGATGGCACTGTCTCAGAAAGTGCTCGACCGGTACATGGGACGCTGCTTGCCGAGGTTGAGGAGCACCGGATGCGCGAAGAGACCGATGTCCTGGTGGTCGGAGGCGGCCCGGCGGGCGCGACCGCCGCGGCCGTCCTGGCCCGCCAGGGCCATCAGGTGCGGGTGCTGGAGAAGGAACGGTTCCCGCGCTACCACATCGGGGAGTCGCTGCTGCCCTCCCTGCTGCCCGTGCTGGACGTCCTGGGGGCGCGCGAGGTGGTCGAGGCGCACGGGTTCATCCGTAAGACGGGGGCGTTCTACGGCTGGGGCGGCCAGGAATGGTCGCTGGGCTTCGGTGAACCGGGCAGACCGGCGGCCTACAGCTTCCAGGTGATCCGTTCCCAGTTCGACCACCTGCTGCTGGAGCACGCCCGCGCAGAGGGTGCCGACGTGCGGGAAGAGGTCCGCGCGGGACGGGTCACCTTCGAGGCGGGCGGCGAGGCCGGCCGGACCCACCGGGCGGTGGAAGCCACCTGGGCCGGACGGGACGGAACCGCAGGGCGCATCCGCTTCCGCCACCTCGTCGACGCCTCCGGCCGCGCGGGTCTTCTCGCCGCCCGGCACCTGCACACCAGACGCGTCCACGACGCCTTCCGCAACGTCGCCACCTGGAGTTACTGGCGCGGCGCCGCACCACTTGCCGCCGCCCCCAGCGGCGCGATCGGGGTGTTCTCACTGCCGGATGACGGATGGCTGTGGGCCATCCCGCTGCACGACGGCACCCTCAGCGTCGGCCTGGTCACCGACAAACGCTCCTTCGCCCACGCCAGGCGGAAAGCAGACGGCTCACTGCAGACCCTCTACGACGAAGCGATCGCCCGCTGCCCCCTGCTCGCCGGCATGCTCACCAGCGCCCGCCAGGTGGCGCCGCTGAAAACCGAGAGCGACTACTCCTACGTCAGCAAAACGTTCAGCGGACCGGGCTGGTTCCTCGCCGGCGACGCCGCCTGCTTCCTGGACCCCCTGCTGTCCACCGGCGTACACCTGGCCATGTACAGCGGCCTGCTCTCCGCCGCCTCCATCAACAGCATGCTGGGCGGCGACGTCGACGAAGACGCCGCCCGCGCCTTCTACCAGCAGGCCTACCGGCACGCCTACGAAAGGCTCCTCATCCTGGTCAGCGCCTTCTACCGCATCCACGCCGGCCGCGACAGCTACTTCCGCACAGCACAGCAGCTCAGCCACCGCGACCAAACCCCCTTACGCCTGCACGAAAGCTTCCTCAACATCATCACCGGCGCCGAAGACCTCCACGACAGCCAGACCGACGACCCCGTGGACACCTTCCTGCGCACCGTCCGACAGCCCGTCAACGGCCACCCACCGCAAGGTCTCGGAGGCCACGGAACACGCCACCTCCTCCCCCTCCCCACCACCCCCGCACACGCCACCGCCGGCCTCTACCTCAACCTCCACCCACATCCCCACCTCCGCCCCATCGGCCACACCTGATCGACCCCGGTGTCCTGGCTCGAACACCAGCCGCCACGTTCGTCCAGGCCGTGACGGCCGTCCTTGGGGAAACTGGTGTCGTCCACCGCCCATACCTGCGGCCGCGGCAGCAGCCCCCGACCAGGCGACCCAGACCCAAAGCGCGGCGCCATCCCACTCCCCCGTCGAGGACCTGACAGGCTGCCCCCGCGCCGCTTCGACACCTGACTGAAGACGAACCTGCCCAGTTCCGCTGACCAGCCCGCGGCGGCCACCTCAAGCCCCGGCCGGCCTGCTTACCGAGGGCCGCCTCCAACGCGCTCGCGGTGGTCGACCGGGGCGAAATACGGTGGCTGGGCGCTCCCGAGGTGAAGGGTGCGGTCTTCGGCGGCCTCGAAGTCCCAGCCCGCGAAGCGCATGCCCAGGTCCGGGGTGTGGCGGACCACCTGCTCGGTGAGCGGTCCGGGAGCCGGCGGACGTCGTGGCCCTCGACATGACGGTGCAGACGCACCGGTTCCTTGCCGGCGATCGCAGCCGACCAGATCGTGGGCGGGCCGACGGTGACGATCCGTCAGGCTGACCCGGCACCGGTCCGGCCGGTCCGGTCGAGGAGGTGTCCGACCTTGTCCGCGACGATCGCCGGTTGCTCGGCCTGGATGAAGTGGCCCGAGTCGACCTCTTCGAACCGCCCGTCCGGCAACGCCTGGGCCCAGCGCCGCTGGTGTTCGGCGATGAGAGCGTGCTGCCGCTCCCGGCCCTTCACGGCGCGGGATGCCGAGAGCAGGACCGTCGGACATGCGGGGAGGCCGGGCGGCTCGGCACGGAATTGGGGGATGGCTGCGGCCACGGCCTTGAACTCCTTCCTCGTCTGCGCGATGCCGGCGGGGACGAAGTCCTCGGCGAGCATGGTCGCGTAGGTGTCCGCCGGGAAGACGCGGCGGACGTTCCTGCCGGCCATGCGAGCCAGTGGGCGGAACCGGACCAGCGCCTGGGTCACGCTCAGCGCGCGGTCGACCCTCGCAGCGGTCCGGTCGAAGGTGTCGTAGACGGGCGCGCTCTCGGGCGTCGGATCGAGCAGCAACAGCCCGTCCAGTCGCGGTCCCAGTCTCTCCACGGCGCGGCGGGCGACCAGGCCGCCCATGCTGTGCGCAACGAGTACCAGCCGAGCGCGCTCCGGTACCACCGCATCGATCAGCGTGGCCAGGTCAGCGGCCATGTCGTCGATTCCCACCTGCTGGGTGGTCCGGCCGCTGCGGCCGAAACCGGCGCGGTCGTAGGTCACCAGTCGCGCCCGATCGGCCAGGAGCGGCAGCACCGCGTCCCAGCTGGTCCGGCCCATGCCCTGACCGGCCTCGAAGACGACCCAGTGGGCACCTCGGCCGGACTCCTCCACGTGAACGGACCGCCCGTTCACGGCCACGGCCCGCCCCCTCGCCTGCCTCATGTGCTCCCCCGCAAGCAATGGTTTCATTCTCGACTACGGTACTGGCGGAGGCCGGCTTCCTCGAAGTGGCCGGGGAACATCGCGTGCGCAACGTCGTCGAGCGGCGGCTTCGCCGCCGCCATGGCCGTCCTCATCGCCATCAGCAACTGCCGTGGTCGGCATGACCGACGACATCGGCCGGCCGTGTGTCGGTTCGTGCGGGCCGGGCCGGCGGCAGGTGGCGAGGGGTGTGCGGTGCAGTGGTCTTGTGGGCGGTGGCGAGGAGGCGTGGCAGGAGGAGGTCTCTGATGCCGCGTACGGATCCGTCGCTGTGGAGGATTTCGAGGGCGGGTAGTTCGCAGTGGAGTTCTTTTCGCAGGGTTCCCACCAGTTCCATGGCCATGAGGGAGTCCATGCCGTAGCCCTTGAGGCTCCTGGTGGGGTCGAGCCGGTCGGGTGACATGTGCAGGATGCCGGCGACCAGTGAGGTGAGGACTTCGTCCAGGATGGCTCGTGAGTCCTCGGTGGAGGCGGTGGACAGACGGGCCTAGAGGTCGGTGAGGCGGTAGTCGGTTCCACTGATGGTGGATGGGGCGATGAGGGAGAACCGGGGTGTGGCGAGCGAGGGACAGAAGGCTGAGAGGTGGGCCAGGTCGTAGCGGCCGATGGCGACGACGTCGGTGTGGCGGGCGTGATGCCGGTCCTGGGCTGCGCACGCCTCATCGGGAGTGATCATGCCGAGTTGTCCGAGCGTTTCGGTCAGACCCTCGCGGGCGACGTACCCGGCCTCACTGATGGTTCCCCAGGCGATGGTCAGCGCGTCGTTGCCATGACGGCGGCGGTGGCGGGCGAGCGCTTCCAGGAAGAGGTTGGCCGCCGCGTAGCTGGTCTGGTGGCCGCTGCCCACCCAGGCGTTCATGGAAGAGTACGAGGTCAGGCGGATGTTGCGCTGACGGGTCAGCCGGTCCAGGAGCACAGCGCCCGCGATCTTGGGGGCCAGCACTGCGCGCATGCGTTCATCGCTCAGGCGGGTCAGTTCGTCGTCTTCCAGGTGGAGGACCGAATGGATGACTTCGCGCAGCGGGTGTTCGGCAGTGTCGATCTTGCGGATGAGCTGCTCCACGGCGACAGCATCGGTCACGTCGACAGCGTCGACGGTGACCGAGGCACCGAGAGTGGTGAGCCGGGCGACGAGGTCTGCGGCTCCGGGAGTCTCCATGCCCCGGCGGCCGGCCAGTGCCAGATGGCGTGTCCCGCGCTTGGCCAGGTGGAGGGCGACGCGGGCTCCAAGGCCGCTCAGACCGCCGATCACCAGGTACTGCTCGTCGGGAGCGATGCTCGGCAGCACGGGGTTCATGCGTACGGGGACCGGTCCGTCGAGGGAGATCACTACTTTGCCGATGTGCCGGGAGTGCTGCAGCAGGCGGAAGGCCTCGTCCACGCGCTGGACCGGGTAGACCTGGTGCAACAGCGGCCGGTACTGCCCTTGACGCACTCGATGTGCGACCGTCCGCAGAGCTGAAACGGATCCCGCGAAATCGTCCCTGAGCAGGGAGACCAGGTCGACGGCGTGGAAGGACGCGTTCGCAGCCAGAGGCCGAAGGATCACGCGCCGGTTGGCGTACAGGTCGACCTTGCCCAGTTCCACGAAGCGTCCGCCGGGAGCGAGGACTTCCATGCTGCGCGCGGCGGCCTCGCCGCTGAGGGAGTTGAGCACGACGTCCACGCCCCTGCCTGCGGTCAGTTCCCGGACCTGGTCGGCGAAGCGCAGGCTGGCCGACGTAGGTCTCCCGCCGGGCGCGCGCCGAGCCGAGCAGGTTCAGGCAGATACGGCCGGCCACCTTCGTCAGCCAGGCGCCCGGGGACGCGATGGCCTCCTGCTGCGGCCGCGACATCGCGTACCAGCGGGCGTAGGTCTCCTGGACGACGTCCTCCGCGTCGGCCAGGGAGCCGAGCAACCGGTAGGCCAGGTTGAGCAGCTGCCGCCGCTCGCTCACGATCGCGCACAGGCCCGGGTCGCGCTGCTCGTCCGCCTGCCGCGGTGCCTGTTCGGACGGGATGGTCATGGCTCTCCGGCTCCCTTGCTCACGTTCCTTCTCCCTTACGACGGATCAGGCCGCCGGAATGTGAGGTCGGCGGCTCACCTCACATTCGGCGGTGCTGCGTTGTCGGAACGGTGAAGAGGAAACACGCCACCCACAGGACAGGACACAGGACGCCGAGAATGAACGACTTCCAGGAGACCGCCGACCGTGTCGCGATCGAGGCGCTGCGCAGCGAGTTCACCGACGCGGTGATGATGCGCGACCGTGCCCGGCTCGCCGCGTTGTTCACCCCCGACGGCGTTCTGCGCATGCCCGACGTCCCGGCCGAGTTCGTCGGCCGGGAGGAGATCCGGACGGGAGGGGAACGCCTGCAGAGGCAGTGGGACTTCTTCGTGCAGAACAGCCACCCGGGCACGATACGGATCGACGGCGACACCGCCACGGGGCGCACCTACGTGCAGGAGATCGCGCGTCTGCTCGACGGCCGCTCGGGCCAGAACTTCGCGATCTACCACGACACGTACCGGCGTACCACGGAGGGATGGAGGTTTGCCGAGCGCGTCTACGAGGTCAGGTATGTCGACACCACGCCCTTGGCGGGTTCGGCGCCCGGCCGCAACGCTCCGGGGCACGGCTCCGGCGAGGCCGGGGACGCCGAACCGGCACCGGCGACCGGCGAGGCGGCGGACGCACCGGCCGCACCTGCCACCACGGCGGACGACTTCAACGCACCGGCGTCCGCCGAACGGCTGGACCGGACCATCGCGGCGCTGCGGGCGAACGGTTTCACCGCCGAACTGCTCGACACCGCCGCGGCGGCCCGCGCCCGCATCAAGGACCTGATACCGGGGGGAGCGAGCGTGTTCACCGGCGCCAGCGAGACGCTTCGGCTCTCCGGCATCGCGGAGGACATCGAGGCGGACGACCGCTACCAGGCCGTCCGGCCGCGCGTGCTGAAGATGGACCGCGCCACCGAGTCCGACGCGATCCGCCGGCTGACCGCCGTCCCCGACGTCTTCGTCGCCAGCGTCACGGCCGTCACGGAGACCGGCTCGCTCGTCATCGCGTCCGGCAGCGGCAGCCAGCTGCCCGCCTCCGCCGGCGGCGCCGCACAGGCCGTCTGGGTCGTGGGGGCGCAGAAGGTGGTGCCCGACCTGAGCACCGCACTGCGGCGGGTCGAGGAGCACGCCCTTCCGCTGGAAACCGCACGTGCGCAGGAGGTCTACGGGCAGTCGAGTGCGGTCACCCGGCTCCTCGTCCTCCAGGCCGAGCCGAAGCCGGGGCGCGGCACCGTCCTGCTGCTGCGCGAGGCGATCGGGTTCTGAACCCGTCCTCTCCCCCACCGTGCACGGGCCAGGGCGCGGGCACCGTCAGGGGACCCGCGCCGGCTCCCGCACCAGCTCGAGGGCTGCCTCGCTGAAGGCGCGGACGCGGGCCGTGGCACCGTTGGCGAGCCACACCAGGCCCCACTCCACTGGCTCAGCGTCCTCGAAGGGGACGTAGACGACGTCGGGGCGGGCAAAGTAGCGCCGCGCATGGGCGCCGAC
Organism: Streptomyces mashuensis; assembly: GCF_014654785.1. GTDB lineage: Bacteria > Actinomycetota > Actinomycetes > Streptomycetales > Streptomycetaceae > Streptomyces > Streptomyces mashuensis. The sequence continues at coordinate 146,148 of NZ_BNBD01000014.1, forward strand.
GGCGAAGACGCCTTCCCCGGCGCCGACGAGCGTCAGCACCTCGTTGAACGTCGTGGCCGACGGGCGAGGGGTGCTGGGTGCGCGGTCCTCGTGCGGGGATTCCGGCAAGGTTCCGGGCATCCGCAGCACGGTCACGCGGGCCAGGTCTTCGAGGGTGACGGTCGCGCGGCGGGCGAACGGATGCCCTGCCGGTACGGCCAGCATGCGTGCCTCCCGCACCAGGACCGGTCCCATGACGATGCCCTCCTCGTGCAGCGGATGGCAGGTGAGTGCGATGTCCGCCTCGCCGCGGCGCAGCCATGGCAGGACTTCCGGCTGACGTGCTTCCTTGATCTGGACCTCGCAGTCGGGATGCCGGGCGCGGAACGCCTGCGCCGCCCCGACCAGTAGCTGACCCGCCGCCGGGCCGTTGAAGGCGACCCGTAGCACCCCGCTCAGGCCACGCCCGGCGTCGACCGCCCGCTCGAACGCCTCGCAGACCCGGGACCAGGCGGGGCGTATCTCGTCATACAGCTGCCGTCCCACCGGGGACAGCTCCACCCGGCGGCTCGTGCGGTCGAACAGCGGGACGCCGACGCGGCGCTCCAGTTTGGCAATGGTCTGGCTGACCCGGGCCGTGGAGAGGTGCAGCCGCTCGGCGGTGCGGCCGAAGTGCAGCTCCTCGGCGAGCGTCAGGAACGCCTCCAGCTCGTGTCGCTCCAGCATCCCCGCCCCCCTTCCGTCGTTGATCGAGGCTTCACGATCGTTGCGCAGGTGCGCGTTGATGCCCGGTCCGGGCCGCAGCAGGATCAGAGGTGTTGAAAGACCTTCCGGCCTGCACAGGAGAACATCATGTACGTCACCCGCGACCGCGCCCTGACCGCCCCCGCCCACGACACCGCCGCGGTCGTCGCCGAGCTGAGGGACCGTGCGGAGATCACCGACGCCCTCCACCGCTTCGCCCTCGGCCAGGACCTCAAGGACAGGGAGCTGTTCGCCTCGGCTTTCGCCGCCGACGCCGAGCTGGACTTCCGCCCGGCGGCCGCCAAGTGGGGGGCCGAGCCGCCGCTGATGTCCGGGCGCGACACCATCGTCACCACCATCCTGGCCATGTTCGACGGCCGGGTGGACACCACCCACCAGGTCACCAACGCGCGGATCGTCGTCGACGGCGACACCGCCCGGCTCACCGCCCTCGTGGAGGCCCAGCACCTGCTCATCGCCGACCCGGCGACCCATGCACTGCTGAAGAACCCCTACGACGTGGACCTGGTCCGCGACGGCGACCGCTGGGTCATCCGCCGACTGCGCATCGACAACACCTGGTACACCGGCGAACCCGCCGCGATCTTCGGCTGACCCCGGAAGGCGGAATCTCCTCCACACTCCCAAAGGAACGTACGACATGAAGATCGCAGTGATCGGCGGAACCGGACGTATCGGCTCCAGGATCGTGGAAGCCCTCACGACGGCCGGCCACGATGCCACACCGCACGCACGGTCCACCGGCGTGGACCTCCTCACAGGCGAGGGCCTCGCCCCGGCGCCGGCAGGCGCCGATGCCGTCGTCGACGCAACGCAGTCACCCACCGCCGACGACGCCTCCGCCGACTTCTTCCGGACCGCGACGGGCAACCTCCTCACCGCCGCCGAGCACGCCGGCGTCCGGCACGCCGTCCTGCTGTCCATCGTCGGCGTGGACCGGGTACCCGGCCTCGGCTACTACCGGGCCAAGGTCGTTCAGGAGGAGCTGTTCGCCACCGGGCCGGTCCCGTACTCCCTCGTCCGCGCCACCCAGTTCTTCGAGTACATCGAAGACATCATGTCCTGGACGACGGAGGGCGACACCATCCGGCTGCCCACCACCTTGCTGCAGCCCGTGGCCGCCGCCGACGTCGCCCAGGCCGTCGCCGGCATCGCCACCGGCACCCCCCTCCACGGTATCCGCGAGGTCGCCGGTCCCGACGTCCTCCCTCTGGACGAACTCGGCAGGATCACCCTCGCCGCCACCCGTGACAACAGCCGCACCGTACTCACCGACGACGCCGCGGGCCCCTTCGCCCTCGCCTCCGGAGACGCCCTCACCGCGACACAGGGCGCGCACGTCGCCCTGACGGACTACCGCAGCCGGCTCGCCGGCTGACCACGAGTCTTACGTGGTTTTGCCGTCGCTCTGCCGCGGCCCTGAAAGACGCCCGGCAATGTCGTGCCACTTAAAGCGACGAGGAAGAGGAATGGGCATGGCGCTCACAAGTACCCTGCGGCGGGCCGGACTGGTGGCGGGGGCAGCGGCGCTGCTGGCCACCGCGCTACCCGTGGCGGAGGCCACCACGGCGACGGCGGCAGCGACGAGACCGGCAGCGACGCCCCTGGCAGCCCCGGCGACCGGGCCCGGCGGTCGCCCGGACTGGTGCCCGTCCGTGGGCGCGGGCAACCGGGTGGACTGCGGGTCACTGGATCGCCCGGCGGTCGCGGGCCGGCCGGAACTCGGCACCATCGAGGTGAGCTACGCGGTCGTCCGGCACCGCGGCGCAGGCCCGGCCAAGGGCACGGTCGCCGTCAACCCCGGCGGTCCCGGCGAGGCGCCGATCCGCATGGCCCCCGCGTTCGCCGGCGCCCTGCACGGCCTGCTCGCCGATCACGACCTGCTGCTGGTCGACCCGCGGGGCACCGGCTACTCGGAGCGGATGCCCTGCGGGCTGACGGACAGCGAGTACCGGTTCGGCACCCGGCAGCAGCAGCGCGAGGCCGTCGCTCGCTGCGGCCGCGAGCTCGGGCCCCGCGCCCAGGCGTACACCACCGCGGCCACTGCGGACGACATCGACGCCGTCCGTGCCGCGCTCGGAGTCCCGCAGCTGACGCTGTACGGGCTCTCGTACGGCACGTACCTCATGCCGGTCTACGCGAGCCGCCACCCCGAGCGGGTCAAGTCCATGGTGCTGTCGGGCGCCTATCCCCTCGCGTTCGACCCCCTGGCCCGCTCCGGCGCCCGGGCCGTGTCCCTGGCGCTCCACCGTATCTGCGACCGCAGCGCCGGTCAGGGCGGCCGGTCCGCCTGCGACGGCGCGAAGGCTGTGAAGGACCTCGCCACCACCGCGTCCCGACTGCGCGACCAGCCGCTGGACGTGGACGTCTACCGGGACAGCGGCCACGGCGCCCCGAAGCGGCTGCGCTTCACCGAGGGCAAGCTGGCCAACCTCGCCTTCGAGGCGGGCAGCCGCGCGGTCGGCTCGGACCCGGCGGGCCACACACTGCTCGGCGACCTGCCGTACGCCCTCGACGGGTTCGTCAAGGGCGACAACGGCCCGCTGATCCGTCTCGTCCAGGACGATTACAAGGGGGCGACCGGCGACGACCAGGCCCCGTACGTGGCCGTGGTGTGCAACGACTACCGCAAGACGTGGTCCGCGAAGGACCCCGTGGACGAGCGGTGGCGCACGTACCGAGCGGCGCTCGCCGGCACCCGGCCCGGCGCGTTCGCCGCGTTCAGCCCCGGCGGCTACCTGGAGGGTCCAACCGACGGCGGCGACGTGTGCATCGGGTGGCCGCGCGAGAACACCGCCCCGCGCCCGCAGCCGCTCCACCCGCGCATGCCCGACGTCCCCGTGCTGGTGATCTCCGGCGACCTCGACGCCAACACCCCCGACGCCGCCGGCCGTCAGGCCGCGAAGCAGTTCCGCGACAGCCGCTTCTTCTCCATCCCCAACGTCGGCCACGTGCCGGAACTCTCCTCCACCGGCTGCGTCACCGACGTCACCACGCGGTTCGTCCGCACCGGCCGCACCGGCGACACGGCCTGCCTGGGTGCCCTCCCGCCGATCGCCGTGACCCCCGTCCAGCCCTGACGGGCCGGGTGCCGTGACCCCATCCGCCACGCGCCAGGATGATCACATGACTGACGCAACTGACACCATCGCGCACCGCCGTACGGTGCTTGTCGTCGAGGACGACCCGGGTGTGCGCCGCACGCTGGACCAACTGCTGCGCTTCGAGGGCTACCGCGTCGTACCGGCCTGCGACGGGCTCCAGGCCCTCTCCCTGCTGGAGCAGGAGTCGCCGGACCTGGCGTTGGTGGACGTGGTCATGCCCGGCCTGGACGGACTGGCCCTGTGCCGGACGCTGCGACGGCGTGGCGACCGGCTGCCCGTCCTGGTCCTGACCGCCCGCGACCAGGTGGGCGACCGAGTGGCCGGCCTGGACGCCGGCGCCGACGACTACCTGGCCAAACCCTTCGCCACCGAGGAACTCCTCGCCCGCATACGAGCCCTGCTGCGCCGCACCGGAACGCCCGCGACCGGCGGGGTCCTGACCGTCGCCGACCTGACCCTGGACCCGGCCGCCCGGCGGGCGCACCGCGGCCCGCTGCCGCTGGACCTGACCAAGACCGAGTTCGACGTCCTGGAACTGCTCATGCTCCACCAAGGGGCCGTACTGACCCGCACGCAGATCTACGAGCACATCTGGGGCTACGACTTCGACACCACCTCGCGCTCCCTCGACGTGTACATCGGCTACCTGCGGCGCAAGACGGAACAGGGCGGCGCGGCACGGCTCGTGCACACCGTGCGCAATGTCGGCTACACCATCCGGGCCGCCTGATGCTCCGCACCAAGGTCACCTTCGTGGTCGTCGCAGCCGCCACGTTCGCCATCACGCTCACGACGTTCCTGTCGTACCGGCACGTCGGCGGCCTGGTCGGCGAAGAGCTGGAACGCGGGCTGCTGGACCGCGGCGACACGGTGGTGGCCCTGCTCGACACGGGCCGCACCCCGCCGCCCAGGCCCGAGTTCACCGAACAGGTGCTCCGTCCCGACGGGACGGCACTGCCGCCGGCCGGGGGCCGCGCGCCGCTGCCGGTGTCACCGGGCGCACGGGAGGTCGCCCGGACCGGAGCGGGCAGCGACCTGCGCGACGCCGTCGTCGACGGGGCGGAGTACGGCATCCTCACCAGGCCGTTGCGGGGCGGCGGCGCGGTGATGATCGGCCAGAGCTACCGGGGCGCGGAGGCCCTGGAGAACGCGTTCATGTGGCGCGTCACGTGGACCGCCGTGGCCGCCGTCGGCGGCGCGGCGCTGCTGAGCTGGCTGGCCCTGGGCCGGATCCTGCGGCCGGTGAACCGCCTGGTCCGCGCCACCCGGCAGATCACGACCACCCAGGACCTGTCCGCTGCCCTGCCACCGGCCGGGGGCGGCGAGATCGGGGAGCTGACCCGGGGCTTCGACGCCATGCTGAGCGCGCTGCGCCGCTCGCGCGCCCAGCAGCAGCAGCTCGTCCAGGACGCCGGGCACGAGCTGCGCACCCCGCTGACCTCGGTGCGGGGCAGCGCGGAGCTGCTGCAACGCGCCCGCGGGCGGCTCGCGCCCGAGGACGAGGAACAAATCCTGGACACCCTGGTCACCGAGACCGTCGCCCTGGACGACCTGGTGCGGGAGCTGGTCGAGCTGGCCACCGACCGGTACACCGGGGAGGAGCCGCAGGCCGTCGACCTGGCGGCCGTGGCCCAGGACGCGGCCCACCGCTGCCGGCAACGGACCGGCCGTACGGTAATGGTGACGGCCGCGGTGATGGACGGCGGCCGCGCCGGAGCCGACGGTGCCGGCCCGGTGCACGCACGGCCGCGGGCCGTGCAACGCTGCGTCGACAACCTGATCGGCAATGCCGTGAAGTTCAGCCCGGCGGACACACCGGTGACCGTCGAGGTCGACGGGTGCCGGCTGTCGGTACGCGACCACGGGCCCGGTATCCCGCCCGGCGAGGAACGGACCGTCTTCGACCGCTTCCACCGCGGCCCCGGCACCCAGGGAACCCCGGGGTCCGGCCTCGGCCTCGCGATCGTGCACGACCTCGTCACCACCGACGGCGGGACGGTCTTCGCCCGCACCGCGGAAGACGGCGGCGCCGTCGTGGGCTTCACCTTGCCGCCCCACGCACCCTTGCGCGGCGGGCGGCGCAGGGAGCGCTCGTAGCCAGGGCATCAGCAGCTGTCGGCTGCACCCTGACCCGTACCTGCTGCGCGCGGCCGCTACCGAGCAGATCACCGCCGGCGCCGGAGCACCCGCGGTACGGGCGTGCCCTTTGTCGCGGAGAGCGAGTTCGCCTGGTCGGGCCGGTCCACCGGCCGTGCCTCGTGACACCACCGGGGCCATGAATTCCGGAAACCCGCGATGGGCACCGCCGGCGGTCGGCAGGATGAGCGTATGGGTCATGGGGAAACGAGTCCGGACCGGATGCAGCCGATCGTGATCAGGTATCCGGAGGGTCCGGTCGAGGCGGTCGTGGAGGCCGACGCACTGGACGCCGCGCTGGATCTGAACAGGGTGATGGTGCGGGGGCCGCTGTTCGGGGTGGCCGCACAGGGCGCCGGCGAGGCGCCGCGGTGGCGGGTCGTGGTGGCGGTGGAGGCCGGCTGTCCGCAGCAGGCCCGGGACAGCCTCAACTCGTTGTTCTGGTTCCGGGCGAAGGACGAGGCGCAGAACGCGGTGGAGCGGCGTGCCTTGCTGGCTGCGGTGGCCCGGCTGGAGAGGGAACGCGTGGACGAGCTCACCGTGCTCGGGACCCGCTACCGGGTGGTGCGTGCCGAGGAGTACGCCGGGCTGGGGCGGGACGGCATCGAGCAGCCGCGGCCGACCGACCCCGAGCCCGCCGTCCCCGACTGGGAGCGTGGGTCGCGGGGACCACGCATCGATGACGGTCTGGTCCTGGACCCCGAAGCGCCGGTCACGCCCGTCCTGGCCGCGGAACGGCTGGCGCTGCGCGACCTGGACTACGCCGGGGCCCGTTACCCCGAGGACGTGTGCAGTGACTCCCGGCAGGCACTTACGACCCATCCCGACGTGATGCTGCTGCCCCCGGTGTTCAGGGTCGTGGAAAAGGACGGCGCCGGCGGCACACAGGGGTGGAAGGTCGGCAGCGGTGTGCACGTCAGTGCCCACGAGGCCCGCAGATCACTGGACTTCGCCCTGGCCTGGTTCGAGCCCCGCCGGCGGGGTCTGATCCCCTGGGACACCGACGACTGGACCGTCGACGCCCGCACGGTGGCCGCGGAAGGAAGCGACCCCGCGGCCGGAGAACTGGCCGAGTACGTCCAGGCCGCCGACCGGCTCCGGACGGAACGCGCCAACCAGCTCGAGGTCCGGGGCACCGTCTACCAGATCTGCCGCGCCCGCCGACTGCTGCGCTGGGGGCCCGACGGCCCGGAAGGCCCACGCCCCTCCGACACCAACAGCCACCCGCCCGCACCGATCCACCCCCACCTCGATGAGGACGGCAACGTTCACTTCGACCACGAGAACGACGGAACCTGATATCAGCGATCAGCGGCACGGGTGAGGTGCAGCCGGGCGCGGCCGGCGCACGGCCGGCGGCCATGAGCCAGATCATGCTTGAGGTTGACCTTGGGTCAAGGTGAAAGCTCGGTGCAACGGCACAACGCCGCCCCGCCCCAGCAGACTCAAGGAGTGACCCCTCCATGTCCATCACCCTGAGCGACCAGGACAAGAGCATCCTGCGGACCGCCGCGTACGGCGCGGTGTCGCACCCCGCGACGGCCGAGATGGCCCGCAAGCTCACCGCGGCCCCCGACGCCGCCGCGGACAGCGGGACCGTTCCGGTGGCCGATGCCGGGCACGATCGCCCGGAGTTGCAGCAGGCCCTCGAAGAGATCGTCGGTTCCGGGATCGCCGGGATAACGCTGCGCGTGCACGACGAGCGGGGCGAGTGGGTCGGCAGCGCCGGGGTGAGCGAGCTCGGGGGGACTGCCGAGCCGCCTGTCGACGGGCACGTCCGGATCGGCAGCAACACCAAGACGTTCATCGCGACCCTGGTGCTGCAGTTGGTGGCCGAGGGCAGGATCGGTCTGGACGCGCCGGTGGCGGACCACCTGCCCGGGTTCGGGCTGGACGAGCGGGTCACGGTGCGGATGCTGCTGCAGCACACCAGCGGTATCTTCAACTTCACCGGCGAGTACTACGAGGACGGGACGTTCGCACCGGGGATCCCCGCCACCACAGCGGGCAAGGAGTGGGTGGACAACCGGTTCAGGACCTACCAGCCGGAGGACTTGGTGCGGCTGGCGCTGTCCAGGCCGGCACGGTTCGAGCCGGGAGCGGGCTGGAGCTACTCCAACACCAACTACGTGCTGGCCCGGCTGCTGATCGAGAAGGTCGCCTGCCGTCCGCTCGCCCAGGAGATGCAGCGGCTGATCCTGGGGCCGCTCGGGTTGACTGGCACCGTGGCACCGGCCGCCCGGACGGAGATCCCCCAGCCGCACGCCCACGCCTACTACCGGTACGAGGACGGCGGGCAGGAGAAGACCGTCGACGTCACCCGTCACAACCCCTCCTGGATCTCCAGCGGCGGTGACATGATCTCGACCACCCGCGACCTGCACACCTTCATCTCCGCGCTGACGAGCGGCAGGCTCGTGCCGGCCGAACTGCTGGCCGAGATGTGCACGCCGCACCCGACGCCCATTCCGGGCATGGGCTACGGCCTGGGGGTGTTCCTGCAGGACACGGGCCGCGGCGGCACCCTCGTCACCCACAACGGCGGCGCCGCCGGTCATGCGGCGATGATGTTCAGCACGCCCGACGGCAGCAGGACCCTGACCGCCGCGCTGAACTATGTGGACGACGCCGCACTGTCGCTGGCCGTGCCCTTTCAGAAGGCCACGCAGCGGCTCGTCGACGAGGTGTTCTGCGGCGGGAGGACCGATCCGGCCCAGCCGACGGGCTGAATACGAACCAGGGCCGCGCCGGCTCACCGGGTCCGGCGCGGCGTACCCGTACTCCGCCGCGGTGCCCGCATTCGCGGCCGGGCTCGACCATGAGGCAGGCTGAGCAGATGAGGAACGGAGTCACGATCGGGCAAGCGGCGGCATTCGCCGGCGTCACGGTCAAGACGGTGCGGCACTACCACAAGCTGGGCCTGGTCGAGGAGCCCGAACGCGACAGCTCCGGTTACCGGAGGTACGGATCGGCCCAGTTGCTGCGGCTGGTGCAGGTCCGGACACTCGCCGGGGCGGGCGTGCCGCTGGCCGATATCGGGCCTCTGCTCGACGCCGACACCGCGTCGTTCACCACCGCGCTCGCCGACGTCGAGCGGCATCTCACCGAGCGGATCGAGGAGCTGACCGCTCGGCGTGAGACGCTGCACCGGCTCGCCGACGGCAACCGGGCGCTGCTGCCCGACCGCGCGGTGGCCCTGCTGGAGCGGATGCCCGGCCTCGGCTTCACCGCCGACGAGGTGGCCGCCGCCCGGGAGGGATGGGTGCTGGCCAGGGCCCTGTTCCCCGAAGGCTTCGACGACTACCTCACGCACGTCGAGCAGGCCGTCGAAGACCACAGGTTCGTCGCCTTGAGCAGGCGTGCCGCCGACGCCGCGTCCTGGGAACCGGACGATCCCCGCATCGCCGAACTCGCCACCGCCATGGCCGACCACTACCTCGCCAACCCCGCACAGCTGAAGATCGTGACCGCCCTGCAAGCCCGTACCCACGCCGCGACCCGGTACAAGCTGATCACCCAGCACACGGCAGAGCAGGCACCGGCCTCGGCCCGGCTGGCCGCGCTCGTCGAGACGAAGCTGCGCGCCGCCGGCGTCCATGTCCCTGTGCGGGACGCCCGTTGACCACGCTGCAGCCCGCCGCCGACAGGGACGCGCTTCTCTCGATCACGACCGGAAGCGGGCCGTGATCTGGTGTGCGTACTGGTCGTCCGGGGCGAGGTCTTGGACGGCTCGGGTGGGCGCTGACCAACCCAATGGCCGCATCCCAGTCCTGACGCTCTTCCGCTGCCTGGGCCTGCTCGAACCACTCGACAGGATGAGTATCGTGCAGCACTGCCTCCCCGGCTCCCTGTCCCCTCAGCCGTCCTGCGCCGCCAGTGCCGCGACCGCGGGGATGACGGCGAAGGCTTCGTGCATGTGCCGGACGAGGGCCGCGCGGTCCTGCTGTGCGGCCTCCGAGGAGGTCCATGCCTCCAGGGCGCGGTGCCAGGCGGCGAGCATGAGGTCGAGCAGGAGGCGCAGTTCGGTGTCGCCCGGGGACTGCCCGGCCAGCCGGCCTGCCACGATCCGGACGACGTTCGCGGAGACCTCCGAGCAGTGGCGCAGGCTGTGTGCGGTCAGGGCGGGGGTGCGGTCGGCGAGGCTGCGGCTGGCCAGGAAGCGTTGTTCCCATCCGTCCGTCATCTGTTCCAGTGCCGCGAACAGCGCGTCTTTGTAGGCGCCGAGCAGGCGCTCTCCGCTCAGGGGCCGGCTCTCGATGTCCGTGACGTACGCGGCCCACAGCTCCTTCTCCGGGGCCAGGGCCACGTCCTCCTTCGAGGTGAACGTGCGGAAGAAGGTGCGCTTGGAGACCTCCACCGCGTCGACGATCTCGTCCAGCGTGACCGTCGTGAAGTCCTGCGCGGTGAAGAGCTCCAGAGCCGTGTCGACGAGGGCCTGACGGGTCCGCAGCTTCTTGCGCTCACGCAGCGGCAGTTCTTTCGCATCCTTCTGCACGAGGCCAAGCCTACCCATTGCGATTGCCTCTTGTGAGCTTATGCCACTCAGTGGCACTATCGCTCGTCGTGAAGGCACTGACGATTGATCACACCGCCCCCGGCCACCTCGCGATCACCGAGGTCGCCGACCCGGAACCCACCCCCCACCAGGCCCTGATCCAGGTCCACTCGTTCTCCCTCAACGCCGGCGAGGTCCACCACGTGGTCCCCGAGGGCGAAGCCGGCACGGTGCCCGGCTGGGACGCCGCGGGCGTCGTCGTCCGCGCAGCCGCCGACGGCTCCGGTCCCGCGGCCGGTACCCCCGTCGTCACCCTGGGAGCGGACGGCGCCTGGGCCGAACTGCGTGCCGTCGACACCGACCTGATCGGCACCGTGCCCGAGGGAGCCGACCTCGGCCCGGTCAGCGCCCTGCCGGTCGCGGCGGGCACGGCCCTGCGCGCCCTGCACCGCATCGGCCCCATCCTGGGACGCCGCGTCCTGGTGACCGGCGCGGGCGGCGGCGTGGGCCGCTTCGCCCTGCAGCTCGCGGCCCGAGGCGGCGCACACGTCACCGCGGTGACCAGCGACCCGGCGAAGGCGGACGCCCTGCGCGCACTCGGCGCCCACGAGATCGTCACCGACCTGGCCGCGCTCGAGCACCTCGAACCGGTCCACGGCGTGGTCGAACTGGTCGGCGGCGCCCACATGGTCGCCGCACACGGCGCCCTTGCCGCCAACGGCGTGCTGGTGGCCGCGGGCCACATATCCGGCGAGGGCGAGCAGTTCCCCTACGGAGCGCTCTTCGGCAACGCCCATCGCCACAACCGCCGGATCGCCACGTACTACCTGCTGGACGACGCCGTGGGACTGGGCGCCGACCTCACCTGGCTCGCCGCACTCACCGCCCGCGGCGAACTGGACCCGCAAGTCGCCCTGCGCACCGACTGGACGCAGGCGGCGAGCGCAGCCGCCGAACTGGTGAGCCGCCGCGTGCCGGGCAAGGCCGTTCTCGACGTCCGCGGCCACTGAGCGGACCGTACGACGGCCGCCGCCGGGGTCAGCCCGGGAGTTCGTGGTCCAGCCGGATCAGCTCCGCCTCGCTCAGCGCCAGGTCCGCCGCCCGGGCCGAGTCCGTGATGGAGCCCGGGCGGCCGGCTCCCGGGACCGGGATCACGGCCGGGGAGCGCGTGAGCAGCCAGGCCAGGGCGATCTGCTGCGGGCTGACGCCGCGCTCGATTGCGATGCGGTGGAACGCGGTGCCCGTCGAGGTCGGGCCGGAGGGGCCGTCGAGGGAGCTGCGGGAGATGCCGCCGAGGGGGCTCCAGGGCAGGAACGCCAGACCCAGCTCGGTGCTCAGCTGCAGCTCGGGCTCGCTGTCGCGGACGGCGGGCGAGTACTGGTTCTGCACGGAGACGAGTCCGTTGCCGAGGATGGCGTGTGCCTGGCGGATCTGGTCGGTGGTGACGTTGGAGATGCCGGCGGCGCGTATGGTGCCGGCGTCGAGGAGGTCGCGCAGGGCGCCGACGGACTCCGCCCACGGCACGGCCGGGTCCGGCTTGTGCAGCTGGTACAGGCCGATGGCGTCCACGCCGAGTCGCTCGGCGGAGGCCTCGGCGGCGCGCTTGAGGTGTTCCGGGTCGCCGGTGACGGTCCAGCTGCCGTCGCCGGGCCGGCCGCGGCCGCCCTTGGTGGCGACCAGGACGCCGGAGGTGTCGCCACCGTAGGCGGCCAGGGCACGGGCGATCAGCAGCTCGTTGTGACCCACCTCGCCGGCGTGCCAGTGGTAGCTGTCGGCGGTGTCGATGAGCGTGACGCCGGCGTCGAGGGCGGCATGGACAGTGGCGACGGCCTGCCGCTCGTCCGGGCGGTGCTCGATGGACAGCGGCATGGCGCCCAGGCCGATGGCGCTGACGGCGATGTCCCCGATGGTGCGGTACTGCATGACGGCTCGTGCTCCTCAGACGGTGGCGGCGGGGAAGGCTGTGAGGGCTTCGGCGATGGCGCCGGGCAGCCAGTCGACGGCGCGGGAGAAGGAGAAGCCCAGCTCCTTGGCGCGGGTGTTGCTCATGGCGTAGTGGCGGTCGAACGAGAACGGCGAGGCGGCCGTCCCGCCCACGGCGACCACCTGGTAGACGGGCTCGCGGCCGGTCTGTGCGCCGACGATCGCGGCCAGGTCGCGTACGTCGAGCAGGCCGTCGGAGCAGGCGTTGAGCGGGCCCGTGAAGTCGGTGGCGGTGGCCGCCCACAGCAGCAGGTCCGCCAGCTCCTCGTAGTGGATGAACACCGTGGGCAGCGGTTTGGCGTGCACCGTGATGTCTTCGCCCCGGGAGATGCGCTCGGCGTAGTGTGCCAGCCGGCCGGTGAAGTCCTGCGCACCGCCGCCGAGTACGTGGGCGCTGCGCACGGAGGCGAACGCGAAGCCGCCGGCACCGGCGCCGACGTGGATGCCGGCATGGGTGCCGGCGTGGGTGAAGACGGCTTCGGCCTGGCGCTTGCCCTCGGCGTAGTGCGCTTCCAGGTAGGCCTCGTCGTGCCAGGGCAGGTCCATGGCCACGAGCCAGTCGGCCGGGTCCACGTTCTCCTCCGCCACCGGGGTGCCCACCGGCACAGCCGGCAGCGCTGCGGTCGCCGGGTCGTAGACCTCGATGGTGGAGGTCATGACGTAGCGACGGGTACGGCCGGCGAAGGCACGTACGGCGATGGCGGCCTGCACGGGGGTGTAGCAGACCTGGTCGATCACCACGTCGAAGGTGCGGGAGCCGAGCGCGGCGACGAGGGATGCCTCGTCGTTGCGGTCGGCGACGAGGTGCTCGACACCAACGGGCGGTCGGGCCGAGCCGCGGTTGATCACCGTGACCTGGTGGCCGGTGGCCTGAAGGCGCTCGACGAGGAGCTTTCCGAAGTACCGGCTTCCGCCGATGACGCAGATTCTTTGCATGCCCCCACCCTGGAGCTTTACGGTCATCAGCAGAAGTGGCGGCTTACTGGAAACGCTTTAAGGAATACTGTTGATCGACGTTCAGCGGCTCCGCATCCTGCGGGCGGTGGCGGACCACGGCAGCTTCAGCAAGGCCGCCGCCGCTCTCCGCCTCACCCCCTCCGCCGTCTCCCAGCACGTGGCAGTACTGGAACGCAGCCTCGGGGCCCAGGTCGTGGCGCGCAGCACCCGCGGGGTCACCCTCACGGCAGCCGGCCAGATCATGGTCGGCGCCGCCGAGTCCGTCGCAGCCGAGCTCGAACAGGCGAAGCAGCAGGTCGAGCGGCTCAGCACGGGCCGCGTCCAGCTCACCGTCGCCACCTTCACCAGCGGCGGCAGGCACCTGCTGCCCGGAGCCCTCCCCCGGTTCATGGCAGACCACCCCCACACACTGATCCACGTCAGGGAGGGCGAGCCCGAAACCACCGTGCCCCTCGTCCGCCAAGGCGCCGTCGACCTCGCTCTCGCCTACCACTTCGACGGCCCACTGCCCGTCGGACCGGGTCCGAGCGCCGGCAGCCTCCAGTGGACCGCCCTGATGGAGGACCCGCTGCACGTCGTCATGCCGGAGGACCACCGGCTCGCCGGCCGCGAGTCGCTCCACATCACCGAGCTCGCATCCGAGCCCTGGGTACTCGGCTGCCTGAAGACCGAGGCATACCTGCGCCGCTACGCCGAGCGCGCAGGCTTCACCCCGGAAGTGCGCGGCACCACGACCGACTACTTCTTCGCCCGCTCGCTCGTCGCCGCGGGCCTGGGAATCTCCCTCGTCCCGTCCATCGCGCTCGTCCCGGCGGTGCCGGGCCTGCACGCCGTCCCACTCGAACCACCGGCCCCCGCCCGGCACATCGGCATAGCCACGATCGCCCGCCGCCCGGCGCACCCGCACGTCACGGCGTTCATCCAGGCCCTGCGCGATCAGGCGGAGCAGATGAAACACGGCTGGCACGGCCGGCACGGCTAGGGAGCAGAGCCGTCGTCGTACATCACGCCGGAACCGGGCAGCCGCGTCCACGACCGGGTACGGAACCGGTGCAGCCGGCAGTCCTCCGACAAGGCGAAGCGGGGAAGCGAGACGCCGAACGCGGTGGCGACGGCCTCCAGCGCACGGCGCTCGCCCACCAGCCAGCCGGCGCGGTCGCCGGTACGAGAGAAGAAGCGCCCGGGTTCGAGGGGCGGCGGTATGGAACCACTGCGCACGACGTCCGCCTCGTAGGCGGTGAATGCGTAGCGTTCCACGCCCTCCTCCGCAACGGACAGGTGGAAGACCGGCGGACCGGGGAACTCGTCACGGCTGCACCACACCACCACGGCGCGGGTGGCGCGGGATGCCGCCGCGGCCGGGGACACGAAGCGACTCGCGCTGAAACCACGCTCATGTCCGTCGAACGCGAAGCTCCACCCCGGGCCGGCCCGGCCCACGGCCATCAGCGGCTTGTCGTCGTACCAAGGGGTTTCATCACGGCGGGGGGCCAGAAAGTGGTGTGCCTCCCAGGATGTCGACGGCTCGAGCAGGACGCTCTCCTCGTCCGCCTCCTCGTCCGCGCCGATGAGCCCGGGCAGCTCTGCCGGCCCCACGCCTTCCACCAGAACGAAGCGGTAGCCCGATTCCAGGCTGCGGACCGTCCCTTCGGCCAGCCAGGCCAGGCCATCGGGGGTCGGCGTCCGTGCGATGGGGCCGGGGCCCGGCACCGCGTGGGGCCCTCGGGGGACGGACAGGAACTCCCTCCTGCGCTCCCCCGTCATCAACGGCCCCAGGATGGAGTCCTCCAGCAGCCCGAACGGCGCAAGATGCGTGGCGTCCAACGGCTGCCACTGGGGCAGCGCCGCCCTGATCGTGTACCACGCCGCGTCCGCGTCACCCCAGCGCGCCTGCTCCCGGGCCTCGTCGACGGCAGCGCCGAACCCCCCGGGCGTGACGTAGCTGAAGGACGGCTTTCTGCGCCACGGCCCGATCAGCAGGGCATATGGATCACGCCTGCGGTGCCCGCCGGCGACGGGCTTCGGCACGGGCAGAAACTCCCGCTCGCGTACCGCGTCGGACATCCCCCAGCTGCTGTTGATGGACGACGTCTTCCCCAGCACGTAGTCGATCTGCGTGACGAGCGCTGTCGCCCGGGGCCTGCCGAACGCATCGGGCTCCGTGAGCGCGGCCCTGGCCCGCTCGTACTCCCCCGCCAGCGCCCAGTGCCAGGCGTCCTCCACCACAGCGTCCAGGGCTCGGGTCGTCGCGTTGACGAACCCCGCCTCCGGCCCCGGGGCGGCTCGCAGGCGGTGGAACTGGCGATACATGTCCTCCATGTACGCGCGGAACGACTCGTACCGCCGAGGGGGGCCGGCCGCCCGCACTTCGTGGCAGTACACCGCCCATTCGCCGTCGTCGCCGACGTCCAGCGGATCCATGAGCACATAGGTTGCGTCGGACTCCACGTCCAGTTGCAGGGCGCGGCTCCACATGTCCGCCTGCAGGACTTCTTCGGGCGAGGAGTGTTCGACGAGCTCGCCGCGGTAGAAATCACCGAAGCCGGCTTCGTCCTCGTACCAGCGGGCGTGTGCGGTCCCGGCGAGGAGACCGACGAACCCGCCGGCGTGCCGCCAGCCGTCGGTGACGTGAAGGAACTCCCGGTACGAGGGCGGGAGCCGGCAGCCGAGCCGTTCCTCCAGGGCCGCGACGTCCGCTGCGCCGGCGGGCGCGAACCCCAGCCAGCGCTGCTGCCGCGCAGCATCATCCGGGAAGTCCTACTCGGAATCGCACGACTCCGCCCACTCCGCCCACTCCGCGCTCCAGCGCTCGAGGAAGGACCGCCAGTCGAGGGTCGTCACCGTCATGACCGGATGCTCGCACGCGGCACTGACATCACCCACGGACCTGCGGCACAGCGGGCACGCCCCACGCATACTTGGGTGATGCTCACGTCTTCCCCCGCCCGGTTCCGGGACCCCGGCTACTGGAAACACCACTTCGCCGTCTCCGACTGCATACTCGTGCGCTGCCCTCGGTGCGACCGGCAGGCAGAGGTGGTCACGGCCGTCCGCGATGCCGGGGAGGATTCATCGCGCTTTGACGTGCCGCGGCGGCTCGTGTGCCGTCACTGCGGACTGTCACGGCAACGGAACAAGAACGATCCGATCGTTTTCTTCCGGGGCGGCTCCCAGGAGATGCTCGATCCCTACTTCCACGAGTCGCTCTGGCTCCAGAGGAACACGCGACACGGCCGCCTGTGGGCATACAACCCCGAACATCTCGACCTGTTGCGACGGTATGTGCAGGCGACCCTGCGCGAGCACGACCCCTGGTACGAACCCTGGCGCAAGATGGGGCTCTTCGGCCGCCTTCCCTCGTGGATCAAGCAGGCGAAGAACCGGGACGAAGTGCTTCGGGGGCTGGACCGCATGCGAGCCTCACTCGCGGCGTGAGCCGACCCCACTGGGCGGCCGGGAAGCGCCGTTCACCTTCTCCTCGACGTCGGACGGCGGGCAGCCCATCACCCCGCCGGCTGATGCGGCGAACACCAGCGCCAGCACCGCCGCAGCCGTGGTGTCTAACGGGCGAGCCGGAAGCGGTGTACGACGGCATCGAGTTTGGACACCCAGTGGAAGAGCTCCGCTTCCGTGGAAGCGACGACTTTGCAGCTGAGGAGGGTGCCGTCGACGAGTCCTATGTGGACGGTCAGCTCGCGGCCCGCCCAGGTGCGGTCGACGTTCCATATCCGGTACCAGGGAAAGCGCAGCGTCTTGCCCTTGCGGTTGAAAGCGATGCCGTGGCCGTCGGCGACGATCGCGTTCTTCCGGTCCATGGCCAGGAGTTCCGGCGCCTTGACCGGTGGCGCAGGGCTGACGGGAACGGGCGGCACGGCCACGGCGGGCCGATGGGGCGGCGGCGGGGGCGGAGCGGGGGTGTGCGGGATGGCAGGTTGCGGGGATGGGGTCGGGACGACGGCCGTGGGGGTGTAGAGGGGGCTGACGATGCCGTCGGCGGTGAAGGCGTCCAGGAGCTGCTCGGGGGTCGGCCGGCGTTGCGGTTCCTTGTCCATGCAGGCAGCCACCACGGCCCGCAGCCCCGCCGGCACCGCCGTCAGGTCCGCCTCCTGGTGCACCGAGCGGTACATCAGTGCCATGGGCGTTCCTTCGCCGAAGGGGCTGCCGCCTGCGGCGGCGATGAGCACCGCGCCCAGCGCGAACACGTCCGACGCCCCGGTGACGGGACGGCCTTCCGCCTGCTCGGGCGAGAGGAAACCGGGGGTGCCCACGGAGGTCCCCGTGACGGTCAGACCGGCTCCCTCCACGGCGCGGGAGATGCCGAAGTCCAGCACTCGGGGGCCGTCCTCGGCCATGACGATGTTGCCGGGCTTGAGGTCGCGGTGCACCAGTCCGCACTGGTGAATGGCCTGCAGCGCCTCGGCCAGCGCGGCGCCCAGGCTGCGCAGCGCCGGCTCGGAGAGGGGGCCTCGCGTGGTGACGAGGTCGGAGAGGGTGGGGCCGGGGATGTAGGCGGTGGCCAGCCAGGGCGTCTCCGACTCCGGGTCGGCGTCGACCACGGGCGCGGTGTGGAAGCCTCCCACGCGCCGCGCCGAGTCCACCTCCGCGCGGAAGCGCTCCCTGAAGACCGGGTCACGGGCCAGTTCCGGCCGTGCCACCTTCACCGCCACAGCGCGGCCGCCGCGCGAACGGGCCAGGTAGACGATCCCCATCCCGCCTTCACCGAGCACCCGCTCGACGGCATACGTCCCAATGTGCTCCATGCGCTCCACGCCTCCCTTTTCAACCGCGCAAGCCTATGCGCCCCTTCCTGTTCAGCTGAAAAGGAGTCAGCGGTTACAGAGCATTGCCGGGGCTCGGCCCCCAGCATTCTCTTCGACGCTGTTGGCGAATTCGGGGGCTGGTCCTACTTCGCCCCGCCGAGCGTGAGCTCGGCG
>NZ_BNBD01000015.1 GCF_014654785.1 Streptomyces mashuensis
CGCGTCCGTCAACGGCACACCAGACCAACGATCAGATGATCCGAAAGAAACGGCCTAGGCGGGCCGCCGCCCGTGGTTCGCCCGCCCCTTCCGCAACCGCCACTTCCGCTTCCGCGTGCGCTTGGACATGGGTGCCCCTCCCTGGGCGGTTCCGCCCGCCCCCTTTAGGTGGTAGCGCGCACCGCGGCCGCTGTCCACACCCCGGGGGCGGAGCCCCTGGGAAACGGTGAAAGGGCGGGGTCGGGGAACCTTCAAGCGCGGGCGACCGGCGCAACCACCGCACCGGTCAGATCGGCCAGCACCGCCGGCGCCAGCTCCACCTCCAGGCCCCGGCGCCCAGCCGAGACGCACACCGTGGTGTGGGCGAGAGCCGACGCGTCCAGCACCGTCCGCAGCCGCCGCCGCTGCCCCAGCGGCGAGATGCCGCCCCGCACATACCCCGTGGCGCGCTCGGCCGCAGCCGGAGGAGCCATCACCGCCCGCTTACCCCCGAGCGCGGCGGCCAGCGCCTTGAGGTCCAGCGCCCCGGCGACCGGCACCACCGCGACGGCCAGCGTCCCGTCCACCTCCGCCACCAAGGTCTTGAAGACCCGCTCCGGCGCCACCCCCAGCTCCCGCGCCGCCTCCTCGCCGTACGACGCGCCGCCGGCGGGGTCGTGGTCGTAGGAGTGCACGGTGAAAGCGGCGCCCGCCTTGCGCAGGACGCCCAGGGCGGGGGTGGCGGCAGCCACGGCGAGGTCCTCCCGGCCGGTCAGTTGGGGCTGGTGGGCCGCCGCGTGAGGTCCACGGCCGGCAGCGACGGGAGCTTACCCATCACGGCGGTCTCGCCGCGCAGCAATTTCAGCTCGTCGGCCAGCCGGGACGCCGTGTCCGGGGTCTGCAGCAGCCGCTGCTTGGTGGGGGTGTCCAGCACCATCGCCGCCGCGACGAGGTACGACAGGACGCGCGGTTCCCCGGGCAGCTCGGCCCGGCCGGCGAGGGACGACTCGCTGGCCCCGGCCAGCCGCTTCTGGTAGGCGCGGAAGGCCCGGACGACGCCCGAGGCGAGCGCCCCGGCCCCGTCGCCCTGCTGTTCCTCCAGCGTCTCGACCTCACCGGTGAGGTAGGGGCCGGACGCGTCGACGGACAGCAGCCGGAAGCGCGTGGTGCCGGTGGCGAGGACCTCGTACGTGCCGTCGGGCCGGGGCCGGATGCTGGCGGCGTCGGCCACGCAGCCCACGCCGTGGAAGGCGCGCAGCGGCTCGGGGCCGAAGCCGGCGGCGGGGCCCGGCTCGGGCGGGGTCTCGCCGGGCAGGCCCGGCGCGCTGGGGGCGACCTCGTGGCCGTCGCGGATGGCGACCACCCCGAAGCGGCGCGGCATCTCCTCCGGCAGCTCCGACAGGTCGTGCATCAGCGCCCGGTACCGCTGCTCGAAGACGTTCAGCGGGATGACGAGGCCCGGGAACAGCACCGAGTTCAGCGGGAACAGGGGAAGGCGAGCGGTGGTCACGGGCGGTAAGCCTAATGGGCGCTCCGCCCGGAGGGGGCTGCCGTTCACTGGCGGCGCAGCATCCGGGAGGCCCCGGCGGCCACCGTGGTGGCCAGGATCCAGCCGAGCAGGGTGAGGGCGGCGACGATCCATTGCGTGCCGCCGCCGGGTCTCCAGGCGCCGCCCTGGCCGAGGTCGATGACGGGCAGCAGCAGGTCGAGGGTGTACAGCTCGGGGTTCCACACCGGGCCCTCGCCCTCCTTGATCGGCGGCAGCGGGTGCCAGGAGAACCAGAGGGCGCCCAGCGCCCACAGCACGGCCATCCACACCGCGGCCCGGCCGGGTTTGTAGCCGTAGGCCACCGTCCAGTCCTGGAGGTGGCCCCAGGCCTTGCCGGCGAGCGGCAGCGTCTCGCGCCGCCGGCGCTGTTTGGCCAGCAGCACCGCCCGCGCGTCGGCGTCCTCGCCGCTGGTGCGCAGGGCGCCGGCGAGGCGCTCGTACGGTTCGGGCGCGTACTCGGGGGTGGCGGCGGCCACCCATTCCAGGCGGCGGGAGAGGGGGAAGTGGCCGAGCGGGATCAGGTTCTCGTAGGCGAAGCCGGCCATGGCCAGCCCGCCGGGGCCCGGCCAGCTGTCGAAGCGGTCGACGAGGTTGACCACGCGGGCCCCGGAGAGCACGACCCGGCCCTGTTCGACGCGGTCGCCCAGGAAGCGCAGCTCGGGCGTCTGCACGCGGCGCAGCGACAGTTCCTGGTCGGCCTCCATGACGAAGCGGGCCTCGCTGAGGTCGACGGCGTCGCCGAACCGTCCGTCGTCGAGGCGGACCCCGCCCAGGCACTCGAAGGGCCGTTCGCGGCCGGTGCGGCCGGGGGAGTAGGTGGCGATGCCGAACGGGGGTGTGGCGCCGCCGGCGAAGCGGGCGCCGCCGATGCCGGCGGAGGTGAGGTAGAGGGTGCGTTCCACGGTCAGCTGGGGGGCGTTGAGGGCGCGCCGCCCGTAGGGGTTGTCCAGGGTGGAGCCGCGCAGGCTCAGGGAGGCGCCGATGGTGGCGCCGCGCAGGCTCAGCTCGCCCTGGGAGCGCATCATCTCCGCCTGTAAGTCCTGGCCGACGGTCATGCCGTCGGCGGCGATGGACAGGCCGCGCCGGTCCTTGCGCACCACCAGCTGGTTGAGCAGCAGATCGGTGCCGATGTGCGCGTCGGTCAGCCGGATGCCGTGGGGGATGACGCAGCGCGGCAGGTGCAGGTCGCCCTCGGTGCGGATGCGGGCGGCCTCCAGGCGGGGCAGCGAGCAGCCGACGAGGCGGAGCGTGGTGAAGGTGGACTCGGGCAGCAGCAGCTGCTGGTCGAAGCGGCACTGGTGCAGTTCGACGTAGGGGACGACGGTGCCGCCGGACAGGTCGAGGGTGCCGGTGATCCGTACGCCCTTGAGCTTGAGCGCGGCGACCCGTCCGGGGCGGGGTGCGGGGCCGTTGAGCAGCAGCAGCGCCATCACCTCGGCGCGCACGCTGCGCTCGGGGCCCCAGGTGCGGGCGGCGGAGGGGACGTTGTCCTCGGGGCGGGGGGCGCGCAGGTCGAGGGTGGTGCCGGTGCGGAACGCCTCCCACATGGCGCGTTCGGTCTCCGTCGGTTCCAGTGCGGGCGGCGGCCCGTCGTCCTCCGGTCCCTGGTCACCCGGTCGCGTCACGGTTCCCCCTCCCGGCTCGTCCGTCGTACGGGCCCTTTCCCTTACGGGTGACGGGTCGAACACCCGCCGTAAGGATCAGATTGTCGGTCCGCGGTCAACGAAAGATCAACTCTTTGGCGGAGTATCAGAAGGTGGTACGGGGAAACGTGGTGCCGCACGGGTCTGAGACACTTGGTCTTGTGATTTCCCGAATCGATCTGCGCGGTGACGCCTTCCCCGAAGGCGGCGTCGACCGCGACCTGCTGCCCCGTGCCGAGCTCGACGTCGCGGCCGCCCTGGAGAAGGTGCGGCCCATCTGCGACGACGTGCATCATCGCGGCACCGCGGCCCTGATCGACTACGCGGAACGCTTCGACGGTGTCCGGATCACGCAGGTGCGGGTCCCCGCCGAGGCGCTGACCCGCGCCCTGGCGGAGCTCGACCCGGCCGTGCGCGCGGCCCTGGAGGAGTCGGTCCGCCGGGCCCGCCTCGTCCACCGCGCCCAGCGCCGCACCGACCACACCGTCCAGGTCGT
Organism: Streptomyces mashuensis; assembly: GCF_014654785.1. Taxonomy (GTDB): domain Bacteria; phylum Actinomycetota; class Actinomycetes; order Streptomycetales; family Streptomycetaceae; genus Streptomyces; species Streptomyces mashuensis. The sequence continues at coordinate 3,668 of NZ_BNBD01000015.1, forward strand.
GCCCGGCGGCACGGTCACCGAGCGCTGGGTGCCGGTCGAGCGCGTCGGCCTCTACGTGCCCGGCGGCCGCTCCGTCTACCCCTCGTCCGTCGTGATGAACGTCGTCCCGGCCCAGGAGGCCGGCGTCGCGTCGATGGCCGTCGCCTCGCCGCCGCAGAAGGAGTTCGGCGGCCTGCCGCACCCCACGATCCTCGCCGCCTGCGCCCTGCTGGGCGTCGACGAGGTGTACGCCGCCGGCGGCGCCCAGGCCGTCGCCATGTTCGCCTACGGCACCGACGAGTGCCGCCCGGCCACCATGGTCACCGGCCCCGGCAACATCTGGGTCGCGGCCGCCAAGCGGCTGCTCAAGGGCCGCATCGGCATCGACGCCGAGGCCGGCCCCACCGAGATCGCGATCCTCGCCGACGCCACCGCCGACCCCGTGCACGTGGCCGCCGACCTCATCAGCCAGGCCGAGCACGACCCGCTGGCCGCCTCCGTCCTCGTCACCGACTCCGAGGACCTGGCGAACGCCGTCGAGAAGGAGCTCGCCGCCCAGGTCGCCGCGACGAAGCACGTCGAGGACCGGGTGCTGCCCGCCCTCGGCGGCCGGCAGTCCGGCATCGTCCTCGTCGACGGCATCGACCAGGGCCTGGCCGTGGTCGACGCCTACGCCGCCGAGCACCTGGAGATCCAGACGGCCGACGCCGCCGGCGTCGCCGCCCGCGTCCGCAACGCCGGCGCGATCTTCGTCGGCCCGTACGCCCCGGTCTCCCTCGGCGACTACGCCGCCGGCTCCAACCACGTCCTGCCCACCGGCGGCTGCGCCTGCCACTCCTCCGGCCTGTCCGTGCAGTCCTTCCTGCGCGGCATCCACGTCGTGGACTACACCCGCGAGGCGCTCGCCGAGGTCGCCGGGCACGTGGTGACGCTCGCCGAGGCCGAGGACCTGCCGGCCCACGGCGCGGCGATCAAGGCAAGGTTCGACTGGAAGGTGCCGGAGGGCAAGTGACCCGGATCGACGAGCTCCCCCTCCGGGACGAGCTGCGCGGCAAGACCCCGTACGGCGCCCCCCAGCTCGACGTGCCCGTACGGCTCAACACCAACGAGAACCCCTACCCCCTGCCCGAGCCGCTCGTCGCCCGCATCGCCGAGCGCGTCGCCGAGGCCGCCCGCCACCTCAACCGCTACCCCGACCGGGACGCGACCGAGCTGCGCACCGGCCTCGCCGCCTACCTCACCCGCAACACGGGGTACGCGGTGACGCGCGCGCACGTGTGGGCCGCCAACGGCTCCAACGAGGTGCTCCAGCAGCTGCTGCAGACCTTCGGCGGCCCCGGCCGCACCGCCCTCGGCTTCGAGCCCTCGTACTCGATGCACGCCCTCATCTCGCGCGGCACCGGCACCGGCTGGCTGCACGGACCGCGCCGCGAGGACTTCACCATCGACGTCGAGGCCGCCGAGCGCACCATCGCCGAGCAGCGGCCCGACGTGGTCTTCGTCTGCTCGCCCAACAACCCGACGGGCACCGCCGTCGAGGCGGAGACGGTCCTGCGGCTGTACGAGGCCGCGCAGGCCGCCAAGCCGTCCATGGTGGTGGTGGACGAGGCGTACGGCGAGTTCAGCCACCGCCCGTCCCTGCTCCCCCTGCTGGAGGGCCGGCCGCACCTGGCCGTCTCCCGCACCATGTCCAAGGCGTTCGGCGCCGCCGGGCTGCGGCTGGGCTACCTCGCCGCCGACCCCGCCGTCGTCGACGCCGTCCAACTGGTCCGCCTGCCGTACCACCTGTCCTCCGTCACCCAGGCCACCGCGCTGGCGGCCCTGGAGCACACGGACACCCTGCTGGGCTACGTCGAACAGCTCAAGGCCGAACGCGACCGGCTCGTCACCGAGCTGCGCGCCCTCGGCTGCGACGTCACCGACTCGGACGCCAACTTCGTCCAGTTCGGGCGGTTCGACGACGCCCACGCCACCTGGCAGGCCCTGCTCGACCACGGCGTGCTCGTACGCGACAACGGCGTACCGGGCCGGCTGCGGGTCACCGCGGGCACCCCGGCCGAGAACGACGCGTTCCTGGACGCGATGCGCGCCGTACTGAAGGAGAACAACCGATGAACCGCGTTGGGCGCGTCGAGCGCACCACCAAGGAGACCTCCGTCCTGGTCGAAATAGACCTCGACGGCACCGGGCAGGTCGACGTCTCGACGGGCGTCGGCTTCTACGACCACATGCTCGACCAGCTCGGCCGGCACGGCCTGTTCGACCTGACGGTCAAGACCGACGGCGACCTGCACATCGACACCCACCACACCATCGAGGACACCGCCCTCGCCCTGGGCGCCGCCTTCAAGCAGGCCCTCGGCGACAAGGTGGGCATCCGCCGCTTCGGCAACTGCTCCGTCCCCCTGGACGAGACCCTCGCCGAGGTCACCGTCGACCTCTCCGGCCGCCCCTACCTCGTGCACAGCGAGCCGGAGAACATCGCGCCGATGATCGGCACGTACGACACCACGATGACCCGGCACATCCTGGAGTCCTTCGTGGCCCAGGCCCAGGTCGCCCTGCACGTCCACGTCCCCTACGGGCGCAACGCGCACCACATCGTCGAGGCCCAGTTCAAGGCCCTGGCCCGCGCCCTGCGCTACGCCTCGGAGCGCGACGCGCGCGCCGAGGGCATCCTCCCGTCGACGAAGGGCGCCCTGTAGTGAACGGCACGTCGACCGCCCTCATCCTCGTCGGCCTGTTCCTCGTCGGCGGCATCATCTCCTTCGTCAAGCAGAAGATGCCCAAGGGCATCATCGTGCTGCTCGGCATCGGCGCCGTGATGTGCCTGAGCGCCGGCCTCCTGCGCGTCGAAGGGCTGTGGTCATGACCTCCGTGAACCGCAGGAAGAGCGTCGTGATCTTCGACTACGGCTTCGGCAACGTCCGCTCCGCCGAGCGCGCCCTCGCCCACGTCGGCGCCGACGTGGAGATCACCCGCGACTACGACCGCGCCATGAACGCCGACGGGCTGCTCGTGCCCGGCGTCGGCGCCTTCGCCGCCTGCATGCGCGGCCTGCGCGCCGCCCGCGGCGACTGGATCGTCGGCCGCCGCCTGGCCGGCGGCCGGCCCGTCATGGGCATCTGCGTCGGCATGCAGATCCTCTTCGAGCGCGGCATCGAGCACGGCGAGGAGACCGAGGGCCTCGACGAGTGGCCCGGCACCGTCGAGCCGCTCAAGGCGCCCGTCGTCCCGCACATGGGCTGGAACACCGTCGAACCGGCCGAGGGCTCCCGCCTCTTCGCCGGCCTCGACGCCGGCACCCGCTACTACTTCGTGCACTCCTACGGCGTGCGCGAGTGGAACTTCGAGACCGGCAACGCCTCCCTGCACCCGCCGCAGGTCACCTGGGCCACGCACGGCGAACGCTTCGTCGCCGCCGTGGAGAACGGGCCGCTGTGCGCCACCCAGTTCCACCCCGAGAAGTCCGGCGACGCCGGAGCCCAGCTGCTGACCAACTGGATCGAGAGCCTCTGATGACCGACCGCAAGCTCGAACTGCTCCCCGCCGTCGACGTCCGCGACGGGCAGGCCGTCCGCCTGGTGCACGGCGAGTCCGGCTCCGAGACCTCCTACGGCGACCCGCTGGCCGCCGCCCTCGCCTGGCAGCGGGCCGGCGCCGAATGGCTCCACCTCGTCGACCTCGACGCCGCCTTCGGCACCGGCGACAACCGCGCGCAGATCGCCGAGGTCGTCCGGTCCATGGACATCAAGGTCGAGCTGTCCGGCGGCATCCGCGACGACGCCTCCCTCGCCGCCGCCCTCGCCACCGGCTGCACCCGCGTCAACCTCGGCACCGCCGCCCTCGAGTCCCCCGAGTGGGTGGCCCGCGTGATCGCCGAGCACGGCGACCGCATCGCCGTCGGCCTCGACGTCCGCGGCACCACCCTGCGCGGCCGCGGCTGGACCCGCGACGGCGGCGACCTCTACGAGACCCTGGCCCGCCTGGACGCCGAGGGCTGCGCCCGCTACGTCGTCACCGACATCGCCAAGGACGGCACCCTCCAGGGCCCCAACCTGGAGCTGCTGCGCACCGTCTGCGCCCGCACCGACCGCCCCGTCGTCGCCTCCGGCGGCGTCTCCTCCCTTGACGACCTGCGCGCCCTCGCCACCCTGGTACCGGAGGGTGTCGAAGGCGCCATCGTGGGCAAGGCCCTCTACGCCAAGGCGTTCACCCTGGAAGAGGCCCTGGAGGCAGTGTCCGCATGAGCGAAACCCCCGCCCCGCGTCGCGTACGGTCCACCGACTCCTGGAACGAGACGATCGGCTCCGCACGGGCCGTGGCGGCGGGGGACCGGGTCCTCGTCGCCGGCACCCTGCCGTTCGTCGACGGCGTCCTGCAGGGTGAGGGCGACCCGTACGAGCAGACCCTCGTGGCCTTCCGCAGCGCCCTGGAGGCACTGAAGCCCTTCGGGCTGGGCCCCGAGTCGGTCGTCCGCACCCGCATCCACCTGACCCACCTGCGCGACGTCGACGCCGTCGGCCGCGCCCACCAGGAGCTCTTCGGCGAGGTCCGGCCCGCCGCGACCCTCCTCGTGGTGTCCGGCTTCGCCGACCCGCGCGCCCTGGTCCAGGTGGAGATCGAAGCATTCGACGCGACGGCAGGAGCCGCCGCAGCACCCCCCGGAGGAGAACCGGCGTGACCCTCGCCGTCCGAGTCATCCCCTGCCTGGACGTGGACAACGGCCGGGTCGTCAAGGGCGTCAACTTCCAGAACCTGCGCGACGCCGGCGACCCCGTCGAGATGGCGGCCCTCTACGGCCGGGAGGGCGCCGACGAGCTGACCTTCCTCGACATCACCGCGTCCTCCGGCAACCGCGAGACCACCTACGACGTGGTGCGCCGCACCGCCGAGCAGGTCTTCATCCCGCTCACCGTGGGCGGCGGCGTGCGCACCGCCGAGGACGTCGACAAACTGCTGCGGGCCGGCGCCGACAAGGTCGGCGTCAACACCGCGGCCATCGAGCGGCCCGACCTGATCCGCGAGATCGCCGAGCGCTTCGGCCGCCAGGTCCTCGTCCTCTCCGTCGACGCCCGCCGCACCCCCACCGGCTCCTTCGAGGTCACCACGCACGGCGGCCGCCGCGGCACCGGCCTCGACGCCGTCGAGTGGGCCCACCGCGCCGCCGAACTGGGCGCCGGCGAGATCCTGCTGAACTCCATGGACGCCGACGGCACCAAGGACGGCTACGACACGGAGATGATCACGGCGGTGCGCCGCCACGTGACCGTCCCCGTCATCGCCAGCGGCGGCGCCGGCAAGCTCGCCGACTTCGCCCCCGCCGTGGAGGCCGGCGCCGACGCGGTGCTCGCCGCGTCGGTCTTCCACTTCGGCGACCTGCGCATCCCCCAGGTCAAGGACGCCCTGCGCGAGGCCGGCCACCCGGTCCGCTGAGGCCCGGCCCTGGTCCGCCGCACCGGCGGACCAGGGCTACTTCCGGATCAGGATGAACACCGCCCCCACCACCAGGGCCAGCGCGATCGCCGCCACGCCGTACGCGAGCCGGTGCGCCCGCAGGACGGGCAGGTAGGCGTCCACCGCGTACCGGCCCGGCCCCGTGAGGGCCAAGGCCGCCGCGGACACCGCGACCAGCAGGGTGAACTCCACCCCGCTCGGCAGCAGGAACCCGCCGTCCCACGTCACGTCCAGCGCGTTGATCATCGTGCCGAGCACGGCGGCCGCCGCCAGCGGCGTGAGCAGACCCACGGCCAGGCCCAGCCCGCCCAGCGTCTCGCTCAGCCCCGCGACCACCGCCATGACCTTGGGCGCCGGGTAGCCGAAGTGCTCCATGCCCTTGGCCGTGCCGTCGATCCCCGGCCCGTTCCACCAGCCGAACAGCTTCTGCGTACCGTGCGTCACCATGATGATGCCCAGCATCAGCCGCAGCAGCAGAAGCCCGGCGGACACATGCACCAGCGGTGACGGCCCCGGGGCCGCGTGCCCACCGGGCCTGTTCCGGAACGCCATGACCGGTACCTCCTTCGCGGAAGGGGTCCCTCGGACAAGCCTCAGATTCCCAGTGTCGCGCTGCGGAGCTTCGCCAGCGCGTCAGCAGCACCCTCCCGCTCCACCCGGGCGGCCTCCTGCCGGCCGAACGCGAAGAGCGTCAGCTCCCCCGGCTCCCCGGTGACCGTCACCACCGGCGTCCCCCGGTGCGCCACGGCCGTACGCCCGTCGGGCCGCCGCAGCACCAGCCCCACCGGCGACCGGCGCCCCAGCAGCCGTGCCGTCCGCTCCAGCCGGCTCCACAGCGCGTCCCCGAAGACCGGGTCCACCTCCCGCGGCGACCAGTCCGGCTGCGCCCGGCGCACGTCCTCGGTGTGCACGTAGAACTCGACGGTGTTCGCCGCCTCGTCCACCTGCTTCAGGGCGTACGGCGACAGCCGCGGCGGCCCCGTACGGATCAGCTGCACCAGCTCGGCGAACGGCTTGGCGGCGAACTCCGCCTGCACCCGTTCCAGCCGGGCGGCCAGCGGCTTGAACACGATTCCGGCCGCCGCGTCCGTCCGGCGCTCGCGCACCACGACGTGCGCGGCGAGGTCACGGGCGCGCCAGTCCGGCACGAGCGTGGGCGCCTCCGGGCCCACGGTCTCCAACAGGTCGGCGAGGAGCAGGCGTTCACGCTGAGCATGCGTCGACATGGCGTCAGCCTACGGGTGGGACGGGCGGTGCGCGACGGCGCTGCGCGCGCGGCCGCGCCCGGGGCGGCCCGGGCCGGAGGGGCGTGCGGGGCACAATGGGCCCATGACCGGCAACGCCCCACGACCCTCCTCCCTCGCCCCGGACATCGCGGCGCGCCTCAAGCGCAGCCCCGACGGCCTGGTCCCCGCCATCGCCCAGCAGTACGACACCGGCGAGGTGCTCATGCTCGGCTGGATGGACGACGAGGCCCTGCACCGCACCCTCACCACCGGCCGCTGCACCTACTGGAGCCGCAGCCGCCAGGAGTACTGGGTCAAGGGCGACACCTCCGGCCACGTCCAGCACGTCAAGTCGGTCGCCCTCGACTGCGACGCCGACACGGTCCTCGTCAAGGTCGACCAGACCGGCCCCGCCTGCCACACCGGCACGCGCACCTGCTTCGACTCCGGCTCCCTGCCGCTCGGCCGGTAGCCGGCACCAGCCAGTAGGCTCCGCGCCATGGCCGCCACCACCGCAACCGCCGCGCACGGACACGTCACCCCCGACCTCGACGCCTTCCGCAGGCTGGCCCGGGACCGCCGGGTCGTCCCCGTCACCCGCCGCCTCCTGGCCGACGGCGACACGCCCGTCGGCCTCTACCGCAAGCTGGCCGCCGAGCGGCCCGGCACCTTCCTGCTGGAGTCGGCCGAGAACGGCCGCACCTGGTCCCGCTACTCCTTCGTCGGCGTGCGCAGCGCCGCCACCCTCACCGAGCGCGACGGCGAGGCCCACTGGGTCGGCACCCCGCCCGTCGGCGTCCCCACCGGCGGCGACCCGCTGGCGGCGCTGCGCGCCACGGTCGAGGCGCTGCACACCCCGCGCGACCTCGTCGAGAACGCCGGCCTCCCGCCCTTCACCGGCGGCATGGTCGGCTACCTCGCCTACGACGTCGTACGCCGCCTGGAGCGCATCGGCGACAGCACCACCGACGAGCTGCGCCTGCCCGAGCTGACCATGCTGCTCACCTCGGATCTCGCCGTCCTCGACCACTGGAACGGCACCGTCCTGCTGATCGCCAACGCCATCAACCACAACGACCTGGAGACGGGCGTGGACGAGGCGTACGCGGACGCGGTGGCCCGCCTCGACGCCATGGCCGCCGACCTCTGCCGCCCCGTGCCCACGGAGCCGGCCGTGCTGCCGCCCTCCGAGCTGCCCGCGTACACGGCGCGCTGGGGCGGCGAGGCGTACATGGCGGCGGTCGAGGACGTGAAGGAGCACATCCGGGCCGGCGACGCCTTCCAGGTCGTGCCCTCGCAGCGGTTCGAGACGCCGTGCACGGCGTCCGCGCTGGACGTCTACCGGGTGCTGCGCGCCACCAACCCCAGCCCGTACATGTACCTGCTGCGGCTCGACGGCTTCGACGTCGTCGGCTCCAGCCCCGAGGCGCTGGTGAAGGTCGAGGACGGCCGGGCCGTGCTGCACCCCATCGCCGGCACCCGCCCCCGCGGCTCCACCCCGCAGGCCGACGCGGCGCTGGCCGAGGAACTGATGGCCGACCCCAAGGAGCGCGCCGAGCACCTGATGCTCGTCGACCTGGGCCGCAACGACCTGGGCCGGGTCTGCGAGCCGGGCAGCGTCGAGGTGGTCGACTTCATGTCGGTCGAGCGCTACAGCCACGTCATGCACATCGTCTCCACGGTCACCGGCCGCCTCGCCCCGGGCCGCACGGCCTTCGACGTGCTCACCGCCTGCTTCCCGGCCGGCACTCTCTCGGGCGCCCCCAAGCCGCGCGCCATGCAGATCATCGAGGAACTCGAACCGACGCGCAGGGGCCTCTACGGCGGCTGCGTCGGCTACCTGGACTTCGCGGGCGACTCGGACACGGCCATCGCCATCCGCACGGCCCTGCTGCGGGACGGCACGGCGTACGTCCAGGCAGGCGCGGGCGTGGTGGCCGACTCGGACCCGGCAGCGGAGGACGCGGAGTGCCGCAACAAGGCGGCAGCAGTACTGAGGGCGGTCCACACGGCGAACCGGCTGTAAAGAAAAGCCCACCGCACCGAATCAAGCCCGCCCGCGGTACCACATTCAAGCCCGTCCGGCGTTTGAGGACACCACCGCGGTAGCGGTGGGGGCACCTCCCAGCGGTAGCTGGGGGAGGCGAAAGGGCGGGACCGGGGCAAATCCCACCCACCCCCCGGCCCGCACCCACCCCACCCACAGGGGATAGTGGTACCCGTGACCACAGCCCCACCCGCCACCCCGCGCACCAGCCGCCGCAGCGTGGCGGCCGCCCTCCTCCTGGCCGTCGCAGGCGCCAGCCTGACGCTGCTGGCCACCGGCCGCACCTGGGCCGAGGGAACGGCCGCCGTGGCCCGCGGCACCCTCCCGCAGCACGCGAGCGGCTCGGACATCACCGCCCTCCCCGGTGCCCTGGCGATCGTCGGTCTCGCGACCCTCCTCGCCGTCTTCGCCGTCCGCGGCGTCGCCCGCACCGGCGTCGCCGCGCTGCTGGCGCTGAGCGGCGCCGGCGTCGTGGCCGCCGCGGCCGGCGCGGCGGACGACACGGCGGCGCTGGAGGAGAAGGCCGCCAAGGTCTCCGGCCTCACGACGGCGGCCGTGGACAACGTCACGCACACCGCCTGGCCCTGGGTCGCCGTGGCCGGCGGCGCCCTGCTGCTGCTCGCGGGCCTGCTCGCGCTGCGGTACGGCCGCGACTGGCCGGCCATGTCGGGCCGGTACGAGCGCGGCTCCGCCGCCCCCGCGCCGCGCCGCCGCGCGGCCGCGCCCGCCGCCGACCCGGAGCGCCCGGAGGAGCTGTGGAAGGCCCTGGACCGCGGCGAGGACCCGACGCGGGGCACCGGCGGCTGACACGCCCACCCCAGGTCCGTACCCACCGGGACCGTCGGGGACAATGTCCCCGAGCGATCTCCGCGCCTCCAGGCGCGACACAGCAACGAGGAGTCAACTCATGGCGGGTCACAGCCACGGACACACCCCGGCCGCCTGGACCGGTGTCATCATCGCCTTCATCGGGTTCTGCGTGGCCAGCGCGTTCTGCGTCATGGCGAACCCCGTCGGCTTCTGGGTGGGCATGGTCATCATCGGCCTCGGCGCCGTCGTCGGCGGCATCATGCGCATGATGGGCCTGGGCCAGGCCCCCAAGGCCGGCGCGAAGCCGCAGACGCAGGGCTGATCGCGTACCGCCCCGGCCCGTGAGGCGCGGCGCAGACCCGGACGGCCGGTTCTGAGCTGCGCCTTCGTGCATGGGGGCGCAGTCTGGCCGTGTGCTGGAGCGTTCCCGCCGGGCCGCGGCGCCCCTGGCCGTGGCGGCCGTGCTGGGCGCGGCGGTGGCCCGGGTGGCCGCCGTGGACCCGTCCCGGCCCGGCGCCGGCCCGTACCCGTCGTGCCCCCTGCTGCGCTGGACGGGGCTGTACTGCCCGGCCTGCGGCGGCCTGCGCGGGCTGCACGCGCTGACCCGCGGCGATCTGCCGGCGGCCCTGCACGCGAACGCCCTCGCCGTGGCGGGCTACGCCGTCTTCGCGGTGCTGTGGGCCGGGTGGCTGCTGCGGACGCTCCGGGGCGGCGCGGGCATGCGGGTGCCGCTGCGGGCCCCGCACTGGTGGGCCCTGGCCGCCCTGACCCTCGCGTTCACCGTGGTCCGCAACCTCCCGCCGGGGGCGGTGCTGGCGCCGTAGGCCCGCGTACGGCGGCGCGCCGGCGCGTACCCGAGCGCGACGGACCACACACCCGGCGTCAACCGGATGCGAAACCTTCGCCCTCCGGCAAGTACCATCGCAATGCCTGGTGAGGTGAGCCCCACCGCACCAGCAGACCATTCGAGTCCGGAAGGGGGCCGCTCGCGTGAGTGTGCTCGACGAGATCATCGACGGAGTCCGTGCCGACCTCGCGGAGCGGCAGGCGCGCGTCAGCCTCGACGAGCTCAAGGAGCGCGCGGCCAGGGCGCCGCAGGCCAAGGACGGCGCGGCCGCGCTGCGCGGCGAGAACGTCGCGGTGATCTGCGAGGTCAAGCGGTCCAGCCCCTCCAAGGGCGCGCTCGCCGCGATCGCCGACCCGGCCGGCCTGGCCGCGGACTACGAGGCGGGCGGCGCGGCCGCCATCAGCGTCCTGACCGAGCAGCGCCGCTTCGGCGGCTCGCTGGCCGACCTGGAGGCCGTCCGGGCCCGGGTCGACGTGCCGGTGCTGCGCAAGGACTTCATCGTCACCGCCTACCAGCTGTGGGAGGCCCGTGCGCACGGCGCCGACCTCGCCCTGCTGATCGTCGCCGCGCTGGAGCAGGAGGCCCTGGTCTCCCTGATCGAGCGGGCCGAGTCCATCGGGCTGACGCCCCTGGTCGAGGTGCACGACGAGGAGGAGGTCCGGCGCGCGGTGGACGCCGGCGCCCGCGTCATCGGCGTCAACGCCCGCAACCTCAAGACCCTCGAGGTGGACCGCGACACGTTCGCCCGGGTCGCCCCGGTGATCCCCGACGGTGTCATCAGGATCGCGGAGTCGGGCGTGCGCGGTCCGCACGACCTGATCGCGTACGCCAACGAGGGCGCCGACGCGGTCCTCGTGGGCGAGTCGCTGGTCACCGGCCGCGACCCGAAGGCCGCGGTCGCCGACCTGGTGGCCGCCGGCGCCCACCCGGCCCTGCGGCACGGGCGGAGCTGACCACCGCATGAGGGCGTACGCGCGACTGGCCCGGGGGTGCCGCCCCCGGGGTTGCCGCGCGCCCGCCCGCCGCGCGCTGGGACGGCGCGTGCGCTACCACATCGGCTGCGAGCCGGGGCAGATCAACGGCATGCGATGGCGGGCCTGAGCGACAGCTCGGGTACACCGTCCACCTCGCTCCCCGCGCGGGAGCGACCTCCGTCCAGGAGCGCAGCATGTCCGACACCTTCTTCATCCCCGACCCCGAGGGCCGGGTGCCCAGCGCCGAGGGCTACTTCGGCGCGTTCGGCGGCAAGTTCATCCCCGAGGCGCTCGTCGCCGCCGTCGACGAGGTCGCGGCCGAGTACGAGAAGGCGAAGGCCGACCCGGCCTTCGCCGCCGAACTGGCCGACCTGCTGGTCCACTACACCGGCCGGCCCAGCCCCCTGACCGAGGTGCGCCGCTTCGCCGAGCACGCCGGGGGCGCCCGGGTGTTCCTCAAGCGCGAGGACCTCAACCACACCGGCTCGCACAAGATCAACAATGTGCTGGGCCAGGCCCTGCTCACCAAGCGCATGGGCAAGACCCGGGTCATCGCCGAGACCGGCGCGGGCCAGCACGGCGTGGCCACGGCCACCGCCTGCGCCCTCTTCGGCCTCGACTGCACCATCTACATGGGCGAGGTCGACACCAAGCGGCAGGCCCTCAACGTCGCCCGCATGCGCATGCTGGGCGCCGAGGTCGTCGCCGTGACGTCCGGCAGCCGCACCCTCAAGGACGCCATCAACGAGGCGTTCCGCGACTGGGTCGCCAACGTCGACCGCACGCACTACCTGTTCGGTACCGTCGCCGGCCCGCACCCCTTCCCCGCGCTGGTCCGCGACTTCCACCGGGTCATCGGCGTCGAGGCCCGCCGCCAGATCCTGGAGCGCGCCGGCCGGCTGCCGGACGCCGCCGTGGCCTGCGTGGGCGGCGGCTCCAACGCCATCGGCCTGTTCCACGCCTTCCTGCCCGACGAGGGCGTACGGCTGATCGGCTGCGAGCCCGGCGGCCACGGCCTGGACAGTGGCGAGCACGCCGCGACCCTCACCGCCGGCACCCCCGGCATCCTCCACGGCTCCCGCTCCTACGTCCTCCAGGACGAGGACGGCCAGATCACCGAGCCGTACTCGATCTCCGCGGGCCTGGACTACCCGGGCATCGGCCCCGAGCACTCGTACCTCAAGGACACGGGCCGCGCCGAGTACCGCGCCGTCACCGACGACGCGGCCATGCAGGCGCTGCGGCTGCTCTCCCGCACCGAGGGCATCATCCCGGCCATCGAGAGCGCGCACGCGCTCGCGGGGGCGCTGGAGGTCGGCCGCGAGCTGGGCCCCGACGGCCTGATCGTCGTCAACCTCTCCGGGCGCGGCGACAAGGACATGGACACGGCGGCCCGCTACTTCGGGCTGTACGACGACGCGGCGGGGGACCAGTGATGGCAGGCAACATCGAACTCCTGAACTCGGTCCTGGCGGCGGCCAAGGCCGAGAACCGGGCCGCGCTCGTCGGCTACCTGCCGGCCGGCTTCCCCACCGTGGACGACGGCGTACGGGCCATCACCGCGATGCTCGACGGCGGCTGCGACGTCGTCGAGGTCGGCCTGCCGCACAGCGACCCGGTCCTGGACGGCCCCGTCATCCAGACCGCCGACGACATCGCCCTGCGCGGCGGCGTCCGGATCGCCGACGTCATCCGCACGGTCGGCGAGGCCCACCGGCTCACCGGCGCACCCGTGCTGTGCATGACGTACTGGAACCCGGTCGACCGGTACGGGGTGGAGCGGTTCGCCGCCGACCTGGCGGAGGCCGGGGGAGCGGGCTGCATCCTGCCCGACCTGCCCGTCGAGGAGTCCGACACGTGGCGGAAGGCGGCCGGCGAACACGGCCTGGCCACCGTCTTCGTCGTCGCCCCCAGCAGCCGCGACGAACGCCTCGCCAAGATCACGGCGGCCGGCAGCGGCTTCGTCTATGCGGCGTCGCTGATGGGCGTCACGGGCACGCGCGACTCGGTCGGCCAGGAGGCGAAGGAACTGGTCCGCCGCACCCGGGCGGTCACCGACCTGCCGGTCTGCGTGGGCCTGGGCGTCTCCAACCCCGAACAGGCGGCGGAGGTCGCCGGGTTCGCCGACGGCGTGATCGTCGGGTCGGCGTTCGTCAAGCGCCTGCTGGACGCGCCCGACCTGGAGACGGGCCTGACGGCGGTCCGCGCGCTCGCGGGCGAACTGGCGGAGGGCGTCCGCAAGCGCGGGTAGCTCCTCGGCCGGCTCCTTCGGGTAGCTCTTTTGGTGGAACTGTGGCCGGGGGCGCGCATGGGCGCGTCCCCGGTTCGTTGTACGCGGATGTGAGCCAGAAGAACACCGACGGAAAGCGCAGCGCCCGCGAGCGGCTGCAGGAACAGCGCCGCCAGGAGGAGGCCCGCGCCAAGCGGAAGCGCACCCTCATTGCGGCGGCCGTCGTCGTGGCCGTCCTGGGCGTGGGCGCCGGCATCGCTGCCCTGGTGGCCGGTTCCACGAGCGGCAAGGCCAAGAAGGGGGCCGGCCCCGTCGCCGCGCCCCAGGGCGCCACCGGCAAGGACGAGGTGGCGATCCCCGTCGGCCACGCCGCCGCGAAGGCCACGCTCACGGTCTACGAGGACTTCCGCTGCCCGGCCTGCGCCCAGTTCGAGCTCGCCTTCCGCGACACGGTCCGCGACCTGGAGGCGAAGGGCAAGCTGAAGAGCGAGTACCACCTGGTCACCCTCATCGACAAGAACCTCCGCGGCACCGGCTCCCTCAACGCCGCCAACGCCGCCGGGTGCGCGCAGGACGCGGGGAAGTTCGCCGCGTACCACGACGAGCTCTACCGCAACCAGCCGCCGGAGACGGACGACGCCTTCGCGAGGAAGGCCCGCCTGCTGGAGCTGGCGGGCAAGGTCGACGGCCTCGTCACCCCCGGCTTCCGCACGTGCGTCGAGGACGGCCGGCACGACAGCTGGGTGAAGAAGTCCCAGGACGTCTTCACCGCGGGCCACTTCGCCGGCACGCCCACGGTCCTGCTCAACGGCAAGAGCGTCTTCGGCGACCCGAAGAACCCGCTCACGCCGGACAAGTTGCGGCAGATGGTGGAGGCGGCCCAGAAGGGCTGACCGTATGGGGCTGACCGTATTCGATCAACGTTGATCATATGACGGTATGTGGTGTCTACTGACCACATGACCGTGCACGACCCTGCCGCACCGAGCGAGGAGCGCCTGCGCTTCGACCTGCCGGAGAAGCAGCGGAGCCTGGTGCTGCTGCCGGGGGTGGTCTTCGGCGTTCTCTCGGCGGCGGCCGTGGCGCTCCCGGGCCCGATGAACGGGAAGCGGATGGAGACCGCCTGGGGCTGCGGTGCGATCGCCCTCACAGCGGTCGTGGTGTACCTGCTCTTCAGCCGCGACTTCACGGAACTGGACGCCCGCGGCATCAGCATGCGCCGGTTCGGCTTCGCCAAGCGTTTCGTGCCGTGGCAGGACGTAGCGGAGATCGCCGTCCGGGAAACCGTCGGTCAGGGCAAGCGCAGCCGTGCCCTGATCGTGTTCCGGCACACTGGCCGCAAACTCATGCTGACCGCCCCCTACGACGGCGGTTCCGGCGCCATGGCGAGCGACAGTTTCCCGTACGACGCGGAGCGCGTGGTCGCGTTCTGGCAGCGCCGAACGGGCCGCCCGCGCCTGGCGGCCCGCAAGATCGTGCACCAGTACAAGTTGTGGGGCGTCTACAAGGAGTCGAGCCGATGAGTACGCACCTGGGCCCGCTGGAGCGGCACCCCGACGGTCACTGGCTGCTCGGCAACCCGGAGGGGAAGAAGGGCGGCGCCCACTTCGTCCTGGAGCGGGAGGGTCTGCGCCACCGCGTGGAGGGCACGGAGGAGAAGCTGCTCCCGTGGGCCCGGCAGATGGAACTGTCCGTGCGCCCGAAGACGCACCCATGGGGAACCTGGCAGCTGAGAGGGCTGCTGCGCACCCCGTACGAGCAGTGGCAGGCCCCTTTCGCCCACCACACCCGCCGCCGCTACCAGCAGGGCCACGTTCTCATCCTGAACGAACTGCTCCGCCAACTCACGGCAGCGCACGCCCTGGACCGCCTGGCCGACCCGGAATGGCTCCAGCACGTCGTCACGCCGCTGGCGCCGGAGGACCCCCTCTCCCCACGCAGCGCGCAACTGCTGGTGCAGCAGGTCCTCCGCACGGCAGGCGGCCTGGTCCTGCCGGAACAGCCGAGACGGGACTTGATCACCGAGCCGTCGACGCCCTACTTCCCGTAGTCGGCGGAGTGGGCGAGGCGCTGGTGAACGCCCATGTCCGTCGCCATACGGGCGGCGGTGTCCCGGTCACCGTCTTCGAGGGCGCGTGCCCGGGTGCGCTTGATGACCCAGCAGTCCTCGCAACGCGGTGGTGCACCGGTGGTGGTGTCCCAGCGTTGCAGCGTCCGGCGGTTGGTCTCGGCGACCTTCGCCCGCAGCTCGTCGGCGCTCACCGCCGGGCCTCCGCGCGCTCACGGGGGACGAAGTCGATGCCGTGAGCCCCGACCGTCACGACGAAGTCGTGGCGGGGGAGGGGCTGCGGGGTGTGCGCGGGGGGCGCGGTACGGGAGGCGAATCGAGCCCTTACGCGGCTCACCCCGCCGGAGATCGTGACGCACGTCGACGATCTGGGACTCACTCTGACTCAGGCCAAGGTTCGACATCCCGGGCTGGACCGTTTTCAGCCGTGACGACCTAAACCAATATGCCCCCTTGACGGGGCCTTGTGAAGTGCGCCACTTGAGCGTCAAGTGTGCCCGATTTGGGTTGAGTAGAAGTCATGTAAGCCGCTAGATATGAGCGGTTTCTATTCACCTACTAAGGACACCCGTGCGTTATCCACGACAAGTGGCATGGCTCATGGCTTTTGTCATGGCCTTGCTGAGTGCAACTGAGCAGGTTGCGCTTGCACTCGATCAATGGAATCGAAGAACCGTCGCTGACGGCCCGGATGCTCCGGACCAGTTTTGGGGAACGGCCGCCGGCCGCGGCCACCGGGTCCCGGGCAGTGCGACGGAGGCAGTCGACAAGGGCGGCCGTCGAAACCCGCTCGCGGCTCCTGGACAGCTGCCAGCAGAGCACAAGCTCACCGGGCGGGAGCTGGGGGGAAAGCCCCAACCGCCCAGGATGGGCCCTGCAGAGCCGGTGAAGGCTCCGGCTGCCCTCGTGCCGCAGGGCTTCTCCGACGGGAAGAGCAAGGAACTGCCGGCGCAGAGGAAGGAGCGGCAACGCACTTTCCTCAACGAGGACGGCACGTACACGACGCGCTTCTACAACGAGCCCGTCAATTTCCGTGGCCGGGACGGGACGTGGAAGGCGATCGACGCCACCCTGGTACGTCCCACACGAGGCATGAGAGGGCGCAGCGCATCCGGTCCGCTGTGGGAGACCAGCTCCACTGCGGTGGGCATCAGTTTCTCGCCGTCCGCCGATACAGACCCGGTCGTGACCATGAAGCTCGGTGAGGGGTCATCACTCGGGTACGCCATCACCGGAAGCGCCCGTACCCCCGGCAAGGCCGAGGGCAGCGTCATCACCTACCCGGACGTGCGTCCTGCCGCTGACGTGCGGTACGTCGCCAGCAGCGACTCCGTGAAGGAGGTCCTGGTCCTCAAGAGCAAAGATGCTCCGACGGAGTGGCGCTTTCCGCTTCGGATGGACGGCCTGACCGCCAAGCCCGACGACCAGGGCGGCATCCTCTTTGCCGACGGCAACGGCAAGGTGCGTGCTCGCATGCCTGCGGGCTGGATGGAGGACTCGCGCCTCGCGGAGAACGCCAACCAAGGAGAGATCTCGTCGGGGGTTCGCTACCACCTGGAGAGCGAGAACGGTCGGCAAGTGCTGGCCGTTTCCCTGGACAAGGAATGGCTCGGCTCTCCCGAGCGCGTCTACCCAGTGAAGGTGGATCCCTCCGTCAAGGGCATCGACGCCACCTCGGGTACGTATGTTCAGAGCCCGTACACCCAGGACTTCTCCAGCGACACCATCCTGAAGGCTGGTACGTACGACGGTGGCAAGCACAAGGCGGCCTCGTTCCTGCGGTTCGACGGCGTCGAGAACTCGCTGAAGAACGCATGGGTCCTCGATGCGAAGCTCGCTCTGTACAACACCTGGTCCTACTCGTGCGACGCCCGGCCGGTGACGATCCACCCGATCACTTCCGACTGGGCCGAGTCGTCCACCAAGTCATACCCCGGGCCGGACACAGGCCCCTCCCTCGTGTCCAAGAGCTTTGCCCACGGCTGGCGCCCCCCGGAGACTGCCTCCTGGTCGTGCGAGGCGGCTTGGGAGTCCATAGGGCTTGGTTCCGATGGTCGCCAGCTGGTCGACGACTGGACCCACGGACGCAAGAAGAATTACGGCCTCGCCGTCAAGGCGTCGGACTCGGACACGAAGGCGTGGAAGCAGTTCGGGTCGGACGAGTACCCGAGCGGGAAGCCGAGCCTGGACATCACGTGGAGCCAGTACGGTGCAACGTACAAGGTCGGCGATTTCACGAGACCCGTGACGGCCACCACCCAGGGCGCCATGACCGTGACGGTCACGAACCAAGGGCAGAGCACCTGGGGCAAGGGCGGAAAGATACAGCTCCGCTACAACCTCTACGACGAGGCCGGCAAGGAGATCAACGAGCAGTCGAAGATCGCCTGGACACCCGTGCCGGAAGATGTGGCACCGGGACGGAGCGTCACGCTGGACGCGAAGATCGCTGCCCTTCCCCCAGCCACCTACACCCTCGTCTGGACGATGGACGTCCTCGACGGGCCCCGGTTCACCACAGAAGGCGTCCGGGGCGCGGCCATCAAGTTCGCGGCCGTGAACCTTCCGCCACAATTGACGTCCGAATCTCCGGCTGGTGGCGCGACGCTGAACTCGTTGACGCCGACCCTCTGGGCAGCCGGCAAGGACGAGGACCACTACCCTTCCAGCAGCCTGCAGTACTCGTTCGAGATCTGTGAGGTGGACGGCAAGGACGCCCGGAAGAACTGCCGAAGCGGACCCCAGGGGGCGGCCCAGCAGTGGGCAGTGCCCAGCGGGTGGTTGTCGTGGAGCAAGACATACGCCTGGTACGCGTATGTCCACGACGGGAAGGACAGATCCAACCAGCCCTTCCCCGCCTACTTCACCACGCAGGTCCCGCAACCTGCTGTGACGGGCCACCTCGGCGGTGACGGGGGCCGTGAGTTCGGCACCCGGGCCGGCAACTACGCCACTGCCGCCACCGACGCGTCCGTCCCGACCGTCGGGCCCGAGCTGTCGGTCATGCGCACCTACAACTCCCTTGACCCCCGCACCGACAACGTCTTCGGCGCCGGCTGGTCCACCCGCTGGGACATGCGGGCCGAGGCGGAGAACACGGGCAATGTTGTCGTGACGCTGGCCAACGGCTCGCGTATGCGCTTCGGACGTAACGCCGACGGCAGTTACGCCCCTCCCGCTGGCAGTCCCACCACACTGACCGCGGACAACAGCGGATGGGTTCTCCGCGACAGGTCGGCCACCACGTACTGGTTCGGCTCCTCCGGACAGCTCACGAAGATCGCCGACGGCTCCGGCAGAGAACAGCGTCTGACCTACACGGACGGCAGGCTCACCGAGGCCCGCGACATGCTGTCCGGGCGCTCCCTGGTGTTCGCGTGGCGCGACGGCAAGGTGGCTTCGGCGACCGCCAAGGGCACCGGTCCGGGCGCAGACGGCCTGACGTGGACCTACACCTACACCGGTGACCGTCTGGTCAAGGTCTGCCCGCCCGGCTCCACCGACAAGTGCACGGTCTACGAGTACGGCGACGGCTCGCTCTACCGGAGCATGGTTCTCGACCAGAACCCCGTGTCCTACTGGCGCCTCGGGGAGTCCCAGGGGGCGATCGCCGCGAGTGACGCCCCATCCCGCACGGGGCTCAACCAGGCCCTCTACCGTGACGTCAAGCTGGGCGCGGCAGGTGCTGTCTCGGGCACGAGCGACAAGGGCGCTGCTTTCGACGGCGGCAACTCCTACGTGGAGCTGCCCGAGGACACCCTGCGCACGTCAACGTTCCTCACGACCGAGCTGTGGTTCAAGACGACCAAGCCTGGTGTGCTGGTGGGGTTCCAGGACGGTCGCCTGGCCGACGGCGAGCCCAACGACTGGACACCCGCCCTGTCCATCGACATGTCGGGCAAGCTCGTGGGCCAGTACTGGACCGGCCGGGTCCAGCCCATCGTCAGCAAGGGCGCCGTCACCGACGACACCTGGCACCACGCGGCGCTCACCGCTGCAGGCACCACCCAGTCGCTCTACCTGGACGGTGTGCTGATCGGCAGCCTGACGGGTCCGATCGACCACCGCAGGCAGTCGTTCACCTACCTCGGCGCCGGTTATTCGAGCACCGGATGGGACGGCCAGACCTCCGGTGTCCGCCATTTCGCCGGTCTCATGGACGAGGTAGCGATCTACCACCAGTCTCTCGACGCCACGACCGTGGCCGAGCACTACCGGGCCCGCAGCAGCACCGGCCGGCTCACCAAAGTGACGTTGCCCTCCGGCCGGGTCCACGCCAAGGTGGCGTACGACCAAGGCACGGGGCGGGTCACGGAGACCACGGACGACAAGGGCGGCACCTGGAAGGTGTCCGCTCCGGTCCACTCCTCCGGCTCCGCAGCCTACGCCGACACGGTGCGTTCCTCTGGGCCCGTCGGCTACTGGCGATTCGGTGACCGAAGCGGTGCCACGGCTGCCAACGACATCAACGGCGGAGCCGACGGCGCCTACCGCGACGGTGTGACGCTGGGCGCTGTCGGTGCCTTCTCCGACGGTGACGACAGTTCGGCCACGCTGGACGGCTCGACCGGTGCCGTGGAAGTGCCCACCGATCCGCTGAAGGGCGCAGGCAGCCTTTCCGTGGAGCTGTGGTTCCGTACGGCGAAGCAGGGAGTGCTGCTGGGTCTGCAGAATGCCGAGCTGGGCAAGGTGCCGACGGACTGGAACCCCAGCCTGCTGATCGATGCCGACGGCAAGCTCCGCGGCCAGCTCTGGCAGGGCGGGAAGTGGCAGCCGATCGTCACGGCCCGGAAGGTCACGGACAGCGAGTGGCACCACGCAGTGCTCACGGGATCGTCCAGCGGCCAGGCGCTGTACCTCGACGGCTCGAAGGCGGGCTCCCTGCAGACCGCTGCCAAGCCGGAGACGCTCGACCATGCCTACTTCGGTGCCGGCTACTCCAGTGAGGGGTGGGACGGGCAGAAGCCCGGCACCCGGTACTTCTCCGGACAGCTGGACGAGACTGCCTTCTACAACAAGGAGCTGTCGGCCGAGACGGTCGCCGAGCATTACCGTGCCCGCTCCGCCCTCATATCCGGTGACGGCGCCCACTACCGCGGCACCGTGACGGCGGATGCGCCGTCCGGCTATTGGCGGCTCGACGAGGTCGGCGGTGACAAGGCCCGCAGCAAGACCGCGGCCTACGCCGGCGACGGCACGTACCGAAAGGCCACACTCGGAGCCACCGGCGTCTTCGGTCCCGGCGACAACACTGCGGTCACCCTGCAGGGAGACGGGTCGGTCGAGCTGCCGTACGGCACCATGGGCAACACCTCGGCCGTCTCGGTGGAGCTGTGGTTCCGCACGGGCAGGCAGGGGGTGTTGTTGGGTCTGCAGAATGCCGAGCTGGGCAAGGTGCCGACGGACTGGAACCCCAGCCTGCTGATCGATGCCGACGGCAAGCTCCGCGGCCAGCTCTGGCACGGACGTACGGGAAAGCCGGTGATCTCCGGCACCCCGGTGACTGACAACCAGTGGCACCACGTTGTCATTACTGGTGGCAGCAGCAGCCAGTCGCTGTACCTCGACGGCACGATGGTCGGCAGCCTCAACGAGCCGTCCAAGCCGGAGACATTGACCCACGCCTACCTGGGCGGCGGCTACTCCAGCGAGGGATGGGACGGGCAACAGCCCGGCACCCGCTACTTCACGGGTGACCTGGACGAGGCCGCCTTCTACCCGAGGGAGCTCACCGAGGAGCAGGTGGCCGAGCACTTCCGTGCCATGCGGTACTCGGGCACGTCGTCGCTCACCTCGACGGTCACCGTCACCGACCCGGCGGGCCGTACGAGCAGCGTCTCGTACGACGCACTGCGCGGCCAGCGCCCGGTGAGCGCCACCGACGCCGAGGGCGGCCGGACCACGTACGCCTACGACAGCGGTGGCTTCCTGCACACGGTGACCGACCCCAACGGGCATATTGCTGTCACAGGGCACGACGCCCGTGGCAACGCGATCTCCCGTACCGCCTGCCGTGACGCGAACTCCTGCTGGACGGCCTTCACCGACTACTACGTCAACGACAAGGATCCGCTCGACCCGCGCAACGACAAGCCGACGGTGGTGCGCGACGCCCGTTCCACGAGTGCGAGTGACGACCGCTATCGCACCACGCTGACGTACACCTCGCTGGGTCTCCCGGACACCACGGTGTCCGCGGACGGCAGCAGGACCGTCACCACCTACACCACGGGCCAGGAACCGGCCGTGGGCGGCGGCACCATGCCGAAGGGCCTGGTAAGAACCGTCACCAAGCCAGGCGGTGGCGTCACCGAATACGGCTACACGGCCCAGGGTGACCTGGCGCAGTCCACGGCGCCCTCCGGTCTCGTCACGCGCTACACCTATGACGGCATCGGACGGAAACTGTCCGAGACCCAGGTCTCCGGCAGCCAGCCGAACGGCGTGACCACCATCTACACGTACGACACCATGTCGCGGATCGTCTCCGAGACGGGCGCCGGCGTGAAGAACGAGGCCACCGGTCAGATCCACACGGCCAGGGTCACGCGTTCCTTCGACCCCGACGGCAAGCTGCTGAGCGACACCACGGAGGACACCACGGGAGGCGACGCCAAGCGCACCACCTTCCACCATTACGACGAGCATGGTCTCGAGGACAGGACCACCGACGCCGAGGGCAACGAAACAGCCACGGCCCACGACGCCTTCGGTCGCGCGACGCGTACGACCGACGCGGCCGGCACGACGTACGAGTTCCGCTACACGGCCACGGGCCGCCATGCGGAAACGGTTCTGAAGGAGTGGAAGGACGGCTCCCTCGGGGGAGTGAAGGACCTGGTGATCGTCTCCAAGGCGTACGACCCGGCAGGCCGCCTGGCCTCGTCAACGGATGCCATGGGAGCCACCACCGCCTTCACCTACTACGACGACGGAACCCTTGCATCGAAGACCGCCAAGGATGTCACCCAGGCCGACGGCAGCAAGCACGACATAGTTTTGGAGGCCAACACGTATGACGGGGCGGGCAACCTTGTCCAGCGCACCACCGGCGGAGGCACGACCACCGTCGTCAACGAGGTGGACGCGGTCGGCCACATCACCCGTAGTGTCCTCGACCCCAAGGGGCTGAACCGCTGGACGGCGTACGCCTATGACGACGCCGGCCGAGTCGCGGAGCAGAAGACCGCACTGAGTACCCAGCGCTTCACCTACGACAAGGCAGGAGACAAGCTCACCGAGACACTCGTCGACGGCGAGCACACCCGCACCACCAAGTACGCGTACGACCAGCGTGGTCTGGCCGTGGCGACGGTCGACCCGCGCGGCAATGAGGCCGGGGCTGATGAGGCCGCCTTCACTGCATCGGTCGACTACGACGCACTCGGCCGCCCCGTGCGGCAGACGGCCCCGCCTGTCAGGACGGAGGAGAACGGAGGCAACGCGGAGACGGTCCGGCCGTCGACGCTGATCGGTTACAACACCTTCGGCCAGGTGACCGAGGTGCGGGACGCCCGCGGCGCCGTCACCCGCAAGGTGTACGACAAGCTGGGTCGCGCCACTGCGGTGACGCTTCCCGACTACACGCCGCCGGGCGGCAAACCGGTGTCCGCAGTCTCCCGTACTACGTACGACGCGTTGGGGCGGCCTGCCTCCACCACGGATGCCCTCGGCCGGACCGTGCGGTACGCCTACGACCAGCTGGGGCACCTGATCCGGCAGTCGCTGCCGGAGACGGACCTGCTGAACCCTGCCCAGTCCTCTCCACTGGAGGACGACGCCTACCGGTTCACCTGGACCCCCACGGGCCGTCAGCTTTCCACCACCGGGCCCACCGGCTCGCGGACAGAGACCACGTACGACGAGCTCGGCCGTCAGCTGACCTCGACGATCGTGGAGCGTTTCCCCTCGCCCCGCAACCTCGTCGCGCGCTACGTCTGGGACGACGCCGGCAACCAGACCTCGTCCACCACTCCGGCCGGCCGTGTCACCACAGCTGCCTATGACGTGGCCGGTGAGGTCCTCAGTGTCACTGCTCCCGGCGGAGGAACGACGAAGTTCGCCTACGACGCACTCGGACGGAACACCGAGACCGTCGACCCGACAGGGCGGAAGAGCGTCCAGCGCTACGACGGCTTCGGCAACATCACCGGCTCCGCCGACTACGGGACGGGTGACGCAGTCCTGCGGTCGACGGGCGCGGAGTACGACGTGGCGGGCAATCGCACCGCCGCCATTTCCGCAACGGGAACGCGGACGACCTTCGCGTACGACGCCCTGGGGCGGATGACGCAGCAGGTCGAGCCGGTCTCGGACGAAAAGTCGATCACGACGACGTTCGGCTACGACGCAACAGGCAACCGAACGCGCCTGACGGACGGCCGTGGCAACACTACGACCTACACCTTCACGCCCTGGGGCCTGCCCGAGTCGACGATGGAACCTCCGACCAAGGAGCACCCGAAGCCTGGCGACCGGACCTGGACCACGGTGTACGACGCCGCGGGCCAGAAGGTGGCCGATCTCCTGCCCGGCGGTGTCGAGCGACGCAGCACGTACGACGTGTACGGCCGGCTGGTGAAGGAGACCGGGGCGGGCGCCGAGACCGGGACGACGGACCGGACACTCGACTACGACCTGGCGGGCCACCTGGTCAGGGTCGGCTCGGGTGACATCCTCAACCCGAACACCTACACCTACAACGACCGCGGCCAGCTTCTGACCGCCAGTGGACCGGGAGGCAAGTCCAGCTACACGTACGACGACGACGGGAAGATGACGTCACGGACCGACAAGTCCGGTACGACGACGTACGCATACGATCCCGTGGGCCGTCTCAACCGCACCGAGGACGCCGTCACCGGCAGCCAGACCTGGACGGCCTACGACCAGGCAGGGCGGGTGCAGCAGGAGCAGTACCTGACCAAACCGGCCGGGGCGACGGACTGGCAGGCAGGGGCCAAGCGCGACTACGGCTACGACGCCCTGGGCCGTCTGACGTCGGACAAGGTCACGAGCCCGGACGGCAAGACGGACGTCACGGCTTCCGCCTACGACTATGACGCGGCGGACCGCCTCGTGAAGAAGGTCACCAGCGGCACTGCCGGTGCCGGTACCAACGAATACAGCTACGACAAGTCAGGCCGCATGACTGCGTGGAAGGCCGACGGAAAGGTCACGACCTACGACTGGGACGAGGCGGGCAACCGCACAAGGACCGGCACCATCCCCTCTGTCTTCGACGAGCGCAATCGCCTGCTGAGCGACGGGAGCAGCACCTACGCCTACACCTCGCGGGGCACGCTGGGCTCGGTCCGGACGGGGAGCACGTCGCGACAACTCAAGCACGACGCGTTCGAGCGGCGGATCAATGACGGCGAGGCGACGTACGCCTACGACTCGCTGGACCGTGTGACGCATCGAGGGGATACCGCGTTCGTCTACGACGGAGGCTCGAACGGCCTCGTGTCCGACGGCACCTTCACGTACAGCCGGGTGCCCGGCGGCGGGTTGCTGGCGAGCACGGATGGCAAGACCCCGCAGCGTGCCCTCACGGACCGGCACACGGATGTGACCGCTGGCCTGTCACCCGACGGCAAGAAGGTTTTGGGCGCCACGGCCTACGACCCGTTCGGCACGGTCACCACGAAGGCCGGCTCCCGCCCTTCGCTGGGCTACCAGTCCGGCTGGACGGATCCGTCGAGCGGCGACGTCAACATGGCCTCGCGCTGGTATCGCCCTGGCTCGGGCAGCTTCGCGTCACGCGACACGTGGCAGCTCGACCCGAGCCCGTCGGTGCAGGCCAACCGCTACGCGTACGGAAACGCTTCGCCGGTGAACGGCACGGACCCGTCAGGACATTGCGTGGGTCCGGTCGCCGTGATTTGCCTCGGAGGGGCTGCCGAGCTGCTCGGCTGGGGAACTCTCGGTGGTGTCGTGGGACTCGGTGCCGGCGCGGGCTGGTGGGAATGGAGCAACAGCGACTCCGACTCCGGTACGTGGGATGAGGCCGGTGGCCGGGAGTACATCGAGTCAGGGACTGACTTCTGGGAAATAGATGAAACCACTGCAGCCTGGGACAACGCACTCGATTACGTTGCCCCGCCCTTCCGCGGCACGTGGTCCTACGAGGAGGACGACTACTACGACGATGGTTACGAAGGCGGCTGGTCCGACTGGTCCGAGCCGACCTACCGCCCCATCGACCGCAGCGGCGGCCGAACGCTGGCACGCCCCCGCCCGGGCCGCCCGCAACGCCCCCACATCGAGCAGAACCCGAACCGGGGCAAGAACCCCAAGCCGGCCCCCAAGCGACCACTGCCGAAGCCGGACTGGGAACCGGGGGGTGGCTGGTCGCCCGGCGATGTGGTGGGCGCGGTCATCACTGCTGCGCGCATTCTCGAGATGTTCAACAGTGACAGATACGGGTCGGGGCAGGAACGGGAGCCGAACGTACATGTAGCTCCAGGAGCAATGCCAACGCCGCTGAGTGGTACACACACCGACAGTGATTTCGATTGTCGAAAGGGCGGTAAGGGCTGGGTGGACTGGGGCGACCGCGACCCGCAAAATGGCATGAGAGCCACTTGGGCTGAAGCTTGCTTGGACAAGGCCTATATAGAGGAGAACCCGGGAACTCCGACTAGGCGTGATATTAGGCCGCCGGGTTATGAATGGGCAGGACGCTTTGTCCGCCATTTGGGGTTGGACCCCGCCTATAGCGTCAATAATTGCCACCTTCTTGGAAAGCAGCTCAGTGGGCCAGGAACGGAGCTGAAAAATCTCGCAACATGCTCCCGTGCGGCAAACTTTCCGAATGGAGGCGAAGGCGTCCAGGACAACATGTTCAAATTCGAAGACAAAGTGAAATCCGCAATTGACCTCCGGCAGGTCGTCTATTATCGGGTTACGCCGAAGTATGACGGTCCTCGCACCGTGCCTGTCGCCTTCGAAATGCTGGCGATCGGGAGGTATGAAGACGGGCGTCCGGGCGTGTCATTCGATGAAGTGGTGCCGAATTCCGTCTACAGCAGGAAGTTCGGTCAGTGGAGAAATATGGGCACTGCGACAAAACAGGGGAAGATGGAGCCCGTCGGAGGGATGAGGTGAGTGTCTCGGGGTCGAAAGGTGGAGGAAGACCGCAGGGTGCCGCGGTGAATGCGCTGCTTACGCTCGTGGCGCCGGGCTGTGGGGCGGGCGAAGTGATCGACTGGGGCGCTGTGTCGGCGGCCTGGGGAACTCGATTTCCGGACGACTATGTCGACTTCATGGGGGTGTACGGAGAAGGTGTGATGAGCGAGCATCTTTATATCCTCCATCCTCTGTCTACGGCAGGTGACGCAACGCATTGTCAGATGCGTCAGGAAACCGCCACAGCCTGCGCTGTAGCAGCTCGGCTGGGAGATGTTGCAGGGCTGCCCAAGGGATCCCCTTATCCCCTGATTGCTTGGGGAGTCACTACAGGACCGGATATTTTGTGCTGGGTCACCGAAGATTCGGACCCGAACAGCTGGCCTGTGGCTGTTTTCGGTCGGCACACGGAGGCTCCGGTTGCTCTTTATGATTGTGGCATGGTGGAGTTCTTGCGCAGTCTTCTGCACGGCGCATTTCCCGTGTGCCCGGTGAGTGGTGCGGAGCTTTGGGGTCGACGTGATGTGAAATTTCTCCACTGGAGGGAGCAGAAACGGCTGTGGGCTGCAGGAGTGAACCCATGGACCGGCGAGCCCGACCCATATGCCGACGAAGAGTGGGACTGAGAAAATATGATGCTTCGTCGGGGGTGATTCGAGAGGAGCTCTGGGTCAGGGCTTTTCGTCAGGAGTCTGTCCCTCGGCGGTAAATCACCCGTGGCTGTCGGCCCATGAGGCAAGGGCCGGCAGCCACGTAGTAGGAGTTTCAGACGTGGGCGAGGCGCTGGTGGACGCCCATTTCGGTCGCCATGCGGGCGGCGGTGTCCCGGTCACCGGCTTCGAGGGCGCGGGCCCGGGTGCGCTTGATGACCCAGCAGTCCTCGCAACGCGGTGGTGCACCGGTGGTGGTGTCCCAGCGTTGCAGCGTCCGGCGGTTGGTCTCGGCAACTTTGGGCCGCAGCTCGTCGGCGGTCACCGGTGTGTCTCCGCGTGCTCGCGGGGGACGAAGTCGTGGCGGGGGAGGGGCTGCGGGGTGTGCGCGGGGGGCGCGGTACGGGAGGCGAATCGAGCCCTTACGCGGCTCGCCCAGCGGGAGATAACGTGACGCACGTCGACGCTCCTTGGTCAGCGTTGGCCATGCCCCCGGGCCGTTAGCGCGGTCGCGGGGGTCCTGTGTGTTGCTCGGTGATCAGCGTGCGATGTCCCCGTGCTCACGCGGGAGTTGACCGGCGTTGACTAAACTGGGGTCCACGCAGTCAACGCCCAGGGGTTCACCGTGAGCGACTTCGCCGAGCTGGCCCGCCGCGCCCTCCGCGACAGCGGCTATTCGTTGCGTGCGGCGGCGCGGGCGTTGAATTACGACCCCGCCTACGTCTCCCGTGTGCTCAGCGGAAAGCAGCGGCCCTCGCCGCAGTTCGTGGAGGCGCTGAACGCGCTCGTGGGACGGCCGGTGCTGCCCGGGCCACGCGAAGCTCCCGCCGAGCCCGGTGTCGACGGGGATCTCGCGCACATGCGCGCCACCGTCGCGTACGTCCTCGACCACGACAACCGGCACGGTGCCACGGGCCGGCGAGACGCCGCGCGAGCGGCCTTCCTCGAAGCGCACATGCTGGCCTGCCATGCCGGTGACCGGCCGCAGGAGTGGTTCGTCCTCGACATGCTCGCCATGCACGCCCTCGAGGACGGCCGCACTGGCGAAGCGCTGGTCATCGCCGACGAGCTGCTGTCGCGGCTGCGCCTTCCACCCCGGGTCGCGCTCATGGCGCGGGTTCGCAAGGCGCGGGCGCTCGCCGCCACGGGGGACCGTTGCCGGTGCATGGCCGAGCTGGGGGCCGCCTGGGCCGCGCTGAGCGAGTCGGTCGGTCCTCGCGACCCGTCGTGGACCTGGTGGATCAACGAACTGGAGATCGCCGGTCATGAGGGGGAGGCCCTGCTGACGCTCGGCGACGCGCCAGCTGCCGTCCCGCGGCTCCGGCGGGCGCACGAGCTGAGCCAAGCGTTCCGCGCCGACGGCAGGGGCACGCTCTACTACACGGTCTCGTTGCTGACGGCCTACGCGAGGGCTGGGGACTGGGCCGAGTGCGAGGCGACGCTGCTCGCCTTCCCGGGGTTGCTCGACGCGGTGGGTTCCGGGCGCAATCGCCGCCGTCTCCGCACCACCCTCCGCGAGATCGTCCGCGACCCCCACGCCCCCACCGGCCTCACCGGCCTCACCCGCGACGTCGCCCGGCTGCCGCAGCTCGCCGCCTCCTGACGCCGGAGGTCACGGTGTCGCCGACGGTCCGGTGCGGACGACGGCCTGGTCGCCGTGCGGACCGAACAGGTGCAGGATCTCCACGGCGTTGGGGCCGGCGGGCCCGAACCAGTGCGGTTCGCCGGTGTCGAACTCCGCCACCTCGCCCGGGCGGAGCGTGAACTCGCGCTCCCCGAGGAGGAGGCGGAGTTCGCCGGCGAGGACGTAGAGCCATTCGTAGCCGGCGTGGGTCACGAGCCTGGGCTCGCGGGGCGCGAGCACCTGCTTGAAGACCTGGACCCGGCCCGGGTACTGGGTCAGGGGCACGAGGACGTCGCCGCGTCGCTCCCGGCGGCGGGGCCGGAGGTGCACGCGCGGGTCGCCGGTGGCCGGTGCCGCCACCAACTGGTCCAGGGCGACGCGGTGGGTCCGGGCGAGCGGGATGAGCAGGTCGAGCGTGGGGCGGCGCTTGCCGGACTCCAGGCGGGACAGGGTGCTCACGGAGATCCCGGTGTCTTCCGCGACCGCTTCGAGGGTGAGTCCGCGGTCACTGCGCAGGGCCCGCAGCCGGGGCCCGATGCTGTCGAGGATCTGGGAGAGCTCGTCGTCCATGGGCCCATTTTGCAACTTTCGCAAATCTCCTGGGCCCGGCGCCCTTCCGCGATCAACCCTGAGACCGCAGAAGAAACCCGGACTGAAGGCGGGGCCCGTGACCACGACAACCTTGACGACCCCGGCCAGCCGGCCCGCACTGAGCACGCGCCGGCGCTGGACCGTACTGGCGGTGTGCGCGCTGAGCATGTTCCTCGTCGGCCTGGACACCACGATCGTCAACGTGGGCCTGCCGGAGATCGGCCGGGGCCTGGGCGTGGGCACCAGCGGCCTGGAATGGGTCGTGGACGCCTACACGGTGGTACTGGCCAGCCTCCTCATCGCCTCCGGGGCGCTCGCGGACCGCTTCGGCCGGCGCCGGGTGTTCCAGTGCGGACTGGTCGCCTTCGGTACCGCCTCGGTGGCGTGCGCGGTCGCCCCTTCGCTCGGGGTCCTGGTCGCGGCACGGGCCGTCCAGGGGGTCGGGGCCTCGATGCTGAGCCCCGTGGCGCTGGCGATCGTGGTGAACGCGATGCCCGACCCACGGGAGCGGGCCCGGGCGATCGGCGTCTGGGCGTCGGTCTTCGGCCTCAGCATGGCGGCGGGCCCGGTCACGGGCGGGGCGCTCATCGCCGCGTTCGGCTGGCGGTCGGTCTTCTGGATCAACGCCCCGGTGATCGTCGCGACCCTGGTCCTGGTCGCCGTGTTCGTGCCGGAGTCCCGCGGAGAGCGCGCCCGCCGTCCCGACCTGCCCGGCCAGGCCCTCCTCACCCTGGCCCTGTGCGCGTCGGTCGGCGTCCTCATCGAAGGGCCGCGCATCGGCTGGACCTCACCCGTGGCCCTGGCGGGCTACGCCGTGATCGTCGCGACGACGGCCGCCTTCGTCCGGGTCGAGCGCGGCAGCCGCGATCCCCTGATGGACCTGGCACTCTTCCGCCGCCCGCCGTTCGCCATGGCGGCGCTGGGCGCGGTGGCGGTGTTCGTCGCGCTGAACGTGACGCTTCTGCTCAACACGCTCTACCTGCAGCACGCACGCGGATGGACACCGCTGGCGACGGGCATGGCGACGCTGCCGATGGCGCTCGGAGCGACCGTGTGCGCGCCCTGGTCGGGCAACCTGGTGGGACGCGTGGGCCCCAGGCTGCCGCTCCTGCTGGCGGGCGGGTTCATCGCGGCCGGTGGTCTGTGCCTGACCGGCCTGGCCCAGGACACGAACATCGTGCTGCTCCTGCTCGCCTACCTGCTCATAGGAACGGGATTCGGCTTCGCCAACGCGCCGATCACCAACACGGCGGTCAGCGGCCTGCCCCCGTCCCGCGCCGGAGTGGCGGGGGCCATCACGTCCACGGCACGCCAGGTGGGTTCGGCGATCGGCATCGCGGTGGCAGGTGCCCTGGTCACGAACGCCGGCCCGTCGGCCCTCGCCGCTGCGACGCACCCGGGCTGGCTCCTGGTGGCGGGGTGCGGCCTGCTGCTCATTCCGGTGGCGCGGGCTGCCGCAGCCCGCCGCCCAGTGACCTCGTGACTCACGTCCGCGGGCGCGCGAACCACGCCGCCGTCTCTCGGTGCGCGCACAGCGCCAGGACCAGCAGCCCGCACACCACCCCCGCCGCCCCGACGAAGCCGCCCATCGCCAGGCCCGTGAGCGGGGCCAGGACCATGCACGCGGCGACGATCATCGCGGCCACGCGCGTCTTCGGGCCGCCCTTCGCGAAGCGGGACGCCACCGTGAGTTCCGCCACCCCCAGCACGAGCTCGACCGGCGGCGGGGTGCCCGCGTCGAGGAGGGTGCCGGCCAGCAGGATGAGGCCCCCGAGGGTGTGCAGGCAGCCGATGACGTCCAGTACGGCGCGGGCGAGGCGGGGCAGGCGGGGCTTCGGGGGTGTCACGCGGTCCTCTCGGGGTCGGGAACCGGGCCTCCTGCCCGGCGCTCCGGGCCGATGATCTCACCGTGGGTGAGGGGCCCCGTGGTCGCTCTGGGACTTCCGCGCCGCACACGGTAGGTTCGTAGGCGCCATGGAACTCGCATACATTCCCAGCCCCTCGACCGGTGTGATCCACCTCGGGCCGGTCCCGCTGCGTGGCTATGCCTTCTGCATCATCATCGGCGTCTTCGTCGCCGTCTGGCTCGGCAACCGGCGCTGGATCGCGCGGGGCGGGCGGGCCGGGACGGTGGCGGACGTGGCCGTGTGGGCGGTGCCGTTCGGGCTCGTCGGCGGGCGGCTGTACCACGTGATCACCGACTACGAGCTGTACTTCGGCCCCGGCCGGAACTGGGTCAACGCCTTCAAGGTCTGGGAGGGCGGCCTCGGCATCTGGGGTGCCGTCGCGCTCGGTGCGGTCGGTGCCTGGATCGGTTGCCGTACGCGCGGCATCCCGCTGCCCGCGTACGCCGACGCGGTCGCGCCCGGCATCGCGATCGCCCAGGCCATCGGCCGGTGGGGCAACTGGTTCAACCAGGAGCTGTACGGCAAGCCCACGGACCTGCCCTGGGCGCTGAAGATCAGCTCGGACCCCGCCATCGGCCGGGTCGGCGGTACGTACCACCCGACGTTCCTCTACGAGTCGCTGTGGTGCCTCGGTGTCGCCGCCCTCGTCATCTGGGCCGACCGCCGCTTCAAGCTCGGCCATGGGCGGGCCTTCGCGCTCTACGTCGCCGCGTACACCGTCGGCCGGTTCTGGACCGAGTACCTGCGCGTCGACGAGGCGCACCACATCCTCGGCCTCCGTCTCAACGGCTGGACGTCGATCCTGGTCTTCCTCGCCGCCGTCGCCTACATCGTGATCTCGGCGAAGCGGGTCCCCGGCCGCGAGGCCGTGGTCGAGCCGCGGGCCGAGGTCGTCGCCGAGGGGCCCGCCAGTGAGGGCGACCCCAAGAGCGACGGGCCCGCTCCCGACCGCGGCGCCGCCGAGAAGAAGAAAGTCTGAGTTCGGGGCCCTGCCCCCTCCACCGCCGCCGTGGCCTCCCGCCCGGCGGCGGTTTTCTTTGCACCCCACCGCAAAACCGCAGGTCAGCGCGGTAAGTTCGGCCTTCCTTGCTGGCGGACCACCCTCGTACGCGCGTACGGTCCCGTCATGACCAGGGTGGGACGTACGGGTGTCCCGCCCCGCAAGGGAACGGGAGCACCGGAAGACATGGCCGTCCTCGACACCGCCGCGGCGACGCACATCGCGCACCGCGACAATCACACGCACCGCGATGTGAACGGCGGCTGGCTGCGGCCCGCGGTGTTCGGGGCCATGGACGGCCTGGTCTCGAACGTCGCGTTGATGACCGGCGTGGCCGGCGGCACCGCGTCCTCGGGCGCCATCGTGATCGCGGGCCTCGCCGGGCTCGCCGCGGGCGCGTTCTCGATGGCGGCCGGCGAGTACACCTCCGTGGCGTCCCAGCGCGAGCTGGTCCTCGCCGAGCTGGACGTGGAGCGGCGCGAGCTGCGCAAGCACCCCGCGGACGAGCTGGAGGAGCTGGCCGCGCTGTACGAGTCGCGGGGCGTCGAGCCGGAGCTGGCGCGCGAGGTGGCGCGGCAGCTGTCGCGCGACCCCGAGCAGGCGCTGGAGATCCACGCCCGCGAGGAGCTGGGCATCGACCCGTCCGACCTGCCGTCGCCCGCGGTGGCCGCCGCGTCGTCGTTCGGCTCGTTCGCGCTGGGCGCGCTGCTGCCCGTCCTGCCGTACCTGCTGGGCGCCACCGCGCTGTGGCCGGCCGTGCTGCTCGCGCTGGCCGGGCTGTTCGTCTGCGGGGCGGTCGTGGCCCGGGTGACGGCGCGGACGTGGTGGTTCAGCGGGCTTCGGCAGCTGCTGCTGGGCGGCGCGGCGGCCGGTGTGACGTATCTCCTCGGTCTTGCCTTCGGCACCGCCGTCGGGTGATGCTTATGCGCGAGACCGCATAACGCATGTGTTTGGCATGCGTGTTTCCGTGCGGTTTCGCCTTGCTCACGGGAGGGCACACTTCGGTAGCGCCGCGGGGATCCCCCGGCATCACCCGGTTGTGCCCCCGTGCCGTGCACCGGCGCCCGGCAGCAGGACCGACCGTCCACATGCTGGGACGCCGCTTCCACTTTCCGGGAAGCTCCGCATCATGTAGCTTGCACGGAAATTCTCCGGAGCCACTTCAGCAGGACCTTCAGCACCATCTTCAGCAGAGGGCCAACGTCGTCCCTCGGCACATGCGCCACGACATGACTGCCAGACGACGGGAGCCGCCATGCGTCACGCTTCCCACCCCGCGCCCCAGGGGTTGTACGACCCGAGCAACGAGCACGACGCCTGCGGCGTGGGCTTCGTCGCGACGCTCACCGGCCTTCCCAGCCACGAGCTCCTCCAGCAGGCCCTCGCCGTCCTGCGCAACATGGAACACCGCGGCGCCACCGGCTCCGACCCCGACTCCGGCGACGGCGCCGGCATCCTGATGCAGGTCCCCGACGCCTTCCTGCGCGAGGTCGCCGGGTTCCCCCTGCCGGACGCGGGCGCGTACGCCGTCGGCCTGGCCTTCCTGCCCGCCGAGCCCGCCGAGGCCCAGGCCGCCGTCTCGCACATCGGGACCCTCGCCGCCGAGGAGGGCCTCACCGTCCTCGGCTGGCGCGACGTCCCCGTCGCCCCCGACCTGCTCGGCGCCGGCGCCCGCGCCACCATGCCCGCCTTCCGGCAGCTGTTCGTGACCGACCACGCCAGCCACGGCATCGCCCTCGACCGCAAGGCGTTCGCCCTGCGCAAGCGCGCCGAGCGCGAGGCCGGCGTCTACTTCCCCTCGCTCTCCGCCCGCACCCTCGTCTACAAGGGCATGCTCACCACCGGGCAGCTGGAACCGTTCTTCCCCGACCTCTCCGACCGCCGCTGCGCCACCGCCATCGCCCTGGTGCACTCCCGGTTCTCCACCAACACCTTCCCCAGCTGGCCGCTCGCCCACCCCTACCGCTTCGTCGCCCACAACGGCGAGATCAACACCGTCAAGGGCAACCGCAACTGGATGCGGGCCCGCGAATCCCAGCTGGCCGGCGACCTGTTCGGCCCCCCGGAGAAGCTCGAGCGCCTCTTCCCCGTCTGCACCCCCGACGCCTCCGACTCGGCCTCCTTCGACGAGGTGCTGGAGCTGCTCCACCTCGGCGGCCGCTCCCTGCCGCACAGCGTGCTGATGATGATCCCCGAGGCCTGGGAGAACCACGCCTCCATGGACCCCGCCCGGCGCGCCTTCTACCAGTACCACTCCACCCTCATGGAGCCCTGGGACGGCCCGGCCTGCGTCACCTTCACCGACGGCACCCTCGTCGGCGCCGTCCTCGACCGCAACGGCCTGCGCCCCGGCCGCTACTGGGTCACCGACGACGGCCTCGTCGTCCTCTCCTCCGAGGTCGGCGTGCTCGACCTCGACCCCGCCCGCGTCGTCCGCAAGGGCCGCCTCCAGCCCGGCCGGATGTTCCTCGTCGACACCGCCCGCCACCGCATCGTCGAGGACGACGAGATCAAGGCCGAGCTCGCCGCCGAACACCCCTACGAGGAGTGGCTGGAGGCCGGCATCATCGAGCTCGGCGACCTGCCCGAGCGCGAGCACATCGTGCACACCCACGCCTCGGTCACCCGCCGCCAGCAGACCTTCGGCTACACCGAGGAGGAGCTGCGCGTCATCCTCGCCCCCATGGCCCGGGACGGCGCCGAACCCATCGGCTCCATGGGCACCGACTCGCCCATCGCCGCGCTCTCCGAGCGCCCCCGGCTGCTGTTCGACTACTTCACGCAGCTGTTCGCGCAGGTCACCAACCCGCCGCTGGACGCCATCCGCGAGGAGCTCGTCACCTCCCTCGTCTCCTCGCTCGGCCCCCAGCGCAACCTGCTGGACCCCACCGCCGCGTCCTGTCGCAGCGTCACCCTGCCCTTCCCCGTCATCGACAACGACGAACTGGCCAAGCTCGTCCACATCAACGCCGACGGCGACATGCCCGGCTTCAAGGCCGTCACCCTCTCCGGCCTCTACCGTGTCAGCGGCGGCGGCACGGCCCTCGCCGAACGGCTCGACGGGCTGTGCGCCGAGGCCGACGCCGCCATCGCCGCCGGCGCCCGCCTCGTCGTGCTCTCCGACCGGCACTCCGACGCCGAGCACGCGCCCATCCCGTCCCTGCTGATGACCTCGGCCATCCACCACCACCTCATCCGCACCAAGCAGCGCACCCAGGTGGGCCTGCTGGTGGAGGCCGGCGACGTCCGCGAGGTCCACCACGTCGCGCTGCTCATCGGCTACGGCGCGGCGGCCGTCAACCCGTACCTCGCCATGGAGTCGGTGGAGGACCTGGTCCGCGCCGGCACGTTCCTGCCGGGCGCCGAGCCCGAGCAGGCCATCCGCAACCTCATCAAGGCGCTCGGCAAGGGCGTCCTCAAGGTGATGTCCAAGATGGGCATCTCCACCGTCGCCTCCTACCGCGGCGCCCAGGTCTTCGAGGCCGTCGGCCTCGACCAGGGCTTCGTCGACACGTACTTCCACGGCACCACCACCAAGATCGGCGGCGTGGACCTCGACGTCGTCGCCCAGGAGGTCGCCGCCCGGCACGCCAAGGCGTACCCCGCCACCGGCATCTCCGCCAGCCACCGCCGGCTGGACATCGGCGGCGAGTACCAGTGGCGCCGCGAGGGCGAACCCCACCTCTTCGACCCCGAGACCGTCTTCCGGCTCCAGCACTCCACCCGCAGCCGCCGCTACGACATCTTCAAGCAGTACACGCGCCGCGTCGACGAACAGGCCGAACGGCTGATGACGCTGCGCGGGCTGTTCTCCTTCGCCGGCGACCGCGAACCCGTGCCGCTGGACGAGGTCGAGCCCGTCAGCGAGATCGTCAAGCGGTTCTCCACCGGCGCCATGTCGTACGGCTCCATCTCCCAGGAGGCGCATGAGACGCTCGCCGTCGCCATGAACCGGCTGGGCGCCAAGTCCAACACCGGCGAGGGCGGCGAGGACCCCGAGCGGCTGTACGACCCGGCCCGCCGCTCCGCCATCAAGCAGGTCGCCTCCGGACGCTTCGGCGTCACCAGCGAGTACCTCGTCAACGCCGACGACATCCAGATCAAGATGGCGCAGGGCGCCAAGCCCGGCGAGGGCGGCCAGCTGCCCGGCCACAAGGTCTACCCGTGGGTCGCGAGGACCCGGCACTCCACGCCCGGCGTCGGCCTGATCTCCCCGCCCCCGCACCACGACATCTACTCCATCGAGGACCTCGCCCAGCTCATCCACGACCTGAAGAACGCCAACCCCGCCGCCCGCATCCACGTCAAGCTCGTCTCCGAGGTCGGCGTGGGCACGGTCGCGGCCGGCGTCTCCAAGGCCCACGCCGACGTCGTCCTCATCTCCGGCCACGACGGCGGCACCGGCGCCTCGCCCCTGACCAGCCTCAAGCACGCCGGCGGCCCCTGGGAGCTCGGCCTGGCCGAGACCCAGCAGACGCTGCTGCTCAACGGGCTCCGCGACCGCATCGTCGTGCAGGCCGACGGCCAGCTGAAGACCGGCCGTGACGTCGTGATCGCCGCCCTGCTGGGCGCCGAGGAGTTCGGCTTCGCCACCGCCCCGCTGGTCGTCTCCGGCTGCGTCATGATGCGCGTCTGCCACCTCGACACCTGCCCGGTCGGCATCGCCACCCAGAACCCCGTGCTCCGCGAACGCTTCAGCGGCAAGGCCGAGTTCGTCGTCAACTTCTTCGAGTTCATCGCCGAGGAGGTCCGCGAGCACCTCGCCCGCCTGGGCTTCCGCACCCTGGAGGAGGCCGTCGGCCACGCCGAACTCCTCGACACCTCGCGCGCCGTCGCGCACTGGAAGGCCCAGGGCCTCGACCTCAGCCCGCTGCTGCACGTCCCCGACCTGCCCGCCGGCGCCGCCCGGCACCGCACCACCGCGCAGGACCACGGCCTGGCCAAGGCGCTCGACAACCAGCTGATCAAGCTGGCCGCCGACGCCCTGAACACCGTCGGCGACGAGCCCCCGCAGCCGGTCCGCGCCCAGCTGCCCATCCGCAACATCAACCGCACCGTGGGCACCATGCTCGGCCACGAGGTGACGAAGAAGTACGGCGGCGCCGGCCTGCCCGACGACACCATCGACATCACCTTCACCGGCTCCGCGGGCCAGTCCTTCGGCGCCTTCCTGCCCCGCGGCATCACCCTCCGCCTGGAGGGCGACGCCAACGACTACGTCGGCAAGGGCCTGTCCGGCGGCCGCATTGTCGTCCGGCCCGACCGCGGCGCCGACCACCTCGCCGAGTACTCCACCATCGCCGGCAACACCCTCGCCTACGGCGCCACCGGCGGCGAGATGTTCCTGCGCGGCAGCGTCGGCGAACGCTTCTGCGTCCGCAACTCCGGCGCCACCGTCGTCTCCGAGGGCGTCGGCGACCACGGCTGCGAGTACATGACCGGCGGCCGCGCCGTGATCCTCGGCCCCACCGGCCGCAACTTCGCCGCCGGCATGTCCGGCGGCACCGCCTACGTCCTCGACCTCGACCCCCGCAACGTCAACAAGGAACTGACGGGGGCCGTCGAACCCCTCGACGACCGCGACCGCCGGTGGCTGCACGACGTGGTGCGCCGCCACCACGAGGAGACCGGGTCCACCGTCGCGGCCGGGCTCCTCACCGACTGGGACACCGCCGCGGCCCGCTTCCGCAAGGTCGTCCCGGCCACCTACAAGGCAGTGCTCGCCGCCAAGGACGCCGCCGAGCGAGCGGGGCTCTCCGAGAGCGAGACCCACGAGAAGATGATGGAGGCGGCGACTCATGGCTGACCCCAAGGGCTTCCTCACCACCGGCCGCCAGGTCGCGCAGACCCGGCCCGTCGCCGAGCGCGTCAAGGACTGGAACGAGGTGTACGTCCCCGGCTCCCTGCTGCCGATCGTCGGCAAGCAGGCCGGCCGGTGCATGGACTGCGGCATCCCCTTCTGCCACAACGGCTGCCCGCTGGGCAACCTGATCCCCGAGTGGAACGACTACGTCTACCGCGAGGACTGGCAGGCGGCGGGCGAACGGCTGCACGCCACCAACAACTTCCCCGAGTTCACCGGCCGGCTCTGCCCCGCCCCCTGCGAGGCCGCGTGCGTGCTGGGCATCAACCAGCCGCCCGTCACCATCAAGAACGTCGAGGTCACCATCATCGACAAGGCGTGGGAGGCCGGCGGCGTCACCCCGCAGCCGCCCGAGCGCCTGTCCGCCAAGACCGTCGCCGTCATCGGCTCCGGCCCCGCCGGCCTGGCCGCCGCCCAGCAGCTCACCCGGGCCGGCCACACCGTCGCGGTGTACGAGCGCGCCGACCGCGTCGGCGGCCTGCTGCGGTACGGCATCCCCGAGTTCAAGATGGAGAAGCGCCACATCAACCGGCGCATCGAGCAGATGCGCGCCGAGGGCACGCGCTTCCGCACCGGCATCGAGGTCGGCCGCGACCTCGACGCACGCGAACTGCGCCGGCGCTACGACGCCGTGGTGATCGCCGCCGGCGCCACCACCTCCCGCGATCTGCCCGTGCCCGGCCGCGAGCTCAACGGCGTCCACTTCGCCATGGAGTACCTGCCCGTCGCCAACAAGGTGCAGGAAGGCGACTTCGTCACCCCGCCCCTCACCGCCGAGGGCAAGCACGTCGTGGTCATCGGCGGCGGCGACACCGGCGCCGACTGCGTCGGCACCGCACACCGGCAGGGCGCCCTGTCCGTCACCCAGCTGGAGATCATGCCCCGGCCGGGCGAGGAGCGGAACGCGAACCAGCCCTGGCCCACGTTCCCCATGCTGTACAAGGTCACCTCCGCCCACGAGGAGGGCGGCGAGCGGGTCTACTCCGTCTCCACCACCCACTTCGAGGGCGACGAGGACGGCAACGTGCAGTGGCTCCACCTCGTCGAGGTGGAGTTCACCGACGGCCGCTTCCAGCCGAAGCCCGGCACCGAGCGCCGCATCCCGGCGCAGCTGGTGACGCTCGCCCTCGGCTTCACCGGCACCGACCGGGCCAACGGCCTCGTCGAGCAGTTCGGCCTGGAGCTCGACGAGCGCGGCAACGTCGCGCGGGACGCGGACTTCATGACGAACGTCGACGGCGTCTTCGTGGCCGGCGACGCCGGCCGCGGCCAGTCGCTGATCGTGTGGGCGATCGCCGAGGGCCGGTCCGCGGCCCGCGGTGTCGACCGCTACCTGACGGGCACGAGCACGCTCCCGGCGCCGGTGCGCCCCACGGACCGTGCGCTGACCGTCTGAGACCGGCCCCGGTCCCGGACCACCCGACCCCGGCCACACCGGCCGGGACCGGGGCTCATTCCCCGGCGCCCACCTGCGCCGGCGGCGTCATTCCTCGACGTCCACCTCGCGCACCGAGATGTCGCTGAACTCCACGCGCGCGTCCTCGGTGTACGCGCCCACGCTCCCGCGCAGGTACGGCCGTTCCCGGTCCTCGTAGGCCACCAGCCCGCGGCCGCCCACGCTGACCTCCATCCGCGCGCCCCGCTGCCCCACGCGCACGTCCGACCACTGCCCCACCGGGAAGTGCTCGGAGCCCGTGGCGAGGAAGCGCTGCCCGCCGGGGTAGGCCGGGTCGCGTTTGCCCAGCTCCCACCCGTTCGGCTTCAGCGTCACGTAGTAGAAGTGCTCCGGGTCGCTGTACGCCCACACGAGCCACGGCACCTCCCACGGGTTCGGCTGCGGGGTGCGCAACTGCTCCACCGTCCGCATCCGGGCGCGGAAGACCATGTTCCCGTACGACTGCGTCGTGACGACGAGGCCGGCGTGCGTCTCGCCGGGCTCGCGGGCGGGCTTGGGGGAGAGGGTCAGGCCGTCGTGCCGGCCGATGTTCTGGCCGTGCCCGTCGAACACCGACCGCCACGGGCCGTGGACCGATCCCTCGGCCCACGGCCGGTCCGGCTTCCCGCCCTCGCCTCCCCAGATCGCGTTCACCGCGAGGGCGAGGCCCGCCACCGCGGCGGCCGCGAGCAGGGTGAGGGCGAGGAGCCGGGGGTGAACTCTGCTCATGCCGTCGAGTATGACCCCGGACCCTCGCCCTGGGTGACGACAACCGGCTCGGGAACACCCTCCGCGTCCGCTTTCGCCCCCGCGGCTGCCGCGTCCGCCTCCGCGCCGAAGTCCTCGGCCAGTTGCGCGACGATGCGCTCGGTGGCGAGGCCGTCGCCGAAGGGGTTCCCCGCCGCCACCATCCGCCCGTACTCCTCGGCGTCGTCCAGCAGGTGCATCGCCGCTTCCAGGATGGCCTGCGGCTCCGTGCCCACCAGGCGGGCCGCGCCCGCCTCGACGGCCTCGGGCCGCTCGGTGGTCGTGCGCAGCACCAGC
The DNA here is from genome assembly GCF_014654785.1 of Streptomyces mashuensis. Classification (GTDB taxonomy): domain Bacteria; phylum Actinomycetota; class Actinomycetes; order Streptomycetales; family Streptomycetaceae; genus Streptomyces; species Streptomyces mashuensis. The sequence goes on from NZ_BNBD01000015.1 coordinate 44,550, forward strand.
AGCGGCTTGCCCAGGCTGGGCGCCTCCTCCTGGATGCCGCCGGAGTCGGTGAGCACCAGGTCGCTGCCGGCGAGGGTGGCGGAGAAGTCGGCGTAGCCGAGCGGTTCGACGACGCGGACGTGCGGGTGGCCGTCCAGGGCGGGCAGCAGGGCCTCGCGCACGGCGGGGCTCTTGTGCAGCGGCAGCACGACCTCGACGTCGCCGCGGTCGGCGAGCCGGGCGAGGGCCGCGCCCATGGCGCGCATCTTGTCGCCCTGGTTCTCGCGGCGGTGCAGCGTGACGAGGACGCGGCGCAGGTCGCTGTGGAAGTGGTTGCGGCCGGTGCCCTGGCCGAGCATCCACAGCAGGTTGTCGACGACGGTGTTGCCGGTGACGAACACCTCGGCGTCGGGGACGCCCTCGGCGGTCAGGTGGCCGGCGGCGCGCGGGGTGGGTGCGAAGTGCCAGCGCGCCATGCGGCCGATGAGGCGCCGGTTGAGCTCCTCGGGGAACGGGTTGTCGAGCACCCCGGTGCGGAGCCCGGCCTCGACGTGGGCGACGGGCACGTGCTCGTAGAACGCGGCGAGGGCGCCGGTGAGCGCGGACGTCGTGTCGCCCTGGACGACGACGAGGTCGGGGCGCTCGGCGCGGACGACGTCGCCCAGGCCGTCGATCAGCCGGGCGGTGAGCTGGGACAGTTCCTGGCGGTCGCGCATCACGTCGAGCTGGACGCGGGCCTTCACGCCCAGCAGGTCGAGCATCTGGTGCAGCATCTCGCGGTGCTGGCCGGTGGTGACGACGACCGGTTCGAAGAGGGGGCCGGCGGCCATGGCGCGGGCCACGGGCGCCAGCTTGATGGCTTCGGGACGGGTGCCCAGCACGAGCATGGCGCGCACGGGCGTGGTGGCGACGACGTTCGGGGACATGGGTCTCCCTAGGAAGGTGCCGCGCTGGCGGCGGATCGGTGAGAGAGAAGGTGTGCGGGACGGCCGCTGAGCCGGTCCGGGGCGGGCCCGGACGTGTCGTCAGGAGGGTGTGCTCAGGTGCGGGCCGTCTTGAGCCACGTCTGCTTCCCGGTGAGCATCCGCCACAGGCCCCACCAGCCGGCGGCGAACCAGATGTAGCCGTAGAAGACGAAGACGTGGGAGAGCAGGACGGCGCGGACGAGTCCGAGCCCCCGCTCCCGGCGGTGGTACACCCAGCCGTAGGCGTACGCCGCGGTGAAGGACAGGACGTAGGGGCCGATGACCCACATGGGCGAGATGAGCAGGCGTCCCGCCTCCAGCGACCCGAGGAGGGTGCCGCCGACGGCGACGAGGAAGGACAGCGGGAGCAGCGAGGTGAGCAGGATGAGGACCGGGCTGGACAGGTGGTACAGCAGGTCCACGGCGGCGCGGGTGGGCACCTCGCGGAGGATGAGCGGGACGAGACCGGCCGACTGCAGGTGGCCCTGGAACCAGCGGGACCGCTGCCGCACCAGGCGCCGTACGTCGAGCACGGCCTGCTGGGAGACGGCGGCGGTGGTGCAGTGGTGGTTGGTCCAGCCGCGGGCGATGAGACGGACTCCCAGGTCGAGGTCCTCGGTGAGGGAGTCGCTCCACGGGCCGCTGCCGTCCGGGCCGCACAGGGTGTCGAGTGCGGACAGGCGCATGAACTGGCCGTTGCCGCCCATGCCGACGCTGCCGAAGTAGCGCCGGGCGGACTGGAAGATGTCGCCGTAGATGACGAACTCCATGTCCTGGAGGCGGGCCAGCAGGCCCTTGTGCCGGTTGTACATCCGCACGCCGATCTGGGTGGCGCCGGTGCGCGGATCGTCGAAATAGGGGTCGACGGCCTGGACCACGTGCGGGTCGAGCCGGCCGTCGGCGTCCACGACGCAGACGATGACGTCGGCGGGGTCGTGGCCGTCGAGGATGCCGGACTCGCGCAGGTGGCGGATGCCGGCGTTCAGTGCCGCGCCCTTGCCCTTGCGGGCGTTGGGCAGCTGACGCTGGAGCAGACGCACGCGGCCGTCGTGGGCCGCCGCGGCCTGCCGGGCGATCTCGGCCGTCCGGTCGTCGGACGCGTCGTCGATGACCAGGGCCAGGAAGTTCCCGGCCGGCAGACTGGTGATGCGGGCCAGGCTCTCGGCGAGCACTTTCTCCTCGTTCAGACAGGCCAGGAGAAAGACGTAGAGGCGCTCGGCGCGCGGTCCACGGGCATGTCGCATACGGCGTCTCGAGAGGACGAACAGCGTGCTGTTGTAGCAGGCCGCCATCACGATGATGGCGATGCTGGCCCAGAGCAGAACCTCGGTGATCATGAAGGGTCACCAGGGTTTCGCAGGACGTAGTACATCTTTGCCGAAAGAAGTATCACGGCTATCGCGCAGTAGAGCAGGAAGCCGGCCCCCGCCGCTTCCTGGAGGCCCCTGGCAAAGGGTATCCCCGGCAGAACCTCCGGTGCTGCCGTCAGTCCGGCCAAGGGCAGGACTGTGCCCAGAGCGGGCTTTCCGTACATGAGTTCCCCCCGGATTCCGCCTCGTCTTGAGGCGTGCGCTCGGAAGATATCAGATTACCGGGGTGGTTTCGTGGTGCATGGTGAGAGATGTTGATTCGGAACTGACAATTCTCCGAACCTACCGGTTGTTATGCCTGAACAATTGGGGGCTGTTACAGGTGTGGCGACTGGTCTGCACCAATCCGCTGTCCTCAATTGCGCGCTCCGGACCAAATTTGTCTATTGACACCCTTCTCTCTGGGCACAAGAATCAGCCAACTGTCGGGCCACGGCCCCTCGGGGGAGGGGACGGCAACAGCTCGTCAATCAGGGGGAAACAACAATGAAAGAATTGCGGGGGAGATCAGGGATTTCCCGGGTCTCGCTCATCCTGGCCCTCGTCGCCGCCCTGCTGGGCGGCGTCGCGTTTTCCGCCGGGGCGGAGGGCGCGGCGGACGGCGGCCGGACCCGCCCGCCGCACGGACTCGCCGGCGTCGGCCCGGCATCGCTCTCCGGGGCCGGCAGCGGCGACCTCAAGAAATGGGCCGCCGACCGGCTGCAGAAGGACCAGCTGCGCCAGGCGCACAAACTGACGATCACTCCGGCGCCCGCGCCGAAGACCACCGCGCAGACCGCGGCGGCCCCGGTCCAGCCCCTGGCGGCAGCGGCCGGCACCTCCGCCCTCGTCCTCTACGACACCACCGGCCCCTACGGCTACCTCGGCGAGCTCTACGCCATGGCCGTCGCCAACCTGGCCGGCCACTTCGGCACCGTCACCAGCAAGCCCGTCTCCGCCTACACGGCGGGCATGACCGAGCAGTACACCGCCACCATCTACATCGGCTCCACCTACTACGGCGGCACCCTGCCCGACGCCATCCCGGCCGCGTTCTACCAGGACGCGATGAAGACCAGCCGTCCGGTCACCTGGGTCGGCGACAACATCTGGGGCATGGCCAACGCGGTCGGCATCGAGAACTTCAAGCAGAAGTACGGCTGGGACCCGACCAACTCGTACTACGAGACCAACGGCACGGTCGGCAACATCAACAAGGTCACGTACAAGAACCAGGATCTGACCCGGAAGATCCCGGCCGGCTTCGACGGCGGCGTGCTGCACCCCGCCCTCTCCGGCACCGGGTACCCGGCGCCGAACCAGCTGGCCGTCGCCACCGACGCCAACAGCGGCGCCACCAGCCCCTGGGCCCTGCGCACGGCGAACCTCACCTACGTGGGTGAGATCCCGTTCAGCTACGTCTCCGAGTCCGACCGCGTCATCGTCTTCGAGGACCTGCTCTTCGACGGCCTGGCACCGGCGACGGCGGAGCGGCACCGGGCGTTCGTCCGGCTCGAGGACATCAGCCCCAAGTCGGACCCGGCCGAGCTGACGGCCATGGCGGACTACCTCTACAGCCAGAAGATCCCGTACGGCATCAACGTCATCCCGACGTACACCGACCCCAAGGGCGTGTACAACGGCGGGAAGGCCGAGACCGTCACGCTGGCGCAGGCCCCGCAGGTCGTCTCGGCGCTGAAGTACATGCTCCAGCGCGGCGCGGTCCTGATGGAGCACGGCTACACGCACCAGTACAGCAACGTCAACAACCCGTACACCGGCGTCACCGGCGACGACTTCGAGTTCTTCCGCGCCCACGTCGACGCCTCGGACAACGTCGTCTACGACGGTCCGGTCTCCGGCGACTCCACCGTGTGGGCGCAGTCGCGGGTCACGTCGGGGCTGGCGGGCTTCGCCGCGGCCGGGCTGCCCAAGCCCACGCTGTGGACCACCCCGCACTACGCGGGCTCGGCCACCGACTACCGCGCCATCTCGCCCAACTTCAGCGCCCGGCTGGAGCGTTCGCTGTACTTCGCGGGAACGCTGAGCGGCCAGCCCGTGAACGCGGCGCGATACATCGGGCAGTTCTTCCCCTACGCGGTGAAGGACGTCTACGGTACGACCGTGCTGCCCGAGAACATCGGCAACTACGAGCCCGTGCCGTACAACAACCACCCGGCCCGGCTCCCCGCCGACCTCGTCGCCTCGGCCAAGGCCAACCTGGCCGTCCGCGACGGCGTGGCGAGCTTCTTCTACCACCCCTACTACCCCGTGCAGCCGCTGAAGGACACGATCGAGGGCATCAAGGCCCTCGGCTACACCTTCGTCGGCCCGACGGACCTGGCCCAGTAGGACCGGGCCCGGCGGTGCGCACGCACGGAGTACGCAAGACGGAGGGACAGGTTCCGTGAAAGCGATGAAGAGGGCGGCCGCCGCGCTGACGGCGGTGGCGGCCCTCTTCGTCGCCGGATGCTCCTCTTCCGGCGACGAAGAAGGCCCCGGGCCCACGCCCTCCGGCGACCGGAGCGGACGGCCCGACGACGGGAAGGCGAGCGGCATGCGGGGCATGACGCTGCCCTCCTGGAACACCGAGGACTACCGCAGTCCGCAAGCCGGAACGTATCTGCGCCAGATCGCGGCCACGGGTGCCCGGTGGGTGACGTTCACCCCCACCTGGTACCAGGACCGCATCACCGACTCGGCCATGCGGGTCACCGAGGAGACCGCGAGCGACGACAGCCTGCGGGCCATCGTCCGCCAGGCCCACGACCTGGGCCTGAAGACGATGGTCAAGCCGCATGTCGACATAAGGAAGGGCGGGGACCGGGCGGAGATCCGGCCGAAGGACCCCGACGCCTGGTTCGCCGCGTACGAACGCTTCATCACGCACTACGCGCAGCTGTCGGCCGAGGCGGGCGTGGAGCAGTTCTCGGTCGGTACGGAGCTGGCCGGCACCTCGGAGGACGGGGAGCGCTGGGGGAAGGTCATCGCCGCCGTCCGCGCCCGCTACAAGGGCCCGCTGACATACGCGGCCAACTACGACGAGTACAAGAAGATCCCGTTCTGGAAGGATCTCGACGTCATCGGGATCGACGCCTACTGGCCGCTGGCGGACAAGGCCACCACCGACGCGGCGGCGCTGCGGGAGGCGTGGCAGCCCGTCGTCAAGGAGCTCGCGGCCTTCTCGGAGCGCCAGCACCGCAAGGTGCTGTTCACGGAGGCCGGTTACGTCAGCCAGCGCGGCTCGACGACGGCCCCGTACTCGTGGACGGTGAGCAAGCGGGACGGCGACGCCGAACAGGCCGCGGCCTACGAGGCGCTGCTGGCGGTGTTCGAGGGCAAGTCCTGGTGGGCGGGCGTGTGCTGGTGGATGTGGGACGACTGGCCGGGCAGCGGCGAGACCGCCAAGCGCCTGGCGTACACGCCGCACGGCAAGCCGGCGGAGAAGGTGCTGCGCAAGTGGTGGGGCAAGGGCTGAGCCACTGAGCCCGGGCCGGCGGGACCGGTGGCGGGTGGCCGGCCGGCCGGTGGTCGACCGGCCGGTGGTCTACGTGTCGCAGTCCCACTCGGACCGGCACAGCGTGCACCGGGCCCGCAGCCGGCCCCGCACGGGCACCCTGATGCGCTGGTGGCAGGCGGGACAGGGGAAGCTGACCCGCAGCGGGCCGGTGCCGCCGCCGGCCTCGAAGGCGTAGCCCGCACCGGCGGACGCCCGCCGGGCCCGCCGGTCGCGCCCGTAGCGCAGCCGGGCCGTGAGCCCGGCTGCTGCGAGCGGCGGGCAGCGCTCCTCCTCGCGGGCCCGTTGCCGCCCGCGGACGTACGCGTCGTAGCCCTGGGCGCTGGTGAACCACGGCGCGGGGTCCTCGCCGAACAGCGCCGCGCGCTTGGCCAGGACGTAGCCGAACTCCTCGGGCGTGAGATAGCCCAGCTTCTGCTTGCTCACGGCCGACTCGCGGTAGGCGTCGAGCAGCAGCCAGCCCGAGCCGAGGTAGGCGGTCACGGTGTCGGTGAGGATCTCGTTGTCCCGGGTGCCGGGGAACTCCAGGCCCAGCCGGTGCAGGTAGACGTGTGTGACCTCGTGCGCGAGGGCGGCGCCGATGTCCTGGCGGTGGGTCTTGAAGCGGGTGTTGAGCTCGATGAAGTACTCGGGCCCGGCGGCGAGTTCGACGCCGGCGGCGTGGGTCATGTCGCGGAAGGACACGATCATCCGGGCGTCGGGCAGCCGCAGGTGGCGCACGATCTCGCCGGCCACCCGCTGGACGCCGAGGTAGAGGTCCTCGGCGTCGGAGAAGGCGACGTCCGCCGGCGGCAGGCTGGCGGCGAAGGACCGTACGCCGTCGCAGGAGAGCCGGCGGTACAGGGCGGTGAGGGCCGAGCGGACGGTGGGCAGGTGCGGGAATCCGTGCTCGACGGCGAAGTCGTCCGTGCCCACCCGTGACCACCCCCGTTGCGGACCGGCGCCGGGTGACCGGGTGCCCGGCGCCCGGAGGTCCGGCGCCCGGATACCTGCGTGCTTCCACTGTAGGGCGGCGGGGGTCGCGGGTGGCCGCGCGCGGGGCGGTGCCCTGGACGACTGGCCGAAAAGGCGGCTACGGGGGCGCTGTGCGCCGGTCGATAATCGCAGGACGCGCAGCGTCTTGTCATGAGCGCGTCATTCTTTCGCCGTGCTCCGTTGCCCGACCTGTTCCCCCCACCGCACAAGGCGATGCGCGCACCACCTCCCACGAAAGGAACACCCCCGTGCGCGACCACCTCACCGTGCTCCGCAGAACCGCCGCGGCCGGCGCCGTCGCCCTCGCCGCCCTCAGCCTCACCCCCGGCACCGCCCAGGCCCGGCCCGCCGACCCCGGCCCCGGCGTCGTCGGCGGCGTCCCCGCCCAGCAGGGCGAATTCCCCTGGATGGTCCGGCTCTCCATGGGCTGCGGCGGCGCCCTCTACACCCAGCAGATCGTCCTCACCGCCGCCCACTGCGTCTCCGGCAGCGGCGCCAACACCTCCATCACCGCCACCGCCGGCGTCGTCGACCTCAACTCCTCCCAGGCCATCAAGGTCAAGTCGACCCGCGTCCTCCAGGCCCCCGGCTACAACGGCACCGGCAAGGACTGGGCGCTGATCAAACTCGCCAAGCCCATCAACCTCCCCACCCTCAAGATCGCCAACACCACCGCCTACAACAACGGCACCTTCACCATCGCCGGCTGGGGCGCCGACCAGGAGGGCGGCAGCCAGCAGCGCACGCTCCTCAAGGCCACGGTGCCCTTCGTCGACGACGCCACCTGCCAGGAGGCCTACGGTGGCAGCCTCACCCCCGGCGACGAGATCTGCGCCGGCTACATGGACACCGGCGGCGTCGACACCTGCCAGGGCGACTCCGGCGGCCCCATGTTCCGCAAGGACGACACCGGCGCCTGGATCGAGGTCGGCATCGTCAGCTGGGGCGAGGGCTGCGCCCGGCCCGGCAAACCCGGCGTCTACACCGAGGTGAGCACCTTCGCCAAGGACATCGCCTCGGGCGCGGCGAGCCTGGGCGGCTGACCCCCGCGACACGGCCGGACGGTGGACCCCGCACCGCCCGGGAGGCGCGCCGGGCCTGCCCACCCTTTGGGCGCCCCGGACCACCCCTGGGGGTGTCCCTCACCCACCCGACCGCACCCCTCCGCCGGGGCCGGGCCGACCCGTACGGCCCAGCCCCGGCGGGCCCCGCCCCGCCCGCGCGCGGGGCTCCGGCGCAGCTCACCGCCATCTCGGGGAGGACGCCACGGCCGCTCGTCATACTTTCGGCGGAGACGAGAATGGTCGGACAGTCGAGGTGTGGGCCGCCTGAACGTCCGTAACGTAAAGGGAGTGGTCCGCCGGGCAGCCGGCGGGCCCCGCCCCGCTGTCCGTTACGGAAAGGCACGTCCCCGTGTCCGTGAAGTCCCGCATCGCCACCGCCGCCGTCCTCACCGCCGCCGTCGCGGCCGTGGCGTACCCGACGGCCGGCGCCTTCGCCGCGGGCAGGCCGGACACCGACACCCGGCCGCACCACTCGGGCACCACCACCCAGCAGGTCATGCTCCCCGACGGCAGCCGGGCCCGGCTCACCACCGGCAGCGAGGGCACCAGCGTCGTCGTCCTCACCCGCGGCAAGCTCCAGCGGATCATCAACACCCACCGGCCCGCCGCCGACCTGGACCGGCTCCACCTGCGCATCATCGGCGGCGACACCAGTCGGCCCACCCTGCGCGCCCAACTGGACGGCGCCCGCCTCACCCACTACTACGACTTCGCCTCCGGCTCCCTGCGGCACACCCTCGACGGCAGCGACCACGGCCGCGCGACCACCCCCGGCACGACCCTCTCCACCTACCGCGCCACCACCTCCGAAGCCCACCCCGCCGGGCACACCGGCGACCGCCCGGCGACGGCCACGACGCAGACGCACAAGCGCCCGCCGCACGACTCCTCCGGCAACCCCGTCAAGCGCGTCGTCGAGGCCGGCCAGGTGATCAAGGCCAGCCATGACGCCGGTGACGTCCGCACCCCCGTCCTCTACGGCGGTGCGGCCCTGCTCGCCGCCGGGGCCGGCGCCTACGGCGTACGCCTGGCCGTGCGCCGCACCGGGCGCGGCGAGAGCTGACCGGGACGGCCGGCCGCCGGCCGCAGGACGAAGGGCAGACACCGCCATGCCGATCACCGTGGTCATCGCCGACGACCAGGAGATGGTCCGCACCGGTTTCCGCATGATCCTGGAGAGCCGGCCCGACATCGAGGTCGTCGCCGACGTCGTCGACGGCGAGGCCGCGCTGGAGGCCGTCGAACGCCTCGACCCCGACGTCCTCCTCCTCGACATCCGCATGCCCAAGCTGGACGGACTGGAGGTCACCCGCCGGCTGTCCGAGCGGTCCGCCACCCGCCCCGAGCACGGCGGCCGGCCCCGCATCGTCATCGTCACCACCTTCGACCTCGACGAATACGTGCACACCGCACTGCACAACGGCGCCTCCGGCTTCCTGCTGAAGGACGCCAGCCCCGCGATGCTCGTCGAGGCCGTGCAGGCCGCCGCCATCGGCGACTCCCTCATCTCGCCTGCCATCACCGTGCGGCTGCTGCGCGACATGGCGCCCTCCACCGCCACCCCGGCCCCGGGCGCCGGCGCCGGGCGCCCCGTCCGGCAGCCCGCCGAGCCCCTCACCGACCGCGAGGCCGACGTCGTGCGCTGCCTGGCCCGCGGCGCCACCAACGCGGAGATCGCCGCCGAACTGTTCGTCTCCCTGTCCACGGTCAAGACCCACCTGGCCAACGTGCAGACCAAGCTGGACGCCCGCAACCGCGTCGAGATCGCCGCCTGGGCCTGGGAGAGCGGGCTGGCCTCGGGCTCCACGTGACCAGATGGGCGGGCTGGGCGGCCCGCCACCCCCGGCGCACCGTCGCCGCGAAGGCGGCCCTCGGCGTCGTCCTGCTGCTCCTCGTCGCACTGGAGGGCTTCCTCCTCGCCCGCCAGCCCAGCCGCCCGCACGCCCTGGTGCTCGCCTCCGGCGTCGCCGTCTGCCTCTGCGCCGTGCCCTACGGCTGGATTCCCCTGAACGTCCGGGCCGCCGTGGCCGTCGCGGTCTCCGGGACGACCTCCGCCGTGCTGATGGCCGGCCGGCACCCCACCGTGGTGTGGGGCGTGGGGGAGGACGTGGCGCTGCTCGTGCTGCTCACCGCCGTGGTGCACCGCTCCTCCAACCGTGCCGCCGCCGTCCTCGGCCCACTGCTCGCCGCGGTCGTCGTCGTGGCGCCCGTGCGCGACCTCAACCCCGGCTGGTGGACCGCCCTGTTCACCGTGCTCACCGGCGTGGTCGGCACCTTCTCGCTGCTGCTGCGCCAGCAGTCGGCGCAGCGCGTCCGCGACCTGGCGGCCGTACGGACCGCCGAACGGCTGGAGCTGGCCCGCGAACTGCACGACCTGGTCGCCCACCACATCACCGGCATCGCCGTGCAGGCGCAGGCGGCCCGCTTCACCGCTCTCGACGGGCAGGCCGCGGCCCGTGCGTTCGCACGCATCGAGAGCGCGGCGAGCGAGGCGGTGGGCGCGATGCGGCGCATGGTGGGCGTCCTGCGGGAGGGGGAGGCGGAGACCGAGCCGGTGGCGGGCCTGCCGCAGGTACGGGCGCTCACCGAGGAGTTCGCACGCACCGGGCCGCCCGTGGCCCTGTACATCGAGAAGGGCATGGAGACCTGGCTGCCCGGCGAGGTCGCCGCGGCCGTCCACCGGATCGTGCGCGAGGCGCTCACCAACATCCGCAAGCACGCCGCCGACGCCACGGCCGTGCGCATCGGGGTACGGGGCGTCGCCGAGGGCGTCGAACTGCGCGTCGCCGACGACGGGAAACGGGCGGCCCCCCTCACCGGCGAGGCACGGGGCGGCGGCTTCGGCCTCGTGGGCCTGGCCGAACGCGCCAGGGCCCTGGGCGGCCACCTGACCGCGGGCCCCGCCCCGGAGGGCGGCTGGCAGGTCCGCGCCGTCCTCCCCGTGGACCGCTCCCACCGCGACGGCTGAGCCCTGGGCGTAATCGCCGACAGCAGAAACCCCTGGGAGCCACCGCGAGCAGCTCCCTACGGTGACGCCATGACTGATCACCGAACCGGTCACGGGACCGGCCCCCGCGTGGGCGTGGACGAAGTCACGCCCGGCATATGGATGTTGACGTTCGCGGCGGGCCAGGCGTACGTCCTGCGGCGCGCCCACGGCTGGATGCTGGTGGACACCGGCCTGCCCGCCCACGCCGGGGACGTCCTCGACGCCCTGGCCGGCCTGGGCGCGGGCCCGCGCGACGTCCGCGACATCGTGCTCACGCACTCCCACCTCGACCACGCCGGCTCGGCCGCCGACCTGGCCGACGCCACCGGCGCCCGCGTCCTCGCGGGCGCCGCCGACGCCCCCGTCATCCGCGGCGACGTCCCCGAGCCGCCCCCGGTCCTCGAGGAGTGGGAGGTCCCGCTCTACGAGGAAGTCCACGCCCGCATCGGCATCCCGCCCCGCACCCCCGTGCGCCCCTGCCGGGTGGACCGCGAGCTGGGGGAGGGGGACGTCCTCGACTGGGACGAGGAGGTCCGGGTCGTCGAGGTGCCCGGCCACACGGCCGGCAGCATCGCCCTGCACCTCACCCGCTCCGGCGTCCTCTTCACCGGCGACACCATCGCCAACATGGGCGGCATCTCCCCGAGCGTCTTCCACGTCGACCGCCCCCGGGCCGTGGCGTCCTTCCTCCGCCAGGCCACCCTCCACGTGGACACCGCCTGTTTCGGTCATGGCGCCCCCCTGGTGGGCGGGGCGGGCGAGGCCTTGCGCGAGGCGGCCGCCGCCCTGGGCGGACCGACCCCGGCAGGGTGACGGCCCGCCGGCGTCAGGGCGTGCCGGGCTGCCCGTAGCAGAGGCAGAAGGGGTGACCCGCCGGGTCGACGAACACCCGGAACCCGCGGGTGGGGCCACCACTGTCGTACCGGAACGTCGCACCCAGCGCCTCCACCTCGCGCTGCGCCCGCTCGACGTCCTCCAGCGTGTCCACCTCGAAGTCCAGGTGCATCTGCTGCGGATGCTCCGGGTCGGGCCAGCGCGGCGGCCGGTGGCCGGGCACGCCCTGGAAGGCGATGCGCTGCCCCGGGCCGGAGCCGGTGAGCCACACCCATGAGGGGTCGTCCTCCTCGGTGACGACACGCCAGCCGAGGATCGCGGAGTAGAACCGCGCCAGGCTCAGCGGGTCGGGACAGTCGATGACGGTGGCCTGCAAGGTGGCGATCATGCGGGCATGATGCCCCATCGGGCCGCGCGGTGCTGCTAGCGGCGTTCGACTGCGTCGAACCAGCGGGCTATCTGCGGTGCCCCCGCGCGGAACGCCCCGAAGTGGTTCACCGCGCCGTGGTCGACGACCGTGGCCTTCACTCCGTGGCGAGCGAAGTCCCGCGCGCATATCTGCGAGTTGGCGATGGGAACGTCCCGGTCGCCGCGGGCGGTGTCCAGCCGCACCGGGACGCGAGGCTTCCAGTCGCAGTTGCCGTCCTGTGCGCGGAGCGCGTCGAGCAGTCCGCCGGAGGGGTGCTGGAGGCGGGCACGGAAGTCGTCCGTGACGAGCTCCCCGACCGTGGCCGGCAGGTGCTTGGCGATCTCCTCCTCGTCGTGCCGGGTGTCGAAGAGCTTCTCCACCTTGCTCGCGTAGGGCTGCCGGAAGACCTCGGCGGGGTCCTTGTAGATCGGGTGCAGCCGGTTCTGCGCGGTGAGGAAGTAGGAGAGGTAGAACACGGCGCTACCGTCCTGCACCCGGCCGTCGAGGAGGCCCGGCAGCTCCGCGTGCTCCAAGTCGTAGGGGCCGGAGACCGGGGCCACCGCCCGCAGCCGGAAGTGCCGGTCGGCACCGCCCTGCACCGCCCGGGCCAGCGCCATCGCCACCTGCCCGCCCTGGGAGAAGCCCGTCGCATAGACGTCCCCCGTCAGCTCGCGGTGCAGCAGCCGCGCCGCCGCGCGCGAGGCCCGCAGCATGTCGAGGGAGGCGCTGACGGAGGAGGCCGTGTCCATGTACGGGTGAAGGCCCGGGCCGCCGCCAAGCCCCAGGTAGTCGGGAGCGGCCACGGCCCGCCCCGCCGACGCCTGCACCAGGGGGCCGAGCCGCTCGCCCTGCTCGCCCGACGGGGCGTTCTCGCGCCACGCCGTGGTGCCGTGCTCGTCCGCGACCAGGCCGAGCCGGCGCCTGCCGTCGTCCTGCGGCAGCAGGAACAGCCCGGTCGCGGTCGTCGGCCGGCCCTGCGGCGTGATCGTGCGGTAGGTGAGGCGGTAGGCCCGGGTGCCGTACGCCACGGACGAGGTGTCGATCCCGGCCCCGCTCAGCTGCTTCCCGACCGCTTCCCGGTCGAGGGAGCCGGCCGGGGCGGGGGCGGAGACCAGCGTGCCCCGCCAGGATTCCGCGGCCCCCGTCCCCGCCGGCGCCGGCCCCGCCGCGACGGCGGGCGCCGCCGCCAGCGCGGCGACGACGACGGCCGACGCCGCCGCCGTCCAGCGCCGCGCCCGCGCCCCGCCCGTACGCGACAGCAGAGGCATACGTGACGTGCGCGACGCACGTCCCGTCCACGTGGGGTTCACACCTGTGTTCATGCGTACGACCCTACGGTTCCCGCACCACGATTCCCATCGGGTCTTTCCCGTAAGGGAGTTACCAGGGCTGGAAGGGGGAACTCCGGTAAGGGGTGGAGGCGTTCACGCCGCCCGCCGCTCCTCCGGCCCCGCACCCGCAACCGTACCCGGAACGGCAACACCGGCCGCCGGCTCCGGCGCCGCCTGCAATGCCGCCCGCCCGCGCGGCGCGTACACGTCCACGTACTCCTGCCCCGACAGCTTGAGGATGGCGTACATGATCTCGTCGGTGACCGCGCGCAGCACCGCGGGATCGTCCTGCATCCCCGCGTACCGCGAGAAGTCCATCGGCTCGCCCACCCGCACCGTGATGGGCGTCAGGCGGGGCAGCCGGCAGCCCCGCGGCTGGGCCTCGAACGTGCCGATCATGGCGCAGGGCAGCACCGGCGCCCCGGAACGCAGTGCCATCATCGCCACACCCACCTTGCCCTTGTACAGCCGCCCGTCCGGGGAGCGCGTGCCCTCCGGGTAGATGCCGAGCAGCTCGCCCTCGCCCAGCACGCGCAGCGCCGTGTCCACGGCGGCCTGCGCCGCCTCCTTGCCCGACCGGTCCACCGGGATGGCGCCGGTCGCCCGGAAGAACGCCGCCGTCAGCCGGCCCTTGAGACCCGGCCCGGTGAAGTACTCGTGCTTGGCCAGGAAAGTGATCCGCCGCTTCATCACGACCGGCAGCATGAAGTGGTCCATGAACGACAGATGGTTCCCGGCGATGATCGCCGCACCCGCGTCCGGTATGCGTTCCAGCCCTTCCAGCCGCGGCCGGAACACCCACCGCAGCATCGGCACCAGCACAGCCCTGATCACGTAGTAACCCATGGTGACCGAGTCCCTTGAACAGAGTGACGTGACCCCCGCGCCGAGGCACGCTAGTGGCACGCAGTGCCATAGCGGGAGAGTGCCGATTGAGCCATTTCCCGGCCCGGCCGGCCCACGGGCGCGGCCCCCGCACTTCCGTCCAACTCCCCGCCCCCCTTTGTCCATGGTCACCGGCGCCCCACCCGGCCCAGGGTGACCCCGTGAGCCACCCACACCAGGGCCCGAGCCGACGGGCCGTCGTCACCACCGCCCTCACCGGCCTGGCCCTCGGCACACCGGCCACCACCCCGCCCGCCGACGCAGCAGCCGCACCACCCACCACCGGCACCGCCGTGCTGCGCTCCACCGCCCTCGACGTCCGCGTCGACCGCGCCTTCCCCCGCATCCTCACCTACACCGACCGCGCCACCGGCGCCGTCCTCCACGGCCAGGACGAACCCGTCACCACCCTCCTCGTCGACGGCCGGCCACACACCCCCCACGTCACCTGCACCACCACCGCCGACCGCGCCCGCTACACCCTCCGCCTCGGCCCCGCCACCGCCCTCGACGTCGAGATCCACGCCGACCACTGGCACGTGCACTGGCATGTCACCCGCATCACCGACACCCCCGCCCTGCCCGTCGGCACCCTGGAGATCCCCGGCCTCGCCCTGCTGTCCGTCCGCAGCGACCAGCCCGGCGCCACCCTGTACGCCGCCCGCATCCAGCTCGACGCCGCCCGCAGCGGCGACACCCTGCTGCACGTCACCCACGACACCCCCGCCGAGCCGGCACCCACCGGCTGCGCCTACGCCGTCGTCAGCACCGACCGGCTCGCCGCCGCCGTCGAGACCAACAGCGTCCACGACCGGCCCGGCCCCACCGAGACCTGGGAGAACGGCCGGTTCTGGCGGCACACCGTACGCCGCGCCCCCCACGTCACCGCCCGCCTGGGCTGCGGCCAGTGGACCCACCGTGCCGCCGGCGCCGCCCACCACGACACCGAGCCCCTGCCCCGCGCCACCGTCGTCCTCACCCGCGACCGCAACGGCGACGGCCGCACCGACTGGCAGGACGCCGCCATCGCCCTGCGCGACATCATGACCGACCCGCCCGGCGCCACCACCCAGCACCTCCGGGTCGTCCCCCACATCGCGTTCAACTTCGCCAGCCAGGCCACCAACCCGTTCCTGACCGTCCTCGACCACGTCAAGCGCATCCACCTCGCCACCGACGGGCTACGCCAGTTCACGCTCCTCAAGGGCTACCAGTCCGAGGGCCACGACTCCGCCCACCCCGACTACGGCGGCAACCACAACACCCGCGCCGGCGGCCTCACCGACCTCAACACACTGCTGCGCACCGGCAAGCGCTGGAACAGCGACTTCGCCGTGCACGTCAACACCACCGAGGCGTACCCGGTGGCCCGCACCTTCACCGACCGCCTCGTCGACCCGCGCAACAAGCAGTGGGACTGGCTCGACCAGTCCTACCGCATCGACGCCCGCCGCGACCTGCTCTCCGGCGACGTCGTCCGCCGCTTCCGGCAGCTGCGCCGGGAGACCGACCCCGCCCTCGACACCCTCTACATCGACGTCTTCCGGGAATCCGGCTGGACCTCCGACCGCCTCCAGCGCGAACTGCGCGCCCAAGGCTGGAACATCACCACCGAATGGGGCCACGGCCTGGAACGCTCCAGCCTCTGGGCCCACTGGGCCGTCGAGACCGACTACGGGCCCGACACCTCCCGCGGCATCAACTCCCGCCTCATCCGTTTCATCCGCCACCACCAGAAGGACGTCTTCGCCGACAAATGGCCCCTCCTCGGCACCGCCCGGCTCGGCGGCTTCGAGGGCTGGCAGGGCAAAACCGACTGGAACGCCTTCCTCCGGACCGTCTGGACCCACAACCTCCCCGCCAAATACCTCCAGGCCCACCCCATCCGCACCTGGACCGACCACGAGATCACCTTCGAAGGCCCCACCCGCACCGTCGTCTCCGACGCCACCGGCACCCGCCGCATCACCACCGACGGCCGCCTCGTCCTCACCGGCGACACCTACCTGCTGCCCTGGGAACCCCGCCGCGCCACCGATCCCGACCGCCTCTACCACCACAACCCGCACGGCGGCACCACCACCTGGACCCTGCCCCGCGGCTGGGCCCGCCTCCGCACCGTCACCCTCCACCGCCTCACCGATCAGGGCCGCACCGACCCCACCCCCGTCCCCGTACGGAACGGCCGGATCACGCTCACCGCCGACCCCGCACAGCCCTACGTCGTCACCCGCCCCACCTCCCGCCGCCCACCCACCGACCCCCACTGGGGCGAGGGCACCCCCTTACGGGATCCCCACTTCCTCTCCGGCACCCTCGACGCCTGGCACGTCACCGGACCCGCCCGCACCGTCCGCAACCCCCTCGGCGACTGGGAACTCGTCATCGGCCCCGGACCCGCCGCCCGCGTCAGTCAGCGCCTCGCCCGGCTCCGCCCCGGCACCTACGCCGCCTCCGTCCAGGTCGAGGTCGGCGCCACAGCGGGGGAGCGGCGCCGCGCCGCCCTCACCGTCCGCACCGCCGACGGCGTCACCGCCACCAACTGGACCGACACCTCCACCGCCGTCAACCACATCGCCGCCGACCGCAAGCACGGCACCCGCTTCCAGCGCCTGTTCACCTGGTTCACCATCCCCCACGGCGGCGGCCCCGCCACCCTGTCCCTCACCGCCGAAGCAGGCAGCGCCCGCGTCCGCTTCGACGCCGTACGCGTCGTCCCCGGCCGGCGCAGCACCGCACCCGGCGCCCTCGTCCACGAGGACTTCGAACACGTCCCCCAGGGATGGGGCCCCTTCGTCAAGGGCGACGCCGGCGGCACCAACGACCCCCGCACCCACATCGCCCAGCTGCACGCCCCCTACACCCGCCGCGGATGGAACGGCAAGGCCGTCGACGACGTCGTCGACGGCACCCAGTCCCTGAAATCACGCGGCGAACACCCCGGACTCGTCCACCGCACCGTCCCCCACACCGTCCGGTTCCTCCCCGGCCACCGCTACCGCGTCACCTTCCGCTACCTGTGCGAGCAGGCCGGACAGTACGCATGGGTGACGGCCGTCGACGAACCCGCACCCCGCGAACTCCTCCGCACCCCCCTGCCCGCCGCCACCGCCCCCGCCACCCACACCTACGAGTTCACCGCCCCGGACACGGGTGAGGCGTGGGTGGGACTGCGGAAGGTGGGGGACAGCGGGACTGCCGAGTTCTGCCTGGACGGCTTCACCGTGCTGCCAGTCGGGCAATAGACAGGCACGGGGTTCCGTCCCGTTGGCCACCGTCATCGGCCGGTGACCAGCGGGACGGGGAAACCACCCGCATCCCGTCCCCCCACCCCTCCGCCCTCTGGCGGGGCGCACCGCCATGCAAGAAGATCGGCCCCGGCAGAGCGGCCCGAACGGCCCACAGGCGGAGCCCGGCGGAAGGCGGACGCGCATGTATCACACCTGGATGCGGTACTTCAGCCCCCGGCCCGTCCACCACCGCCTCGGCCTCGTCTGCCTCGGCGTCGGCCTCCAGTACGGCGCCCTGCCCACCGTGGGCCCCCGCACCCTCGACCACCACGTCGCCGTCGTCATCAGCGCCGGCACCGGCTGGTACCGCACCCCCGACGGCACCACCCTCCCCGTCACCGCACCCGCCCTCCTCTGGCTCCTGCCCGGCGTACCCCACCACTACGCCGCCGACCCCGCCACCGGCTGGGACGAAAGCTTCGTCGACTTCACCGGCAGCGCCGTCGCCGCCTACACCGAACTCGGCTACATCCAGCCCCGCCGGCCCGTCGTCCCCCTCACCGACACCACCGCCGCCCGCGCCGCCGTCACCCGCATCGCCCGCGCCGCTCACCACGACAACCCCCTCCTGGAGGTCGAGACCTCCGCCGCCGTCCATGAACTCCTCGTCGCCCTCCGCCACGCCCGCGCCGACGGCACCACCCCCGCCGACCCCGTCCTGCGCGCCCTCGCCCGCGACGCCTTCCTGCCGCTGTCCGTCGCCCAGCACGCCGCCCGCCACGGCATGACCCCCGCCGAGCTGCGCGACGCCGTCCGCCGCGGCGCCGGCTGCGGCCCCAAGGACTACCTGCTGGGCATCCGGCTGGGCCGCGCCAAGGAACTCCTCGCCGCCACCGACCTGCCCGTCGCCGCCGTCGCCCGCCGCGTCGGCTACACCGACCCCGCCTACTTCAGCCGCCTCTTCACCCGCCGCGTCGGCACCGCCCCCGTCCGCTACCGGCAGCGCCGGCTGCGCGCCGTCCCCGGCGGCTGGAGCCACCACGTCCCCGATCCGGAGCACCCGCCGGTCATCGCCTCCCGTTCTTCCGCATAGGGTCGGAAGAGTGGAGACGAACAACAGCAGCAACACCCTCGACGAGTCCGTACGCGCCGAGCTGACCCGGCTGCGCGACAGCATCGACAACATCGACGCGGCGGTGATCCACATGCTCGCCGAACGCTTCAAGTGCACCCAGCAGGTCGGCCACCTCAAGGCCGCCCACCAGATGCCCCCCGCCGACCCCGCCCGCGAGGCCCGCCAGATCGCCCGGCTCCGCGAGCTGGCCGAGAACGCCAAGCTCGACCCGGCCTTCGCCGAAAAGTTCCTGAACTTCATCATCGCCGAGGTCATCCGCCACCACGAGACCATCGCCCGCGCCTGACCCGCACCCGACCCCGACACCCGCGCCCGACCCGCCGGAAACCCGGCACCCCGCCCCACGACCGGCCACGGCACCCCGCCCCTCGACCCCACCGAGGGGCGACGGGCCCGGCAACCCTGATCTTCCCCGGAGCCGCACGAAAACCCGTGGGCCCACCACCGGTGATCGGGCAAGCTGACCCCATGCCCGTACTGACGCGCGAAGAAGCCCAGAGCCGAGCCCGGCTGCTCGACGTCCACCACTACACCGTCGACCTCGACCTCACCCGCGGCGACGCACTCTTCGGATCCACCACCACGATCCGCTTCACCGCCCGCCACGCCGGCGCCACCTTCCTCGAGCTCAAGCCCGCCACCCTGCACCACGCCACCCTCGACGGCCACCCCCTCGACCCCGCCACGCTGCAGGACAACCGGCTCCCCCTCACCCTCACCCCCGGCGAGCACGAGCTCCGCGTCGAGACGGACATGCGCTACTCGCACACCGGCGAGGGCATGCACCGCTTCACCGACCCCGCCGACGGCCTCGCCTACGTCTACACCCAGATGTTCATGGACGACGTACAGCGCGTCTTCGCCGCCTTCGACCAGCCCGACCTCAAGGCCCGCTACGACGCCACCGTCACCGCACCCCCCGAGTGGACCGTCCTCGGCAACACCGTCGCCACCCGCGTCGGCCCGCCCGCCGAAGGCCGCTGGCAGCTCGCCACCAGCCAGCCCCTGAGCACCTACTTCGTGGCCTTCGCCGCCGGCCCCTGGCACAGCGTGCGCACCGAGCACGCCGGCATCCCCTTCGCCCTCCACTGCCGCCGCTCCCTCGCCCCCCACCTCGACGCCGACGCCGACGAGATCCTCGACATCACGCGCCGCTGCTTCGACCGCTTCCACGAGATCTTCGACGAGCCGTACCCCTTCGACTCCTACGACCAGGCGTTCGTCCCCGAATTCAACGCCGGCGCCATGGAGAACCCCGGCCTCGTCACCTTCCGCGACGAATACGTCTTCCGCTCCGCCGTCACCGCCACCGAACGCCAGACCCGCGGCGTCGTCATCGCCCACGAAATGGCCCACATGTGGTTCGGCGACCTCGTCACCCTCCAGTGGTGGGACGACATCTGGCTCAACGAGTCCTTCGCCGAATTCATGGGCTACCACGTCCTCGCCGGGGCCACCGCCTTCACCGGCTGCTGGACCGAGTTCGGCACCGACCGCAAACCCTGGGGCTACGACGCCGACCAGCGCCCCTCCACCCACCCCGTCGCACCCGCACCCGGAGACGTCCTCGACACCGCCTCCGCCCTGCAGAACTTCGACGGCATCTCCTACGCCAAGGGCGCCTCCGCCCTCCGCCAGCTCGTCGCCTGGCTCGGCGAGAAGGACTTCCTCGCCGGCATCAACGACCACTTCACCCGCCACCGCTTCGGCAACGCCACCCTCGCCGACTTCGTCGACTCCCTGGCCCGCCACACCGACCGCGACATCCACGCCTGGGCCGACATCTGGCTCCGCACCAGCGGCGTCGACACCCTCACCGCAGTGACCGGCGAAGCCGAGGGCTACTGGCACCTCACCGTCGACCAGGCCGGCAACCGTCCGCACCGCATCGCCGTCGGCGCCTACGACCGCGACCCCGCGGACCCCGCCCGGCTCGTGCTCCGCGACCGGTTCGAGCTGGACGTCCCCCAGGGCGACACCGTCAAGGTCCTCCCCGGCCACCGCCCCGACCTCGTCCTCCTCAACGACGGCGACCTCACCTACACCAAGATCCGCCTCGACCCCGCCTCCTGGACCACCACGCTCACTGCCCTCTCCGCCGTGCCCGACCCGCTCAGCCGGGCCGTGCTGTGGAACGCCGCCCGCGACATGGTCCGCGACGGCGAACTGGCCCCCACCGCCTTCCTCGAAGCCGCCCGCACCCACCTGCCCCAGGAAACCGACTCCGCGATCGCCGAAGGCGTGCTGCCCTTCGCCCGCACCCACATCGCCGACCGCTACCTCCACCCCGCCGACCGCCCCCAGGCCCTCGCCACCCTCACCGACCTCTGCCACGACCTCCTCGACCGCACCCGCACACGCTCCGGCGACAGCACCCACGGCCTGCGCCTCACCGCCGTCCGCACCCTCGTCGACAGCGCCACCACCCCCGGCACCCTCCGCGCCTGGCTCGACGCCGGCACCGTCCCCGACGGCCCCGCCCTCGACCCCGACCTGCGCTGGCGCATCCTCGCCCGGCTCGCCGTCCTCGGCGCCACCACCCCCGCCGACATCGACGCCGAACTGGCCCGCGACCCCAGCGCCACCGGCCAGGAAGGCGCCGCACGTTGCCGCGCCGCCCTGCCCGACCCGGCCGCCAAGGAAACCGCCTGGCGCACCCTCTACGACGGCGACCAGCTCTCCAACTACCTCTTCACCGCCACCGCCCGCGGCTTCTGGCAGCCCGAGCACCACGACCTGTGCCGCCCCTACCGCGACCGCTGGTTCACCGACGCCCCGGCCCTCGCCACCCGCCGCGGCCCCGCCCTCGCCGCCGCAGCAGCCGGCCCCGGCTTCCCCCACCCCTACGTCGACCAGGACACCCTCACCCTCGGCGAGACCTGCCTCCGCGACGCCACCCCCACCCCGGCCCTCCGCCGGCACCTCGCCGACCAGCTCGCCGACCTCCGCCGCGCCCTCACCGTCCGCAGCGCCCACACCGCGGCGGGAGCGTAGAGCCATGGCGTGCGACCGCGCCCGCGGCTCCTTACGCTCGAAGAGGGACGCAGGCCGGTAGGCCCCGCTGCCCGCCCATGCCCTGATGGGGGAGCCCTCATGACCACCACACCGCGGGACCTGATGATCACCGCCCTGGACATGACGCCCGGCCGCCCCACGGGGCAGGGCGAGCTCTCCCTGGGCCTGGCCGGAGCCGAATTGATCGATCTGCTGGCGGCCGGGGCCCTCACGCTGGACGGCGACCGCATCGTGCCCGCCCCGCCCGGCCCCGCCCCCGCCGACCGCCTGCTGGCCCGGGCCGCGCAGGAGCTGGCCCGGGGGACGCCCCACGAGCCCGTCGCCGACTGGCTGTGGCGCCGGGGCCGCGGCCTGGCCCCGGCCTACCTGGCCGCGCTGGAGGAGGACGGGCAGCTCACCCGGGAGCACCACCGCTGGCTGCCCCGCCACGACGACCGGCCCGTCCTCACCGACTCACCCGGCCGCCGGCAGGCCCAACAGCGACGGGAGGCGAACGAACCCGTCCTCACCGCCCTCGCCACGGCCGTCGGCCTCCACGCCACAGATCCCACCGCCCCCACCCCCGCCACGGACGACGACGCGGTGGACACCGTCCTCGCCGCGGTCGACGACGCCGTCACCGAACTGGCCGCCGAACGGCAACGACGCAGCATCGAACGCGCCGCCTTCGACAACATCTGGCGCGGCAGCGAAACCGCCGACTGAAACCGGACGACAAAGCAAGCCGGACGACAAAGGAGCCGGACGACACAGGCCGGACCGCACAGGAAGCCGAACAGCAAGGAGCCCGCACCCCGGCCGGGGTGCGGGCTCCTTCAGCCCATGGCGCCGTCTGACGTCAGTCGCGCGCCTCGCGCGCCGCCGACTCCGTCCGCAGCTCGTCCAGGAAACGGTCGACCACGCCGCTCTCGCGCGCGTACTCCGCCATCGACTCACCGACGATCTTGCCCGCCAGCTCGGTCGCCAGCGCACCGACCTGCTCGCGCAGCTCAGCCTCGGCCACCGCGCGCTCCGCGTCGATCACCGCGTGACCCGCGGAAATGATCTCCTCGCGCTGCCGCTGACCCTCGGCCCGCAGCTCCGCGACGATCGCCGTGCCCTGCTCGACGGCCTCCTGACGCAGACGCGCCGCCTCGTGCCGCGCACCCGCCAGCAGCTCCTGGTACTCGGCGTGGACACGCGCCGCCTCGGCGCGGATCTCGTCCGCCTCGTCCAGCCGCCCGTCCGTGGCCTTCTCGCGCTCCACGAGGACCTTGTTGATACGGGGCAGGATCACCTTCGCCATCAGGCCGAAGACGATGAAGAACAGCACCAGGCCCAGCACGAGCGGCGCCAGGTCGGGCTTGAGGGGTCCGACGTCGAGAGCAAGGTTCATGGCCATGGTGTGCAGGGTACTTCACCGCACCCCCTTCTCCCGACCCCCACCCCGCAACCACCGCACGCCGGCACACACGCGCCGCCCACGCCGGAGCCCGCCCCCGCCCCGCGAACCCGGCCCGTACCCGAGCCGTACCAGCACCGTACGGCCCCGGTACCACCATCGGGCGAAACCTCTTCCACCCCCGGTCACACCACGTGTACAGCCGGTAGCTTGAGCCGTCGGCGCAGGCCCGGACCCGCCACACACCACGGACACCGACGAAGGGGGCACACCCATGTCCGCGCCGCCCACGGCCCGCACCGCCCCCCGCCACCACCGGGAGGTGCCCCCGCCCGCCACCGCCCTCACCCGCGGCGCCACCGCCCGCCGCGGCCCCCTCCCCGCCGGCGGCCCCGCCACCCCCGACGACCTCCACCACCTGCTCACCCTCGTCACCCTCGCGGAAGGCCAGCCCACCCCATGACGCACCCCACCCCACCTGCCTCCGCCCCCGACCAGCCCCTCGACCTCGCCGGCATCGGCATCGGGCCGTTCAACCTCTCCCTGGCCGCCCTCGCCCACCCCGTCGACGACCTCCGCATCGCCTTCTACGACCAGAACCCCACCTTCCAGTGGCACCCCGGCCTCCTCATCGACGGCACCACCCTCCAGGTCCCCTACCTCGCCGACCTCGTCACCCTCGCCGACCCCACCAGCCCCTGGACCTTCCTCAACTACCTCAAGAGCCGAGAGCGCCTCTACCCCTTCTACTTCTCCGAGCGCCACCACATCCACCGCGCCGAATACGACGCGTACTGCCGCTGGGTCAGCACCCGCCTCACCGGCCTCCACTTCAACCACCACATCGACGCCGTCCGCTGGAACCCCGAACGCGTCCTCTTCGAAATCGACTACACCCAGCTCGACCCCGACGGCGAAGCCGACGCCCTCGGCCGCGCCTACACCCGCAACATCGTCCTCGGCGTCGGCACCGCGCCCTACGTCCCCGAACCCCTACGGCCCCTCGCCGAAGCCGACAACGTCCCCGTCATCCACGCCGCCGACTACCTCCAGCACCGCCCCACCCTCCTCGAAGCCGAACACATCACCGTCGTCGGCTCAGGACAGTCCGGCGCCGAAGTCTTCCTCGACCTCCTCCGCCACCGCCCCACCGGCCGCGAAAAACTCCACTGGATCGCCCGCAGCCCCGCCTTCGCCCCCATGGAGTACAGCAAGCTCGGCCTCGAACACTTCACCCCCGACTACACCCACTACTTCCGCACCCTCCCCGAACCCGTCCGCGACCAGCTCCTGCCCCAGCAATGGCAGCTCCACCAGGGCATCGACGCCCACACCATCGCCGACATCCACGACGAGCTCTACCGGCGCAGCCTCGACGGCGGCTGGCCCGACGCCACCCTCACCCCCGGAGTCTTCGTCCGCACCGCCGGCCGCGTCGGCACCACCCGCGTCGAACTCCACCTCGAACACATCCAGCAAGGCACCCGCTCCCGCCTCACCACCGACGCCGTCGTCCTCGCCACCGGCTACCGCGAACGCCGCGTCGACACCCTCCTCGCCGCCCTCGACCCCTACATCCGCCGCGACTCCAACGGCCGCCCCCGCATCGACGAACACCACCGACTCGTCCTCGACCCCTCCGTCAAGGGCGCCATCCACGTCCAGAACGCCGAAACCCACACCCACGGCGTCGGCACCCCCGACCTCGGCCTCGCCGCCTGGCGCAGCGCCGTCATCCTCAACGCCGTCACCGGCCGCACCGTCTACCCCCTGCCCCAGCGCACCGCCTTCACCACCTTCGGCCTGGAGCCACGACCCCAGTCGCGGCCCCAGCACCTCACCACCGGATCAGAACACCGGCACACCATCCCGCGTCAGCTTCCAGTCCACTGACGCAAACCGCGACACGTCGATCGCCCCCTGACCCTTCACCCACCCGATGATCGTGTTACGAATCTCCTCCGAATTCGCCCACACCTGCTTCGCGCGCGCCACATGCGGGAAACCCCCGCCACCGCTCGCCCGGTAGTTGTTCACCGCCAGGACGAATTCAGCGGAATCCACCAGCGGCTTCCCGTCGAACGTCAGGTTCACGATCCGCGAACCCGGCGCCTTCGCAATGTCGATCTCGTACGAGAGGCCGCTCACCACGTCATAGTTGTAATCCGGAATGCTCTCCGCATTCGTCAGCCTCGCCGGATCCACCGGCGCACCCGACGGCGTCCGCACGTAATACCGCGCCGAGAACTCCAGGTACTCCCGCAGCTGCGCACCCGTCAGCACACGCGCCTCCAGCGTGTTCTCGAACGGATACAGCCCCGCCACCTCGCGGATCGTCACCTTCCCCGCCGGTACCCCAGCCGTCCGCGAGAAGCACGACGCCTGCGACAACACCGGCAACGACGCGTACGCCGTCCCCTTCAACGCCGCCCGCACCGTCTCCGCCTGCACATGATTGATGAAGTCGATCACCGGCGTGTCCTTCACCGGAGCCTCGGCCGCACTCATCGCCGCCGACGACGTACCGATCACCTGATTCACATACGCCACGACCTTCCGGTGCTCCGCGCGCAGCATCCCCGTGATCCGCGGATCCTCCGGCACCGCATTCGAATTCAGCACCTTCGCACCCACCGACTCCACCAGCCAGCGGCCGCGCTCCCACACCACACCGAAGTCGAACAGCGTCAGCCGCTGCCCCCACTTCAACGGCTCCGACAACACCACCTGCCGGCCCGTCTCCTTGTTCACCACCCGGTACTCGGGAATCTCCGTGTGCGCATGACCCACCAGAATCGCATCGATCCCCGGCACCTGCTCCGCCACCAACGCCGCCGCATTCTCCACATACGGCACCGCATCACCGTACGACGACGTACCACTCGACCCCGAATGCGCAGCCACGATCACCACGTCCGCACCCATCGACCGCAGCTTCGGCACCCACTTCGCCGCCTGCTCCTCAAGGCCCGGGAACACCATCTTCCCCTGCACATTCGCCTTGTCCCAGACCGCGATCCCCGGATTCGTCAACCCCAGCACCGCCACCCGCACATCCCGCCCGTGCGGCGTACACACCCGCTTGATCACATACGGACGGAACGCCGGCCGCAACGTCCGCGCATCCAGCGCATTCGCCCCCAGCAACGGGAAACGGCACTGCTCCTCGAACTTCCGCAGCGTCGGAATACCGTAATTGAACTCGTGGTTCCCCAGCGCCGCCGCGTCATAGCCGATCGCATTCATCGCCCGCGCCATCGGATGCACCGGACCGTGCGCCTTCGTGATCGGGTCGACCCGCGCGTAGTAATACGCCAGCTGAGTGCCCTGAATCGTGTCACCCGCGTCGATCAGCAGCGTATTGCCCCGGCCCTTCTCCTTCCGGACCTGGTTCACCAGCGTCGAGATCTTCGCCAGGCCCACATCGTTGTGCGCCTTGTCGTCGAACTCCGCATCCGTGAAATAGTCCCAGTTGAAGACATTGCCATGCAGGTCCGTCGTCCCCATCACCGTGAACGCGTACCGCTTCCGGGTGTCCTTCCCACCCCGCCCCGGCGACGCCTCCTGCGCGAGGGACTGTGCCTCCGCCGGCGCGGCACCCACCGCACCCGCCAACGCCACACCAGCGCCCGTCACGGCCGTACGCCCCAGAAAATTCCTACGGTTGAGCGGCATATCCGCACCTCTCCCCTCACCCGCGCGACCACACCCTGCGGCCAACGCGCGTAGATTCTGGCCCGCCCACCACACCCACCGACACCTCGCACCCGTGCGATCCCCGTCACCCCCGCACCCCACCACCCCACGCCCTGCCACCCTGGGGCCATGACCACACCCCAGCCCTACGGAACCCCCGACACCCCCCGCATCGCCGTACGCGGCGAAGCCCACCTCGAAACCGACCCCGACCTCGCCCACCTCGGCATCGGCATCACCGCCCGCGGCACCGACCGCCACACCACCCTCGACGACCTCACCCGCCGCCACCACGCCGTCCAGCAACTCCTCACCCGCTACGGCAACGCCCTCCACCACACCGAAACCAGCCACCTCACCCTCACCCCCGAACTCACCACCAACAGCCGCACCGAACGCATCCGCGCTTACCACGGCCACATCCACCTCACCGCCACCCTCACCGACTTCACCGCCCTCCCCGACCTCACCGACCACCTCGCCCGACTCGAACTCACCAGCATCGACGGCCCCTGGTGGAGCCTCCGCCCCGACTCCCCCGCCCACACCCGCGCCCGCCAGGAAGCCGTCCACGACGCCCTCCGCCGCGCCCGCGAATACGCCGCCGCCCTCGGCTCCCACCTCACCGCCCTCGTCGAACTCGCCGACACCGCCGCCGACCACCCCACCCCCACCCACGGCCCCCACCCCGCACCACACCCCACCGCCTTCCGCACCGCCGGCTTCGCCGACGACCACGCAGCCGGCGGCACCCACGGGAGCACCACCCCCACCCTCGACCTCAGCCCCCGACGCCAAACCGTCCACGCCCACGTCAACGCACGGTTCACCATGACCCCGCCCAAGCTCTGACCGCCCCGCACGACACCCGCACGCCCCCCGCCGGAGCGCTCATCAGAGCACCCCTCCGCACGTTTCAATAAGTGTCAACAAGCCTTTACCGGAAGGACGTTGGAGAGACCCGCCACGCCAATTCTCTACCCACCGGTAAGCCCTATGGTCGTGCCATGCGCCGAGCAAAAATCGTCTGCACCCTGGGGCCCGCCACCGACTCGTACGAGCAGATCAAGGCACTCGTGGACGCCGGCATGGACGTGGCCCGCCTCAACCTCAGCCACGGCACCTACGCCGACCACGAAACCCGCTACCAGCGCGTCCGCAAGGCCGCCGACGAAACCGGCCGCAGCATCGGCGTACTCGCCGACCTTCAAGGCCCGAAGATCCGCCTGGGCCACTTCCGCGAAGGCCCCGTACTCCTCGAACCCGGCGACGAATTCACCATCACCGTCAACGACACCGAAGGCGACCGCCACCACTGCGGAACCACCTACAAAGGACTCGCCACCGACGTCACCCCAGGCGAACACATCCTCGTCGACGACGGCCGCGTCACCCTCCAGGTCCTCGAAATCCACGGACCCCGCATCAAAACCCTCGTCATCGACGGCGGCATGATCTCCGACCACAAAGGACTCAACCTCCCCGGCGTCGCCGTCTCCGTCCCCGCTCTCTCCGACAAGGACGCCGAAGACCTCCGCTGGGCCCTCCGCACCGGAGCCGACATCATCGCCCTCTCCTTCGTCCGCTCCGCCCACGACATCACCGACGTCCACCGCATCATGGACGAAGAAGGCCGCCGCCTCCCCGTCATCGCAAAAATCGAAAAACCCCAGGCCGTCCAGAACCTCGACGACATCGTCGCCGCATTCGACGGCATCATGATCGCCCGCGGCGACCTCGGCGTCGAAATGCCCCTCGAAACCGTCCCCATCGTCCAGAAGCGCGCCATCAAACTCGCCCGCCGCAACGCCAAACCCGTCATCGTCGCCACCCAAATGCTCGACTCGATGATCGACGCACCCCGCCCCACCCGAGCCGAAGCCTCCGACGTCGCCAACGCCGTCCTCGACGGCACCGACGCCGTCATGCTCAGCGGCGAAACCAGCATCGGCAAACACCCCGTCGAAACCGTCCGCACCATGGACCGCATCCTCGCCGCAGCCGAACACGACCTCCTCGCCGCCGGCCTCCCACCCCTCAGCGAACGCACCAAACCCCGCACCCAAGGCGGCGCCGTCGCCCGCGCAGCCGCCGAAATGGGCGACTTCCTCCACGCCGACTACCTCGTCGCCTTCACCCAATCCGGTGACACCGCACGACGCCTCTCCCGCTACCGCTCACCCATCCCCCTCCTCGCCTTCACCCCCGACCCCGCCACCCGCAACCAACTCACCCTCACCTGGGGCGTCACCACCTACCTCGGCCCCATGGTCCAAACCACCGACGCCATGGTCCGACAAGTCGACGAACACCTCCTCCACATCGGCCGCTGCCACCCCGGCGACACCGTCATCATCACCGCCGGCTCACCACCCGGCACCCCCGGTACCACCAACCTCGTCCGCGTCCACCACATCGGCGAACCCACATGAACACCGGACCGAAATAGACACCGGCCCAAACAAAAAGGGCCCGGAAACCCGGGCCCCACCCCCTACCCCACCTCACGCAAACGAGGCAACACAAACTCCTTCCCCCACACCCCCAACGGCGCCAACGCCCCGTTCAACAACACCCCCGCCTCCGTCAACGAATACACCACCCGCGGCGGCACCTCGTCATACACCTCACGCACCACCACCCCATCCCCCTCCAACTCCCGCAACTGCGCCGCCAGCACCTTCTCGCTGACCCCCGGCAACAACCGCCGCAACTCACCGAACCGGCACGACCGCTCCGCCAACGCCCACAAAATCAACACCTTCCACTTCCCACCCACCACATCCATCGCCGCATCCAACCCACACACATACGACCCCGGACGCCGCACCACCATCGCAACAACCTCCCACCCCAACGCTGACCAGCACACTCACCCCGAGGTAACCACCCACAACAAAGTACGTACTTGCCGCCACCCCAGAGCCAAACGCAGCCTAAACGCCATGACCACCACCAACCCCACGCCCCTCACCCTCCTCGGCCTCGGCGCCATGGGCACCGCCCTCGCCCACACCTGGCTCACCGCCGGTCACCCCCTCACCATCTGGAACCGCAGCCCCCACCGCGCCCAAGCCCTCACCACCCACGGCGCCACCGCCGCCCCCACCCCCGCCGACGCCATCGCCGCCAACCAGCTCATCGTCGTCTGCCTCCTCGACGACGCCAGCGTCGAAGAAACCCTCACCGGCACCGACCTCACCGGCAAGGACATCGTCAACCTCACCACCAGCACCCCCGACCAAGCCCGCACCCGCGCCACCTGGGCCGAACAACACGGCGCCCGCTACCTCGACGGCGGCATCATGGCCGTACCCCCCATGATCGGAAACCCCGACACCGGCGCCTACGTCCTCTACAGCGGCAACCGCCCCCTCTACGACACGCACTGGCGCACCCTCGCCGTCCCCGCCTCCACCACCTACCTCGGCGAGAACCCCGGCCACGCCGCCCTCTACGACGTCGCCCTCCTCAGCGGCATGTACGGCATGATCGCCGGCATCACCCACGCCTACGCCCTCCTCCGCGCCGACCACATCCCCACCCAGGACTTCGCTCCCCTCCTCACCTCCTGGCTCACCGCCATGACCTTCACCGCCCCCAAAACAGCCCACCAGCTCGACACCGGCGACTACACCAAGGACGTCGTCTCCAACCTCGCCATGCAGGCCGGCGCCGACACACTCCTCCGCACCGCCCAGGACCAAGGCGTCAGCACCGAGCTCCTCGCCCCCTTCGTCGACCTCATGAAGCGCCGCGTCGCCGACGGCCACGGCGACGAAGAATTCGCCGGCCTCGTCGACCTCCTCCGCACCACCTGAAAAAAATCCGCACCCACCCGTCACACACCCGCGCCGCCATCCGTCAGAGCAGTGACAGCAACCACGAACCACTGAC
Source organism: Streptomyces mashuensis (assembly GCF_014654785.1). Taxonomy (GTDB): domain Bacteria; phylum Actinomycetota; class Actinomycetes; order Streptomycetales; family Streptomycetaceae; genus Streptomyces; species Streptomyces mashuensis. The sequence goes on from NZ_BNBD01000015.1 coordinate 75,201, forward strand.
GGAGACCCCCATGGCAACGCCCACCACCACCGGCCCCCGCATGACCGACGACCCCACCACCCTCGTCCCCGAACTGGCGGAGGTCTCGGCAGCCCTCTTCAAGGCCGTCGGCAACCGCACCATCCCCCGCACCACCATCAGCCTCATCCAGCTCCGCGCCGGCCAGATCGTCGGCAACACGTACCTGACCGTGCTCCACACCGACTTCCTCCGGAAGGCCGGCGAGACCGAGCAGCGCATCACGGCCGTCGCATCGTGGAAGGACGCGCCCTACTTCACGGACGCGGAGCGGGCGGCGCTCGCCCTGGTCGAAGCGGTCCTCCAGCCCGCGGTGCAGGGCGAGCGGGTGCCGGACGAGCTGTACGAGGAGGCCGCCCGGCACTACGAGCCGAAGGCACTGGCAACGCTGATGATCGCCATCGGGCAGGTCAACTTCTTCATCCCGATCGCGCTCATCGCCAAGCCGATACCGGGGCGAGGCTTCAACGAGCCCTGGAAGTAGGCACCACAACGCGGGGCCCGGCAACGGGCCCCGCAGCCGGCCAGAACACCCGGCAACAAGGGCCGTATCCTGACGCAGGCCATGTCAGCGCCGCCCCGCTAAAGATCAGGAGCCACCAATGATCAGCCCGGCCGCAGCGGGAGGAGTGGCCCTGATCGAACTGGGCATGGCCCTCACCCCCGGACCCAACATGATCCACCTCGCCTCCCGCGCCATCACCCAAGGCCGCAGAGCAGGCCTCGTCAGCCTCAGCGGAACCGCCGCCGGATTCCTCTGCTACCTCCTGGCCGCAGCCGCCGGCCTCTCCGCGCTCTTCGCCGCCGTGCCCCTCGCGTACACAGCCGTCAAACTCGCCGGCGCCGCCTACCTCGCCCACCTCGCCTGGACCATGCTCAAGCCCGGCGGCCGCTCACCCTTCACCCCCGCCCACAACCTCCCCCCGCTCTCCGACGCCCGCCTCTTCTCCATGGGCCTCCTCACCAACCTGCTCAACCCCAAGATCGCCCTCATGTACGCCGCGCTCCTGCCCCAGTTCATGAACCCCCACGCCGGCCCGGACTGGGCCCAACTCCTCCAACTCGGCGGCATACAGATCATCGTCGGCCTCACCGTGAACGCCCTCATCATGCTCGGCGCAGCACGCGTATCCGGATACCTGGCCACCCGGCCCCGCGCACTGACCGCCCAGCGACTCGCCTCAGGCAGCCTGCTCGGCATCTTCGCGCTGCGCACCGCGCTGTCCCGTACGCCTGCCTCGGCCTAGCACTTCGGGCCGATGTGGGCGTCCATGAGGGCGACGGAGTCGCGGCGGGCTATGGAGATGTTGTAGGGGTTCGTGCCGCGGCGGGTCACCTTCCACTCCACGCCGACCCGGTCGAGGGTCTCGCCGCAGAGTCGCAGGAGGTCCTCGGACTTGTTGGTGAAGAAGTAGCGCGGGTACTCGTACCGCTTGCGTTCACCGCCGACCATGCGGGTCGTCCAGTTGGTGATGCGGCACCCGTCGGAGTGGACGAGGCCGCGTATGAAGCCCCACGGGTGTGCGTCCACGATGCGTTGCTGCCAGGGCTCCAGGGCGATGGTTCGTTCGTGCTTCTTCCCGGGCCCGTGCTGTGGGAAGACGCACGGCAGGTGCTTGGAGTAGACCTTCACGTTGTGGCAGCCGGTCCGTCGCACCCGACAGACGGAGTTGTCGGGGAAGACGGCCTTCATGGCGGCCTCGCAGGAGTCCATCAGACCGGGCCAGTTGTCGCCGCAGGTGATCATGAGGCTGGGTACTCGGTGCTGCGAGTACTGGATGATGTGGCCGTCGCCCAGGTACAGGGCCAGTAAGTAGGAGTAGGCAGCCTCGTTCAGCGGTCGGCCGTCGCACCGTGGGCAGGGTCGGTTGGGTTTTCCGGGTAGAGATCCGCGTCTCGTTCGCTCTTGGTGGAGCCAGTAGCCGACGGTCCCGGCGGGGACGGACAGCCGTCGGGCCACCTCGGCGTTGGTGACGCCGGACTGGATCAGGTCGAGAGCCTTCTGTCGCACGTCAGTGCCATGAAGTTGCATGCAGTCACTCTGCGTGACTGCTTCGCGGCACGCCAGGAGAATGAGGGAAATTCACGCGACGGTGAGATTCCGCTTTTCTGGATGCCCTTGGATTCAAAGGTCAGAGTGCCCCGAGTGGGATTCGAACCCACACTGTCGGTGGTTTGAGCACCGTCTCTCTAACCGTTGGAGTACCGGGGCCTACGATACGAAGGTCGCGAGGTCAACCTTCGTGCCTCAAACATACAGGACCTAGGTAGGCTCGTGGGGCACTACCCCTGTCCGTAACGAGGAGACCCGTGAGCGCCGCCGAGCCCCAGCCGTCCGCCGTCGACGAGCCGCAGCACACCCCTCCCCACACCACGCGCGTCGTGATCGCCGAGGACGAGGCCCTCATCCGGCTCGACCTCAAGGAGATGCTCGAGGAGGAGGGCTACACCGTCGTGGGCGAGGCCGGCGACGGGGAGACCGCCGTGGAGCTGGCCCGTGAGCACCGGCCCGACCTGGTGATCCTCGACGTGAAGATGCCCGTCCTGGACGGGATCTCCGCCGCCGAGCGGATCGCCGGTGAGTCGATCGCGCCCGTGCTCATGCTCACCGCCTTCTCGCAGCGCGACCTCGTCGAGCGGGCTCGGGACGCCGGTGCCATGGCGTACCTCGTGAAGCCGTTCAGCAAGAGCGATGTCGTGCCGGCGATCGAGATGGCCGTGTCGCGGTTCTCGGAGCTGCGGGCGCTGGAGAAGGAGGTCGAGGACCTCACGCAGCGGCTGGAGACGCGGAAGCTCGTGGACCGGGCGAAGAGCATTCTGCAGACGCAGTACGGGTTGTCCGAGCCGGCGGCGTTCCGGTGGATCCAGAAGACGTCGATGGATCGTCGTATGTCGATGCAGCAGGTGGCTGAGGCGGTCATCGAGGACGACCGGGAGAAGAAGGCCGGTAAGGGGGAGTAGTTTTCCTTCCCCTTCTTCTCCGTCTTCCCCGTTTTTTGAAAAGGGTTCGCATTGTGCGGGCCCTTTTTCTTTTTTTGTTTTCGCTTAGTCCTCGCCCAGGTATGCCTTTCTCACCGACGTGTCGTGCAGGAGTTGCGCCCCCGTCCCCGACAGGACGATTCTGCCGACCTCCATGACGTGTGCCTGGTCGGCGAGGGCGAGTGCTGCCTGGGCGTTCTGTTCGACGAGCAGGATCGTCGTTCCCGCGGCCTTGAGTTCGGCGATGGTGTCCATGATTTTCCGCATCATGATCGGGGAGAGTCCCATGGACGGTTCGTCGAGCATGAGGAGTTTGGGGCGGGACATGAGGGCGCGGCCCATGGCGAGCATTTGTTGTTCGCCGCCGGAGAGTGTGCCGGCGGGTTGGCGGGCGCGTTCGGCGAGGACGGGGAAGAGGGCGTGGACGCGCTGGAGGTCGTCGTTGACGGCGGTGGTGTCCTTGCGGAGGTAGGCGCCGAGCTGGAGGTTTTCGGTGATGGTGAGGCGGGGGAAGATGTGGCGGCCTTCGGGGGAGTGGGCGAGGCCGAGGGCGACGATGCGGTGGGCGGGGGTGCCGTTGAGGGTGTGGCCGTTGAAGTGGATGGTGCCGGAGCGTGGGGGGAGGAGGCCGGAGAGGGCGCGGAGGGTGGTGGTCTTTCCGGCGCCGTTGGTGCCGATGAGGGTGACGACTTCGCCGGGGTGGACGGTGAAGGTGATGCCTTTGACGGCTTCGATTTTTCCGTAGGCGACGTGGAGGTCGTGGACTTCGAGGAGGGGCGGGGCGTGGGGTGGTGTCATCGGGGGTCTTCCTCCGGGGTGCCGAGGTAGGCGGCGATGACGCGGGGGTCGGCCTGGACGGTGGTGGGGGTGCCTTCGGTGAGTTTTTGTCCTTGGACGAGGACGGCGACGCGGTCGCAGAGGTTGAAGATGAAGCGCATGTCGTGCTCGATGACGAGGACGGCGGTGCCGCGGGCGCGGATGGCGTGGACGAGGTGTTCGGTGGCGCGGGTTTCCTGGGGGTTCATTCCGGCGGTGGGTTCGTCCAGGAGGAGGAGTCCGGGTTCGCTGGCGAGGGCGCGGGCGATTTCGAGTTTTCGTTGTTCGCCATAGGGGAGGTTGCGGGCGAGGTGGTCGCTTTTCCGGGTGAGGCCGGTGAATTCGAGGAGTTCGGTGGCGTGTTGGCGTGAAGTGTGTTCGGCGCGGTGGTGTGCGGGGGTGCGGAGGAGGGCGGAGAGGAGTCCTTCGTGGGTGCGGGTGTGGCGGCCGACGAGGACGTTTTCGAGGACGGTCATGTTGGGGAAGAGACGGATGTTCTGGAAGGTGCGGGCGATTCCGATGCGGGTGACGAGGTGGGGGCGTGTGGGGAGGGGTTTGCCGGCGTAGGTGATGGTGCCTTCGTCGGGGGTGTAGAGGCCGGTGAGGCAGTTGAAGAGGGTGGTTTTTCCGGCGCCGTTGGGTCCGATGAGGCCGAGGATTTCGTCGGGGTGGACGGTGAGGTCGACGGCGCGTACGGCGGTGAGGCCGCCGAAGCGCATGGTGATGCCGGTGGCGTGGAGGAGGGGTGGGGCGGGGTTGGGGGTCATGGCGTGGGTGCTTTCGCCGTCGGGGTCTCGGGTTCGTGGAATTCGAGTTGTTTGCGGCGGTCGACGACGAGCCCTTCGGGGCGGAATCGCATGAGGAGGATGAGGGCGAGTCCGAAGAGGAGGAGCTGGTAGTCCTGCATGAAGTCGAGTTTGCTCGGGATGAGGTAGAGGAGGGCGGCGCCGAGGAGGGGGCCGGTGATGGTGCCCATGCCGCCGAGGATGACGGCGGCGAGGAGGAAGGCGGAGTTGGGTGGGACGGTGCCGGCGAATTGGTACTGGTCGGGGGTGGCGGTGGTGATGACGTGGGCGTGGATGGTGCCGGCGAGGCCGGCGAGGGCGGCGCCGAGGGCGAAGGCGAGGAGTTTGAGGCGGAAGGCGTTGATGCCCATGGCGGTGGCGGCGGTTTCGTCTTCGCGGATGGCGATCCAGGCGCGGCCGGTGCGGGAGTCGGTGGCGCGGCGGAAGACGAGGACGACGGTGAGGGTGGCGAGGAGCATGAGGAGGTAGTAGTTGCCGAATCGGCCGATGGGGATGCCGAGGAGGTGGTGGGTGGTGCCGAAGTTGAAGCCGAGGATGTTGAGTTCGGGGATGTTGGGGATGCCCATGGCGCCGTTGGTGATGTCGGGGCCGGTTTTGCCGTTGAGGTTGGTCATGGTGATGCGGAAGATCTCGCCGAAGCCGAGGGTGACGATGGCGAGGTAGTCGCCGCGGAGGCGGAGGGTGGGGGCGCCGATGAGGATGCCGAAGAGGAGGGAGGCGGCGATGCCGGTGAGGACGGCGGCCCAGAAGGGGAAGCGGGCGTGGAGGGCGGATTCGGGGGAGCCGGAGACGAGGGCGGCGGTGTAGGCGCCGACGCCGAGGAAGGCGACGTAGCCGAGGTCGAGGAGGCCGGCGAGGCCGACGACGACGTTGAGGCCGAGGGCGACGGTGGCGAAGACGAGGATGCTGGTGGCGAGGTTGGTGTAGGTGTCGTTGGTCTGGGTGAGGGGGAAGCAGGCGGCGGCGGTGAAGGCGGCGGTGAGGGTGGTGGTGCGGTGTTTGGTGGTGAGGTGGTTGAGGCGGGTGGTGAGTCCGGCGCGGTGGAGGGCGGCGAGGCCGGTGGCGGTGAGGATGAGGTAGCCGGTGAAGAGTTCGCCGTAGTCGGTGTCGATGCCGTAGGTGAGGAGCAGGAGGCCGAGGGCGAAGGCGGCGGCGATGGTGAGGGTCTCGGCCCAGGTGGGGAGGGTGCGGGGTGGGGGTGGTGGGGGGCCGGGGGTGAGGCTGTGGCGGAGGCGTTGCCAGGGGGTGCGGCGGGTGGTCTCGGTGGTGGTGGGTGCGGTGTTCGGTAGGGCGAGGGCGCCGGTGAGGGTGAGGAGGGAGGCGGCGCCGGCTGCGTAGCCGCCGGGTTCGAGGTTGACGAGGCCGCCGAGGTCGAGGGTGATGGCGGCGAGGGTGTACCAGGTGGCGGCGAAGGTGCCGAGGGCGAGGAGGAGGGTGGGCGGGGTGGTTCCGGCGGGGGCGAGGAGGCGTTGGAGGCGTGGGGGTGCGAGGGCGGTTGTGGCGTAGAGGAGGGTGAGGGTGGCGCCGGTGAGGGTGATGGTTTGGAGGCCGCCGGGGTAGCCGTTGATGGTGAGGTTGCCGGGGAAGGTGGTGGTCCAGGTCCAGGCGAGGAAGGTGGTGGCGAGGGTGAGGGTGGCGCCGGTGAGGGTGGTGAGGTGGGCGGCGCGTGGGGGGAGGGGGATGACGGGGGTGGCGGGTTGGGTTTGTGCGTGGGTCATGGGGATCACGCCCGATCCGCGACGCGTTCGCCGAGCAGGCCCTGGGGCCGTAGCAGCAGGACGAGGATGAGGAGGACGAAGGCCCAGACGTCCTTCCAGGAGCCGCCGCCGAATTGGGCCATGCCGGGGATGTGGTCGATGTAGCCGGTGGCGAGGGCTTCGGCGATGCCGAGGACGAGGCCGCCGAGCATGGCGCCGTAGATGTTGCCGATGCCGCCGAGGACGGCGGCGGTGAAGGCTTTGAGGCCGGTGATGAAGCCCATGCGGAAGTCGACCTGGCCGTATTTGAGGCCGTGGGCGACGGCGGCGACGGCGGCGAAGGCGGCGCCGATGGTGAAGGCGATGACGATGATGCGGTCGGTGTCGATGCCCATGAGGCGGGCGGTGTCGGGGTCCTGGGCGGTGGCTTGCATGCCGCGGCCGGTGCGGGTGCGGGAGACGAAGAGGCCGAGGGCGGTCATGCAGAGGGGTGCGGCGATGAGGAGGAAGAGTTCGCCGCGTTGGACGGTGGCGCCGAGGAGGTGCAGGGAGTCGCCGGTGAACTGGGGGAAGACGCGGGCTTTTTTGGCGTCGGGGTACCACTTCCAGACGGCTTGCTGGAGGGCGATGGACAGGCCGATGGCGGTGATGAGGGGGGCGAGGCGGGGTGCGCCGCGGAGGGGTCGGTAGGCGAAGCGTTCGGCGGTGACGGCGATGGCGACGGCGGCGGTGATGCCGCCGGCGATCATGAGGGGGAGGGCGAGGAGGAGGGGGGTGGCGGCGGGGAGGGCGAGGTGGACGGTGAGGGCGCCGAATCCGCCGATCATGAAGATCTCGCCGTGGGCGAAGTTGATGAGCTGGACGATGCCGTAGACCATCGTGTAGCCGATGGCGATGAGGCCGTACATGGCGCCGAGGATGATGCCGTTGGCCAGTTGCTGGGGGAGCTGGTGCACCGCCGGCCTCCGGTGTCAGTTCTTCTTGTACGGGGCGCTGTGGCGGGCCTTCCATTGGGTGCCGTCGACCTGGTAGGCGGTGATCATGGTGTTGGTGGTGTCGCCGTACTGGTCGAAGGAGACGGGGCCGGTGACGCCGTCGAATTTCACTTTGTTGAGGGCTTCGACGATTTTGGTGCGGGGGTTGTCGGGGAGTTTTCCGCCGTTTTCGGTGACGACGGTCTTGACGGCTTGGATGATGGCCCAGGTGGCGTCGTAGGTGGAGCCGCCGTAGGCCTCGTAGCGGTCTTTGTAGCCTGCGGCTTTGTAGTCGGCGATGAATTTTTTGGCGGAGTCGAGTTGTTCGACGGGTTTGCCGACGGAGGTGGCGTAGTCGCCTGCGGATTTTTTGTTGAGGGTGATGTAGTCGGCGCTGTACATGCCGTCGCCGCCCATGAGGGGGACGGTGACGCCGCCGTCCTTGAGTTGTTGGCTGAGGGGGGCGGCTGCGGGGTATTCGCCGCCGTAGAAGACGAGGTCGGGGGTGGTGGCCTTGGCTTTGGAGACGATGGCTTTGAAGTCGCGGTCCTCGGGGTTGACGTGTTCGGTGCCGACGACGGTGCCGCCCATGGCGGTGAATTTGGCGGCGAAGGCGGCGGCGAGGCCGACGCCGTAGGTCTTCTGGTCGTCGATGACGTAGACCTTGCGGGCCTTGATCTGTTCGTAGGCGTACTGGCCGCCGAAGGCGCCTTGTACTTCGTCGGTGGTGGCGGTGCGGAAGTAGGTGGTGAACTGGCGTTTGCGGTTGTTCTGTTTCCAGTCCTTGCCCTGGGTGAGGTCGGGGGTGGTGTTGGCGGGGGAGATGAGGGCGAGGTTGTTGGCCTGGGCGACCTGTTGCATGGACTGGGCGACGCTGGAGTTGAGGGGGCCGACGATGCCGACGACGCGTTTGTCGCCGGCGAGTTTGGTGGCGTTCTGCTGGCCGGAGGTGGGCTGGGCCTGGTCGTCGAGGGGGAGGAATTTGAAGGTGACGCCGGGGACTTCTTTGGTCTTGTTGGCGTTGGTGACGGCGAGGTGGGCGGAGTTCTTGATGCCCTGGCCGAGGGCGGAGAGGTCGCCGGTGAGGGGGGAGTCGAGGCCGATGGCGACGGTGGTGGTCTTTCCGCCGGGGTTGCCGGTGGTGCCGGTGTCCTTGTCGTCGCGTGATCCGCAGGCGGTGAGGGCGAGGGTGCCCGTGGTGAGGGCGGTGGCGATGATGAGCAGGGGTCGGTGGCGCACGGTGGGTTCCTTTCCCTGGCGCGGCCCTGGGTGAGGTGCCGTCAGCGCCCGCCGGGCGGCGAGGGTGCGGGGAAGGTCCGGGGTGGTGGAAGTGCGTCCGTGGGGTGGGGCGTGGGGTGGTGCGTGGCGTGGGTGTGCAACCGCCCGGTCGGGTGGTGATGGGCCGTGACTGTAAGGGTGTCCGGCGGCGAGGGGCAGAGGTGGTCCGCACGCTGTGACTGTCTTGTTATGGCGCAGGTCACGGTGGGGCTGGGGGTGCGGCTTGTGGGTGTGCGGGGTTCCGCTCCGGGCGGGGGTGGGGTCCCGGGCCGGGGTGGGGGCCGGCCCGGGGGTGGGGTCACGCGGTCTTGGCGTCGCGGATGGCGCAGGTCAGGCGGGCGGTGCAGACGCGGCGGCCTTGTTCGTCGGTGATGACGATGTCGTAGGTGGCACTGGTGCGGCCGCGGTGGACGGGGGTGGCGGTGCCGGTGACGAGGCCGGAGCGTACGCCGCGGTGGTGGGTGCAGTTGAGGTCGACGCCGACGGCGAGGCGTTGGGGGCCGGCGTGGAGCATGGCGCCGACGGAGCCGAGGGTTTCGGCGAGGACGGCGGAGGCGCCGCCGTGGAGGAGGCCGTAGGGCTGGGTGTTGCCTTCGACGGGCATGGTGCCGACGACGTGGTCGGGGGAGGCTTCGACGACGTGGATGCTCATGCGTTCGCCGAGGTGACCGGCGGAGAAGAGGGCGTTGAGGTCGAGTCCGCTGTCGGCCCACTGGTCGAGGACCTCCGGGGGGAAGGTGGTGGTGCGGTGCTCGCCCATGCGCCTGTCTCCGATCGCCTGTGTCCGGTGTGGGTGGTGTGTGGTGCGGGTGGTGTCCGGTGAACGTTTTTTCAGGTGAACGCCGTGATCGTCAACCGTTGTCGGTGGGTCGGGCACCGTTGGCGGGTTCGAGGCGGATGACGACGGACTTGCTGGCGGGGGTGTTGCTGGCGTCGGCGGTGTGGTCGAGGGGGACGAGGACGTTGGTCTCGGGGTAGTAGGCGGCGGCGCAGCCGCGGGCGGTGGGGTAGTGGACGACGCGGAAGCCTTCGACGCGGCGTTCGGTGCCGTCGGTCCATTCGCTGACGAGGTCGGTGTAGGAGCCGTCGGGGAGGCCGTGGGCGTGGGCGTCGTCGGGGTGCAGGAGGACGACGCGGCGGCCGCCGCGGATGCCGCGGTAGCGGTCGTCGAGGCCGTAGATGGTGGTGTTGTACTGGTCGTGGGAGCGGAGGGTCTGGAGGAGGAGCCGGCCGTCGGGGACGTGGGGGTGTTCGACGGTGGAGGCGGTGAAGTTGGCTTTCCCGGTGGTGGTGGGGAAGCGGCGTTCGTCGCGGGGGGCGTGGGGGAGGGTGAAGCCGCCGGGGCGGGCGACGCGGGTGTTGAAGTCCTCGAAGCCGGGGATGACGCGGGCGATGCGGTCGCGGATGGTGGCGTAGTCCTTTTCGAACTCGTCCCAGGGTGTGGTGGTGCGGTCGCCGAGGACGCGGCGGGCGAGGCGGCAGACGATGGCGGGTTCGGAGAGGAGGTGGGGTGCGGCGGGTTCGAGGCGGCCGCGGGAGGCGTGGACCATGCCCATGGAGTCCTCGACGGTGACGAACTGGTCGCCGGTGGCCTGGCGGTCGCGTTCGGTGCGGCCGAGGGTGGGGAGGATGAGGGCGCGCGCTCCGGTGATGACGTGGGAGCGGTTGAGTTTGGTGGAGACGTGCACGGTGAGGCGGGCGCGGCGTACGGCGGCCTCGGTGACGTCGGTGTCGGGGGTGGCGGCGACGAAGTTGCCGCCCATGGCCATGAAGACCTTGGCGGTGCCGTCGCGGAGGGCGCGGATGGCGCGGACGACGTCGAGGCCGTGGTGGCGGGGCGGGGTGAAGCCGAATTCCTTCTGGAGGGCGTCGAGGAAGGCGGGGGAGGGGCGTTCGAAGATGCCCATGGTGCGGTCGCCCTGGACGTTGCTGTGGCCGCGGACGGGGCAGACGCCGGCGCCGGGGCGGCCGACGGCGCCGCGCAGGAGGAGGAGGTTGACGACTTCCTTGATGGTGTTGACGGCGTGCTTGTGCTGGGTGAGGCCCATGGCCCAGCAGACGATGGGGCGGCGGGCGGCGAGGACCATGTCGGCGGCGGTCTCGATCTCGTCGCGTCGTAGGCCGGTGGCGCGGAGGGTCTCGTCCCAGTCGGCGGTGAGGGCGGTGCGGCGGAATTCCTCGTAGCCGTGGGTGTGGGTGTCGACGAAGGCGGTGTCGACGGCGCCGTCGGTCTCCAGGACGCGCTTGCAGAGCATGCGGAAGAGGGCGTGGTCGCCGCCGAGGCGGATCTGGAGGAAGAGGTCGGTGAGGGGGGTGCCGCCGAGGGCGAGACCGCGGGCGTTCTGGGGGTTCTTGAAGCGCTGGAGGCCGGCTTCGGGGAGCGGGTTGACGGTGATGATCTTCGTGCCGCCGGCCTTGGCCTTTTCGAGGGCGCTGAGCATGCGGGGGTGGTTGGTGCCGGGGTTCTGTCCGGCGACGATGATCAGGTCGGCCTTGTGGAGGTCGTGGAGGAGGACGCTGCCCTTGCCGACGCCGAGGGTGTCGGTGAGGGCGGAGCCGGACGACTCGTGGCACATGTTGGAGCAGTCGGGCAGGTTGTTGGTGCCGAGTTCGCGGGCGAGGAGCTGGTAGAGGAAGGCGGCTTCGTTGCTGGTGCGGCCGGAGGTGTAGAAGACGGCTTCGTCGGGGCTGTCGAGGGCGGTGAGTTCGCCGGCGATGATCTCGAAGGCGCGGTCCCAGGTGACGGGCTCGTAGTGGTCGGCGCCCTCGGGCAGGTACATGGGGTGGGTGAGGCGGCCCTGCTGGCCGAGCCAGTAGCCGCTGCGGCCGGCGAGGTCGGTGACGGAGTGCTCGGCGAAGAAGGCGGGGGTGACGCGGCGGAGGGTGGCTTCCTCGGCGACGGCCTTGGCGCCGTTCTCGCAGAATTCGGCGGCGTGGCGCTTGTCGGGTTCGGGCCAGGCGCAGCCGGGGCAGTCGAAGCCGTCCTTCTGGTTGACCTTGAGGAGGGTGAGGGCGGTGCGGCGCAGTCCCATTTGTTGCTGGGCGATGCGCAGGGTGTGACCGATGGCGGGGAGGCCGGCGGCGGCGTGCTGCGGGGCGGTGACGTCGGGTGCGTCCTGTACGGGATCGCCGGTGGGCGGCTTGCTCGCCATGTCGCTCCCCCTTGAGCGGTGGGTGGTGGGTACGCGCGCGTGCGCGGGTGGGCCGATCCTGTCACGGGGGTGGGTCGTGGGGGAGTGACGGGTGGGGGCGCGGGCTGCCGTGGCCGGGTTTGTCAGTGGGCCGTGGCAGGATCGGGGGCGTGGCAGCAAAGGCATCGAATACCGCATCCCAGGCGAGCGAAGCGAACGGACCGGCCGGCGGCGGGGCTGTGGAGGGAGGTCGTCCCCGTCTGTTGTTGATGGACGGGCACTCCATGGCGTACCGGGCGTTCTTCGCGCTGCCCGCGGAGAATTTCACGACCACGTCGGGTCAGACGACGAACGCGGTGTACGGCTTCGCGTCGATGCTGGCGAACACGTTGCGTGACGAGCAGCCGACGCATTTCGCGGTGGCGTTCGACGTGTCGCGGAAGACGTGGCGGTCGGAGGAGTTCCCGGAGTACAAGGCGACGCGGTCGAAGACGCCGGACGACTTCAAGGGCCAGGTGGCGCTGATCGGCGAGATGCTGGACGCGATGGGCGTGCAGCGGTTCGCCGTGGACGGTTTCGAGGCCGACGACGTGATCGCCACGCTGGCCACGCAGGCCGAGGCGCTGGGGTACGAGGTGCTGATCGTCACGGGTGACCGGGACTCGTTCCAGCTGGTGTCGGATGCGGTGACGGTGCTGTACCCGACGAAGGGCGTGTCGGAGCTGACGCGGTTCACGCCGGAGAAGGTCGTGGAGAAGTACGGGCTGTCGCCGCAGCAGTACCCGGATTTCGCGGCGCTGCGCGGTGACCCGTCGGACAACCTGCCGGGTATTCCGGGGGTGGGGGAGAAGACGGCCGCGAAGTGGATCAACCAGTTCGGTTCGTTCGCGGAGCTGGTGGAGCGGGTCGAGGAGGTCAAGGGCAAGGCCGGGCAGAATCTGCGTGATCACCTGGAGGCGGTGAAGCTCAACCGCCGTCTGACGGAGATGGTGCGGGACGTGGAGCTGCCGGTGGGGCCGGAGGGCCTGGCGCGGGCGGCGTACGACCGGCTGGCGCTGGTGACGCTGCTGGAGCGGCTGGAGATCCGCAACCAGGGGCTGCGGGACCGTCTGCTGGCGGCCGATCCGGGTGCGGAGTCGGCGGAGGCGGCGGAGCCGGAGGCCGGCGCCGAGGTGGACGGTGTGGTGCTGGGCACGGGCGAGCTGGCGCCGTGGCTGGCGGAGCACGCTGGTGCGCCGCTGGGCCTGGCGGTCACGGACACCTGGTCGCTGGGCAGTGGCCGGGTGAGCGAGGTGGCGCTGGCGACGGCGGAGGGCCCGGCGGCCTGGTTCGACCCGGCGGAGCTGGACGAGGCGGACGAGAAGGCGTTCGCGGCCTGGTGCGCGGATGCGGACCGGCCGAAGGTGACGCACGACGCGAAGGCGGTGCTGCGGTCGTTCGCCGAGCACGGCTGGGCGCTGGCCGGTGTGACGATGGACACGGCGCTGGCGGCGTATCTGGTGAAGCCGGGGCGCCGGTCGTTTGCGCTGGACACGCTGTCGGTGGAGTACCTGGGCCGGGAGCTGGCCACCGCGGCGGCGTCGGACGGGCAGCTGGCGTTCGGCGCGGACGAGCGGGCCGAGGCGGACGCCCTGATGGGCCGGGCGCGTACGGTGCTGGACCTGGGCGGTGCGTTCACGGGCCGGCTGAAGGACGTGGGCGCGGCGGAGCTGTTGACGGATGTCGAGCTGCCGACGAGCACGATGCTGGCGGGCCTGGAGCGGGCGGGCATTGCCGCGGACCGGTCGTGGCTGGAGCGCATGGAGCAGCAGTTCGCGGCGGCCGTGCAGCAGGCGGTGACGGAGGCGCACGCGGCGGCGGGCCGGGAGTTCAACCTGGGGTCGCCGAAGCAGCTGCAGGAGGTGCTCTTCGGGGAGCTGGGGCTGCCGAGGACGAAGAAGACGAAGACCGGGTACACGACGGACGCGGACGCGCTGGCGTGGCTGGCGGCGCAGACGGACAACGAGCTGCCGGTGATCATGCTGCGGCACCGTGAGCAGTCGAAGCTGCGGTCCACGGTGGAGGGCCTGATCAAGGCGATCGCGCCCGACGGCCGGATCCACACCACGTTCAACCAGACGGTGGCGGCCACGGGCCGGCTGTCGTCGACCGACCCGAACCTGCAGAACATTCCGGTGCGCACGGACGAGGGCCGGGCCATCCGGCGCGGTTTCGTGGTCGGTGAGGGCTACGAGTCGCTGATGACGGCGGACTACAGCCAGATCGAGCTGCGGGTGATGGCCCACCTGTCGGAGGACGAGGGGCTGATCGAGGCGTTCGCCTCGGGCGAGGACCTGCACACCACGGTGGCCTCCCAGGTGTTCGGCGTCGCGAAGAGCGAGGTCGACCCGGAGATGCGCCGCAAGATCAAGGCGATGTCGTACGGCCTGGCGTACGGTCTGTCGGCGTTCGGCCTGTCGCAGCAGCTGAACATCTCGCCGGACGAGGCGCGCCGCCTGATGGACACGTTCTTCGAGCGGTTCGGCGGGGTCCGCGACTACCTGCAGCGGGTGGTGGAGGAGGCGCGTGCGACGGGCTACACGGAGACGATGCTCGGCCGTCGCCGCTACCTGCCGGACCTGAACAGCGACAACCGGCAGCGTCGTGAGATGGCCGAGCGGATGGCGCTGAACGCCCCGATCCAGGGCACGGCCGCGGACATCGTGAAGATCGCGATGCTGCGGGTCGGGGAGGCGCTGGCCGCCGAGCGGCTCGTGTCGCGGATGCTGCTCCAGGTCCACGACGAAATCGTGCTGGAGATCGCGCCGGGCGAGCGGGAGAAGGTGGAGGCGCTGGTCCGCCGGGAGATGGCCGGTGCGGTGGAGCTGCGTGCCCCGCTGGACGTGTCGGTGGGCGTCGGCAAGGACTGGGAGTCGGCCGCGCACTGACGTGCGCCGACGGCGTCCGGCCACCGGGCTGGCCCCTGCGTGGGGGCCGGCCCGGTGGCGTTTTCCGGCGGGAGGTGGCGGTGGCCGTCTTCTCATCCCGTGGTGCCCTTGCTACGGTGCGCCTTCACTGACGACCTGTCAGGTATGGAGACCGGCTGGTCCCGCTCCCCTGGAGGCCGACCATGCGCGCACTGGCCGCCGCGGCCGCCGGACTGGCCGCCGCCGTCGCCCTCGTGCTGGCCCTGACCGCCCTCGGCCGGCCCGCACCCGGGGACGGCCCGCCCCGCCCCCTGCTGTCCTCCCCGCCCGCACACCCCTGACGGCGGCCCCGCCGTGCGCCGCCGAGCGAGCCTGGTGCTGCTGGCCCTGGCCGTGTGCTGCACGGCCCTGTCCCCGCTGCTGCGCCTGTACGCCGTCCCCCGCCTGGTCGCCGTGCCCGCCGACACGTACCAGGCCGTCGTCATGGAGGCCGAGGACGCCACCCTCGTCGACTACGCCACCCTCCGCGCCCGCCGCGTCCCGCGGCTGGTCATGGTGCAGAGCCTGCGCGGCGACGTGCCGGCGGCCCGCCGGATCAAGGCGGCCACCGGCCGCGACGTGGTCGTCTGGGACACCCTGGTGCACGCCGCCACCTCCGACGGCACCCTCGTCTCCCGCATCCCCGAGCGCTACGTCTTCGACGCCCGCACCCAGCAGCCGGTGCACGCCGGCGGCGAACACGTCGACGGCACGCCCGTCACCCGCGACGGCATCGAGTACAAGTGGCCGTTCTTCACCGAGAAGCGCGACTACCGCTACTTCGACCTGATGACCCGCACCTCGGCCCCCATCCATTACAAGGGCACCCGTACCTTCCACGGCCTGACCGTCTACCGCTTCGAGCAGACCATTCCCTGGACCCCCGTGCCCCTGCCCCGGCAGCTGCCCCTGGGCGTGACCCCCGAGACCGTCACCGCCATGGGCCTGGAACGCTGGTACTCCACGACCCGCACCTTCCTCGTCGAGCCCGTCACCGGCGCCCCCGTCGACGGGGAGGAACTGCACCGCGAGGAGATGCGCTGGACCGGGCAGCCGGAGAAGGACCCCGTGCCCGCGTTCTCCGGCCACGTACGGATGCGTGCCGACTACGTGCGCCACACCGTCGCCCAGGTCGCCGGCCAGCGCCGCCTGATCCTGCTGCTCCGCTCCTGGCTGCCGTGGGGTCTGCCGCCGCTCGGGGCGGCCCTGCTGGCCGCCGCGCTGATCCTTGAGGCACGAGATCGGCGTGCGTTCCGCGATCCGGGGGCACACGATGGAGGGAAACCCGAACGGGTGACCCCCGCGCAGGGGGCGCGGGGAGCCACGGCGACCCAGGGAGGCCCACCGTGAAGGACAACCCCGAGGAGAAGTCCGCCCCCTCCGGGCCGGCGCGGCTGTTCACCGGCGGTGAACGGCCGTTCGACCCCGAGGACCTGGTGATGGCGTCCGGCCACGACGTCACGCCCGAACGCGTCGAGGCCGCGAAGCGCCTCATCGAGGAGAAGGGGGCGGCCGCCGTCGAGCGCTACCTGCCCTGAGCCCGTACGCCCCCCGGCGGCTACCGGCGCGCGTTGGTACGACGCGTCGCCGTGGCCGTCGTCGGGTCCTCGGGCCACGGGTGGCGCGGGTAGCGGCCGCGCAGCTCGGCCCGGACGGCCCGGTAGCCGTCCCGCCAGAACGACTCCAGGTCCGCGGTCACCGCCGCGGGCCGGCCCGCGGGCGACAGCAGGTGGACGAGCACGGGCACGCGGCCGTCCGCCACGCGCGGCGTCCGCGCCAGCCCGAACAGCTCCTGGAGCTTCACCGCCAGCACCGGCTGCTCACCGGAGTAGTCCACACGGACCCGTGACCCGCTGGGCACCTCCAGGCGCTCCGGCGCCAGCTCGTCGAGGCGCGCCGCCTGGCCGCCCGCCCACGGCAGCAGCCGCTCCAGCGCCTGCCCCGCGTCCACCCGCTCCAAGTCGGCGCGGCCCCGCGCCCGGTCCAGCTCCAGGCCCAGCCACTCCGGTGCCGCCGCCAGCAGTGCCGCGTCCGACACGTCCGGCCACGGTTCGCCCAGCACGCGGTGCAGGAACGCCAGCCGCTGCCGCAGGACCTCCGCCTGCGGGCTCCAGCGCAGCAGGCCCACGCCCTCCGCCGCCAGCCCCTCCAGCAGCGCGCCCCGCACCCGCTCCGCGGGGGGCGCGGCCAGCGGCGCGGCGGACAGTTCCACGGCGCCCAGGCGCGTGACCCGGCGCGCCACGACGTCCCGCCGCGCGGCCGACCAGTGCACCTCCTCGTCCTCGGCGAACAGCGACGCCGCCGCGAACCGCGCCGTGTCCTCGTCGATCACCGCCCCCAGCCGCACCCGCGCCGAAGCCGCCGCCACGGGCCGGTCGGCCACCGCCACGGCCACCCACGCGACCCCGGCGAGCCGCGACCCCTCCCCGAGCTCGGCCCGCGTCCCGGACGCCATCAGGTAGGCCCGCTCCCCCCGGGCCCGGGCCACCCGCTCGGGAAACGCCAGCGCGGCCACGAGCCCGGCGACGGAGTCGTCACCGGCGCGTGGCGGCACATCGGCCCCCGCCCCCTCCGCCCCGTCCCCCCGCACCGCCCGTTCCAGGCGCCCGGCCTCCGCGCGCCAGCGCGCCGCGTAGGCGTCGCCGCCGCGGCGGGCCGTGCGCCAGGCGGCTGCCAGGTCGTCGCCGTACTCGCGCGGCGGCTCCTCGCTCAGCAGGGCCACCACTTCCGCAGCGCGGCGCGCGCCCACCTCCCGGGCGCCGTCCAGAAGGGCACGGGCCAGGCGGGGGTGGACGCCCAGGCCCGCCATACGGCGGCCCCGGGCCGTCGGGCGGCCCGTCGCGTCCACCGCGCCCGTCGCCGTCAGCACGGCGCGCGCCGCGGACAGGGCGCCGGCCGGCGGCGGGTCCAGCAGGGCCAGGCCCGAGGCGTCCGGGTCGCCCCAGCACGCGGCCTGGAGGGCGAACGCCGTCAGGTCCGCCACCGTGATCTCCGGAGCCGGGAAGGCCGGCAGCCGCGGCTCGTCCGCCTCCGGCCAGCAGCGGTACACCGCGCCCGGCGCCTCGCGGCCCGCACGGCCCGCACGCTGCCGGGCCGCCGCCCGGGACGCCCGTACGGTCGTCAGCGCGCTCAGCCCGCGCGCGTGGTCCGTACGCGGCTCCCGCGCCAGGCCCGCGTCCACCACGATGCGCACCCCGGGCACGGTGAGGCTCGACTCGGCCACCGCCGTCGCCAGCACCACGCGCCGCCGGCCCGAGCCGCCCGCCAGGACCGCGTCCTGCACGGCGGCCGGTGCCCGGCCGTGGACCTGGAGGACCTCCGCGCCGTCCACCGAGCCGCCCAGCAGCCCGGCCACCCGGCCGATCTCGCCGACGCCCGGCAGGAAGCACAGCACGTCGCCCTCGCGCTCGCGCAGCGCCCGCCGCACCACCCCGGCCACGTGCTCCAGCAGCACCGGGTCCACCCACAGGCCGTGCGGCGGCCGCACCGGCCGCGACGGCGGCGCCCACACCACCTCCACCGGGTGCGACACCCCCTGCGCCTCGACCACCGGCGCCCCGCCCATCAGCCGCGCCCAGCCCTCGGCGTCCGTCGTGGCGGACGCCGCCACCAGCCGCAGGTCCGGCCGCAGCGCGGTCCGCACGTCCAGCAGGAAGGCGGCGGCCGTGTCGGCGTCGAGATGCCGTTCGTGGCACTCGTCGAGCACCACGACGTCCACGCCCGCCAGCTCCGGGTCGCGCTGCAGGCGCTGGAGCAGCACACCGGTGGTGACGACCTCGACCACGGTGCCCGGGCCCGCCCGCCGCTCGCCGCGCACCGTGAAGCCGACCCGGCGGCCCACCTCCTCGCCCAGCAGCCACGCCATGCGCCGCGCGGCGGCCCGGGCGGCGATCCGGCGCGGCTCGGCGACCAGCACCCGCCGCACCGGCCCACCGCCCGCCCCGCCTGCCCCGTCCGACCCCACCAGGCCCGCGAGCACCAGCGGCACGAGCGTGGTCTTGCCGGTGCCGGGCGGCGCGCACAGCACGGCGGTGCCGTGCTCCTCCAGGGCCCGGGCGAGCGCGGGCAGGGCGGTGCGTACGGGCAGCTGGGCGAGGGTGTCGGCGTGCTTCACGGCACCAGTCTCACCCGTCCCGCCGGGCGGACGTCAGCGGCCGTCGCGCTCGCAGACGAAGATCGCCGTGCCCGGGATCAGGTGGCCGCGCAGCGGGGACCAGCCGCCCCACTCCTGCGTGTTCCAGGCGGGCCACTCCGGCTCCACCAGGTCCGTCAGCCGGAAGCCGGCCGCGACCACGTCGCGCACCCGGTCGCCGAGGGTGCGGTGGTGTTCCACGTAGACGGCCCGGCCCGTCTCGTCCTGCTCGACATAGGGCGTGCGGTCGAAGTAGGAGGCCGCCACCGACAGCCCCTCGGGGCCGGGCTCGTCGGGGAAGGCCCAGCGCAGCGGGTGGGTGACGGAGAAGACCCAGCGGCCGCCGGGCCGCAGGACGCGGTGCACCTCGCGCATCAGCCGCACCGGGTCGGCGACGAAGGGCACCGCCCCGTACGCCGAGCAGGCCAGGTCGAAGGAGCCGTCGGCGAACGGCAGGGCGGTGGCGTCGGCCTCCACCAGGGGAAAGCCGGTGCCGATGCGCAGGGCGTGCTGGAGCTGCCGGTGCGAGAGGTCCAGGGCGACGGGCCGGGCCCCCTGGCCGGCCAGCCAGCGCGAGCACTGGGCGGCACCGCAGCCGATCTCCAGGACGTCCCGGCCCGCGAGGGAGCCGGCCGGGCCCAGCAGCCGGGCGTCGGCCTCGTCCAGGCCCTCGGGGCCCCACACGAAGCGGTCGTCGCCCAGGAAGCCGCCGTGCTCGCGCTGGTACTCGTCGGCGTTGCGGTCCCACCAGCCGCGGCTGGCCCGGCTGCTCTCGGCGTCGCCGGCGGCCCGGCGGGTGGCCTCGGCCTCGTCGGCTCCTGCGCCCTCGTTCTCGATCATGTCGTAATCTTCGCTCGGGGCTTGCCGTGGCGTGACACCGAGGGCTCCGGCCGCCCGGCGGCCCCCCCGCCCCCCGCCCGCCCTCCCGCACGGGAAGTGCGCCGGTCACCCTGGGTGACGCGCCCGTCCGTGGTGCGGCGCAGCGCGGGCGTACGTCCGGTGGGGGCATACCCCGCCGCGGTGCGTTCCATGGGTGCCCGAGGTGCGAAAAGGGGGCGCTGAGGGGTGTGGGGGCGGAAGCGGAGGGGCCCAGGAGGCCATGCGCGACCCGAGTTGTGCCGGATATGGGTGGATTCATCCCGGGTATGCGCCTTCGCGCATTGACCGTGTCCGGCTGCCCCCGTATGCTACAAGTTGCGCTGCGGGCCTGCGCGCCTCAGACGGAGCAGGCGCGCTCGCACTTGTTGTATGTCCCCTCGGTTGTCGAGGCGCTCCCGATGTTCTCGGGGTCTTCGGGCTCTTCAGTGGAGAGTGCGCCTCCAAGGCTGTTCGGCTTCGGCGGTGCGATACGGGTTCTCGGCGTAGCAGTACCTACGACTTCAATGTCCGTACCGGAGCCCTTTCCCACATGACGAGCAGCACCGAGACCACCGCCACCACCCCGCAGGTTGCGGTCAACGACATCGGTAACGAGGAAGCCTTCCTCGCCGCGATCGACGAGACGATCAAGTACTTCAACGACGGCGACATCGTCGACGGCGTCATCGTGAAGGTCGACCGGGACGAGGTCCTGCTCGACATCGGTTACAAGACCGAGGGTGTCATCCCCTCCCGCGAGCTCTCGATCAAGCACGACGTCGACCCGAACGAGGTCGTCAAGGTCGGCGACGAGATCGAGGCCCTCGTTCTCCAGAAGGAGGACAAGGAAGGCCGCCTGATCCTCTCGAAGAAGCGCGCCCAGTACGAGCGTGCCTGGGGCACCATCGAGAAGATCAAGGAAGAGGACGGCATCGTCACCGGTACCGTCATCGAGGTCGTCAAGGGTGGTCTCATCCTCGACATCGGCCTCCGTGGCTTCCTGCCGGCCTCCCTGGTCGAGATGCGTCGTGTCCGCGACCTCCAGCCCTACGTGGGCAAGGAGCTCGAGGCCAAGATCATCGAGCTGGACAAGAACCGCAACAACGTGGTCCTGTCCCGCCGCGCCTGGCTGGAGCAGACCCAGAGCGAGGTCCGCCAGACCTTCCTCACCACCCTCCAGAAGGGTCAGGTGCGCTCCGGCGTCGTCTCCTCCATCGTCAACTTCGGTGCCTTCGTGGACCTGGGTGGCGTCGACGGTCTGGTCCACGTCTCCGAGCTGTCCTGGAAGCACATCGACCACCCGTCCGAGGTCGTCGAGGTCGGCCAGGAGGTCACGGTCGAGGTCCTGGACGTCGACATGGACCGCGAGCGCGTCTCCCTGTCGCTGAAGGCGACCCAGGAGGACCCGTGGCAGCAGTTCGCCCGGACCCACCAGATCGGTCAGGTCGTCCCGGGTAAGGTCACCAAGCTGGTGCCGTTCGGTGCGTTCGTCCGCGTGGACGAGGGCATCGAGGGCCTGGTCCACATCTCCGAGCTGGCCGAGCGCCACGTGGAGATCCCGGAGCAGGTCGTCCAGGTCAACGACGAGATCTTCGTCAAGGTCATCGACATCGACCTCGAGCGCCGTCGCATCAGCCTCTCGCTGAAGCAGGCCAACGAGTCCTTCGGTGCCGACCCGACGGTCGTCGAGTTCGACCCGACCCTGTACGGCATGGCCGCGTCCTACGACGACCAGGGCAACTACATCTACCCCGAGGGCTTCGACCCCGAGGCCAACGACTGGCTGCCGGGCTACGAGAAGCAGCGCGAGGAGTGGGAGCGCCAGTACGCCGAGGCGCAGGCCCGCTTCGAGCAGCACCAGCAGCAGGTCATCAAGTCCCGCGAGGCCGACGCCGAGGCCGCCGCTGCCGGCGACCAGGCCGCCCCGCAGGGTGGTGCCCAGGTGTCCGGTGGCTCGTACTCCTCGGAGTCGGGCGACACCTCCGGCGCCCTGGCGTCGGACGAGGCGCTGGCTGCCCTCCGCGAGAAGCTCGCCGGCGGCCAGAGCTGAGGCTCGAACCGCAGGCTGCTGACCGCAGCTGACTGATGTAAGGCCCGCTCTCCTTGGAGAGCGGGCCTTACTCAGTTGTACGGGAATGGCCCGTGCCCCCAAGAACGTTCCCCCGTACGGAACATGAGGAGGAACGGTCACCGTGTTGGATCCGCAGGATTTGTACGAGTGGGACCCCAAGGGGCTCGCCGTGGCCGACCTGGCGCTGGCCCAGGACTCGGCGGGGCTGGTCATGCTCTACCACTTCGAGGGCTACATCGACGCCGGTGAGACCGGCGAACTCATCGTCAGGCGGCTCCTGGACGGGCTGCCCCACCAGGTCGTCGCCCGCTTCGACCACGACCGGCTCGTCGACTACCGGGCCCGCCGCCCCCTGCTGACGTTCCGGCGCGACCGCTGGACCGCCTACGAGACGCCCGCCCTGGAGCTCCGCCTCGTGCAGGACGCCACCGGGGCGCCCTTCCTGCTGCTGAGCGGCCCGGAGCCGGACGTCGAGTGGGAGCGCTTCGCCGCCGCCGTGCGGCAGATCGTCGAGCGCCTCGGCGTGCGGCTGTCGGTCAACTTCCACGGCATCCCCATGGGCGTCCCCCACACCCGCCCCGTCGGCATCACCCCGCACGGCAACCGCACCGACCTCATGCCGGGCCACCGCGTCGCCTTCGACGAGGCGCAGGTACCCGGCAGCGCCGAGGCCCTGGTGGAGTTCCGGCTGGCCGAGGCCGGGCACGACGTCCTGGGCGCCGCCGCGCACGTGCCGCACTACCTGGCCCGCTCGCAGTACCCCGACGCGGCCCTGACCGTCCTGGAGGCCGTCACGGCCGCCACCGGCCTGGTCCTGCCGAACACCGCGCACGCCCTGCGCAACGACGCGCTGCGCACGCAGGAGGAGATCGAGCGGCAGCTGGCCCAGGGCGACGAGGAGCTCGTCTCCCTCGTGCGCGGCCTGGAGCACCAGTACGACGCCGCGGCCGGCGCCGAAACGCGCGGCAACCTGGTTGCCGAGCCCGTCGACCTGCCCTCCGCCGAGGAACTCGGCGCTCAGTTCGAGCGGTTCCTCGCCGACCGGGAGGGCGACGGCGGCCGCTGAGGACCCGCCCGCTAGCGTGGGGCCCATGCTGAAGGTGGGCCTCACGGGCGGAATCGGTGCCGGCAAGAGCGAAGTGTCACGGCTTCTCGCGTCGCACGGGGCGGTGATCATCGACTCCGACCGGATCGCCCGGGAGGTGGTCGAGCCCGGCACCCCCGGACTGGCGGCCGTCGTCGCCGAGTTCGGCCCCGGTGTGCTGGCCGCCGACGGCAGCCTCGACCGGCCCCGGCTCGGCGCGGTCGTCTTCGCCGACAAGGAGCGCCTCGCCGCGCTGAACGCCATCGTCCACCCCCTCGTGCGGCAGCGCTCGGCGGAGCTGGAGGCGGCCGCGTCCGCCGATGCCGCCGCCGTGGTCGTGCACGACGTGCCGCTGCTGGTGGAGAACGGCCTGATGCCGCTCTACGACGTCGTCGTGGTCGTCGACGCCCCCGACGCCACCCGCCTGTCCCGGCTCACCGAGGTCCGCGGCATGACCCCCGAGGAGGCCCGCGCCCGCATGGCCGCGCAGGCCGGCCGGGAGCAGCGGCTCGCCGCCGCCGACGTCGTCATCGACAACGACGGTTCCCTGGCGGACCTCGAACGCCGCGTGGACGAGGTCTGGGCGGACCTGTGGCGCCGCGCGCGGGAGCGGTCACAGGGCTGACCCCTCGTTCGCCGGATCGGGTGAAGGCGTCGGCCGGCGCCCCGGACCGGAGCGGGCCCGCGCGTAGGGTGACGGCCTGGTCCGAGGGAGGGGTGCGTGGAACTGCGGGTCGACCCCGGCAAGTTGGACGACTTCGCCGGGTGCGTGGGGAGGGCGGCCGAGGGGGCGCGGGCCACGCTCGCGTACGCGCGTACGTACAGCCGTGTGCCGGCCGCCGGGCAGGGGGTGCTCGGCCTCGCCCTGGAGGGGCACGACGCGTTGCGCGGTGACGTGCTGCGGGCGCTGGACCGGGTCTCCGGCATCCTCGCGCGTGCCGCCGAGGAGCTGGACGCCGCGGCCGGCTACTACCGGCACACCGACCATGCCGTCGCCGCCTCCCTCGACGCGGCCTACGGCAGGCAGCGGGGAGCGCGCCGGTGACGGACGTCGCGGACTGCCTGCGGCCGCCGGGCGTGCCCGCGGGGTTCGCCGATCCGCTGGCCGCGCTCAACGCCGCCGGTGACGTCCTCAGCCCCGGCTCCTGGCTGCTCAAGCTCGCCGAACTCGTGCTGCCCGAGGACCCGGTGGCGTGGGCGCAGCGGCAGCTGGCCGGCGACTGGGAGACGTACGCCCGGTGCGCCGAGGCGTGGCGCCGGACCGGCCACGCCTGCCGGGTCCTGGCGCGGGACGTCGGTGCGGGGCGCGGCCGGGCCGCCCCCGGCTGGCAGGGCAACGCCGCCGACGCGGCCTTCGCCTACTTCGACGCGCTCCGCGCCGACCTGCTGGAGTTCCACCACGCGCTGGCCGCGATGGGCGAGGAGTACGTGGCGGTGGCCCAGGCCGTGGCCGCCACGGCGAACGCGGTGGGGGAGTGCGTCTCGGCGATCGCCGACGCGCTGGTGACGGCCGCGCTGGCGGCCGCGGCCTCGACGGCCCTGGGCTGGACGGGGTGCGCGGCGCTGATGGGCTATGCGCTGGGCGCCGAGGAGGCGCGGGTGATCCTGCGGGAGTGGGAGCGCATGACGCGGCTGGTCAACGCGGCGCAGCTGGCGGTGAACGCGGGCTACGGCGCGATGGGCCGGGCCGGCGGCCAGGCCCTCGCCCGGCTGCACGCCTTCCCGCTGCCCCGGGACGACTACGACCACCCCGCCGTCACGGTGCCCCGCCATGGGTGAACGCTGGGTGGGGCCGGAGGAGTTCCTCGCCCCGGGGCGGGACGCGGCGCAGGCACGGATCGTGCACGAGGCCCTGCGCCACCTGGCGGCCGGGGGCGCCGGCGAGGTGCTGCAGGAGATGGCCCGGGAGGTGCTGTCGGGCCGCGTGGGCCTGCGGGAGGCGGTGCGCGTCGGCGCGTACGCGGAGGCGCTCGGCGAGCGGGCGCGCGCCGTGGGGGAGGTGTGGCGGGCGATGACGCCGGAGGAGCGGGAGCGCCGGGCCGAGGAGGCCCGGCGCGACCTGGGCACCGGGTAGGGAGTGCCGGCCGGCCGGGGGCTTACGGCCGCGGTCTGCTGTCGTCGGCCGGCTCGTAGGGCGGGACGTCCCGGCCGGGCTGGTAGTGGGGGCCCTGCCGGATGTGCCGGACGATCATCACCAGGTCGGCCACCGTCACGAGCAGCACGACGCCGCAGGCCACCGCCCAGCCGGCGCGGCCCGCCAGCGCGAAGGCGGCGGTCCCGGCGGCCAGGCAGACGAAGCCGAAGGCGGCGAGCCCCAGGCGCAGCCGCAGGGCGCTGCGCGCGGTGGCCGGTTCATTGCCCGTACGCATGCCACACCATCTCCTCCCTCCAGGGTCCACCCTGCGGGGGCGTGGTGTCGGAACACGGGGGGTCAGAACAATGGTTCCGGAAGGAAACCTTCGAGGGACAGCAGGGTCCGCTTGATGTCCAGGCCGCCGGTGAAGCCGCCCAGCCCGCCGCCGCTCTCGACGACGCGGTGGCAGGGCACGACGACGGGCAGGGGGTTGCTGCTCATGGCCACGCCCACGGCCCGGGCCGCGCCGGGCTCGCCCGCGAGGTCGGCCAGGTCCTGGTACGTGGCCACGGTCCCGTAGGGGACGTGGGTGTGCAGGGCGCGCAGGACGCGGCGGTGGAAACCGGAGGTCAGGGTCCAGTCCAGGGGCAGCGCGAAGGTCTGCCGCCGCCCGGCGAAGTAGGCCGTGAGCTGTTCCGACGCGTCCGCCAGGAGGGCGTGGCAGCCGGCGGCGCGGGCCTGCGGGGCCGGGGGCGCGCCCAGGCGGCCGGCTATGCGCCCGGCGGCGCCGGGGCCGGCGTGGAAGGCGACGGCGAGGAGGCCGTCGTCCGTGGCGGCCAGGCCCAGGGGGCCGAGGGGCGAGGGCACGGTCGTCCAGGCCCAGGGGCGGGGCCCGGCGGCCGGGGCCGCCGGGAGGTCGGGGTCGCGCACCGGTCCGGTCACGCGTCCAGCCTAGAGGCCCCCTCCGACAGTCCCGGCCGGCCCGGTCAGGCGCCGCCGTCCAGCAGGGCCTCGACGCCGGAGGACGGGTCGGAGAGGAACGACGGGTCGTCGTCGCCGTCGAGCGCGTCGGCGACGACGTGCGGCGCGTTGCTGATGATGCCGTCGACGCCCATGCGGGCCAGGACCACCGCGCGGTCCCCGTCGTCGACGGTCCACGCGGACACCTGGAGACGCCGCCCGTGCGGGCCCTTCAGGGCGTGCACGGCCCGGACCCAGGCGGCCGTGACGCCCGTGTGGTTCGGGTTGATCTGGTCGGCGAAGGCCGCGTACGAGCGGAGCTCGGACTCCTTGGGGTTGCCCAGGTAGCCCGTCGTCACGTCGGGCCGCAGCCGGTGCAGGGTGCGCAGCGACGTGGCGTTGAAGCTCTGCACGACCAGGCGGTCGGAGACGTGCGGGCGGTCGAGCCAGCCGTGGTTCCGCAGCTCGGTCACGATCTGCTGCTCGATGCCGGGGTAGAGCTCGGGCGCCTTGACCTCCAGCAGCAGCTTCTGCCGGTTGTGCTCGACCCGGTCGAGGTAGCGGGCCAGGGTGGGCACCCGTTCGCCCTTGAAGCGGCGGTCGTACCAGCTGCCCGCGTCCAGCTTCTCGATCTCGGCGAGGGTGAAGTCGGAGACCTTCCACGGGCCCCGGCCGGGGAAGCGCCGGGCGACGTCGGTGGTCCGGGACAGGGTGGTGTCGTGCATGACGATCAGCGCGCCGTCCTTGGTGCGCTGGACGTCGTTCTCCACCCAGCGCACCCCGAGCCGGGCGGCCCGGTCGATGGAGGCCAGCGTGTTCTCCGGGGCCTGGACGGGCACCCCGCGGTGGCCGATGACCACCGGCACCCGCGGCGCGGCGCCCGCGCGCCCCGGCGAGCCGGTCGCGGCGGCCGCGGGCGCGGCCCCCGCCACGGCCAGGCACAGACCGGCGAGCGCGCTGGTCACGGCGGTCAGGGTGCGGATGCGCATGCGGGCTCCTCACGGTGGGCGGACCGGTCACGCACAGTGGTACACGAAACACCTGCGCCACCGCGATGGCACAGGCATCCGGGGGAACGATCCTTCGCCTGCTCTTCGCCGCGCGTTCGCCCGGGACCCCCCTTTGTCAGTGGTGCGCCGTACGGTGGTCTCATGCGGCCCGTATCGAAGATCGAACGCAAGGTGGCGCCTTTCGAGGTCGTCAGCCCGTACCAGCCCAGTGGCGACCAGCCCACGGCCATCGCCGAGCTGGAGCGGCGCATCCGCGCGGGCGAGAAGGACGTCGTGCTCCTCGGCGCCACGGGCACGGGCAAGTCCGCCACCACGGCATGGATGATCGAGCGGCTGCAGCGGCCCACGCTCGTGCTCGCGCCCAACAAGACGCTGGCGGCCCAGCTGGCCAACGAGTTCCGCGAGCTCCTGCCGAACAACGCCGTCGAATACTTCGTGTCGTACTACGACTACTACCAGCCCGAGGCGTACGTCCCGCAGTCCGACACCTACATCGAGAAGGACTCCTCGATCAACGAGGAGGTCGAGCGGCTGCGCCACTCCGCGACCAACTCGCTGCTCACCCGGCGCGACGTGGTCGTGGTGGCCTCCGTGTCCTGCATCTACGGCCTGGGCACGCCGCAGGAGTACGTGGACCGCATGGTGCCGCTCAAGGTCGGCCAGGAGATCGACCGCGACCAGCTGCTGCGCCGCTTCGTCGAGATCCAGTACACCCGCAACGACGTGGCGTTCACCCGCGGCACGTTCCGGGTGCGCGGCGACACGATCGAGATCTTCCCGGTCTACGAGGAGCTCGCCGTCCGGGTGGAGATGTTCGGCGACGAGATCGAGGCGCTCTCCACGCTGCACCCGCTCACCGGCGAGGTCATCAGCGACGACCAGGAGCTGTACGTCTTCCCCGCCAGCCACTACATCGCCGGTGCCGAGCGCATGGAGAAGGCCGTCGCCGGCATCGAGAGGGAGCTGGACGAGCGCCTGGCGCAGCTGGAGAAGCAGGGCAAGCTGCTGGAGGCGCAGCGGCTGCGCATGCGCACCACGTACGACATCGAGATGATGCGTCAGGTCGGCACCTGTTCCGGCATCGAGAACTACTCGCTGCACATGGACGACCGCGAGCCCGGCTCCCCGCCCAACACGCTGCTGGACTACTTCCCCGAGGACTTCCTCCTCGTCATCGACGAGTCGCACGTGACCGTGCCGCAGATCGGCGCGATGTACGAGGGCGACGCCTCCCGCAAGCGCACCCTGGTCGAGCACGGCTTCCGGCTGCCGTCGGCCATGGACAACCGCCCCCTGAAGTGGGAGGAGTTCACCGAGCGCATCGGGCAGACCGTCTACCTGTCGGCCACCCCCGGCCCGTACGAGCTGTCGCGGGGCGACGGCTTCGTGGAGCAGATCATCCGCCCCACCGGCCTCGTCGACCCGGAGGTCGTCGTCAAGCCCACCGAGGGCCAGATCGACGACCTGGTGCACGAGATCCGCACCCGCACGGAGCGGGACGAGCGGGTCCTGGTGACCACCCTCACCAAGAAGATGGCCGAGGACCTCACCGACTACTTCCTGGAGCTCGGCATCCAGGTGCGCTACCTGCACAGCGACGTCGACACGCTGCGCCGCGTCGAGCTGCTGCGCGAGCTGCGGGCGGGCGAGTACGACGTGCTGGTGGGCATCAACCTGCTGCGCGAGGGCCTCGACCTGCCGGAGGTGTCGCTGGTCGCGATCCTCGACGCCGACAAGGAGGGCTTCCTCCGCTCGGGCACCTCCTTGATCCAGACGATCGGCCGTGCCGCGCGCAACGTGTCGGGCCAGGTCCATATGTACGCCGACAAGGTCACCCCGGCGATGGCGAAGGCCATCGACGAGACCAACCGCCGCCGCGAGAAGCAGATCGCCTACAACAAGGCGAACGGCATCGACCCGCAGCCGCTGCGCAAGAAGATCGGCGACATCGTCGCCACCCTCGCCCGCGAGGAGCTCGACACCGAGGAGCTGCTGGGCACGGGCTACCGCAAGGGTGTCGACCGGGCCGGAGCGCCCGTGCCGGTGGGCGCCGGCGGTACGGCGGCCAAGGGCGGCGCGAAGGCCGCGAAGGGCACCGCCAAGGCTCCCACGCCCGCCAAGGGTCGGGGCAAGGCGCGCGAGACCGTCCCGACGGACCGTCCGGCCACGGAACTCGCCGAGCTCATCGAGGAGATGACGGACCGCATGCGGGCCGCGGCGGCCGAGCTCCAGTTCGAGGTCGCGGCCCGGCTGCGCGACGAGGTGGGCGAGCTGAAGAAGGAGCTCCGGCAGATGCGCGAGGCCGGGCTCGCCTGAAGCCCGCCCGAACGGCGGTGCGCGGCCCGGCGCGTCATGTTGCAAGACCGCCACAAAGGTCCCTCCGGGGGGCTCGCGGCCCCCGCGCGTTGCATAGGGTCGACGTGTGGGCCGCGCGGTCGCGCGGCCACGGGGGAAAGAACGAGCGAGAGAGGGACTGCGCGTGACGGTCAACTTGTCCAAGGGTCAGGGCATCAGCCTGAAGAAGGCCGACGGGGGGACCCTGACCGCGGTACGGATGGGCCTGGGCTGGCAGGCGGCCCCGCGGCGCGGCCTGTTCGGGACGCGCACCCGGGAGATCGACCTCGACGCGTCGGCGGTGCTCTTCGCCGACAAGCAGCCCGTCGACGTCGCCTTCTTCCAGCAGCTGGTCAGCAAGGACGGCTCGGTCCGTCACACCGGCGACAACCTGGTCGGCGGCGCCGGCCAGGGCGGTGACGACGAGTCCATCCTGGTGGACCTCCAGCGCGTCCCCGTCCACGTCAACCAGATCGTCTTCACGGTGAACTCCTTCACCGGCCAGACCTTCGCCGAGGTGCGCAACGCCTTCTGCCGCCTGGTCGACGAGACCACCGGCCAGGAGCTCGCGCGCTACACCCTCGACGGCGGTGGCCCGTACACGGCGCAGATCATGGCGAAGGTGCACCGCGTGGCCGACGGCTGGCAGATGACGGCCATCGGCCAGCCCTCCAACGGCCGCACCTTCCAGGACCTGCTCGCGGAGATCCAGGCGGTCCTGTAACGGACGGACGAACCGGCGCCGCGGCGCCGGCGTCGTATCCACCGGGCCCGGCGGGCAGCACCCCGCCGGGCCCGCGCAGCATGAGCACGAACGAACAGGGGAGCGGCGATGACGGCCGAGCTGGTGCGGGGGCAGAACCACCCGCTGACGGGGGACCGGCTGGAGGTCCGGGTCGCCGCGGAGCGCCCGGTGGTGGCGGTGGCGACGCTCGGTGACGCGGACGGCGCGGTACGGTCCCGGGACCGCGTCGCGCACCCCGGCAGCCCCGTCCTGCCGGGCCTGGACGTGCCCCGGCAGCCCGCTGCGGAGCACCGCCTCGCCGTCGGCCTGGCCGCCCTGGCGGAGGACGTGCACCGGGTGTACGTCGCGCTGGCCCTGCCGCCCGCCCCGGCGGGCCCGGACCGCTTCGGCGCCTTCCCGGCGCCCGTGGTGGAGGTCGCCGGACCCGGCGGGACGCCGGTCGTCCGCTACGTCCTGGAGGGCCTGGACCGGGAGTCGGCCGTGGTGGCCGTCGAGCTCTACCGGCGGCAGGGCGCCTGGAAGGTCCGCGCGGTCGGCCAGGGCTACGCCGAGGGCCTGACGGCCCTGCTGCACGACCAGGGCCTGCCGGAGGCGGCGGAATGCGCCGCGGAGGCCCTGCGGGCCGCCGCGGGCGCGGACGGAGCCGCCGCCGGGCCGCCGGTTCCGGGGGAGCCCGCCGGCTCGCCGGCCGGCGCCGGTTCCGGGGGCATCAGCTACCGGCACCCCGGGCGGCAGTCCACCGCGGCCGTCGCCACGCCGCCCGCAGAAGCCGGACCGGCCGACGCCCCCGCCCCTGCCTCCGCCGGCCCGGAGGCGTACCGGCCCGTGGCCGGGGACGCCACCGGCTGGAGCATGGACGAGCGGCTCTACAACCAGGTGTGGGGCATGTTCGAGGACCTGGCGCGCTCCGTGGCCGCCTACCGCAGCGCCGTCGACTTCGCCGAGGCGCGTCTGGACCAGCGGCTGGACGAGGTGCTGTCCGACCCGCGGACCCGCGTCGGCCCGGCCGCGGACGCCGCCCGCGAGGAGGCCCGTGCCCAGCAGGCGGCCCTCCTCGACCAGGCGCGGTCCGTGCTCGACCGGGACCTGGCCCAGCTGGCCGCCGAGGCCGAGGTCGTCGAGCACGCCCTGCCGCCCGCCTACGCCCGCTGGGACAACCCCGTGTGGCACGCCTACCAGGTGCCCCTGGAGCGGCCCCTGGCCGTCCGGCTGGGCGACCTGCGGCTGCCCGAGAGCGACGGGCTGCGCATCCCCATGCTGGTGCGACTGCCGCTGGAGCGCGGCCTGTGGGTCGACAGCGGCCGCCCGCCGGGCGGCGTGGACCCGGGCCTGACCGACGCCGGGCAGCGGCGCCGGCTGGCCGTGGAGTGCGCGGTCGCCGTCGCCGCCCGGCTGCTGGCGGTGCACCCCGTCGGCACGTACACGGTGCACGTCGTCGACCCGGCGGGCGCGGCCGGCACCGCCCTGGCCCCGCTGCGGGAGCACGGCGCGCTGAAGGAGGCCCCGGCGGGCGCCCGCGGGGTGACGGAGACGCTGGAGCGCCTGACGCGGCGCGTGGACCTGGCGCAGATGGCCGTGCGCAGCGGTGTGCCGGACGCGCTGCCGGAGGACTTCGACCCGGCCGGGCAGCTGCTGATCGTGCACGACTTCCCGCACGGCTTCGACGACCGTGCCGTCACCCAGCTGCGTTACCTGGCCGACGAGGGGCCGGCCGTGGGCGTGCACCTGCTGATGGTCGCCGACCGGGCGGAAGCCCGCGGCTACGGCCCGGTGCTCGACCCGCTGTGGAAGTCGCTGCTGCGGATCACGCCGGTGCCGGACGACCACCTGGCCGACCCGTGGGTCGGGCACGCCTGGACGTACGAGCCGCCGCTGGTGCCCGCGGGGAGCGGGGTGCTGGACCGGGTGCTGTGGCAGGTGGGGCAGGCCCGGCGGGCCTGCGGCGCTTGACCTGCCCAACGCGCCTGACCTCGATTTTTGGTTCTTTCTTTACTTAAGCTTGGTGCTTCCTGTACCGTCTTGAGGACTGCCGTACGCCGACTGCCGTACGCCCCGTACGACGTGCCGGAGGAACAGTGGACGTCTCCCTGACGGTCTGGTCGCTCACCATCCTGGGCCTGTGCGCCCTCGTCGCGGCCGACTTCTTCATCGGCGGCCGCAAGCCGCACGAGGTCTCGCTCAAGGAGGCGGGCACCTGGACCGCGGTGTGGGTGGCCCTGGCCGGGCTCTTCGGGCTGGGGCTGCTCGTGTTCGGCGGCGGCCGGCCCGCGGGCGAGTTCTTCGCGGGCTTCATCACCGAGAAGTCGCTGAGCGTCGACAACCTCTTCGTCTTCGTCCTGATCATGGCGAAGTTCGCGGTGCCCGCCGCCTACCAGCAGCGGGTGCTCATGGTCGGTGTGCTCATCGCCCTCGTGCTGCGCGCCGTCTTCATCGGCGCCGGCGCGGCGATCGTCGCCAACTTCTCCTGGATCTTCTACTTCTTCGGCGCGTTCCTCGTCTGGACGGCCTGGAAGCTGGTCCAGGAGGCCCGGCAGGGCGGCGGTGACGCCGAGGAGGAGACGTACGAGGAGAACCGCTTCCTGCGGCTCGTCGAGCGGCGCTTCCCCTCCACCGACCGGTACCACGGAACCCGGCTGTTCGTCCTGGAGAACGGCCGTCGCCTGATGACGCCGATGCTGGTCGTCATGCTGGCGATCGGCACCACGGACGTGCTGTTCGCGCTCGACTCCATCCCGGCGATCTTCGGCCTGACCCAGGACCCGTACATCGTCTTCACGGCCAACGCCTTCGCCCTGATGGGCCTGCGGCAGCTGTACTTCCTCCTCGGCGGCCTGCTGCGGAAGCTGGTCCACCTCTCCTACGGCCTGTCGGTCATCCTCGGCTTCATCGGCGTGAAGCTCGTGCTGCACGCCCTGCACGAGAGCGGCGTGCCGGTGCCGGAGATCAGCATCCCGGTGTCCCTGGGCGTCATCTGCGCGGTGCTGGCCGTCACCACCGTCACCAGCCTGCGCGCCTCGGCCGCCCAGGAGCGGGCCGCGGAGAGCACCGCGCCCGCCGCCCCCGCCGCCCCGGAGCGGGACGGCGCGGGCGTCTGAGCGGCCCGCTCGTCACGCCGGGGCCGCCCCGGCCGCCGTCGCGGCGGGCGCACCGGCCGGCCGGGTCTCGGGCAGCAGCAGGAAACAGCCGAGGCTCAGCAGCGTCACGCCGGTCAGGTAGACGGCGACGCCCCACGGAGGCCCCTCGACGCGGCCGGCGGCGGTGGCCACCAGAGGCGTCACGGCACCGCCCAGCACGCCCGCGAGGTTGTAGCCGACGGCCGCGCCCGTACAGCGCACCCGCGCCTCGAACAGCTCGGGCAGGTACGCCCCGGCGACGCCGAAGGCCGTCACGAAACCGAGCATGGCCACCACGAAGCCCAGCAGCAACAACGGCGGCCGGCCCGTGCGCAACAGCGCCACCAGCGGGAACATCCACAGCGCCACGGCGGTGCAGCCGGCCAGGCACAGCGGGCGCCGCCCGTACCGGTCGCCGAGGAAGGCCGCCACCGGGGTGGCCGCGCCGGAGGCGGCGACCGCCGTCATCACGCAGCCCAGCATCACCGTCCGGTCCACGCCGAGCCGTTCCGTGCCGTAGGACAGCGACCAGGTGGTGACGGTGTAGAACACCGAGTAGCCGAACGACAGGGCGCCGGCGGTCAGCAGGACCAGCCGCCAGTGGCCGCGCACCACCTCGGCGAGCGGCAGGGCGGCGCGCGTACGGCCGGCCTCCAGCTCGCGGAAGACGGGCGTCTCGACGAGCCGGCTCCGCAGCAGCAGCCCCACGGCGGCCAGCAGCCCGCCGAACCAGAACGGCACGCGCCACCCCCAGGCGAGGAACTGGGCGTCGGTGAGGGTGACCGACAGGGTGAGCGTGATGCCGTTGGCGAGGAGGAAGCCGAACGACGGACCGGTCTGCGGGATGCTCGCCCACAGGGCGCGCCGGTGGGCGGGCGCGTGCTCCGCGGCGATCAGGACGGCCCCGCTCCACTCGCCGCCCACGCCCAGGCCCTGGAGGAAGCGCAGGGCGAGCAGGAGCAGCGGTGCGCCCAGGCCCAGGGTGCCGTAGGTGGGCGCGCAGCCGATCGCCAGGGTGGCCACGCCGGTGAGGAGCAGGGAGGCGAGGAGCACGGGGCGGCGGCCGAAGCGGTCGCCGACGTGCCCGAAGAGCACCGAGCCCACGGGGCGGGCGACGAAGCCGATGCCGAAGGTGCCGAACGCGGCGAGCGTGCCGACGAGCGGGGAGACGGTGGGGAAGAACAGCCGGCCCAGGACGAGGGCGGCGGCGGTGCCGTAGGCGAAGAAGTCGTAGAACTCGATGGCGGTGCCGGCCATGGAGGCGGCGGCCAGGCGGAACATGGCCGGAGCGCGGTCACGGTTCATGTAGTGACCAACTTCCCCGCGGGCCCGGGGAAACGGGGCGTACGGGGGCGTTGCCGGGGGCGCACCGGAATCACGCCGTCCGCCCCTGGTGCTCCGGGGGCGGGACGGCGTGCTACGGCTCCGTGGCCGCCGGTGCCGTCGTCACCAGCCGCGTGCGCGCCACTCCGGTAGGTGGGGGCGCTCGGCGCCCAGGGTGGTGTCGTTGCCGTGGCCGGGGTAGACCCAGGTCTCGTCCGGCAGGGCGCCGAAGAGCTTGGTCTCGACGTCGTTCAGGAGGCTGGCGAACGCCTTGGGGTCGTCGTGGGTGTTGCCCACGCCGCCGGGGAAGAGGCAGTCGCCGGTGAAGACGTGCGCGTGGCCGTGCGGGTCGTCGTAGATCAGCGCGATGCTGCCGGGGGTGTGCCCGACGAGGTGGCGCGCCGTCAGGCGGACGCGGCCCACGGTGATCGTGTCGCCGTCGTCCACGAGGACGTCGGTGGGGACGGGGATGCCCTCGGCGTCCTCGCGTCCGGCGTAGGTGCGGGCGCCGGTGGCGTCCACGACCTCCCGCAGGGCGTTCCAGTGGTCCTGGTGCCGGTGCGTGGTGACGACGGCGGTGATGCCGCTGTCACCGATGAGGCCGAGCAGGGTGTGCGGCTCGGCCGCGGCGTCGATGAGGAGCTGCTCGTCCGTGGCCCGGCAGCGCAGCAGATAGGCGTTGTTGTCCATCGGACCGACCGCGACCTTGGAGATCATCAGATCGGTCAACTCGTGTACGTCGGCGGGCCCGCCGACCTTCACCGCTCCCGTGTAGGTCATGGATCAACCCTATCTCCGCGCTAGAGAGCGGGCAGGGCGGGCGGCCGGACACCGCCGGCGTCCAGCTCCGCGCCGTCACGGCGGCCGGCGAGCCAGCCCAGCAGGGCGGCGGGGGTGCCGGTGACCTTCAGGGGGTCGCCCTCGGTGCCGCCCGTGCGCCAGTGGCCGGCGCCGGGGGCGTCGAGCTCCATGGGGGGCACGTCGGGGTGGCCGCTGAAGCGGTCGGCCAGGAAGGCGGTGTAGCGGAGGGTGAAGTCGGCGGGCACGTCCTCCAGTTCGTAGCCCAGGCCGAGGTCGACGTGGTGCAGCTCGACCTCGGCGAGGCGGCGGAAGGGGACGCGGGCGGCGGAGTCGGTCACGCCGTTGCGCAGCGTGACGGTGCGGTTCCAGTCGGCGGGGGTCGCGGCCTGCTCCAGGAAGCGGTCCGCGGCCGCGCGCAGGCCGGCGAGGAGTTCGGCGGCCGGGAGCTGCGCGTCCCGCTCGATGTCGGCGTCGCGTGCCTCGGCGCTCGGGTACATGGGCCGGCCGGCGAGGACGTTCACCAGCGCGTCGGCGTTGCGGGCGAGGTGGGCCAGCACGTGGCCGCGGGTCCAGCCGGGCAGCCGTGACGGGGCGGAGAGGGCGGCGTTGTCCAGGGGGGTGACGGTGGCGAGCAGGCGGGCGGTCGCCTCGCGTACGGCCTGGAGGTCCTGCGCGTGATCGATCATGCGGCCGACCCTAGTGCCGCCACTCCTTCGGGTGAAGAACTCCGACTCCGCCCGTAAATCGAATGTGAGTGCTATATCGTCGGAGGGTGGCATCGCGCGTCGCTGCACCCGCGTGACCCCCGGACGGCCCCCTGTTTGTCAGAGGGTCCCCGTACCCTCGACAGAGGGCGCACCGCACCCCCGCAGCTCTCTCCCGGAGCCGACTCTCAAGAAAGGTGCCGACCGGCGTGGCAGACCGTCTCATCGTCCGTGGCGCTCGCGAGCACAACCTCAAGAACGTCTCGCTCGACCTCCCGCGCGACTCCCTCATCGTCTTCACCGGACTCTCGGGGTCGGGCAAGTCGTCCCTCGCGTTCGACACGATCTTCGCCGAGGGCCAGCGCCGCTACGTGGAGTCGCTCTCCTCCTACGCACGGCAGTTCCTCGGCCAGATGGACAAGCCGGACGTCGACTTCATCGAGGGCCTGTCCCCGGCCGTCTCCATCGACCAGAAGTCGACCTCCCGCAACCCGCGCTCCACCGTGGGCACGATCACCGAGGTCTACGACTACCTCCGCCTGCTCTTCGCCCGGATCGGCAAGCCGCACTGCCCCGAGTGCCGCCGCCCCATCTCCCGGCAGTCCCCGCAGGCCATCGTCGACAAGGTGCTGGAGCTGCCCGAGGGCAGCCGCTTCCAGGTGCTCTCCCCGCTGGTGCGCGAGCGCAAGGGCGAGTTCGTCGACCTCTTCGCCGACCTCCAGGCCAAGGGCTACAGCCGGGCCCGGGTCGACGGCGAGACGATCCACCTCACCGAGCCGCCCAAGCTGAAGAAGCAGGAGAAGCACACCATCGAGGTGGTCGTCGACCGCCTCACCGTCAAGGACAGCGCCAAGCGCCGGCTCACCGACTCGGTCGAGACCGCCCTGGGCCTGTCCGGCGGCATGGTCGTCCTCGACTTCGTCGACCTGCCCGAGGACGACCCCGAGCGCGAGCGGATGTACTCGGAGCACCTCTACTGCCCGTACGACGACCTGTCGTTCGAGGAGCTGGAGCCCCGGTCCTTCTCCTTCAACTCGCCCTTCGGCGCCTGCCCCGAATGCACCGGCATCGGCACGCGCATGGAGGTCGACCCCGAGCTGATCGTCCCCGACCCGGAGAAGAGCCTCGACGAGGGCGCGATCAGCCCCTGGTCGCACGGCCACACCAAGGACTACTTCAGCCGGCTCGTCGGCGCCCTCGCCGACGCCCTGGGCTTCCGTACCGACATCCCCTGGGCCGGGCTGCCCCAGCGCGCCAAGAAGGCCCTGCTGAACGGGCACAAGACGCAGATCGAGGTGCGCTACCGCAACCGCTACGGCCGCGAGCGCGCCTACACCACCGCCTTCGAGGGCGCCGTGCCGTTCGTCAAGCGGCGCCACTCCGAGGCCGAGAGCGACGCCAGCCGCGAGCGCTTCGAGGGCTACATGCGCGAGGTGCCCTGCCCCACCTGCGAGGGCACGCGCCTGAAGCCCATCGTGCTGGCCGTCACCGTGCAGGACCGCTCCATCGCCGACGTCTCCGCGATGTCGATCAGCGAGTGCGCCGACTTCCTGCGCGGCATGAAGCTCACCGGCCGGGAGAAGAAGATCGCCGAGCGGGTGCTCAAGGAGGTCAACGAGCGCCTGAAGTTCCTCGTCGACGTCGGCCTGGACTACCTCTCCCTCAACCGCGCCGCCGGCACCCTCTCCGGCGGCGAGGCCCAGCGCATCCGGCTCGCCACCCAGATCGGCTCCGGCCTGGTCGGCGTGCTCTACGTCCTCGACGAGCCGTCCATCGGCCTGCACCAGCGCGACAACCACCGCCTCATCGAGACGCTGGTCCGCCTGCGCGACATGGGCAACACGCTCATCGTCGTCGAGCACGACGAGGACACCATCAAGGTCGCCGACTGGGTCGTCGACATCGGCCCGGGCGCCGGCGAGCACGGCGGCAAGGTCGTCCACAGCGGCCCGCTGAAGGAGCTGCTGCGCACCGAGTCGTCGATGACCGGGCAGTACCTCTCCGGCAAGAAGTCCATCGCCCTGCCCGCCGCCCGGCGGCCGGCCGACCCCGAGCGGCGCATCGTGGTGCGCGGCGCCCGGGAGAACAACCTGCGCGACATCGACGTGGCCTTCCCGCTGGGCGTCCTCACCGCCGTCACCGGCGTCTCCGGCTCCGGCAAGTCCACGCTGGTCAACGACATCCTCTACACCCACCTCGCACGCGAGCTCAACGGCGCGCGGGCGGTGCCCGGCCGGCACACGCGCGTGGACGGCGACGACCTGGTCGACAAGGTCGTGCACGTCGACCAGTCGCCCATCGGCCGTACGCCGCGCTCCAACCCCGCCACGTACACCGGCGTCTTCGACCACATCCGCAAGCTCTTCGCGGAGACGATGGAGGCGAAGGTCCGCGGCTACCTGCCCGGCCGCTTCTCCTTCAACGTCAAGGGCGGCCGCTGCGAGAACTGCTCCGGCGACGGCACCATCAAGATCGAGATGAACTTCCTGCCGGACGTGTACGTGCCGTGCGAGGTCTGCCACGGCGCGCGCTACAACCGGGAGACCCTGGAGGTCCACTACAAGGGCAAGTCCATCGCCGAGGTGCTGGACATGCCCATCGAGGAGGCCCTGGAGTTCTTCGAGGCCGTGCCCACCATCGCCCGCCACCTGCGCACGCTCACCGAGGTGGGCCTGGGCTACGTCCGGCTCGGCCAGTCCGCGCCGACGCTGTCCGGCGGCGAGGCCCAGCGCGTGAAGCTCGCCAGCGAGCTGCAGAAGCGCTCCACCGGGCGCACGGTCTACGTCCTCGACGAGCCGACCACCGGTCTGCACTTCGAGGACATCCGGAAGCTGATCTCGGTCCTGTCGGGCCTGGTCGACAAGGGCAACACGGTGATCGTCATCGAGCACAACCTCGATGTGATCAAGACGGCCGACTGGGTCGTCGACATGGGCCCCGAGGGCGGCTCCGGCGGCGGCCTGGTGGTCGCCGAGGGAACGCCCGAGGAGGTCGCCGCGGTACCGGCGAGCCACACCGGCAAGTTCCTCCGCGACATCCTGGGCGACCGCGTCAGCGACGCGGCGGCGCTCCCCGCGCCCCGGGCGAAGAAGCGGACCCGCGCCCGCACGGCGTGACGTTCCGCCGGAGGGGCTCCCCAGGGAGCCCCTCCGGCGCCGCCCTGCCCCGGGCTCCCCACGCCCCGGCGGTAGGGTCGCCGTGTCCCGTCGTACGCACCACCCGTACCACCGTTGGAGCCACCCATGTCCACCCCCCATGCCTCCCGCCGTACCGTCCTGCAGGGCGCGGCCCTGGCCGGCGTCGCCGGGCTCTGCGCCACCGCCTGCGAGGGCGGGACCGGCGCCAAGGGGCCGGCCGTCCCCACCGCGCCCGTGGACCTCGGCGCGGTCGGCGAGGTGCCCGTGGGCGGGGCCCGGCTCTACCGGGAGCAGCGCCTGCTGGTGGCGCAGCCTGCCGAGGGCCAGTACAAGGCGTTCAGCGCGGTGTGCACGCACGCCGGCTGCGTGGTGGACAAGGTGCAGGACGGCAAGGTGCACTGCCCCTGCCACGGCAGCCTCTTCGACGCGACCACGGGCAAGGTCCTGCAGGGCCCGGCCGGTGCGCCGCTGCCGTCCGTGCCCGTCAAGGCCGACGGCGGCAAGCTGATCGCGGGCCCGGCCGCCTGACCGCCCGCCGCCCGGCCGGCCCGGCCGGTCACGGCCTCAGCACCAGTCCCAGGCGATCCCCACGATCCCCGGCCGCACCGCCTGCTCCACCAGGTGCACGGCCCGGTGCCGGCCGGCCAGCGTCAGCTCCTGCCGGCCGCCGCGCGGGGCGCCGGCCGACGCCTGGGAGAAGCGCACGCAGCGCACGGGCAGCGCCGCCTCGTCGAACCGCACCTGGAGCACGTACTGCGCGCCGGCGAAGCTGAAGCCGCGGACGTACTCGGTGCTGGTGCCGCCGGTGCCGTCCTCGAAGCCGTAGCCGAAGACGTACGTCTCGCCGCACCGCAGCCGCGTGTCGAACAGCAGCTCGGCGACGAGGACGCCGGAGGGGTCGTGCCGGCGGACCCGGCCGAGGCGGCAGTTCTCGTGCGCCCGGACGGTCACCCGGCCCGGGTCGCAGCCCGGGTCGCCGTGGTGGATGGCCACGTAGCGGTCCACGCCGTCGCGGTGGGCGCGCACGACGTGCTGGGAGTCGCGGGAGCGCATCTCCCGGCGCGCACCGATCCGCACCTGTTCCAGGTGACAGACGGTGTGCAGGCCGCCGTCGGGCGGCGACTCCAGCTCCGCCAGCAGCCGTTCCAGGACGCACGCCTCCTCCACCAGCGAGCGGTACGACCGCGCGGCCGGCCGCTCGGGCCGGGGGCGCGCGGCCGGCTCCAGTAAGCGGGTCAGCGCCTGCGCCGGCAGCCCCAGCACGTCCTCCAGCGCCCGGACGGCGCGCAGCGACTCGGGGCGCTGCGGCCGGCGGGCGCCCTGCTGCCAGTAACTGAGGCTCGTCACCCCCACCTTGACGCCCCGCTGGGCGAGCCGGTGCTGGACGCGGTGCAGCGCGAGACCGCGCGCGGACAGGGCGGTGCGCAGGGCGAGGTGGAACGGCCCGGTGCGCAGCACCCGCTCCAGTTCGGCCTCGTCGACGGGGGTGCTGCCGCGTGCCATGGTCCGCTCCTCGTGCGCGGTGAACCCCCCGGACGCGTGTGAACATTCACGGCCGGGACACCGGGCGGACCACGAGCGGACACGTCCCGTCCTCTTGACGGGGCCGCGGGATGTTCACATCGTTCGCGATTGGTTCACACCAAGTCGTCCGCTCGTATTGAAGCTTGTTGACCAGCGCACGACAACACCCCGATGCTCCTCACACGCGTCCGGACGCGTTCCTCCACCCAACCCCCCAGTCACGGGAGGAACGCCACATGGCCCGTGCATCGGCATCGGCACCCAGAACGACATCCCTCCGCGGGAGACGACCGGCCCTGGCGGCCCTCGTCGCCGCCGCCCTCCTCGCCGTCCCCACCACGGCGAACGCGGCGGCCGGCGACCAGGGCGCCACCCCCCGGGCGGCCCGCAACCTCTCCATCACCATGCAGGCCCAGGAGAAGACCAACTGGTGCTGGGCCGCCTCCGGCAACACCATCAGCACCTACCTGGGCCGCACGTACAGCCAGAACCAGTTCTGCAACGCCGCCTTCGGCCGGCAGCAGGGCAGCACCTGCCCCAACAACCAGGCCACCCTCGGCAACGTGCAGAACGCCCTGGACTGGGCCGGCATCGAGCCCGGCCGCTACGTCAGCGGCTGGCTGCGCTACCCGACCGTCAAGACCGAGATCGACGCGGGCCGCCCGGTCGAGACCCGCATCCAGTGGTCCTCCGGCGGCGGCCACATGCACGTCCTCTACGGCTACGACGACAGCAACAGCACCGTCTACTGGGGCGACCCGTGGCCGTCGAACAGCCGCTACAACTGGGCGTCCCACAGCTGGTACGTCAACAACAACCGCTTCTCCTGGACCCACTCGCTCTACGGGATAGGGGCGTGAGGGACATGACCCACCCCACCACCGGCCACCGCACCACCGGCCACCCCGCCGGCCGCGCCCGCGCGGGCGCCGTCCGCGCCACCGCCGGCGGCGCCCTGACCGTCGCCCTGCTGGGCCTGGCGCCCCTCGCGCACGCCGCCCCGCCGCCCGCCACCCCCGCACCACCGTCCGCCGACGAGGTGAGCGCCGCCCACGCCGCGGCCTCCGCCCCCGCCGGCCTGGAGACCCTCTCCCGCTTCTTCGCCCGCGACGGCGCCCTCGCCAAGGACGCCGCCCGGCCGCGGATCGAGGGCGCCACCGTGCCCGTCTACACCCTCGACCCGGACTTCGTGGCCGGCCGCGACGGCGCCCCCGTCGCCCGGCTCGACTTCCTCGCCAGCAAGGCCGTCGCCGCCGACGGGCAGAAGGCCTCGGTGTGGACGGCCCGCACCGGCGGCCACTGGTCCGTGGTCAACATCGCCACCGGCGACGACGAGACCCGCTACGCCGCCGAGGGCGCCCGCGCCCTGTCCGGCGGCACCGTCTTCCGCGAACCGCAGATCGACGCCTGGTACGTGCAACGCGGCGACCGCGTCCTGCCCCTCGACCCCGACGCCGTCCGTGCCGTGGGCGGGAAGGGCACCACCCTCGCCGCCTACCGCGACCGCGTCCACAAGGCGTACGGCGACAAGCTGCCCGGCTCCGCCTACGCCCGGAAGGGCACCGCCGGCGGCTACGACACACAACAGGAAACACAGGAACAGCAGGCACAGCAGGGCGGGCAGGGCAACCAGGCCGGCACCGCCGTCACCGTGGGCGGCGCCGCCGCCCTGGTCCTCGGCCTGGGCACGGTGATGGTGCGCAGGGCACCCCGCCGCTGACGCCCCGCACGCCCGGACCGCACCACCCACCCCCCACCGCCGGCCCCCGGCAGCCCCGCGCTGCCGGGGGCCGGCCGCACCCCCGTACCGGGGCGGGCCGGCCCGCGGGAGGATGGAGTCGTTGTCAGTGCCCGCAAGTAGGGTGTGTGGCATGGCCGACCCCAGCAGCTACCGACCCAAGCCGGGACAGATCCCCGACTCGCCGGGGGTCTACAAGTTCCGGGACGAGCACGGCCGCGTGATCTACGTCGGGAAGGCGAAGAGCCTGCGCCAGCGGCTCTCCAGCTACTTCCA
This sequence comes from Streptomyces mashuensis, assembly GCF_014654785.1. Lineage (GTDB taxonomy): Bacteria > Actinomycetota > Actinomycetes > Streptomycetales > Streptomycetaceae > Streptomyces > Streptomyces mashuensis. The sequence continues at coordinate 117,729 of NZ_BNBD01000015.1, forward strand.
GGACCTCGCCGGCCTGCACCCCCGCACGCGCACCATGGTCACCACCGCCGCCTCCGTCGAGTGGACCGTGGTCTCCACCGAGGTCGAGGCGCTGCAGCTGGAGTACTCCTGGATCAAGGAGTACGACCCCCGCTTCAACGTCAAGTACCGTGACGACAAGAGCTACCCCTCCCTGGCCGTCACGCTGAACGAGGAGTTCCCGCGCGTCCAGGTCATGCGCGGCCCCAAGAAGAAGGGCGTGCGCTACTTCGGCCCCTACGCGCACGCCTGGGCCATCCGCGAGACCGTCGACCTGATGCTGCGCGTCTTCCCCGTCCGCACCTGCTCCGCGGGCGTCTTCAAGCGCTCGGCGCAGATCGGCCGCCCCTGCCTGCTGGGCTACATCGGCAAGTGCTCCGCGCCCTGCGTCGGCCGCGTCACCCCCGAGGAGCACCGCGAACTGGCCGAGGAGTTCTGCGACTTCATGGCCGGCCGCACCGGCGCCTACCTCCGCCGCCTCGAACAGCGGATGCAGGAGGCCGCCGAGGAGATGGAGTACGAGCGCGCGGCCCGGCTCCGGGACGACATCGAGGCGCTGCGCCGCGCCATGGAGAAGAACGCCGTCGTCCTCGCCGACGCCACCGACGCCGACCTGATCGCCGTCGCGGAGGACGAGCTGGAGGCGGCCGTCCAGATCTTCCACGTGCGCGGCGGCCGGGTCCGCGGTCAGCGCGGCTGGGTCACGGACAAGGTCGAGGCCGTCGACACCGCGGGCCTCGTCGAGCACGCCCTCCAGCAGCTCTACGGCGAGGAGAGCGGCGACGCGGTGCCCAAGGAGGTCCTCGTCCCCGCCCTGCCCGAGCCGCCGGAGCCGGTTGCCCAGTGGCTGGCGGAGCGCCGCGGCGCCCGCGTCGACCTGCGCATCCCGCAGCGCGGCGACAAGAAGGACCTCATGGCCACCGTGCAGCGCAACGCCCAGCAGGCCCTCGCGCTGCACAAGACGAAGCGCGCCTCCGACCTGACCACCCGCTCCCGCGCCCTGGAGGAGATCGCCGAGGCCCTCGGCCTGGACTCGGCGCCGCTGCGCGTCGAGTGCTTCGACATCTCGCACCTCCAGGGGCAGGACGTGGTCGCCTCCATGGTCGTCTTCGAGGACGGCCTGGCCCGCAAGAGCGAGTACCGGCGCTTCCAGATCCGTGGCTTCGCGGGACAGGACGACGTCCGGTCCATGCACGAGGTCGTCTCCCGGCGCTTCCGCCGCTACCTCCAGGAGAAGCAGAAGGCGGGGGAGTGGACGGAGGAGAGCGCGGTCCAGGACGACGAAGCCCCCGACGCCCCCGGCGCCCCGGACACGCACCGGGACGACGACGGCCGGCCCAAGCGCTTCGCCTACCCGCCCCAGCTCGTCGTGGTCGACGGCGGCAAGCCGCAGGTGGCCGCCGCCCAGCGGGCCCTGGACGAGCTGGGCGTGACCGACGTGGCGGTGTGCGGCCTCGCCAAGCGCCTGGAGGAGGTCTGGCTGCCGCACGAGGACGACCCGGTGGTCCTGCCGCGCACCAGCGAGGGCCTCTACCTGCTCCAGCGCGTCCGCGACGAGGCCCACCGCTTCGCCATCGCCTACCAGCGCAGCAAGCGCACCCGGACGCTGAAGGCGTCGCCGCTGGATGCCGTGCCGGGCCTGGGCGAGACCCGCAAGCAGGCCCTGCTCAAACACTTCGGCTCGGTCAAGCGGCTGCGCGCCGCCACGGTCGAGCAGATCTGCGAGACGCCCGGCATCGGCCGGAAGACGGCCGAGACCGTCGCCGCGGCGCTCGCCGCGGCGGCGCCGCCCGCCCCCGCCGTCAACACGGCGACGGGAGAGATCATGGACGACGTGGAGGAATGATGGAGCCGCCCGGTAGGGGCTCCGCGCCACGGACCGGCGGAGGCCGCAGTATGGAACACGGGACCACACCCGGCGGCACGGCCGGCGGAACGGGGAGAACGGGGGAACCCAGGATGAACGCGACCGAGCGGGACGGAGCGAAGGTGAGTACGGGCACGACGGTGGACGCGGCCGGCGAGACGGTGGGCATCCCCGAGCTGGTGATCATTTCCGGCATGTCGGGGGCGGGGCGCAGCACCGCCGCCAAGTGCCTGGAGGACCTCGGCTGGTTCGTCGTCGACAACCTGCCGCCCGCCCTGATCCCCACCATGGTGGACCTCGGGGCCCGCTCGCAGGGCAACGTGGCGCGCATCGCCGTGGTCGTGGACGTGCGCGGCCGGCGGTTCTTCGACAACCTGCGCGAGTCCCTGGCGGACCTGGAGGCCAAGAAGGTCAAGCGCCGGGTGATCTTCCTGGAGGCGTCCGACGACGCCCTGGTACGCCGCTTCGAGTCGGTGCGCCGCCCGCACCCGCTCCAGGGCTCGGGCCGCATCGTCGACGGCATCGCGGCCGAGCGCGACCTGCTGCGCGAGCTGCGCGGCGACGCCGACCTGGTGATCGACACCTCCAGCCTCAACGTGCACGAGCTGCGCGCCAAGCTCGACGCCCAGTTCGCCGGCGAGGAGGAGCCGGAGCTGCGCGCCACGGTGATGTCGTTCGGCTACAAGTACGGCCTGCCCGTCGACGCCGACCTCGTGGTCGACTGCCGTTTCCTGCCGAACCCGCACTGGGTGCCGGAGCTGCGGCCCTTCACCGGCCTCAACGAGGAGGTCTCGGGCTACGTCTTCAACCAGCCCGGCGCCAAGGAGTTCCTCGACCGCTACACCGAGCTGCTCCAGCTCATCGCCGCCGGCTACCGCCGCGAGGGCAAGCGGTACGTGACCATCGCCGTCGGCTGCACCGGCGGCAAGCACCGCTCCGTGGCCATGTCCGAGAAGCTCGCCCACCGCCTGGTCTCCGAGGGCGTCGAGACCGTCGTCGTCCACCGCGACATGGGGCGCGAGTGACCGGCCGGTCCTTCCGCATGCGCCGCGTCGGCCGGCTCGTGCCGGGCCGGCCGCAGGCGGCCGGCGAGCGCCGCCCGCAGCGCGTCGCGCGGCGCGGCACCCAGCCCAAGGTCGTCGCCCTCGGCGGCGGCCACGGGCTGTCCGCGTCCCTGGCCGCGCTCCGCCGTATCACCGGCGACCTCACGGCCGTGGTCACCGTCGCCGACGACGGCGGCTCCAGCGGCCGGCTCCGGCACGAGCTGGGCGTGCTGCCCCCCGGCGACCTCCGCAAGGCCCTCGCCGCGCTGTGCGGGGACGACGACTGGGGCCAGACCTGGGCCCGAGTGATCAAGCACCGCTTCGAGAGCCGGGGCGAGCTGCACGGCCACGCCGTGGGCAACCTGCTCATCGTGGCCCTCTGGGAGCAGCTGGGCGACCACGTCCAGGCCCTGGACCTCGTCGGCAAGCTCCTCGGCGCCCACGGCCGGGTGCTGCCCATGTCGGCGGTGCCCCTGGAGCTCCAGGCGCAGGTCCGCGGGCACGACCCGGACGCGCCGGACGACCTGACCACCGTGCGGGGCCAGGCCACCGTGGCGCTGACCCCCGGCGAGGTGCAGTCGGTGCACGTGGTGCCGGAGGACCCGCCGGCGGTGCCGGAGGCCGTCGAGGCCGTGCTCGACGCGGACTGGGTGGTGCTCGGCCCCGGCTCCTGGTTCTCCTCCGTCATCCCGCATCTGCTGGTGCCCGAGCTGCTGGACGCGCTCCAGCAGACCCGCGCCCGCCGGGTGCTCTCGCTGAACCTCGCGCCGCAACCCGGCGAAACCGATGGCTTCTCCCCGCAACGTCATTTGGAGGTTTTGGCCCGACACGCCCCTAAACTCGCCCTGGACGTGGTGCTGGCCGACGCGGCCGCCGTGCCCGACCGGGAGAGCCTGACGGATGCCGCAAAGCGGCTCGGGGCAACGGTCGAGCTGGCGGCGGTCGCCTCGCCCGACGGCTCCCCGACGCACGATCCGGAGCTGTTGGCCGCCGCGTACGACCGTATTTTTCGGATGCATGGAAGGATCGGCCCATGGCGATGACGGCTGCGGTGAAGGACGAAATCTCCCGGCTTCCCGTCACCCGCACCTGCTGCCGGAAAGCGGAGGTCTCGGCCATCCTGCGGTTCGCGGGCGGGCTGCACCTGGTCAGCGGCCGCATCGTGATCGAGGCAGAGCTGGACACCGGGATCGCGGCCCGGCGGCTCCGCAAGGACATCCTGGAGATCTTCGGGCACTCCTCCGACCTGGTGGTGATGGCCCCCGGCGGGCTGCGCCGGGGCAGCCGGTACGTGGTGCGGGTGGTGGCGGGCGGTGACCAGCTGGCGCGCCAGACCGGCCTGGTCGACGGCCGCGGCCGGCCGATCCGCGGGCTGCCCCCGCAGGTCGTCTCCGGTGCCACCTGCGACGCGGAGGCCGCCTGGCGTGGCGCGTTCCTGGCCCACGGCTCGCTGACCGAGCCCGGCCGCTCCTCGTCCCTGGAGGTGACGTGTCCCGGCCCGGAAGCGGCGCTGGCGCTGGTCGGGGCGGCCCGCAGACTCCAGATCGCGGCCAAGGCGCGCGAGGTGCGCGGCGTGGACCGCGTCGTCGTCCGTGACGGTGATGCGATCGGCGCGCTGTTGACGCGTTTGGGTGCGCACGAGTCGGTGCTGGCCTGGGAGGAGCGGCGGATGCGCCGCGAGGTGCGGGCCACCGCCAACCGCCTGGCCAACTTCGACGACGCCAACCTGCGCCGCTCGGCGCGGGCCGCCGTGGCCGCCGGCGCGCGTGTCCAGCGGGCGCTGGAGATCCTCGGCGAGGAGGTCCCCGAGCACCTGGCGGCGGCCGGCCGGCTGCGCATGGAGCACAAGCAGGCCTCGCTGGAGGAGCTGGGCGCGCTCGCCGACCCGCCGCTGACCAAGGACGCCGTCGCCGGCCGCATCCGCCGCCTGCTGGCCATGGCCGACAAGCGGGCCCAGGACCTGGGCATCCCGGGCACGGAGTCCAACCTGGCCGAGATCCCCGACCTGACGGAGGAGATGGCCGAGGGCATGGTGGGCTGACCGGGCCCCGCAGCCCCCGGCCCGCCACCCGCTGCCACCGCTGCCGCTTCCGCTTCCGCTGTCGCTTCCGCTCCCCGCCCCCGCGGCCCGCTCCGGGCAGCGGGGGCGGTCCGCTGTGGGCCCCGGCTCCCCGCCCCGCAAGCCCGCCCCGGGCGACGCGAAAGGCGTTGTTGACATGATCATGAGCTGGTCATGACCCTGACGACCGTCCACGCCATGTGACAGCCAACGGCAAGGGGGGCTCATGAGACCCAGGGCGAGAGCAGTCGCCGCGGTGGCCGCGGTGGTGCTCGGCGGACTCGCCGCCGCACCACCGTCGCACGCACGGCCCGCACCGCAGGACGACTCGCTGCACGTCTGGACCGCCCGCATCACCGCCGACCGCGTCCCGCTGCTGCTCCGCGCGGGCGTCGACGCGCACGAGCTCGGACCACGCGTGACCGGCGACAAGCCCGTCCCCGTGGAACTCGTCCTCACCCCCGCCCAGGCCGCGGACCTGCGCGGCCAGGGCGTGGACCTCACCGAGAAGAAGACCCGCCCCACCGCCGCGCCGCCCAAGGGCGACGGCGTCTTCCGCCCGTACAGCGGGAAGAACGGCCTCCGGCAGGAGATCACCGACACCGCGCGCCGCCACCCGGGGCTGGCCAAGGTCGTCAGCATCGGCAGGACCGTGCGCGGCCAGGACATCCTCGCCGTCAAGGTGTCCAAGGGCGCCGCCAAGGCCCCCGACGGCTCGAAACCGGCCGTCCTCTACATGTCCAACCAGCACGCCCGTGAGTGGATCACCCCGGAGATGACCCGGCGGCTGATGCACCACTACCTCGACCGCTACGGCAAGGACGAGCGCATCACGCGGATCGTCGACGGCACCGAGCTGTGGTTCGTGCTCTCGGCCAACCCCGACGGCTACGACTACACGTTCCAGGACCCGAAGAACCGGCTGTGGCGCAAGAACCTGCGCGACAACAACGGCGACGGGAGGATCACCCCCGGCGACGGCGTCGACCTCAACCGCAACTTCCCCTACAAGTGGGGCTACGACAACGAGGGCTCCTCGCCCCGCCCCGGCAGCGAGACCTACCGCGGCACCGCCCCCGCCTCCGAGCCCGAGACCCGCGCCCTCGACGCCTTCGAGAAGCGCCTCGGCTTCCGCTACGCGATCAACTACCACTCGGCGGCCGAACTGCTGCTCTACGGCGTCGGCTGGCAGGAGGCCACCGCCACCCCCGACGACGTGCTCTACAAGGCGCTCGCCGGCACCCCGGAGAAGTCGGCCATCCCCGGCTACCGGCCCCAGCTCTCCGCCGAGCTCTACACCACCAACGGGGAGGCCGACGGCCACGCCGCCAACGCACACGGCACCATGATGTTCACGCCCGAGATGTCGACGTGCCAGACCGTCTCCGCCGCCGACCCGAACGACCGCTGGGACCCGGCCGACTGCCGCTCGTCCTTCACCTTCCCCGACGACGAGAAGCTGATCCGGCGCGAGTTCGAGAAGAACATCCCGTTCGCGCTGGCCGTCGCCGAGACCGCCGGCCACCCCGACCGGCCCGTCTCCACCACCGGCATCACCGCCCCCGACTTCACCCCGCACGCCTTCACCACCTCCTACGCGCGCGGCGGCGACCAGACCGTGGCCGTCACCGCCCGCAAGAGCGTCCGGGACAAGCGCCTCAACTACCGCGTCGACGGCGGCCCCACCCGCACCGAGCCGCTGCGCGCCTGGGACGGCGGCGAACGCTACGGCGGCGAGGACAACATCCGCTTCGACCAGTACCGCGCCGCCGTCAAGGGCGCCCGGCCCGGGGCGAAGGTCAGCGTCTGGTTCACCGGCCGCACCGCCGAGGGCCGGCCCACCGCCAGCACCCCGTTCACGTACACGGTGGCGCAGCGCCCGGCCGCCGACACGCTGGTCCTGGCCGACGAGGGCGCCACGGCCCGGCACGCCGCCGCGTACACCCGTGCCCTGGCCGACAACGGCCGCAGGACGGTCGTGTGGGACGTGGCGAAGCAGGGTGTTCCCGACGCCCTGGGCGTGCTCGGCCACTTCGACACGGTCGTCTGGTACTCGGGCGCCAAGCAGCCCGACGGCGCCGCCATGCTCGCCGTACGCGCGTTCGTGAACGAGGGCGGCAAGCTGATCGCGGCCGGCGTCAAGGCCGGCGGCGACGTACGGCTCCGCGAGGGCGACTCGGACGACTTCGCCCAGTACTGGCTGGGCGCCGGCAGCCGCACCGAGCTGCGGGCCCCGGCCCGGTTCACCGGCCGCGGCGAGCTGACCGGCACCACGGCCGCCCTCGCCGCCGCGGGCGGCACGGGCGCGCTGGACCGCGCCGGGACCTTCCGGCCGATCTCGGACGAATTGCCGGCCGACCGCTTCCCGCAGTTCCGCAGCGCCGCCGCGGGGGAGTACGGGCCCGCCGCCGGCGGAGCCCCGACCCCGAAGGTCACGCTGAGTGACGGGCGGCCGGTCGCGGCGGTGGCCACCAAGGACACCGTCCTGCTCGGTTTCGGGCTGGAGAACATGCCCGACGCCCGCGAGCGCGCGACCCTCGCCGGGGCCGCGCTCCGGGCCGTAGAAGGCTGATCCGGCCCCTTCGGCACCCCCTTTCACCGCTCGCCCGTGCGGCCCTCCGCTCGCCTGTGCTCCCGCCGGTCGCGGGGGCGCGGGCCAGCGCCGCCAATGTCACGTAGCGCTCTCATTAGAGGTAGGGTCGGTGGTGGTCGGGGACATCCCAAACAGCCGCCGGCGGACAGCCCGGCACACCAACGAGGAGATCGGTTCGTGACGATCCGCGTAGGCATCAACGGCTTTGGCCGTATCGGTCGTAACTACTTCCGCGCGCTCCTGGAGCAGGGTGCGGACATCGAGATCGTCGGTGTCAACGACCTGACCGACAACGCCACCCTGGTGCACCTGCTGAAGTACGACTCGGTCCTGGGTCGGCTGAAGCACGAGGTGAGCCACACCGACGACACGATCACCGTCGGCGACATGACCTTCAAGACGATGGCCGAGCGCGACCCGGCCGCCCTCCCCTGGGGCGAGCTCGGCGCCGACATCGTCATCGAGTCCACCGGTATCTTCACCAAGCGCGAGGACGCGGCCAAGCACCTGGCCGCCGGCGCGAAGAAGGTCCTCATCTCGGCCCCGGCCAAGAACGAGGACATCACCATCGTGATGGGCGTCAACCACGACAAGTACGACGCCGCCAGCCACCACGTCATCTCCAACGCCTCCTGCACCACCAACTGCGTGGCGCCGATGGCCAAGGTCCTCGACGAGACCTTCGGCATCGTCAAGGGCATGATGACGACGGTCCACGCGTACACCAACGACCAGCGCATCCTGGACTTCCCGCACTCCGACCTGCGCCGTGCGCGGGCCGCCGCGGTCAACATCATCCCGACCTCGACGGGTGCCGCCAAGGCCACCTCGCTGGTCCTGCCGCAGCTCAAGGGCAAGCTGGACGGCATCGCCATGCGCGTCCCGGTCCCGACCGGCTCGGTCACCGACCTGGTCGTCGAGCTGGACCGCGAGGTCAGCACCGACGAGGTCAACGCCGCCTTCCAGAAGGCCGCCGAGGGCCAGCTGAAGGGCGTCCTGGAGTACACCGAGGACGCGATCGTCTCCTCCGACATCGTCAACGAGCCGGCGTCCTGCACCTTCGACGCCTCGCTGACCATGGCCCAGGGCAAGCAGGTGAAGATCGTCGGCTGGTACGACAACGAGTGGGGCTACTCCAACCGCCTCGTCGACCTGACCGTCTTCGTCGGCGGCCAGCTCTGACCTGAGCGATGCAGGGGTTCGGGGCTCGTACGGCGCACCTGGCGCGTACGGGCCCCGTCGCATGGCTGATACTCAGCTGACACTCACGGAACGCACCCCCGGAGTCTGCATGAAGACGATCGACGAACTCATCCAGGACGGCGTGGAGGGCAAGCGGGTCTTCGTCCGCGCCGACCTCAACGTGCCGCTGGAGGGCACCACCATCACCGACGACGGCCGCATCCGCGCCGTCGCCCCGACCATCGCCAAGCTGGCCGCCGCCGGCGCCAAGGTGATCGTCGCCTCCCACCTGGGCCGTCCCAAGGGCGCCCCGGACCCGCAGTTCTCCCTCGCCCCGGTCGCCGGCCGGCTCGGGGAGATCCTCGGGAAGAACGTCTCGTTCGCCACCGACACGGTGGGCGACAGCGCGAAGGCCACCGTTGCCGCCACGGCGAACGGCGAGGTCACGCTGCTGGAGAACCTCCGCTTCAACGCGGGCGAGACGAGCAAGGACGACGCCGAGCGCGGTGCCTTCGCCGACGAGCTCGCCCGGCTCGCCGACCTGTACGTGGGCGACGGCTTCGGCGCCGTGCACCGCAAGCACGCCTCGGTCTTCGACCTGCCCGCGCGCCTGCCGCACGCCGCCGGCGACCTGATCGCCACCGAGGTCGGCGTGCTGAAGAAGCTCACCGAGGACGTCAAGCGCCCCTACGTGGTCGTGCTCGGCGGCGCCAAGGTCTCCGACAAGCTGGGCGTCATCGACAACCTGCTGGAGAAGGCCGACCGCATCCTCGTCGGCGGCGGCATGTCGTACACCTTCCTCAAGGCCAAGGGCCACGAGGTCGGCATCTCCCTGCTCCAGGAGGACCAGATCCCGGTCTGCCTGGAGTACCTGGCCCGCGCCGAGCAGCGCGGCGTGGAGTTCGTCCTCCCCGTCGACGTGCTGGTCTCGGCCGACTTCCCGGACCTGAAGACCAAGGCCCCGGCCAACCCGGAGACCGTCTCCTCGGACGCCATCCCGGCGGACAAGGAGGGCCTGGACATCGGCCCGAAGACGCGTGAGCTGTACGCCGCGAAGCTGGCCGACGCCGGCACCGTCTTCTGGAACGGCCCGATGGGCGTCTTCGAGCACCCCGACTACGCGAACGGCACCAAGGCCGTCGCGCAGGGCCTGCTGGACTCGGACGGCTTCACCGTCGTCGGCGGCGGCGACTCGGCCGCGGCCGTCCGCACGCTGGGCTTCGACGAGGAGGCCGGTGGCCGGAGGAAGTTCGATCACATCTCTACCGGCGGCGGCGCCAGCCTCGAGTACCTCGAGGGCAAGACGCTCCCCGGCCTCGCCGCACTGGAGGACTGAACCACCGTGACTGCACGCACCCCGCTGATGGCGGGCAACTGGAAGATGAACCTCAACCACCTCGAGGCCATCGCCCACGTCCAGAAGCTCGCCTTCGCCCTCGCGGACAAGGACTACGAGGCCTGCGAGGTCGCGGTCCTGCCGCCGTTCACCGACCTGCGCTCGGTGCAGACGCTGGTCGACGGCGACAAGCTGAAGATCAAGTACGGCGCCCAGGACATCTCGGCGCACGACTCCGGCGCCTACACCGGTGAGATCTCCGGCGCCATGCTGGCCAAGCTGAAGTGCTCCTACGTGGCCGTCGGCCACTCCGAGCGCCGCCAGTACCACGGCGAGACCGACGAGATCTGCAATGCCAAGGTGAAGGCCGCCTTCAAGCACGGCATCACCCCGATCCTGTGCGTCGGCGAGGGCCTGGACGTCCGCAAGGCCGGCAACCAGGTCGCGCACACCCTGGCCCAGGTCGACGGCGGCCTGAAGGACGTCCCGGCCGAGCAGGCCGCGACGGTCGTCATCGCCTACGAGCCGGTGTGGGCCATCGGCACCGGCGAGGTCGCCACGCCCGAGGACGCGCAGGAGGTCTGCGGGGCGATCCGCGGCCGCCTGGCCGAGCTGTACGGCCAGGAGGTGGCCGACAAGGTCCGCATCCAGTACGGCGGCTCGGTGAAGGCCGGCAACGTCGCGGCGATCATGGCGCAGCCCGACGTGGACGGCGCCCTGGTCGGCGGCGCGGCGCTGGACGCCGAGGAGTTCGTCAGGATCGTGCGCTTCCGCGATCAGTAGGACCGGTGGTCCCGCCGTCGTCGCTATGACGGCGGCGGGTCTCCGTCGTACCCTGTCGGGGCCGGGACCGGCGTGAACGCGCCACCCGGCCCCGCACCCATTCGTCCATCCGAGTCAGTCCGAGAGAGTTGGTCCAGCCGTGGTCATCGGGTTCTCGATCGCCCTCATCGTCTTCAGCCTGCTGATGATGATGCTGGTGCTCATGCACAAGGGGAAGGGCGGCGGTCTGTCCGACATGTTCGGCGGCGGCATGCAGTCCTCCGTCGGCGGCTCCTCGGTCGCCGAGCGCAATCTCGACCGGATCACGATCGTGGTCGGCCTGCTCTGGTTCGCCTGCATTGTCGTGCTCGGCGTGCTGATGAAGCTCGACAGCTGACGTACCGTCGTATGCGCGGCCTATGATTGGGTCCGCGTCCCTACGGCCGGGCGGTAACTCCTGCCACCGGACGCGCGTTGGGCCTTACGTAGACCGAGGCGCCCGCGGCGGGGCGGACCGTCGTTCCCCGCGGTGCGGCCGCTGTTCGGCACAGTGCAGCACCATCACGCAGGGAGTTACGACCGTGGCAAGTGGCAACGCGATCCGGGGAAGCCGGGTCGGTGCGGGGCCGATGGGTGAGGCGGAGCGGGGCGAGTCGGCCCCGCGCCTGCGCATCTCCTTCTGGTGCTCGAACGGGCACGAGACCCAGCCGAGCTTCGCCAGTGACGCGCAGGTGCCCGACACCTGGGACTGCCCGCGCTGTGGCTTCCCGGCCGGCCAGGACCGGGACAACCCGCCGGACCCGCCGCGCACCGAGCCCTACAAGACCCACCTGGCCTACGTCCGTGAGCGGCGCAGCGACGCCGACGGCGAGGCGATCCTCGCCGAGGCGCTCGCCAAGCTCCGCGGCGAGATCTGAGCGGACAACCACGCGCACCGGGAACGGCCCGGCCGCGCCCCCGACCCGGGGGCGCGGCCGGGCCGTTGCCGTCCGCGGCGCGAACCGTCCGCAGATCAATTAGGTTGGAGTACGGCGGGGCCGAACGAGTAGAAGAAGTGGGCTGATGTACGGGTTGAACGCAGCTGGCCGCACCGCGCTGGACCGTCTTCCGGAGTGGAAGGCGCTGGCCGAGCACCGCGAGGAACTGGGGGAGGTGCACCTGCGGGAGCTGTTCGCGAACGCCCCGGACCGGGCCGCGCGGTACTCGCTCACCGTGGGCGACCTCCATCTGGACTACTCCAAGCACCTGGTCACCGACGAGACGCTGCGGCTGCTGCGCGAGCTGGCGGCGGCCACCGGCGTGGCGGAGCTGCGGGACGCCATGTTCCGTGGCGAGAAGATCAACAACACCGAGGGCCGGGCCGTGCTGCACACGGCGCTGCGTGCCCCGGAGTCGGCCGTCGTCGAGGTGGACGGGCACAACGTCGTCCCCGCGGTGCACGCCGTCCTGCGCAAGATGCAGGTGTTCTGCGACCGGGTGCTCTCGGGCGACTGGAAGGGCCACACCGGCAAGCGCATCAGGAACGTCGTCAACATCGGGATCGGCGGCTCCGACCTCGGCCCGGCCATGGCGTACGAGGCGCTGCGCGCCTTCACCGCGCGCGACCTGACGTTCCGTTTCGTCTCCAACGTGGACGGCGCCGACCTGCACGAGGCCGTGCGGGACCTGGACCCGGCCGAGACGCTGTTCATCATCGCCTCGAAGACGTTCACCACGATCGAGACCATCACCAACGCCACGTCGGCGCGCAACTGGCTGCTGACGGGACTGGGCGCCGGCCAGGAGGCCGTGGCCAAGCACTTCGTCGCGCTGTCGACGAACGCGGAGAAGGTCGCCGAGTTCGGCATCGACACCGACAACATGTTCGAGTTCTGGGACTGGGTCGGCGGGCGCTACTCGTACGACTCCGCGATCGGCCTGTCCCTGATGCTCGCCATCGGCCCGGACTGCTTCCGCGAGATGCTGGCCGGCTTCCACCTCGTCGACGAGCACTTCCGCACCGCGCCGTTCGAGGAGAACGCGCCGCTGCTGCTGGGCCTGCTCGGCGTCTGGTACGGCAACTTCCACGACGCGCAGTCGCACGCGGTGCTGCCCTACAGCCACTACCTGTCGAAGTTCACGGCCTACCTCCAGCAGCTGGACATGGAGTCCAACGGCAAGTCGGTCGACCGCGACGGACGGCCCGTCAGCTGGCAGACGGGCCCGGTGGTCTGGGGCACGCCCGGCACCAACGGTCAGCACGCGTATTACCAGTTGATCCACCAGGGCACGAAGACGATCCCGGCCGACCTCATCGGCTTCGCCCGCCCCGTGGCCGAGCTGGAGCCGGGCCTGGCGGCCCAGCACGATCTGCTGATGGCCAACCTCTTCGCCCAGGGCCAGGCGCTGGCCTTCGGCAAGACGGCGGAGGAGGTCGCGGCCGAGGGCGTCCCGGAGGAGCTGGTCCCGCACAAGACGTTCCGCGGCAACCACCCGACGACGACGATCCTGGCGACCGAGCTGACGCCGTCGGTGCTGGGGCAGCTGATCGCCCTGTACGAACACAAGGTGTTCGTACAGGGGGCGATCTGGAACATCGACTCCTTCGACCAGTGGGGCGTCGAACTGGGCAAGGTCCTCGCCAAGCGGGTCGAGCCGGCGCTCGTGGAGGGCACGGAGGTCCCCGGCCTCGACGCATCGACCGCCGCGCTGGTCGCGAAGTACCGCGAGCTCCGGGGCCGGTAGGCCGCTCGGGGCTCCCCGGTTCCAGCCTCGCCGGCGTTTGAGGCGCGGGGTCCGGGGCGGAGCCCCGGGAAACGGTGAAAGGGCGGGGCTGGGGACCATTCCGGTCCTCAGCCCCGCCCCTTCGGGCGGTGAACAGCCCCCGTCAGGGGGACGCCGGCGGGTACAAGCCCCGCGGCAGGCGCGACGCCGCGGCCGAGTCCAGCAGCCACAGCGTCCGCCGGCGGCCGTACGCCCCGGCGGCCGGGGCCTGGACCTCACCCGCACCGCTCAGCGCGAGCGCAACCGCACCGGCCTTGTCCTCGCCCGCCGCCAGCAGCCACACCTCGCGTGCCGCGCGGATCGCCGGCAGCGTCAGCGACACCCGCGTGGGCGGCGGCTTCGGCGCGCCGTGCACGCCGACCACCGTCCGCTCCGTCTCCCGCACCCCCGGCAGCTCCGGGAAGAGGGACGCCACGTGCGTGTCCGGGCCGACGCCCAGCAGCAGGACGTCGAACGACGGCACCGGGCCGTGGTCCTCGGGGCGCGCGGCCGCGGCCAGTTCGGCCGCGTACGCCTCGGCGGCCGCGTCCGCGTCGTCGTACGTGCCGTCCGCCGCGGGCATGGCGTGCACCCGCGCCGGGTCCACGCCGACCTTGTCGAGCAGCGCCTCGCGCGCCTGCGTGGCGTTGCGCTCCGGGTCGCCCTCCGGCAGGAACCGTTCGTCGCCCCACCACAGGTCGAGCCGCGACCAGTCGACGGCGTCGCGGGCCGGCGACCCGGCGAGCGCCGCGAGCAGCGCGTTGCCGTTGCGGCCGCCGGTGAGGACGACGGACGCCGAGCCGCGCGCGGCCTGGGCGTCCACGATCCTCGTGATGAGCCGGGCCGCCGCGGCCTGCGCCATCAGCTCCTTGTCCCGGTGGACGACGATCTGCGGCGCGGTCACTTGGACGCCGCCTTCTTGCCGGTGGCCTTCTTCGCGGGGGCCGGGGCGGGAGCCTCCGCGGGCTCCTCCACCGACGCCGCCGCAGCCGCCGGCTCCGCCGGCACCGGCTCGCCGAGCCGTTCCACGCCGTACTTCAGCGCGGACCCGTAGATGTCGTCCGGGTCCAGCCGGCGCAGCTCCTCGGCCAGCAGCTCGGCCGTGTCGCGCCGCTTGAGCGCGACCGCGCGGTCGGGCTGGCCGCGCATGGAGAGCTTGGCGAGGGAGCCGTCGGGGCGGTCCAGCGTGATGGGGCCGCTCTTCGTCTCCAGCCGGACGGCCGTCAGGCCGGGCCCGTCGGAGACCGCGCGGCGCGCCGTCACGCCCAGCCGGTCGGCGAGCCACATGGCCAGCAGCTCGCCGCTGGGGTTGTACGGCTCGCCCTCGACCTCCGCCGAGGTGATCTCGACGCCCGGCTGCTGGTCCAGCGCGGCCGCGAGCATGGAGCGCCACGGCGTGATGCGGGCCCAGGCCAGGTCGGTGTCGCCGGGGGAGTAGTTGGCCGCCCGGGCCGACAGCTCGGCGATGGGGTCCTCGCAGGCGTAGCTGTCGGTGACCCGGCGCTGGCCGAGCGCGCCGAGGGGGTCCTTGGCCGGGTTCAGCGGCGAGGCCACCGGCCACCAGACGACCACGGGGGCGTCGGGCAGCAGCAGCGGCAGGACCACCGACTGGGCGTGGTCTATGACCTCGCCGTACAGCCGCAGCACCACCGTCTCGCCGGCGCCGGCGTCGGCGCCCACGCGGACCTCGGCGTCGAGCCGGGCCTGGGCGCGGTCGCGCGGCGAGCGGCTGACGCGCTTGATGACCACGAGCTTGCGCGAGGGGTGCTCGCGGGACGCCTCGTTGGCCGCCTTGAGCGCGTCGTAGGCGTGCTCCTCGTCGGTGACGATGACCAGGGTGAGCACCATGCCGATGGCCGGCGCGCCCAGGGCGCGGCGGCCCTGGACCAGGGCGCTGTTGATCTTGCTGGCCGTGGTGTCCGTGAGATCGATCTTCATGGCCGGCGCCAGCTCCGTCCGTCTCGTGCGAGCATCTCGTCCGCCTCGGCCGGACCCCAGGTCCCGGCCTGGTACTGGGCGGGCTTGCCGTGCTTGTCCCAGTACTCCTCGATGGGGTCGAGGATCTCCCAGGAGAGCTCGACCTCCTTCAGGCGCGGGAAGAGGTTCGACTCGCCGAGCAGGACGTCCAGGATGAGCCGCTCGTACGCCTCGGGGCTGGACTCGGTGAAGGACTCGCCGTAGGCGAAGTCCATCGACACGTCCCGGACCTCCATGGAGGTGCCCGGCACCTTCGAGCCGAACCGCATCGTCACGCCCTCGTCCGGCTGCACCCGGATGACCAGGGCGTTCTGCCCCAGCTCCTCGGTGGCGGTGTGGTCGAAGGGCGAGTGCGGGGCGCGCTGGAAGACGACCGCGATCTCGGTGACGCGGCGGCCCAGACGCTTGCCGGTGCGCAGGTAGAACGGCACGCCCGCCCAGCGGCGGTTGTCGATCTCCAGCTTGACCGCGGCGTAGGTGTCGGTCTTCGACTTGGGGTCGATGCCCTCTTCCTCGAGGTAGCCGACGACCTGCTCGCCGCCCTGCCAGCCGTGCGCGTACTGCGCGCGCACGGTCTCCTTGCCGAGGTCCTTGGGCAGCCGCACGGCGCCCAGCACCTTGGTCTTCTCCGCGGCCACCGCGTCCGCGTCGAAGGAGGCGGGCTCCTCCATCGCGGTCAGCGCGAGCAGCTGGAGCAGGTGGTTCTGGATGACGTCGCGGGCGGCGCCGATGCCGTCGTAGTAGCCGGCGCGGCCGCCGATGCCGATGTCCTCGGCCATGGTGATCTGCACGTGGTCGACGTACGACCGGTTCCAGATCGGCTCGAAGAGGGTGTTGGCGAACCGCAGCGCCAGGATGTTCTGGACCGTCTCCTTGCCCAGGTAGTGGTCGATCCGGAAGACCTCCTCGGCCGGGAAGACCTCGTGGACGATCCGGTTCAGCTCCTGGGCCGACTTCAGGTCGTGGCCGAAGGGCTTCTCGATGACGGCGCGCCGCCACGCGCCCTCGCGCTGCTCGGCCAGGCCGTGCTTCTTCAGCTGCTGGACGACCTTGGGGAACCACTTCGGCGGGACCGACAGGTAGAAGGCGAAGTTGCCGCCCGTGCCCTGCGCCTTGTCCAGCTCCTCGATGGTGGACTTGAGCGTCTCGAACGCCTCGTCGTCGTCGAAGTCGCCCTGCACGAACCGGCAGCCCTGGACCAGCTGCTGCCAGACCTCCTCGCGGAAGGGCGTGCGGGCGTGCTCCTTGACGGCGTCGTGCACGATCTGGGCGAAGTCCTCGGTCTCCCAGTCGCGGCGCGCGAAGCCGATGAGCGAGAAGCCCGGCGGCAGCAACCCGCGGTTGGCGAGGTCGTACACGGCAGGCATCAGCTTTTTGCGCGACAAATCGCCCGTGACACCGAAGATCACCAGGCCCGACGGCCCCGCGATACGCGGGAGCCGTCGGTCCAGGGCGTCACGCAGCGGGTTGCTGCTGCTCAATTCAGGCCTCCGGTGCCAGGCGCTTGAGCTCCGCCTCGGTGGACTTGAGCAGGTCGTTCCACGCCTGCTCGAACTTGTCGACGCCCTCGTCCTCCAGCAGCTGGACGACCTCGTCGTAGGAGATGCCCAGGCGGGCGACGGCGTCGAGCTCGGCCTTGGCCTGCTCGTAGGTGCCGCGCACCGTGTCGCCGGTGATGGCACCGTGGTCGGCGGTGGCCTGGAGGGTGGCCTCGGGCATCGTGTTGACCGTGTTCGGGGCGACCAGGTCGTCCACGTACAGGGTGTCCTTGTAGGCCGGGTCCTTCACACCGGTGGAGGCCCACAGCGGACGCTGCCGGTTGGCGCCGGCCTTCTCCAGCTCGGCCCAGCGGTCCGAGGAGAAGACCTCCTCGTACGCCTGGTAGGCCAGGCGGGCGTTGGCCAGGGCGGCCTTGCCGCGCAGCTCCTCGGCCTCCTCGGTGCCCAGCGCGTCGAGGCGCTTGTCGATCTCGGTGTCGACGCGGGAGACGAAGAAGGACGCGACCGAGTGGATCTTGGAGAGGTCGAGGCCGGCGGCCTTGGCCTTCTCCAGACCGGTCAGGTAGGCGTCCATGACCGCGCGGTAGCGCTCCAGCGAGAAGATCAGCGTGACGTTGACGCTGATGCCCAGGCCGATGGTCTCGGCGATGGCCGGCAGGCCCGCCTTGGTCGCCGGGATCTTGATGAGGGTGTTGGGCCGGTCCACCAGCCAGGCCAGCTGCTTGGCCTCGGCGACCGTGGCCAGGGTGTTGTGGGCCAGGCGCGGGTCGACCTCGATGGAGACCCGGCCGTCGCGGCCGTCGGTGGCGTCGAAGACCGGGCGCAGGATGTCGGCGGCGTCGCGGACGTCCGCCGTGGTGATCATGCGGATGGCCTCTTCGACCGTGACCTCGCGGGCGGCGAGGTCGCGCAGCTGCGGCTCGTAGCCGTCGCCGCTGGAGATCGCCTTCTGGAAGATCGACGGGTTGGTCGTGACGCCCACGACATGGCTCTGGTCGATGAGCTCGGCCAGGTTGCCGGACGTGATGCGCTTGCGCGACAGGTCGTCCAGCCAGATCGCGACGCCTTCGTCGGAGAGGCGCTTGAGTGCGTCTGTCATCGGGATTGCATCTCCTGCTTCAGAAATTCTCGAGTGAGGGGCGTCAGCGCCGGCCGGCGTCGGCGATCGACTCGCGTGCGGCCTCGATCACGGCGTCGGTGGTGATGCCGAACTCGCGGTACAGCACCTTGTAGTCGGCGGACGCACCGAAGTGCTCCAGGGAGACGATGCGGCCGGCGTCGCCGACGTAGCGGTGCCAGGTGAGGCCGATGCCGGCCTCGACGGCCACCCGGGCCTTGACGTCCGGCAGCAGCACGCCGTCGCGGTACGCCTGGTCCTGCTCCTCGAACCACTCGACCGACGGCATCGACACCACGCGGGTGGGGATGCCCTCGGACTGGAGCTGCTCGCGGGCCTCGACGGCCAGCTGCACCTCGGAGCCGGTGGCGATGAGGATGACCTGCGGGCGGCCGCCCTCCGCCTCGAACATCACGTAGCCACCCTTGGCCACGCCCTCGTTGGGGGCGTAGGTCGGCACGTTCTGGCGGGTGAGCGCCAGGCCGTGCGGGGCGGGCTTGGCGGCGTGGCGCTTCATGATCTCGCGCCAGGCGATCGCCGTCTCGTTGGCGTCGGCCGGACGGACCATGTTGAGGCCCGGGATGGCGCGCAGCGCGGCCATGTGCTCCACCGGCTGGTGGGTCGGGCCGTCCTCGCCCAGGCCGATGGAGTCGTGCGTCCACACGTACGTGACCGGCAGCTTCATCAGCGCGGCCAGGCGCACGGCCGGGCGCATGTAGTCGGAGAACACCAGGAAGGTGCCGCCGTAGACCCGGGTGTTGCCGTGCAGCGCGATGCCGTTCATCGTCGAGCCCATGGCGTGCTCGCGGATGCCGAAGTGGATCGTGCGGCCGTACGGGTTCGCCTCCGGGAGGGGGTTGCCCTCGGGGAGGAAGGACGACGTCGGGTCGATCGTGGTGTTGTTCGAGCCGGCGAGGTCGGCGGAGCCGCCCCACAGCTCCGGGATCACGTCGCCCAGCGCCTTGAGGACCTCGCCGGACGCCTTGCGGGTGGCCACGTCCTTGCCGGCCGGGAAGACCGGGACGGCCTTCTCCCAGCCGTCGGGCAGCTCGCCCGCGGAGATCCGGTCGAAGGCGGCGGCGCGCTCCGGGTTGGCCTCGCGCCACGTGGTCATCTGCTTCTCCCAGGTCGCGCGGGCCTCGCGGCCGCGGTCGACGACCTTGCGGACGTGCGCGAAGACCTCGTCCTCGACCTGGAAGTGCTGCTCGGGGTCGAAGCCGAGCACCTTCTTGGTCGCGGCGACCTCGGCCTCGCCCAGCGCCGAGCCGTGGGAGGCTTCGGTGTTCTGGGCGTTGGGGGCCGGCCAGGCGATGATCGTGCGGGCCGCGATCAGCGACGGGCGCTCGGTCTCGGCCTTGGCGGCCTGGAGCGCGGCGTGCAGCGCGTGGACGTCGAAGTCGCCGTTGGGGGCCTGCTCGATGCGCTGGACGTGCCAGCCGTACGCCTCGTAGCGCTTGAGGACGTCCTCGGAGAACGCCGTCTCGGTGTCGCCCTCGATGGAGATGTGGTTGTCGTCGTAGAGCGCGACGAGGTTGCCCAGCTTCTGGTGGCCGGCCAGCGAGGACGCCTCGGCGGAGATGCCCTCCTCCAGGTCGCCGTCGGAGACGATCGCCCAGACGGTGTGGTCGAAGGGGGACTCGCCCTGCGGGGCCTCCGGGTCGAACAGGCCGCGCTCGTAGCGGGCGGCCATCGCCATGCCCACCGCGTTGGCGATGCCCTGGCCCAGCGGACCGGTGGTGGTCTCCACACCGCGGGTGTGGCCGTGCTCCGGGTGACCGGGCGTCTTGCTGTCCCAGGTGCGGAACGCCTTGAGGTCCGCGAGCTCCAGGCCGTAGCCGGCCATGAAGAGCTGGACGTACAGGGTCAGGCTGGTGTGGCCCGGCGAGAGGACGAACCGGTCGCGGCCGGTCCAGTCGGCGTCACTGGGGTCGTGCCGCATCAGCTTCTGGAACAGCAGGTACGCGGCCGGGGCGAGGCTCATGGCCGTGCCCGGATGGCCGTTGCCGACCTTCTGCACGGAGTCCATGGCCAGGACACGGGCGGTGTCCACGGCCCGCTGGTCCAGTTCGGTCCATTCGAGGTCTGTGGTGGTCGGCTTGGTGCTCACCCTTTGATCAGGGCTCCTCTCCACATGGTCAATCTGCCGGGGGCGGTATTGCCCGCCACGACGCGGCGCTGACGAGCCTACCCTCGCCGGGACGCGCATCCTTTCGACGGACAGCCGCCCGTCCGGGGCCCTCCCGACCGGCAACCGGGCGGTGGAGCCGGACATTCCCGTCCCGGGGCGGCGGAAGGTTCCCGCCACCGTGTGACGGCCGTGGTCGTGGCGGCCGTGACCACGGGCATGTCTCCAGCGTGCCGGGCGCTGCGCCGCGGCGCCTGTCGAACGCCATCGTTCCGTCGCCCGGCCGTCATCCCGGTGGTCACACCCGTGATCACCGCGGCCGCGGGCCCAACACGACCCGACCCCGGCGAAGGCCGTGCCACCCCCTGCGTCTAGAGTGGCGTGGTACGCGCAAGCCTTTACCCGGGAAACCCGCCGGGATGCGCTTGCTGGCCTTATCTCTGTCAGGGGTGTGCGTGACGGCCGTCGAATCCCGTCCTGCGGGGGTCATCGCCGCGGGGAAGCCCGCCGAGGGCCCCGTCCCGGGCCACCGGCCGTTCGGTGCACGGGTCAAGGGCTTCGTGGCGCTGACGAAGCCGCGCGTCATCGAGCTGCTGCTGATGACGACGGTGCCGGTGATGTTCCTGGCAGCCCAGGGCGTTCCCGACCTGTGGCTGGTCCTGGCCACCTGCGTCGGCGGCTATCTGTCGGCCGGCGGCGCGGGCGCGTTCAACATGTACTACGACCGCGACATCGACGCGCTGATGGACCGTACGTCGCAGCGGCCGCTGGTGACGGGCATGGTCTCGCCGCGCGAGTGCCTGGTCTTCGCCACCGCGCTGACCGTCGGCTCGACGGTGTGGTTCTGGTTCCTGGTCAACCCGCTGTCGGCGATGCTCTCGCTCGGCGCGTCGTTGTTCTACACCGTCGTCTACACGATGATCCTCAAGCGGCGTACCGCGCAGAACATCGTCTGGGGCGGCATCGCCGGCTGCCTGCCGGTGATCATCGGCTGGTCCGCGGTGAAGAACGAGGTCTCCTGGGCCTCGCTGATCCTCTTCCTGGTGATCTTCTTCTGGACGCCGCCGCACTACTGGCCGCTGTCCATGCGGGTCAAGGACGACTACGAGCGCGTCGGCGTGCCGATGCTGCCGGTCGTCGCCGGCAACAAGGCCGTGGCCCGGCAGATCGTCCTCTACAGCTGGGTGATGGTCGCCGTCTCGCTGCTGCTCACCCCGCTGGGCTACACCGGCTGGTTCTACACGCTGGTGGCCGTGGTCTGCGGCGCCTTCTGGCTGAAGGAGGCGCACGCCCTCCAGGCCCGCGCCAAGGCCGGCATCACCGGGCCCAAGCTCAAGGAGATGCGGCTCTTCCACTGGTCGATCACCTACGTGTCGCTGCTCTTCACGGCGGTCGCGATCGACCCGTTCCTGCGCTAGGGACGCACGGCTCCGCCGAAGGGCGGCCACGTGGCACAGGCCACGCGGCCGCCCTTCGCGTTGGGGCTACCGGTGGACTGCTACTCGTCGGTAGCATCGGGATCATGGCAGAAACCACGCAGGCCGAGGAGACGGCGGCCGCCGCGCCCGGCCCCAAGGACCGGCGCGAGGCCGCACGGCTCGCCCGGCAGATCACCGCCTTCGCCCGCAGCCACGGCGGCGGCGCACAGGGCCAGCTGGCCCACATCGGCCGCGGCACCACCCGCATCGCCCTGGTGGGCACCGACGGCCAGTGGGGCAACCTGGTGGCCCGCTCGCACGCCGCCGCCGGCGAGGCCGTGCGGCTCGCCGGGATCGAGCTGCGGGACGACTTCGACGGCGAGATGGCGGCCAAGGTCCGCACCGGCCCGTACGAGTGGTCGCGCATGGCCGGCCTCCAGATCGGCGGCCCCGCCAACCCGCCCGCCCAGCAGCCGCCCGCCGATAACTGACGGCCCCCTCGCCCGTTAGTCCCTCGGGAGCGGCGCCGCGGCGCCGCCCGGGGGCACGGCAGGGGGAGGGCGAGGATGGACGGCATACCGCCGCTCGTCGACCAGTACAGCCAGGGCGCGGCCCAGCGCGAGCTGGGGCTGGGCAGCTTCGAGCAGCACCTCGCGGAGGCCGCCGGCGCGGCCGGGCCGGCCCCGCCGGGCACCACCTTCTTCGACAGCCGCGCCGGCCTGGCCGTACGCCGCTGGTGCCCGCCGCTGCTGGGCCTGGAGCCGCACTGCGCGCCCGTGCGCTACCTGGCCCGCCGCCGGGAGCTGGGCGCCTACCGGTCCGCGCGGCTCCTGCTGCGCGGCGCCGGCATCGGCACGTTCCTGCTGCCCCCGGGGCCCGTGGACGACCTCACGTCACCGGCCGAGCTGGCCCGTGCCGCCGGCGGGCGCGCCCACGAGGTGGTGCGGCCCGAGGCGCTGGCCGCGCGGGCCGCCGACGGAGCCCCCGGCGCGGACGCCTTCCTGTGCGCCGCCGCGGAGGCCGTGTACGGCGCGGCCCGTACCGCCACCGCCTTCGCCTCGGCCGCCCCCGGCTGCGACGGCGAGCCGCCGCCCGCCGCGCGGGTGCGCGAGGCCGCGGGGCGCTGGCTCCGCACCCGGGCGCCGGGCGAGGAGCCGGCCGGTCCGGTGCTGACCCGGCACCTGCTGTGGACCGCCGTGGCCACCGGACTCCCCGTCCAGCTGCACGGTGCCGACCCCGAGGCGTTCACCGGGTTCCTGCGCGCGACCTCCGGGCGGGGCGCCGATCTGGTGCTGCTGCCCGGCCCCGGCCCCTGGCATCGCCGCCGCGCGTACCGGCTGGCCGCGGCCTTCCCGCACGTCTACGCGGACGTGGGGGCGCGGCCGGAGGAGGCCCTGCGCGAGGCGCCGTTCGGCAAGCTGCTGTTCTCCACGGGCGCGCGGGCCCTGGCGGAGCTGTACGTGGTGGCCGCCCGGCTCTTCGTACGGGCCATGGAGCGGCTGATGGGGCACTGGGTGGCCGACGGGTGGTGCCGGGCCGCCGAGGCGGCCCGCATCGCCTCCCTGGTGGCGGCCGGCACGGCCCGCAGGGTCTACCGGCTGGACTACCGGCCGGCCGCGGCGGCGGCCGGCTGACCGGCCAGAGCCTCGTGGTCGCCGGACGGCTGCCCCGGCGTGCGCAGGCCCGCCGCCTCGCCGCGCTCGCGCAGCGACAGCGGGACCCGCAGCACCGCGATCCACACCAGGCAGGAGCCGAAGAGGTGGGCGCCGACGACGATCTCGGGCGAGTCGTTGAAGTACTGGACGTAGCCGACGACGCCCTGGAGCAGCAGCACGACGAGGAGCTCCGCCACGCGGCGGACCGCCGTGGCGGGCGCCTGCACGGCCCGCAGCACGAACCACAGGGCGATCGTCAGGCCCAGCACGACGAACACGAAGTCGACGTGCAGCTGGGTGATCTGGTGCCAGTCCAGCGGGATGCGGTGGATGTGCTTCGAGGCGTCGCCCGCGTGCTTGCCCGAGCCCGTCACCACGGTGCCGGCCACGATCAGCAGCGCGGTCGCCGCCACGAGGACCCAGGAGAGCTGCCGCACGGGGCGGGCCACCAGGTCACGGGGGGTCTCGTCGCCCTCGCCGGTGCGGTGCCACATCACCACGGCGATCGTCAGCAGCGTGGTCGCGGCGAGGAAGTGCGAGGCGACGACGTACGGGTTCAGGCCGGTCAGCACGGTGATGCCGCCGATGACGCCGTTGCTGGCGATCACCCAGAACTGCGCCCAGCCCAGCCGTGTGAGGGGGCGGCGGTGCGGGGCGCGCGCGCGTGCCGCGACGATCGCCACACCGACCACGGCGCACAGCACGTAGGTCAGCATCCGGTTGGTGAACTCGATGATGCCGTTGATGCCCATGGCGGGCGTCGGCGTCAGGCTGTCCTCGGTGCACGTCGGCCACGTCGGGCAGCCCAGGCCCGACTGGGTCAGCCGGACCGCGCCACCCGTGACCACGATGATCACGGCCATGACGACGGCGCCGAGCGCGGCCCGCCGGACGAAGCGGGCGGTCGGCTGCCAGCGGTCGGCGACGAGCTGGAGGGGGTTCAGCGTTTTCGGCACGACAGTCATCGTACGGGGGTGCTTGTGCACGGATTCACGAGGCCCCCGGAACGAGGTTCCGCGCCGTCCGCCCCCGGCTACTCCCAGCGGAAGAAGCGCGCCGCCGCGCCCAGGCCCAGCACGGACCACACGGCGAGCACGCCCAGGTCGGCCCAGGGCACCCCGGCGCCGTCCTGGAGCACGGACCGCAGCCCGCCGGACAGGGCCGAGATGGGCAGCAGGCCCAGCACCGTCTGTGCGGCGTCCGGGAACTTCGACAGCGGCACGATGACACCGCCGCCCACCAGGAGCAGCAGGAAGACCAGGTTGGCGGCGGCCAGGGTGGCCTCCGCGCGCAGCGTGCCGGCCATCAGCAGGCCGAGCCCGGAGAACGCCGCCGTGCCCAGGACGAGCAGCAGCAGGACGGCGAGGGGGTTGCCGTGCGGCGACCAGCCCAGGGCGAACGCGATGACCGTCAGCAGCACGATCTGGAGCACCTCGGTGACCAGCACCGAGCACGTCTTGGCGGTCATCAGCGCCCAGCGCGGCAGCGGGGTGGAGCCCAGCCGCTTGAGGACGCCGTAGCGCCGCTCGAAGCCGGTGGCGATGGCCTGGCCGGTGAAGGCCGTGGACATCACGGCGAGGGCCAGCACGCCCGGCGCCAGGAAGTCGACGGCCGCGCCGTCGCCCGTGTCGACGATGTCGACGGTGCTGAAGAGCGCGAGGAGGAGGGTGGGGATCACCACCGTCAGCAGCAGCTGCTCGCCGTTGCGCAGCAGCATCCGCGTCTCCAGCGCCGCCTGTGCGCGGATCATGCGGCCCAGCGGGGCGGCGCCGGGCCGGGGGGTGAACGTGCCGGTCGCCGTCACGGGCGCAGCTCCTTGCCGGTCAGTTCCAGGAAGACGTCCTCGAGCGTGTGCCGCTCGACGGTTATGCGGTCGGGCATCACGCCGTGCTGGGCGCACCAGGCGGTGACCGTGGCGAGCAGCTGCGGGTCGACCGTGCCGTCCACGCGGTAGCTGCCGGGCACCGGCTCGCCGGCCGCGGAGCCGGCCGGCAGCGCCTTGAGGAGCGAGGCGAGGTCCAGGCCGGGCCGGCCGGTGAAGCGCAGGGTGTTCTCGGCGCCGCCACGGCACAGCTCCTCGGGGCTGCCCTGGGCGACGACCCGGCCGCCGTCGACGATGGCCACGTCGTCGGCCAGCTGCTCGGCCTCCTCCATGTAGTGCGTGGTGAGCACCACGGTGACGCCGTCGGCCCGCAGCTCGCGGACGAGCTCCCAGGTGGCGCGGCGGGCCTGCGGGTCGAGGCCGGCCGTCGGCTCGTCGAGGAAGACCAGCTCGGGGCGGCCGACGACGGCCATGGCCAGGGAGAGGCGCTGCTGCTGGCCGCCGGAGAGCCGCCGGTAGGGCGTGCGGCCGCAGTCGCCCAGGCCGAGCCGTTCGGTCAGGGCGGCGGGGTCCAGCGGGTGGGCGTGCAGCGCGGCGACGTGGCGCAGCATCTCGCCGGCGCGGGCGCCGGCGTAGATGCCGCCGCTCTGGAGCATCACGCCGATGCGGGGGCGCAGCGCGGCCGAGTCGGCGACGGGGTCCAGGCCGAGGACGCGGACGGTGCCGGCGTCGGGGCGCCTGTAGCCCTCGCAGGTCTCGATCGTGGTGGTCTTCCCGGCGCCGTTGGGGCCCAGCACGGCGGTCACGCCGCCGCGGGCGACGGTCAGGTCGAGCCCGTCGACGGCGGTCTTGGCGCCGTACTTCTTGACCAGCCCGCGGACGGTCACCGCGGGCTCTTCACCGGGGGTCCGGGGCTCCCCGGGGAGGACGCTGTGCATGCCGGGAAGTCTACGGAGCCGGGGCGGCGGCCGGGCCCGGCGGGGTGGCGGTTAGGTGACCCTTAGTGATCAAGGCCACCGAGGGTCACCCGGGCGACGCTTGTCGCCGCTCCGGCAATTACGCAACAATGGCGTTGTGAAATACGCGAGCGAGGCGACGGAGAGCGCCGCGGCCCCGGAGGCCGCCGGCGCGCCCACGGGCCTGCCCGCGCCCGCGCGGGAGGACCAGCGCGCCCAGGAGGAGCAGCGCGGCACCCGCAATCGCGTCGCCCGGTCGATCCTCGACCACGGTCCGTCCACGGCGGCGGAGCTGGCGCTCCGGCTGGAGCTGACGCAGGCGGCCGTCCGCCGCCACCTCGACACGCTGGTCGCCGAGGGGGTCGTCGAGCCGCGCGAAAAGCGCGTGTACGGCGCCCGCGGGCGCGGCCGGCCCGCCAAGGTCTTCGCGCTCACCGACTGCGGCCGGGACGCCTTCGACCAGGCCTACGACGCCCTCGCCTCGGACGCCCTGCGCTGGATCGCCCAGAGCGCCGGCGGCGGCGCGATGGGCGAGGCCGCCGTCGCGGCCTTCGCCAGGGCCCGGATGGCCGCCCAGGCCGAGGGCTACCGGGCGGCCCTGGAGGGCGTCGCCCCCGAGCATCGGGCGGAGGCCCTGGCCCGGGCATTGACCTCGGACGGGTACGCTGCTACGGCGCGTAGCGCGCCGGTCGGCGAACAGCTCTGTCAGCACCACTGCCCGGTCGCCCATGTCGCCGAGCAGTTCCCGCAGCTGTGCGAGGCGGAGACCGAGGTCTTCTCCCGCCTGCTCGGGACGCATGTGCAGCGTCTTGCCACCATCGCCCACGGCGACGGGGTGTGCACGACGTTCATCCCCAGGACGTTGCACACCACCAAGAACGCCCCACAGACAACGACAGCCACTGCATCCACCAGCACGGCCGGGAGGAACCCCGCATGACTCTCCCCACGGAGACTGCCCACCCTGAGCTCGAGGGTCTGGGCACGTACGAATACGGCTGGGCCGACCCCGACACGGCCGGTGCCGCGGCCCGGCGCGGCCTCTCCGAGGAGGTCGTCCGCGACATCTCGGCGAAGAAGTCCGAGCCGGAGTGGATGCTCAAGATGCGTCTGAAGGGCCTGAAGCTCTTCGACAAGAAGCCCATGCCGACCTGGGGCTCGGACCTGTCGGGCATCGACTTCGACAACATCAAGTACTTCGTCCGCTCCACCGAGAAGCAGGCCGCCACCTGGGAGGACCTGCCCGAGGACATCAAGAACACCTACGACAAGCTGGGCATCCCCGAGGCGGAGAAGCAGCGCCTGGTGGCGGGTGTCGCCGCCCAGTACGAGTCCGAGGTCGTCTACCACCAGATCCGTGAGGACCTGGAGGCCCAGGGCGTCGTCTTCCTCGACACCGACACCGCCCTGAAGGAGCACCCCGAGCTCTTCCAGGAGTACTTCGGCACGGTCATCCCGGCCGGCGACAACAAGTTCGCCGCGCTGAACACGGCCGTGTGGTCCGGCGGCTCCTTCATCTACGTCCCGCCGGGCGTCCACGTCGACATCCCGCTCCAGGCCTACTTCCGTATCAACACGGAGAACATGGGCCAGTTCGAGCGGACGCTGATCATCGTCGACGAGAACGCCTACGTGCACTACGTCGAGGGCTGCACCGCCCCGATCTACTCCTCCGACTCGCTGCACAGCGCCGTCGTGGAGATCATCGTCAAGAAGGGCGGCCGCTGCCGCTACACGACCATCCAGAACTGGTCGAACAACGTCTACAACCTGGTCACCAAGCGCGCCGTCGCCTACGAGGGCGCCACCATGGAGTGGGTCGACGGCAACATCGGCTCCAAGGTGACCATGAAGTACCCGGCCGTCTACCTGATGGGCGAGCACGCCAAGGGCGAGACCCTCTCCATCGCCTTCTCCGGCCAGGGCCAGCACCAGGACGCCGGCGCCAAGATGGTCCACATGGCGCCGAACACCTCCTCCAACATCGTCTCCAAGTCGGTGGCCCGGGGCGGTGGCCGCACCTCCTACCGCGGCCTGATCGAGATCGCCGAGGGCGCGAAGGGCGCCAAGTCCAACGTGCTCTGCGACGCGCTGCTGGTGGACACCATCTCCCGGTCCGACACCTACCCCTACGTGGACGTCCGCGAGGACGACGTGTCCATGGGCCACGAGGCGACCGTCTCCAAGGTCAGCGAGGACCAGCTGTTCTACCTGATGAGCCGCGGCCTGTCCGAGGACGAGGCCATGGCGATGATCGTGCGCGGCTTCGTCGAGCCGATCGCCCGCGAGCTCCCCATGGAGTACGCGCTGGAGCTCAACCGGCTGATCGAGCTGCAGATGGAAGGCTCCGTCGGCTGAGGCCGACCCCGCCCCGAGCCGCAGCGAACCCTTTGTGACAGGAAGAGAGCACGACGACAGCCATGGCTGACAACACTCCCGCCGGCAGCACGACCGACGGCGCCATCCAGGTGGGCGGCCCCCGGCAGCCCATCGACGCGCGGGTCAGCGCCCCCGCCTCGTACGACGTCGCGGACTTCCCCGTGCCGCACGGCCGCGAGGAGGAGTGGCGGTTCACCCCGCTGGCGCGCCTGCGCGGCCTGCAGGACGGCACCGCCGCCACGGACGGCGCCGGCGTCAAGGTCGACATCAGCGCCCCCGAGGGCGTGACCGTGGAGACCGTCGGCCGCGACGACGCCCGGCTCGGCCGCGCCGGCAAGCCGGTGGACCGCGTCGCCGCCCAGGCGTACAGCTCCTTCGAGGAGGCGTCGGTCGTCTCCGTGCCCAAGGAGACCGTCCTCACCGAGCCCGTGCGCATCTCCGTGCACGGCGAGGGCGGCGTGGCCTTCGGCCACCAGGTCGTCGAGCTCGGCGCCTTCGCCGAGGCCGTCGTCGTCATCGATCACACCGGCGACGCCACGCTCGCCGCCAACGTCGAGTACGTGATCGGCGACGGCGCCAAGCTCACCGTCGTCTCCGTCCAGGACTGGGACCGCACCGCCGTGCACGCCGGCCAGCACACCGCGCTGGTGGGCCGCGACGCCTCCTTCAAGTCCGTGATCGTCACCTTCGGCGGCGACCTGGTCCGTCTGCACCCGCGCGTCGTCTACGGCGCCCCGGGCGGCGAGGCCGAGCTGTACGGCCTGTACTTCACCGACAACGGCCAGCACCACGAGCACCGCCTCTTCGTCGACCACGACACCCCGCACTGCCGCAGCAACGTCGCCTACAAGGGCGCGCTGCAGGGCCAGGACGCGCACGCGGTGTGGATCGGCGACGTGCTCATCCGCGCCGAGGCCGAGGGCACCGACACCTACGAGCTCAACCGCAACCTGGTCCTCACCGACGGCGCGCGCGTCGACTCCGTGCCCAACCTGGAGATCGAGACCGGCGAGATCGTCGGCGCCGGCCACGCCTCCGCCACCGGCCGCTTCGAGGACGAGCAGCTCTTCTACCTGATGGCCCGCGGCATCCCCGAGCAGGAGGCCCGCCGTCTGGTCGTGCGCGGCTTCTTCGCCGAGCTCGTGCAGCAGATCGGCATCCCCGACCTGGAGGAGCGCCTCATCGCCAAGATCGAGGCCGAGCTGGAGGCGTCGGTGGCATGAGCGACTTCGTACGCGTCTGCGCGCTGGGCGAGCTGGACGACGACACCCCCAAGCGGGTGGAGGTCGACGGCGTCGCCGTCTCGGTCGTCCGCACCGAGGGCGAGGTGTTCGCGATCAACGACATCTGTTCGCACGCCAACGTCTCGCTCTCCGAGGGCGAGGTCGAGAACTGCCACATCGAGTGCTGGCTGCACGGCTCCAGCTTCGACCTGCGCACCGGCAAGCCCGACGGCCTGCCCGCGACGCGGCCCGTCCCCGTGTACCCCGTCAAGATCGAAGGAGACGGCCCGGACGCGGCTGTGCTCGTCTCCGTCACCCAGGAGTCCTGAGTTCCCCATGGCAACGCTTGAGATCCACGACCTGCACGTCTCCGTCGAGGCCGAGAACGGCCCCCGGGAGATCCTGCGCGGCGTCGACCTGACCGTGAAGCAGGGCGAGACCCACGCCATCATGGGCCCCAACGGCTCCGGCAAGTCGACCCTCGCCTACTCCCTCGCGGGCCACCCGAAGTACACCATCACCGGCGGCACCGTCACCCTCGACGGCGAGGACGTCCTCGAGATGTCCGTCGACGAGCGCGCCCGCGCCGGCGTCTTCCTCGCCATGCAGTACCCGGTCGAGGTGCCCGGCGTCTCCGTCTCCAACTTCCTGCGCACCTCCGCCACCGCCGTCCGCGGCGAGGCCCCCAAGCTGCGCACCTGGGTCAAGGAGGTCAAGGAGGCCATGGAGCGCCTCCAGATGGACCCCTCCTTCGCCGAGCGCAACGTCAACGAGGGCTTCTCCGGCGGTGAGAAGAAGCGCCACGAGATCCTCCAGCTGGAGCTCCTCAAGCCGAAGATCGCGATCCTCGACGAGACCGACTCCGGCCTCGACGTCGACGCCCTGCGCATCGTCTCCGAGGGCGTCAACCGCGTCCGTGAGACCGGTGAGGTCGGCACCCTCCTCATCACGCACTACACGCGCATCCTGCGCTACATCAAGCCCGACTTCGTGCACGTCTTCGCGAACGGCCGCGTCGTCGAGTCCGGCGGCGCCGAGCTCGCCGACAAGCTGGAGAACGAGGGCTACGAGGCCTATGTGAAGGGTGGCGTATCCCTGTGAGCGACGCACGCGAGGCCACCGGCCCGCAGGCGTCCCGCGACCCGCAGATGCGCCTCGCGGGCGGAGAAGCGAACGAAAGGGGCGGGGCGTGACCATTCAGCTGCCGGGTCTCCTCGACACCGACGCGATCCGCAAGGACTTCCCGATCCTGGACCGCCTGGTCCACGACGGGAAGAAGCTCGTCTACCTGGACAACGCGGCCACCTCGCAGAAGCCGCGCCAGGTGCTCGACGTGCTCGCCGAGCACTACGAGCGGCACAACGCCAACGTCCACCGCGGTGTGCATGTGCTCGCCGAGGAGGCCACGGCGCTGTACGAGGGCGCACGCGACAAGATCGCCGCGTTCGTCAACGCGCCGAGCCGCGACGAGGTGATCTTCACCAAGAACGCCTCCGAGTCGCTCAACCTCGTGGCCAACATGCTGGCCTGGGCCGACGAGCCCTACCGCGTGGACCACGACACCGAGATCGTCATCACGGAGATGGAGCACCACTCCAACATCGTGCCGTGGCAGCTGCTCGCGCAGCGCTCCGGCGCGAAGCTGAAGTGGTTCGGCCTCACCGACGACGGCCGCCTCGACCTGTCGAACATCGAGGAGATCATCACGGAGAAGACCAAGGTCGTCTCCTTCGTCCTGGTCTCCAACATCCTCGGCACCGTCAACCCCGTCGAGGCCATCGTGCGCCGCGCCCAGGAGGTCGGCGCCCTCGTGGTGGTCGACGCCTCCCAGGCCGCGCCGCACATGCCGCTCGACGTCCAGGCGCTCCAGGCCGACTTCGTGGCCTTCACCGGCCACAAGATGTGCGGCCCGGACGGCATCGGCGTGCTGTGGGGCCGCCAGGAGCTGCTGGAGGACCTCCCGCCGTTCCTCGGCGGCGGCGAGATGATCGAGACCGTCTCGATGCACTCCTCCACCTACGCCCCCGCGCCGCACAAGTTCGAGGCGGGCACGCCCCCGATCGCGCAGGCCGTCGGCCTGGGCGCGGCGGTGGACTACCTCACCTCCATCGGCATGGAGAACATCGCCCGCCACGAGCACGCCATCACCGAGTACGCCATCCAGCGGCTCCAGGAGGTCCCGGACCTGCGGATCATCGGCCCCACCACGGCCGAGGACCGCGGCGCCGCCGTCTCCTTCACCCTCGGGGACATCCACCCGCACGACGTGGGCCAGGTCCTCGACGAGCAGGGCATAGCGGTCCGCGTGGGCCACCACTGCGCCCGCCCCGTCTGCCTGCGCTACGGAATTCCGGCGACCACCCGGGCGTCGTTCTACCTGTACTCCACGCCGGCCGAGGTGGACGCCCTGGTCGAGGGTCTGGAGTACGTCCGGAACTTCTTCGGCTGACGAGGGCTGCCACAGTGAAGCTTGATTCGATGTACCAGGACGTCATCCTGGACCACTACAAGAACCCGCACGGCCGGGGCTTGCGTCCGGGCGACGCCGAGGTGCACCACACCAACCCGACCTGCGGCGACGAGATCACGCTGCGGGTGCGGCTCGACGGTGAGACCATCGAGGACGTCTCGTACGAGGGCCAGGGCTGCTCCATCAGCCAGGCCAGCGCCTCGGTGCTCAACGAGCTGCTGGTCGGCAAGGACGTGGCCGAGGCGCGGCGGATCCAGGAGACCTTCCTGGAGCTGATGCAGTCCAAGGGCCGGATCGAGCCCGACGACGCGATGGAGGAGGTGCTGGAGGACGCGGTGGCGTTCGCCGGCGTCTCCAAGTACCCCGCGCGCGTGAAGTGCGCCCTGCTGAGCTGGATGGCGTGGAAGGACGCGACAGCGCAGGTGCTGTCCGAGAGGAAGACCGCATGAGCGAGAACGCAGAGACCGGGACCACCACCAAGCCGGCCACGGAGGAGGAGGTCCGCGAGGCGCTCTACGACGTGGTCGACCCCGAGCTGGGCATCGACGTGGTCAACCTGGGCCTCGTCTACGGCGTCCACATCGACGACGCCAATATCGCCACCCTCGACATGACCCTGACGTCCGCGGCCTGCCCGCTGACCGACGTCATCGAGGACCAGGCCCGCTCGGCCACCGACGGCATCGTCAACGAGCTGCGCATCAACTGGGTCTGGATGCCGCCGTGGGGCCCGGACAAGATCACCGACGAGGGCCGCGAGCAGCTCCGCGCGCTCGGCTTCAACGTCTGATCACAGCTTCACTTCTTTGCTTCGAAGGCCCCCGGCGCCCTGTGACGCTGTTGGCGAATTCGGGGGTTCGCGTGACGTCGGCCTTCAAGACCCGGTTGTGGTC
>NZ_BNBD01000016.1 GCF_014654785.1 Streptomyces mashuensis
GATGTCCAGCGCCTGGTTGATCCAGCCGTCCAGGTTGTCCGCGTACTTCTTCGGCGCCGGAGCAGCCGGGGCGGCGGGGGCGGCGGGCTTGACCGGGGCACGGTCGGCGGAACGGCTCGCGGCCTGCTCCTTGCGCTCCTTGTCCGCCTTCGCCTTCGCCTTCGCGGCGGCGTCGGCATCGGCCTTCGCCTTGGCATCGGCAGCGGTCTTGGCAGCGGCAGCATCAGCGGCGGCCTTGCCCTGAATGGCGTCCAGCTCCTTGGCCAGCTCGGCATCCTGCGTCGCACCAAAGCTCTCCGCGTTCCACGCCACCGGCTTCACCGTGGCGGAATCGGCGGCAACAGCGTTGCCCGCGACACCCAGCGCCACAGCAGCAGCACCGGCAGCGGCGAGAGTGGCAACGGAGATCTTGTGGGCCTTGGGCAGACGGGTATAGCCAGAGATGGTCGAACGCATAAGCGGAAAGAACCTCATCCAGTCGGGGACATCGCACCGGCCCACACACAGGGCACGAAACAAGCGCCGTACATCGGACACGGCGCCGCAGCGACCCCGTAATTGTTAGCGGCGGCGAAAACCCCCGACAAGAGGTGTGACCTACGACAAAACGCCGTAGAGAAGGGCAGGGAATGGCGAGTGATGCCCTGAAATGCCCCCTTCGGGGCCTTCGACCCTCCTACGTGACTTCGTATGTGACGGGCGCCTCATGAGGGGCCTCACAGCCGGGGCTGATCGGCTTCACAGCATGCATGCGTGCCCTTACGGACGGCGTCAGGAAGCCGAGTCGAGCAGCAGGCTTCCGGCCAGCGCCATCACCAGGCCGGCGAAGGCCAGGACCGCGCCCTGGAGACGGAAGCGCGTGACGCTGGTGGTCACGGACAGCCGCGGCGGGGTGCCCAGCATGTCGAGGCCGCCTCCGAGCCGACGGTGCATGCGCTCGGCGCGGTCCCGGGTGTACTGCGACCAGGCCGTGGTCATGCCGCGGACATTGAAGAGGAGGCCGACACCGAGAAGGGCGACGGCCACCCCGAGCACCACGAAGGCCAAAGAAAAGATCATCCACTGATCGTACGTACCGACCCCGGCAAGGGGCCGAGCCGCTCCTCGACCCGGGCTCGGAGCAGCAGGCGCGCAGCGCTCCGTCCAGGCCGAGCAGCGTCCAGGGTGTCATGCGCACAGCATCGCCGACGGCACCGACAGCCTCCGTCACGGCCGGACGCTCTCCCCGCCCAGGGCGTTGAGGACCTCCGTCAGCTGGCCGGGGGTGAGCGGCGGGGACGGGAGCGGGGGCGCGGCCGGGGCGGGG
Organism: Streptomyces mashuensis; assembly: GCF_014654785.1. GTDB lineage: Bacteria > Actinomycetota > Actinomycetes > Streptomycetales > Streptomycetaceae > Streptomyces > Streptomyces mashuensis. The sequence goes on from NZ_BNBD01000016.1 coordinate 1,307, forward strand.
CGGAGGGCGGCCAGGAGGAGGTGGAGCTGGCGGCGCCAGGCGTCCGGGGCCACAGCGGTGGCCGCGGGGACGACGCGGCCCAGGGCGGCCAGGGCGAACAGCAGGTCCTCGACGACCACGTCGGCGCGGACCGCGCCGCGGTCGCGGGCGCGGGCCAGCAGGAGCGACACCGTTTCGTGGTGGTGGACCTTGAGGGCGTCGAGGGACGGGATGTCCGGGATGCCGGTGGTCATGAGGTCGTTCGAGCCGCGGTCCGTGGCCAGGCCCTCGAAGATGTGCTCCAGGTAGCGGACCAGGCCCTCCCACGGGTCCTCGGCGGCACGGGCCTCCTCGCCGCGGCGGAGCGTGCCGCCCAGGGAATCGCCGAAGACGGCCTCGATGAGCGCTCCCCGGGTGGGGAAACGGCGGTACAGCGTGGCGTTGCCGACGCCGGCGCGGCGGGCGATCTCGTCGAGCGGCGCGCCCAGGCCCTGTTCCGCGTAGAGCTCGCGGGCGGCGGCGACGAGGAGTTCGCGGTTGCGCCGCGCGTCCCGGCGCAGGGGGGTGCTCCGGCTGCCCGTCATGGCCCTCACCACTTTCCCGTCGGCCCGTTCACCGGGGCAGAGCCTAGCAACACAAGCGTGGACCGCTCCCCGGATAGCTGCTACGGTCACCGGCACAACCGGGGACTGCTCCCCATTTTGAAGGGACGGCACACCTTGTCCACCCTGCCCGTCTTCGACGGCCTCGCACCGGCCGGTACCGACTTCTCCCGCGACCCCCACCCCGTCCTCGCCCACCTGCGCGAGCAGGGCCCCGTCCACCGCGTGCCCACCGAGGGCGCGGGCGACGTCTGGGTGGTCGTGGGCCACGACGCGGCGCGCGCGGCGCTCACCGATCCCCGGCTCAGCAACGACGTACGGCACTCCGCCCGCTGGTCCGGCGACGGGGGCCACGCCATCGGCCGGAACATGCTGCAGACCGACCCGCCCGACCACACGCGGCTGCGCGGGATCGTCGCGCGGGAGTTCACCGCCCGGCGCGTCGAGGCGCTGCGGCCGCACATCGAGGAGATCAGCCGGGAGCTCCTCGACGGGATCGCGCCGCTGGGGCGCGCCGACCTCGTCGCGTCGTTCGCCCGCCCCCTGCCCGTCGCCGTCATCGGCGAGCTGCTGGGCGTGCCCGCGGAGGACCGCGAATCCTTCCGCACCTGGTCGGAGCTGATGGTCTTCGCCCCGGCCACCGAATCCGCGGCCGCGGCCGCCGGCGAGATGACCGCCTACCTCACGCGGCTCCTGCACGCCAAGGAGCGCTCCCCCGGCGACGACCTGCTGAGCGCGCTGGTCCGGGCGGAGGACGCCACGGGCGGGCGGCTGCCCGCCGGCGAACTCCTCGGCATGGCCTTCGTACTGCTCGTGGCCGGTCACGAGACGACGGTCAACCTGCTGGCCAACGGGACGTACGCCCTGCTCACGCACCCCGAGCAGCTCGCGGCGCTGCGGGCCGACCGGTCGCTCCTGGACGGCGCCGTGGAGGAGATGCTGCGCTACGAGGGCCCGGTGACGTCCGCGGCCTACCGCTGGACCGCCGCCCCGATGGACGTCGGCGGGGTGACGATACCGGCGGGCGAGGCCGTGCTGGTGCTGCTCGCCTCGGCGTCGCGGGACCCCGAGCGCTGCACCGAGCCCGATCGCTTCGACATCCGGCGCCCCCGCACCGGCGGCGGGCACCTGGCCTTCGGGCACGGTGTCCACCACTGTCTGGGCGCCCCGCTCGCCCGTCTGGAGGCGGCGGTGGCGTTCACGGCACTGCTCGACCGCTTCCCCGGCCTGGCCCTGGACGCCGACCCGGCGGACGTGCCGTGGCGGCCGGGCCTGATCCGCGGGATCACCCGGCTGCCGGTCCGCTTCGGCCCTCACCGGTGACCGCGAGCACCGCTTCCGCTCCCGCCGGGTCCATGAGCCAGTCGCGGTAGCCCACGGGGTCGGCGAAGCCGTTGACGTAGCGGTGCGCCAGGTCCGGGCGTTCGGCCGCGGCCGCGATGACGCGCTGGACGTGGTCGGGGAGCGGGCGCGTCAGCAGCATGCGGGTGAAGGCGTCGATGTGCCGGGCCCGTTCCCAGTACGAGGCGAACGTCGCCTCCATCCACGCCCGGTCGAACGGGCCCTCGCCGCGGTCGAGGACCGCTCGAAGGTAGTGGGCGGCGCTGCGGGCCGCGTTGTTGGCGCCCTGGCCGGTGAGGGGGTCGTTGAGGACGACGGCGTCCGCCATGCCGAGCACGGCACGGCCGTCGGCGCCCACCGGCGCCACCGGGTGCCGCACCACGGGGGTGATCGCGCCCGTCAGGGCGGCGCCGGCGTCGGTCGGCTCGGCGCCGGCGAGGAGGTCCGCCTCTTCCGGGCAGTGGGTCCGCAGCAGCTCACGGGTCCGGTCCAGGACCTCCTGCGGCGACGGCCGGTCCTGCCAGCGGTCGAACGGGCCTCCCGGCACGGCTTCCCACAGCACGATCGTGCACGGGCCCGACAGCGTCAGGGCGGGGATCACGAAGTACTCACCGGCGTCCGGGAAGGCGTACATGCGCAAGGTCCCGGCGGGCGCGGTGGGGTGGGGGGCCGCGCCGTGCACGTACACGACGGCGAGCCTGCGGCGGGGGCCGTCGAAGGGGCTGTGGGCCGCGTCGAGCGGGAAGATCCGGGCGAGGGAGCCGTGGCCGGTCGCGACGACCGTCAGGTCATGGGCCCGCGCCAGCGCGTCCAGGCCGGCGGGGTCGAGCGCCCGGTACTGGACGGTGCCGCCGCGCTCCTCGAACAGCTCCAGCCAGCGGGCGGTCTTGAGCCGCTGGTCGACGGAGCGGGCGGGCTCGTCGAGGGACCCCGCGATCGTGAGGGGCGGCCGGCTGCCCTCGGGGTCGGCCATGGCGAGGGTGACGCCGGGGATGGGCGGGGTGCGGTCGTCCCACAGGTCGAGGCCGGCCGCGCGCTCCAGGGCGAGCGCCGGCCCGTACATGAGCTGGGTGGACAGGACGGGGCCGGTGCGCACCTGGTCCGGCGTGCGGGCGGCGACGAGGGTGACGGCGCAGCCGCCCTGCTGGAGGCCCAGGGCGAGGTGGAGGCCGGCCTGACCGGCGCCGGCGATCGCGATGCGGGTGCTGGACATGGGGTGTTCCTCCCCGTGACCGCTCCGTCGCGAACCTGCCCGAACCCTGACCGGACCCTGCCTCCACCCTGACGTCTCCCGGATCCGCCGCACCGCGACAGCCGTTCCGCGGTCAACAGGAGGTCACGACCGCGAGCGGTAACCCGCGAGCCCTTTCAAGGACAGCACTGGCACTGGAAGCGCCAGCCATCGATGACTCACAGCTGGACAGCCTGGATCGCCTTGGCGGCGATGCCATACATGACGCCTGATACGACCTCGAAGCTGCCTGAGTAGGAGTCACCGGTATCCACGCGCCACGTCGGCTTGCCGGTGCGGGCGCTGTAGGCCCACCACGCCGAGCCATGTGCGACGATCACGTCCTCGCCGGCTGCACAGGGGGCCGACCAGCATGTCTGCAGGCGATCGGTGCGCCACAGCTTCTTGCCGCTGTCCGCGGACAGCGCGAGCACGTAGCCACGCTCGCCCCCCATGCCGAACAGTTCACCCAGCAGATCACCGACGCCCTCATGACCGAGCCCCTCTCCCGACGTGAGGAAGACACGCCCGTCATGCTGGACGGGGACGGGGCGGCAGACGTCCTTGGTGACGGTCCGCCGCCAACGCTGTTCACCGTTTGCGGCGTCGTAGGCGGCGAGCTCACCACGGTACGTACAGACATACACCGTGCTGCCGTCCTTCGTAGCGGTGATCACCCCGTCCATGGCGTCCGCCCGCCACCGGCGTTCACCGGCTTCGGTGCTGTAGGCACACAGCCGGTGCTGTTCGTCGAGCAGGTAGACGGTGCCACCGTCCGGCGCGAGAGCGACGGCGTCCTCCCCGCCGAAGGCGGAAGCCTTCCAGCGTGCCGTGCCCGTGCGAGGGTCCAAAGCCCCGACGGGGCGTGTGTCGCTCTGCCCACCGGCGAGCTCACCGGTGCGAGCCAAAAGAAGCTGCTGCTTCGGCAGCGCCATGAAGATCCTGGAGGGCGGGGCCGTCCAGCGCTCGCGCCCGGTGTCGGCGTCCAGGCCGCACAAGACGCCAGGCGCGAAAGGCCCGTCGTCGTCGGTACTGGCCATCAGGTGGACACAGACGGTGGAGCCGAGTACCAGGGGCGTCCTTGGAGTCCCGGTTCCAACCGGCCCGGCAGACCACGACTCCTGCCCGTCCTCCGCCCGATGCGCCCGCACCACGCCGTCTTCAGCGACCTGATACACGGTGCCATCGGCAACGGCAAGGGGCCCGCCCTCCCGGTACTCCTTGCCCACCTGCACCTTCCAGCCGGGCCGCCCCCCGGCGGCGTCCACGGCGAGGAGACGGGGAGGGTACTTGGTGGAGGCGAAGAGTCTGTGTCCGTCGCGAGCCCAGTCGGAACGCAGGTCGTCGTCGGCTTCGAAGGTCCACAGTGGTGTGCGCAGTGGAGGGGCTGGGACGTCCTCGTCTTGCATGAGTTGCCACCCCGTGTAAGTGCCGGCGCCAAGGGCGCCGGCTGCTGCGGTGAGCAGGAAGGCCCGTCGCGACGGGCGGCGTATGTTCGGGTTCAAGGGCACGCGCGCGTTTTCTTTCAGCTTGGTGTCGACGAGCCTGCGGGGCTTTGAGGGCCGGACTTAATGAGAACCCGTGCATCAGCTGCTGTTTCACCATGGATGGCGACGGCGGCTGCATCCGGGCTTGTTGCGTGACCGGGCTACTTGTACTTCCGCGCAGCCCCAGGTGCGCTCCGTTCCGCGCTCCACGGGCCCGCCGGGACGGGGCCGTGGAGCGCGGAATTCGCGGGGCGGGGCCGGTCAGAAGACCGCGGCGGTGGACGCGAAGGCCGTGGGCACCGGGCCCTGGACGCGCCAGGGGGTGCCGCGGCGTTCGTGGGCGAGCAACGTCTCCACGGTCTGGGCGATCTGCGGGCCGACCTCGCGCTCCAGCAGGTAGAGGGCCAGGTCCAGGCCGGAGGTGACGCCGGCGCCGGTGACGAGGTCCCCGTCGTCGACGACGCGCGCGGCCACCGCCTCGACGTCGGCGTCGACCAGCCGCCCCATCACGAGGTGGTGGGTGGTGGCGCGCCGGCCGCGCAGCAGCCCCGCCATGGCCAGCAGCAGCGAACCGCCGCACACGGCGGCCACCGTCACCGCCGGCAGCTCCATGGCGCTCTTCAGCAGCAGCGGGAGGTCGCTGCGCAGGGCGCGGCCGAAGAGGTCCGGGACGGCGGTCACCGGCCCGGCGCCCCCCGCGGCGCCGGCCAGGGTCTCCGCACTGCCCGCGGACCCGGGGACGAGCACGACGTCGGCTCCGCACGGGTCCAGGAGGGCCGTCGCCCGGAGCGTCAGCCCGCCGATGCTGCTGGCCACTTCGCGCGGCCCCTCTGCCGACACCAGTTCGGCGGTCACCTGCCCGCCCGACACGATGCCCGCGGTGTGCAGGACCTCGTACGGCGCGATGACGTCGAGTGGGTCGAAGCCGTCGAAGAGAACGATCTGTACGTGCATGGGTGTCCCTCGGAACAGGACGGCCCGACGGTCCGGGCCGTGATCGCCCCTGACGCTACGACCAGCGGGTTCCGCGACCAAGGGGCAGGAGCGTCATGCTGCGGCGGGATAACGCCATGCCGGCCGCCCAGGGGTGGCCGCTCCGCCGCACGTCACCGGCCGTATCGTCATGATCGCTCTCGATTAGGCTGCACGCATGATCACTCTGCGTCAGCTCGAATACCTGGTCTCCGTCGTCGAGGAGGGGTCGCTCACCCGGGCCGCCGAGCGGCTGTACGTCACCCAGCCCGCGCTGTCCCACCAGTTACGGGCGCTCGAACGCAGCATCGGCGGGCCCTTATTGGAACGGCTGCCGCGCTCGGTACGGCTGACGCCCATGGGCCGGGCGCTGCTGCCCCACGCGCGGGCCGCGCTGGACAGCGTGCGGCAGGGGCAGGCCGCCGCACGCCAGGCGGCCGGCGCGGAGGCGGGCGAACTGCGCATCGCCACGCTCCACTCCGTGAGCCTGGGCGTGCTGCCGCCCGCGCTGCGGGTGTGGCGGCGCAGACACCCGGGCGTGCGGGTGCACCTGGTGGAGCACCGCAACAGCGGGGAACTGGCCGCGGCGATGGGCGAGGGGCGGGCCGACATCGCCGTGGGACCGCCGCCGGTGGGGTGGGAGGGGCCGGTGTGTGTGCTGGGCGTCGAGGAGTTCCTGGTGGTCCTGGCCGCCGAAGAGCCCGGTCCCGCGACGGCGCACGGGGACGGCGGTCCGCCGCGCATCGGCCTGGCCGGGCTCGCCGACCGCGAGTGGGTGCACTACGGGCCCGGCAACGGGCTGGCCGTGGTCGTCGACGACGCCTGCGCCGCCGCCGGGTTCCGGCCGCGCGCCGCGGTCCGCACCGAGCAGACGGCGAGCGCGCCGGTGCTCGCCGCGGCCGGCCTGGGGCCCGCGCTCGTGCCGGCCAACATCGTCCCGGTGGCGTTCGGCGGCCGTCTCTTCCGCCCGGACCCACCGGTCCAGCGGGTGCTGGCCGCGTACACCCGCATCCGCCCGGACCCGCTCACCGATGCCTTCATCGACCTGCTCCAGCGGGAGGCGTCGATGATGCCCGGCCATGTGCGCCGGCAGCTGGAGGGCGGCTGACCACCGCACCGCGCCGTCAGCCGGCGACCTTCAGGAGCTGGACGGCGTACACACCGGCCTCCTCCTCCAGGGCGTTGAGCCGCCACGGTGTGCCGATGAGCAGCGAGCAGAGCTCGTCGACGGAGGGCATCAGGTAGTCGAACCAGTCGGTGGCGACTGTGCCGTGACGGATCCTCAGTCTCATCTGGCCCGGCATGCGGCCGCGTTCCTCGTTGAGCCGGCCGTACGCGGCGTGGGCCGGGTGACCGGTCTCGCTCTCGTCCGCGGCGGTGCCGAGCAGCTGCCCGCCCGGCGGGACCAGGGCGGCCAGCGCGGCCAGCACGCCGCGGGCGTGCTCCCGGCCCCGGAGCAGGCCGATGTTGTTGCCCAGCAGCGTGACGGTGTCGAAGAGGCCCAGCCCTTCGGCCGGCCCCTCCCCCGGCCGGTCCACAGTCCCGGTCACGGCCTTCAGGCCGCGCCGGGCGGCGACGTCCACCGCGCCCTCGGAGGCGTCCAGGCCCAGCACGTCGCAGCCGTTCCGCAGCATGGCGAGGCCCTGCCGGCCGGCTCCGCAGCCGACGTCCAGCACCCTGCCGTGCGCCTGGGCCACGGCCCAGCGCTCAGGGCCGTTCCACTCCTCGGGGGGCGCGAAGTACGCGGAGGCGTCCCGGATGCTGACGTAGCCGTCGTCCCGCTCGACCACCTCGTAGGCCGTCCCCGGCCGTCCGCCCGCCCGCCAGCAGCTCAAGAGGGCCTGCCCGAAGGCGTCGCCGGTGCCCACGGGTGCCAGGGGCTCGGTCATGTTCCTCCTCGGGTCGTCCTCCGGCGGTCCGGCGAACGGCACCAGCGTAGGTTCAGGTGTTCGAAGAGACCAATGAACGAAAGTCATGCGTGCGATGACAGACATTCATGGGGAGCCGGCCGGAAGGGGCAGGGTGCCGGTCGGCGCCGGATTCCGGTAGGTTCGGGGGGAGTTCGGGCATCTCCGGTCCGGCCCGGGAGAGGGTGGTGCGGTGAACGAGGAGAGGGCCCTGCGGGTCGGTCCGGCGGGGATCGAGGTGGCCTACGAGCGGTTCGGTGACCCGGGGGCGCCACCGGTGCTGCTGGTGATGGGCGGCGGCGCCCAGATGATCAACTGGCCGGAGGGGTTCTGTACGGAACTGGCCGGCCGGGGCACGTATGTGATCCGGTTCGACAACCGGGACGCGGGCCGGTCCACGCACTTCCCCGACGGACCGGAGCCCGACCTCCAGGCGGCGCTGGCGGGCGACTTCTCGTCGGCGGCGTACACGCTCTCCGACATGGCCGCCGACACCGTCGGCCTGCTCGACGTGCTGGGCCTCGACAGCGCGCATGTCGTCGGCGCCTCCCTCGGCGGCATGGTGGCGCAGATGGTCGCGATCGAGCACCCGCGCCGGGTCCGGTCGCTGACATCGATGATGTCGACCACCGGGGACCCGGCCGTCGGCCGGGCGGACCTCGCGAAGCTGCGCGACGTGGGGTCGCCGCCGGCGGACCGCGAGGAGTACGCCGCGTGGATGGTCCGGGCGATGCGCGCGGTCGGCTCCCCCGGCTTCCCCCTCGACGAGGCCGGCGTGGCCGAGCGGGCGAGGCTCGCGTACGACCGGGGTTACGACCCGCCGGCCACCGCCCGCCAGGCCGTCGCGGCCCTGGCCTCGGGCGACCGCACGGAGCGGCTGCGCCGGCTGGACGTGCCGGCGCTGGTCGTCCACGGCGCGGACGACCCGATGTGCGACGTCAGCGGCGGGCGGGCCACGGCCGCCGCGATCCCGGGCGCGGAGCTGGTGGTCGTCGACGGTCTGGGGCACAACCTGCCGCGCGAGGTGTGGCCCCGTCTCACGTCGCTGATCGCGGATCTGGTGCACCGTGCGGAGGCGGCACGCGTCTGAGGGGCGGACGTGGCCGCGGAGGCTTCCCGGGCGGCGGGCCGGGGAACGATCCCAGGGTTCCCGTGGCTGTGGCCGCGCTCCGCGACAGGAGGGACCCACGATGTCGGACGTGCCGGATGCGCCGCACGCGCCGGGAGAAGGGCCGCAGGCCGGGCCGCTCGTGGTGGCGGACGAGGTGCGGGAGGCGCTGGCCCGGCGCCGGCCGGTGGTGGCGCTGGAGTCGACGATCGTCGCGCACGGGCTGCCGCGGCCGCGGAACCTGGTGGTGGCGGAGGAACTCGAAGCGCTCGTCCGGGACGGCGGGGCCGTGCCCGCCACGATCGCCGTGCTGGACGGCGTGGCCCGGGTCGGCCTGGACGCGGCGCAGCTGGCGCGGGTGGCGGGCGAGGACGGCATCCGGAAGCTGGCCCACCGTGACCTGGCGCCGGCCGTGGCGGCGGGTGCCAGTGGGGCGACGACCGTGTCCGCCACCGCGTTCCTCGCGGCGCGGGCCGGTATCCGGGTGTTCGCGACGGGTGGGCTGGGCGGGGTGCACCGCGGGTGGGCGCAGACGCAGGACGAGTCGGCGGACCTGCGCCTGCTGGCGCGGGTGCCGGTCGCGGTGGTCTGCGCGGGTGTGAAGTCGGTGCTGGACGTGCCGGCGACGCTGGAGCGGCTGGAGACGCTGGGCGTGGGGGTGGTGGGGTTCCGCACGGCGGAGTTCCCCGGCTTCTATCTCACCGGTTCCGGGGAGCCGGTCGGCTGGACGGTCCGGTCGGCGGCGGAGGTGGCCGCCGTGCTGCGGGCGCAGGACGCGCTGGGCGGTCCGCCGTCGGCGCTGGTGGTCGCCAACCCCGTGCCTCCGGAGCAGCAATTGGACCCGGCGGTGCACGACCGGGTGCTCACGGGGGCGCTGGAGGCGTGCGAGCGGGAGGGGGTGACCGGGCAGGCGGTCACCCCGTTCCTGCTGGACCACCTGGTCCGGCACACGGGCGGCGCGTCGCTGGAGGCGAACGTGGCCGCGGTACGGGGCAACGCGCGGCTGGCGGCCGGCATCGCCGTGGCGTACGCGTCATGACGGGCGGCGGCGGGGCGTTGCTGGTGGTGGGTGACGTGGTGACCGATGTCGTGGCCCGGCACCGCACTCCCCTGGCGCCCGCGACCGACACGGCGGCCCGCATCACGACCGTGCCGGGTGGCGCGGGGGCCAACGTGGCCTGCTGGGCGGCGCGCGCGGGGGTGCGGGACGTGCGCCTGCTGGCGCGGGCCGGGGCGGACGCGGCGGACTGGCACCGGCGGGCGCTGGAGGCGGCGGGTGTGCGGCCGCGGCTGGTGGTGGACGAGGGGGCGCCGACGGGGACGGTCGTCGCCCTGGTCGGTCCGGACGGCGAGCGGACGTTCCTCACCGACAGCGGGGCGGTGCTACGGCTGTCGGCCGCCGACTGGGACGAGGGGCTCCTGGAGGGCGTGGGCCGGCTGCACGTGTCGGGCTATCTGTTCTTCGCCGCGGCGAGCCGGGAGCTCGCCGGGCTGGCGATGCGGGCGGCCCGTGCACGGGGGGTGCCGGTGAGCGTCGACCCGGCGTCGGCGGGGTTCGTGGCCCGTTTCGGGGTGGACCGGTTCCTCGCCGCCGTGGCGGGCGCGGACGTGCTCCTGCCCAACCGGGACGAGGCGGAGCTGCTCACGGGCCTGCCGGTGCCGGCCGGTGCGGCGGCGAAGCTCAGCCGGCAGTTCCCCCTCGTCGTGGCGACGCAGGGCGCGGAGGGCGTGCTGCTGGCCCGGGCGGGCGCGGTCGTCGGCCGGGCCGGCGGCGAGGCGGTCACGGTCGTGGACTCCACGGGGGCGGGCGACGCGTTCACCGGTGCGTACCTGGCGGCCGTCCTGACCGGGCACGACGTGCTCGCGGCGGCCCGCCGGGGCTGCCGCGCGGGAGCGGAGGCGGTGACGCAGGTGGGGGGCCGGCCCCGCACCCCCCTCTAGCGGGGAGCCGCCGCCGGCGGCTCTATGTACGGGTTTCGACCGGCTCTGGTCAGGACTCGGGAACTGTTGGGTCGCGAGTGCATCACAGTGTTACCGGCGGTATGGCACTTCGCCGGGACAGCTGCCTAGCGTGACGCGGACTCGTCAATGGCGCCGCAAAGGGTGCGCCATTCCTCACGCCACTTGATCGAGAGACGCCACTGTGAAGCTTCACCACGCCGTCCGTACCGCCACCGCCTCCGGGATCGCCGTCGTCGCGCTCTTGGGGGCGGGCGGATGCAGCAGCGACTCGGGCACGCACGAGTCCGCCGCCGGGTCGAGCAGTGCGCCCACCGCCGCGCCCGCGGCCGACGAGGGCCGCGACGCGGCGAAGGACGTCGAGGTCTCCGACTGCGCGTTCGCCGACAAAAAGGACCTCTCGGCCACGGTGAGCGCCACCAACAGCAGCGCGACGGCGACCTACACGTACGCCGTCACCGTGAACTTCACGGCGCCCGACGGCAGCCCGCTCGCCACGCAGACGTCCTCGCTGCCGTTCGTGCGCCCCGGCCGTACGGACACCCTGGACGTGAAGGCCCCGGCCACCCCGAAGGCCGGCACACCCACCGGCGCCGTCAAGTGCGCGGTCGCCAAGGTCGTGCGCACGACGGGTTGACTGAGCGGCAGCACGTCCGGACCGCAGTCGACGACTGCTTCACCGATCTGCTGCTCGAGGAGGGCGACGCCCTGCCGGCGGCCGTCGAGGCCAGTGCGCCGGCCGGGCTGCCGCCCCACCACTCGTCACCGGCCGGCGCCCGGCAGCGGCACCGACGCGTGCACGGTGTGCAGGTACAGCAGGGCGTCGTAGGCACGGCCCAGCGCCATCGGCGCGGTGGGCTGGTTGGGGTGGCGGCCGGGGATGACGTACGTCGGCCGCTCCGTGTCCAGCCACCCGGCCAGGGCCGGGTCACGGGTCGCGGCGCGCAGGTCGAGGAAGAAGTCGCGGCGGTCCACGCGATCGAGGGTGTCCTCGTTGCTGCCCGGCGCGGCGGGACCCACACCGAACACACCCGTCTCCCCCGTGGCCGTCCGGGCGCGGTACGCACCGCTGTGCAGGGCGGTGCCCACCGCGAGGTAATCCCGTCCCAGGAGGTCCCGCAGGTCGGCGCCCATGGTGACGGGGTAGACGGCGGGCATCACCGAGGTGCGGGACACATGCCCGTCGTGGGCGGACGCGACGACCCGGTCGCCGGTGTGCCGGTGCCACCAGACGACGGTCTCCGCCATCGTGCGGTCCCGGTGCCGGTTGAGGGCGGCGGCCTGCGCCGGGTCCCCGGTGTCGAAGGCGAACTCGGTGGCCATCTCCGCGAGCATCCGGGCCTCTTGCAGTACGAAGGGGTCCCGCGCGTCCGCCCGGGCGAGCATCTCGTACGCGGCCTTCGCGTCCCGCTCCATGGCCCGGCGCCGGTCGAGCGGGAGCGCGCCGTAGGCGGCGAGCCGGGCGGCGACCCCGCCCGGGAGGGCGCGGAACGCCGCGTAGCGGCTGCGGAGCGCGGGCACGAGCCCGGAGGCGTGGCGCCCGGCCCAGGCCAGGATGCGGTCGTACTGCTCCGGGCCGGCGTCGGAGAAGTCGAGGCCCACGACCCGCACCGGGCGGGCGGCCGTGCGGTTGTGCTCGCGCATCCAGGTGAAGAGCCGCAGCAACTCCTCGTTGTTCAGCAGGGAGTAGCCGTCCTGGAACTCCTCCCGCATGATCTGCCGCAAGTCGCCCTCGCCGGTACGGACGCAGGTGTCCAGGCGGACGCCCGCCGACCAGCTGATCTCCATGGCGAACGCGGAGAATCCCTCCCGCCGCACCAGCTCCCGGAACACCCGGTGCTTCACGTCGAACAGCTCCTTCGAGCCGTGCGACGCCTCCCCCAGGCCGACGACGGTGGCTCCCCGGGTCAGCGCGGCGAAGGGGGCCAGGTCGTCACCGCGCCCGCCGGGGTCGGTGGACCGCAGGGGGTGGGCGTACCGCCGGAAGGCGGCCGGCACGGAATCGCCGTGCGGGGACCGGCCGGTGGCGGCGGCGTTCCCCGCCAGGGCCGGCGGGGCGAGCGTCAGCGCCACGGCGGGGACGGCGATGCCGCGGAGCAGGGAGCGGCGGGAGAGCGGTAAAGATCGTTGCGTCATGCGGGAGTTATACCGGGACGCCCGGTGGGGGACGTCAGGCGGCCCCGTCCAGGTGGTACAGCTCCGGCACGGACACCTTGACCGGCTCCTGCGTGGTGCGGGCGATGACGACGACCACGGGCTCCTCCGGGTCGGGGTTCTCCTCGCGGTGCGGGACGAACGGCGGGACGAGCAGGAAGTCGCCGGGGCCTGCGGTGATCCGGACCTCCTCCGTGCCGTCGTGGTACACGAAGACGGGGTGCCCGCTGACGACGTAGATCCCCGCCTCCGACGCTCCGTGGTGGTGGTTGTCCGTGGCGCTCAGCGGCGGGTTCTCGACCAGGCCCATCCAGAGCTTCTTCGAGCCGACGGTGCCGCCGCTGATGGCGGCGTGGCCGTCCAGTTCGCCGGCCCGGACGTGGTGGACCCGGTCCGCCCGCGGCGCGTCGCTGTCGTGGTGGGCGGGGGTGGGGGTGCTCATCTCACTGCCTCCTGACGGTTGTCCGGCGGCCATGGCCGTGGGCCCGTGGCCGTGCGAACAGGCTGCGGCCACCCCTGGATCAGCAGCAACGTTCTTTGCGGAATCAGCAATCCTGCCCGTGAGCACGACGGGACACGAACATGATCGACACAGAAAGCTAGACGCATTAGGTTTCTCCCTAGACCCCCTAGGAAACGGAGGTGGCCGCATGGTGCGTGCCGGAATCACCGCGGCGCGGCTGACGGAGGCGGCCGCGGCCATGGCCGACGAGGCCGGGCTCGAGAAGGTCACCCTCTCGGCCCTCGCGCGGCACTTCGGCGTCAAGGACGCCAGCCTCTACTCGCACGTCCGCAACCTGCGCGACCTGCACGTCCGCATCGCCCTGCTGGCGTCCGAGGAGATGACCGGGCGCATCGCCGCCGCGGTCGCCGGCCGCTCCGGCAAGGAGGCGCTCGTCGCCTTCGCCGACGCCTACCGCGACTTCGCGCTGGAGCGGCCCGGCCGCTACGCCGCGACGCAGCTTCAGCTGGCCCCGGAGGAGGTCGCCGACTCCGTGGGTTTCCGGCGCAGCGTCGAGCTGACGTACGGCATGCTGCGCGCCTACGGCCTGGCCGAGCCGGACCTCACCGACGCCGGCCGGCTGCTGCGCAGCACCTTCCACGGCTATGTCCACCTGGAGCTCAGCGGCGGCTTCGGGCACACCCGTCCCGTGCGGGAGTCCTGGGCGCGCTCGCTCGACGCCCTCCACCTCGTCCTCACGAACTGGCCGTCCCGGCCCGATGGGAGCAACCGATGAACGAGCCCACCACCGGCACCCTCACCGTCCCCGGCGCCACCCTGTACTACGAACGGCGCGGCAGCGGCCCCCTCCTGCTGCTGATACCCGGCGGCGCGGGCGACGCCGGCCTGTACACGGCCATGGCGCGGCAGCTGGCCGCCCGGTACACCGTGGTGTCCTACGACCCGCGTCCCCTGTCGCGCAGCACCCTCGACGAGCCGCTCGCCGACCAGGACGTGCGGGTGTGGAGCGACGACGCGGCACGGCTGATCGAGCGGCTCGCCCCCGGCGGGGACGTCTTCGTGCTCGGTTGCAGCTCGGGCGCCATCACCGCCCTCGCCCTGCTGGCCCGGCACCCGGAGCGGGTGCGGCGCGTGGTCACCCACGAGCCGCCGCTGCTGGAGCTGCTGGAGGACTCCGCACGGCACCGGGCGCTCTTCGCGGACGTGCGGGACACGTTCCGCGCCGAGGGGGCCGGGCCGGCGATGGCCCGGTTCGCCGAGGCCCTCGGGGACCGGCCGGCGGAGCGGGCGACCGAACTGCCGCCGGAGATCCTGGAGATGGCGCCGCGCATGCACGCCAACCTGCCGGTCTTCCTGGAGCACATCCTGGTGCCCTTCTCCTCGTCCGCGCCGGACCTGGCGGCGCTCCGGCCCGTCGCCGGCAAGCTCGTACCGGCGGCCGGGCGCGATTCGCGCCATCAGGTGCCGCTGTACGGGCCGGCCGCCCGGCTGGCGGACCTGCTCGGCCGTCCGCTGGTGGAGTTCCCCGGCGGTCACCTGGGCGCCACGGAACATCCCGCTGCGTTCGCCGAGCAGCTCGTGGCGGTGCTGGAGGGCGTCAGCCCCGTTGCCGCCTGATCCAGGCGACGAGGGCCACCAGTCCCACCGGGACCAGCAGGCCGCCCTTGACCGCCACCTTCGCGGTGAACCACCAGAACCCGGGCCCGCCGTTCCAGTCGAACTGCCGCGCAATGACCCATATGAGGGCGCCCGTCACCAGGGCGCCGCCCGCGATCAGGGCGCCCTTGACGACCTTGTTGCCGGCGACGTCGGAGGTGTCGGTGGTGTCGGGGGCGGGCCCCGGCGGTGCGCCCGGCGGCGTCTTCTTCAGCATGTTCTCGTCCACGAGGGCGAACTATATGCAGGAGTCACCTACTCCGGCCCCGGCGCGTCGCCGGGACGGGCCAGTCCCAGCCGCAGGTGGACGATGCGGGCGACGTCGGCGACGGTGCCCTCGCTGCGCAGCAGTTCCATCGACGGGAGGTCGATGTCGTACTGCTGCCGGAGGGTGACGAGCAGTTCCGCGCCCATGAGGACGCCGGGGTCACTCCCCCGCGGCCGGGCCGTGCCCGGGTCCGCGCCCGTGCCCGTGGCCCGGGAGGACGCGTTCCAGGGCCTCCCAGCCCGTGTCGCGGGCGCGTTCGGCGGCCTCGGCGCGCCCGCCGCCCCGCAGGCCGAACAGCCGCTTGGCCAGGAGGAGGTACAGCACCACGGCGAGGTTGACGACCAGGGTGAGGACCTTGGTCGCGCCGACGTGGCCGGTGAGTTCGTAGAGTTCCGGCACCAGCAGGACGGTGGTGGCGACGAAGGTGAGGTACTCGGCCCAGCGCCGGCCCTTCCACAGGCCGACCGCCTCGACGCCTTCGAGCAACGCGTAGGCGCCCAGGACGGCGCCGATGGCCCACAGGGTGGAGGAGCGGGCGGCGAAGGCGCGGTCCAGTTCGCCGAGGAGGCCGTGGCCGTGCCGGCCGCTGGGTCCGCCGACGCCGTTCTGCAGGGCGTCCGTCACGCGGTAGAACGGCCCCCGGAGCCGTTCCCGCCGGTCGGCGAAGAGCAGGACGGCGACGGACAGGGTGCCCAGCACGAGGAAGTGCAGCAGCCGGTCGGCGGCGATGAGCCGGAGCATGTAACGGTCGCGCAGGGGCCGGCCGCGCAGCGGGAGGGCGATCTCCTCGCGGGCGGGGGGCACCTCGCGCCCCGGGCGGCCGGGGCGCGGCAGCACGACCCAGGCGTCGCAGCGCAGACAGCGGTGCCAGCGCAGGCCGTCCGGCGCCTCCCGGGCCAGCAGCGCGTCCTCCGGCCGCAGCCGGGCCGCGTCGGTGCCCACCACGTGGTGGCCGTGCAGGGCGCAGCCGAGCAGTTCGTACCGCAGCCCGCGGCGCTTCCCCTCCACGCCGGGCGCCGGCTGCAGCCGCGGTCCGTTCCGTTCGCTCACGTCGCCCACACCTCCGCATCATGGCCCGGCCGGACGGCCCGCGGGCACCGCCCCGCGGGGTTTCCTCCGAACAGGGGCCGCGCCGGCAGTCAGCCGTGTGCCGGGCCGCCGGGGCCGCCGGGCCGGACGGCCGTGCGGGCGCGGATCTCGTCGCGGTCGAGGTACGTGGTGGTCTGCTCGAAGTCCTGGAGGGTGGCCGGGCAGTGGTGCTGGAAGCCGGTGCGGACGTAGTCGTCGCCGGCGGCGGCGTTGAGCAGCCAGTTGGTGACCGTCCTGGTCCGGGCGACGCCGGTGGGGAGGGCCAGCAGGTGATAACCGCGGGCCACGGCCTGGGCGGGGAGGCCGGTCAGGGGCAGCCCGACGGGGTTGGCGACGGCTTCGTGGCCGCCGAGGTCCACGACGAGGCCGAGGTCCTTGTGCCGGTAGGGGCGCAGGGGCCGGCCGCGCAGGTGGGCGGCGACGTTGTCGGCGGCGACCACGCCCTGCCGCTGGGCGTGCTGGGCGGTGGGCGGGCACACCGCGCCGTCGCCCTTGGCGAGGTCGGGGACGGCGGCGGCGTCGCCGAGGGCGAAGACGCCGTCGTGGCCGGGCAGGGTGAGACGGTCGGTGACGGCGAGCCGGCCCTTGACGGTCTCGGCGCCGAGCGTGGCGACGAGGGGGCTGGCGGCCACGCCGGCGGTCCACACGAGGGTGCGGCAGGGCAGTTCCCGCCCGTCGGTGAGGGTGACGCGGTCGGGCCCGGCCTTGGCCACGGAGACGCCGAGGGACACCTCGATGCCGCGCCGGCGCAGGGCGCGCAGGGCCCGGTCGCCGAGCCGGTCGCCGAGCTCGGGCATGAGCCGGGGCGCGAGGTCGACGACGTGCCAGCGGATCTGCCGGGGGTCGACGCGGCGGTACCGGCGGGCGGCGGCCGCGGTGAGGCGCTGGAGGGCAGCAGCCGTCTCGGTGCCGGCGTATCCGCCGCCGACCACGACGAAGCCCAGGCGGGCGGCGCGTTCGGCCGGGTCCTCGGTGGCGTCGGCCAGGTCGAGCTGGGCGATGACGTGGTCGCGCAGGTGGGCGGCCTCGGCCAGGGTCTTCACGCCGTGGGCGTGCTCGGTGAGGCCGGGGATGTCGAAGGTGCGGGTGACGCTGCCGGGGGTGAGGACGACGACGTCGTACGGTTCGTCGACGGTCTCGTCGTCGATCCTCCGGATCACGCAGACCTTGGCGTCCGGGTCGACGCCCACGGCCCGGCCGGGCAGGACCCGGGTGCGGCGCAGCCGGCGGCGGAGCGAGACGGCCACGGACTGGGGGGTGAGGACACCGGACGCCACGTGGGGCAGGAGGGGCAGGTAGAGCTGGTAGTCGGTCGGGGTGGCCAGCGTGATGCGGGCCTCGTGCGGTGCGAGCGTGCGTTCCAGGCGGCGGGCGCACGCCAGTCCGGCGAAGCCCCCGCCCACGATGAGGACACGTGGACGATTCATACGGCACGTGTGCTCGCTCGGCCCGGCTTCAGTCCTGCCGTCCGGGCGCTTCGGTGCCTGTTCCGTCAGCGGCGGCCGGGTTCGCGGGGGTTGTGGGTCTCGGCGCCGTGGGCGAAGGCGCCGGCGTCGTCCCGGCTGCGCTGGGGCCGGCCCTGTTTCTCCAGGCGCGGCAGGACGCGCCGCAGGTCGTCGAGGAAGAGGCCGGCGAGGTCGTGGCTGAAGCCGTTGCGCACCACGACGCGGAGCACGGCCAGGTCGGTGCGGTTGGCGGGGAAGGTGTAGGCGGGGACGAGCCAGCCGCGTTCGCGCAGGGCCGCGGAGACGTCGAAGACGGTGAAGGCGCCGATGCCCTCGCGGACGCGGAAGGCGAGGACGGGCAGTTCGCTCCCGTCGGTGACGAGGTCGAAGGGGCCGAGCCGGGCGATCTCCGCGGCCAGCCGGGTGGCGACGTCGCGGCAGGTCTGCTGGACGCGGCGGTATCCCTCGAAGCCCAGCCGCAGGAAGGTGTAGTACTGGGCGACGACCTGGGCGCCGGGCCGGGAGAAGTTGAGTGCGAAGGTGGGCATGTCGCCGCCGAGGTAGTTGACGTGGAGGACGAGGTCCTCGGGCAGCGCGTCGGCGTCGCGCCACAGGGCCCAGCCGACGCCGGGCATCACCAGGCCGTACTTGTGGCCGGAGGCGTTGACGGAGGCGACGCGGGGCAGCCGGAAGTCCCAGACGAGGCCGGGGTCGAGGAAGGGGGCGACGAAGCCGCCGGAGGCAGCGTCCACGTGCACGGGGATGTCGAGCCCGGTGCGCTGCTGGAGGTCGTCCAGGGCGGCCGCGACGGCGGACACGGGCTCGTACGAGCCGTCGAAGGTGGAGCCGAGCACGGTGACGACGCCGATGGTGTTCTCGTCGCAGCGCTCGACGGCCTCGGCCGGGCCGAGGTGGTACCGGTCGCCCTCCAGGGGGACGTAGCGGGGCTCGACCTCGAAGTAGTCGGCGAACTTCTCCCAGCAGACCTGGACGTTGGCGCCCATGACCAGGTTGGGCCGCCCGGCCGGCGCGCCCGCGGCGCGGCGGCGGTGCTGCCAGCGGCGCTTGAGCGCCAGCCCGCCGAGCATGGCCGCCTCGCTGGAGCCGGTGGTGGAGCAGCCGACGGCGTGCTCGGGGGCGGGGGCGTGCCAGAGGCGGGCGAGCATGTGGACGCACCGCTCCTCCAGCTCGGCGGTCTGCGGGTACTCGTCCTTGTCGATCATGTTTTTGTCGGCGCACTCGGCCATCAGCCGCAGCGCCTGCGGTTCGCCCCAGGTGGACACGAACGTCGCCAGGTTCAGCCGCGCGTTGCCGTCCAGCATCAGCTCGTCGTGGATCAGCTGGTAGGCCGTTTCGGGTTCCATCTCCCCGCGGGGCAGCGTGTGGCGGGGGACGCGGAGCGGCTCGCGGCTGAAGACGGGGTTGACCTCGATGTCGCGGGGCCTGGGGCCGGTGCGGTGTCCGTGGTGCGGGTGCTGGAGCGGCATCGTCGGCTCGTCCTCTCCTCGTACGGGCGGTCCGTCGCCAAGGACTCGGGGGAGACGTTACTCGGGGAAGCCGGGGAGCCGCTCCTCGAACAGCCACGGGCGCAGGACCTCGTCCGGGTCGTGGCCGGTCACGCGGTGGACGTGGGCGAGGAAGGCCGTGGTGTCGGCGCTGCCGCCCCGGTGTGCGGCGTGCCAGGTGCGCAGGACGGTGAAGAAGGCGCGGTCGCCGACCGCCAGGCGCAGGGCGTGCAGGGTGCAGGCGCCCCGCGTGTAGACGCGGTCGTCGAACAGCCGCCGGGGGCCCGGGTCTGCGGTGCACAGGTCCTGGGGGCGGCGGGACAGCTCGTGCCGGGCCTGCCGGGCGAGCGTGTCGGCGTCGTCCTCCCCGAGGTGTTCCGACCAGAGCCACTCGGCGTAGGTGGCGAAGCCCTCGTTGAGCCAGATGTGGCGCCAGTCGGCCAAGCCGACGCTGTTGCCGAACCACTGGTGGGCGAGTTCGTGGGCGACGAGGGTCTCCCAGCCGCGCCGGCCGTCGACGTGGTTGCTGCCGAAGACGGAGAGGGTCTGGTTCTCGACGGGGGCGGCGAGTTCGGCGTCGACGACCACGGCCCCGTAGGTGTCGAAGGGGTAGGGGCCGAAGAGGGCGGTGAAGGCGCGCATCATCGCGGGCTGGCGGGCCAGGTCGTGGCGGGCCTGCTCGCCGAGCCGGTCCGGGTAGGCGTTGCGCAGGAAGTCCTGCTCGTCGAGGGTGAGGCGGCCGGTGTAGACGGCGGCGAGGTAGGAGGACATGGGGCCGGCGTGGTGGTGGGTCCAGCGCACTCCCCCGTCGACGGGGCGGCGTTCCACGGGCGTGCCGTTGGCGAGGGCGGTGTATCCGTCGGGCACGGTGACGGAGATGGTGTAGGCGGCCTTGTCGTCGGGGCGGTCGTTGCAGGGGAACCAGGAGGGGGCGCCGAGGGGCTGGGAGGCGACGAGGGTGCCGCCGTGCGGGTCGCCGGTGCGTTCCCAGCCGATGGTGCCGAAGGGGCCGCTGACGGGCCGGGGCCGGCCGCCGTAGCGGATGTCGGCGGTGAAGGGCCGGTCGGGTGCGAGCGGCCGGTCGCCGGTGAGCAGCAGTTTGCCGCCCCGGTGGCGTACGGTCGCCGGGGCGCCGTCGAGGTGGGCGGAGCGGACCGACAGCCGGTGCAGGTCGAGGGCGACGTGCGGGGTGAGGCCGGTGGCGACGGCGTGGATGCGGGCGGTGCCTTCGAGGTGGTCGCGCACCGGGTCGTAGCTGAGCCGCAGCTCGTACGAGAGGGTGCGGTGGCCGTCGCTGCCGTGGTCGGGGAAGTAGCGGGGGGCGGCGGGTGCCCGCCGGCTGTCGCCGCCGCAGAGCGCGGCGGCGACAGCCGGCGGGAGGGCGGCCGCGGCCCTGAGCAGGCCGCGGCGGCTGCACCGTAAGCGGGGGGCGGTGGTCATGCCGCCCGTCCCGCCGCGACGCCGGCGATCGGGTTGCCCGTCCACTCGGTGCCGGCGGGCACCGTCTCGCCGCGCATGACGAGGGACGAGGGGCCGATGGCGGCGTGGTCGCCGATCGTGGTGCCCGGCAGGGTGATGCCGTGGGGGCCGAGCGAGGCGCCCGGGCCGAGCCGGACGGTGTCCATCCGCATGATGCGGTCGTGGAAGAGGTGCGTCTGCAGTACGCAGCCGCGGTTGACGGTGGCGCCGTCGCCGAGGCTGACCAGGTCGGTCTCGGGCAGCCAGTACGTGTCGCACCACACGCCGCGGCCGACGCGGGCGCCGAGGCTGCGCAGCCACCAGCCGAGGACGGGGGTGCCGGTGAAGGGGCCGGCGAACCAGGGCACGGCGAGCGACTCGACGAAGGTGTCGTACAGCTCGTTGCGCCACACGAAGGAGCTCCACAGCGGCCGTTCGGTGGCGGTGAAACGTCCCACCAGGAGCCATTTGGCGGCGGTCGCGACGAGGGCGGCCACCAGGCCCGCGGCCAGCAGCAGTGGCCCGCCGACGAGCGCGGCCAGGCCGAGGCCGCCGGCGTCCAGGGCCTCCTGCTGGCCCAGCAGCACGACCTCTGCGAGCGCCAGTCCGCACATGAGGGGCAGTATGCGGCACATCTCGACGGCCGCGCGGGCGACGACGAGACGGCGTGGCGGCTCGAAGGTGCGTGCGGCGTCGGCGGTGGCCGCCACCCGGGGCAGCGGCAGGGCGGGGCGGCCCAGCCAGGAGCTGCCGGGTTCGCTGTGCTCGGGGGCGTCGGACAGGACGCCGACGAGGCCCCGGTCGGGCACCGCGCGGCCGGGGCCCACGATGCCGGAGTTGCCGACGAAGGCGCGGTGGCCGATGCGGACCGGGCCGAGCAGCATCCGCCCGGCGCGCAGCTCGAAGGGGGCGACGAGCGTGTCGTCGGCGAGGAACGCGCCGTCCTCGACGGTCAGGAGCGAGGGCAGCGGCAGCACCGTGGAGATCTCGGCGCGGCGGCCGACGCGGGCGCCCAGCAGGCGCAGCCACAGCGGGGTGGCCAGGCTGGCGTAGAGGGGGAAGAGGGAGGAGCGGCTGCCGTCGAGGAGGCGGGCCACCAGCCACACCCGCCAGGCGACGCCGCCGTCGGCGGGGTGCTCGCCGGGCCGGATGCCGCGGCCCAGGGCGCGGACCAGCCCGGCGACGAGCAGGATCTGGCAGACGAGGGTGAGCAGGGTGAAGGGCGGTACGGCGAGCAGCATCCACAGGGCCGCGGACGACAGGGTGGCGCAGTCCCGGACGAGGAGGTAGGTGCCCACGAGCGCGGGCAGCGCGGCGGTGAACGGCAGGAGCGGGAGCCCGGCGAGCGAGAGGGCGTAGGCGGGGTCCCAGCGGCGCGAACGGCGGGGGCGGCGGGGGGCGGCGGGTGCGGCGCCGGCGGGGCGGGCCGGGGAGCCGGCCCATGCCTGGCCGGCGGGCAGGTGGCCCGCCAGGCAGGCGCCGGCGGCCAGTTCGGCGCCTGCGCCGAGGGAGGCGCCGGGCATCAGCATGCTGCGGTGCCCGACGCGGGCGCCGGCGCCCACCTCGACGGATCCGATGCGCAGGACGTCGCCGTCCAGCCACCAGCCGGCGACGTCGGCCTCCGGTTCGACGGCGCAGCCGTCGCCGAAGGAGGCCAGGCCAGTGACCGGGGGCATGGCGTGCAGGGCGGCGTCGCGGCCGGTGGTGCAGCCGAGGGCGCGGGCGTAGCGGGCGGCCCAGGGCGTGCCGAGCAGGGCGGGCACGCCGAACGAGGCGACGGTGCGTTCGGCGGTCCACAGCCGCAGGTGGACGCGGCCGCCGCGCGGGTACGCGCCGGGGGTGATGCCCCGGGTGAGGAGGCGGGCGGCGGCCGCGCCGGCGACGAAGCGGGCGGGGGCGCTGACGAGGAGCAGCCAGCCGGTGAGGACGAGCCACCAGGGGGTGTGCGGGGCCCAGGCGTGGGGCGCGAGGAGGCCGAGGACGTTGTCGGCGGCGGCCAGGCCCACGAGGGCGCGCAGGCCGGCGACGCCGAACAGGGCGCCCTGCACGAGGATCTGCGCGGCTCCGGTGCGGCGGCGCACGGGCCGTACGGGGGCGCGGGTGGCGTCCTGGGCGGTCAGGGAGTCGAGGTGGGCCGCCATGTCGCGCAGGACGGGGTGGCGGTAGAGGTCGGCGACGGAGACGCCGGGGTGGTGCTGCCGCAGGGCGGAGGCGAGGCGGGCCGCGGCGAGGCTGGTGCCGCCGAGGTCGGTGAAGTGGCTGTCGGGTCCGGGCCGGATGCCGAGGAGTTCCTCCCACAGGGCGGCCAGGCGGGCGGCGGTGCCGGAGAGGGGCTCGCCGCCGGCGGGGCCGGCGGTGGTGGGCAGGGGCCAGGGCAGGCGGTCGCGGTCGACCTTGCCGGAGGTGCGCGTGGGCAGGACGGGGACCTCGGCCAGGACGGGCACGAGGGCGGCGGGCAGGCGCCGGGCGAGCAGTTCCCTGGCCCGTTCGCGGTCGTAGCCGTCGCCGGGGACGACGTAGCCGGCCAGGAGCGTGCCGCCGGCGGGGGTGGTGCGCACGGCGGCGGCCGCGCCGCGCACGCCGGGCAGTGCGGCGAGCGCCGCGTCGATCTCGCCGAGTTCGAGGCGCCGGCCGCCGATCTTGATCTGGTCGTCGGCGCGGCCGGCGAACACCAGTCCTTCGGGGTCGGCCCGGACGAGGTCGCCGGTGCGGTAGGCGCGGGCGGTGTTGAGGACGGGGCAGGGGCGGAAGCGTTCGGCGTCCTTGCGGCGGTCGAGGTAGCGGGCCACGCCGGCCCCGGAGACGACGAGTTCGCCCTCCTCGCCGGGCGCCACGGGCTCGCCGGCCTCGTCGACGACGGCCAGGTCGTAGCCGTCGAGCGGCAGCCCGATGCGGACGGGCTCGCCGGGCAGCAGCCGCGCGGCGCAGGCCACGACGGTGGTCTCGGTGGGGCCGTAGGTGTTCCACATCTCGCGGCCGGGCACGGCGAAGCGGTCGACGAGTCCGGCGGGGCATGCCTCGCCGCCGACGATGAGCAGCCGGACGCGGGTGAGGCACTCGTCGGGCCACAGGGCGGCGAGGGTGGGGACGGTGGAGACGACGGTGATGCCGCGTTCGACGAGCCAGGGCCCGAGTTCGTGGCCGGCGCGGACGAGGGAGCGCGGCGCGGGCACCAGACAGGCGCCGTGCCGCCAGGCCAGCCACATCTCCTCGCAGGAGGCGTCGAAGGCGACGGAGAGCCCGGCCAGGACCCGGTCGCCGGGGCCGAGGGGGGCGTCGCGGAGGAACAGCCGGGCCTCGGCGTCGACGAAGGCTGCGGCGCTGCGGTGGCTGACGGCGACGCCCTTGGGGGCGCCGGTGGAGCCGGAGGTGAAGATGATCCAGGCGTCGTCGTGCGGGGCCGGCGGGTACCCGGCGCGGCCGGCGGGCGCGGTGACGCCGGGTGCGGGGACGCCGTCGCCGGTCAGGACGGCGCAGACGCCCGCCTCGGTGAACACGGTGGTGGCGCGCTCGTCGGGGTCGTCGGCGTCGACGGGTACGTAGGCGGCGCCGCAGCGCAGGACGGCCAGGATCGACAGGTAGAGCTCGGCGGTGCCGGAGGGGACGCGCACGCCGATCCGGTCGCCCGGCCCGGCACCGGCCCGGCGCAGCCGCTCGGCCCGGACGTCGACCTCGGCGAGCAGGTCACGGTAGGTGAGGAGGTCCGTGCCGGTGTCGAGGGCGGGGGCGTCGGGGTGGGTCCCGGCGGTGGTGTCCAGGACGTCGAGCAGCGTACGGGCCGGCGCCGCCGGGGCGCCGCGGTAGTGCGCGACGGCGGTGCGCGGCTCCGGGGGGAGCGGTAGGGAATCGGGAAGGGGCAGTGACATTCGGTACGTCCCTGGTCGGGCTGGGCAACGCGGACACGTGAGGCGTCCGCACCCCCAGACGGCGGGGACGCGGGTCCGGTTCACGCGGCGGAGCCGACCGCTCCGGAAATCGAACAGTCCGGTAAAGAACCGGTAGGGGGCTTCACATCCCACCTCGGAGGGCCGTTCCGGTACGGAATCCACGGCCGGAAGGCCGTCCTCCATGGGGATTCCTTGGTCAAGAATTAGCCACCCCCTGGCACTCTTTTCGGTCACCATGCGGTCGGCGTCCGGTCTGTTTTCGGTCGGCTTCCGGTCGGCTTTCGTCGGCTTCCGGTCGGCGCGTCCGCCCTCCCGGGGCCGTCGCCCCGTGAGACGATCGGCCCCCACGCCGCGACGGACGCGGGAGGGCGGCATGGCGGTCTCCATGGTCCTGTTCACCTCCGACCTCCGGGTCCACGACCACCCGCCGCTGCGCGCGGCGCTGCGGGCCACCGACGCGGTGGTGCCGCTGTTCGTCCTCGACACGGGGATCGACGCCACCGGGTTCGCCGTGCCGAACCGGCGGGCCTTCCTCGCCGACTGCCTGACCGACCTCGACGCCGCCCTGCGCCGGCGCGGCGGGCGGCTGGTGGTGCGGCAGGGCGAGGTGGTGGCCGAGGTGTGCCGGGTCGCCGCCGAGGCGGGCGCCGGCGAGGTGCACGTGTCCGCCGGGGTCACGGCGTACGCACGGCGGCGCGAGGAGCGGCTGCGCCGGGCGCTGGAGTCCGCCGGCCGCCGGCTGGTCGTCCACGACGCCGTGACCACCGTGGTGCCGCCGGGAGTGCTCACACCGGCCGCCTCCGACCACTTCGCCGTCTTCACCCCTTATTTCCGGCACTGGTCGCAGCACCGCCCGCGCGACGTGCTGGGGGCACCGCGCGTGGTCCGGGTGCCCGACGGCGTGGGCTCCGCGGACCTGCCGGCGCGACGGGACGTCGCCGGGGTGTCCGAGGGCCTGGCCGCCGGCGGGGAGACGGCCGGGCGCCGGCGGATGGCGGCGTGGCTGCGCGACGGCATCGCCCGGTACGCCGGCACCCACGACGACCTGGGCGCCGACGCCACGTCCCGGCTCTCGGCCCACCTGCACTTCGGCACCGTCTCCCCCACCGAGCTGGTACGGCGGGCGCGGGCGGCGGACGGCGCCGGCGCCGGTGCCGAGGCGTTCGTCCGGCAGCTGGCCTGGCGTGACTTCCACCACCAGGTGCTGGCCGCCCGGCCGCACGCCGCGACCGCCGACTACCGCACCCGGCACGACCGCTGGCGGACCGGCCCGCGCGCCGAGGCCGACATCGAGGCGTGGCGGGAGGGGCGCACCGGCTACCCCCTGGTCGACGCCGCGATGCGGCAGCTGCGGCACGAGGGCTGGATGCACAACCGGGCCCGGATGGTTGCCGCGTCGTTCCTCGCCAAGACGCTGTACGTGGACTGGCGCACGGGTGCCCGGCACTTCCTGGACCTGCTGGTGGACGGCGACGTGGCCGACAATCAGCTCAACTGGCAGTGGGTCGCCGGCACCGGCACCGACACGCGCCCCAACCGGGTCCTCAACCCCCTCGCGCAGGCCCGGCGGTACGACCCGGACGGGACGTACGTACGCCGCTGGCTCCCCGGTTCCGCGGGCGCGGACGGCGGCGGGCCCCGGCCCGTCGTCGGCCTCGCCGAGGCGCTGGACCGCTTCCGGCAGGCCCGCGGGCCGGCCCGGCCGGCCGTCTGACGACCGGCCGCCCGGTCACTCGCGTCACCCCTGCATCGCGCGCTTACCTCGAACGGCGAAGGCCGGGACGGTACACACATCTGCGGGACGGGTCCTATGCTCGAAAGGGGCGGTCGTCCGCCCCGGGCGAAGGCCCCCGCGCCGGCCGGTCGGCGGTGCTCCACGAAAGACGACGAAGGGAGCGTGCTGTGAGGCTGGCGAGCGGCACGGACGTCGACCTGGACCGCGACGTGTTCATGCGCACTCTGGTGCGGGAGTTGGCGACGTCGCTGGAGTCGGTCGTCGGGCTGGAGGAGGCGTCCGGGTACATCAGCCTGGTCGGCCAGTCCGTCGGCTCGCAGATCAACGAGTCCTACATCCGGGCGCTGGGCGTCCGGCGGCTCTCCCGCGAGCAGGTCGCCGACGTGCTCGTCGACTTCAAGCAGCGCATCAAGGGCGACTTCTACCTCATCTCGCAGGACGACGAGAAGATCGTGCTGGGCAGCCGCAGCTGCCCGTTCGGGGACAAGGCGCTGGGCCGGGAGTCGATGTGCATGATGACGTCGAACGTGTTCGGCACCATCGCCGCGCAGAACCTCGGCTACGCACGCGTCGAGCTGGAGGAGACCATCGCCCGCGGCAGCTCCGGCTGCCGCGTCGTCGTCCACCTCGTCCCGGAGGTCGACATGGAGGACGAGCCGGGGCGCGAGTACTACGGCGACTCCGGGCCACCGGAGGGCGGCGGTCCCGCCGTTCCCCCCACCCCGCCGGGCCGCTGACATGGATGTGACGGTCTTCCGGGCCGTCACCCGGCCCCTCCCCCACGCGGTGCTGCTGTGCACCGCGTCGGGCCGCATCCTCGCCACCAACCCGGCCACGCGCCGCACCGCGGACTGCCTGCGGACCGGCGCCGACCTCCTCGGCCTGGCGCTGGACGCGGACAACCTGCGGGTCCGGCTCGACCAGTGGCTGCGCAGCGGCTCCCCCCTGCCGGGCGTCGCGACCGTGCGCGACAGCACCGGCACCGCCGTGCGGCTGCGCTGCCACGGCGCCCGCGCCGCGTGGTGGCGCGGGGACGAACCCGCCGTCCAGCTCCACCTCGCCCGCCTCGACGCCACCGACCGCTTCGTCGCCCTCAGCCAGCAGGTGCGGCTGCTGCACCGGCAGACGGCCTACCGCCTCGCCATCGCCGAGCAGCGCGACCGGCTGCTGCGCAGCGAGACGCGGGCCCGGGCCCGGATGCAGCGCCTCTACCGCCTGACCGCCGCCCTCGCGGCCAGCGCGACGCTGGCCGACGTGTGCGACGCGGTGCACAAGTGCGCCCCGCAGGCGCTGGACGCGGTGGACGTCACGCTGGAACTGCACTCCCGGCGCATCGTGCCCTCCCTCGGGCCCACCGACCGCTTCCCCGCGCTGGGCGCCTGGATCGACCTGGACGCCGTGCCCGCGCCGGAACCCGTCACGTCCGGCCCCGGATACGGGCTGCGCGTGCCGCTGGAGGCCGAGGGCATCATGCTCGGCTCCCTGGTCATACATCAGGCGCCGCACGCCGAGCGCGACTCGGAGCACACCACGGCCATCGCCCAGCAGATCTCCCAGGCGGTGCGGCGCGCCGGTCTGTTCGAACACGAGCACCGCCTGGCCGAGCGGCTCCAGCGCAGCCTCCTCCCCACCCTCCCCGAGGTCGAGGGGCTGGACATCGCCAGCGGCTACGCGCCGGGCACGCACATGGTGGACGTCGGCGGCGACTGGTACGACGTGCACCTGCTCACGTCCGACACGGTGGGCTTCACCATCGGTGACGTCGCCGGCCACGGCATCGCCGAGGCCACCGCCATGGCGCAGATCAACACGGCACTGCGCAGCATCGCCCGGCGCTGCGGCGAGCGCCCGCCGGCGGTGCTGACCCAGCTCAACGACTTCCTCGGCACCTACCACCAGGGCCTGATGGCCACCGCGTGCTACGCCGCGTACGACCGCCGTACCCGGGTGCTGCGGCACACCCGCGCCGGCCATCCGCCGCCGCTGCTGATCCATGCCGACGGCACGAGCCGCTACCTGGAGGGCACGCCCGCGCCGCCGCTGGGCCCGGTGCCGGACACGCGTTTCCCCGTGAGCGAGATCCGGGTCCCGGAGGACGCGAAGCTGGTGTTCTACACGGACGGGCTGATCGAGCGCCGTGGCGAGAGCCTGGACGCGGGTCTGGGCCGGCTGGCGCAGACGGCCCGTTCGACCCCCGGGCTGGGGGCCCGGGAGGTGTGCGAGCTGCTGCTGCACCAGCAGGTGGACACCGAGATGCCCGACGACCGGGCCCTGCTGGTGGTCGGTTTCCCGGGGCGGGAGGGCGAGCGGGGCTGAGGGGCCGCCGGCCCCGGTCAGCGCCGGTCCCCGGTACGGAGCGGGGGCAGGATCAGGTCGGTGGCCGTGGGACCCTGGGAGGTCGGCGGCGGCACCGTGGCCCAGAAGTCGCACTGGTGGCCCGCCTCGAAGCCGGTGCGGGGCGCGATGGCGTCCGGGGCCAGGGACAGCGGCCGGTACGGGCCCGTGGTGACGGGCGGCCAGGTGCCGGGCGCGGGGTCCGCGCCGCCGGCGAACCGCGCCCAGGCGGCCGTCATGGCCTCCGCCAGCCGCGTCTGCGCCGGGTCCAGGTGCACCTCCGCCCCCGTCCCCCGGTAGCCGAACAGGTAGGGGATCTCCGACCCGTGGTAGGCGCCCAGCGGGAAGCCGGGCGGCGAGGCGTAGAGGACGGGGGCGTTGCGGTCGGCGAACTCGTACCCGAAGACGCGGCCCGGTGTCGTCGCGGCGAACCACTGCGCGGTCTCCCGGGCGGGGCAGGCGACGAGGTAGTCGCCGAAGGCGGCGGCGAACGCCAGGCGGTGGTCGCCGCCGTACCGGGATGCCGGGTAGCGGGCGGCGATGCGCGGGCCGTCCGTCCCGAACAGGGCGGTGAGGACGAGCGGGTAGGTGACGGCGTTGAGGCCGACGCCCGAGGACTCGACCATCACGGAGCCGATGGTGCCCTCGTCGAGGGTGTTGCCGGTGAGCACGGGAACCGTGGCGTAGTCCCCGGCCGCGATGGCCTCGCCGGGCGGGACGGGGAGGACGGGGGTGCCGGAGACCGGCCACCAAGGGGCGGCGCCGGTGACAGGGACCTTGAGGAGGTCGGCGGCGGACTTCGCGCGCAGGCAGGCGACGACGGCGGGGGCGGAGCCCAGGCAGCCGGCCCCCGTGGCGAATCCCGTGCCAGTGGACTCGGCCCGGGCGAGCGGGCGGGCGGCCACCTGGCAGGGGGCGCTCTGCACGAGGGCGCGGGCGAACAGGCCGCGGGAGAGCGGGGAGACGAGGTGGTCGCAGACGCTGAGCCCGCCGGAGGACTGCCCGCCGACGGTGACCCGGCCGGGGTCCCCGCCGAAGGCGGCCGCGTTGTCCCCGACCCAGCGGAGGGCGGCCTGCTGGTCCATCAGGCCGTAGTTGCCGGAGCCGGTGTCCGGCGCCTCGGCGCCGAGGCCGGGGTGGGCGAGGTAGCCGAAGGCGCCCAGCCGGTAGTTGGCGGTGACCACGACCATGTCGCCGGCGCGGGCGAGGCGGGACGGGTCGTAGTGCGCGGCCGAGCCCGACACGAACGAGCCGCCGTGGAACCAGACGAGGACGGGCCGGCCGGTGCCGCCGCCGGGCGGCGTGTGGACGTTCAGGTAGAGGCAGTCCTCGTTGGTGCTCTCGGAGGTGCCGAGCAGCGGGCGGGCCGGCTGGGCGCACGGACCGGCGGCGCGGGTGGCGTCCCGTACCCCGGGCCAGGGGGCGGCCGGGCCGGGCGGCCGCCAGCGCAGCGCTCCCACCGGGGGCGCGGCGAACGGCACGCCGAGGAAGGCCCGGCCGCCGTCGGTGACCACGCCGCGGATCGCGCCCCGGTCGGTGGTGACCACGGCCGGGTCCTCGCGGGCCGCGACGGGCACGGCGGTGCCCAGGAGGGCAACGACGGTGAGGAGCAGGGGGGCGAGCAGCCTGCGAGGGGTGGCCATGGGTGATGACTACCCGTGCACGGAGGGCGATCCTCCGCTCCGGGGCGGCGCACATGTGCGCGGTCGTGCACCGGTGCGGGTCAGCCCGGGAACGGCCCGTCGACGGGCGGGAACGAGGCCCGGACCACCATGCCGCCGTCCGGGCCGGGCTCCAGCGCGAACCGTCCGCCGAGTTCGGTGGCGCGTTCCCGCATGGACCGGATGCCCACCCCGGTGCGGTCGCCGCCGGGCGGCAGCCCGTGCCCGTCGTCGCGCACCTCGATCGTCACCTCGTCCGGCACCACGCGGACGGCCAGCGCGGCGGACCGTGCGCCCGCGTGCCGTACGACGTTGTTGAGCGCCTCGCCGCCGATGAGGTACACGGCGACCTCGACGGCCGCCGGCAGGGCCGGCAACGGGTCGGGGGTGAAGCGCACGGTCACGGGCAGCCGGCGGCCGAAGCGGTCCGCGAGCTGCCGCAGGGCACCGCCGAGGCCGTTGCGGTCGAGGGCGGCCGGGGCGAGGCCGGCGGAGATGCGGCGCAGTTCGGCAATGGCCTGCCCGATGCCCTCGGAGGCGGTCTCCAGCGGCCGGGCCGCCGCCGAGCCGTCCGGCACCGCGTACCGGGCGGCGTCGACCTGGAGGCGGGCGCCGGAGAGCGCGGGCCCCAGGCTGTCGTGGAGGTCGCGGCGCAGGGCGCGGCGGGCCTCCTCGCGGGTGAGGACGAGGCGTTCGCGGGCGGCCCGCAGATCCTCGTAGAGCCGCAGCGAGGCCAGGGCGGGGGCGGCCTGGCCGGCCAGCGAGCGCAGCACCTCCGCGTCCTGGGGGTCCAGGGCGCGTTCCCCGGCACGCGGGGTGACGTGCAGCCGGCCGATGACGCCGCCCTCGAAGAGCAGCGGGAAGCCGGGGGCGTCCAGCGCCGGGCTGCCGGCGGTGGCCAGGGTGCGGGGGCCGCCCCGGGTGTGCAGCACCACCGCGGCGCCGGACAGGTGGAGGGTGCTCACCACCGTGTCGCAGAGCAGCCGGGGGGCGTCGGCGGGCGCGGCGGCCTCGCCGAGCCGCTGGGAGAGGGCGCGCACCACGTGGTAGGGGCGGGCGCGGTCGCCGTAGTAGAGGCGGTCCACGGCGTGGGTGGCCAGGCGGGCGCTGGGGTAGAGCAGGCAGCCGAGGGCGATGCCCAGGACCTCGGCGCCCAGGGCCGCCGCGTGGGTGCCACCGGGCACGAAGTGCAGGGCGACGACGGAGACGACGGTGAACACGGTGATGAGGACGGCGGTGAGGAGGAGGGTGGCCAGGGCCTTCCGGGTGGCGCGGTCGAGCTGGGCGGAGCGGTCGCGGCTGATGCCGTAGACGGCGCAGAAGGGCCACAGGGCCGCGATGCCGTATGCGACCGTCCACAGGCCTCCGGTGAGCGGGGCGAGGCGGTTGAGGTAGACGAGGACGAGCCACAGCACGTACGGCAGGACGGGCACGATCTGCCGCCGGTCGGGCGTCTGCCACCAGCGCACCGTCATGACGGCGAGGCCGGTCACGAGGACGGCGGTCATGAAGGGGACGACGGGGACGTGGCCGACGAGTTCCCTGCGCAGCCGGCCCCAGCCGCCGTGCCAGGTGGGGTCCGGCAGGCCGTAGCTGCGGGCGGCCACCCGGTCGGCGTAGGCGTGCACCAGGCTCCACGCGGCGAGCAGCGCCACGTAGCAGCGCCACAGCCGGTGGCGGGGCAGCTCGCCGCTGGGCAGGTGGAGCGGCAGCACGTAGAAGGTGAAGACGGCCAGCGCGTAGGTGAGCACCGACAGGACTGCGAGGAGGTCGGTGACGGGGCGGGGCGCGCCGGTCGCGGCGGCGCCGATCAGGGTGGCGTCGGAGACGACGTTGCCGGTGCCGGTGGCGACGAGCAGCGGGCCGAGGACGCTGCGGGGCCGGTGGGCCGTCATGAAGGAGCCGAAGAGGACCACGCCGATGGCGGCGACCACCGGCACGCCCCGGCTGACGATGTAGGGGACCAGCGGGGGGTCGTCGAGGTGGGTGAGGGCGAAGGCGGTCCAGGTGACGGCGGCGGCGACGGTGAGGCCGTACGCGGCGAAGGCCGGGACCCGGTGGCGGCGCACGGCTCGGGTGCCGGGCCCGGCGGCGCCCCCGGGCATGGTCAGCCCTCGTCGCCCAGGCCGGCGTCGCGGGCCCGGGCGACGGCCTCGGCGCGGGTGGTCACCTGGAGCTTGTCGAAGATGTGCGTGACGTGGTTGCGGACGGTCTTCTCGGACAGGAACAGTTCGCGGGCGATGCGCCGGTTGTCCTGTCCGCGGGCGATGAGTTCGAGCACTTCCGCCTCCCGTGCGGTCAGGCCGGGGAAGAGCTGTCCGGCGTCGCGGCGGCGGCCGCCGGACAGCAGGGCGGTGAGGCGGCCGGCGGTCTCCGGGCCGAAGACCGCGCCGCCGGCGGCGACGGTGCGCACGGCGTGCAGGACCTCGCCGGCGCCCGCGCCCTTGACGAGATAACCGCGGGCGCCGGCCTGGAGGGCGGCGAGGAGGCTGCCGTCGTCGTCGGACATGGTGAGCATGAGCACCGGCAGCCCGGGGTGGTCCCCGGCGAGCCGCCGGGTGACGTCGATGCCGGAGCCGTCGGGCAGGGCCAGGTCCATCACGACGACGTCGGGCCGCTGCCGGGCCACGGCCTCCAGGGCCTCGGCGGCGGTGGCGGCCTCGGCGACGACCTCGGCGCCGCCGGTGCTCTCCAGGGCGGCCTTGAGGCCGCCGCGGAACAGCGGGTGGTCGTCGACGATCAGGACACGGGGCACGGTGGCGTCCTCGGCGGTGTCTTCTCGGTCTTCTCGGTCTGTTGCGTCGTCTTGTCCCACGGACCGACGCTAACGGCGGTCCGTGCGTGCCGCGCGGCGGCGGCCGTCAGGCGGCGGTGTGGGCGCCGGTCATCAGGGCGGCGAGGTCCTCGGGGGCGATCCAGGAGGGCGGGGGCGGCTGGCCCCAGCTGAAGAAGCTCTCGTTCACGTCGAAGACCTCGGGGTCCCACAGCTGGTCGTCGACGATGCAGTCCATGTCGGAGTAGTACTCGGTGAAGTTGCCGGCCGGGTCCTTGAGGTACCAGAAGAAGTTGGACCCGATGTGGTGGCGGCCGAAGCCCCAGATGTGGCGTTCGGGGTGGTCCTCCAGCATGGCCATGGCGCCGCGCCCGATGTCGTCGACGTCGTCGACCTGCCACGAGGTGTGGTGGAGGAAGGGGACGGGCGCGGCGAGGACGAGGATGTTGTGGTGGTCGGTGGTGCAGCGCAGGAAGGCGCCGGCGTCGCCCAGCGAGTCGCTGACCTTGAAGCCGAGGCCGTCGCCGAAGAAGGCGGCGGTCGTCCGGGGGTCGGGGGTGCCGAGGACGGCGTGGCCGAGCTTGCTGGGCCGCACCCGCCCAGGGCGGAGGATGCCCGGTGCCCGCCCGGCGGTGCGTTCCTCGCGGCCGGGCCCGTTGTACGGGGTGGGGGGCGTGGCGGGCGGGACGGCGCGGGGCTCCACCTGGAGGACGGCGCGGGCGCCGGTGACGGGGTCAGCAGCGGTGAGGCGGTCACCGGGGCCGGTGGTGGCGGGGACGCCCATGCGGTGGAGGCGGGCGGCGGCCGCGGCGAGGTCGCCGGGGTCGTCGGCGCCGATCCGCATCTCCACCAGGCGGCGGGTGGGGGCGGGCACGATCCGCAGCTGGCGGCCGCCGTCGCGGGTGGTGAACCAGCCGTCGGCGTCCTGCCGGAGGCCGAGCTCGGTGTAGTAGGGGGCCGTTCCGGCGGGGTCGGGGACGCCGATGGTGACGGAGGAGAGGCGGTGCAGGGGCATGACGGCTCCTTCGGGTCTCGGGCGGGTCGGGGTGTCGTGTCACGGGTCCCGCAGGACGGCCCGGCGGGCCGCGCGCAGGGCCTGCGCGACGATGGTGAGGGTGGGGTTGACCGCGGCGGACGAGGGGAAGAACCCGCCGTCGACGACGAACAGGTTGGGCACCTCGTGGCTGCGGCAGTAGGGGTCGAGGACGGACCGGGCCGGGTCGTGGCCGGCGACGGTGGTGCCGCACTGGTGGCCGGTGTGTTCGACGCCCATGCGGTGGGTGAGGACGAGGGGGTGGCCGGCGCGGCGCATCATCCGGGCCCCGGCGGCGACGAGGCGGCGGTGGGCGCGGGCGTTGACGGGCCGCCAGTGCAGAGTGATGCCGCCGTCGGGGCCCAGCAGCACCCGGTTGCCGGGGAGCGGCAGGTCCTCGGAGATCAGCCACCAGTCGACGCTGCGGTCGGCCAGCTCGCCGAGGAGACGCCGGGGCACGTGCGGGTGCGCGGTGGCCATGGCGGCGGGGTGGACCTTGCCCATCAGCTGGAGGTTGCCCAGCGGGCGGGGGGTGTGGGGGCCGGCGTGGTAGTAGTCGTTGACGGCGAGGGTCTTCTGGAAGACGGCGGGGTCGCGGCGCGGGTCGACGGCCATGAGCATGCTGTTGTGGTGCAGCATCAGGTTGCGGCCCACGAGTCCGCTGCCGTTGCCGAGCCCGCCGGGGTGGGCGCCGCCCGCCGAGCGCAGCAGGAGCGCGGCGGAGTTGACGGCGCCGCAGGAGACGACGACGGTGCCGGCGGTGATGGTGACGGGGTGGCCGTTGCGGTGGGCCTCGACGGCGGTCACGGTGCGCCCGGAGGCGCCGGTGCGCAGCCGGGAGACGTACGTGTGGGTGAGCAGCCGCACGGTGGGCGAGCGCAGGGCCGGGCGCAGGGCGCGGGTCTCGGCGTCGCTCTTGGCGCCGACGCGGCAGGGGAAGCCGTCGCAGGTGCCGCAGCGCACGCAGGTGCCGCCCTCGCGCAGGTCGATGCCGAGTTCGAGGGGGTGGGGGTGGAGGCCCTGGGCGCGCAGGCGTTCGGCGAGTTCGGCGATGCGGGGGGCGTGGGCGACGGGCGGGTGGGGGTGGGGGCCGGAGCGGGCGGGTTCGGTGGGGTCCTGGCCGGCGCGGCCGTGCACCCGGTAGAGGCGTTCGGCCTCGGCGTAGTACGGCTCCAGGTCGGCGTAGGGGAAGGGCCAGGCCGGGGAGGTGCCGTCGGGGTGTTCGGCGGCCTCGAAGTCGCTCTCGCGCAGCCGGGGCAGGCTCGCGCCGTAGACCTTGGTGGTGCCGCCGACGTAGTAGTGGGCGGCGGGGGTGAAGGGGGTGCCGGCGGTGGTGTGCCAGGTCTCGGCGTTGCGGTAGCGGCCGTCGCCGAAGACGGCCTCCGGTGACCAGTTGGCGGCCTCGCGGGGCAGGAAGCCGCCGCGTTCGACGACGAGGACGCGGGCGCCGGTGGCGGCCAGGGCCCAGGCCACGGTGGCGCCTCCGGCGCCGGAGCCGATGACCGCGACGTCGGCGTCGTAGTGGCTGTCGTCGCGCCGGACGACGGGCGGGGTGCCGGGTCCCCAGATGCCGGTGGTGGTCATGCGGGGGCCTCCTCGGGCGGGGCCGCCGGCCGGAACAGGCGGACGGCGGTGTGCTGTTCGTAGGGCAGTCCGTCGGGGGCGTGGACGAGTTCGAGGTGCAGGCCCCAGGGGGTGGCGAGGTAGACCCAGCGGGTGCCGCGGATGGGGCCCTCGTTCACCTGCTGCGGCTCGCCGAGCATCCGTACGCCGGGGACGGCGGTGAGGCGGCGGACGGAGGCGTCGAAGTCGTCGGTCCACAGGGCCAGGTGGTGGCCGCCCCAGTCGCTGTTGCCGGGCATGCGCCGGCGCCGGTCCGGGCCGCTGTACTCGAACAGTTCGAGGTTGAGGGTGGGGCCGAGGCGGAGCATGGCGATGTGCGCGGTGGAGCGCGGGTGGACGCCGAGCTGCCGCCGCATCCAGTCGCCGTGGGGGTCGGGGTCGGCGACGGGCCCGGTGCGGTAGGCGGTCTCGGCGCCCAGGACGCCGGTGAAGAAGGCGACGGCCTCGTCCAGGTCGGGCACGGTGAAGGCGACGTGGTGGACGGCGCGCACACCGGGCACGCCCGGGCGGGCGGGAGCGGGGGCAGGGGTCGTGGCGGGGGTGGTCATGGTGTCGGCTCCTCGGGGGTGTGGTCCCCGGTCGTGTCGGGGGTGCGGGGCGGGAGGTGCCGGGTGACGGCCGGCGGGGTGAGGGTGAGGCAGAGCAGGTCGGCGCCCTCCGGTCCGGCGCGCAGGGTGACGTCCTCGCCGTGGGGGGCCAGGAGCAGGTCGCCGGTGTGCAGTGGGGTGCCGGTGCCGGTGGTGAGGGTGCCGCGCAGGACGTACCAGGCGGCCTCGGTGCCGTCGCGGCCGGTGAGGGCGTAGTGGGCGCCGGGGGCCAGGCCCACCCGGTCGACGGCCTCGCACTCGCTGTGCAGCATGCCGCGCCGGGCGAGGCAGCGGACGCGGACGTGTTCGCGTCCGCCGGCGAGGAGGACCGCGGCGCGCCGGCCGGCGTTGACGATCATCGCTGCTCCTCGGTGGGGACGGCCAGGACGGCGTGGAAGTACTCCAGGCCGTGTGTGCCGGCCCGGAGCTCGGCGTGGGTGCCGAGCGGCAGGGTCAGGGCGACGCCGGCGGCGAGGGGGACGCGTGCGGAGGCGGTCCGCGCGGTGCCGGTGCCCTCGGTGACGTAGAGGGTGTGCTCGACGCCCCGGGCGGTCAGCGCGGCCGTGCCGGCGGGCAGCAGGCGGGTGACGCGCACGGTGCGCAGCGGCCCGGTGAGGACGGTGGAGGCGTCCACCGGGCCGGCCTGGTGCAGGTCGGGGACGACGGTGCTGCGGGAGGGGCCGGTGGGGTGCATGACGGTGTCCTTGGTGGGTCGCTGGGTGGGGTCCTTGGTGGCGTGCGGGGCGGGGAGTTCGACGACGAGCCAGGAGAGCGGCTCCTCGCCGGTGTTGCGCAGCCCGTGCCGGCTGCCGGCCGCGGTGAGGACGGTGGTGCCGGGGCGTACGGGGCAGGGGCGGCCGTCGAGGGTGAGCTCGCCGCGGCCGGTGAGGACGTGGTAGAGCTCCTCGGTGCGGGTGTGCCGGTGTTCGCCGCTGACGCCGCCCGGCGGCAGCCAGGCCCACTCGACGGCCTCCCAGCCGCCGTGCAGTCCGGCGCGGCGGGCCAGGCACGTCCAGCGCGACAGGCCCTCGGCGGCGTGCACGCCGTGCACGTCGGCCGGCTCGTGGACGGTGGCGACGACGACTGCCTCACGCATGGCCGGCCACCGCCGTCCGTGCGTGGTACTCCTTCAGATGGGCGGCGGCCGCGGCGAGTTCGTCCGGCGTGAGGTCGTCGACGAAGACAGCGCCGCCGATGCCGACGGGAAGGGGCAGCCGCTGGCTGCCGTCGCGGTGCCGGACGGTGTCGGCGAGCGCCTCCTCCAGGACGGCGGGGGCGCACAGCCGGTGCCAGACGGGCAGCCGCAGGGCGCGCATCAGGTCCAGGACCCGCCGCCGCTCCGCGGGGCGCACCAGGCCGCGCCGTTCGGCGACGACGGTGGTGAGCGCCATGTCGAGGCAGACGGCCTCACCGTGCAGCAGCTCGGGCAGGGCCCGCATCTCCAGGGTGGGGCTGAAGGAGTGGCCGTAGTCGACGACCCGTTCCAGCTCGTGCTCCCACAGGTTGCCCTGGAGCTCCTCCAGCATGCCGTGCACGGCGCGGCCCAGGACCTCGCGGGCCACGGGGCGCAGGGCGGGGCCGCCCTGGAAGCGTTCGGCGATCAGCCGGGGGCCGTACGCCTCCAGCAGGCGGAACAGTGCCCGGTCCTTGATGAGGGCCAGCTTGAGGATCTCCGCGGTGCCGTTGCCGACGTGGCGCCGGTCGAGGGTGGCCAGGAAGGCGGGGTCCAGCAGGGTCTGCGCGGCGGGGTGGTAGGTGCCGAGCCGGTTCTTGTACGGGCCGAAGTTGACGCCGGTCTTGGCACCGACGCCCGCGTCGACCAGGCCGACGAGGGTGGTGGGCACGCGCACGTAGGGGGTGCTGCGGCGGTAGAGGCTGCACGCCAGGCCGACGACGTCGAGGAGGACGCCGCCGCCGAGGGCGACGACGGGTTCGCTGCGCCGGGCGACGCCGAACCGGTCCATGGCCTCCACCACGGAGAAGACGGCGTCCATCGTCTTGAGTCGCTCGTGGGCGGTGAGCACGTGGACGGCGTGGTCCAGGCCGCGGGCGGCGCAGTAGGCGCGGACGCGGTCGCCGTACAGCTCGTCCACGGTGGTCTCGACGACGAGCAGCCGGCGGGCCGGCGCGGGCCCGGGGGCGGGGGCGGGGGCGCCGGCGCGGGCGAGCGCGGGGTTGCGCGGGTCCAGCACGTCCGGCGTGAAGGCGACCTCGTAGCGGACGGGTTTGGCGGTGCTCACGGTCCAGGAGCGGACGGGCTCGCCGGCGGTGAACAGGCCGTGCGGGTGCGGGGGGCGGGGGGCCAGGGTGGTCACGGTGTTCTCCTCACGGGAGGCGGGACCCCGGGCGGGGCCGGAACGTCACGTCCTTCACCACGCTGGGCGTCCCGCCGCCCCGGGCGCATGAGCCCCCGGTCCCGGCCGGGTCCCGGTCCCTGTCCCGGCCGGGGGAGGGCGGGCGGGAGGGGGCGAGGGCGGCGCTCAGGGTGGGGTGGGCGACCTCGGTGACGGTGCTGCCCGCCGTCAGGTGGGGCCGGCCGAGGCCGTCGAGGAGCACCATGCCGACGGTGCCGGGGCCGCCGTCCCGCCGCAGCACGCGCAGCACGTCGGGGGGCGTGACGGGGGCCGGCAGCACGGCGGGCGCGCCCCAGCGGGCGAGCAGGGCGTGGTGGGCGCGTTCGCCGGCCGCGTCGAGCAGCCCGAGGCTGCGGGCGCAGCGGGCGGCCGCGAGCATGCCCAGGGCGACGGCGTCGCCGTACCGCAGGGCGCCGACGCCGAGCACGCGCAGGGCGTCGGCCACGGCGTGCCCGTAGCGGAAGGCGCCGGCGGGGCCCTCCTCCAGCGGGTCGTAGCAGGTGAGGGCGGTGCGGGCGTCGGCGCACAGGGCCAGGAAGGAGGCCAGGGCGGGCGCGTCGTACCGGCCGTCGGGGCGGAGCCGGGCGCACACCTGGTCGTACGAGGCGGGGCAGACGGACAGGACGTGCCGGACCAGGGCGTACAGCCCGGGCCGGACGGCGCCGGGGGCGAGGGTGCCGAGGAACTCCAGCTGGGCGCGGACCAGCGCGGGGACGGGCCGGGGCCCGGCGGGGCCGGCCAGGGACAGGGCGGTGTCGGACATGGCCGGGAGGGTGGTCGGCAGCAGCAGGGGGCGGCGGGTGCCGCGCGCGGCGAGGCGGGCGGCGGCGTCGACGACGCCGGTGCCGCCGAGCCCGACGACCACGGCGTCCTTGGGAAGGGTGCCGTTGCCGTCGGTGGGGGCCGTCCGCAGGAGGCGGGTGGGTGCGGCCCGGCGGAGGTGGTGCAGGACGCGGTCGACGTGGGGCGTGGGCACGCCGGTGTCGGTGACGAGGAGGAAGCCGCCGGCGTCCAGCCGGTGCGCGGCGTCCGTCAGCCCGTCCCACGAGGCGGGCCCGGCCCGCACCTGGAGCGGGAAGGCGGCGAGGCCGGAGCCGATGCTCCGGTCGAGGGTCACGGACGGAAGCAGGGAGGTCATCTGGGGGCTCGCAGACGGGCGGTCGCCCGGCGGGGGTGGTTGCCCTCCCACCGTCGGCCGCCCCGGGCCCCGGGCACATGAGGCGCCGGCCCCGTCGCCGCCCCGGTGCGCGGTCCCGGGTGGGGTTCAGCAGAGGTTCAGTAGAGGAAGGGCACCAGGCGCTTGGTGTCGCGCCGGTAGCCGGCGTACTCCGCGCCGAACGCGGCCAGCAGCAGGCGTTCCTCGGCGGCGATGCGCCAGCTGTAGGCGGCCAGCAGCACCGCGGCGACGAGGAGGAACGCGATCCAGCCCGCGGTGGCCAGGGCGTAGCCGGACCACACGAGGAGGCTGCCGCTGTAGCCGGGGTGCCGGATCAGGCGGTACGGGCCCTCGCGGACGACCCGGTGGCCCTCGGTGGTGCGCAGCGTACGGGTGTAGAACCGGCCCAGCGTGCGCATCCCCCAGGCGCGCACCGCGAGGCCGGCGACGGCGAGGGCGACGCCAGCCCACCGCCACGGGGTGGGCACCCGCCCGGCGTCGTGACCGGCCAGCAGGACGACGAGGACGACGGACAGCGCGTAGGCGGCCAGCAGCAGCCGGGTGCTGCCGCGGTCGCCGGCGCCGCCCTGCCAGCTCGCGGTGCCGGAGTCGTCGCGGCGGCGGAGCAGCACCTCGTACCCGGCCCACAGGACGACGGCCGCGATGGCCAGCACACTCGGGAGCGCCATGGAGGGATACTGCCCGGCCGGGCGGCAGGGTCATGCCTCCGTACGTCCGTGCGCCTCCTCCGGGAGGACCGGGGGTTCGCCGGTGGTCCAGACGGGCTCGATGCGCATCTCGTGGAAGCGCCAGCCGGCGGGGGTGCGGACCACGTCGGTCTCGTAGTGGGCGCCCACGGTGAAGAGGGGCGTGGCGCCCGCGCCGCGCTGCCGGAGGGTGGCGTCGTGGTGCACGTGCGTCATGACGGCGTTCCAGGAGACGGTGGCATGGCCGGTGGCCGGGTCGCCGTCGACGAGGACGCCGGTGGCGACGTGCTGGGTGCGGGCGAAGCGGCCGAGCGCGGTGGCGGTGTGGCGGACGGTGGCGGCGGCGCCCTCGGTCGTGCCGATGGGCGTCACGGTGCGGACGTCGTCCGTGAGGTAGGTGCGGGCCCATTCCTCGTCGATGCGGCGTTCGTCCAGGGAGCGGAAGAAGCGGTTGACCAGGGTGGTGAGGGCGGCGTGGTCCGGCTGTGCGTTCATGGCGCCGAGCCTGCCGCCTCAACCGCGGTCGAGGTCAAGGCGGGGGAAAGGCAGGGGAAAGGCAGGGGAAGGCTGGGCGGCCGGCCCGGGGCCCGGGGCGGGAGTGGAGTGGAAGATCTCACACCGTGGGGCCGCCCGGGGCCGCGTCCCGCCGTGCCGGCCCTTGTTTGAATCGTGTACCGGAGCGCGCCGGCGCGCGTTCCGCGTCATGTGTCACCGACAGAAAGGGCCGTCACGCGGTGCAGCCTCGGCGCGTCGAATTCACTGTGCTGGGGCCGCTGGCGGCCGCCGCCGAGGGCCGGTCGCTGCCCCTGGGCGGGCCCCGGCAGCGGACCCTGCTCGCCACCCTGCTGGCCCACGCCAACACGGCGGTCGGCACCGAGCGGTTGCGCGAGGCCGTGTGGGGCACCACCGCTCCCCCGTCGGCCCAGGCCAACGTCCGCAGTTACGTCGCCGCGCTGCGCAAGGTCCTCAACCGGGGCCCGGACGACGAGCGGCTGAGCCTGGGTCACCACGGCTACCGGCTCCACGTGGGCCGCGACGAGCTGGACCTGTACGTCTTCGAGGACCTGGCCGCGCGGGGCCGGGCGGCCCTGGCCCGCGGCGACCACCGGGAGGCCGCCGGCCGGCTGGAGGAGGCCCTGGCGCTGTGGCGCGGCACCCCGTTCGAGGGCGTCGCGCACCACGACACGCTGCCCCTGGAGACGGCGCGGCTGGAAGAGGCGCGGCTGGCCGTGCTGGAGGACTGGGCCGGGGCGCGGATCGCGCTGGGCGAGGCTCGCGAGGTGGTGGGCACGCTCCGTGGGGAGGCGGCGCGGCACCCGTTGCGCGAGTCGCTGTGGGCCCGGCTGATGACCGCCCAGTACCGCGCCGGCCGGACCGCCGACGCCCTGCACTCGTACGCCCGGGCGCGTGCCGCGCTCCGTGCCGAACTGGGCCTGGAACCGGGCGAGGAGCTGCGCCGGCTGCACCACGCCGTCCTCAACCGCGCCCCGGTTCCCGGCACGCCCCCGCCGTCCGCGCCGGTGGCGCAGGCCGCGGCGGAGTGGCGGCCGATGAGCCAGCTGCCCACCGACGCCACGGACTTCGTGGGCCGCGAGCACCTGCTGGCCGAGGCCGCCGCGCTGCTCGACCCCTCCGGGCCGGCCCGGGCCGGCGCCACGTGCGCGGTGCCCGTCGCCGTCCTCACCGGGCTGCCGGGCGTCGGGAAGACCACGCTCGCCACGCGCCTGGCCCACGAGTTGCGCGACGTGTTCCCCGACGGCCGGCTCTTCGTCCACCTCGACGGGGCCCGCGGCCCCGGGCGCTCCCCCGCCGCCGTCCTCGCCGACCTGCTGCTCAGCCTGGGCGTGCCGGGGTCGTCCGTGCCGGAGGCCGGCGCGGACCGGGCCGCGCTGTTCCGTTCGCTGCTGTCCGGGCGCAGGGTGCTGGTGCTGCTCGACGACGCGCGCGACGAGGCGCAGATCCGTCCGCTGCTGCCGGGCACGCCCGGCTCGGCGGCGCTGGTCACCAGCCGGGCCCGGCTCACGGGCCTGGACGGGGCACGTCTGCTGGACGTCGAGCCGTTCGGCCCCGGGGAGGCGCAGGACCTGCTGCGCCGCCTCGTGGGGCCGCGGCGGCTGGCCGCCGAACCGGAGGCCACCGAGCGGGTGCTGGCCGGCTGCGCGGGGCTGCCGCTGGCGCTGCGCGTGACCGGGGCCCGGCTGGCGGGCCGGCCGCACTGGCGGATCCGGCGGCTGGCCGACCGGCTCGCCGACGAGCGCGGCCGGCTGACCGAACTCACCGTCGGCGACCTCGCCGTGCGCAGCTGCGTGGCCACCAGCTACCACGGCCTGGAGCCCGGCGCGGCCCGCGCCTTCCGCGCCGTCGGCCTGCTGCCCTCCCCCGAGTTCCCGGGCTGGGCGCTGGGCGCCCTGCTGGACTGCCGCGACCCCGAACCCGTCACCGGCGCCCTGCTGGACGCGAACCTCCTCCAGGTCGCCTGCGTCAACGCCCACGGGCAGCCGCGCTACCGCATGCACGACCTGCTGCACGTCTACGCGGCCGAGCGGGTGCGCGCCGAGGAGGACCCGGCGTGGCGGCGGCAGGCCCTGGAGCGCGTCCTCGACGGCTGGCTGGAGCGCCTCCGCGCGGCCCGCGACCAGCTCGTCCGGGGCCGTGCCCGGCCGGCGGCGGGCGCGCCCGGCGCGGAGGACACCGCGGACCAGGGCGGTGACCTCGTGGGCTGGCTGGAGGCCGAGCGCCATGCGCTGGTCACCGGCACGGAGTTCGCCGCCGCGGAGGGCTTCGGGGAGCAGACGGCCGGGCTGGCCGCCGCCCTGGAGGAGGTGTGTCACCTCCTCAACTGGTGGGACGAGTGGGAGCGGGTGGCCCGGGCCGCGCTGGACCGTGCGACGGCCGACGGCGACGCGGTGGCCGCCGCCGTCGCGCTCGGGTCGCTGGCCCGCTCGTCCGCGGTCCGCGGCCGCGTCGGCGAGGCGGTCTCCCGCTGGGCGGACGCGGTGGAGCGGCTGGACGCGCTGGGCGAGGCGCACCACGCGGCGCGGCTGCGCGTGCACCGCAGCTTCGCCGTCGCCGACCACGGCATGGCGGCCCTGGCGGAGGAGGACGCCCGCGCGGCCGTGGCCGTGCTGCGGCGGCTCGGCGACGAGCACGGGCGCGTCACCGCGCTGCGCAGCCTCGCCTTCGCGCTGTCGTGCCGGGGGCGCGGCGCGGAGGCCGTCGAGGTGCTGTCGGTCGCGCTGGAGTCCGCCGAACGCCTGGACCGGCCCCTGGCCCTGGCGGACGTGCTGCAGATGCTGGGCTGGGTGGAGACGGGCGAGGGCCGGTTCGCGGAGGCCGGGGACCACCTGCGGCGGGCGCTGGCGGGGTTCGGGGCGGTACGGCACCGGCCCGGCGAGGCGTACGCGCTGCTGGGCCTGGGCCGGCTGCACCTGACGGCGGGCGGCGCCGCGGCGGCGGCCCGGGCGCTGGGCCCGCTGGACCGGGCCCTGGCGGTCTTCACGGAGCTCGGCGAGCGGCGGGGCGAGGCGCTCACGCTGCACTGGCTGGGGCGCGCCCACACCGCGCTCGGGGACTCCGCGCGGGGCGCGCTCCTCCGCGCGGAGGCGGCCGGCGCGTTCGCCGCGCTGGGCATGGCGTTCTGGGCGGAGGAGGCGGAGACGGAGACCGGGGCGGAGGCGGAGGCGGGCTGCTACGGCTGAGCCTCCAGGACCGGCAGGAGGCGGGGTGTGCGTCGGCTTGTGCGCCCGCGTGTGCGCTGCTTGTGCGTTTCTCATGCGCCCCCGGTGAACGGTGGACCCCAGTCCACGAAGGGAGGCGCGGTGCACCGTTCCGCCGCACCCGATATCGCATTACTCGCCGTCGACATCCTCCGGGAGGTCCTGTCCCACCAGCGCCGGCTCCGCGACGGCGGCTGCGCCGGCACCGTCTGCCGGCACTGCGTCCGGCACCATCTGGAGGCCGTGCGCGCCGCCGTGGAGGCCGGCCGCCGCATCGAGTTCGTCCTGCCGGCGTTTCCGGTGAAGTCCCCCAACCCGGCCAAGGTCAGCGGCCCGCTGCCCGACATGGCCGAGGAACTCGCGCTGCGCTTCCTCGACGCGCTGTGCGAGCGCATCGGCGCGGTGCACGCCCCCGGGGCGGTCATCCGCATCTGCTCCGACGGCCGTGTCTTCAACGACCTGCTCGGCGTGAGCGACGAGAACGTCACGGCCTACGCCCGCGGTCTCGACGCGAC
The DNA here is from genome assembly GCF_014654785.1 of Streptomyces mashuensis. Taxonomy (GTDB): domain Bacteria; phylum Actinomycetota; class Actinomycetes; order Streptomycetales; family Streptomycetaceae; genus Streptomyces; species Streptomyces mashuensis. The sequence continues at coordinate 46,012 of NZ_BNBD01000016.1, forward strand.
GATCGGCCGGATCGGCGCCCGCCACCTGGAGCAGTTCACGCTCGACGACGTCCACCCCGGCGTCGGCCACGAGGACATGCGGGCCCTCCTCACCGACGGCCACGCCCCCACCCTGGAGGAGCTGCGCGCCGAGGTGCGCGGCGGAGGTGCGCCGCTCGCCATGTACCGGGGCATCACCCGGTTCATGCTGGAGGATTTGTCCGGCCCGCAGTGGACCGGCACCCGCTCCGCCCTCCAGCGCAAGTGCCGCGACCTCGCCTACCGCGTCATCCAGCGCAGCCGTGCCTGGGGCGACCTGCTGGGCGAGCTCTTCCCCACCGCCCTGCGGCTGTCCATCCACCCGCAGCCCTGCTCCACGGAGAAGATCGGCATCCTCCTCGCCGACACCCCCGACGCCTGGCTCACGCCCTGGCACGGCGTCGCCGTCGAGACCGGCGGCCGCTTCACCCTCATGAAGCGCGCCGAGGCCGAACGGGCCGGGGCACGGCCCGTCCTCGCCGACGGCCGCACCAGCCACTACGTGCTGGAACCGGCCGCGAACGCGCCGGTGGCCTCCCCCGCACGCGCCTGCGCGTGAACCCCCACCCCCCGCATCACCAGGAGACCCGTATGACCACCCTGCTCCCCTGCGAACCGGCCCCCCTCGAACCGTTCGGCGTCGCTCTCCACGCGCCCCGCCCCGGCACACCCGTCGATGCGATACCCGTGGCGGCCCTGCGGTCGCTCACCCGCGACCACCACCTGGTGCTGCTGCGCGGCTTCGACGGCTTCGCCGGGCCGGAGGAGATGTCCGCCTACTGCGCGCAGTGGGGCGAGTTGAGCGTCTGGCCCTTCGGCACCGTCCTCGACCTGGTCGAGCGGGAACAGCCGGAGGACCACATCTTCGCCGCCGGGCACATGCCCATGCACTGGGACGGCATGTACCGCGAACACGTCCCCGAGTTCCAGGTGTTCCACTGCGTCCAGGCCCCCGGCGCGGGCAACGGCGGCGAGACCACGTTCTCCCACACCACGGCCGTGCTGCGGGACGCCGGACCGGACACGGTCGCGCGGTGGTCGCAGGTGACCGGCACCTACCACCGGGCCATGGAGTACTACGACAGCACCACGGTCGCGCCCGTCGTGGACGCCCACCCCGTCCACGGCGCGCCCGTCATCCGCTACAACGAGCCCACCGACGCCGGCGACGACAGTTTCGTCAACCACCCCGACCTGACGTTCACCGGCCTGCCCGCCGACGAGCTGGACGCCTTCCACCGCGAGCTGCGGGCCGCGCTGTACGACCCCGCCCACCTCTACGCCCACGCGTGGCGGACCGGCGACGTCGTCCTCACCGACAACCACACGCTGCTGCACGGCCGGAACGCCTTCACCAGCGGCGCGCCCCGGCACCTGCGGCGCGTCCAGGTGCTCGGCACCCCGCCGCTGGTCAACCCGGGGCTGGTGCGATGACCCCCACGACCACGACCACGACCACGACGACGCCCACGGCCGGCAACCGGCTGATGACCGGCGCGGACTACCTGGAGAGCCTGCGCGACGGCCGGCAGGTGCACCTCGACGGCGAGCGCGTCAAGGACGTCACCCGGCACCCCGCCTTCCGCAACGCCGCCCGTTCCGTGGCCCGGCTGTACGACGCCCTCCACGATCCCGCCACGTCCGGTGTGCTCACCGGCGTGGACACGGCCACGGGCATCCGCACGCACAGGTTCTTCCGGCCCAGCCGGTCGGCGGCCGAGCTCGTCGAGGCGCGCGAGGCCATCGCGGCCTGGGCGCGGATGAGCTACGGCTTCCTGGGGCGCACCCCCGAGTACAAGGCGTCGTTCATGGCGGGTCTCGGCGTCAACGCCGCCTACTACGGCCCGTACGCGGACAACGCGACCGCCTGGTACCGGGAGTTCGCGAGCCGGGCGCTGTACCTCAACCACGTCATCATCAACCCGCCGCTGGACCGCAGGCGGGCCGTCCACGACATGGAGGACGTGTTCGTGCGCGCCGTGCGCGAGACGGACGCGGGCATCGTGGTGAGCGGGGCGAAGATGCTCGCCACCGGGTCGGCGATCACCAACGCCGGGTTCGTGGCGCCGGTCGGCTCGGCGGTGCTGGAGCCGGGGAGGGCCGAGGCGTTCGCGCTGGTCTTCTTCGTGCGCATGGACAACCCGGGCGTACGGCTGATCTGCCGCACCCCCTATGCACGGACCGGCACCCGGCCCTTCGACGCGCCGCTGAGCAGCCGGTTCGACGAGAACGACGCGGTGCTGCTGCTCGACGAGGCGCTGATCCCGTGGGAGGACGTCCTGGTGTACCGGGACGTCGAGCGGGCCACGGGCTTCTACGCGACCTCGGGCTTCGCCAACCTGTACAACTTCCAGTCCGGCGTGCGCATGGCGGTCAAGCTGGAGCTGATGGCCGGGCTGCTGTCCCGCGGCACCCGCGCCAACGGCACCGACACCTTCCGCGGGGTGCAGGCGGCCGTCGGGGAGCTCGTCACGCTGCGCGACACGGTGTGGGCGCTGACGTCGGCCATGGCGTACGACACCGAGCCGGGCAGCGGCGGCACGGTGCTGCCGCGGCTGGAGCACGCCTCGGCGATGCGGATGTACAACGCCCAGGTCTGGAGCCGGGTGCACGAGCTGTTCGAGACCACGCTGGGCGGGGCTCCGCTCGCGGTGCCGGCCGGCGCCGGCGACCTGGCGGACCCGGAGCTGCGGCCGCTGATCGACCGCTACTACCGGGGCGCCGAGGGCACAGCGGAGGACCGCATCAAGCTGCTGAAGCTGGCCTGGGACGCGATCGGCACCGAGTTCGGCGGCCGGCACGAGCTGTACGAGCGCAACTACTCGGGCAACGGCGAGCAGGTGCGCCTGGACGCCCTCCGCTGGGCGGGCCGGCGCGGCAGCCTCGCCCGGTACGAGGCCCTCGTGCAGGAGTGTCTGGACGACTACGACACCGCCGGCTGGCGCAGAGGCCCCTGGACCGAGAGGGAGGACGACTGACATGTGCGGCATCACCGGCCTCACGGCCGCGGCCGGTGACGCGGGGGCGCCGCTGGGCCCGTACCTCGACGGCGCCGCCGTCGCCCGGCTGACCGGCCGGACCACGGCCGGCAGCAGCCTGTCGGAGCTCGAGCGGATCCTCGTGGAGTCCACGGTCCGCCTGGACGCGTGGCTGCGCGCCTACGGCGTGGAGCTCACCGGAGTGGAGGGGGCGCGCTGACGCCTGCCCTTTGCACCGGCCGGCCGCGGGCGCCGGCGCGGTGCTGCTCGTGGTGGCGGAACGCGGTCCAGCACACGGCGAGGGCCAGGGCGAACAGGGGCATCCACGTCAGCCGGGCCGCGAGCCAGGCGGTGCCGTCCGGTGCGGTGTGCAGGCCGGGCAGCGGCCCCGCCCACAGCAGGCCGGCCGTGACGGCCATCAGCGCCGTCTGGTGCCACAGGAAGACGGTCATGGCGTAGCGGTTCACGAACGTCACGCCCGCCCACGCCGCCGGCCGGCGCAGCACGCGGCGCAGGGACGGCGCGAGCAGGAACGCCAGGCCGCACTGGGCCAGCCCGAAGGTGACGGCGGCGAGCGTGGGCGGGCTGAGGTTCGACACCGGGGCTCCCGGCACGCCCACCATGGCCGCGGGGTAGCCGCACCCGGCCACGAGCACGACGGTCGCCGCGGCGCCGCCCAGCAGCAGGGCCCACCCCGTGCGCCGGTCCGCCCCGAACGGCGACCGGGGCCGGGAGGCGCCGAGGGCGAACGGTACGAGCCAGCCCGCGGCGACGTTGACCCAGCCGAGCCAGGCGGGGCCGCCGAGCCCGAAGCGTACGGCGTCCACGGCGGCGACGGCGGCGAGCGGCCACAGCGGGTGGCACCGTGCCACCAGCGGCGTGGCGGCGGTCAGGGCGGCGAACACCAGCAGGAACCACAGGGGTGACAGGGCCAGTTTGAGCAACGTGTGCACGGTGGTGAGGTCGGCGCCGGAGGCGAGCATGCCGGCGGCGGCCACGGCCCACAGCACCAGCACGGCGGCGACCGGCCGGAACAGCCGTGCCAGGCGGGCCGCGAGCCACGGCCCGTACGCCGTGCCGCGGGCCCGCGCCGCCGCGTGGCCGCGTGCGGCGACATGCCCGCCGACGAGAAAGAACACGGCCAGCGACTGGAAGACCCAGGTGATGGGCGTGAGGCCGGGCAGGAACTGCAGCGGGCTTGCCGTGCGGACGGTACCGCCCTCGGCGACGAGGGCGGTGACCACCCAGTGGCCCAGCACCACGCCGGCGATGGCGGCGGCCCGCAGGGCGTCGACAGCACGGTCGCGGTCGCGGCCGGTGGGCGTGGTGGGGACGGCGCGGCGGGCGGGCGGCGTCCGCACGGGCAGGAGGACGTCAGTCACGGGTGGTGTCCTTCGGGGTGGCCGCGCGGTCGGTGCCGAGCACGATGCGGGCGAGGCTGTCCAGGGCCACGGACCCGGGCTTGAGGTAGTCGCTGTGGCCGCCCGGGCCCGCGGGGAAGACGCGGGCGCCGAAGCCGGCGGAGACGGGGTCGGCGCCGAAGCCGACCGTGGTGCCGGCGACGGTGACGTGGGTGTGCGGCACCCCGGCGATCCAGTCGTCCGCGCCGCGCCCGGCCCAGACGCGGGCGGTCGTGTGCAGGCCGGCCACCGAGTCGGCACCCGTGCCCGGGCTGCCGAAGACGGCGATGTCGGTGACCGCGCGGAGCCCGGGGGCGGCACGGCCGCAGACCACCGAGCCGTAGGAGTGGCAGAGCAGGGAGATGCCCGCCCGCGGGTTGAGGCCGTGCAGCTGCTGCACGAACCGGGTGAGCGGGCCGGCCGCCTCGTCGGCGCGCCCGGTGGTGGCGACCTCGGTGCTGACGGTGCCCGGGGTGTCGTAGCCGAGCCAGGCGACGACGGCCGTGCCCGGTCCGAGCCGGTCGTGCAGCGCCACGGCGCCGGCGCGGAACCGCTCGTAGGTGTCCAGCGTGGTGTCCGACCCGGGCACGAGGACGGCGACGCGCCGCGCCGTGGCCAGGTCGCCGAGCACCTCGGTGACGCGGCCGCCGCCGCGGGCGTCGAAGTCCAGCAGCCGGCGGCCGGGGTCCGCCAGGGCCCGCAGGTGGTCCGCGCGGTGCCGGTCGCCGTGCGCCTCGGCCATGCCGGCGGCCCGCGCGGCGTTGGCGCGGTGGGCGTCGTACCGCTCCTGCGGGCCGGCGCCGGCCGGGAGCGCGGCGGGGGCCGGCGCGGGCACGGCGGGCCGGGCGGCGGCCGACACGGGGACGACCACGGCGGCCGCGACGAGCAGCGCGAGGACGGTCCGCCCCGATCTCCGGGGCCGGCGACGGGGGCCTTCCGCTTCGTCCGCCTGCGCTGCCGTGCCCTGATTCCCCGTCACCGGTCATTCCTCTCGTCGCCCTTGGTGTGCTGTGCGTTGCGGGGCGTTTCCGCCCGGCGGGGAGGACGTTAAGGAGGGGGCTGTCCGGCCGGCGTCACCCCGCAGCGCCAAAGGCGGGGTAGCACCCAGGTATGACCGGTATGACGAACGGTAGGTTGTGCGCATGGGACTACCCACCGTCACGGCACGGGCACGTATGCACATTCTCACGGGGCTCACGACGAATCCGGCCGCGCCGGAGCACGTGCTGATCCGGCTCGCAAAAGCACCGTGGGCGGCGCGGCATCTCGCCTGGCGGCGGGAGAGCATCCCGGAGGAACTCGGCGCGGTATTGGCGGCTTCGGACGACGAAGAAGTCGCTCACGCCCTCGCGAGCATGCCTTCTCTTCCCCTTTCCCTGCGGACGCGGTTCGCCGCCGATCCCGATCCGGAGATACGTGCTGCCGTGGCTGGGCGTCTCACCGGCGGCGAGCTGCTGGAGCGCCTCGCGGCCGACCCGGACGCGACGGTCCGCACCGCCGTCGCCGGCAACGCCGGGACGCCGGACCGGCTGCGCACCCGGCTGGCCACCGACCCGGCGGCCACGGTACGGACCGCCCTGGCCAAGGCGTGGCGGACACCGCCCGCGGCCGTGCACCGCGCCCTGCTCACGGACGACGACCCCACCGTGCGGGCCGCGGCCTGCTCGGACGACCACCCGGTGCCGCCCGCCGACCTGCACGCCGCGCTGCTCGACGACCCGCGCACACGGCGGTACGTGGCGCCCCGCGCCGCCCTCACTCCGGAACTGGCCGAGCGCCTGGCCCGGGACCCGGACCAGGAGGTGAGGGCGGAGCTCGCCCGCAACCCCGGGCTGCCCGGTGCGGCCCTGGACCTCCTGGTGGCGGACCACGACTTCGGAGTGCGGTACACGCTCCTGGTCTCGCCCCGCATCTCCCACGACCTCCGCTCGCGGCTCCACGAGGAGGTGGTGACCGGGGCCGAGGAGGGCGACGACGAGTGGGACATCGCCGCGACGCTCCTCCCCCTCGCATGGACGGGCCGCGACCTGGCCTGGGTGCGGACCGCGCCGCTCGAGGAGCGGCTGGGCCTCCTGGGCTCCGCGATGCCGTTCCTGCGGTACGCGGTGGCCGCGCAGGCCCGGGAGCTGCCCGGCCCGGTGGTGGCCCGGCTGCTGGCCGACCCGGACCCGCAGGTCCAGCGGCTCACCGCCCGCTCGGCCGGGTCCGTTCCGCCGGAGGAGCTGGAGCGCGTCGTCGTGGACCACGGTGACCTGCGCAAGACCGCGCCGGGCATCATGGCGCGCCCGGACTTCCCCACGGACGCCTTCGTGCGCTTCGCGACATCGGGGAACGACCGGCTGCGCGCCGCGGCGGCGGCACGGCCCGGCCTGCCGGCCGGGCTCCTGCGGATGCTCGCGGCCGATCCCGCGACCCGGGTGCGTGCCGGGGCGGCCGGCAACCCCGGCCTGCCGCTCGACTGCCTCGCCGCCCTGCTCACCGACGAGGACCCGGACATCGCCGAGGAGGCGGGCACGTCGGCCGTGCTTCCGGTCGCGTGGATGGAGGAGCTGCTCACCGCCGAGGGGCTGTCATAAGTGCGCCTTAACGCTTCCTTAAGGAATTCCAGGGCTTGGTGATCATGCGTGACAGCAAGGCCACGCAGTGCCATTGCACACAAGCGGACTCCTTTATTCCGAGATAACGATCTCGCCAAGTGAAGCCCAAGAAAAGCAGAGCGAGTTGGATCAGACCATTGTCAACTGCTCGGTAACTCAACGTAATGCAGAACCAGTTGGCAATTGCTCCGCGACCCCTTCCATTAATCCTTGGCCCCTACAGCCGATTTCCCGTCGATTCACGACTGTCTGACGACGCGTCCGTTCTGGCACACTTCCCGCCACCCACCAACTCCCCCCACAGGAAATGAGGAGTGGCTTTGCCTGGTCGCAGAAGACAGGTGCAGCAACGACGGCGAAAACGCGGCATGTTCATCGCCGCCGTGGCCGTCACGGCCGGTGCGCTCACGGGCGCGGCGGCACTCGGCGGGGTCTTCGACTCCGGGGCGGCACGGCCGGAGGCCGTCACCGCGCAGACGGCCGCCGCCGGCCCGGCGGCGGCCCCCGCGCACGACCGCACGCCGGACCCGGTGGCCCGAATACCCTCCGAGGACCGTGCGCACGGCATGGTCTACCGGGGGCTGAGCCCGGCGCCGAAGGGCGACCGCTGCGCGGGTGTGCTGCGGACCGCCGACGGCCGGTGCACCCACGGCCCCGACAAGCCGCCCAAGGGCGTGGACATCGCCAAGGACACCTCGCCCGTCGTCAAGTCCGCGGCCACCGCCGCGACTCCCGGCGACACGCCCGACGACGCGCCGTCCACCGCGCCGGCCACCGGTGACGCGAGCGGTGACGCCAACGGTGACGCGAAGCCCGCGCCCGGCCGGCCGGCCTCCGGGCCCGCCGTCCCGGTGGACGCCCGCGCCGCCGGCACCGCCGCCGCGAAGAACCCGCCGGCCGCACCCGCGTCGCCCCGGCCCGGCCCCACGGGCGGCGGCAAGGCCGCACCGGCCGGCCAGGCGGTGCAGTGCGACGGCGACGGCAGCACCGGCAACCGCGTCCAGGTGGTCTACGTGCACGGCCCCGGCAACGACCGGTACGCCCAGTACCTGCCGTCGTTCCGCGCCTGGGCCGCCGACGCCGACACCATCTACTTCGCCAGCGCGCAGGAGACCGGCGGCGTACGGCACATCCGGTTCGTGACCGGCGCCGACTGCACGCCGACCGTGATCAACGTGGAGGTGCCCGACCAGGCCCTGGCGGAGTTCGGCGCCATGAACACGGCGCTGGCGGCGAAGGGCTTCGACCGGCGCGACCGCAAGTACATGGTCTTCGCGGACGCCAAGGTGTACTGCGGCATCGGCACCTTCAACGGCGACGAGCGCCCCGACTCGAGCAACCTCAGCAACTTCGGCCCGTCCTACGGCCGTACGGACGCGGGGTGCTGGGGCGGTTCGACGGCCGCGCACGAGCTGGGGCACAACCTCGGCGCCGTGAACAACAGCGCGCCCAACAGCAGCCGCGCCGCGCACTGCACCGACGAGTGGGACGTCATGTGCTACTCCGACGCGCCGTACTACCCCGCGATGCGCACGGTCTGCCCGGAGCGCGGCCACGACGAGCGCCTGGACTGCCGGCACGACGACTACTACAACACCAGTCCGTCGCCCGGCAGTTACCTCGCCACCCACTGGAACGTGGCCGACAACCAGTTCCTCATGAAGGGCAACGGCACCGGGCCCGACACCGGCCCCTCGCCCTCGCCCACCCCGCGCCCGACCGGCAGCACCGGACCGACGCCCTCGACCGGGCCCGTACCGGTGGTCGGACAGCTCACGTCCGACACGGCCGTCGTCAGCTGGCCCGCCGTGCCCAACGCGGCCTGGTACCAGCTGCTCCTGGACGGCAAGTACCTGGCGTGGGTCCAGGGCACCTCGGCCCGCATCTACAACCTGCGGCCGGACACCGCCTACACCGTCGCCGTCGCCGTCCGCGACAGCGCCGGCCACGACGCGCGGCCCGGCCGGGCCGTGTCGTTCCGCACGCCCGCCGTGGGCGTCACCACCACGCCCGGCGCCCGGTACACGCTGACCAACGGCACCACCGGGCTGGCCGCCGCGGTCTGGGGCGGCAGGACGGCGGACGGCACGGTGCTGGTCGGCGACCAGCCCAACGGCCTGACGCTCCAGCAGTGGTACGCCGACGACGCCGGCGGCGGCCACGTGCGGCTGCGCTCGGCCGTGTCGGGCAAGTGCCTCCAGCCCGGCGGCACGCCCCGGGCCGGCCAGTGGGTCGCCCAGCAGCCCTGTTCCGGCAGCAGCACCGCCCAGCAGTGGCGGCTCGACCGGTCCGGCGACGGCCTGCGGCTGACCGCCGGTGACGGCCGGCTGGTGCTGGGCGTCGGCAACCGCCCGTACTACGGGGCCTGGCTGCTCGAGCTCCAGGACTCCGACAGCTCGGGCCGGCAGCTCTGGACCCTGCAGAAGGCGTCCTGAGCCGTGTCCCACCGCCGCACCACCACTGTGACGGCCGCCGCCGTCCTCGCGGGCCTGCTCGTCCTGGGGCCCGCGACGACGGCACGGGCCCACGGCGACAGCATCCGGCTGACCGTCGGCGTCTCCGCCGGCCACCCGGTCACCTCGGCGACCTGGGAGAACGACGGCGACCCCGTGGACGAGGACGTTGCGGGCACCGTCACCGCGACGGCCACGGACGGGACGACGCTCGGCCCCTGGCGGTTCGTCAAGGTGCCCGGCAAGCCGGGCACCTTCACCACCGCCGAGGCCCTGCCCGCCGGCAGCTGGACGATCACGGCGCAGACCGCGTTCCCCGCGCTCGGCCGCGCCGAGTCGCGGGCCGAGGTCACCGCCGCGTCCCCGGCCGCACCCGCGGCCCGGGACGCGGCCGGGCCGGCCGCCGGGCCGGCCGCCGCACCGTCGGCGGCTCCCCGGGCCGCCGCCTCCTCCGGCGGCGGAACGGGGCCGGGCGCGGTGACCCTCGGCGTCACCGCCGCGGCCCTCGCCCTGGCGGGCGGCTGCGCGGCCCTGTGGCTGCGCCGCCGCGCCCGCCGCTCCTGATCAGCACTCCTGACCAGCACATCGGCACCACGAACCTCTTCACGTTTCGAGGAACCCCCCATGCACAAACTCCGCATCCGCAGAAAGGTCCGCGGCACCGCCCGCGGACGCACGGTCCGCTCCGCGGTCGTCGCCGCCCTCTCCGGCGGGCTGCTGCTGGCCTTCGGCCCGCAGGCGCAGGCCGCCGTCACCGGCACCGTCACCGGCGGACAGGGCAACTTCAGCACCGTCAACCAGCGGGCGCTGCCCTCGCTGTCCGCGAACGTCACCGGCACCTCGCCCGTCGGCGACCACATCCCCATGGTGTGCCGGACCACCGGCGACGTGGTCGAGAACAACTCGCGCTGGATATGGTCGGGCGCGTACTACATCGCCGACGCCTTCGTCCGGGAGGACACCGGCGGCCTGCCGGTGTGCACCACGACGCGGCCCAGCGGGTGGACGGCCCTCAACATCGGCATGCAGAAGCAGGTCCGCGACCAGTGGTGCTGGGACGCCTCCGGCCTGACCATCGCCAACTACTGGGGCTACACGCAGTACAACCAGTACGACTTCTGCCGCCTGGCCGCCCAGGGCAACAGCGGGCTGGACTGCAACAACCGGCCCGCCACGCTCGGCGACATGGCCAACGGCCTCCGGAACATGGGCTTCCGCAACAGCGGCACCGACCTGTGGCGCAACGCGTCCTTCGGCGAGACGCAGAACGAGATCGCCAACGGCCGGCCGTTCGCGGTCCGCATCGGCTGGACCTCCGGCGGCGGCCACATGAACGTCATCTACGGCTACGACAGCTCCAGCAACATGGTCGCCGTCGGCGACCCGTGGCCCAGCACCCAGACCTACACGTGGTGGAACTACTCCACCTACACCGGGAACTCCTCCTTCCGGTGGACCCACTCGCGCATCGGCATCCACGGCTAGGAGACGACCGCCATGTCCCGTTCCCTCACCCGGCGCGCCGCCGCCGTGCTCGCGGCCGCCGCTGCCGTCACCCTCTGCGGAACCGTTTCCGCGCAGGCCGACACCCCCACCGCCCCCGCCTCGGCGGACTACGCCGCCGCCCGGCAGGTGCTGGGCTCCGACCAGGTCCGCACCACCGTCGGACGGTTCCTGACCGCCGCCGGGAACCAGGCCGCGCCCGGCACCGACGGCGGCACGTCCGGTGGCGCCCGGCGCGGCATCGCCCAGACGCCGCAGTCGCCGCAGACGCCGCCGCGGTTCGACGTCAAGCAGCCCGTGCCGATGTACGAGCTCGCGCCCGGCTTCGTCACCGGCAAGGCCCGCCCCACGGCGGACGGCGCGCTGCGGCTGTCGTACCTCGCCGCCCGCGTCTCGGCCGCCGACGGCCACCAGGCCGCCGTACTCCTGGCACCGGGCGGCTCCGGCGGCTCCTGGCAGCTGGCCGGCATCCGTGACGGCGAGGCGGACATCAGCGCCGCCGAGCGCGGCACCGAGCAGGCCCGGACGTTCCTGGAGCCGCAGATCCACGCCTGGTACCGGCTGACCGGCGCGGGCGCGGTGGAGCCCCTCAACAAGGAGGCGTCCACCGCCCTCCAGGGCAGGAAGACCGTCAGCCTGGCCGCCTACCAGCAGCTCGTGACCAAGCGCTACGGCGACAAGCAGCCCGGCTCGGCCTACGACCGCAAGGGCATGGCCGGCGGCTACGCCCTGCCCGAGGACGGCACCAAGGCCACGGCCGCCGCCCCGGCCCGCGAGGCGGACTCCTGGCTCCCGGCCGCGTCCGCCGCGGCAGCCGTCGCCCTCCCGGGCGCGGCGGCGGTGGCCTTCCTCCGCCGCCGCCGGGCGGCCTGACGGGCTCCACACGAACGGCGGCCCGGCACCCCTGCACGAGGGGTGCCGGGCCGCCGTGCGTGGTCACTGGCCGTGCCGGCCGCTGTAGAGCAGGAGGAGGACGAGGACGAGCCCGGCGAGGATTGCTCCGCTGCCGGGCCAGGGTTTGGACTCGTTCGCCTGGATGCCGTCGCCGTCGGGGGCGCCGCCGCCGTGCACCTCGCTGCGGTGTCGTTCGCGCTCCTGCTCGGCCTGTCGCCGGTTGGCCACCTCCTCCCAGGTGATGCCGCAGGCTGCGCACCGGTAGCGGTAGCTGGACATGTCGTTCTCCTCCGGGGTGTCCCGGGCCGGGGTAGGGCCGCGAATCCGTAGGGCTCCCGAACCCTAGTGCGGGCCCGGCGGGCCGGGAGGGCGCTCGGAGGAGAGTTCCCTCCTTCGAGGGAGGAAGGGTGACGGTGTCACGGTGCGCCCGCCGGCGCGGCGGGCTTGATCAGGTAGCCCGCGCCGCGCCGGGTGTGGATCATCGGCGGGCGGCCCGCGTCGATCTTGCGGCGGAGGTAGGAGATGTAGAGCTCGACGACGTTGGCCCGGCCGCCGAAGTCGTAGGACCACACCCGGTCGAGGATCTGCGGCTTGCTGAGGACGCGGCACGGGTTGCGCATGAGGAAGCGCAGCAGCTCGAACTCCGTGGCGGTGAGACGGATCCCGGTGCCGCCGCGGCGGACCTCGTGACTGTCCTCGTCGAGGACGAGGTCGCCGACGGTGAGCACGGAGTCGGCGCGCACGGCGGCGACGGCGCGGGACCGGCGCAGCAGCCCGCGCAGCCGGGCCACGGCCTCCTCCAGGCCGAAGGGCTTGGTGACGTGGTCGTCGCCGCCGGCGGTGAGTCCGGCCACGCGGTCCTGGGCGGAGCCCCTGCCGCAGTCCCTGGCGGTGAGGAACAGCGCGGGCAGGCCCGGGTGGTGCTGCCGGAGCCGGCCGAGCACCGCCAGGCCGTCCGCGTCGGGCAGCGTCGTGCCGAGCACCACGGCGTGGGGCCGCAGCGCGCGGGCGGCCCGCACGGCCGCGGCACCGTCGGCGGCGGTGCGGGCCTCCCAGCCCTCGTGGCGCAGGGCGACGGCGAGCAGCTCGGCGAGCGACGGCTCGTCGTCGACGACGAGGATGCGTACGGGAGTTCCGTCGTCGTGCAGCAGCGGTGAGCGCCCGGCGGGCGCGGCGGTGGTCATGGTGGACGATCGTGGCGGCGGCGGGTGAGAGTCTCCTCTCAGGATTCTGTGAAAACGCTGAGAATTCCGGTGGCTGCGGGCCCGGTCAGTAGTGCCCGGGGCCGTTGGCGTCCGGGCAGACGACGACGCTGCCGTCGTCCTGCGCGATGAGTCCGCTGCCGCCGCACTTCGCACACGGTTGCTGGTTGCCCACGGTGCCCCTCCTGTCGTGTCCGGTCGTGCCCTGTCATGTCCTAGCGCGGGATGGTGAACGTGTGCTCGCATCCCTCGTACGTGAGCTCGCCCCCCTCGAGCGTGCCCGGCTTCAGCAGCACCGACGCACCCAGGCGCCCGCAGTCCGGGCATGCGGGGAATCCCGTCCGGACCGGTACGCACACGGGAACGCCGGAGGTTCCGCACAGCTTGATGCCGTAGTCGGTGATCGCTGCACGGATGCGGGCCAGGTGGGTTTCGCTCAACGTCGGCTGCATGGATCTATGACACCACTTCTCCGGCCCGGGCCGGGCGGCGAACACGAAGGTGACTCCCGCCTCTCAGCGGAAGGCGGCGGCGTGCTCGCGCGCCCACTCCTCGAACGTGCGGGCCGGGACACCGGTGAGCTCCCGGACCGTGTCCCGCACCGCGAGCAGCTCCTCGTTGACGTCACCGCCCATCAGGTCGAGCACGTCGGCGGCGGTCGCGTCGCCGAGGACGGCGGCGAGGTCGCGGTGGGCCTCCTCCCGGCTGATCTCGGTGAAGGTCACCTCCCGGCCCAGGGCAGCGGCCAGGGCCGCGGCCTGGCGCCGGGGCGTGACGGTCTCCGGGCCGGTCAGCGCGTACGTCCGGCCCCGGTGGCCGGGGCCGGTGAGCACGACCCGGGCCACGGCGGCGATGTCGGCCGGGTCGATGACGGGCAGTCCGGTGTCGGCGAAGGGGGCGCGGACCGTGCCGTGTTCGCGGACCGACGGCGCCCACCACAGGGTGTTCGAGGCGAACTGGGTGGGCCGCAGGATCGTCCAGTCCATGCCGCTGTCCCGCACCGCCCGTTCGGCGGCGTGGATCGACGCGTAGCACGCCAGGTGCGGGTGCGTCTGCACGGCGATGCTGGAGACGAGCACCACGTGGTCGACGCCCGCCTCGCGGGCGGCGGTCAGCACGCCGTCCTCGGCGGCGGAGCCGGCCGCGGTGCTCGTGCCGGACAGGAGCACCATGGCGCGGACGCCCTTGAGCGCGGCGTGCAGGGTGTCCGGCCGGGTCAGGTCGCCCTCGACGGCCTCGACGCCGGCGGGGAAGGAGGCCCGGGCCGGGTTGCGGGTCAGGCCGCGGACGGGGCCGGCACCGTGTGCGTGCAGCTGCCGCAGCAGAGCGCTCCCGATGTTGCCGGTCGCGCCGGTCACGAGGATCATCGTCACTCTTCCTGTCATGGGTCGGGACGTGCAGGATCACCGCGGGGCACGCTAGGACCTCGACCGCGGTTGAGGTCAAGGGCCGGGGTCACGGGCGGGTCACGGCCCGTCAGTCGCGCGGGCGGCGGGCGAAGTGCACGGTCCGCGCGGTGAGCAGGAACAGGTCGGGCCGGCGGTCGACGCCCTCGGGGCTGTCCGGGTCCAGCAGGCGGTCCAGCGCGGCCAGGTCGTCCTGGTCCAGCAGCCCGTCGAGGACCGTGCGGTACCGCTCCAGCATCCGGCGCACGGACGCGCGCGGGCCCTCCGCGAGCGGTGCCGGGTGGTCGACGAGGAAGGACGCGCTGTGCGCGTCGGTGAGGCCGGCGGCGCGCAGCATGGCCGGCCAGTCCTCGACCGCCGCGACCGTTCCCGGCAGTTCGGCCCGCATCCGCTCGAACCGCTCCGCCCGCGCCGCGTCCAGGCGTTCCTGGAGCCCGGGCCGGCCGGTGCCGGCGTCGCGCGGCAGGAAGCGCACGGGCAGGCCGCCCTCGGTGACGGCCAGGACGCCGCCGGGGGCGACCAGCCCCGCCAGCCGCTTCAGGCCGCCCTGCTGGTCACCGAGGTGATGGACGACGTTCGCCGCCCACACCAGGTCCGCCTCGCCCAGCCCGCCGAGGTCCTCGGGGAAGCCGGCGGTGCGCGTCCGCAGCCGGACGCCCAGCCGGCGGGCCCGCGCCTCGGCCCGCGCGAGCAGCTCCGGCTCCCCGTCCACGGCCACCACCTCGGCCTGCGGGAACCGCTCGGCCAGCAGGCAGGCGGCCACGCCGGGGCCGCTGCCGACGTCGAGGACGCGCCGCGGCGCCGGGCCGTCCAGCCGCGCCAGGGCGTCGCGCACGTACGAGGCGTGGGTCTCCGCCTCGTTCTCCAGCAGGTCGGCCATCGCCGCCCAGTCGAAGTCGTCGGTTCCGTGATCGTGGGTGCCATGGGTGCCGTGGGTCATCGTCGTTCCTCCAGCGGTACGGGGTCGTGTCGGGCGTGGCACCGACCGTGCCCGCTCCAGGCCGCCTTGGCAAAGATTCTTGCTGTTTCTGCAAAGAACTGGCGGTCCGCAGGGTGAACGCATGCACGGTGCGTGCCCGTCCGCGGTAGGAATCGCGAGGGGACCGGGAGACGAGGAGGCGCCGTGAAACCCGAGGCCGGCGGCGGGCTGACGGCGGCGATGGTCGCGCTCACGGTCACCACGGGCGTGGTGGAGGCCGTCAGCTTCCTGGTGCTGGGGCCGGTGTTCACGGCGGTGCAGACCGGCAACCTGCTCCTCCTCGGCTTCGCGTTCGCCGGGGAGGGCGGCCTGTCGCCGGCGGCCTCGGCGGCCTCCCTCGGCGGGTTCGTGCTGGGCGCGCTGCTGGGCGCCCGCTTCGAGTCGGAGGAGGACGTGCGGGGGCACCGCTGGTTCGTGTCCGGGCTGCTGTGCGAGGCGGCGCTCCTGGGCGGAGCGGCGGCCGTGGCCTGGGGCCGCGTCGAGCAGCACGGCGGTCCGCTCACCACGGCGCAGTACGCCGTCACGGCGACGGTGGCGGCGGCCATGGGCATGCGCAACGTCACCACGCTGCGGGCCGGCGTGCCGGGCATGCCCACCACGGTGGCCACCCGGGCGCTGACGGGTCTCCTCGGCAGCGCGCCCACGGCGCTGGACACCCGTATCCCGGCGGGCCGGGCCAACCAGCTGCACCGCGCCGCGTCGGTCGTGGGCATGTTCGGCGGCGGTCTGCTGGGCGCGTTGCTGCTGCACGCGGCCGTCCGCCCGGCCGTGGTCCTGCTGGCGGTGGCCGCGGCGGTCCTGCTCGTCGCCGCGGCCTACGGCTGCGTCCCCCGGCGGACGGACGTGACATGACGTGACGTGCGGTCAGATGTCGATCGTCGTGTCGAGCGGTTTGCTCATGAACAGCGCCGTCTCGCCCTCGCTCGGCGTGCCGCGGTAGTGGGTGGTGTCCAGGCCGCACAGCGCGAACCCGAGGCGCTGGTAGGCACGGATCGCGGGCACGTTGACGTTGGTCACCTCCAGCCAGGCCGTCCGGGCGCCGTGGCGGCGCCCGTGGGCGAGGGCCCGCCGCAGCAGTGCGCCGCCGATGCCCTGCCCGCGGTGGCCGGGGGCCACCGCGATCTCGTGGACGACCAGGCGGCGGTTCCACTCCTCCACGCCGGCGGCCACGAAACCGCAGACGGTGCCGTCCGCCACCGCGACCTCCACGTGGCGGCCCGGGGCCAGGAGGTCCTCGCCGTCGCCGTCGTCTGCGGGGAACGTCTTGACCAGCGGCGGGTCCACCGCGGTGGGCCGCAGCACGAAGGCGTGGCCGTCCGCGACCACCTCGTAGACCGTGTCGGTGGTGAACGCGTCGTCGATCGCCTCGATCTGCGCGCGGTCGCCCGGTTCCGCCGGCCGGTACTCGATGCGCCGTTCCGTCCCCATCGCCACTCCCCCACCGGCCGTGTCGTCGTTCCCGTGCCCCGAGCATAAGCAGGGGCGCCGGCCGCCGGTGCCGCCGCCCGGCGGCGGGGTCAGCACGCGGCCCGCCATGTTCGCCGCCGCCAGACCCAGTTGCACCACCGTGCCCGGGTCGGTGTCCCCGTCCACCGCCGCCCAGCCCGCCACCGCGGCGCAGGCCGCGGCCAGCGCCACCACGACGGACCGCCGTGCGCGCCCGGCCGCCCGCGGGCCCGGCCGTACGCCCATCACCTCAGTCACCGCTCTGCGCCACGACCTGCTCCAGCGTCTGGGCCGGCCGCAACAGGCTGAACCGCACGGCGCCGGCCGGGTCGACGCGGAAGCCGTGCACCGCCGGGTCGGGGAAGCTGTTGTAGTGGAAGGGCGTGGAGAAGTAGTAGGCGCCCGTGTCGAGCAGCGCGACGATGTCGCCCTGTTCCAGCAGGGGCAGCGGGTGGGCGTGCGCCACGAGGTCCCCGGCGAAGCAGCAGGGGCCCGCGACGTCCTGCGGCACGGGCTCGCCGTGCTTGGCCGTGCCCGTGGGCCCGTACGCGGCGATCCGCAGCGGCCACGTCCCGGGCAGGAACACGGTCCGTACGGCGACCTGGGCGCCGGCGTGCGTGATGGCGACGCGGCGGCCGCCGGCCGTCTTGGTGTACTCGACGTACGCGGCGGTGAAGCCGTTCTTCGCCAGCAGCGCGCGGCCGAACTCCGTGACGACCTCGTACTCCCCGCCGAACAGGTCCGGGGCGCGGTCGCGCAGCCGGGCGGCGTACGCGGCGAAGCCGGGCCGTACGGTGTCGCCGGTGAAGTCCACCGGCAGGCCGCCGCCGATGTCGATGCCGGTGACCTGGCGCCGGCCGAGCGCGGCATTGACCTGCCCGGCGAACTCCACCGCCTTCGCGACGCCCTCGGCGATGAGGTCCAGGGGGCAGCCCTGCGAGCCGACGTGGGCGTGCACCCGGGTGAGCCAGGGGCGGTCCCGGTAGGCGCGCAGCAGCCGGTCGCGGTTGCCGTCGTCCTCCAGGGCGATGCCGAACTTCGAGGTGGCGGTGGCGGTGCTCAGAGCGGCGATGGCGCCCCCGCCGACCTGCGGGTTGACGCGCACCCCGATGCGCGAGGCGGACGGGCGGGCCGCCAGGACGGCGTCGACGCGGGCGAGCTCCTGGAAGTTGTCCACGTTGACGGCGACGCCGAGGGCCAGGGCCTGCTCGAGGTCGGCGCGGGTCCTGGCCGGGGAGTCGAAGACGATCCGGCCGGCCGGGAAGCCGGCGGCCCGGGCCTGGGCGAGCTCGCCGGGGCTGGCCACCTCGCAGCCCATGCCCAGCTCGCGCAGCGCCCGCAACACCGGGACCAGGCAGTTGGCCTTGGCGGCGAACGTGTGCAGGACGGGGACGTCCGCGGGGAAGGCCGCGCGCAGGGCGGCGACGCTCGCGGCCACCCCGTCGAGGTCGACGAAGCCCGCGAGCACCGCCCGCTCGGGGTCGAGGAGCCCCTGCCGCACCGCGGCGCGCACGATCCGCTCACGCCGCTCGGCCGGCGCCTCACCCGCCGTGTCCTCGCCGAGGAGTCCCGTTGCCCGTCCGTCCGCCCGGTAGCCGGTCATGCCGCACCATCCCCGTGGTCGTCGCTCGCGTCCGGCGGGCTGCCGGACGCGTACGACCACCCTGCCGGGGGCCCGGCGCCGTGTCTTCGTACGGGCGCACGGGGTGTCGCGGCGTGTCTGTCGCCCGCGACCAGCGCGGCCGGGGCGGGGGCGGCGCGGGTGGTGGCGGAGGACGAAGACGAGCGGCGGACGTGGTGCGGGCGGCCGAAGGCGCCGGGGCGGCGGCCGGTCCCGCCTAGCCGTCGCGCCGGTCCATCAGGCGCAGCTGGAGGTGGGCGAGGAGCCGGGCGTCCGGGTCGCGCAGGTCGATGCGGCCGACCTCGCGGATGCGGCGGAGGCGGTAGCGGAAGGTGTTGGGGTGCACGCCCAGGGCGTCGGAGGCGCGGGGTACGTCGCCGAAGTGGTCGAGATAGGCGCGCAGGGTGTCGACGAGCGCGGGGTCACGGTGGGCGGCGTCGTACGCGGCCAGGCGGGCCACGGGCGTTCCCGCCGGGGGGTCGACGTGCCGCAGCGCGTCCCGGACCTGGACGAGTGCGACGGCTTCGGCCAGGTCGGCGACGGTCGCGCAGGCGCGGTCCGCGCCGCTGAAGCGCAGGGCCCGCAGGGCGAGTCCGGCGGTGCGCCGGGAGTCCGGGGCCCGGTCGAGACGGGGGGCGACGTCGCCGAGGCCCACGCGGACCCCCGGGCCGACGGTGGTGGACAGCTGCTGGACGAGGGCCTTTCCCAGGCGGGTCACCTGGTCCGCGGCCGTCGCCCGGTCCGCGGCCAGGCCGGCGAGCAGTACGAGGGCGCTGCGGGGGCCGGTGGGTACGACGACGGCCTGCTGTTCCGGGCCGGTGCAGTGCAGGGCGAGCAGGTCCTGGAGGCGGCCGCGTACCGCGTCCGTGCCGTCGCCTGTGCCGTCGCCCGGTTCGGTGTCGAGCGCGAGGACGGCGCAGGGGCGGTCCGGCGGCAGCGCGGTGCGGGTGGCGAGGGCCTCGGCGGAGCCGCGGCCCTCCAGCAGCGCGCGGGCGGCGTCCTGCACCAGGTGCACCTGGCCGGCGCGGTGGAAGCGGTGGTGCATGACGTGCGGGACGGCGGCGCGGGCCGCGGCGCGCAGGGCGTCGGCCGCGGTGGGCGGCAGGGGCCGGCCGCCGGCGGCGGCGACCCAGATGGAGCCGAGGACCTCTCCCCCGGCGCGGACGGCGACGACCAGCCGTTCGGGGATGTCGCCCTCGGCGGGGCGGTGCACGACGTCGCCGGAGCTCCATACGGCCCGGAAGAAGCCGTCCTCGCGCATCGCGGCCACGCGCCACTGGGGGACGCGGCGGCCGAGGATGGTCAGGCGCCGGATCTCGTCCACGGCGCCGTCGGTGGAGGAGTAGGCGAGCACGCGCGACTCGACGTCCTCGATGGTGACGGCGCCGCCCACGAGGGCGGCGATGGCGTCGGCGAGCCCGTCGAGGTCGCCCGGCGGGACGCTGGCGATCCCGGGGTCGGCGGGCACACCGGCGGCGGCGAGGCCGGCCCGCAGGACCCCGACGAGCTGGGCCCAGTTCACCCAGGCGGTGCGTAACAGCACGGCGGTGCCCGATTCGGCGGCGGCCGCGTGCAGGGCGGGCCCCGGGCCGGGGCCGGCCGATCGGTCGTGGCGGAAGACCACGGCGGTCGTCGCGGACTTCCCCGCCTCGCGGACGAGGTCGGCGGCCGCGGCGGAGTGCGGCTCGGTCTCGACGGCGAGCAGCACCTGGCCGGGCGGCAGCCCCGGCTCGCGCGTGTCGAAGATGGTGACGCCGCGCACGGGGACGTCGAGGCCGCGAGGGGCGGTGTACAGCTCCAGGGCACCGCCGCCGACGGTGGCCAGCAGGCGTTCGAGCGTCAACGCCGGTGGGTCCTCGGGGAGTTCGTTCGACGGCATCGGCAGCCCCTCGTGGTGGGATGACGCGTGGGCGGGTGCCCGCCGCAGCCTACTGGCGGGGAAGGCTCAAGACAGGGGCATGAGACGGGTTGGATGGGGCAGGCGCAGGCGCGAAGGTCCCCGCCGCGCGCGGGACCCGGGGCGCGGCCGGGCGTCGCGCCCCGCCCCACGGGTGGCACGGAGGGTGC
This sequence comes from Streptomyces mashuensis, assembly GCF_014654785.1. GTDB lineage: Bacteria > Actinomycetota > Actinomycetes > Streptomycetales > Streptomycetaceae > Streptomyces > Streptomyces mashuensis. The sequence goes on from NZ_BNBD01000016.1 coordinate 66,576, forward strand.
TGCCCGTGCGTCACCGCGCGCGGCCCGGCAATGGAGGAGTACCTATGCTGCTTGCCCACCCCGCCGTGCTCGACGACCTGGTCCGGCGTTACACCGCCCTGGAGCGGGAGCTGGCCTCGGGCAAGGCCGACCCGACGACGCGTCAGCGGCTGGCCGACGTGGCCTACACGCTGTGCGTGTCGACCGGGACGCGGGACATCGACGCGGCGCTGGTGGCCGCGCGGCACCGGCTGCCGGGGGCGCGGACGGAGGACGACAGCGCGGTGCCGGCCGTCACTCCGGCGACGTGACGGCGGGGCCGCCCCCGGGCGGTGGCGGGACGGGGCGGCGCCGGAACGTCAGTGGGACGGGAACGTCAGCCGGAACAGGGCGCCGGTGCCGGGCGCGTGCTCGGCGGTGAGCGTGGCGCCGTGGGCCCGCGCGATCTGCCGGGCCATGGCCAGGCCCAGCCCGGAGCCGGGGAGGGCGCGGGCCGCGCGGGACCGGTAGAAACGGTCGAAGACGTACGGAAGGTCCTCGTCGGCGATGCCGGGCCCGTGGTCGCGCACCGTCACCTCCTGCGGGGTGACGACGACCTCGACCGGGCGGTCCGGGCTGCCGGGCGTGCTGAACTTGGCGGCGTTGTCCAGCAGGTTCGACAGCAGCCGGGCGAGCCGGGCCGGCACGCCCGGCAGGACCACGTCCCGTGCGCCCGGCGCCTCGGTGAGCGTGAACCGCACGTCCGGCCAGTGGGCCCGGGCCGTCTCCACCACGTGGGCGACGAGCAGGGCGGGCCGGACGTCCTCCAGGAGCTGCTGCGGCTCCTCGTCACGGGCCAGCTCGACGAGGTCGTCGACGAGGGTGGTCACCTCGCGGATCTGCCGGCCCAGCGCCGCCGAGGCCCGTTCGCGCTGTGCGGGGGTGAGCCGGTCGGCGCGGGCCAGCAGCTCGGCGTTGGTGCGCAGGGCGGTGAGGGGGGTGCGCAGTTCGTGGGAGGCGTCGGCCACCAGCCGCCGGCGGGCGGCCACCGACTCCTCCAGTTCGCCGAGCATCGTGTTGAAGCTGACGGCGAGGCGGGTGAGCTCGTCCTCGCGGTCGGGCGGGCCGGGCGGCAGGTCGATGCGGTGGCCGGCGTCGCGGGTGGCGGCGATGCGTTCGGTGGCCTCGGTGAGCCGGGCCACCGGTGCCAGTCCCCTGCGGGAGACCGCGTACCCGCCGGCGGCGGCGAGCAGCACGCCGGCGCCGCCGACCGCGGTGAGCAGGCCCGCGGCCTGCCGTACGCCGTCGCGGACGGTGTCGGCGCGCAGGGCGACCTGGACCGCCCGGCCCTTGCCGAAGGGGGCGGTGAGCATCCGTCCGGGCCGGCCGCCGGGCAGGGTGACGGCGGTGCGGTACCCGGGCCGGGTGCCGGCGGCGACGCGGCGCGTCTCGGGGGTGACGGGCAGGACGTATGGTTCGGCGGGGTCGGCGGCGGGCGCGGCCGGGACGATCTGGGTGCAGGCGGGTGCGGCGAGGAAGCGGCACTCGCCCGCGAGGACGCCGGGGCCGTGGCCGATGTCGCGGTGGCGGGCGAGGGTGGCCGCCTGGGTGAGCTGGAGGTCGAGCTGGTGGCCGAGTTCGTAGCGGATGACGACGTACGCGGCGGCGCACACGCCGACCGCGACCGCGGCGACCGCGGCGGAGGCCATGAGGGCGAGCCGGGTGCGCAGCGGCCGGCGGCGCGGGCGGCCGCCGGGGCGGCGGAGCCTCACGCGTCCCCCAGGCGGTAGCCGACGCCGTGCACGGTGTGCACGAGGCGGGGTTCGCCGCCGGCCTCCAGTTTGCGGCGCAGGTAGCCGATGTAGACGGCGAGGGAGTTGGAGCCGGGGCCGAAGTCGCGGCCCCACACCCTCTCCATGATCATTTCTCGGGGCAGGGCCTGTCCGGCGTTGCGCAGGAGGACCTCCAGCAGCGCGAACTCGGTGCGGCTGAACTCCAGCCGCCGCCCGCCCCGTTCCCCGGTGCGGGTGGCCGGGTCGACCCGGAGGTCGCCGTGGGCCAGGGTGCCGTCGGCCGGGGGCGGGGCGTCGGGGGCGGCGCGGCGCAGCAGGGCGCGGAGGCGGGCGGCGAGCTCGTCGAGCGCGAAGGGCTTGACGAGGTAGTCGTCGGCGCCGGCGTCGAGGCCGTCGACGCGGTCGCTGACGGCGTCCAGGGCGGTGAGCACGAGGATGGGCGTGCGGTCGCCGAGGGAGCGCAGCCGGCGGCAGACCGCCAGGCCGTCCAGGACGGGCATCAGCACGTCGAGGACGACCGCGTCGGGCTGCCAGCGGGCCACCGCGGCGAGCGCCTGCTGGCCGTCGGCGGCGCCGAGGGTGCGGTGGCCCTCGACGGTCAGCGCGTCCTCCACCGCCGCCCGCACCTCGGGGTCGTCGTCGACCACCAGCACTTTCGCGCCCTCCGGCCGGGGGATGCCCGTGCCGCTGCCCGTTCCGTTCATGGCGTCCCAGCTTGCCAGACGGCCGGCCGACGGCCTTGGCGGGGCGCCGTCCTCAGGAGCGAGGGGCGGTTTCCGGCCTGGGTAGGGTGAGGGGCATGGAGATCTGGATCAACCCCGCGTGTTCGAAGTGCCGCTCGGCGCTGCACCTGCTGGACGAGGAGGGCGCCGCCTACACCGTGCGCCGCTACCTGGACGACCCGCCCACGGCGGACGAGCTGCGGGCGGTGCTGGAGCGGCTGGGACTGGAGCCGTGGGACATCACGCGCACCGGGGAGGCCGAGGCCAAGGAGCTGGGGCTCAAGGAGTGGGGGCGGGCCGAGGGCGACCGGGAGCAGTGGATCGAGGCACTCGCCGCGCATCCGAAGCTCATCCAGCGCCCGATCATCACGGCCGACGACGGCAGCGCGCTCGTGGCGCGCAGCGAGGAGACGGTGCGGGAGGCGCTGGCGCGCGGCACCGGGGACTGAGGCCGGCGGCCCGGGTGCCGGTCCCCGGGGCGGGCCCGGGGACCGGCGGCGCGCGGGCTCAGCGGCCGCGCGCGGAAAGCCGGCAGACGGCGGTGGCGGTGCGCGACGGGTCGCTCTCGGAGCGGGCGGTGAGCACGACGCTGCCGGTGCGGTCGGCGCCGGGGCCGGCGGTCACGGCGACGTCGACGGGCACGGAGGTGCCGGCGGCGGCGGTCGTCAGGCGGCTGGGCAGCCAGGCCGCCCAGCCGCGGCCGGTGGCACGCGCCGAGAGCCGGTAGACGTCGGAGTCGCGGGCCGGGTCGCCGGTGCGGGCCGCGCCCGTGTTGGCCAGGCCGAAGGTGCACAGGGCCCGTCCGCCGGCGGGCGTGCCGCGGGACGTGCCGGTGGAGAGGGCGACGCCACGGCGCTGCGGGCCGGCGCCGTCGAGGGACCGGACGCCGACGGTGTAGGAGAGGACGCCTGCGGGGTCGCGCTGCACGCCGACGATGTAGAAGTGCAGCCGGTTGGCCTCGTCGACGTACTCGTAGGAGCTGCCGGAGTCGGCGCCGGCGTGGAAGAGGGCGTCGCTGAGCTGCCGGTAGTCGCCCATGGTGATCTTCTGCGGGGTGCCGTCGGGGCGGACGAAGTCCGTCATGCCGATGTCCTCGGGGTGGGCGTCGATCACCCACGCGAAGGGGGCCTTGTCGGCGTTCTTGGTCTTGCTGAGCAGCACCCCGTGGTCCGGGGTGAAGGAGTCCATGCCCATGCGGTCGACGACCTCGACGGTGTAGTTGTTGTAGCCGCCGCCGTCGCACAGCGGGTCGGTGTCGCGGTCGCAGGCCGGGGACAGGTCGCGGCCGAGGGTGACGTTGATGCCGGCGAGCCCCTTCTCGCCGGGCGGCGCGGACCGGGCGGTGACGCGGGCGACGACCGGGCCGGAGTCCTTCAGGGCGTCGCGGTCGAGGCGCAGCACGTTCTTCTCGTCGACGATGCCCAGTTTGAGCTTGTCGCGCAGCACGTGCTGGGAGCCCATCGAGCCGCCGGCGGTCGCGGGTATCCGCCACCGGGTGTGGGGGCCGCCGGGGCCGTTGAAGGAGCCGCGGGAGAGCATGCTCCAGATGCCGGTGTAGGCACGGCTCAGGGGCGTGCCGTAGGGGTTGTTGTAGTTGTCGCCGATGCCCAGGATGTGGCTGAGCTCGTGGGCGAAGGTGGCCATGCCGGAGCTCTCGGCCTGGGTGGAGGAGCCGTTGGCGGCGTTGGGCCAGATGCGGGCGGCCGCCTGCCAGGAGGTCCAGGGCACGTAGCGGGTGCGGGCGGCGTTGCCGCCGTCGGGTATGGGTGACGGCGGGCCCCACTGCGGTGGTACGTCGGCGGGGCCGGGGAACTTCATCGGCCCGAACTCCTGCCAGGCGGACGACTCGTCGACGCCGGCGGTGAGGTAGAAGACGAAGTCGAAGGCGCGGGTGCGGTCCTCGCCGACGTCGGCGGTCCAGGCCCGTTTCGCGTCGGCGCGGATGTCCTTGCCGCAGGTGTCGCCCTGCGGGCAGGCGCCGGGGTTCATGCCCTTCTCGATGCCGTACTGGTAGGACTTGCCCGGCATGCGGTAGACGCCGAAGGCGGTGAGGTCCACGCCGATGCGGCCGCCGGAGTCCTCCATCCAGTACTCGTTGATGGTGTGGCCGTGGTTGAGGGGGCCCGGCTTGTTGAGGAAGTCCTGGTAGAAGCCGGGCAGCCGGTCGCGCGGTATGCCGGCCGCGGCGGGCTGCGGATTGCCGAACCGGGCGGTGCCGGCCGGCTGCGTGACGGAGAACTCCTCGTCGGGGTAGTCCAGGAGCACCAGCGCGCCCTTGAACATGCGCTTGGTGGGCTTCACGGCGGGATCGGCCCAGCGGGTGCCGGGCACCGCGCGGTACTCGTCCCAGGTCATGTCGTCCGGGTTGCGCCACTGCTGCGGGTCGACGGGCTGCACGAGCGCCGGTCGCGGCCGCTGCGCGGGCGCGGCCCCGGCCGGCACGGCGGCGACCGCGACGGGCGGCAGCACGGCGAGGACCAGGCCGGCGACGCGCCACCGGCGGGACCACCGCCGGGCAGGTCTGTGGTGTGGGGACATGGCTCACCTCTCGCCTGGAGGAGGGCTCGGAGAAGGAGGCGTTCACCTGACACAACGTCAGGTCGGGGTGCGTCGCGGCCACGGTAGGGCGGAGGGAGCGGTGACGCCAGGGTGCCCGCTGACATTCCTGGGGCGGGACGGACCGGTGAATCGGCGGGCCTCGCGGTGCTGCAGAGGCCGGCGGCGGCCTGGGGCCGCCGCCGGGACGTGCGGTGGGTCAGCGGGTCAGTGGTTCGTGCCGGTGGCCCAGATGGCCTGGCTGCCGTCGTAGATCACGACGTTGCCGTCGTCCTGCACGGCCAGCCGGGAGCCCGGGTGGCGGTCCGTGTTGGAGGCCCAGACCGCTCGGCCCGAGGCGGTGTAGACGACGAAGTTGCCGTCCGTCTGGAACACGGCGCGCCAGCCGCGGTTGACCGTGTTCGAGGCCCAGCGGGCCCGGTTGAACTCGTCGTACACGACGAGGTTGCCGTCGGTCTGCATGACCAGGGTGGCGGTCGCCGAGCGCACGGAGTGGCCCCGTTCCAGAGCGAACGGGGCGTACAGGACTCTCGATTCTCTGATGCCGGCCTTCGTGACCGCGGTGTCCTGCGCGGCCGGGGCGGCGCTCGCCTGGCCGGCCAGTGCGAGCGTGGCGAGTGCGGTGGTGGCCAGGAGCGTGCCGATCCTTTTCCTCATGCGAAGTGTCCTTTCGCCGAGTCGGGTCGTCCACCGGGCCCCGGACGGGGCCGCAGCCGGACTCTGGCATCCGGCACGCACCGGAGGAACGCCTCCTGCGCCCCTTGACGCGTTCACACGGCCTCAACGACCGGAATGCCGCCCCGGCCGTATCCACTCACGCGGGTGAAAGGGGACATGTCGCCGTGTCCCACGCCGTACGGGCCTCGTTGAGCGGTGACGACGTCCGACATGGAGTGGAGGAGTGCCGTGCGCCGGATCAGCATTGCCCTGGCCGCCGTCCTGGTGGCCGGTGCGGCGGCCCTGTCACCGGCCGCGGTCGCGCAGGCCGCGCCCTCCGGGCGGGTCCCGGCCGACAATCAGCCGCCGTGGCCCTACGCCGACTGCCTCAAGGCCGCCAAGCAGCACAAGGAAAGCCCCAAGTACGCCCGCTGGCACTGCGACGAGCTGGTGAAGAAGGGCTGGATCAAGCCGCCGCTGCCGTCCGACCGTCTCCAGCCGTCGGAGGCATCGAAGGCGTCGAAGCCGTCCAAGCCGTCGAAGCACGCCAAGGCGGCCAAGCCCGCCAAGCACCACAAGCACCCCCACCGCACCCGGCATTCCAGCACCTCCCGGCACTGACGGGCCGCTCGTGCCGGTGACCGGGGTCCGGAAGGCCGTGGCGGCCGGTGCCACGGCGGCGCTGCTGTGGCTCGGCGGTACGGTGCCGGCGCCGGCCGTGCCCGCGGCCGGCGTTGCGCCGTGCACCGGCCGGGGCTCGCCCGAGGAGTGCGTGGCCGCGCGGGAGGCGCAGCTCGCCGCGCTCCGTGACCGGCTGGGCTGCGACCACCGCGCGCCCTTCGCCGCCATCTACGCCCGGCTGGAGACGACGCTGGGGCAGGTCCTGCGCGAGCGGCCGCCCGTGTTCGCCGAGCCGTCGTGGATCGCGGGGCTCGACGACGCGTTCGCCGACCGCTACCTCGCCGCCTTCCGGGCCGACGAGAGCGGCCGGCCGGTCCCGGAGGCGTGGCGCATCGCCTTCGCGGTGGCCCGTACAGGACGGGCCGACGCCGGGCAGGACGCCCTGCTGGGCGCCAACGCGCACATCCAGCGCGACCTCCCCCACGTCCTCGTCGCGCTCGGGCTCGTCCGGCCCGACGGCACGTCCCGCAAGGGCGACTACGACCGGGCGCAGATCGTCCTGGACCGCGCGTACGGGCCCGTCGTCCGGGAACTGGCGCGGCGCTACGACCCGTTCACCCGGCTGGTGGACGACCGCTGGAACCCCGTCGCCGGGTACACCGCCCACCAGCTCTTCGTGCTGTGGCGGCAGAACGCCTGGGCGCACGCCCGGCGCCTCGCGGCGGCCCGTGGCGCCGCCGAACGGGACGCCGCCGCCCGGGCGATCGAGACGGACGCCGCGACCTGGGCGCGGCTGCTGAGCACGGTGCAGGTGCCGGGGCACCGGGCCGTGCGGGACGCGTACTGCCGGGGCGGGGGCGGCGCCTAGGCCGGGCCCTCTTCGGGCGGGGTGTGCAGGGTCTGCAGGGCCTTGTCCGCCTGTTCGCCGATGAAGCGGCCCAGGCCGAGGTACGAGTCGAACTGCCGGTGGTCGAACCACTGGTCGCTGGTGCTGTCGCGGGGGAAGACGGGCTCGCCCTGGGCGCGGGCCAGCAGGGGGTAGGGCAGGTCGTGGGTGAGTGCCGCCTTGGCGACGACGAGGCGGCCGCGGCGGCCGCAGGGGCGGCCGGCCTCGTCGACCAGGTCGCGCGGGTAGAGAATGGTGCCCGTGACCACCACGCGCGCCGAGAGCCGCCCGTTGAGCCCGGCCAGCGGGTCCTCGGGGTGCAGCGGGCGGGCGCTGCCGGGCACGAGGCGTTCCCAGTCGTCGAGGACGACCTCGACGCCGAGTTCCTCCCGGGCCAGGGCGATGGCCTCGGCGAGGGTGCCGGCCAGCGGCGGCCGGTCCCCGCTGGCGTCGATGCACACGGCGGTGCGCACGCCGTGGCGGAGGAGTTCGACGAGGCCGAGGTTCTCGTAGTGGCCGCCGTCGGTGGTGAGCAGCAGCCGGCCGTCCAGGGGGTAGCGGCCGAAGACCTCGCGCAGGAGGTAGGGCAGGCGCCGGAGGGCGGGTTGCGGCCGGAGGGACCACGCGGGGTCGGTGCTCCACAGGTCCTGGAGGGTGGCCGGGTTGGGCAGCCAGGTGCCCAGGCGGGCGTTGGTGAGGGCGAACAGCATCTGGTAGGGGCGGGCCATGCGGCCCATGGCGGAGGCGAACGCGGCACCGGAGACGGCGACGGCGGACTGCACGGTCAGGTCCCGGTCGATGATGCGGCGTGTCCGCCGTCGCAGGCCGGCGGTACGGACATAGCCGACGTCGGGGCCGCCGACGTAGTCGTGCGAGAGGGTGAAGGACACCGCGCGCCGGCCCGGCGGGGTGCGGTCGCTGCCGGAGAGGTTGGCCGCGGCCGCGAGGATCACCTGCGGGAAGCCCTCGTGCCGGCGGCCGTACGCGTCCAGGGGCGTGGGTTCGGTCGCGAAGTCGTACGGCACGGCGATCTGTTCGCCGTCGGGCGTGGTGGTGCGGCGGACGGCGAACGCCGAGGCGAGGCGCCCCCGGTAGAAGGGGTGCAGGCTCATCCACGTCTGGTCGAGGCCGACGGCGAGCGGCAGCAGGACGGCGGGGACGGCGATCTGCCAGGCCGCGGGCCAGGTGGGGGCGGTGGCCGTGGCCCAGCCGAGGATGACCAGGCAGACGGCGGCGAGCAGCACGAGCACGGCCCACACCAGCAGGTGGGGCGTGAGGCCGTGCGGCACGAGCTGGGTGACCTGGGGTGCGTTGCCCGCCTTGCGCAGCCTGCGCAGTCCGCGCCCGACGGTGCGGCGGCTCCGCCAGAGCGTGCTGACGAGGACGGTCACGTAGGTGAGGAGCGTGGTGAGGCCCAGGCCGAGGCCGGTCTGCGGGCCGGTGGCCTGGAGGCCGGTCAGCAGCCGTACGGCGGCCCAGGCGACGGCCGGTACGACGAGCACCACGACGGCGACGGCGAGGGCGGTGACCACACAGGCCCGGAAGGCGGTGATCGCAGCGGTGCGTACGCCGTCGCGGCTGCTCAGGCAGCAGGCCGCCAGCCAGACCAACCAGCAGGCGGCGGCCGCGAGGAGCAGCGCGGGCACGGTGAGGAGCGCGGCGGTGCGGGGGGCGGGGTACGGCGGGGGCGGGCCGGTCAGGGGCAGGATGTGGCCGGTGGCCGAGGGGTGGGTGAGGTGGGAGAGGTCGGTGACGGGTACGTGGTGGTACGCCTGGCCGAGGGCGATGCCGAGGACGACGAGAGCGGCGGTGAGGATGCCGAGGGAGGCCAGCAGCCCGCGCAGCAGGACGCCGAGGGCGGTGAGCCACTGGCCGGTGCCCTCGGCGATGTACTTGGAGTGGCGGCGCAGGTGGTCCTCCTCCGGCGAGCCCGGCCGGAAGACGTCGGCGGAGCCGCCGGCGGGCGGGGGGATACGGCCGTCGGCGGAGCCGGTGAGGGCGAGCTGGAAGGCGCCGGCGGTGTACGCGCCGCCGGAGACGGCGACGAGGTAGCGGGCCCTGAGCAGGTGCGGGCGGAGCGCCTGGAGGGCGCCGAGGGCGACGCAGGCGGAGCGGATGCCGCCGCCGGAGACGCAGAAGCCCAGGGCGCCCTGCTCCCGGCCGGGCGGGACGCGGCTGCCGTTGAGCCAGCGGGCGGGTCCGGGGCCGGGCGGGTCGGGCCGGCTGTCCGGGGGCCAGCGGTCGCCGTCGTGGTTCACCACGGGCCAGGGCGGGACGACGTCGGGCGGGCCGTCGGGCGGGCCGGCCGGAGAACCGCCCCGGCGCAGCATCAGGTGACGGACGGCGCGGTTCAGGACGACGCCGAGCAGGACGGCGGCGGGCGGCACGGTCAGGGCGAGCAGCGTCCACTTCACGGTGGCGCAGGCGGTGGCGGCGGCGAAGGGCGCGTCGCCGGCGGCGGGGTGCGTGAGGCCGTGGCGCAGCAGCAGGTTCTCGGCCGTGTCGAAGGCGCCCGCGGCGACGGCGGCGACGACGCCCTGGACGGCCACGTGCCGCTGGCGGGCGTGGTGGGCGACGGTGTGCCGGCCCAGGAGGAAGATGCCGGCCAGGGTGAGGGTGTAGCCGGCGGTGACGGCGTGGTCGTCGGCGAGGGCGCGCAGGTGGGCGCCGGTGCGGTCACCGGTCACGTGATGGGCGGCCTTGGCGGTGCCCGCGAGTTGCAGGCCGATGTGGTCGACCGCCGGGGCGTGCAGCAGGAACCACAGGGCGCCCGCGAGGAGGGGCAGGACGCAGGCGACGGCCAGCAGGGCGGCGCGGCCGGCCCCGGGGCGGCGGAGAGTACGGCCGGGGACCATGGTTCAGCCTCCGGCCGGGCGTGCGGTACGGGGACGGCAGCGGCGGCGGGCGCTGGGCGGAGCCCACAGCGGCCGGGCGCAGGTGACTGGGCGCATCGGGGATCCCCTTCCGACGACGGCACCCCTCCTCGGCGGTCGCCCCTCGTCCCACGGTAGGGGACGCGCGGCGGTCGCGCGCGTCAGCGCGGGGGGCCGCCGGCGTGCTCCCGGACCAGGCGTTCCACGCCGTCGAGCAGGGCGGTGAGGCCGAGCGCGAACAGGTCGTCGAGGCGCAGGTCGTAGCCGTTGTCGCCGATGGCGCCGAGGAGGCGGGTGAACACCGGGTAGCGGCCGGAGGCGAGGACGGCCTCGGTCGCCGGCGCCTGTGCGTCCAGCCATTCCTGGTCGCTGACCCCGGTGGCGCTCTCCTCCTGGGCCTCGCGTTCGAGGTGGGCGGCCATGCCCTGGACGTGGCTGTACAGCAGGACGTTGAGGTCGAGCAGGGTGGTGGGGGCGAAGCCGTGGCCGTCGAGTCCGCCGAGCATCCACTCCGCGTAGGCGATCATGTTGGGGAGCATGAGCGGCCGGTGCAGCGGGCTGACGTGGGCGAGCCACGGGTGGGCGCGGTGCACGGCCCACAGCGCGAGGGCCCCGGTCTCCAGCCGTTCCCGCCAGCCGGCCGGCGCCGGGTCGGGGTAGGCGCACTCGCCGAGGACCGCGTCGGCCATCAGCAGCACGAGGGTGTTCTTGCTGTCGACGTAGCGGTAGGCCGTCATGGCGGAGGTGCCCAGCCGGGCCGCGATGCCGCGCATGGAGAGGGCGTCGAGCCCCTCGGCGTCGGCGAGTTCGACGGCGGCCCGGACGATGCGGTCCCGGGTGAGGTCCTGGCCGGCGGAGGGGCGGGGGCCGGGCGCGGGGGCCGGGGGTTGTGCTGCCGGGGAGGCAGGGGGTGTCGTGCGGCGGGCCGGTGCCACGAGCGTGCCGACTCTGGGCTCGGCCCGGACCAGGCCCTCCTGCCGGAGAACGGTCAGTGCCTTGGTGGCGGTGGCGAGGGCGACCTCCCATTCACGCGCCAATTGCCGGGTGGAGGGCACCCGGTCGCCGGGGCGCAGTTCACCGCGGGCGATGCGCCGCCGGATGTCGGCGACGATGCGCAGGTAGGGCGGTGCGGAACCGCTCGCCGAATTTTTTTCCGCCGTCATCGGGCCCTCCTGATAACTGTACTAGCACAGACCCTACCAGCCACTCCGCCTGCCCACCCCTCCCCCGACCTGCGCATCTGCCCTAGTACAGGGCGCCGTGGAGGGACTTCCACCCGCTGTCGATACGCCGTACATTCAGCTGTGTACAGCGTACGAGGACAGCGCAGGGACAGCGCGCAGAACGCAAGGATTCGCCATGACGAAGAACGCTCCGAGGACCGTGCTCATCTCCGGTGCCGGCATCGCCGGCCTCACCCTCGCCCACTGGATGCGCCGGCACGGCTGGGCGCCCACGGTCGTCGAGCGCGCGCCGGCCCTGCGGCCCGGCGGTCAGGCCGTCGACGTCCGGGGCGTCGCCCTGGACGTCCTGGACCGGACGGGCGTGCTGGAGGCCGCGCGCGGCCTGCGCACCCGGATGCGCGGGATGACGATGCTCGACGGCGACGGCAACGAGCTGTGGCGCTCGGAGGAGATGGCGTTCAGCAGCGGCCGGCTGGACAGCGACGACATCGAGGTGCTGCGCGACGACCTGACGGAGCTGCTGTACGAGCACGTGCGCGAGGAGACGGAGTTCCTCTTCTCCGACTCGGTGACCTCGATGGAACACCACCCCGACCGGGTCGACGTCGCTTTCGAGAGCGGGCTGCGGCGCTCCTTCGACGTGGTGGTCGGGGCCGACGGGCTGCACTCGCGGATACGGCGGCTGGCCTTCGGGCCGGAGGAGGGCTTCGTCCGCCCCTTCGGTCCCTACGTGGCCGTGTTCGGCGCCGCCAACGTCCTGGGGCTGGAGGACTGGCAGGTGTGGTCGCGGGGCGACAACGGCACGTACTGCGTCTACCCGGTGCGGGACAACACCGAGAGCCGGGTGACGCTGGGCTTCGTCCCGCCGGAGCCGCTGGAGTTCGGCCACCGCGACACCGCCCGGCAGAAGGAGCTCGTCGCCGCCGGCCTGGCCCACCTCGGCGGGGACACGCCGCGCCTGCTGGAGGCCATGGCGGAGGCGGAGCACTTCTACTTCGACGCGATGGCGCAGGTCCACATGGACCGCTGGACGGACGGCAGGGTGGCGCTGCTCGGCGACGCCGGCTACTGCCCCTCCCCGCTCTCCGGCCAGGGCAGCAGCCTCGCGCTCGTCGGCGCGTACGTGCTCGCCGACGAGCTGGGCGCGGCGGCGGACCACCGCACCGCCTTCGCCCGCTACGAGGAGCGGATGCGCCCGTTCGTCGCGCTCAACCAGGCGCTCGCCACGGAGAACCCGGACGGCCCGGCGCCCGAGGAGTCCATGGAGCGGGCCAAGAACGCGATCAGTCTCGACGCGTGAGGGCCGTCGCCGGGTCCGTGGCACGGGCCCGGCCGGCCAGCCGGGCCGTCGCCGTGGCCAGCAGGGACTCGTCCTTGCAGAACGCGAGGCGGACGAGGTGGCGGCCGGCCTTCTTGTCGTCGTACAGGGCGACGCTGGGGATGGCCGCCACGCCGGCGGAGGCGGGCAGGTCGCGGCAGAGTGCGTCGCCGTCGTCGGTGCCGAAGGACCGGGCGTCGACCTGCACGAAGTACGTGGCGTTGCCGGCGAGGACGGTGATGCCGGCCTCGCGCAGGCCGGTGACCAGCAGGTCGCGGCGGCGCTCCAGGGTGGCGCGCAGGTTCTCCACCCAGGGCATGCACTCCGTGAGGCCGGTCGCGACGGCCGCCTGGAAGGGGGTGCCGGAGGCGAAGGTCAGGTACTGCTTGACGGTGCGGACGGCGGTGACCAGGCGGGCGGGGCCGCAGGCCCAGCCGACCTTCCAGCCGGTGGTGCTGAAGGTCTTGCCGGCCGAGGAGATGGTCAGGGTGCGCTCGCGCATGCCGGGCAGGGCGGCCAGGGGAAGGTGGCGCAGGCCGTCGTAGACGAGGTACTCGTACACCTCGTCGGTGACGGCGATCAGGTCGTGCTCGATGCACAACCCGGCGATCAGGGCGAGTTCGTCGGCGTCGAAGACCTTGCCGGTGGGGTTGTGCGGGGTGTTGAGGAGGATCATCCGCGTGCGGGGCCCGACGGCGGCACGCAGCGCGTCCGGGTCGAAGGTGAAGCGGGTGCCGTCGTGCTCCAGCAGCACGGGGACCCGGCGCAGCCCGGCCATGGCCAGGCAGGCGCCGTACGAGTCGTAGAGGGGGTCGAAGACGACGACCTCGTCGCCGGGCTCGCACAGGCCGAGCAGGGCCGCCGCGATGGCTTCGGTGGCGCCGGCGGTCACCACGACCTCGGTGTCGGGGTCGTAGGCGACGCCGTGGTCGGTGGCGCGCCGTTCGGCGACGGCCCGGCGCAGGACGGGCAGGCCGGTGGCCGGCGGGTACTGGTTGAGCCCTTGGGCGATGGCCTCGCGCGCCGCTTCGAGCACCTCGGGCGGGCCGTCGCTGTCGGGGAAGCCCTGCCCCAGGTTGACGGCCCCGGCCGCCTGGGCGAGGGCGGTCATCTCGCTGAAGATCGTGAGCCCCGTGTAGGCGCGGAGGCGGGCGGCGATGAGCGCGTCGTTCACCATGGCCAGGACGATAGCAGCGGGCCGGCGAAGCGGACCGGCCGGTCGGCCGGGCGCGGGGTCGCCGCGCCCGGTCGGCGGGTTGTCAGGGCGTCAGGGTGTAGGTGCGGCTGGAGGTGTAGAACTCCAGCGCGGCGCGGCCCTGTTCGCGCGGGCCATGGCTGGACGCCTTGGTGCCGCCGAAGGGCAGGTGGAAGTCGACGCCCGTGGAGGGGGCGTTGACGCGGATCATGCCGGTGTCCAGGTGGTCCAGGCCGTGCAGGACGCTCTCCAGGCCGGCGGTGTGCACGGAGGTGACGAGCCCGTGCGGCACGCTGTTGGCGAGGCGGACGGCGCCGGCCAGGTCGTCGGCGTGCAGCAGGGCCGCGAGGGGGGCGAACACCTCCTCGTGCAGCAGCGGGTGGTCCGCCGGTACGTCCTCCACGACGGTCGGGGCCGCGTACCAGCCGGGGCCGTCGGGGCTCTTGCCGGTGGCCAGGACGGACAGCCCGGCACGGGCCCGGTCGAAGCGGTCGCGGGCCGGGCCGGAGATCACCGGGCCGCAGACCGTGGCCGCGTCGGCCGGGTCGCCGACGGGCAGGGCGCGCACGGCCTCGGCGAGAGCCTCGCGCAGGGGTTCGCGGGCCGCGCCGACGGCGATGACGCGGCTGGTGGCGGTGCACTTCTGGCCCGCGTAGCCGGCGACGGCGGCGGCGAGGTGCGCGGCGGCCCGCTCGATGTCGGCGTCCGGGAGGACGAGGGCCGCGTTGAGGCCGCCCATCTCGGCCTGCACCGGGACGCCCCGGGCGGCCGCGGCGCGGGCCACCGAACCGCCGGCGGCGGTGGAGCCGGTGAAGGAGACGACGTCGGCGGTCTCCACCAGGGCCCGCCCCTCGTCGGCACCGCCCGGCACCACGGTGAACACCCCCTCGGGGAGGGCCCCCTGGACCAGTTCGGCCAGGCGCAGGGCGCAGGCGGTGGCCTCCGGGGCGGGCTTGAGCACGACCGTGTTGCCCGTGGCGAGGGCGGGGGCGGCCTTCCAGGCGGGGATGGCGAAGGGGAAGTTCCACGGCGTGATCAGGCCGGCCACGCCGTGCGGCCGGCGGCGCGTCAGGAGCAGGCCGGCGCCGGCGGCCGGCTCGTGGACGGCGCCGGTGGCCTCGTAGGGCGCCTGGGCGTAGTAGCGCCAGATCGCGACGGTGCGGGCGACCTCGGCACGGGCCTCGGCGAGCGGCTTGCCCACCTCGCGCACGGCCAGGGCGGCCAGTTCGCCGGCGGCCTCCTCGACGGCCCCGGCGATGGCGGTGAGGGCGGCGGCCCGGCCGGCGGCGCCGGCGTCCTGCCAGGCCGGCCGGGCCGCGCGGGCCCGCCCGACGGCGGCGTGGACGCCGGCGGCGCCGGCCGCCGGCACCGCGGTGACGACGTCGGCGGGGTCGGCCGGGTTGAGGGAGAGGAGAGGCGCCGTGTCGGGAGCGGTCACAGGAGGAAACCTCCGGGGAAGGGGTCGTCCGGGTCGAGGAAGTACTGGGCGGTGCCGGTGAGCCAGGCCCGCCCGGTGATGGTGGGCAGCACCGCGGGCACGCCGCCGACCTGCGTCTCCCCCACCAGCCGGCCGGTGAACCGGGTGCCGATGAAGGACTCGTTGACGAAGTCGCGGTCCAGCGGCAGCAGGCCGCGGGCGTGCAGCTGGGCCATGCGCGCCGAGGTGCCCGTGCCGCAGGGGGAACGGTCGAACCAGCCGGGGTGGATGGCCATGGCGTGCCGGGAGTGGTGGGCGTCGGAGCCCGGCGCGGCGAGGTAGACGTGCTTGAGGCCGTGGATCTCGGGGTGCTCGGGGTGGACGGGCCGGTCGGGCGAGGCATTGATCGCGTCCATCACGGCGAGCCCGGCGGCCAGCAGCTCGTCCTTGCAGGCCCGGTCGAACGGCAGGCCCAGGGCCTCCAGTTCGACGAAGGCGTAGAAGTTGCCGCCGAAGGCCAGGTCGTAGGTGACGGTGCCCAGGCCGGGCACGTCGGTCTTGAGGTCGAGGCCCATGCAGAAGGCGGGCACGTTGGTGAGGGTGACCGCTCTCGCCGCGCCGTCCTCGACCTGGACGTCGACGGTCACGAGACCGGCGGGGGTGTCCAGGCGCACGGTGGTGACGGGCTCGGTGACGGGCACCATGCCCGTCTCCACCAGGACGGTGGCCACGCCGATGGTGCCGTGGCCGCACATCGGCAGGAGTCCGGACACCTCGATGAACAGCACCCCGTAGTCGGCGTCGGGCCGGGTGGGGGGCTGGAGTACGGCGCCGCTCATCGAGGCGTGGCCGCGCGGCTCGTACATGAGCAGCGTCCGCAGGTGGTCCAGGTGCTCGGTGAAGTGGAGCCGGCGCTCGGCCATGGTGGCTCCGGGGATCACGCCGACGCCGCCGGTGATGACACGCGTGGGCATGCCCTCGGTGTGCGAGTCGACGGCGTGGAAGACATGACGGGTACGCACGGACGTCCTCTCGGTGCGGGTGAAGGCCGGTGGGCGTGCGGTCAGCGGTGGCCGGCGGCCAGCGCCTTCTCGGTCGCGGCGCGCACCGCGGCCTCCACGTCGCCGGTCAGCGGGGAGCGCGGCGGGCGGGTGGGGCCGCCGGGCCGGCCGGCGAGGTCCATGGAGAGCTTGATGGCCTGCACGAACTCGGTGCGGGAGTCCCAGCGCAGCAGGGGGTGCAGCGAGCGGTACAGCGGCAGGGCGGTCTCCAGGTCGCCGGCGACGGCGGCGTGGTAGAGCTCGGCACAGGTGGCGGGCAGGGCGTTGGGGTAGCCGGCGATCCAGCCGACCGCGCCGGCCACGGCGAGCTCCAGCAGGACGTCGTCGGCGCCGATGAGCAGGTCGAGGCCGGGCGCGAGTTCGGCGATCTCGTAGGCGCGCCGGACGTCGCCGCTGAACTCCTTGACGGCCACGACGCTGCCCTCGGCGTGCAGCCGGGCGAGCAGGGCGGGGGTGAGGTCGGTCTTGGTGTCGATGGGGTTGTTGTACGCGACGACGGGCACCCCGGCGGCGGCGACGTGGGCGTAGTGGGCGCGGACGGCCTGCTCGTCGGCGCGGTAGGCGTTGGGGGGCAGCAGCAGCACGGAGCCGCAGCCGGCCTCGGCGGCCTGGTCGGCCCAGCGGCGTGCCTCGGCGCTGCCGTAGGCGGCGACGCCCGGCATGACGCGGGCGCCGTCGCCGGCGGCCTCGACGGCGGTGCGCACGACGCGGGCGCGCTCCTCGTCGGTGAGGGTCTGGTACTCGCCGAGGGAGCCGTTGGGGACGACGCCGTCGCAGCCGTTGTCGAGGAGCCAGCGGACATGGGCGGCGTACGCGTCGTGGTCGACGGAGAGGTCGTCGCGCAGCGGGAGGGCGGTGGCGACCATGATGCCGCGCCAGGGTCGGTCGGGGGTCCAGGTGGTGGCGGTCATGCCGGTAACCCTTCTGTGGTGGTCCGGTGGGGGTGGGTCAGTGGTCTTCGGGGCCGTCGGGGCCGTCGGGGTCCTCGGGCAGCGCGGCGAGGGCGGCCAGCGGCACGGGCACGGCGAGCGGGCGGCGGGCGGGGGACGGCGGTACGGCGCCGTCGGGCCGGCCGGCCGCGGCGAGGGCGGCGACGGCCGCGCCGCACATGCGGCCCTGGCACCAGCCCATGCCTGCGCGGGTGAGGAGCTTGACGGTGCGGGCGTCGCGGGCGCCGAGGTCGTCGACGGCCTCGCGGACGCGGCCGGCGGTCACCTCCTCGCAGCGGCACACCTCGGTGTCGTCGGTGAGCCAGCCGGTCCAGCCGGCGCCGGGGGCGTGGGCGGCGGCCATGGCCTCGGCGAAGGCGCGCATGCGGTCGCGGCGGCGGGCCAGGTCGCGGACGCGCCGGCCGGTGGTGAGGCCGGGCCGGGCGCGGAGCCGGGCGGTGACGGCGACGGCGGCGAGTTCGCCCTCGACGCGGGCGAGTTGCCAGCCGCCGGTGCCGCCGGTCTCGCCCGCGGCCCACAGGCCCGGCACGGTGGTCTCCTGCCAGGCGTCGAGGAGGAGGGCGTCGGTGCCGTCGGGGGTGCGGCGGGTGGCGCAGCCCAGGCCGGTGGCGAGTTCGGTCTGCGGGACGAGGCCGTGGCCGACGGCCAGCGCGTCGCAGGGGACGCGGCGGCCGGTACCGGGCAGCGGCCGCCAGTCGGGGCCGAGCCGGGAGACGGTGACGGCCTCGACGCGGTCGGTGCCGTGCACCGCGGTGACGGCGCTGCGCGGGCGGAGCCGTACCCGGTGGCGGGCGAGGGCGGTGCCGTGCACCGCGGCCTCGACGAGCTTGTGCGGGTTGGTGGCGAGGGCGCGCGGGTGGCGGGCGTAGCCGAGGTAGCCGGCGGCCTCGACGACTTCGGGCACGTGGGCGCCGGCGGCGGTGAGGGAGGAGGCCACGGCGAGCAGCAGGGGGCCGCTGCCGGCGACGACGACGCGCCGGCCGGGCAGGACGAGCCCGGCCTTGAGCATGGCCTGGGCGCCGCCGGCGCCGACGACGCCGGGCAGGGTCCAGCCGGGGAAGGGCAGGTGCCGTTCGTGGGCGCCGGTGGCGAGGAGCACGGCCCGGGCGCGGATGCGGACGGGCTTGCCGTCGTCGCCGTCGGGTCCGGTGAGGGCGTGCACGGTCCAGTCGTCGGCGGCCCGCCGGGTCACGGTCCACACGTGGTGGTGGGCGAGGTGGGTGACGTCGCTCGCGGCGAGGCGGCGGCGGAGCGCGGTGAAGGCGGGCCAGTCGTGGTGGAGGGCGCCGGGGCGGGTGGCGCCGAGGCCGGGGGCGGGGTGGCGGAAGTACTGGCCGCCGGGCCGGCCGGAGGCGTCCAGCAGGACGGTGGACAGGCCGAGTTCGGCGGCGGTGACGGCGCCGGCGAGCCCGGCGGGCCCGGCGCCGACGACCGCGAGGTCGTACGGCTCAGACGGCGAGCCGGTCATGGCCGTGTCCTTCCTGGGTGGTGACGGTGTCGCCGGGCCGGGCGGGGGTGAGGCAGGCCCGGCGGTTGCGTTCGCCGTTGACGGTGGCGAGGCAGTCGAAGCACTGGCCGATGCCGCAGAACGCGCCGCGCGGCCGGCCGGTGCGGCGGGTGGTGCGCCAGGCGAGGATGCCCGCTCCCCACAGGGCGGCGGCGATGGTCTGGCCGGGCAGGGCGGGGACCGGCCGGCCGTCGAAGGTGATCTCGAACGGCGGGTCGGGCTCCGCGCCGGCCAGGTCGGCGGGGGTACGGGCCACTGCGGGCCTCCTCTCGTGGGCAGGGGTGACGTGCGGAGGGCGGGGCCCCGGTCGCGAGCGCGTGGTGGTGAGGGGGCGTCAGGCGGTGACGCCGGTGAAACGGCCGGGGTCGAACGGCCGCAGGTCCAGCGGCGGTTCGTCGCCGGTCAGGACGCGGGCGACGGCCAGGCCGGTGGCGGGGGCGAGGCCGATGCCGGCGCCCTCGTGCCCGCAGGCGTGCAGCAGTCCGGGGACGGACGGGTCCGCGCCGACGGCGGGCAGGTGGTCGGGGAGGTACGGGCGGAAGCCGGCGTAGGTGCGCAGTGCCCGGACGCCCGCCAGCACCGGGAACAGTTCGGTGGCCCCGGCCGCCAGCCGGCGCAGCGCCTCCACCGACAGGGTGCGGTCGAAGCCGACGCGCTCCCGGCTGGCGCCGATGAGGACGGGCCCGGCCGGGGTGCCCTCGACGACGGCGGAGGTCTGGAGGGCGGCCGAGCCGCTGGCCACGTCGGCGACGTAGTCGGCGGCGTAGACCTTGTGCCGGACGACGCGCGGCAGGGGTTCGGTGACGAGCACGAAGCCGCGGCGGGGCAGCACGGGCAGGTGCGCGCCGGCGAGCCGGGCGACCTCGCCGCCCCAGGTGCCGGCGGCGTTGACCACGTAGGGGGCGTGCAGGTCGCCGGCGCGGGTGCGGACGCCGCGCACCTCCCCGGATGCGCCGGTGAGGACGGCGGTCACCTCCTGGCCGGTGCGCACCCGGGCGCCGGAGGCGCGCAGCAGGTGGGCGGCGGCCAGGGCCGGCTGGACCTGGGCGTCCTGCGGGTAGAGGAAGCCGCCGGCGAGGCCGGGCGCCAGGTGGGGTTCGAGGTCGTGGAGCGCGTCGGCGGGGACCTCCTGCGCGGTGACGCCCGCCGCGGTCTGGGACCGGGCGAACGCGCGGAGCGCGGTCATCCGTGCGGCGTCCCGGGCCACCACCAGCCCGCCCTTGGCCTCGTACTCGGCGCCGTCGGGGAGTCCGGCGGCCAGGTCGCGCCAGAGGCGGGTGGAGAGCAGGGCCAGGTCGAGCTCGGGACCGGGTTCCTTGTCGGAGACCAGCAGGTTGCCCTCGCCCGCGCCGGTGGTGCCGCCCGCGACGGGGCCGCGGTCGACGACGGTGACGGAGAGGCCGGAACGGGCGGCGTAGTAGGCGCACGCGGCGCCGACGACACCCGCCCCGACGACGATGACGTCCGGGGAGTTGCTCAGGGGCACAGCAGTAATATTTCACATTGCATTACGGCGTGCCAAGAGCTGGTCCAGACCTGCCTCGTACGGGAGTTACCCCTCCAGCAGCTCGCCCATCCAGGACTCGATGGCGTCCGGCGTGCGCGGCAGGGCGCCCGACATCAGCCGCGCCCCCTCCGCGGTGATGACGAGGTCGTCCTCGATCCGTACGCCGATGCCGCGGAGCTCGGGCGGCAGCGTCTCGTCGTCCGGCTGAAGATAGAGCCCCGGCTCCACGGTGAGCACCTGGCCCGCCTCCAGCACGCCGTCGAGGTAGGCGTCGGCGCGCGCCTGGGCGCAGTCGTGCACGTCCAGGCCGAGCATGTGCCCGCTGCTGCACAGGGTGTAGCGGCGGTGGAAGTCGCCCTCGGCGCTCTTGAGCACGCCCCACTCGGCCAGGCCCTCGGCGATGACGCGCATGGCGGCCCGGTGGAAGTCGCGGAAGCGCGCGCCGGGCCGCAGCGCGGCGATGCCCGCCTCCTGCGCGGCGAGCACGAGGTCGTAGACCTGGCGCTGGACGGGCGAGAAGCGGCCGGACAGGGGCAGGGTGCGGGTGATGTCGGCGGTGTAGAGGGTGTCGGTCTCCACGCCCGCGTCCAGCAGCAGGAGTTCGTCCCGGTTCAGGCGGCCGTCGTTGCGTATCCAGTGCAGCACACAGGCGTGCGCCCCGGAGGCGGCAATGGTCTCGTAGCCGGGGCCGTTGCCCTCCGTGCGGGCGCGCAGCCCGAAGACGCCCTCGATCCACCGCTCGCCGCGCGGGTGGTCCAGGGCGCGCGGCAGGGCCCGGACGACGTCCTCGAAGCCGGCGACGGTGTGGTCCACGGCCAGCTGGAGCTGGCCGACCTCCCAGGCGTCCTTCACCAGGCGCAGCTCGCTGAGGACGGCGGCCAGTTCGGGGTCGCCGGCCGGTTCGCGGCCCGGCGGCAGCTGCCCCGGGTCATCCAGGGCGACGCAGCGGATGCCCGTCATGCGCTCGGCCTCGCCGAGGTCGGGGCGGCGGCCCACCCAGAACTCGCCGTAGCGGCGGTCGCGGTAGAACGCGTCGCCGCTGCGCGGCGAGCGCGGCCGGACGTGCAGGACGGCCTCGTGCCGGCGCGGCCCGTCGGGCTCCAGCACCAGGACGTGGCCGGCCTGCTCCTCGCCGGTGAGGCCGGTGAGCCAGGCGTAGGCGCTGTGCGGGCGGAAGCGGTGGTCCATGTCGTTGGACCGGACCCGGAGCTCACCCGCGGGCACCACGATCCGCTCGCCGGGGAAGCGGGCCGACAGCCGCTCGCGGCGGGCGGCGGTGAGGGCCGCGACGGGCAGCCGGAGGTCGCCGGGCAGCGGGGTGGCCGCCCAGTCGCGCTCCATGAACGCCTGGAACTCGGCGGACACCGGCAGGTCGTGACTGACGGTCCGGATCCCCGGGGCGGTGGGTTCGGTCACGGAGTCCTCCTCGGACACAGCTGGATAACAGGGGGACTGACATCTTGTCAGTGCAATTTCACATTACTATGTTACGGGTCACATTTCAGCCAGGGCTGTTCGCTGTTCCCCTGCTCACGGTTCCCCTGCTCACGGAGTGACCCCTGTGAAGAACCAGCGCACCCGCACCTCCCTCGCCGCCCTCCTGGCGGCCTCCCTCGCCCTCGGAGCGGCCGGCTGCTCCGGCGGGCGGCGCACGGCGCACGGCTCCGGGGGCGGCAACCCCCTGGCCGCCGGCCAGGGCACCACGGTCGGCGGCACGCCCCGCAAGGGCGGCACCCTCACCGTCCTGTCCAACCAGGACTTCTCCCACCTCGACCCGGCCCGCAACTGGGTCATGAGCGACATGGACTTCGGGACCCGGCTGCTCTACCGCACCCTGGTCACGTACAAGGCCGAGCCCGGCGCCGCGGGCAGCACGCTGGTGCCCGACCTCGCCACCGACCTCGGCACCGCCTCCGCCGATGCCCGCACCTGGACCTTCCACCTCAGGCCCGGGGTCGCCTACGAGGACGGCTCCCCCGTCACCGCGCAGGACGTCAAGTACAACGTGGAGCGGTCCTTCTCCCCCGACCTGCCCGGCGGCGCCGACTACGCCGCCCGCTACCTGGAGGGCGCCGAGGGCTACCAGGGTCCCGCGCAGGGCCGGCACCTCGACTCCGTCGAGACGCCCGACGACCGCACCCTCGTCTTCCACCTGCGCAAGCCCTTCGCCGAGTTCCCCTGGGCGACGGTCATGCCCACCTTCGCCCCCGTCCCGCAGAAGCAGGACACGGGCCCGCGGTTCGACAACCGGCCGTTCTCCTCCGGCCCCTACAAGGTGGACTCGTACGCCCGCAACAAGCGGCTCGTCCTCGTCCGCAACGAGCACTGGGACCCCTCGACCGACCCCGTCCGCAAGGCGTACCCCGACCGGATCGTCGTCACCATGGGCCTCAAGGCCAACCAGATCGACGACCGGATGACGGCCAGCCGCGGCGCCGACGCCTCCGCCGTCCCCTGGTCCGCGCTGCGCCCCGAGAGCGCCCCCAAGGTGCTGCCCAACGCCGAGGTGCGGCGACGGCTGCTGTCGGAGTCCACCAACTGCACCGACATGCTGCAGATGCACACCGGACGTGCCCCGTTCGACGACGTCCGGGTCCGCCGGGCCGTGCAGTACGCCCTCGACCGGGACGCCGTGCTCACCGCCTCCGGCGGCCCCGCCCTCAACGAGCCCTCCACCGCGTACATGCCGTCCGGTCTCTTCGGCGGCCGGCAGCCCGACACGCTGAAGATCCCCGCCACGGGCGACCCCGGCAGGGCCAGGCAGCTGCTGAAGGAGGCCGGCAGACCGGACGGCCTCACCACCCGGCTGACCGTCTCCACCGGCGACCGGGGCCGCGCCGAGGCCATCCAGCAGTCCCTCGCCAAGGCCGGCATCAAGGTGGTCATCGAGACCGTGGACCCCTCCGCCTTCTACGCCACCATCGGCGACACCCGCAACCGCACCGACCTCGTGTACACCGGCTGGTGCCCCGACTACCCCTCCGGCTCCACCTTCCTGCCCTTCGTCTTCGACGCCCGCTTCATCAAGGAGAAGGGCAACTCCGGCAACCACTCGCTCTTCCGCGACGAGCAGGTCATGCGGCGCATGGACGAGATCGCCGCCATGACCGACACCGCGCAGGCCGACAGGGCCTGGCAGCAGCTGGACGGCACCATCCTCGCCAAGGCGCCGGCCGTGCCGGTGCTCGTCCGCCGCTGGCCGCTGGTCGTGGGCACCAACATCGCCGGCGCGCACGGCCACCCGTCGTTCGGCGGCCAGCTCGACTACGCCACCGTCGGGCTCAAGGACCCCGCCAAGGCCCGGGGCTGAGGGGACAGCGACCATGACCACCACCGCCCCGACCCCCGCCGCGGCCGCCGCACCCGCCGCCGGACCCTGGCGGCTCGCCCGCGCCGAGCTGCGCCGCCGCGCCTCCGTGAAGATCTCCCTCGCCGTCGTCGTCCTCTTCCTCCTCATGGCCGCCGCCGCACCGCTGCTCAGCGCCCTCTGCGGCTGGTCGCCCGAGGAGTTCGACAAGAGCGCCGTCGACCCCTACCTCGGCGGCCAGCCCGTCGGCCCGTTCGGCGGCATCTCGGCCGAGCACTGGCTCGGCGTCGAACCCGTCACCGGCCGCGACCTGTTCGCCCGCCTCGTGCACGGCGCGCGGGTCTCCCTGCTGATCGCCCTCGCCGCCACCGCGATCGTCGTCGTCGCCGGCACGGCGGCCGGCATCGCCGCCGGCTACTTCGGCGGCCGCACCGACGCCCTGCTCTCCCGGCTGATGGACCTCACCATGTCCTTCCCCTCCCTCATCTTCATGATCGCGATGATGTCGGTGGCCCGGGACGTCAACCGCATCCTGCTGATGACCGCGGTGATCGGCCTGTTCGGCTGGCCCGGCGTCGCCCGCGTCGTCCGCGGCCAGACCCTCTCCCTCAAGCACCGCGAATACGTCGACGCCGCCCGCGTCGGTGGCTCCGGCCCCTGGCGCATCCTCACCCGCGCCGTGCTGCCCGGCGTCGCCGGGCCCGTCATCGCCTGCACCACCCTGCTCGTCCCCGGCATGATCGCCACCGAGGCGGCCCTGAGCTACCTCGGCGTGGGCGTCCGCCCGCCCACCCCCTCCTGGGGCCAGATGATCGCCGAGAGCGTCGCCTTCTACGACACCGATCCCCTGTACTTCGCCGTCCCCAGCACCTGTCTCTTCCTGACCGTGCTCGCCTTCACCCTCCTCGGCGACGCCCTCCGCGACGTCCTCGACCCCCGGAGCGGCCGCGCATGATCCTCTACATCGGGCGCCGGCTCCTCGCCGCCGCCGGGGTGCTCCTGGCCATCGCGGCCGTCACCTTCACCATCTTCTACGTCCTGCCCTCCGACCCCGCGGCCGCCGCCTGCGGCAAATCCTGCAGCACCGAACGGCTGGAGGCCATCCGCGCCCACATGGGCCTGGACCGGCCGCTGTGGCAGCAGTTCACGGACTTCGTCACCGGCATCTTCACCGGCCGCACCCTGGGCAGCGGCCGCTACGCCGTGCACTGCTCCTTCCCCTGCCTCGGCTACTC
The DNA here is from genome assembly GCF_014654785.1 of Streptomyces mashuensis. GTDB lineage: Bacteria > Actinomycetota > Actinomycetes > Streptomycetales > Streptomycetaceae > Streptomyces > Streptomyces mashuensis. The sequence goes on from NZ_BNBD01000016.1 coordinate 91,323, forward strand.
GTACGAGAACTCCGAGGCCGTCTGGGACCTCCTGACCGACCGGATGCCCGTCTCCGCCTCGCTCGCCCTGGGCGCCGCCGCGCTCTGGCTGCTGCTCGGCCTCGCCGCCGGCGTCACCGCGGCTCTGCGCAAGGACACCCTCACCGACCGGGCCCTGATGGTCGGCGCCGTCGCCGCCGCGTCCCTGCCCGTCTACTTCACCTCGATGATGCTCATCCACGGCGTCGTACGGCTCACCGGTCTGCTGCCCTACCCGCAGTACGTCCCGTTCGGCGAGGACCCCGCCCACTGGGCGTCCAACCTGCTCCTCCCCTGGACCGCGCTGGCCCTGCTGTACGCCGCCATGTACGCACGGCAGAGCCGGGGTTCGATGATCGAGGCCATGGCCGAGCCCTACGTCCGCACCGCCCGCGCCAAGGGCCTGCCGCGCCGCACCGTCGTCGTCAAGCACGGACTGCGCACCGGCATGACACCGGTCCTCACCCTCTTCGGCATGGACCTCGGCGGACTGCTCGCCGGCGCCGTCATCACCGAGTCCCTCTTCGGCCTCCCCGGCGTCGGGCGCCTCTTCTACGGCGCGCTGACCACCGGCGACCAGCCGGTCGTGCTCGGCGTCACGCTGCTGTCGGCCGCCTTCATCGTCGTCGCCAACCTGGCCGTCGACCTGCTCTACGCCGTCGCCGACCCGCGAGTGAGGTACTGATGGCCGCCGAACCGCCCCTGCTCACCGTCACCGGCCTGACCGTCACCTTCCCCACCCCGCGCGGCGACGTCCGGGCCGTGGACTCCCTGGGCTTCACGGTGCACCGCGGACGGACCCTGGGCATCGTCGGCGAGTCCGGCTCCGGCAAGTCCGTCACCTCCCTCGCCGTGATGGGCCTGCACACCGGCGCCCGGGTCACCGGCTCCGTCGTCCTCGACGGCCGGGAACTCACCGGCCTGCCCGAACGCGACCTCAACCGGCTGCGCGGCCGCCGCATGGCCATGATCTTCCAGGACCCGCTCTCCAGCCTCCACCCCTCCTACACGGTCGGCGAACAGATCGCCGAACACCACCGCGTCCACTTCGGCTCCCGCCGTGCCGCCGCCCGCCGGCGGGCCGTCGAGATGCTCGGCGAGGTCGGCATCCCCGAACCGGCGCGCCGCGCCGGCGAGTACCCGCACCAGTTCTCCGGCGGCATGCGCCAGCGCGTGATGATCGCCATGGCGCTCGCCTGCGAACCCGACCTGCTCATCGCCGACGAACCCACCACCGCCCTCGACGTCACCGTCCAGGCCCAGATCCTCGAACTCCTCGCCCGCCTCCAGCAGGAACGCGGCCTCGCCGTCGTCCTCATCACCCACGACCTGGGGGTCGTCGCCCGCGTCGCCCACGACGTCCTCGTGATGTACGGCGGCCGCGCCGCCGAACAGGCGCCCGTGGACGCCCTGTTCACCGTCCCGGCGCACCCCTACACCCGGGGCCTGCTCGACTCCCTCCCCCGCCTCGACGACCCCGACGACGCGCCGCTGCGCGCCATCCCCGGCAGCCCGCCCTCCCTGCTGGCCCCCACCCCCGGCTGCGCCTTCGCGCCGCGCTGCCCCCGGGCCGCCGCCGCGCCGGCGGCCGAACGGGCCCGCTGCGAGGACACCGGCCCAGCCCTCACGGCCTCCCAGGGGCACCTCGTCGCCTGCCACCTCCCCCTGCACACCGACGCCCCAGCCCCCGGAGGCCCCCGATGACCGCGACCACCGGACCGAAAACCGGACCGGACGCCGGGCCCCTGCTCGCCGTCCGGGACCTGACGATGACCTTCCCCGGCCGGCGCGGCCGCCGGCGGGCCGCCGTCCGCGCCGTCGACGGCGTCTCCTTCGACCTGGCACCGGGCGAGACCCTGGGCCTGGTCGGCGAGTCCGGCTGCGGCAAGTCCACCACCGGCCGCATGATCGTACGGCTGCTGGAGCCCACCGCCGGCTCCGTCGTCTACGCCGGACGGGACATCAGCCGGCTGTCGCAGCGGGCCCTGAAGCCGCTCCGCCGCGAGCTCCAGATGGTCTTCCAGGACCCGCACTCCTCCCTCAACCCGCACCAGACCGTGGCCCGCATCGTCGCCGACCCCCTGCTGGTGCAGGGCGTCCCCGCGGCCGAGGCCCGCGAGCGGGCCGCCGGGCTGATGGAGCTGGTCGGCCTCGTCCCCGAACACCTCGACCGCTTCCCGCACGCCTTCTCCGGCGGCCAGGCGCAGCGCATCGGCATCGCCCGCGCGCTGGCCACCGGCCCGCGGCTGATCGTGGCGGACGAGCCGGTGTCGGCGCTGGACGTCTCGGTGCAGGCCCAGATCGTGGGCCTGCTGGACCGGCTGCGCCGCGAACTGGGCCTGGCGTGCCTGTTCATCGCCCACGACCTGGCGGTGGTCAAGCGGGTGTGCGACCGGGTGGCGGTGATGTACCTGGGCCGGATCGTGGAGATCGGCGACAAGGACCGCGTGTACGCGGCCCCGGCCCACCCCTACACCCGGGCCCTGCTGTCGGCCGTGCCGTTGCCGGACCCGGCGGCGGAGCGCGCCCGGGAACGCATCGTCCTGGCCGGCGACCCGCCGAGCCCGGCGGCCCCGCCCCCGGGCTGCACCTTCCATCCCCGCTGCCCGAAGGCCCAGGACGTGTGCCGCCGGGAGGCACCGCTGCTGCGGGTGCCGGTCCCGGGTGAACGCCGGGAAGTGGCCTGCCACTTCCCGGAGACCGGCTGAGCGACGGCCGGTGCGGCGGCCCGGGCCCTGGTTCCGTGGGGGGATCCAGGGCCCGGGCGCCGGGCTTTCCCCGGGCGTTCAGTTCTTGGTGATGCGCACGGTGTCGCCGAGGGCGCCGGCGGCCAGGACGTCGATGCGGACGCCCGCGGCGGGGTCGGTGAAGGACTCCCCGGGGCGGTAGGGCGCGTCGTCCAGCGGACGGCAGCCGGCCGGCGGGGTGCTGCCGGGGTGGGCGTCCAGCACCCGGACCGGGCCCTGCCCCGTGGGGACCGAGGAGTCCACCCGGTAGACGAGAGCACCGCTCGCGCACGCCCCGGCGTCGTTGCGCACCGCCCGGCGGGACTCGACGACGTACGCGGTCGTGGGCCCGGTGCGGACCACGGCCGCCTTGGTGCCCTCGGCGTACTCGACCGCGGTCAGGCGCACGGTGTCGCCGCCGCGCGAGGCGCGGCACCGGATCTGGCCGTCGGTGGTCCATCCGAGCTTCCAGGAGTGCCAGGCCAGGTACTGCGAACCGGCCCCGGCGATCAGCCCCATGACGTCCCAGCCGCCGGTGAAGCGGTGGGGGTCGGTGCCGGCCTCGAAGGCGTAGAGGTCGGGCAGGCCGAAGGTGTGGCTCGTCTCGTGGGCGGCCAGCCGCCGGTCCCAGCGCCACATGTCCTGGCCGAAGGTGACCGCCCACCGCACGCGCCTGCCGTCGGCGACGATCCCGGGCGTCCCGGGCTCGTACAGGTAGGTGGGGGTGAAGGAGATGGCCGGGGCGGTGCGGGTGGCGACGACGTACACCATGTCGTAGCGGGAGAAGTCGACGCCGGGGTCGGCGGCGGTGACGGCGTCCCGCAGGTAGGCCTCGTGCGCCTCGTGGGTGAGGCCGCGGGCGAACCCGTAGGCGGTGGAGGGGCGCGGCATGCGCACCCAGTGGGGGTGGGCGGTGACGGCGGGCCAGACCTTGCCGTAGGAGGCGTACCAGAGCCAGTCGGCGCCGGCGGTGACGCGGGCGCCGTGGGTGGCGGGCGGCTCGGTGGCGGGGGCGTCGGGGAAGTCGACGAAGACCATGGCGACCTGGAGCGTGCCGGCCGGGCGCTGGAAGACGGAGTGGTCGGTGTCGTGGCCTTCGTCGGTCCAGCCGGTGGCGCCGGGCAGGGCGCACGCTGCCGGATCGTCGCGGGGCGGGCCGGTCCGGTCCGCGGCGTGGACGGCCGGTGGCCACAGGAGCAGGAGGGCGGCGAGGGCCGCCGAGAGCAGGGCCGGGAGTGCTGGGCGGGGTTGAACGATTCTTCGCACGGGCCCCTCCACGGAGTTCCTTGAGGATTCAAACGCAGTTAAGGGGTTGTCAGTAACATTTCACATTACTACCTTACGCATCACATGGTTCCGGCTCGGCGCCCCCACTCCTGCCGTCCCCCACGCGGCAGTTGACGCCCCGTCGGCCCCATGAACCCCCGGGGTGCGCACCGTTCGACGTGCGCACCCCCCTCACACCTCCCACATCTGGAGTTCATCGGTGTTCCACTCCACCACCGTGCGCAGATCCCTGCGCGCCTCCCTCCTCACCACCTCCATAGCCGTGACCCTGTGCGCCACCGCCGCCCAGCCCGGCTTCGCGGCCCCCTCCCCCGAGCGGCCCGCCGCCCCCGCCACCGCGCCCTCGGCCGTACGGGCCGACACGCCCACGGCCAACCCCTTCGACGAGGTCACCCGGCTCGCCAAGGCGCCGAAGCCGGCCGAGCAGTCCGCCAGCGCCCCCGGCGGCCTGACCGGCGGCAGCGTGCCCGGGCCGGCCAAGGCCAAGGACGGCAAGGCAGGCAAGGACGCCAAGGCCAAGGGCCTGGCCCAGGCCGCCCCGCGCGTCACCGTCGGCGGCACCACCGTGACCTGCACCGTCGACGGCATCTCCCGGCTCTCCCCCGAGCAGTTCGCCGACTTCCTCCAGGACCCGGCCGTCACCGCCGACGGCTGCCTGCGCGACGTCCTGTGGACCTGGGACTCACGGATGACCCGCGTCTTCTCCCGGGAGAACGTCCGGGCCGTCGCCCAGCGCGCCGAGCGCTACGGCTACTGGCACGACGGGAAAAACACCGCCCACCTGCTGGAGCTGTTCACCTACCTGCACGCCGCGGCCTACCACGACTTCTCGCACGACGAGATCGACCTGACCGACGCACAGACCGTGGAGGCCGTGCGCCGCGCCGTCTACTACTTCGGCCTCGGCTCGCACACCTTCGACGCGACGAACACCAACGGGCTCACCCTGCGCGAGGCGTTCTTCGCCGCCAGCACCCCCCAGCTGCGCCAGTACCAGCTGCCGCTGATGAAGCGCGTGCTCGGCATGATGGACGCCTCCCACCCCGACACCGCCAAGGACCCGGGCTGGGGCGGCGCCGCGTGGGGCGCGCTGTCCGTGGGCTACCTCGGCGTCTACAACCGGGACCCCGGATTCCTCGCGGCCGCGGCCGCCGACCCCGCGTACCGCGCCGCCCTGAAGGCGTTCGCGGGCTACGGCCACCTCAAGAGCACGGACAACGCCTGGGTGGCGCGCGACGCGGTCAACGAGTACGCCCGGCTCAGCCAGATCGACGCGCTGAAGAGCGAGATCACCTCCTCGCTCGGCGGCGTGCTCGACACCGTCGTCCGCACCTTCGGCCAGGGCAGCGAAGCGTGGGGCAAGGTCGTCGGCTGGCTGAACGACCTGGGGATGTGCAAGCAGTACGGCGTGTGCAAGGAGGACATCGAGCGCCGCCTCTTCCCCAGCACGTACACGTACGACAACGGCGGCATCAAGGTCCGCACCGCCCTGCCCCGGGAGACCGTCGACCGGCTCTACTACGCCAGCAAGCAGGTCAAGGCGCAGTACCACCGGGTGCTCGGCACCGACAAGCCGCTGGCGGGCGACCCCAACGCCACGCTCAACATCGTCCTGTACGCCTCGCGCCAGGACTACGAGATCTACCACCCGCTGCTGACGGGCATGGACACCAAGAACGGCGGCATCTACATCGAGAACGGCGCCACGTTCTACACGTACGAGCGGCGCGTCCCGCAGGACTCCACGCTGACGCTGGAGGAGCTGTTCCGCCACGAGTACACGCACTACCTCAACGGCCGCTGGGCCGTGCCGGGCGTCTTCGGCGAGGGCCCCTGGTACCAGGGCGACCGGACGACGGCGATGGACGAGGGCACGGCGGAGTTCTTCGCCGGCTCCACCCGCGACGACGGCATCCGGGTGCGCAAGTCGCTGGTGCAGGGCATCATCAACGACACCTCGCGCGGCGGGCCGCGGATGAGCGTCGACCAGCTGCTGCACGCCGAGTACGAGCGCGACGGCTTCCGCTTCTACAACTACGCCGGCACGTTCTTCGAGTTCCTGTGGAGCGAGCGCCCCGCGCAGCTCCGGGAGATGTACGGCTACCTGCGGGCGAACGACGTGGCGGGCTTCGACGCCTGGCGCAGCCGGATGGGCCGTGACACCTCGGTGCAGCGGGCCTACGACGCGTTCCTCGACCGGCAGATCGGCAAGGTCAAGGACCTGTACGTGCCGGCCACCGCGTTCACGCCGGTCAACCGGCTCCAGGACGCGTCGCCCTCGGCGGTGCGCTCGTCCTTCGCCGCCGCCACGGGCCAGGCGCCGGAGGACTGCAAGTCGACCGGTGGTGCGGACCGGCCCCGGTTCACCTGCACGGGCCGCGTCACGGCGAACCTGAGCGCCCCGGGCAACCCGGACCTGGTGTTCAAGGACATGTCCGAGACGGTCGACTACTTCATCCTCGACCGGGCGAAGGCCGGGGCCAACAACTTCGCCGACATGAACTGCTCCTTCGGCAAGGTCGACCTGTGGTCGGGCCGCGCCGCGGGCACGGCGGACTACGTCTGTGAGGGGCCGCTGCGCGGCTGACGGTCCACGGGGGGAGGGCGTGGGGCCCGGTCACCGCCGGGCCCCACGCCTCACCGGCCCGCCGTCAGGTGCGGTAGGCGTAGTACACCGCGTCCGGGTACGACGCGATGATGCTGGCCACCGACTTCCGGTAGGTGTTGGTGGAGTGGTACGTCAGGTACGGGACGCCGGCGCGGCTCCGGTACGTGGTGATCATCGAGTGGTCCTTCGAGCCGTCGCGGTCGAAGTCCATCTGCAGGATGTCGCCGACGTCCAGCTGGTAGACGTTGGCGAGGCTGGTGACGCGCTTGGAGGACAGCGCGTACCACGACCACTCGTTGGCGCCCACCCAGGAGTCGCTCTGGCCGGAGCTCTTGTACCACCAGCTCGTGTAGTCCGAGGTGGACCCGGGCTGGTCCTTCCAGCCGCCGGCCCGCAGGGCCTGGCTGATGAAGTTGGTGCAGTCGCCGCCCTCGTGGTTGAACTGCCGGTAGGACGGGTTGTAGTTCCACCAGTACTTCTCGGCGTACGCGGCCATGGCCCGGTAGTCGTAGCCACCGGTCTTCAGCGTGTTCACCGCCTTGGGCGCCGGGCGCGCCGGCCAGGTGGTGGCAGCCGGGACGGCCTTGGGGTGGCCGGAGGAGGGGGTGGTCGACGGCGTGGGCGCGGGCTGGTTGACGGGCCGGAGGCCGTCGTCCTTGGCGCGGATGCCGGACAGCTCCCACGTGCCGTTCTTCGACCGGACGAAGCTCAGCTCGTGGTGGGCCTGGAAGCCGGTGGTGTCCGGCTCGTCGCCGTGCACCTTCTTGTACTTCAGGGTGGTGGTCTCGGTGACCTCCACCGTGGCCCTGCCGTCCTTGACGGCCACCCGGTCGGTGCTGACCTTCGTGTCGGCCGCGGTGTACGCCTCGCCGAGGGAGGCGAGGCGCTTCTTGCGGCTCTGGAGCGAGGAGAGGCCGTTGTCCTCGGTCTTCTCCAGACCGGCGGACAGGCGGACCTTCTTCTCCTTCGGCACCGTCACGTGCCGGGCACCGCTGCCGTCGACGACGGCCGAGGTGCGCTCCTTCAGGACGGCTCCGGCGAGCCGGCCGAAGGCGTCGGCGGTGGCCTGGTCCACCTTGTTGGCCTTGCCGGAACTGTCGGACTTGCCGCTCTCCGTGGTGCCCATGGCCGCGGCCGGCAGGAGCACCGCCGTCGCGGCCACGACCACAGCCGCGCCGATGGCGGGTCTGAGTATCTTTTTTCTCACGAAGTTTCCCCTTGTCACCCGATCAGACGACCGGGAAACGGAATCTTCGCACACACTTTTCGCCCGCCGAATGGGTCTCCCGACCCTCGGTGCCCGCCCCGCCGGAGGGCGGGGCGGGCGGGTGCCGGTCAGGTGCAGCGGCCCGCCGGGCGGGCGCGGGTGACGAGGTCGGTGTAGCCGGTGGTGGCGTCCATCCACACGACCTGCCGGCCGCCCGCGGCGGCGGCCTGCGACTGCTCGCCACGGTTGCAGGAGACGCGGTCCCGGCGGCTGCCGTCGGTGGAGAACTGCCACAGTTTGGGAAGGATGTCGTTCCGGTACTGGCTGCCGGGCGCGGGCCAGGCCCAGTCCCGGTGGTACGCCGTGACGGTCACGGCGTCGTCGGAGGCGGTGAGGGCGCCGGCGAAGAGCGCGTCGGGGCCGGTCTCCTTGCTGATGTCGGTCATGCCGGTGCCGTCGAGGTTCGCCCGGCGCACCGCGCGCCGGGCCTGGTCGTCGCCCTCGCGCGCGATCCAGAAGACGTACCGGTCGGTGAGGGCGGTGGGCCCGAGGTACTGCGGCGTGCCGGCCTGCGGCAGCACGGTGGTCCGGCCGGTCGCGATGTCGAGGAGCTCGGTGCTGTACCGGTAGCCGGTGGGCCGGCTGTAGGTGCGCTGGATGTAGGAGAGCTTCCCGTTGCGCAGGGACTGGAAGGCGGTGCTGTCGCGGCGGCTGTGCCGGCCGACCCAGGTCGGCTCGGTCTCGCCCAGGCGCAGGTAGCCCACCTGAACGGGGACGCCGGGGCGGAAGGTGTGCGAGAAGGAGACGAGGGTGCCCTCGACCTGGAGGCCGTGCCAGCCGCGCCGTCCGGACAGCAGCTTCTTGACCGGGCCGCCCGCCAGCGGCCGGGCGAGCAGGTCGACGCTGCCGGGCCCGTACGCCTCCCAGACGACGGTCCTGCCGTCGGTGGCCGGGTTGACGTGGTAGCGGCCGTCATTGGGGCTGACGAGCTTCAGCGCCCCGGTGCCGTCGGTGCGCCCGGCCCACACGGAGTACGGCTCGCTGCCGCTGTCGTTGGACTTGGCGGTGACCCACCAGCCGCCACCGGCGCCGACGGAGCTGTCGGTGGTGTTGAGCCTGCCGAGCAGCAGGTCGCTGTCGACGCCCATGGCCAGTTCCCAGTCGGGGACGATGCCGTGGGCGTTGAAGGCGCGCTCGGCGGCGCGGAGGCCGGTGGCCGGCACGCCGAGGGCGCGGGCGGCGGCCAGGACGGCGTTACGGCCCTCGGTGAACCCGTCGAGCGGGGTGAGGTACTCGGTGAGCGCCTTGTAGACGACCTTGTCGGCGAGGGTGCGGCCGAGATCCTTGCGCAGGTCCCACAGGGCGCCGGAGAAGATCGTGGAGTTCAGGTGGACGCCGCCGTTGTCGGTGCCGAAGGCCACCCCGAGGAAGGACGCGGAGGTGGTCCTGCCGTCGTTGAGGTCGCGCAGCGCACAGGCGCGCGGCGTCTTCGTGCGGCACAGGGTCTCGCCCAGCAGGCCGGAGTCCGGGCTGTCCATGGCGATGCCGTAGGCGTCGGTCTTGATGGCGTTCCCGAAGTAGTCGGCGATCGCCTCGTTGAGGGCGCCGGACTGGCCCGCGTAGACGAGATTGGCCGAATTCTCCACGACGCCGTGGGTCATCTCGTGGCCGACGACGTCGAGGCCGGCGGAGAGCGGCCGGTACTCGGCGTCGCCGCTGCCGTAGACCATCTTGGTGCCGTCCCAGAAGGCGTTGACGTACGGCGTGCCGAACCAGGTGACGCCCACCAGCGAGTTCACCGTCGTGCCGCGGCCGTCGAGGCTGTCGCGACCGTGCACCGTGCGGTAGTAGTCGTGGACCTTGCCGGCCGCCCAGTGGGCGTCGACGGCGCCGGCCTCGGTGGCGTCCTTGCCGAAGCCGGGCGTGGGCGAGCCGAACTCCTTGATGCCGTCGGGCCAGCGCCCGGACACGTCGGAGACGTCCTTGCCGCGCGCGTCCCAGGTGGACAGCTGGTTGTCGTCGCCGGTGCCGCGGGTGCGCGTGCGGTCGCGCATCACGTAGCCGCCGCTGTCGTCCCGGACGAGCTGGAGCTCGACCGTCCTGCCGTCCTGCTTCACGCCGGAGCCGGTCACCCGCTGTTCCTCGCCGGCTGCCGCCGCGGCGGCAGCCGTGGCCCCGCCCCGCCGGGCGGCGGTGGCCGGCGCCGCACCGGCGGGCGTGAAGGTCTTGATGCCGCTGTACTGGAGCACCGGGTAGCCGGACCGGGCGTCGACGTACACCTCCTGCAGCACGGGTTCGCCGGTGGCCGGGTGCGTGCCCCGTACGGTGACGTGCCGGGTGAGGACGCCCTCCCCCATGGGCAGGACGACCAGGCCGCGGGCGGTGCCGGTGAGCGGTGGCACGTCCTCGGCGTCGTCGCGCGGCCCGGTCGTGCCGGCCCGCTCCAGCCGCCGCTCGGCCGCCTCGACGGCGCGCTCGACGGCCAGGGCCTCGTCGGCCCCGGGCGTGACGGCGGTCTTCAGGCCCGTGAAGTACCGGCCGGAGGTGCCGGTGACGGTCCGCTTGCCGCCCTTGCGCTCCATGCGCACCACGTACTGGCCGCCCAGCACCTCCACGCCCCGGTGGCGCTGCTGGAGCCGTACGGTCTCGGTGCCGCCGGCCGCGACGGTCTGCCGGGGGCTCAGGTCCCGGGCGGGATCGGCGATGTGGTAGCGGTCGCGCCGGGCCGCGAGGTGGGCGAGCGCGGCGTCCGCCGCGCTGCCGCCGCCCCCGGCCTCCTCGTGGAGGCCGTCGACCAGCGCGGGCGTGGCGGTGTGCCGGCCGGGCAGCACCTGCTGCGGGCCGGAGCCGGGCGCCGGCGGGCCGGCCGCACCGGCGGGCGCGGCGGCCGGAACGACAAGTGCGGCGGCGCTGATCAGCGCCGCCGCACCACCGGTGGTCCCCCATGCTCTGCGTCTTGCCGTACGTCTTGCCGTGCGTGCTCGGGGCTCGCGCAAGACTTCCCCTCCCTCGTCCACGACGAACGGCCCACGGTCGTGGGCAGGGCCATGCAAGCCGTGATCCCGCCACCGGACAACAGGGGCCCGCCCTCCCCCGCGGGCCCCTCGGTGCTTTTCGGCCGGGCGGAACCGGAACCCCCGCCCCCGTCGCGGCGCCCCGCCCCGGCACCGGGCCGGGCGTACCATCCCTGCGTGTCCGCCGTCCTCTCCGCCCTGTTCGCCTTCCTGACCGCCGTGGCCAACGCCACCGGCACGGTCCTGCAACGGGTGGCCGCCCGGACCGTGCCGCCCGGCGACGCCTTCAGCCCACGGCTGCTCCGGCACCTGATGCGCAGCCCGGCATGGCTCGGCGGGATCGCCGTCATCGTCGGCGCGGCGGCCTGCCAGGCGCTGGCCCTGCACCTCGGGTCGCTCTCGCTGGTACAGCCGGTGCTGGTCCTGGAGTTGCCGGTGGCCCTGCTGGTGGCCTGCGCGGTGTTCCGGCGGCGGCTGCCGGCCCGGGGCTGGGCCGCCTCCGTCATGATCGCGGCGGGGCTCGGGGTGGCACTGGCGGCCGCGTCGCCCTCCGGCGGGCGCTCGACCGCCTCCGCCGGCCTGTGGACAGTGACCCTGGTCAGCACTCTGGGCGCCGTCACCCTCTGCGTGACCGCCGCTCTCCCCCGGCCCCGGGGCGCGGCCCGCGCGGCCCTGTTCGCCTTCGGGTCCGCGATCGGCTACGCCCTGACCGCCACGCTGATGAAGGCCGCGACCGGCGTCCTCGGCCAGGACGGCGTGGGCGCGTTCGTACGGTGCTGGCAGACGTACGGGTTCGTCGCCGCCGGCGCGGTGTCGCTGTTCCTGCTGGCCAATGCGATGGAGTCCGGCCCGCTGGTGGCCTCGCAGCCGGCCCTGACCCTCGGCGAGGCGCTCATCAGCCTCGCCCTGGGCATGCTGGTGTACGGCGAACGGGCCCGCACCGGCTGGTGGTTGCTCCCCGAGGCCCTCGGCGCCCTGGTGGTCACCTGGGGCGTGCTGCTGCTCCCCAAGGTGCAGGCGGAGACGGCGACGGCACCGGCGCCCTGACGCCGCCCATCCCCTTCTTCACGGCCCGTCACACCGGGGGTACGAGCACGGGGTAGCGGGCGAGCAGCGCGGTCTCGCCGCGGGCGGTGCCGGCGCGGTCGGCCGGGAGCCGGTTCCAGAGGAAGAGCAGGAGGTCCGAGGCGGTGCCGGCGAGTTCCACGGCGCAGTCGGCGGCCGGTACGTCCCGCACCACGTCCGCGCCGTCGAACCGCACCGTCCAGTCGCCGCCGTCGCCGTCGGTCCGCCGGAAGCGGTAGCTCTCGCCGGAGCCGGGTGGCGCCTCGCGCCAGGCGCGGCGGGCGGGGACCATGACGTCGAGGTGGTGGGCGACGCCGTCCGCGGCGAGCGCGGGGTCGAAGGGCGCGGGGGTGCCGGTGGCGCCCTCGGCGTCCCAGCGGTGCAGGGCGGCCTCGACCGTCTGGACGCGCCGCCAGAACCCGACGGTCTGCTCCTGTCCCCAGGTCCACACGTGGACGTCCGGGGCGGTGCGGAGCGCGTCCTCCAGGGCGGCGGCGCCCTCCGCGTACCAGTCGACGAGGCTGGGCGGGAGGGGGCCGAGGTGCGGGGTGTCCTCGGGCGGGTCCGGCCAGCCGGTGCGGTCGGCGGGGAGGTGGAGGAAGGACAGGTCGAGGCCGGGGGACGGGGTGCGGTTGATGAGGTTGGCGAGGGTGTCGGGGGGCTCGGTGAGGCGTTCCCGGACGATGTGGGTGACGAGTCTCTGCACGGCACCCAGGTGCGCCACCAGGTCGGTGACGGACCAGCCGGGGCAGCCGGGCACGAGCGGGGCGCCGCCGGCCGTGGCCGCGCGGCGGGCGGCGGCCTCGAAGGCCCGGGTCTCACGGTGCAGGTGCGGGAGGTGGTCCATGGACGGAACCTTCCCGCCGGCCGGCCCCGGCATGTGCGGGCCGGGGCGGCCCGCCCGGGGCCGCCCCGGTGGGGCCGGTGTCAGCAGGTGCCGCCGTTGACGCCGTCGATGCGGCCGCCGAAGTCGCTGCCGTAGGCGCGCCGCCAGTCGCCGTTGCGCACCTGGCGCGTCTCCTTGGGGGACCAGTTGATGAAGCAGGCGTCGGTGCTCGCGACGAACGAGCCCACGTTGTCGTGGAGGGCGGGCGGCATGTCGCGGTAGCCGCTGTTCGCGGCCCATTCCCAGCTGGTGCCGTGGTAGTCGGTGCCGCTCCAGAAGCACACCGAGCCGTTGGGGCAGCCCGGGTGGTCCTGGGCCGGTGCCGCCGCGGCCTGCGAGGCGGGCACGAGCAGGGCGGTGAGGGACAGCGCGGCGACGAGCGGGCGGACGTGCCGACGGAGTACGCGGCGGATGGGGCCCATGGTGGTCTTCCTTTCCTCGGTGCCGGGCCGGGGCGTGGCCGGAAATCCTTGGCCGGAAATCTCCGCCCCGCCTCGGCGGACGGCGACATCCTGGCCGGGCCGGGCGCGTTCCCGCGAGGGATTCGACCGTCCTCGAAGGGCGGTCCCGGAGTGAACGGACGGCATTCCCCGCGTGATCGGCGGACGCCCGTTCTCTTTCATTTCCGACTGCGTTCCGGCGGCACGAAGAACCGGTGCGAAGGCCCCGTAGCGTATTTGCTGTCCGCTCCGGCTGATGTTCTTCATTAATTGCCGCAACGTTGGCGCGACGCCTGACGCAGGCGCTACGTTCGCCTTGACGCAGAGGACCCCGGACGGGCGACGCCCCCGTCCGGGGTCCGTGTTCATACCGGTACCAGCCGCTGGCGGAAGGATTTTCGATGCGCGGCCTTTCCCGACCGTCCCGGACGCGAGAGCTCCGGGACGCCCCCGACGCTAACAGCAGCCCGCTGCACGTGCACCGTGCAATTTCCTGGAGTGTCACCGTGGAGGTGAGTGCGTTCCTCGCCGTCTTAGTGCTGCCCGTCCTCCTGGTGTCCGGCCTCCGTCCCGTGGCCGCCCCGGTGGCCGCGGCGGCGGTCCTCGCCGGGGCGTGCCGCCTGACGTGGCACGCCCGGGGCGTGCGCCTCGGCTGAGCCGTCCCGGGGGCGGGGCGCCGGCCGGCGCCCCGCCCCCTCGGCAGCCCGTCTCCGTGCCGTGGCCCCGCCCCCGGCGGACAGGCGCCGGCGGGCAAGAAGCCGCCCCACGGAGAGAGAAACCACGAGACGCGCACCGCAGGAGGAACGCGTGGCCGACCCGTCCCTGAGCACCTGTCCCGTCTGTGCCAGGCGGTTCCCCCAGACGCCCGGCCCGGGCCGCCGGAAGGTCTACTGCTGCCCGGCCTGCCGGCGCCGGGCCCAGCGGGTCCGCGACGGCCGGGCCGAACCGCCCGCCGCGCACAGCTCGCGCCCGCTCGCGCTGCGGCTGGCGGAGGACCTCCAGCGGTGCGCCGCCCGGCTGCTGGAGGCCGAGCACGCGGGCCGCGACCTGGCGGTCCTGCTGCGGGCGGCCGACGAGCTGATGGGCGAGGTGGAGTGCTACAAGGCGGCGGCCGTGCACGACGCCCGGCTGCGCGGCGCCGGCTGGCGCGACGTGAGCCGCGCCGCCTGCGTCAGCGAGGTGACGGCCCGTCAGCGCTGGGGCGAGGCGGCGATACGGCGGCGGCTCCAGCGCCGGGACGCCGAACGGGCCGCGCAGGCGGCCGGCGAGGACATACCGGCCGCGTGGGAGGCCGCGGCCGGACGGGAGGAGCTGACCGGCGACCCCGCGGCGCGCCGGCTCGCCGCGGTGCTCTCCGAGCTCCGCCGGCGCAGCGGCCTCACCCTCCGCGACGTGGCCACCGGCAACGACCTGTCCCCCTCCTACGTCTCCCGCATCCTGGCCGGCGAGCGGCTGCCCACGTGGCCGGTGGTGCGGACGCTGGCCACCGCGCTGGGCGGCGACCCGGCCGAGCTGCGGGTGCTGTGGGAGGCCGGGCACGGCCTGGCCCCGGCGCCCCGGGACTCCATCGACGCGGCGGCCGGCCGGCTGCGGGCGGCGCTGCGCGGGCTGTACCTGGCCGCGGGCAGCCCCCCGTACGCCGAGCTGTGCCGGGCCGCCGGCGACCGGCTGACCGGTGACGCGGTGCACGACCTGCTGCACGGCGCGACCGTGCCCGAGTGGGAGTCGACCAGCCTGCTCGTCTCCGCGCTGG
Source organism: Streptomyces mashuensis (assembly GCF_014654785.1). Classification (GTDB taxonomy): domain Bacteria; phylum Actinomycetota; class Actinomycetes; order Streptomycetales; family Streptomycetaceae; genus Streptomyces; species Streptomyces mashuensis. Next base: position 106,327 of record NZ_BNBD01000016.1, read on the forward strand.
GCGGCCTGCCCGCCGAGATCCGGCCGCTGTGGGAAGCGTTCCACTACGGCTTCCTCGCCACCATCGACGGGCCGCCGGCGGGCGGCTGACCCGCGCGGCGCCGCACCGGGCGCGGGGCCGGGTGACGTGATCGGCACCCTCCCGCACCGTTCACCCGGCCGTGGTCTCGTGATCCGTCTTTTCTCTCCCTACGATGGCAACTCCGGCGCTCGGCGGGCGATTTCGCCGGCTTGCGCGAGGGGGAGGCATGGACGGGCAGGACACGGGCTTACCCGGCGGGGTCGACGTCACCGTGGCCAGCGTGGCGCGGATGCACGACTACTACCTGGGCGGCAAGGACAACTACCCCGCGGACCGGGAGGCGTGCGCGCACCTGCTGACGAGGGCGCCGAGCACGGCCGTCCTCGCCCGCAACAACCGGCGGTTCCTGCGCCGGGTGGTCCGGCTGCTGGCGGAGGAGCAGGGGATCCGCCAGTTCCTCGACCACGGCTCGGGACTGCCGGCGCAGGACAACGTCCACCAGGTGGCCCGGCGGGTCCACCCGGACGCGCGCGTGGTGTACGTCGACCACGACCCCATGGTGGCGGCGTACGGGCGGGTACTGCTGGAGGAGGACGACCGCACCGCGGTCGTCCGGGCCGACCTGCGGGACACCGCCGCCGTCCTCGGCCACCCCCGGGTGGCCGGGCTCCTCGACCTCCGCGAGCCGGTCGCGGCGCTCTTCGTGTCCGTACTGCACTGCGTCCCCGACGAGGACGACCCGTGGGCGGTCGTACGGCGGGTCGCCGGGCGGCTGGCGCCGGGCAGCTGCCTGGTGGTGTGCCAGCTGGTCAGCGACGACCCGGCGACCCGCGACTCCGTCACCGGCTTCATGCGCGAGGCCACGCGCGGCGGCTGGGGCCGGGTCCGGGCGCGGCACGACGTCGACCGGTACTTCGACGGGCTGGAGGTCCTGCCGCCGGGTGTGGTGGAGGTGGCGCAGTGGCGGCCGGACTCGGAGGTCCATCCCCGGCAGCCGGGCCGGGAGCTGCTGGAGTACGGGGGCGTCGGGCGCGTGCCGGACGACCGGTGAGGCGGCCGGGCGCCGGCGGTTCAGCGGTGGCGGTCGAGGGCGTCGCGGATGGCCTTCCGGCTGCGCGCCGGGGGCAGGGCCAGGGTGCCGAGCCTGTCCAGGACCGACCGGTACGTCTCGACGTCGCTGTCCTTGTCGAGGTACACGGCGTCGGTCATGTGCTCCAGGTAGACGATGTCCGGCAGGGCCGGCGAGTCGAACCGCAGCAGGGTCACCGGCACCCCGAGCGCGATCTGCGCCACGGCCTCGAACGGCGCCACCTGGATGTGCACGCCCGGCCGGTCGGTGGCCGCCAGGAGATGCTCCAGCTGTTCGCGCATCACGTCCTTGCCACCCACCGGGCGCATCAGCACGGCCTCGTCGATCACCGCCCAGAGGACCGGCGGGCGCACGCCCCGGAACATCTCCTGCCGGGCCAGGCGCAGTTCCACCCGGTGTCGGACGCCCTCGCCCGGCAGGAGTCCGTCACCGCTGCGGACGACGGCGTCGGCGTAGGCCCGGGTCTGCAACAGGCCGGGCACGAACTGCACTTCATAGGTGCGGATCAGCCGGGCGTCGCGCTCCAGGCCCACCAGGGTCTGGAGCCACTGGGGCAGGGCGGTGCTGTTGTACCGCTGCCACCAGCCGGGCTCGTTGACCAGGCGCACCATGAGCAGCGCCTCGGCGCACTCCGTTTCCGGGGCGCCGTAGAGGCGGAGCAGGTCGGCGACGTCCCGTTCCTTGAGGGGGCTGCTCGCCGTCTCCATCCGGCTGATCTTGGAGACGCTGCCGCGGATGTGACGGGCCGCCTCGGCGGGCGTGACACCCGCCTCCTCGCGCCGCAGACGCAGCCACCGGGCGAGCAGCACGGCCCGCACGGTCGTTCCCCAGCGGGGGTCCCGCAGGCAGCGCTGCACCGACTCCGATGAATGCGGCTGGGCATGCATGCGAACTCCTACACGACGGTACGCGGAGGTCACAGTATGTCCCGCGAGGATCCGCACGCATGCCCAACGGAGGTGCCTTTCGGACGACTTCAGACGATGCCGGCCGGCGTCATCCGACGAGGAAGTCGAAGTCACCGTCCTTGGCGCCGCCGATGAACGCCTCGATCTCGGCCCGCGTATATACCAGAGCCGGCCCCTGCGGGTGCCGGGAATTACGGATCGCCACCCCTCCGCCGGGCAGTTCGGCCACCTCGACGCAGTTGCCCGCGGCGTTGCTCCGCCGGCTCTTGGTCCACACCGCTCCCGGAATCGAATGGGCCGGCATCCCGTTGACGACCTGCTGCATTCGCCGCCACCTCTCTTTTGTTGTTCGATATTCACCGTTGTTCGCACATGAGAACGACACCCCAGGGGCGCACACACGTTCCCATAATGTGCCGCCCGCGCAATTCCATCTGCAATTGCATCGGCGGCGGCGATGAGCATACTGGTCGGACGGGCGGGGCCCGCCGCCTTTCAACCCACGTCCCTCGGGGGGATGAATCCTGGTGACCACCACCCTGAAATCGCTTCTCCATTCGAGCCATCACGACTGGGGGGTGGCCCTGGGCCTGAGCACCTCGCACTTCGCCGCGGTACGGTTCGGCGCCGACCCGCAGAGCCCGGCCCGCACCCGCCGCTTCCTGCACCGCACGTTGCGCGAGTGGGAACTGGACCGCTACGTCGAGGTGGCCACCGCGGTCTCGGCCGAGCTCGTCGCCAACGCCATCCAGCACGCGTTACGCGACGGCGGACCGCCCGGGGAGGCCTGCCCGCCCAGAGCCTGGCTGGCCCTCATCGGCAAGGAGCACGGCCTCGTCTGCGCCGTGGCCGACCCCAGCCCCGTACCCCCGGTGTGCGCCGCGCCACGGGACCTGGCCGAGAGCGGCCGCGGCCTGCACATCGTGGCCGCGCTCAGCGAGACGTGGGGCTTCTCCCCTCCGTCGCGGCAGGCGGGCAAGACGGTCTGGGCCCGGCTGGCGGCCCACCTCGTACCGCTGTGACGACGGCCCGTGCCCGCGCCGGGCACGAATGGGCTCCCTGCTCCATCCGGTCGGTTGTCCCCGGTGGCCGGTCACATGGGGTGACGGGACGGGAACCTCGCACCTGCCCGTCCTCGTACCCGGCTCGTGCGCCGGCCCCACCCCCCGGAGGAAGCCACGTCATGCTCGTCACCCAGCTCGCCCTGGTCTCGGAGACCGACCGGATCACACCGTCCCAGCTCACCCGGGTCGCCGCCGCCCTGCAGAAGCAGGCGACCCGCGATTTCTTCCCCGTGTGGCAGATCCAGGCCACCGTGGACGCCTTCGAGAAGGTCGAGGACGTCCCCGTCGGCTACTGGCCAATGATCATCAAGGACGACATCGGGGAGCCCGGCGCGGCGGGCGTGCACATGGACAAGGACGGCCAGCCGTTCTCCCTCATCCAGTACAGCGAGTCCTGGTCGCTGACGGCCAGTCACGAAATGCTGGAGATGCTGGGCGACCCGTGGGGAAACCGCCTGGTGTCCGGCCAGTCCCCCAAGCCCGACCAGGGCGTGGTGCAATTCCTGGTCGAGGTGGCCGATCCGCCGGAGGATGCCAAGTACGGCTACACGGTGAACGGGATGCTGGTCTCCGACTTCATCACCCCGCACTTCTACGATCCGGTCACCGCGCCCGGCGTGCGGTACAGCTTCGGCGGCAACCTGCCGGGGCCGCGGCAGATCCTGCCCGGCGGCTACCTCAGCTGGCTGGACCCCAAGAGCAGGCACTGGTGGCAGCAGGTGTGGTTCGGCACGGACCAGCCGCGCTTCCGCGACCTGGGGGTGCTGACGGAGCGCACCGGCAGCCTCCGTTCGGCGATCGACTCCCGGACGAAGACAGTGGCCCGTATCGCGTCGTCGGGGCCGGAGTCGGAGCGGTTCTCCGCCGCCCGGACCGTGAACGCCCAGCTGAAGGAGTCCGCCGGCTCGCGCGCCGGAGTCCTCCAGCAGCACATCCAGCAGGTGCAGACGGGTGCGGTGGGGGAGGCCACGTGGGAGGGCGGGGCGGAGGGCGATGACTGACCCCGACGAGGACCGCGAGGCACGCGAGGCCCGCGCCGACCGGCTGCACCGGCTCATCGACCAGCTGGGCGTGGGTGGTACGCCGCCCTCTCCCCCGCCCGGCGGCGGTCCCCCCGGACCGGGCGGCCCCGACCTGCGGGCCGCGATCCACCGCCGGATGCGCGAACTGGACGCGCAGGAGAAGGAACGGCAGAAGAAAGAGGGCGAGGAGGGCGGCGGCGCCTAGCCACGGGCGGCGCACGGGGACCGAGGAGGGCGCGTGGAAGCACTCGTCGGGCGGGTCCTTGCGGAGGGGTTCCCGCCTCCGGGACGGTAACGGGATTCACCCGCCCGCGCCGTCCCGCGGTGCGACACGTTCTCCGCCGGCCCGTTCGCCGCGGAGGGGAGTCCGAGGCAGCCATGAGCCACGACCAGCCGGGGTCCGGCGACGTATCTCCGCAGCCGCCCCAGCACCAGCCGCCGTACCAGCAGGGCCCGGGGTACCCCACGCAGCCCGGACTGCCGCCCCCGTACGGCGGGCCGCCGGGGCCGCCGTACGGGGGCCCGCGGCGGGGGCGCGCCGTGGGGATCACGGTGGGGGTCGTCCTGCTGGCGGGCGTGCTGGTGGCCGGGGGGCTGTTGCTGCTGCGGGACAAGGAGGACCCCAAGCCCGGCGTCATACCCGGTCCGACGGCGCACTCCCCCTCGTCCGGCGGTCCGGCCCCGTCGCTGCCGCCGGAGCGGCGCTTCCGCCTCACCACGCCGGAGACCCTGGTGCAGGGCCGGTTCGTGGCCGATCCCGGGCAGACGGACGGCGGCTACTTCGGCGACGAGGACCAGTCGCGGCTGGCGGGGCTGGGTGTCGCGGACGCCACGAAGACGGCGCGGGCGTACGAGTCGGCCCCCGCCGTCACGCCCCTCGCGGTGCTGCGGTTCAGCGGCATGTGGGGAAAGGTCCAGGACCCGGCCAACACGGTGGAGAACGTGCTGCGGTTCGTGGCGTCCTCCAACAGCAATGCCTCGGCGAGCCCGAAGCCCGGGTTCGAGGGGTCGGCGGAGAAGGAGACCCCGGCGGGTGTGGACGCCGACACGGTGGTGAAGTGCCAGAAGTGGAACACCCGCAAGAAGTCGAAGGACGAGAGCGACGAGGTCCGGATCCCGGTGTGCGTGTGGGCGGACCACAGCACCGTGGGCGTGGTGCAGTACCTCGACGGCAACGTGGCGGCGTACGGCTACCAGCCCTCCCTGCCCCAGACGGCGGACGTGCTGGCGCAGGTCTACCACGACACCCGCACGCCGGCCGGATGAGCCGGCGCGGACGGTGGTCCCCACCCCCGTGGAGGACCACCGTCCACGCACCTTTCCCGCAGGTCCGCGGTGCGGCCGGTCGGTGAAGGCGGCCGGACCTCCATCCTGGACGACCTGCTCTACCCTTATCCACGGCTGTTTTTTCCAGGTAATTTCCCTGCCTGGAATAAAAGGGGGCGGCACAGGACACAAGGGACCGGAGAAGGACGGCACGACGATGGACGCCACGGCGATCCGCCTGATGCTCAGCGCCCGGCGGGCGGCGATCAGCCCGGAGAGCCTGGGTTTCGAGCGCGGCGACCCCCGGGGCCGCAAGTCGCCGGGCCTGTCCCAGGCGCACATGGACCAGTTGCTCTGCCGGGCCCCGGGCACGTACGGCCGGCTGGAGCGCGGCGTGCTCGACAACCCGGCGCCGGAGTACCTGCGCGACGTGGCCGTCCTGCTGCGGTTCACCGAGCCGGAGTGGGTCGCCTTCTACGGGTTCGTGCACGGCGAACAGCCGCCGTTCCCGCTCGACCGGGACCCGGGCGTGGCGCTCGGGCACTCCTGGACGCACGTGGTCGAGTGCTTCGCGGAGGCCGCGTACGTGTGCGACTACGCCGGCAACATCCTCACGTACAACGCGGCGTTCTCCTCGCTGTTCCCGGGCCGGCGGGTGCCGGCGAACACGTTCTGGTGGATCCTGTTCAGCGAGGACGCCCGGGAACGGGTGCTGGTCGACTGGGAGACGTCGTGGGCGCCGGTCATCGTGCCGGAGCTGCGGGCCGCGGTGGCCCGGAAGCCCGACAGCCCGACGCTCCAGACGCTCAAGGAGCGCTGCCTGGCCGACCCGCGCACCCGGGACCTGTACCACGGGGGGCTGCCCATCGGTCACAGCCATCCCGACGGTGACGTACGGCCCGTGTGCCATCCGGAGCACGGGCGGGGCTGGATCACGATGTGTGTGAGCACGCCGCTGAGCTCGCCCGGGGCGCTGCTGTTCGTGGTGCGGTTCCGGGCCGGTGAGCGGCCGCCCTCCCCCCGGCCGCCGGTGCAGCCCGCGACGGACCGGGACCCGGCCGGCTTCCTTCCCCCGCCGCCCGCCGAGCCGGCCGTGTGCTGCTGAGCGCCGCTCAGCAGGCGACGAGGAGTTCCGACAGGCCGCGGATGACGTAGCCGGGCCGGCGGACGGGGTCGGCGACCGGGCGCAGGCCCGGGGCCCGGCGCAGCAGTTCGCCGAAGGCCGTGACGAGTTCGAGGCGGGCCAGCGGGGCGCCCAGGCAGTAGTGGATGCCCGCGCCGAAGCTCAGGTGGGGGTTGTCGGTGCGGGTGAGGTCCAGCCGGGCGGGGTCGGTGAAGACGGCCGGGTCGTGGTTGGCGGAGCCGAGGAGCAGGGCGACCTCGCTGCCGCGCGGCACGGGGGTGCCGGCGATCTCGATGTCCTCGAGCACCCAGCGTTCGAAGAGGTGCAGCGGGGTGTCGTGGCGCAGGAGTTCCTCGACAGCCCGGGGCAGCAGGCCGGGGTCGGCGCGGAGGGCGGCGAGCTGCTCGGGGTGGCGGAAGAGGGCCCACCAGCCGTTGCCGAGGGTGTGGACGGTGGCTTCGTGGCCGGCGTTGAGGAGGAGGGCGCAGGTGGAGACCATTTCCTGCTCCGTCAGCCGGTCGCCCGCGTCGTGCGCGGCGATGAGGGCGCTGACGAGGTCGTCGCCGGGGTGGCGGCGCCGTTCGGCGACGAGGTCGCGCAGGTAGGCGGAGAACTCGCGGGCGGCGCGGACGGCGCGGCGGGCGGCCTCCTCGCCGGGGCCGAGTTCGTACATCCCGCAGATATCGGCCGACCAGGGGCGCAGCAGGCGCCGGTCGGACGGGGGGATGCCGAGCATCTCGGCGATGACGGTCACGGGCAGCGGTTCGGCGAGGGCGCTCACGAGGTCGCCGCCGCCGTCGGCGAGGAGGCCGTCGACCAGTTCCGTGGCGGTCCGGGCGACGGCGGGGGCGAGGCGTTCGACGGTGCGCGGGGTGAACGCCTGGGCCACGAGGCGCCGGATGCGGGTGTGGTCGGGCGGTTCCAGGTCGAGGAGGCCGTGGTCGTTGAGGGTGTGGAAGGGCTCGTGGGCGGCCGGGGGCGGGGTGCGCCCGAACTCCTCGTGGCTGAACCGGTGCCGGTAGGTGCGGCCCAGCCGGCGGTCCCGCAGCAGTGCGGAGACGTCGGCGTGGTGGGGGACGAGCCACTGGCGGGTGGGCTCGAACCAGTGCACGCGACCGGCGGCGCGGAGCCGCGCGTATCCGGGGTAGGGGTCGGCGGCGAAGGCGGGGTCCCAGGGGTCGAACGCGGCGCCGTCCATGCCGGGATGCTATCCGCCGGGCCGCGCCGTGGGGAGGGCGGTGCGCGGCCCGGTTCGTGGGGCGGATGGGGACGGGTGGGGGGCTCAGCCGTTGGCGGAGCCGTTCCCCGAGATGACGGGGATGTCGTTGAGCAGGTGGGCGAGCGGGTCGTCGCCGTCGGCGACGACGGAGTTGTCGGTGCACTGCTGCTGTTGCTGCGAGGTGAGGACGGGGATGTCCTGCACGCCGATGTTGAGGAGCAGGGCGAGCGACTGGATGCCGGCCTTGCCCACGCCGATGCAGAGCTTGTCGAGGCTGCCCTGGACGGCGGTCATCTGCGGGCTCTCCTTGCCGCCGGTGTGGGTGGCGCCGTGTTCGGAGACCGTTCCGTTGCCGTTCACGATGTCCCTGCGGTTGTTCTCCGCGGCCGTCGCCGGGGCGGCCATGAGACCGATGGCCGTGACGGCGAGGGCTCCCTTCGCGATGGCGCTGGTGAACACGTCCACGTCCCTGTCCCTGTCCTTCGTTCGCATGGTCTTCCCGGCAGGGAAGTGTCCTGATAACTCCGGTGCGCGGGGAAGGTTCCGGATGCTCACCCGTCTGCCGGGCGGACCGTAACAGCCCGCCGCCGGGCCGCCGAGGGTTTTGTCACATGGTGCGAACGTCCGTCCGGGGCGTCCCGGGGGCGGCTAGCGTCGCCGCTCGTCCACGAACGACGGCCGGCGGCGGTGCCGTGCGGCCCGCGAGCGGAAGGCGGTGCCATGCGCGTACGGGCTGCGCACGGCGTGCGGAGGTGGCCGGCCGGGTCGCTGCCCCGGTGGGCGGTGCCGGACGGCGGACGGCCGGGCGCCGGGCGGGCGCTCGGCACCTGGCTGGTGGTGGCCGCGCTGGCGGCGACGCTGGTGGCGCTGATCGTGCCGGTGGCGCTGTTCCCCGGCCGGGCGGCCGGCGGGGCGCGGCCGGTGGCGGCCGGCGCCCCGGTGTGGGACGACGACGGCGCCGGGGTGCGCGACACCCCGTACGGGGAGCTGACGGCCCTGGACCGGGACTTCGTGCGCAAGGTGCGGCTGGCGGGCCTGTGGGAACAGCCGGCGGGCCGGCTGGCGCAGGAGCGGGGGACGACGGAGAGCGTGCGGACCGCGGGGGAGCACCTCGTCGGCGGCCACACGGAGCTGGACCGCCGGTCCGTCGAGGCCGCCAGGGTGCTGGACGTTCCGCTGCCCGACCGCCCGACCGCACAGCAGCAGGGCTGGCTGGACCGGATCGGGGCGGCGCAGGGCAGTGCGTTCGACCGGACCTTCGCCGAGCTGGTGCGGGCCGCGCACGGCAAGGTGTTCGGCCTGGTGGCGCTGGTGCGGGACAGGACGGGCAACGCCGTCGTCCGGGATCTGGCCACGCGCGCCAACACCGTCGTGCTCGACCACATCAGTGTGCTGGAGGACACCGGCCGCTCCGGTGTCCCGCACACCGGAGCCCCCGGTGGGGCCCCGGCTCGGCACAGCGACGAGGAAATGAAGTGATGTCATGACCCCCATGACCCGACCGCGCCACCGGTGGCGCGTCCCGGTGAAGGTCCGTGTGCTGGCCGCGGGCGCGGCCCTGCTGCTGGGCGGCGGTGCGACCGCGGTGGTCGCCGCCGACGCCTCGGCGGGCGGCGCGCACCGTTCCGCGCCGCGCTCCGCGGAGGCCGGCGCGGCGACCGCGACGACGGTGGTCTGCCCCGACGTGGGCGACCGCCTGAGCGAGGTGCCCGGCCCGGCGCGGCAGCGCGTCTCGGCGGGGCTCGCCGAGCTGGACGCGCAGGTGGCGCACGCCTACGAGCACGCCGCCGGGCCGGACGGCGACGGTGACGGCGAGGCGGTGCTCGGCGAGTTGCGGCGGCAGCGCTCGGAGACGATCGGGCGGATGGCCGACGCCATCGGCGAGCAGGCCGGGCGTCCGGCGGCGCTGACCGGGCTGAGCGCGTGCACGATGCGGAAGGTGCAGCAGGTACGGGCGCAGGACGGCAACGGTGACGATGACGAGGCCGGCGACCGTGACGCCGGCGACGCGGAGGCCGGTGCGCGGGTGTTGCGGCGGCCGCTGCCGGGCGGGCCCGCGCCGGCGGACTTCGCCGACATCCGCAGCGCGCCCGCCGTCTCCCGGCCGGCGGTGCGGGCCGGCGGCTCCTCGGGCACCTTCACCACGCGGTGCGGACGGAACGAGAACGGCCACTTCAACTCGGACAACGTCATCGTCACGCCCGGCGTGAGCAACGGCGCCCACCATACGCACGACTACGTCGGCAACCTGTCCACGAACGCGTTCTCCACCGATGCGAGCCTGGCCGCCGCCGGCACCACGTGCGCGGACGGGGACCGGTCGACGCACTACTGGCCGGTGCTGCGGCTGCTGGACGGTTCGGCGGCGCCGGACGCGCGGAAGCCGGGCGGCGGGCACGACGGGAACATGGGCCGCATCCTGCGGCCGGCGTCGGTGACGCTGGAGTTCCGCGGCAGCCCGGTGGCGAAGGTGACGGACATGCCGCGTTTCCTGCGCATCATCACCGGTGACGCCAAGGCGTTCACCAGCGGGCCCGGCAACGCCAACGCGTCGTGGAGCTGCACGGGCTTCGAGAACCGGCAGCTGAAGGACAAGTACCCGGTCTGTCCGGAGGGCGCGCAGGTGGTGCGTACCCTCGCGTTCCAGAGCTGCTGGGACGGGCGGTCGACCGACAGCGCCAACCACCGCACGCACGTGGCGTTCGCCCGCCGGGACGGTTCGTGCCCGCGCGGCTTCCGTGCGATGCCGCAGCTGGTGCAGCGCATCGCGTACGACGTGCCGAAGGGCACCGCCTTCGCCGTCGACAGCTTCCCCGAGCAGCTGCACAAGCCCGTCACCGACCACGGCGACTTCATCAACGTGATGCCGGAGTCCCTGATGGCGCGGGCCACGGCCTGCATCAACAGCGGCCGGCGCTGCTGAGCCGCCGGTAGTCCCCTCCGGTCCACCCCCGCTCCCGGCGCCCGGCGACTCCCCGCCGGCCCCGCCGCCGGCGCCGGGAAACAAGGCGGCCCCGGTCCTTCCCCCAGGACCGGGGCCGCCGCACGACGCGGTGCGGCCCCCGGTCACAGCCCGTTGACGCGGGCCTGCCGGCCGAGGCCGAGCGGCTGGACGGCGCCGGCCCCGGCGGGACGGGCCCGGCCGGCGCGGGGGCGCGGCCGGCGGGAGCGGGCCAGCAGGCGCCGGCTGCGCAGCGCGAGCTCCAGCTCGAAGCGCGTGCGCGGCTCGCGCAGGACGGGGCCGAAGAGCTTCTCGATCTGCCGCAGGCGGTAGCGCACCGTCTGCGGGTGCACCTGGAGGGTGCGGGCGGCCTCCGGGGCGCCGCCGCTCTCCAGCCAGGCCAGCAGCGTCATCTCCAGCCGCTCGCTCTGCCGTGGCGTCAGCCCGTCCAGCGGGCCGAGCCAGCGCGCCGACAGGGCCCGGGCCAGCGACTGGTCCTGGAGCAGCAGCAGGTCGGAGAGGTGGTCGTCGACGAAGACGGGGCGTGCCCGGGGGCCGGTGGTGCCGGCCGGGGCGAGGGCCCGGAGCCGGCGTGCCCAGCGCAGCGAGGAGGCGGCGTCGGTGACGGGCACGGCGTGCCCGACGGTGGCCGTGCGGCCGCCCAGCGCCGCCACCAGGGCGGCGCGGCCGCCCTCGCCCCGGTCGGGGACCAGCAGGCACACGTCGGTGTCGAGGGTGCCGAGCAGTCCCTGGCCGAGGACGCCCTCCAGCTGGACGGCGAGGGCGAACGCCTCGCCGGAGGAGAGGCCGTCGAGGACGACGGCGCGGACGCGCTCGGGCAGCGGCCAGCACGCCTGGCGGGCCAGCTCGGCGAGGAGGGCGCCGGGCAGGCAGCGGTCCTCGGCGAGCGCGGCGAACAGCGCCTGCCGGGCCCGGGCCACGGGCATGGCGGTCACGACGCGGCGGGCCGGCGGCCGGCCGCCGTCCGTGCCGGTACGGTCCGCGGCGGGGCCGCGCAGGTCGAGCGAGGCGAGCAGGGCCCGCTCGACCGCGGAGCGCGCCGCGTCCCGGCCCACGCGCGCCGTCAGGTCGGCGAACGCCGGTGTGGTGGCGAGGAGTTCGTCGACGACCCGGGCGGCGACGGCGGGGAGTTCCTTGCGCAGGACGCGGGTCCATTCGCCCCGTGGTCGTGACCAGATGCGATCGAGTATGTCGCACATTGTTTTACCTCCGGACGTTCCGTACCGGACAAGGGGATCGAACGGACGGTCGGACCCTCTCGCCTGAAGGGGAATCATCGACAGCCACTCCTTGTCGCGGGGACAGGCACACCCGAATTTGTCACAGCGCGATAAAGCTCATGAAGGTGTTGCGGAAGTTCAGCATCCTGCTGTGCATTCGTCCGGCCCGCGGGATACTTCGCCGCACTGGGAAGTGCCCCCGGACGTGCCGGATTTCCGGTCTTCTTCCCCGCACGCGGGCGTCCGCCGCACCATGGTGCCGCGCCGCCCGCCGGAGGCCCCTCCATGTCCCTGCCCCCCGTGTCACCGCCGGTTCCCCCGGCACCTCCCGCTCCCCCTCCCCCGCCACCACCGTGGCGGCCCGGTCCGCGGACGCCCCCGGCGGCCGGTGCGCGCCGGACGCGGTCCCGCCCCGCCGGCCGGCTTTCCGCGCGGCCGGCCCTGCCCGCGGCGATCCTGCTGTTCCTCGCCGTCGCGGCGCGCTCCGGAGTCGCCGAACGCACGCGGCTGTTCCTCGACTTCGGCGCCGGGGTGCTCGCCCTGGTCTCGCTGACCGCCACCGTCCTGTGGGGCCTGGCGGCCACCGACCGGATGCTGCTGGGCTCCGGCCACCGGCTGCTGGCCCAGGGCGTGCACCGGGGCCTGGCCGTCGCCGGGCTCGGCTTCCTCGTCCTGCACATCGGCGTGAAGGTGGCCGAGGGCCGCACGCGCGGCACGGCCGCGGCCGTGCCCTTCGCCGACCCCGCGCACCCGCTGCTGATCGGCCTGGGCACGCTGGCCGGCTATGTGTTCCTCGCGCTCGCCGTGACCGGCGCGGTCCGCAGCGCCTTCGCGTCCGTCGGCCGCTCCCGCGCCTGGCGGGCCCTCCACCTGTGCGCGTACCCGGCCTGGGGCGCGGCCCTGGTGCACGGCCTGTACGCGGGCCGCCCGGCGAGCGGCTGGGTCACCGCCGCGTACGCCGCGTGCGTGGCGGCGGCCGCGGTGACGCTGCTGCTGCGGCTGCGCCTGTCCCGCGGCGGCCAGGGAGGCGACGCGTGACCGGCCGCGTACCGGTGCTGTCGGCGGTCGGCCCGCCCCGCCTGCTGGCCGGGCTGGACCGGACGCCCTGGCTGGACCTGGCGGCCCACCTGGCGCTGCACGGGCCCTTGCCGCACCTGTCCGGCGGTGAACTCGCCGATCTGGCCGAGGGCGTGGACCTGCGCGGCCGCGGCGGGGCCGGTTTCCCCTTCGCCCGCAAGGTGCGCGCGGTCCTCGACTCCCGGGCCCGCACGGGCCCGGCCACGGCGGTCGTCGTCAACGGCAGCGAGGGCGAGCCGGGTTGCCTCAAGGACACGGCGCTGCTGCTGCACGTACCGCACCTGGTGCTCGACGGCGCGCTGCTGGCCGCCGGGGCGCTCGGTGCGGAACGGGTGGCCGTGGGCGTGGCGCGGGAGGACGTGGAGCTGTCGGTGCGGCGCGCGGTGGCCGAGCGCGGCACCGTGGAACCGGCGGTCCATGTCGTACGGCTGCCGGAGCGGTTCGTCACCGGCGAGGGCAGCGCGCTGATCCGGGGCGTGGGCGGCGGCCCGGCGCTGCCGTCCGGGCGCCGGGTGCGGTCCAGCGAGAGCGGCCTGGGCGGGCTGCCGACGCTGCTGTCCAACACCGAGACGTTCGCGCAGCTGGCCGTCGCCGCCCGGCTGGGCGTGGCGGGCTTCCGCGAGCTGGGCCTGCCCGAGGAGCCGGGGACGGTGCTGCTGACCGTCGCCGGGACGCACGTGGTGGAGACCCCCACCGGGCTGCCGCTGCCGTACGCGCTGCGGGTGTGCGGGGCGGACGTGGGCCAGGGCCTGCTGGCGGGCGGCTACCACGGCGCCTGGCTGCCGGCGGCCGCCGCCGCGGCCGCCACGGTCTCGCGCGGCTCGCTGACGGCGGCCGGGGCGGTCTTCGGCGCCGGGGCGCTGCTGCCGCTGCCGGAGGCCACCTGCCCGGTGGGCGAGACCGCCCGCGTGGCGCGGTGGCTGGCCGCGGAGTCGGCCGGCCAGTGCGGCCCGTGCTTCAAGGGGCTGCCGGCGCTGGCGGAGTCGCTGTACGCGGTCGCGCGCGGCGGCGGCGTGCAGGCGACGGCGGCCGTGCAGGCCGCCCTGCGGGCGGTGGAGCGGCGCGGTGCCTGCGGGCACCCGGACGGCACCGCGCGGTTCGTGGCCACGTCCTTGGCCGTCTTCGCCGACGACCACGCCGCACACGCGCGGGGCGCGGGCTGCGGGCGCCCGGTCCTGGGCGCGCTGCCACTGCCCGAGGGCGTGCGCGGCGGCGAGCCGCGGCCCGCCGCGGCCCGGCCGCCGGCCCCCGACGAGCGGCTGGTCGTGGACTGGACGCTGTGCCGCGGCCACGGGCTCTGCGCGGACCTGCTGCCGGGCATCCTGCGGCTGGGTCCCGACGGTTACCCCGAGCGGGCCGCGATCGCGGTGCCCGCCCGGATGCGGCAGCGGGCGCGGCGCGCGGTCCGCCGCTGCCCCGCGCTGGCGCTGCGCGTGGAGACCGCGGCGGGGCGCTGACCCGCCGCCCCCCGCTTCCCAACTCCCCTGATTCTTCCGTGTTGTACGAGAGAAAGGTCACCCGCGATGGACACCTCCGAGCAGAAGGCTTCCCAGAAGGCCGCGCAGCAGGACCGGCAGCAGGACCGGCAGCAGGACCGGCACGACAGGTGCGCCGACGGCGCACCGCACGGCACCCGGCGGCGGCGCGCGGTCCTGCCGGCCGCCGCGGCCGTGGCCGTGATACTGCTGGCGGGCGCGTGCGGCGGCAGCCCCGCGGCCAAGGAGCGGACCGGCGACGACGTCCGGCCGGCGGCGAACGGCTCGGGCGCCGGCAAGGGCTACGGGTACGGGTCGGACGCGGGCGGCTACGGGTCGTCCGGCGCCGCCAAGGGCGCGTCGCCGGCCGCCGAGGCGCAGGCCGGGGCGCTGGCGGTGCGGGACGCGACCGGACTGGGCCAGGTCGTCACGGACGCCAAGGGCTTCACGCTCTACCGCTTCGACAAGGACACCGCCAAGCCGCCGGCGTCGCACTGCGACGGCGACTGCGCGGCGGCCTGGCCGCCGGTGCCGGCCGAGGGCGCCACCGCGTCGGGCGGCGTCAAGGCGTCCGACCTCGGGCAGGTGATGCGGTCCGACGGCACCCGGCAGTTGACGCTCGGCGGCTGGCCCGTCTACCGGTACGCCAAGGACGCGGCCCCCGGTGACACCAAGGGCCAGGGCGTCGGCGGGACGTGGAACGCCCTGGCCCCCGACGGCGGGAAGGCCGGTGCGGCGGCGGCCGGCGCGGCCAAGGGCAAGGACGAGGCCCCGGCGGCCGGTCTGTCCGTCTCCGAGCATCCGCAGCTCGGCAGGATCCTCGTGGACGGGCAGGGCCGGACGCTCTACCGCTTCGCCAAGGACAGCGCCTGGCCGATGCGGTTCGCATGCACCGGGTCCTGCCTGGACACCTGGAAGCCCGCCAAGCCGGTGGACAGGGCGAAGGTCCGGGGGGTCGCGGAGAAGCTGGTCACCACCGTGACCCGCCCGGACGGCACCGGGCAACTGGCCGTCGACTGCTGGCCGGTGTACTGGTTCACCGGTGACACGAAACCCGGTGACGTCAACGGCCAGGGCAAACAAGGCGTCTGGTTCGCCGTCGACGACAAGGGCCGCAAGGTCACCGGGTCGCCCTCGCCCGCGGCCTGAGCCGTGGGGGTCCTGGCCCGGGGGCTAGCGGAGCCCCCGGGCCTGGGCCCGGGAGCCGAGGACCGTGACCACCAGGCCGACGAGTCCGAGCGCTTCGGGTCTGAGCCCGGGGGCGCAGGCGGCCACGACGACCACCACGATGACGATGGTCAGGGCGTCGTACAGCTGACCGGCGAGAGGATGTCTGCGACGGGCGCCTTTCCGCTGTCCCGCTCCGCACTTTCTCGGCTTGCCCATCACGATCACACTCCCCTAACCGTCGTGACCGGGGTTCCGGCGAAACCGTCGAATCCCACGAGGATGGTTTCGCTTAAGCCGAACTGTGCAGCCGTATAGGCGATTAATCAAATACGAAGCGAATTAATCACTCTCGTGTCGCAATGCGATCCCCGGTCCGGGCGGATACGGTCGTCCGTGAAGCTGCCACCCAGACCGGGAGAGTTCGATGGCCAGGGGCACCGTGAAGTGGTTCGACAACGACAAGGGCTTCGGCTACATCGAGCCGGAGTCGGGCGGGGAGGAGGTCTTCGTCTCCCATTCCGACGTCAAGGTGGCGGGTTTTCCCACCCTGTCGGCGGGCCAGACCGTCGAGTACGAGTCCCTCACCGGCCCCAAGGGGCCCCAGGCCAGGGACGTCAAGCCGGTCGGCTGAGCCGCGGCCCGGCGGCCAGCGGTACGCCGGTGCGGCGGCTCTGCGCGACCGACGGCGGCGAGTCGGCGCTCCTCGTCGCCGTCAGCGGGAGCACCGGCGCACCGGGCACCTGCGGCCGGCCCGCGGGCGGGACGTACCCCTCCAGCCGGGCCCGCCCCCACGCGTACGGGTCGGCCTGCGCACTGCCGAACGGCGACCACGCCAGGCGGGCCCGGCCGGTCCGGTCGGTGGTGTCGGAGTCGTAGACCATCACGTTGGCGGTCAGCGCGGCCGGGTCCGCGGCGGCCGGCAGCAGCCCGAGCGGGATGCGGAGCTCGACGGTGTAGCCCGTGTACGGACGGTCGTGCACGGTGGCGGCCCAGCGCATGCCCGGCGCGGTACGGGCCGCCGGCCCCTGGTGGTGGTCGGCGTCGCGGGCCGCGCACGCCCCGCCCTCGGCGGTGAAGGGCAGCACGGCCGCCTTGAAGGTGGCCGCGGTGTCGTCCGCGGTGCCCCGCGGGTCGAGGGCGACCTCGACGGAGTCGGTGCGCCAGTGCCGCTTGCAGTCCGCGGTGGACAGCACGGCGCCCTTGCGGTCGTCGGTGACGTCGACGAGGACGTACAGGTCGTCGCCGTAACGGGTCATGCGCGCGGTGGCCGAGCAGTCGCGGGCCGAGGCGCAGCGCTCCCCCTGCCAGTGCGTCAGCCGCAGCTGCTCGCCCGGGTACTCGCCGGGCGCGGCCCGGCCGTCGACGGCCGGGCGCCGCGGCGCGGGCAGCACCGTGGTGCCGGGGGCGGCGGGGTACGCGGGCTGGACGTCGTTGGCGAGCCAGGGCATGCCCACGCGCCGGGCCCAGTCGCGGAACCCGGCGTACAGCGGGCGCAGCGGGCCGTCCTGCCCGTGCACGGCGGCGCGCACCGGCCGGCCGTGCTCGGCCAGGACGGAGAACCAGTCGCAGCCCATCCGGGCGCGCGGCGTGGTGACGCGGGCGGGCAGGGAGCCGAAGCCCTGGGTGCGGTAGAGGCGGGCGGCGGTTCGTTCGCGCTGGGCCCAGGTGGTGCCGTGGCGGGCGGACCAGGTGCCCTCCCACACGCCTTCCTGCGGGAGGCCGGTGGTGGGGTCGTGCGGCCGGGCGGTGGCGCAGGAGGGTCCCACCGGGCCGGCGAAGCCCCAGTTCTGGGTGAGCAGGCGCGAGGGCTGCCAGGGGCGGTACTTCTCCTTGGTGATCTGCCCGGGGAAGGCAGTGCGCTTCCCGGCGAGCGCGAACGCCTCGACGGCCAGGCGCGCGGCCTGCTGGTGGGCGCCGTGCTGGTCGAAGGGGCGCGGGTCCATCGTCACGACCGTGTCGGGGGTGGTGGCGCGGATCAGGCGGACGAGCCGTTCCAGGGTGTCGGTGCCCTGGGGCGTGCGTTCCCAGGCGCGGGCGGTGAGCGGCGCCGAGAGGGTGTACCAGAAGTCGGGCTTGTCGAGGTAGTGGACGTTGCGGATGCCGGCGAGGCCGACGGCGGCGCGTTCCTCGCGCTCCCTGATGAGGCCGAGGGCCGGGCCCTCCTCGGTGCCGACGGCGTTGCCGCCGCCCTCGCCGCGGGTGACGGTCGCCACGCCGGTGGTGCGTCCCTGCCGTTCGTGCCACTGGCCGAAGGCGGCGAGCGACTGGAACTCGTCGTCGGGGTGGGCGCCGACGAAGAGGACGTCGGTGTGGGCGGGGCCGGAGGGCCGTGCGGCCGGGGCGCCGTCCGCGGGTGCCGCGGCGGTGGCGAGGGCCAGCGCGGTGACGGCGGCGACGAGCGCGGACCGCACGGGTCTGCTGCGGCGGGCGGGACGGGGGCGGGGCGGGTGCGTGGGCGCGGTGGCGCGGACGTCGGGCATGGACCGGCTCCCTGTCGGTGAAGGGTCGTGTCGGCCCGATTCCTTCCCCGGCGTGCCCCGGGGTCATTCGGGGCGGGCCTCCAGGAGCACGGCGTGGAAGGAGCCGGCCTCCTCGCGGCCGGCCGGGTCGCCGCCGGCGGCGCGGACGGCCCGTACGGCGTAGTCGCGTTCGCGGGCGTCGGTGAACAGCCGCTGCGGGTAGGTGCGGGAGGTGTCGGTGCGGGTGTGCAGGCCGTGCTCGGCGAAGCAGGCGACCAGGGGTTCCAGGGGGACGGTCCGCAGCACGAACGCGCTGACCCACACCGGCCGCCGCGCATGCCGCAGCAGCCGGTCGAAGGTGCGCCGGGTGACGTAACTGCCGCCGCCCGTCACCGTGATGAGGCCGACCCCGGCCAGGGCGCGGCGCAGCTCCGGTCCCGGCTCGTCCTCCTCGAGGTTGTCGGTGTGGGCCTCGTCCAGGAGGCCGGCGGCGCGGGCGTAGCGGACGGCGTGGCCGGCGATGTCGAGCCCGAGGACGCGGAGGGCGCCGGGACGGCGTCTGGCGGCGTAGAACTCCCGGTCGGCGGCAAGGAGTTCGGCGGTGGTCATGGGGGCGGTGACGGGCCCGGTGTAGCGCTCGTAGAGCCCGGCGAGGGTGACGTCGTGGTTGAGCAGGGCGGCGTTGATGCCGTACGAGGAGCACAGGTCGAGCACGGCGGGCGGGGTGCCGCCGGGGGCCTCGGCGGCCGCGCGTGCGGCGGCGGCACGGCGGAAGACGGGCCGGGCGTGCTCGGGGATCTCGTAGCGCAGGGGCGCGAGGCGACGGAAGTACGGCCGCGGGTCGGGCGCGTCGTAGACGTCGTCGAACCGCGTCTTGCCCGCTGCCATGGGATCACGGTATCCGGGGTGGCCCCCGCGCGCCCTGCGCGCGGGGGCCAGTCGGGTGCGTGGGCCGTGCGGTGCCCGGCGGTCACTCGGTGACGCAGGAGATCCAGTACTGGCCCCGGTCGTGGTGGACGCCGTGGGTCTCGGCGGCGAAGCCCGGGAACGTGCGGTCGAACGCCTCCAGGACGCGCAGGTAGCGCAGGAGCGGGCCGTCGTGCCGGCCGGCGCGCTCGCCGGGCATGAGCACCGGGATGCCGGGCGGCGTGGTGGTGACCTGGGTGGCCACGACGCGCTCGGCCAGGCCGGACAGGGGGACGAGTTCGGTGCGGCCGCGGATGAAGCGCTGGTAGGTCTCGGCGGGCGTGAGGACCTGCTCGGGCGGGTGCTCGCCGGCGAACGCCTCGTTGACGAGTTCGGTGTACTTGTTCTCGCTCAGGTAGCGGTGCATCTCGTCGCACAGCTGCCGGAGGGTGACGTCCCTGTAGCGCCCGGGGTGGGCGCGCACGACGTCCGGGAGGACCTCGGCCAGCGGGGCGTCCTTGTCGTAGAGGTACTTGAAGTCGGTGAGGGCGTCGAGGAGGGTGCCCCACTTGCCCTTGGTGATGCCCATGGAGAAGAGCAGCAGGAAGGTGTAGACGTCGGTCTTCTCGACGACGATCTGCCGCGTCTCCAGGTAGGACGTGACGATGCGCGCGGGGATGCCGGAGTCCGCGACGGTGCCGCGGGCGTCGACGCCGGGGCAGGTGATGGTGACCTTGATCGGGTCGAGCATGCAGAAACCGCTCTCGAGCCCGCGGAAGCCGTGCCAGTCGGCGTCCGGCTCGAGGGTCCAGCAGCCGGGCTCGGTCTGGAGCAGCTCCAGCGGCGCCCGGTCGAAGCAGTGCTTCTGCCCGGTCCGGGGGTGGGTGACCTCGGGCGGCTGCCAGACGCCGAAGAACCACGGCGCGCGGTCGTGCTCCTCGGCCAGCCGCCGGCCCAGCCGGATCATGGCCTGCCGGAACCTGATCGCCTCCGTGACGACCTCGTTGTGCAGCCACTGGCCGGCCGGCCCGTCCATCATCCCGGCGGCCACGTCGAGCGAGGCGATCATCGGGTAGGAGGGGGAGGTGGTGGCGTGCATCATGTACGTCTCGTCGAACCGGGCCTTGTCGAACGCCGCCTTGGGCGCGCTCTTGACGTGGATCATCGACGCCTGGGAGAGGGCGGCCAGCAGCTTGTGCGTGGAGTGCGTCGTGAAGACCGTCGGCCGGTCCCGGTCGTCGACCGCGCCGCCGTCGACGGCCATGCCGAACCGGCGGGCGTACAGCGGGTGGAAGCGGGCGTAGGCGAACCACGCCTCGTCGAAGTGGAGGACGGCGGTGGAGGGGCCGAGCAGCTCGGCGACCCGTACGGCGTCGTAGCACAGCCCGTCGTACGTGGAGTTGGTGACGACCGCGTACGCCGGCAGGCCGTCGGTGGCCCCCTCCGCCAGCGCGCTCGCGCCGGTCTGCTGCCGGACCGCCTCCCGCTCCAGCCGGTGCGGCGGGATGGGGCCGGTGATGCCGTAGCCGTTGCGGGTGGGGACGAGGTAGACGGGGCGGCCGCCGGCGAGGGTGACGCCGTGGTTGATGGCCTTGTGGCAGTTGCGGTCGAGCAGCACGACGTCGTCGCGGGCCACCGTGCCATGGATGATCATGCGGCAGGAGGTGGAGGTGCCGTGCAGGACGAAGTACGTCTCGTCCGCGCCGAAGATCCGGGCGGCGTTCTTCTCGGCGTCGCCGACGGGGCCCGTGTGCTCGAAGAGCGAGCCGAGCTCGCCGACGGAGACGGAGATGTCCGAACGGAACAGCCGCTCGCCGTAGTAGTCGTGGAACGCCCGGCCCACCGGTGACTTCAGGAAGGCCACGCCACCGGCGTGCGCGGGCGTGTGCCACGAGTACTCGTGGGCGTCGTCGAAGCGGCGCAGCTCCCGGAAGAACGGCGGCAGGATCTGCTCCTGGTAGTGGCGGACGGCGTAGTCGATGCGCCCGGCGATGAAGCCGGCGGTGTCCTCCAGCAGCCACACCCAGCCGTTGATCACCTCGGACACCCACAGCGGGATCTCGTCCACGTAGTCGCCGGAGGTCAGCAGGTACACCGGCAGCCGGGCGGAGAACCGCTCCAGCAGCGCCCGCAGCACGCCCTCGGCGGGGTGCTTGGTGGTGGCGTCCAGCCGCCCGGCCCGGTCGGACAGCTGCCAGCTGACCAGCGCCGCCGCCAGGTCGGCCTTCGACGTGACGGCCGCGACGGCGTCCGACGCGGAACGGACGACCAGGACGTCGTGCCCGCGGTTCCGCAGGGCCGAGCAGACCTCCTCCAGTTTCGCCGTGAGCACCACGCCGTTGTCCGCCGTGTCGCCGAGGGCGACGAGAATGGTGGAACGCGCCACGGGAACCCCCTCCCTGAGCACAGAAGTACGGAATTCCGCACGGCCGGAACGCAAGGCTCCGGGGATGGGGAAATCCGTTCGACATTCAGGCACGCGCTGTCGCCCACGGAATCACGGCAGCCGATTCCTGCCGGAGCGGGCCGCTGAAAACCCTAGGCAGCGGGGGTGTGCCGCGACAGGGCGGAGGGCGATTTCCGGCCATACGCCGATGGGCGGCACCCGGGGTGGGTGTCGCCCATCGGCGGTGTATTTGTCTTCTCCGTCAGTAGGCGGAGTTGACGTTGTCCATGGAGCCGTACTTGTCGGCGGCGTAGTTGCAGGACGCGACGATGTTGGCGACCGGGTCGTAGATGTCCCACGAGGTGCCGTCGACGTGGTAGGCCTTGAACGTCGGGTCGATGATCTGCAGCAGACCCTTCGACGGAACACCGTTGACGGCGTTGACGTCCCAGCCGTTGATCGCCCGCGGGTTACCGGTCGACTCACGCATGATGTTGCGCTTCACGCCCTCGTACGAGCCGGGGATGCCCTTGGCGTGCATGATGTCCAGCGCCTGGTTGATCCAGCCGTCCAGGTTGTCCGCGTACTTCTTCGGCGCCGGGGCGGCGGGCTTGAGGGCCGTGCGGTCGGTGGAGCGGCTGGCGGCCTGCTCCTTGCGACCGGCGTCCGCCTTCGCCTTCACGGCAGCGGCAGCATCAGCAGCAGCCTTGTCCTTGACGGCGTCCAGCTCCTTGGCCAGCTCGGCATCCTGCGTCGCACCAAAGGTCCCCGCGTTCCACGCCACCGGCTTCACGGTGGCGGAGTCGGCGGCAACAGCGTTGCCCGCGACACCCAGCGCCACAGCAGCAGCACCGGCAGCGGCGAGAGTGACAACGGAGATCTTGTGGGCCTTGGGCAGACGGGTATAGCCAGAGATGGTCGAACGCATAAGCGGAAAGAACCTCATCCAGTCGGGGACATCGCACCGGCCCACACAGGGCACGAAACAAGCGCCGTACATCGGACACGGCGCCGCAGCGACCCCGTAATTGTTAGCGGCGCCGAAAACCCCCGACAAGTGTGTGACCTACTATCCCCACACCCCAGAAACAACAAGCGTTCACCAGCCACTCCCCCGCATTTACGCGGCCGAGCAGAGCGCTTCTCTACTACCCCGCACCCAAGGTGATCCGGGCCCTATGGGCGGCCTCACACTCCACGCCCGTCTTCCCCGCCGCCACCCGCCCGTGCTAGCTTGATCACGAGACGGAACGCCCCGTCTCGCGTCCCTCGACGGAAGGAGCCCCCATGCCCACCCTCGACGTCGCCCCCGGTGTCCGCCTCTGGGCGGAGGAGCGCGGCCCCGCCGACGCCCCTCCGCTGCTGCTGATCATGGGCGCGAACGCCTCCGGCACGACCTGGCCCGAGGAGCTGGTCGACGCGCTGGCCGTCCGGCACCGGGTGATCCGCTACGACCACCGCGACACCGGCCGCTCCACGTGGAGCTTCGACGAGCAGCCGTACGCCCTGACCGACCTCGCGCGGGACGCCGTGGCCGTGCTGGACGCGTTCGGCGTCGAGCGGGCCCACGTCGTGGGGCTCTCCCTGGGCGGCATGCTCGCCCAGCTCCTCGTGGCCGACCACCCCGAGCGGGTGCTGAGCGCGACCCTGCTGGGCACGGGTGCGCTCAGCGCCACCCCGTACACGGCCCCGGACGGGACGCGGACGGACCCCGCCGCCCTGCCCGGCATGGCGCCGCACGTGCTGGACCTCTTCCTGCGGCCCGTGACCGACCAGGGCCCGGAGGCCGAGCTGGACCGGCGCGTGGAGCTGTGGCGGGCGCTGGCCGGCGAGAAGCTGCCGTTCGACGCCGCCTGGTTCCGGGCCCTGGAGCAGCGCGTTATTGAGCACACGGGCCACTACAGGCCGAGCACCGCGCACGCCCACGCCGACCAGTCCGGTCTGCTCCGTACCGCGGAGCTGGCGGCGACGGACGTGCCGGTGCTCGTGGTCGCCGCCGGCGCGGAGCCGGTGTACCCGGCGCCGCACGCCCAGCACCTGGCGCAGGTGATCCGCGGCGCGCGGCTCGTGGAGTTCCCCGGCATGGGGCACGCGCTGTCCCCGCAGATCCTGGAGCCGCTGGCCGCGGCGATCCTGGCGCACACGGCCGGGTGACGGGGGGCGAGGGCTCAGTCGCCGGGGCCGGTGATCCATTCGAGGACGGCCATCGCGGCGTAGAGCTTCATCGCCGCCTGGGTCCACACCAGGGACCGGGGGCCGTCGAGGACCCGGCCCTCGACCTCGTCGCCGCGCTGGGCGGGCAGGTCGTGCATGAAGGAGGCCCGGGGCCAGCGGGAGAGCAGGCCCTCGCTGACGTGGAAGGGGCGGAACGCCTCGCGCCAGGCGGGGTCGGCGTGGCGGGCGGCGGCGGTGCGCCAGCGGGTGGTGCAGACGACGTCGACCTCGCGCGGGGCCGCACACAGGTCGTGGATCTGGCCCACGGTCGCGCCGACGGCGGCGGCGCGGCGCTCGGCGGCCCGCAGGTCCTCCTCCGGCAGGCCGTAGCCGGCGGGCGTGGCGAAGGTGACGCGGGCCCGGGGCACGGTGGCCAGGGCGTGGGCGAGGGCGACGGCGGTGCCGTTGCCCTCGCCGGCGTACAGCACGCGCAGGCCCGTGAGGTCGCCGAAGGACAGCGCCAGCGTGGCCAGGTCGGACACGCCCTGGCTGGGGTGCTCCTCGGGGGTCTGTGCGTTGACCACCGGCAGCCGGCCCTGGCGGGAGAGGTCCCGCAGGTCGTCCAGGGGTCCGGGAGTGCGGGCGACGAGGACGTCCAGCATCGAGCCGAGGGCGCGGCCGGTGTCGCCGGCCGGCTCGCCGCCGGCCAGGTGGAGGTCGGCGGGGCCGTACGGGACGGGGGCGGCGCCCAGGCGCAGGGCGGCGACGGTGAACGCGGTGCGGGTCCGGGTGGAGGGGCGGGCGAACAGCAGGCCCACCGCGCGCCCGGCCAGCGGCCGGTCGTGGGCGGTGCCGTCGTGGAACAGCTCGACCGCCCGCGCGGCGAGGCCGGTGATCAGCGGGGGTGGCAGTTCGGCCAGCGAGAACAGTCCGTGTTCGGGGCCGGGGCCCTGCTGTATGTGGGTGTCGCCCATGAGACCTCGCTCGGTCGGGTGGTGCCCGGTTGAAGGACGTGGCGTTGCCCCGGGGCCGCCGGCGGTTCGCCGGCCGGTCCCCGGCGGGCTTCTGCCCGTTCGGCCGTCCGGTCATCCGTACGACGAATGAAATGTCTGGGTATACCTGGGCGTGCACGGGATGCGACGATTGCCCCACACCCCCGTCACCGCCGCGCCGGCGGCCCGTTCAGCCGCGACGGCCGAGAGGAGACCGGCCCATGAGCGACCGGACCGTTCCCGTCAGGACGTACGAAGCCGCCGAGCCTCCCGGGCTCGACTTCGACCCGTTCTTCGCCGAGCTGCTGAGCGAGGAGCCCCTGGCGCGGGTCCGGCTCTCGCACGGCGAGGGCGAGTGCTGGGTGGCGACCCGGTACGAGGACGTCCGGAAGGTGACGTCGGACGCGCGGTTCAGCCGGGCGGCCATCGTGGGCCGGCCGTTCCCGAAGATGACGCGGCACCACGTGCCGATGGACCGGGCGGTGAGCTTCGTCGACCCGCCGGAGCACGCCCGGGTCCGCGGGGTGGTCGCCGGGTCCTTCTCGCAGCCCGCCGTGGAACGGCTGCGGCCGCGGGCGCAGCAGATCCTCGACGGCCTGGTCGACGGCCTGCTGCGGTCGGGCCGGCCGGCCGACCTGGTGGGGCGGGTGACGTCACCGTTCCCGCTGGCCGTGACCAGCGAGCTGATCGGCGTGCCGCCGGAGGACCGGCCGCAGATGCGCGAGTGGGCGCAGGTCATCCTCAGCCGGGCCTCGGACGACGAGGCCGCGGCCCGCGCGGCGCGGGTGAAGGAGGAGGCGCAGGCCTACTTCCGCGCGCTGGCGGCCCGGCGCCGCGCCCGGCCGCGGGAGGACCTGATGAGCGTGATGGTCGCGGCCGTCGACCAGGGGCGGCTGGACGAGGACGAGCTGGTGGCGCTCACCGGCCTGATGGAGTTCAACGGCTGGCACGCGGTGTGCAACAACACCAGCAACATGATGTACCTGCTGCTCACCCGCCCGGAGCTGGCGGACCGGCTGCGCGCCGAGCCGTCGCTGATGCGGCGGGCGGTGGACGAGCTGCTGCGGTACATCCCGCACAAGCACGGCCTGGGCCAGCCCCGCATCGCCACGGAGGACGTGGAGGTGGGCGGCGTCCTGGTGCGGGAGGGCGAGGTGGTGTACGTGTCGTACGTGGCGGCCAACTGGGACGCCTCCGTCTACCCGGACCCGCACCTGATCGACTTCGGCCGCCGGGCCGCCCCGCACGTGGCGTTCGGCCACGGCCCGCACGTCTGCGTGGGTCCGCTGCTGGCCCGTATGGAGTCCGAGGTGCTGCTCTCCACGCTGCTCGCCCGGCTGCCCGGGCTGCGGCTGGCCGTCCCGGCCGACAAGGTCGAGTGGCACACCGGCATCCTCATCCGCGGGCCGGTCGCGCTGCCCGTCACCTGGGACGGGCAGCGTCCGGGTCCAGGCGGTGCAGCGTCACCCGCGTGAGCCGGCCGCCGGCGGCCTCGGCCGTCATATAGGTGTGGTGCGGCTGGCGCCGCCGGTCGGTGGGCGAGCCGGGGTTGAGCAGGCGCAGGCCGCCCGGCGCGGTGGTGTCCCAGGGGATGTGGCTGTGCCCGAAGACCAGGACGTCGGCGTCGGGGAAGCGCGCGGCGCAGCGCTCCTCGCGGCCCCGCGCGGGCCCGGTCTCGTGGACGACCGCGAACCGCACCCCGCCGAGTTCGGCGCGTGCCACCTCGGGCAGCCGGGCGCGCAGCTCGGGGCCGTCGTTGTTGCCGTGCACGGCGACGAGCCGGCGGGCCCGCGCGGCGAACAGGTCGAGCGCGGCGGGTTCGGTCCAGTCGCCGGCGTGAACGACCACGTCGGCCCGGTCGATCTCCGCCAGCAGTTCCTCCGGCAGGGCCCGGGCCCTGCGGGGCAGGTGCGTGTCGGAGGTCAGGACGAGCCGCACCCCGTCACCCCGTGCCCTCCACGCGGAGCCGGACCTGCTCCTCCAGGCGCTCCAGGCTCTCGCCGAGCGCGGTGCGGACGGCGTCGGGGCCCGGGTCGTCGCCCTCGTCGAAGAAGGTGAGGCGGATCGTCACCCGGCTGCTGCCGCTGCCCTCGTCGGTGACCTGGAGCCAGCCCGCGTAGTGGTCGCTGTCGCGGGTGCCCCACTCCAGGCGCAGCCGGTCGCGGTCGACGCGGAACCGGGCGCGCTGGTCGGCGCCGGTGCGGTCCTCGTGCACGGTGACGGCCGAGGGCCCGGCCGGGGCCAGGTGGAGGTCGCCGGGCAGCCAGCGGCCGAGCCGCTCCACGTCGTCGACCTGGTCGAAGACGTGCTCGGGCAGCGCGGGCATCGTGCGGGAAGACTCGTATTCGCTCATGCCGATCCCTCCGGTGTGCTCCTGCATGCGGTCACCTCCGTCGTGCCGGCGTGCGCCGCACGTCAGCCGCGCCGCTTCTTGGCGATCGTGGTCATGATCACGGGGAGCAGCAGTTCCAGCGCCCGGCCCACGGCCCGCTCGGACAGCCCGGTGCGCGCGGCCACCGTCGCCTGGACGGGCACGGCCACCTGGTCGAACAGGGTGGACATCACGCCGCCGCCGGCCCCGCCGGCCCGTAGGTCGGCGGGGAGCGCGGCGACGGTCAGCAGCACGACCTGCCGCGCCGTCTCCACATCGGTCCGCAGGTCCCGCGCGAGCTCCTCGATGCGGTCGTGCCCCAGCTCGTCGAGGACGTCCCGCCCGTACACGTGGTCGTCTCCCATGGTCTCGACGGTACGCGTACGGGGGCGTACCGGCATGCGCCGCCGCCGCAGGGGTACTCGAAGGGCCCATCGCGTCGCCGGTGGGCCCGACGGACACACCGGAGGTGGGCCGGATGGCTCGGCAGAAGGACAGGACCACGCGTTCGGAGCAACAGGAACGGCAGGAGCCCCGCAAGGCCCGGCCCGACCGGGGCCCGGGCGCCCACTCGGGCGCGGAGCAGCAGGCCCGGGAGCGTACGGTGCCCGGCACGGCGAGCGCCCGGGAGGGCTACGGCCCGGAGGGCGGTACGGCCGGCGGCGAGGCACTGGAGGGCGTCGAGCGGAAGCGCGGGCGCCGGGGCGCGGGGGACGAGGCACGGAGGGAGCAGCGCGATGAGTGACACCACTCCGTCGCAGGCCGAGGGCGAACGCGACGACGACCAGGGCATCGCGGTGACGCGTGGCCTGGCCGAACGCGGCCACAAGGCACACGCGCAGACCCCGAGAACCACGCCGTCGCAGGCCGAGGGCGAGCGTGATCCCAACAACCGGAACCAGAACCGGAACCGGAAGGGGCAGGGCGGCGGCGCGACGCGCTGACGCCCCTCCCCCGGGCCGGCCGGGCCGTGTCAGCGCGCCGTCAGCGGTCCGCGCCACCCTCGGCGTACCGGGCGGGCGGAGGCCCGGCGGGCGACCACGGTGACGGCGGAGGCGCGCGATGGGACGGCGACGGGGCGCACGCGCTCTCGTGGTGCTGCTGGCCGCCGTGCCCGCGCCGGGCACCGCGGCGGCCGCCGACGGCCCGGCGCCCTGCGTGGTACGCGAAGGCCGGCCGCACACCGACTGGACCGGCATGAGGTGGGACGCCGACGTGCTGTGCGACAACACGGCCGGTGACGTACGCCTCCAGTCCTTCTTCAGCAGCCCCGTGGTGGGCCGCATGGTGACGACGCGCAGCTGGTTCGTGTGCTGGAAGACCGGCGACCCGCACCAGGGCGGCAACCGCATCTGGTACTACACGCAGGGCGACGTGATCACCAACTGGCCGCTGTGGAAGGGCTGGGGCTACGTCCCGGCGTTCCGCACCGAGACCGAGCCGGACCCCTTCCCGGGCCTGCCGGCCTGCCTGCCCTCCTGACCCGACCGGACCGCCCGAGCGGAGTGACCGTGACGCCCTGCCGCACCGCCCTGCCCGCCGCCCTCCTCCTCGCCCTCACCGGCACGGCCGCCGGGCCCGCGCCCACGGCGGCCGACGGCGCCTCCTGCGCACTGCGGGCGGGCGTCGTCCACGACGACACGCTCGGCAACCACTTCACCGGTGACCTGTACTGCCGCAACGCGGCCGGTGACCTGTACGGGCGGCCGGCCTTCGACGCGCCCGTGACGGGCCGGCTCAGGACGACGCAGAGCTGGTTCGTGTGCTGGTCGATGGGCGAGGCCCACAAGGGCGGCAACAACGTCTGGTACTACACCCAGGGCGACGAGACGGTGAACCTGCCGTCCGTCCGGGCCTGGGGCAACATACCCGCGAGCAGCGTGCTGACCGACACCGATCCCTTCCCCGGCCTGGCACGCTGCCCCTGGCACTGACCGGCTAGCTAGCCCCTGGGCCCGGACGGCTGCTGCTGCCGCGCCGGGGCCGTCAGCCGCGCGGCGCCCGCCGGCACGGGCACGGCCGCGAAGACGGCGTCCTGCTTGCGCTGGAGCTCCTTCTTGCGCGCCGGGGACGTGCCGGGCAGGCGCTGCTCCTCGTAGAGCTTGTGCGTGACCTGCTGGGCGTGCTTGCTCGCCGCCGTGTGGAACTGGATCTCGAAGGGCTGGCCGCTGCGCGGGGCGCGCCAGACGCTGTTGATCCCCTTGTAGCCGTGCTTGCTGCCCCAGGTGTTCTTCCAGCGGGCGCTGTCGTTGCCCCACTGGGCGAGGACGGAGGCCGCGCGGGTGACGCCGGCGGTGTACTGGCCGTCCTGCCACTGGAAGGTGTAGCGGACCGCGTCGTTGATCGAGGCGAGGGCCTGCTCGACGGTCTGGCCGCGGTGCTCCCGCAGCGAGGTGGCCACCTTGCGCTTGAGGGAGTCCTTCGACTTCAGGCGCTGGTCGAAGCCGACCAGGGTGGCGTGGCTGAGGACGGCGGCGGCACGGACCTGGGGGCTGATGGCGCGCTCGGCCTGTCCGGCCCGCCAGGCGTAGGCGTTGACCTTCCGTTCGTCGGCGGCGCTCAGGTGCAGGCCGTCCTGGCTCCAGCCGTCGCGGGTGCTGTCGGCTCTGCCCGCGGCCTGTCCGGTGACCTTGGCCGGGAGCGGCGACGGCGACGGCGAGGGGACGGGAGCGGGAGCGGGAGCGGGGCCGGCCGCCGCGGTCGCGGCGGGGGCGGCGGCCAGGGCGAGCGCCAATGCCAGGGCGGTGGTGGTGCGGGCGAGCGGGGACCGGACGGGGGTCGTGGTCGTCATCGGGCGGATCGTCCTCTCCAGTCGGCGGGTCCCGGCGGGGCCGGGGCCCGGGTCGACCGGATCAACGGGAGAGGCGGCCCGGTGGTCACCGCCGGGGGCGGGCGGTTCCCGAGACCTGGGCGATCCATCCGTACGGCAGCGCGTCCCCGTCGACGGTGACGGCCTCGACGGCGTGCGTCTCGGGGTCGATCTCCGCCTGCACGCCCTCGCCCTCGTAGCGGGGGAAGCCGGACCGGCCGGTCTCGCCGGTGGCCCGGACCCGCGCCGAGCGCAGGGTGGCGCCGTGCCGGGGCCGGTTCTCCTCGTCCGTCAGCTGGGGCTTGAGCACGACGGTGTAGTGGGAGGGGACTGCGGGATTCATGGTCCTCCCTGGTCGGGGCGGGGGCCGGGGGCGTCAGTCGGTGGGCTCGTCCGGCGGCGGGTGCTGGGGTGCGGCGGGCTCGTCCCCCTGCGGGGCCTTGCGGCCGCGCCTGCCGCCCTCGCGGGTCCGCTCCTCCTGCCCGCCCTTCTCGCCCTTCTCGCCTCCCCTCTCCGTGCCGATCCCGACGTCCCAGCGGTCGGGGCGGTCCGACGCCTGCTGGTCCTCGAAGTCCCGGGGCACGCCCGCGCCCCGGCCCGCGGGCTCCTCGTCGCGTCGCTCGGCCACGGCGGCACCTTCCCTTCGTCCGTCCCGTACGCCCTGGAGATCACGTACGTCCTGGAGATCACGCCTCCGGGTACCCGCACCTGCGCCGGGCATGCCGGTTCTCCCGGGTGTGCCGTGTCGTGGGGCGCCGAACGTCGTTGAGCGCAGTGTGGGCCGCTTGTCCGCTATGCCCACTCCCGAGATCGCCGAGACGAAGGACCGTGATGCGAGCTTTGCGCACCGCAGTCGCCGCCGCCGGAGGGCTCCTCCTCGCCGTATCGCTGCTCAGCAGCTCCGCCGATGCCGTCGGCGGCTACTTCCAGTGGCGGGGACCCAAGGGACGGCTGTACTCCCTGGAGAACCCGCCCGAGAACAAGTGCTACTCCATGCAGCAGGAGGCCAGGGCCGCGCGCAACTTCACCGAGAAGCCGATCGCCATCTACCAGCAGAAGGGCTGCAAGGGAGAGGCGCACCGCCTGGAGCCGAAGCAATCGGCGCCGGAGGGGCAGCACTTCCAGAGCGTGATTTTCAACCCCCGCTGACCGGCGGGTCGTTGACACGGGCGCCGGCCGCCGTCATGGCGGCCGGCGCCCGCGCCATTCCCGGGGAAAAGGGAAAGAAATGCGACCGGGCCGTACCCCGGCCACCGCCGGGGGCTGCTACCGGCGGTAAGGGCCATGGCGGCATCTAGCCCCTGACCTGCGGTGGAGCACCCGGAGGGCTAGCGCGAAAGCCCCGGAAAAGCAATTCTCCGTAAAGTCTTGACGGAGACCTGACGCGCCTTCCACCATTCAGCGCATGGACTTGTCAGACGGGCCCCGCGCGAGGCGCTTAGGGCACCGCCGGGATACCGGTCGGTAATTCAGGATTCGCGGCGTCGGAACGATCATCACGATCGAGATCACCCGCGGTCTTCCGCACCACCGGATTCCCCCCACGACTCGTCCCCCCTCTGAAGCTCCCCGGGAGCCCGGCGTCGCCAGCCGGTCCCCGGGTCACCGGGCCCCACTGTGTCCCGCCCCCGCTCGCGAGCCGTCGTGCGGTCCGGTCCTGCTCCCCCACAACGAAGGCGAAGACATACATGAGCGACCGCACCCTCACTGCGGCCCCCGATGCCGGGACGTCCGCCCCGGCATCCGCCTCCCCCCACGTCGACGCCGGTGACGCCGGCTACAGCAAGGACCTCAAGTCCCGCCACGTCAACATGATCGCGATCGGTGGCGCGATCGGCACCGGTCTCTTCCTCGGCGCGGGCGGCCGCCTGGCCAGCGCCGGGCCCTCGCTCTTCATCGCCTACGCGGTGTGCGGCCTCTTCGCCTTCTTCGTCGTGCGCGCGCTGGGCGAGCTCGTCCTCTACCGCCCGTCCTCCGGCGCCTTCGTCTCCTACGCCCGTGAGTTCATGGGCGAGAAGGGCGCCTTCACCGCCGGCTGGCTGTACTTCCTCAACTGGGCCACCACCGGCATCGCGGACATCACGGCCGTGGCCACGTACACCCACTACTGGCACATGTTCAGCAGCATCCCGCAGTGGGTGCTCGCGCTGATCGCCCTCGCGGTCGTGCTCACCGTGAACCTGATCTCGGTGAAGTACTTCGGCGAGATGGAGTTCTGGTTCGCGATCATCAAGGTCGCCGCGATCACCGTCTTCATGGTCGTCGGCATCTTCCTGCTGGCCAGCCAGCACAAGGTCGGCGACACCACCCCGGGCCTGGCCAACATCACCGCCCACGGCGGCATCTTCCCGACCGGCGTCATGCCGATGCTGATGGTCATCCAGGGCGTCGTCTTCGCCTACGCCTCCGTCGAGCTGTGCGGCGTCGCCGCCGGCGAGACGAAGAACCCCGAGAAGATCATGCCGAAGGCGATCAACTCGATCATGTGGCGTGTCGGCCTGTTCTACGTCGGCTCGGTGGTCCTGCTCGCGGTGCTGCTGCCCTACACCGCCTACCACGCCGGCGAGAGCCCCTTCGTCACCGTCCTGTCGAAGATCGGCGTTCCCTACGCGGCCAGCGTGATGAACCTCGTCGTCCTCACCGCCGCGCTGTCCAGCCTGAACTCCGGCCTCTACTCCACCGGCCGCATCCTGCGCTCGATGGCCATGTCGGGCTCGGCCCCGAAGTTCACCGGCCTGATGAACAAGGGCCAGGTGCCCTACGGCGGCATCCTGCTCACCGCGTTCTTCTGCGTGCTGGGCGTGGGCCTGAACTTCGTGGTCCCGGCGGACGCCTTCGAGATCGTGCTGAACTTCGCCGCGATCGGCATCATCGGCACCTGGGGCATGATCATGGTCTGCTCCCTGCTGTTCTGGCGCCGCTCGAAGGACGGCCGGGTCACCCGCCCGGGCTACAAGCTGCCCTGGGCGCCGTACACCCAGATCGTCACGCTGGTCTTCCTGGCCTGCGTGCTGGGCCTGATGGCGTCCGAGCCGGGCGCCGGCCGCACCACGGTGCTGTGCCTGCCGCTCATCGTGGCGGCGCTGGCCGGCGGCTGGTTCCTGGTCCGCGGCAACGTCGCCCGGACCCAGGCCGACGCCAAGGCCGAGGCCGCCCTGCAGGAGACGGCCGACCGTCCCTGACCCCACCGCCGGGCGGCGGCCCCACCCGCCGCCCGGCAACGCGAAGGCCCCCGGAGCCCATGGGACGCTGTTGGCGAATTCGGGGGCTGGTCCTACTTCGCCCCGCCGAGCGTGAGCTCGGC
>NZ_BNBD01000017.1 GCF_014654785.1 Streptomyces mashuensis
TCTAAACTGCTCGCGCCCTAGACAACCGACCACGTGTTGCGACGACCGTTAGAAACCGCCCGATCCGTACGGGCCCTTCTGCCTTGCGTGCGCGCTCAGTCGTTCGGCACGACCGGGTAGCGCGGGGTGCCCTCGGCCATCTGGCGGAGGACGTCCTTGCGGTCGCGCTTGGAGAGGCGGTCGATGTAGAGGCGGCCGTAGAGGTGGTCCGTCTCGTGCTGGAGGCAGCGGGCGAAGTAGCCCGTGCCCTGGACCACGATCGGGTTGCCCTTCATGTCCTGGCCGCGGACCACCGCGTAGTCGGGGCGGGGCAGCTCGCAGTAGGCGCCGGGCACCGAGAGGCAGCCCTCGCCCGAGTCGTCCAGGACGCGGCGGTCGGCCGGCAGCTCGTCCAGGACGGGGTTGCAGACGTGGCCGACGTGGCGCACGCCCTCGTCGTCCATGCAGTCGTAGACGAAGACCTTCAGGTCGACGCCGATCTGGTTGGCGGCCAGGCCCACGCCCTCGGCCGTGCGCTGGCTGGCGAACATGTCGTCGATCAGCTGCGCCAGCGACTCGTCGAACTCGGTGACGTCCTTGCACTCCTTGTGCAGAACGGGGTTGCCGACGACCGTGATCGGACGCGAGGTGCCGCGCTCGCGGTGGGCGGCCTCGCGCGCCTCGGCGTCCGTCACGTCGTCGAGGAACTCCTCGCCCGTCTGCTGACCGGTCTCTTGCTGCGCCATCTCCGCCGTACGCCTCTCTCACAAACGCCATGTCGTGCCCCGTCGTCACACGGGGCCCATACAGGGTAAGCGGACGACCGCCGGAGGGCGCCGCCCTCAGCAGACCTCTTCGAGATCCCGCCATTCCCGGGTGTCGGGGCTGTCGGCGACCCAGCCGTCCAGCAGGCCGCGCACCAGGGCGGCGGGCGCGGCGATGCCGCACTCCCGCTCGGGCACCCACAGGGAGCCCGAACCGGAGCCCGCGGTGCGGTGGCCCAGGGGGCCGGGGTGGCCGGGCTCGCTGTGGTCGTGCGGGTCCAGGTGCTCCCCGTCGCCCTCGTCGCTGGGCATGCGGCTCTCCGAGCACGTGCGGCACAGCAGGCGCACGGAGGAGGACCAGTCCTCGGCGGCGAAGCCCGCGTCGGCGGCGAGCCGCTCCAGGGCGTCCCGGTCGGCCTCCGTGGCGGCCTCCAGCAGCACCACCCAGGTCGGCACGGGCGAGGGCGCCCACAGTTCGATCTCGTCGAAGACGGGGTACGCCGGGCCGGCGGCCGTGACGCGCTCGCCGTGCGGCACGCCGTCGTGCAGCACGACCTCGCCCCAGCGGCGGCCCGAGGACGGCAGCGGAATGCTGAGCACCTCGATCCGGGCCGGGTCCAGGCGGCGGCCCCAGACCACCTCGGCCTCGCCCTCCGGCGACAGCCGGACGGCGGCGCTGCCCAGCTCCATGCCCGTCGGCTCACCGGCCGGGCCGCCCTCCGCCGGCACCTTCAGCCCGTACGCCTGCCAGGCGCGGCGGGCCAGCGGCCAGTCCTGGAGGGCGGTCGCGGCGATGCCCACGTTCCACCAGTCCGGGGCGCCCGTCTCGCGGTCCAGCAGCGCCACCGCGCGCAGGCCGGCGGCGCGGGCCTGCTCCCAGTCGTGCCGGAACTTGTGCAGCAGTGCGAGGTTGAACCACGACTCGGACAACCACGGTTCCATGTCGGCCGCGCGCGTCAGCAGCGCGCCCGCGTCCTCGTACCGGCCGTCGCCGATGAGAGTGAAGGCACGGTCGGTGGCCTGCCGCCACGAGGCGGAAGGCCGGTGCCGTACCCTGCCGAAGATCCTCACGATTCCCGCCTGCCGGTCTCTGCGTGTGCGTACGGACACGCCGGATGGTCAACTGCTCCGGGGAGCGGCTCCCACCACACCTCCTTGCCGACGACAGCGCGCACGACACCCCCCGATTTCCGCATTCTCGCCGAACTCTTCGTCCTCTTCGCATCCAACCATGCCCCTTCGGACGCCCGCTCATTACCCGCGGGTTCGGCGGGCCGGTCGTGCCGTGGCGGGGTTCACGGGCCGGGCGGGGCGGGGCCACCGCGGGCGAGCACCGTGGCGAGCGCCTCCACGACGCGGGGCTCGTGGTCGTACGCCGTGGCCAGACGGAGCCGCTCCAGCGCGCGCAGGGGGCCGCACGCCGGGTCGGCGGCGAGGTCGTCGTAGGCGTTGACGGTCCGGACGATACGGGCGGTGAGCGGCTGGTCCCGGTACGGATCCGCCTGCCGCTCGACCACGAGTACGACTTCCGGGGGAACGCCGGTGCGGCGCACCACCGCCCCGCCGAGCCGGGCGATGCGCCGCCGCTCCTCCGGGGGCAGCGGCTCGGTGGCCCCGGCGGGCACCGGGTCGGGCAGCGACAGCTGGCCCACGTCGTGCATGAGGGCGCCGTACTCCAGCACGGTGAGCTCCGCACCGGACAGGCCCAGCTCACGGCCGACGGCCCGGCTGAGGGCGGCCACGCGGCGGGCGTGGCCGGCCGGGGTGTAGCCCGCGATCTCGGTGGTACGGGCAAGGGAGGCGACGGTCTGCCGGCGGGTGGCGCGCGCGGCCTCGTAGCGGTGCACGGACAGCTGGGTGACCAGCAGCGGCACACAGAACACGGGCAGCGCCCACAGCCCGGCGGCGGCCACGGCCAGCGCCATCACGGCACCCGTGGCGCCGATCGCCGAGCCGACGCCCGGCAGCTCCCGCAGCTCCCGCCGCAGCGCCGGGCCGTAGGCGCCGCCCCCGGCGCGGGCCCGGGCGAGGGCTGCGGCGATCACGGCGTCGCACAGCGCGGTGAGGGCGAGGAGGAGCAGCAGGAACAGCGCGTAGTACGGGCTGTGCGCGGGCCAGGTGCCGAGCACGCCCGAGGCGTGCAGCGGCTGGAAGCAGACGGCGGCGAACCCGGCCCCGATCACCCGCCGCGCCAGCCGGTCCAGGGCGGGCGGCCGGCCCACGGCGCCGGCGAGCGTGGCGCCGAGGACGACGGCGACGACCTGCGGGGCGCCGTGCGAGGTGGGCTCGCCGCCGACCTCGCCGAGCAGCGCGTACGCGAGCGTGCCGGCGGCGCCGAGCGGCGCGGTCTCCCGCAGCCCGCCGCCGGAGCGGGGCCGTCGCCGGGCGGCCTCCCCGAGGGCGATCAGCATCCCGTAGGCCAGGGCGACGCGGGGCTGGGCCACGCCCCGCCAGGCGGTCCACGCGAGCGCGCCGACGGCGACGGCGCCGGCGAGGGCGTGGACGCAGCGCACGGCGGACGGGGTCATCCCGGTTCTCATCAGGCACCGCCACCGGCGGCGGTGCGGGCGGGGCACTGATCAAGAGGGACGTTTCGGCTGGCCGGGACCGCGGGGTGCCAGCCGTACCGGTCCAGGGCGCGGGTCAGGGCGGCCACCATGCGCGGGTCGAAGTGCGACCCCGCGCAGCGGTGCAGTTCGGCCAGGGCGGCGGGGACGGGGCGGGCGCGGCTGTAGCTGCGGGTGGAGGTCATGGCGTCGAAGGCGTCGGCGACGGCCACCACCCGCGCCGCCTCGGGGATCTGATGCCCTGTCAGCCCGTAGGGGTAGCCGGTGCCGTCCAGGCGCTCGTGGTGGTGCAGGATCGCGTCCCGGGCCTCGTCGAGGAAGCCGATGCCGCGCACCATCTCGTGCCCGTACTCCGGGTGCAGCTCGATCAGCCGGCGCTCCTCGGGCGTCAGCGGCCCGTTCTTGCGCAGCACCCGCGTGGGGACGCCGATCTTGCCGACGTCGTGCAGGGTGCCGGCGAAGCGCAGCGCCTCCAGCCGCTCCCCGCGCATGCCCAGCTCACGGGCGATGAGGACGGAGGCGCGGCCGACGCGCTCGCTGTGGCCCCGGGTGTACGCGTCCTTGAGGTCGACGGCCTGGACCAGGGCGCGGACGGTGGCGCGGTGTGCGGCGCGCTCGCGGCGGCAGCGGTCGAGCACCCAGGAGGAGAGGGCCATCGGCAGCAGGACGAGCAGCGCGGCGGGCGGCCCGTAGGGGCTGTGCCACACCACCGCCACCAGCAGGCCCGTGGGCCCCTGGGCGAGCGGCGGCACCAGCGCGCCCGGCAGCGCGTCGCGCCAGGCCGTGCGCGGGGAGCGGCCCTCGGCGGTGACCAGGACACCCCCCTCCAGCACCGCCAGCACCAGCGCGAGGACCAGGGCCGCGGCCAGGGCGGGCCCGAGGGCACGGGGAAAGGCGGGCGCGGTGACGGGGCGGGGCCCGCCGAGCCCGTAGACGTACGAGGCGGCGCCGGTGGCCAGCGACAGCTGGGCGGCGTGCCAGAGCCGGCGGACGGCCACCGGGCGGCGGCCCACGCGGCCGGCGAGCCCGCCGGGCACCGCCGCGAGGCCGGCGGCGGCCGGCGGCAGCAGCACGGCGGCGGCCAGCAGCACGGGGAGAGTCAGGGGGCGGCGCGGCAGCCGTTCGCACACCGCGCAGACGCCCGCGAGGAGGACCAGCGCGCCCCAGGGCACCCCGGGGGCGCTCCGGGCGAGGGGCACGGCGCACACCGCGGCGGCGAGCACGGCACAGGCGATGTATACGCGCGCCGCCGCCGGAAGTGGCCCCATGGCGTCTCCTCCCCGACCGTCGGACCTGACGTCTGGATGGGGAGGATAGGCCCGCGGGGCCCGGAATTCGGCGTCGCCGGTATTGCGCCGTCCGTTCGGGTGACGTTCCCGGGTGCGGTGGTTTGGATCAGCTCCGGATCAGGCCCGGGAGGTCATGCCTCGGCGGGCCGCTGGCCCGTGCCGCGGTCGCCGGCGGCCTTAGCCGCGCGCGCGGCGGCCTCCGCGGCGCGGGCCTCGGCGACCACGTCCTGGTCGGGCACCGCCTGGCCGGAGCGGATCAGGTCGATCCGGCTCATCACCTTCGACCGCAGGTCGGCCGGCACGTCGTCGTGCCCGCAGCAGCGCTTGACGAGCTTCTTCACGGCCTGCTCCAGCCCGTACTTCTCCAGGCAGGGGGAGCACTCGTCGATGTGCACCTCGAACTTGGCGCACTCACCGGCGGGCATCTCGTGGTCGAGAA
The DNA here is from genome assembly GCF_014654785.1 of Streptomyces mashuensis. Taxonomy (GTDB): domain Bacteria; phylum Actinomycetota; class Actinomycetes; order Streptomycetales; family Streptomycetaceae; genus Streptomyces; species Streptomyces mashuensis. The sequence goes on from NZ_BNBD01000017.1 coordinate 5,039, forward strand.
ACTCGTAGAGGTGGTCGAGGACTTCGGAGCAGTCCGTCTCGTGCGGCTCCCCGCGGCTCATGAGTCCGACCCTTTCCGGTTGTGCGACGTGGCGGAACCATCCGCGGCCGCGGCGGTCCCCGCCGGGACCAGACCGCGCTCGCGGGCGTAGTCCTCCAGCAGCCCGCGCAGCTGGCGACGGCCGCGGTGCAGCCGCGACATCACCGTGCCGATGGGGGTACCCATGATGTCCGCGATCTCCTTGTACGCAAAGCCCTCGACGTCCGCGAGGTAGACCGCGATGCGGAACTCCTCCGGAATGGCCTGCAGGGCCTCCTTGACATCGGAGTCGGGAAGGTGGTCCAGCGCCTGGGACTCGGCCGACCGCAGCCCCGTCGACATGTGCGACTCGGCGCGCGCCAGCTGCCAGTCCTCGATCTCCTCGGAGGCGCTGCGCAGCGGCTCGCGCTGCTTCTTGCGGTACGAGTTGATGAACGTGTTCGTCAGGATGCGGTACAGCCACGCCTTGAGGTTGGTGCCCTCGCGGAACTGGTGGAAGGACGCGTACGCCTTGGCGTACGTCTCCTGCACCAGGTCCTCGGCGTCCGCGGCGTTGCGCGTCATGCGCAGGGCGGCCGAGTACATCTGGTCGAGGAAGGTCAGAGCGTCACGCTCGAACCGGGCGCTGCGCTCGGTCGCGCTCTCCGCCGGCCTCCGGCCGCCGTCGGTCCCCGTGTCGGTCCCAGTGACCGGACCCACCTCCTCCAGCAACATGGCCGAGCCCGAGACGGTCTTGTTCGCATTCGGAACAGATCCGCTCGAATCGGAGAATAGACGACGTTCGGCTCCCCCCGCCGCTCCAGCCGCAGCCGGCTGGGCCACGCCCAGGACGGCCCAGGCGGGCTCGGCCTGCTGCGGGCGGGACGGGCATGCGATCGAACCCATGCGGGGAGCTCCCATTCCTTCGTGCCGGTGCGTGACTACGGAAACCGTCAACACCGGCCGCCCGCTGATCATTCCCGGTCTGCTGGGGCGAGTTCCACAGATTTTCGACGGGGTTTCGACAGGGTGTGTCAGGGAGGTCAGGGACGGGTCAGAGCCGGGTCAGATCCCCTCCCCCAGCCCGCGCAGCCACGTCCCCACCGTGTCCGTGATCACGGAGAGCGCCTCCTCCTGGGTGGTGCCGGCCTTCTTCGGCACCGCGAAGCCGTGATCGCCGCCGGGCACCTCCACCGGCGCCGTGCCGGGCGGGAACTCCTCGGGCCGGCCGAACGGGTCGCGGCCGCCCTGCACCACGAGGACGGGCAGCCCGGTGCCGGCCAGCTCGTCGGCGCGGGACTTCTCCGGGCGGCCCGGCGGGTGCAGCGGGAAGCTCAGCGCGAGCACGGCGACGGCCCCCAGCTCCGCGGCCGTACGGCAGGCCACGCGCGCCCCGGCGCTGCGCCCGCCGGCCACCACCGGCAGCCCGGGGCCGGCCAGCGCCGGCCACAGGGCCCGCCACGCCTCGTCCAGCGCCTTCGGCGCGGGGGCCACCTTGCGGCCGGCCACCCGCCACGGCTGCTCCACCAGGGCGACGGCCACCCCCTCGTGGGGCAGGGCCGCGGCCAGCGCCTGGAGGTCGCGGGCCTCGACGCCGCCGCCGGCGCCGTGCCCGAGGGCGAGCACCAGGCGGGCGTCCGGGGCGCGGTACCAGTGGACGCGGGCGGGGCCGGCCGGCGTGGGGACGTCCTCGGTGTTCTTCGTCGGCAGGGTCGTCACGCCTCCATCCTGCCCCTCACCACTGACAGGACAGCTCAGAACAGCGTCGCCTCCTCCGGCGCGTCCAGCTCCGCCACCAGCTCCGGCCCGTTGTTGCGCACGTCGCTGACCGCCGTGGTCACCGGGTGGGCGCGCAGCAGGTCCGCCCGCGGCGGCGTGAGCAGGGCCCGCAGCTCGCCGGGACCCGTCCGGGGGTCGAGCCACGCGGACCAGCGGTCGGGCGTCAGGACGAGCGGCATCCGGGGGTGGATCTCCGCCAGGGAACGCGGCCCCGGCTCGTCCCCCGCGCGGTCCCCGGCCCCCGCGAAGGGCGCCGTCTCCGCCTCCGTGGTGATCACCGAGCAGGTCACCCACCACGCCTGCGGGTGGTCCGGCGGCAGCGCCGGGTCGCGCCAGAACTCGTACACCCCGGCCAGCGCCATCACCGAGCCGTCGGCCGGCGTGACGAAGTACGGCTGCTTACGGGTGCGCTTGCGCAGTCCGCGCTCCTCCAGCTCGCGCTCGTGCCCGCCGGTGACCCACTCGTAGTAGCCGTCCGCGGGCAGCAGGCAGCGGCGGCTCTCGAAGGCGGCGCGGAAGGACGGCTTCTCGTGCACCGTCTCGGCCCTGGCGTTGATCATCCGGGCGCCGCCCTCGGGCGACTTCGCCCAGGACGGCACCAGGCCCCAGCGCAACGCACGAAGCTGACGAACCGGACGCCGGTCGGCGGCGTCTTTCAGAGGACGCTCGAGCACCGCGTGAACGCTCTTCGTCGGCGCCACGTTCCAGTCCGGAGCGAGCGTCTCCTCCGGTTCCCACTTCTCCACCCCGAAGAGCCCGGCCAGATCCTCCGGCCGACGGCTCGCAGCGTATCTCCCGCACATGAGTGCCACACTGCCACGAACACGCAAGGAGCAGCCCACCGATGCACAGCAGTACCAGCGCCGCCGACCTGTGGGAGCGGATCGTCGGCGTCCAGCCCGGGCCGTCGGTGTGGACGGTGGTGGTCACCGGCCTCGTCGCCCTCGCCGCGGTGATGCCCCGCCGGGTGTGGCTGGTCAGCCGGAACGCCGTCACCCTCGCCCACGAGGGCGGCCACGCGCTGGTGGCCGTCCTCAGCGGACGGCGCCTGCAGGGCATACGGCTGCACTCGGACACCTCGGGCCTGACCGTCTCCCGGGGCCGGCCCACCGGTATCGGCATGGTCCTCACCGCGGCGGCCGGCTACACGGCGCCCTCCCTGCTGGGCCTGGCCGGCGCGGCGCTGCTCGCCGCCGGGCACACCACCGCCCTGCTGTGGGGCGCCACCGCCCTGCTCGCCGCCATGCTGGTGATGATCCGCAACGCGTGGGGCGTACTGACCGTGGTGCTGTGCGGCGCCGCGTTCGCCGTGGTGTCCTGGCTGGCCGGCCCGGAGGTGCAGGCCGCCTTCGCCTACGGAGTGGTGTGGTTCCTCCTCCTGGGCGGTGTCCGGCCACCGTTCGAGCTCCAGCGGAAGCGGCGCCGCGGCCGCGCCCCCGACTCCGACGCCGACCAGCTCGCGCGGCTCACGAACGTACCCGCGGCCGTCTGGCTCGGCCTCTTCCACGTCGTGTCCCTGTGCTGCCTGGCGGGAGGCGGCCGCTGGCTGCTCGGCCGGTGACCGGGACCGAGCCACTAAGGTTGGGGGCATGACCGAGAGCACCGCGCACACCGATCTCTGGCCCGCTCCGACCGCGACGGGGGCCGTCGACGCGACCGTCACCGTGCCCGGCTCGAAGTCGGTCACGAACCGTGCGCTGGTCCTCGCGGCCCTGGCCGCCGAGCCGGGCTGGGTGCGCCGCCCGCTCCGCTCCCGCGACACCGTCCTCATGGCCGACGCGCTGCGCGCCCTGGGCGTGGGCATCGAGGAGACCGTCTCCTCCAGCTCCTCCCCCGCCGCCGGCCCGGACGCCGCCGGCGAGGCGTGGCGCGTCATCCCCGCCGGCCTGCACGGCCCCGCCACCGTCGACGTCGGCAACGCCGGCACCGTCATGCGCTTCCTGCCGCCCGTCGCCGCCCTCGCCGACGGCCCCGTACGGTTCGACGGCGACCCGCGCAGCCACGAGCGGCCGCTGCACGGCGTGATCGACGCGCTGCGCGCCCTCGGCGCCCGCATCGACGACAACGACCGCGGCGCGCTCCCCCTCACCGTGCACGGCGCCGGCGCCCTGGAGGGCGGACCGGTCGAGGTCGACGCGTCCTCCTCGTCCCAGTTCATCTCCGCGCTGCTGCTGTCCGGCCCCCGCTTCAACCAGGGCGTCGAGGTCCGGCACACCGGCCCCGTCCTGCCGTCCCTGCCGCACATCCGGATGACCGTCGACATGCTGCGCCAGGCCGGCGCCCAGGTCGACACCCCCGAGTCGGGGGGCGAGCCGAACGTGTGGCGGGTCTCCCCCAGCGCCCTCCTCGGCCGCGACCTCGTCGTCGAGCCCGACCTGTCCAACGCGGCGCCGTTCCTCGCCGCTGCCCTCGTCACCGGCGGCCGGGTCACCGTGCCCGACTGGCCCGAGCGCACCACCCAGCCGGGCGACTCCCTTCGCGAGATCTTCACCGCCATGGGCGGCAGCTGCGAGCTGACCGAGGCCGGCCTGACCTTCACCGGCACCGGCCGCATCACCGGCATCGACGCCGACCTGCACGAGGTCGGCGAGCTCACGCCCGTCATCGCGGCCGTCGCCGCACTCGCCGACTCCGAGTCCGTGCTGCGCGGCATCGCCCACCTGCGGCTGCACGAGACCGACCGGCTCGCCGCCCTCGCCAAGGAGATCAACGAGCTCGGCGGCGACGTCACCGAGACCGAGGACGGCCTGCGCATCCGGCCCCGACCGCTGCACGGCGGCGTCTTCCACACCTACGAGGACCACCGGCTGGCCACCGCCGCCGCCGTCCTGGGCCTCGCCGTGCCCGGCGTCGAGGTCGAGAACGTCGCCACCACCGCCAAGACCCTGCCCGACTTCCCCGAACTGTGGACCGGGATGCTCGGCTCCGTCGCGGGGGCGACGGTGGCCGGCAGCTGAGAGACCGGAAAGACCATGCGCCGCTACGGCAAGCACACCGACGAGGACGACGTCCGCGTCCGCCCCAACCGCAAGGGCAACCGCCCCCGCACCACCATCCGCCCCAAGCACGAGGACGCCGCCGAGGGCTTCGTCCTCACCGTCGACCGCGGCCGGCTGACCTGCCTCGTCGACGGCCGCACCGTCATGGCGATGAAGGCCCGCGAACTGGGCCGCAAGGGCGTCGTCGTCGGCGACCGGGTCGCCGTCGTCGGTGACCTCACCGGCGCCAAGGACACCCTCGCCCGCATCGTCCGCGTCGAGGAGCGCCGCTCGGTGCTGCGCCGCACCGCGGACGACGACGACCCGTACGAGCGGGTGGTCGTCGCCAACGCCGACCAGCTGGCCATCGTCACCGCCCTCGCCGACCCCGAGCCGCGGCCCCGCCTCATCGACCGCTGCCTCGTCGCCGCGTACGACGCCGGGCTCGAACCGCTGCTCGTGCTCACCAAGTCCGACCTCGCCCCCGCCGAGACGCTGATGCAGTCGTACGGCGCCCTGGGGGTGCCCTACGTCGTCACCAGCCGCGACGAGCTCGCCGAGGGCGACGCGGCCGAGCGGGTGCGGGAGCGGCTGAACGGCCGCATCACCGCCTTCGTCGGCCACTCCGGCGTCGGCAAGACCACCCTGGTCAACGCCCTCGTGCCGGACCGGCAGCGGGCCACCGGGCACGTCAACGCCGTCACCGGCCGCGGCCGCCACACCACCACCTCCGCGCTCGCCCTGCCGCTGCCGTCCGGCGACGGCTGGGTCATCGACACCCCCGGCGTACGGTCGTTCGGCCTGGCGCACATCGACCCCTCGCGCGTCATCCACGCCTTCCCCGACCTGGTGCCGGGCACCGAGGGCTGCCCCCGCGCGTGCAGCCACGACGAGCAGGACTGCGCCCTGGACCAGTGGGTGGCCGACGGCCACGCCGACCCCCAGCGGCTGTACTCGCTGCGCCGGCTGCTCGCCACGAGGGAGCGGCGCGAAGGCGACTGATCGCTTACGTTTGCGAGTGACCCCCGGCGGCAAGGGCATGAGACAGCCGGCGGAGCCGGGGGGTCGCCGTGGAACGGGAGGCAATCGGATGGCGTGGTTGCTGGTGGTGGTCGCCGGACTGCTGGAAACGGGCTTCGCCGTCTGCCTCAAGCTGTCCCACGGCTTCACGAGACTCTGGCCCACCATCGCCTTCGCCTGTTTCGCACTCGGCAGCTTCGGGCTGCTGACGCTGTCGCTGCGGAAGCTCGACGTGGGGCCGGCCTACGCGGTGTGGACGGGCATCGGCGCCGCCGGCACCGCCATCTACGGCATGGTCTTCCTCGGCGACCTGGTCTCCACCCTCAAGATCGTGTCGATCTCGCTGGTCATCGTGGGCATCATAGGTCTCCAGCTCTCCGGTTCGGCCCACTGAGCCGCGGGGTCCCGCCGCCCCTCATGCGGCGGACGGTGCCGCCAGCAGGGTGCGCACCAGACGGGCGACCTCCGCGGCCGCCTCCTCGTCCGTGGCGGCGGGCGCCACCACGTACGACAGCGTCAGCCGGACGGCCGCCTCGCAGGCCCGCCACGCCGGCCCCGGTGCGGCCCCCTCCTCCTCGCGCTCCGGCGCCCCGATGGCCTGCAGCGCGCTGTCACGTATCCGCTCGGCCATCGAGCCGGGCGTGGGCGCGCCACGGAACGGGCGGCGCGCTTCGGGGGCGCGCTGCGCGGGCACGGGGGGCGCGGCGGCGGCCGGGAGCCGCTCGCCGCGGCAGCCGGTGAGCGCCGCCCGCACGAACGGGTTGGCGCGGGCCGCGCGCAGCGTCCAGGCGGCCGCCGCGGCACAGCAGCCACCCGCGTCGGCGCCGGTCGCGGCCGCGTCGGCCAGGCAGCGCTCCACGCCGCCGAGGAACGCCTCCGCCTCCCGCCGCACCAGGGCGCGGGCCAGCCCCTCCTTGCTGCCGAACTCGTTGTACAGCGTCTGGCGGGACACCCCGGCGGCCGCCGCGACGTCGACCATCCGCACCGCGTGCCAGGGCCGGGCGGCGAGCGCCGCGTAGGCCGCGTCCAGCAAGAGCTCTCGTGCCGCGGGCATCGTCGCCTCCTCGGCCGTACGGCCGCACGACGGTCGGGGGCCCGGAGGGGGCCGGTCACAGAATTGACGTGCCGCCGGACGGTGTCAAGAGCGACGGCAGGTCGCGCCGCGCGTGACCTGGCGATGGCCACGGGTAGTGTGCGTGGCATGTCCGATTACCACGATGATCTGCGTCTGGCCCACGTGCTGGCGGACGCCGCCGACGCGGCCACCATGGACCGGTTCAAGGCGCTCGACCTCAAGGTCGAGACCAAGCCGGACATGACCCCGGTGAGCGAGGCGGACAAGGCCGCCGAGGAGCTGATCCGCGGCCATCTCCAGCGCGCCCGGCCGCGGGACGCCGTGCTGGGCGAGGAGTTCGGCAGCGAGGGTCTGGGCCCGCGCCGCTGGATCATCGACCCGATCGACGGGACGAAGAACTACGTGCGCGGCGTGCCGGTGTGGGCCACCCTGATCGCCCTGATGGTGCAGGGCGAGGGCGGCTACCGGCCGGTGGTCGGCCTCGTCTCGGCGCCGGCCCTGGGGCGCCGCTGGTGGGCGGCCAAGGACTCCGGCGCGTACACCGGGCGCAGCCTGACCTCGGCCACCCGGCTCCAGGTCTCCCAGGTGGGGCGGATCGGGGACGCGTCGTTCGCGTACTCGTCGCTCAGCGGCTGGGAGGAGCGCGGGATGCTGCCGGGCTTCCTCGACCTGACGCGGGCCTGCTGGCGCACGCGCGGCTACGGCGACTTCTGGCCGTACATGATGGTCGCCGAGGGGTCGGTGGACATCTGCGCGGAGCCCGAGCTGTCGCTGTGGGACATGGCGGCCAACGCCGTCATCGTGGAGGAGGCGGGCGGCCGGTTCACCGGCCTGGACGGCCGTCCGGGGCCGCACAGCGGCAACGCCGCGGCGTCCAACGGGCTGCTCCACGACGAACTGCTCGGCTATCTGCGGTCGTAGCCCCCGGTACACACAACTGCCGTAAAAATTCGGCAAATCTCCACGGTCCGGGCCCCTTGTCCGGCCTCGCCGACGCGTGTGACGATGACAGCCCCCGGTTTGTGAACTTGTGAACTCCCTTGTGGAGCTCTCCAGGTCTCCAAGGAGGTGGCCATCGCCATGCTCGTCCGCGACGCCATGAGCACGGTGCTCCTCACCATCGGCCCCGCCCACACGCTGCGCCAGGCGGCGCGGCTGATGTCCGCGCGCCGGGTCGGCGCGGCGGTCGTCCTCGACCCGGACGAGGGCGGGCTCGGCATCCTCACCGAGCGCGACATCCTCAACGCCGTCGGGCGGGGCCTGGACCCCGACCGCGAGACGGCTCAGGCGCACACCACGACGGACGTGGTCTTCGCCGCCCCGGAGTGGACGCTGGAGGAGGCGGCCGCGGCGATGACGCGCGGCGAGTTCCGCCATCTGGTGGTGCTGGGCGGCCGGGAGCCGGTGGGCATGGTGTCGGTGCGCGACATCATCCGCTGCTGGCTGCCGCGGCGCGCGGAGGTGCCGGCGGGGGCGGGAGCGGGGGCCGGGGCACTGACCTAGGGCCGCCGGGTGTGCCCGTGCGCGGGCATGACGGAGAGGCCGGAGCCCCATGGCAGTCCGGCCTCTCCGCCGTGTACGGCAAGTGTCCAGGGTCGTCAGCCGCGCAGGGCCTGGACGGCGGCCTCCAACCGCTTGCCGTAGTCCGCGTCCGCCTGGCGGAAGTTGTTGATCGCCCGCTCGGCGATGTCGTCGCGCGACACCTTGGCGATGAAGCCGGCCAGGTTGGCGATCAGGCGCTCCTTCTCCTCCTCCGTCATCAGCCGGTAGAGGTTGCCCGCCTGGACGAAGTCGTTGTCCTCGGCGTGCGTCGGGGCGGCGTGGTTGCCCGTGGCGCCGGTGACGGCGACCGGCTGCCACAGCGGGCGGTCGGTCTGGGCCGGGCCGCCGAAGCTGTTGGGCTCGTAGTTCTTGGCGCCCTTGTGCCGGCCGTCGTACAGGAAACCGTCACGGCTGTGGGTCCGGGCCACCGTGGCGTGCGGGCGGTTCACCGGCAGGTGGTCGGCGTTGATGCCGACGCGGTAGCGGTGGGCGTCGCCGTAGGCGAAGAGCCGGCCCTGGAGCATCTTGTCCGGGGACGGTCCGATGCCGGGCACGAAGTGCGCGGGGCTGAAGATGGCCTGCTCGACCTCGGCGAAGACGTTCTCCGGGTTGCGGTTGAGCTCCAGCTTGCCGATCTCGGTCAGCGGGTAGTCGCCGTGCGGCCAGACCTTGGTCAGGTCGAAGGGGTTGAAGCGGTAGGACGCCGCCTCGTCCGCCGGCATGACCTGGACGTACACGGTCCAGCTGGGGAACTCGCCGCGCTCGATGGCCTCGCGCAGGTCGCGCTGGTGGCTGTCGGGGTCCTTGCCGGCCAGCTCCTCGGCCTCGGCCGCGGTGAGGTTCCGGATGCCCTGGTCGGTCTTGAAGTGGTACTTCACCCAGAACGACTCGCCGGCCTCGTTGGTCCACTGGAAGGTGTGCGAGCCGAAGCCGTCCATGTGGCGGTACGAGGCGGGGATGCCGCGGTCACCGAACAGCCAGGTCACCTGGTGGGTGGACTCGGGCGACAGGCCCCAGAAGTCCCAGACGTTGTCCGCCTCCTGCGAACCGGTGTACGGGTCGCGCTTCTGGGTGTGGATGAAGTCCGGGAACTTGATGGCGTCCTTGATGAAGAAGATGGGGGTGTTGTTCCCGACGAGGTCGTAGTTGCCCTCCTCGGTGTAGAACTTCACCGCGAAACCGCGCGGGTCGCGCACCGCGTCCGCCGAGCCGAGGTTGCCGGCCACGGTGGAGAAGCGGAGGAAGACCTCGGTCTCCTTGCCGACCTGCGAGAGGAAGGCGGCCCGGGTCCAGCGGGTGACGTCGGCGGTCACCGTGAAGGTGCCGTACGCGCCGGCGCCACGGGCGTGCACGACGCGCTCCGGGATGCGCTCGCGGTTGAAGTGCGCCAGCTTCTCCAGCAGCAGCTGGTCCTGGACCAGGACGGGGCCGCCGAGGCCCGCGGTCTCGCTGTTCTGGTTGTCCGCGACCGGAGCACCGGACTCCGTGGTCAGCGGGCCCGTCGTCGAAATGGCCGCGGAAAGGGCCTCGTCCTGCACCGACACGTACGCCTCCGTCTGTCGTCCTCGATCCGGAACCCGATCCTACATTGGACTTTGTCTAAGTCAAGATGCCAACCATAGAAATACGCGATCCATCGATGGACGGGCCCACTGCTACGCTGGAGCTATCTGACTGATAGGTGAATGGCATGAGTGACCTGCTGGAACGGCTCCGGTCCCGCGGCTGGCGGCTGACCGCGCAGCGACGCGTGGTGGCCGAAGTGCTCGACGGGGACCACGTGCACTACACCGCCGACGAAGTCCACGCGAAGGCGGCCCTCCTGCTGCCGGAGATCTCGCGCGCGACGGTGTACAACACGCTCGGCGAGCTGGTCTCGCTGGGCGAGGTGCTCGAAGTGAGCACGGACGGCCGCGCCAAGCGCTACGACCCCAACGCCCACCACGCCCACCAGCACCTCGTGTGCTCGCGGTGCGGCACCATCCGGGACGTCCACCCCGCCGGCGACCTGCTGGCCGGACTGCCCGCCGAGGAACGCTTCGGCTTCCGCCTGTCGGCGGTCGAGGTGACCTACCGCGGCCTGTGCCCGGAGTGCGCGACGGCGGGCTGAGAGCCCGCCGGGGGGCGCTGAGTGCGGGCCGGGCGCGTGCTGGGTACGGGCTGGGTGCATACGACAAAGGCCCGGATCATACGATCCGGGCCTTGTCCTGAGTAGCGGGGACAGGATTTGAACCTGCGACCTCTGGGTTATGAGCCCAGCGAGCTACCGAGCTGCTCCACCCCGCGTCGGTTCCACCACCCTAACCCGTCCGTGACCGTGGACGCAAATGCCTTCCCGTCCCCCCTCGCGATCCTTCCTCACGCCGTGAGCTCCTGCCGGAGCGCGTCGCGGAGCCGGGCGGCGCGCTCGGCGACCTCGGCCGGGCCCAGCTCGACCGCCCGCGCACACCACTGCTGGCCTGCCGACAGGTCACCGCGCCGGGCGGCGAGCAGGGCCAGCCGCAGGGCGGCCCGGCCGTGGCCGGCCTCCGCGGCCCGGGTCCACCACATCGCCGCCTCCGGCTCGCTGCCTTCGCGGGCGAGCAGCAGCCCCAGGTTGAACGCGCCGTTCCGGCTGCCGGCCTCGGCGGCCTGGCGGTACCAGTGGGCGGCCCCGGCGACGTCCCCGCGCTCGGCGACGATCATGCCGAGCCGGACCTGGGCCCGGCGGTGCCCCTGGCGGGCGGCCCGCTCGTACCACTGCTCGGCCTCGAACCGGGTGTCCTCGTCCCGGTCGAGCAGCGAGCCCAGCCGGAACGCGGCCTCGGCGCCGCCGCCCTTGACCGCCACCCGCAGGTGCCGCTCGGCCTCCTCCTCTTCGCCGTCCCGCAGCAGCACCATCGCCACCTGGAGGGCGGCGTCGGTGTGGCCCGCGGCGGCGGCGCGCTCGTACCACTCGTAGGCCGCGCGCTCCTCGTCCCGCCCGGCGTAGAGGATGCCCAGGTTGAACGCGGCGTCGACGCTGCCGGCCTCGGCGGCCTTGGAGAACCACGGCTCGGCGCCGGCCGGGTCGCCGTTCTGGAGGAGCAGCACGGCGAGGGCGTTGGCGGCCTCCTTGTGGCCCGCGTAGGCGGCGCGGCGGTACCACTGCTCGGCCTGGGCGGTGCGGCCCTGCTCGGCGCAGAGCAGGCCCAGGTTGTACGCACCGTTGATGTCGCCGGCGTCCAGGGCGGTCCGGTACCAGCGCTCGGCCTGCTGGGACTCGCCGCGCTCGGCGTGCAGGGCGCCCAGGGCGTTGGCGGCGTTGCCGTCGCCCTCCTGGGCGGCGCGGCGCCACCAGACGGCGGCGCTGTCGGTGTCGCCCGCGTCGCGCAGCAGGAAGCCCAGGGCGCAGGCGGCACGGGGCTCGCCGTCCTTGGCGGAGGTGAGGTACCAGCGGGCGGCCTCCTGGGTCTCCCCGCGGGCCTCCAGCAGGGTGCCCAGGTGCAGGGCGGCGCGCCGGTGGCCGCGAGCGGCGGCCTGCCGGTACCACTGCTCGGCCTCGCCGGCCGGGCCGTCCGGCCGGCCGCCGCCCGCGGCGGCGGCCGCGCGCAGCTCGCGGACGGAGGTGTCGCCGCCGCCCACGGAGACGCGGCGGGCGCCGGTGGGCGGGCCCAGGCCGGCGGTGAGCCCGGCGCCGGGGTCGGCGGGGCGCGGGGAGCGGCCGTCGAGTATGCGGGCGAGGCGGTAGGCGGCCTCGCGGTGGCCGCGCTCGGCGGCGGAGCGGAACCAGCGCTCGGCCCCGACGTCGCTGCGGTGCTCCAGCAGGTCGGCGAGAGCGTACGCGCCGAGGGCGTGCCCGGACTCGGCGGACTGGCGCAGCCAGTACTCGGCGGCGGGCTCGTCGCCGCGCTCGCGGTGGTAGCGGCCGAGGGCGTGCGCGGCGGCGGCGGAGCCGGCCACGGCGGCCACCCGCCACCAGCCGGCGGCCTCGTCGGCGTAGCCGCGCTGGTGCAGCAGCACGCCGAGGTTGTTGGCGGCGGAGCGGTCGCCGGCGGCCGTGGCGGCGCGCAGGTGCCGCTCGGCGCCGTCGAGGTCGCCGCGGCGCAGCAGCAGCGCGCCGAGCATGCTCAGGGAGGCGGGGTCGCCCGTCTCGGCGGCGCGGCGGCGGGCCGTCTCCAGTTCGAGGTCGGCGCCGTCGGCGGCGGCCGGGGAGTCCCGGCCGGCGCGGTCCGCGGATTCCTGGGCGTCCTGCGGGCCCTGCGGGTCGTGTGGGTCCTGGTGGTGCCGGTCGCTCCCGTTGCCGGGAGCGGGCACAAGCCGGCGCATCTCCAACAGCCTCGCCTTGTCCCCCATGAGTCCCATCGTCGCACTCCCGCAACCTGCGTACACCTGGAATACCGCAGCCAGTGAGGTCACTTCAGCGTTTTGTCGACTTCCCGACTTCCCGACACGGCGGTGCTCCAAACTCTAATCAAAAGCCCCGCACACAACCCGCACACCACGGCGCGTGCCGGGTGACGGACCGTCTGTTTCCGTCCCCGCGCCCCCGTGCGGCGGTCCGGGCCCGGTGTCCAGGGGCCCCGGGCGGTGGCGCGGCACACGACAAGGCCCGGAGTCGTATGAACTCCGGGCCTTGTCTTTGCAGTAGCGGGGACAGGATTTGAACCTGCGACCTCTGGGTTATGAGCCCAGCGAGCTACCGAGCTGCTCCACCCCGCGCCGTTGTGGAACAACCGTACCACGGCGCGGGGCGGGGCGGGTCACTGACTGCTGCCCTGGCCGCTTTGGCCGCCCTGACTGCTGCCCTGGCCGCTCTGGCCGCCCTGGCTGCCGCTCTGGCCGCTCGGGCTGCTGCTCTGGGCCTTGCCCAGCCGGTCGAGCGCGGCCTTCAGGTCGGCCTGGGCGCGTCCGTAGGCGGCCCAGTCCTGCTTCTCCAGGGCCTTCTGGCCCGCGTCGAAGGCTTCCTGCGCGGCCTTGACCGCGTCCTGCACCGAGGGGTTCCCGGTCGTCGGCGGCTTCGTCGTGCCGGTGGGCGGCGGCGGGGTGGCCGGCGCCGCGCCCTTGGCCCCGAACACCTCGTCGAGCGCGTCGGCGAGGGTGTCACGGAAGGCGATCTTCTCGCCGTAGTTGACGAGGACCTTCTTCAGCAGCGGGTAATTCGAGCCCACACCACGGACGTAGACCGGCTCCACGTACAGCAGTCCGCCGTCCAGCGGGATCGTCAGCAGATTTCCGTACTGGACCTCGGAATCGCCCCTCTTCCAAATGTTGATCTCACTGGCGACCGCGGGGTAACTGCTGAATTTGCTCTGGGCCTGCTCGGGGCCCCACACCGTGGTCTCGGAGGGCAGTTTGAGAATGCTGATGCGGCCGTAGCCGGCACTCTTGGCGTCGGCGTCGACGGCCATGAACGCGCCCAGGTTGGGCCGGTTGCGCGGGGTGAACGTGGTGGTCAGCGAGAACACCTGCTTGTCCTGGCCCGGCATCCGCATGCTCAGGTAGTACGGCGGAACCGCGTTGCCGTCCTTGTTGGTCGGGTCGTCCGGCACCTGCCAGCGCTCACTGCCGGTGTAGAACGTGCCGGCGTCGGTGACGTGGTAGCGGGTGAGCAGCTCGCGCTGCACCTTGAACAGGTCCTGCGGGTAGCGCAGGTGGTCCATCAGCGCGGGGCTGATGGCGCTCCTCGGCTTCACCGTGCCGGGGAACGACTTCATCCACGTCTTGAGGACCGGGTCCTTGGTGTCCCACTGGTAGAGGGTGACCGTGCCGTCGTAGGCGTCGACGGTGGCCTTCACCGAATTGCGGATGTAGTTGACCTGGTTCTGCTGGGCGACGACCGCGCGCTGCCCCGTGGTGAGGGAGTCGGCGGTGGTGTCGCCGAGGGTGGTGCGCGATGCGTACGGGTAGCCGTTCGACGTCGTGTAGGCGTCCACGATCCACTGGATGCGGCCGTCGACCACCGCCGGATAGGCGTCGCCGTCGATCGTCAGCCAGGGCGCCACGGACTCCACGCGCTCCTTGGGCGTCCGGTTGTACAGGATCTTCGATCCCTTGCCGATGGCACCGGAGTACAGGATCTGCGGCTCGCCGAAGGCCACCGCGTACGCGGCACGGTTGACCGGGCTCGACAGGCTCACGCCGCTCTTGCCGCGGTAGGTGTAGCTCTCCTCGCCCTTGTCGCTGGGGTGGTCGAGCTCCTTCTGCGGACCGCCGACGATCGAGTACTGGGTGGTCTTCTCGCCGTAGTACACCCGCTGTTCGTACCGGCCGAGCATGCCCTCGGTGGGCAGCTTCTTCTCCGTGAACTCCGGGGCCCCGGCGTCGTCGGTGGAGGTGCCCTTCGCGGCGATGGCACCGTAACCGTGGGTGTACTTGAAGTGGTCGTTGATCCAGTTCCGCTCGACGCCCTTGAGGTTCAGCTCGCGCAGACCGATGACCGTGTCCTGCTCCTTGCCGCTCGCGTCCTTGTAGCGGTCGACGTCGAGAGTGGAGGGGAACTGGTAGTACCCGCGGACCTGCTGCTCCTGCTGGAAGGCGGGCGACACCAGGTTGGGGTCGAGCAGGCGCAGGCTGGCCGTGTCGGCGGCCTGGGCCCGCAGCTTGTCGCGGTCCTTGCCCTTGAGGTCGCTGCGGCCCTCGTACTCCTGCACCTTCGCCCCGTCGATGCCGTAGGCCTCACGCGTGGCGGCGATGTTCTTCTTGATGTACGGGGCTTCCTTGGCCTGCTCGTTCGGCTGGACCTGGAACTTCTGCACGATGGCCGGGTACAGCCCGCCGATCAGCACCGCCGACAGCACCATCAGGCCGAAGCCGATCACCGGCAGCTGCCAGGTGCGCCGCCACAGCGTCGCGAAGAACAGCACGGCGCAGATCAGCGCGATGACGAAAAGGATCGTCTTGGCCGGCAGATAGGCGTTGGCGTCGACGTAGCGCAGGCCGGTCCAGCCGTCGGTGGACCGCAGCCCGCTGGACTTCACCGCCAGCCCGTACCGGTCGAGCCAGTAGGCGACGGCCTTGAGGGTGACGAAGATGCCCAGCAGGACCGACAGGTGGCCGGTGGCGGCCGCCGTGGCGCGGCCACCGGGGCTGGTGAGCCGCAGCCCCCCGTACAGGTAGTGCACCAGGGCGGCGGCGATGAGCGACAGCACCGCGGCGGCGAAGCCGAAGCTCAGCAGGAAGCGGTACCAGGGCAGGTCGAAGGTGTAGAAGCCGACGTCCTTGTGGAACTGCGGGTCCTTCGTGCCGAACGGCACGCTGTTCACCCACTGGAGCCACGTGCGCCACTGGCCGGCGGCGGAGGCGCCCGCCACCAGGCCGACGAGCGCGGACACCGCCAGCAGCACCCACTTCTTGTAGGGGGCGATGCTCATCCGGTAGCGGTCGAGGCTCTGCTGCTCCATGGACATGGCGCTGAGCGGCGGCCGCAGCCGGTGGGCCAGCCAGATGTTCGTCCCCACGGCCAGGGCCATCAGCAGCCCGAAGACGGCGAACAGGCCGATCTTGGTGCCCAGGGTGGTGGTGAACACCGACGCGTAGTCCACCGACCGGTACCACAGCCAGTCCGTCCAGAACCCGGCGAACATGACGAAGAGCATGGCCAGCCCCGCCAGCACGCCCAGGGTCATCAGCAGGGTCCGGACCCGACGGGACGGTCGGCCGACTCTGATCCGTGGCCCCGTGGGGCCTCCGCCGCGGTCCGGCATCTGGAAAGCCAAGGTGCGCACCTCGAAGTTCGCTGTGTGGATGGAACTGACGATCGGGACGATCGGGCCCAGCGATGCTAGGACCCACTGAGGCAACTTACCGAGGCTTTACTCGGTTCCCGATTTCGGCCTCGGGCAGGGCACGATATTGACCATGTCCAGCAATTCCGGTTCGAACCGTCCCGGCTCCCAGGAGCCCAGCACCCCGATGGCCGCCAGCCCCCTGACGCGTGCCGTCCTCGAGATCGACGAATACGCCGCGGGGCTCGGCTGGGACCAGCCCGCCCGCCTGTTCGCCCTGGTCGACACGGCCAGGCTGCGGGCGCAGGAGCCCGGCCTGGCCGACCAGCTCGGCCTCGACGAGACCCCCGGCGCCGCCCCCTCCTACACCCCCGTCGAGCAGGAGGAGCTGCCCGCGGGCACCGCCCTCGACAAGTTCCTCGGCACGATCGCCTGGCCCGACGCGGTGGTGGGCTGCGCCCTGACCGTGGAGCGGCTGATGCTGCCGCCGTCCGCCGAGGGCTCGGTGCCGCACGGCATGAACGAGAAGCAGCTCGCCAAGTGGGTGGCCGCCCACCCGGACCG
Organism: Streptomyces mashuensis; assembly: GCF_014654785.1. GTDB lineage: Bacteria > Actinomycetota > Actinomycetes > Streptomycetales > Streptomycetaceae > Streptomyces > Streptomyces mashuensis. Next base: position 21,700 of record NZ_BNBD01000017.1, read on the forward strand.
GCAGGAGGTGCGGATGACGGTGGCGGTGCTGCGCGACGGGGCGCGCGAGTCGGCCCTGCGGCTGCGCGAGAAGGACTCGCCGACCGAGGTGCTCACCGGCCCCGACCTGGTGCCGGGCCTCGCGGACGCGCTGGCGGCCACGTTCGCCGACTGAGCGGCCGCCCGGGCCGCCGGGGTCCAGGGGGCCGGGCTAGCCCGTCGTGCACTGCGGCAGGCCGGCCCGGTCCCCCTTGCGGATCTTCTCCAGGGACGTGAGGGCGTCCGCGAGGGAGTCGACCTTGACCAGGGTGAGGCCGGCGGGGGTGTCCTTCGCGGCGGCCGCGCAGTTGTCCTTCGGGGTCAGGAAGTAGCGCGCGCCCTTGGAGCGCGCGCCGACGGTCTTCATCTCCACGCCACCGATCGGCCCGACCTTGCCCTTGTCGTCGATGGTGCCGGTGCCGGCGACGAACTGGCCGCCGGTGAGATCGCCGGGGGTGAGCTTGTCGACTATCCCGAGGGCGAACATCAGGCCGGCGCTGGGGCCGCCGACGTCCGCCAGCTTGATGTTGATCGTGAACGGGAAGGTGTGGTCGGTCCCGGCCTGGATGCCCACTATGGCGCGGCTGTCGTCGGACGCCTTGCTCGTGGTGAGCGTGACGGTGTCCTCGACCTTCGGCTCGCGCTTCTCCTTCTCCGCGGCGGCCGCCTCCTTGGCGGGCACCACCCGGAAGGCGACCTTCTCGCCGGGCTTGTGCCGGGTGACCTGCCGCGCCACCTCGCCGGGCTCCTTGATCGTCACACCGTCGACGGCCTTGATCACGTCACCGGCGTGCAGGGCGCCCTCGGCGGGGCTGCCCTTGACCACGGACGCCACGACCACGCGCGTGCCGACGGGGATGTCCAGTTGCTTCAGGGCCGCCACCTTGGCGCTCTCCTGGGACTGCGTGAACTCCTCCGCGGTCTCCTGGTTCAGCTGGTCGGGCGACTTGTCGTCGGGGTAGAGCGTGCTGTGCGGCACGACCAGGTTGTCGTGCGACAGCCAGCCGTACAGCGCCTCGACGAGGTTCATCCGGTACTGCGACCCCGTGACGCGCACCGTGGTCATGTTGAGGTGGCCGCCGGCCGGGTACGTCGTCCGGCCGGAGATCTGGAGCACCGGCTCGCCGCCGTGCTCACCGAGCGTGTTGACCGTCGGCCCCGGCGACATCTCCGCGTAGGGCACGGGGATCAGCACTCCCGCGCACAGCAGTGCGATCAGCATGAGGAGGGAGGCGAGCATCGTCGCGGTGCGGCGGGGCATGGAACGACAGTACGGGACGGGCCCGGCCGTCCACTTCCGGGGCGGTCCGTCCGGGTCTGGTCCGGGCTAGCCGGACGCCGGTCCGGAACCGGACTCGGACCGTTCCATCGCCTCACGGAAGCGGGCATAACCGGCCAGTTCCGCAACGTCGCCGGTCTTCCGGTTCCGCGCGGCCCAGCTTCCCCACAGGGCGGCGACCACCATCGCCACCACTGGAATCAGCAACCAAGCGAGCGCCGCCATGCCGGCCTCCGACCCCTTACGCCATCGCAACTGAAGTGATGAGCAGACTAATCATCTTCGGTCTCAACGCTTACGTCAGGGGGACGGTTACGCAAGCAGGACCGGCCCATAAGAGTCAGATTTCAACCCCCCGCAGCTACGCCCCCACCCTCCCCCAGCTACCGCTGGGAGGTGCCCCCATCACTACGCACCCACCCACTCCTCCGTGCCGTCCGTGAAGTGCTGGTGCTTCCAGATGGGGACCTGGGCCTTCAGGTCGTCGATCAGTCTGCGGCAGGCCTCGAACGCCTCCGCGCGGTGCGGGCAGGACACCGCGACGACCACGGCCAGGTCGCCCACCGCCAGCTCCCCCACCCGGTGCACCGCGGCCAGGGCCCGCACCGGGAAGTCCGCCGCGACCTTCTCCGCGACGCGCCGCAGCTCCGCCTCCGCCGTGGGGTGGGCCGAGTAGCCGAGACCTGTGACGCCGGAGCCGCCGTCGTGATCGCGCACCGTGCCCACGAACAGCGCCGTGCCGCCGGCGGCCGCGTCACCGACCGCGGCGAAGACCTCGTCCACGGACAGCGGGGTGTCCCGGATCGCGAGCAGCCGGACCGGGCCGCGGGCCGGGCCGGACGAGGGGGTGGGCGCGGAGGTGGACGTCATGCAGCCATCGTGCCGTACGGGGGAGGCCACCGGGAACGGCGGTTCGACGCACGGCCGGATCCACGCCCCTGCGGGCTCCCCGGCGTCCCTGTACGCGCGCGTGCCCGCGGCCGTGGCCCCGGCGCGCCCGGAACGGGCAGCTCCGCGCCGGTACGCGCGCGTGCCGGCCGGCCGCGCCCCCGTACCCCCCGGGTGCGTCCCTAGAGCCGCCTGCGCGCCTTGCGGGCCCGGCGGACGAGGGCGGCGGTGCCCAGCAGGGCGACGGTGGCGCCGGCCGCGCCCGCGGCCGTGGCGTCCTTGCGGCCCAGGCGCCGCCCCGCCACTGTGTGCCGGCCGGAGACCTCCTCCAGCAGCTCGGCGAGGACCTCCTCGTTGGTCCAGCGGGGCCGCCAGCCCGCGTCGTGCAGCCGGTGGCCGCTCACCACCCACGGGTACATCGTGTACGCCAGGTCACCGGCCGGGGACGGCGTCAGGCCCAGCCGGTGCAGCCGGGAGGCCGCGCCCAGCGCGACGGCCGACGGCAGCTCCATGCGGCGGATGCCGCTGAGCTCCTCGACCTCCTCCTGCTCCAGCCAGCCGTCGCAGCCGACGGCCAGCTCCCCCTCGGCCTTCTCCAGGGCGGCGAACTCCAGCGCCCCCACCAGGTCCTCGACGTGGCAGAACTGCCACGCGGGCCGGGAACCGGCCACCACCAGCAGGCGCGGCGACTCGAAGTAGCGGGTCAGCGCCGTGTCCGTGCCGCCCACCAGCACGGCGGGCCGCAGCACCGTCACGTTCAGGCCGGGGTGCGCCCGCGGCGCGCGCCTGGCCAGCCGCTCTATCTCCAGCAGGTCACCCACCCCGGTGGCCTCCGCGGTGGCCCGCAGCTCGGCGTCCTCCGCCAGCGGCACGTCGTTGTCCGGGTGGGCGCCGTACACCATCGCCGAGGTGCACAGCACCACGCGCCGCACCCCGGCGGCCGCGGCGGCGGTCAGCACCGTCTGCGTGCCGCGCACGTTGTAGGCGGTGCGGGCCGCCGGATCGGTCTCCAGGTCCAGGTCCAGGGCCAGGTGCACCACCACGTCGACGCCGCGCAGCCGCTCGGCGATCACCGGGTCGCGCACGTCGAGGACGTGCCACTGCGCCTCGGTGACCTCGCCGCGGCGCTCGTCGATCGCCACCACCTGCTTGATCTCCTCCGACGCGGCGAGCCGCTGCGTCAGGAGCGCGCCGACCCCGCGGGCGGCACCGGTGACGGCGACGACGGGCCGCCGGCCGTGCGTGATCACCGCGTCCGGCGCGGAACCGTTTCGCGCTGCGCGAACTTCTCGTTCTGGGGAACTCACCCGGCGACTCCAGCGGTTGTGTTCAGTACGTGCGGGCCACACGCGTCGTGACGCGTACGTACCAGGTGCTGTCCATCCTGCCGCAGGCCCCGGGCGCGCGGAGCACCAAGCCCGGACAGCGGCGAGGTGTCTACGCTTGGTGGTGTTGTCGGGCATTCGCCGCCGGTCCGGAGCCGGCGGCCCTACGAGCCGAGGAAACCCGTGAGTGACACCCCATTCGGATTCGGTCTTCCGCCGGAGGAGCCGGAGAACGGCGACGACGGCAAGAAGAAGGGCGGTGACCGGCCCGAGGGCGGCCAGGGGCCCGCGAATCCCTTCGGGTTCGGCGGGGCTCCCGGCGGCGGGGACAACCCGTTCGCCGCGATGTTCGGTTCGCTGAACCCCACCGATCTCGGCGCCGCCTTCCAGCAGCTCGGCCAGATGCTCTCCTACGAGGGCGGCCCGGTGAACTGGGACATGGCCAAGCAGATCGCCCGCCAGACCGTCGCCCAGGGCACCGCCGACGGCCGCAAGGACGCCAGCGTCTCCGCCGGCGAGCGGGCCGCCGTCGAGGAGGCCGTGCGCCTCGCCGACCTGTGGCTGGACGGCGTGACGTCCCTGCCGTCGGGCTCGGGCACCGCCGTCGCCTGGAGCCGCGCCGAGTGGGTCGAGGCCACCCTGCCCGTCTGGCGCGATCTCGTCGACCCGGTCGCCGAGCGCGTCGGCGCCGCCATGGGCGACGTGCTGCCCGAGGAGATGCAGGCCATGGCCGGCCCGCTGCTCGGCATGATGCGCAGCATGGGCGGCGCCATGTTCGGCACCCAGATCGGCCAGGCCGTGGGCGTCCTCGCGGGCGAGGTCGTCGGCTCCACCGACATCGGCCTGCCCCTGGGGCCGGCCGGCAAGGCCGCCCTGCTGCCCGTGAACATCGAGGCCCTGGGCTCCGGCCTGGGCGTGCCGCTGGACCAGGTCCGGCTCTACCTGGCCCTGCGCGAGGCCGCCCACCAGCGGCTCTTCGCCCACGTGCCGTGGCTCCGCTCGCACCTGTTCGGCGCCGTCGAGGGCTACGCCCGCGGCATCAAGGTCGACACCTCCAAGCTGGAGGACGTCGTGGGCCAGCTCGACCCCGCCCACCCCGAGCAGATGCAGGAAGCCCTCCAGCAGGGCATGTTCCAGCCCGAGGACACCCCGGAGCAGAAGGCCGCCCTGGCCCGCCTGGAGACGGCCCTGGCGCTCGTCGAGGGCTGGGTCGACGCCGTCGTCCACGCCGCCGCCGCGCCCCACCTGCCGTCGGCCGGCGCGCTCCGCGAGACGCTGCGCCGCCGCCGCGCCTCCGGCGGCCCCGCCGAGCAGACCTTCGCCACGCTGATCGGCCTGGAGCTGCGCCCGCGCCGGCTGCGGGACGCCTCGCGGCTGTGGGCGTCGCTGACGGACGCGCGCGGCATGGAGGGCAGGGACGCCCTCTGGGCGCACCCCGACATGCTGCCGACGGCCTCGGACCTCGACGACCCCGACGGTTTCGTGCACCGCGAGCACCTGGACTTCTCGGAGCTCGACAAGATGCTCGGCGAGGCGGCCAAGGGCAAGGACGCCGCCAAGGACGCCAAGGACGCCGAGAAGCGCGACACCGGCGACAACGGCGACGACGAGAGCGGCAAGGGCGGGGACGAGACCCGGTGAGCCTGCACGACGACGCGGTCCGCGTGCTCAAGGAGTACACGGACCAGGACGAGCTGCGCGGCCTCTACCTGGACCACCTGGCCGCCCACCCCGACGGCATGTGGAAGCCCTGCCAGGCCGGGCACCTGACGGCCAGCGCCCTGGTCGTCGACCCGGAGCACGGCAGGGTCCTGCTCACACACCACCGCAAGCTGCGCATGTGGCTGCAGATGGGCGGCCACTGCGAGCCCGGCGACGCCACCCTGGAGGCGGCGGCGCTGCGGGAGGCCACGGAGGAGTCCGGCATCGAGGGCCTCACGCTGCTGCCGGGCGGCCCGGTGCGCCTGGACCGGCACCCGATCCCCGCGCCGTGCAACTGGCACCTGGACGTGCAGTACGCCGCCGTCGTCCCGCCGGGCGCGGTGGAGACGATCAGCGACGAGTCGCTGGAGCTGCGCTGGTACCCGTACGCCGAGGTGCCGGCGGTGGCCGACGGCTCGGTGGCGGAGCTGCTGCGGTGCACGCTGGAGCGCCTGCCGTAGAACGGATCGACGGACGCGGGTAAGGGGCGGTCGCCATGGGCGACCGCCCCTTACGCGTACGGCCGTCGGCTCAGTTCGTCCAGATGTTGCCCTGGTTGGCGCCGCGCGCGCCCTGCTGGCCGAGGCCGTACTGGGCCATGAGGCCCTGCCCGATCTGCGTGCCCTGCGGCGGCAGCATCTCGCTGGGCTGCACGAGGACGTGGCCGTGGCCCTGGAAGTTGAGCTCCCAGCCCTCGCCCGTGCTGCCGCGCCGCCGCCAGACGCTGGAGGAGGAGGTCTGCGCCTGCATCTGGACGCGCAGCGACGACGACCAGGCGACGACGGCGTCGGCGTCCACGCACACGTACTTCTCGGGCGTGACCTCCAGCATCAGGGGGTGCCCCGACGTCATGAGGGCGACCGTGCCGCGGCCGCTGATGTTGAGGTTGTACGCGCCGGTGCCGGAGATGCCGAACTGGCTGTCCACCGCGACGGCGTCCCAGTGCAGGACGGAGTCCAGGGCGAGGACGTAGCCGCTGTCGACGGTCAGGCCCTCGTGGTCCACGTCGACGACGTGGATGTGCTGGGCGAGGTTGGCGAGGTAGACGGTGCCCTGCCCGGAGCAGCGCATCAGGTCCAGGCCCTCGCCGGTGCGGGCCTGCGCGTGGTCCTGGTGGCGGGTGCGGTACTCGCCGTCGAACTCGATCATGCCCTGGTAGGCGACCATCGAGCCCTTGCGGGCGAGCACGTCGTCGTGGCCGGTGAGGGCGACGCGCAGCAGCTGCGGGTTCTGGAGCGCGTAGCGGTCCTGGGCCTGGGCCTCGGTGTAGGCGAAAAGCGGGCTCTGCATGCTGGTTCGTCCGTCCCCTCAGCCCCGGGCCCGGAGCCGGTCGGTGCTGTCCTCACTGGGCTGCACGACCACGAAGCCGTGGCCGGAGAAACCCAGTTGGTACGCCTCGCCGCTGCCGCGGCCGATCATCGAGGAGGCCTTGAAGCTCCTCTTGCCCTTCATCCGCAGGCCGCTGGACCAGGCGACGAGCGCGTCGGGGTCCACGTACGTCTCGTCGTCGCCGCCCCCGCAGTTGACGACGACGGGCGTGCCGCGCGAGGTGAGCGCGACCCAGCCGGTGCCGCTGACGACGACGTTGAACAGGCCCTGCCCGGCGAACTTGGCCATGCCCTTGACGCGTTCGACACCCCACTGGAGGTGGGCGTCGAAGGCCAGCAGGTTGGTGCCGTTGACGGACACCGATTCGTTGGTGAGCTGCAGGCAGACGACGTCGGCGCCGTAGTCGGCGAGGTACAGCAGGCCGTCGCCGGTGCACCGCATCAGCGGGGCGCCCTCACCGGTGAGCCACTGGGAGGCCATCTGCCGGACGGCGGGCGGGTTCGGCTCGTACTGCACGTAGCCCTCGTAGGCCACCATCGAGCCGGTACGGGCGAACAGGTCGTGGCCGCTGCTCATGGCGACCTTCAGCATGTTGCTGCCGTGGTTCTCCATGCGCGCGGCGGGCGGGGTCGGGGCGTGGCCCGAGATCAGCGACTGGTCCATGACGGGCTCCCTCAGACCTCGTAGGGCTGGACGACGACGAAGTTTCCGGGCGCACCGCGGAACTGGAGATTCACGGTCTCCCCGCTGTGCCCCGGGTAGGCGGAGCGACGCAGCCGCACCTGACTGGAGACGACCACCTGCGCCCCGGCCGACCAGGCGACGACGGCGTTGCTGTCGGCGAACGTGGCGTTGGTGACGGGCAGCACGACCGGCGTGCCGTGGGTCTTGAGGACGACGGTGCCGGTGCCGTGGAACTGGAGGGTGAACAGGGCGCCGCCGGGAATGCCGTGGCCCTCGATGCGCCGCACCTCGTGGTGCAGGGACTCGTCGAAGGCGAGGACGGCGTCGGCGGAGACGCACAGGCCCTCGTTCTCCAGCTGTACCGGGTGGAGGTGCGCCGAGTTCTCGGCGAGGAACACCTGGCCGCGGCCGGTGCAACGCATCAGCTGCATTTCCTGGCCGGTGGCGTTCCCGACGATGCGGCCCATGAAGCCGGCGCCCTTGTAGGCGAAGTCGACCTTGCCCTGGTAGAGGACCATGCTGCCCTGGCGGGCCAGGACGGGCTGCGGGTCGGCGCCGAGGTCGACGCGGACGAGCTTGGCGTTCTGCAGCGCCCAGCGCTGCCCGACGGGGACCTCCTTGTACGGGTCGAGGCCGGCCTGGAGGCCGGGGACGCCGGGGTTGCCGTGGGCGGCGGGAGCTCCGTGGGGGGCGGGGGCGCCGTAGGGGGCGGGGGCACCGTAGGAGGCGTGCGGGCCGGGCTGGGGCTGCGCGGGCACGGCGGGCGTGCCGTACGGCTGCGGGGTGGCGAACACCTGGGTGGGCGCCGTGGGCTGCGCGTACGGGGCGTGGGGCGTGCCGGGCACGCCGGGCGGGGGCGGCGGCGGCGGGGGCACGGTGCCGCCGGCCGGCGTGTGGCCGCCGGAGAAGTAGCCGGGCGGGGCCAGGGGCGCGGCCAGGGTGGGCGCGCTGTGCGCGGCGGGCCCGGACGCCGGGGGCTGCGGCGGCGGGGTGCTGCCGGGCGGGGGCGCGTACCCCTGCGCGGGCGGCGGCGTGGAGAACGCCGGCGGCGGGGGCGGGGTCGGCGCCTGCGGCTGTCCGTGGTGCTGGGGGGCCGGGGCGGGCGGGGCGAAGGAGGGGGGCGCGGTGGCCTGCGGGGGCGCGAAGGCGGGCGCGGGCGTGGCAGCCGGGGCGGGTGCGGCTCCGGGGGCGGGTGCGGCCTCCGGCTCCTCCTCCAGCACCTCGCCGCCGAAGTTCGTCAGCAGCGCCTCCAGGCCGCCGTCGAAGCCCTGCCCGACGGCCGCGAACCGCCACACGTCCTTGAAATAGACGTCGGCGAGCATCACCGCGCGCTCGGTGCTGAACTCGGCACCGGTGAAGGAGTAGCGGGCCACCTCCGTGCCACCCGCCACGAGGCGGATGTACCCGGGGCCCACCTGCGACATCTGACCCGCCCCGTCGAGGGTCGCCGTGAAGGTGAGCCTGCGGACGTGCGGCGGGACGCGGTCGAGGGTGACGCGGAACGACTCCGTGTCCCCGGCCTGCGCACCCAGCAGCTGGATCGCCCCTTCGGGCGACTGCGGCTGGTTGAAGAACACGAAATAGCGGTCGTCGGAGAGCCGCTCGCCGGCGTCGAGACCGAAGCAGCTGATGTCGAAGGCCAGACCGGGACCCCCGATCTGCACTCCCACGTACAGATCGGTCCCCGCCGTCAGGTCACTGATCTTGGCCTTGTGGCCGCGTTGGAATTCCCTGGACATGCGTGACGAACGTCCCCCATCCGAACCTGTGGTGAGTGCGTTGCGCCAGGCTAACCGCTGGGAGGAGCGGCCGTTGCCGCCGGGACCGCCCGGCCCGCGGGGCCCGGCCCGGGGTCACTCGCCGCGGGCGGCCGGCAGATGGGGCAGCCGCCCGGCGGCCACCACACCCTCCAGATAGCCACGGGCACGCTCGGTGCGCGGGTACGGCTCCAGCAGCCGCCAGAACTCGGGGCCGTGGCCGGGCACGAGCAGATGGGCCAGCTCGTGCAGCAGCACGTAGTCGACGACGTACTCCGGCATGCCCTGCAGGCGGTGCGACAGGCGGATGCTGCCCTCGGCGGGCGTGCAGGAACCCCAGCGGGTGTTCTGGTTGGTGACCCACCGGACCCCGGCCGGCCGCGCCCGGCCCCCCAGATACTGCTCGGACAGCCGCCGCGCCCGCTCCGCCAGCTCGGCGTCGCCCGGCATGCGCTTGCTCTCCTGCGCCGCGAGCCGGTCGAGCATGACCGACACCCACCGCTTCTCCTCCGCGTCCGACATCCGGGCGGGGATGAGGACCACGGTGCGGTCGCCCTCGCGGTACGCGGACACCGTACGGCGCCGCCGCGCGCTGCGCCGCACCTCGACCGCGCCCGCCTCCGGGCCCCGCGGCACGGTCGCACGGCGCGGCGGGCGCGGGGCGCTGTGCAGGGGGGTCTCGCCCGAGAAGCGAGAGGGCTGGTCGACGGGCACGCCCCGACGTTACCCGCTGCCGGTGCGGGAAGTCGCGTCGCTCGGGCGCTTGTCACGGCTCGTATGACCATCACACCGGACCTGTGGACAACCCCGCACACGCCTCCGCCCCGACGGGCATGCTGAAGCCCGACCGAGCCCGAACCGAGGAGGAACACCATGCAAACGACACCGCCGACCACACCGCCGACCACATCGCCGACGACGATGCGGACCACGACGCGAACCGCGACACGGACCGCGACGCGGACCGCGATGCCGCCCACGCGGGCCACGCCGGGAACCGCACGCACGCCCGGCACCACCCCGCCCCCACCACCCCCACCGGGCCCCCGCCGCCCACCTCCCTACCCGTACGACGCGGACGACGGCCCCTCCGCCGCACCGCCCCCGCCCCAGCCCGACGCACTGCACCCCATGCTCAAGCCGGCGCTGCGCCGGGCCTGGCGGAACCGCGACACCGTGCAGTTCGGCATCAGCTCGGCGCACGCGAAGGTCGTGGGGCCGGTGGACACGGCGACCGGCAGCTTCCTGGGCATGCTCGACGGGACGCGGGGCATGCCGCTGCTCCGCGCGGAGGCCACCCGCGCCGATCTGCCGGAGGACCGCGCGGACCGGCTGGTGGGCCGGCTCACCAACGCCGGGCTGCTGGACGATCCGCACGGCGGCGGTCCGGGCGCGGCGGCGCTGCGCAGCCGAGGCGGCGGCCTGGAGCGGCTGCGGCCGGACCTGGCCTCGCTGTCGGTGCTGCATCCCGAACCGGGTGCGGCGATGCGGCTGATGGCGGCGCGACAGGGCCTCCGGGTACGGGTGCGGGGTGCGGGCCGGGTCGGCGGGGCGGTGGCGGCGCTGCTGTCGGCGTCGGGCGTGGGCCGGGTCGAGGTGCAGGACGGGGGCCGTGTCGAGCCGTGGGACGTGACGCCCGGCGGCGTGCGGGCCGAGCGGACGGGCGAACGGCGGGACGCCGCGACCCGGCAGGTGGTGCGGGACAGCGCGCCGCTCCCCCGCCCGCGGTCCCGGCCCGGGCCCGACGGCGCCCCGGACCCGCCGCCGGCGCTGGTGGTGTTCGCGCCGCGCGACGGGCTGGCCGCGTATGCGCCCGACCCGGGGGCGGCGGAGGAGCTGGTCCGGGGCGGCACGCCCCACCTTTATGCGGGGGTGCTGGAGGCCACGGGTGTGGTGGGGCCGCTGGTGGTGCCGGGCAGGACGGCGTGTGCGGGCTGTGTCGAGCTGGGGCGTGCGGAGCGGGACCCGGCGTGGCCCCGGATGCTCGCCCAGTGGCGGTCGGGCCGGGCGGCGGGGGTACCGTCGTGCGACATGGCACTGGCCACGGTCGTGGCGGGGCTGACCGTGGCGCGGGCGCTGGCCTTCCTCGACGGTGGCCCGGCGCCGGACGCGGCGACGCGTCTGGAGCTGGCTCTGCCGGGGCCGGGTTGGTCGCCGCAGCCGGTCGAGCCGCACCCGCGGTGTCCGTGCGGTGCGGCGGCTGCCGGGCGACCGGGAGAATGAGCCGTAACCGCCGTCCGCGGCGTGGCGTACAGCGAGTTGGAGGGGCGCATGTCTGATCTACCCCGCAAGGCGGTCACCCGGACCGCCAAGTTGGCCGCGCTGCCACTGGGGTTCGCGGGGCGCACGGCGCTCGGCCTGGGGAAGCGCATCGGGGGCCGGCCGGCGGAGCTGATCGCCGCGGAGCTCCAGCAGCGCACGGCCGAGCAGCTCTTCGCGACGCTCGGGCAGCTCAAGGGCGGGGCGATGAAGCTCGGCCAGGCCCTGTCGGTCTTCGAGTCGGCCCTGCCCGAGCAGATCGCCGGCCCGTACCGGGCGGCCCTGACGAAGTTGCAGGACGCGGCGCCGCCGATGCCGACGTCGACGGTGCACGCGGCGCTCGAGGAGCGGCTGGGCCCGGAGTGGCGGGAGCTGTTCGAGGAGTTCGACGACAAGCCGTCCGCGGCGGCCTCGATCGGGCAGGTGCACCGGGCGGTGTGGCACGACGGCCGTGAGGTGGCGGTCAAGGTGCAGTACCCGGGTGCGGGCGAGGCGCTGTTGTCGGACCTGACGCAATTGGGCCGGTTCGCCAAGCTGCTGGGGCCGCTGGTGCCCGGCATGGACATCAAGCCGCTCATCAAGGAGATGCGCGACCGGGTGTCGGAGGAGCTGGACTACGGGCTGGAGGCCGATGCGCAGGCCGCTCACGCACGGGAGTTCACCGGCGACCTGGACGTGATGGTTCCCGGGGTGGTGCACCACGGCGATCAGGTGCTGGTCACCGAGTGGATGGACGGTGTGCCGCTGTCGGAGGTCATAGCCGGCGGCACCCAGGAGCAGCGGGACCGGGCGGGTCAGCTGCTGGCCCGGTTCCTGTTCTCGGGCGTGGCGCGGACCGGTCTGCTGCACGCGGATCCGCATCCGGGGAACTTCCGGTTGCTGACGTCGGGTGCCCCGGACGGGCCGCCGGAGAAGTGGCGGCTGGGGGTGCTGGACTTCGGCACGGTGGACCGGCTGCCGCAGGGCCTGCCGGTGGAGATAGGCACGGCGTTGCGGCTGACGCTGGACGGTGATGCGGCGGCGGTGCACGAGCTGTTGTGCGACGAGGGGTTCGTCAGACCGGACCGGGACCTCGACCCGGAGGCGGTGCTCGACTACCTGTTGCCGATCATCGAGCCGGCGCGGGCGGAGGAGTTCACCTTCACCCGGGACTGGCTGCGGTCCCAGGCCACCCGGATCGCCGATCCCCGTTCGCCCGCCTACCAGCTCGCCCGGCAGCTCAATCTGCCCCCGGCGTATCTGCTGATCCACCGGGTGACGATGAGCACCATCGGCGTCCTGTGCCAACTCGGTGCCACTGTGCGCCTGCGCGAGGAAATGGAGACCTGGGTCCCCGGCTTCGCCACGCCCACGGCGGACCAGGACACCACAACAGCCTGACCAAAAAGAAAAATCCGGGGGGTGGGGGCGGGGGGGGGAGGGGGTGGGGCCCCCAGGAGGCGCAGCTACCACCAGGAGGAGTCGAGGCGGCCTTCGATGGATCTGATGTTGGCGCGGGCGCAGGCGTCGCAGAAGTAGTGGCGGGTGCCGTTCTCGACGGAGCAGGTCCAGGTGGGGGGTGGGGTGCCGGTGGGGGCCACGGCGCCGCAGCGGGCGCAGACGACGGGCGGCGGGGGCGCGTCGGGCCGGTGGGGGTCGGGGTCCTGCGGCACGGGTTCATGCGGGTGGTCCACAGCGCGACGATATCCCCGCAAGGAGCGGGAAAGCGGGTGGCACACCCGAAGGAACGGGGCCGGTCCTTTCGGACCGGCCCCGTGGTGTGTCACTGCATCACAGCCATGGCCAGTGCTCGGCGGGCGCGGAGCGAGGCGCGTTCGGCGCGCCGTTGCATCCGGCGTGCGGTGGCCAGCCGCACGGCCCTGCGTTCGGACTCCGCCTCGCGGAGGCGGTCGGCCATATGGGCCCTGGCCAGGGCTTCGGGGATGAGTTGCATGGCGAGGTTCCTGTTCTTGCGCGAGGCGGTCGCGCTCGTGGTTTCACGGTCGGGGGTGTGGGCGGAGCCGTAGGGCTCCGGGGACGGGCGCTGCATCGTGGGGTCCTGCTTCATCGGGTCGTGCGTGAGGGGGCGGTCGATCGTGCCGAGGGTGTTCATGCGACGACCGGGTTCTTGCGCGGGCGGCCGCGGGGCCGCTTGCGGGCCACGACCACGCCCTGGACGAACAGCTCGCCGCCCCAGACGCCCCACGGCTCGCGGCGGTCCTTGGCGCCGGCGAGGCAGGCCGCGCGGAGCGGGCAGGTCTGGCAGAGCGACTTGGCGTACTCGACGTCGGCGGGCGACTCGGCGAAGAAGACCTCGGGGTCGTAGCTGCGGCAGGGCACGGACCCGCCGAGGCTCTCGATGGCGTCGTCGAGGTCGGTGAGGGTGGTGAGGGAAGCGAGCGGGGGCACGGTGTCCTCCGTGGGTGCGGGCGGGGGGATCAGGTCGGTGGCTACGGACGGGGTGTGTGCCTTGAGTTGCACGGTGGTGGTGTCCTCGTCTGTTGTTCCGGCTGGTGGCCGGGCGGGTTCCCCAGGCTTGGGGGCAAACAAAAGGGCCGCGGATCCCGGTGTGGGTTCCGCGGCCCTGGAAGGTGCCGACCTGATCGCGATCAGGCTGGATCTCTCCAGGGTTCGAGCCCGCGGAAGGCCCACGTCTTGGGAAGGTGCAGTGCGTTCGGGAATCCGGCGCCGTTGGCCTCTGCCGCGCGCGGGCGGGCGTAGACCGGTGCCTTGGCTGCCGATGCCGGCCGTACGGCGCACGCCTGGACCAGGAGCTGTTCGCGCTGGACCGGGGCGGCGACGGACACACCGGTGCCCTGGAAGGAGCCGGTGGTGGCGCCGAGCATGGCGGCGGAGCCGATCTGGCGATCGGTCATTTTGGCGCTGGTGTTGATGAAGCTGATCATTTTCTCCGCCTCCTCTCGGCGTCTCGGGGACCTGCGCGAGCGGGTCCTGGTCTTCGGTTCAGTACAGCACGGAATCAACGAACCCCGGAAGTGCCGAAGGTCGCTCTTTCCTGCTCGGAAGGCTATGGGTAGGCCCTCCGCGTGCGCAAACTATTTTTCCGGAGAATCTTCGGAGGCGTCGTGCGACGTCTCTTCCGGCTCCTGTTCCGGCTCTCTGCCCGCGCACAGTGCGAGGACGTCGGCGCCGTACCGGTCGAGCTTCCGTCCTCCTACTCCTGGGATGCGCGCGAGGTCCGCTTCGGTTCCCGGCAGGGCCTCGGCGATGGCCATCAGGGTCTTGTCGGTGAAGACGCAGAACGCCGGCTGGCCCTGGCGGCGGGCCTGCTCGGCCCGCCAGTCGCGCAGCCGCTCGTAGAGCGCCTCGTCGAGGTCGGAGGGGCAGTCCTCGCAGCGCATCAGTTTGATCTCGCCGGCGTCCGTGAGGGACCTGCCGCAGACGCGGCAGCGCACGGTGGCGCGCTGCCGGGGTGCGGTGCCCCGTTCGACGCCGCCCTGGGCGGGGCGGGGGGCGGTGCCGTGGCGGAGGACGGCCGCGGTGCCGGGGCGCAGGCCGTCGAGGAAGCGGGTGGGTCTGCGGGAGGGGCGGCCGCCCGGCGTTCTGGACAGGGCCCAGGAGAGCGTGAGGTGGGTGCGGGCGCGGGTGACGCCGACGTAGAGGAGGCGGCGTTCCTCCTCGATCTGTTCGTCGGTGCGGGCGTAGGTGATGGGGAGCATGCCGTCGGTGAGGCCGACGAGGAAGACGGCGTCCCATTCGAGGCCCTTGGCGGCGTGGAGTGAGGCGAGCGTCACACCTTCGACGGTGGGGGCGTGCTGGGCTCCGGCGCGTTCGTCGAGTTCGGTGACGAGGTCGGCGAGGGTGGCGCCGGGGTGGGCGCGGACGTAGTCCTCGGCGAGGCGGACGAGGGCGGCGAGGGATTCCCAGCGGTCGCGGACGGCTCCGGAGCCGGCGGGGGGCTGGGGGGTCCAGCCGACGCCGCCGAGGACGGCGCGGACCTGGGAGGGGACGTCGTCGGCGTCGGCGAGGCGGGGGTCGGCGTGGCCGCCGGCGCGGGCGGCGCCGCGCAGCAGCAGTCCGGCCTCGCGTACCTCGGGCCGTTCGAAGAAGCGCTCGGCGCCGCGCATCTGGTAGGGGACGCCGGCGTCGGCGAGGGCCTGTTCGTAGACCTCGGACTGGGCGTTGATGCGGTAGAGGACGGCGATCTCGCTGGCGGGGACGCCGGAGTCGATGAGGTCGCGGACGCGGCGGGCGGTGCCTTCGGCCTCGGTGGGTTCGTCGGCGTACTCGGCGTAGTGGGGGTGGGGGCCGGCGGGGCGCTGGGAGATCAGTTCCAGGCGGTGTTCGGCGGCGCGGCCGCGGGCCTGGGCGAGGAGGCCGTTGGCGAGGTGGACGACCTGGGGGGTGGAGCGGTAGTCGCGGACGAGTTTGACGACGGTGGCGTGGGGGTGGCGGGTGCGGAAGTTCAGCAGGTGGTCGGGGGTGGCGCCGGTGAAGGAGTAGATGGTCTGGCTGGCGTCGCCGACGACGCAGAGGGTGTCGCGGTCGCCGAGCCAGAGGTCGAGGAGGCGCTGCTGGAGGGGGCTGACGTCCTGGTACTCGTCGACGACGAAGTGCTGGTACTGGCGGCGGACGGTGTCGGCGATGTCGGCGCGGTCCTGGAGGATGCCGACGGTGAGGAGGAGGACGTCCTCGAAGTCGATGACGCCGCGGTCGCGCTTGAGCTGTTCGTAGGTGCCGTAGAGGAGGGCGGTCTCGGCGGGGTCGCGGGGGGCTTCGCGGCCGCTCTTGGCGACGAGGGCGGGGTAGTCGTCGGGGACGGTCTGGGTGACCTTGGCCCATTCGATCTCGGCGGTGACGTCGCGGAGCTCGTTGCGGTCGAGGCGGACGCGGCAGCGGGTGGCGGCTTCGGCGACGAGCTGGGCCTTGCGTTCGAGGAGGCGGGGCATGTCGCCGCCGACGGCCTTGGGCCAGAAGTACTGGAGCTGGCGGAGGGCCGCGGAGTGGAAGGTGCGGGCCTGGACGCCGCCGGCGCCGAGCTGCCGGAGCCTGCCGCGCATTTCTCCGGCGGCACGGTTGGTGAAGGTGACGGCGAGCACACTGGCGGGCTGGAGGATGCCGGAGCGGACGCCGTAGGCGATGCGGTGGGTGATGGCGCGGGTCTTGCCGGTGCCGGCGCCGGCCAGTACGCACACCGGGCCGCTCAGGGCGGTGGCCACGGCGCGCTGCTCGGGGTCGAGCCCGTCGAGCACGGCGTCGGCGGAGTCCGGCACCTGGGGGAAGAGGGTGGAGTGCGTTACTGCTGTCACCCCGCCATGCTGCCAGGTCGGGCGGGGTGACCGGGAATGTTGTCCACAGGCGGGGTGGGGCGGTACGACTATGGGGCTGCGGGAATGGTCCGGCGTGGACGTGCGTTCCCTCTGCGGAACCTCTCCCCTACTGAAGGAGCACCGGTCGATGTCGGGCACCGTGACGATGTACAGCACCACCTGGTGCGGCTACTGCCGCCGGCTGAAGAGCCAGATGGATCGCGAGGGCATCACGTACAACGAGATCAACATCGAGCACGACGCCGACTCGGCGGCCTTTGTGGAGAAGGTGAACGGCGGGAACCAGACCGTTCCGACGGTCCACATCGTTCCCGCGAACGGCGGCGAGGCCGTGACGATGACCAATCCGAGCCTGGCGCAGGTCAAGCAGGCCCTGGGCGCCTGAGCGTACGCGGAAGAAGGCCCCCGCCGCGGCGGGGGCTTTCCCGTGTCCGGCTACGGCAGGGGTTCGCCGTACCACATCTCGATGAGGCGGGCGGCGATGGAGATGCCGGTGGGCGGCAGGACCTCGCCGGAGGCGAAGGCGGCCCGCAGGTCGTCGCGGGAGAACCAGCGTGCTTCGTGGATCTCCTCGCCGTCGACCTGGATGTCGGCGGAGGTGGCGCGGGCCATGAAGCCGAGCATGAGGCTGGAGGGGAAGGGCCAGGGCTGGCTGGCGACGTACTCGACGTCGCCGACGACGACGCCGGCTTCCTCGGCGACCTCGCGGCGCACGGCCTGCTCGATGGATTCGCCGGGTTCGACGAAGCCGGCGAGGGTGGAGAAGCGGCCTTCGGGCCAGTGCATCTGGCGGCCGAGGAGGGCGCGGTCCTTCTCGTCGGTGACCAGCATGATCACGGCGGGGTCGGTGCGCGGGTAGTGCTCGGCGCCGCAGGCGGGGCAGCGGCGGATGTGGCCGGCGGCGGCGATGACGGTGCGCTCGCCGCAGCGGGAGCAGAAGCGGTGGAGGCGCTGCCAGTTCTCCAGGGCGACGGCGTGCACGAGGAGGCCGGCGTCGCGGGGCGAGAGGAGCAGTCCGGCCTCGCGGAGCCCGGCGGGCCGCGCGGACTGGTCCATGCGGCCGGGCAGGGTGTCCTTCTGCAGGGCGAAGTAGGCGACGCCGTCGGCGTCCTGGCCGAGGAAGTAGCGGTGGGTCTCGGTGGGGGGTGCCTCGAAGGCGGGGGTCATGACCAGTTCGGTGCGGCCGTCGGGGGTGTCGTCGACCAGGGCCTGGCCGCCGGAGACCACGAAGACCCGCGTCGAGGGGTGGCTCCAGGCGGCGGAGAGCCAGGCCTCGTCGAGGCGGTGGTGGGCGGCGCGGTCGATGCCGCTGGCGCCGCTGAGTGTGATCGGCCGGTCGGTGGCGTGTTCGGTCCAGGTGGTCACGGGTGTTTCCAACTCCCCCTCGGAATGGTGGTCGTACGTCACGCGTCAGGCGGCGGGCCGGCCGGTGGCGTGGGTGCCGGTGCTGCCGAGCTCTTCCCACAGGTGCGCGGCGGCTTCGGCGCCCTTGAGGAGGAGGCCGGTCTCGACCTTCTCGTTGGGGGCGTGCCAGCCGTCGGAGGGCACGGAGATGCCGAGGAAGAGCACGGGTGCTCCCAGGACGTCCTGGAGGTCGGCGGCGGGCCCGGAGCCGCCCTCGCGGGTGAAACGGATCTTCTGGCCGAAGGCGCGGCCCATGGCGGTGACGAGGCTGCGCAGGGCCGGGTGGTCGATGGGGGTGAGGCAGGGGCGGGTGGCGCCGGTGAAGACGGTCTCGTGCCGGATGCCGGCGGGCAGGCGGTCGGCGACCCAGTCGCGGACGAGGGCCTGGATGCGGTCGGGGTCCTGCCCGGCGACCAGCCGGAAGGACAGCTTCAGCCGGGCGGAGGCGGGGACGATGGTCTTGCCGCCGGGGCCGCCGTAGCCGCCGGTGATGCCGTTGACCTCGGCGGTGGGGCGGGCCCAGACGCGCTCGAGGGTGCTGTAGCCGCTCTCGCCGAGGGCGGCGTGGGAGTGGGCGGCGCGCAGCCAGCGGTCCTCGTCGAAGGGCAGCTCGGCGATGAGGCGGCGTTCTTCGTCGGTGAGCTCGGTGATGCCGTCGTAGAAGCCGGGGAGGGTGACGCGGCGGTCGTCGTCGTGGAGGGCGGCGACGAGGCGGGCGGCCTCGGTGGCGGGGTTGGGCACGGCGCCGCCGTAGGCGCCGGAGTGGATGTCCTGGTCGGGTCCGTGGAGGGTGATCTCGCACTCGACGAGGCCGCGGAGGCCGGTGCAGACGGTGGGGGTGTCCTCGGCCCACATGCCGGTGTCGGAGACGATCACGACGTCGCAGGCGAGGCGGTCGGCGTGGGTCTTGAGGAGGGCGGGGAAGTTCGGTGAGCCGGACTCCTCCTCGCCCTCGACGAGCAGCTTGAGGTTGACGGCGGGCGCGGTGCGGCCGGTGGCGGCGAGGTGGGCGCGGACGCCGAGGGTGTGGAAGAACACCTGGCCCTTGTCGTCGGCGGCGCCGCGGGCGTGGAGGCGGCCGTCGGTGAGGACGGGCTCGAACGGGTCGGTGTGCCAGCCGTCCTCGCGGGCGGCGGGCTGCACGTCGTGGTGGCCGTAGACGAGGACGGTGGGGGCGCCGGGGGTGCCGGAGGGCCATTCGGCGAACACCGCGGGGGCGCCTTCGCCGTTCTCGCCGGTGGGCCACACCTCGGCGACGGGGAAGCCGGTGGCGGTGAGAGCCTCGGCCAGCCAGGCGGCGCTGCGCCGTGTGTCGTCGGCGTGGGCGGGGTCGGCCCACACGGAGGGGATGCGCAGCCACTCGGCGAGGTCGTCGAGGAACGCGGCGCTGTGGCCTTCGATGTACGTGCGGACGGCGCTGTCCGGGGTGCTGCTCATGGCTCCGAGCCTAGCCGGAGCGGTGGTGTGACCAGGAGCGGGATTTCTCACGCGTCCTCCCCGCGGAGGATGCGTTCCAGGGCGGGGCGGTCGGGCAGTCCGGTGGGGCGGACGACGGTGCCGTCGGGGATGTGGACGAAGGCGGCGTCGACGGAGGTCAGGGGCAGGTCGTGCTGTTCGGCCCAGGCGAGGCGGTAGATGGCGAGCTGGAGGGGGTCGGGGCCGCCGGGTGTGCCGGGTGGGCCGGGGGTGGTGCGGCCGGTCTTCCAGTCGACGATCTCGTACCGTCCGGGGTCGTTCTCGTCGCGGTAGACGGCGTCGACGCGGCCGCGGATGAGGCGGCCGGCGAGGGTGATCTGGACGGGGTGCTCGACGCGGTGGGGTGTGCGGTGGGCGTAGGGCGTGCGGGCGAAGGCTTCCTTGAGGGCTTCGAGGTCGTACGGGTCGGGCTCGTCGTGCTCGGGTTCGGGCTCGTGCTCGTCGGGGCCGGGGAGGGGCAGGGGGAGGGTGTCGAAGCGGGACTGGAGCCAGGTGTGGAAGCGGGTGCCGCGGCGGGCGGCGGGCTGGGGCCGGCGGGGCATGGGGCGGGCCAGTTCGCGGGCGAAGGTGTCGGGGTCGGCGGCGAGCCGGACGAGTTCGGAGGCGGTGAGGGTGGCGGGCAGGGGGACGTCGTGGACGGTGGCGCGGGCGCGGCGGAGTTCGCCGGCGAGGGCGTCGAGGTCGCGGTCCCAGGAGTCGGCGAGGCGGGCCTCCTCGGGCAGGAGGTCGTCCTCGTCACCGGAGGCGGTCCCGGTTTCTCCGGGCTCGGCCGCTGTGTCGTCGTCCAGGGCGCGGAGGTGGGCGAGGACGGTGTCGGCGGCGGCGCGGCGGCGGGCGAGGGAGGCGGGGTCGAGGGGCAGGGGCCAGGTGTGGTCCTGGGCGGCTTCGGCGAGGGCGGGGTTCTCCTCGCCGGGGGCGGGGGCGTCGGCCCAGGTGTCGATCTCGCCGTGGCCGCGTTCGCAGTGGGTGCGCAGGGCGTGGAGGAAGGCGGAGGGGCCGCGGGGCTTCTTCTGCTGGGGTCCCCACCAGTGGCCGGAGCCGAGCAGCAGGGAGCGGGGGCGGGTGAAGGTGACGTAGCCGAGGCGGAGTTCCTCGGTGTGCTGGTGGTCCTTGAGGGCGGTTTTGAAGGCGGTGATGCCCTTGCTGTCCCAGGTGGTGATGTCGGGGAGGGTGTCGGCGTCGCCGCGGAGGGCGTGCGGCAGGACCTGGGGCTGGGCGGTCCAGGCGTCGCGGGCCTGTTCGCTGGGGAAGGTGCGGGCGACGAGGCCGGGGACGGCGACGACGTCCCATTCGAGGCCCTTGGATTTGTGCGCGGTGAGGATCTTGATGGTGTCCTCGGCGCCGGGCAGGGAGGTGTCGAGGCCTTTTTCGTAGCGCTCGGCGGTGCGGAGGAAGCCGAGGAAGGCGCCGAGGGTCGCTTCGCCGTCGAGGGCGGCGAAGCCGGCGGCGATGTCGAGGAACCGGGTGAGGGTCTCGCGGCGGCGGGCGGCGAGGGCGTGCGGGGAGGCGGACAGTTCGACGTCGAGGCCGGTGGTGGTGAGGACGCGGTGCAGGACGTCCATGAGGGGGTCGCCGAGGCCGCGGCGGAGGTCGCGGAGTTCGCCGGCGAGGCGGGCGAGGCGGATGCGGGCGTCGCTGGAGAAGGGCAGGCCGTCGTCGGGGGCGGCGTCGGGGGTGAGGAAGGTGTCGAGGGCGTCGGCGAGGGAGATCGTCTCGGCGGGGTCGGTGCCTTCGACGGCTTCGGCGAGGCGTCGGGCGGGGTCGGTGCCGTCGGGCCGGTGGGGGACGAGGGCGCGGGCGCGGCGGCCGAGGAGGGCGAGGTCGCGGGGGCCGATGCGCCAGCGGGGGCCGACGAGGAGGCGGACGAGGGAGGCGTTGGCGGTGGGGTCCTGGAGGACGTCGCAGACGGCCACCAGGTCGGCGATCTCGGGGAGGTGGAGGAGGCCGGAGAGGCCGACGACCTCGACGGGCAGGTCGTGGGCGACGAGGGCGGCCTGGATCTGGGCGAAGTCGCCGGCGGTGCGGCAGAGGACGGCGATGCCGGCGGGGCGGGTGCCGGTGCGGACGAGGTGGGCGAGGTGGCCGGCGAGCCACTGGAGCTCGTCGGCGTGGGTGGGCAGCAGGGCGCAGCGGACGCGGCCGTCGTGTTCGGCGCCGGGGGCGGGGCGGAGGGCTTCGACGCCTTCGTGGCGGGCGCGGAGGGGGGCGGCGAGGGTGTTGGCGAGGTCGAGGAGGCGGCCGCCGCTGCGGCGGTTCTCGCTGAGGGTGTGGCGGCGGGCGGGGGTGCCGTCGGCGTGGGGGAAGTGGTGGGGGAATTCGTCGAGGTTGGCGACGGAGGCGCCGCGCCAGCCGTAGATGGCCTGGCAGGGGTCGCCGACGGCGGTGACGGGGTGGCCGGTGCCGTGGCCGAAGAGGCCGGCGAGGAGGAGGCGCTGGGCGACGGAGGTGTCCTGGTACTCGTCGAGGAGGACGACGGCGTACTGGTCGCGGAGGATGCGGCCGACGTCGGGGCGGGTGCGGGCGAGGCGGGCGGCGAGGGCGATCTGGTCGCCGAAGTCGAGGAGGTCGCGGGCGCGCTTCTCGGCGCGGTAGGCGGTGACGAGGTCGAGGAGGTCGAGGCGGGCGCGGGCGGCCTGGGGGATCTTGCGCAGGTCGTCGTTGGTGAGGCGGACGCCGTCGAGGGTGCGCAGCAGTTCCTCGTCGTGGGTGCGGAGCGCGTCGGGGTCGGTGAGGTGCTCGGCGAGCTCGCCGTCGAGGGCGAGGACGTCGGCGACGAGGTCGGCGAAGGGGCGGGTGAGGGCGGGGTGGGGGCCGGGCGAGTCGCGCAGGACGCGGGCGGCGAGCTGGTAGCGGGTGGCGTCGGCGAGGAGGCGGGCGGTGGGCTCCAGGCCGATGCGCAGGCCGTGGTCCTTGAGCAGCTGGCCGGCGAAGGCGTGGTAGGTGGAGATGCGGGGTTCGCCGCCGGTGTCCTCGGGGTCGCCGCCGGCGGCCGCGGGGCCGGGGTCGTCGCCGCCGGTGATGCCGGCCTTGGCGAGGGCCTTGCGGACACGGTCGGCGAGCTCGCCGGCGGCCTTGTTGGTGAAGGTGAGGCCGAGGACGCGGTCGGGGGCGACCTGGCCGGTGCCGACGAGCCACACGACGCGGGCGGCCATGACGGTGGTCTTGCCGGAGCCGGCGCCCGCCACGATCACCTGCGGGGCGGGCGGCGCCGTGATGCAGGCCGTCTGCTGCTCGGTGAAGGGGATGCCGAGGAGCTCCTTGAGCTGCTCGGGGTCGGTCAGGCGCGCGGTCATACGGCAACGCTAACGGGGTGCGCGGACATCGTCCGGGCTCCGTCCACACCCCCGGTACGACAATCGTCCTGCGCGGCGCCGCCACGGTCCGCCGCGATCATTCGCGTCCTCATGCGACGATCCTCATGCGGCGATCCTCATTCGATGATCTGCCGGCCCTCGGGCCGTGCCGTGCACGAGGCGCGGAAGGCGCAGTGGGTGCAGTGCTGCCCGGGGCGGGGCGCGAACCGCTCCTCCAGGACGCGCCCGGCGGCCTCCGCCAGGAGCTCGCCGACCCACTCCCCCTCCAGGGGCTCCTGGGCCTGCACCTTGGGCAGGGCGTCGCCGCCGTCCTTCTTCGCCGCGCCCTGCCGCAGGTGGACGAGTTCGGCACCGCCGGAGGGCGGCCGGGCGCCGCCGAACAGGTCGTCGACGGCGCCCTCCTGGACGGCGCGCTGGTAGACGGCGAGCTGCGGGTGGCGTTCGACCTCCTTGCCGGAGGGCGCGTTCTTGCCGGTCTTGAAGTCGACGACGTAGGCGCGGCCCTGGGAGTCGCGTTCCACGCGGTCCATGGAGCCGCGGATGCGCACCAGGTACTGCTCGGCCTTCAGCGTGACGTCGAAGGGGTGCTCGGTGGCGACGGGAACGCGGTCGCGTTCCATGACGTGCCAGCGCAGGAAGCGTTCGAGGGCGGCGCGGGCGTTCTCCTTCTCCTGCGCCGACTTCCACGGCGCGTCGAAGGCGAGGGCGTCCCACACCGACTCCAGGCGTTCCATGAGCACGGCCAGGTCGGCGGGGGTGCGGCCGGAGGCGACCTCGTCGGCGAGGACGTGCACGACGTTGCCGAAGCCCTGGGCGGCGGTGGCGGGGGTGTCGGCCTTGACCTCGCGGCCGAGGAACCACTGGAGGGAGCAGGTGGCGGTGAGCTGGCCGAGGGCGGAGCCGGAGAGGGCCACGGGCCGGTCGGGGGCGCGCAGCGGCGTGTCGTTGTGCGTGGCGTCGTGCAGGCCCCACCAGCGGTAGGGGTGGGCGGTGGGTACGAGGGGGGTGCCCTCCTCGTCGCGGAGCGCGGCGAGCCGGGCCAGGCGGCGGGCGGCGGCGGCGCGCAGCGCGGGCGAGGCGCCGGGGTCGACGGTGGTGGCGCGGAGCTCGGCGACGAGGGCGGCGACGGCCAGGGGGCGGCGGGGCCGCTGGGTGACGTCGACGGGTTCGGTGCCGAGTTCGGCGAGGAAGCGGGACGGCTGGTCGCCGTCCTCGGCGGCGGCCTTGACGGCGGTGACGACGAGGCGTTCGCGGGCGCGGGTCGCGGCGACGTAGAAGAGGCGGCGTTCCTCGGCGAGCAGCGCGGCGGCGCTGAGGGGTTCGGCGAGGCCGTCGCGGCCGATGCGGTCGGCCTCCAGGAGGGAGCCGCGGCGCCGCAGGTCGGGCCAGAGGCCCTCCTGTACGCCGGCGACGACCACGAGCCGCCATTCCAGGCCCTTGGAGCGGTGCGCGGTCATCAGCCGTACGGCGTCGGGGCGCACGGCGCGGCGGGTGAGGGTGTCGGCGGCGATGTCCTGGGCGGCGAGTTCGTCGAGGAAGTTGAGGGCGCCGCGGCCGCCGGTGCGTTCCTCTGCGCGGGCGGCGGTCTCGAACAGGGCGCACACCGCGTCCAGGTCGCGGTCGGCGTTGCGGCCGGCGGGGCCGCCGCGGTGTGCGGCGCGCTGGAGGCGGCCGGGCCACGGCGTGCCGTCCCACAGGGTCCACAGGGCGTCCTCGGCGGTGCCGCCGCCGGCGAGGACGGCGCGGGCCCGGTGCAGGAGGGCGCCCAGGCGCTGGGCGGGGCGTGCGTACGCCGGGTCGTGCGCGTCGAGCCGTGCGGGGTCGGCCAGGGCCTCGGCCACGAGGACGTCGGAGGGGCGCGGGAGGCGCCCCTCCGGTGCCCCGGCGGCCCGCTCCTCCTCGCGGAGGGCGCGGCCGAGGCGGCGCAGGTCGGCGGCGTCCATCCCGCCGAGGGGTGACGTGAGGAGGGTGAGCGCGGTCTCGGGGGCCAGGGCCCCGCGGGTCCCCTCCGGGGTGCGGGCCGTCTCCGGGTGCGGGTGCGGGTGGCCCTCCGGGGTGCTGTCCGTCTCCGGGTGCGGGTGCGTCGTGGGCCGCGCCTTCGGCGCGGGTTCCTCACCCTCCCGCCCGTCCGAATCCGTCTCACGAGCAGGCACCTCAACGCCCTCCGCCGCGACGCCCTCCGCCGCCCACTCCGCCGCCACGCGCAGTGCCGTCAGCAGGGGGGCCACCGCCGGTTCGTCGCGTAGGGGGATGTCGTCGCCGTCCACCTCCACCGGGACGCCTGCCGAGGTGAGGGCGCGGCGCAGGGACGGTATCGAGCGGGCGCCCGCGCGGACCAGGACGGCCATCTCGTGCCACGGCACCCCGTCCTCCAGGTGGGCGCGGCGCAGGACGTCGGCGATGTTGTCGGTCTCCGCGCCGGCCGTCGGGTAGGTGTACGCCTCGACGCGGCCGCCCTCCCGGACGGCCGTCAGCTCCCGGTGGGCCCGGACGGCGTCGGCGGGGAGCCGGGTGAGGGGCATGCGGCGGGTGAGGAGGCGCGTGGCGGCGAGGAGGGCGGCGCCGGAGCGGCGGGAGGTGGTGAGGACGGCGACGGGCGCCGGCGTGCCGTCGTGGCGGGGGAAGGCGTGCGGGAAGTCGAGGATGCCGCCGACGTCGGCACCGCGGAACGCGTAGATGGACTGGTCGGGGTCGCCGAAGGCGACGAGGGTGCGGCCGCCGCCGGCCAGGGCGTGCAGCAGCCGCACCTGCGCGGGGTCGGTGTCCTGGTACTCGTCGACGAACACCGCGTCGTACGCCCCCGCGAGCCGCGCCGCGACCTCGGGGCGCCCGGCGAGCAGCACGGCGCGGTGCACCAGCTCGGCGTAGTCGAGGACGCCGCGGTGGTCGAGGACGTCGAGGTACTCGGCGAGGAAGGACGCGGCGGCGGCCCAGTCGGGGCGGCCGGTGCGGCGGGCGAACGAGCCGAGCTCGGTGGGGCCGAGGCCCAGCTCGCGGGTGCGGGCGAGGACGGCGCGCATCTCGTCGGCGAAGCCGCGGGTGGTGAGGCAGGCGCGCAGGTCGCCGGGCCAGCGGACGCGGCCGCGGCCCTCCTGGTCGAGGGCGACCTCGCCGGCGAGGAGCTCGCGCACCATGACGTCCTGCTCGGGGCCGGAGAGCAGCCGCGGCGGTGCGGCGTCGAGGCCGGTGTCCTCGTGGGCGGCGAGCAGGGCGAGGCAGTAGGAGTGGAAGGTGGTGGCCTGGGGGGCGTGCGCGCCCCCCATTCGCGCCGCCATGCGGTCGCGGAGTTCGACGGCGGCCTTGCGGCTGAAGGTGAGCACCAGGAGCCGCTCGGGGGCGGTGCCGCGGCGGACGCGCTCGGCGACGGCCTCCACGAGCGTGGTGGTCTTCCCGGTGCCGGGCCCGGCGAGCACCAGCAGCGGCCCGTGCGCGTGGTCAACCACGGCGCGCTGGCGTGCGTCCAGCTCAGGAAGGGCCACGGGGGCCGGCGGCGTGCGCAGGAGGCGGTACGCGCCGGCCGGGTGGGAGGACGGGGAGGAGCTCACGTGGATTGCCGGTCCTGGGGGTGTGCGGTGCGGGGTGCGGCCCCCGACGCTACGCCAGGGGCAGGGTGGGGCGCAGGGCGTCGCGTGCGGCGTCACCGGTCTCGCGGGGCGTCGTCCGTTCGGGTGTCGTACGGGACGGACGGGGCTGGCGCCCCGCCCCACCCGGGCCGGTCACGTGTGCGGATTCACACCGTCGTCCGCCTCGTCCACGTCGTCCGGGCCGCCGCTCACCCCGTCCCACCGGGCGCGGGCCAGCGCGATGCGTGGGGGCCCGGCCGCCGTGGTGCGCAGCGGGGTGCCCTCGTCCCGGTAGTGGGCCAGGGCGCGCTGCTCGTGGCCGGGCAGCAGGACGCCGTCGGCGCGGACGACGCGCCACCACGGCACGGCGGCGCCGTAGAGGGCCATGACCCGGCCGACCTGGCGGGGGCCGCCCTCGCCCAGGTACTCGGCGACGTCCCCGTAGGTCATCACGCGGCCGGGCGGGATGTGCTCGGCGACGGTCAGCACCCTCTCCGCGTACTCCGGGTGGCCGGGAAGCTCAGTCACCCGCCCATCTTGCCGCACCCCTCGGACACCACCCGCACCCTCCAGGGCGACGGACACCCGGAGCCGCACCCGGAGCCGGAGCCTCCACAAGATCACTCAGAGTGCGCCGGGGCGCTACAGGGCGTACGATCCACAGTCCGCGCCCCCGAAATACACCCTGATACCCCCTTGCCCCGCCGGGTCATGCCACCATCTTCCGGGCGGTGACAGGTGATAAGAGACCGAGAAGAGACGCACGAGCAGCAGGGCGCGCGGACCCATGGAGGGGCCGGCGCCCCCCGAGGGCTGCCGTGCGACGGTGAAGGCGGCGAGGTCCACATCGACAAGATCTCCGGCGACGAGCCGCTGCTGCCCGCCCGCGTCCACCGCCCCGCCGACCTGGTCCGCATGTTCCTGGGCATCGTGGGCATCGCCCTGGTGCTGGCGCTGGCGGCGTTCGCCCACGGCACCACGGCGGGCCTGGAGCGCGACATCGGCGAGCGCACCGTCAAGGCGCCGGAGCTGCTGGCGCACTTCGCGGGGCTCGGCGCCAACGTCGCGATCTTCATCGTGCCGGTGGCCTTCGCCATCGAACGGCTGATCAAACGGGACGGGCTGCGCATCGCCGACGGGGTGCTGGCGGCGGTGCTGGCGCACGGCGCCGCGCTGGCCACCGACCTGTGGGTGGCGAAGACCGCCCCCGCGTCGATCCGGGACGCGCTCACCACGCACTCGCCGACCGGCGCGGTCACCGACCCCGTGCACGGCTACCTCGCCCCCGTCATCGCCTACATGACGGCCGTCGGCATGTCGCGCCGCCCGCGCTGGCGGGTGGCGATGTGGGCGGTACTGCTGCTGGACGCGTTCGCGGTGCTGGTCAACGGCTACAGCACGCCGTTCTCCATCGTCGTGACCGTGCTCATCGGCTGGACGGTGGCCTACGGCACCCTCTACGCCGTCGGCTCCCCCAACGTCCGCCCCACCGGCCAGCACCTCCTCGCGGGCCTGCGCCGGGTCGGGTTCAAGCCCGTCAGCGCGCTGCGCACCGAGGACCCGGCCGAGGCCGAGCGCCACCCCGACCGGGGCCGCCGCTACCTGGTCACCCTCGAGGACGGCCCACCCCTCGACGTGACCGTCGTCGACCGCGAGCAGCAGGCGCAGGGCTTCTTCTACCGCGTGTGGCACCGCCTGGCGCTGCGCAGCATGACGCAGCGCCGCAGCCTGCTGACGCTGCGGCAGGCCCTGGAGCAGGAGGCCCTCCTCGCCTATGCGGCGATCGCCGCCGGCGCCAACGCGCCCAAGCTGATCGCCACCTCCGAGCTGGGCCCGGACGCGGTGATGCTGATCTACGA
This sequence comes from Streptomyces mashuensis, assembly GCF_014654785.1. GTDB lineage: Bacteria > Actinomycetota > Actinomycetes > Streptomycetales > Streptomycetaceae > Streptomyces > Streptomyces mashuensis. The sequence continues at coordinate 49,826 of NZ_BNBD01000017.1, forward strand.
GCATGTGAGCGCCCGCACGCTGGACGCCCTGCCGGAGGAGGAGTTCACCGACGACCTGATGCGGGGCGCGTGGCGCCAGCTGGAGGCCCTCCAGTCGCGGCGCATCGCCCACCGCAGGCTCGACGGGGACGCCCTGCTGGTGGATCGTTCCGGCAACGTCGTCCTCACCGACCTGCGCGGCGGTGAGATCGCGGCGGGCGACCTGGTGCTGCGCATGGACGTCGCCCAGCTCCTCGTGACGCTCGGCCTCCGGGTCGGGGCGCAGCGCGCGGTCGCCACCGGCGTGAGCGTCCTGGGCCCCGACGCGATCGCCGACAGCCTGCCCCTGCTCCAGCCGCTCGCCCTGACCCGCGTGAGCCGCGGCACCCTGCGCCAGCTCGCGCGCGAGCGCGCGCAGCGCGAACGCGACCGCGTCCTGGAGGCCGCCCGCGCCGCCAAGGAGGCGCGCAGCGAGGCCGTCAGCGACCGCAAGGCGCTCAAGGCCGAGCGGCAGGCGGAGAAGAAGGCCCTCGACGAGGCCAGGGAAGAGGCGCGCGACGAGGACCTGCTCGCGCAGATCCGCCGCGAGGTCCTCCTCATCCGCCCCCAGGCACCCATAGAGCCCGTACGTCTCGAACGCATCAAGCCGCGCACGCTCATCAGCTTCGTGGCGGGCGCCTTCGCCGCGTACTTCCTGCTGTCGCAGCTGACGCACATCAAGTTCGGCGACCTGGTCCGGGCCAACCTGGTGTGGGTCGCGGTCGCCGTCGCGTTCCAGGCGCTGACGTACGTCGCGGCGGCGCTCAGCCTGCTCGGTTTCGTACCGGAGAAGGTGTCGATGGGCCGCACGGTGCTGGCCCAGGTCGCGGGGTCCTTCGTGAAGCTGGTGGCGCCGGCCGCCGTGGGCGGCGTGGCCCTGAACACGCGGTTCCTCCAGCGCGCCGGCGTCCGGCCCGGCCTCGCGGTGGCCAGCGTGGGCGCCTCGCAGCTGTTCGGCCTGGCCTGCCACATCATGCTGCTGCTGTCGTTCGGCTACATCACCGGCACCGAACGCAGTTCGACGCTCGGCCCCTCCCGCACGGTGATCGGCGGCCTGCTCACGGCGGCGGTCCTCGTGCTGGTGGTCGCGGCGATCCCGGTGCTGCGCAAGTTCGTCTCCACCCGGCTGCGCTCCCTCTTCGCCGGCGTCGTGCCGCGCATGCTGGACGTGCTCCAGCGCCCGCAGAAGCTGCTGTCGGGCATCGGCGGCATGCTGCTGCTGACCGCGGCCAACGTGATGTGCCTCGACGCGGCGATCCGCGCCTTCGGCGGCGAGCTCAGCTACGCCAGCATCGCGGTGGTCTTCCTCACCGCGAACGCCCTCGGCTCCGCGGCCCCCACACCGGGCGGCGTCGGCGCCGTCGAATTCGCCCTGACCACGGCCCTGACGTTCGCCGGCCTGCCGGCCGAGCAGGCCGCGCCCGCCGTCCTGCTCTTCCGCCTGATGACGCTGTGGCTGCCGGTCCTCCCCGGCTGGCTGTGCTTCAACCACCTCACCCGCAAGGAAGCGATCTAGCACCTGCCGGTCACAGGAGCCGATCCGCCTTGCAGATGCGGCCCGCAGGGCCATACGGTGCCGCACATGCGCACGTACACCATCGGCGGGGCAGCACGGCTGCTCGGCGTCAGCCCCGACACGGTCCGCCGCTGGGCCGACGCCGGCCGGCTGCCCACCCGGCGGGACGAGACCGGCCGGCGCCTCGTCGAGGGCACGGACCTGGCGGCCTTCGCCACCGCCCTGGCGAGCGAACCGGACAAGCCCGGCGAGCCGTCGCACACCAGCGCGCGCAACGCGTTCCCCGGCATCATCACGGCGGTGAAGCTCGGCGACGTCGCCGCGCAGGTGGAGATCCAGGCCGGCCCGCACCGCCTGGTGTCCCTGCTGACCCGCGAGGCGGTCGAGGAACTGGGCCTGGCCGTCGGCATGGAGGCCGTGGCCCGCGTCAAGGCCACCAACGTCCACATCGACCGCGCCCCCGACGGCGCCTGAGAGGGACCGAGCACCCATGCCCCGTACGTTCCGGGCCAAGAGCGCCAAGAGCGCCCTCACCGCCGCAGCCACTGCCGCCACAGCCCTCCTCGCCCTCACCGCCTGCTCCACGTCCCCCACGTCCTCCCCCTCCGGGAAGGGCGACGCGCCGCAGCAGGTGACGGTCCTCGCCGCGGCCTCCCTCACCGACGTCTTCGGCGAGGCGAAGAAGGCGTACGAGAAGAAGCACCCGGACACGCGCCTCACCTTCTCCTTCGCGGGCTCCCAGGAGCTGGCGGCCCAGGTCCGGCAGGGCGTGCCCGCCGACGCCCTCGTGACGGCCGACACCAGGACGATGGACGACCTCGCCGCGCGCACCGGCAAGCCCACCACCATCGCCAAGAACCGCCTCACCATCGCGACGGCCCCCGGCAACCCCAAGGGCATCCACGGCCTGGCCGACCTCTCCCGCTCCGACCTGAAGGTGGTCCTGGCCGCGCCGCAGGTACCGGCGGGCCGCTACAGCAAGAAGGTCCTCGACGAGCAGCACGTGACCGTCGCACCGGTCTCGCAGGAGCCCAGTGTCCGGGCCGTCCTCAGCAAGGTCACCCTGGGCGAGGCCGACGCGGGCCTGGTCTACGTCACGGACGCCACCGCCAAGCAGAACAAGCAGAAGGTGACGACCGTCACGATCCCCGACGCGCAGAACGCCGTCGCCTCCTACCCGGCGGCCACCCTGAAGAACGCCAAGCACCCCGAGCAGGCGAAGGAGTTCGTCGCCTGGCTCGGCACCGACGAGGCCCAGGCGATCCTCCGCAAGGCAGGCTTCCAGCAGCCGTGAGGTCCATGAGGTCCCGCACGCGCCCGCACCTGCCCGCCGGGCGGTTCCCCCTCCCCCTGGTGGTGCCGGCGGCGCTGGCGGTGACGTTCCTGCTCCTGCCCCTGGCCGGCATCCTCGCCCGCACCCCGTGGAGCTCCCTGCCCGCGCGCCTCGCCTCGCCCGCCGTGAAGGAGGCCCTGTCCCTCAGCCTCACGGTCTCGACGGGCGCCCTCGCGCTGTCCCTGGTGCTCGGCGTACCGCTCGCCTGGCTGCTGGCCCGTACGCACTTCCGCGGCAAGGCGCTGGTCCGCTGCCTGGTCCTGCTGCCCATGGTGCTGCCCCCGACGGTGGCCGGCGTGGCCCTGCTCCAGGGCTACGGACGGCAGGGCGTCGCCGGGCAGCTCCTGGACGCGTGGCTGGGCGTCTCCCTCCCCTTCACGACGGGCGGGGCCGTCCTCGCCGCGACGTTCGTCGCCATGCCGTTCCTGGTGATCAGCCTGGAGGGCACCCTGTCCGCCCTGGACGCCCGCTACGAGGAGACGGCGACGTCCCTGGGCGCGAGCCCCCTCCGGGTCTTCCGGACGATCACGCTCCCCATGACGGCGCCGGGCCTCGTCGCCGGGGCGGCGCTGTGCTGGGCCAGGGCGCTGGGCGAGTTCGGGGCGACCATCACGTTCGCGGGCAACCTGCCGGGCGAGACCCAGACCCTGCCGCTCCAGGTATACCTGCTGCTCCAGGACGACCCCGAGGGCGCGACGGCCCTGTCGCTGGTCCTCCTGGCCGCGGCGACGGCCGTCCTCGTCCTGCTGCGGGGCAACTGGACGGGCCGGCGCCCCGTACGGACCCCACGCCCCGCGCCGCCCGACCCCACCGACCCCGCAGGGCCCACGCCCCCCGAGCCCGCAGCACCACCCCCCGCACACCCCCACCCCACCCCCCAGCCCCTGCGCACCACCGTCACCGGCGCCGTCACCGCGGCCCTCGACGCGGCACCCGGCACCACCATCGCCGTGGTCGGCCCCAACGGCGCCGGCAAGTCGACCCTGCTCCGCGCGCTCCTCGGCCTCACCGACCGCGCCACCACCCCCGCCACCGCTCCCCCGCACCGCCGCCGCGCCGCCTGGGTGCCGCAGGACGGCGCGCTCTTCCCGCACCTCACGGCCGTCGCCAACACCGCGTACGGGCTGCGCGCCCAGGGCGTGCCCAAGGCCCGCGCGCACGCCACCGCCCGGCAGTGGCTGGAGAGCCTCGGCATCGGCCCGGACCTGGCCGGCCGCCGCCCCGGCCGGCTCAGCGGCGGCCAGGCCCAGCGCGTCGCCCTGGCCCGCGCGCTGGCCGCCGGGCCGCGCCTGCTGCTCCTCGACGAGCCCCTGACCGCGCTGGACCAGACGACCCGCGCCCACGTGCGCCACACGCTGCGCACGCACCTCGCCGCCTTCCCCGGGGTGTGCCTGATGGTCACGCACGACCCCGTGGAGGCGGTGTCGCTCGCCGACCACGTGCTCGTGCTGGAGGACGGCCGGGTCACGCAGTACGCCACGCCCGCCGAACTGACCCGCCGGCCGCGCTCCCCGTGGGTCGCGCGCATGCTGGGCGACAACGCGTGGGAGGCCGAGGCGGCCGGGGACGGCACCCTCGCCCTCACGACGGGCGCCACCCTCCGCACCGCGGACGCCCCCGCCGGCGCCGCACCCGGCCTGGCGGTCGTACCGCCCCACGCCGTCTCCCTCCACGCCACCGCACCCAAGGGCGCCGGCGCCCGCACCGTCTGGCACGGCACCGTCCGGGAGATCACCGCGCAGGGCGGCCGGCTCCGCACCCTCGTCGCGGCGGAACCGCACGGCACGCCGCTCGTCGCCGAGCTCACCCCGGCCGCCGCGGCCGGCCTGGGCCTGACGGAGGGCGCCACGGTGTGGGCGAGCATCAAGACCACCGAGGTCAGGTTCGTCACGCTGTAGAGCAGCCGAGGGACAGCTGCAGGACGGCTCCTAGGACGCCGGCACCAGAGCCCGTAACCCGTACGCCCGCACCGCGCGCGCCCCGCACCGCGCGCCCCGAGGATGGACAGCGTGTCCAGACCCGTACGGGCGCCCGGCGCCCGCGCCCTTCTCTGCGCGTGCGCACTGTTGCTGACGGCCACGGCGTGCAGCGGCAAGGACGCGGCGAGGACCGGCACCGGCTCCGGCAGCCCACGGAGCGGCGACACCATATCCACCGCGGGACCGGAACCCGCCCCCTCGGACCTGGCCACGCAGAAGCTCGACTGGAAGACCTGCCCGCCGCCCAACAGCAGCGAGGACAGCGGCGCCGGCAGACCCCCCGGCAAGGACTGGGAGTGCGCGACGCTCCGCGCCCCGCTGGACTACGCGCACCCGCACGGCGGCACCATCGGCATCGCCATGATCCGGGCGAGGGCCACCGATCAGAGCCACCGCATCGGCTCGCTGCTCTTCAACTTCGGCGGCCCCGGCGGCTCCGGCGTCACCACGCTCCCCTCGTTCGCCGACGACTACCGCACCCTCCGCACCCGCTACGACCTCGTCAGCTTCGACCCGCGCGGCGTGGGCCGCAGCGACGGCGTCACGTGCCTCGACGACAAGCAGCTCGACGCCTACTACGCGGCGGACGCCGCCCCCGCGACCCCGGCCGCCGCCAAGGCGCTGCTGGACCGCATCCACCAGTACAACAACGGCTGCCGGCAGCGCTCCGGGAAGATCCTGCCGTACGTCGGCACGGCGAACGCGGCCCGCGACATGGACCTGATGCGGCAGGTGCTCGGCGACGACAAGCTGCACTACTTCGGCATCTCGTACGGCACCGAACTCGGCGGCGTCTACGCCCACCTCTTCCCGAAGAACGTCGGCCGGGGCGTGCTCGACGGCGTCGTGGACCCCACCACCGACCCGGTGCGCAGCGCCCTCGCGCAGGCCGCCGGCTTCCAGCTCGCGCTCGGCAACTACATGACCGCCTGCACGCGCACGCACGACAACTGCCCCACGGAGCAGCAGATCACGGCGCTGCTCGACCGGCTGGACAAGAAGCCCATCCCCACCGGCGACCCGGCGGGCCGCACCCTCACCAAGTCCCTGGCCACCACCGGCATCGCCCAGTCCCTCTACTCCAAGGACTTCTGGGACTACCTCACCGAGGGCGTGGAGGACGCGGAGAACGGCGACGGCAAGATCCTGCTGGCGCTGGCCGATTCGATGAACGGCCGCGGCCCGGACGGCCGCTACAGCTCGCTCCAGGCGTCCCTCGCCGCCGTCACCTGCGCCGACTTCGCGCAGCGCTACGGCCCGGAGGACGTCGAGGCGAAGCGGGCGGAGTTCCGCAAGGCGTCGCCCGTGTTCGGGGACTTCATGGCGTGGAGCCTGCTCCAGTGCTCCGGTTGGCCCGTAAAGGGCGAATGGCAGACGCCCGATGTGAGCGCGAAGGGCGCGGCGCCGGTCCTCGTGGTCGGCAACACCGGTGACCCGGCGACCCCTTACGAGGGTGCGCGGCGGATGGCGCAGGAGCTGGGCCCGGGGGTGGGCGTGGAGATGACGTACCGGGGCGAAGGCCATGGCGCGTACGACAGCGGCAATGCCTGTGTGAAGAAGGCAGTTGACGCATACCTGATGGAAGGCACCGTTCCGGGGCGCGGCACGGTGTGTTCATAGGACCCATAGCACAGCACTCCGGTACTACTTAATGGGCGGACGGGACGGTCCGGGGCCCGCACTACCATCGCCCGCACTCGGCAGTACGAGGGGAGGGCACGTGGCATACGGGCGGACGCTCACCGGCGCGCTGGCCGTCGCCGCCCTCGTCGCGGCCGTCGTGGCGCTGTGGCAGACCCAGTCGGGCCCGCTGGAGGACCGGCACCGCGCCTACTGCTGGGGCACGTGGCGCGAGGACGCCGGCCCGTCGCCGCGCGGCACCGCCGGCCGCCAGGTGCGGGAGGAGGCGCCCACGCGCCGCCGCCCCACAGGCCGTTGCACGCTCAGCTGGCTCGGCGCCGGCGGACCGGAGGACCGGCGCGGCATCGACCTGCGCTACGGGCCCGGCCCGGCGGCGGCCGACGAGCGCAGGGCCTGGCTGGCGGGCCTCTTCACGGGCCACGACACGGCCCTGCCGGACGGCATCCCCGGCTTCGTCACGGCCGTGTCCGGCACGCTCGTGCTGCCGCGCCCCTGCGACGTGGACGGCAGGCCGACGGTGCTCACGCTGACCGGCACCTTCGACTCCACGCCGGCCCGCACCGGCCGGCTGCTGCTGGAGGCGGCCCACCACGCGGCGCGGGCCACCGGCTGCGCCCCCTCGGCCACGGTGCCGGCCGGGGCCGCGACGGCCGTCACCGACGTCACCGAACCGCCCGGCCCGCAGCACGCCCCGCAGAGCGCCCCCCGCGACACCCCGCCCCGCACCCCGCACGCGAGCCCCCACGACGGCCCGGCCACCGCCCCGCCCGACTGCACGGCCCACCTGGGCACGCACCCGCGGGAGGCACAGGAGGACTTCCTCAGCTGCTCGTTACGGACCACGCCCGCGACCATGCTGGCCCGCCCCGGGCTGGTGGCCCTCTTCGACGGGCTCCCCGAGGACCGCACCCTCCTCCGCACCGACTGCGGAGGCCGCACCACCGTCTTCACGGCCCGCGCGCCGTGGAAGGCCCGCTCCACCACCCCCGCCCCGGAGTTCCCGCGGTTCGTCCGCGCCCTCAGCGCACGGAAGGGCTGCGCGCCCCCGCGCTCCCTCCGAGGTCACGCGCTCCCTCCCCCGGCGCCCGTACGCCGGGGACGCCACGGAGGGGAGGGGACCATTCCTCCGTAGAGTGCATGGAATGAGTCCCTCTCGGCCACGGGTCACCCCCCTCGCCTCCGTCGTCCTCGCGCTCGTGCTGACCGCCGCCGCCACCGCGTGCAGCGGCCAGGACGGGGCCGGCACCGACAGCAAGAACACCCCCGGCACCGCCGGCGGCACCGGGACCGGCGGCACGACCTCCCCCGCCGTACGGCTCTCCTGGTCCTCCTGCCCGGCACCCACCGCCGCCCAGGGCGGCGGCAAGGCCCCCGGCAAGGGCTGGGAGTGCGCGAGACTGCCCGTACCGCTCGACTACGACCAGCCGGACGGCAAGAAGATCGAGCTCGCGCTGATCCGTACGAAGGCCCGCGACCAGCACCGGCGCATCGGCTCGCTCGTCTTCAACTTCGGCGGCCCCGGCGGCTCCGGCGTCGCGACCCTGCCCGCGCTCGCCGACGGCTACGGCACCCTGCGCGACCGCTACGACCTCGTCAGCTTCGACCCGCGCGGCGTCGGCGAGAGCGCCGGCGTGACCTGCCAGAGCGACCGGGAACTCGACGCGTCCCTCCAGACCGACGCCACCCCCGACGACGACGCCGAACTCCGCACGCTCCTCGCCGAGAACAAGAAGGCCGTCGACGCCTGCGCCAAGAACTCCGGCACGGTCCTCCCCCACGTCGGCACCGTCGACGCCGCCCGCGACATGGACCGCATCCGCGCCTCGCTCGGCGACGAGAAGCTCAACTACTTCGGCATCTCCTACGGCACCGAACTCGGCGGCGTCTACGCCCACCTCTACCCGAAGAACGTCGGCCGCGCCGTCCTCGACGCCGTCGTCGACCCCACCCAGGACCCGCTGCAGGGCGGCATCGGCCAGGCCAAGGGGTTCCAGCTGGCCCTGGACGACTACCTCAAGGACTGCTCCTCCGGCGGCGCCTCCGCCGGCCTCGGCGGCGCCCGCTGCTCCTCCCTGGACGACATCACCGCGCTCCTCAAGCGGCTCGACGCCACGCCGCTCCCCACCGACGGCAGCCGCAAACTCACCCAGGACGAGGCCGTGAACGGCATCGCCGCCGCCCTCTACTCCAAGGACACCTGGCGGTACCTGACGGTGGGCCTCCGCGAGGCCATCGACAAGGGCACCGGCAACACCCTGCTGCTGCTCTTCGACAGCATCTCCGGCCGCTCCCCCGACGGCCGTTACAGCAACCTCCAGGCCGCCAACCGGGCCATCTCCTGCGCCGACGCCGAACAGCGCTACACCGTCGACGACGTGCGGCAGCACCTGCCGGAATTCCGCGCCGCCTCCCCCGTGTTCGGCGAGTCGGCGGCCTGGTCGATGCTGTCCTGCACGGGCTGGCCCGTGAAGGGCCGGTGGAAGACGTCCGACGTGACCGCCGCCGGCGCCCCGCCCATCCTCGTCGTGGGCAACGCCGGCGACCCGGCGACCCCCGTGGCCGGCGCCCGCGCCATGGCCGGCCGGCTCGGCAAGGGCGTGGGCGTCGTGCTCACCGTGCAGGGCGAGGGCCACGGCACGTACGGGGTGAGCAGCTGCGCCACCAAGGCCGTCGACGCCCACCTGCTGGACGGCAAGGTCCCGGCGGACGGGACGACCTGCGGCGGGTAGGGACACATACGGAACGGGCCCGCTCGCCATGGGCGAGCGGGCCCGTGAACCGGCACCCGTCAGTACACCGGCTTGTGCGGCTCGATCTGGTTCACCCAGCCGATCACGCCGCCGCCCACGTGCACCGCGTCGGCGAACCCGGCGGACTTCAGCACCGCCAGCACCTCCGCCGAGCGGACACCCGTCTTGCAGTGCAGGACGATCTTCTTGTCCTGCGGCAGGTCCTGCAGCGCGGTGCCCATCAGGAACTCGTTCTTCGGGATCAGCCGCGCACCCGGGATGGACACGATCTCGTACTCGTTGGGCTCACGGACGTCGATGACGTCGATGTTCTCGCCCGCGTCCAGCCACTCCTTCAGCTGGGCCGGGGTGATCGTGGAGCCGGCGGCGGCCTGCTGCGCCTCCTCGCTCACCACGCCGCAGAACGCCTCGTAGTCGATGAGCTCGGTGACCGTGGGGTTCTTGCCGCAGACCGCGCAGTCGGGGTCCTTGCGGACCTTGACCTGGCGGTAGGTCATCTCCAGCGCGTCGTAGATCATCAGCCGGCCGACCAGCGGCTCGCCGATGCCCGCCAGCAGCTTGATCGCCTCGTTCACCTGGATCGACCCGATGGACGCGCACAGCACGCCCAGCACGCCGCCCTCGGCGCACGACGGCACCATGCCCGGCGGCGGGGGCTCGGGGTAGAGGCAGCGGTAGCAGGGGCCGTGCTCGCTCCAGAAGACGGACGCCTGGCCGTCGAAGCGGTAGATCGAGCCCCACACGTACGGCTTGTTCAGCAGCACGCACGCGTCGTTGACCAGGTAGCGCGTGGCGAAGTTGTCCGTGCCGTCGACGATCAGGTCGTACTGGGCGAAGATCTCCATCACGTTGGAGGAGTCCAGGCGCTCCTGGTGCAGCACCACGTCCACGTACGGGTTGATGCCCCGCACGGTGTCGCGCGCCGACTCCGCCTTGGAGCGGCCGATGTCGGCCTGGGAGTGGATGATCTGCCGCTGCAGGTTCGACTCGTCGACCTCGTCGAACTCGACGATGCCGAGGGTGCCGACCCCGGCGGCGGCGAGGTACATGAGGGCCGGCGAACCGAGGCCGCCGGCCCCCACGCACAGCACCTTCGCGTTCTTCAGGCGCTTCTGCCCGTCCATCCCGACGTCCGGGATGATCAGGTGGCGGGAGTACCGACGGACCTCGTCGACGGTGAGCTCGGATGCCGGCTCGACCAGCGGTGGCAGCGACACGGGGACTCCAGGGGTCATCCCCGCGGGCGCGGGGAACATGGACGCGGCTTCATTGCCCGTAACACTGCCACGCCCCGTCTCATTCCGAGACACCAGGTCCGATGCGCGAGACAAGATCGTCCCAGTAGCCGGGCATGCACTCCCACGGGTCGAGGGCGCCCCGCCCGCCGCCGTGGTCGGTGCGGTCGGTGACGTAGACCGTGCCGGCGCCCTGCCAGCGGGCGATGCGCAGCGCCTCGTCGAGGTGCGTCAGCGGCACGCCGTGCACGAGGTGGCAGAACCGCTCCGGCGGGTGCCCGGCGGTCCAGGCGGGCGCCTGCGACCAGCGGTAGCCGGACCAGGGGCCGGCGTAGGTCACCAACTGGTCGGCGAGCGCCGCGTACCCCTCGCAGGCGTGCGTGCCGTGCATCAGCACGACGTGGGCGCCGGGCAGGAGGGTGCGCAGGGCGCCGGTGAGCCGGCGGGTGCAGGGCAGGCCGGCGGCGTCGGCGGGGCAGCGGCCGAGGGCGAACCCGTCGACGCGGTACCAGTTGAGGAAGCGCTGGGCGTCGGAGAGGAGTTCGCCGAAGGGCCGGGCGCCGTGGCCGGTGTCGAGGTGGCCGAGGACGCGGACGCCGTTGCTGCGCAGCGGGACGGCGGCGGACAGCCAGTACGGGTCCTGGCGGCCGCCGGGCCCGCCGGCGAAGGAGTCGGGGCCGGTGGGCGCGGCGGCGCCGAGCACCACCCAGTCGAGCGGCAGCCCGGCGCGCTGGAGGCCGCCCCACTCGGCGGGGGCGACGAGGGGGTGGGCGAAGCCGGGCACGGCGAGCCGCAGCGGGGCCTTGCGGGCGGCGACGCCCCGGCGGTGGCCGGGCGAGGTCAGATGCGACACGCGGCCTCCATCCAGATGTCGGCCAGCGACTCCTCCAGGCTGATCCGGGGCCGCCAGCCGAGCCGGTCGCGGGCGGTGCGCACGTCGGCCTGCTGCCACACGCCGCAGCCGTCGGGGTAGGGGTAGGCGGGCGGGGCGCCCAGGTGGGGGTCGTCGAGTTCGTGCAGGGCGCCGCCGAAGCCGGCGACGCGGGCGAGCAGGGTGGCGGCGTCGCGCAGCCGTACGGCGCGGCCGGTGCCGATGTTGACGGCGCCCTGGGCGGCGGACAGGGAGGCGGCGTGCACGGCGCGGGCGATGTCGCGGACGTCGACGAAGTCACGCTGGACGCCGAGGCCGGTGAGCTTGAGCTCGTTGTCGCCGTTCTGCATGGCCCGGCGCATGGCCTCGGCGAGCCGGCCGAGGGGCGAGCCGGCCGGGGTGCCGGGGCCGACCGGCGAGAAGACGCGCAGCACGATGGCGTCGAGGCCGGAGCCGAGGACGAGTTCGGTGGCGGCGAGCTTGCTGACCCCGTACGGGCCGCCGGGGCGGGGCACGGCGTCCTCGGCGGTGGTGGAGCCGGGCTGGGAGGGCCCGTACTCGGAGGAGCAGCCCACCTGGACGAGGCGGGCGCCGCAGCCGCTGCGGCGCAGCGACTCGCAGACGGTGGCGACGGCGACGGTGTTGTGGCGGGCGAGGTCGCGGGCGCCGCCGCGGGTGGCGCCGGCGCAGTTGATGACGACGCCGGGGTGGACGGCGTTGAGGAACCGGGTCAGCGCGCCGGGGCTGCCGGTGGCCAGGTCGAAGCGGACGTCCGCGTCGTCGCCGCGGCCCAGGGCGGTGAGCTGGACGGCGGGGTCGGCGAGCAGCCGGTCGGCGACGAAGCGGCCGAGGTAACCGTTGGCGCCGAGCAGCAGGACTCTCATCGGTCGTGCCCTCGCTCTCGCCGGGTGGGGGGAACGGGGTGAACGGTCATCTTCCTGGGTCTCCTCTTGGGGGTGGGGTCACCGGGCCGGTGCGGTGCCGGCCGGGGTGTCGTGGGCGGGGCCGCGGGCGGGGTCGTGGTCCGGGTGCTGGTCCGGGGCGTGGTCCGGGTGCTGGTCCGGGTGGTGGACCGGGGCGCGGTCCGGGGCGGGGGCCGGGCCGTGGACCGAGGCCCGGGACAGGGCGGGGACGGCGTGGGCGAGCAGGGCGAGGGCGGCGGGGGCGCAGGCGGCGAGGGGGACGACGGCGGGGCCCTGGGCGGTGACGGCCCAGGCGACGGGCCAGCGGAGGGCCTCGCAGCCGGGGATGCGGGCGGCGAGCAGGGTGGCCGTGGCCAGGGCCTCGGCGGTGGCGGCCGCCACCGCGGCGGTGACGGCGGGCCGGGGCAGGCCGTGGGCGGCGAGCAGCCGGCCGAGGAAGAGCAGGGTGCCGAGGGCGGTGACGGCGGCGCAGGCCGCCAGGGGCGGGGTGCGGTGGGCGGCGGGCAGGGAGGCGGTGAGCGCGGGCCACAGGGCGGCCGGGAGGGTGGCGAGGACGAGGGCGGTGACGGTGAGCAGGGCGGGCCGGACGCGGGCGGCGAACTCGGCGAGGCTCCGGCTGGTGGCGAGCGCGTGCCGGGCGCGGGCGGCGAACCAGTGGGCGCCCCAGGCGGCGGGGGCCACGGCGCAGGCCAGGGCGAGGGCGGTGGGCAGGGAGGCGGTGAGGGCGGTGGCGAGCAGGGCGGGGACGGGCCGGCCGTGGCGGCCGTGGAGGAGGGCGGTGAGGAGCTGGTCGCCGAGGAGGGCGTGGGCGGCGAGCCAGGCCCAGGCGAGGGCGCCGGCGGTGCCCCACGGGGTGCGCAGGGCGTCGCAGGCCCCGGGGCGGGGACCGGTGCCGGTCCCGTCGCCGGGTACGGCGGTGGCGGGCGCGGTGTCGTCGTCGCGGGGGCGTTCCACGCGGGCGTGGATCTCCTCGGCGAGGGTGAAGACGTCGCGGTGCCGGTACGCGGCGGCGGTGCGGTCGGTGATGCCGCGGGCCTCCAGTCCGGCGGCGATGCCCAGGGGGTCGACGGCGTGGGCGCACAGGGCGTGGTGCTGCCGGATGAGGGCCTTGACGGGGTCGGCGGGCGGGGCGGGGCGGGCGTCGGCGCCGGGATCGGTGCCGGCACCGTCGGCACCGTCGGCGGTGTCCGTGCCGGCCGGTCCGGTGGTGACCGGTTCCGTGGTGAGGGGTTCCGTGGTGACCGTGAGGGCGTCCTCGGCCGCTTCCCCGGCTATGCCCGTACGCACGGAGGTGGGCAGCGGTGTCATGGGCGCCCCGCCCAGGTGGGAGAGGTGGCGCGGCGGGAGCCGGTGAGGGGCGGCTGGGCGCCGGCGGCGTGGGAGAAGGGGACGGACGGGTCGGGCTTGGCGTGCTGCACGGGGGCGCGGGAGAGGACTTCGAGGTAGAGGGCGCCGAAGGCGGAGACGTTCTGTTCCACGGTGAAGAGTTCCAGGGCGCGGGCGCGGGCGGCGGCGCCCAGCCGGGTGCGCCGGCCGGGGTCGCGGAGCAGGGCGAGGACGGCCTCGGCGAGGGCGCGGGGGTCCTGCGGGGGCACGACGAGGCCGGTGCCGCCGATGACTTCGCGGACGACGCCGGTGTCGGGCGAGACGGTGGCGCGGGCGCAGAGCATGGCCTCGACGAGGGTGGAGGGGAAGCCGTCGGCGGCGCCGGAGTGCAGGACGACGTCGGCGGGGGCGTAGTCCTCGGGGCCGCGCGGCCGGTCGTAGGTGACGCCTTCGGGGGGGCCGGACGGGGTGCCGGCGGTATCCGGGGGTGCGCCGACGATTCTCAGCCGTACGCCGGGTTCGGCGACGCGGATGGCGGCGAGGGCTTCCCACAGGTGGGGTTCGACGGGTCCGCCGGCCCATACGACGACGCCGCTGCCGGGGCCGCCGGGCGGCGGGGCGGCGGGGGTGAGGGCCTCGCCGACGGCTTCGTAGAGGGCGGCGTCGGTGCCGGGGTGGACGGTGCGCAGCCGGTCGCGGGGGGCGCCGCAGCGCTCCTGCCAGCGGCGGCCCTGGCCGTCGCCGGAGGTGACGACGGCGGCCTCGCGGTAGACGAGGGCGGTCAGCTGGCGTTCGTAGGCGGACAGCAGAGTGCGGACGGCCACGGAGAGGTGGTCGGGGCCGGCGAGGTAGAAGGCGCGCAGCCGGACCTCGTATTCGGTGACGAGGAGGGGGATACCGAAGAAGCGTTTGGCCAGGAGGCCCGGGAGGGCGGCGGGCCCGGCGGAGGTGGCGTGGCACAGGTCGACGGCCGCGAGGCCGCGGTCGCCGTCGGCGGTGCCGTACCAGTCGAGGGAGAGGGGGCGCAGGGCGCGTTCGAGGAGGCCGGCGACGACGAGGAGGTCGGCGACGCGGGTGCCGTAGGCGGCGGGGTGGGCGCCGGGGGCGCGGCAGGCGTTCTCCAGGGCGCGCAGGGCGAGTTCGGAGCGGAGGGCGGCGGGGAGGCCGCCTTCGTCGCGGGCCAGGTCGGCGAGGCCGAGGAGGCCCTCGGTGAAACGGTACGCCTGGTCGCCCGGCAGGGTGATGGCCGCGGCCAGGTCGCCGAAGTGGGCGGTGAAGCGGCGGCGTTGCTCGCGGCCGTAGGGCCCGGCGGCGGTGCCGGTGCCGCCGGCGGCGGGGCCGCCCCACAGGGGTGCGGCGCGGACGCGGCGGACGTTGCCGGGCAGGGCGTACCAGCCGCTGTCCTCCTGGTGGGCGTTGCGGCTGAGGGCGTAGACCTCGAAGTCGTGCTGGCCGAGCCCGCGGACCAGCCGGTCGCACCACTCCCCTCCCTCGCCGGCCGCATACGGATACCCGCCCTCGGACAGCAGTCCCACACGCACGAACGCACCCCCGGTTCTCCCTGGTCGGAAGCCGCCGTTACGGCAGCGGGGAGCACGCTATGCGCGCTTCCCGGTGGCGCGGCGGACGGTTGTCCGTCGCGCCACCGGAAGGGGTGAACAGGAGTGACTTTCCTGCCGACAGCGCGTTGTTTCCCGCTATGCCACCGCATTCCGGCGCACAGCGGCACCGGCGGGGCCCGCGAGGCCGGGGTCCGCCGGGCCCGCGGGCGCCGGGGGCAGGGCGGGGACGGCGGCGAGCAGGCCGCGGGTGTACGGGTCGCGGGGGTGGTCGTAGACCTCGTCGGCGGGGCCCTCCTCGACGACGCGGCCGTGGCGCATGACGACGAGCCGGTCGCTGACCTGGCGGACGACGGCCAGGTCGTGGGCGATGAAGACCAGGGCGAGGCCGAGGTCGCGCTGCAACTCCGCCAGTAGGGCCACGACCTGGGCCTGGGTGGTGACGTCGAGGGCGGAGACCGGTTCGTCGCAGACGACGATCCGGGGCTCGGGGGCGAGGGCGCGGGCGATGCCCACGCGCTGCCGCTGGCCGCCGCTGAACTCGTGCGGGTAGCGGTGGTACGCGTCCGGGTCCAGGCCCACGCGCTCCAGCAGCTCCTTCGCCCGTCCGATGATCCGGTTTTCGGTGAGCCGGCCGGCGGCGCGCAGCGGGTCGGCGACGGACTCGCCGATGCTGCGGCGGGGGTTGAGGGAGGAGGCGGGGTCCTGGAAGACCATCTGGAGGTCGCCGCGGACGGCGCGCAGGTCGCGGCCGCGGAGCCGGCCGATGTCCTGCCCGCGGTAGCGGAGCTCGCCGGCGCCGGGGTCGAGGAGCCGGACGAGCATGCGGCCGAGGGTGGTCTTGCCGCTGCCGGACTCGCCGACGATGCCGACGGTCTCGCCGGCGCGGACGGTCAGCGAGACGTCGTCGACGGCGGTGACGGCGTGCCGGCCGCGGCCGAAGGTGCGGTGCAGCCCGGTGGCCTCCAGCAGCACCTCGGGGGCGGTGGCGGCGGGGGCCGGGGGCGTGCGGCGCTCTTCGACGCGCGGTACGGCGGCGAGCAGCTCGCGGGTGTAGGGCGCGCGCGGCGCGTGCAGCAGGGGCCGCAGGGGGCCGCGCTCCACGGCCCGGCCGTCCTTCATCACCAGCAGCTCGTCGACGCTGCCGGCGGCGACGCCCAGGTCGTGGGTGACGAGGACGAGTCCCATGCCGGTCTCCTCGCGCAGTTCGCGCAGGAGGGCGAGGATGCGGTCCTGGACGGTGACGTCGAGGGCGGTGGTGGGCTCGTCGGCCACCAGCAGCTGCGGCTCGCAGGCCACGGCCATGGCGATGAGGGCGCGTTGCCGCATGCCGCCGCTGAACTCGTGCGGGCGGGAGCGGGCGCGGCGGGCGGCGTCGGGGATGCCGACGCGGTCGAGCGCCGCCACGGCGCGGGCGCGGGCGGCGCGGCGGGTGGTACCGGGCCGGTGCAGGCGGTGGACCTCGGCGATCTGGTCGCCGATGGCCTGGTAGGGGTCGAGGGAGGAGAGGGGGTCCTGGAAGACCATGGCGGCGGTGCCGCCGCGCAGCTTCCGCAGGGTGGCGTCGTCGGCCGCCTGCACGTCGTGGCCGGCGACGCGGACGGTGCCGGTGACTTGGGCGCCGGTGCCGCGGTGCAGGCCGAGCAGCGCGTAGGCGGCGGTGCTCTTGCCGGAGCCGGACTCGCCGACGATGCCGAGGGCGGCGCCGGGCGCGAGCGTGAAGGAGAGCCCGTCGACGGCGCGTACGGCTCCGTCGCGTACGTCGCCGTCGCGGCCGGGGAAGTCGACGGTCAGGCCCTCGACGGAGACAAGTGGGCCGGTCATGGTGGTCATCGCAGGGCCGCCCTTCGGTCGGTGACGGCGTGCAGGACGTCCGCCAGGATGTTGGCGAGCACGACGGCGGCCCCGGTGACGAGGACGACGCCGACGACGACGGGCAGGTCGACGGTCCGCGTGGCCTGGACGATCAGCTGGCCGATGCCGGGCAGGCCGAAGAGCGTCTCGGTGAGCATCGCGCCGCCGAGCATCGTGCCCAGGTCGACGGCGGTGAGGGCGATCACCGGGGGCAGCGCGGCGCGCAGGGCGTGCCGGAGGACGAGGGAGCGCTCGCTCACGCCGTAGGCGCGGAAGGTGCGGATGTGGTCCTCCGCGAGCGCCTCCAGTACGGAACTGCGGGTGAGCCGCGCGTACTTGGCCGACTCCAGGAGGGCGAGGGCGAGCCAGGGCAGGAGCAGGTTCCACGCCCACTGCTCGGGGTCCTCGGTGAGCGGTACGTAGCTGGGGAAGGGCAGCCACTCCAGCTGGGCGCAGAACACCATGAGGAGCATCAGCCCGGTGATGAAGACGGGGGTGGCGGCGCCGGCGAGGACGAGCCAGGTCACGAGGCGCTCGGTGATGCCGCCGCGGCGCAGCGCGGAGAGCAGGCCGGCGCCGACGCCGAGGAGCAGCCACAGCACCATGGCGCCCAGGGCGAGGGAGACGGTGGCGGGCAGCCGCTGGACGATCAGGTCGGTGACGGGCAGGTCGTTCTGGTACGAGCGGCCGAGGCAGGGCGCGGCGCAGTGCTGGACGCCGGTGCCGGTGGAGTAGTCGTGGCCGGCGACGAGGCTCTGGAGGAAGTGCGCGTACTGGACGTGCACGGGGTCGTTCAGGCCGAGCTGGTCGCGGACCTGGGCGATCTGCTCCGGGTTGCAGCGGGGGCCGCAGGCGAGGCGCGCGGGGTCGCCGGGCGCCAGGTAGAACAGCGCGTAGACGAGGACGGACAGCGCGAGGAGCACCACGAGGGCGCCCAGGACGCGGCGCAGGAGGTAGCCGGTCATGCCGCGCCTCCCTTGCGGCCGGTGCGCCGTCCGATGTGCAGGCGGGAGGCTTCGCGCGGGTCGAGGGCGGTGCGGACGGCGTCGCCGAGGACGGTGCAGGAGAGCACGGTGACGAAGAGCATGAGGGCGGGCAGCAGCACGTAGGCGGGGTCGGCCTGGAACCAGGTGGTGGCGGAGGAGAGCATCTGTCCCCAGGAGGGGGTGGGGGGCCGGACGCCGACGCCGAGGAAGGACAGCGACGCCTCGTAGACGATGTTGACGGGTACGAGGATCGCGGCGTACGTGAGGACGGGTGCGGCGAGGGCGGGCAGCAGTTCGCGGCGGGCCACGCGCAGCGGCGAGGCACCGGTGAGCCGGGCGGCGGCGACGTAATCGAGCTTGTTCAGGGTGGTGGCCTGGGCGCGCACGAGGCGGGCGGTGGCGCCCCAGTTGAGCAGGCCGATGACGAGGACCAGCAGCAGGGGCCGGGGGAAGTCCTGCGGGACGACGGCGGTCAGGCCGATGGCGAAGATCAGCATGGGCAGGGCGACCATCACGTCGGAGACGTGGCTGAGCACGGTGTCGACGAGCCGGTTGCCGAGGGCCGCGGTGAGCCCGACGGTGACGCCGACGAGGACCTGGACGAGGGTGGCGCCGACGGCGACGAGCAGGGAGACGCGGGCGCCGTACAGCAGGCGGGTGAACAGGTCGCGGCCGGTGCCGGGTTCGACGCCGAGCCAGTGGTCGGCGCTGATGCCGCCGAAGTCGCCGAGGGGGACGCCGCCGCGCGCCGAGTCGACGAGGGCGTCGTGGTACGTGGTGGGGTCCTGCCCCTCCAGCGCGGCCAGCAGCGGCGCGGCGAGGGCGAGGACGACGAGCAGCCCGAGCACCCCGGCGCCCACGAGGGCGCCCTTGCGGGCCCGCAGCCGTCGCAGGAACTGCCCGGGGGCGGGGGCGGGGGCCGGGGCGGCGACGGCGTCCGCCCCGGTCTCCTGCTGAGTGGTGACGGCGGTGCTCACTTGACGGCGACCTGGGAGACGTCGAGGACACCGGTCCAGTCGCTGATGACGACGTTCTTGACGTCCTTGCCGAAGAGGCGCTTGTAGACAGGGTGGAACAGCGGCACGGTCAGGGCCTGCTCGCCGATCTTCCGGTCGAGGGCGCCCCAGCGGCGGGCGGCCTCCGCATGATCGGTGATCTTGTTGATGGCGTCGATCTCGTCGTTGACGGCGGGGTCGTCGAGGCGGGCGTAGTTGTAGTTGGACCCCTCCTTGACGATCTGCCGGCCGTCGAAGACGGGGGCGAGGAAAGGGCCGCCGGAGGGCCAGTCGGCGCCCCAGTGGGCGAGGAAGAAGTCGGGCTGCTGGGCGAGGCTGTGCGTCTTCTCGTCGTAGTCCTTGTCCTCCAGGCCGCGGAGCTTCACGGTGATGCCGGCCGGCTTGAGGGCGGCCTGGACGGCGGTGGCGATGTCGGGGCCGGTCTCGAAGTCCTGCGCGGTGCTGTGGGTGAGGGTGATCTCCAGCCCGTCGCCGTACCCGGCCTCCTTCAGCAGCTCCTTGGCCTTGTCCGCGTTGCCGGTGGCGCCGGCCGGGAACGGGTCGGAGGGGGTGTGACCGAACGACTTCTGGTTCGGCAGGAAGGTGGTGGCCGGCTCGGCGAGCGAGGAGCCGCCGGCGGCGTTGATCACGCTGGTGCGGTTGATCGCGTACGCGACGGCCTGCCGCACCCGCGGGTCGTCGAACGGCTTGGACTTCGGGTTGAACGCCAGGTAGTTGGTGTAGCCGAAGTGGCCGGTGCCGACGCGCGCGGAGAGCTGCTTGTCGGTGCTCACCTTGGCGAGTTCGGCGGGGCCGAGGTTGGTGTCGGTGGTGACGGCGGCGGCGTCGGCGCCCTGGCCGCCGGCGAGGCGCTGGTTGATGACGGCCGGGTCGAGGCCCGAGCGGACGTCGATGCGGTCGGGGTAGGCGTGCCGCTCCTTGTCGGTCTCCTCGGACCAGTGCGGGTTGCGCTCCAGCAGCAGGTGCTCGCCGTCGTTGTCGTTCTTCACGACCTTGTACGGGCCGGAGGAGACGGGGTGTTCGGCGTACTTCAGGCCGGTGTCCCGGTCCTTGGGGACGGGCGTGAACTGGGTGGAGGTGGCGAGGAAGGGGAAGTCGCCCTCGGACTTGCGGAGGTGGAAGACGATGGTCTTCTCGTCGGGCGTCTCGATCGCGTCGAGCCCCTTCTTCTCCTTGTAGGGCCCCTGGTACGTGTCGCCGCCGGTCAGCCAGTCGCGCAGGTAGGGCGCGCCGCCGGAGAGCTCGGGCGCGAAGGAGCGCTCGACGCCGTACTTGATGTCGGCGGCGGTGATGGGGGTGCCGTCCTCGTACGTCAGCCCGTCCTTGAGACGGAACGTCCACACCGTGGCGTCGTTGCTGGGCGTGCCGGTGTCGGTGGCGAGGTCGGGGACGACCTTGGTGCCCTCGGCGCCGTTCTCCCGGTTGCGGGTGGTGAGGGTGCGGTAGACGAGGGAGGGGATGTTGCCGCCGCCGGAGGTGTAGAGCCGGGCGGGGTCGAAGGTCTTCTGCGGGGCTCTGTTGAGGACGGTGAGGGTGCCGCCCTTGTGGGGCGTGCCGCCGGCGCCTCCGCCGCCGCTCGCACCGGCGCCGTTCTTCTCGGGGCCGCAGGCGGCGGCGCCTCCGACGAGGGCCGCGGTGACGACGGCCACGGCGATACGGCGGGAGAGGGCGGTGGGTTGACGCATGACGGCATGCCTTTCGCGGGTGGGTGCGCGCCGCGGACGGCGGCGGCACGGGGTGCGGGAGGGCAGCGGGCACCCACGGAAGGCGGCGGGAGGAGCGTGCACGGGAGGGGAACGCGGGCGCCGCCCCCGGCGGGGCGCGCCGCTGCGGATGCGGCGCCGGACGGCGCAGGGGGGAAGGCGGGAAGGGCCCTTGAAGGAAGGAGCCCTAGCGGCGACAGAGGATGTCGGCGACCGCGTGCGGGGCCACGCCGATCAGCGCCAGCTCGTGGCTGGCGTGCGCGGGGGCGTGGCGGGTCGGCATGCCCAGAAGAGTGAACGAATTTTCGCCCCGGGGCAAAGATGTCTCATATCGAGAGACGGAATGTCTCAAACCCGTCTCCCGATGCGTCGTCACCCCGGGGTGCCCGCCGTGCGTCAGTTCTGCTTGGCGTCCGGGAACGGCCAGGGGTTGGGCTTGCAGGTCCGGCCGTCGTCGGGGTTCTTAAGGAACTTCGTCTGCTGCATCATCACCGGCGCGAGCGCGCCGTCCGCGGAGCACATCTCGTGGTCGTGCTTCAGCCGGTGGCCCACCTCGTGGTTGATGAGCATCTGCCGGTACTCGTGCATCCGGTCGCCGTACGTCTCCGAGCCCTGCGCCCACCGGTAGGCGTTGATCATCACCCGGTCGGTGGCGGCGGAGTCGCAGGAGACGTTGTCCTCCGTGGTGTCCAGGCCCGACTTGGCGCACCAGTCGGCCGTGGTCCGCGGGCTGGCGAGGCTGATGACGAAGTCGGCGGAGCCGGACGAGACGCGCTCGAAGGTGCGCTTGCCGCCGTGGCCCCAGCTCCGCTCGTCGTTGAGGGTGCGGTGCACGGCCGTGGCGAACAGCGCGCCGTCCAGCGGCAGCCCCTTCTCCACGTCAACGCGGTACCGGAGGATTTCGCCCTTTCCGGGGGCTTGGTCCTGACCCCCGACGGTCTCGAATTCACCCGAACCACCGACTTTGGGGTCCAGCGGGTACTTCCGTGCCATCCGGTCCTCGTACGTCGCCGCGGCCGCGATGCCGCCCTGCGGCGTGGGCCGGCTGTCCGAGCGGGAGGCGGTGTCCGGGACGCCGGGGCGCTTGCCCGAGTCCGCGGTGCGGGCCTGCGCGGTGCCGTCGCCCCCGTCGTCGACCTGCGCCGCGACGGCGACCGCCAGCAGGGCCGTCACCACGGCGGCGGCCACGCCCGTGGCCGTACGGGCCACCCGCCGGCCGCCCCGCGCCGTACCGGCCGGGCCGCCGTCCGCACCGGCTGCCCGGCGGGCGGGCTCGCGTCTGCGGGCCGGCCGCGGCTCCGCGCCGGGCCCGGCACCGGCCGGGGGCCGCGCGCCCGCGCCGTCGCCGGCAGCGGGCTGCGCCGGCACGGCGCCGCCCGGCGAGTAGCCGGTGACCGTGCGGGTACGGCCGGCGGGGCCGGTCGTCGTGGCGGGGCCCGCCGTACGGTCGCGCTGGGCGCCGATGACGCCCCAGCCGGCCACGGGGTCGCGCTGTTCCGGGTGGCCGCCGCGGGCCGGTTCCTGTCCGGCGGGGTCGTGGCCGGGGCCCTCCCCGGGCCCGGCGTGAGTGTCGGCGCCGCCCTCCCGGGCGGCGTCGAAGGCGGCGTCGAACCCGGCGGCGAGGGCCGCGGCCTCCTCCCCGGAGGCGGTACCGCGCCGGCGGCCCGTGCCGGGGCCCGGCACCGGCGTGCCGGCGGGTTCGTGGGCGGTGGTCTCCTGGACGGCCGGGACGGCGGGCCCCTGGCCGTCCGGGGTGCGGCGGCGGAGGCGGCCGGCGGGGCCGCCGGGTGCGGCCGCGGCGGCGGGCCCGTGACGGGCCCGGTCGGCACGTGCGCTGTGTTTACCCACGGGGCGGGGCGCTCCGTTCAGATGTCGTGGCGGTGTCCGCGAGGAGGTCCCGGAAGGCGCGGGCCACCGCGTCC
The DNA here is from genome assembly GCF_014654785.1 of Streptomyces mashuensis. Classification (GTDB taxonomy): domain Bacteria; phylum Actinomycetota; class Actinomycetes; order Streptomycetales; family Streptomycetaceae; genus Streptomyces; species Streptomyces mashuensis. The sequence continues at coordinate 72,458 of NZ_BNBD01000017.1, forward strand.
GGGTCCTCCATCATGGCGACGTGGCCCGCCTCCAGGAGCGTCAGCAGCCGCGCGTCGCGGAAAGCCTTGCTCGCGCGGCGGGCCATGCGGATGGAGACGAGCTGGTCGCGCACTCCGTACACGAGCAGCGTAGGGGCAAGGACCCGCTCCGCCTGACGCCACAGCGAATGCTGGCCGCCCAGCGTGTAGGCGTCGACGACGCCGCGCGCCGAACGGGCCATGGCGTCCCAGAAGTAGGGGAGCTCCAGCCGGCGCTCGTACTCGGCGACCGCCGCCGCGAACCCCTCCGGGGTCACCCGCGACGGGTCGCCGTAGCACAGCGCCAGCACCTCGCGGGTGCGCCGCTCCGGCGTCCAGTCGCGCGTCATCCGGGCGAACAGCGAGGCGACGCCGGGCAGCGCGAGCAGGGCCGTGGGGACGGCGGTGCGCTGCGGGCGCAGTTCGGGCAGGGCGGGCGAGACCAGGGTGAGGGTGCGCACCAGGTCGGGCCGGACGGCCGCGACGCGCGTGGCGACGGCGCCGCCCAGCGAGTTGCCCACCAGGTGCACGGGGCCGCGGCCGGAGGCGTCGAGGTGACGGATGACGACCCGGGCCTGGCCGGTGACGGAGTAGTCGCCGTCCTCCGGCGGCGGCGCGTCGCCGAAGCCGGGCAGGTCCAGCGCCTCGCCGTCGACGGTGCCGGCGAGCCGTTCCATCAGCGCCGACCAGTTCTGCGAGGAGCCGCCGAGCCCGTGCACGTACAGGGCGGGCGGCAGGCCGGCGCGGGCGGGCGGCCGCGAGCGCACGGTGAGCGTCACACCGGGCAGCGCCCGCGTGCGCAGCTCCTCACCGGGGCTGACGCGGGACGACCGCGCGGGCGGCACCACGGGGACGGCGGGGACGTCCCGGGGCGCGCCGGGCACCGGACCGGACGGCCAACCGGGTTCTGATCCGGACGAGGCGGTCGACGACATGCGGGCAATGTTACGAGACGATCACGCCCGGCCCGTTGTGGTGGCGCTCACAGATCGCCTGGCGGTGCGGGGCGCCGTCTCCTAGGCTTCGTACCAAGGAGTACGAGGAGCAAGAGTTCAGTACGAGCGCGATCGCCAAGGATGCCGCAGAAGGAGCCGCATGCCTGTCGACCCGACCGATCCGGACACGTTCGAGGACATCGACGACGCGGAGAACGGCGTGGATCTCGACGTGGAGGCCCCCGAGGCCGACGCCGCCGAGCAGCACGCCGAGCTGGCGCCGAAGTCCGACGACCCGCTGGCCCTGCTGCGGGACCTCGACCCCGCCGCGGGCAGCGAGACCGACCTTGCCGAGCAGGCGAGGATCGTGGAGCTGGAGGACGACGACTACCGCTGAGCCGGCCAGGAGCCACGGCGGTGCTCCGGACCGGGGGCGTCAATGGGGGATCGATGAGGGTATTTGTCGGTTTCCCACAGCGTCCGGTCCGTGAAATTCTCCGCTCCGGGCGAGCGCGGCCCGGTTACCCGACCGTACGATGGCGGGCGCGGTGCGGACCACGCACGGAACGACATGGAGGTGCGGCGTGACAGCCATCGAGCAGACCGAGGCGCGCCCGCGGGGCACGCGCCTGCCGCGCCGGGCCCGACGCAACCAGCTCCTGGGCGCGGCCCAGGAGGTCTTCGTGGCGCAGGGGTACCACGCCGCCGCGATGGACGACATCGCCGAGCGCGCCGGGGTCAGCAAGCCGGTGCTCTACCAGCACTTCCCGGGCAAGCTCGACCTCTACCTGGCCCTGCTGGACCAGCACTGCGAGAACCTCCTCCAGGCGGTGCGCACGGCGCTGGCCTCCACCACCGAGAACAAGCAGCGCGTCGCCGCCACGATGGACGCCTACTTCGCGTACGTGGAGGACGAGGGCGGCGCCTTCCGCCTGGTCTTCGAGTCCGACCTGACCAACGAGCCGGCCGTGCGCGAGCGCGTCGAGCGGGTCTCGCTGGAGTGCGCCGAGGCGATCAGCGAGGTCGTGGCCGAGGACACCGGCCTGCCCAAGGACGAGGCCATGCTGCTGGCCGTGGGCCTGGGCGGCGTGTCGCAGGTGGTCGCCCGCTACTGGCTGGCCAGCGAGAGCCCCGTGCCGCGCGAGACGGCCGTGCAGCTGATCACCTCGCTGGCGTGGCGGGGCATCGCCGGCTTCCCGAAGATCGGCACCGAACAGCAGCACTGAGCGCCGGCGGTTACGGCCGCGGGTCGCCGATGTTCGCTGCGAGCGTGCGGGGGCGGGCCCTCCGCCCGGCCGGGCCGGGCTAATGTGTGGGGCGTACGGGACCGCCAAACCTTCGGAGGGACAGACCGTGGAGGTCAAGATCGGCGTGCAGCACGCGCCCCGCGAGATCGTTCTCGAGAGCGGGCTGGCTGCCGAGGAAATCGAGCGCACGGTGTCCGAGGTGCTGGCCGGCAAGACGCCGCTGCTGAGCCTCACGGACGAGCGCGGCCGCAAGGTGCTGGTCCCGGCCGACCGGCTCGCCTACGTGGAGATCGGCGAGCCGACCGTCCGCAAGGTCGGCTTCGGCGCGATGTGACCATTCGTCGCGGGGCGCGCACGCGCATCCCGCGACGGGCAACGGCGGGGCTCCGGTGCGGAATTCACCGGGCCCCGCCGTTGTCGTACCCGGGTGTGGACCCGTCGGGAGGACGGGCCGCAGCCGAGGGTTGTCCGGCCCGGCCCCGGGGTAGGACCGCTACGACCGATTTGCACCCGCTTCTCGGCCACCTCACGGGAGGGAATGACCATGATCCTCTGGGAAGCGCTCGGCTCGGTCCTGATCGGCCTGGCCGTCTCGTACGCAGCCCTGCGCTGGCTTCCCACGCGCTACGGACAGTTCCGTTCCCGGCCGCTGGCCCTGGCCACGGGCCCCGGCGCCGCCCTCTTCGGCGCGCTGCTCGCCCACTCCGTACTGGGCCCCGGCCACACCCTCGCCACCCTCGGGGTGTCGCTGGGCGTGGCGGTCGCGCTGCTCTCCCTGCTGCTGCGCCCGTCAGGGCGGGCCCGCCGATCAGCCACGGCTTGAATTCCGCGAGCCCGCGTCGTGCGACGCGCCTGCCCCGTGTTACGCGGCCAGGCCCAGCGCGGCCATGCGCTTGGTGTGCGCCTCGGTGATCCGGGAGAACATCCTGCCGACCTCGGCCAGGTCGAAGCCGTCGGCCACGCCGCCCACGAGCATCGTCGACAGCGCGTCACGGTCGGCCACGACACGCTGCGCCTGCGAGAGCGCCTCGCCCATCAGCCGCCGCGCCCACAGCGCGAGCCGCCCGCCGACGCGCGGGTCGGCCTCGATGGCGGCCCGCACCTTCTCGACCGCGAACGTGGCATGCCCGGTGTCGTCCAGCACGGCGAGCACCAAGGCGCGGGTGTCCGAGTCCAGCCGGACGGCCACCTCGCGGTAGAAGTCACTGGCGATCGAATCGCCCACATACGCCTTGACCAGGCCCTCCAGCCAGTCCGAGGGCGCCGTCTGGCGGTGGAACTCGTCCAGCGCCGCCGCGAAGGGCTCCATGGCCGCGGTCGGCTGCGCATCGATGGCCTCCAGCCGGTCGCGCAGCCGCTGGAAGTGCTGGAACTCGGCCGCGGCCATCTTGGCCAGGGCGGCCTTGTCGTCCAGCGTCGGCGCCAGCTTGGCGTCCTCGGCGAGCCGCTCGAAGGCGGCCAGCTCGCCGTAGGCGAGGGCGCCGAGCAGATCGGTCACGGCGGCACGGTACTGCGGGTCGGCGGATGCCTGCGCCCAGTCCTGGGCGGCGATCCCGGTCGGCTCCCCGGCGGTCCCGGTGGCGTTCTCTGGCGTGTCGGACGTCTCCATGCAGCGAACGATAGCCCGCCACGCGACACGATGAACCCCCTGGTCAGACACATCATCGTGAACCGGACACCGGATTGTCCGGACACACCGGCACCGTTCCGGGGTACAGTGCTAATAGGCCAGCCGAGTATTCGGCGGGCCAAACTCATGCTGTGTCTTCTGGAGGCGAGTCTCCAGGGCTCCAGCGGATGCCCGGTCGGTGGCCCGATCGGCTTCCACCCGACCGACCGCCCTCCACGCGGCGCGTACCGGACGTACGCACACGCACACCTGGAGGGATCCGCCCGCGGCACGTGTGCTCGAGCGAAGGCAGTGGTCCCGCGCCGCCCGGCCCCCCGGCCGGACGCAACCCGGCGCGGTCCGTACGCCAACGTCGTACGACCCCCTTCGCGCGCCTCGCGCCGCGTCTCACAGAAGAGGCAAAAACCCTGAAGACGCTCACGCAGACTCCCACCTTCCGCGAACTCGGCATCCTCCCCGAGACCGCCGAGGCCCTGGAGGCCGTCGGCATCACGAGCCCGTTCCCCATCCAGGAGATGACGCTCCCGGTCGCCCTGTCCGGCTCCGACGTCATCGGCCAGGCCAAGACCGGCACGGGCAAGACCCTGGGCTTCGGCCTGCCGCTGCTGGAGCGCGTCGTCGTCCCCGCGGACGTCGAGGCGGGGCGCGCGACGCCCGCGCAGCTCACCGACGCGCCGCAGGCGCTCATCGTCGTCCCCACCCGCGAGCTGTGCCAGCAGGTCACCAACGACCTGCTCACCGCGGGCAAGGTCCGTAACGTCCGGGTCCAGGCGATCTACGGCGGCCGGGCCTACGAGCCGCAGGTCGAGGCGCTGAAGAAGGGCGTCGACGTGATCGTCGGCACGCCCGGCCGGCTGCTGGACCTGGCGGGCCAGAAGAAGCTCGACCTGTCGCACGTCAAGGCGCTCGTCCTCGACGAGGCCGACGAAATGCTGGACCTGGGCTTCCTGCCCGACGTCGAGCGCATCATGCAGATGCTGCCGGCCAAGCGCCAGACGATGCTGTTCTCGGCGACCATGCCGGGCGCGGTGATCTCGCTGGCCCGCCGCTACATGTCGCAGCCCACGCACATCCGCGCCACCTCGCCGGACGACGAGGGCGCCACGCACGCGCACATCGCGCAGCACGTCTTCCGCGCCCACTCCATGGACAAGCCGGAGATGGTGGCCCGCATCCTGCAGGCCCGCGGCCGCGACCTCGCCATGATCTTCTGCCGCACCAAGCGCACGGCGGCGGACATCGCCGACCAGCTCACGCGGCGCGGCTTCGCCGCGGGCGCCGTCCACGGCGACCTGGGCCAGGGCGCCCGCGAGCAGGCGCTGCGCGCCTTCCGCAACGGCAAGGTCGACGTCCTCGTCTGCACGGACGTCGCGGCGCGCGGCATCGACGTGGACAACGTCACGCACGTCATCAACTACCAGGCGCCCGAGGACGAGAAGACCTACCTGCACCGCATCGGCCGCACGGGCCGCGCGGGCAAGTCCGGCACGGCCGTCACGCTCGTCGACTGGGACGACATTCCGCGCTGGAAGCTCATCAACAAGGCGCTGGACCTGTCGTTCGACGAGCCGGAGGAGACGTACTCCACGTCCCCGCACCTCTACGAGCTGCTCGGCATCCCCGAGGGCACGAAGGGCGTCCTGCCGCGCCAGGAGCGCACGCGGGCCGGCCTGGAGGCCGAGGAGATCGAGGACCTGGGCGAGACGGGCGGCCGCGGCGCCGGCCGGAACAGCCGCGACGCCGGCCGGGGCCGTGACCGCGCCCGCGACGGCGGTCGGGGCCGTGACGGTGACCGTGGCCGCGACGGCGCGGAGGAGCAGCGCCCGCCGCGTACGCGGCGCTCGCGGCGCCGTACGCGCGCCGGCGAGCCGCTGGCGGCACAGCCGGCGGTGGAGACGCCGCAGGACGACACCACGCGCCCGCGCCGACGCCGCCGTACGCGTGGCGGGGCGACGGGCATCCCCGTGGCCGGCGCGCCGGCGCCGGTGGCCGCGGAGACGGCCGTGGAGGCCGTGGAAGCCGTGACGGCGGTGGAGACGGTCGAGGCGATCGAGGCCGTCGAGACGAAGCCGAAGCGCACGCGCACCCGGAGCCGTAAGCCGGCCGCGGCGGAGACGGCTGTGGAGGCCGTGGCGCCCGTGGCCGCGGTGGAGGTGACCGAGGCCGTCGAGGCGGTCGAGGCGAAGCCGAAGCGCACGCGGACCCGTAAGCCGGCCACGGCGGAGACGGCCGTGGAGACCGTGGAGGCGACCGAGGTCGTCGAGGCGAAGCCGAAGCGGACCCGCACGGTGAAGAAGGCCGCCGCGGAGGTCGCCGTCGACACGGCGGAGGCCGTGGAGACCAAGCCGAAGCGCACCCGCAAGGCCGCTGCCGCCGCGCCCGCCGTCGAGGCGACGGAGACCCCGGAGACGGCCGAGGCCAAGCCGAAGCGGACGCGCAAGACGGCCGCCGCCAAGCCCGCCGCCGAGGCCGCAGTGGAGACGGCCGAGGCCGTCGAGGCGAAGCCGAAGCGCACCCGCGAGACGGCCGCCGCCAAGGCCGCGGAGGCCGCGGTCGACACCGCCGAAGCCGCCGAAGCGAAGCCGAAGCGGACGCGCAAGGCCGCCGTACCCGCCGTCGAGGCGGCGGAGACGGCCGAGGCCAAGCCGAAGCGCACCCGCAAGACCGCTGCCGCCAAGGTCGCGGAGGCCACGGAGGCCGCGGTGGACACCGCCGAAGCCGCCGAGGCCAAGCCGAAGCGCACCCGGAAGGCCGCTGCCGCCAAGCCGGCGACCGCCGAGGGTGAGGCCGAGGCGAAGCCGAAGCGCACGCGCACGGTCAAGAAGGCCACCGCGGAGCCCGCCGACGCACCGGCCGAAGCGCCCAAGCGCACCCGCAAGACGGCCGCGGCCAAGGCCGCGACCGCCGAGGGCGGGGCCGAGGCCAAGCCGAAGCGCACGCGCAAGGCCGCCGCCGCCAAGCCGGAGGCGTAACCGCACCGCCCGAGGGGCCGGTCACCACATGGTGGTGACCGGCCCCTCGGCATACCCGCACCGCCCCGGCCCACGAGGCGACCGGTCACAGCCCCACCGCCCAGCGACAGCCGGGCGAGCGTCGCAGCGCCCGTACGGCCCGCCGCACGACCGCGGGCCCCGTATCGCGCCGCCGCACCGCGCCGCCCCCGGGCCACAGCCCCACCGCCCCCCACCCTCCCCCCCGCCCACTAGCCTCGACGCATGAGCAGGCCGCCGTTTCTGTCCCTGCCCGCTTGTGCGCGGGCGTACCGTCTCAGCACCGTTCGCGGGGAGTTCGCCGTGCACGAGGCGTTGCCGCCCGGGGGTGAGGGGCGGGGGGTGGCGTTGCTCGTGCCCGGGTTCACCGGGAGCAAGGAGGACTTCCTCGCGCTGTTGGAGCCGCTCGCGCGGGCCGGGTACCGGGTGGTGGCCGTCGACGGGCGGGGGCAGTACGAGACGCCCGGGCCGGACGACGACGAAGCCGCTTACGCGCAGAAGGAGTTGGCGGCCGACGTGCTCGCGCTCGTCGCCGCCCTCGGCGGCGAACGCGTTCACCTTCTCGGGCATTCCTTCGGCGGTCTCGTCTGCCGGGCCGCCGTTCTCGCCGACCCCGCGCCCTTCGCCTCGCTCACCCTGATGAGCAGCGGTGCCGGCGCCATCGCGCCGGCCCAGCAGGCCCGTACGCGACGGCTCGTCGAGGGGCTCACGGCGTTCGGCATGGAGGCCGTCTGGCAGGCCATGCAGCAGGAGGAGGACGCGGAAGGCGGCGCGGCCGACGCGGGGACGCCGCCCGAGCTGGCCGAGTTCCTGCACCGGCGGTGGCTGTCCACCCGCCGCGCCCAGCTGCTCGCCGCGGCCCGTCAGCTGGTCGAGGAGCCCGACCGCACCGCGGAGCTCGCGGCGCTGGAGCTGCCGCTGCACGTCGTGTCGGGGGCGGAGGACTACGCGTGGCCGGTGCCCGGCCTCAACGCCTTCGCCGCCGCGCTGTCCGCGGCCCGTACGGTCGTGGCGGGCGCCGGCCACTCCCCCAACGCCGAGCGGCCGCAGGAGACGGCCGAGGCCCTGGCCGCCTTCTGGGACGCGGCGGACGGCGTCAGCAGGACGTGCCCAGCGTGACCGTGAAGAGCCCGCCCTCGCGGTCCCGGAGCGTCGCCTCCTGGCCGACCTTCGACGTCGACGGCTCGGAGACGAGCGTGCCACCCGCGGCGAGCGCGGCCTCGACGGCCTTCTCCACGTCGTCGACGCGGAAGTACACGTGCCAGCGCGGCCGGATCTGCGGGTCGGGGGCCTCCTCGATCGCCCCGCCGCGCAGGCAGGCGACGGTGTGGCCGCCCGAGCGGACGGTCACGACCTCGTCCTCGTAGATGACCTCGCAGCGGTCGGGGCGGTCGATCCAGTCGAAGATCTCGCCGTAGAAGATGGCGGCGGCGAACGCGTCGCGCGTGCGCAGCTCCAGCCAGGCCGGGGCGGCGCCGCTGCCGATGCGCCAGCCGGGCAGGACGGCGCCCTCCCAGAAGCCGAAGCCGGCACCGGCCGGGTCCGCGGCGAGCACGGCCCGGCCGCGCCCGACGGCCAGCGGGCCGACGGCGACCGTGCCGCCGCGCTCGCGTACCCGTGCGGCCACGAGGTCGGCGTCGTCGACGGCGAAGTACGAGGTCCAGGAGACGCCCACGCCCATGCTGCGGGCCACGTTGCCGAGGCCGGCGACGGGCTTGCCCCCGGACAGCGCGACGGAGAACCCCTCGCCCAGCGAGCCGGAGCGGAACGTCCAGCCGAAGACGTCGCCGTAGAACTCCTGCGCCGAGGCGAGGTCGCCGGTCAGCAGCGTGACCCAGCAGGGCGTGCCGCGCACGGCGTGATCGGTTGCTGCTGCTGCGGGCATGACCGGTCGCCTCGTTTCGCTCGGGGTGCTCCGGGGTCTCTCCAGCAAGGGTTCCACTCGCTTCCCCGGCGCGCATGGCGGCACGCGGTACGGCGCCGCGGTACAGCGCGCGGTCAGGGATCACAGTGACTGGTTAGGTTGTTTAAAAATTTCTTTAGCGTAGGGAATGTTTGCGGCAACCAACCCGTTGGATACGTGTGACACACGTTGTTCTCCTCGGGAGGATCCGACGAAGGGAGAAGCCTTGCGCTTCGAGATCATGCGCCTGGACGACATCGACGGCACCGCGATCGACAGCACGGTCGTGGACGCCGCCTCGGTCAGCGGAATCGTGCAGCAGGCCGCCGCGACCGGCCAGCGCATCTACATCCGCCCCGCCGCCCACTGCACCTCCCTGGCCCCGTAACGCCGACGCGCGACGAGCCCCTGGAGGACGGTCACGTACCGTCCGCCAGGGGCTCGTCGCATTTCCGGAACCCGGCCGGGGCGCCTCAGTGGTGCTGGATCACCTGCGTGATGCCGTTGATGATCTGCTGCACCGCGAGCGCGGAGAGCATCATGCCCGCCAGCCGCGTCACCAGCACCACACCGCCGTCCTTGATCACCTTGATGATCAGCAGCGAGTTGCGCATCACCAGCCACAGCACGACGTGGATCGCGGCGATCGCCGACCACACCGAGACCTGCGCGCCGAACGAGTCGGCGTGCTGCACGGCCAGGATCACCGACACGATCGCACCGGGCCCGGCCAGCAGCGGCATGCCCAGCGGCACCAGGGCGACGTTGACGTCCTTGGTCTGCGTCGGCTCCTCCGACTTGCCGGTGAGCAGGTCGAGCGCGATGAGCAGCAGGAGCAGACCGCCCGCGATCATCAGCGCGGGGGTGGTGATGTGCAGGTAGTCGAGGATCTGCTGGCCGCAGATGCCGAAGACGGTGATCACCCCGAAGGCCACGGCCGCCGCCTGCCAGGCCATCCGGCGCTGGGTCTTGGCGGGGCGGCCGGCCGTGAGGGCGAGGAAGATCGGGGTGATCCCCGGGGGGTCCATGATGACGAAGAGGGTGAGGAAGAGGGAGCCGAAGACGGCGACGTCGAACACAGTGAGCCTTGCAGGAGTGGTGGTGCGGGTGAGCGGTGGAGCAGCGGGGAGCGCACGTGCCCGGACGACGCGCGCCGGTGCGGCGCGCGTCGTCCTACGGGTACGGGTGGCCCCGCCGGGCCGTGGCGACGGCCGGGAGCGGGGTTACGGGCGCGGGGCGCGGGCGCGGAGCGTCAGCCGCCGGCGCCCGGGACGGGGAACGCGCCGGTCGCACGGCGCGTGATCTCGCCGTAGATCTCCGGGTCGGTGGTGAACTCGCCGAGCCCGCAGGTCTTGCGGCTGCCGTGGTAGTCGCTGGAGCCCGTGGTGAGCAGGCCCAGCTCGCGGGCGAGCCCGCGCAGGCGGGCCCGGGTGGCGGCGTCGTGGTCCATGTGATCGACCTCGATGCCGTCGAGCCCGGCCGAGGCCAGCTCGGCTATGCCGCGCTCGGAGACGCAGTTGCCGCGCTGGAACGCGAAGGGGTGGGCGAGGACGGTGACGCCGCCGGCCGCCTTGACCAGCCGGATGGCCTCGAAGGGGTCCAGCTCGTGCTTCTCGACGTAGGCGCGTCCGCCGCCGCCCAGCCACTCGGGCGTGAAGGCGGCGGAGACGCTGTCCACCACGCCGAGCTCGACCATGGCGGTGGCCACGTGCGGCCGGCCGACCGCGCCGTCGCCGGCGATCTGCGCGACCCGTTCCCACGTCACGGGCACGCCGAGCTCGTTGAGCTTGCGGACCATGGCCCGCGCGCGCGGCACGCGGTCGTCGCGGACGAGCTCGCGCTCGCGCGCCAGCTCGGGCTCCAGCGGGTCGAAGAGGTAGGCCAGCATGTGGACGCTGAAGCCGTCGGGGCCGGCGAAGCGGCAGGACAGCTCGGCGCCGGGGACGAGGGTGAGGCCGGGCGGCAGGGCCGCGATCGCCTCGGCGTGGCCGCCGACCCCGTCGTGATCGGTGAGCGCGACGACGTCCAGCCCCGCGGCGGCCGCCTTGCGGACCAGCTCGGCGGGGGTGTCCGTACCGTCGGACGCCGTGGAGTGGGTGTGCAGGTCGATGCGCACGACGCTGGCTCCCCTTCGGCGGACGGTGCGGACGGGCACGGTGACGGGCGGGCTGGCACCCCGCAGCCGTACGGGCGTACGGGCATGGACGGGGCCGCGTCAAGGATAACCGCCCAGTGGGTGGACCCTACGGCTCCAGGATGCGCGGCGAGAGCGCGCCGCACGGCAGGAGGTCCACCTCGGCGCCCGCGTCGCGGAGGTCGGTGATCACCAGCTCGTCGTAGAGCAGCAGCCCGGACTGCTCGGGCCAGACGATCGCCCACAGCCAGAGCCCGCGGGCCTCGCCGGCGAAGACGGCGCGGTCGTGGGGGGCGTTGTCGACATGCCAGAGGGGGGTGGGGCGGCCGGCGGCGTGCACCTTGGCGTGCGGGGAGCGGTCCACGCACAGGTACGGGCCGGGGTCGGGGCCGTCGACGCCGGCGTAGCGGGCGCCGAGGCCCACGCCCAGCTCCTCGGCGACGAGGAGCAGTTCGCCGGGGCCGCCCAGGGGGCTGGGGCCGGAGCAGGCGACGGCGGTGGCGCGGCCACCGTTGCGGTCGTCACCGGCGCAGGCCACGCCCGTGAACAGCCAGCCGACGGGGAGGGGCCAGGGCATCCAGACGGGGACGCGGGCCCTGCGGACCACGACGGCGAGGGCTTCGACGCTGGGCGGGACGACCGGTTGCAGCGGGTGCACGGTGCCGTGCACGGCGCACTGCCACGAGTCGGCGAAGAGACCGGGCGCACGCACCCGGCCACCGCACTTCGGGCAACAGGGTTCGCCCCTCATAGCCTCCAACGGTCCTACCCGGTCGCGCTCGCGTCAAGGACGATCACCCGTCCGGAGTCGGCGCCGTCACACCGTTCCGGCCGTGCCCGCCGGAGACGTTGCCGGCGCGGGTCAGTCGCCCAACGGCACGGCGGCGCGCAGGGGGTCGCGGAGGTCCGTGCCGTGCCGCAGCCAGCGCTCGTTCAGGGCGGCGGCGCCGTGGACGCGCTTCCACGCCGCCTCGTTGGGCGTCATGGGCAGCAGCGGCAGGAAGCGGACGGGGTCGCGGGGCGGGTCGAGCTCCAGGTCCTCGACGAGGCCGCCGGGCTCGGCGACGAGGACGGAGGTGAAGGGCGCGTCCGGCCACAGCGGCGCGCCCGTGTCCAGGGAGGCGCCGGGGGCCACGACGACCCCCTCGACCTGCGGCGAGGCGGCGAGGACGGCGAGCGGGCGGAGCACCTGGTCGGTGTCGGCCCGGCCGGCCCGCACGGTGAGGACGAGCTCGGCGCGGGGGCCGCGCACGGGGTCGGCCAGCATCGCGGTGGGGTCGGCCATGGGCTGGGCGGACATGCCGAGGGTGGCGTAGCGGACGATGTCCCCGCCCTCGTCGGCCGCGGCGAAGCGGAGGACCTCGATGCGGTCCGCGCCGAGGAAGGTGACGGCGGCGCGCGCGTCGGGTTCGCCGAAGGCGGTCAGCAGCCGGGCCTCTGCGAGTGCGACAACATCTGACATGCCGTGAGCATAGAACGCACGGTTCGGCACACAGAACGACACCCGGGACGCCCAGAACGATGCATAGAACGAGTATCGAACGGGCAAAGGGAGGGCTTGACGCTCCAGGCGGCTGCTAGCCTGGTCTCGCCCTGGCCCGCGGTCGGGGCCGTGACGTTCGTCCCTCAGCGGGGACCGGCCGGAGGAGGTGGGGCTGCGATGGATCCTAGTCGACCGTGCAGTACCGACAGTTCTCCCGTCTCCTCGCTCCGGACGCGCTCCAGCAGCTGACCGCCCGCTGAGACGGCCCCCGGGGCCACAGCGCGCACGGATTTCCTTCAGCGCCCGCAGCACATGACGGAAGAGCGCCTTCTCCGCTTTGTCCGTATTCGCCTGCGCAGAATCGTCGTTCTTTTCCCGCCGAACCTCTGCGTTGCCTGTTGCCGCGTTCACCACGCACGTCGTCCGGCGTCGTGCGCGAACCGCCGCCGGCTGCCGTACCGTCCGTGGTCCCGGGCAGCGCCACGCGCCTCTCGCGGGCCGGCGGCCCGGCCCGTGAAGGAGCCTGCCATGTCGATGATCCGTGACCTGCGCGCCGCCGTCCGTCCCGCCCTGCGCCGGGTGCCCGTCCAGGGGACGGTCCGCGCCTACGACGCCGCCTGCGGCCCCGCGGCGGGCAGCGCCGTCGTGGACTGCGCCGTCTACCGCGACGGCAAGCGCGTCGGCGCCGCCTGCACGCCCGCCGAGGCGATGCGCCGGGTGCGCGCCGAGGGCGGCTTCGCGTGGATCGGGCTGCACGAGCCCACGGAGCAGGAGTTCGCCGGCATAGCCCGGGAGTTCGGGCTGCACCCGCTGGCGGTGGAGGACGCCGTCCACGCGCACCAGCGGCCGAAGCTGGAGCGCTACGACGACACGCTGTTCACCGTCTTCAAGACCGTCCATTACGTCGAGCACGCCGAACTCACCGCCACCAGCGAGGTGGTGGAGACCGGCGAGGTGATGTGCTTCACCGGCGAGGACTTCATCATCACGGTCCGGCACGGCGGCCAGGGCTCGCTGCGCCAGCTGCGGCACCGTCTCCAGGACGACCCCGAGCTGCTCGCCAAGGGCCCGTCCGCGGTGCTGCACGCCATCGCCGACCAGGTCGTCGACGGCTACATAGCCGTGGCCGCGGCGGTGCAGGACGACATCGACGAGGTGGAGATCGACGTCTTCTCGCCGCCGAGCAAGGGCGCCCGGCGCGGCGGCGACGCGGGCCGCATCTACCAGCTCAAGCGGGAGGTGCTGGAGTTCAAGCGGGCCGTCACGCCGCTGATCCGGCCGATGCAGCTGCTGAGCGAGCGGCCGGTGCGGCTGGTCGACCCCGGCATCCAGAAGTACTTCCGGGACGTCGCCGACCACCTCGCGCGCGTGCACGAGCAGGTGGTGTCCTTCGACGACCTGCTCAACTCCATCCTCCAGGCCAACCTCGCACAGGCGTCGGTGGCGCAGAACGAGGACATGCGCAAGATCACCTCGTGGGCGGCCATCTGCGCCGTCCCCACGATGATCGCGGGCATCTACGGCATGAACTTCGACCACATGCCGGAGCTGCACTGGAAGTACGGCTACCCGGCCGTCATGGTGCTCACGGTCGCCATCTGCGTCACGATCCACCGCGGCTTCAAGCGGAACGGCTGGCTGTAGCGCCGCTCCCCGCCTTGCGCGCCGGCGCCGCGTCCCCCCGTACCACCAGGGCCAGCCCCGCGAGGATCACCACCAGGCCCGGCCAGGCGGCGGGCGGCGGGAGCTGGCCGAGCCAGAGGGCCGCGAGGAGGGCCGCGCCCGGGGTCTCCAGCAGCATCGCCGTCGAGACGACGGACGGGCCGAGCGTCTTGACGACCCGGTTCATCAGGGAGTGGCCCATCAGCTGGGCGGTGGCCGTGAGCAGTAGCAGCTTCAGCCACGTCCCGCCGTCGTAGCCGCCGAGCCGGGCGCCGGCCGTCAGGCAGACGGCCAGCAGCAGCACCGTCGTCGTGCCGTAGCAGAGCCAGCTGTACGTCACCGTGCTCACCGTCCGGCGCACCTCGGCGCCCAGGAGGACGTACCCGGCCGCGGCGATGCCGCCGGCCAGCGCGAGGGCGTCGCCGGCGAGGGCCCGCGGGGAGAGCGAGAGGTCGGCGCCGGTGAGGCCGGCGACGCCGAGGAACGCCAGCCAGGTGCCCGCCCACACCAGCGCGGGCGGCCGGTGGCCGCGCAGCCGCAGCAGCAGCGTCGTCCACAGGGGCGTGGTGGTGACCAGGGCCGTGGAGGAGGCCACCGACGTCATGCGCAGGCTCGGCAGCCAGGCGCCGAAGTGCACGGCGAGCAGCGCACCGGCGGCGACGGCCAGCAGGACGGTCCGGCGTCCCGCGCCCCGCAGCTCGGCGCGGTGCCGCAGCAGGACGACGGGCGTGAGCGCGCCGACGGCCATGGCGTTGCGCCAGAAGGCGATCGCGAGGCCGGGGGCGGCGGTGGCGGCGATGAGGGGCGCGGAGAGCGACACGGCGGCGACGGCGACCGCGAGCAGCCCGAGGTCGGCGCGGGGCATGCCGTGGTGCGGGAGCTCCGGTGGGAGGGGCGGGCTGCCGGGAGCAGCCGGGACGGAGGACGAGCCGGGGGACGAACCAGGGGTCGCTCTCACGTTCCCAGCCTAGGGCGGGCGGACGGCCCCGGCGCCGGCCGCGCAGGGAACCCGCACGGCCCGCATAGAGTGGGGCGCATGACGACGACGCAGGCGCAGCAGTCCGGGGCGCAGGTGCTGCTCGACCAGGCACTGATCGAGGAGGCCACGAAGAAGTCGGGCCTCATCTGGGTGCGCGGCGCGGACGGGACGTCCCGCGCGCTGTGGCACGTCTGGCACGAGGGCGCGGCGCTCGTCGTGGGCGGCCCCGGCGAGCAGCCGCTGGACGGGCTGGGCCTGACGGAGGGCGCCGCGGCGACCGTGTCGGTGCGCAGCAAGGACAAGGGCGGCCGGCTGGTGATGTGGGCGGCGGCGGTGCGCGAGCTGCCGCCGCACGGCGAGGCGTGGACGGCGGCGGTGGCCGAGCTCAAGGGCAAGCGGCTGAACGCGCCGGACGCCGAGCGGCTCGAGGAGCGGTGGGCGGAGCAGTGCCGCGTCCTGCGCCTGGAGCCGACCGGGGAGACGGCGGCGCTGCCGTCCGGCTCGCTGGCGGCCCGGCCCGTGCCGACCGCGGCGACCACCCGGCACCCGATGCCGGCGGCGCTGCCGCGCCTGCTCCGCGGCCGCGGCAAGCGCTAGCCCCGCAGGGGCGCTGGGGCTCAGCCCGTCGGCGGGGTGCGCGGCAGCTGGAGCTGTTTGCCGTAGTCGACGGTCTGGGCCTTGGCGGGGACGGCGAGGGCGAAGTCCTTGCCCCAGTCGTCCAGCTCCAGCTGGCCCCCGCCGCCCGCGCGCTGCACCCGCAGCGGGTAGGGCGTGCCGACGAGGGACACGTCGACGGTGCCGCCGCCGCCCTTGGCGCCGCTGACCCGGATGGTGCGGACGCCGCCCACGCTGCCGTGCTCGCCGCGGGTGAGGGTGCCGTGCAGCCCCAGCAGGCCGTCGAGCAGCACGTTCTTGTCGGTGAAGCCCTTGAGCTGCTGGTACGAGGGGTCGTCGGCGGGCACCTTGACGTACTTGTCGTCGAGCTTGCCGGCCGCCGCGGCGGCGCCCCCCTTGGCCGTGGGCGAGGGGGCGGCGGAGGCGCCCTTGGCCCAGAAGCCGGCCGGGGCCTTCAGGAAGAGGTCGTCGCCCACCCGCAGCAGCTCGAAGGAGTCCGCGCCGGCCGAGGAGACGCGGCCCGTGCCGCCGTCCTTCTTCAGCCGCATGTCCAGGCGGTACGTCCGGCCCTGGCTGACCACGCTGCCCGACAGGTGCACCGCGTCCGCGCCGCGCGCGGCGGCCCGCGCCTTGTCCTGGATGGCGGGCGCGGTGAGCTTGCCGACGCCGTTGGTGCCGGCGTCGGGGTCCTCGCTGCCGCCGCCGCAGGCGGTGAGCGCGGCGGACAGGCCGGCGCACAGCGCGCCGACGACCGCCGCGTGGCGTGCGTTACGGGTTCGCACCTCTGCTCGTGCCTCCTGTGACCGGTGGGGGATCCGGTGGGTGACCGCAGCGTACCCGCGCCGCCCGTAGGCGGAAGCCGGGAGTCCGTACCGGCTTCGTCAAGGCTCCGTACGGCCGCCTCCCCGCGCCAGGGCGAACCGGGTCACGTTAGCCTGAACCGGACATCTCCGGGAGACCTCGGGAGAGGAGGTGCGCGGCCATGGCAGGAGGCGCCGCCCGGGTGTTCGTGTCGCACCTCTCCGGCGTGGCCGTCTTCGACCCCAACGGCGACCAGGTCGGCCGGGTCCGTGACGTCGTCGCCATGCTGCGCGTCGGCGGCCGGCCGCCGCGCGTCCTCGGGCTGGTCGTGGAGGTCGTCAGCCGCCGCCGGATCTTCCTGCCCATGACCCGGGTGACGGGCGTGGAATCGGGCCAGGTCATCACCACCGGCGTGGTGAACATGCGGCGCTTCGAGCAGCGCCCCACCGAGACCCTCGTCCTGGGCGAGCTGCTCGACCGCCGGGTGCGGCTGGTCGAGGGCGAGACGAAGGGCGACGAGGTCACCGTCCTCGACGTGTCCATCGTCCAGCTGCCCGCCCGCCGCGACTGGGAGATCGACAAGGTCTTCGTCCGCCGCGGCCGCGGCGGCAAGCTGCGCCGCAAGGGCGAGACGCTCACCGTCGACTGGTCCTCGGTCACCGGCTTCTCCATGGAGGAGCACGGCCAGGGCGCCGAGAGCCTGCTGGCCACCTTCGAACGGCTGCGCCCCGCCGACCTGGCCAACGTGCTGCACCACCTCTCCCCCAAACGCCGCGCCGAGGTGGCCGCCGCCCTCGACGACGACCGGCTCGCCGACGTCCTGGAGGAGCTGCCCGAGGACGACCAGATCGAGATCCTCGGCAAGCTCAAGGACGAGCGCGCCGCCGACGTGCTGGAGGCCATGGACCCCGACGACGCGGCCGACCTCCTCTCCGAGCTGCCGGAGGAGGAGACCGAACGGCTGCTGACCCTGATGCGGCCCGACGACGCGGCCGACGTGCGCCGCCTCATGGCGTACGAGGACCGGACCGCGGGCGGCCTCATGACCACCGAACCGGTGGTGCTGCGTCCCGACGCCACCGTCGCCGACGCCCTGGCCCGGGTCCGCAACCCCGACCTCTCCCCCGCCCTCGCCGCCCAGGTCTACGTCTGCCGGCCGCCGGACGAGACACCCACCGGCAAGTACCTGGGCGCCGTCCACTTCCAGCGGCTGCTGCGCGACCCGCCCTTCGCGCTCGTCGGCTCCATCACCGACACCGACCTGCGCCCCCTCTCCCCCGACACCCCGCTGCCGGCCGTCACCAGCTACCTGGCCACGTACAACCTGGTCTCCGCGCCCGTCGTCGACGAGCACGGCTCGCTGCTGGGCGCCGTCACCGTCGACGACGTCCTCGACCACCTGCTGCCCGAGGACTGGCGCGAGACGGAACTGCAGAACGGCGCCCCCGGCCTCAACGGGCTGGGCGGCCGGCAGCCGCACGAAGGGACCGCCGGTGCCCGGGGCTGACGAGCCGCCCGGCCGGCCCCCGGAGCGCCACGAACCCCTGCGCGAGCAGGTCCGCGAACAGCTGCGCGAACGCCTACGGGAACGCGCCCGCGAGCGCGAGGAACGGGACCGCGAACGGGAACGGGAACGCGAGCGCGAGCGCGCCAAGGCCGCCGCCAAGGTGGCCGCCGAACGGGCACACGTCCCCCCGCGCGCACGGCTGGACATGCCCCTGGTCCGGCGCCGGGCCTGGCTGCCGGAGTACGACCCCGAGGCGTTCGGCCGCACCTCCGAACGGATCGCCCGGTTCCTGGGCACCGGCCGCTTCATCGTCTGGATGACGGTCGTCATCGTGCTGTGGGTGGTGTGGAACAGCAGCGCCCCCGACCACCTGCGCTTCGACCGCTACCCGTTCATCTTCCTCACCCTGATGCTCTCCCTCCAGGCGTCCTACGCCGCACCCCTGATCCTGCTGGCGCAGAACCGGCAGGACGACCGCGACCGGGTCAACCTCGAACAGGACCGCAAGCAGAACGAACGGTCCATCGCCGACACCGAGTACCTCACCCGCGAGATCGCGGGGCTGCGCATGGGCCTGGGCGAGGTCGCCACCCGCGACTGGATGCGCTCCGAGCTGGAGGACCTCGTCCGGGAGCTGCGCATGCTCCAGGCCCTCGAGGAACAAGCCGTATTCCCCGGCGGAAGTGAGGAAGGCGACCGCTGAGAGGCTTTCCTCGCGCGCTGTGACGGGCCGTACCATCGACCGTATGGCTACCGAAAAGTACGGCCCGAGCGAGGACGCGATCCGCGCTGCGCTCGCGACGGTCAACGACCCCGAGATCCACCGCCCCATCACCGAGCTCGGCATGGTCAAATCGGTGGGGATCGCGGCGGACGGCTCGGTCGCGGTGGCCGTGTACCTGACGGTCGCCGGCTGCCCCATGCGCGACCGGATCACGTCGATGGTGACCGAGGCCGTCGAGCGCGTCGAGGGCGTCACGGGCGTCACCGTCGAGCTGGACGTCATGAGCGACGAGCAGCGCCGCGAGCTGGCGGCCTCGCTCCGCGGCGGCCAGACCGAGCGCGAGGTGCCGTTCGCCAAGCCCGGCTCGCTGACGCGCGTCTACGCCGTCGCCTCCGGCAAGGGCGGCGTCGGCAAGTCCTCCGTGACGGTCAACCTGGCGGCCGCGATGGCCGCCGACGGCCTGAAGGTCGGCGTCGTGGACGCCGACATCTACGGCCACTCGGTGCCGCGCATGCTGGGCGCCGACGGCCGGCCCACCCAGGTCGAGAACATGATCATGCCGCCGTCGGCGAACGGCGTGAAGGTCATCTCGATCGGCATGTTCACCCCCGGCAACGCCCCCGTCGTCTGGCGCGGCCCCATGCTGCACCGCGCGCTCCAGCAGTTCCTCGCCGACGTCTACTGGGGCGACCTGGACGTGCTGCTGCTCGACCTCCCGCCGGGCACGGGCGACATCGCCATCTCCGTGGCCCAGCTGGTGCCCAACGCGGAGATCCTCGTGGTGACGACGCCGCAGCAGGCCGCCGCCGAGGTGGCGGAGCGGGCCGGCTCGATCGCCGTGCAGACGCACCAGAAGATCGTCGGCGTGGTCGAGAACATGTCCGGGCTGCCGTGCCCGCACTGCGACGAGATGGTCGACGTCTTCGGCACGGGCGGCGGCCGGCTGGTCGCCGACGGCCTGTCGCGCACCACAGGCACCACCGTGCCGGTGCTGGGCTCCATCCCGATCGACGTACGGCTGCGCGAGGGCGGCGACGAGGGCAAGCCGGTCGTGCTGAGCGACCCCGACTCGCCGGCGGGCAGCGCGCTGCGGGCGATCGCGGGCAAGCTGGGCGGGCGGCAGCGGGGCCTGTCGGGCATGTCCCTGGGGATCACGCCGCGCAACAAGTTCTGAGGTACGGGTAAGGGGCGCTCTCCCTTGGGGGCGCCCCTTACCCATGCTCTGGCCGGGCTCAGTGCTCGTACGTACTGATGTCCGTGATGACGGAGAAGCCCATGCCGTACGCGCTCATGCCGCGCCCGTACGCGCCCAGGTGCACGCCGTGCTCGTCGTCCGGCGAGCCGGCCAGCACCCAGCCGTACTCCGACTCGCGGTAGCGGAAGTCGGTGGGCACGCCGTCGACGGGCAGGGACAGCGTGGTCCAGGCGGGCTCCTCCAGGTGGTCGGCGAGCTCCCAGGCCAGGGCCGTCTGCTGGTCCAGCCAGTCCTGCCGCAGGGCCCGGTCCATCTGCGCGGGCCAGGTGCAGGCCAGCAGCCCGGCGCCGGCCAGCCAGGCGGCGGAGGAGACCGAGGTGGCCTCCAGGGTGCCGGTGCCGTCGGCGCTGCGGCGCACCGGGCGGCTGGCGACGGTCACCACGACGGCGAAGCGCTGCGTGGCGGTCTCGTGCTCGACGCGGCCCATGCGGAGGGTCGGCTCGGCGCCGTGGCCGGTGGAGCCGTGCTCCACGGTGCCGTCGGCGGCGGTGCCGACCTGGAGCAGCCAGCGGGGGCCCGTGTACGCCTCGTCCAAGCCGTACCAGGGGAACGACGCCTGCAGATAGCCGTCGAGCGAGCGCCGGGCACTCGTGCCACCGGGCGGCACGCCCTGTTCCTCCGCGGACGCGTCGGACGGACCGCTCCCCTGCGTCACTGCCCGGCTCGTGGTCTCCATCTGCGCGGCGCCTCCTCGTAAGCCCCTCGTCCTGGGCGCGTCGGCCTGCGCGGACGACCGCACCCCAAACAAAGGGAGGATAGCCACCCCCGTCAACGGGGCCGGGTAAAACCGGCTCAGGTGGCGTCGGAGTCGAACGGGGGGCGCTCGCCCGGCGCCGGCCGGTCCTGCTTCTTGAGCAGGTCGGGCGTGGCGGGCGGCGCCTCCGGGGTACGGCTGTGCACGGCGTCGGTCAGGTCCGACATCTCGGCCTTGAAGTCGAAGCCGTTGCGGATCTCCTTGAGGCCGAGCTCGTCCTTCTCCAGCACGTGCTTGCGCACGAACGTCTTGGGGTTGAGGTCCTCGAACTCGAAGTCCTTGAACTCCGGCCCCAGCTCCGAGCGGATGTCCTCCTTGGCGCTCTCGGAGAACTGGCGGATCTTGCGGAGCGTGCGCGACACGTCCTGAATGACCTTCGGCAGGTTGTCGGGGCCGAAGATGAGCACCGCGAGGACGACGAGCGTGATCAGCTCGAGGGGTCCTATGTCCAGCACGTTGCACAGCTCCTTGGGGCGTCGGTGGCCGCGTCGGTGGCCGGGGTGGCGGGCCGCCTATCACGGTACCTGGCCCGGAGGACACCGGTCACTGGTCACCGGCCGAGCCGAGTGTGAGCCGTACGGTGCTCTCCTTGCCGTCACGCTCCAGGGTGAGGGTGAGGGTCTCGCCGGGGCGGTGGCTGCGGACCTTGACGATCAGCTCCTGGCCGCTGTGCACGGCCACGCCGTCGATCGTCCTGATGACGTCGCCGGGGCGGACGCCCGCCTTGTCGGCGGGGCCGCCGGAGGTGACGGCCCCGCCGCTCTTGACGTCGGTGTTCACCCGGGCGCCGTCGCCGGTGTAGGCCATGTCGAGGGAGACGCCGATGACGGGGTGGGTGGCGCGGCCGGTGTTGATCAGCTCCTCGGCGACGCGCTTGGCCTGGTTGACGGGGATGGCGAAGCCGAGGCCGATGCTGCCGCCCTGGCCGCCGGAGCCCGAGTCGGAGCCGCCGGCGGAGCGGATGGCGCTGTTGATGCCGATGACGCGTGCCTGCGCGTCCATGAGGGGGCCGCCGGAGTTGCCGGGGTTGATGGGGGCGTCGGTCTGGAGCGCGTCGACGTAGCTGATGTCGCTGCCGCCGCCGTCCTGCGCCTTGCGGCCGCCGGCGGTGATGGGCCGGGCCTTGGCGCTGATGATGCCGGTGGTGACGGTGCCGGCGAGGTCGAAGGGCGCACCGATGGCGACGACGGAGTCGCCGACGCGGACGGAGTCGGAGTTGCCGAGGGGGAGGGGGGTGAGGCGGGAGACGCCGGTGACCTTGATGACGGCGAGGTCGTAGCCGCTGTCGCGGCCGACGAGGGTGGCCTTGGCGGTGTGCCCGTCGTTGAAGGTCACGGATATGGACCCGTCGGCGGCGGCGGGCCGCACCACGTGGTTGTTGGTGAGGATGTGCCCGCTCTTGTCGAGCACGAAGCCGGTGCCGGTGCCCTGCTCGCCACTGCCGCGGACGTGGATGGTGACGACGCCGGGCAGCGCGCGGGCGGCGATCCCGGCCACGCTGCCGGGGTCGCGGTCGCTCCCCCCGGCCGCGGCCTGCGCCAGCCGCACCCCGCCCCCGTCCCGCTCCAGCCAGGCCCCGACGCCACCGCCGACCCCACCGGCCACGAGCGCGACGACGACGGCCCCGGCCACGATCTGCCCCCGCCGGGGCGCCTTGGCAGCGGCCTGCTGCCGGCGCACGGCCCAGGGGTCGTAGGCCCAGGGGGAGGGGGGTACGGGTGCGGCTGCCCCTGCCGCGGGGGCGGCGGGGTACGCGGGGACGGCGCCGGGCAGCGGCGGGGCCGCGAGCGGGTGCGGCTGGGCGCCGACCGGGGCGCCGACGGGCGCGGCAGCGCCGGCCGGCTCACCGCCCGCGTACGGCGCCGGCGCGCCGCCGGCGGGCGACGCCACCTCGGCGGGCGGCCCGGCGGGCGCCGCAGCGTCGACCGGCTCACCGCCGGCCTGCGGCGCCGGAGATCCGGCGGGGGGCGGCGCGGCCGTCGGTGCCTGCGGCTCGGTGCCTGCCTGCGGCTCGGCGCCGGCAGGCGTGGGCAGTGCGGCGGCGGCCGGCGGGGCGGGGGTGAAAGCCTCGCTGGCGGGCGGCGGGGGCACGGGCGTGCCTCCCGGCGGCGTCACCGCCGGGAGCTGCACCGGCGGGGCCGGGGCCCAGGGGCCGGGGCGGCCGTAGGGCGGGGTGGCGTAAGGATCGGGAGCATGAAGAGGGACCTGGGGGGTGGGTTCCGACGGGTCCGGGAGCAGCCAGTCGTCGGCCTCGCGGCGCCGGCGCTTCCACCACTGCGGCTTGGGCGCGGAACCACGCGCCTGCCCGTCGTCCATTGAGTTCTCCCCACCGTTGGTCCAGGGGCGCGCGCACCGCGGCGTACGCGCCCCACGGAGGATTACACCAGGTCCGGCCTCAGCGCGTGGCGCCGGACGGACCCGGGGTGCGGACCAGCGGGGGAAGCACCGGAGCGGTGGACGGGCGCAGCAGGGAGACGCCCCTGCTCATCGTGAAGGACGCCGTGGTGGCCGCCGGGGCTCCGGAGCGGCGGGCGACGTCCACGGTGGGCGTCTCGGCCGGCTGCGCGCCGCCCACGAGGGCGAACGCGGCGAGCGAGACGGCACCGGCCGCCGCGAAGGCGAAGCGCCGGCCGCGGGAGGACCCGCGCTCCCGCCCCACGTCATGGACGGGGAAGCCGCCGTCAGCGGAGAAACCCGCCGCGAACACCGGCAGCATGGTGAATTCGGCGGCCCCGGCGCCTCTTCCCCGCCGTGCGTCACCCGGCCCGCGCTCACCACCGGCGGCGGGGCCGCCACGGGCGTCGTCGTCGGCCGACACCACCGCGGGCAGGCTGTGCAGCCGTGCCAGCAGCGCGTCGGACACGGGCGGCACCGCGGCCTCCGCGAACACGCTCTTGAGCCGGCGCTGCGCGTCGGCCTCGGCCTTGCAGGTCCAGCAGGTGGCGAGGTGCGCCAGCACCCGCTCCCGCGAATCGTGCCCCAACTCCCCGTCGACCAGGGCCGCGAGGCGGTCGCCGAGGTGGTGCTCGGCGGGGGACTGACCGCCTGAACCGGTCACGCGATCCCGACCTCCCCCCCGACGGGAACCGCGCGGCCGACCGACACGGCGCGCTGCTCGGCCCGGGCGGCGGGCGAGCGGTGCGACAGGGCCTTGCGCAGGTGGCTGCGGCCGCGGTGGATGCGGCTGCGCACGGTGCCGAGCTTCACGCCGAGCGTCGCGGCGATCTCCTCGTAGGACAGGCCCTCGATGTCGCACAGCACGACGGCCGCGCGGAACTCGGGCGCCAGGGTGTCCAGGGCCTGCTGCACGTCGGCGTCGAAGTGCGTGTCGTTGAAGTGCTGCTGGGGCGACGGCTCGCGGCTGGGCAGCCGCTCCGCGGCGTCCTCGGCGAGCGCGTCGAAGCGGATGCGCTGCCGGCGCCGGACCATGTCGAGGAAGAGGTTGGTGGTGATGCGGTGCAGCCAGCCCTCGAACGTGCCGGGGGTGTACGTGGACAGCGAGCGGAAGACCCGGACGAAGACCTCCTGCGTGAGGTCCTCGGCGTCGTGCTGGTTGCCGGTCAGGCGGTAGGCCAGGCGGTAGACGCGCGCGCTGTGGGTGCTGACGATCTCCTCCCACGTGGGAGGCGTCCACGCCTGCGCGGCCGCGTCGCCGGCGAAGCCCGCGGTGGTCACGGCGGACACGGCGGACGCGGTTGCGGAGTCCTCGGGGCGGGCACTGTCAGCGGTGTAGGTCACGGATTTCGGCTCGACGGCCGGCCTGCCCAGCAGGCGCCTCAGCACCCCTCGGCGGTCGCCGCCCGCAGCCGCACCTCCCCTGTCGGCTCTGGTGGTGTCCAGTGGAGCCCCTACCATATCCACCCCGCCCGTTAGCGCCGGATAAACAGTTTTGACCGGCTTTTTGTATTGACCCTCGTCCTGCTCCGACGATCGCCCGGCAGCCTGCGGTTCCCCGCCCGTCCATGGCCGTACACCCCCTCCAACGCCCGGTCCCATCTGCGGGTTCCCGGGGGCAGCGGATACAGTCACCGTTGCGTCGACCACGGGGACAGGAGAGGGCCATTACCGGCAACCAGCAGACGAGCTGGGCGTTCGCCGATGTGTTCGTCGCCGAGGACGAGGCGCTGCTCTGGGCCCGCGACCGGGCCTACGAGGCGGGCATCCGCTCGGTGTCGAACGGCACCGGCGGGGCGCTGCGCCTGCTCGCCGCCGCTGTGGACGCCAAGGCCGTCGCCGAGATCGGCACGGGCACGGGGGTGTCGGGCATCCACCTCCTGCACGGCATGCGCCCCGACGGCGTGCTCACCACGGTGGACAGCGACCCCGAGTGCCAGCAGTTCGCGCGCCAGGCGTTCCGCGCGGCCGGCTTCGCCGGCAACCGGGCGCGCTTCATCCCCGGCCCGGCGCTGGAGGTGCTGCCCCGCCTCGCGGACGGCGGCTACGACCTGGTGTTCTGCGACGGTGACCGGCTGCAGTGCCTCGACTACCTAGCCGAATCGTTGCGCCTGCTGCGGCCCGGCGGGCTGGTGTGCTTCGAGGGCGTCTTCGCCGACGGCCGCACGGTCGACGCGGCCCTGCCGCCCGCGGAGGTGCAGCACCTGCGGGACCTGCTGCGGGCGGTGCGCGAGTCGACGGTGCTGGTGCCGTCGCTGCTGCCGGTGGGCGACGGCCTGCTGTGCGCCGTCAAGCGCGGCTGAGGAGACCACCCCGCCCCCGGCCCGCCCGGACATGCCACCGCCCCGGCGGCCGGCGTGTGCCGGCCGCCGGGGCGGTGGGGAGTCATCGGACCTGGTCGCGGTCCGTCTGCGCCGGACGGTGCCGGACGGTTCAGACGGTGACCTTCTCCAGGGCCTCACCGAGAGCCTTGGCCTCATCCGGGGTCAGCTCGACGACGAGACGACCGCCGCCCTCGAGCGGAACCCGCATGACGATGCCCCGCCCCTCCTTGGTCACCTCGAGCGGGCCGTCGCCCGTCCGCGGCTTCATGGCCGCCATGCTCGTTCCCCTTCCTGAAACCAGCTCATCGTCAGCCGACGGCCCCTGTGGAAAGGGCACGCGTCACCGGCATCGAACACATTGCTTCCAGGCCATTATCCCGCATCGCGCGACCCAATGACCAACATCGGTCCGCATCCCTTCGGCAACGCGCTGCCGCAAAACCACTCAATTCGGGGATCGCGCCGTGCTCCCCCGTAGCCCCGGAGGTCACCATGGCCTTCGCTTCTTTGACGCAGGTCACATGTGCGCCGCCGATGATCTCCGGCATGCTGAGCCCTGACCGCACCGCCGAGGGAGGGAACGCGCGATGGCAGACACCGTGCTGTACGAGGTGACCGACGGACTCGCGACGATCACGCTGAACCGTCCGGACGCCATGAACGCCCTGGACACCGCCACCAAGGCCGCCCTCCGCGACGTCGTGCGCGAGGCCGCCGCCGACACCGCCGTACGGGCCGTGCTGCTCACCGCCACGGGCCGGGCCTTCTGCGTGGGCCAGGACCTCAAGGAGCACGTCGCCTCGCTGGCCGCCGACGACGCCCACGGCACCCGGACGACCATGGACACCGTCCGCGAGCACTACAACCCGATCCTCACGGCGCTCACCCAGATGCCCAAGCCGGTCGTCGCCGGCGTCAACGGCGTCGCCGCGGGCGCCGGGGCGGGCTTCGCCTTCGCCGCCGACCACCGCGTGGTCGCCGACACCGCCTCCTTCAACACCTCCTTCGCCGGCGTCGCGCTCACCGCCGACTCGGGCGTCTCCTGGACCCTCCCCCGCCTCGTCGGCCACAGCCGCGCCATGGACCTGCTGCTCTTCCCGCGCAGCATCACGGCCCAGCAGGCGTACGAGCTGGGCATCGCCAACAAGGTCGTCCCGGCCGCCGAGCTCGCTGCCGAGGCCGCCGCCGTGGCCCGCGCCCTCGCGGACGGCCCCACCGCCGCGTACGCCGCGCTGAAGGAGTCGGTGGCGTACGGCGCCGACCACTCGCTCGCCGAGACCCTGGCCAAGGAGGAGGAGCTCCAGGCCCGCGCCGGGGCGTCGGAGGACCATCGCATCGCGGTCGACGCCTTCCTCAAGAAGGAGAAGCCCCGCTTCGTGGGCCGCTAAGTTGCCGGGCCGCTAGGCCGCGGGGGCCTGCCGCCCCGCCCGTACGTGGCAGCCCGCCAGGTGGTCGTCGACCAGGCCGCACGCCTGCATCAGCGCGTACGCCGTGGTGGGTCCCACGAACCGTATGCCCCGCCGCTTCAGCTCCTTGGCCAGCGCCGTCGACTCCGGCGTCACCGCCGGCACGTCGGCGAACGACCGCGGCACCGGCCGGCCCGCCGGCGGGGCGTACGACCACACCAGGGCGTCCAGCTCGCCGGGCGCCCACTCGGCGAGCACCCGGGCGTTGGCCAACGCGGCCGTGATCTTGGCGCGGTTGCGGATGATGCCCGGGTCGGCCAGCAGCCGCTCCGCGTCCCGCTCGGTGAAGGCCGCGACCGCGGGGACGGAGAACCCGGCGAAGGCCGCCCGGAACCCCTCGCGGCGGCGCAGGATCGTCAGCCACGACAGGCCCGACTGGAACGCCTCCAGGCACATCCGCTCGAACAGCGCGTCGTCGCCGTGCACGGGGCGGCCCCACTCGGTGTCGTGGTACAGGCGGTAGTCCGCCCGCGACTCCGCCTCCAGCCCCCACGGGCAGCGCGCCAGCCCGTCCGGCCCCACCACCACGTCGCTCATGCGGTCCGCCCCTCTTCGTCGTCGCCCTCGTCCTTCGCGGGCCGCGCGTCCTGCTCGGGACGCGCCGGCTCCTGCCCGGCGGCGGTCGCACCGCCGGCCGTCCCGCGCCGGGCGCCCATCGCCGCGGCCTGGGCGCCGGCCAGGGCGGCCTCCAGCTCCGCGATCCGGGCGTCGCGCTCGGCCAGCTCGGCGCCCAGCCGGTCGAGGACGTCGTCGGTCTCGGCCATGCGGTAGCCACGCACCGCCATCGGCAGCCGCAGCCCCTCGACGTCCGCGCGGCCCAGCGGCC
Organism: Streptomyces mashuensis; assembly: GCF_014654785.1. GTDB lineage: Bacteria > Actinomycetota > Actinomycetes > Streptomycetales > Streptomycetaceae > Streptomyces > Streptomyces mashuensis. The sequence continues at coordinate 100,105 of NZ_BNBD01000017.1, forward strand.
GGCCGGCGGGCAGCGGCCAGGCCACCCGGTCCTGCGCCGCCTCCGGCAGCAGTCCGTCGCTTCCACCGCCGGCGACGGCCAGCGTCACCGCGGCGACCACCACGACCAGCGCGATGAGCAAGAACCAGAACACGGCGGTCTCCCCGTCAGTCCTCCGTCAGCCAATCCGTCCACCCCGATCGTGCCATGCCGCTCGGACAGTTAAGGTCGCTGGCGGACGTGGGACAGGAAGCCGGACAGGGAGTCCGGCAGGGAGTAGGGCAGATGCTGCGGCTGGGACGACGCGAGTTCGGCGCTCACGAACCGGTGATCATGGCGATCGTGAACCGGACGCCCGACTCCTTCTACGACCAGGGCGCCACGTTCCGCGACGAGCCGGCGCTGGAGCGGGTCGAGCAGGCCGTGGCCGAGGGCGCCGCGATCATCGACATCGGCGGCGTCAAGGCGGGGCCCGGCGCGGAGGTGAGCGCCGAGGAGGAGGCGCGGCGCACGGTCGGGTTCGTGGCGGAGGTGCGGCGCCGCCACCCCGATGTGGTGATCAGCGTGGACACCTGGCGGCACGAGGTCGGCGAGGCCGTGTGCGAGGCGGGCGCGGACCTGCTCAACGACGCGTGGGGCGGGGTGGACCCGAAGCTGGCGGAGGTCGCCGCGCGCTACGGCGCGGGCCTGGTGTGCACGCACGCGGGCGGCGTGGAGCCGCGTACCCGGCCGCACCGGGCGGCGTACGAGGACGTGATGGCCGATGTCCTGCGCGTCACCGTGGGCCTGGCCGAGCGGGCGGTGGCGCTGGGCGTGCCGCGCGAGTCGGTGCTCATCGACCCGGGGCACGACTTCGGCAAGAACACCCGGCACTCGCTGGAGGCGACCCGGCGGCTGGACGAGATGGTGGCCACCGGCTGGCCGGTGCTGGTGTCGCTGTCGAACAAGGACTTCGTGGGCGAGACGCTGGACCGTCCGGTGAAGGAGCGGCTGCTGGGCACGCTGGCCACCACCGCGGTCTCGGCGTGGCTGGGCGCGCAGGTGTACCGGGTGCACGAGGTGGCGGAGACGAAGCAGGTGCTGGACATGGTGGCGTCGATCGCCGGCCACCGTCCGCCGGCCGTGGCCCGGCGGGGCCTGGCCTGAGCCAGGGCCCCCGCCCGGCGGCCCGGTTCGGTCAGGTGCCGGCTTCCTTCGTCACGAGCGTGATGGCCTCGTCGACGTCGTCCGTCACGTGGAACAGCTGGAGGTCGGCCGCGCCGGCCTTGCCCTCGGCGACGAGCGTGCCCTCCAGCCAGTCGAGCAGGCCCTTCCAGTAGGCGGTGCCGAACAGCACGATCGGGAAGCGGGTCACCTTCTTCGTCTGGACCAGCGTGAGCGCCTCGAACAGCTCGTCCAGGGTGCCCATGCCGCCGGGCAGCACCACGAACCCGCTGGCGTACTTCACGAACATCGTCTTGCGGACGAAGAAGTACCGGAAGTCGACGCCCAGGTTGACGTACGGGTTGAGGCCCTGTTCGAAGGGCAGCTCGATGCCGAGGCCCACGGAGATGCCGCCGGCCTCCATCGCGCCCCGGTTGGCGGCCTCCATGGCGCCCGGCCCGCCGCCGGTGATCACCGCGAAGCCCGCCTCGACCAGGCCGCGCCCGATGGCGACGCCGGACTCGTACTCCGGGGACCCGGGCTTCGTCCGGGCCGAGCCGAACACGCTGATCGCCGGGGGGAGTTCGGCGAGCGCGCCGAAGCCCTCGACGAACTCCGACTGGATGCGGAGCACCCGGAAGGGGTCCTCGTGGACCCAGTCCGCGGTGCCGCGGGTGTCCAGCAGGTGCTGGTCGGTGGTGCCGGCCTGCATCTGGCCGTGCCGCCGCACGACCGGCCCCCGGCGCTGCTCCCGCCGGCCCCGCGGCGTCTCCGGGCTGCCCGTGCCGTGGTTCATACCGTGCTCCCTCCGCTGCGGATCTCGTCCGTCCGCCCCAGCCTAGGCCGTGTTCACCGCACGTCAGGCCGGGTTCGGGCGGTCGTCAGGCGGTCAGCCAGGCCCGCAGCCGCTCCTCGCAGTGGTGGATGCGGTCCACCACCACGTGCTCGTTCCGCTTGTGGGCGTACAGGGGGTCTCCGGGGCCGTAGTTGACGGCGGGGATGCCGAGGCGGCTGAAGCGTGAGACGTCGGTCCAGCCGAACTTGGGGCGGGCCTTGCCGCCCACCGCCGCCATGAAGGCGGCCGCGGCGGGGTGCGAGAGGCCCGGCAGGGCGCCGCCGGAGTGGTCGTCGACGACGAACTCGGCGACGCCGCAGCCGGCGAAGAACTCGCGGACGTAGGCGAGCGCCTCCTCCTCGGTGCGGTCCGGGGCGTAACGGAAGTTCACCGTCACGGCGCACTCGTCGGGGATCACGTTGCCGGCCACCCCGCCCTCGATGCGGACGGCGTTGAGGCCCTCGTGGTACTCGAGGCCGTCGATGACGGGCTTGCGCGGTTCGTACGCGGCGAGCCGGGCCAGGATGGGCGCGGCGGCGTGGATGGCGTTGGAGCCCATCCAGGCGCGCGCGGAGTGGGCGCGCTCCCCCTTGGTGCGCAGGACGACGCGCAGGGTGCCCTGGCAGCCGCCCTCGACCTCGGCGTCGGTGGGTTCCAGCAGGACGGCGAAGTCGCCGTGCAGCCACTCGGGGTGTGCCGAGGCGAGGTGGCCGAGGCCGTTGAGGTGGGCGGCGACCTCTTCGTTGTCGTAGAAGACGAAGGTGAGGTCGCGGTTGGGCGCGGGGACGGTGGCGGCGATGCGCAGCTGGACGGCGACGCCGGACTTCATGTCGCTGGTGCCGCACCCCCACAGGACACCGTCGGCGTCCAGGCGGGAGGGGACGTTGTCCGCGATGGGGACGGTGTCGATGTGGCCGGCGAGGACGACGCGTTCGGCGCGGCCGAGGGCGGTGCGCGCGACGACGTTGTTGCCGTACCGGTCGACGGTCAGGTGGGGCAGGGCCCGCAGGGCGTCCTCGACGGCATCGGCGAGGGCCTTCTCGTGACCGCTCTCGGAGGGGAGGTCGACGAGCGCGGCGGTGAGGGCGGCGGCGTCGAGGGAGAGGTCGAGCGAGGGCCGGCCGGTGGCTGCGGAGTGGTCTGCGGCGTCCATGCGGCGAGCCTAACCCGGTCGCCGCGCGGGCTGGAGCCGTCGGTACCCGGTCTCTGAAGTAACGTAACGCGCATGTCGCGCTTCACCGTCACCCGCCGTGGCCGACTGCTGCGTACCGTGGCCGCCGGTGCCGTCCTGCTGGCGCTCGTGGGCTATCTGGTGGCGCAGGTGGTGACGGGGGGTCCGGGGGCGCCGCGCTGCACGGTGCGGGCGAACGGGGAGTCGTACTCGCTCTCGCCGGAGCAGGCCGTGAACGCGGCGACGATCTCCGCGGTGGGCTCCTCGCGCGGGGTGCCGGAGCGGGCGGTGACGATCGCGCTGGCCACGGCGATGCAGGAGTCGGGGCTCCGGAACATCCACCACGGTGACCGGGACTCGCAGGGACTGTTCCAGCAGCGGCCGTCGCAGGGCTGGGGCACGGCGGCGCAGATCACGGACCCGGTGTACGCGGCGGGCGAGTTCTACGAGCACCTGATGCAGGTGCGGGGCTGGTCGCGGCTGCCGCTGACGCGGGCGGCGCAGGAGGTGCAGCGCAGCGGTTTCCCGCAGGCGTACGCCAAGCACGAGCCGGACGCGTCGCTGCTGGCGTCGGCGCTGACGGGCCGCGCGGAGGCGTCGTTCAGCTGCACCCGGAGCCCGGGGGACGGCAAGGCGGGCGATCCGCCGGCGGTGCGGGCGAAGCTGTGGCGGGAGTTCGGGCCGGCGGTGCTGCCGTCGGTGGTCCGTGCCGGTGGCGGCCCGGCGGGGGCGGCCGCGGGGCCGGGCGGGCCGACGGTGACGGTGCCGGTGCGGGAGGACCCGTCGGTGCCGGAGGGCAGTGCGGCGCGGCGCGGCTGGCAGGTCGCGTCGTGGGCGGTGGCGCACGCCGCGGAACTGCGGATCGAGCGGGTGGCGTTCGGCGGCCGGGTGTGGTCGGCGGACCGTTCCGCGGACGGCTGGCGCAAGGCGTCGCAGCCGCAGGGGGACCCGGCGGCCGTGCGGATCACGACGACGCGCTAGCGGACCGAGGCCGCGAGGCCCCTCCTCGCACCTCGTTCAGGGGTACGAGGGTGCCCCCGCCCGGGGTATGCGCCGCATACGGGAGTTGCCGTGCGGCCGGTATCCGTACGCGGCACCGGGAAACCGCCGGTCACCTTGGAGACAAAGGCTTTTCACGGCTGCCGGAGGGCGGCGGTCCTGCCCGGGTTTGCCGGGTTTTCCGGCGGGCGGATTATGCGATGCATTACCTACTCTTTACCTGGCGGCACCGCAACCTTCGGGGGGCTCACGCGGTAGTCACAGCGTCCGGACGCCGGACAGCCAACGACTCATCACTCCGTCAAAGGAGCAACATGTCCCTCCCCCTCACGCGTCGGATCGCCCGGGTCGCCCTGCTCGTCGCAGCGGGTGCCGCTCCCGTCGTCGGTGCGGCCGGCTCTGCGAGCGCCGCGGACCTCGTGAAGGCCCCCGACCTCGGCGGGCTGAGCGCGGTGGACAGCGCCAACCTGGGCAGCGGCCTCGACTCGACCTCCCACCAGGCCGGGGCCGTGGCGACCGGCGTCGGGACCAAGGCCGTGCACACCACCACGGGCGCGGTCAGCAAGGCCGGCAAGGAGCACGTCCCGGCCGCGCAGAAGGCCGTGGGCCAGGTCGCGGGCGGTGCCGGTCAGGCCGTCGGCCAGACCGCGCAGGGTGTCACCAAGGGTGGCCTGCCCACCCAGGCGCTGCCCGGCAAGGGTCTCCCCCTCGGCGGCTGACCGCAGACCCGCCGCACCGCGCGGCGCACCCCCGAGGGGGCCCGGGACCGTCGTCCCGGGCCCCCTTCGCGTGCCCCGGAAGGCGGCTCAGTCCGCCAGCCGGCGGACGGCCGCCTCGATGCGCTCGTCGGTGGCGGTGAAGGCGATCCGTACGAACCGCTCGCCCGCCGCGCCGTAGAACTCGCCCGGCGCGACGAGGATGCCGCGCTTGGCCAGGAACTCCACCGTGTCCCAGCACGGCTCGTCGCGCGTGGCCCACAGGTACAGCGACGCCTCGCTGTGCTCGATCCGGAAGCCCGCGCCCTCGAAGGCGGCGCGCAGCGCGGTGCGCCGGCGGGCGTAGCGGGCCCGCTGCTCGGTGACGTGCGCCTCGTCGCCCAGTGCGGCGATCGTGGCGGCCTGTACCGGCGCCGGGACGATCATGCCGCCGTGCTTGCGGAGCCCCAGCAGCTCGCCCAGGACGGCGGCGTCGCCGGCGAGGAAGGCCGCGCGGTAGCCGGCCAGGTTGGAGCGCTTGGACAGCGAGTGGACGGCAATGATCCCCTCGTGGGAGCCGCCGCACACGTCCGGGTGGAGCACCGACACCGGGTCGGCCTCCCAGCCCAGGTCCAGGTAGCACTCGTCGCTGACGAGCAGGACGCCGTGCTCGCGGGCCCAGGCCACGGCCCGGCGCAGCTCGTCGGCGGACAGCACCCGGCCGGTGGGGTTCGACGGCGAGTTCAGCCACAGCAGCTTCAGGCCGGCCGGGTCGAGCTCGGTCGGCTCGTCGTACACGACGGGCTCGGCGCCCGCCAGCCGCGCGCCCACCTCGTACGTGGGGTAGGCCAGCCGCGGGTACGCGACCTTGTCGCCGGGGCCCAGGCCCAGCTGGGTCGGCAGCCAGGCCACCAGTTCCTTCGACCCGACGACGGGCAGGACGTTGCGGTGGTCCAGGCCGCGGGCGCCCAGCCGGCGCTCCGCCCAGCCGGTGAGCGCGTCGCGCAGGGCCGGCGTGCCCCAGACGGTGGGGTAGCCGGGGCTGTCGGCCGCGGCGGCCAGGGCCTGCTGGACCACGGCCGGCACGGGGTCGACCGGGGTGCCCACGGACAGGTCCACGATGCCGTCCGGGTGGCCGGCGGCGGTGGCCTTGTACGGCTCCAGCCGGTCCCAGGGGAAGACGGGGAGACGGGAAGAGACTGCGCTCACGGTGCTCGCTGCTCGCTCTCGTGCGCTAGGGGTGGCCGGTGGGGGAATGCCGCGGCCCCGTACGGTGGTGGCCGTACGGGGCCGCGGCGGGGACCACTGTCGGTCAGTGCTCCGCCGGGTTGATGTCCGCGGGCAGCGCCGCGACGAAGGGGTGGTCGCTCTCGATCAGGCCGAGCTTCGAGGCACCACCGGGCGAGCCGAGCTCGTCGAAGAACTCGACGTTCGCCTTGTAGTAGTCCTTCCACTCCTCCGGGACGTCGTCCTCGTAGAAGATCGCCTCGACGGGGCAGACCGGCTCACAGGCACCACAGTCGACGCATTCGTCCGGGTGGATGTACAAGGACCGCGAGCCCTCGTAGATGCAGTCGACGGGGCACTCCTCGATGCACGCCTTGTCCTTCACGTCGACACAAGGCTGCGCGATGACGTAGGTCACGCTGTCGTTCCTCCTCGGTAGGGCTCATCTCGCGCGGGAGCGCGGCGTCGTCGATGCCCACACCTAGTATCTCCCTCCCCGGGCACATGACGAACAAGAGGGGCGGGCACAGCTGTGGAATTCACCACGGGCGGAAGACTGGAGGTCAGGATTTCCGCGGCGGATGTGGGAAAAAGGGTCTCGGTGCGGCGTCTGAACGACACCCCCGGGTCGCCGGAACGCTTCACCGACGTCGTCGGCGTGCTCACCTCCTGGGAGGGGGGTGTGGTGCGGATCACACGCCGGAACGGTGAGACGGTGGCCTTCCCCGAGACCGCGCTCGTCGCCGGCAAGACCGTCCCCGCGGCCCCGGCGCGGCGCCGCGGGCCCGCCGCGACCGCCCGCGAGCTCCAGGAGACCGCCGCCCGCGGCTGGCCCGCCCCCGACACCGAGCCGCTCGGCGGGTGGACGCTGCGCGCCGCCGGCGGCTTCACCGCCCGCGCCAACTCCGTCCTGCCGCTGGGCGATTGCGGACTGCCGGTGGACGAGGCGGTCGACCGGATCTGCGCCTGGTACGCCGCCCGCGGGCTGCCCGCCCGGGTGCAGGTCACCACCGGCGACCCGGGCGCCGACGAGCGGCTGGACGCCGAGCTGGCCCGGCGCGGCTGGACCGGCGAGCGGTACGCCCTGATGCGTACGGCCCCCCTCGCGCCCCTCGCCGACACGCCGGCCGGCACCGGGCGCGTCCTGCTGACCCGCGAGCCGGACGAGGCGTGGCTCGCCGCGTACGGGCGGACCGGCAGCGACCCGGGCGCCGTCCGCGCGGTGCTGACCGGCGGGCCCTCGGTGTGGTTCGCGACCGTGCCCGGCGAGGAGCCCGGCGACGAGCCCGCCGCCATAGGGCGCTGCGTGGTCGACGGCCGCTGGGCCGGGTTCGCGGCGCTGCACGTGAGCCCGGCGCGGCGGCGGCAGGGGCTGGGCTCGCTGATCATGGCCCGGCTGGCGGAGCAGGCCCTGTCGGAGGGTGCCTCCGCCGCGTACCTCCAGGTCGAGGAGGACAACGGCGGCGCGCTCGCCCTCTACGACGAGCTGGGCTTCACCACGCACCACGCCTACCACTACCGTCGCGAACCGTCGCGGTAGTCGTCCCGGCAGTCGTCGCAGCAGCCGTCGCCCGGGCGGCCGCGGACGCACCATGGACGGTGACGGAGCCAGGAGGGACGCGAGAGACGCATGGACCACAGGGGTCGCAGGGACGACGAGACCAGCGCCCGGCGGCGGCGGTTCGCCGAGGCGGCCCGCGAGGACCGGCCCGACCTGGCCGCGCTCTGCCTGCTGATCTGCGCGGAGGCGGAGGGCGGCCTGCCGGAGGCGGCCGTCGACGCGGCCCAGATCGAGCTCGACGACCTGGCCGGGCGGCTGCCCGCGCTCGGCCGGCACGCGCCGCCCCGGCGCTGGGCGGAGGCGGTGGCGGAGCTGCTGGGCGGCCGCTGCGGCTTCCACGGCACGCCCGCCGACTACCGGCGCCTGGAGTCGTCACTGCTGCACGAGGTGCTGCGGCGCCGGCGCGGCCTGCCCATCCTGCTGTCGGTGGTGTGGATGGAGGTCGCCCGGCGGGCCGGGGCACCGGTGTACGGCGTGGCGCTGCCCGGCCACTTCGTCGTCGGCTTCGGCGAACCGTGGGGCCGGCACGTGCTGGCCGACCCCTTCGACGGGGGCCGCCCCCTGTCCGCGGAGGACGCCGCGCTGCTGGTCGCCGGGGCGACGGGCACCACGCTGACGCCGGAGGCGTTCTCGCCGGCGGACCCGCTGGAGATCGTGGCGCGGGTGCTCAACAACATCCGCGCCTGGGCCGCGGCACGCCCCGAGCGCAGCGACGTCCAGCTGTGGGCCGTGGAGCTGTCCCTGCTGCTGCCCAGCCACCCGGCGCGGCTGCGCTACGAACGCGCGGAGCTGCTGGTGGAACGCGGCGAGTTCGCGCGCGGGGCGCGGGAACTGGAGGAGTACGCGGACGTGATCGCACCGGTGGAGCCGGACACGGCGGAATCGGTGCGGCACCGGGCGCTCGCCGCGCGGGCCATGCTGAACTGAACCGTCCCCGGCCCCTTACAGCCAGCCCTTGTCGCGGGCGATCCGCACCGCCTCGGCGCGGTTGCGGGCGCCCGTCTTCTGGATCGCGGTCGACAGGTAATTACGGACGGTGCCCGGCGAGAGGTGCAGCGCCTTGGCCAGCTCGGCGTTGGTCGAGCCGTCCGCCGAGGCGGACAGGACGGCGCGCTCCCGGTCGGTGAGCGGGTTCGCGCCCTCGGCCAGGGCCGCCGCCGCCAGCATCGGGTCGATGACCCGCTCGCCGCGCAGCACCCGCCGCACCGCGTCCGCCAGCTGGGCCGCCGGCGCGTCCTTCACCAGGAACGCGTCCGCGCCCGACTCCATGGCCCGGCGCAGATAGCCGGGGCGGCCGAAGGTCGTGAGGATGACGACCTTCAGGCCCGGCACCTGGCGGCGCAGCAGCCCCGCCGCGTCCAGCCCCGTCATGCCCGGCATCTCGATGTCCAGCAGGGCCACGTCGACGGGCGTGCGCAGGGCCGCCGCCACCACCTCGTCGCCGCGCGCGACCTGTTCGACGACCTCGATGTCGTCCTCCAGCCCCAGGAGCGCGGCCAGCGCTTCCCGGACCATGGACTGGTCCTCGGCAAGGAGGACCCGGATGGCGGCGTTTCCCGTCTGAGCAGCAGTCACATCGACAGGGTAGGCGCCTCCGGCTCGGCCCGTTGCGCCAGCGGTACGTAGGCCCGCAGGCGGAAGCCGCCGCGCGGCGCCGGCCCCGTCTCCAGCCGGCCGCCGGTCAGCGCCAGGCGCTCCTGGAGACCGGTGAGACCGTTGCCGGGCGAGCCGGAGGGGCCGCGCCCGTCGTCGCTGACGGTCAGGCAGAGTTCGTCGCCGGCCTCCGTCAGCGTCACCTCGCAGCGCCGGGCGCCGCTGTGCCGTACGACGTTGGTGACCGCCTCGCGCAGCGCCCAGGCCAGGGCGCCCTCCGCGTCGGGCGAGACGCCGGGGCGGGCGGTGGTGTGGGCGAGGTCGCCGACGATGCCGGCCGCGGTCAGCGCGGTGCGGGCACCGGCGACCTCGGCGTCCAGGGTGGGGCGGCGGAAGCCGCTGACCGCCTCGCGGACGTCCACCAGCGCCTGGCGGCTCACCCGCTCGATGTCGGCGACCTGCTGTGCGGCCTGCTCGGGCTTGTCCGGCAGCATCCGCCCGGCGAGCTCGCTCTTGAGCGTGATGAGCGACAGCGAGTGCCCGAGCAGGTCGTGCAGGTCGCGGGCGAGCCGCAGCCGCTCCTCGTTCGCGGCGAGGTGCGCCACGGTGGCCCGGGCCTCGCGCAGGGCGCGCGAGGTCCGGGCCATCTGGCGGATGCCCACCATGGCGAAGCCGCCCAGCATCGACGGGACGACCAGCTCCGCGGCGAGCGCGTGCCAGGCGCCCGGAATGGCCGCTCCCGTTGCCGCCAACACCCCCGTGGTCAGCGGAATCGCGAACCGGGCCAGCTTCGCGGGCAGCACCGCGCCGCAGGAGACGCTCACGTAGACGAACAGCACCAGCCACGCCTTGCCGAGCCCCAGCGCCAGGCCCACGGCCATCGCCATCAGCGCGGCCAGCATGGCCAGCACCCGCAGCCGCTCCAGCGGGAGCGACGTGTGCTGGAAGATGAGGACGAGGTAGACGGCGACGAACGACGCCAGGCCGGCGGCGCCCACCAGGGTGCCGGGCCACTCGTGGTGCCCGCCGAAAATGTCCTCCACCGGCGACGCCAGATAGGCCATCCAGATGCCGATCCAGACCAGCTTGGTCATCGCCTGGCGGACGTTCTCCGGCCGCTCGCCGATGCGCGGATCCTCGGCCGAGACCTCGTCCCTCGCCTCCATGACCGCCCGCCACAGGCGGTGGCCCACACGTCCGGCCATGACCGCGTCCTCGCCCTTCTCTCTTTCTCTGCCGTCGTCCGAGATCTTCCCTTACGCCTTGCGGGTGTCCTTGCGGTACAGCCAGGCGGCGGCACCGGCGAACAGCACCAGGTAGACGACGAGCAGGGTGACGTCCTTGCCGTGCGGCGCGTCCCCGACCTCGATGGCCTGGCCCAGCGCCGCGTAGGCGTGGGTCGGCGTGTAGTCGGCGATCTTCTGGAGCCACGACGGGAAGCCGGTGGTGGGCATCCACAGGCCGCCCAGGATGGACAGCGCGAAGTAGATGATGAAGGTCACCGGGCGGACGGCGTCACCCATGACGAGGTAGCCGATGGCCACGCCGAGCGCCGCGAAGACGATGCTGCCCGCCCAGATGCAGCCGGTGAGGGCGCCCCACTGCCACGCGTCGAGACGGACGTGCTTCACGGCCGCGGCGACGGCGAACACCACGAGGATGGACGGCAGGGACACCACGGCGGCCGAGGCGACCTTGGCGGCCACGTAGCCGCGGCCGGGCAGCGCTGTCAGGCGCAGCTGCCGCACCCAGCCCTTCTCCCGCTCCTTGGCTATGCGCTCGCTGTTGCCGACGAGGACGGCGGTGATCGCGCCGAAGGAGGCCATGGAGACCATCATCAGCATCGGCAGCGTCAGGTCGCTGCCGTCGACGAGCTTCTTCTCGCTCGCCCCGCCCGCGATGATCAGGTAGAGCAGCGCCGGGTACAGCACCGAGAAGAACATGAACTTCTTGTTCCGCAGGGTGCGGGTGATCTCCAGCTTGACCAGCGTGTTCATCGGGACGCCTCCTCGGCGTTCGCGGCGTCGTTGATGGCGAGGAAGGCCTGCTCCAGGCCGAGGCCCGCGACCTCCAGGTTGCGCGGGTAGAAGCCCATCCCGTACAGGGCGTGCACGGTGGCGTCGGCGTCCTGCGACTGGATGCGCACGGTCCGGCCGCTCACCTCCAGCGAGATCACGAACGGCAGCTCGCGCAGCGCGCCCTCGCCGGCCGGCTGGTCCAGGTCGAAGACGATGCGCCGGCCACCGGCCCGCGCCTTGATCTCCGCGGCGGAGCCGTCCGCGAGGACCCGGCCCTGGCGCAGCACGACCACGCGGTCGGCGATCGCGTCGGCCTCCTCCAGGTAGTGCGTGGCGAACAGGACCGTACGGCCCTGGCGGGTCTGCTCCCGCATCACGCTCCAGAACGCCTGGCGGGCCGAGACGTCCATGCCGGTGGTGGGCTCGTCGAGGACGATGAGGTCGTTGGCGCCGGCCGTGGCGAGCGCGAACCGCACGCGCTGCTCCTGGCCGCCGGAGAGCTTGTTGACCATGCGGTCGGCGATGCCGGTGAGGTCGGCGGCGGCCAGCACCTCGTCGACGGGGAGCGAGCGCGGGTGCAGGTCGCAGGCGAGCTTCACCAGCTCCCGGACCTTCACCTCCTCCATCAGCCCGCCGGACTGCAGCATCGCGCCGACCCGGCCCTGCTCGATGGCCTGGCGGGGCGTCGTGCCGAACAGCTCGACGCGGCCGCTGTCGGGCTGGCGCAGCCCCAGCAGCAGGTCGAGGGTCGAGGACTTGCCGGCACCGTTGGGGCCCAGGAGGGCGACGGTCTCGCCGGCGTGGAGGTCGAGATTGAGGCCGGAGACGGCACGGACGGTGCCGTAGCTCTTGCTGACGTCGGTGAAGCTGACCACGGGGGCGCCGGTCAGGCGCCCGTCCCCCGTGTACACGCTCGCAGTAGTGGTCATGACGACCATGGTGTCCGAGCGCCCGGTGCGGGAGGCAGTGCCGGACGTCGTGACATCCCCATGACAGATGTCATGGTCTCCGAGCTGCGGAAACGGCCCCCGCGCCGGGGTGGGACGCTGTTGGCGAATTCGGGGGTTCGCGTGACGTCGGCCTTCAAGACCCGGTTGTGGT
>NZ_BNBD01000018.1 GCF_014654785.1 Streptomyces mashuensis
CACAACCGGGTCTTGAAGGCCGACGTCACGCGAACCCCCGAATTCGCCAACAGCGTCTTCTCTTCTTCCGGGGGCCGAAGCGGCTCGGCGCTGGTACTCAGAGCTGACCTGAGTACCTGAGCCGATGCCCGCCGCGGCGGGCCTGGCCGACGGGGCCTCCGGTGATGTGGCGGGCCAGGTCGGGCCAGTGGGCGGTGAGGTAGAAGTGGTCGCCGCCGGGGAAGAGGCGCAGGTGGAAGCCTCCGGTGGTGTGCTCCTTCCAGGCGGCTGCCTCGTCGACCGTGACCAGTGGGTCGCTGTCGCCGATCAGGGCGGTGACGGGGGTGCTCAGGGGCGGGCCGGGGCGGTGGTGGTAGGTCTCCACGGCCCTGTAGTCGCCGCGCAGCACGGGCAGGGCCATGGCCAGCACGTCCGGGTGGTCCAGCAGGCGGGGGTCGGTGCCTCCCGTGCGGCGGATCTCCTCCAGGAGGCCGGCATCGTCCCGCAGGTGGACGGTGCCGCCGCGGACCCGGCTGGGGGCCCAGGCACCGGAGACCAGCAGGTGGGCGGGGGCAGTGCCCGCCTGTTCAAGGAGGCGGGCCACCTCGTAGGCCACCAGCGCGCCCATGCTGTGCCCCAGCAGGGTCAGCGGCCGGCCGGTGAGCGGCGCGAGTTCCTCGTGCACGCGGGCCGCCAGCTCTTCCAGGTCCTCCACCCGCTCCTCGCGGATGCGGTCCTGGCGGCCCGGGTACTGGACCGCCGACACCTGGTACGGCCCGGTCAGCTCCCTGCCCAGTGGCCGGAAGGCCGCGGCGCTGCCGCCCGCGTGCGGGAAGCACACCACGTGGGCGGCACCGGGCCGCGCCGGCGCGGGGCGCAGCCGGCGCAGCCAGGGGCCGCGGCGGGGGCGCGGGACGGTCGCTGTGCGGGTCTCACATGCCACGGGTGTACCCCCCGTCCACGGTGAGGCTCTGCGCGGTGATGGCCGCGGCCCGGTCGGACACCAGGAAGGCGATGAGCTCCGCCGCCTCGCGTGCTTCGACGAGCCGCCGCAGCGGGACGGACTTGCGGGCCTGGCGGAGCATGCGTGCCGGGTCCGCGCCGATCTCGGCGGCCTGGGCGGCGATCTCCCGGCGGAGCATCGGTGTGTCGATCCAGCCGGGCAGGACGGCGTTGACGGTGATGCCGCGCGATGCGAGGTCGAGGGCAAGGCCCTTGGTGTAGCCGATCAGGCCGTGCTTGGACGCGCAGTAGGCGGTGTTCCGCATCTTTCCGGCCTTGCCGAGGATGGAGGAGACGTTGACGATGCGGCCGTTGTCGACGAGGAACTCCAGGCAGGTCGCGGTGACGGCGAAGGTGCCGTGCAGGTTGACGTCCAGTACGCGGAGCCAGGTCGACTCGTCGTCGGGGGCGTTCTCGTCGGCGACGCCCGCGTTGTTGACGAGAATGTCGAGGGTGCGCAGGGGGCGGAGGACGGCGCGCAGCGCGGTGCGTACGCGGTCGCGGTCGAGCAGGTCCACGGCGAGCGGGGTGACCTGCGTACCGAGGCCGCGTACCTCCTGGGCGACCGCCTCCAGCCGGTCGGTGTCACGGTCGAGCAGCACCAGGTGCGCGGCGCCGGATCCGGCCAGGAGGTGCGCCACCTCGCGGCCGATGCCCTGGGCGGCGCCGGTGACGACCGCCGTCCTGCCGGAGAGTTCGCCGGGGGTGGGGTGGGTGTCGTTCATGTCCGGCCTCTCACGCCATCTTCAGGCCGCCGTCGATGTGCAGTACCTCGCCCGTGGTGTACGTGTTGCGCGGGCTCGCGAGGTACGCCACGGCGTCGGCGATCGTCTCGGGTTCGGCGTAGGTCTTCAGCAGCAGCCGGCTCATGATCTCGTCCTCGCCGTGGCCGCGGATGGTCTCCGTCATGTCGGTGTTGATGACGCCGGGGGCGACGGCGTTGACCAGGACCTTGCGGGAGGCGAGTTCGACGGCCATGGCCTTGGTGAACGCTTCCAGACCGCCCTTGGCCGCCGCGTAGTTGGACTGGCCGCGGCCGGGCTTCGACGCGGCGGAGGAGGAGATGTTGACGATGCGCCCGTAGCGCCGGCGCATCATCGCCGGGGCCACGGCCTGGACGGTGAGCATGGGGGCGACGAGGTTGGTGTCGAGGACGTCGCGGATGTCCTTCAGGCTCTGGTTGAGCAGCAGTTCGTCGCGGGTGATGCCGGCGTTGTTGACCAGGACGTCGATCCGCCCGAAGGACGCGAGGACGCCGGCCGCCAGCCGTGCGGGGACCTCCGGGTCGGAGACGTCGCCCTGGAGGAGCTCGGCCCTGCGGCCCAGCTTGGTGATGTGCTCGGCGACCTGCTCGGCCTCCGTGGTGGAGCTGCGGTAGTTGAGGGCGATGTCGCAGCCCAGCTCGGCGAGCCGGATTGCGACGGCGCGGCCGATGCCCCGGCTGGCGCCGGTCACCAGGGCCACCTGGCCTTCGAATTCCATGATGCTGTGTTCCCCGTTCCTGTGCGTGCCGGGCTCAGACCGAGTGCGCGTTCTTGTAGTCGGCCAGCCGGAGCCCGTGTGCTTCGGCCAGCGCGGCGATGTCGATGACCTGGCGGCGGCTGATGTTCCCGTAGGAGTAGTGGCGGTCGATGCCGGCCAGCCCCATCAGCGCGGTCTCCGCCATGCAGGCGAAGAGCTGGCCCGCCTCCAGGAAGGCCCGCGCGGAGGGGTGGAGGCTCTCGCCGTTGGGGGTGGCGACGATGCCGCCGAGCATGTATGCGAGGTCGGGCCGCTGCTCGGTCAGGCCGGGGACGGCGTTGTTGGGTACGGCGATGTCGCACACCACCGCGTCCTGGGCGAAGTGCTCGGCGCCGAGGAACGGCTCGGGGCTGTTGGAGGCGCACAGCACCAGCTGTGCGCCGCGCAGGGCGTCGGTGTCCTGGGTGACGGTGAGGAAGGGGTCCTCGCCGTACCGTTCCACCAGGTATTCGGCGATCGCCCGGCCACGGCCGGTGTCGTCGCCGGTGGGGCCGTCGGCCAGCCACTTGGTGACCAGCGGCTCCTCGGCCAGCCGGGCCGGGATACCGGACAGCTCGCCGCCGTCCGCGATCCTCGCCCAGCACTCCTGGTAGATGCCCTCCACAGTGTTCCGCAGCCGTCGTGCCGAGCCGTCCCGGCTGCTGCCGACCAGTACGATCCTGCTCAGCCGCTCGGCGAAGAGCTGGCTGTAGACCGAGGCGATGTTGCCCGCCGCACCGACGACCGCCAGGGTGGAGCCGGCCACGTCGAAGCCCCGGTCCCGCGCGCCGCGCTCCATGGCCTGCACGCCCATGGCGACGGTGAGCGCGTTGCCGGAGGTCAGTGCGATGCCCGGGATGTTCAGCGAGGTGCAGTTGTTGGTCACGATCGAGGTGTACATGCCGAGTCCGGCGACCTCGCAGCCGTCCTCGCGGGCGGCCCGCACCCGCTCCTCGACGTCGGCCCGGATACCGGCGACGTCACCGGAGGCCAGGTAGCGGCCCATCTGCTCGGAGGCGACCATCAGCGGGTAGAGCGCGAACTCCACGGCGCTGCCCAGCGGCGAGGTGATCCGCACACCGGGGTAGGGCGCGGCCTTCTTCACCGGCTCCATGCCCAGCACGAAGGAGCGCAGTGCCTCGTCGCTCAGGTCGGCCAGCGCCGGGTCCACCTGCCGCAGGTGGGCGGGGGTGATCAGGTGGTTGATGAAGGCCACCTTGCGGACGGGCCCGGTCACCGGGCGCTGCTCGCCCTGCTCGTAGGGGGCGACCGCGCCCCGGAAGTCGCGGATCTCCAGCCGCGGCTTGGGGAGGGTGCGGTCGGTCGCCGGGTGCACCAGATGGAGGGTGTCCTCGTGGCGCAGGATGCGGCAGAGCCGGTCCAGGGCCCCGCGCAGCCTCTCGATCTCCTCGTCGGTGAGGTGGAGGGACGGCTGGATGCGCAGCACGTTCCCGGCGCTGCCGGTCGGGGCGATCCTGATGCGCTCCTGGCGTAGCAGGTAGCCGGAGAGCAGGTAGCCGAGGGCGCCGGTGTACGCGGTGCCGCGCAGCACCATGGAGCGCGCCCGTCCCTGGTCGTACAGCTGGACACCGACGAACAGGCCCTTGCCGCGGACGTCCTCGATGACGTCGGGGTAGGTGTCCTTGAGTTCGTTCAGCATCGCGGCGAGTCGCTCACCGCGCTCGGTGACCTGCCGGTACGCCAGGCCGTCGTCGGCCTCCAGCATCTCGACGACCTTGAGGGCGACGGACGAGGAGAAGTCGTCCATGGCGAAGGTGGAGCTGTGGATCAGGTCGAACTCGCCCTGGTACAGGGAGCGCCGGACCAGCATGGCGGAGATCTTGGCGAGGCCGCCGCCCAGCGACTTGGACAGGGTGTAGTAGTCGCCGCGCAGCCCGATCAGCGAGCTGGCGAGGAAGGCGCCGCAGCGGCCCATGCCGCTCTGCACCTCGTCGACGATCAGGGCGGTGCCGGCCTTGTTGCAGAACAGCCGGATGGCGCGGCCCTGCTCGGTGGTCAGGACGTGGATGCCGCCCTCGCCCTGCACCGGCTCGACCAGGAAGGCGGTGACGACCGGGAGGTCCCGTTCGGTGACGCGCACGCGCCCGTCCACGACCTCGGTGTCGAGCAGCACCACCCGCTCCTCCCGGGCGATCTCGTCCAGCAGGTCGAGCCGGTCCATCGGGACGAAGCGGACGCGCGTGCCGAGGTTCTGGAAGGGGGTGCGGAAACCCGCATTGTAGGTGAGCTGGACACTGCCGACCAGCTTGCCGTGGAAGGAGCGTTCCAGGGCGAGGAACAGGGGCCGGGTGGCCAGGGCGGCGGCGTTGTGTGCGGCGACCGCCGCCAGCAGCCCCTCGACGCCGTCGGCGGGCGTGACCCGGGTCCGTAGGGCGGGCAGCCGGAAGGCGTCCTCGTCGGCCTCGGCGCCGTCCCGGCGGGCGGCCTCCGAGGCGGCCTCGGCGTGCGCGGCGACCTCGTCGGCGAGCGCCGCGGCCTTGCGTACCCGGACCAGCTCGGCGTGCTTGACGGCGGCCTCGACGGCCTCCGCCCCGCTGTTGCCGAAGGTGGCGATGTACGGCTCCTTGACGGAGGTCTCCCGGCGGACGATGTCGCTGAGCGCGGCGCCGAGCCGGCCGGCTTCGCCGCGCAGGGAGAACTGGGCGTGCACGGCGCGGTTGCTGTCCAGTACCGCCTTGGCGTGGGCAACGAGCTCCGGGTGGTTGTGCCCGAGGATCAGCGAGCCGTAGCCGCCCATCAGGTCCAGGACCGGCACGAGTTCGCCCCGGTCGTCCCGGTGGTGAACGGTGTTCCCCTCGGCCCGCTCGTACTCGGCGTCCAGCCCCAGGGCGGTGAACAACCGGCCCATGTACGGCTGAACGAACTCGGTGAACTGCGACATTACTGGTGGTTCCCCTCAGGTGGTGTACGGTCGCTTGGCGAGCAGGGCGCCCGCGAACCCGCTGAACGTGCCGTGCAGGCTGAGGACGGAGTCGATCCGCCGCTTCCGGGCGGCACCCATCACGAAGTCGGTGTCGTCGTCGGGCGGCGTGCGCAGGTGGGCGATCGGCGGCAGCTCGCCGGCGGCGAACAGGCTGGGGGCGAGTGCCAGTTCCGCCAGCGGGCCGGCGGCCCCCACGGTGCCCAGGACGGGCCGCACGGAGCTCACCGGGACACGGCTGTCCTTCAGCAGCGCGCGCAGCAGCTCGGCTTCGGCGGCGTCGTGGTGAAGGGTGCCCTTCCCGTCGGCCAGGACGGCGCCCAGGTCCTCGGGCCGCAGACCGTGCGCGGCCAGCAGCCCGCGGGCGTTCTCCGCCAGGGTGGCCGGTCCCACGCCACTGTCCAGGGCGGGCCGCAGCACCGCCCCCAGGACCTCCACCAGCGGGCGGGCGCCCCGCGCGAGGGCGTCCCCGGCCCGCTCCAGGACGACCGCCACCGCGCCCTCGCCGAGGACGGTGCCGTCCCGCTCGGCGTCGAAGCTCCGCAGCGAGTCGCTGCCGTGGGTGCCCGCGCTCAGGTGCCCGGCCCGGTACAGCCCGGCCAGCTTCAGCGCCTCGTTGTAGCTGCCGGCGCCCACCACCAGGGCGGTGTCGCAGTCGCCGTTACGGAGGCTGAACGCGGCCCGCTGCAGAGCGCCGAGAGCCGCTCCGGCGTCCTGCACGAAGGCCGCGCAGTCGCCGCGGAACCGTTCGGCGATGCTCACCATGGCGAGGGTGTTGTTGTTCAGCGCACGGATGACGGTGAAGGGGTTGAAGGCCGCCGCGTTGCCGAACGCCTCCGCCACCACGCGCTGGAGCTCCACTCCCACCTGCGACGAGTCGTCCCGCCGCGACCGGTCGAGCGCCTTGTGAAAGGCGGCGACGCCGAGTTCGGTCGAGTCGTCCTGGGCGACGTAGAGGCCCCGCCGCTCTTCCGGGATGCCCTGCCAGCCCTCCCCCGCCTCCCGCAGCGCGTCCTGCGCGGCGAGCATGGCGTTGAAGGTGAAGGAGGTACCGAACTTGCGCAGCTTGTGGGGGACGCTGTCCCTGCCGAGCCGCTCCAGCTCCTCGGGCACGTGCCCGAAGTGGGTGACCTTACGGGTCCGGACGTACGGATCCCGGTAGGGCGTCAGCGCGGGCCGCGCCGCGTGCCACGCCTCCCACAGGGCCTCGCGCCCGCGCCCGGTGGGCAGGACCGCGCCGATGCCGGTCACGACGACGGCGGCCGGGCCGGTCGCCGGGATCTCACTGCTCATAACCACGCACCACCAGACTGGCGTTGAGTCCGCCGAAGCCGAAGGAATTGCTCACTGCCACCGAAACCTCCTGTTGCCGTGCGCTGCCGGGCACGTAGTCCAGGTCGCAGGCCGGGTCCGGGTTCTCCAGGTTCAGCGTGGGGGGCACGACACCGTCCCGTACGGACAGCACGGTGGCGATGAGCTCGGGCGCGCCGGCGGCAGCGATCAGGTGCCCGAGCATGGTCTTGTTGGCGGTGACCGCCAGCCTCCGGTAGTGCTCGCCCGCCGCGAACACGTCCTTGATCGCCCGGGTCTCGACCGGGTCGTTCAGGGGGGTGGACGTGCCGTGGGCGTTGACGGAGTCGACCCGGTCCGGCTCCACGCCCGCGTCGGCCAGTGCCCGGCTCATGGCCAGTGCCGCGCCGTGTCCCTCCGGATGCGGGGCGGTGACCTGGTAGGCGTCCAGCGAGCTGCCGAAGCCGGCCACCTCGGCGAGAATCCGCGCGCCGCGCCGGCGCGCGCTCTCCTCGCTCTCCAGCACCAGCATGGCCGCGCCTTCCGCGGCCACCAGCCCACTGCGGTCCCGGTCGAAGGCCCGGCACAGCCGGTTCCCGAACAGCTCCGAGGTGGAGGGCGCGCCGAGCAGCAGCAGCCCGGTCATGGTCGGCAGGTTCAGCACGGAGTCGGCACCGCCGACCAGCATGGCGTCCACCTCGCCGCGCCGGATCATGCGGAAGCCGTGGCCGATGGCGTGGGCGGCGCCCGCGCAGGCGGTGGAGAAGTTCAGCGCCGGTCCCCGCAGCTCGTGCCGGGCGGCGATCCCGGCCGCCAGCGCGTCGTTGGTGCAGAACAGGCCGCTGGCCCGGTCGAGCGCGGCCCGGTCGGCATAGAGCGTCGCCCACGACGGCTGCCCGTCCTCGCCGACGGCGTGCAGGAGTTCGTACGGATCTCGTTCCGGTACGCCGGAGCCGACGGCCGTGCCGGTGCGGGCCGGCGCGCCGGTCTCGGCGAACCCGGCGTCGGCCAGTGCCTGGGCGGCGGCGGCCAGCCCGAAGCGGACCCGCCGCTCCATGGGACGGTCCATGCCGTCGCCGGCGCCGTACCGGGCCTCGAACGCGGCGTCGTCGACCGGTGCCGCGTACTTCACCGGGAAGTCGTCGACGCCGGGAGGCTGCCAGGCGCGGACGGCCGAGCGGCCCTCGACCAGCCCCTCCCACATGGTCTGCCAGTCGAGACCCAGTCCGCAGACGGCGCCCAGGCCGGTCACCACGACGCGGCGGCTCATTCCACGACTCCTTCCAGTACGACGGAGCACACCTGGCCCCGCACGCCGCAGGCCAGGACGAGCACCCGCGGGACGGGCAGCTCCTCCTCGCGCACCGCGTCCCCGTCGGCGACCAGCCGCCGGTTGCCGGCCAGGCCGTGCAGCGCCAGCACCGTGTGGGCCAGCGGGTGTGCGGGGCCGAGCACACCGGTGGCCCGCTCGCCGGTGAAAGCCGGGGGCCGGTGGGCGGCCCCGCCGAAGACCCGGTCCAGCGCGGCGTCCTGGGCCCGCGCCCCGGAGTCCGTCCAGACGGTGTCCGGCAGGATCCAGCCGATGCCGCCGGGGTCCGTGCCGGCCATTTCCAGTGCCGCGCGGACCGCGTCGGCGATCGCCCCGGCACGGTCGTCCCCGTCGGCGCCGAAGGCCCGGCCGTACCCGGCCAGCCGGACGGCCGGGGCATCACCGGCGGGCCCGGTGCCGTGCCGGCGGGCGAGGAGGAAGGCCGCGCCCTCCCCCGGGACGACGCCGTTCCACCCCAGCTCCTCGTACTGCACGAAAAGCAGGGGGTGCACCTTGGGGCTGACCGCCCCGACGAGCGCCGCCTCGTTCTCCCCCTCGGCCACCGACAGCACGCCGTCGATCAGGGCCTGGAGCCCGGCGTCCGAGTACGGCGAGTAGGCGGCCATGGCCCCCGACAGCCCGAAAACCGCCGAGACGTGGGCCGCGGCCGTGCTGTTGAGGTGGGAGAGCCCGCTGAAGGGCGGTACCTCCCGGGCGTAGAGGGCCGCCACCTCGCCGGGCGACCCCGCCACCCTGCGCAGCCGGTCCAGGGCCCCGAAGCGGAGCAACTCCTCGTCCACCGTGGGCAGCCCGAGGTACAGGCCCCAGCCGGGGCCGCCGACGGGCCCGTGCGCGGCCGGCCCCGCCAGCGACAACCGCGCCCCGTACAGCGCCAGCCGCGCCTGCTTCTCGGAGGTGCGCAGCACCCTGCGGTGCACCCCGAGGGCGGCGGCGTCGGGATCGTCCACCAGGAACGCGGTGCCCGTCGCGGGGCCCTCCGGAATCCCGGAGGGCCCGCTGGTGTCCTTGCCCGCGAGCAGCGCCTCCCACAGAGCGGCGGGGTCGGTGCCGGCCGCCGTGCAGACACCGGGTGCGGTCAGCAGCACCGTATCGAGAGCGGTCATGGTCGTGCTCACCTCGCCCGGGCCAGGATCAGGGAACAGTTCTCGCCGCCGAAGCCGAAGGAGTTCGACAGCACCGTGTTCACCGGTGCCTCGCGCCGTTCGGTGACGATGTCCAGCCCGCGGCTGTCCTCGTCCGCCCCGGTGAAGTTCAGGGTCGGCAGGAGCGTCTGCCGCTGGAGGCCGATGACCGACAGGACCGCCTCGACGGCACCGCTGTTGGCCAGCGAGTGGCCGAGGGCGGACTTGTTGCCGGTGACCGGCAGGCGGGCGGCCCGCTCGCCGAAGACGGCGTGCAGCGCCGCGGCCTCGCAGGCGTCGTTGGCCTGGGTGGACGTGCCGTGCGCGTTGATGTGGTCGATGTCGTCCGGGGTGAGTCCGGCGTCGGCGATCGCGGCCCGCATGCAGGCGGCGTAGTCGGAGCCGTCCCGCGAACTGGACGTCATCCGTACGGCCTCGGTGACCCCGGCGTACCCGGCGACCCGGGCCAGGACGCGGGCGCCGCGCGCCTCGGCGTGCGCCCGCGACTCCAGCACGAGGAAGGCGGCGCCGTCCCCGATCACGAAGCCCGCGCGGTCCTTGTCGAACGGCCGGCTGATCTCCGCGGCCGTCCGGCCGCCGGCCGGGGCGAGGGCGCCCACCGCGTGGAAGGCGGTGATGGAGGCCAGTGTCGTCAGACTCTCGGCGCCACCCGCGATCGCCACGTCGAGCACGCCGCTGCGGATGTAGCGGTACGCGCTGCCGACCGCCATGCCGCCGGCGGCGCAGGCGTCCGCGCGGGTCTCCATGACACCGACCGCGCCGAAGTGGTCGGCCAGGCCGGCGGTGACGGAGTCCGGCTGGTGTCTGCGGTGCCGCAGCGGGTCGGGGCCACCGTCCGACGCCAGGTAGGCGTCCAGGTCCAGGGTCCCTGAGGTGTGATCGACGTGGGCGGCGAGGGCGGTGAGCTCCTCCGGCTCCATGACCATGCGGTTGCAGGCGAGGAAGACGCCGCCGCGTTCGCCGTCCAGGCGGCGCGGCAACCCGCTGTTCTCCCAGGCCTGGGCGGCGGCGTGCCAGGCGAGGACGCCGGCGGGCCCCTGGGCGCCGGCCTCCTCGGGCACCGCCGCGTCGAGGGACCGCCACACGTGTGGCGGGATGTGCGCGGAGACCGCGCACGGGATGCCCCACTCCTGGTGGAGAGGGTGCTCCGCGATGAGCGTGCGCCCTTCTGCGAGGTGGTCGAACAGTGCCTCCGGATCGGTCAGTCGACCGGCGACCAGGCCGATGCCGGTCACCACCACCTCGTGTCCGGCCGCGGTGGGTAAGTGGGCGTGGGGGTTCACTTGCTGTCCTTTCGTACGACGAGCGACGCCTTCCGCACGGGTCGTCGCGCCGTCAGCCGGCGTGCTGCGGCAGGCCGAGCGCCTCCAGGGCCGACCGGACGCCCTCGGCCATCACCTCGTCACCGGTCGCCGGCTCCGGCACGGCGCCGCAGCCCGCGCAGACGGCCTTGCCGGAGGCGGCGACCTCCGCCTTGTCGGCACCGCACTCCGTGCAGTTCTCCGGCAGGTGGTCGAAGATGGCGTGGGTGAAGGCGGCCCAGTGCGCGCTGGTCGCCGCCGCGGCGACCTCGTACGGCCGCATGCCGGCGTGCACCTGCTCCTCGGAGTAGCCGAAGGCGCTGCGCCGCAGCACCTCCGCCGCCAGCTCGGTGATGCCGCCGCGCTCGTCGTACAGCCGCTCGGAGCCGCCGAGCGCGGACGCCAGCTGGTCCAGCACATTGGACTTGGGCAGGGCCACGCCCAGCCGGGTCTCCATCTCGTAGCGGAATTCGACCAGGTCGAGGGATTCGGCACCCAGGTCGGAGACCAGGGTGGCCTCCGGGGTGATGCTGTCGGCACCGGTGCCCAGGACCTGGGCCAGGCCCTCCCGCACGATCTCCTGGATCTGCTCCGCCTCAAAAGGGTTCTGCATGGCTCTCTCCTCGCATATGAGGTGCATACGAACTCGTTCGTGGGCACGCCGGGCGGCACAACGTTCCGGGCGGCACCTTTTTACGGCGTGAAACGCCACGAAAAAGCGCAGGGTAAATCATCCGGCGGAATACCGCGCCCGTCGCGCGATTTCATGACTCCCCTACCGGGAGTGCGGAAATACCCGTTACAAGGGCAGGGCTGCACACCCGGCGGACGAATGAATGGGAATACCTGTCGGCACGCGACCCGGAGCCACAGAAAAATGGCGTGATCAACCGACGGGCAGAAGAAAAGGGGCACACACCCGGCGTTCGGCCGGCCCCGTACTCAGACGGCCTCAGACAGCCTTGAACGCACTACACATACCAACCCCCGTACACAGTCCCCCGACACAGGAACCTGAACTGCAGGTTCGAAAAAAGGCTAGCAGAGCCCTTTCGAATGAGTCACTCGATTGTGCGCTAGGTCACGCGACCGAGCGGCGTGACAGCCATGCGGCCGTGACATATTCCCGGGAATGAAGAAATTAACCTGCGGTTCACATGGTGGATATTTTTTCACCGAGAGGGCCGCCACCTGCGGTTACGCACGGTAAACGCTTCCCGGAACACATCGGATCGAGCCATCCTGCGCATTTTCGGTCAATGGCCGGAACGCGGCACCCGGGGGTGCCGCGTTCCGTCGCGGTCGCCGGTGACCGGTCAGGCGGCCGGCGCGGCCGGCCGCGTCTCCCGGAGCCGCCGCGCGTAGGCCGTCAGCAGCCCGCCCCGGTTCACAGTCACCGCGCCGACCAGCCGGTCCCCGCGATAGTGCGCCTCCACCACCGCGTCCGTCGCCGGGTCACCCGCCTCGACGACCGCCCGGTCACCGGTCCCCGGCAGGCCCACCGACTTGATCCGGAGCCCGAACGCGGAGGTCCAGAAGGACGGTACGTGCTCATAGGGCTCCGCCGGTCCCGGCCCCGCCAGGAGGTTGCTGCCGGCCAGTTCGCCCTGCGCCGCCGCGTTGCTCCAGTGCTCCAGCGCCACCGGACCCTCCGGCGAGCACACCGCGTCGCACAGGGCCACGTCCCCTGCCACCACGATCCGCGGGTCGGACGCCCCGGCCCCGCCACCGGTACGGGCGAACAGCCGCTCGTCGCAGTGGACCCGCCCGGACACCAGCGACAGCCCGGAACCCCGCAGCCACCCGGTGGCCGGCGTCATCCCGATGGCCACCACCACCAGCTCCGCCGGCAGCACGGTCCCGTCCGACAGCACGGCCCCGGTGACCCGCTCGCCGTCGGACCGGAAACCCCGGACGCCGGTGCCCAGGCGCAGTCCCACGCCGGCACGGCGCGCCGCGGCGGCCACGATTCCGGAGACCGTTCCGCCCAGCGCCCGCAACGGCCCATCGAGCGGTTCCACCAGCGTCACCCGGATTCCGAGGCCCAGCCCGGACAGTGACGACGCCAGTTCCACCCCGACGAACCCCGCCCCGACGACGACCACGTCACGGGCCCCGCCGTCCACGGCGGCGCGCAGCCGGCGGACGTCGTCCAGTCCCCGTACGGCCAGTACTCCCCCGGGCGGCACCTCGCCGGGCCAGGGCCGGGCCTGTGCCCCGGTGGCCAGCACCAGTCCGTCGTAGGGGAGTTCGGTGCCGTCGGCCAGCCGCACGCGGCGCCGGTCCCGGTCGAGGCCGGCGGCCGCGGTGCCCCGGATCCAGCGGGCGCCGAAGTCGTCGGCGCCCGCCAGCCGGATGTCGGCCTCTGTGAGGGTGCCGGCCACGACCTGCTTGGTGAGTGGCGGGCGGTCGTAGGGCAGGTGGGCCTCGTCCGACACGACGGTCAGCGCTCCGGAGTACCCCTGGGCCCGCAGTGACGCGCAGGCCCGGACACCCGCCAGGCCGGCGCCCACCACCACGACCTCGCGCAAGGTTCAGGCCCCCTCGACCGTGATGGCCCGCACCGGGCACGCCCGAGCCGCGGCAGCCACCCTGGGCGCCAGCCCGGGCGCCGGGTCCGGGGCGACCATCAGCCGCTCGTCGTCATCCAGTTCGAAGACCTCGGGCGCGACGAGGGCGCACTGCCCCAGCCCGTCGCACAGGTCGTGATCCACCGTGATCCGCATGTCCGTACGTCCCCCTGTCGCTGTTTCCGTGTTCCCGCGCCGTTCACGCGGTACCGCGCGCGTAGCGCAGCGGCAGTTCCTCCAGGCCCCGGATCGCGTCCGAGGCGAGCCACCGCACTTCCTCCGGCGGAACCGCCAGCTCCAGGGTGGGGAAGCGGTCCAGGATCTCGGTGAGCGCGATCGTCGCCTCCTGACGCGCCAGCCGCTGCCCCAGGCAGAAGTGCGGCCCCATGCCGAACGCCATGTGCTGTGCGGTGGCCCGGCCGATGTCGAAGGTGTGCGGGTCCTCGCGCACGTCCTCGTCGCGGTTGGCCGCGTTCAGCAGGAACCGCACCAGCTCGCCCTTGCGGATGACCACGCCGCCGGCCTCGATGTCCTCCAGCGCCACCCGGTTGACGGTCGTCATCGCCGAGCCGCGGAACCGCAGCGCCTCCTCCACCGCCTGGCCGGCCAGCGAGGGGTCCCGGCGCAGCGCGGCCAGCTGTGCGGGGTGCGTGAGCAGGTCGTGGAGGGCGTTGGCCAGCAGGTTCGTCACCGTGTCGTGGCCGGCGATCAGCAACACCGCGGTGAAGGAGGAGAGTTCCTCGTCGCTCAGCCCGGTGCCGTCCTCGAACCGTGCCGCGATCATCTCGCCGAGCAGGTCCTCGGTGGGGTGCTCCCGCTTGGCGGCGATCAGCGTGGCGCAGTAGGCGAACAGTTCGGCGGCCGCCTTCTGCATCGCCTCCAGCGAGGGCGCGGCGGAGATGTCCATGGCCCACCGGCGGAACGGGTCCCGGTCCTCGGCCGGTACGCCGAGCAGGTCACAGATCACCTCCAGCGGCATCGGGTAGGTGAACGCCTCGATGAAGTCCGCCGTCCCGCTGTCCCCGAGCGCGTCCAGCAGTTCCCGGGTGATCTGCACGATGCGCGGCTCCAGCTGCCGTACGGCCTTGGAGGCGAACGCCGCGGTCACCAGGCGGCGGTAGCGGGAGTGCTCCGGGTCGTCCTGCTCCAGGAGCATGACGGGCATGCCCTCGACCAGGGCCCCGTGCGGAGCGTGGGTGTGCACGTCGTTGGAGAGCCTCGGGTCGCTCAGCAGCTCGCGCGTCAGCGCGGCGCCGAGTACCGTCCAGGTCTCCTGCTGGTTCAGCTGCCGCGTGCGGATGATGCCCCGGCTCGTGGTGAGCCGCTGCAGTTCCCGCTCAAGACCGGCGCTCGCCGCGAGTCCGGCGAGGTCGATTGCCTCGGACATGGTGAAATCCCCCTGGTGACTGCTGATGGACCCGTGCGAGGGCCCGTCGGCCCGCGCCACCGCGGCGCGGGCCCGGCCGGCCTCCGGATCGTCCGCCGGGGCCGGTGCGTTGCGTCGGTCAGTCCCTGAGCAGCTGTGCGGCCTGCTGGGCGAGCTGGGTGTCCATGGCCTGTGACCTGCTGCCGGCGATCCCCGACCGCATCAGGGCCGCCCCCTCGACCAGGGCCACGAAGGTCTCGGCCCTGGCCCGGCAGAACTCGGCCGGCCAGTCGGGGCGGCCCTGCCGCACGTACGCCTCCACGTGCGCGACGTACTTGCGGTAGAACTCCCGGACCACCTCGGCGATGTCCTCGTCCCTCGCCGCCAGTGCCCACACCTCGACATACAGCCGGACCAGCCGCGGGTCCTCCTGTTCGGCCAGGACCACCGCCACCACGTCCGCGGCGTCGACCGGGTCCTGCGGGGCCTGCCCGGACGGCGGGGCGTCCGGGGAGACCCGCAGGCCCGTGGTGTCGGCGAGGCGCTCCAGCGAACGGTCGAGGGCCCGTTCCAGCACGGCCTTGATCAGGTCGGCCCGCGTGGGGAAGTAGTGCTGGAGGTGCCCGACCCGCACCCCCGCCTCCTCGGCGATGGCCCGCAGCGAGGCGTCCGCGTTCCCACGGGCGACGAGCACCGTCTCGGCGGCGTCCAGCAGGCTCGTGCGGCGGAGGCTGCCCTGCCGGGTCAGCTGCGGCCGGCCGCCCTTGTCCGTCGCCCCGCTCATGACACCGTGACCTCGACCCCCGCCTTCTCCAGGGCGGGAAGAACCTCCTGCGGCACCGGCGTCAGCTCCGGGAAGACCACCCCGGACGGTGCCGGGGCACCGTCCTCACCGAGCACCCGCCGCAGCCCCAGGACGCCGCCCAGCGCAGTGAGGTGGGCCTGCCCGGCGGGGTCCTTGACCACCGCGGTGCGCTGCTGCCCGTTCCTGCCGCGGACGTCGATCCGCAGCAGCGCGCTGCCGCCCTCGCCCGGCGAGTACAGCATCGAGCGCCGCACCGACTCGAACCGGTCACCACGGCCCCACCGGAAGAATCCCGTCTTCTTCAGCGCCAGCAGCGTGGAGGTCGACGAGTTCGCGCTGAAGCCGATCCGGGTGATCGCCGTGTCGACTCCCAGGGACAGCGGCAGGGTGAACTGCTCGGGGGTGTCGATCCGCGCGACCTTGGTGCGGTGTCCGCCGATGGTGACGTGACCGGCACCGCTCAGCGGCATGATCATCCGGCGTTCCCCGCCGATGGTCACCTCGTAGTCGAGCCCCAGCCGGTCCATGAACTCCACCGAGTCGGTGCCGGCCCGGTCCTTGAGGTCGTACCGAATCGCGATCTCCACGGCCGACGCGCCGCCGAGCGTCTCGGCGAGCGCCGCGGTGACCAGTGCGGTCACCCCGCCCATCCAGCTGGACGACAGCAGCACCGGTGCCTTCGGCGGGGTCACGGCCGTGACCGCGACCGCCCGCTGCAGCCGCGCGGTCCAGCGCGTGATGTCGACGTACGGGACGCCACCGCGGACCGCGGCACGCAGCACCCGGTCCTCCGGGTCGTTCACGGCGCTGACCACGGCCCGCACACCGGCCGAGAAGGGCTGCGGGTCACTCAGGTCCCAGCACCGCACCGACGCGCCGACCTCGTCGGCCAGCGCCTGCCCACGCTCCGGGCTGCGCCCGGTGAGCAGCAACGGCCACGCGGGAGCGGCCAGCCGCGTCAGGTCACCGCCGACCGTCCCGTAACCACCGACCACGAGCACCGGGCCATTCACGTCTAACTGGATGTCATCGTCCACACCGGAGACACTAGGTCACGCGACCTAGAATCTCAACGCCCTTCACTGTCGCCCGGATCACATACGTGTGGCTACGAAATGTCGTTGCTGTCAGGGAACTTGACGGTCAGTGGGGCCGTAACTGGGCTCGTCGAGGACCTTGACGATGCCGTGGGAGGCGAGATCTTCGTCCGGTCCAGATGTCCGGTGGGGCGTGCTGAAACCGGCGAAGCCGAACGGGACCCAGTCCACGCCGTCCAGAGGGCAGGAGATGATTGGCTGTGACGAGCCGATGAGGTCCGGGCCACAAAAGGTGTCCCTGCTCGGCCGCCCGCCACCGTGCTGCCGGCAGGCGTATGGCGGCGGCACGTCGATGGCCTGCCGCGCGGCAGCCGCGGCTGCTCACCGAGGTGGTGTGACGAGCCCCATCTCGTAAGCCGTGATCACGAGTTGCACCCGGTCCCGGGCGCCCAGTTTCGTCAGCAGCCGCGACACGTGCGACTTGGCCGTGGCCACCGTGATGAAGAGGTCCGCCGCGATTTCGGTGTTCGACCGGCCTCGGCCGACCAGGGTCAGTACTTCCCGTTCCCGCTCCGTGATGCCCTCGACCGGGCGTGGCGGGCGCTCCGGCAGAGCCGCCGGCTGGCGGACGAAGTCCGCTATCAGGCGGCGCGTCACGCCCGGCGCGATCAGGGCGTCGCCGGCGGCGACCACGCGGATCGCGGCGAGGATGTCGTCCAGTGCCATGTCCTTGACCACGAAACCGCTCGCCCCGGCCCGGAGGGCGCCGTGGACGTGGTCGTCCTCGTCGAAGGTGGTCAGGACGAGGACGCGCGCCGTCGATGGGCCGGTCGTGATGAGGCGGGTGGCCTCGATGCCGTCCATGCCGGGCATGCGGATGTCCATCACCACGACGTCGGGGTTGACGTCCTCGGCCAGTTGGACGGCCTCCGCGCCGGTGGCGGCCTCTCCGACGACCTCCAGGCCGGGGTGGTCGGCCATGATGACGCGGAGGCCGGACCGCACCAGCGGCTGGTCGTCGGCGAGCAGGACGCGGATCGTCATCGGGCAACCCCCACGCGTGCGGGCAGCGGCAGGCGGGCCGTCACGCGGAAGCCGCCCTCGGGGCGCGGGCCGGCGCTGAGGTGTCCGCCCAGCAGAGCGACGCGCTCGCGCATGCCGATGAGGCCGAAGCCGTGGCCGGAGCCGTTCCCGGTGCCGCCACGCCCGTCGTCGGTGATCTCCACGGACAGTTCCTCGTCGCCGTGGTCGATGGTCACCCGGCACTGCCCGGTGCCCGCGTGGCGGACCACGTTGGTCAGCGCTTCCTGCACGATGCGGTACGCGGACAGGTCGATGTCGGCGGGCAGCGGGCGCTGGTCGCCGCTGTGGCGCACCTCGACCCGTACGCCCGCGTCCGCGGTCGCCGCCGCCAGCCGTTCGATGTCCGCCAGGCCCGGCAAGGGGGCGACGGCCGCCGCGCCCCGGTCGGCCTGACGGAGGGACACCAAGGTGCGCCGGAGGCCGGAGAGAGTCTCCCTGCTGGTGGCCTCGATGGCGCTCAGTGCCTCGCGGGCCTCCGCCGGCTGGGTGCGGATGACCCGGCTGCCCACGCCGGCCTGGATGGCGATGATGCCGATGCTGTGCGCGACCATGTCGTGCAGTTCGCGTGCGATCCGCAGCCGTTCGGCGGTCACGGCCTCGGCCACCTCCTGCGTACGCAGCGCCGCCGCGTGCTCGCGGCGCTCGCGGGCGAGCAGGCCGGCGGTGCAGGACGCGGCCATCGCCAGGAGGGCGATGAGCCCGTTGACGGTCAGGTTGTCGCCGTGCGCGAAGAGGCCGGTCACCAGGAGCTGGACGGCGAAGGACACCGCGACGGCGACGACGGCGGGCCGTCGCGCGCGGGTGGCGACGACGAAGCCCAGGACGACGTCCACCGCCAGGTACGACAGGAACTCGCCCTGGTACGCCGCGGCCGGGCTCTCGTGGGCGGACGTCGGGGGGCCCACCACCACGGCGGTGGATCCGAGGAGTGCCAGTCCCAGCGCCGGAAGCGGCGCCCGCCGCACCGCGCCGGC
The DNA here is from genome assembly GCF_014654785.1 of Streptomyces mashuensis. GTDB lineage: Bacteria > Actinomycetota > Actinomycetes > Streptomycetales > Streptomycetaceae > Streptomyces > Streptomyces mashuensis. The sequence continues at coordinate 18,321 of NZ_BNBD01000018.1, forward strand.
GAGCAGGCTCGCGGCCAGCAGTGCCCCGGCGCCGTGGACCGTGCCCGACGCCCGTGGCGCGCCGCCCACCAGCAGGCCCACCATGAGGAGGTAGACGGCGGCCCCCGCCCACACCACGGCCTTCGTTCTCTTGTTCACGCCGGGAGACTAATCGGGCCGCCGGCCGGGCGGCATCAGCCCGGGGACGTACACCCACGGGCGGGTCCGTGCGCACGATTGCCGTCCCCGGCCCCATGCCCGGGCAGGGCACCTCCCGGCAGTGTGGCCGTCGTGATCGAAGTCAACGAACTCACCAAGCGCTACGGCAGCAAGACGGCCGTGGACGGTCTGTCCTTCACCGTGCGGCCCGGCCGGGTCACCGGCTTCCTCGGCCCCAACGGCGCCGGCAAGTCCACCACCCTGCGGATGATCCTCGGCCTGGACGCGCCCACCACCGGCACCGCCACCGTCAGCGGGGTCCCGTTCCACCGCCACCCGCGCGGGCTGCGGCACGTCGGTGCCCTCCTCGACGCCGGGCAGGTCCACGGCGGCCGCAGTGCCGCGGCCCACCTGTCCGCCCTGGCCCGCAGCAACGGCATCCCGCGGCGCCGGGTGGGCGAGGTGCTGCAGGAGGTGGGCCTGGCCGAGGTGGCGAACCGCCGCATCGGCGGGTTCTCCCTCGGCATGAAGCAGCGGCTGGGCATCGCCACCGCCCTGCTCGGCGACCCGCCGGTGCTCATGTTCGACGAGCCGGTCAACGGCATGGACCCGGAGGGCGTGCTCTGGGTGCGCCGGCTCTTCCGGCGCCTGGCCCACGAGGGGCGCACGGTCTTCCTCTCCAGCCACCTGATGTCGGAGATGGAGAACACCGCCGACGACCTGGTCGTCATCGGCCGGGGCCGCCTCGTCGCCGCCGAGCCGCTACGGGACTTCGCGGCCCGCGGCACCGGGCGCAGCGTCGTGGTGGCGACACCGCAGGCCGCCGAGCTCGCGGCCGTGCTGACCGCGGCGGGCGCCTCCGTCGAGCCGGAGGGCTCGGCCGGCGCCGAGAAGCTCGCCGTGACAGGGCTCCCGGCCGACCGGATCGGAGCGCTCGCCCTCCGGAACGGCATCCGGCTCGACGAGCTGACGACCCGTACCGCCTCGCTGGAGGCGGCCTTCATGGAACTCACCGCCGACAGCGTCGAATACCTGGCAGGACAGCACCGATGACAGCACCGACGACCACGCTCACCTCGCTCCCTTCCGTCGCCGGGGCGCCCGCCGCGCGCTTCCGCGACCTGCTCGCCGCCGAGTGGATCAAAATGCGGTCCCTGCGCTCCACCGCGTGGACGATCGCCCTCACCATCGTGTTCGTCGTCGGGTCCGCCGCCGTGGCCACGCTGACGGACAGCGCGGCCAAGGACTCGGGCCCCGCCGGCTTCCTGCCCTACGACGCCTTTCCCCCGGCGGGGTACTGGACGCTGATCCTCGTCGCCGGCTGCGCCGGTGCCCTCACGGTGGTGAGCGAGTACAGCAGCGGCCTGATCCGCACCACGACCGTGGCCGTGCCGGCCCGCGGCTCGGTGGTCCTGGCCAAGGCGGCCGTCACCGCCGCCGTGTGGACCGTGGCCGGCGCGGTCGCCGCCACGGGTTCCCTCCTCGTGTCCCAGGCCGTCCTCGGCGGGCACCACGGCGGCGTCCCGGTCACCCATCCCGGGGTGTTCCGGGCACTGGCGGCCTCCGCGCTGCTGGCCCCGGTCTGCGCACTGGTCGGCCTGGGCCTCGGCGTTCTGCTCCGGCACGCCGCCGCGACCATGGTCACCAGCGTCTTCACCCTGCTGATGCTGCCCACCATGTTCTCGGAGAGCAACCGCTGGTCGGCGGACATCAAGCACGCGCTGGTGTCGGCGGCCTGGAAGCGCCTGGTCGAGACGTGGGAGCCGGATCCCGGCTCCCTGGCCTACACCGCCACCATCACCGGCTCCTGGACCGTGTACGCGCTCTGGCCACTGGCCACGGTCGCCCTCGCCGTACTCGTCGTGCGGCGCCGCGACGTGTGAGCGCCGTGGTGGTGGCGAACGGAGGAGCCATCAGATGCCCCGTCATTCTCCCCGCCCGCTCTCTTACACCGGTGCCTGCGGCGACCCGAGGAGGGCGGGTGGCAGGTAGCCGGAGCGGACGCCCAGTTCCCAGCCGTGGACCTGCACCGCAAGGGAGGCCAGGGCGAGGGGGCCGAGCGGTAGCAGAGTTCTGGGGGCGGGATCGGCTCCCGCGCGCTCGTGGTGCTCGGTGAGCCGGGCGGCGAGGGCCTGTTCGAAGGCGTGCTGCTCGTCCTCCAGGAGTACGCGAAGGAGGCGCTGGTCCGGTGTCAGTGGGCCGGCTGCGTCCAGGCGGCGGGCTGCCTCGGCGCGCTCGCCGGCGTCGGGCCGGCGCAGGGGCACGGTCGGCCAGTCGCGGGGTAGGTGACTGCGCGACGGGGTGAGGTAGCCGCACAGTGCGTCCATGGCGGCGAGGTCCGCCGGGTCCGAGACCGAGATCAGCTCCGAGTAGGGCACGCCGTCGCGGATCGCGGGTGCGAAGTCGTCGCGCAGGAGCAGTCCGATCACCCGCTGCCATTCCCACAGCAGGCCGCTGACCAGGCATATCGCGAATGCGTCCCACCATGTACGGGCTGTGGGGGCCTGGTCGACGGCGTCGTCGCCGAAGCAGATCTCCTCGGTGGTGAGCTTCTCGTCGACGAGCGGGAGGGAGATTTCCTGATCCCCGTCGGGGAAACAGCCGACGCTCAGGATCCCCAGGGAGCATTCCGCGGCGGTCAGCAACGCTGTGCGTGACTGCTCGTCGAGCGCGGGGTTCTCGGTGGTGCGGGCCGCGACGTGGTCGAGGAGGTCGTCGTGCATCTCCCGAAGCCCCTTCAGGGACAGACGGTCGTAGCGGAGGCCGTGATAGTGGTGGAACGTCCGCCGGAAGATGTCCTCCAGCGCGTGGGCGATGTGCTGCTCGCCGACCGTATGGCGTGTCACGTCCTGCACGAATGCCGTCCTTCCTGCGTCTTCCCGGCCAGTGCCGATCATGTCAGCCGCCGCTGACAGCGCAGCCGTGCGCCGGTGGAAGACCGGGCGATCGCCGGCTCGGCCGCGTCCTCCCAGGAGCCCCGGCGCCTCCGGAGGAAGGGGCGAGCCGGATCGGATCGGCAGGCCGATCAGCCTCCCCCGCGAAGGCGCCTACCGGTCCGCCGCCGCCCGCGCCTTCGCCCGCCTCATCCACGACCACGTCGCAGCTCGCGCCTGTGCCCCTGCCTGCGCTCAGGCGGCCTCTACGGATGAACGTGCTCAGGAGGGCGGCGTGGCGCCATTGGGGCAGGGTGGCTACGGTCGACGCTTCGACTGGTCCGGCTGACTCGGCCGATTCGGCTGACGAGCCTTCAGCCGGGAGAGCATCAGGAGGTGGGGAGAATGCTCGTACTGGGGCGCTCGCAGGTCGAGACCCTGCTCGACATGGACGTGCTGATCGATGCCATGGCCTCGGCCATGGCGGACCTCAGTGCGGGTCGCGCCTCGGCCCCTGACCGCGTCGCTGCTCTAGTGCCCGAGCAGGAGGGCTTACTGGCGGCGATGCCGGGCTTCGTGCCGTCGGCCGGGGTGCTCATGAGCAAGCTGGTCTCCCTCTTCCCGCGCAATGCCGGGACACCGCTGCCGACCCACCAGGCTCTGATCGTGGTGTTCGACCCGGACACCGGTGAGCCCGCGGCGTTGCTGGACGGTTCGGTCATCACCGCGGCACGGACCGCCGCCTGTTCTGCGCTGTCGGTGCGGCTGCTGGCGCGCAGGGACGCGACAGTGCTGGCGGTCCTGGGCACCGGCGTGCAGGCCCGGTCGCACGCCCACGCGATCTGCCGGGTGCGCCCGATCCGGCAGGTCCGGGTGGCCGGCCGGGATCCGGCGAAAGCGGCCGCCGTGGCAGAGGAGCTGTCGTCCGTGCTGGAGGCCGAGGCCCGTGCCGCGTCCTCCTACGCCGAGGCGCTCGACGGCGCGCACATCGCCGCTGCGACCACCCACGCCCTCGAACCCGTGATCCGCCGCCCCTGGCTGAGCGCCGGGGTGCACATCACGTCGGTCGGGTACAACCCGGCCGGTCGCGAGGTCGACGACGCCACGGTCGCCGAGGCCCTGGTGTGCGTCGAATCGCGGCAAGCCGCGCTGGCCCCTTTCCCGGCAGGCAGCAACGACCTGCTGACGCCGATCCGCAACGGCCTCGTCACCGCCGACCACGTGCACGCCGAGCTCGGCGAACTCGTCCTCGGCAGCACAACGGGACGCAGCTCGCCGGAGCAGATCACCCTCTACAAATCGGTCGGCGTAGCAGTGCAGGACGCCGCAGCCGCTGCCCTGGTCGTCACCGCCGCCCGTGAGCAGTCGATCGGCGAGGAGATCACCTTGTGGTGATGCCGGCGCCCCGCCCAGCCTCCGCCGAACCGGGCATGAGCCTCTGATCGCCGAGCCCCAGCGACCTGACCATCTGGGCGAGTTCGGCGGCGGAGAGCTTGTCCGGTGAGAGCGTCTGGGCGCGCAAGTGGCCGTGGATCTCCAGCGTGACCAGGCCGTGGAGGTGCCCCCAGATCGGCAGGGCGAGGGCCACCCCGGCCGGCGGCAGCTCGGGGAAGGCCGGGCGGACCTTGTCCAGCAGACCGGGGTCGAAGTCGTCCCAGCCGAAGTCGCTCTCCGCGTGCGTCCGTTCGGCGCTGCCCCAGTGTCCGCCAGGGCGGCGATGCCGATGCAGACACGGCGGGCGGCGTCCGGTGCGCCGCCGCCGTCGGGGGCACGGTAGCCGGGGACGGGGTAGCCGTAGATCAGCCGGAAGCCCCCGGGGTTGGCCAGGGCCCAGGCGCGGAAGGCGTGCGCCCAGGTCCGGATCCGTTCTGCCGGAGTGCCCTGCGCGGAAGCGGCCCAGGCGGCGTCGACGGCGTCCGCAAGCGCGGTGCAGACATCCGCGATGAGCGCGGTGACCAGGTCGTCGCGGGTGGCGAAGTAGCCGTAGACGGCGTTGGCGGTCATGCCCATCTCGCGGGCGATCGCCCGCAGGGTGATCGCGTCCGGCCCGCCCGAGCCCATCAACTTCAGGCCTCCCCCGCGCGTACGCGGCCGCCGTACGCGGTCACCGCGAGGCGCTGGACGTCCTGCGCACCTCCAACCGGCTCTGGACCTGCTTCAGCCCCGCCGAGCAGATCGCCCCCGGCGAGCGCACCGGCCGCTTCCGCATCGGCGGCGACCAGCCCGTCCGCGACGTCGACGGCCTCAGCCGGGTCTCGGCGGAGGACGCCGCGGTCGCGCTGCTGGACGAGGCCGAACTCCCCCGCTTCGTGCAGCGCCGGTTCACCATCGGCTGCTGAGCGGCAGTGACCGGCTCCCAGCAACGCTGTTGGCAGGTGCCGTCATGCCGGCGCACGCCGCCGGCAGCGGCCAGCAGCTCATGGCCCCCTCCGTGCCCCCACCGCCTTGCCCAAGGCCGCGCAAGCGCCGGCCGGATAGGCTCGCGTCGTGATGACGACCGTGATCAACAGCGGGACGGCCGGGCCCGTCGTGCTGGAGGCGACGGAGCTGTCGGCCGACCCCGGCCGTGAGGCCGGCTTCGTCGAGGAGGCCCACCGGATCCTGGCGGACCTCGTTCGTGGTGGGGCCGCGCTCGGGTGGGTCGAGCCGCCTTCGCCCCGTGAGGTGGCGGAGCTGCTCGGTTCCGTTCTGCGTGCCGTGCGGGACGGGGACGGGGCCCTGCGGGCCGCGTATCTCGGGCGGCGGCTCGTCGGGCTGGGGTACTGGTTGCGCCATAACCGGCCGACCCATCGGCCGCATGCCGAGCTGGAGAAGGTCGCGGTGGACGCCGCTGCGCAGGGGCACGGCGTCGGGCGGGCGTTGACCGCTGCCCTGGTCGCCGATGCCCGGCGGGCGGGCGTCGAGGTGCTCACCCTCGACGCCCGGGGCGACAACCTCACCGCTCTCAGCCTCTACCGTTCCCTGGGCTTCACCGAGTACGGCCGGCTGCCCGACTACGTCGCCGTCGGCGAGCGCCGTTACGACAAGGTCTTCTGCATGCTCGACCTCCGCCGCCGAAGCTGAAAGGGCCGCACCGTGACCACCGGACGCACCCCGCCTCCCCTCCTCGGCGGGGAGCGCGAGACGCTCCGCTCCTTCCTCGACTTCCACCGCGCCACGCTCGCCATGAAGTGCGAGGGGCTGACGGACGAGCAGTTGCGGCGGCGGTCGATGCCGCCGTCCGCGCTGTCGCTCCTGGGGCTGGTACGGCACATGGCCGAGGTCGAACGCACCTGGTTCCGGCGCGTCATCGACGCCGAGGACGTCCCGCTGGTGTGGTCGGCGGAGGGCGACTACCAGGTGGCGTACAACGCCGCCGGTGCCACCCGCGCGGAGGCGTTCGGCGCGTGGGAGGCGGAGGTCGCGCACGCCCGGCGCATCGAGCGGGAAGCGGCGTCGCTCGACGTCACCGGCTACCAGCCGCGCTGGGGGGAGCACGTCTCCCTGCGGCTGGTCATGCACCACGTGATTCACGAGTACGCCCGCCACAACGGCCACGCCGACCTGCTGCGCGAGGGGATCGACGGAACCGTCGGCGTGTGACGGCCCGCCGCTCCCCCGGACTTGCGCTCACTCCTCCTCGGTGATCCTGATCGAGCGGGTGGGGCAGCTGCGGGCGGCGTCGCGGACCGCGGGGTGGAGGTGCTCCGGGGGGTCGGGGCGGAGGACGACCACGTGGCCGTCCTCGTCCTGGTCGAAGACCTCGGGGGCGCGGTAGACGCACAGGCTGCTGACCGTACAGGTGTCCCTGTCTGCGGTGACGCGCACGGTTTCTCCTATCGTCGCACTACCAGGTGACCGGGATCTCGGTGAAGCCCTCCGTGAATCCGCCCAGGCCGCGCGGCAGCCGGTCGCCGGGGACGGCCAGCCGCAGGTCCGGCAGTTGTTCCAGCAGGGAGCGGGTGGCGACCTGGAGCTCCATCCGGGCCAGCGCGGCGCCGGCGCAGTAGTGCAGCCCCGCGCCGAACGTCATGTGGTGGTTGTCGGTGCGCCGGATGTCGAGGCGGAACGGCTCGGGGAAGACCTCCTCGTCCATGTTGGCCGACTCCTCCGACAGCAGCACGCTGGTGCCCTTGGCGATGACCGTGCCGTCGGACAGCGGGATGTCCTCGACCGCGTAGCGCAGTGTGCCGACCGACGAGCCCATGATCTGGGTGCGCAGCAGCTCCTCGACCGCACTCGGTACGAGGGACCAGTCGGCCTGGATCTCCTCCACCAGCTCGCGGTGGTGCAGCAGCACGGCCGTGCTCGCGCCGATCTGGCTCGCCGTGGTGACGTAGCCGGCGATCAGCAGGCCCTGGGTCCAGAACCGCAGCTCGTGCTCGGAGAGCCGGTTGTTGTCCTCGTCCCGGGCCTTGATCAGCCCGCTGACGAGGTCGTCGCCGGGCTGCTCGCGCTTGCTGTCGATGAGTTCTCCGAGGTACTGCCACAGCCCCTCGCGGCACCGCTGCATCTCCTCCACCGGCAGCTTGGTGACGGACAGGAAGCCGTCCACCAGGTACCGGAACCGGTCCCGGTCCTCCAGCGGCACGCCCAGCAGGCGGCAGATGACCCGGATGGGCAGCGGGTAGGCGAAGGCCTCGTTGAGGTCCGTGGGCCGGGTGCCGGCCTTCATCGCCGCGATGAGCTCGTCGCAGACGCCTTGCGCCACCGGGCGCAGCGCCTCGACGCGGCGGGCTGTGAACGCCCGGGTGACGAGGCCGCGGACGCGGATGTGGTCCGGCGGGTCGGGGTTGATCTCGGGGTCGGCGAACAGTTCGTTGTCGGCGGAGATCCGGGCGACGTCGGGCCGCTGCCGGCGGGAGATGTTGCGGCTGAGCCGGTGGTCGGCGAACAGGGCGCGCACGTCGGCGTAGCGGGTGACCATCAGGGCCCGGTCGCCGCTGGGCAGGGTGACGGTGACGGCGGCCTGGTCGCGGAGTCCGCGCAGGGCGTCGGGGATCTCCATGGGCGGGGTCCACGGAAAGGGATAGCTCAGGGGTGCGGTCATCGGTGTCGTCGGCCTTTCCACTCCGGTTCCACTCCGGTTCCATTCCGGTGCTCTCGTCGCTTCTCTGGGGCGTTGCGTCACACGGGCCACGCGGGCCGGGTCCAGGCGCTCTCGGCGAACGTCCACTCGTAGCGGACGGCCTGCCGGAAGGCGTCCACGAGCCGTTCGCGCCCGTCCTCGCCCGACCGTTCCGCGATCTCCTCGGCCACGGCGAGGCAGCGTTCCACGACGTGCGCGTAGCCCTCGGCCGGCTGGTAGAGCGCGATCCAGGGGGCGTAGCGGGAGCCGGGGGTGTGGCGTTCGGCGAGGTCCTGGGAGACGCGCTGGTTGAACCAGGCCATGGGCAGCAGGGCCCCGGCGGCCGCGGCCGGCGAGGCCGCCGCCGCGGCCAGGAAGAAGGAGCAGTGGGCGAGGGCGAGGGGGTCGGCGGGCGCCCGGTCCGCGGGGGTCTTCACGCCGAGGTGCGGGGCGAGTTCGGTGAAGGCGTCGCTGAGCCGGTCGCGGGCCTGGAACGTGCCGGTCGCGGCGCGCGCCCAGAACGCCGCGTGGGCGTCGTCGGGCGCGGTGGCGGCGCTGCGGGCCAGGGCGCGGGCGTAGGCGGGCAGCAGGTGGCCGGTGTCCTGCTCGACGAAGTGCGTGAGCGCCTCGCCGGGGAGCGTGCCGGAGCGCAGTCCCGCCCAGAAGGGGTGGTCGAGCACCCGGTGCAGCACCGGTTCGGCGATCCGGGTCAGCCGGTCTCGCAGCATCGTTCGCTTCCTTTCCGAAGGGCCGGTGGCGACGGGCCGGGCGGTCACGGCGTCAGGCGCACGCCGTAGTGGCGGAGCCAGGCGTCGAGCTGGAGCGCCATCTCGACGTTGCGGCGCTCGCCCCAGCCGGTGGTGTGCACGGGCCGGTCCTCGGCGAGCAGCCTCCGGGCGGCGGGCAGGTCGAGCAGGGGGCGGACGGGGCTGTTGGGGTCGGCGACGACGTCCGCGAGGCGGTCGCGCAGGACGTGCCCGTAGCCGGGGTCCTGGGTGATGGGGAAGGGGCTCTTGGGCCGGCGCAGCACGGACTCGGGGAGGAGGCCGCGCAGGGCGGCGCGCAGTGGGCTCTTCTCCTGGCCGTCGCGGGTCTTGAGGTGCCAGGGGATGGTGTGGACGTACTCCACGAGCCGGTGGTCGCAGTAGGGGACGCGTATCTCCAGGCCGACGGCCATGCCGAGGTGGTCGTTGCGGGTGAGGAGCAGTGGCAGCCAGCGGGTGAGGTGCAGATGTCCGACGCGGCGCTGGAGGGCCTCGCGGTCGTCCTCGCCGGCGACGGGCGGGACCTCGCGGACGGCCTCGGCGTACCGGTCGGCGGAGTAGCCGGGCACGTCGGTCTTCTGCAGCAGGCCCGGGTCGAGGAGCCCGGTGCCCATGCCGTGCGGTGCGACGCCGAAGCCCATGGTGACCCAGGGGAAGTTGCCGCTGTCGACGAGGGCGCGGTCGGTGAAGGAGCGGTAGCCGCCGAAGAGTTCGTCGGCGGCCTCGCCCATCAGGGCGACCGTGGAGTGCTGCCGGACGGCGCGCAGCAGCAGGTAGAGGGAGCGGTCCATGTCGGGGGTGGGCCGGGGCAGGTCCTGGGCCACGAGCGCGGCGTGGCCGGTGACGGGGTCGGCCAGGTCGGCGGTGCGCAGGACGACGGGGCGGTGCTCGGTGCCGACGAAGGCGGCGACCTCGGCGGCGTAGGGCGCGTCGGGGCTGTCGTGCCAGAAGTCCTGCCGGAACCGTTCGGTGTGGCCCTCGAAGTCGACGGCGAAGGTGCGCGGCCGGGTGCCGGCGCCGTGCCGGGCGGCGAGGGCGGCGATGGCGCTGGAGTCGAGGCCGCCGGACAGCAGGGTGCACAGGGGCACGTCGGCGACGAGGTGGGAGGCGACGGCCTCCTCCAGCAGGCCGCGGACGGTGTCGACGGTGGTGGGCCAGTCGTCGGTGTGCTCGTGGGCCGGCAGCTCCCAGTAGCGGCGTTCCCGCAGGCCGCCGCGGGTGACGGTGAGGACGTGGCCGGCGCGGACCTGCCGCACGCCGCGGTAGACGGCGTGGCCGGGGGTGGCGATGTACGAGAGGAGTTCGGCGAGGCCCTCGCGGTCGACCGCCGGCTCGACGAGGGGGTGTGCGAACAGCGCCTTGACCTCGGAGCCGAACAGCACGCCTTGCGCGGTGGGCGCGTAGTAGAGGGGTTTGACGCCGAGCCGGTCGCGGGCGAGCAGCAGCGTGTCGTGCCGCGGGTCCCAGACGGCGAAGGCGAACATCCCGTCGAGGTGCTCGGCGCAGTGCTCGCCCCACTCCAGGTAGGCGCGGAGCACGACCTCGGTGTCGCCGGCGGTGCGGAAGCGGTGGCCGAGGGCGGTCAGCCGGTCGCGCAGGGCGCGGTAGTTGTAGACCTCGCCGGTGTACACGAGGACGGCCAGGACGGTGCCGTCGTGCTCGGCGACCATGGGCTGGGCGCTGCCGGGCAGGTCGATGACGGCGAGCCGGCGGGAGGCCAGGGCGGCGTGCCGGCCGGTCCAGACGGCCTCGGCGTCCGGGCCGCGGTTGGCCATGGCAGCCACCATGGTGCGGACGGTGGCGGCGTGTTCGGTGAGGTCCCGCTCGAAGTCGATCCATCCGGCCAGCCCACACATGCTGCGTCCTCGTCTGTCGCGATATCAGTGGTATCGGCGGTATCAGGCGGTGGTCCTTGCGCTGCGCCCGGCAGGCCTCACCCCGGCAGCCCCAGGGCCGTGCGCGGGTCCGCCGCCAGTGCGGACGGCGGCGGCGGCCGGTGCATCTCCTCCCGCAGCCGCGCCGCGGCCTCCCGCGCGGTGCCGTCCTCCAGCAGCCGGGCGGTCTCCTCGCGCAGCCGCGCGGGCCCGGCGTCACCGGCGGGCAGCAGCGTGCCGGCGCGGGCGCCGGCCACAGCGGCGGCGTGCGCGGCGTGGTCGGGCAGCTGCGGGACGAGCAGCAGCGGCAGGCCGTGGTGCAGCGCCGTCATGGACGTACCGGCGCCGCCGTGCGCCACGACCAGGTCGCAGCGGGCGAACAGGCCGTCCAGCGGTGCGTCGACCACCACGCGTACGTCGTCCGGCAGCCGGCCGAGCAGCGGCACCTGGGCGGCGGAGACCGCGGCGACCAGCTCGACGCCCAGGGGGTGCAGGGCACGCAGCACGGCCGGCAGCAGGAAGCGGGCGGGCGACAGCTTCGCCATGGTGTGCCCCCACGTCACGCAGACGCGGGGGCGGGTGGCGGTGGGCAGGCCGACCGGCCGCCCGTTGCCGTTGTACGGCACGTAGCGCACCGGTACGGCGGGCACGCCGCCGGGCAGGCGCAGGCCGGGTGGCGTGGGGTCGACCGTCACGGTGCCGTACAGGTCGGTGCCCTCCACGCCGTGGCGGGCGGCCAGCGGCGCGAACATGCCGGGCAGCACCGCGCGGGCCCGCTGCATCAGGTCGGTGCCGTAGAGGTGGCGTACGGCCGGCACGCCGAGGGCCGCGGCGGCCAGCGGGCCGGCCAGGGTGGTGGGTTCGTAGACGACGGCGTCGGGCCGGTACTCGGCGCCGAGGGCGACCAGCCCGTCGAGCATCGACTCGGCGTGGGCGAGGACCATGTACGCGGCCCGCGGCCCGGAGCCGGGCGAGGCCCGCCGGTGCGCCGTGCCCAGCACGTAGCCGCGCACCATCGCCACCGCGTCCACGTCGTGCCCGACGGGCACGGCCGGCAGTCCGCACCGGGCCGCCTCCGCCACCAGCGCGGGCTGGACGGCGACGAGGACCTCGTGGCCGGCGGCCCGGCAGGCCCACGCCTGGGTCACCAGCGCGTACAGGTGCGACGGCCACGCCCAGGTGGTGAACAGCAAGCGCATCGCGGCGCGTCCCCTTCCAGCCGGTGGTCGCCGCCATGCTGGGCCGGGCACCTCGCGGCGGGCTCGAGGACGGCTGGGCAGCCGCGTCGCCCCCGCCTCACCGGCCGTCGAGCCCCGGCCGGGACGGTGGCCACCGGACCGGCAACAGGAGCGGCGGGCGGACCGCCGGGAGAGGAGGCGGCCGTGGGGTTCCACCGCACCGCCCTGGTCACCGGGGCGAACCGGGGTATCGGCCTGGCCACCGCGCGGGCCCTGCTCGGCGCCGGGTGGCGCGTGGTGCTGACGGCACGGGACGGGGCGGCGGCCCGCGCGGCCGCGACGGCCCTGGGGCCGGGCGCGCGGGGGCTCGCGCTGGACGTGACATGCCCGGAGGGCGTGGCGGCGGCCCGCGAGGCGGCCGGGCCGGTGGACGGCCTGGTGAGCAACGCCGGGGTGCTGCTGGACGCGGGTCACGACGTGCTGACCGTGCCCCTGGAGACGGTGCGGGCCACGCTGGAGGTGAACGTGCTGGGCGCCTGGCGGGTCTGCCAGACCTTCGTGCCCGGCATGGTGGCGGCGGGCTGGGGGCGGGTGGTGCTGCTGTCCAGCGGTACGGGCACCTTCGGCGCGGGCCTCCACCCCGGCACGCCCGCGTACTCCCTGTCCAAGACGGCCGTCAACGCCCTGACGACGCTGCTGGCCGCCCGCACCCGCGGCACCGGCGTGCTGGTCAACGCGGTCAACCCCGGCCGCACCCGCACCCGCATGCTGCCCGGCGGCGAACGGTCGCCGCAGGAGGCCGCCGCGGACGTGCTGCACGCCCTCGCCCTGCCCGACGACGGGCCGACGGGCGTCCTGCTGCGGCACGGCCGGCCCACCGCCTGGTGACCCGCCCCCGCGTTCGAAGCCCGCTTGACCCCCCTTCCAGGAGCCTTCAAGAGCCGTCTGCGACGGTCTGCTGCGTCAGCGCACCCGTGCCCGGAGGAGGGCGATGTGCACCGCACGCTGATCGTCGCCAGGCTGAGGACCGACGACCCCTCGCGCATAGCGGACGTCTTCGGCGCGTCGGACGCCACGGACCTGCCGCACATGGTGGGGGTGGACCGGCGGACCCTCTTCACCTTCCACGACCTGTACTTCCACCTCGTCGAGGCGGACCAGGACATCGGCCCCAGCCTCTACCGGGCGCGCAGCCACCCCCTGTACGCCGACATCAACCGGCGCCTGGCCGAGCTCGTCGCGCCGTACGACCCCAACTGGAAGGAACCCAAGGACGCCATGGCCTCGCCGTTCTACGTGTGGAGCGCCCGCAACGGGAGGGAACGGTGAGCGGCGGGCGGCACCGGGTCAACGCCTCGGACGTGGCGGCCAACCGGCGGCGCGGCGGCGAGCTGCGCGTCACGCTCAGCCCGCGCACGGTCGGCTGCACCTCCGGCTTCGGCGGCGTGCTGCGGCTGGAGCCCGGCGAGTACGTCAGCGAGCACTACCACCCGTACTCCGAGGAGTTCCTGCACGTCGTCAGCGGCCGGCTGGAGATGGCCGTGGACGGCGAGCCGGTGCCGCTGGGGCCCGGCGACTCGCTGTACGTGCCCATCGGCGTGCGGCACCGCCTCGTCAACACCGGCGACGAGCCGGCCACCGGCGTCTTCCACCTGTCGCCGCTGGCGCCCCGCCCCGAACTGGGCCACGTGGACACCGAGCCGGTGCCGGAGCCCGGCCGGCCCGCGCCCGACGTCGGGACGGGCCCGTGAGGGGCGACCGCGCCGTCGTCACCGGCATCGGCGTGGTGGCCCCGGGGGCGGTGGGCCGCGAGCCCTTCTGGGAGCTGCTCACCGCCGGCCGCACCGCGACCCGCCGCATCACCTGCTTCGACCCGTCCGCGTTCCGCTCCCGGATCGCCGCCGAGGTGGACTTCGACCCGTACGCGGCCGGGCTGACGTCCCAGCAGGTACGGCGCATGGACCGCGCCGCGCAGTTCGCCGTCGTCAGCACCCGCGAGGCCGTCGCCGACAGCGGCCTGGAGCTGCCCGCCGCCGACCCCGGCCGCGTCGCGGTGTCCCTGGGCAGCGCCGTCGGCTGCACCGTCGGCCTGGAGGAGGAGTACCGCGTCCTGTCCGACGACGGCCGGCACTGGCTGGTGGACCACACCTACGGCGTGCCCCACCTGTACGGCTACATGGTGCCCAGCACCCTGGCCGTCGAGGTCGCCCACGAGGTGGCCGCGGAGGGCCCGGTGGCGCTGGTCTCCACCGGCTGCACCTCCGGCCTGGACTCCATCGGGCACGGCGCCCGCCTCATCGAGGAGGGCACCGCCGACGTCGTCGTCGCCGGCGCCACCGACGCGCCGCTGTCCCCCATCACGTCGGCCTGCTTCGACGCGATCCAGGCGACGTCCCCCAACAACGACGACCCCGAGCACGCCTCGCGCCCCTTCGACGCCCGGCGCGACGGCTTCGTGCTCGGCGAGGGCGCCGCCGTGCTCGTCCTGGAGGCGGCGTCGGCGGCCCGCGCGCGGGGCGCCCGGATGTACGCGGAAATCGCCGGCTTCGCGAGCCGCAGCAACGCCTTCCACATGACCGGCCTCAAACCCGATGGCCGGGAGATGGCCGAGGCCATCGACACGGCGCTGCGCCGGGCCCGCCGCGACCCGTCCGCCGTCGACTACGTCAACGCGCACGGCTCGGGCACCCGGCAGAACGACCGGCACGAGACGGCCGCGTTCAAACGCAGTCTGGGCGACCGGGCGTACCGGGTGCCCGTCAGCTCCATCAAGTCCATGATCGGGCACTCGCTGGGCGCCATCGGCTCGCTGGAGGTCGCGGCCTGTGCCCTGGCGCTGCGCGCACAGGTGGTGCCGCCCACGGCCAACCTGCGCCACCGGGACGCCGAGTGCGACCTGGACTACGTGCCGCTGACCGCGCGGGAGCACCGGATGGACACGGTCCTCAGCGTGGGCAGCGGCTTCGGCGGGTTCCAGAGCGCGGCCGTGCTGACGCGTGCCGGCACGTGAGAGGAGCAGGAGGAGGCCATGGGCCCTTCGGGCACCGCGGTGGTCACCGGCATCGGGGTGATCGCGCCGACGGGGATGGGCACGGACGCGCACTGGCAGGCGGTGCTCGCCGGGAAGCCGGGCATCGGCCGCATCAGCCGGTTCGACCCGTCGGGCTATCCGGTGCGGCTGGCCGGGGAGGTGCCGGGGTTCGTCGCGCGCGAGGCGCTGCCGGGCCGGCTGGTGCCGCAGACCGACCGCTGGACGCACCTGGCGCTGTGGGCGGCGCGGGCCGCCCTGGACGACGCGGGCGTCGACCCGGCCGCGCTGCCGGAGTACGCGATGGCCGTGGTCACCTCCAGTTCCTCGGGCGGCACCGAGTTCGGCCAGCACGAGATGGAGCGGCTGTACCGGAAGGGCCCCTCGTGGGTGGGGGCCTACCAGTCGATCGCGTGGTTCTACGCGGCCACCACCGGCCAGATCTCCATCCGGCACGGCATGCGCGGCCCCTGCGGGGTGCTGGCCACCGAGCAGGCCGGCGGGCTCGACGCGATCGGGCAGGCGCGGCGGGTGCTGCGCGACGAGGCGGAGCTGGTCGTCACCGGCGGCACCGACGCGTCGCTGTGCCCGTACGGGCTCACCGCCCAGCTGGCCACCGGGCGGCTGTCGACGGTGGAGGACGCGGCCCGCGCCTACCTGCCCTTCGACGTGGACGCCTCGGGGTACGTGCCGGGCGAGGGCGGGGCGATCCTCGTGCTGCGGGACGCCGCGGCGGTGCCGCCGGGCGCGGGCTACGGGGTGGTGGCGGGGTACGCCGCGGGTTTCGACCCGCCGCCGGGGTCGGACCGGCCCCGGGTGCTGCGGCGCACCCTGGAGCGGGCGCTGGCCGACGCCGGCTGTGCGCCGTCGGACGTGGACGTGGTGTTCGCGGACGGCCTGGCGGTGCCCGCCGAGGACCTGGCGGAGGCGCGGGCGATCAGCGAGGTGTTCGGGCCGGGCGGGGTGCCGGTGACAGTGCCCAAGACGCTCACCGGGCGGCTGTACGGCGGCGGGTCGGCCCTGGACGCGGCGACCGCGCTGCTCGCCCTGCGGGAGGGCGTCGTCCCGCCCACCGCCGGCACCTCGCGGCTCGCCCCGGGCTGCGACCTCGACCTGGTCACCGGTGCCCCGCGGCGCAGCGCGCCGCGCACCGCGGTGGTGCTGGCCCGCGGCCATGGCGGCTTCGCCTCGGCCCTGGTGCTGCGGGCCGTGCGCGGCCGGGACGCGGACGGTCGGGGAACGACAGGGGTCACGGAAGAGAGGTGACGGCATGAGTGGTTTCACGCTGGACGATCTCCGCACGGTCATGCGGGAGTGCGTGGGCGTCGACGAATCGGTGGACCTGGCGGGCGACATCGGCGACGTGGCGTTCGCCGAGCTGGGCTACGACTCGCTCGCCGTGCTGGAGCTGGCGAGCCAGGTGCAGCGCACCTGGGGCGTGCCGCTCACGGACACCCCGGCGCTGGAGGCCCGGACGCCGGGCGCGTTCGTGGCGTACGTCAACGACAACCTCACGGAAGCGGGACGCTGACCATGGCAGGACACACGGACAACTCCATCCTCATCGACGCACCCCTGTCCCTGGTGTGGGAGACGACGAACGACGTGGCGTCGTGGACGACGCTGTTCAGCGAGTACGCCGAGGCCACGGTGCAGGAGCGGGACGGGAACCGGGTGCGGTTCCGGCTGGCGCTGCACCCGGACGAGAACGGCACGTCGTGGAGCTGGGTGTCGGAGCGGATCAGCGACCCCGAGCGGCACGTGGTGCACGCGCGCCGGGTGGAGACCGGCAACTTCAAGTATATGTGGCTGTTCTGGGAGTTCACCCAGGAGGAGGGCGGCGTGCGGATGCGCTGGGTGCAGGACTTCGAGCTGAAGCCGGGCCTGCCGCTGGACGACGCCGCCATGACCGAGCGCCTCAACACCAACAGCACGGCGCAGATGCGGCGCATCAAGGAGCGGATCGAGGCGGCGGCACGGCAGTCCGCCGGCGCCCGCTGACCCGGGCCCGCCGTGCCGTCCCTGGTCACCGCCCTGGTGCTGCCGCTGGTCGTGCTGGCCAACGGGCTGGCCGCCGGGGTGCTGGTGGGCACGCAGCTGGGCGGCTGGCCGCTGCTGGCGTCCCTGCCGCCGGCCCGCTACGTCCACGCGCACGCGTTCTTCGCCACCCGCTACGACCCGTTCATGCCGCTGTGCTTCCTCGGCACGGTGGCCGGCGACGCCGTGCTGGCGCTGGGCGCGCCGCACGGACCGGCCCGCTGGGCGTTCGCGGCGGGCGTGCCGCTGGTGCTGGCCGCGGTGGCCGTGTCGGTCACCCGGAACGTGCCGGTCAACCGCTGGGTCCGCTCGCTGGACCCCGAAGCGCTGCCGGCGGACTTCGCCCGCCGGGACCCGCGCCCCGGCTGGGGGGCGTGGAACCGGGTCCGCTGCCTGCTCGCCGTGGCCGCACTCGTCACCAACTGCCTGGGGCTGGGCCTGCTGCTGCACTGACCCGCCCCCTCCCCCATTCACCGCACCGATGCCACGAAGGGAGACCGTCACCATGGATCACGGTCTGGAAGGCAGGAAGGCCCTGGTCACCGGAGGCACCCGCGGCATCGGCCGCGCCGTGGTGCTCGCCCTGGCACGGGCCGGGGCCGACGTCATCACCTGCCACCGCCAGGAGAGCGACGCGGTCGCCGCGCTGGAGCAGGAGCTGAAGGCCACCGGCGGCGACCACCACGTCCTGCGCGCCGACCTCGCCGACCCGGGCCAGGTCGCGTCGCTGCTGCGCGAGTGCACCACCCGGTTCGGCCGGCTGGACGTCGTCGTCAACAACGCCGGCGCGATCAGCCACGTGCCGTACGGCGAGCTGCCGCTGGAGGAGTGGCGGCGCATCCTCGACACCAACCTCACGGCCGCGCACCTGGTGATCCAGCACGCCCTGCCGATCCTCTCCGAGCGGGCCTCCGTGATCAGCATCGGCTCGAAGTCGTCGGAGGTGGGCATCCCTTTGCGGGCCCACTACACCGCGTCCAAGGCCGCGCTGCGCGGGCTGACCCGGTCGCTGGCCAAGGAGTTCGGTGGCACCGGGCGCCGGTTCAACGTCATCGCCGCCGGGGTGATCGAGACGGAGGCGTTCGACACGATGCCGGCGGACCAGGCGGCGGTGCTGCGCGAGCGCTACAGCACCAAGACGGCGCTGGGCCGGCTGGGCCGGCCCGAGGAGGTCGCCGACGCCGTGCTGTGGCTGGCCGGCGACCGGTCCGGGTACGTCACGGGTGCCACCATCGCCGTCGACGGGGGCATCTCCTGATGGCCGCGGCCACGGCCGGCCCGTTCCGGGTGATGCTCCGCATGCAGGTCAAGCCCGGCCTTGAGCAGGAGTTCGAGCAGGTGTGGCAGGCCGTGGGCGACTCGGTCACCTCCCATCCGGCCAACCTCGGCCAGTGGCTGTCGCGCAGCCTGGACGAGGAGGGCGTCTACTACATCGTCAGCGACTGGGTGGACGAGGCCCGCTTCCGCGAGTTCGAGACGAGCCGCCGCCACGTGGAGCACCGCGAGCGGCTGCACCCGTACCGCAGCGGCGGGGCGATGACCACCATGAGCGTGGTCGCCCACCTCACCTCCGGCCCCGGCGGGCCCGCCACCCACGAGGAGTGGGAGGCCCGGCGGTGACCGGCGAGGTACGGGTGCTGGTGCGGCACGTGGCGGACAGCGCCGAGGCGATCGAGCACGCCTACCGGACGGTGAGCGAGGAGCTCGCCGGGGTGGCGGGCATGCTCGGCAACGAGCTGCTGCGGGACGTGCACGACGACCGGGTGTTCGTGGTGCTCAGCCGGTGGCGCGACCTGGCCGCCTTCCGCACCTGGGAGGCGGGGGCCGCCCACCGGGCCAGCACCTCGCCGCTGCGCCCCTTCCGGGACCGCGCCGCGGCTCGGCCCTTCGAGGTGCTGCACGTGACCGCCGCCTACTGACGGTGACGGGGGCCACCGGCGCTGTTTGCAACGCCTTTGGGCCGGTGTGACGCTTGTAGTGGGGGTCCCAACGACCGCCGAAAGCAGGAGTCAGGTCCCCATGAGCCAGGAACAGTGGCCCGGCAGACCGCCGCCGGAGGACCGCGGAAATGCCGGCACCCCACCACCGCCCCAGGGCGGCGGGCCCACCCACCCCGGCTACCCGCCACCGCCCTCTACCCCTGGAGGCCCCGGCGGCGGCGCCGGGCCGCAGTACTCGCCGCCGCAGGGTCATCCGCCGAACCCCCCGCCGGGTGCGTACCAGGGCCAGACGGGCTGGCCACCGCAGCAGCCGGGCTACAGCACGCAGCCCGGCGGCTACCCGCCCCGGCCTGCCAGCCACCTCGGCTGGGCGATCGTCTCGCTCATCCTCTTCTGGCCCCTGGGCATCCCGGCGGTGATCTTCGCCGCCCAGGTGAACGGCAAGTACGCCTCGGGCGACCTCCCGGGAGCCGAGGACTCGTCCGGGAAGGCCCGCCTGTTCGCGCTCATCGCCACGATCATCGGTGTGGTCCTCATCGTCCTCACCGTGCTCTTGTTCGTGGTCGCCGGGTTCTGGGCGACGGACAACGTCCCGGACACCAACTACTGACCCGCGGCCGGGGGCCGGCCGGCCCGGTCAGTCCTCGTCGTCGCGGCCGGCGCCCCGGAAGGTGCTCTCCGACATGACGATCTTCCGCTTGACCGGGGGCAGGTGGTTCATCGTGCGCATGGCGGTGCGCATGCCCCCGCGGGCGAAGGTGCCCAGGAGGTCGCCGCGGTGCATCACCGAGTGGCCGTCCATCTGGGCCCGGGACTTGATCACCGCGTCCCAGGCGTAGGAGGTCATCGTCGTCTCGTACGCGTGCACGGCGTCGAGCAGCGACTGTTCGCCACGGTGAACGGCGACCAGCTTGCGGGCCAGCAGCCGGGCGTCCCGCAGCGCCGTGTTGGCGCCGACGCCGCGCCCGGGCGTCATCGTGTGGATGGCGTCGCCGATCAGCGTGATGTTGCTGCTCGGCCACGGGTCGATGGGTTCGGACGTCCGGATGACCAGCGGGAAGCTGCTGTTCGGGTCGCCCAGGGAGAAGATGCGCCGGAAGTCGGGGTGCCAGGCCTTGGTCTTCTCCAGGACCAGCTGCTGGATCTCGGCGCCGCGCATCTTGGTGACGTTCGGCGGCAGCCAGCGGTCGGAGGCGGCGAAGCCCCACATGATGTAGTCGCGGCTGTTGTCGTAGAGCATGCCGGGCCAGTTGCGGAGGGCATCGGCGTCTGTGCTGCCGATGCCCTCCTTGGGCTTGCCGTTCTCGTCCCACTTGAAGCGCATCACGTGCAGGATGCACATGAAGCCCTTGGGCCCGTGCACCATCGTGACGCCCTCCATCACCCGCTGGGGCAGCAGGGCGCGCGTCTCGTCGTTCAGCGGGGTCTTGCCCGTGATGCCGACGAGACCGGTCTCCACGAGCCGGGCGTGCGGCAGGTACTGCTTGCGCACCCGCGAGTTGGCGCCCTCGGCGCCGACGAGGAGGTGGCCGGTGGCCACGTCGCCGTCGGTGAAGTGGGCACTGACGGTGCCGTCGGGGTGCTGCTCGTAATGCGTGAACTCCTTGTCGAAGTGGACGACGTCCTCGACACCGGTGAGCAGGAGCTGCCGGAGCGTCATCCGGCTCACCGACTCGTCCTGGTCGTCCTCCGAGGGCTGGTCCTCGGGCTTGAGGACCTCGGGGCCGGCGGAGAACAGGAACTTCTTCTCGTGCGTCATCTGGTTGCCCCACAGGGGCCGCTTGGCGCACGTGGCGATGAACGTCTCGTAGAGCTCGGGCGAGAGGTTGGCCCTCAGCGCCCGCTTGCCGTCGGCGTCGATGCCGACCCGGTAGCCCTGGAGGCCGTCGCGCCGGGTGCGGTCGCGCTCGTAGACGGCGACGCTGACCCCGGCCCGCTTGAGGCCCTGGGCCAGGCAGAGGCCGCCGGTGCCGGCACCGATGATGATGACGTGCAAGGGTGTGGCGGACATGGTGGTTGTTCCTTCTCCCACTAGTGCGAGTGGGCGGCCGCCATGGCGGCCAACCACTCCTTGGACCAGGTGATGCTTCCGGAGCGCAGGTCCTTGATGACCGATTCGACCCACTCCAGCTCGGCCTCGGTGGTCGCCCGCAGGCACTCCAGCTCCAGCGTGAAGAGCCGGCCCCACTCGCCGGAGGCGGCGATCTGGGCGTTGAGCCGGGTCAGTTCGGTCTCGAGCTTCTCCTGTCTCCTGGCCAACTGGTCGGCCACTTCCCCCGGCTCGAGAAGGGGGACGAAGGCCATGGCGGCGAGGAATTCGGGGAACTCCCGCTTCGGCGTGGCCAGGGCGTCGAGCATCCACTCGCGCCAGACCCGCGTGCCTTCGTCGGTGAGGGCGTAGAGGGTGCGCTCGGGCCGGTTGTGCTCCCTGCTGCTCTCCCGCACCTCGATCAGCTCCTTGCGGTGCAGGCGCTCGATCGTGCGGTAGAGGCTGGCCCGCTGCCCGACGTTGACCACTTCGCCCTTGCCGCGGTCCTTCATCAGGCGCTGCATCTTGTACGGGTGCATACCGAGCTGCTGCTGGTGCTGGGCCTCGGCGAGCAGGGAGAGCACGGCCAGAGCCAGCGTGGAACGCCTGTACGTCATAGTTGCCAGGTTACTAGTGATCCGGCAACTACTCAACCGGCGCCCGGGCGCATCCGCCGCCCCGGGGGCGCCGCCCGCGCGCACATGCGAACGGGGCGCCCCGTTGCCGGAGCGCCCCGTCCTGTGCGGTGCACGGTCGTGCTGTGGCCTAGCGGAGGCCGGGCCCCTGGTAGGCGCCCATGTTCGGCCGGGCGGCCGGGACCCGGTTGCCGAAGAAGTCCCGGTCCGCGTCGCCCGGCACGGCCACCCCCGCGCCCAGGGCGGGCGAGCCGGCCTTGAGCTTGTACCCGTCGGGGCCGGGTGCACCCGCGTTCACGAAGCGCGGGTCGCCGACGACGGCCTTCGGGTCGGCCGGGACCTTGGCGACGTTCTGGTAGAGGTTGCCGCGGAAGGTGCTGGTGGTGTCCTTGACGGCCGAGCCGCCGGGCTTGCCGACGAAGACGTTGTTGGAGACCAGCGGCTTGTCCGGGCTCACGTTCCACCACAGGGTGTCGGCCTGCGGGGCGTGGACGGTGTTGCCGTAGATGGCGATGTTGGTCTGCTGGGTGCAGGCCAGGATCATCACGCCGCCGTTGACGTCCTTGTCGTTGCGGCTGATGTTGTAGCGGATCGTGGGCCGGTCGGAGGGCAGGCCCTCGACCGAGCAGATCAGCATCAGCCCGCTGTTGTCGTGCGAGTAGTTGTACTGGTAGAGCGTGCCGGTGTTGGCACCGTCCACGTCGAAGGCGAAGGCGCCGAATTTCCCGCCGTTGCCGCCACCGATGGTGTTGTGCTGGACGGTGGTGTAATCGGAGTTCCACGACCAGATGCCGGCGTGGTCGATCGTGGCCTTGAGGGCGAATCCCTCGACGGTGTTCTTCTGGATCATCGCGTGCTGGCCGTTGGTGATGTTGATGCCGTCACCGCCCAGCTCCGAGAGGCGGTTGCCCTCGATACGGATCCGGGTGTGCGGGCCGTACGCGGTGCCGGGGCCGGCGGGATAGGCGGCACGGCGGGCCCACAGCGAGGAGGTGCCGATGCCGATGCCGCTGACCTTCCGTACGACGTTGTCGGCGACGTGGAGGTCGTCGAAGGACGTCAGTTTCCGCGAGCCGGTGGCGTTGAAGACGATGCCGCCGCCGGGCTGGCCCGGGTTGGTGCAGTCGCAGCCGGCGATGTCGTGCACGTAGTTGTCGCGGAAGGCGTAGTGCGTGCCCTTGCCGTAGTCGGTGAGCTCGACGTAGATGCCGGTGCGCGGGTCGGTGACGTTGGTGCCCGGGTTGGAGATGTCGAGGCCGCTGATCTCCCAGCCCTCGACGTTGCGCAGGTGGACGGCGGCGCGGGCGTCGGCGGCCACGATCCGGGGCCGGGCGCCGCTGCCGTACGCGGTGACCTTGACGGGTCTCGAGGCGGTGCCGGAGCCCTGCGGCACGAGCGTGCCGGTGCAGGTGGTGCCCTTCCGTAAGGAGATGACGTCGCCGGGCCGGAAGGTGACGGAGTTGACCTTGCCCAGCGTGCGCCAGGCGGTGGTGGTGCCGGTGCCGGCGCGGCTGTCGTCGCCCGCCGCGCAGTCGACGTAGTAGGTGGTGCCCGGCCGTCCGCCGTCGTCGTCCGCGGCGGCGGTGCCCGTGGCGGCGAGCGCCGGGCAGACGAGTGCGACGGCGAGCGTGACGGCCGTCAAGGATGGACGAAGTGTTCGAACGATCGACACAGAACTTTCGCTCCCCCATGTCCTGTGTTTCACGGCCGCGCCGCGGCACCGCCCCGATGGGCGTCAAGGATCTACCGGCACGCAGGCGGAAAACGCATGCGTATGCGCGGCCACGAAACCCCCGTTTCGCTGGGGAAGAGGGATCACCCTCTTTCCCGCTGGCACGCACAGAGTACACGACATCAGTTGCCCCGCACGGCTCAAGTGGACGTGAGTTCCAAGCAGTTGAGCACTCCTCCGGTTTCCCGGAATGCCGTGCACGGAATGCGCACAGCAATTCACGAAAGAAAATGGCCGGGGCACCGGACGGCCGGTATTCAGCGGGCCGCCGTGAGGGCGAGGACGACGTTGTGACCACCGAAACCGAACGAATGACTGAGGGCCACTCGTACGTTCTGGCGGCGCGGTTGTTTGGTGACGCAGTCGATGTCCGCCTCGGGGGCGGCGGCCCCGAGGTTGGCCACCGGCGGGACGAGCCGGTGCTCGATCGTCAGCACCGTCAGGGCCGCCTCGACGGCCCCGGCCGCGCCGAGGGAGTGCCCCAGAGCGCCCTTGGGCGCCGTGACACTGGGCCGGTGCGGCAGGACCCGCGCGATCAGGGCCGCCTCCGTGGCGTCGTTGAGCGGCGTCGAGGTGCCGTGCGCGTTGACGTGGTCCACGTCGTACGGGTCGAGGCCCGCCTCGGCGAGCGCCGCCCGCAGGGCCGCCTCGGCACCGGCGGCCCCGGCGGGCGGCGCGGTGGGGTGGTGGGCGTCGGAGGTGCTGCCGCACCCGGCGAGCACGGCGCGCAGCCGGGCGCCGCGGGCGGCGGCGTCCCCGGCCCGTTCCAGCACCAGCACACCGGCACCCTCGGCCATGACGAAGCCGTCCCGGTCCGGGGCGAACGGCCGCGACGCACCGCCCGCGTCGCCCGTGCGCTCCGACAGGGCGCCCATGCGCCAGAAGCCCGCCGTCGACAGCCGGCCGACGGCCGCCTCGGCGCCGCCGGCCACCGCCACGTCGCAGTGCCCGGCCGCCAGCAGGTCACGGGCGACGACGAGGGCCGTGGCCCCCGAGGCGCAGGCGGTGGCGGGGGCGAGGCTCGGGCCGGTGGCCCGCAGGTCGATGGAGACCTCGCCGGCCGCCAGGTTGGGGATCATCGTGGGGATGGCCAGCGGCGACACCATGCCGGGGCCCTGCTCCTCCAGCCGCCGTGCCTGCTCCTCCCACTCGGTGCCGCCCATCCCGCAGCCGATGACGACGGCGACCCGGGACCCGTCCCAGCCGCGCGGGTCCAGGCCCGCGTCGCGGACCGCCTCGCGGGCCGCGAGGACCGCCAGTTTGACGAACCGTCCCATGCGCCACGCCGCGCGCCCGATGCGCCGGTCGGCGTCCCGGGGGCCGGGCACACGGCAGGAGAAGTCCACCGGCAGGCCCGCCAGGGCGGGGTCGCGGGTGGCGGTGCCACGGCCGGCGCAGACCGCCTGCCACGTGGCCTCGACGCCCTCGCCGGCCGCGGTGACCAGGCCGAGCCCCGTGACGGCGATCCGCTCCGGGCGCGCCGGGCTCACCGCGCCGCCACGCTGCCGTCGCGCAGGGCCCGGACGTGGGCCGCGACCTCGGCCAGGGTGGTGGAGCGGGTGGCCTGCTCGCCCCGGAGCCGTACGCCGAGCCGTTCCTCCAGGACGAGGGCGAACTCGGCCAGCGCGAGCGAGTCCATCTCCAGCTGCTCCAGGGTGGCCTCGGGGGTCACCTCGTCGTCGGGCACCTGGAAGGTGGTGGTCAGGACGGTGCGGATGGTCGCGAGGACCTCGGCGTCGGTCATGGGGGAATGGTTCCGCACGAGCGGAGGCGGATCCGCGAGGCGGCCCGGCATGTTCACACGATCGCACCAGCTGCGCGGCGCCCGCCGGCCCCGGACGCGCCGAGAGCCGGCAGCGGTGCGCTGCCGGCTCTCGCCTCCGGGTGGGGCCGGGTCCTACCGGTCCATCGCCTCGGCCAGGCTCTTGGGCCGCATGTCGGTCCAGTTCGCCTCCACGTGGTCCAGGCACTCCTGGCGGCCGGCGGGGCCGTGCACGACGGTCCAGCCGGCCGGCACGTCCGCGAAGTCCGGCCACAGCGAGTGCTGGCCCTCGTCGTTGACGAGCACGCGGTACTGGGCGTCGTTGTCCTCGAAGGGGTTGCTCATGATGTCGCTCCGGTTTCTCTTCTCTCGGTTCGTGCTTCTTGTCCCGTGCGGTCAGCCGACGGGGACCGCCGGCTCCCCGGTGGCGGGCGCGGTACGGGCCCGTACCCCGCGCCCCACCAGGAGGGCCCCGGCGGCACTGGCCACGCCCAGCACCAGGCAGCCCGTCCAGACCGCGCCGCCGCCGAGGTGGCCGAACGCCCAGCCGCCGGTCAGCGGGCCGATCACGGCCGCCAGCGCGTAGGCCATGCCGTACAGGCCCTGGTAGCGCCCCTGGAGGTGGGCGGGCGCGAGCTTGGAGACGACGGCGGCGCTGGTGGGCATGACGACCGCCTCGCCGAGCGTCCACACGGCGATGGAGGCGGCGAACATGGCCGGGCCGTGCGCGAACGCGGTCAGGGCCATGCCCGCGCCGAGGAGCAGCGCGCCGCCGGCGAGCAGCAGGTCGTCGTGGTAGCGGTCGACCAGCCGGGTGACGGGCAGCTGGATCACCACGACCAGCGCCCCGTTGACGGCGCTGACCAGCCCGTACATGCGCGGTGAGAGCCCGGCCTCCTGCATGGCGATGGGCTGCGTCACCTGGTACTGCGTGTAGATCACGACGACGCCGAGGGTGATGAGCAGCAGCGCGGTGAACACGTGGTCCTTCAGCACGCTGCCCAGGCCGCCCTGCGCCTGCTCGCCGTCCGCGTCGGCGCCGTCCTGTCCGGGCCGGTGCTCGGGCACCCGCCAGGCGATCAGCACGGCGCAGGCCGCGGTGGTCGCCGCGTCGCCGACGAACAGCCAGACGTACCCGCTGCCGGCCATGAGGCCGGCCAGGACAGGGGCGGCGGCGAAGCCCAGGTTGACCGCCCAGTAGTGGACGGCGTAGGCCGTCTTGCGGTCCTCCTCGGGCACCACGTCGGCGATCATCGCGGAGAAGACCGGCCCGGCGGCGTACGAGGTGAAGCCGAGGACGAACGCCAGGACGTCGATGAGGGCGACGTGGTGGGCGAAGCCGAGGGCCAGCATCGCGCCGGCCGCGCCCGCCTGGGACACCAGGAGGGTGGGGCGCCGGCCGATGCGGTCGGCGGCGACCCCGGCCACCACCGTGGACAGCACGCCGCCGGCCCCGTAGAGCGTGGCGACCAGGCCGACCTGGAGGGGGGTGAAGCCCTGCTTGCTGGTGAGGTAGTAGGCGAAGAACGGGATCACGAAGGAACCGGCGTGGTTGACCAGGCTGCCGGCCCACACCCACCAGTACGCGGCGGGGAACCTTCCGAGTTTCATCGCGAGCCGTCCTTTTCCTTGTCCGTGCTGGTGTGCGGTGTGCGGGTCACGGGCGGCGCATCCGCCGCAGTGCGGGCCGCTGCTTCCGGCCGCCGGCCTGGTCGAGGCGGCCGGCGAGGCCGGCCACGGTCGGCGACTCGAAGACGGCCCGGATGCCGGGTTCGGCGCCCAGCACGGAACGGATCCGGCTGATGAGGCGCGTCACCAGGAGCGAATGGCCGCCCATGTCGAAGAAGTTGTCGTCGATGCCCACGGCCGGTACGCCGAGCACTTCCGCGAACAGGCCGCACAGCACCTCCTCCTGCGGCGTGCGCGGGGGCCGGCTGCCGGCCGCCGGGGCGAAGTCCGGTGCGGGCAGGGCACGGCGGTCCAGCTTGCCGTTGGGGGTGAGCGGCAGGGCGTCGAGGGTGACGAACGCGGACGGCATCATGTAGTCGGGCAGGCCGGCCGACGCGTACCGGCGCATCTCGGTGGCCAGCGCGCTGCCCTCGAAGGAGACGGACGGGACGTTGGTGAGGCCCGTGAGGTCGCCGGGGGCCCGGCCCGCCGCGGCCGGCAGGTACAGGTCCGTGAGCGTGGTGCCGGGCGCGTCCTCCGGGTCCACGAACAGCACGTCGAAGGTGTCGTGCCCGCTGCCGGACCAGGTGGCCACGGTCCGGTAGCCGAGCTCCTCCCCCGCCGCACAGAACGCCTCGGGGTCGACGCCGTGCGCGGTGCCGGGCAGCCGCAGGTTGGGCACGCCGGTGACGCGCAGCCGGGCGGGGCGCTTGCGGGCCACGTGCTCGGTGACGGTGCCGAGGGTGTCCTCGCCCGGCCGCCAGGGGAACGCCTCGGCGTCGCGCAGCGACACCAGGGCCCCGGCGGGCTTCTTGTGCAGGACGGCCTCGTAGCGGTAGCGGGTCAGCTCGTTGTGGTAGTCGCCGCGCTTGATGCGGATGTCGGCGCCGGCGAGCCCGGGGACGGCCTCGGCGAGGGCGGCGAAGTACTCGGGCGCGACGAGCAGCTCCTTCTCCATCAGCGCAGCCCGTTCGGCCTTGCGCCGCAGCTCGGCGGGGTCGTCCTCGCCGGTGCGGGCGGCCTGGACGTCGGCGTGGAAGGCGTGCAGCAGGCGCAGGTTGCGTACGTCGCCGACGACGATGACGCCGCCGGGGGCGAGCAGGTCCGTGGCCTTGCGGAGCACGTCGGTGAGGTAGTCGGCGCTGGGGAAGTACTGCACGACGGAGTTGAGGAGGACCACGTCGAAGTACCCCTCGGGCAGCCCGTCGACGACGTGCGCCGGCTGTTGCCGCAGCTCCACGCGGCCGTCGAGCTCCGGGACGCCGGCGACCTTGGCCCGCAGCGCCTCGATGACGGGGGCGGAGAAGTCGGTGCCCCAGTACGTCTCGCAGCCGGGCGCCAGGCGGGACAGCAGGAGGCCGCTGCCGACGCCGATCTCCAGGATGCGCCGCGGGGCGTGCTCCTGGACGCGGGTCACGGCGGCGTCCCGCCACCGGCGCATCTCGCCGACCGGGATGCGGGCGTTGTCGTAGCTGCTCACCCACAGGCCGAAGTCCTCGCCGAACTCGGCGGAGGCGGCGTCGGCGTAGATGGAGTCGTAGATGTCCTGCCACTCGCCGACGCGGTGGCCCTCGGCGACCTCGCCCTGCCGGGCCTCTTCGCCCACCGGCACGACGTAGGCCACCAGGCGCTTGTTGCCGGGCTGGTCCTCGCGGACGGTGACGGCGACGCGGTCGACCAGGGGGTGCCGGGAGAGGACGGTCTCGATCTCGCCCAGCTCGATGCGGAAGCCGCGGATCTTCACCTGGTCGTCGACGCGGCGGACGAACTCCAGCTCGCCGGAGGACGTCCAGCGGACCAGGTCGCCGGTGCGGTACATGCGGGCGCCGGGGCCGGCGAACGGGTCGGCGACGAATCGTTCCGCCGTGAGGCCGGGCCGGCCCAGGTAGCCGCGGACCACGCCGGTGCCGCCGATGTACAGCTCACCGGCGACGCCCACGGGCACCGGGCGCAGGTGGGCGTCGAGGACGTACACCCGGGTGTTGGCGATGGGCCGGCCGATGCGCGGCGTGGCCGCCGTGGCCGCGTCCAGCACGGAGGACGTCGACCAGATCGTGGTCTCGGTGGGCCCGTAGAGGTTGGTCACCGAGGCCGCGCCGTCGACGAGCGAGGCGGCCAGGTCGCCCGGCAGGGCCTCGCCGCCGACGAGGACGCGGACGCCCGCCAGCGGGAGGCCGTCGGCGACGGCCACGCGCCACAGGCTCGGCGTGGCCTGCATCACCGTGACGCCGTGCCGGACGACGAGGTCGCGGAGCGCGGCGGTGTCACGGACGGCGTCCCGGTCGGCCAGGACGACGCAGGCGCCGCTGAGCAGCGGCACGAACGTCTCCAGGCCGGCGATGTCGAAGCCGAAGGTGGTGACGGCCAGCAGCCGGTCGCCGGCGTCGAAGGCGAGCTGTTCCCGCATGGAGGCGAGGAAGTTGACCAGGCTGTCCTGCGGCACGACGACGCCCTTGGGGCGGCCGGTGGAGCCGGAGGTGTAGATGACGTAGGCGGGGTGGGACAGGGGGTGCGCCGCGACGGTGACGTCGTCGGCCGGGTGTGCGGCGACGGCACCGGCGGTGGCGGGGTCGTCGAGCACGACCTGTCGGACGCCCGCCCCGGGCAGGGTGCCGGCGGTCTCGCGCGTGGTGAGCAGGAGCGCGGGGCGCGCGTCGTCGAGCATGTACGCGATGCGGTCGGCCGGGTAGTCGGGGTCGACCGGCAGGTAGGCCGCGCCGGTGGTGAGTACGGCGAGGAGGGCCACCACGTAGTCGGCGGTGCGGGGCAGCGCGAGCGCCACGATCCGCTCGGGCCCGGCGCCTTCGGCCAGCAGGTGGCGGGCCAGCCGGTTGGCGCGGGCGTTCAGTTCGGCGTACGTGAGGGTCTC
Organism: Streptomyces mashuensis; assembly: GCF_014654785.1. Lineage (GTDB taxonomy): Bacteria > Actinomycetota > Actinomycetes > Streptomycetales > Streptomycetaceae > Streptomyces > Streptomyces mashuensis. Next base: position 47,895 of record NZ_BNBD01000018.1, read on the forward strand.
GTCGCCGCAGACCACGGCGGTGGCGTCCGGGGTGCGGGCCGCCCACGTCCGGAACTGCTCCGCGACGCCGGCGGTGGGCACCGGGGCGTCGGTGGCGTTCCACCCGGTCAGCAGGCGGTGCCCTTCGCCCTCGTCGAGCAGGTCGACCGCGCCGAGCCGGACGGCGGGGTCGGCGACCACGGCGCGCAGCAGCCGTTCGAAGCGGCGGGCGAGGGTGACGACCGTGTCGCGGTCGAAGAGGTCGGTGGCGTACTCGACGTCGCCCTCGACGCCCGCGGGGCTGCCGTCCGCGGCGAACCGCTCGGTGAGGCTCCACGACATGTCGAACTTGGACGTGCCGACGTCGAGCCGCTCCTCGCGGAGCCGCAGCCCGGCCAGCTCCAGGCTGCCCTCGCGGTTGTTCTGGAGGGCGAACATCACCTGGAACAGCGGCTGGTAGGCGGCCGAGCGGACGGGGTTGAGGACCTCCACCAGGCGCTCGAACGGCAGGTCCTGGTGGTCGTAGGCGGACAGGGTGGTGTCCCGGACGCGGGTGAGGAGCTCGGTGAAGCCCGGGTCGCCCGAGGTGTCGGTGCGCAGCACGAGAGTATTGACGAAGAATCCGACCAGATCGTTGAGCGCCTCGTCGGTGCGGCCGGCGACGGGTACGCCCACGGGCACGTCGGTGCCGGCGCCCAGGCGGGTGAGCAGCCCGGCGAACGCCGCCTGGAGCACCATGAAGGCGCTGACGCCGGTCTCGCGGGCCAGGGCAGCGATGCCGTCGTGGAGGTCGGCGGGGAGGCCGAAGGTGATGCGCTCGCCGCGGTGGGTGGGGGTGGCGGGGCGCGGCCGGTCGGTGGGCAGGGCGAGCTGGTCGGGGATGCCGGACAGCTGCTCGCGCCAGTAGGCGAGCTGCCGTGCGGCGAGGCTGTCGGGGTCGGCCTCGTCGCCCAGGAGCTCCCGCTGCCACAGCGCGTAGTCGGCGTACTGCACCGGCAGCGCGTCCCACACCGGCGCCTCGCCGGCGCAGCGGGCCGCGTAGGCCCGTGACAGGTCGCGGATCAGCGGCTCCAGGGACCAGCCGTCGCAGGCGATGTGGTGGATCACCACGAGGAGCACGTGCTCCCGTTCGGAGAGGCTGAAGAGCCGGACCCGTACGGGCAGTTCGGTGGAGAGGTCGAAGCCGTGGGCGCCCTCGGCCGCGACGGCCGCGGTGAGCTCGTCCTCGTCGCCGACCGGGACGACGGCGACGTCGGGCCGTACGCCGGCGGGGTCGGTGATGCGCTGCCAGGGCTCGCCGTCGGTCTCGGCGACGACGGTGCGCAGGCTCTCGTGCCGGACCATGAGGTCGCGCACCGCGGCCCGCAGGGCGTCCGGGTCGGGCGTGCCGTGCAGCCGCAGCGGCATGGCCATGTTGTACGTGGCGCTGCGGCCCTCCAGGCGGGAGAGGAACCACAGCCGCTGCTGCGCGTACGACACGGGCAGCACCTCGGGGCGCGGCGCGGCCGCCCGCAGCACCGGACGGCCGCCCGCCGCGGAGGCGACGCGCTCGGCCAGGCCCGCGACGGTCGGCGCCTGGAACAGCGCCCGCACGGGCACGTCGACGCCGAAGACGGAACGGATGCGGCTGATGACCCGGGTGGCCAGCAGGGAGTGGCCGCCCAGCGCGAAGAAGTCGTCGTCGACACCGACGCCCGGCACGCCCAGGACCTCGGCGAACAGGCCGCAGAGGATCTCCTCGCGCGGGGTGCGCGGCGCGCGGCCGGCGACGGGGGTGAGGTCCGGCACGGGCAGGGCGCGCCGGTCGAGCTTGCCGCTGGACGTCACCGGCAGCGCGTCGAGGACGACGAAGGCCGAGGGCACCATGTAGTCGGGCAGCGCGCCCGCGACGAAGGTGCGGAGCGCCGCGACGTCCACACTGTCGTGGCCGGCCGTGCCGGCCGCGGCGGACGGCACGACGTAGCCGACGAGACGGGGGTCGCCCGCGCGGTCCTCCCGGACGACCACGGCCACCTGGCCCACGGCGGGGTGGCGGGAGAGCACGGCCTCGATCTCGCCGGGTTCGATGCGGAAGCCACGGATCTTCACCTGGTCGTCGGCGCGGCCGAGGAACTCGATGTGGCCGGAGCGGGTCCAGCGGACCAGGTCGCCGGTGCGGTACATGCGGGCACCGGGACCGGCGAACGGGTCGGCGACGAAGCGTTCCGCGGTCAGGCCGGGCCGGTTGAGGTAGCCGCGGGCGACGCCGGCGCCGCCCACGTACAGTTCGCCGGCGACGCCTACGGGCACCGGGCGCAGCGTGGCGTCGAGGACGTAGGCGCGGGCGCCGGGCACAGCGCGGCCGATGACGGGCCGGTCGCTGCCGGTGATCTCGCCGTCGACGGAGTCGACGGTGCATTCGGTGGGGCCGTAGGTGTTGTAGGCGACGACGCCGGTGCGGGCCAGCAGGTCGTCCCAGAGGGCCTGGGGCACGGACTCGCCGCCGAGGACGAGCATGAGCGGGGTGTGGCCGCCCTCGTCGAGCAGGCCGAAGGACATGAGCTGCTGGATGTAGCCGGGGGTGCCGTCGACGGCGTCGATGCGTTCGCGGCGGACGTGGGCGACGAACGCCTCGGCGTCCAGCCGGACGGCTTCGTCGACGATGTGCAGCTCGTGGCCGTCGATCATCCACAGCAGCGGGTCCCAGGACGCGTCGAAGGACCAGGAGGCGGTGTGGGCGACGCGCAGCCGGCGTCCGCCGGCGGCCCGGAGCGCGGTGGTGAACAGGGCGGAGCCGCTGCTGTAGACGCGGGCGAGGTTGGCCAGGCCGCCGTGTTCGACGACGACGCCCTTGGGGCGGCCGGTGGAACCCGACGTGTAGATCACGTAGGCGGGGGTGGCCGGGGTCAGGGGCCGGCCGCGGTCGGCGTCGGTCGGGTCGTGGTCCGGGCGGGCGGCGAGGGCCGCGGCGGTGCCGGCGTCGTCCAGGACGAGGCGGGGCACGTCCGTGGCGGGGAGCCCGGCGGCGGCGTCGTGGACGGTGACGACGAGCGCGGGGCGCGCGTCGTCGAGCATGGACGCGATGCGGTCGGCCGGGTGGCCGGGGTCGAGCGGCAGGTAGGCGGCGCCGGTCTTGAGGACCGCGAGGAGGGCCACGACGAAGTCGGCGGTGCGCGGCAGCGCGAGCGCCACGATACTTTCCGCGTTCTCCGCGCCGACGCCGCCGGCCAGCAGGTGGTGGGCCAGCCGGTTGGCGCGGGCGTCGAGCTCCGCGTACGTCAGCCGGTCGGTGCCGCACACGAGTGCGGTGGCGTCGGGGGTGCGGCGGGTGGTGGCGCGGAACAGGTCGAGCACGGTGTCGTGGGTGTGCGCTGCGCCGGTGTCGTTCCACTCGACGAGGAGGCGGTGCTGCTCGTCCTCGTCGAGCACGCCGATCTCGCTGAGCCGTACGCCCGGGTCGGCGGCGACGGCCCGCAGGAGCCGTTCGAAGCGGACGGCGATCGCCTCGGCCGTCTCCGGGTCGAAGAGGTCGGCGGCGTACTCCAGTTCGCCGTCCATGCCGGTGGGGCCGCCGTCGCCGGCGAAGCGCTCGTCGACGGTGAGGCACAGGTCGAACTTGGCGGTGCCGTTCGGCACGGGCTCGGCCGTCACGTCCAGGCCGGACAGGTCGAAGGTGGTGGCCGGGTTGCTCTGGAAGGCCAGCATCACCTGGAAGAGCGGCTGGTGGGCGGCGGACCGGACGGGGTTGAGGACCTCGACGAGCCGGTCGAAGGGCAGGTCCTGGTGCTCGAAGGCGGTGAGGTCGGTGTCGCGGACGCGGTCCAGCAGCTCGGTGAAGGCCGGGTCGCCGGAGGTGTCGGTGCGCAGCACGAGGGTGTTGACGAAGAAGCCCACCAGGTCGTCCAGCGCCTCGTCGGCGCGGCCGGCGACGGGCACGCCCACGGGCACGTCGGTGCCGGCGCCCAGGCGGGTGAGCAGGGCGGCGAACGCCGCCTGGACCACCATGAAGACGCTGACCCCGGCGTCGCGGGCGACGGCCGCGACCTGCCGGTGCAGGTCCGCGTCGATCCGGACGGGGACGACGCCGCCGCGGTGGGTGGCCGTGGCCGGGCGGGGGCGGTCGGTGGGCAGGGCGAGCTGGTCGGGGATGCCGGCCAGCTGCTCGCGCCAGTAGGCGAGCTGGCGTGCGGCGAGGCTGTCGGGGTCGGCCTCGTCGCCGAGCAGCTGCCGCTGCCACAGCGCGTAGTCGGCGTACTGCACCGGCAGCGCGTCCCACACCGGTGCCTCGCCGGCGCAGCGTGCCGCGTAGGCCCGGGACAGGTCGCGGATCAGCGGCTCCAGTGACCAGCCGTCGCAGGCGATGTGGTGGAGGACGAGCAGGAGCACGTGCTCCTGCTCGGACAGTGTGAAGAGACATATGCGCACGGGGAGTTCGGCCGTCACGTCGAAGCCGTGGGCGCCTTCGGTCACCACGGCGGCGGTGAGCTCGGCCTCGTCGCGGACCGGCGTCTCGGCCCATGCGGGTTCGGCCTCGCCGAGGGTGCGGACCAGCTGGCAGGGTTCGCCGTCCACCTCGCCGACGACGGTGCGCAGGCTCTCGTGCCGGACGACGAGGTCGCGCACGGCGGCGCGCAGGGCGTCACGGTCGAGGGTGCCGCGCAGGCGCAGCGGGATCGGCATGTTGTACGTGCCGCTGCGGCCCTCCAGCCGGGACAGGAACCACAGCCGCTGCTGGGCGTACGAGACGGGCAGCACGTCGGGGCGCGGTTCGGCAGCGGCGAGCACCGGGCGGGCGCTGCCCGCGGAGGCGAGGTGCCCGGCCAGGCCGGCCACCGTCGGGGCCTGGAACAGGGCGCGGACGGGCAGGTCGACGCCGAAGACGGAGCGGATGCGGCTGATGACGCGGGTGGCCAGCAGGGAGTGGCCGCCCAGCTCGAAGAAGTTGTCGTCGATGCCGACGCCGGGCACGCCGAGGATCTCGGCGAACAGGCCGCAGAGGGTCTCCTCCTGCGGGGTGCGCGGGCCGCGGCCGCCGGCGGCGGCCGTGAGGTCGGGGGCCGGCAGGGCGCGCCGGTCCAGCTTGCCGTTCGAGGTCAGCGGCAGCGCGTCGAGGACGACGAAGGCCGAGGGCACCATGTAGTCGGGCAGCACACCAGTGACGGAGGCGCGCAGCGCCGCGACGTCCACGCCGTCCGGGCCCGCGGCGGCGGACGGCACGACGTAGCCGACGAGGCGGCGGTCCCCGGGGCGGTCCTCGCGGACGACCACGGCCACCTGGCCGGCGGCGGGGTGGCGGGAGAGGGCGGCCTCGATCTCGCCGAGCTCGATGCGGAAGCCGCGGACCTTGACCTGGTCGTCGGCGCGGCCCATGAACTCCAGTTCGCCGGTGGTGCTCCACCGGGCCAGGTCGCCGGTGCGGTACATGCGGGCGCCGGGGCCGGCGAAGGGGTCGGCGACGAAGCGTTCCGCGGTCAGCCCCGGCCGGTCGAGGTAGCCCCGGGCCAGGCCGGCGCCGCCCACGTACATCTCCCCCACCACGCCCGGCGGCACGGGCGACAGGGAGGCGTCGAGCACGTAGACGCGCAGGTCGGGGATGCCGGTGCCGATGACACTGCCCTGGTTCGACAGGGCGGTGGCGCGGTCCAGGGGCCGGTGGGTGACGTGCACGGTGGTCTCGGTGATGCCGTACATGTTGACCAGCACCGGCGCGTCGTCGGCGTGGCGGGCGTACCAGTGCGCCAGCTTGCCGGGCTCCAGCGCCTCGCCGCCGAAGACGACGTAGCGCAGCGCGAGTTCCTGGCCCGGGTTCTCGGCGTCCGCCTGCATGAGCTGGTAGAAGGCCGACGGCGTCTGGTTGAGCACGGTGACCCGCTCGGCGGCCAGCAGGCGCAGGAAGTCGGCGGGGGAACGGCTGGTGTCGTAGGGCACCACGACGAGGCGGCCGCCCCGGAGGAGGGCGCCCCAGATCTCCCAGACCGAGAAGTCGAAGGCGTACGAGTGGAACAGCGTCCACACGTCGTCCGGGCCGAAGCCGAACCAGTGGTCGGTGGCCGTGAGCAGCCGCGTGACGTTGCGGTGCGGCACGACGACGCCCTTGGGGCGGCCGGTCGAGCCCGAGGTGTAGATGACGTACGCGGCGTGGTCCGGGGACACGGCGACGGCGGGGCGTCCGGCCGGGCGGGCGGCCACGGCGGCGGCGACGGAGGCGTCGTCGAGGCGCAGCACCGTGGCGTCCGCCGGCAGCCGGGGCGCGGTGACGGCGTCGGCGAGCACGGCGACGGGCGCCGTGTCGGCGAGCATGGTGGCGATGCGGTCCGCCGGGTAGTCCTGGTCGACCGGCAGGTACGCGGCGCCGGTCTTGAGCACGGCGAGGACGGCCACGACGAGGTCGGCGGAGCGGGACAGGGCCAGGGCGACGAACCGCTCGGGGGCGGCGCCGTGCGCGGCGAGGTGGTGGGCCAGCCGGTTGGCGCGGGCGTCGAGTTCGGCGTAGGTGAGGCGGGTGTCCTCGTGGACGACGGCGACGGCGCCGGGGGTGCGGGCCGCCTGCGCCTCGAACAGCCCGGTGATCGTGCCCGGGTCGTCGGGCAGGGCGAGGCCGGCGGCGCGGTCGGCGCCGCTCCACTCGGTGAGGATGCGCCGCCGTTCCTCGTCCGCGAGGATCTCCACGTGCCCCAGCGGGCGGTCGAGGTCGGCGACGAAGGCCATGACGAAGGCGAGGAACCGCTCGCGGTGCGCGGCCACGTCGGCCGGGGTGAAGCCGGCGCGGTCGCCCTTGACGTCGAAGCGCAGCCCGCTGTCGTCGGGGAGCTTGGTGACGTCGACCGACAGGTCGGGCACGGGGCCGGTGAACAGCGGCACCAGCGTGCCGGCGCAGTCGCCGAAGGCGATGTCGCCCTCGAACGGCATGATGTTGATGCGGGGGCCGCCGGCCTGCCGGTCGTGGCCCGCGTCGCGGAGGTCCTTGCGGATGTCCTCGGCCCGGTAGCGCTGGTGGCGCAGCAGCTGCCGCACGGCGCCGGAGACCGCGCGGACGGTGTCGCGGACGCTTGCCTGCGGGTCGAGGGTGAGGGTGAGCGGCAGCACGTTGGAGTGCATGCCGGGGGTGCGCCGGTTGGCGGTGCCGACGCGGGCCGGCACGGGGAACTCGACGGTGACGTCCGGCGTGCCGGTCACCCGGTGCACGTACGCCATGAACGCGGCGGTGAGGACGCCGGACCAGGTGGACCGCGCGGCGCGGGCCGCGACGGACAGCGCCTTGAGGTCGTCGGCGGAGAGGTGGCCGGTGACGTGGTGGATGTCGCCGTTGCTGCTGCGCCCGGCGCGGCCGGAGACGGTGGCCGGCGGCGGGGCGTCGGCCAGCCGCTCCAGCCAGTGGGCGCGGTCCTCGGCGAACTGCTCGCCGGCGCGGTACGCGGCGTCGTCGGCGAGGACCTCGGCGGCCGGCGCGTACGGGGAGGGCCCGGGGTCCCGGCCCTCGGTGAGGGCGGCGTAGTGCTCGGCGATGCGGCTGATGACGAGGGTGGAGCTGAAGCCGTCGGCGAAGAGGTGGTGCACGTGCAGGACGAGCGTGTGCTCCTGCTCGGCGGTGCGGTAGAGCACGGCGCCGAGGGTGTGGTGGTGCAGGTCGACCGGCTTCCGGCGGCGGGCCTCGGTCAGCTCGCGGACCGCCTGCGCGGGGGACGTCTCGGCGCTGACGTCGGTGACGGGCAGCGCGAAGCCGTCGAGGGGCCGGACGGTCTGCCGCGACCCGTTGTCGCCGGGAACGACGGCGCAGCGGATGGACTCGCCCTCGGAGTAGGTGGCGCGGACGGCCTGTTCGAGGCGCGGCACGTCCAGCGGCCCGCTGATCTCCAGCCCGTAGCAGACGTTGAAGCCGTTGTCCTCGGGCGTCAGCTGCTGGGCGAGCCAGACGCCCATCTGGGCGGCCGACAGGGGCAGGGCGGAATGTGGCTGTGCGGTCATGGCTGAGACGTCCCCCATGAAGTTCTCGGTCAACGTGCTGCGGCTCCCGGCGGACGGCACACGGCGTGCGGCGTGCGGCCGTCCGCCGGGAGCGGGAAGCGGACGGGTGGCGTCAGGCGGCCGCGCACCACTCGAGGACGGCCATGGCGGCGGTCATCTTGTGGTACGCCTGGCGCCAGGCGCGGCTGCGCGGGCCGTCCAGGACCTCGTCGACGACCTCTTCGCCGCGCATGGCGGGCAGGTCGTGCATGAAGATCGTGTCGTCCTTGCTCAGGCGGTCCAGGAGCCCGGTCGTCACCTGGTAGGGCAGGAACGCCTTCATCCACTCCTGGTCGGCGTGCTGCACGCCCATGGTCTGCCAGCGCGCGGTGTAGACGGCGTCGACCGTGCGGTCGACGGAGGCGAGGTCGTGGGTCTGCGTGACGCCGTGCGTGCTGCCGCCGATCTCCTCGACGAGCGGGAGCACCTCGTCCGGCATGCCGTAGCCGGGCGGCGTGACGACGGTGAGCCGGAAGCCGGGGACGTGCGCGGTGGCCAGGGCGAGCGCGGCGGCGGTGCTGTTGCCCTCGCCGACGTAGAGCAGTTCGCGCCCGTCGAGGCTGCCGAACTCCTCGGTGAGCATGGCGAGGTCGGCGAGCGCCTGGGTGGGGTGCTCGTAGGCGGTCAGCGCGTTGACGATGCTCAGCTCGCCGCTGCGGGCGAGGCCGCGCAGCTCGGCCATGTCGTCGTTGGTGCGGGCCACCAGGATGTCGAGGTAGTTGCCCAGGACGCGGCCGGTGTCCTCCAGCGACTCGCCGGTCACCAGCTGGAGGTCGTCGGGGCCGTAGGAGATGGCGTGGGCGCCCAGGCGCACGGCCGCGGACCAGAAGGCGGTCCGGGTGCGGGTGGACGAGCGGCGGAAGTAGATGCCGACGGACTTGCCGGCGAGCGTCTGCTCGGGCTGCGGGGTGCGGCCGAGTACGACGGCGCGGTCCACCAGGGCGGCGAGGGTGCGGTCGTCGATGTCCGCGAGGGACAGCAGGCTCCTCATATGTGGCTCCCGTTCAACAGGGTCGGCAGGTCAACAAGATGGGGTTGCGGGGCGTGGAGGCCGGTCACGACGGCCCGGTGGGCCGGCGGGCCATGCGCGCGAGCGCGCGCCGGTCGAGCCGGCCCTCCGGCGTCAGCGGCAGGGGCAGGGCCTTGTGGTCGGCCTTGCCGGTGGGGCCCAGGGGGACGCGGTCCAGCGGGATCACGATCGCGGGGATCATGTAGCCGGGCAGCCGGTCGGTGAGGAAGGCCCGCACCTCGGCCGCGGTGAGCGGGGCGGCGCCCTTCTCGGGGACGAGCCAGGCCACGAGCTGCGGTCCGCCGCCGGCGATGTCGCGGGCCGCCACGACGGCGGCGCTGACGCCGGCGTGGGCGCGCAGGGCCGCCTCGACCTCGCCGAGCTCGATCCGGAAGCCCCGGATCTTCACCTGCTGGTCGGCGCGGCCCAGGAACTCCAGGCTGCCGTCCCCGCGGAAGCGGGCGAGGTCGCCGGTGCGGTAGAGGCGGCCGGGGCCGAAGGGGTTGGGCAGGAACCGCGTGGCCGTCAGGCCGGGCCGGCCCAGGTAGCCGCGGGTGACGCCGTCGCCGCCGATGAACACCTCGCCGGGCACGCCCGCCGGGGCGGGGCGCAGCCACCGGTCCAGCACGTACTCGGTGGAGTTCTCGATGGGCCGCCCCAGCGGGATCCACTCCGCCGGGCCGTCCGCGACCGTCTGGTGGGCGTTCCACACCGTGGTCTCGGTGGGCCCGTAGACCTGGACCAGGCGGGCGGGGGCGGACTTGGCGCGGACGAGCGCCACGGCGTCGGCGTTGGCCTGCTGGCCGCCGAAGAGCAGCACGCGCAGCCCGGCGGCGAAGTCGGGCACCTCCAGGGACAGCTGCTCCAGGAGGGCCGCGGTGACGTACATGAGGGTCACGCCGGCCCGGCGCAGGGTCCGGGCGAGTTCGCCGGCCGACAGCACGACGTCCTTGGGGATCACGGTGAGCCGGGCGCCGTGGGCGAAGGCGACCCAGCACTCGAAGGTGAGGGCGTCGAACGCGGGGCTGGAGGCGAGGGCCACCACGTCGTCGGGGCCGGGCGCGAGGTACGCGGTGTTGGCCACGAACCACGTGAGGGCGCGGTGCGGGACGACCACGCCCTTGGGGGCGCCGGTGGAGCCGGAGGTGTAGACGACGTACGCGGTGCTGTCGGGCAGCACGCGGGGGGCCGGGGCCTGCGGAACGTCGTCGCCCGCGGAGTCGTCGAGGGTGCCGTCGGGGCCGAGGACGAGCAGCTCCTGGTGCGGTTCCACGGGCACGCTGCCGGCGGTGCGGGCGTCGGCCAGCACGACGCGCGTGCCGGTGTCGGCCGTCATCAGCCGCAGCCGGGTGCCGGGGTAGCCGGGGTCCAGCGGCAGGTAGCCCGCCCCGGCGCGCAGCACCGCGAGCATGGCCACGACCAGGGCGGCCGACCGTTCGAAGCAGACGCCGACGGTGTGCTCGGTGGTGACGCCGCGCGCGGCCAGCTGCGCGGCGAGCCGTGCGGAGGCGCGGTCGAGCTCGGCGTACGTGAGGGTCAGCGGGCCGTCCTCGACGGCCACGGCGTCCGGCCGGTCCGCCACCCAGGTGGCGAAGCGGTCGAGGACGGTGGCGTCCGCGTCGTAGCCGGCCGCGGTGTCGTTGAACCGGTCGACGAGGCGTGCGCGGTCGGCGGGCGGGAGGACGTCGAGCGCGGCGAGCGGCCGCGCGTGCTGCTCCTCGTCGCCCAGGACGCCCAGGACGTGCAGGAACTGCCGGGCCAGCTGCCCGGCCGCCTCGTCGCTGACGCGTGCGGTGTCGTAGCGCAGTTCGCCGTGCAGGGCGGGGCCGTTGCGCAGGGCGAGGCCGAGGGTGTGGGTGCCGGGTGCGGAGGCGCGCAGCGGTGTCACGGTGACGGTGCCGTGCGTGCCGAGCGGCGGGTGCGGGTCGGCCCATTCGGTGACGGAGTCGAACAGGGGCTGCGGGGCGCCGGCGTGGTCCTCGATGAACGCGAGGGGGGCGGCCTGTTCGGTGGCGGCCTGCTCCACGAAGCCGCGCAGCCACCGGCCGAGGGGGACGGCCGGGTCGAGCTGCGCGCGGACGGGGACCGGGCCGGTGGGGCGGACGGCGCCGACGACGATGTCGGTGGTCTCCGCGTAGGCGCTCAGCACCAGCACCCACGCCGCCTCGACGAGGGCGGGCAGCGCCGGCGTGCCGTCGATCGTCACCCGTGCCAGACGCGCCGTCTGCTCCTCGGGGACGGTGAGGGGCACGGCGGCGGTGCCGCGGGCGTCCGGCCGGCCGCCGGCGATGCGGGGTTCGACGGGTGTACGGAAACCGGCGAGCCGCTGGGCCCAGTAGCGGCCGGCGGCCTCCGGGTCCTGTGGCTGCCCGTGGTCGCGTGCAGTGCGGGGGGCCGGTTCCGGGAGGGGCGTGCCGGCCAGCAGGTCCAGGGTGGCGTTCAGGAGCTCGTGGAGGGTCCACGGGTCGAGCCGCTGCCCGTCGTAGGTGCAGCAGAGCTCGTGGGTGTCGGGGCCGGTGCGGACGAGCTCCGCCGACGGCGGGGTGCCGGTGCCGTCGGCGTGGTGGGTGACGGCCTGCTGCCAGGCGGCGGTGAACGCCTCGGCGTCCAGGGGGCCGTGCAGCAGGTAGTGGTCCTGCCGTACGGACCGGGCGGGGTCGGTGGCGGGGGTCATGGGGGTGGTGTGTCCTTGCGGTCCGGTCATGCCTGCAGTGCCTTCTCGACCTGGGCCTGGAGCTCGTCGGCGGCCGTGGCCCAGCGCCGGCGGCGTTCGTCGACGGCCGTGCCGAGCCGGTCGAGGCCGGCGTCGAGGGCCTCGAGGGCGTGCCGGGTGGAGGCGGGGCCGGGGCCGCCGCCGAAGTCGGTGGCCGCCACGACGGCCGCGGGGGCGAGGGTGCCGGGCTCCAGGCGGCCGCCCGCCACCTGGTCCAGCGGCGTGCCGGCGGCCAGCCCGTCGAGGACCATCCGGCCGACCTCGTGGTGGGCGGAGCGGAACGGCACACCGTCGGCCACCAGGCGTTCGGCGAGGTGGGTGGCGGCGGTGTAGCCCTGCTCGGCGCGTTCGGTCATGCGGGCGGGCACCGGGCGGGTGCCGTCGGCGAACAGCCGCATGAGCACGACCGCCTCGGTGATGTTGCGCAGCGCCGGCCACAGGTGGGCGACGGCCTCGGTGCCGACGGCGATGGCGTTGGTGTAGCCGGCGGTCAGCATGGCGGAGGCGGCGCCGACGTAGCCGCCGAGGGGGGCCGCGGCCTTGCCGTGGATGTGCTCCAGCGGGAAGGGGTTGCGCTTCTGCGGCATCATCGAGCTGGAGCCGACCAGGTCGTCGGGGACGTGCAGCAGCCCGGCCTCCTCGGTGGTCCACACGGAGAAGTCCTGCGCGGCGCGCGCCACACCGACGCCGAGCACGCCGGTGGCGGACAGCAGGCGCAGCACGAAGTCGCGGGAGGCCACGGCGTGCAGCGAGTTGGGCGCCGGGGCGCGGAAGCCCAGCAGCCGGGTGGTGTGCTCGGGGTCGACGGCGACGGAGGTGCCGCCGACCGCTCCGGCGCCGAGCGGGTTGACGTCCATCTCCTCGCCGGCGTGCAGCAGCCCGTCCAGGCCCCACAGCACGGCGTTGGCCAGGCCGAGGAGGTAGTGCCCGTAGGTGATGGGCACGGCCGGCTGGCGGTGGGTGTAGGCGGGCATGACCACGTCGCGGTGTTCCTCGGCGCGGGCCCGCAGCACGGCCAGGAGCTGCCGGGTCTCCTCCAGCAGCGCGGCGTAGGGCTGCCGCAGCCGCAGCCGGACGGTGGTGGCGTTGAGGTCGTTGCGGGAGCGGCCGGTGTGCAGGACGCCGCCGGTGTCGGCGCCGAGCCGTTCGATGAGGTACGACTCGTAGCTGAGGTAGCGGCCGCGGGGCGCGGGCCGGTCGCGGACGCCGGCGAAGCCGGTGGCGCGCAGCGCCTCGATCTCGGCGAGGAGGGCGCGGACCTTGGCAGGGTCGGCGATGCCGCGCCGTTCCAGCATGAGCAGGTGGGCGCGGTCGACCTCGCTGATGGTGTGCAGTTCGGCGGCGGCCCCGGCGTCGTACGCGTAGGGGCTCTCGCCGAAGAGGATCTGCCGGGCGGTCTCCGCGAGGGGCGTCCTCAGCCGGCCGGTGTCGACTTCGGAGGCGCTCGCCGCGTGGGCATCCGTGGTGGGGGTGCTCGCCGCGTTCATTCCGTCTCTCCGGGGTTCTCGTGGTGCTGCAGGGCGGTGCGGAGCCGGGCGAGGCCGTCCTCGGCGGCCTGCCGGGCCCGGCCGGGGCCGTCGGCGGCGGCGATGACGTGGCCGAGCCGGTCGCGGAAGTCCGTGGCGCGGCGGGCCGGTTCGCCGGGGGTGCGGTAGAGGGCGGCGTCGGCGACGCCGGTCACGGCGCGGGCGCCGGCCAGTGCCTCGTCCGTGGCGCCGACGGTGCCCGGCCCGTCGGCGGTGAGGAAGCGGATGGCGGCGTGCCCGTGCCGTGCGGCGGCGGGCGGGGCCGGCTCGCCGAGGGCGGCGGCGACCTGGGCGCGGACGAGGTCGGTGCCGAGGGCGAGCCGGACCAGGTCGGGGATGCGGCCCCCGGCCAGGCGGGGGTTGACCTCCACCACATGGGCGCGGCCGTCCTCCAGCCGGATCTCGGTGTGCGCGGCGCCCCAGCCGAGGCCGAGGGCCCGTACGGCCCGCACGGCGACGTCGGCGAGCTCGTCGTGCAGGCCGTCGGGGACGGCGGCGGGCACGTCGTGGCCGGTCTCGACGAAGTCGGGCAGCGGGCCGACGTGTTTGGCCACGACGGTGACGACGTCGGTGCCGAAGGTCTCCACGGAGAACTCGCGGCCGGTGAGGTAGGACTCGACGAGCACCTCGCGGGGCAGGCTCATGCCGCGTTCGTTGGCGGTGCGGGAGAGCAGGTCCGCGGCGTGCTTGGCGGCGGTCCGCCCGTCGGGGCACAGCCGTACGCCGAGGCTGCCGGAGCCGAGGACGGGCTTGACGACCACGGGCGGGCCCAGCCGCAGCGCGGCCTCCTCCGCCTCCGCCTCGGTGGTGACGACGGCGAAGCCGGGCACGGGCACGCCGGCGGCGTGCAGCGTCCGGCGCTGCTCGCCCTTGTGCCGGCAGCTCGTGACGCGCTGCGGGTCGGGGCCGGGCAGGCCGAGTGCGCGGGCCACGGTGGCGGCGACGGGCACGTAGTACTCGGAGCTGGACGTCACGCCGCGGACCTCGCCCTCGTGCCGCAGCTCGGCCGCGACGTCCAGGACGGCCCGGGGGTCGGTGGTGTCCGCGACGGCGTGCCGCAGGCCGTCCTCGCGGACGTACGGGTAGCGGCCGGGGTCGGCGGCGACGAGCACCGGCACGGCGCCCAGGTCCGCGGCCTGCCGGGCGAACTCGCGCCCGGTTCCGGTGGTGTTGCTCTCGACCAGCAGGAGGAAGGCGGTCATACGGCGGCCCCCGAGCCGGCGAGGCCGTGGGCCGGGGCGGCGGCCAGGACCTCGTCGAGGGTGCGCCGGCCCCACGGCATCCACGACCAGTCGGGTCCGGCGGAGCGGGGGTGGTCCTCGCGGTGGGGCGCGTCGGGCACGCGGTCGGCGAGGACGCCGTTGGCGTGCAGCCACTCCTCGGAGTAGACGGTCTCCTGGTAGCGGTTGCCCTCGTCCGGCAGCATCACCACCACCTTCGCGCCGGGGTTCCGCGCCGCCCACCACTGGGCGACGAGGTGGGCGGCGCCGCTGGTCGCTCCCATGAACAGGGCCTTCCTCTCGTGCAGGTCCCGGGTGGCGCGGAAGGTCTCCGCGGCGTTGACCCAGTGGACCTCGTCGTACGCGTCGTGCCGGACGTTGGCCGGCAGCAGGCTGTTGCCGAGGCCGCGCACCAGGCGCGGCCGGTCCTCCATGCCGAAGATCACGCTGCCGTGGGTGTCCACGCCGACCAGGTGCAGGCCGGGGTTGGCGAGGCGCAGGAACGAGGCGAGGCCGCCGGTGGAGCCGCCGGAGCCGACCGGGCCGACGAGGCAGTCGACGTGGCCGAGGGCGTCGCCGACGAGCTCGGCGACGCGGCCGTATGCGGTGGGGTTGTCCTTGTTGTCGTACTGGCCGGGCACGAAGTGGTCCGGGATCTGCTCGCACAGCTCGGCCACGCGGTCCAGGCGGGCCTGCTGGTAGCCGCCCTGCGCCCCGGCGCGTTCGACGATCTCGACGTCGGCGCCCAGGCCGCGCAGCCGCATCCGCAGGTTCCGGTCGATCGCGGGGTCGCCGACGATCTTCAGCTGGTAGCCGCGCAGCCGGGCCACCATCGCGAGGCCCAGGGCGAAGGTGCCGGAGGAGGTCTCGATGATGGTGGTGCCGGTGCCCAGCGCGCCGCGGTCCTCGGCCCGGTCGATCATGAAGCGGGCGGGCAGCAGCTTCATCAGGCTGAACACCGCGCCGTAGAGGTTCGGCCCCAGCCGCACCAGGCGCGGCAGTTCGGTGGCATCGACGATGGATTGGTATGGCACAGCAGTCCCCCAGGACGCCCTGTCGCTCGTAGGTCAGGATCGCTTGTCGGTCCGGATCACTTGTCGGTCCGGAAGCGCCACTGGTCGGTGATCCCGTGGCGTTTCAGCAAGGCGCTGCCGGTCTCCAGCCGCCCCTGCGCATCGGGGGCGTCCGGGTGGAAGAGCAGCCCGGCCACGTCGCCGCTGTGGGCGACCTGGAGGCCGACCGCGCCCGCCTGCCGGGCCAGCGCCTCCAGCCGGTCGAAGTCGCGGACCGGCAGGTGCCGCTGGTTCAGGCGGGCGCTGGTGGTGGAGACCCGGCCCAGCAGCTCGGGGTCCTGGTCGCGCACGGCGCGGCGCAGCATGACCCGCAGCGTGCGGAACGCCTCGATCTCCCAGGCGGAGTAGCGCGCCGGGCGCAGCGCCAGCGTGTCCACGCCCCGCCCGTCGCCGCTGGTGCCGAACCCGATGACCTCCAGCGGCGGCGCCGGCACCCCGAAGTCCTCGATGACCTCGCCCTCCCGGTGGGCGAAGAGCACCACCTGGCTGCCGAACATCAGCGAGTCGGAGGCCGTCTCGGCGTGCACGGCGAGCCGGGAGACCACCGAGGTGGGCAGGGTGCCGCCGACGGCGTCCTGCACGGCCCCGATGGCGGCCAGCACGTCGCTGGTGGACGAGCCGAAGCCGCGGCTGGGCGGGATGTTCTCGCGGATCAGCAGCCGGCCGCCCTGGGCCGGCCGGCCCAGTTCGCCGAGCGCGAGCACCGAGGCCCGGTGCGCCTTGGCCTTCCAGGCCGGTTCCACGGTGACGACCGGCTCGTCGGAGGCGGTGAACGTGGCCTCCGAGCAGTACAGGCTGCACGGCACGGACACCAGTCCGCGTCTCAGCGACCGTCCGTCGGGGAACACCCCTTGCAGGAATTCGCCGTGGTGGCCCGCGACCCATGCACGGCCCACCGTCCTCCTCCCGTCCCCGCGGTCAGCGGCGACCAGAGCTTCCATGGCACCCCCAGTTGTCCCCGTCGTCCCCCGTCGTCCCCTTTGTCGCCGTGCGCCGGTCAGTCGCGCCCGTCCAGCCACTCCGCCACCGTCCGCCCGATCGCGCCGGCCGGTCCGGGACGCATCATGTCCTTGTGGGCACAGGGCACCTCGTGGTGGTGGACGGGGCCGGCGGTGAAGGGCCGCCACTCGTCCACGACGCCGAGGTCGTCGTCCGTCGCCGTGAAGAACACCATCTCGCCGTCGAAGCGGCGCGGGGCGTGTGCGTGGAGAAGGTTCACGTTGTTCGTCTGCACCTCGGCGATCGCGGTCACGTGGCGGGCGGTGAGGCCGGGGAACCCGGTGCCCTCCGCCTCCAGGACCTTGTTGACGTCTTCATGGGTCAGCGGGCCGTCGAACGCGGTGGCGTCGTGGCCGAAGAAGTCCACGATCGTGGCGAGGACCTCCTGTTCGCCGATCTCGACGGGCTCCGGCTCGCCGGCGGGATCGGCGGGGTAGGCGTCGAGCACGGCGAGCGTGCTCGTGTGCTCGCCCTCCTCCTGGAGCAGGACGGCCATCTCGTGGGCGACGACGCCGCCGAAGGACCAGCCGAGCAGGTGGTAGGGGCCGTGCGGCTGGACCTCGCGGATCTGCCGGACGTAGTCGCGTGCCATCTCGCCGACGGTGGCGGGGAGTTCTCCGGTGCCGTCGAGCCGCCGCGCCTGGAGGGCGTGGACGGGCCGGTCCGGGTCGAGGTGGCGCAGCAGCGCCGAGTAGGCCCAGCCGATGCCCGCGCCCGGGTGGACGCAGAACAGCGGGGCGCGTGTGCCCGTGGTGCGCAGCGGCAGCAGCGGCCGGAACGGGGCGGCGGTCCCGCCGTCGGCGAGCCGGGCGGCGAGCAGCTCCGGGGTCGGGGCCTCGAAGACGGTCTGGATGGAGACCTCGGTGCCGAACACACCGCGGATGCGGCTGATCATGCGCATGGCAAGCAGGGAGTGGCCGCCGAGGTCGAAGAAGTTCTCGTCGGGCTCGATGTCGTCGACGCCGAGGACCTCGGAGAAGATCTCGCAGAGCGCCGCGGTGTGCTGTGCGGCCCCTCCGGTCCCGGGGGTCTCCTCGCCGTCGGGGCCGGGCAGGGCGGCGTGGTCGACGTCGCCGCCGGCCGTGCGCGGCAGGGCGTCCAGCACCACGACGCCGGTGGGTACGAGGTACGGCGGCAGGGCGGCGGCGAGGTGGTCGCGCAGGGCGCCGGGGTCGGCGGTGCCGCCCGGCGCGGGCTCCGCCCAGGCCAGCAGGTGCTGCTGCCCGGCCCGGTCCTCGCGTACGGCCACGGCGGCGGCGCCGACGGCGGGGTGGCCGGCCAGCTCGGTCTCGATCTCGCCGGGGGCGATGCGCATCGCCCCGAGGGCGACGTCGCCGGCGGCGCGGCCGAGCGGCACCAGGCGGCCGTCGGCCGCCCACCGGGCCAGGTCGCCGGTGGGCACCATGGCTGCCGTCCCGTCGCCGAACGGGCAGGGCACGGCGTCCGGCGCGGCGGCGGCGCCCGGGTGGGTGACGTACACCGTGCCGGGGGCGCCGGGCGGTACGGGGCGCAGCTCCTCGTCCAGGACGTACAGGCGCTCCTGGCCGGTGCGTTCGGTGAGCGGCGTGCGGGCGTGCCGCTGCCAGGTGTCGAGAGCGGCGGGGTCGGCGGCCCACTCGCCGGTGATCCGCTGCCGCTCCTCCGGAGTGAGGAGGTCCGCCGCGCCGATGCGTACGCGGGGGTCGGCGGCGACGGCCCGGAGCAGGAGCACGAACCGGAGCGCCAGATCCTCGGCGGTGGCGGGGTCGAACAGGTCGAGGGCATACTCCAGGCCGCCGTCGAGGCCGGCCGGGGTGCCGTCGGCGGCGAAGCGCTCGTCGACGGTGAGGCACAGGTCGAACTTGGCCGTCGTGGACGGCACCTTCTCGGTGCCGACGTCGAGGCCGGGCAAGGACAGCGGGGCGTCCGTGCCGCTCTGGTGGGAGACCATGACCTGGAACAGCGGCTGGTGGGCCGCGGAGCGGACCGGGTTGAGGACCTCCACCAGGCGCTCGAACGGCAGGTCCTGGTGCTCGTAGGCGGACAGGTTCGTGTCGCGCACCCGGGTGAGCACGTCGGTGAACTCCGGGTCGCCGGAGGTGTCCGTGCGCAGCACGAGGGTGTTGACGAAGAAGCCCACGAGGTCGTCGAGCGCCTCGTCGGTGCGGCCGGCCACCGGCACGCCGACGGGGATGTCGTGGCCCGCGCCCATCCGGGTGAGCAGCGCGGCGAACGCCGCCTGGACCACCATGAAGACGCTGGCCCCGGACTGCCGCGCGACGGCGGCGAGCCGCTGGTGCAGGTCCGTGTCGACGCGGAAGGAGGCGGTGCCGCCGCGGTGCGTGGCCACGGCCGGGCGCGGGCGGTCGGCGGGCAGCGGCAGCCGGTCGGGCGCGCCGGACAGGTGCTCGCGCCAGTACGCGAGCTGGCGGGCGGCGACGCTGTCGGGGTCGTCCTCGTCGCCGAGCAGCTCGCGCTGCCACAGCGCGTAGTCGGCGTACTGGACGGGCAGTTCCTCCCAGTCGGGCGCGCGGCCCGCGTGCCGGGCCGTGTAGGCCAGCGAGAGGTCCCGGACCAGGGGGTCCACGGACCAGCCGTCGCAGGCGATGTGGTGGACCACCATGAGGAGCACGTGGTCGTGCTCGGAGAGGGCGAACAGCCGGACCCGGAGCGGCAGCCCGGCCGTGAGGTCGAAGACGTGGGCGGCCTCGGCGGCCACGGCGGCGGCCAGCCGGTCCTCGTCGGCGACCGGCACGACCTCGATGCCGGGCTCGGCCTCGGCCGGGCCGAGGATGCGCTGCCAGGGCTCCCCGTCGGTCTCGGCGACGAGCGTGCGCAGGCTCTCGTGCCGGGCGACGACGTCGCGCACGGCGGCCCGCAGCGCTTCTCTGTCGAGCGTGCCGCGCAGACGTAACGGCATCGCCATGTTGTACGTCGCGCTCCCTCCCTCGAGGCGCGACAGGAACCATAACCGCCGCTGTGCGTAGGACAACGGAACCATGACTTCCCCCTCGGTCATGCACGCGGAACCATGCCTCCGCCGGGTGCGGGGCGACGCGGGCACACTCCTGCCCCGGACGGGAGAAGGAGGGCGCCGCAGCAAAGATCACCCGGAGGCGGCGATCGGAACAGTACACGGACCGGGCCGCGGGGTGGCGTAGCAAATCTCACGCGGCGCCGCCGCCGTTCCCGTCAACTCCCGTACAACTTGGTGAAGTAAGGGGCGACGGGGAGCATCGTGCCGCAGGACGACCGTCGTTCAGTTGAACCAGCAGGTCGCAGCCGCTTTATTAGGTGTTCCCAAGGGCTGCTTGACCGGGATTTTCCCCGGCTTTGCGCATGGTTCCGGCGCGGGGCCGGCCGCCCTACGATGCAGGGGTGCTCGCCTATGTGCCCGCCGCGTTCTTCCTGGTCCTGTTGGTCGTCGGCGTCCTGCGGGACCGCAGGCGCTTCGGCAACGCCGTGTTGTTCGGGCTCTTCTGCGTGGGCCTGGCGTTCGGACTGTTGCACGCGGCCGTCGTGGGCGTGGGCGGCGGCCACCACGCGCTGGAGTGGGCCGTGGCCGGAATCCTGCTGCTGCCGCTCCTCGGTGCCCTGGTGCTGCCGGTGTTCCTGCTGTCCAACGGCGTGAAGATGATCCGCAAGGAGGGGCGGCGGCCGGCGAACCTGCTGTCCTTCCTCGCCGGTCTGGCCCTGGTGGGCCTGCTGGCCCTGGCCCTGGCGGCCGTCGCCACCCGCTCCCCCGAGCTGGTGATCGTCGCCGGCACCGCGCTGCTGCTCGCCGGGTACGTGTCGTTCCTCTTCTTCTGCTTCCTCGCCTACGCCCTCCTCTACGGCTGGCTGCGGCCGCGCCGCGACGTGGACTTCGTGGTGGTCCTGGGCTGCGGGCTCGTCGGGGGCTCCCGGGTGCCGCCGCTGCTGGCCGGGCGGCTGGAGCGCGCACGCCGGCTCTACGCGGCGCAGGCGGCGCGCGGCCGGCCGCCCGTGCTGGTCGTGTCGGGCGGCCAGGGTCCGGACGAGAAGGTTCCGGAGGCGCACGCGATGGCGGTGTGGCTCGTCGAGCACGGCGTGCCGGCGGAGCACGTGCTGCGCGAGGCCCGGTCGCGGACGACGACGGAGAACCTCCTGTTCAGCAGGGCCGTGATGGAGGCGGCCCGGCCCGGCTACCGCTGTCTGGTCGTCACCAGCAACTACCACGCCTTCCGGGCGGCGCTCACCGCGCGCAGGACCGGTGTGAACGGGCAGGTGGTGGGTGCCCGGACGGCCGCGTATTTCTGGCCGAGCGCGACGATCCGCGAGTTCGTGGCGGTCTTCTTCGAGCACAAGCTGGTCAACCTCACGGTGTGCGTCACCATCGTGTTCCTGGGCGCGGGGGCGTGGTGGCGGCGCTGAGCCCGGTCGTCCGTCAGCGGCGGTGCTGCTCCAGGTGCAGGTGGCGGGGGCCGCGCAGGACGGGGCTGCGGCGGTATTCGGGCGAGTCCTCGACGAGGCGGAGGTCGCCGAGGCGGCGCAGCAGCGTGGTGAGGGCGAGGTGGGTCTCGACGCGGGCGAGCGGGGCGCCGAAGCAGGCGTGGACGCCGCTGCCGAAGCCGAGGTGCTGGTTGTCGGGGCGGCGCGGGTCGAAGCGGTCGGGGTCGGGGAAGCGCAGGGGGTCGCGGTTGCCGGCGGCCAGGACGAGGATCAGTGGCGCGCCCCTGGGGACGGTGACGCCGGCGACCTCGATGTCGGCCAGCGGGCTGCGCTGGGGGAGGAGCTGGACGGGGGGTTCGTAGCGCAGGAGTTCCTCGACGGCGGCGGGCATCTCCTCGGGGTGGTCACGGAGGCGGTCGTATTCGTGGGGGTGGCGCAGCAGGGTGAGCATGCCGTTGGTGATGAGGTTGACGGTGGTCTCGTGGCCGGCGATGAGCAGCAGGACGGCGCTGACCATGAGTTCCTGCCGGGTCAGCGCCCCGTCGGGGCCGGGTTCGTGGACGAGGGCGGAGAGCATGTCGCCGGTGGGGGCGCGGCGGCGTTGCTCGGCGAGTTCGCCGAGGTAGAGGCCCATGGCCTGGCGGGCCTCGCGGGCGGCGCGCTGCCGTGGGGAGGGGTCCTCGCCGGGCGCGAAGTCGAGTCCGGCGACGACGGCGTCGGCCCAGGTGTGCATCTGCGGGACGTCGCCCTCCGGGACGCCGAGCAGCCGGCAGATGACGGTGACGGGCAGGGGGAAGGCGAAGTCGTCGACGAGGTCGAAGCGGTCCTTGGCCACGAGGGCGTCGGCGAGTTCGCCGGCGACGCGCTGGATCTCGCCGCGCAGCTCGTCGATGCGGTGCGGCGAGTGGGGCGGCCCGAAGGGCCGCATCACCATGCGGCGGAGCCGGTCGTGGCCGGGGTCGTCGAGGCCGATGAAGGACGGCGGCAGGCCGGTGGCGGCGGGGTCCTCGTGGGGTTCGGCGCGGCTGCGGGGGTCGGAGCTGACGCGCGGGTCGTGGAGCAGTGCGCTGATCTCGTGGTAGGTGCCGACGAGGTAGGAGCCGTCGGCCTGGCGTGCGACGCCGCTGTCGCGGAGCTCGGCGTACAGCGGGTAGGGGTCGGCGCGGGCGGCGAAGTCGGTGATCCTCTCGAAGAGGGTTTCCGGGGGCATGCGGGGCTCCTCGGTGGGCCGGGGCTCAGCCGCCGGGCCGCAGCAGGGTCAGGCGCCGGTCCGGCAGGTGGCCGGTGAGGGCGACGGTCGGGCCGTGCGAGAGGACGCGCGGGTCGGGGACGTCGGAGGGTACGGGTTCGTGGCCGGCGTGGAAGTCGGCGGCGCCGGGGGCGGGCGGGAAGGGTGCGCCGGTCTCGATGAGGTGCCGGTAGTGGTCGAGCCACTTGGCCCGGTCGACGGTCACGGCGGCGGTGATGCGGCCCCGGTAGCCGTAGACGGCGACGAGCCGCCGGTCCTCGGGCCGGCCCTGGGCGAGGATCACCTGGTCGGAGAAGGTGGGGACGCCCACGGACTTGATGTTGAGGCCGAACTGGCTGGACCAGAAGGCCGGCACCGTCAGGTGGGGGCGGCGCAGCGGGCCGGGGCTGACCATGTTGTGCGCGGCCACCTCGGCCTGGGCGACGGCGTTGCCCCAGTGTTCGAGGGCGATCATCTGGTACTCGAACAGCGGGTGCGGGAAGCGGGCGACGTCGCCGGCGACGAAGACGTCGTCGGTGACGATGCCGTACATGGTGAAGACGCGGCACCCGGCGTCGCAGGCCACGCCGCGGGGGCCGGCGGCGAGGCCGGAGCCGTCGAGCCATTCGGTGTTGCGGACGGCGCCGAGGGCGACGACGGCGATGTCCGCGTCGATGCTGCTGCCGTCGGAGAAGGCGGCGCCGGTGAGCCGGCCGCCGCTGCCGCGCAGCGAGGTGACCGTCACGCCGCAGCGCAGGTCCACGCCGTGGGCGCGCTGGAGCCGGGTGGCGAACGCGGCGGCGGTGCCGCCGAGCGCGCCGATGAGGGGTGCCCGGCCGCGTTCGGCGACGGTGACGGGCAGGCCGCGTTCCCGGCAGGCGGAGGCGATCTCGGAGCCGGTGAAGCCGGCGCCGATGACGAGCACGCGCCGTGGGCCGGCGTCGAGGCGGGCGGCGAGCCGGGCGGCGTCCTCGTCGGTGCGGAGGGTGAACACGCCGTCGAGGGCGGCCTCCTCGGGGTGGGGCCAGGGCCGGGCGCGGGTGCCGGTGGCGATCAGCACCCGGTCGTAGGGGAGTTCCTCGCCGTCGGCCAGGAGGACCCGCTTCCGGGTGGCGTCGAGGCCGGTGGCGCGGACGCCGAGTTTCCAGCGCGCGTCGACGGGCCGACGGGCCGGCAGCCCGCAGTCGCCGGCCGCCACCCGGCCCAGCAGCACCTGTTTGGACAGCGGCGGCCGGTCGTACGGCGGGACGGGCTCGTCGCCGACCAGGGTGAGCTCTCCGGTGAAGCCCTTCTCGCGGAGCGTCTCGGCCGCGCGCAGCCCGGCCAGCGACGCGCCGACGACGACGATCCGCCCGTCGCGCGCCGGGGTGGTCACGGCCCGGCCCGTTCGCCGGCGAGGATGGCCTGCACCGGGCAGGCCACCACCGCTTCCCGTACCCGTTCCTCCTGGTCGCGGGGGACGGCGGGGGTGTACGTGAGGGCCTCCTCGCCGTGCAGCGCGAACACCCGGGGGGCGAGGAAGACGCACTGGGCGTAGCCCTGGCACCGGTTGAGATCGACCACGACGTGCATCCCGTTCGCACCTCCGGCGGGCCGCTGGTCCCCCTCCGTCCTACCAGCCGCCGCCCGGTGCCGCCGGTGGCGTTGCTCCGGGCGGGCGGTCACGCACCGTCACGGCAGGCGTTCCAGGAGGGTGCGGGCCGCGTCCAGCATCAGCCGGCACACGTGGTCGGGATCGGCGCCGGCCAGGGGTTCCTGGCGGACGACGACGCGGGTCAGGCCGATGCCGAGCAGCCAGGCGAGGACGAGGGCGGCGCGCAGCTCGCCGTCCTCGGCATCGGTGAGCCGGGCCAGCACGGCCGTGTACTCCTCGGTGAGGTGCCGGTTGCTGTCGCCCGTGCCGTCCTCGCTGCCCACCGAGCGCAGGAACACCTCCAGCGAGCGGTCCCCGGACGGGGCGCCGGAGGGGGCGAGCAGGTCGCGCAGGGCGGTCTCCAGCAGCTGTTCGGCGGGGGTCGCGCGCAGCTTGCGGCGGCCGTCGGCGGCCACGACCTCGGCGAAGAGCGCGGTCTTCGAGCCGAAGTAGCGGAAGAGGAGGGCCTGGTTGACGCCGGCCCGGTCGGCGATGGCGCGCACCGTCGTGCGGTCGTAGCCGCGTTCGGCGAAGAGGTCCGCCGCGGCCTCGACCAGGCACTTGCGGGTGGCCTCCGCGTCGCGCCGGCGCGCCGGTTTCCGTTCCGTCATCCCGTTCCTCCTCCAACGGCGGGCGTTCCGGGCCCCGTTGACGCTGCCCGCGGCGCGCCCTACGGTCGATGTAAGCACGTGCTTACATCACGTTCCTGCACCGCCGCGAGACCTTACTGCCCCGCGAAACCGCCACGCGAAGGACCGAGGATCCGCATGACCACCTCTGCGAGCGAGCCCGCCACCTGCCCCTTCGATCCCTATCCCTACAACGAGGCCGCCGGCCTGGAACTGTCCGGGCGGTACGAGGAGGTGCGCCGCGCCGAGGGGCTGCGGCGCGTCCGGCTGCCGTACGGCGAACCGGCCTGGCTCGTCACCCGCTACGAGGACGCCCGCTTCGTCCTCGGCGACCGCCGGTTCAGCCGCGCCGCCTGCGTCGACCACGACGAGCCGCGCCAGTCGGCCGCGCAGATCAACAGCGGCATCCTCGCCATGGACCCGCCCGACCACACGCGGCTGCGGCGGCTGGTGACGAAGGCGTTCACGGTGCAGCGCGTGGAGCGGTTACGGCCGGACATCCGGGCGCTGACCGGCAGCCTGCTGGACGACATGGTGGCGGCGGGCCCGCCCGCCGACCTGGTCGACGCGTTCGCGCTGCCGCTGCCCGTGTCCGTCATCTGCCGCCTGCTGGGGGTGCCCGAGGAGGACCGGCCGCTGTTCCGCAAGTGGAGCGACGACGCCCTGTCCACCAGCTCGCTCACGGCGGAGGAGGCGGAGGCCAGCCGGGAGGAGCTGCGCGCCTACATGGCCGGGCTGGTCGCCGAGCGCCGGGCCCGGCCGGCGGACGACCTGATGACGGCGCTCATCGAGGCCCGCGACCAGGAGGACCGGCTGTCCGAGCCGGAGCTCATCGACCTGTGCGTCGCGGTGCTGGTCGCCGGGCACGAGACGACGGCCACGCAGATCCCCAACTTCGTCTGCACGCTGCTCGACCGGCCCGGCGAGCTGGCCCGGCTGCGCGAGGACCCGGGCCTGATCCCGTCGGCCGTGGAGGAGCTGCTGCGCTTCGTGCCGCTGGGCACGGCGGCGGCCTCGCCCCGGTACGCCACCGAGGACGTCGAGGTGGGCGGCACCTGGGTGCGCAAGGGCGAGCCGGTACTGGTGGCGGTGGGCGCGGCCAACCGTGACGAGCGGCGCTTCGCCGCGCCGGACACGCTCGACGTGGGCCGGGAGGGCAACCAGCACCTGGGGTTCGGCCACGGCGTGCACCACTGCCTCGGCGCGCCGCTGGCCCGGGTGGAGCTGCAGGAGGCGCTGCGGGGCCTGGTCCTGCGGCTGCCGGGGCTGCACGTGGCCGGTGACATCGTGTGGAAGACGGAGATGCTGGTGCGCGGTCCGCGGTCGATGCCGGTGGGGTGGTGACGCGCGATGGCCGAGTGGCGGGTGACGGTGGACCGCAGCCGGTGCATGGGCTCCGGCATCTGCACGGCGATGGCGGGGACGTACTTCCTGATGGACGGTGAGCGGTCGCGGCCGGCCGCGGAGGGGGTGCCGCCTGGTGAGGCGGTGCTCGACGCCGCCGACTCGTGCCCGGCGGGGGCGATCACGGTGACCGCCGCGGACGGCGAGGTGGTGGGGCCGCGGGACTGACGGGGGGACAGGACAGGAGGGGGTGAGGGGGCCGGCTGCATGCCGGCCTCCTTTTTCGTGACACCGTGGCGCCATGGCGGCATCACCACTTTCCCGCTTAATGCCTTGCAGTGGCACCGCAATGGTGCCACCATGGCGTCATGGATGCGACGACACGTCACGTGACCGGCTTACCCGTCCCCGAACTGCCCGTGGCCCGCGCGGCGGGCTGCCCCTTCGACCCGCCCGCAGAACTGGCCCGCCTGCGCAACGAACAGCCGCTGCGCCGGCTGCACTACCCCGACGGCCACGTGGGCTGGCTGGCCACCGGCCACGCCGTCGTGCGCGCCGTGCTGGCCGACCCGCGCTTCAGCTCCCGCTACGAGCTGATGCACCTCCCCCTCCCCGGCGCCCCCGACGGGCCCCTGCCGCCCGCCCCGCCGGGCGACATGAGCGGCATCGACGCACCGGGCCACACCCGCTACCGGCGGCTGCTCATGGGCAAGTTCACGGTCCGCCGGATGCGCGAGCTCACCACGCGCGCCGAGCAGATCACCGCCGCGTGTCTCGACGCCATGGAACGACAGGGCCCGCCCGCCGACCTGGTGGAAGCGTTCGCCCAGCCCGTCCCGGCCCTGATGATCTGTGAACTGCTGGGCGTGCCTTCCGAGGACCGCGACGTCTTCCAGCGCCACACTCACACGGTGACCGACATGAGCAGGACCATGGATGAGCGCGCGGCCGCCTACTCGGCCGTCCAGGACATCATCCGCGACCTCGTCACCGAGAAGCGCGCCACGCCCACCGACGACCTGCTCGGCGACCTGGCCCGGGAGGGCGACCTCACCGACGACGAACTCGCCGGCCTCGGCACGTTCCTGCTCGGCGCGGGCCTCGACACCACCGCCAACATGCTCGGCCTGGGCACCTTCGCCCTGCTGCGCCACCCGGACCAGCTCGCCGCCCTCCGCGACGACCCCGCCCTCGCCGACCAGGCCGTCGAGGAGCTGATGCGCTACCTCACCATCACCGACACCGGCATACGCGCCGCCCTGGAGGACGTGGAGCTGGACGGCCACCTCATACGGGCCGGCGAGACGGTCACCCTCTCGCTCCAGGCCGCCAACCGGGACCCGTTGCGCTTCCCCGACCCCGACACGCTCGACCTGCGGCGCAGGGCCACCGGCCACGTCGGCTTCGGTCACGGCCCGCACCAGTGCCTGGGCCAGCAACTGGCCCGCGTCGAGATGCGCGCCGCCTTCCCCGCCCTGCTCGCCCGCTTCCCCGGCCTGCGCCTGGCCGTGCCGCCCGAGGAGGTGCCGCTGCGCACGACGTCCAGCATCTACGGCGTGCACCGGCTCCCGGTCACCTGGTAGCCGCACGGGGCCGGGACGGGACCGGGACGTGGCCGGGCCCCGGCCGGCGGACGGGGGTCCGGCGGCCGGGGCCCGGTGGGGGTGCCCTCGGCGGAGGGGTCGGCTGGCGGTGTGTCAGGCAGCCATGGCTCAGGAGGTGGTGCGGGATGCCAGGGCGAGCGCGGGGGCGGGCGGCAGGTAGCCGGCGCGGACGAAGAAGTCGATGTACGTGGCGAAGAGCTCCCTCGTCATCTCCGGCACCACGATCCCCGTGCCGGCGAGCGCCGCCTCGGTCTCGCTCATGTCGATCGGCGGGTAGGCGCCCTCACCGTTCTCGGCGATCTTCTCGAACATGTCGAGCAGCGGCGTGAGCGCGTTCTCGCCGTCGCCCTGGACCCGCTCCAGCCAGGCGGCCCGGTCCATCTCCTCGATCTCGTACCCGAAGGCCCGCAGGTGCTCCAGGATGGTGGTGTAGCGGATGTCGGCGGGGTGGGAGAGGTGGAAGGTGCGGCTCGCGCAGTCCGCCTTCCGCGACAGCGCCACGATCGCCGCGCTGACGTAGTCGACCGGCACCATGTGGAACACGATGTCGGTGCCGCGCGGCACCGCGCGGGCCTGGATCAAGCCCTTGAGGCTGAGCCACACGAAGTCCCGGGTCTGGCAGGCGCCGGACTGCTGGTCGCCGCAGACGACGTCACCGCGGTAGACGGAGACGGGCAGGCCGCGGTCCCGGGCGAGATCGATGATCTGCTCGACCACCCACTTCGTGTGCCGGTAGCCGTTCATCACCTCGGTCGGGCCCAGCGGGTCCGTCACCTTCAGCGGCACGCCCTCGCGCACGGGCTTGTCGAAGACACCGGTCGAGGAGACGAAGTGCACCGGGACCGTGCGGTGCCGGGCCGCCATGCGCAGCACCTCCTCGGTGCCGCCGACGTTCGCCGCCTTCAGCGCGGTGTAGGGGTAGAGCCAGTTGACCAGCGCACCACCGTGGAAGATCACGTCGACCGTGCGGGCGAGTGTGTCGAAGGCGTCCTCGGTCAGCCCCAGCCGGGGCTCGCCGAGGTCGCCGGGCACGGCGACCACCCGGTGGGCCAGGTCGTCGTCCCAGACGCCGTACCAGCGGGCGTTGTCCCGCAGCCGCTCCAGCCCCTCGGCCTCGTCGGCGGCCCGCACCAGGCAGTGCACCCGGGCGGACGTGGTGCGCAGCAGCTCCCGCAGCACGAAGGCGCCCAGGAAGCCGGTGGCCCCGGTCAGGAACACCTCCTCGGGGTTCTCGGCCACGGTGACCACCTCCGCGGCGGGCACGATGTCCTCGGCGAGCCGGATCTCGGCGGCGAAGTCCACCGCCTCGACCGTGGCCGGGCCGCCGGTCAGCTCGGTCAGCAGGTGGGCGGCGAGGGCCTCCGGCGTCGGGTGCTCGTACACCAGCGAGGCGGACAGCCGCACGCCGGTGGCCGCGCCCAGCCGGTTGCGCAGGTCGACCGCGGTGAGCGAGTCGAAGCCCAGGTCGACGAAGCCGCGGCCCGGGTCGACGGCGTCCGCGTCGGCGTGGCCGAGCACCGCCGCGACCTCGCCCCGGACGACGTCCCGCAGCAGCGGCAGCCGTTCGGCGTCGGGCAGCTCGCGCACCCGGTCGCCCACGGACCCGGCGGCTCCGCCCGGCCCGTCGACGGCGGGCCGCGACGACGTGCGCGCCAGGGTGCGCAGCATCGGTGCCACGGGACCGGGCAGCGCCCGGACGGCCGCCAGGTCGAGGGGCGTGGCTACGGGGGTGGTGAGCCCCAGGGTCATGGCCGTGTCGAGCATGGCGGGGCCCTGTTCCATCGTCACGGGGCGGTAGCCCTCGCGGGCGATGCGGGCCAGGTCCGTGTCGTCCAGGTGGCCGGCGATGCCGCCGTCGTCCTGCTGCCACAGGCCCCACGCCACCGACGTCGCCGCCAGCCCGAGCGCCTGCCGGTACTGCGCCAGCGCGTCCAGGAACGTGTTGGCCGCCGCATAGTTGGCCTGACCCGCGCTGCCGAAGGTCGCGGCGATCGAGGAGAAGAGGACGAACTGCCGCAGGGGCATGTCCTGCGTGAGCAGGTGCAGGTTCCACGCGGCGTCGGCCTTCGGGCGCAGCACCCCCTCGACCCGCTCGGCGGTCAGGGCCGTCACCAGCCCGTCGTCCAGCACACCCGCGGTGTGCACGACGCCGGACAGGGGGTACTCGGCGGGCACGAGCTCAAGGGCCCGCGCCAGTTCGCCGGCGTCGGACACGTCGCAGGCGGCGACTTCCACGCGCGCCCCGAGCCGCTCCAGTTCCGCCCGCAGCTCCTGCGCACCCGGCGCCTCGAGGCCCCGGCGGCTGACGAGCAGCAGCGACCGCACCCCGTGCTCGACCACCACGTGCCGCGCGAAATGCGCACCCAGGCTGCCCGTACCACCGGTGATGAGCACCGTACCGCCGGCGTCCCATCCCGGGCCGGCAGCGGGCAGGGAGGCGGCGGCGACGCGGGCGAGCCGGGGCACCAGGGCGCCACGGCCCCGGATCGCCACCTGCGGTTCACCGCCGTCCGTGACGGCGGCCAGCAGGTCCTGAAGGCCGTCGTCCTCGGCGTCGACGTCCACGAGCACGATGCGGCCCGGGTTCTCGGCCTGCGCCGAGCGCAGCAGGCCCCAGGCCGCGGCGGTGGCCAGGTCGGGCGTCTCGCCGTCGCGGACAGCGACCGCACCCCGCGTGACGACCATCAGCCGGACGCCGTCGAGCCGCTCGTCGGCCAGCCACTCCTGCACCAGCGACAGTGCACCGCGCACCTGCTCGTACATCCCGGCCGGCACATCACCACCGGAGGGCATGCACGGCACCACCACGGCGTCCAGCGCCGTACCCGCAGCCACCGCGGCGCCCACCTCCGCCACGGACCCGAAGCGGTCCGCGCCCGGAAGCAGCCGGTGCGCGTCGTCGCCGAGGGTGCCCCAGGCGTACGCGGACGTGGGGCGCGCCAGCCGGATGGGGTGCCAGCCGACGGTGAACAGCGCGTCGAGGGACGCTTCTCGGGCCGCCGCGACACCGGGGTCGGCGGCGGGGGCGAGCGTCAGCGCCTCGACGGCGGCGACGGGCCGGCCCGAACCGTCGGCGATCTCCATCGCGAAGACGTCGGGCCCGGTGCGCCGGACACGCACCCGCAGCTCCCGCGCGCCCTCGGCGAACACCTGCACGCCCGACCAGGACCGCAGGGCACGCGGCGCACCGCCCGCCAGGCCGCCCGCGTACAGGGCGACCTGCACCGCGGCCTCCAGCAGCAGCGGGTGCAGCACGAAGCCGTCGGTGGCGAAGTCCTCTCCGGCCAGAGCCAGTTCGGCGCCGATCTCGTGGCCGTCCTCCCAGACGGCGGTCACGGCCGGGAAGCCCTGCCCGCGCCCGTAGCCCTGCCCGGCGAGCTGCTTGTACAGGGCGCCGGCGGTCTCCCGGGTCCCGTGCGGCGGCCACGGCCGGGGCGGCAGCACCGGCATGGCGCCGAGCGAGAGGTGCCCGCTCGCCCGGAGCGTCCAGGTGCCCTCGCCGCCGTCGGCACGCGTGTGCACGGTGACGGTCCGCCGCCCGTACGCGTCGGGGGCACCGACGGACGCCTGGAGCTGTACCGCCTGCCGGCCCTGCAGCACGAGCGGGGCGTGGACGGTCAGCTCGTCCAGGGTGTTGCAGCCGAACTGGTCGGCGAGGTGCAGCGCCAGCTCCGCGTAGACCGACGCGGGCACGGTGACGGAACCGTCGAGGACGTGTTCGGCCAGCCACGGGTGGGTACGGGTGGAGATCCGCCCGCTGAAGACCGCGCCCTGCCCCCCGGCGAGGGTGACGGACGTGCCGAGCAGCGGATGCTCCTGGCCGTCCAGGCCGAGCTGCGCGGCGTCGAGCCCGGTCCCGGCGGCCGCGCTGTACCAGTAGGTCTGGCGCTGGAAGGCGTACGTCGGCAGGGCGACGGTCCGCGCGCCGGTGCCGGCGTGGAACCGGGCCCAGTCGACGGCCACGCCCCGGTTGTGCAGCCGCGCGAGTGCGGTGACGGCGTCGGCGGCCTCGGGACGCCCACGCCGCAGCGTCGGCACGAACCGCGCCTCGGCATCGTCCAGCGAGCCCTGCGCCATCGCGCTGAGCACGGCATCGGGGCCGAGCTCGACGAAAGTCGTGCCCCCCTGACCGTGCAGGACCTGCACGGCGTCGGCGAACCGCACGGCCTCGCGGACGTGGCGGACCCAGTACGCGGGGTCGGTCAGCTCGGTGGTGACGGGGGCGCCGGTGAGGGTGGAGACGAAGGGCATCTGCGGCTCGTGGAAGGTCAGGCCCGCGACGATCTGCTCGAACTCGGCGAGCATGGGCTCCATCAACGGCGAGTGGAAGGCGTGGGAGACCTTCAGCTGCGTCGTCTTGCGGCCCAGCGACTGGAAGTGCGCCTGAACGGCCAGGACGTCGTCCGCCGCACCGGAGATCACCACGGCCTGCGGGCCATTGACCGCGGCCATGCCGACGCTGTCGGTCAGGTGCGGCAGCACCTCGTCCTCAGCCGCCTGGAGCGCCACCATCGCACCACCGGCGGGCAGCGCCTGCATCAGACGACCACGGGCGGACACCAGCTTGGCGGCATCGGCCAGCGACAGCACCCCTGCCACATGAGCAGCGGCAATCTCACCGATGGAGTGCCCGGCCACCACATCCGGCCGCACACCCCACGACTCCCACAGACGGAACAGCGCCACTTCGACGGCGAACAACGCCGGCTGCGTGGAGGCGGTGCGGTTCAGCGCCTCCGCGTCGTCGCCCCACATCACCTCCCGCAGCCCTGCCGGCAGCTCGGCCAGCACCGCATCGAACGCCTCGGCAAAGACCGGGAACGCCTCGTACAGCTCACGCCCCATGCCCAGCCGCTGACTGCCCTGCCCCGTGAACAGGAACGCTGCCTTGCCGCCCGACGCCTTGACCGTGTCCGTGCTCACGGCCTTCGACGCCTCGCCGGCGGCGAGGGCGCGCAGGCCGGCGACGAGCTCGTCGCGGTCGGCGGCGACCACGGCGGCCCGGTGTTCCAGGGCCGCGCGCGTCGTCGCCAGCGACAGTGCCACGTCGTGGATGCCGAGTTCGGGCCGCTCGCTCACGTGGGCGGCCAGCTTCCCGGCCTGCGCGGCCAGGGCCTCGGCGCTCTTGGCGGACACCAGCCACGGCACGGCGCCGCGACGGGAGGGCTCGGCGGTCTCCGGAGGCGTATCCTGCGGGGCTTCCTCGATGATGACGTGCGCGTTCGTCCCGCTGACACCGAACGACGAGACCGCTGCCCGGCGCACCCGCTCCTCCCCCGCCGGCCACTCACGCGCCTGCGTCAGCAACTCGACAGCGCCACTGTCCCAGTTGACGAACGGCGTCGGCTCCTCGGCGTGCAGCGTCTTGGGGAGCAGCTGGTTCTGGAGCGCCATCACCATCTTGATGACGCCACCGACACCGGCGGCGGCCTGCGCATGCCCGATGTTCGACTTGAACGAACCGAGGTACAGCGGCCGGTCGGCCGGGCGCCCCTGTCCGTACGTGGCGAGCAGCGCCTGCGCCTCGATCGGGTCACCGAGCCGCGTACCCGTCCCGTGCGCCTCCACCGCATCCACATCACCGGGCTTGAGCCCGGCGCCGGACAGCGCCTGCCGGATCACCCGCTGCTGCGCCGGACCGTTCGGCGCCGTCAGACCATTCGACGCACCGTCCTGATTCACCGCCGAACCCCGCACCACCGCCAGCACCCGATGACCGTTCCGCCGGGCATCCGACAGCCGCTCCAGCACCAGCAGACCCGCACCCTCGGCCCACCCCGTACCGTCCGCGTCCGCACCGAAGGCCCGGCACCGGCCGTCGGCCGACAGACCGCGCTGCTGCGCGAACTCGACGAAGCTGCCCGGCGTGGCCGCGACCGTGGAGCCGCCGACGAGGGCCAGCGTGGATTCGCCCTGGCGCAGCGACTGCACCGCCTGGTGCATCGCGACCAGCGACGAGGAGCAGGCCGTGTCGACCGACACGGACGGGCCCTCCAGGCCCAGGACGTAGGAGATGCGGCCGGAGATGATGCTGGAGAGGCTGCCCGTCATCAGGTAGCCGCCCAGTTCCTCGGGGCCGTCGAACAGGCCGATGTAGCTCTGCCCCGAGTAGCCCATGAACACGCCGGTCGGGCTGCCCTTCAGCGACAGCGGGTCGATGCCGGCGTACTCCAGCGCCTCCCACGCCGTCTCCAGCAGCAGCCGCTGCTGCGGGTCCATGGCGGTGGCCTCGCGCGGGGATATGCCGAAGAAGCCCGCGTCGAAGTCACCGAGGTCGTGCAGGAAACCGCCGCGTTTGGTGTAGGTGCGGCCCGGCTTGCCCGGTTCGGGATCGTAGAGCGCGTCGATGTCCCAGCCGCGGTTCTCGGGGAAGTCGCTGATCGCGTCGACCTCGTCCTCGACCAGCCGCCACAGGTCCTCGGGCGACGCCACGCCGCCGGGGTAGCGGCAGGCCATGCCGACGATCGCTATCGGCTCGGTGCGGCCGGCCTCCAGTTCGGCGACGCGGCGGCGCGACTTCTGGAGGTCGACGGTGACCCGCTTCAGGTACTCGGCGAGCTTCTGCTCGTTCTCACTGGCCATGACGGAGGCCCTCCTCGGCTGTGTGCTCTGCTGCGAAACGGTTCTTCTCGGTCTGCTCGGCGTACTCGTTCACTCCGTCACCGACCCGCTGACCTCCGCGTCGATGAAGCTGAAGATCTCGTCCAGGTCCGGCGCCTCCGCGCCGGCGCCGTCCGTGCCCCACTCGCCGCCCCAGCCGTCCAGCAGCGCTCGCAGCCGCGTGGCGACCTCCGCCCGCGTCTCGTCGTCGGGGGAGGCGGCGGCGAGGGCCGCCTCGAAGCGGTCCAGCTCGGTCAGGACGGAGACCGGGGCGGCCATCTGGGCGTGCACGTGTTCGATGAGGGCGGCGGTGGTGGGGTGGTCGTAGACCAGCGTCGCGGCGAGCTGGACGCCGGAGGACTCGAGCAGCCGGTCGCGGAGTTCGACGGCCGACAGCGACGTGAAGCCCAGCTGCTGGAACGTGCGGTCCAGGCCGATCTCATCCGTGTCGGTGAAGCCCAGGACGACCGCCACCTCGCCCCGGACCAGTTCGGCCACCATCTCCCGCTGCTCCGCCGCGGGACGCCCCGCCAGTCGCTCGGCGAACGGCACCTCGGCGCGCTGGTGCTCTGCCACCGGCTCGGCGAGCGCCACGGTGGAAGCGGCACCGGAGTCGGAGACGGCGAGCCAGTACGTCTGGCGCTGGAAGGCGTACGTGGGCAGGGCGACGGTCCGGGCGCCGGTGCCGGCGTGGAACCGGGCCCAGTCGACGGCGACACCCCGATTGTGGAGCCGCGCGAGTGCGGTGACGGCGTCGGCGGCCTCGGGACGCCCACGCCGCAGCGTCGGCACGAAACGCGCCTCGCCGTCGGCGAGCGAGCCCTGCGCCATCGCGGTGAGCACGGCATCCGGGCCGAGCTCGACAAAGGTCGTCACGCCCTGGCCGTGCAGGACCTGCACGGCGTCGGCGAACCGCACGGCGTCACGGACGTGCCGTACCCAGTACGCCGGCTCGGCGAGCTCGGTCGTGACGGAGGTGCCGGTGAGGGTCGACACGAACGGAATGACCTGCCGGCCGAAGCTCAGACCTGCGACGATCCGCTCGAACTCGGCGAGCATGGGCTCCATCAACGGCGAGTGGAAGGCGTGCGACACCTTCAGCTGCGTCGTCTTGCGGCCCAGCTCCTGGAAGTGGGCCTGGACGGCCAGGACATCGTCCAGTGCGCCGGAGATCACGACGGCCTGCGGGCCATTGACGGCAGCAATACCGACGGTGCTGGTCAGGTGCGGAAGCACCTCGTCCTCGGCCGCCTGAAGCGCCACCATCGCACCACCGGCAGGCAGCGCCTGCATCAGACGACCACGGGCCGACACCAGCTTCGCCGCATCGGCCAGCGACAACACACCAGCCACATGAGCAGCGGCAATCTCACCGATCGAATGCCCGGCCACCACATCCGGCCGCACACCCCACGACTCCCAGAGACGGAACAGCGCCACCTCAAGGGCGAACAACGCCGGCTGCGTCACCTCCGTACGATTCAGCGCCTCCGCATCCTCACCCCACATCACCTGCTTCAGACCGGGATCAAGCTCCGCCAGCACCGCATCGAACGCCTCGGCGAAGACCGGGAACGCCTCGTACAGCTCACGCCCCATCCCCAACCGCTGACTGCCCTGCCCCGTGAACAGGAACGCGGTGCGGTTGTCCGTACCGCCCACCGTGTCCGTGACGACAGCGGCGGAGGGCTCGCCGGCGGCGAGGGCGCGCAGGCCGGCGACCAGCTCGTCGCGGTCGGCGGCGACCACGGCGGCCCGGTGTTCCAGGGCCGCCCGCGTCGTCGCCAGCGACAGCGCCACATCGCGTACGCCGACGCCGGCACCGGCGCCCGGCCCCGCGAACTCGGCGAGCCGCTCGGCCTGCGCACGGAGCGCGGCCGCCGACTGGGCCGACACGAGCCACGGCACCATGCCGCCCGTGACCGGACGGCCCTCGTCGGACGGCTCGTCCTGCTTGGGTGCCTCCTCGATGATGACGTGCGCGTTCGTCCCGCTGACGCCGAAGGACGAGACGGCGGCCCGACGCACCCGCTCCTCCCCCGCCGGCCACTCACGCGCCTGCGTCAGCAACTCGACAGCACCGCTCTCCCAGTCGACGAACGGCGTCGGCTCCTCGGCATGCAGGGTCTTCGGCAGCAGCTCGTTGCGGAGCGCCATCACCATCTTGATGACGCCACCGACACCGGCGGCGGCCTGCGCATGCCCGATGTTCGACTTGAACGACCCCAGATACAGCGGCCGGTCGGCGGGACGGCCGTGCCCGTACGTAGCAAGCAGCGCCTGCGCCTCGATCGGGTCGCCCAGCCGCGTACCCGTCCCGTGCGCCTCCACCGCATCCACGTCGCCCGGCTTGAGCCCGGCGCCGGACAGCGCCTGCCGGATCACCCGCTGCTGCGCCGGACCGTTCGGCGCCGTCAGACCATTCGACGCACCGTCCTGGTTCACCGCCGAGCCCCGCACCACCGCCAGCACCCGATGACCGTTCCGCCGGGCGTCCGACAGCCGCTCCAGCACCAGCAGACCCGCACCCTCGGCCCACCCGGTGCCATCCGCCGCAGCACCGAACGCACGGCACCGGCCGTCGGCCGACAGGCCGCGCTGCTGCGCGAACTCGACGAACGTCCCTGGGGTGGGCATCACCATCACGCCACCGGCCAGGGCGAGCGTCGACTCGCCGAGGCGGAGCGACTGCACCGCCTGGTGGATCGCGACGAGCGACGACGAGCAGGCCGTGTCCACCGTCACCGAGGGGCCCTCCAGGCCCAGGACGTACGAGATGCGGCCGGACATGACGCTGGCGAGGCGTCCGGTGAGCAGATGGCCGTCGAGGCCCTGGACCGGGCGGTGCAGCTGCGGCCCGTAGTCCTGGGGGGCGCCGCCGGCGAATACGCCGGTCGGGCTGCCCTTGAGCGACAGCGGGTCGATGCCGGCGTACTCCAGCGCCTCCCACGCCGTCTCCAGCAGCAGCCGCTGCTGCGGATCCATCGCCAGCGCCTCACGCGGCGAAATGCCGAAGAACTGCGCGTCGAACTCCCCGGCGTTCTCCAGGAAGCCACCACGCCGCGTGTACGTACGGCCGGACGTGCCCGGCTCGGGGTCGTAGATCTCCTCGACGTCCCACCCGCGGTTGCCGGGGAAGTCACCGGTCGCGTCGGTCTCCTCGGCCACCAGCCGCCACAGGTCCTCCGGCGACGACACACCACCGGGGTAGCGGCACGCCATGCCCACGACGGCGATCGGTTCGACGGCGGCGTCCCGGACCTCCTGGAGCTCCCGCTTGGCCTCGCGCGTGTCGGCGATGGCCTGCTTCAGGTACTCGCGCAGCTTTGCCTCGTTCGACATGCTGGTGTTCAGTCCTTTCGGTTGGCGTCGACGAGGAGGAAGAGGTCGTCGTCGGTCGCGGAATCGAGGTCGAAGTCTTCGAAGTCGGCCGGCCCGCCGGTGTCGCCGGCCCCGGGCGCGGTCGCCTGTTGCGGTGCGCCGCCCCAGCGGGCGAGCAGGTCCTTCAGGTGGACGGCGGCGAGGGCCTTCTCCTCGTCGCCGGTCACGGCGGCCGCCAGGAACTCCTCGACGCGCGCGAGCTCGGTCAGGAGCGCGCTCTCGGAGAACTCGGGGGCGGGGACCAGTTCGGCCAGCAGGTGGGCGGTCAGGGCGGCCGGAGTCGGGTGGTCGTACACGAGGGTCGCGGGCAGCCGGACGCCCGTCGCCGCGGTCATGCGGTTGCGCAGTTCGACGGCGGTGAGCGAGTCGAAGCCCAGCTCCTTGAACGTGCGGTCGGTGCCGACGGCCTGGGCGTCCGCGTGGTTGAGGACGGCCGCCACAACGCCGCGCACCAGCTCGGAGAGCGTCCGCTGCCGCTCGTCCGGCTCCATCGCGGCGAGCCGCTGCTCCAGGGACTCCGCCGGCGCGGTCTCCGCGGGCCCCCCGGCCGTGCGGCGCCGTGCCTGCGGGACGGGGACGAGGCCGCGGAACAGGTGCGGTACGGCACCGGCCCGGCGGATCGCGCCCAGGTCGAGGGGCGTGGCGACGGGGCTCGCCAGCCCCAGCGCGAGGGCCGTGTCGAGCATGACGGGGCCCTGCTCCATGGTCACGGGCAGGTAGCCGTTCCGTGCCCACCTGGCCTGGTCGGCGTCGTCGAGCCGGTTCGCCATGCCGTCGTGGTCCTGCTGCCACAGGCCCCACGCCATCGACGTGGCCGCCAGCCCCAGCCGCTGCCGGTGCTGTGCCAGCGCGTCCAGGAACGTGTTGGCCGCCGCGTAGTTGGCCTGGCCGGCGGTGCCGAAGACGCCCGCGACCGAGGAGAAGAGGACGAACTGCCCGATCGGCATGCCCTCGGTCAGCTGGTGCAGGTTCCACGCCGCGTCGATCTTCGGGCGCAGTACGCCCTCGACCTGCTCGGCGGTCAGGGCCGTCACCAGCCCGTCGTCCAGCACGCCCGCGGTGTGCACGATCCCGGAGAGGGGGTACTCGGCGGGGACGAGCTCCAGGGCCCGGGCCAGCTCGTCGGCGTCGGCCACGTCGCACGCGGCAATCTCCACCCGTGCGCCCAGCCGTTCCAGCTCCGCCCGCAGGCCGGCCGCGCCCGGGGCCTCCGGGCCGCGCCGGCTGACGAGCAGCAGCGACCGCACCCCGTGCTCGGCCACCACGTGCCGCGCGAAGTGCGCGCCGAGGCTGCCCGTACCACCGGTGACGAGCACGGTCCCGCCGGTGTCCCAGCCGGAGCCGACGGCGGTGAGCTCGTCGGCCGGCATGGGGCGTTCTTTCACCAGGCGTGGTACGAGGGCCTGGCCGCCGCGCAGCGCGGCCTGCGGCTCGTCCGATCGCAGGAGGCGGGCGAGCGCCTGCTCGGGCAGGCCGTCGCCGCCGTCCGGTTCGCCGAGGTCGACGACGGTGATGCGGCCGGGGTTCTCCGTCTGCGCGGACCGCAGCAGGCCCCAGACGGCGGCCGTGGCGAGGTCGGGCGTCTCGCCGTCGCGGACGGCGACGGCACCGCGCGTGACGACCATCAGCCGCACGCCGTCGAGCCGCTCGTCCGCCAGCCACTCCTGCACCAGGGACAACGCACCCTGCACCTGTTCGTACGCCACGTCCAGCACATCGCCACCGGACGCCACGCACGGCACGACCACGGCGTCCAGCGCCGTACCCGCAGCCACCGCTGCGCCCACCTCGGCCACGGACCCGAACCGGTCCGTGCCGGCGGACACCTGCACGCCGCCGAGCCCGCCCCACCGCACGGGAGCGGTGTCCTCGGGCAGTGCGGCCGGGACCCAGCCGACGCGGTACAGGGGTGCCGGGCCGCTGGGCCGCAGCAGCTCGGGGGCGAACGAGGCGAAGGTGACGGAGTCGACAGAGGCCACCACGTCACCCGCGGCGTCCACCAGCTGCAGGCTCCACGCGTCGTCGCCCAGGCGCCGCGCCCGTACCCGGACCTCCTCGGCGCCCTCGGCGAACACCCGCACACCGGACCAGGACACCGCCGCGCGCGGCACGCCCTCGCCGTCCACGGCCGTGGCCGCGGCCACGGACCGCACGGCGGCGTCGAGGAGAACGGGGTGGAGCAGGAATCCGGCGGCGTCGTACGGCTCGTCCAGCGTCACTGCCTCCGCGGCGTCCTGCCACGGCTCGGCTGCGGCGGCGGGGCCCTGCCGGACGTGGCCCTCCGCGTGCAGCGTCCACGGCTCGTCACGGCCCTCCGGCCGGGCGTGGACGGTCACCGTATGGCGGCCGTCCGTGTCGGCCGGGCCCTCGACGTCGACCTGGATCTGGACGGCACCGTCCTCGTCCAGGACGAGCGGCGCCCGCACGGCGAGGTCCACGGTGTCGCAGCCCATCTCGTCGCCGGCGCGCATCGCCAGCTCCAGGAAGAGCGAGGTCGGCGCGTGGGCGTCACCGACGAGCCACGGGTGGTCCTGCGCCGAGAGCCGGGCGGTGAACAGCCGGCCCGCACCGCCCGCGAGGTCCACCGACGCGCCGAGCAGGGCGTGCTCCGGCGCCTCCAGGCCCAGGTGAGCGGCGTCGACCGACGTCGAAGGCCCGGGCGCGTTCAGCCAGTAGGTACGGCGCTGGAAGGCGTACGTGGGCAGGGGTACGACGCGGGCGCAGCTCCCCTCGAAGAACCGTTCCCACTCCACCTGGCCGCCCGCCGCGTGGAAGTGGGCGAGGGCCGTGACGACCGTCTCCTCTTCGGCACGGTTGCGGCGCATCGAGGCGACCGCCTCGACACCGTCGCCCTCCAGCACGCCCCGGGCCATCGCGGTGAGCACGGCATCGGGGCCGAGCTCGACGAACCGGGTCACGCCCTCGGCCTCCAACACCGCCACCGCGTCGGCGAACCGCACGGCCTCGCGGACGTGACGCACCCAGTAGGCGGGATCGGTGAGCTCGGTGGTGACGGGGGCGCCGGTGAGGGTGGAGACGAAGGGGATCTGCGGCTCGTGGAAGGTCAGGCCCGCGACGATCTGCTCGAACTCGGCGAGCATGGGCTCCATCAACGGCGAGTGGAAAGCATGGGAGACCTTCAGCTGCGTCGCCTTGCGACCCAGCGACTGGAAGTGCGCCTGGACAGCGAGGACGTCGTCCGCCGCACCGGAGATCACCACGGCCTGCGGGCCATTGACCGCGGCCATGCCGACGGTGTCGGACAGGTGCGGCAGCACCTCGTCCTCAGCCGCCTGAAGGGCGACCATCGCGCCTCCCGCGGGTAGCGCCTGCATCAGACGGCCACGGGCCGAGACCAGCTTCGCAGCGTCCGCGAGGGAGAGCACCCCGGAGACGTGGGCCGCGGCAATCTCACCGATGGAGTGCCCGGCGACGACGTCGGGACGCACACCCCACGACTCCCAGAGGCGGAACAACGCCACTTCGACGGCGAAGAGGGCAGGCTGCGTCGATTCGGTGCGGTTCAGCGCCTCGGCGTCGTCGCCCCACATCACCTCGCGCAGCCCTGCCGGCAACTCCGCCAGCACCGCATCGAACGCCTCGGCGAAGACCGGGAACGCCTCGTACAGCTCACGGCCCATGCCCAGCCGCTGACTGCCCTGACCGGTGAACAGGAACGCCGACCGGCCCCCGGCAGCCCGGCACCACCGGCCACACCGCAGGCCGGCAACCAGCTCCTCCCGGTCCGAACCGACCACCACGGCCCGGTACTCCAGCGCCGCACGCGACGTTGCGAGAGACCACGCCACGTCGTACACGTCGTACACGTCGTCGCCCGATTCCGAGACGAACGACGCCAGTCGCTCGGTCTGAGCCGCGAGTGCTTCCTCACTGCGCGCCGACACCAGCCACGGCACGACGCCGCGACGCGAGGGCCCGGCGGTCTCCCGAGGCGTCTCCCGAGGTGCCTCTTCGATGATGACGTGCGCGTTCGTCCCGCTGACGCCGAAGGACGAGACGGCGGCCCGACGCACCCGCTCCTCCCCCGCCGGCCACTCACGCGCCTGCGTCAGCAACTCGACCGCGCCGCTCTCCCAGTCGACGAACGGTGTCGGCTCCTCGGCGTGCAGCGTCTTGGGCAGCAGCTCGTTGCGGAGCGCCATCACCATCTTGATGACACCACCGACACCGGCGGCGGCCTGCGCATGCCCGATGTTCGACTTCAGCGAGCCGAGGTGGAGCGGGGACTGCCCTTCCGCACGTCCTTGCCCGTATGTGGCGAGCAGCGCCTGCGCCTCGATCGGGTCACCGAGCCGCGTACCCGTCCCGTGCGCCTCTACCGCGTCCACATCAGCAGCCCGCAGACCCGCACCGGCCAGAGCCTGCCGGATCACCCGCTGCTGCGCCGGGCCGTTGGGCGCCGTCAGACCATTCGACGCACCGTCCTGATTGACAGCCGAACCCCGCACCACCGCCAGCACCCGGTGACCGTTCCGCCGGGCATCGGACAGCCGCTCCAGCACCAGCAGGCCCGCACCCTCGGCCCACCCCGTACCGTCCGCGTCCGCACCGAACGCACGACACCGGCCGTCGGCCGACAGACCGTTCTGGCGGGAGAACTCCAGGAACATGCCGGGCGTCGGCATCACCATCACACCGCCCGCCAGGGCGAGCGACGACTCGCCGAGCCGCAGCGACTGCACCGCCTGGTGCACGGCGACCAGGGACGACGAACACGCCGTGTCCACGGTCACCGAGGGGCCCTCCAGGCCCAGGACGTACGAGATGCGGCCCGAGATGACGCTGGCGAAGGTGCCGGTCAGCAGGTACCCGTCCACGCCGTCCGCGGGTTCGTGCAGCCGGGGCCCGTAGTCCTGGGGCGCGCCGCCGGCGAAGACACCGGTCGGGCTGCCCTTGAGCGACAACGGGTCGATGCCGGCGTACTCCAGCGCCTCCCACGCCGTCTCCAGCAGCAGCCGCTGCTGCGGATCCATCGCCAGCGCCTCACGCGGCGAGATGCCGAAGAACTCGGCGTCGAAGTCACCGGCGTTGTTGAGGAAGCCGCCACGCCTCGTGTACGTACGGCCGGACTTGCCCGGCTCGGGGTCGTAGATGCCCTCCACGTCCCAGCCACGGTCGCCGGGGAAGTCGCCGGTCGCGTCGACCTCGCCCGCGACCAGCCGCCACAGGTCCTCCGGCGACGACACACCGCCCGGGTAGCGGCATGCCATGCCCACGACGGCGATGGGGTCGTCGCACGCGGCGAGGCCCGTCGGCGCCGTACCGGCTGCGTCGCCGTCCGTCGTCACGGAGCCGGTCAGCTGCTCGTGCAGGTACGCGGCCACGGCGCCCGGCGTCGGGTGGTCGAAGACGACCGACTCGGGGATGCGCAGGCCGGTCGCGGCCGCGAGGCGGTCGCGGAGCTCGACGCCGCCGAGCGAGTCGAGGCCGAGGTCCCGGAAGGCACGATCGGGCTCGATGGCGGCGGGGCGCGCGTGGCCGAGCACGGCCGCGGCGTCCGCGCGGACCAGGTCGAGGAGGAAACGCCGGCGGTCGTCCTCGGACAGTCCGGCGAGGCCGTCACGGAGGGGGTCGGCGGGCACGGCCGCGAGCCCGGCAGCCGTCCCGGCCACCGGTGCCGGTGCCTGTGCCGGTGCCGGCATCGCTGCGTCGTTGGCGGTGTCGAGCCAGAAGTCCCGGCGCTGGAAGGCGTACGTCGGCAGGGGTACGACGCGCGCACCGCTCCCCTCGAAGAACCGCCCCCACTCCACCTGGCCGCCCGCCGCGTGGAAGTGGGCGAGGGCCGTGACGACCGTCTCTTCCTCACCGCGCTTGCGGCGCATCGAGGCCACCGCCTCGACACCGTCGCCCTCCAGCGCGCCCTGCGCCATCGCCGTCAGCACCGCGTCGGGACCCAGCTCGACGAACCGGGTCACGCCCTCGGCCTCCAGCACCCGCACCGCGTCCGCGAAACGCACGGCCTCGCGGACGTGCCGCACCCAGTACGCGGGGTCGGTCAGCTCGGTGGTGACCGGCGAACCCGTGAGGGTGGAGACGAAGGGGATCCGCGGCTCGTGGAAGGTCAGGCCCGCGACGATCCGCCCGAACTCGGCGAGCATGGGCTCCATCAACGGCGAGTGGAAGGCGTGCGACACCTTCAGCTGCGTCGTCTTGCGGCCGAGCCCGTCGAAGTGCGCCCGGACGGCGAGGACGCCCTCCTGCTCGCCCGAGACGACAACCGCCCGCGGGCCGTTCACTGCCGCGATGCCCACGCCGTCGGACAGGTGCGGCAGCACCTCGTCCTCGGCTGCCTGCAGCGCCACCATCGCACCACCGGCAGGCAGCGCCTGCATCAGACGACCACGAGCCGACACCAGCTTCGCCGCATCGGCCAGCGACAACACACCCGCCACATGAGCAGCGGCAATCTCACCGATCGAATGCCCGGCCACCACATCCGGCCGCACACTCCACGACTCCCAGAGACGGAACAGCGCCACCTCAAGGGCGAACAACGCCGGCTGCGTCACCTCCGTACGATTCAGCGCTTCCGCGTCCTCGCCCCACATCACCTGCTGGAGACCGGGATCAAGCTCCGCCAGCACCGCATCAAAAGCCTCGGCGAAGACCGGGAACGCCTCGTACAGCTCACGCCCCATCCCCAACCGCTGACTGCCCTGCCCCGTGAACAGG
Source organism: Streptomyces mashuensis (assembly GCF_014654785.1). Taxonomy (GTDB): domain Bacteria; phylum Actinomycetota; class Actinomycetes; order Streptomycetales; family Streptomycetaceae; genus Streptomyces; species Streptomyces mashuensis. The sequence goes on from NZ_BNBD01000018.1 coordinate 91,898, forward strand.
AACGCCGACCGGCCCCCGGCAGCACGGCACCACCGGCCACCCGACCGCAGGCCGGCAACCAGCTCCTCCCGGTCCGAACCGACCACCACCGCCCGGTACTCCAGCGCCGCACGCGACGACGCCAACGACCACGCCACGTCGTACACGTCGTCGCCCGATTCCGACACGAACGACGCGAGCTTCTCCGCCTGCCCGGGCAGCGCCTCCTCCGTACGCGCTGACACGAGCCACGGCACGACGCCACGGCGAGCAGACCGGGACCTGGCCGGCTCCCGGGTCCCGCGAGGCGCCTCCTCCACGATGACGTGGGCGTTCGTCCCGCCCATGCCCCACGACGAGACACCGGCGAGGAGAGCCTCGTCGCCGTCCCACGGCCCGAGTTCCTGCTGCACGCGCAGCTTCAGCTCGTCCAGCGGGATGCGCGGGTTCGGGCGCTCGAAGTTGAGGCTCGGCGGCAGCTGCCGGTGGTGGAGGGCCAGGACGGTCTTGAGCAGGCCGACGATGCCGGCGGCACCCTCCAGGTGGCCGACGTTGGTCTTGGCCGAGCCCACGCGCAGCGGCCGGTCCGACTCCCGGTGCCGGCCGTAGACGGCGCCCAGGGCCGCGGCCTCGACGGGGTCGCCGACCTTGGTGCCCGTGCCGTGCAGTTCGACGTAGCCGACGTGGGCCGGGTCGACGCCGGCGCGCCGGCAGGCGGCCGTCATGACGGCTTCCTGGGCGCTGCGGTCGGGGGTGGTGAGGGTCTTGGCGTCGCCGGCGTTGTTGACGGCGCTGCCGCGGAGGACGGCGAGGACGGTGTTGCCGTCGGCGAGGGCGGCGGAGAGCGGTTTGAGGACGACGAGGGCGCCGCCTTCGCCGCGTACGTAGCCGTTGGCGCGCTCGTCGAAGGTGTGGCAGCGGCCGTCGGGGGACATGGCGCCGAACTTGCTGGTGCCGATGGTGCCTTCGGGCGTGAGGTTGAGGTTGACGCCGCCGGCGAGGGCGACGGTGGACTCGCCGCGGCGCAGGCTTTCGCAGGCCAGGTGGACGCCGACGAGGGACGACGACTGTCCGGAGTCGACGGTGAGGCTGGGGCCGCGCAGGCCGAGGGCGTACGACAGCCGGTTGGCGATCATGCTGCGCTGGGTGCCGGTGAGGGTGTGGCGGCCGATGGCGTCGCGGCCGGCGCGGTGCAGCAGGAGTTCGTAGTCGCCGTTGATGGCGCCGACGAAGACGCCGGTGGCGGTGGCGCGGAGGGTGCCGGGCACGATGCCGGCGTGTTCCAGCGCTTCCCAGCCGAGTTCGAGGAGGAGCCGCTGCTGCGGGTCCATCGCGGCGGCTTCCTTCGGGGAGATGCCGAAGAACTCGGGGTCGAAGCCGGCGACGCCGTCGATGAAGCCGCCCCAGCGGGTGCTCATGCGGCCGGGTGCGGAGGGGTCGGGGTCGTAGAGGGTGCCGGTCTGCCACCGGTCCTCCGGGGCCTCGGTGACGGCGCTGATTCCGTCGCGGAGGAGGCGCCAGAAGGCGTCGGGGTCGGGGGCTCCGGGAAGCCGGCAGGAGAGCCCGATCACAGCAATGGGGTCATCGGCGACCGGCCGGCCGGCGGCCGCGGCCCCGGCGGGGGTACTGCCGGCCCCGGGGGACTTCTCGGGCTTCTCGGGTTCCTTCATCTCCGGCATCTCCTCCGGCATCTCCGGCATCTCCGGGCTCCACTCGTACGGTTCGCACTGCGGGGGGTTGGGAAAGGTGCGGTCACGCTAACGGGGGCCGGTCAACGCGCTGCCCACGCCGCGGTAACCGGCCGTCCTCGGCGGGGCCCGGGCGGCGATTACCGGGGCGTGGACGGCTCGTTCCCGGATGTTTTCCGTCCGCGCCTAACCTTCGGAAACCGAAAACGTTCCGCCGCTCCGCCCCCACCCATGCGAAGGGATCGCGAGGAAATGACTGCCGTGCAGGACCGCTCAGATTTCGCCTCGGAAATGCAGGCGATCTACGAACAGGCCAGGAACGGGCCGGGGCCCGCCGCGACCGAGGCGCAGCACGCCAAGGGGAAGCTGACCGTCCGTGAGCGCATCGCGCTGCTCTTCGACGAGGGCACCTTCCACGAGGTGGAGACGTTGCGCCGGCACCGCGCCACCGGGTTCGGCCTGGAGAACAAGAAGCCGTACACGGACGGTGTCGTCATCGGCTGGGGCAAGGTGCACGGCCGCACCGTCTTCGCGTACGCGCACGACTTCCGCATCTTCGGTGGTGCGCTGGGCGAGGCGCACGCCGAGAAGATCCACAAGTTGATGGACCTGGCGGAGGCGGCCGGCGCCCCGGTGGTGGGCCTGTGCGACGGTGCGGGCGCACGCATCCAGGAGGGTGTGACCGCGCTGGCCGGCTACGGCGGCATCTTTCAGCGCAACGTCCGCAATTCCGGGGTGATTCCGCAGATCAGCGTGATGCTGGGGCCGTGTGCCGGCGGCGCCGCCTACAGCCCGGCGCTGACGGATTTCGTGTTCATGGTGCGGGGCGTCTCGCAGATGTTCATCACGGGCCCGGACGTGGTGCAGGCGGTCACGGGTGAGGAGATCTCGCACGAGGGGCTGGGTGGCGCGGACACGCATACGTCGCTCTCCGGGGTGGCCGGGTTCGCGTACGACGACGAGGAGAGCTGCCTGGAGGACGTGCGGCACCTGCTGTCGTTGCTGCCGTCGAACAACCGTGAGATGGCGCCCGTCGAGGAGTGCGACGACCCGGCGGACCGCCGGAACGACGTGCTGACCGAGCTGGTGCCGGTCGACGCGAACCGTTCGTACGACATGCGCAAGGTGATCGAGGAGGTCGTCGACCACGGCGAGTTCTTCGAGGTGCACGAGAGCTGGGCGCGCAACGTGGTGTGCGCGCTGGCGCGCCTGGACGGGCGGGTCGTGGGGATCGTCGCGAACCAGCCGGCTGCTCTGGCGGGGGTGCTGGACATCCCGGCGAGCGAGAAGGCGGCGCGGTTCGTGCAGTTCTGCGACTCCTTCAACATTCCGCTGGTGACGCTGGTGGACGTGCCGGGCTTCCTGCCGGGCGTCGACCAGGAGCACGGCGGCATCATCCGGCACGGGGCGAAGCTGCTGTACGCGTACTGCAACGCCACGGTGCCGCGCATCTCGCTGGTGCTGCGGAAGGCGTACGGCGGCGCGTACATCGTCATGGACTCGCGGTCGATCGGCGCCGACCTGGCGCTGGCCTGGCCCAGCAACGAGATCGCCGTGATGGGCGCCGAGGGCGCCGCCAACGTCATCTTCCGCCGCGAGATCGCCGCGTCCGACGACCCGGAGACGACGCGGACCGCCCGGATCAAGGAGTACAAGTCGGAACTGATGCACCCCTACTACGCGGCCGAGCGCGGCCTGGTGGACGACGTCATCCATCCGGCGGAGACGCGGATGCGGCTGATCGCGGCGCTGGATATGCTGCGGGCGAAGAGCGCGCCGCTGCCGTCGCGCAAGCACGGGAACCAGCCGCAGTGAACGGGCACGGCATCCGGATCGACAAGGGCAGCCCCGACGCGGAGCAGGTGGCGGCGGTCGTCGCCGTGCTGTGCGCGCGGGGTGCGGCGCTCGCCGCGGCGCGGGACGCCGGCCGGGCGGCGGAGCCGGAGGTGCCGCCCTGGCCACGGTCGGCGGCGGGCGGCAGGCCGGCGTCCGTGGGCTGGTCGCTGCGGGCGGGCACGGCATGGCGGCCCGTATGACGAGCTGGTTCCGTACGCTGACCCCGGACCGCGCCGCGGGCCTGCGGCTGTACTGCTTCCCGCACGCCGGTGGTTCGGCCGGCGCGTTCGCGCCGCTGGCCGCGACGCTGGCCGGCGGTTCCCCGGCCGGGCCGGCCGTGGCGGTGGCCGCGGCGCAGTACCCGGGGCGCCAGGACCGGTACCGGGAGCGCGCCTGGGAGGACATCGGTGCGATCGCGGACGTCCTGGCGGCCGAGATCCGCGCCCGCGACGAGGCGGTGCCGTACGCCCTGTTCGGCCACAGCATGGGCGCGCTCATCGCCTACGAGACGGCGCGCCGCCTGGAGCGGCTGCCGGGTGCCGGGCCGGCCCGGCTGTTCGTGTCCGGCCGTGACGCCCCCACGACCGGGCCGCTGGCCACCGACCGGGTGCGGGACGACGAGGCGCTGCTCGCGCACATCCGCCGGCTGGGCGGCACCGGAAGCCGGGTTCTGGACGAGCCGGAGCTGATGGCCATGGCTCTGCCGGCTCTGCGCGCGGACTATGCGGCCCTCAGCGCGTACGTGTGGTCGCCCGGTGAGCCCTTGTCGTGCCCGCTCACCGTGCTGGTGGGCGACGCGGACCCGCTGGTGACGGGCGCGGGGGCCGCGGCCTGGCGCCGGCTGTCGGCCGCGGCGACCGACATCCGGCTGCTGCGTGGCGGACACTTCTGCCTCGACGACTGCCGGGAGGAGGTGGCCTCGCTCGTGCGGGACGCCCTGCCGGCCCCGGTGTGAGCGGACCGGGAAGGCGGAGAACGGCGGTTCCGGAATTCTCCGGGACCGCCTTTTCTCGGCTTTCCCGTTCCATGAACCGGTAACTCCCCGACCATTTTCAGGATTTGGCGGTTGCCTGCCCGCTCGGCGCCCCCGTAGCGTGATGCCCATGAAATCCGAAAGGAAATCACCGGAGATTGTGACGTCGCCTCTGGATCTGAGACCGGACGACATTTTCGTGGATCTCACCCCGTCGTTCCGAAAGCGTTTCTTCCTCAAGTGCGAGGGTTTCAATTTCGCGGGCTCCGTGAAGGCCAAGGCGGCGCTGAGCATGATCTCAGCCGCCGAGGAGGAGGGGCTGCTGCGCCCCGGCTCCACGATCGTCGAATCGTCCTCGGGCAGCCTCGGCGTGGCGCTGGCCGCCCTCGCCGCGGAACGCGGCTACCGCTTCGTGTGCGTGACCGACACCCGCTGCACCGAGCGCCATCTGCGGATGATGCGCTCGTACGGCGCGGAGGTCGTCGTCATCTCGGAGCCCGACCCGGTCGAGGGCCTGCTCGGCGCCCGGATCCGGCACGTGCACGAGCTGTGCCGTCAGGACCCGGGGGCGCTCTGGCTCAACCAGTACGCCAACGACAACAACTGGCGCGCGCACTTCCACACCACCGGCCCGGCCATCGTCCGCGCCTTCCCCGACCTGGACTACCTGTTCATCGGTGCCGGCACCACCGGCACCCTCACCGGCACCGGCCGCTACCTCAAGCACATCGGCCACCCGGCCCGCATCGTGGCCGTGGACAGTGTCGGCTCGGTGACCTTCGGCGGCCCGCCCGGCACCCGGCACATCCCGGGCCTCGGCACCGGCCGGCGCCCGGAGATCGTCGACGAGAGCGTGGTCGACGAGGTCCTGATGGTCCCCGAGCAGGAGGCGGTACGGATGTGCCGCGCCCTGGCCCGCCGCGGCTACCTGCTGGGCGGCTCCACCGGGACCGTCCTGGCCGGCGCCTGGCAGCGGCTGGCGGACGCCGGCCCCACGGCGCTGTCCGTCGGCATCTCGCCGGACCTGGGCGAGCGGTACCTCGACTCGGTGTACGACGACGTCTGGGTCCGCGCCCGGTTCGGTGACATCACGGACGACGACCCGCTGGCGCCGGCCCCGGCCGGAACGCTCGTCGGCAGCTGACCGCCCACCCCCGTCCCCGTATCTCCCCTTCCGCCCTTCCCCTCCGACTCTCCCCGGGAGCACCCGTGTCCGACACCACCGCAGCCACCACCCCCGCCGTCCCCGAGTTCTCCGTCATCGGCGGCAAGGCCGTCCACGACATCCTCGCCGGCGACGAGACCGGCGTCCTCGACGTCGTCCGCGACGCCTACCTCACCCACGGCGAGGGCAAGAGCGTCAACCCGCCCAGCTACTTCCTGCGGTTCCCCGACCGCCCCGAGGCCCGCATCATCGCCCTGCCCGCGGCGCTGGGCGGCGAACGGCCCGTCGACGGCATCAAGTGGATCTCCAGCTTCCCCCACAACATCACCAGCGGCCTGCCCCGGGCCTCGGCCGTGCTCATCCTCAACGACCACGAGACGGGCTACCCGTTCGCGTGCCTGGAGAGCTCCATCATCAGCGCGACCCGCACCGCCTCCTCGGCCGCGCTCGCCGCCCGCGAACTGCACCGGGACCGGGAACGCCCGCGCAGCGTCACCTTCTTCGGCACCGGACTCATCGCCCGCTACCTCTTCACCCACCTCCAGGGCACGGGCTGGGAGTTCGACGAGATCAGCATCCACGACAGCAGCCGCGAGTACGCCCAGAGCTTCGCCCGCCACCTCGCCGAGCGCACCTCCGCGAAGATCACGGTGCAGGAGTCGCCCGAGGAGGCCGTGCGCGCCTCCGGCCTGATCGTGTTCGCCACGACCGCCCCCACCCCGCACATCCACGAGCCGGCCTGGTTCTCGCACAACCCGACCGTGCTGCACGTCTCCCTCCGCGACCTCGACCCGGAGATCCTCCGCGGCTCGTTCAACGTGCTCGACGACATCGAGCACTGCCTGAAGGCCGACACCTCGCCCCACCTGCTGGAGCAGGCCACCGGCAACCGCGACTTCGTCGACGGCACCCTCTACGACGTGCTGCGCGGCACCGTGACCGTGCCCACGGACCGGCCGGTCGTCTTCTCCCCGTTCGGGCTCGGCATCCTCGACCTGGCCGTGGGCACCCACGTCTACCGCGAGGCCCTCGCCCGGGGCCTCGCCCAGCCCGCCCCCGGCTTCTTCCACGACCTGAGCCGCCATGCCTGAGCCGCTGGGAATGCCGTTCGCGGAAGCCGACTTGGACGAAGAAACAGAAGCAGAGACAGAAACAGCAGCCGTAGCCGAAGCAGAAGGGAATGCCGCCGTGTCCCGGCCCTCGATCCTCATCTCCGACCCACTGCCCCCGCACCTCACCGCCGAGCTGCACACCGCGTTCGACGTCCGCGAGTGCCGGGGCAGCGACCGCGCCGCCCTGCTGGCCGCTGTACGCGACGCCGACGCCCTCGTCATCCGCAGCGCCACCAAGGTCGACCGCGAGGTGCTGGACCACGCGTCCCGCCTGCGCATCGTCGCCCGCGCCGGCGTCGGCCTGGACAACGTCGACGTCGAAGCGGCCACCCGCGCCGGCGTGATGGTGGTCAACGCCCCCGTCTCCAATGTCACCAGCGTCGCCGAGCTGACCGTCGGGCTCATCCTGTCGATGTTCCGCAACATCCCCGCGGCCTCCGCCTCCGTCCGGGCCGGCGAGTGGCGCCGCGCCGACTTCCAGGGCTCCGAGCTCAGCGGGAAGAGCGTCGGCATCGTCGGCTTCGGCCGCATCGGGCAGCTCGTCGCCGAGCGCCTCGCCCCCTTCGGCGTGGAGCTGCTCACCCACGACCCGTACGCGTCCCCCGACTTCACGCACGCCCGCGGGGTGAGCTGGCTGCCGCTGGACGACCTCGTCGCCACCGCCGACGTCCTCACCCTCCACGTCCCGCTCACGCCCGCCACCAGGAACCTCATCGGCGAGCGCGAACTCGCCCTGGCCAAGCCGACGCTGCGCCTGGTCAACACCTCCCGCGGCGGCATCGTCGACGAGGTGGCGCTGGCCCGCGCCCTGGCCGAGGACCGGATCGCCGGTGCGGCACTCGACGTCTTCGCGACCGAGCCGCCCACCGGCTCCCCGCTGCCCCACCTCGACTCGGTCGTGTGCACCCCGCACATCGGCGCCGGCACCGCCGAGGCGCAGGACCGGGCGGCGACCACCGTGCTCGACGCGGTCCGTGCCGCCCTGGCGGGGCTGCCGGTGGACGGCCTGGCGAACCCCGAGGTGCTGGCGGCCGGAACGGCGGTGACCGTGTGAGCGACCGTACGAGCGGGACCCCCGGCACCACCCGTACCGGTCTGGCCCTGGCCGTCGCCTCGGCCTTCGCGTTCGGCGGCTCGGGCGTCGCGGCCAAGCCGCTCATCGAGTCGGGCATCGACCCCCTGCACGTGGTGTGGCTGCGGGTCGCCGGCGCCGCGCTGGTCATGCTGCCGCTCGCCGTCCACCACCGGGCGGCGCTGCGGCAGCGGCCCGGCCTGCTGCTGGGCTTCGGGCTGCTGGCCGTGGCAGGCGTGCAGGCGTTCTACTTCGCGTCGCTGTCGTACGTTCCCGTCGGCGTCGCCCTGCTCGTCGAGTACCTGGCGCCCGCCCTGGTGCTGCTGTGGGTGCGTTTCGTGCAGCGCCGGCCCGTGACGCGGGCGGCCGCGGTCGGCGTGGTGCTGGCCGTGGCCGGCCTGGCCTGCGTCGTCCAGGTGTGGTCGGGTCTCGCCTTCGACGCGGTCGGGCTGGCACTGGCGCTCGGCGCCGCCGCCTGCCAGGTCGGCTACTTCCTCCTGTCCGACCAGGGGCAGGCCGAGGAGGGGCGTGCGGCCGTCTCCCCGGTGGCCGTCATCGCGTACGGCCTGCTCGTGGGTGCCGCCGTCCTGACCGCGGTGGCGCGCCCGTGGCGGCTCGACTGGTCCGCGCTGGGCGGCAGCGCCGGGCTCGGCGGCCTGGAGGTGCCGCGCGCCGCGCTGGTCGCGTGGATCGTGCTGGTGTCGACGGTCGCCGCGTTCCTCACCGGCGTGCTGGCGGTCCGCAGGCTCTCGCCCCAGGTCGCCGGGGTGGTGGCCTGCCTGGAGGCGGTCATCGCCACCGTCCTCGCCTGGGCCCTGCTCGGCGAACGCCTCGCCGGCGCGCAGCTGCTGGGCGGGCTGATGGTGCTGGTCGGCGCGTTCATCGCGCAGCGGTCGACGCCGGGGGCCGCCCCGGAACCGGCCTCGGCACCGGCACCGGCGCCCGAGCGGGAGGCGCGGCGCGAGGAGGTGACGGAACGGGAACTGCACGGTGCCCATCACCTCGCCTGACGCACGGCGCAGGACAGCACGGAGAGGGGCCCGGCCGGCACGCGGCAGGGCCCCTCTCCCGGGGTGCATCAGGCGAGCCCGCCCGCGACCCGGGTGGGGGTGACCCGCACGACGAGGAGCTGGTCGGCGGCGGGCACGTTGCCGGGGCTGAACTCGGCGTAGACCTTGCCGCTGTACTTCACGGACAGCTCGTCGAGGAGCTCGGCGCCGTTCTCGTCGGTGAACTCGGCGGTGCCGCTGACCGAGGCGAAGGTGTACGGCGTCTCGGGCGGGTTGACCATGATGGTCACCCGCGGGTCGCGCCGCAGGTTCTTCTCCTTGCGGGTGCCGTACGAGGTGACGAAGAGGATCTGGTCGCCGTCGGCCTTCATCCAGACGACGCTCAGCTGCGGGCTGCCGTCGGGCTGGAGGGTCGCGACCGTCACGAAGACGGGCGAGTCCAGGAGCTGCTTCAGCGAGGCGGACAGTGCTACGGGCACGGTCGGGGACTCCTTCGGAGATCGGAGAAGGGGCGTGGGGAGAGGTCAGGCGTCCTGGCCGGCGGCCACCGGCGCCGCCTGGGGACCGCGCAGCATCAGGGCGGAGGTGACCACGCCGACGGCGACGACCGCGGCGATGACGACGAGGCCCAGGTGCACACCGGACACGGTGGCCTCGCGCACCCCCGCCGAGCCCTCCAGGGAGGCGATACGGCCGGTGGCGACCGCGCCGATGACGGGCGTGCCAATGGTGAGCCCGACCAGCTGGGCCGTGGTGGCCAGACCACTGGCCGCGCCCTGGAGGGTGTCGGGCAGGCCGCTGGTCCCGGCGATGGTGTACGAGACGACGGCCATCATGTGGCCCCAGCCGGCGACGCCGGTGCCCACGAGCAGCATCGTGAGGCCGCCGTGGGTGCCGAGCAGGAGCAGCAGCAACGTACCGGCGGCCTGCACGGCCAGTCCGGTCGCGAGCGTCGCACCCGGGCCCCAGCGGCGCACCAGGCGGGGCACCAGCGGACCGGCGACGATCATCGCGCCGCCCAGGGCGGCGAAGCACAGGCCGATCTGGAGCGGGTTGTACGCCATCACCTGGTGCATGTGCATCGTCATCAGGAAGACCACCGAGGTGATCATCGAGAAGGTGACGAGGCCGGCGAAGTTGCCCCAGCCGACGGTACGGCGCGTCAGGACGCGCAGCGGGATCAGCGGCGAGGCGCTGCGCGACTCCACCGCCACGAACGCCACGAGCAGCAGCACGCCCGCGGCGAGGGAGCCGAGGACGACCGGGTCCCCCCAGCCGTCCCGGTCGGCGCTGGTCACCCCGTAGATGACGGCGAGCAGCCCGCCGGAGACGGTGACCGCGCCGGGTATGTCGAGGGAGCCCTTCTCCGCGTTGCGCGACTCGGCGACCAGCAGCAGCGTGAGGACGACGGAGAGGATGCCGACCGGCACGTTGATGAACATCGTCCAGCGCCAGTTGAGGGACTGCGTGATGACGCCGCCGAGGATGACGCCGACGGTGAAGCCCAGCGACAGCAGCGCACCGTTGATGCCCAGCGCCTTGTTGCGCAGGGGCCCCTCGGGGAACGACGTGGTGAGCAGCGCCATGCCCGTGGGCACGATCATGGCGGTGGCCAGGCCCTGCCCGACGCGCGCGACGAGCAGCAGCGTGGGCTCCTGCGCCAGGCCGCCGGCCAGCGAGGTCACGGTGAACAGCACCAGCCCCACGAGGAACCACTTGCGGCGCCCGTAGAGGTCGCCCGCCCGGGAGAACAACAGCAGGAACCCGCCCGACGGCAGGGCGAACGCAGTGATCACCCACTGCAACGAGGACAGTTCGAAGCCGAGGTCCTCACCGATGGTGGGGAGCGCGACGCTGACGATGGAGAAGTCGAGGGCGGCCATGAACTGGGCGGTGCACAGCACGGCGAGGATGCACCAGCGCCGGGCGCCCATCCGCTCCTCGACGGGGGCCGGTGGAGCCGTGGCGGTGGCCGCCGGAGCGGTCCGCACGGCGTCCGTGGATAACGACATGCTTGTACTCCTGTGAGTCGATGAGAAGAGGGGGGAAGGGGGGAAAGGGGATCCCGGGCGGTGCGGGGGTGCCGGAGAGGCCACCGCCCGGGAAGTCTGAAGGGGTGGGGGGATCTGATGGGGGGCCAGGTGGGCCGGGTGGGGGGCGGCCGAGGGCTCAGGCGACGCTGTGGCCGAGCAGGGCGAAGTCGGCGCGCGGGCCGGGCAGGGTCAGCGCCGGGTCCTGGTTGAGGATCGCCATCTCCAGGCGGCGCAGTTCGTGGCCGGGCTCCAGCCCGTGCTGCTCACGCAGCGCCACGCGGGTCCTGCGGAAGGCGGCGAGCGCGTCGGCCTGCCGCCCGCACCGGTACAGCGCCAGCATCAGCTGCCCGCACAGCCGCTCCCGATGGAGGTGGGAAGCGGCCGTCGACTCCAGCTCGCCGAGCACGGCGAAGTGCCGGCCGCAGGCGAGCCGCGCCTCGAAGTAGTCCTCCAGGGCCGCCAGTTCCCACTTCTGCGCGGCGACCAGCTCGGCGGTGTCGAGACCGGCCTCGACGAGATCGGCGAGGACGGGCCCCTGCCACAGGTTGAGGGCCCGGCGCAGCACCTGGCCCGCCTGTTCCGGGTCGCCGGCCGCCAGCGCGGCCCGGCCCTGCTCGACCAGCCGCTGGAAGCGGTGCAGGTCGACCAGGTCGGCGTCGACCCGCAGCATGTAGCCGGGTGGTTTGGTCAGCAGCGCCACCCTCGGCTCGCCGAAGCACTCCGGTGACGTGTCGGCGAGGAGCCGCCGCAACGACCAGACGGAGTTCTGGATGACCTTCCGTGCGGACGGCGGGGCCAGGTCCGGCCACATCGCCGTCATGAGCCTGCTCGTCGCCACGACCCGGTTGGGCTGCAGGAGCAGCAGGCCGAGCACGGAACGCTGTCTGATGCCGCCCAAGGACAGGGGATTGCCACCCGCGATGGCCTCGAGCGGTCCGAGTATGCGGAAGTACATGGTCTCTCGCTTCGTGGTGCGGACGGGTAACGGGGGCGGGGGCCGGCAGGGCCGGTCAGTCCTTGATTTCGCAGATGACGGCGCCGGAGGTGAGGGAGGCGCCGACCTCGGCGGTGATGCCCTTGATGGTGCCGGAGCGGTGGGCGTTGATGGGCTGTTCCATCTTCATCGCCTCCAGGACGACGACGAGGTCGCCCTCGTTGACCTGCTGGCCCTCCTCGACCGCGACCTTCACGATCGTGCCCTGCATGGGGGAGGCGAGGGCGTCGCCGGAGGCGGCGGGGCCGGACTTGCGGGCGGCGCGACGCTTGGGCTTGGCGCCGCCGGCGGCGGCGGTGCGGGCGATGGTCATGCCCAGCGACGCCGGGAGGGAGACCTCCAGGCGCTTGCCGCCGACCTCGACCACGACGGTCTCGCGGCCGGTCTCCTCCGCCTCCTCACCCGCGGCCGGGCTGGCGAACGGGGGAATGTCGTTGGTGAACTCGGTTTCGATCCAGCGGGTGTGGACGCGGAAGGGGTCGCTGGTGAAGGCGGGGTCGGTGACGACCTTCTGGTGGAAGGGGATCACCGTGGCCATGCCCTCGACCTTGAACTCCGCCAGCGCACGCGAAGCACGCTGCAGGGCCTGCTCGCGGGTGGCGCCGGTGACGATCAGCTTCGCCAGGAGCGAGTCCCAGGCGGGGCCGATCACGCTGCCGGACTCCACACCCGCATCCAGGCGGACGCCGGGGCCGGAGGGCGGGGTGAAGGTGGTCACCGTGCCGGGGGCGGGGAGGAAGCCTCGGCCGGCGTCCTCACCGTTGATACGGAACTCGAACGAGTGACCACGGATCTCCGGGTCGTCGTAACCGAGCGGCTCGCCGTCGGCGATACGGAACATCTCCCGCACCAAGTCGATACCCGTGACCTCTTCGGAGACGGGGTGT
>NZ_BNBD01000019.1 GCF_014654785.1 Streptomyces mashuensis
TGCCCGCTGCCCGCTGCCCGCTGCCCGCTGCCCGCTGCCCGCTGCCCGCTGCCCGCTGCCGAATCGTTCATTCTATCCGTAAAGCCGCAAAATTCCCCGATGCTGTCCGGCACCCTGCCGATCATATGAGTGCCGAATCGGCCCCCGGAGCCGGGCCTGTCGGCGATCGTGGTCCCGTCCGGTCACGCTCGGTTACTATGCTCACTTCACGCCGGCCGGGTCCCCGGCGGGCGCCCCCTGGGAGTGGACGATGGATTGTTGCAAGGCAAGCGAGCTGCGGAGCCTCGGGTAATGCTGCCGGAGGTCACCGCCACCCGTTACGTCACGCCCCTGCGCGAGGGCGGCTCGCTGCCCGGCATCGTCGAGGCCGACGATCTCGGGACGTACGTCATGAAGTTCAGCGGCGCCGGCCAGGGCCGGAAGACGCTCGTCGCCGAGGTGGTCTGCGGGCAGCTCGGCCGGGCCCTCGGGCTGCGCGTGCCGGACCTGGCCCGGATCCAGCTCGACCCGGTCATCGGCCGGGGCGAGCCCGACCAGGAGGTGCAGGCGCTGCTCAAGGCCAGCGGCGGCCTCAATCTGGCCATGGACTACCTGCCCGGCGCCCTCGGTTTCGACCCGCTCGCCTTCGAGACCGACGCCGCCGAGGCGGGGCGCGTGGTGTGGTTCGACGCGCTGATCAACAACGTCGACCGGTCCTGGCGCAACCCCAACCTCCTGGTCTGGCACGGCGAGCTGTGGCTCATCGACCACGGCGCCACCATGATCTGGCACCACAACTGGCCCACCGCGGCCACCGCGGCGCAGCGGCCGTACGACGCCTCGGACCACGTCCTGGTCACCTTCGCCCCGGACGTCGCCGGTGCCGCCGCCGAGCTGGCGCCCCGGGTGACCGAGGAGCTGCTGACCGCCGTGGTCGCCGACGTGCCCGACGAATGGCTCGACGGCGAACCGGGCTTCGACGGCCCCGACGCCGTCCGCCGCGCCTACGTCGAGGTCCTGCTGGAGCGGGCCCGCGGCATCGGCGACAGGATCACCATCGGCGAGCGCAGCACCGCCGCACCCTCCCAGGCACCGGAGTGGGTACGGGTCCGGCTGAACGTGAAGGGAAAGGGTGCGAAGTGACGCGCCACGACGGACGAGACGTCTTCGAGTACGCGCTGCTGCGCGTGGTGCCGCGCGTGGAGCGCGGCGAGCAGATCAACGCGGGGGTCGTCGTCTACTGCCAGGCCCGCTCCTACGTGGCGGCGCGCGTCCACCTCGACGAGGCCCGGCTGCTGGCCCTCGACCCGGCGGCGGACGTGGCCGGCGTACGGGCGGCGCTGCACGCCGTCGAGGGTGTCTGCGCCGGCGGCGAGCGGGCCGGCCAGGCCGCGTGCGACGACGCCGGCCGCCGCTTCCGCTGGCTGATCGCGCCGCGCAGCACGGTCGTCCAGCCCGGCCCCGTGCACGCCGGCCTGACCGCCGACCCCGAGCGCGAGTCCGAACGCCTGCTGGACCTGCTGGTCCGGTGAGACGCCGGTGGGACGGTGGTGGGACGGCGGGGCCGCAACGGGGCGTTGACAGTCCGTCGCACGGCTTCTAGCGTCTGATCGTCCACGCTACTGAGCGGTCGCTCACCGGCGCCGGCGTGGCCCCCGAGGCCCCGACGTGAGGAGAACCCGCATGTCCACCACCGAGGCCGGCGCGGCCGGCGAGCAGCGCGTCGCGGTCGTCACGGGCGCGGCCCGGGGCATCGGCGCGGCCACCGCCGTCCGGCTGGCCGCCGAGGGCCGTGCGGTGGCCGTCCTCGACCTGGACGAGGCGGCCTGCGCCGGGACCGTGGAGACGATCACCGCCGCGGGCGGCCGGGCCCTCGCGGTCGGCTGCGACGTCACCGACGCCGGCCAGGTCGACGCCGCCGTGGCCCGCGTCGCCGGCGAGCTGGGCGCGCCCGTCGTCCTCGTCAACAACGCCGGGGTGCTCCGCGACAATCTGCTGTTCAAGATGAGCGAGAGCGACTGGGACACCGTGCTCGGCGTGCACTTGAAGGGCGCGTTCCTGATGTCGCGCGCGTGCCAGAAGCACATGGTCGACGCCGGTTTCGGCCGCGTCGTCAGCCTCTCCAGCAGCTCCGCCCTCGGCAACCGCGGCCAGGCCAACTACGCGGCGGCCAAGGCGGGCATCCAGGGCTTCACCAAGACGCTCGCCAAGGAGCTGGGCAAGTTCGGCATCACCGCCAACGCCGTGGCGCCCGGCTTCATCGCCACCGACATGACGGCCGCGACCGCCGCCCGCGTCGGCATGGGCTTCGAGGACTTCAAGGCGGCCGCCGCGACCCAGATTCCGGTGCAGCGCGTGGGCGAGCCGGAGGACGTGGCCGACGCCATCGCGTTCTTCCAGTCGGACCGGGCCGGGTTCGTCTCCGGGCAGGTCCTCTACGTCGCCGGCGGCCCGCTCGACTGACCCGGACCGGCACACCACCGGACGGCAGGCACCACCAGGAACCGCCAGGCACCCCGAGGAGAACCCGATCATGACCGTTCCGCAGCCGCCCGGGCCCACCGGGCGCGTCGCGCTCGTCACCGGGGCGAGCCGGGGCATCGGCCGCGCCGTCGCCGAGGCGCTCGTGGCGCGCGGCGACCGGGTGGTGATCACCGGCCGCAACGAGGAGGCGCTGCGGCAGGCCGTCGAGGAGCTGGGCCCCGGCCGGGCGGTCGGTGTGCCGGGCAAGGCGCACGACGAGGCCCACCAGGAGCGCGCCGTCGCCCGCGCCATGGAGGAGTTCGGGCGCGTCGACTACCTCGTCAACAACGCCGGGACGAACCCCGTCTTCGGCCCCATCGCCGAGGTCGACCTGGCCGTCGCCCGCAAGGTCTTCGAGACCAACGTCGTCTCGGCGCTGGGCTTCGCCCAGCGCACCTGGCACGCCTGGCAGAAGGAGCACGGCGGGGCGATCGTCAACATCGCCTCCATCGCCGGGCTCACCGCCTCGCCCTTCGTCGGCGCGTACGGCGTGAGCAAGGCCGCCCTGATCAACCTCACGGCGCAGCTGGCGCAGGAGTTCGCGCCGGGCGTGCGCGTCAATGCCGTCGCGCCCGCCGTGGTGAAGACGCGGTTCGCCGCCGCGCTCTACGAGGGCCGCGAGGAGGAGGCCGCCGCCTCCTACCCGCTGGGCCGGCTCGGCGCGCCCGAGGACGTCGGCGGGGCCACCGCCTTCCTGCTGTCGGACGCGGCGGGCTGGATCACCGGGCAGACCCTCGTCGTCGACGGCGGGCTCTTCCTCAACGCCGGGTTCTGAGGCCGCGCGGGCGGGACGGGCACCGGCCGGGAGGAGCGTTGTCAGTGGCCGGAGGTAAGTTCTCCGGCGAGAACGCAACGAACCTCCGGAGGTTGTCGACGTGACCGTCACCGACGTGCTGCCCGAGTCCTGGCGCGAAGTCCTCGGCGAGGAGCTGGAGAAGCCCTACTTCAAGGAGCT
The DNA here is from genome assembly GCF_014654785.1 of Streptomyces mashuensis. GTDB lineage: Bacteria > Actinomycetota > Actinomycetes > Streptomycetales > Streptomycetaceae > Streptomyces > Streptomyces mashuensis. The sequence continues at coordinate 3,458 of NZ_BNBD01000019.1, forward strand.
GACCGACTTCGTCGAGGAGGAGCGGGCCAAGGCGCCGGTGTACCCGCCGCGCGGGGAGGTCTTCGCGGCCCTGGAGGCCACCCCCTACGACCGGGTCAAGGTGCTCGTCCTCGGCCAGGACCCGTACCACGGCGCGGGCCAGGGCCACGGCCTGTGCTTCTCCGTGCGGCCCGGCGTCAAGACGCCGCCGTCCCTGCGCAACATCTACAAGGAGATGCAGGCGGAGCTCGGCTACGACGTCCCGGACAACGGCTACCTGATGCCGTGGGCCGAGCAGGGCGTCCTCCTGCTCAACGCGGTCCTCACCGTCCGCGGCGGCGAGCCCAACTCGCACAAGGGCAAGGGCTGGGAGACCTTCACCGACGCCGTCATCCGCGCCGTCGCCTCCCGCCCCGACCCGGCCGTGTTCGTGCTGTGGGGCAACTACGCGCAGAAGAAGCTGCGCCTGATCGACGAGACCCGGCACGCGGTCGTCAAGGGCGCGCACCCCTCGCCGCTCTCCGCCAAGCGCTTCTTCGGCAGCCGCCCCTTCACGCAGATCAACGAGGCGGTGGCCGCCCAGGGCCACGAGCCGATCGACTGGCGGATCCCGGACCTCGCGGTCTGACCGCCCGCTCCCGCCCGGCCCCGCCCGTCCGGCCCGGTGCCGGTCAGTCCCCGTACACCTGGCGGCAGATGCGTGAGGCGTCGCCCCCCGGCTGCCACCGGCCGTAGGTGTCGCCCATGGCGCACACCCCCGTCCCGCGGCCGCGGGCCCGTGGCGGCTGCGGTGCCGGGGCGGGCTGCTCCACGCGGGCCGGGGGCGGGGCCGCCGGGGCCTCCGGCGCGTGCCGGCGCGGGGGAGGGGGAGCCTCGGGCGGCGCCTGGCGCGAGGCCGGTCCCGGTGCGGGCGCGGGCGGGGGAACAGCGGCCCGCGGCGGGTCCGCCGCCCGCTGCTCCGGCGGCGCCTCACCGGCCTGCGGCGCCGCGGCCGTACCGGGCACGCCCGGCACCTGGGGCGGCACACCGGTGCCGGGCCCGGACCGGCCCCCGGCCAGGGGGTCCCACGGCGTCGTCCCGGCCCCGGGCGCGCCGGCGAGAGGCGCGGGTTCGCCCTGCGTGCCCGGCCGGGCCGCGCCGGACCCGGCCCCGTCGCCCGTACCGGCCAGAGACTCGCGGGCCGGTGCCGGCACGGGTTCCCGTACGGCCGTCCGGTGCTGTTGCGCGGGGCCGGAACCGTCCCCGGTGGAAGGGACGGAGACACAGCCCGCGGCGGCCGCCACAGCCACCACGACCAGTGCCGCCGTCGCGGTCATTCGATGCACCCGCCCACCCTGCTGACGGCCGGGGCGCGAGGGAACCTCCCGCACGGGTGACGCGGAATCACGGGGCTTCGCCGCACGCGCCCGCTTGCACGCCGTGCGCCCCTCAGCAGGCCCCTCCTACTCGCCCAGCATTCCGCGCAGCAGCTCCGCGAACCCCGTGCGCAGCTGCGCACGGTCCGGCACCGCGCCGTGGAACGAGCCCGCCGCGCAGGAGAACATCAGCCCCTCGCACCACGCGATCAGCGACAGCGCGTGCCGCTGCGGGTCGGTGGAGCCCGCCGCCGCCATGAGCGCCGTCACCGGCTCGCGGAAGACGCGGCCGGCGTCGTCGTAGATGGCGCGCAACTCCGGCCGCCGGGACGCCTCCAGCGCCAGTTCGTACCGTGCCACCAGCAGGTCCCGCTCCCGGCTCAGCGAGCGGTGCAGCGCGAGGGAGAGCGCCTCCACCAGGCCCTCCCGGCCGGCCGCCGGCTGCGGCAGTTCGGCGGGGGCCAGCACCTCCGCCTCGCGCACGGCGAGCCGCCGCACGGCCGCCTCCAGCAGCGCCAGGCGGGTCCGGGCGTGGTTGGACGTGGAGCCCGGGGGCAGCCCGGCGGCCTCGTCGACCGCCCGGTGCGTCAGTCCGCGCATGCCGCGCTCGGCCAGCAGGGCCAGGGCGGTGTCGGCGATGAGCAGGGGGCGGGACGTGGTGCTGTGCGGCGAGGCGTTCGGTGCGGGCATGCGCCCAACCTACCCGCACCCCTCGCCCGGACACTACAGCCGTAGTACGCTGACGGCACCGCACTACACCTGTAGTGATCCAGGGAGGGAACACCCATGCAGGACCACCGCGCCGTCGTCATAGGCGGCGGCATCGGCGGCCTCACCGCCGCCGCCGCACTGCACCACCGGAGCTGGGACGTCACCGTCCTCGAACGCGCCCCGTCGGTCGAGCCCGTCGGCGCCGGCATCGGACTCGCCGCCAACGCCCAGGCCGCCCTCGACACCTTCGGCGCCGGCGACGCCGTCCGCGCCCTGGCCGGCTGGCACGCCGGCGGCGGCCTGCGCCTGCCCGGCGGTACACGCCTGTCCTGGACCGACAACGAGGCCGCCGGCCGCCGCTACGGCAGCCCGCTCGTGGTCGCCCACCGCGCCGACCTCATCGACCTCCTCGCCGCCCGCCTCCCCGACGGCGCGCTGCGCACCGGCACCACCGCCACCCTGGCCGACCCCGGCGGCCCGGACCGGCCCGCCCGGGTCACCACCGGTGACGGCGAGCTCACCGCCGGCCTCGTCGTCGCCGCCGACGGCATCCACTCGCCCACCCGCCGCAGCCTCTTCCCCGGGCACCCGGGCCTGCGGTACTCCGGCATCACCTGCTGGCGCACCGTCGTCCCGCGGCCGGCGGCGGTCACCGACGAACAGGCGAGCGAGGCGCACGAGACCTGGGGCCGCGGCCGGCACTGGGGCACCATCCCGCTCCACGACGGCCGCCTCTACGCGTACGCCGGGGCCAAGGTGCCGGCCGGGGTCCGCGGCCGGGACGGCGAACTCGCCGCCCTGCGGCACCTCTTCGGCGACTGGCACCAGCCCGTCCCCGCGATCCTCGACGCCGCCGACCCCGCCGCCGTGCTGCGCAACGAGGTCCACACCCTGGCTGCCCCGCTCCCCGCCCACCACCGGGGCCGCACCGTGCTCGTCGGCGACGCCGCCCACCCGATGCTGCCCAACCTCGCCCAGGGCGGCTGCCAGGCGATCGAGGACGGCGCCGTCCTCGCGCTGCTGCTCGCCGACGCCGGGAACGACCCCTTCGCGGCGCTCCCCGAGTACACCCGCCGCCGGCTGCCCCGCACCACGGAGATCGTCCGCCGCTCGGCCCGGGTCGCCCGCCTCGCCACCCTCTCCTCCGCGCCGGCCCGCGCCGTGCGCGCCGGCGCCGTCGCCCTCGCCGGACGGCTCGGCCCCGCCCTCGTCCTGCGCGCCCACGACGGCATCGCCGACTGGCGCCCCTGACCGCGCCTCAGACGGGCGGCGCGTCGCGCCGGTCCCGGCGCCGCGCCCGTACCGCCTCCGCCGCACAGCACAGGGCCACGACCGCGAAGGCGCCGTACGGCACCCAGTCGCCGGCCCGGACGTACGGGCTCGTGCCGCTCGCCAGCGGTACGTCGTAGACGGCGGCCGCCGGGCCGTCGGTGCCCAGCACCGGGCCGAGGGTGCGGCCGTGCGCGTCGGCCACGGTGCTCACGCCCGTCAGCGTGGCGTGCACCACCGGCCGCCAGGTCTCGGCGGCCCGCAGCGCCGCCAGCGAGGCGTGCTGCTGCGGCGCCCAGCTGTGCTGGAAGGTCGAGGTCGACGACTGGACCACGAGCAGCTGGGCGCCGTCGCGCGCCAGCCGGCGGCTCATGTCGGGGAACGCGGACTCGAAGCACACCAGCGGGCCGGCCCGCAGACCACCGGCGGCCGGCACCCGCATCAGCACCTGCCGGTCGCCCCGCATGCGGTCCTCGCCGGCAGCCTTGCCCACCGCGGTGGCCCAGCCGAGGAGCGACCGGGCGGGGATGTACTCCCCGAAGGGCACCAGGCGCATCTTGTCGTACCGGTCGCCCGTGGGCCCGCCGGGCCCGACGAGCACCGAGCTCTTGTAGATGCCGGGCCGGTCCGAGCGCCGGGCGTCGACGTTGACCAGCAGGTCCGCGCCCACCGCACGGGACAGCGCCGTCAGCCGGTCCCGCAGCTCCGGATGGCGGCCCAGGTCCTGGCCCACACTGCTCTCGCCCCACACCACCAGGCCCGGCCGGCGCCCGGCGAGCTCCCGCGTGAGGCGCTCCTGGACCTCGAAGCGGTGCGTCACGCTGTCGGTGCCCCCGACCACCCCGGCCTGGACGACCGCCACGCGCGCCGAGCCCGCCGGCCGCGGCACCGGGGCCCACTGCCACGCCGCGCCCAGGGCGGCGGCGCTGACGGCGAGGCCCGCCGCGGCGCACAGCCGGGCGCGCGGCGCGCACACCAGCGCCGCGAGCGCCGTGTTCACCGCCACCACCACGAACCCCGCCAGCCACACGCCGCCCAGCGACGCGAGCCGCAGCGCCGGCGCGAACTGCCACTGACTGGCGCCCATCAGGCCCCACGGTCCGCCCAAGTACTGCCAGGACCGCACGAGTTCCACCAGCAGCCAGGCCGACGGGACGACCACCACGGCCGCCGCCACCCGCCCCGGGCCCGGCCGCCCGCCCAGCATCCGGTGCACCAGCAGACCCCACGGCGCCCACAGCAGCCCCAGGAGCCCGGCGAGCACCAGAATGAACACATGCAGACTCGGCAACAGCCAGTGGTGCACGGCGAGAAGAAACCCCGCACCCCCCAGCCATCCCTCGGCCACGGCCCGCCGCGCGCTGCCCGCCGAGCGCACCAGCAGCAGCCACGGCACCAGGGCGGCGTAGGCCAGCCACCACAGCCCGGGCGCGGGAAAGGCCAGGGCCGGCAGGGCCCCGGCCACGACGGCCGCCGGAGCCCGCCACGCGAGCACGGCACCGCGCCGCGGCCGGTCGCCGGGGATCGCCGTCATATGCCGCCTCCTCGCTCGCCCGGCCTCCAGTCTCGGGCACGTACCGGCGCGCGGACCGCTCATCGCGCCGGTCGGCGCGGGAGCGAGATCCGGCCAGGCCGGTCGTCGGCCCCAGAGGGAGGGATCATGGGGAAAAATGCCCGACAGCGGTCCGTGATATTCCACTGTTCCTACGCCTTTGGAAAATGCCTTTGGCTGGATCCGATCGAAAACGATCCGAAGCGATCCTTGCGCTCCGGTTCCTGCCTCCCGTGCGCCGGTCTCTGCACCGGGTTATCGGCGGCCCGGCCTGGGCAGGTACGGCACAAAGTGGACAGGATCGCTGCGAGTCGGCCTGGGGAGGCGGCGTGTCACGCGTACGAGAACGGATAGCAGTGCAGCCCCTCGAGACCATCCCCTTCTACTGCCCCATACCGCCCGCCGTGCATCCCCGGCTCAAGGAGCTGGACCACTTGTCGGTGGACTGGATGCTGCAGAAAGACCTCGACACGTCACGGCAGCAACGGAAGCGACTAGCGCAGTGCGACTTCGGCGGTCTCACCGCAAAGACGATGCCCTACGGGCAGACCGGACCGCTCGGCGTGGTGGCCAAACTGCACGCCGTGCTGTTCTCGCTGGACGACGCCCTGTGCGACGAGTCCGGGGCCACCGCCCACGGCCTCGCCCACAGCACGTCGCGGATCATGCGCGTCCTGGAAGCCCCCACCCCGCACTGGCCCGACGACACACCGCACGCGGCAGCGCTGCGGGCCGTCCGGCAGGAGCTGACCGAGCACGCCAGCCCACGCCAGCTCCGGCGCTGGACCGAGGGCATGCGCACCTACCTCTCGGGCCTGGTCTGGGAGGCGGCCTGCCGGCAGGACCCGGGACTGCCGTCGCTCAACGACTATGCGGCCATGTGGATGCGCGCCATCGGCATGGCCCCGTCCACCGCACTCATGGACATCGTGGGGGGCTACGACCTGGACGACGAGGACCTGGACCGGCCGGAGGTGAAGGCGCTCACCGAGATGACCTGGACCCTCGTGGCCTGGGACAACGACTTCTACTCGCGGAACAAGGAGATCCACCGGGCGGCGGACAACCTCAACCTGATCGACGTCCTCGCCCACGAACGGGGACTGGAGCCCGCCCGCGCACAGCAGGAGGCCATGGCGATGCGCGACCGCGTCATGACCCTCTTCCTGCGCCTGCGCGAGCACATCTGGCCGACCGTCGGGGTGGAGCTGCGCTGCTACCTGGCGGCACTCGGGCACTTCGTCCGCGGGCACCTCGACTGGGCGGAGCAGTGCGCCCGGTACGCCGACCCCTACGGGTCGCGGACGTCCCGCTGGTGGACGTCCACGCCCTCGGACGACAGCCTGGAACCACTGCCCGTGCCGTCCATCGCCTGGTGGTGGGAACAGCTCCCCCCCACTCCTCAGCGGCGCCGGAGCCGCCTGACGAGCGACCTCCACCAGGAGGAGCGCGACACCGGGGCGCTCGGCACCTGCACGGAGGGCGTGGGCGTCGGCACCGGCTGCGGCTGGGGGGCACAGGTCTGAGCGGTCTCGGCTCCGCCGGCGGTCAGCGCCGGTCGTGGTGGCTGATGTGCCGTGAACCGCACCGGCAGTGAGGTGAGGTGCCGGGACATCAGGGAGGACCGGTAGGCCAGTTCCGACTCGTCGACCCCGAGTGTGAGGTCGGGCAGTCGCAGCAGCAGGGCGTCGATGCCCGTGCCGGCGATTGCCCGGCCCACGTCCTGTCCGGGACACTCGTGGGCGCCGCCGCTGAAGGCCAGGTGGGCCCGGTTGCCGTGGATGGGCGCGTCCAGGTCCGGCCGCACCGTCGTGTCCATGTTGGCCGCCGCCAGCCCCAGCACCAGCGCGTCACCGGCCCTGATGGGCTTCCCGGCCAGCTCGGTGTCCTGTGTCGCCCAGCGGCCCAGGATGGTGATGAACGGCGGCTCGTCCCACAGCACCTGCTCGACCGCGTCGGGCAGCGTCATGTGGCCGCCCGCCAGCGAGGCCCGGAACCGCACATCGGTCAGGACCATCTTCAGCGTGTTCGCGATGAGGTTCGCCGTCGTCTCGAACGCGGCGATCAGCACCAGCCGCAGGTGCTGCTGCACCTCGTCGTCCGACAGCCCCGAGGGGTGCTCCAGCATCCACGTCGTGAAGTCCGCGCCCGGCTGGGCCCGCTTCCGCGCCACCAGCTTGCGCAGTGTCTCCTGCACGAACTCGTTGCTCGCCACCGCCGTCTCGGTGCCCTTGATCATGTCACGGGCCGCGTTGACCAGCCGTGGGCTGTACTCGTCGGGCATGCCGAGCAGCTGGGTCATCGCCATCATGGGCAGTTGCTCCGCGAACTGGTGCACCAGGTCGGCCCGGCCCGAGGCACAGAAGCGGTCCACCAGCTGGTTGGCGCAGTACGTCACATGCCGCCGGAGGCCCCGCCGGTCGAACCGGGCCATGCTGTCGTTGACCGCGCCGCGCCAGCGCTCGTGCTGCTGCCCGTCGGCGAACACGCACACCGGCTGCCAGGTGGAGATCGGCGCGAGCGGGTGGTCCGGCGTGAGCCGCCCCTCGCGCATGTCCCGCCAGTGCCGCGAGTCCCGGGAGAAGCGGGACGGGGTACGGGCCACGTCCAGGTTCTCCCGGTAGCCCAGCACCAGCCAGGCCGGCAGGTCGCCGTGCAGCAGCACCGGCGCCACCGGGCCGTGCTCGGCCCGCAGTTTCTCGTACAGGCCGTACGGGTCGGCCTCCGCGTCCGGGCCGTACAGCCGCGTCACACCCCCCGGCCCCATCGGGCAGACGCCGGGGGGGACGCCGGGGGAGTCGGTGCGGGGGTGTTCGGAGGGGTTGGTCACGGTGACTCCGGGGAGACGGTGGTGAGGGTGTACAGATAGCGCATCAGGGTCAGCAGGGTGTCACGGCACGAGGCCCGGTCGCGGGCGTCGCAGTCGACCATGGGTACCGACGGGTCCAGGTCCATCGCCGCCCGCAGCTCCGCCGTCGGGTAACGCGGCGCTCCAGGGAAGGCGTTGACACCCACGACGAACGGTACGCCGCGCTCCTCCAGGCGGCCGATGACGTCGTAACTGACCTCCATCCGGCGGGTGTCGAGCAGCACCACCGCGCCGAGGGCCCCCTCGAAGAGGCCGTTCCACAGGAACCAGAACCGCTCCTGGCCCGGCGTGCCGAACAGGTACAGCACCAGCTGCTCATTGATGCTGATCCGGCCGAAGTCCATGGCGACCGTGGTCTCGGTCTTGTGCTCGATCCCAGCCAGGTCGTCGACGCCGACGCCGGCCTGGGTCATGGTCTCCTCGGTCGTCAGCGGCCGGATCTCGCTGACCGAACCGACCAGGGTCGTCTTGCCGACCCCGAAGCCTCCGACGATCACGACCTTGACGGCCGCGGTGGCGGAGGCCGGAAGGATGTCCTCGCTGCGCGGCCCGGCGTAGCCGTCAGAGCTTTTGCAGTCCATGCATCACCGCCTCAAGAAGTTGGACGTCGGGCAGCGCGGCGGCCGGCACCGGGGGCCGGGCCTCGACCTTCCCCTCGGAGAGGAGCTCGGTCAGCAGCGGGGTGAGCGTGCTGACCGGCAGCTCCAGGTACGCGGATATCTCCGCGACGGACAGCGGGAAGTCGCAGATCCGGACCACCGCCGCCAGCTCGGGCGCGAGTCCCGTGTCGGACTCGGCGCGCGAGACGATCAGGGTGACCAGGTCGAGCTGCGGGGTGGCCGCCGGACGCTCCTGGCCACCGGTGAGGATGTACAGCCGGTCCGGGTTCCCCGGCGGCTGGGGACCGGAGGTGCGCTCGGGGCCGGGTCCGCTCATGTGACCGGTCCGCCGACCCGGGGCGGACTGGTCAGATGGGACCCGATGCGGGCCACCAGGTCCCGCATCTTCATGCCCATCAGCCCGGCGTCCACGTCGTCGTCGGCCAGCACCGCCAGGTAGGCCCCGGCCCCGGCCGCCATCAGGTAGAAGAACCCGCCGTCCACCTCGATGACGACCAGGCGCATCTGCCCGTCCCCGTGCGGGAACTCCGAGGCGATGGCCGTGGACAGGCTCTGCAGGCCGGCGCACGCGGCCGCGAGCCGGTCGGCGACCTCCGTGTCCGTGCCGTGCTGGGCCATGCGCAGGCCGTCCGAGGACAGCACGATCACGTGGCGGGTCTGCGGGACGCTGGTTGCCAGGTCCTTGAGCATCCAGTCCATGTTGAACCGCGGCTGCTGCGTCACTTGGCTACTCTTTCTTGTCTGACGAGATATCACTGATCGGCCGCCCGTCCTGTTCCGGCAGCTCGCCGTTGATGCCGCTGGTGAACGCGGACAGCCACAGGCCGGGCTGCACGGGCTGCTCCTCCTCCCGTTCCGCGGACGGGGCCGGCGGCCGCCGCTCGGCGGGCCCCCGGGCCGCCGCCCGCTGGCGCTCCGCGGCGGCGGCCCGGCCGAAGGGCATCGGGGCCGGACCGCGCCGCCGACGGCGCTGGGGCAGTCCGCTGTCGCCCAGCGGGGGCGGCACGGGGCTGTCGATGAGCGGCGAAGTGGAGGAGGGCTGGGCGGGGATGGAACCGGGCCGCCGCTTCTTCTTGGCGGGGGGAAGCTTGGGGGCGCGGGCGATGTCACCGCCGGGGAACCGGCTCGCCGTGATCAGGTCCGGCGGGATGACCAGCACGGCGCGGACGCCGCCGTACGCGGAGGGGCGCAGCGACACCAGGAAGTTGTGGGCGGCGGCGAGCCGGCTGACCACCGCGAGGCCCAGCCGCGGGGATTCGCCCAGGTCGTCCAGGTCGAGGCCGCCCTCCTTGGAGAGCACCCGGTCGGTGCGGCGGCGGGCCTCGTCGGTCAGGCCCACGCCGGCGTCCTCGATCTCGACCGCGATGCCGGACTGGATGTCGACGGCCGTCAGGTGCACCCGGGTCTGCGGCGGCGAGTAGCGGGTGGCGTTGTCGAGCAGCTCGGCCAGGGCGTGGATGACCGGCTCGACGGCCGGGCCCACGACGGCGACGTCCGCCACTGAGTGCAGGTCGACGCGGCGGTACTCCAGGATGCGGGACATCGCACCGCGCAGCACGTTGTAGAGCGGGATCTCGGTGCGCCACTGGCGGCCGGGCCGCGAGCCGCCGAGCACCGCGATGGAGTCGGCGAGGCGGCCGGTCAGGGCGTTGCCGTGGTCGAGGTGGAGCAGGTCGCCGAAGACGTCGGGGTTGTTGCCGTGCTTGTGCTCCATGTCCCGGATGTCGTACGCCTGCTGGTGCACGATGGCCTGCATGCGCCGGGCGATGTTGACGAATGCGCGGTGCGCGACGTCACGCAGCGCCTCCTCCGCCTGGATCGCCTCGATCACGCCCCGGACGACGGAGCGGTGGGCGGCGGCGAAGCCGGGCTCCAGGTCGTGCGCCGGCAGGGTGACCCGGAGCACCTGGTCGGTGGGTGCGCCGTGGCGCATCAGCTTGATCGCCTCGGGCAGCACGTCCCTGGCGAACCGCCAGGTCTCGGCGTCGTGCTGGTCGAGCCGGTACTGCAGGGCGGCCTCCCGCTCGGCGTGGCGCCGGCGCAGCGTGGCGATGGCCCGGCCGCGGCGCGCGGCCTCGGCGGCGGCCAGCGCCACCGCGACGGTGGCCGCCGCCCCGCACCACGCCACCGGGGCGCGGGCCGCCGGTGTCACGGAGAGGACCGCGGCGACCGCGCACACCCCCGTCAACAGGGGGGAGAACAGCCATATGAGAGCGGAGGCGGGCCGCCCGGGAGCCGACGAGCCAGAACCAACCATCGAGATCCTCGAAGAACGTGGGTGAACACGAAAAGGCACAGGAACAACACGGAAGAGCGCGGGGAGGCCGTGTCGGCGCGCGGCGTTCCCCGGGCTTTCCGGTGGATCTCCCCGGTACGTGTGTCGCCCGGTGGGGATCTCTCCGCGGGCCTCCCGTGAACGCGGCGTCAGCACAGCGCTCGACTGCTGCGAGCCGAAGTCAAGACGGCTCGCAGCGCGACATGGAGCGTAGCCGGTCGCCGGGTGCTCCGGCGCGAACTTGTCATATTCCCGGGATGAGCTGACGAGCGAATTCGAAAGCCCCCATAATGGCCCCACCTCGATAAGCGAATGCATTTCCGAAGGCAGCGGACGCGCGTTCGGTCCGTCGTTCGAGGGGAAGCCGGGACGTGGTCCGGGGCGCGCCGGGTCACGCTCACGAGTGGTCGTCCCGTGAACCTCGCCCGTCGCGCGGTCGACAGGGCTAGGCTCGGCCCACCACATCCTCCGGGGAGACATCGCCATGTCGGGGCAACAGTGTGAATCGAACCCTTCTGCCGCCCTGTTCGAGCGTGAGCGCGAGCTCGAAGTCGTCGAACAGGCGGTACGCGGTCTGTGCGACCGGGCCGACGGGCGGCGGGAGGTCAGGCGGGGCGGCCTGCTGCTGTTCAGCGGCGACGCCGGCCTGGGAAAGACGGCGCTGCTGCAGCAGACGCGGCGCGTCGCCGAGAGTTGTGAGGGCCGGTGCGTGGTGCTGTCCGCGCGCGGCAGCAGGTCGGCGGAGAAGGTGCCCTTCCACGTCGTACGGCAGCTGCTCCAGCCGACCCTGGCCGCCATGAGCACCGAGGAGCGGCAGGAACTGTTCGGCGGCTGGTACGAGATCGCCGGGCCCGCGCTGGGCATCGTGCCACCGCTGGGGCCGCAGGCCGATCCGCAAGGTGTGCGCGACGGCCTCGACTGGGTGATCACCCAACTCGCCCTCAAGTACAAACCCTTGATCGTCCTCATCGATGACGCCCACTGGGCGGACCAGGAGTCGCTGTCCTGGTTCACCTCCTTCGCGGTGCGGCTGACGGAGTTGCCCCTACTGGTCGTCCTCGCCTACCGCCCGCTGGAACTGCCCGACCACAGCCCGGCCTTCCGCGAGCTGGTGCAGGAAGGCGCCGCCAGCCCCACCGAGCTGCGAGCCCTGACACCGGACGCGGTGGCCGGACTGGTGCGGGACGCCCTGGGCCCCGGCGCCGACGACCCGTTCTGCCGCGAGGTGTGGGCGGTCACCGGGGGAAATCCCTACGAGACCGTCGAGCTGATAGCCAAGGCACAGGACCGCCGGATGGAGCCGGTCGAGGAATCGGCCGCCCTCCTGCGCGACCTCGGCGCCGCCGCCCGCGGCCGCGGCCTGGTGTCCCGGCTCGAGAAACTGGGCCCCTCGGTCACCCGGTTCGCCTGGGCCGCCGCCGTGCTGGGCACCGAGATCGACGCCAAACTCGCCGCCAACCTGGCGGGCATGGGCCCGTCCGAGGCGGCGGACGCCGCCGACCGGCTGCGCGAGGCCCGTATCCTCACCGGAACCACGTCCCTGGAGTTCTTCCACCCGCTGATCGCCACCTCCGTCTACAAGGGCATTCCGGCCGCGACCCGTACGGCCATGCACGGCCAGGCCGCCTGGCTCTCCGCCGACGCCGGCAAGGGTGTGGCCGTGTCCGCCCGGCACCTGCTGGAGGTCCATCCGGACAACGATCCCGACGTGGTGAACCAGTTGCGCGCGGCGGCCCGTGAGCACCTGGCCGTCGGTGCCCCGGACGCCGCCCGCAACTGCCTGGAGCGCGCCCTTCTGGAGCCACCGGCGGAGGAGGACCGGGCCACCGTGCTGTACGAGCTCGGCTGTGCGGCGCTGCTCACGTCCCCGCAGACGACCGTCAACCACCTGCGGGCGGCCCTGGACCTGCCGGACCTGAGCGACGACCTCCGGGTGGACGCCACCTACCGGCTCTCCCAGGCGTACGCACACAACAACCAGCTCAGGGAGGCCGCCGAAGTGGTGGCCGACCAGGCCCTGCGCACCCCCGCGGGCACCGGGCGGATGCGGCTCCAGGCCGCGCACTTCCTCTGGAAGGGCATCCAGGTCGAGGAGGAGGACGCCGAGGGCAGGTCACGGAGGATCGCCGAGCTGACCCGGGACCTCAAGGGCCGGGACAACTCGGAGCGGGCCCTGCTCCTGCTGCGGGCGTGGGACGGGATGATCCGCGGCGAGAACGCCCTGGAGGTCAACGAGTTCATCGACCGGGCGCTGGTCGACGGCAAGCAGGCACCCGGAATGAGCTGGACGAACCTGGAGTGGGGATTCGAGATCCCCAGCCTGGCGAGGATCGTCTACGCGTTCACGGACCGGCTCGACGAGGCCGCCGTGCTCTTCGACAAGGCGGTGCGCGAGTTCGAGGCCGCCGGCTGGAGCGGGGCGCACCTGGCGTTCGCGCACGACTTCCGCGGCCTGGTGCTGCGCCGGCGCGGCAAGCTGGCCGAAGCGGAGGAAGCGCTGCGCAGAGGACTGGCGCTGGGGCACCGTCTGGGCTCCGGGCTTCCCCTCCAGCGGAACGGCACGTGCCTGCTCATCGACACGCTGATCGCCCGCGGCAAGGTCGACGAGGCACAGAAGGTGGCGGAGGAGAACACCTTCCTGCCGCCCTACTCGCCTGCTGTCGTCCTGCCGGACGCCGCCTGCCTGGCGGGCCGGCTGTTGCTGGAGCGCGGCATGGTCAAGGAGGCGATCGCCGAGCTGGAGGCGGCGGGGCGAAGGCTGGAGGAGCGGGGCCGGAACAACGTGGTGTGGGCACCATGGGCGCTCGACCTGGCCAGGGCCGTCGCCGACGAGGAGCCCGAGCGGGCGCGGGCCCTGGCCGACCGGGCGCTGAGGCACGCCCAGATCTTCGGCACGGACACCGCCATCGGCGAGACGCTGCGCCGGTCCGCGGTGCTGGAGGGCCCCGAGGAGCGGCTCGTCACCCTGGAGCGTGCGGTGCACTTCCTCAGCACGTCGCCCTGCCGGTACGAGTACGCGGCCGCGCTGGTGGACCACGGCGCGGCGCTGCGTGCGGTGGGCCGGCGGGCCGAGGCCGTCGAGCGACTGCAGGCGGGGCTGACCCTCGCCGAGCGCTGCGGTGCCGACGGGCTGGTGACCCGGGCGCGGGCAGAGACCGAGGCGTGCGCGACGAAGGACTGAGGGTTCCCGGCAGTCGCCGGGTGTCGTGGATTCACGACGCCCGGCGGCCCGCCTTTTTCGCCGTCGTCTTCTTGGCCGTGGTGGCAGTGGTCTTCGTGCCGCTCTTTGCCGTTGCCTTGCTGCTGCCCGCCGTCTTTTTCGCACTGCTTTTCGCGGAGCTCGTGGAAGTCGTCGACTTCGTCGCCGTTTTCCGGCCACGGCCCGACGCCGTACGCGCCGCCGCTTTTCCGCCGCCTTCTTTTGCGCCTTCCTTCGTGCCTTCCTTCCGGCCCGCCGTCTCGATCGAGGCCTGGAGGGCGGCCATGAGGTCGATGACGTTCCCGGGGGCCGGGGTGACCTTCTTCTTCGGGGCGGGCCGGTGCTCCAGGTGGGCGCTGATGAGTTCGCCGAGGGCCACCTCGTACTCGTCCTCCAGGGCTTCGAGCTCGAAGTCCTCGGAGAGGGTGTCCATCAGGCTGGTGGCCATCTTGAGCTCCTGCGGGCGGACCGTGACCGACTCGGGGGGTGCCAGGCCGGCGGGTTCGCGGATCTCGTCGGGCCAGTACATGGTGTGCAGCGTCAGCAGGTCGCGGTGGACGCGCAGCAGTGCCAGCGACTCCCGGGTCCGGAGGGCGATCTTGGTGACGGCGACCCGCTCCGTCTGCCGCAGCGTCTCGCGCAGCAGCACGTACGGCTTCTCGGCGGCCGTGCTGTCGGGCGCCAGGTAGTAGGAGTTGGCCAGCTGGAGGGGGTCGATCCGGTCGGCGCCGACGAACGCGAGCACGTCGATGAGCTTCTTGCTGGGGACGGGCAGTCCGGCCAGGTCGTTCTGGGTGACGACGGCGGTGTTGCCCTCGTCGTCCTCGAAGCCCTTGGCCACGTGCTCGTAGGGGATCTCCTTGCCGCAGGCGTCGCACACGCGCTTCAGGTGGATCCGGCCGCCGTCCTGGTCGTGGACCTGGTGGAGCCTGATGCCGTGCTCCTGTGTGGCGGCGTACAGCCGTACGGGGACGGAGACCAGCCCGAACCCGATCGCGCCTTTCCACATCGTCCGCATAGTTTTATTCCTCCACGGGGAATTCCTACCTTATGCCCGCTTCTTCGGACCGGCAGGTGGTGGAGCTCGACGGCCACCGGCTGTCCCTGTCCCACCTGGACCGGGTGCTCTTCCCCGGCTCGGGCCACACCAAGGCCGAGATCCTGCGGTACTACGCGGAGATCGCCCCGGCGATGGTGCCGCACGTCGACGGGCGGGCCGCGTCCTTCGTGCGGGCGCCGGAGGGGACGGCGAGCGAGAGCTGGATCGCCAAGACCCCGCCGAACGGATCACCCGGATGGGTCCCCGTCGTCCCGGTGCCGCACCGGGAGGGCGTCACCGAGCAGATCATGATCGACTCGGCGGCGGCGCTGATCGCCATGGTCAACCTGGGGGCGTACGAGGTGCACGTGCCGCAGTGGCGGGCGGCCGCCGGGCCGGAGCGGCACGACCGCCTCGTCGTCGACCTGGACCCCGGCCCCGGCCTGGACCTCGTCGCCTGCTGCCGGGTGGCGCAGCGGCTGCGGCAGCTGCTGGCGGAGGACGGCCTCACCCCGTACCCGGTGGTCTCCGGCGCCAAGGGGCTGCACCTGTACGCGCCCGTCCACCCCGCCTCGGGCCGGGCCACCGCGGGCTACGCCAAGGCCATGGGCGCGCGGCTGCGCGACGAGCACCCGGGGCTGATCGTGGTCGCCATGGCGAAGGCCGAGCGGGCCGGGAAGGTGTTCATCGACTGGTCGCAGAACGCGAGCGCCAAGACCACCGCCGCGCCCTACACGGTGCGGCTGCTGGCCGACCGGCCGGGCGTGGCCGCGCCGGTCACCTGGGAGGAGGTCGAGGCGTGCACGGACCCCGCCGACCTCGCGTTCGGCCCGGAGGAGGTGCTGGCGCGGTTCGCCGCCGACGGCGACCTGCTGGCGGACCTCACGGGCGACGCCGTCCGGGCGGCCCTGCCGTGAGCCTCAGCCGCCCAGGTCCGTGAGGTCCGGGCGGAGCCGGTGCCAGGTGGGGTGGCGCAGCCGGCCGGAGGCCGTCCAGCCGGTGAAGGTGATCTCCGCGACGAGCCGGGGCTCGGCCCAGTGGGCGCCGGGCACGTCGACGGGGCCGGTGAACGGCGATCCGGGGCGGGCGAGCACGGCGAGGTAGCGGGCGAGGTCGGCGCGCTCCCGCTCGGACAGGCCCGAGCCGACCGAGCCCGCGTACCGCAGCCCGTCCTCCTCCCACAGGCCGACGAGCACCGCACCGGGCAGCCCGCGGAGCCGCCCCTTGCCCTCGGCCCAGCCGCCGATGACCACGTCGAGCGTGACGACGTGCTTGGTCTTGCGCCAGTGCGGCGAGCGCAGGCCGGGGGTGTACGGGGAGGTGAGCCGTTTGGCGAGGACGCCCTCGAAACCG
Organism: Streptomyces mashuensis; assembly: GCF_014654785.1. Classification (GTDB taxonomy): domain Bacteria; phylum Actinomycetota; class Actinomycetes; order Streptomycetales; family Streptomycetaceae; genus Streptomyces; species Streptomyces mashuensis. The sequence continues at coordinate 19,679 of NZ_BNBD01000019.1, forward strand.
GCGGCGAGGGTGGCCTCCCACGCCTGCCGGCCGTGGCCCTCCAGGTGTCCGGGCACGGACCAGGCGGGCCCGTCGAGGCCGAGCCCGGCGAGGGCGGCGCGGCGCTCGGTGTAGGGCAGGGCGGTCAGGAGTTCGCCGTCGAGGTACATGAGGTCGAACAGCATGAGGCGGACCGGGCAGTCGCCGGCGAGCCCGGCGGCCTTCCGGGCGTCGGTGACGCCCATGCGGCGTTGCAGCAGCCCGAAGTCGGGCCGCCCGGCCGCGTCGAGGGCGACCACCTCGCCGTCGAGGACGGCCGGCCGTCCGGCCAGCTGTTCCCCGAGGCCGGCGAGCTCGGGGTAGGTGGCGGTGGCGTCGTTGCCGGCGCGGGTGGTCAGGCGGAGGCCGCCGTCGCCGGGGGCGCCGGCCACGCACCGTACGCCGTCCCACTTGACCTCGTACGCCCAGTCGGCGTCCTCGTGCTCGCCGGGCAGGGGTGCGGGGGTGGCGAGCATGGGCCGGATGCCGGGGAGGCGGGTCACCGGGATCTCGTCCAGTCCAGCAGCCGGTCGGCGGGCCAGGTGGTGATGACGCGGTCGGCGGGGATGCCGCACTCCTCGGCGCGGGCGCAGCCGTAGACCTGCCAGTCGAGCTGGCCGGGCGCGTGGGCGTCGCTGTCGATGGCGAACAGCACGCCCGCGTCCAGGGCCTGGCGCAGCAGGCGGCGGGGCGGGTCGAGCCGTTCGGGGCGGCAGTTGATCTCCACGGCGGTGCCGTACTCGGCGCAGGCGGCGAAGACCATGGCGGCGTCGAACTGCGACTCGGGCCGTCCGCGGCCGGCGTGCAGCCGGCCGGTGCAGTGGCCCAGGACGTCCACGAGCGGGCTGGCCACGGCCGCCACCATGCGGCGCGTCATGCTCTCGCGGTCCATGCGCAGCTTGGAGTGGACGGAGGCGACCACGACGTCGAGGCGTTCCAGCAGCTCCTGCTCCTGGTCGAGCGCCCCGTCGTCGAGGATGTCGCACTCGATGCCGGTGAGCAGCCGGAAGCCGTCGCCGAGGGTGTCGCCGACCTCGGCGACCAGCTCCAGCTGCTGCCGCAGGCGGTCGGCGGACAGGCCGCGGGCGACGGTCAGCCGGGGCGAGTGGTCGGTGAGGGCCGCCCACTCGTGGCCGAGGTCGCGGGCCGTGCGGGCCATCTCCTCGACCGGGCTGCCGCCGTCGGACCAGTCGGAGTGCAGGTGGCAGTCGCCGCGCAGGGCCGCCCGCAGCTCGCCGCCGCCCTCGGTGAGCGGGCCGCCGGCCTCCTGTTCCAGGTGGCCGAGGTAGCCGGGCTCGGCGCCGCTGAGCGCTTCGGTGACCACGCCGGCGGTGGTGGGCCCGATGCCCTTGAGGTCCGTCAGTGATCCGCTGTCGGCGCGGCGCCGCAGCTCGGCCGGGGGCAGGCCGGCGACCACGGCGGCGGCCGTGCGGAACGCCTTCACCCGGTAGGTGGGCGCCTGGGAGCGCTCCAGCAGGAACGCGATGCGCTCCAGCGCGGCCACGGGCTCCATCGCACCACCACCTCCGCGCCTCCGCCGTTTCGCGCTCTTTCCACCGTCTCTCCACCGTGCGGTACGTGTCAGGAGCCCGCCAGCCGCGTCGGTGGCAGGAACTCGCCGATCAGGGTGCGGTGCCACCAGGCGCCGGTCTCGCGCAGCTCCCGCCAGGTGGTGAAGCGGTAGAGGTAGAGGCGGGCGCGGACGTGCCGGGGCGGGGTGCCGGGGAAGGGGTTGACGCGCAGCAGGCGCAGGGTGTCGCGGTCGCCGGTGAGCAGCCGCTCGACCAGCGGGCCGAACCAGTCGCGCGCGTAGCCGGGGGAGATGGCGGCGAACCACATGAGCCAGTCGAGCCGCAGGTGCCAGGGCGCGAACTGGCGGGGCAGCCGCCGTACGTCGCCGGGCTTGCCCTTGAACTCGTACTCCCGCCACGGGGTGCCGTCGGTGAGGTGCTCGGCGTCGGTGCCCTCGATGACCACCTCGTAGCGGCTGCGGTTGACGCTGCCGAAGGCGCCGTAGGTGTTGACCAGGTGGTAGGGGTTGAACGACATGTTCATGCGCTGCTGCGGGGAGATCAGGTTGAGGGCGGGCCAGTAGCTGAGGGCGACCACCAGGGCGGTGGCGGCGAGCACCAGCGCGACGAACCAGGAGGGCGGCGCGGGGGCGAGGGAGTGGGCCGGCAGGCCGAGGAGGTCCGCGAGGGCGGAGCCGTCGACGGCGGAGAAGGCGACGAGGATCGTCACCCAGTTGAGCCAGGAGAAGTTGCCGGAGGCGACGAGCCAGAGCTGGGTGCAGATGATCACGGCGGCGGCCACGCCCGCCACCGGCTGCGGGGTGAACAGGGCGAGCGGCACCACCAGCTGGGCGACGTGGTTGGCGGCCACCTCGACGCGGTGCAGGGGGCCGGGCAGGTGGTGGAAGAACCAGCTCAGCGGGCCCGGCATGGGCTGGGTCTCGTGGTGGTAGTGGAGGCAGGTCAGGTCGCGCCAGCAGGGGTCGCCGCGCAGCTTGATCAGCCCGGCGCCGAACTCGACCCGGAAGAGCAGCCAGCGCATCAGCCACAGCACGAGGACGGGCGGGTCGGTGTCCGCGTTGCCCAGGAAAATCGCGAGGAAGCCGGTCTCCAGCAGCAGGGACTCCCAGCCGAAGCCGTACCACGTCTGGCCGACGTTGACGATCGACAGGTAGAGCGCCCACAGCGCCGCCCACAGGGCCATGGCGGCCCCCAGCGGCACCGCGTCGGCGGCCCCGCCGGCCACCGCGGCCGCCAGCAGCGTCCCGCCCCAGGCCCAGGCGGCGAAGAAGCGGTCCGAGTAGTGCAGCTGGAAGACGCTGGGCGCGCGGCGCGCGGGGACGTACGCCACGTAGCGGGGCACCGGCGTCATGCCCCGCTCGCCGATGAGGGCGCGGAACTGGAGGGCCGCGGAGAGGAAGGCGACCAGGTAGAGCAGCGCCAGGCCGCGCTGGAACACCAGGCGGCTCAGCCAGTAGTCGGGGCCGGTGAACCACTCCATGGCCGTCACGGGTACCCCCTGATCGCGCTCCCGCTCGATTCGGGCGGAGAAATCGAAGAAACCGAAGAAATCGAAGAAACGGACAAAAGATGGCAGAGTGGCCCTATGGCTGATCGGGGAGCGCCGCCTGCCGCTGTCCCGCCCCCGGACGACTGGCCCGCCCGACCGGAGACGGCCCTCGCCCTCAACCGCATGGGCAGCTTCGACTGGGACCTGGAGAGCGGCCGGCTGCACCTGGACGAAACGGCCCTGGAACTCCTCCAGGTGCCGCCCGGGACGTTCCACGGCGCCCTCACCGAGCTGGGCGGCCGGGTGCCGCGCGCCGACGCCGCCCGCCTGGACGCCCTGGTCTCCCAGGCACTGAAGAACGGCAGCGAGAGCTACGGCGCCTACTACCGGGTCCGCTTCCCCGACGGGCTGCACTGGACCTACGCGCAGGGCCACATCCGCCGCGACGCCGGCGGGCGGCCGGTGCGCATCGTCGGCATCATCCGCGACGCCACCGAGGAGCTGGCCCAGTCCGCGCCGCGCGAGCAGGACGACGACCGCCGGCACCAGACGACGGTCGTCGAGACGACCACCGCCGCCCTCGCCCACGCCCGCAGCGTCCAGGACGTCATCGACTTCTTCAACGACCCCCGGGCCGTCGAATACCTCGGCTGCGACCTGCTGGTCGTGGGCCTGCTGGAGTCCGGCCGCATCCACCTGGTGGCGGAGGGCCCCTCCGAGCACTTCATCCCCGGCACCCGCTGGACCAGGGTGGACGACAACTTCCCGATGAGCGAGGTCATCCGCACCCTCACACCGCGGTTCATCGAGTCGCCGGAGGAGTTCGGCAGCTGCTACCCGTGGCTGTACGAGCGGATCAAGGACATCGGCATCGCCTCCGCCGCCTACCTGCCGCTGATCGCCCAGGGCCGGCCCATCGGCGCCATCGGCCTGCTCTACAGCGACAGCCGCGGCTTCACCCGCCACGAACGCAACCTCTTCATCGCGCTCGGCAGCGGCCTGGCCCAGAGCATCGCCCGCGCCATGCTCTTCGACCAGGAGCACGACCTCGCCGAGGGCCTCCAGCAGTCCATGCTGCCGCGCCGCATCCCCCAGGTGCCCGGCGCCCAGATCGCCGTCCGCTACCGCTCCGCCCGCATGGGCCGCGACATCGGCGGCGACTGGTACGACGCCATCCCGCTGCCCGGCGGCCGCGTCGGGGCCGTCATCGGCGACGTCCAGGGCCACGACACCCACGCCGCCGCCGTCATGGGCCAGCTCCGCATCGTCCTGCGCGCCTACGCCACCGAGGGCCACTCCCCGGCCACCGTCATGGCCCGCGCCTCCGCATTCCTCCACGAACTCGACACCGACCGCTTCGCCACCTGCACCTACGCCGAGGCCGACCTGGCCACCGGCGTCGTCCAGCTGGTCCGGGCCGGCCACATCGACCCGCTGCTGCGCCACACCGACGGCACCTGCCGCCGCCTGCCCGTCTCCGGCGGCCTGCCGCTGGGTCTGTCCGCCGAGTTCGGCCGCCCCGAGTACCCGGTGACCACCGTCGAGCTGGACCCCGGCGAGACGCTGCTGATGTTCACCGACGGCCTGATCGAACAGCCCGGCGCCGACCTCGACGAAGGCGTCCGCACCCTGGCCACGGCGGTCCGCGAGGGCCCGTACGACCTGCAGAAACTGGCCGACCGGCTGTGCGACATGGCCGGCGAGGGGCTGGGCGAGGACGACATGGCGCTGCTCCTGCTGCGCCGCCACGGCCCCGCGGTCCGCGGCGGCGGCCGCCTCCAGCAGCACATCGCCCCGGCCGACCCCGAGGCGCTCTCCGCCGCCCGGCACATGATCCGCGCGGCGGTACGGGCCTGGGGCGCCCGCGAGCGGTCCGACGAGATCGAGCTGGTGGCCGACGAACTGGTCACCAACGCCCTGCTGCACACCGACGGCCCGGCGGTGGTCACCATCCGCATGCTCACCGGCCCGCAGACCCGGGTCCGGGTGGAGGTCGAGGACCGCTCCAGCGTGCTGCCCCGGCGCCGCGAGCCGGGGGAGTCGGGGGTCTCCGGCCGCGGCCTGCTGCTCGTGGACCGGCTGGCCGACGTCTGGGGCGTGGAGCCGCGCGGCACGGGCAAGTCCGTGTGGTGCGAGTTCGCCGTCCCCGACCGGCACCGGCAGGACGCCGGGGACGGCTGACGCCGGGTCAGCCGGCGACCGGCCCTCCCCACCCTCCCAACCACCCCGCGGAGCGCGCGCGTCCGGGAAGAGGCCAAGGTCACAGCCACTGCCCCTGCTGCACGGCGGGCCCGCTCCCCTAGCCTTCCCCCATGACGGTCCTGCCCGATGACGGCTTCTCCCTGGCCGCCGACTTCCCGGACGCGACCCGCGAGCAATGGCAGCGCCTCGTCGCAGGCGTGCTGAGCAAGGCGGGCACCGCGGCCGAGGGCCCGGCGGCCGAGGAGGCCCTGGCCACCCCGCTCGAGGACGGCCTCGCCACCCGCCCGCTCTACGCCGCCGAGGACACCGAGGGCTCGGTCCCGGCACCCGGTGTGCCCGGCTTCGCGCCGTTCGTCCGCGGCGCCCGGCCCGAGGGCAACGCCGTCTCCGGCTGGGACGTACGCCAGCACCACGGCCGCCCCGACCCCCGCGCCGCCAACGAGGCCGTCCTCGCCGACCTGGAGAACGGCGTCACCTCCCTCTGGCTCACCGTCGGCCCCGCCGGCCTCCCCGTCGAGGCCCTGCCCACCGCCCTCGACGGCGTCTACCTCGACCTCGCGCCCGTCGTCCTGGACGCCGGCCCGGACTTCGAGCCCGCCGCCCGCGCCCTGCTCGAGCTCTACGAGGACCGGGACGTGCCCCCCGCCGCCGCCCGCGGCAACCTCGGCGCCGACCCCCTGGGCACCCTCGCCCGCACCGGCGGCGACACCGACCCCGCCGGCCCCCTGGCCGCCGCCGCGGCCCTCGCCGCCGAGTGCGCCGCCGGCCACCCGGGCCTGCGCGCCCTGACCGTCGACGCCCTGCCGTACCACGAGGCCGGCGGCTCGGCCGCCCAGGAGCTGGGCCTCTCCCTCGCCACCGGCGTCGCCTACCTCCGCGCCCTCACCGACGCCGGCCTCGGCCTCGAAGCGGCCTGCGCCCAGCTGGAGTTCCGCTACGCCGCCACCGCCGACCAGTTCCTCACCGTCGCCAAGCTGCGCGCCGCCCGCCGCCTGTGGTCCCGCGTCTGCGAGGCCAGTGGCGCCGGGCCCGCCGCGGGCGCCCAGCTCCAGCACGCCGTCACCTCGCCGGTCATGATGACCCGCCGCGACCCGTGGGTGAACATGCTCCGCACCACGGTCGCCACACTGGCCGCCGGCGTCGGCGGCGCCGACGCCGTCACCGTGCTGCCCTTCGACCACGCGCTCGGCCTGCCCGACGCCTTCGCCCGCCGCATCGCCCGCAACACCTCCACCATCCTCGTCGAGGAGTCCCACCTCGCCCGGGTCGTCGACCCGGCCGGCGGCTCCTGGTACGTGGAGAAGCTGACCGACGAACTCGCCCACGCCGCCTGGGAGGTCTTCCGGCGCACCGAACGCGAGGGCGGCCTCGCCGCGGCCCTCCGCTCCGGCCGGGTGGCCCGGGACCTCGCCGCCACCTGGGAGCAGCGCAAGCAGCAGCTCGCCCGGCGGCGCGAACCCGTCACCGGCGTCAGCGAGTTCCCGCACCTCGCCGAGAAGCCCGTCCAGCGCGACCCCGCCCCGCAGCCGCCGTCCGGCGGGCTGCCGCGGGTCCGCCGCGACGAGGCGTACGAGGCGCTGCGCGCCCGCTCCGACGCCCACCTCGCGGCCACCGGCGCCCGCCCCCGCGTCTTCCTCGCCACGATCGGCCCGGCCGCCGCGCACACCGCGCGCGCCGCCTTCGCCGCCAACCTCCTCCAGGCCGGCGGCATCGAGCCCGTCACCGGGGGCACCTTCGAGGAGAGCGGCGCCACCGAGGCCGTCCTGTGCTCCAGCGACGCGCTCTACGCCGAGCAGGCCGAGGAGACGGCCGCCGCCCTGCGCGCGGCGGGCGCCCGGCACGTGGTCCTCTCCGGCCGGCCCGCCGGGTACGCCGGCATCGACACGTACGTCCACGCGGGCTGCGACGCCGTCGCCGTCCTGTCCGCGACCCTCGACCGCCTGGGAGTGGCGTGATGGGCATCCCCGACTTCTCCGACATCGAGCTGGGCACCCCGCCCGCCACCCCCGCCGGCACCGGCGCCTGGCGCGCCGCCCTGGAGGAGCGCACCGGCAAGAGCACCGAGGACCTCGTCTGGGAGACCCCCGAGGGCATCGGCGTCAAGCCGCTGTACACCGAGGAGGACCTGGAGGGCCTGGACTTCCTCCGCACCTACCCCGGCATGGCGCCCTACCTGCGCGGCCCCTACCCCACGATGTACGTCAACCAGCCCTGGACGATCCGGCAGTACGCCGGCTTCTCCACGGCCGAGGAGTCCAACGCCTTCTACCGCCGCAACCTCGCGGCCGGCCAGAAGGGCCTGTCCGTCGCCTTCGACCTGCCCACCCACCGCGGCTACGACAGCGACCACCCGCGCGTCACCGGCGACGTCGGCATGGCCGGCGTGGCCATCGACTCCATCTACGACATGCGGCAGCTGTTCGACGGCATCCCGCTGGACCGCATGACCGTGTCGATGACGATGAACGGCGCCGTGCTGCCCGTCCTCGCGCTCTACATCGTCGCCGCCGAGGAACAGGGCGTACCGCCCGAGAAGCTGGCCGGGACCATCCAGAACGACATCCTCAAGGAGTTCATGGTCCGCAACACCTACATCTATCCGCCCCGGCCCTCGATGCGGATCATCTCGGACATCTTCGCGTACACCTCGCAGAAGATGCCGCGCTACAACTCCATCTCCATCTCCGGCTACCACATCCAGGAAGCCGGCGCCACGGCCGACCTCGAACTGGCCTACACCCTCGCCGACGGCGTGGAGTACCTGCGCGCCGGCATCGGCGCCGGGCTCGACGTGGACGCCTTCGCGCCCCGCCTGTCGTTCTTCTGGGCGATCGGCATGAACTTCTTCATGGAGATCGCCAAACTCCGCGCGGCCCGCCTCCTCTGGGCCCGCCTGGTGCGGCAGTTCGACCCGAAGAACCCCAAGTCGCTGTCGCTGCGCACCCACTCGCAGACCTCCGGCTGGTCGCTGACCGCCCAGGACGTCTTCAACAACGTCACCCGCACCTGCGTCGAGGCCATGGCCGCCACCCAGGGCCACACCCAGTCCCTGCACACCAACGCCCTCGACGAGGCGCTGGCCCTGCCCACCGACTTCTCCGCACGCATCGCCCGCAACACCCAGCTGCTGCTCCAGCAGGAGTCCGGCACCTGCCGCGTCATCGACCCCTGGGGCGGCAGCGCCTACGTCGAGCGGCTCACCCACGACCTCGCCCGCCGCGCCTGGCAGCACATCCAGGAGGTCGAGAAGGCCGGCGGCATGGCCCAGGCCATCGACGCCGGCATCCCCAAGCTGCGCGTCGAGGAGGCCGCCGCCCGCACCCAGGCCCGCATCGACTCCGGCCGGCAGCCCGTCATCGGCGTCAACAAGTACCGGGTCGACAGCGACGAGCAGATCGAGGTCCTCAAGGTCGACAACTCGGCCGTACGGGAACGGCAGATCGCCAAGCTGCGCCGGCTGCGCGAGGAACGCGACGAGACCGCCTGCCGCGCCGCCCTCGACGCCCTCACCCGCGCCGCCGAAGCCGGCCCGGGCCCCGGCCTGGAGGGCAACCTGCTGGCCCTGGCCGTCGACGCGGCCCGCGCCAAGGCCACCGTCGGCGAGATCTCCGACGCCCTGGAGAAGGTCTACGGACGCCACGCCGGGCAGATCCGTACCATCTCCGGTGTGTACCGCGAGGAGGCCGGGCCGTCGTCCGGAGTGGAGCGCACCCGCGCGCTGGTGGCCGAGTTCGAGCAGCAGGACGGCCGCCGGCCGCGCATCCTGGTCGCCAAGATGGGCCAGGACGGCCACGACCGGGGCCAGAAGGTCATCGCCACCGCCTTCGCCGACCTCGGCTTCGACGTCGACGTCGGCCCGCTGTTCCAGACCCCCGCCGAGGTGGCCCGGCAGGCGGTCGAGGCGGACGTGCACATCGTGGGCGTCTCCTCCCTGGCGGCCGGCCACCTCACCCTGGTCCCCGCGCTGCGCGAACAGCTCGCGGAACAGGGCCGCGACGACATCATGATCGTCGTGGGCGGGGTGATCCCCCCGCAGGACGTGCCCACCCTGCTGGAGATGGGCGCGACGGCGGTCTTCCCGCCCGGCACGGTCATCCCCGACGCCGCCCGCGACCTGCTGACCACCCTCGCCGAGGCGCTCGGCCACGACCTGGCCCCGGAGAGCCGATGACCCCTGCGCCCCGCCGCACGATCGACGTCGACGCCTACGTCAAGGGGGTGCTCGACGGCCGGCGGGCGGCGGTCGCCCGCGCCATCACCCTGGTCGAGTCCACCCGGGCCGACCACCGGGCGCTCGCCCAGAAGATGCTCACCGAGCTGCTGCCGCACGCCGGCGGCGCCCGGCGCGTCGGCATCACCGGCGTGCCGGGCGTGGGCAAGTCCACCTTCATCGACGCCCTCGGCACGCTCCTCACCGGCCTCGGCCACAAGGTCGCCGTGCTCGCCGTCGACCCGTCCTCCAGCCGCACCGGCGGCAGCATCCTGGGCGACAAGACCCGCATGGAACGGCTGGCCACCGACCCCGCCGCCTTCGTCCGGCCCTCGCCCACCGCCGGCACCCTCGGCGGCGTGGCCAGGGCCACCCGCGAGACGATCGTGGTGATGGAGGCCGCCGGCTACGACATCGTGCTCGTGGAGACCGTCGGCGTCGGCCAGTCCGAGACGGCCGTGGCGGACATGGTGGACACCTTCCTGCTGCTCACCCTCGCCCGCACCGGCGACCAGCTCCAGGGCATCAAGAAGGGCGTCCTCGAACTCGCCGACGTCATCGCCGTCAACAAGGCCGACGGCCCCCACGAACGCGACGCCCGCGCCGCCGCCCGCGAACTCTCCGGCGCCCTGCGCCTGCTCCGCGCCGAGAACGCCACCTGGCACACCCCCGTCCTGACGTGCAGCGCCCGCGAGGGCAGCGGCCTGACGGAGCTGTGGGAACGCGTCGAATCACACCGCCGCACCCTGGACGCGAGCGGCGAACTCGCCGCCCGCCGCCGCGACCAGCAGGTCGAATGGGTGTGGACCATGGTCCGCGAGCAGCTGCTGGCCGAGCTCCGCGACCACCCGGACGTCCGCCGCGCCGGCCCCGCCCTGGAGGCCCGGGTCCGGAAGGGCGCCCTGCCCGCGAGCCTCGCCGCCGAAGAACTGCTGCGCGCCTTCCGCGGCACGCCCTGACCGCCCCCGCCGCGCACGTCCCGGGCACCCCGCCGCCCTCGTGCGGGACACCACCGGTGCCATGACATCCTGAGCCGTCGTAACTTCTGCCGGACACGGATCGGCGGACGTCCGGGATTTCGAGGATGATGCAGCACATGAGACTCTGCTTCCTGGTGGAGGAGCAGTACCGTCACGACGGCATGCCCGTGGACGTGATCCGCCGGCTGACCGCCCGGGGACACCGGGTGGACGTGCTGCGGCCCGGCGGCTCCCTGATCCGGCTCACCGACACGGTGCGGGCCGGCGAGCACGACGCGTGGGTCCTCAAGACCGTCTCCGGCGGCCCGGGCCTCACCCTCCTGGAGGGCGCCGCCGCCGTCGGCCTGACCACCGTCAACGACGCCCGCCGCATCCGGGGCGTACGGGACAAAGTGCTGGCCGCCGTCCTCGCCGAGGCACACGGGCTGCCCGTCCCGCCCACGTACGCCGCCGTGCGCGCCGAGGAGTTCGCCGCCCTCCCCGACAGCGCCTTCCCGCTCGTCGTCAAGCCCGCCGACGGCAGCTCCGGCCGCGCCGTACGGCTCGTGGCCGACCGCGGACAGCTGGAGCGCCCCGGCCCCGCCGGGCCCGCCGGCTCCGGCATGCTCATCGCCCAGCCCTACATACCCAACTCCGGCGTCGACCTGAAGGTCTACTGCCTCGACGGCGAACTGCACGCCACCGAGCGCCGCAGCCCCCTGCACCCCGACCGCCCCGCCCTGGAGCGCGAGGTGCCCCTCACCCCCGAGGTCGCCGCCATCGCCGAACGCACCGGCACCGCCTACGGACTCGACCTCTACGGCGTCGACGTCGTGCTGGGCCCCGACGGCCCCGTCGTCGTCGACGTCAACGACTTCCCCAGCTTCCGCCAGGTGCCCGACGCCGCGGACCGCGTGGCCTCGGCCGTGCTGCGCCTCGCCCGCGCGGGCGGGCGGGGACCGGCAGCCGTTCCCGCGCCGCTGGCAGTGGGTGGCGCGTGAGGATCTGTCTGCTGGCCGGCGACCCCGGCCACCCGGTCCTGGCCGCCACCACGGCCCTGCTGGCCGCCGAGCACGAGGTGCAGTGGCTGGACCCCGCCGTCACCGCACCCGGCGCGGCGCTGCCGCCCGCCGACGTGTGCCTGCTCAAGAGCCACACCCCGGCCGCCTTCCGGCTCGCCCGCGCCCTGGAGGAGCGGGGTGTGCCCGTCCTCAACTCCGTGGCCGCGACCGAACGCTGCCAGGACCGTACGGTGATGGCCGAGCTCGCCCGGTCCGCCGGACTGCCCTTCGCCGCCACCCGGACCCTGCCCGCCCTGGACCAGCTCTTCTTCGACGGCGCGCCGCTGGTCGTCAAGAGCCGCCACAGCCGCCGCGGCGACCTCGTCGCGCGGGTGGACGACGCCGGGGCCCTGGCGCAGCTGCGCCGGCGGTGGGCGGACGAGCCCGTCGTCGTCCAGCACTACCAGCCCAACGACGGCTGGGACCACAAGCTGTGGGCCGTCGGCGACCAGGTGTTCGCGGCGCGCCGCCGCTCCGAGCTGGACCCCGCCGCCGGGCCCGGCAAGGACACTCGTACCGTCGCTCTCACCGACCTGCCCCCGGGCTGGCCGGAGCTGGTGCGCCGGGTCGGGGAGGTGTTCTCGCTGGACGTCTACGGCGTCGACATCCTCGACGTGGCGGGCGCCCCGGTCATGGTCGACGTCAACGCCTTCCCCGGCATCCGGGGCCAGGCCGGCGCGCCCGAGGCCCTCGCGGCCCTCGCCCTGCGCACCGCGGCGCTGGCCGCGACTTAGCACGTACGCGCACGGGGACTCCCGCCCCGGCCGTGCCGGAACGATACTGCGGACGCCCCCGTCCCCCTGGGGACGTCACCGGCGGGGTTCGTCATCGGCACGGGAGGTGACCGGCATGCTGCACGGCATCGACGTCAGCAGCTACAACAGCGCCAACTACTCCACCAGCGGACTGGACTTCGTCTTCGTGAAGGTCACGGAGGGCACGTCCTACACCAACCCCAAGTGGGTCGTGCAGCGCGACCGGGCCCGCCGCGCGGGCCTGGTCGTCGGCTACTACCACTACCTGTCGCCCGGCTCGATGCGGGCGCAGGGCGACTACTTCCTCGACAGGATCGCCTTACGCGCCGGCGACGTCCTCGCCCTCGACTGGGAGCACCCCGACGTCTGGGGCGGCGACAAGGACCGCTGGCTCGCCCACGTCAAGGCGGAGGCGCCCGGCCACCGCGTGGTCCTGTACTGCAACCGGGACTTCTGGTTCAACCGCGACACCACCGACAACTGCGGCGACGGCCTGTGGATCGCCGACCCCGACCGCCCGGCCGGGAACCCCGGCGTCCAGCACCCCTGGACGTTCCACCAGTACAGCTGGGCCGGCGGGCTCGACCGCAACGTCGCCCGCTTCGACACCAGGGCGCAGCTCCGCGCGTGGGCCGGCGCCCCGGCCACGGACGACGAGCCGGGGGACGACGACACCGGCGACGTCCCCGCCGGCGACTGCGGGGAGTGACACGGACGGGCCCCCGCCCGGCGGCTTTCGCCGCGGGCGGGGGCCCGGTGTGCGCGTTCCTGCGGGGGATCAGCCCTTGCGGGTCTTGATCTCCTCGGTCAGCTGGGGCACGACGTCGAAGAGGTCGCCCACCACGCCGTAGTCGACGAGCTCGAAGATCGGGGCCTCGGCGTCCTTGTTGATGGCCACGATGGTCTTCGAGGTCTGCATGCCGGCGCGGTGCTGGATGGCGCCGGAGATGCCCGCGGCGATGTACAGCTGCGGGGAGACCGACTTGCCGGTCTGGCCGACCTGGTGGGTGTGCGGGTACCAGCCGGCGTCGACGGCGGCGCGGGAGGCGCCGACGGCCGCGCCGAGCGAGTCGGCCAGGGCCTCGATGACCGGGAAGTTCTCGGCACCGCCGACACCGCGGCCGCCGGAGACCACGATCGCGGCCTCGGTCAGCTCCGGGCGGCCGGTCGACTCGCGCGGGGTACGGGAGACGACCTTGGTGCCCTTGGACTTCTCACCGATGGTCACGGCCAGCTGCTCGACCGTGCCCGCGGCCGGGGCGGCCTCGGGAGCGGCGGAGTTGGGCTTGACGGTGATGACCGGGGTGCCCTTGCTGACGCGGGACTTGGTGGTGAACGAGGCCGCGAAGACGGACTGCGTGGCCACCGGGCCCTCGGCGCCGGCCTCCAGGTCGACGGCGTCGGTGATGATGCCGCCACCGATGCGGATCGCGAGGCGGGCGGCGATCTCCTTGCCCTCGGCGGAGGAGGGCACCAGCACGGCGGCGGGCGAGACGGCCTCGTAGGCGGCCTGCAGCGCGTCGACCTTGGGGGCGACGAGGTACTCGGCGAACTCGGGCGCGTCGGCGGTGAGCACCTTCACGGCACCGTGCTCACCGAGCACCGCGGCGGCCTGCTCGGCGCCCGGGCCGAGGTGCACGGCGACGGGCTCGCCGATGCGGCGGGCCAGGGTCAGCAGTTCGAGGGTGGGCTTGCGGACGGCGCCGTCCACGTGGTCGACGTAGACGAGGACTTCGGCCATGGATCTGCTCTCCTGCGGGAAGTGCGAGGGCGGTCGGTGATGCGTGCGGGCGGGATCAGATGAACTTCTGGCCCGCGAGGAACTCGGCGAGCTGCTTGGCGCCCTCGCCCTCGTCCGTGACGACGGTGCCGGCCGTGCGGGCCGGGCGCTCGGTGGCCTCGTCCACCGCGGTCCAGGCGCCCTCGAGACCGACCTCGTCCGCCTCGATGCCCAGGTCGGACAGGTCGAGGGACTCCACCGGCTTCTTCTTGGCGGCCATGATGCCCTTGAAGGAGGGGTAACGCGCCTCGCCCGACTGGTCGGTGACGGAGACGACGGCCGGCAGCGCGGCCTCCAGCTGCTCGCTGGCGGCGTCGCCGTCGCGGCGGCCGGTGACCTTCCCGTCCTCGACGGAGACCTCGGAGAGCAGCGTGACCTGCGGCAGGCCCAGGCGCTCGGCGAGCATCGCCGGCAGCACACCCATGCCGCCGTCGGTGGAGGCCATGCCGCAGACGATCAGGTCGTAGCCGATGTGCTCGACGGCCTTGGCCAGCACCAGGGAGGTGCCGACGGCGTCGGTGCCGTGCAGGTCGTCGTCCTCGACGTGCACGGCCTTGTCGGCGCCCATGGAGAGGGCCTTGCGGAGCGCGTCCTTGGCGTCCTCGGGGCCGATGGTCAGGACGGTGATCTCCGCCTCGTCGGCCTCGTCGGCGATCTGCAGCGCCTGCTCGACCGCGTACTCGTCGAGCTCGGAGAGCAGGCCGTCCACGTCGTCGCGGTCGACGGTCAGGTCTTCGGCGAAGTGCCGGTCGCCGGTGGCGTCGGGCACGTACTTCACACAGACAACGATCCTCAAGCTCACGCCGGCTCTCCTACTGCATCGTCTCGTACACAGCTGCCTTGGCAGGCAGCATAGGCGCCCCGGGGGCGGATTCCGCCCGGTACGGGCTGGGGCCCCGACCAGAATGTTACTGGCCAGTACATCGGGGGTGGACACCGAAAGCAAGGCCGGCCGACTGTGATCTGCCCAACGCGCCCCGGCCCTGCGCGCGACCGGTCAGACGGCCCGCCCCAGCGCCGCGATCACATCGGCCCGGCGCGGCTGTCCGGCGGCCCGCCGCACGATCCTGCCCTCCGCGTCGAGGACCAGCGTGGTGGGCGTCGCCGTGATGTCCAGCGCCCGGACGAGATCCAGCCGCGCCTCCGCGTCGATCTCCACGTGGGAGACACCCTCCACCATCGCGGCCACCTCCGCCAGTACCCGCCGGGTCGCCCGGCACGGCTGGCAGAAGGCGGTGGAGAAGTACACCAGCGTGGCGCGCCGGCCGAGGGCGCCGCCGAGCTGTTCCCCGGTCAGGCGCACGGCCTTCTCCCGCGGCTCGTCCGTCACGTTGCTGCACTCCACTCTCTGCCGTCCCTGACGTACCTGTCGTATCTGTCCTGATCCTGCATCGGCAGCGCCGTCGCCGGCCGGGAAACTTCCCGACGTGATGAGGATCTCGCACCGCCACCCCCGTCCCGGCTGGCCCGTGGGCCGGGCATTCGGGCACGATCTGGCGGAAGCGGGCATCCTACGGCCGCGTAACTTCGCACCGTGACCCCCACGGTCACCACACCCCCGGCCCCGGAAGGACCTTCCCTACATGGCAGAGCTCGTCTACCCGCCGGTGATCGGAGTGGCCCGCGGCATGTTCCGCGCGCTTGACCTGCGCTTCGACATCAAGGGCACCGAGCACCTCCCGCAGCGCGGCGGTGCGGTCCTGGTGAGCAACCACATCGGCTACCTGGACTTCGTCTTCTGCGGGCTGGCCGCCCGGCCCGCCAAGCGGCTGGTGCGGTTCATGGCCAAGGAGTCCGTCTTCCGCCACAAGGTCTCCGGCCCGCTGATGCGCGCCATGAAGCACATCCCCGTCGACCGGGCCGCCGGCATGGAGGCGTACCGGCACGCGCTGGCCGCCCTCCGCTCGGGCGAGGTCGTCGGCGTCTTCCCCGAGGCCACCATCTCCACCTCCTTCACGCTGAAGGAGTTCAAGTCGGGCGCGGCCCGGCTCGCGCAGGAGGCCGGGGTGCCGATCGTGCCCATGGCGCTGTGGGGCACCCAGCGGCTGTGGACCAAGGGCCGCAAGCGCGACCTGGGCCGCAAGCACATACCCGTGACGATACGGGTCGGCGAGCCGCTGACCCCGGAGCCCGCCGAGACCGCCGACAGCCTCACCCGGCGCGCCCGCACCCGCGTCCAGGAGCTGCTGGAGGCCGCCCAGCGCGCCTACCCCGTACGGGAGCGGGGCGCGGCCGACTCCTGGTGGGTCCCCGCGCACCTGGGCGGCACCGCCCCCACCCCGGCGCAGGCCCTGGCGGCCGAGGGCCGCTGAACCCACAGTGGAACGGCCCGGTCCCGGCCACCGCGTACGGTGGCCGGGACCGGGCCTTCTCTGTGTGCAGCGGGGTGCCGAGGGCCCGTCAGCCTCGCGCCATCTCCTCGGCGAGCGCCGCGCTGAACGCGTCGACGTCCTCCTCGGTGGTGTCGAAGGAGCACACCCAGCGCACCACGCCCTCCGCCTCGTCCCAGTGGTAGAAGCGGTAGCGCTTGCGCAGCCGCTCGGCCACCTCGTGCGGCAGCCGGGCGAACACGGCGTTGGCCTGCACCGGGTACAACACCTCCACGCCCGGCACCGTCCGCACCGCGCCGGCCAGCCGGCCGGCCATGGCGTTGGCGTGCCGCGCGCTGCGCAGCCACAGGTCGCCGGCGAGCAGCGCCTCGAACTGCACGGAGACGAACCGCATCTTCGAGGCCAGCTGCATCGACAGCTTGCGCAGGTGCTTCATGGCGCGGACGGCGTCCGGGTTCAGCACCACGACGCACTCGCCGAACAGCATGCCGTTCTTGGTGCCGCCGAAGGACAGCAGGTCCACCCCGGCGTCGGTGGTGAACTCCCGCACCGGCACGCCGAGCGTGGCCGCCGCGTTGGCGATGCGCGAGCCGTCCATGTGGACCTTCATGCCGCGCTCGTGGGCGTGGTCGCAGATCTCCCGGATCTCCTCCGGCGTGTAGCACGTGCCCAGCTCGGTGGTCTGGGCCAGCGACACGATCTGCGGCTGCGCGCGGTGCTCGTCGTCCCAGCCGAACGCCTCGCGGTCGATCAGCTCCGGCGTGAGCTTGCCGTCCGGCGTCGGCACCGTGAGCAGCTTCAGCCCGGCGACACGCTCGGGCGCACCGCACTCGTCGATGTTGATGTGCGCGGAATAGGCGCAGATGACGGCGCCCCACCGCTCGCTGGCCGCCTGGAGCGCCACGACGTTGGCGCCGGTGCCGTTGAAGACGGGGTACGTCTGCGCGGCCGGGCCGAACAGACCGCGCATCAGCTCCTCGAGGTGGGCGGTGTAGTCGTCCTCCCCGTACGCCACCTGGTGACCGTCGTTGGCCAGCGCGAGCGCGGCCAGGACCTCCGGGTGGGCGCCCGCGTAGTTGTCGCTGGCGAAGCCGCGCAGGGTGGGGTCGTGGCGGCGGCGCGCGTCGGTCGCGGGCGCGGCGGGGGAGGGGCTGATCACGGCTGGGGGGTGAGCCACTGACGGGTTCCGTTCACTTCCTGGGCCGGCTTCTTCCAGACGCCGGCCACGGCCTCGGCCAGGTCCTTGACGTCGGTGAATCCGGCGAACTTCGCTTGCGGGCGCTCGGCGCGCATGGCGTCGTGCACCAGCGCCTTGACGATCAGGATCGTGGCCGCCGCGGGCGGGGCTCCCTCGCCGCCGGTCTTGCGGAACGAGTCCGCGAGCGCCAGGGTCCAGGCCTCGGCGGCGGCCTTGGCGGCCGAGTAGGCGGCGTTGCCCGCGGTGGGCTTGCTCGCCCCGGCGGCGCTGACCAGCACGTAGCGGCCGTTGCCGCTGCGGGCCAGCGGGCCCTCGAAGGCCAGCGAGGTGTGCTGGACGGTGCGGATCAGCAGCTTCTCCAGCAGGTCCCAGTCGGCCAGGTCGGTCTCGGCGAAGGTCGCCGAGCCGCGCCAGCCGCCCACCAGGTGGACCAGGCCGTCGACCCGGCCGAACTCCTTCTCGGTGCGGTCGGCCCAGGCCCGGGCGGCGTCCAGGTCGAGCAGGTCGACCGTGTCGCCGGTGACCGTGGCCCCGCCGTGCGCGTACCGGGCGGCGTCCACCGCCTCCGCGAGCCGTGCCGCGTCCGCGTCGGCGGCGACCACGGTCGCCCCCGCCTCGGCCAGCCGCAGCAGGGTGGCGCGGCCCGCCGGGCCCGCCGCTCCCGCCACCGCCACGACGGCACCCTCCAGCAGGCCGTTGCCGTTGGTCCCAGTGGTCATCGCCGTCGCCTTCCTCTCTCGCTCGCTCACGCGGCCACCTGCTCGACCGCGCCCGCCGTGATCCCCTTGGTGGAGGCGATCACGCCGCGCAGCTTCTTGGCAAGGGCCTCGTAGAACATGCTGAGCGGGAACTCGTCCGGAAGCACGTCGTCGACGAGCTTGCGCGGCGGCAGCGACAGGTCGAGGGCCTCGGGGCCCTTGGCCCACTTCGAGCCCGGGTGCGGGGCGAGGTAGGTGGAGACGAGGTCGTAGGCGGCGAGCCAGTGCACGAGCTTGGGGCGGTCGATGCCGTCCCGGTAGAGCTTCTCGATCTCGCCGCACAGCTGGTTCGTGACCTTCGGGGCCCGCTCCCAGTCGATGTGCAGGGTGTTGTCCGTCCAGCGTACGACGTCGTGCCGGTGCAGGTAGGCGAAGAGCAGCTGGCCGCCCAGGCCGTCGTAGTTGCGCACGCGGTCGCCGGTGACCGGGAAGCGGAACATCCGGTCGAAGAGCACGGCGTACTGCACGTCGCGGCCCTGCGCGTAGCCGTCGGCCTCCAGGGCGACCGCCTCCTTGAAGGCGGTCAGGTCGCAGCGCAGCTCCTCCAGGCCGTACATCCAGAACGGCTGCCGCTGCTTGATCATGAACGGGTCGAACGGCAGGTCGCCGTGGCTGTGGGTGCGGTCGTGGACCATGTCCCACAGGACGAACGCCTGCTGGCAGCGGTTCTGGTCGTCCAGCATGGCGGCGATGTCGGCCGGCAGCTCCAGGCCCAGCGTGTCGACGGCGGCGCGGGTCACGCGGCGGAACCGGGCGGCCTCGCGGTCGCAGAAGATGCCGCCCCAGGTGAAGCGCTCGGGCGCCTGGCGGACGGCGATGGTCTCCGGGAAGAGCACCGCGGAGTTGGTGTCGTAGCCGGCCGTGAAGTCCTCGAAGGTGATGCCGAGGAACAGCGGATTGTCGTAGCGGGTGCGCTCCAGCTCGGCGAGCCACTCGGGCCACACCACGCGCAGGACGACGGCCTCCAGGTTGCGGTCCGGGTTGCCGTTCTGCGTGTACATGGGGAAGACCACCAGGTGCTGGAGGCCGTCCGTGCGCTGCTCGGCCGGCCGGAAGGCCAGCAGGGAGTCCAGGAAGTCCGGCACGCCGAAGCCGCCGTCCGCCCAGCGGCGCAGGTCGGCGACGAGCGCGGCGTGGTACTCGGCGTCGTGCGGCAGGAGCGGCGACAGCTGCTCCACGGCCGCGACGACCACGTCGACCTCCGCCCGCACCCGGTCGCCCGGTGGTGCGCCCTCGGCGGCCAGATCAATGGACCCGTCCGCCGACTGCCACGGCCGGATCGTCTCGACCGCGCCCTTGAGAGCGGCCCACGCCGGGTGCTCCACGACACGATCAACAGACAATATGTCGGTTTTGAACGCGGCCGACGCAAGAATTTCCGTCACGACTGCCCCTCCTCGGGAGAACCTGGCGTTAAGACACCGTATCCATGCGAGGTTCTTCTGCTCAAGGGCTGTGGCGGGAAATTATCCTGCGACGCCCCCGGGCGGACCGCTGTTTTTTCGGTACGCCTCCGCCGTTCGGGGGAACTCGGGTGGCAATCCGCCACTTCCGCCGCTGCTGTCCCTCTCGCCGTCCCAGTCGGAAACCAGCCAGTCGGCGGTGGCCTGAACCTTACGGGTACCCCACCGCCGGGCGCGCATGAGCTCAGACCTGGCCGGCGGTCCCCAGGTCCTTCACCAGCAGCTCGAACTCCAGGTCGGCCCGGAGCGGCACGCCGAAGCGCTCGTCGCCGTACGGGAAGGGGCTCGTCCGGCCGGTGCGGCGGTAGCCGCGCCGCTCGTACCAGGCGATCAGCTCCTCGCGCTGCCGGATGACCGTCATGTGCATCTCGGGGGCGCCCCACTCGCTCCGCGCCAGCCGCTCGGCCTGGGCCATGACGACCTTGCCCAGACCACCGCCCTGCGCGGCGGGGCGCACCGCGAACATGCCGAAGTAGGCGTGGTCGCCGCGGTGCTCCACATGGCAGCACGCGACCGGCTCGCCGTCCTGCTCGACCACCAGGACGCGGCTGCCGGGGCGCTGCACGACCTCCAGGACCCCCTCGGCGTCGGTGCGCTGCCCGTCCAGCAGGTCCGCCTCCGTCGTCCACCCGGCGCGGCTGGCGTCCCCGCGATAGGCCGACTCCACCAGCGAGACCAGGGCCGGCACGTCGGCGGGGGTGGCGGTCCGGAAGACGGGCGCGGTGGCGAGGCTGCCGGTGGTGCTCATGCGATGCGGGATCCTCTCGTGATCTCTCGTGCTGGCGCGTGATGTCTCGTGACGCGGTGACTCGCGTGGTACGTACAAGCGCTCTTCGACCCTACTGGAGCAGCGGTTGCGTACAGTCGCGGCATGCATGTACTGAGCAGCCGATTCTTACTCCGGCCGACCGACCCCGAGCGGTCGCGCACCTTCTACGGCGAGACCCTCGGCCTCGCCGTCTACCGCGAGTTCGGCACCGGGCCCGACCGCGGTGTCGTCTACTTCCTCGGCGGCGGCTTCCTGGAGGTCTCCGGCCGTTCCGAGACCCCGCCCGCACCCGGCCTCCAGCTGTGGCTGCAGGTCGCGGACGCCGCGGCGGCGCACGAGGAGCTCGTGGCCCGCGGCGCCGAGGTGCTCTCGCCCCCCGAGCGCATGCCGTGGGGCCTGATCGAGATGTGGATCGCCGACCCCGACGGCGTACGGATCGCCGTGGTCGAGGTGCCCGAGGACCACCCGATGCGGTACCGGCCCGGCATCTGACCCCCGCTTCCCCGCCTCCACCCGAACGAGTGACCCCTGGGTCGTGCGTCCGTGCTCCGGCGCAGCACCGGCGCACGGCCCGGGGACGGAATGCTCCCGCTGTGCGCCTGTGCGCTCCCGTGTGCGCGGGACCCGGTGGGCATGTACCGGTGGTGGGCGAGCGTCGGGGAGGTGTGCCGTGCACGGTCCGCCGCTGGTGGGTTGGCTGCTGGTCGTGCTCGGTGCCGCCACCGCGGCGTACTGCCTGGGCCGGGCGCGGGCCGGCGCGGCGGGGGAGCGCCGGGCCGCGCGCGGCGACGCGCTGATGGGCCTCGGCATGGCCGCGATGGCCGTGCCCGTCACCGTCCTCGACCTGCGCCCCTGGGGCCTGGCGGCCCTCGCCGCCCTGTTCGGCGCGGCCGGGGTCCGTGCCCTGCTCCCGGACCGGGCCCGCACCGGCCGCCCCGAGGCCCACCACGTGCACCACGCCGTGGGCGCCTTCGCGATGGTCTACATGTCCCTCGCCATGGCCGCGCCGCCCGGCGACGGCCCGGCCCACGCCCACACCGGGCACGAACCCGCCGGCACGCCCCTCCTCACCGGGCTGCTGCTGGTCTACTTCGCGGCCTACGTGGTGCGCACCGCCGCCGGCCTGGTGCCGGTGCCCGCCGGTGTGGTCGTCCCGGGTGACGCCCGGCCGGTCCTCGGCGGCGACGAACCCCTCGCCCTGCCGTCCGCGCTCACGAGCGCCTGCCGGCTGTCGATGGGCATCGGCATGCTGGCCATGCTGCTGACCATGTGAGGACCGCACGGTGCGAGCAGCGCGCCGACTGCCGTGTCGTGTCGGTCACTTCGCGCGTGCGGCCGCTGGTCGCCCGTACCGCTGCGCTCATAGGCTGACCGCCATGATGGTGTCGCTCGCCCTGCTGGTCCTCGGCGGACTGGTCGCGGCCATGGCGCCGCGCGTGCTGGCCCGTGCCCACTGGCCGGACCGCGAGCCCGTGCTGGCCCTGTGGGTGTGGCAGTGCGTCGTGGCGGGCGTGCTGCTGTGCTGCGCGCTGGCGATGGCGCTGAGCGCCGCCGCGGCCTGGCAGGCCGTGCGCGGCCACGTCTTCGCACCCGCCCCGCACGGCGTCGTCGAGGCGTACGCCCTGTCCGGCCACGCGTCGTGGGCCGCGCCCCTGGCCGTGACGCTGGGCGCGGGCGCCGTGTGGACCGCGGCGATGCTCACCGGCGAGATCCGCGAGGCCCGCGCCCGGCGCCGGCGGCGCCGCGCGGAGCTGCTCGCGCGGGCCCCGCTGCTGCCGGGCGAGGAGCGCCACGGCGAACGGCTGGTCGTGCTGGAGGGCGACCGTCCCGAGGCGTGGCTGCTGCGCGCCGGGTCCGCGCCCCAGCTGGTCATCACCACGGCGGCGCTGCGCCGGCTGAAGGGCCCGCAGTTCGACGCCGTGCTGGCGCACGAGCAGGGCCACGCCCGCGCCCGCCACCACTGGCTGCTGCACTGCTCCTCGGCGCTGGCCCGGGGCTTCCCGCAGGTGCCGGTCTTCGCCGCCTTCCACGACGAGGTGCACCGCCTGGTCGAGCTGGCCGCCGACGACTCGGCCTCGCGCCGCTCCGGCCGGCTGGCGACGGCCCTGGCACTGGTGGAACTCAACGAGGACCGCGGCGTGTTCGGCCCCTGCCCGGCCCAGCTGTCGCAGGTGGCCGACCGGGTGCACCGCCTGCTGGCGCCCGCGCCCCGGCTGACGGCCGCCCGCCGGCTGCGCCTGACGGCCGTCGCCGCGCTGGTGCCGGTGGTGCCCCTCCTCGTCACGTTCGTGCCGGGCCTGAGCGCGCTCGGCGGCTAGCCGGCGGGGCAGCCGGCCCGTGCCGTACGGCCGTTCGCCCGTACGGGTGAGGCGCGGTGGTGGTGGGGGCGCCTGCTGGAAGGGATAGCGGGAGACGACGAGAGGACGCCCATGCAGACCGACCCCGTGACACGCTTCCTCCACGCCCTGCCCCCGGAGAGCCGGCACGACGTCGAACAGCTGCCGCGCGATCAGCAGGAGCGCCTGGCCGACGCGTGGGAGGAGTACCTGCGCAACGACACCGACCTGATGTCGCTGAGCGAGCTGGACCCGGCGAAGGCGGAGCACGAGGCGGCCGAACACGTGGTGAAGAACTACTTCTGAACCGCAGCCGGGCGGCCGCCGCCCGTACGAGTGCGACCCGGCGGGGTGTTGACCCCCTTGTCCGCCACTGGCTAACTTCGCCGCACGGAAGGCCGCTTCACGAAGGGCCGCTTCCGTGCAGCGGAAGAGCCGCGAGGGCAAGGGGGCGCGATGGCGGGACGGCGGACGGTTTCCACGACCTTCACCCCGGCGGTGCACCGCCGCGTCGGCACGCTGCTGGCCGGCGTCGACGCCGAACTGGCCCGCCGCTACCCCGGCGACCCGGGCACCCGGCAGCCGGTGCACACCGTCTACGTGCCCGCCGACGCCTTCGGCGCGGGCACGGTACGGGCCTGGGGCGAGGAGGCGCTCGCCGCCCTCGACGAGCACGCCCCCACGGCCGCCGCCTTCGCCGCCGTCCTCGGCCTGCCGGACGCCCTGGCCGGCCCCGTGTACGAACGGGTGCGGGCCAAGCTGGAGCGGGAGCCCGTGGAGGACCTGCGGGTCGACTTCGAGGACGGCTACGGCGTGCGGCCCGACGCCGAGGAGGACGCCGACGCGGCCCGCGTGGCCGCGCTGCTGGCCGCGCCGGGGGAGGAGAAGCAGGCCCCGGCCGGCGTGGGCGTCCGCGTCAAATGCCTGGAGGCCGCCGTCCGGGACCGCGGCATCCGCACCCTGGACATCGTTCTCACCGGCCTGCTGGCGGCGGGCGGCCTGCCGCCCGGCTTCGTGCTCACCCTGCCGAAGGTGACGTACCGGCAGCAGGTCACGGCCCTCGTGCGGCTGCTGGAGGAGTTCGAGCGGGCGCACGGGGCCGCCGCGGGCCGCATCGGCTTCGAGATACAGATCGAGACGACCCAGGCCATCCTGGGCGCGGACGGCCGCGCCACCGTCGCCCGGCTCGTGGAGGCGGGCGAGGGGCGCGTGACCGGGCTGCACTACGGCACGTTCGACTACAGCGCCGCGTGCGGCATCGACGCCGCCCACCAGGCGCCGGACCACCCGGTGGCCGACCACGCCAAGGCCGTCATGCAGGTCGCGGCGGCGGGCACGGGCGTCCGGCTGTCGGACGGCTCGACCAACGTGCTGCCCGTGGGCGGCACCGAGCAGGTGCACGACGCGTGGCGCCTGCACCACCGCCTCGTCCGCCGCTCCCTGGCCCGCGGCTACCACCAGGGCTGGGACATGCACCCGGCGCACCTCCCGACCCGGTACGCGGCCGTGTACGCCTTCCACCGCGAGGGCCTGGAGCGCGCCGCGGCCCGCCTGCGCGCGTACGTGGCCCGCTCGGCAGCGGGCAACGTCATGGACGAGCCCGCGACGGCCCGCGCCCTCGCCACGCACCTGCTGCGCGGCCTGGACTGCGGCGCCACGGACCCCGGCGAGGTCACCGCCCTGACGGGCCTGGGCCGCGACGACCTGTCCCGCCTCGCAGGACGCGGCTGACGGCCCGCGCCCCGCCTGCGGCCACGGCGCTCAGCCCCGGTCCAGCGCCCCCAGCGCACGCCGCGCCACGGGGTGCGTCCGCACGATCTCCGCCAGCGTCGTCGAACCGCGGGTGATGCGGGCGAACGCCCGCCACGCCGGGCCGAAGCCCGTCACGGCGGCGTGCACGAGACCGGGCCGGCGCTCGAACACCGTCAGCATCCGGCGGCCCACGCCCATCTCCATGCCCAGCCCCGCCTTGATGGCGAAGGTGTAGTTGAGGGCCTGCCGGCGCGCGTCCACCGCGTCCGCCGCCTCGGCGATGCGCACCGCCCACTCGCCCGCCAGACGGCCCGAGCGCAGCGCGAAGGAGATGCCCTCGCGCGTCCACGGCTCCAGCAGACCGGCCGCGTCGCCGCAGACCAGGACGCGGCCGCGGGAGAGCGGCGAGTCGTCCGAGCGGCAGCGCGTCAGATGGCCCGAGGAGATGCTCGGCTCGAAACCCGCCAGCCCCAGCCGGGCGATGAAGTCGTCCAGGTAGCGCTTGGTGGCCGCACCCTCGCCCCGCGCCGAGATCACGCCGACGGTGAGGGTGTCGCCCTTGGGGAAGACCCAGCCGTAGCTGCCCGGCAGCGGCCCCCAGTCGATCTGCACCCGGCCCGCCCAGTCCTCGGCGACCGACGGCGGCACCGGGATCTCGGCCTCCAGGCCCAGGTCGACCTGCTCCAGCTGCACGCCCACGTGCGCGCCGATGCGCCCCGCGCTGCCGTCCGCGCCCACCACCGCGCGGGCCAGCACCGTGCTGCCGTCGCCCAGCACGAGCGCCACCGTGCGCCGGTCGGGCACGGCCGGGCCGTGCTGCTCGACGCGCGAGACGGTGACGCCGGTGCGCAGCTCGGCCCCGGCCTCCTGCGCCGCGCGCACCAGGGCCTCGTCGAACTCCGGCCGGTTCACCAGGCCGAACAGCATCTTCTTCGAGCGCCGGGTCCGGGTCAGACGGCCGTCGAGGGAGAAGGTGACGGCATGCACCCGGTCGCGCAGCGGCAGCCGGAACCCCGGCGGCAGGGCGTCGCGGGACGGGCCGATGATGCCCCCGCCGCAGGTCTTGTAGCGCGGCAGCTCCGCCTTCTCCAGCAGCAGCACCCGGCGGCCCGTGGCGGCCGCGGCACGTGCCGCCGACGCTCCGGCGGGCCCGGCGCCCACCACCACGACGTCCCACACCGGCTCGCCCTCGAAGGATGCGTCCC
Organism: Streptomyces mashuensis; assembly: GCF_014654785.1. Taxonomy (GTDB): domain Bacteria; phylum Actinomycetota; class Actinomycetes; order Streptomycetales; family Streptomycetaceae; genus Streptomyces; species Streptomyces mashuensis. The sequence continues at coordinate 45,496 of NZ_BNBD01000019.1, forward strand.
CGCCCGTCGCCCGCGCTGCGTTGTCGCTGCTCACCTGTGCTTCTACTCCCCATCGGCCACCGGCTGCGTACGCAGCGCATCCTAGGCCGTGCCCTCCGCCCCCCCGCCCGCGGGCCCGGCCGCCGGAGGCCCTGATACGGGGCATGGGAGGATCGGATCCGATATCGCCCGTACGTGCGGATGCGCTCCGGCCCCGCCCGCGTACGCGCACCCGACCGACGCCGCGCCTCCGAGGAGCCGTTCCATGGACACGTCCCCGACCCCCCTGCCCGACCCGGCCGAGCTCGCGACCACCGTCGCCGCGCTCCAGGGCCGCGCCCGGACCGAGCTGGCCGAGCTCGTCGCGTTCGAGTCGGTCGCGCTCGCGGACGAGGAGCGGTTCCCGCGCAGCGAGTGCGAGGGCGCCGCCCGCTGGGTCGCCGACGCGCTGCGCGCCGAGGGCTTCCAGGACGTGGCCCTGCTCGACACCCCCGACGGCACCCAGTCGGTGTACGGCTACCTGCCCGGCCCCGAGGGCGCCCCCACCGTGCTGCTGTACGCGCACTACGACGTGCAGCCGCCGCTCGACGAGGACGCCTGGGTCTCCCCGCCGTTCGAGCTGACCGAGCGCGACGGCCGCTGGTACGGGCGCGGCGCCGCCGACTGCAAGGGCGGCGTGATCATGCACCTGACGGCGCTGCGCGCGCTGAAGCAGCACGGCGGCGTGCCCGTCAACGTCAAGGTGATCGTCGAGGGCTCGGAGGAGCAGGGCACCGGCGGCCTCCAGCGGTACGCCGAGGCGCACCCCGAGCTGCTGACCGCCGACGCCATCGTCATCGGCGACGCGGGCAACTTCCGGCTCGGCCTGCCGACCGTCACCGCGACGCTGCGCGGCATGTCGCTGTTGCGGGTCGAGGTCGAGACGCTGGGCGGCAACCTCCACTCCGGCATGTTCGGCGGCGCGGCCCCCGACGCGCTGGCGGCGCTCATCCGCATGCTGGACTCGCTGCGCGCCGAGGACGGCTCGACCACGATCGAGGGCCTGGACGCGGACGGCGTCTGGGAGGGCCTCCAGTACCCCGAGGAGGACTTCCGCGAGGACGCCAAGGTCCTCGACGGCGTGTCCCTGACCGGCTCGGGCACGGTCGCCGACCGGCTGTGGGCGCGCCCCTCGGTGTCCGTCATCGGCATCGACTGCCCGTCGGTGGCCGCCGCCACCCCGTCGGTGCAGGCGCGCGCGGGCGCGCTGATCAGCCTCCGCGTGCCGCCGGGCATGGACGCCGTGAAGGCCAACGAGCTGCTGACCGCGCACCTGGAGAAGGCCGCCCCCTGGGGCGCCCGGGTCGTGACGCGGCAGGTCGGCATGGGCCAGCCCTTCCAGGCCGACACCGCGAGCCCCGCGTACGCCTCCATGGCCGAGGCCATGGCCGTGGCCTACCCCGGCCAGGAGATGCAGACCGCGGGCATGGGCGGCTCGATCCCGCTGTGCAACGCCCTCACCTCGCTCTACCCGGAGGCCGAGATCCTGCTCATCGGCCTGAGCGAGCCGGAGGCGCAGATCCACGCGGTCAACGAGAGCGTCTCGCCCGAGGAGCTGGAGCGCCTGTCGCTGGCCGAGGCGCTGTTCCTCGTCAACTACGCGCGCAGCAAGCACTGACGCGTCCGGTGGCCGCCGCCGGGGGCACCCCCGGCGGCGGCCACCGTCAGGGCGTCCCGGTCAGCCGACCGGGACACCGGCCTCCAGGTTGAGGGGGCGGCCGCGTTCGCGGGCGCGCAGCGCCCAGCGGAGCCGGCTCAGGCGGACCGGCGGCAGCATCGTGCCGGCCTCCTCCTCGGTGACGAAGCGCCAGCCGCGCAGCTCGGAGCCGGGCAGCAGCAGCTTCCGGGCGTCGGCGCCGGGCAGCACCCCGCCGTCGAAGAGGAACCGCAGGCCGCCGAAGCCGGGGGGCCGGGGCGGCTCCCAGTCGACGACCAGCAGCCGGGGCACGTCGGCCAGTTCGATGCCGATCTCCTCGGCGACCTCGCGCATGCCGGCCCGCGCCGGGGGCTCGCCCGGCTCGACCACGCCGCCGGGGAACTCCCAGCCCGGCTTGTACGTGGGGTCGACCAGCAGGACGCGGTCGTGCTCGTCGAAGAGCAGCACGCCCGCGGCGAGGGTCTCGGCCCGGGGCTCGGGGGTCTGCACGATCGGGCAGAACCCGGCCGTGCCGTCCCGTACCGCCGCGGCGACCCGCTCGGCCACCTGGCGGGGCGTCAGCCCGCCGGTGTCCAGGGCCAGCGCGTCCTCGCGCAGCCAGCCCCCCAGGGCCTCCCGGTACGCGTCGAGGTGCTCGCGCGACCACTGCCGCACCCGTTCGCTGCCCACGGGGTCGTCCGGGAACTCCACCCGCTGTTCGATCCGTTCCCGCAGGATCGTTTCGTCCGCGGTGAGCACCACGTGCCGCACCGGTATCCGGCGCGAGGCGAGCGCCCCGAAGATCTCGTCCCGGTACTCCTGCCGCAGCAGGGTCATCGGGACGATCAGCACCCCGCCCAGCTCCGCCAGGAGCGCGGCCGCCGTATCGGCCACCATCCGCCGCCAGACGGGCAGGTCCTGGTAGTCGCCGACGCCGGCGAATCTCTCCGGCGGCAGCAGGTGCCGCAACGCCGCTCCGGTCACCTCGGGGTCGTAGAGGGTGCTGCCCGGGACGAGCCGGGTGAGCTCCCTCGCCGTGCTGGTCTTTCCCCCACTGAACGCGCCGTTCAGCCAGACGATCACCGTTCCCCCTCACTCCGTAGCCCGCTGTGACGTGCCCGGAACACAGTGCCCGCAACACCCTGCCACGGAAACGTGTACGAGCGGCACGGTGCGGGCGGCAGCGGTGCGGACGGGGCGGCGGCGGTGGTGGTGACGGGGGGCGCCGGCCCGTGCCGCGGCGGCCGGGCGGTCAGCGGTCCGGCGCCCACTCCCACAGGCCCAGCCGCTGGGCCGCGGCCGCCGCGGCCCCCACGAGACCGGCGTCGGGGCCCAGGCGGGCGGGGACGACCTCGACGCCCGCGGCGAAGGAGAGCGCCGCGTAGTCGCGCAGGCGCTCGCGCAGAGGGCCGAGGAGCACCTCGCCGGCGCCCGCGACCCCGCCGCCTATCACGGCCACCTCGATCTCCACGAGCGTCGCCGTCGCGGCGATGCCCGCCGCCAGGGCCTGCCCGGCGCGGGCGAAGGCGGCCAGGGCCGCGCGGTCGCCGGCGCGGGCCGCGGCCGCCACGGCGGCGGCACCCGTGTCGCCGTCCGGCCCGGGCCGCCACCCGCCCTCCAGGGCACGGCGGCTGATGTGGGGTCCGCTGGCGATGCGCTCGACGCAGCCGCGCCCGCCGCACGCGCACGGCTCGCCGTCGAGGTCCACGCTGATGTGCCCGATGTGACCGGCGTTGCCCGTGGGGCCCGTATGGAGGCGGCCGCCGAGCACCAGCCCGCCGCCCACGCCCGTGGACACCACCATGCACAGCGCGTCGGCCCGGCCGCGGGCCGCGCCCCGCCAGTGCTCGGCGGCCGCCATCGCCACGCCGTCCCCGACCAGGACGACGGGCAGGCCACCGGTGAGCCGGCCGGCCTCGGCGACCAGCGGGAACTCCCGCCACCCGGGCACGTTCACCGGGCTCACCGTGCCGGCCGCGGCGTCCACCGGCCCCGCGCTGCCGATGCCCACGGCCCGGACCCGCGCCCACTCCGCGGCCGCGGTCAGCTCGCCGACGACCCCGGCGACCGCGTCCAGCACCGTCGCGGCGTCCTCCCGCGCCGGGGTGGCGCGGCGGGCCCGGACGAGCAGCCGGCCCGAGCCGTCCACCAGCGCACCGGCGATCTTCGTCCCGCCGATGTCGAGAGCGGCGACGAGGCCGCCGGAGGGGTTCTGCACGGTGGGGTTCTCTCCTGGTCCGGCGTGGTGCGTGGGGCTTCCCGGGCCAGTCTCCCCGGGCTTGACAACGTTGTCCAGGCTCTATGCTCGTGCCCGTGACCGACATCGCCCGCCCCCGCCGCAGCGCCCGGCCCACCATGAAGGACGTGGCCGCCCGCGCCGGGGTGGGCCTGAAGACCGTCTCCCGCGTCGTCAACGGAGAGCCGGGCGTCACCGCCGACACCGAGCGCCGCGTGCGGGACGCCATCACCGCGCTCGGCTTCCGCCGCAACGACAGCGCGCGCGTCCTGCGCAAGGGCACCACCGCCTCGGTGGGCCTGGTCCTCGAAGACCTCGCCGACCCCTTCTACGCGCCGCTGAACCGCGCCGTGGAGGAGGTCGCCCGCGCCCACGGCGCCCTCCTCGTCAACGGCTCCAGCGCGGAGGACCCCGACCGCGAGCGGGAACTGGCCCTGGCCCTCTGCGCGCGCCGCGTCGACGGCCTGATCGTCGTCCCCACGGGCGACGACCACCGCTACCTCGCGCCCGAGATGGCCGCCGGCATCGCCACCGTCTTCGTCGACCGCCCCGCCGGGCGCCTGGACGCCGACGCCGTCCTCTCCGACAGCTTCGGCGGCGCCCGCGACGGCGTGGCGCACCTCGTGGCCCACGGGCACCGCCGGATCGGGTACATAGGCGACCGGCCGCACATCCACACCGCGGCCGAGCGCGAGCGCGGCTACCGCGCGGCCATGGCCGCGGCGGGCCTGCCCGTCCCCGCGGCGTGGGTCTCGGCCGGCCCCACGGACCCGGACCGGGTCCGGGCGGAGACGGAACGCCTGCTGGCCGGCCCCGAGCCGGTGACCGCCCTGTTCACGGGGAACAACCGGGTGACGGTCACGGTGCTGCGGCTCCTGGCCGCGCGGCCCCGCCCGGTGGCGCTGGTGGGCTTCGACGACCTGGAACTGGCGGACCTGCTGTCCCCGGGGGTCACCGTCGTCGCCCAGGACGCGGCCCGCCTGGGCCGCACGGCGGCCGAGCTCCTGTTCGGCCGCCTGGCAGGCGCCGACGGCCCGGCCCGGCGCGTGGAACTGCCGACACGCCTGATCGTCCGCGGCTCGGGGGAACGGCCGCCGGCGGACTGAGGGGGCGGGGCCGGCCCTGCGCCGGCTCGTGGTGCGCCGGGGATACTGCCGTGCCGGCAGAACCGCCCTGCCGGGCGTGCCTCGGTGCGTCGCCGGCGCCCGGTGCCCGGCGCCTGCCGGCCGCAGGCGGGGAAGGGGCGAGGGCGTGGGGCGCGGCCGGCGGGCGCCCCTCAGAACAGCGCCTCCGGCGCCGCCGCTGCCCGCACCGGTCTCCGTACCTGCATCGTCGTCTCCGCGTCCGGTGCCGCCGCCGTCAGGGCCCAGCCCGCCAGTTGCCGTGCGTCCAGCAGCACCTGGCGCCCGTCCGGCAGCGACACGTACACGTCCGGACCGGCGACCGCGGCCACCTGCCCCGCCACCGTACGGCCGGGCCCCGGTTCGGCCACGCCGCAGTCGGTCCGTATCGCTTCGAGGCGGAACGCCTCGTCGTGGTGCACGACCTCGCACCGCTCCCCGGCCTCCGGCACCAGGCTCCTCGCCCGGGCGAACAGCTCGTGCAGCTCGGCTGCCCGCTGCTCCGGCGGCACCACCGGGGCGCGGGCCGCGCGTTTCGCCGCGTACGGCACCCGGTCCGGCACGCCCAGGGCCGCGGCCAGGACGGCCTCCGCGCGGCGTGCGGCCATCAACGGGCCGTGCGCCAGCCGGGCGTACGAGAGGGCGCCCTGTTCCAGCAGCCGTACGCCCTGCCGTTCGGCCGCCGTGATGCCCGCCTTCAGCAGGCACGGCGCGAACCACGCGAGGTAGACGTCGTACGGGCGCGGGTCGTCGGCCATCGTGTCGGCCGCCACCGAGTGCGCCCGGTCGAGGCGCGCGCACTCCGCGCACTGGGCCGAGACGGCGCCCTCGGCGACCTCCGCGCCCACCGCGCACGGCGTGAGCCGGCCGCCGCGGCGTACGCCCACGCACTGCCGCCGGCCCGTGGCCGTGAAGGCCAGGGCGCGGCCCGCCGTGAGCGGCGACAGCCGTTCGCCGCGGCCGGGGTGCCGCCAGACGAGGGACGGCCCGGAGACCGACCACCGCAGACCCGCGCACCGCCATTCACCGCTCACGGGACCAGTCTCCACCACCCACGTGCCACCCCCTTCGTTCAGCTCGCGTTCATCCCTATTTTGTTCAGCCGCGGCACAAAGTGAGAATGGGGGCGTGACCCAGACTCGGACGACACGTTTGGAACGGGGCAGAGCCGCCCTCGGGCCTGCCCTCGAGCTCGTGCACACCGGGCGTGCCCCCACGCGGGCCGTGCTCACCGCCGAACTGGGGGTGACCCGGGCGACCGCCGGCGCCGTGGCCGCCGAGCTGGAGGCGCTCGGCCTCATCCAGGTCGACGCCCGGCCCACCGCCGCGGCCGGTTCCCAGGGCCGGCCCTCGCACCGGCTGTCCGTCGCCCCGGACGGGCCGGTCGTCCTCGCCGCGCAGATCCACGCCGACGGCTACCGCGCCGCCCTCGTCGGCCTGGGCGGGCGCATGGTGGCCACCGCGCCCGGCTGCATGACCGTACCCGCCGACCCCTCGCACATCATCGACGCCGTCGTCGAGGCCGGCGCCGCCCTGCTGGCGGACAGCGGCCGGCCGTGCCTGGGCGCCGGCCTGGCCGTGCCCTCCGCCGTCGCCGAGCCCGACGGCACCGCCCTCAACCCGCTCCACCTGTCCTGGCCCGCCGGCGCCCCGGTGCGCGACCTGTTCACCCGCGCCCTGGAGAAGGCAGGGCTCCGCGGTCCGGGCGGCACCCCCCTCACCGGCGTGGCCGGCAACGACGTCAACCTGGCCGCCCTCGCCGAGCACCGGCACGGCGCCGGCCGGGGCGCCCGCCACCTGCTGTGCGTGGCCACCGGCCACCGCGGCGTCGGCGGCGCGCTCGTCCTCGACGGCCGGCTGCACACCGGCAGCGCCGGCCTCGCCCTGGAGGTCGGCCACCTCACCGTCAACCCCGCCGGCCTGCCCTGCCACTGCGGCAGCCGCGGCTGCCTCGACGTCGAGGCCGACCCGCTGGCCTTCCTCACCGCGGCCGGCCGCGAACCCGGCCCCTCCGGCTCCCTGCTCCAGCAGTCCCGCGAGCTGCTGCGCACCGAGTACGCCGACCCCACTGTGCGCGCCGCCGCCGAACGCGTCGTCGACCGGCTCGGCCTGGGCCTCGCCGGGCTCGTCAACATCCTCAACCCCGACCGCGTCGTCCTCGGCGGCCTCCACCGCGAGCTGCTGGAGGCCGACCCCGAACGGCTGCGCGCGGTCGTGGCCGACCGCAGCCTGTGGGGCCGCAGCGGCAGCGTGCCGATCCTGCCGTCCACGCTCGACCACAACAGCCTGGTGGGCGCCGCGGAGGCGGCCTGGCAGCCCGTCCTGGACGACCCGCTGGCCGCCCTCGGCTGACGCCCCGCCATGTCCCGGAGCGGCCCGGGCCCTTCAGCCGGGCACCGCCGACCGGGTGCGCACCGGTTCCCGCACCGGTTCCCGCACCGCCCGCGCGGGGGAGCCCGCCAGCGCGGGTTCCTCCGCCAGGGCCGGCCGGACCGGCGCCGGCCGGCCGAACGCCACCACCGGCTCGGCGCGCCGTACCGGCCGCCGGGCAGAGGCCGGTGCCGTCGCCGGCACCGTGAGGGTGAACCACACGACCTTCCCGCCGTCGTGGCTCTCCCGCACGCCCCAGCTGGAGCTGACCGCGGCCACCAGCGCCAGACCCCGCCCGTGCGTGCTCTCCGCGCTGTCCGGGCCCGCCTCCGGGACCCGGGGCGGCCGTGGGTCGTGGTCCCGCACCGAGACCGTCAGCCGGGCCGGCACGGCGTCGAGTTCCACGTCCATCTCGACGGTGCAGCGCTTGTCCGGCTGCGCGTGCTGGTGCACGTTGGTCAGCAGTTCGGTGACGCCGAGCGCCGCCGGTTCGATGAGCGGATCGAGGTGCCAGTAGCGCAGTTGGGCAGAGACGATTCTGCGCACCTGTCCGATCCGGGGCGGGAGGGCCTGGAGTTCAACGGCGCAGTGCTTGTTCCCTCGGCTGATCACGGCTGCGACTCCCTGCAGAAGGTGAGCTGGCCTGATGCAGATACGACTGCGTACGCGCCTGTGCCGGTCCGCGGCGGAGCCCTGCGGACCGCACGGCGGCGACCGGACCGGAGCGTGACCGCCGGCGACCCTCGGTGATGCCGGTACGAGTCAAGCGTCGGCCCTCGCCCCGCGCTCCGCAACTCCGGCACCCCGTCAGCCCTTCCCCCCCGACCGGTGCGCCGAACGCACCGCCTCCAGGAAGCGGCTCACCGCCGACCCGCCGTCCCCGTCGTCCCCCCTCACCTCCGTCCGGGCGTCCCGGTCCTCCAGGGTGAGCACGTACCGCGTACCGTTGACGCGCGCCCGCGCCCGGTCCCGCGCCGCGAACCACGCCTTGCCGGCCTGCACCGACTCCACCGGCGCGCTGTCGATCTCCCGGCCGTAACTGGTCAGCAGCTCCAGCCGGCCGTCACGGATCTTCACCTGTCCGGCCCGGGTCAGGGAGCGGTGCGAGCGCTCGATCCGCACCCCGGTCGCGCTGAATTCCGGTTCCGCCACGGCGTACCGCCTCTTCTCTCCTCGTCGCTCTCCGGACGTTTCCCCGTCTCGTGCGCAGTCTGCCCGCGAGGAGGCCCGCACACCAGTGCACCCTTATGATCGGAGCACCCGGAACGACCCCCGGCCGACGCCGCGCCCGTACCGCCCCCCACCCCCGAGGAGCGCAGGTGAACGGCACCCCCCAGCCGGCGGACGGTCCCGCCCGGCCCCCGGCGCGCACCGAGGACACCGACCGCAGCGACCCCGGCTACCGCGCCTGGCTCAAGGAAGCGGTCCGCAAGGTCCAGGCCGACGCCAACCGTTCGGCCGACACGCACCTGCTGCGCTTCCCGCTGCCCGAGCACTGGGGCGTGGACCTGTACCTGAAAGACGAATCCACCCACCCCACCGGTAGTCTCAAGCACCGGCTGGCACGCTCCCTGTTCCTGTACGGCCTGTGCAACGGCTGGATCCGCCCCGGGCGGCCCGTCGTCGAGGCGTCGAGCGGCTCCACCGCCGTCTCCGAGGCGTACTTCGCCCAGCTGATCGGCGTGCCCTTCATCGCCGTCATGCCGCGTACGACGAGCCCCGAGAAGTGCCGCCTGATCGAGTTCCACGGCGGCCGGTGCCACTTCGTGGACGACCCGCGCACGATGTACGACGCGGCCGCCGCCCTCGCCGAGCGGACCGGGGGCCATTACGTCGACCAGTTCACCTACGCGGAGCGCGCCACCGACTGGCGGGGGAACAACAACATCGCCGAGTCGGTCTTCCAGCAGTTGCGCCGCGAACGCCACCCCGTACCCGCCTGGATCGTGGCCACCGCCGGCACCGGCGGCACGTCCGCCACCATCGGCCGCTACGCCCGCTACCTGCAGTACGACACCCGGCTGTGCGTCGCCGACCCCGAGAACTCCTGCTTCTTCGCCGGCTGGCGCGACCACGACCCCACGGCCACCAGCGACCGCCCCTCCCGCATCGAGGGCATCGGCCGGCCCCGCATGGAACCCAGCTTCCTGCCCGGTGTCGTCGACCGCATGATGAAGGTGCCCGACGCGGCGACCGTCGCTGCCGTCCGCATCCTGGAACGCGCCATCGGCCGCAAGGCCGGCGGCTCCACCGGCACCGGCCTGTGGAGCGCCCTGCGCATCGTCGGCGAGATGCTCGCCGCCGGCACGCCCGGCAGCGTCGTCACCCTGATCTGCGACGGCGGCGACCGCTACCTGGACCGCTACTACTCCGACGCCTGGCTCGCCCGCGAGGGCCTCGACATCCAGCCGCACACCCTGGCCCTGGACACGTTCCTGGCCACGGGACGGTGGCCGTGGTGACGGCCGGCCCCGGGGCCCGCCCCGGCCGGGCTCACACCGCCGCCAGCCGCCGGTCCAGCGCCCGTACCGCGTCGTGGAAGGCGTGCCGCAGGCCCGGCCGGGCCAGGCGGAGGGCCAGGCGGACCGGTGGCGGGCCGTCGGCCGCCACGCACCACTGGAGGACCGTGCCGCCCCCGGCGCGGCGCAGGCACCAGTCCTCCAGCAGGGCGCGGACGCCCGGCGCGTTGGTGAGGTCCACGCGGTACGCGTAGCGCCGGTCCGGCTCCGTCACGAGCACCGTCTCCACGAAGTGCAGCACGCCCAGCACCCGTATCTCCCGGCCCCGCCGCCGGTCGTGCTCCACCTGCCGGGCCAGGGTCACCGCGGGGAACCAGCGCGGCCACGCCTCGACCTCGTCGACCAGGGCGCGGTAGACCTCCGCGGGCGCCGCGGCCAGCCGCGCGGTGAACGTCAGGCGCACCGGGGCGGTGCCGGCGAAGCGCAGCCCCACCGGGTGCAGGGCGCGGGCCGGGCGGGGTCGGGCCGTGCGTACGCGTGCCATGAGCACCCCCAGGGTGGGCGTCGACCGGGCGCCGACCACGGTATCCCGACGGGACGTCAGGTGTCTGTGCCACGCGTCAGCGCGGAGCCGCCGCCCGCCACCACCAGCTCCGGAAGCCGCTCGGCCAGCTCCGCGCGGGCCTCCCGAGGCAGCCCCGCGTCCGTCACCAGCACGTGCACGTCGTCCAGCGAGGCGAACGAACTGAGGCCCACCGTGCCCCACTTGGTGTGGTCGGCCAGGACCACCACCCGGCGTGCGGCCCGGACGAAGTGACGATTCGTCTCCGCCTCCGCCAGGTTCGGCGTCGACAGCCCGGCCGCCGCCGAGACACCGTGCACCCCGAGGAACAGCACGTCGAAGTGGAGCGAGCGGATCGCCGCGTCCGCCACCGGACCGACCAGCGTGTCCGAGGGGGTGCGCACCCCGCCCGTCAGGACGACCGTGGCCTCGTCCCCCGCCGCGTGGAACACGTCGGCCACGCGCACCGAATTCGTCACCACCGTGAGGCCCTCGGCCCCCACCAGCTGCTGGGCCAGCGCGAACACCGTCGTCCCGCCGGCCAGGGCTATCGCCGCGCCCGGCGGCACCAGCCGGGCCGCCGCCCGTGCGATCTCCCGCTTGGCGCCCGGCTCCAGCGCCGCCTTCGCCTCGAAGTCCGCCTCCTGCGCGGTGGCCTCCACCACCGGGACCGCACCGCCGTGCACCTTCTCCAGCACGCCCTGCCGGGCGAGGGCGTCCAGGTCCCGGCGGACGGTCATGTCCGACACGCGCAGCCGCCGCGTCAGCTCGTTGACGCGCACCCCGCCGCGCCGTCTGACCTCGTCGAGGATCATCGCACGCCGCTGTTCCGCCAGCAGGTTGCGGTTGTCGCCCACCCGGTCCGTCCTTTCCCGGTCGACCCGTCACTCGCCGTGCGCGGCCTCATCCTCCCACGCGGCAACGGCCCCTCCCGGCGGGATCACGGCAGGTCGGGCAGGTCCTCCGGGTACAGCAGCGTCAGGTCGTCGGTGCTCGGCGCGGCCAGCTGCGCCACCCGCCCGGCGTGCCGCTCCACCATCGCCTCGAACGTCTGCCGGGCCGTACGGCCGTTGCCGAACGCCGGGCCCCGCGGAATCGCCGCGAAGTACCGCAGCAGCGCCTCGGCGGCGCCCTCCCCGATGCGGTACTCGTGCTCGTCGGCCTGCTGCCGCACGATGCGCAGCAGCTCCTCCGGCGCGTAGTCGCCGAAGGTGATCGTGCGGGAGAACCGGGACGCCACACCCGGGTTGACGGTCAGGAACCGCTCCATCTCGGCGGTGTACCCGGCGACGATGACCACCACCTCGTCGCGGTGGTCCTCCATCAGCTTCACCAGGGTGTCGATGGCCTCCCGGCCGAAGTCCCGGCCGGAGTCCTCCGGGCACAGCGCGTACGCCTCGTCGATGAACAGCACCCCGCCGCGCGCCCGGTCGAACGCCTCCTGGGTGCGCAGCGCCGTCGACCCGATGTGCTCGCCCACCAGGTCCACCCGCGACACCTCCACCAGGTGGCCGCGCTCCAGCACGCCCAGCGCGGCGAGGATCTCGCCGTACAGCCGGGCCACCGTGGTCTTGCCGGTGCCGGGGGAGCCGGTGAAGACCAGGTGGCGGCGGACGGAGGCGGCCTTGAGCCCGGCCTGCCGCCGCCGCCGGCCCACCTCGATCATGTCGGTGAGGGCGCGGACCTCGCGCTTGACGCTGTCCAGACCCACCAGCGCGTCGAGCTGCCCCAGCACCGCCGCGGCGGGCCGCACCCCCGGCGGCGCCACGGGCGCGGCCGTCGCCGGAGGGGCGGCGGGCGCCGGGACGCGCGGCGGGGCCAGCGGCGCCAGCACCGGCGGCCGGCGGCCCGCGGCGCGGCCGCCCGGAGCGGTGCCGACGGCCCGGGACGCCACCGGCTCGTCGCTCGTGCAGCCCTCGGCGACCGGGCCGCTCTCGGAGAACTCGTAGCCGCCCCGCGCGCACCGCTCGGTGCGGCAGCCCGTCAGCCGCGCCCGGCAGCCGTCGATGACGTGGAAGCCGTAGCCCCCGCTGCCGGTCACCCGGCACCCGTCGAACGTGCCCCGGCCCTCCGCCGACACGTAGAACCCGGCCTCCGTGGGCGAGGTCACCACGCACCGCTCGACCACCGGGTCCGCGCCGGTGGTGACGATGACGCCGGTGGACGTGGCGTCCACCACGCAGTCCGTGACCGTGCCGCCGCTGCCGTGACCGCGGAACCACACGCCGGTGGTGGCCTCCCGCACCCGGCTGTCCGCCAGCCGCGCCGTCGCGCCGCCGCTGACCGACACCGCCGTGCCCTTCACCCGCGTCAGGTCGCTGTCGGTGACCTCCGCGTGCGAACCGCGGTCGAGGACGAACAGGGCGTCCGGCACGTCGTGCACCCGGCTGGCGGTCAGGACGGCGCTCGCGCCGTCGCTCACCCACACCGCCGGGTAGTCGCCCGTGCTCTCGTGGATCTCGCACTGCGCGGCCTCGACCCGGGTGCCCGGGTCCCACACCGACAGGCCGTTGCGGCCGAAGCGGTGCACCGCCGTGCGGGTCATCGTCAGCACCGACCGGGCCCGCAGGTCGACGCCGTTCTCCGGTACGTCGTGGAGCCGGCAGCCCGACAGGTGCAGCACCGCGTCGGTGTCGAGCGTCACCCCGTCCCCCATGGTGCGGTGCACCCGGCACTCGGTCAGCCGCCCGGAGGCGCGCCCGGCCACCTGCACACCGGTGCCCCGGATCTCGTACACCTCGCAGCCCGTGGCCTCCAGGGTGCTGCCCTCGCCGGTCAGCGACAGGCCGGCGCCGCGCGCGTGGTGCACCCGGCAGCGCTCCAGCCGGGGCCCCGCCCCGTCGCGCACCGTCACGCCCGCCTGCCCGGCGGCCACCACCTCGCAGTCCTCGAACACGCCGCCCGCGCCGTCCCGCACGCCGATGCCGACGCCCGCCGGATTGTCGACCAGGCAGCCGCGCACGGTGGGCCGGGCACCGCCGCACACCTCGATGCCGACGGCCGAACGCGTCACCACCCGCAGCCCCGTCAGCTCCGGCGCCCCGCCCTCGACCAGCAGCGCGGGGACGGCCGCGTCGTGGCCCTCCACGCGCAGGTCCGCGAGCGTGGCCGAGCCGCGGACGGTCACCGGCACGCCCTCGGTCGGGGCGATCACCACCGCGCCGCGCGCCCCGTCGGCGCCGCGCAGCGTGACGGAACGGGTCAGCACCAGGTTCTCCCGGTACGTTCCCGGGGCCAGGGACAGCACGTCGCCGTCGGCGGCCGCCTCCAGGGCCGCGGCGACGGATACGTACTCCCCGGTGCGCCGCCGCCAGCGCGACGTGCCGGTGTGCGTCACCTGGACCGAGCCCTGTGCCATGGTGCTGATGTGCCCCCACCTCGAGTGTGCGTGCCTCCGGGACGGATGAGTACCGGCCGCACCACCGTAGCGCGGGCGGGGCACGGGAGTTGGCCGCTCAGCAGGTTGTGCGGCCGTAGGGGTCAGCTTCCGGTGTCCGCCCGGCCCCAGGTCTCTCCCGCCAGCTGCCAGGCCCGGTCCCACTGCTGGTACCGCTGCCGGACGAGGCGCCGGACGGCCAGCCGCCGCGCGCCCTCCACCAGCCCGGCCGCGGCGCCGGCCGCGGCGAGCCCGGCCAGCACGGCGTGCGCGGTGGCGGTGCCGGCGTCCAAGGGCCGGGACGAGGCCCGGCCGTGTTCGTCCGTCCACAGCGCGAACCGGCCGCCCGGGGCCAGGGCCTGACGGACGGCCACCGCGCCGGTGCGTTCCCGGCCGTCGGGGCCCGGCCAGCGGGCCAGCACCCGCCGGTAGCCGTCGCGCCCGGCCGCCGGCTCGCGGCCGGGCGCGTCGGTACTGCCGGGCAGCAGACGGACGGCGGTGGCGCTCACCGCGTGCCGGTGGCGCTGCTGCTCCCGCACGGTGTGCTGCAACGCCTGGTGGGCCCGCGCCCCGGCGGACCAGCCGGCGGCCGTGCCGAGGAGCAGCATCAGCACCACGGCGGCCACCCCCGTCCACGCCTCCAGGGCGTCGCTCCGGCGGCGCAGCGGGTTGCGCCGCCACCGCCACAGGGCCTTCGTCGCGGTCTTCGTCGCGCGCATGGTGCTCACCCCCTTACGCGTCCGTAAATACCTCACACAGGCCATCGCATGCGGAGGAAGGCGGCGGAGGGCGGAAAATCACCCCTCGTGGAGACCGTGCGCGGCGGCACGTTGACGCGCCGGCCGTCAGGAGAGGACGCCCCGGGCTTCCCGGGCCTCCTGGACCTCCTGCGTCTCCTGCGTCTCCACGGCCTCCAGGACCTCCACGGGGTCGCCGACGCGCAGCACGCCGCGGTTCTCGGGCACGAGGTTCTTGCCGAACACCAGCTTGTCGCCGATGCGGCGGTGCCGGCCCAGGGTGCGCAGCGGCTCGCCGCCCTTGGCGGCGGTGGCCTGGTCGACGGTGGTCACCACGCAGCGGCCGCAGTCCTTCACGGCACGGAAGGTGACCTCGCCGATACGGACGCGGCGCCAGCCGTCCTCGGCCCAGGGCGCGGTGCCGTCGACGACGATGTTCGGCCGGAAACGGCTCATGGGCAGCGGCCCCTCGTGCGCCCGGTCGCCCTCGGCGATCAGAGAGTTGAGGGCGTCGAGCGAGGCCGTGGTGGTGACCAGCAGCGGATAGCCGTCGGCGAGGCTCACGGTCTCGCCGGGGAGCGCGTACCGCGGGTCGATGGGGCGGCGCCGGGCCGGGTCGTCGAGGTGCACGAGGTGGGCCTCGGTGCCCAGGTGGGCGCTCACCCAGGCGTCGGCGGCCGCGCCGGCGCGGACCACCTCGACCTTGTCGCGGAACAGTTCGACGGTCATGGTGCCGTGCTCGGCGGCGTCCGGCACGGCCACGTCGAGGGGCCCGGCGCCGGGGCCGGTGAGGCGCACGCCGCCGCCGGGCAGCGGTGCGGCGGCCGCCAACGCCAGCCGGGGCCGCTGCCGTTGCGTGATCATGCGCCCGTCGGGGGCGGCCACCATCCACCTGCGGTCGCCGGCCAGGCCCCAGGGCTCCACGGCCGCCTCGGCGGGCGCGAGGCCCGTCATGGACTTGACCGGATAGAAGTGGATCGCGTTCAGCGCAGGCATCGACATGCGCCCATCTTGCCAGCCGTATATGCCGATCGGGGGTGGGCGGGTGGACGGGGCCGGCCGGCCGGACACGGGCGCCGGCGAGCGCACAAAACACCGGAACCGCCGGCGAGCGGCGGTTCCGGTGCGGTCGGTGCAGCGTGCTTCCAGTGCTTGGTGCTTCCCCCCGGGTGGACGGCGGTCAGTAGCCTCCCTGCTCGGGGTACGGGCGGTTGCCGTACGGGTCCTCGTACGGCGTGGGCTGCGCGGGCCGGGGCGCGACCGGGCGCATCGCGTCGAAGCCGGCCGGGCCGGCGCCCGCCGCGCCGGGCCGCTGCTGCTGGTACTGCTGCGGAGCGGCCGGGCGCGGGGCGCCCTGCTGCGGCACGTACGGGCCGGGGGCCTGCTGCAGGCCCGCGGGCGGCGCCGTCGAGGCGGCCTGCTGGCCGTACTGCGGCACCTGGGCGGCGACCGGCGTCGGCTGCGGGGCCTGCTGCGCGGAGGGGCCGGAGGGCAGGGCCGGGAGGGCGGGCAGGTTGCTGCCGCCCATGCCGGGACCCATGCCCGCGCCCATGCCGTGCATGCCGTTGCCGTGCGTGCCGGGGCCCATGCCGTTCATGCCCGGCCCCATGCCGCCGGCCGGGCCGGCGCCGAGCCCGCTGCCGAAGTCGTAGGGGGAGGACACCCGGATCGGGGCGATCTGCGGGGTGCCGCGCTCGGCGACGAGGCTGTCGTAGATGGGGGTGTCCGGGAAGGACGACGAGGCGTAGTAGCCGCCGCCGTAGGTGCTGCGGGGGGAGGTCATAGCCCATAAGTTAAGCCCTTGGTGTGTTGGTTGGGGAGGCCGGTATGGGGGTTGATTGCGGTGTTCGGAGGGGGCCCGCGTCACCAACCCGAGCGAACCCAGGAAAATCGGTCGTCAAGGTGCGTAGGGATCGTGTAAAGACGGCCGGTTCGATGCAGATTTCGGAGGGGTGGGAGCATGGGGATGTCCAAGGGCGCCAATGTCCGGATTGCCGCACGGTCGGTGCGGGTGGAGGTGGGCCGTGACGCCGGGCCGGGCGTGCCCGACGTCGACGCCTCGGCGCTGCTCCTGTCGGGCGGCCGGGTCCGCTCCGACGCGGACTTCGTCTTCTACAACCAGCCCGTGCACCCCTCGGGTGCCGTGCGCCACGAGGGCAAACGCGGCGGCGGGCCCGGCGGGGGAGCCGTGACCGACACCATCGCGGTCGACCTCGCCCGTCTGGAACCGGCCGTCGAGACCGTCGTGCTCGCCGCGTCGGCCGACGGCGGGCCCTTCGGGCGGGTCCCCGGACTGCGCGTCAGCGTCCTCGACGCGGACACCGGCGGCGAGCTGGCACGGTTCGACAGCCGGGACGCGACGGTGGAGACCGCCTTCGTGCTCGGCGAGCTGTACCGGCGGCAGGGCGAGTGGAAGTTCCGCGCCGTCGGCCAGGGCTACGACACCGGCCTGGCGGGCCTCGCCACCGACTACGGCATCACCGTCGACGAACCCCGGACGGCGGCGGCTGCCGTGCCGTCAGCGGCCGTCCCGGCGAGTGCTCCTGTCTCTCCCCCTCCCCCCGCCCCCACCCCCACCCCCGCCCCGCCCTCCCCTGTCCGGCTGACCAAGGTGACGCTCACCAAGGAGGCCCCGGCCGTCTCCCTGGCCAAGCAGGGCGGCACTTCCGGCGCCATGCGGGTGAACCTCAACTGGCGGATGCGCGACGACACCACCGGCGGCACCGGCGGCTGGGGCCGGCGGCTGACGCGGGCCCTGGCCGGGCCCGCGGCCGTCGACCTCGACCTGGGCGCGCTCTACGAGCTCACCGACGGCAGCAAGGGCGTGGTGCAGGCCCTCGGCAACACCTTCGGCGCCCTCCACCAGGAGCCGTGGATCCACCTCGACGGCGACGACCGCACCGGCGCCGTCGAGACCGGCGAGAACCTGACCATCAACCTCGACCACCGCGCCGCCTTCCGGCGCATCCTCGTCTTCGTCACCATCTACGAGGGCGCCCGCAGCTTCGCCGGCCTGCACGCCACCGTCACGCTGACCCCGCAGCACGGGGCGCCCGTGGAGTTCTCCCTCGACGAGTGCACCGTCCCCTCACCGGTCTGCGCGCTGGCGCTGATCACCAACGAGGGCGGCGACCTGGTGGTCCGGCGCGAGGCCCGCTACCTGGTGCCGCGCCCCGGCGTCAGCATGCAGCGCACCCTCGACGACACCTATGGCTGGGGCCTGTCCTGGACGCCCGGCCGGAAGTGACGGGGAAGCACGCGGGCCCCCACCCGGCCTGACGCCGCGCCGGCCGGTCACGGCGCGGCCTCGGGACGGGCGTACGTGCGCCCCTTCCAGGCGGCGCCGCGCCCGCGGTGGTGCTGCACCGCCGAGTCCACCGTCATCAGCGTGTACAGCAGCGCGGTGACGGGCAGCAGCGGGGCGAGCCACAGCGGCTGCCGGTAGTAGCGCAGCATCGGCATGTACGTCCCCGCCATCACCGCCCACGCCGCCGCACCCGCCACCGCCGTGACCACCGACCCCGTCACGGCACCGGCCACCACCGCGGCCGGCGGCACCAGGTAGATCACGACGAGGCCCACCACCGTGCCGGCGAGCAGCAGCGGGTTGTACAGCAGCTGCGCGTACGCGCTGCGGGCGACCATCCGCCACAGCGGGCCCAGCCCCGTGTACGGCCGTACGCTCTCGACCCCGTCGGCCAGCCCCAGCCAGACGCGGCCCCCCGAGCGCCGCACCACCCGCGCCAGCGACACGTCGTCGATCACCGCCTGCCGCACGCTGCCGGGATAGCCGGCCCGTTCCGCCGCCGCCCGTCTCAGCAGTGCACAGCCGCCGGCGGCCGCCGCCGTGCGCGAGCGCGGGCTGTTGACCCGGCGGAACGGGTACAGCTTGGCGAAGAAGTACACGAAGGCCGGGACGACCAGCCGCTCCCAGAACGTCACCACCCGCAGCCGCGCCATCTGCGACACCAGGTCCAGCCCCGCCGACTCCGCCGCGGCCACCAGCTCCCGCAGGCTGCCGGGCGCGTGCGCGATGTCGGCGTCGGTGAGCAGCAGGTACGTGGCGTCGGTCCGGGACGCGGCCAGCGCCATGCCGTGCTGCACGGCCCACAGCTTGCCCGTCCAGCCGGGCTCCGGCTCCCCGGGCCGGTCCACGGTCAGCGGCAGCCCGCCGTGTTCCGCGGCCAGCGCGCGGGCCAGCTCGCCGGTGCCGTCGGTACTCCCGTCGTCGACCAGGAAGACCTCCGCCCGGCCCGGATAGTCCTGCGCCAGCAGCGACGGCAGGCTGTGCGGCAGCGTCTCCGCCTCGTCCCGCGCGGGCACCACCACCGCCACCGACGGCCAGGCCGCCGGAGGTCTGCGCTCCGGCAGCCGCACGTCCGTACGCCAGAAGAAGCCCTGCCCCAGCGCCAGCCACACCCACGCGGCCAGCGAGACCACAGTGATCCACATCAGTGCGTTCACGCGCCGCAGTCTTCCGCACGGGGCGTGCCCGGCACGGGAGGCTGTGGAAAACCGCCTGCCACGGGGTGCGGAACCGCCTCCGGACGGCCCCCCGCCAGCCGCCGCGACCGGTCCCGCCTGCGGAATCCACAGCCCGATCGATTAAAGTGACCGGGTGAAGATCGCGCTCCTGGACTCCGGTACCGGCCTGCTGGCCGCCGCGGCCGCCGTACGCCGGCTGCGCCCCGACGCGGATCTCGTGCTCTCCAACGACCCCGACGGCATGCCGTGGGGCCCGCGCACCCCCGAGGACATCACCGGGCACGCCCTGGCCTGCGCCCGGGCCGCCGCCGCCCTCCGCCCCGACGCGCTGATCGTCGCCTGCAACACCGCGTCGGTGCACGCCCTCGAGGCCATACGGGCCGAGCTGGAGCCGGGCCTGCCGGTCGTCGGCACCGTGCCGGCCATCAAGCCGGCCGCGGCCGCCGGTGGCCCCGTCGCCATCTGGGCCACGCCCGCCACCACCGGCAGCCCGTACCAGCGCGGCCTGATCCGCGAGTTCGCCACCGGCGTCGACGTCACCGAGGTGCCCTGCCCGGGCCTGGCCGAAGCGGTCGAGCGTGCCGATGCCGAGGCCATCGGCCTCGCCGTCCAGGCCGCCGCCGCCCTCACCCCGCACCACGTGCGCGACGTCGTCCTCGGCTGCACCCACTACGAGCTCGTCGCCGACCGCATCCGGGCCGCGATCCGGGTCGCCGACGGTGTCGAGCTGCGGCTGCACGGCTCCGCCGACGCCGTCGCCGCCCAGGCGCTGCGCCGCATCGGCGCCGTACCGGCCCCCGGCGCCGAGCCCACCGGCCGGCTGACCGTGCTGCACACCGGACGGGAGGCGCAGCTCGACCCGGTCATGCTGGCCTACCCGGAGGGCCGTTCCCTCGTCGCCACCAGCCCGAGCCCCGCGCACTCGTAGCCGCCTCATCCGGCCACCTGTGCGCGGGGTCCTGCCGCGCCCGCGGAACGTGAGTAGGCTGCCCTCTATGAGGGACACCTCCCAGGACGGTCCCGGTCGCGAGGACCGGGCCGGCATGGTGCCGCCCGAGGTGTGGACCGGCCGCGCGACCAACCGCGGCCAGTGGCTGCTGGCCGTGATCGGTGCCGCCTGCCTGGCCCTGGGCATCGACCTGGCCGTGGACAGTGCCTGGACCTCGGGGCTCGCGCCGCTGGTCATGTCGGTGGTGGGCTGCGTCGCGGCCGGACTGCTGATCCTCTACGGCACGCTCGCCTTCGTGCACGTCGCCGTCCGCGTGGACCAGCACTGCCTGGAGATCCGCTGCGGCCACATCGGCGTACCCCGCAAGCGCATCCCGCTCACCCAGGTCGTCGACGCCGAGCTCGCCCCGCGCGTCACCCCCCGGCACTGGGGCGGCTGGGGCTACCGCTGGCGCCCCGAGCGGGGCACCGGCGTCGTCGTGCGGCGCGGCGAGGGCATCGTGGTGCGGCTCGGCGACGGCCGGACGATCACGGTCACCGTGGACGACGCCGAGGCCGCCGTCCGCGTGATCAGGGCCCGGCTGCTGCTGCTCGGCCGCAACGGCCGCCCGGCCTCCGCCTGAGCCGCCGTCCCCCTCGACGCCCCCGCATCCCCTCTGACCTGCTCCTTCCAGCGGTCTCCGGTGCCGGCCGGCGCCCGGTGAACCAGTAGGCTCGGCCCATGCCGATCCCCCATTTCCTCCAGGAACTGCGTGCTGCCGTCGGACCCACCCTGCTGTGGATGCCCGGTGTGAGCGCGATCGTCCTCGACGACGAGGACCGCGTCCTGCTCGGCCGCCGCGCCGACACCGGACAGTGGTCGATCATCGGCGGCATCCCCGAGCCGGGCGAGCAGCCCGCCGCCGCCCTGGTCCGGGAGGTCTACGAGGAGACGGCGGTCCGGTGCGTCCCCGAGCGGCTGCTGCTGGTCGAGGCCCTCAAGCCGGTCACGTACCCCAACGGCCACGTCTGCCAGTACATGGACATCTGCTTCCTGGCCCGCGCGGTGGGCGGCGAGGCGCGCGTCAACGACGACGAGTCGCTCGAGGTGGGCTGGTTCGCGCCGGACGCGCTGCCGCCGCTGGAGGAGTTCGCGCTGCGGCGGATCAAGCAGGCGCGGCAGGGCGGCCCGGCCTGGTTCCAGGGCATGGGCGAGCTCTAGCCTCGTATCGAACATTCGTTCCTCCGGCGACGTACCCTGGCAGGCATGGTGCTCCAGCTCCAGGGTTCGCTGTTCGACGTCGCGGACGACGTCGCGCTGCGGCGTCCCCTGGCCGAGGCCCGGCGCACACCGCTGACCGAGGGCGCCTGGATCGACCTCCTCCCCGGCTGGCTGGCCGGCTCGGACCTGCTGTTCGAAGCGCTGGCGCAGACCGTGCCGTGGCGGGCCGAGCAGCGGCACATGTACGACAACGTGGTCGCCGTGCCGCGCCTCCTCGCCTTCTACGGGCAGGACGACGAACCGCCCCACCCCGTCCTCGCCGCCGCCCGTGACGCGCTGAGCGCCCACTACGCCGAGGAGCTGGGCGAACCGTTCCGCACCCTGGGCCTGTGCCTCTACCGCGACGGCCGGGACAGCGTGGCCTGGCACGGCGACCGCCTCGGGCGCGGCGCCGCGGAGAACACCATGGTGGCCATCCTCTCCATCGGCGCACCGCGCCCCCTGCTGCTGCGCCCGCGCGGCGGCGGTGCCGCCCGCGTCCGGCAGCAGCTGGGCCACGGCGACCTCCTCGTCATGGGCGGCACCTGCCAGCGCACGTGGGACCACGCCGTTCCCAAGACGAGCCGGCCCGTCGGGCCGCGGATCAGCATCCAGTTCCGCCCCGCGGGCGTCGGCTGACGGCTCGTCAGGCCAGGCCCTGTGCCCGGCCCAGCGCCCCGCGCAGCGTGATGCCGTACCGAGTCCGGAGCCGGTGCAGCTCCCAGTAGGACAGCGCGGTGACGGACAGCGGGGGACCGGCCAGGAACAGCAGCCGTATCCAGAGGGGCGCGGACACGGGTGCGTCGTCGAGGACCTCGAACACGGTCATCGTCCACACCAGGACCGGCGAGACGAGGGGCGGCAGGACTTCGTGGACGTCGGCCGTGCGGAAGGTGTGGTGCACGCACATCAGCGCGCAGAAGAGGAAGAGGGGGATGGCCAGCAGGGTCAGCAACGGCCCGGCGAACATCCGGAGCGCGAACCCGGCCATGCCCGAGGCGCCGACCGCGTCCTCCAGGCCGTGGTGGATGAGGAACCACCAGCCGCCGCCCACCGCCGCCAGCGTCACGAACGCGAGCATGGGGTGGAGGAGCCGCGCCACGTACAGGGGCCGGACGGCGGGGCGTGCCGCGAGGGTGAAGGCGAGCAGGGCCAGGGGCCCGACGAGGCACATGACGCCCGCGCTGTACACGACCTCCACCAGCTTGTCGTTGAGGAACCTGCCCTTCGACTCGCGCATCGGGTAGGCGAACAGCAACCAGGCGGTGGCCGCGAGACCGATGACGGTCCGGCCCACCTGGGCGGCCGCGATGGCCTCGTCGCCGACCCGGTCCGGCCGGGACGGGCGGAAGGCGCGGAGCGCCAGGAGGAACGGTGCGGCCAGGCATCCGCCGCAGCCGGGCTCCTCGGTGTTCCCGTCGGCGTTTCCGGCGTTTCTCTCGTTGCCCATCGCTGTTCCGGTTCCCCCGTGCTGCACGACTCCAGGCGCCCGCCCGCGGGCGCGAACACCGCGGCTGACCTGCGCGGCGACAAGAGCTTGGAGCATACACGCGGAGGCCGGTGCCGCCGGGCGGCGGACGGGGGCAGCCGCCCGGCGGCAGGGTTCAGGCCCTCGCCGGGGCCGGGGTGTGGTGGCGGCTGATGTTCTTCTCCAGCAGCGCCAGGCACTCCGCGACACCGACGCCCGCCCCGTCGCCGGTCGCGGGCAGCCGCCCGTCGTTCCGGCGGAGCGCGCGCAGCGCCTCGTCCATCGCGGCCTGCGCCGCGAACAGGCACGGCGTGCTGTAGATGGCCACGTCGACGCCCAGCTCCGTCAGTTCCGGCAGGCTGAGCCGGGGCGACTTGCCGCCCGCGATCTGGTTGAACAGCAGGGGTTTGTCGCCGATGACCTCCCGCACCATGCGGATGCGGTCGACGTCGCGCACGCCGTCGACGAGCACGACATCGGCCTCGGTGGCCGCCAACGCCTTGGCGCGGCGCAGGATTTCGTCCTCGTCCGTGGCGTCCGTCCGTGCCACGACCACGAGGTCGCGGCGGGCGGAGAGCACCAGGTCGAGCTTCTCCAGGTACTCCTCCAGCGGCAGGATCTGCTTGCCGTCGACGTGCCCGCAACGCCGGGGCCGCTTCTGGTCCTCCAGGATGACGCCGGAGGCGCCGATGGCCTCCAGGTGCTGGACGGTGTGGCAGGCGGTCTCGGGGTCGACGTAGCCGTCGTCGATGTCGACGAGCAGGTGCTGGCGCGGGAACGCCAGCCGCAGCCGCTGGACGAACGCGACGATGTCCGGCCAGGCGATGAACCCGATGTCGGGCAGGCCGTAGTGGGAGGCGGCGAAGCCGAAGCCGGAGACGAACATGCCGTCGTAGTGCTGCGCCGCCACGGAGGCGGAGAACATGTCGAAGACGCCGATGAGGGGGGTGGTGCCGGTGGCCGCAATGGCCGTGCGTAGCCGGTCGGGATGGTTCACGGTACCCTCCGGGTTGGGTTGCGCCGACGCGTGGTGGTGATCGCTGCCCGCTACAGCTCGCGATCACTCGCCGGCGTCACGGACCGATGGAAGGAAAGTCCCCGGGCTGAGCTGTCGTCCCGTCAGGTACGGCGCGAACCCGGGGACTTCCTGTTGTGCGATGTGCCATGTGCGAGGTGCGCAGCGTGCGTGGTGTCGGCCGACTGCCCCCGGACGTTAGTCAAGACTTGGTCATGAAGCAATGATGCGAAGGTAAAGCGGGCGTGGTTGCGCCTGTTTTGCGCCGTCGCGGCCGACAAGCGGCCCGCCACGGCCCGCCGCCCCGTGGCCGTCCATGCGTCCCCCGGAGGCCCGTTCGCCAGTACGGCCGTTCCAGAATTCGAAGGCAATACCGGCGGGGAATTCAATGCGTGAAGAGATCCGGGGTGGCCCCGCGGCCGTCTCCAACCCTGTTGGGAAAGAGATCGCTTTGCTAAAGTGTCCTGTGCTCATTCTTCCTAGAGCCAGCCCGGGGGTCATACGGATGTGCTTCAAAAGCATATGATCGAACGCCCGCTCAAAGTCAGCGAGTGCGGCCGTTCCTGTGAACGGATAAGCGAGTCGACGATCTGGACGCCGGGGATGTCCTGACCTACGACCAGGCCCCTGATCAGGCCATTGATCAGGGAGATGCCACGGTCTCCCACGGCACCGTCCCAGCCGCTTGGCGCACCGTCAAACCCCCCCGGTCGTAAGGCGCGCCCTCAGTGCAGGGGCGTTCATGCCTTCCCGGGCTGGATCCAGGAACGCGCATGAGAAACATTCGGGCGTCCCGCGAGTTCTCTCTCGCATTGCGATTGCTATTGCTCAACCAGTTTGGCATCGACATTGGCTTCTATCTCCTGATGCCGTTTCTCGCGGCGTATTTGGAGCAGGGCCTGGGAATGTCGGCCGCACTGGTCGGCCTGGTCCTGGGGGCACGCAACCTCAGCCAGCAGGGCCTCTTCATCCTCGGCGGCTCCGCCGCCGACCGGCTCGGGCCACGCGTGGTGATCATCACCGGCTGCGCCCTGCGCACCACCGGTTTCGCCCTCTTCGCCTTCGGCAACTCGCTGCCGCTGCTGCTGGGCGCCTCGGTGCTCACCGGCGTCGCCGCGGCCCTCTTCTATCCCGCCGTGCGCACCTACGTCGCACTGGAGTCGGGCGACCGCAAGTCCGAGGCGTTCGCGCTCCTCAACGTGTACGCCACCACGGGCTCCCTGATGGGGCTGCTGCTCGGCAGCGTCCTCTTCCTGGCGGACTTCCGCATCTGGGCAATCGTCGTGGCGTCCGTCTTCGGCGTCCTGACCGTGGCCCAGGCCATGACCCTGCCCCCGCACCCGGTGGCGCCGCGCCGCACCTCCGGCTCGGTGCTGGGCGACTGGCGCGAGGCGTTCGGCAACCGCCGGTTCCTCCTGTTCTGCCTGGCGACCACCGGCATGTTCACCATGGAGAACCAGCTCTACCTGCTGCTGCCCGACGGCGCGTTCGACGCCTCCGGCTGGAAGGGCTCGGCCGGCGTGCTGCTGGCCGCCGGCGCGGTCGCCAACGTCCTCTTCCAGCTGCGCATCACCCGCGCCCTGGCCCGCAACGGCGGCGGCACCCGGTGGGTGAGCCCGGGCATCGTCGTCATGGGCCTGAGCTTCCTGCTCCCCCTCTTCGTCTGCCTCGGCGACCCACCGGCGAGCAGACGCGAGGCCGTGGCGCACATGGTGGTGATGGTGGCCGGTTCCGTGATGCTCTTCTTCGGCATCATGGTGGCCCACCCGACGGTGCTGGAAATGGTGCCCACCTTCGGGCGCGACACCCTCACCGGCACCTACTTCGGCCTCTTCTACGTCTTCTCCGGCCTGGCCGCCACGGCCGGCAACGCCGTCGTCGGCCGCACCATGGACCTCGGCGAGAAGGCCGGCCTGGGCTGGCTGCCCTGGGTGTGCTGCCTGACGTTCGGCCTGTTCTCCGCGGGGGCCGTCGCCCTCCTGGGCCGTACGGGGATGCTGCCGGCGATGCCGGTGCCGGCCCCCGCCGCCGCACCGGTGCCCGAGCGCCGCGCGGCCCCGGGATCGTCGCTGGTCAGGCGCGCCGGCTCCCGCGTGGTGCGGGTGGCCCCCATGGGCTCGAAGGCCATGAGGACCGCCGGAAAGGTGCCGGAGAACAGCACCGCGGCCCTGGAGTCCGGCCCGGCGGCCGGCGACGGGCGGCCGCCGGGCACGGCCCACCTGCCCGGCCCGTTCCGCGCCGGCGACGACACGGCGGAACAACCGCCCCGGTAGGAGGCGACCGGCAGGAGACGGCCGGCCGGCAGGACGTTTGCGCCGCCGGGCCCCACGGGGCCCGGCGGCGCACCCGTATGCCCGTCGTTCCCCACCCCTCCGCCCGGCGCGTACGCCTTGCGCGGGCGGACGGGCCGCCGCACAGTCGAGTCATGCCCATCGCAACGGTGAACCCCGCGACCGGTGAGACGCTGAAGACCTTCGACGCACTGGGCCCCGAGGAGACCGAGCGGCGCCTGGCCGCCGCCGCGGCGGCCTTCCGTACCTACCGCACCACCCCCTTCGCCGAACGGGCCCGCCTGATGGAGCGGGCCGCCGCGCTCCTGGACGAGGACCGGGACGACGTCGCCCGCACCGTCACCACCGAGATGGGCAAGCCGCTGGCCGCCGCCCGCGCGGAGGCCGCCAAGTGCGCCAAGGCCATGCGCTGGTACGCCGCCCGCGCCGAGGACCTGCTCGCCGACGAACGGCCCCCCGAGGACGAGGTCCGCGACGCGGGCGCGGCCCACGCCCGCGTCCACTACCGCCCCCTCGGCGTGATCCTCGCCGTGATGCCGTGGAACTTCCCGCTGTGGCAGGTCGTGCGGTTCGCCGCGCCCGCCCTCATGGCCGGCAACGTGGGCCTGCTCAAGCACGCCTCGAACGTGCCCCAGACCGCCCTGTACCTGGAGGACCTGTTCCGCCGGGCGGGCTTCCCCGAGGGCTGCTTCCAGACGCTGCTCGTCGGCTCGGGCGACGTCGAGACGATCCTGCGCGACCCCCGCGTGGCCGCGGCCACGCTCACCGGGAGCGAGGGCGCGGGCCGGGCGGTCGCCGCCGTCGCCGGCGACGAGGTCAAGAAGACGGTGCTGGAGCTGGGCGGCAGCGACCCGTACGTCGTGATGCCCTCCGCCGACCTCGACCGGGCCGTGGCCACGGCCGTCACCGCCCGCGTACAGAACAACGGCCAGTCCTGCATCGCCGCCAAGCGCTTCATCGTCCACACCGACGTCTACGACGCCTTCACCGAACGCTTCACGGAACGGATGGCCGCCCTGACCGTGGGCGACCCCATGGCCGAGGGCACCGACGTGGGCCCGCTGGCCACCGAACGCGGCCGCGCCGACCTGGAGGAGCTCGTCGACGATGCCGTACGCCGGGGCGCCACCGCCCTGTGCGGCGGACGGCGCCCCGGAGCACCGCCGGAGCTGACCCGCGGCTGGTACTACGAACCGACCGTGCTCACCGGCATCACTCCGGCCATGCGCATCCACCGCGAGGAGGCGTTCGGCCCGGTGGCCGCCCTCTACCGCGCCGACGGCCTCGACGAGGCCCTCGACCTGGCCAACGACTCACCCTTCGGCCTGAGTTCCAATGTCTGGACCCGCGACGAGGACGAACAGCGGCGCTTCGTCCGGGACCTGGAGGCCGGCGGCGTCTACTTCAACGGCATGACGGCCTCCCACCCCGCCCTGCCGTTCGGCGGCGTCAAACGGTCCGGCTACGGGCGCGAACTGTCGGGCCACGGCATCCGCGAGTTCTGCAACGTGACCACGGTCTGGCACGGCTGACCGGCCGGCGGCGGTCAGCAGCCCCAGCGCAGGGCGGGCGTGCACACCGGCGCGTCCCACAGCCGCAGCAGCTCGTCGTCCACCCGGCACAGCGTCACCGAGGCGCCCGCCATGTCCAGCGACGTCACATAGTTGCCCACCAGCGTCCGCGCGACCGGCACGCCGCGCTCCCGCAGCACCCGGTGCACCTCGCCGGCGAACCCGTACAGCTCCAGCAGCGGCGTACCGCCCGCGCCGTTGACGAGCACGAGCACCGGCCCGCCGGCGCCCAGCTCCTCCAGCACCGCCTCCACCGCCACGTCCGCGATCTCCCCGGACGTCATCATCGCCCGCCGCTCCCGGCCGGGCTCGCCGTGGATGCCCACGCCCAGTTCCAGCTCGCCGGCCGGCAGGTCGAAGGTGGGGCTGCCCTTGGCCGGGGTGGTGCAGGCGGCCAGCGCCACGCCGAAGCTGCGCGACGCCTCGTTGACGCGGCGCGCGACGGCCTCCACGCGCTCCAGCGGCGCGCCCGCCTCGGCCGCCGCACCGGCGATCTTCTCCACGAACAGCGTGGCCCCGGTACCGCGCCGCCCGGCGGTGTACAGACTGTCGGTCACGGCCACGTCGTCGTTCACGAGCACCCGGGCCACCTGCACGCCCTCGTCCTCGGCCAGCTCGGCGGCCATGTTGAAGTTGAGCACGTCGCCGGTGTAGTTCTTCACGACGAACAGCACGCCCCGCCCGCTGTCCACGGCCACGGCGGCCCGCACCATCTGGTCCGGCACGGGCGACGTGAACACCTCCCCGGGACAGGCGGCGTCCAGCATCCCCGCCCCCACGAACCCGGCGTGCAACGGCTCGTGCCCCGACCCCCCACCCGACACCAGCCCCACCTTCCCGGCCACGGGGGCGTCCCGCCGTACGACGACACGCCGCTCGACGTCGACGTTCAGCCCGGGATGCGCGGCGGCCATGCCACGGAGGGCATCGGCGACGACGGTCTCGGGGACGTTGATGAGCATTTTCATGCGGGGCTCCTCGGGCGATCGGGGCGATCACAGGATCACTCAGGATGACATGCCGGGCAACGCACGACGAGGATTCACTGTTCGAGCGCCCGGCAGCGCGCCCGCCCCACCGCCGCGGCCACCGTCAAGGGCACCGTGAGGACCGCCGCCACCCAGAACAGGGGGCGGTAGGCGTGGGCCTGGGCGGCGGGGGCCGCCAGGGCGCCGGCCGCGGCGCTGCCCACGTACAGGGCAACGCCGAACAGGGCCACGCCCGTTGCCCGGGCCGTCGGGGACAGGGCCGTGGCCCACGACTGGATCGTGGAGTGCATGAAGGACCAGCCGCCGCCGAGGAGCAGCGCGACCACGACGAGCGCGCCGGTGGACTGGCTGTACCCGGCGAGCAGGTACGCCACGGCCATCTGCACCCCGCCCGCCACGATCAGGCCCGCCGGGGACCACCGCCCGACGAGACGCCTGACCGTCTGTGCCGCCGCCATGGAGCCGGCCCCGTACAGGGCCGAGACCGCGCCGGCCACGGGGGTGGGAGCTCCATGCGCCTCCAGGGCCGGCGCCAGATAGGTCAGGAAACCGAGGAGCACCGCCCCCTCCAGCATCGCCACCGCCATCACGTACCACTGCCACGGCGAGGACAGGACCGTGCGGAAGGGCGCCGGCAGGGAGTCCGAAGGGACCCGTTCCGGCTCGGGTAAACGGCGGAGGGCCACCGCCAGGTAGGCGGCGAGAACGCCGGGCAGGGCGAACACCAGCCGCCAGGTGAGGTAGTGCGCCAGCACCCCGGCTACGGCCGTGGCCACGGCCGTGCCCAGCGCGAACGCGGTCATCAGCTCGCTCAGGGGACGCTGCCGTGTCGCGGCGGGCACCGTGTCGCCCACGTACGTCAAGGAGGCGGCGATGGAGGCGGCGAAGAACCCGCCGGCCAGGGCACGGGCCCCGATCAGTACCGGGGCGTCGGGGGCGAGGGCCGAGGCCAGGGCGGCCAGTGCCGCGCCGGTGAGCGACACCCGCATCACCCCTACGCGCCCCCACCGGTCGCCGGCCGCCCCCCACACCGGCTGCATCAGCCCGTAGGCGAGGTAGTAGCCGCTCGCGGCCGGCATCACGGTGGCCAGCGGGGCCCCGAGCCGGGAACCGATGACGACCAGCATGGGAGCGATGCAGAAACGGTCGAAGTTGCTGACGAAGCCGGCGAGGTGCAACAGCCGCAAGGAGGGCGCGGGCAAGGTCGCCACCGGTGTCGGCGCGGTGGTGGTCACGGGGTGGACGCTCCGTTCCGAGAGGGGGGTGAGGCGCTGTGCCGTCAGTTCAGCACCGGGCCCCTCGGGGCGGAGACCGCAGGCTATTACGATCACTCACACCCTTGCCGCTTCGGTATCGCGCCTGACGGGGGGAGAGGGACACCATGACGGCCGACGGCCCCCGCCGCGAACTGGGGGCCTTCCTGCGGTCCCGCCGGGAGCGGCTGACACCGGAGGACGCGGGCATGCCGGACGCCCCGGGCCGCCGGACCCCGGGACTGCGGCGGGCCGAGGTCGCGGAGCTCGCCGGCATCAGCCTCTCCTGGTACACCTGGCTGGAGCAGGGGCGGGTGCACACCTCGGAACAGGTGCTGCGCGCGGTGGCGCGAGCGCTGCGGCTGGACGCCGCGGAAACCGCGCACGTTCTGTCGTTCACGCACGAGAACGGGCCGCCCGCCGCCGCGCCCACCTGGGTGTCGCCCAACCTGCTCACCCTGGTGCAGTCCATGACGCCGCACCCCGCCGTGGTCCTCGACCCGCACTGGGACCTGCTGGCCTGGAACGCCGGGTACGCCACGCTGCTGACCGATCCGGCACGGCTGCACCCCAAGCAGCGCAACCTCCTCTGGCTGGTGTTCCGCTGGCCACCGGCCCGCACCCTGCTCGCCGACTGGGAACACGACGCCCGCGCCCTGCTCGGCCAGTTCCGTTCCCGGGCGGCCCGCCGGCCCGACGACCCACGGTTCGCCGAACTCCTCGGCGAGCTGCTGTCCGACGAGGACGCGGCCCGCTGGTACGAGCGCCGGGAGACAGCCGCCTTCCAGCCCGCCGTCCGCCGCTTCCGGCACCCGACCGCGGGCGAACTGCGCCTGCGCTACGTGAAACTGGCCGCCGTGGACGAGCCCGGCCACCACTTCCTGGCCTACCTGCCCGACGACCGGGAGTCCGAGGAGGCCCTGCGCCGCCTACAGGCAGACGGATGAGCCGGGGCCCGAAGAGCCGTCACGGGCACCGGCGATCCGCTGCTCCTCATGTGCTGAGCAACCGGTTGAAGAAGGAACGGTAACGTCGCAGTGCCCCGCGCAGTTCCTCCGTGTCGATCTGCTCTCCCTGGCTCCATTGGGCCTCCAGGTCCTTCTTGTGCTGGGAGAAGGTGGCGGCCAAGGTCTGCATGACGTCCGCGACCAGGGCGTCGGCCTCGTGCACGGCCTCGCGGGGATCGTCCACGAACCTGATCTGGATGTCCTGCCAGCGGTCGCGGAAGCCGCGCTCCTCGTCGTCCGTCAGCAATTGCGGAGCCTCGTCGTCCGCGGCGCCGGCGACCCCTGACGTCCCGGCTTCGCCCCGGGCGTCGGCAGCGGTCGCACCGGTGGTCACGTCGGTGCCGGACGCGGCGGCCTCGTCGGACTCGTCGGCAACGGTCGTGTCCGTGGCGGACTCGTCGCCCGGGCGCCCGGCTTCTTCTTCCGGTTCTTCCGGTTCTTCCGGTGCTGTGCTTTCGCCCGGGTAGACGGGCGGCCCGGTGCCGGTCGGCTGGGCGAGATCGTCGGTGGACAGGCCGGCCGTGCGGTCCCGGTCCTGTTCCTCGTTGTTGTGCATGGTGTTCCTCCATGCGGCCTCGATCGGCGTCAGGAGCGGGAAGGCTGCGCCCGGCCGCCGCCGTCGGAGAGCAGTTCCTCGAACAGGGCGCGGTAGTGCACCATCGCGCCCCGCAGCTGCTCGGTCGTGGCCTGGCTGCGTGTGGAGAGGGTTTCCACCTCGTGCGCGGCCCTGTAGTGCTCCAGTGTGGCGCCGTGCTGCACCGAGAGGTCCTTCATCTGCTGCTCGAACCCCTCGGTCGGATATCCGCGTTCGTGCATGAGGGACGTCACCAGCCGGTCCGCGTCGTGCACCGCGTCCACCGGCCGGTCGACGAATTCCTCCTGCACGCTGCTCCACTCCCGGGTGTACCGGTCCCGGGAGGCCGGGGGCAGCGGTTTGATCTCCAGTGATTCGTGTCGCCGCTCGCGGGCCCTGAGCTCGCGCTCGGCGGCAAGCCGGCTGTCGGCGCCCTCGACCGTCCGGTCGTACTCGGGACCGAAGCGCTCACGGAGGCGACGGCGCCGCATCAGCGTCGTGGCCGCCACGGTGGCCAGGGCGACCACCACGACGACAGAAATGATGATCGCCAGAAGCGTTCCCGTTGACATGGGCACACGCTCCCCAGGGAGTAGTGAAATGCACTCCTGGAATGCCTTTAAAGTATTTTACTCCTTTTCTCCTCTCTCCCAGGTGACCGGCAGGCTCTTCACTCCGTAGATGTCCGCGGTCTCCGGGCGCAGGGCCACGTCACCGGCCGGTACGGCCAGGCGCAGCGTGGGGAAGCGGCCGAACAGGGCGGGGAGGGCGACCCGCATCTCGATGCGGGCCAGTTGCTGGCCCAGGCACTGGTGGATGCCGTGGCCGAAGGCCAGGTGGCCGCCGTCCTTCCTGCGGATGTCGAGCACGTGGGGGTCGGTGAAGCGCTCGGGGTCGCGGTTGGCGGTGTTGTACGACAGGATCACCGTCGTGCCGGCCTCGATGGTGCGGCCGCCCACCTCGACGTCCTCCAGCGCCGTCCTCATGAAGGTCTTGGCGACGCTCAGGTACCGCAGCAGTTCTTCCACGGCCCCGTCGGTCAGGGCGGGGTCGGCGCGCAGCGCGGCCAGTTGCTGCGGGTGCTGGAGCAGGGCGAAGGTGCCCAGCGACAGCATGTTCGCGGTGGTGTCGAAACCGGCCGCGAGCAGGAGCAGGCTGATCCCCTTCAGCTCCTCGTCGGTCAGGTCGCTGCCGGTGAGGTCGCTGAGCACGTCGTCGGTGGGGTGCGCGCGTTTGGCGGCGACCAGCTCCGCGAGGTAGTTCTGGGTCGCGGTGTAGGCGGCCATCAGCTCCTCGTCGCTCGCCTCCCCGCCCATGAACGTGTCGATCTGCTCCTGGAAGGAGCTGCGGTCCTCGTACGGCACTCCCAGCAGCTCGCAGATGACCATGGTGGGGATGGGTTTGGCGAACGCGGTCACCAGGTCGGCCGGCGGTCCGGTTCTCTCCATGGCGTCGAGGCAGTCGGCGGTGATCTGCTCGATGCGCTCGGTGAGCTGCCGCATCCGCCGCACGGTGAATTTGCCCGCCAGCGGCTTGCGGTAGCGGCGGTGCTGCGGGTCGTCCATGAGGAGGAACTCGCCGGGCGGCGCGGGAGGGACCTCGATGTCGCCGTAGTCGATGAGCGGGTGGTGGCGCATGAGCTCCTTGCGCGAGCTGAACCGGGAGTCGGCCAGGACCGACCTGACCAGGTCGTACCCGGTGATCAGCCAGCCCTGGTGCCCGTCGGGGAAGGCGTAGCGGCTGATCGGGCCGTGCTCGCGGGCCTGGACCAGCTCCGCCGGCGGGTCGAAGGGGCAGGTGCCCTGACGCTCCGTCGGGAGCGTCGTGACGGTGTGGAGGGACTCGCTCATGACCATTCCTCGTCTCACGGCGGTGCGTGCAGCGCGTGCAGTGTGCGTTCAGCTCGCCTCGAAAGCTACGTTGCGTTTATGTGTGCGTCAATGTGTCTCGCGTCGTTCCCGCTGGTCGCTGCCGGTAAATTGATGCAATGACGCTGAACTCGAATGCAACGGCTCGTTGCAATGGATGAAGCTGAAGGCAATGTCGGCGCGCACCTCCGCGGCATCCTGCGGACCCCATGCACCCCGGCGAAGTGGTACGGTATTCAACTATGTATGGCAGGGATGAGGCGGTCCAGGTCGAGGTGCTTCCGGCGCGTGACGTGCCCCTGGGCGGGCCGCGGGCCATGACGGTGCGGCGGACGCTGCCGCAGCGCGGCCGGCACCTGATCGGCGCCTGGTGCTTCGCCGACCACTACGGCCCCGACGACGTCGCCCGCACCGGTGGCATGGACGTCGCACCGCACCCGCACACCGGCCTGCAGACCGTGAGCTGGCTGTTCAGCGGGGAGATCGAGCACCGCGACAGCCTCGGCACCCACGCCCTCGTCCGGCCCGGTGAGCTCAACCTCATGACCGGCGGACACGGCATCGCCCACTCGGAGGTCTCCACCCCGCGCACCACCGTCCTCCACGGCGTCCAGCTGTGGGTGGCCCTGCCCGGCCGGCACCGCGACACCGCACGCGACTTCCAGCACCACGTGCCCGGCCCCGTGCGCATCGACGGGGCCGTGATCAGGGTCTTCCTCGGACGCCTCGCCGGTGACGTCTCCCCGGTACGGACGTTCACCCCGCTGCTCGGCGCCGAGATCACCCTCGAACCCCACGCGACGGTCACCCTCGCCGTCGACACCGCCTTCGAGCACGGCCTCCTCGTCGACCGCGGGGACGTCCGGCTCGCCGGCACGCCGCTGCGCCCCGCGGAACTCGGCTACGTCCCGCCCGGCACCGGCGCCCTGACGCTGGTCAACGAGTCCGGCGCGCCCGCCCGGGCCATCCTGCTCGGCGGCACCCCCTTCGACGAGGAGATCGTCATGTGGTGGAACTTCATCGGGCGCACCCACGACGACATCGTCGAGGCCCGGGCCGCCTGGGAGGCGGCCTCCGAGCGCTTCGGCACCGTCGAGGGGTACCCGGGCAGCCGCCTCCCCGCCCCGGCCCTGCCCCACGCCACGATCAGGCCCCGCCGGCGCCGGTGACGCCGCCCAGGTCCGCGACGCCGTAGCCGCGCGCGTGCAGGGCGTCCAGGAGGGCGGGCAGGGCCTGGGCGTCGAGGACGGGGTGCCCCTCCTCCCGGGTGCCCATGTGCATCTGGATGATCGCGCCGGGGCGGAGGACGTCCAGCACGCGCCGGACCGCCTTCTCCACGGTCATGCCGCCCTGCGGGCCGAGATAGCCCTTGGTGTCGGTCGTGAACTCGATGTCGGCGAAGCCCAGCGCGTTGACCTCCGCGATCTGCTGCGGCGTGGTCTCGCTGTAGGGGAAGCGGAAGAACGGCAGCGGTGCGGTGCCCGTCGCGGCCCGGATGGCGCGGTCCGCCTTGAGGACGTCGGCCGCGCGTTCGCCGGGGGTGAGGTCCCCGAAGTGCGGGTGACTGTAGGAGTGGTTGCCGATGCCGTGCCCGGCGGCGGCCAGGGAGCGGGCGGCGGCCGGGTGGCGTTCGGCGAAGTCGCCGGTGAGGAAGAACGTGGCGGGGGTGTGACGCTCGCGCAGCACGGCCAGCACCGTGCCGATCCCGTCGGTGTTCCAGGCGGCGTTGAACGTCAGAGCGACGATACGGCGGTCGGTGCGGAACGTCCGGTTCTCCGAGCCGTCCAGAGCGGACGGCGACGGACTCGTCATCCCGAGTGTCATGGCCGCCAGGACGGTGGTCACTACTGCGGTGAGGCGCTTCACGGGAGGACGCTATCGGTGGCGCGGCCGCGAGGTCGCCCGCCGAAGGGGTGGGTTCAGGGGCTGTCGGTCCACCGGTACAACGGGGCAAAAGGGATTGGCTCATTCACCCCGGGTGACCATCCCGCCCCGCTACGTCATCCGTCGTAGCTTCCCCTCTTCCGGTGCCTGATCTGCCATCGTGGTGATTCGCTGCCGGTACGCATTCCCGATGAGAGGGGCATACGGGACATGGTCGCTGGCCCATTGGCACCCGGGGTGTACGTCAAGGAACGACCGAGCGGAGTCCGGACGATCACCGGGGTGGGCACGTCCACACCGGCCTTCCTCGGCTACACCGTGGGTGGCCCCGCCGCCTCCACGCCGCCGACACCGATCAGCAGCTGGTCCGAGTTCGTGGACACGTTCCACTTCCGTTCCCCCTTGGGGGCCGAGCAGCTGGCGCACGAGTTGGAGGGGCTGCCCGCGGCCGTCGAGGCCGCGACCGCGGAGCTCGAGCGCCTCGAGGCCGACTTGAAGACGAAGGCCACCACCGGCGAATCGCCGGTCCTCACCGTGCCGGAGTTCGACAAGCTCGCCGAGGTCCAGGCCGCCGACTGGGCCGGCGAGACCGTGAGCGCGGAGGACAGGAAGGCGGCCGAGGAGGCGGCGGACAAGGTCTCCGCGGCACTTCCCGACCCCTACCACCAGTGGATCGCGGCAGGCGAGAAGGTGGTGGCCCTCAACCGCCGCCGGGACGAGCTGCTCTTCCTGGCGGCGTTCTTCGAGGAGTCGGAGAAGTGCCACCTGCCCGAGGCCGTGTACGGCTTCTTCGCCAACGGCGGCAGCTCCTGCTACGTGCTCCGGCTCGACCCCACCAAGCCGCTCGCGAGCGAGGTCGAGGGGAACCCCGACCAGCGCACCGGCCTGGCCGGCCTGAAGACCGTCCCCGACGTCACCATGGTCGCCGTCCCGGACCTGTGGAGCAGGGAGACGCCGACACAGCAGGGCGCCGAAATCCTCGGCAAGGTGGTCGGCCACTGCGTCACGATGCGCAACCGGCTCGCCCTCTGCGAACCGCCCGCCGGCACCGCCGCGGTCGACGTCCGGTCCTTCCTGTCGAAGCTGGCGAGTCCCGACACGGACGACGCGGCATTCACAGCGCTCTACTACCCGTGGGTCGACGTCCCCGGGGTGGACGGCGTGCCGCGGACGGTACCGCCCTCGGGGCACCTGGCGGGGGTGTGGGCCCGTACGGACGCCGAGCGCGGTGTGTTCAAGGCGCCCGCCAACCAGAACCTGCGCGGCGTGCTGTCCCTCCCCGTACGGCTCACCGACCAGCGCCACGGTGAGCTCAACGACCAGGGCGTCAACTGCCTGCGCCTCTTTCCCGACCGCGGCTTGCTGGTGTGGGGTGCGCGGACCCGGTCCAGCAGCCGGGACTGGCGGTACCTCAACGTCCGGCGTCTCGTGTCGTTCCTCGCCGACTCGATCCGCCAGTCGTCCTCGTGGGCGGTGTTCGAGCCGAACGACGACCGGCTGTGGGCGATGCTGCGGCATTCGGTGGTGAGCTTCCTGACCGACCAGTGGCGGCAGGGCGCGCTGCTGGGCCGTACGCCGGACGAGGCGTTCCACGTGATCTGCGACCGCACCAACAACACCCCGGACACGATCGACGCCGGCCAGGTGATCTGCGACATCGGCGTCGCCCCCGTCCGGCCCGCCGAGTTCGTGCAGTTCACCATCACCCAGATCGCCGGGCAGCCCGGCGCCACCACCTGATCGGGAGGGACCCGTACGTGTTGACCGGTGACACCTTCAGCAGCAGCACCTTCGCCATCGAACTCGGCAAGTTCCAGGTCGAGACCGTCCAGGACGTCTCCGGGCTGACCCTGGAGCAGGACGTCGTCGAGACCCGGCAGGTGTCCGCGACCGGTGAGCTGATCGTGCGCAAACAGCCGGGCGCGCGCCGGACGGGCGAGATCACCGTCACCCGCGGCATGGACAAGAGCACGGCGTTCACCGACTGGATCAAGGCCACCCTGGTCGACGCCGACCTCGACAGCGCCCGGCAGAACATCACCATCGCCCTGAAGGACGCGCAGAAGCAGACGGTCCGCCGCATCCACCTCAGCAACGCCTGGGCCTCCCGCTGGGAGGGACCCCAGCTGGGGGCGGCCAACTCCGGGACCGCCACGGAACAAGTGACGATCACCTACGAGGACATCACCGTCGAATAGCACCGGCCGGCCGAGAGGAGCACAGCGCATGGCCACGAGGCCCCCGGGCGTCTACATCACCGAGAAGTCCAGCGGCGTCCGCATGATCACGGGGGTGGGCACGTCGACCCCCGCCTTCCTCGGGTACACCGAGGTGCCGGACGGCGAACCCGCCGAAGGGGCGCCCCGGCCCTTCGACGAGAGCGAACGCGTCGTTCCCCAGCCGGTCCGCGGCTGGCAGGAGTTCGCCGACCGCTACAGCATCACCCCCCTGCGCGACGAACTGGCCGCCCTGCTGAAGAAGCAGAAGGCCGGCGAGACCCCGACCCCCGACGAGCTCAAACGCATCCAGGTGCTCCAGCGCTGCTTCACGCTGGCCGAGGCGGTGTACGGGTTCTTCGCCAACGGCGGCACGTCCTGCTACGTCGTCGGCTTCCTGGGCCCCGACCGGGCCGTGACGGACCTCGCCGGCGACGCCGACGCGCGCACGGGGCTGGGCGGGCTGGAGACCGTCCCCGAGGTGACCATGGTCGCCGTCCCCAGCCTCTGGGACATGACCGTCGCCGCCACGCAGAGCGCGACCCCTCCCCAGCCGGCCCTGCCGGCCGGTGCCGCACTCATCGGCCAGGTGCTCGCCCACTGCACCAAGCAGCGCAACCGGCTCGCGGTCGTCGACGCGCCGCCCGGCCTGCTCGCCGACCCGCTGAAGGAGTTCGTGGGCACGCTCGCCTCACCCGACACGGACGACGCGGCGTTCACGGCGCTGTACTACCCCTGGGTCATGGTCCCGGGCATCGACGGGGTGCCGCGGACGGTGCCGCCGTCCGGACACCTGGCGGGGGTGTGGGCCCGTACGGACGCCGAGCGCGGCGTGTTCAAGGCGCCCGCCAACCAGAACCTGCGCGGCGTCCTCGACCTCCCCGTCCTGCTCACCGACGACCAGAACGGCACCCTCAACGACAAGGGCGTCAACTGCCTGCGCGTCTTCCCCGGCCGTGGCCTGCTGGTGTGGGGCGCGCGGACGCGATCCAGCAGCCGGGACTGGCGGTACCTCAACGTCCGGCGCCTGGTGTCGTTCCTGTCCGACTCCATTCAGAGGTCCACCACCTGGGCGGTGTTCGAGCCGAACGACGACCGGCTGTGGGGGACACTGCGGCATTCGGTGGTGAGCTTCCTGACCGACCAGTGGCGGCAGGGCGCGCTGCTGGGCCGTACGCCGGACGAGGCGTTCTACGTGATCTGCGACCGCACCAACAACACCCCGGACACGATCGACGCAGGTCAGGTGATCTGCGACATCGGCGTCGCCCCCGTCCGGCCTGCCGAGTTCGTGCAGTTCACCATCACCCAGCTCGCCGGGCAGCCCGGCGGGAAGAGCTGAGGGCGCGGTCGTGCAGAAGATCGTGGTGAGGGAGGGCGACACCGTCGCCCTCCTGCCGGCCCTGACTCCACTCGCGACGCTCGTCCCGCCGCCCCCCGTACCCGTCCCCAAGGGCTCGGCGGGCTTCCGTGTCGAAGGGCACGCCGCCTGCGTGCCGGACGACATCGAGTCGATGGTGATCAACAACGTTCCTTACACCACACAGGCCTTCCCCAATGCGGGCTCCGGGCGCGTCCAGCTGACGGTTCCGGCGCAGAACCGTGCCACGTACGCCCGGACGAGCCACGGCACCGTGGAAGTCGTCGTGAACGGCGGCCCCCTCGACCTGGTCTTCACCGTGGAGGCCGTGGCGAGCAACCCTTCCGGCGGTGCGGACGTCATCGGCACCCAGTACCGCGGCAAGGCGACACTCACCTGCCCCCGCACCCGCCCGGTGACGGCCGGATAGCCGGGCATACGGGAGAAAACCTGCCCGCCGTGGCAGCATGGCACCGTGATCAGCATCCATGTGACCAGCGTCTTCGTCGACGACCAGGACAAGGCCCTGGCCTTCTACACCGACAAGCTCGGCTTCGAGAAGAAGACCGAGATCGACATGGGGCCGGCGCGCTGGCTCACCGTCGTCTCCCCGGCCGCCCGCGACGGTGTCGAGCTGCTGCTGGAACCGGACATGCACCCGGTGGCCAAGCGGTACAAGGAAGGACTGGTCGCGGACGGCATCCCGGCCACCTCCTTCGCGGTGGACGACATCCACGCCGAGCACGAGCGCCTGACCGGCCTCGGCGTCACGTTCACCCAGCCGCCGACGGACATGGGCTCCTTCACGACGGCGATCCTCGACGACACCTGCGGCAACCTGATCCAGCTGACGCAGCTCCCGCAGTGAGGCCGGCGCCCGGGCTCAGCCCGGGAGCTCCGTCGCCCACACGAAGTCGTAACGCCATTCCTGCCCGCCGACCCGTACCCTCTCGTCGCGGTTGCGCAGCTCCACCTCGAAGGCCGCTCCGGGCAGGAGCAGCACCTCCTTCTCCTCGGGCCTCCGGGAGAACCAGGCGATGTCCCGCCCGCTGTGGCCGGTCAGCTCCAGCCGGTAGAGCACCCGGCGGCCGCCCGGCTGGGGGTGCTGCATCGGCAGGAACTTCTCGGCCTCCTTGCGCTCCCGGGTCGTGCTCGTGAAGCCGCTGAACGTCGTGCGCTTACGGGGCACCAGCTCCCACCCGGCGCGGAACACCGTGCCCCGCACCGGCGGGAGCCTGTCGAGGGACTCGGTGAGCATGTCGGCGTGCGTCTTGGCCTCGGCCCGCAGCGTGTCCGCCAGCTCGTGCATCCGGCCGCGGACGGCCTCCAGGTGCCTCGCGCGTTCCGCGTCGTCCAGGCCCGGGGCGCGGTAGGCGTCGATGAGCCGTTGCAGTTCCGCATCGCGCCAGGCGGCGTACGGGGTCTCGACCTGCTGCCCCTGCGCGAACAAGTCGATCATCTGGTCGATCAGCCGGTGCACACCCACGCCGGCCAGGGGGCCGCGGGCGGCCAGGACACGGTTGACGAGCTGGTGGTTCTCCCCCGTGTACTCCGCCAGCGCCAGCAGATGGGGCAGGCGCAGCTCGGCGCCCAGCCGGGCGCGCTCCGCGTCGGCGTCCGGGCCGGTGAGCCCCTGGTCGCCCAGCCAGTCGGTGAGGCCGGCGTCCGGCCGCCGCCCGAGCAGCGCCCGCCGGGCGCGGCGCGCCGTGCGTACCGTGCGGTCGTCCACCGTGACCAGGCCGCCGTGCTCGGGCTCGGCCAGGGCCCGGTCCGCGTACAGCGCGGCGTACGGAAGCTCCGGCAGCACCGCACCCGGCAGGGTGTCCTTCACGAACGCGTCGAAGTCCCGGTACATGCGGGGTACGTCCCGGGAGGTGGCGGTGAGGTCCGACAGGCCGGTCAGCCCCGCCGCCTTCGCGCCCCGCAGGATCTCGTACAGCGAATGGTCGCGCGCGGTGAGCATCCACGAGGCGAC
Organism: Streptomyces mashuensis; assembly: GCF_014654785.1. GTDB lineage: Bacteria > Actinomycetota > Actinomycetes > Streptomycetales > Streptomycetaceae > Streptomyces > Streptomyces mashuensis. The sequence goes on from NZ_BNBD01000019.1 coordinate 86,155, forward strand.
GGCGAGGAGGAACTCCCGCTCCGACAGCCGCGCCCCGTCCCCGCCGCCGGGTACGGTCCGCAGCCAGCGGAAGGCGCTCAGCATGCGCGTGGTCGTCCCCGAGATGCCCGCGACCAAGGGGGCGCCCCGCCCGTGGTGCTTGCGGTACCAGCTGCCGGTGGGGCTCATGGTGAAGAGGGCCTGGCCGGGGACCCAGGGCAGGGGGAACTCCGGTCCCTGCTCGCCGGGCCGGGTCGTCGCGGCCCACACGGCCTCGGGCGTCACCTCGTGCCGGGCGGGGACGAGGCGGCCTTCCTCCTCGGCGAGGCCCTCGACGTGCAGCGGGGTCGTGCTGCGGCGGGCGTGGGCGGCCTCGGCGTCGCTCAGGGGCACGCCCAGGTCGCGGTAGTCGCGCACCGTGCGCTTGCCCGGCCCGGTCTCGTGCCCGGGGCGTTCGGCCCGGTGCTGCTGGCTGCGGCCCATCGACAGGGTCGTGCCGACGCCGTGTTGCAGGGTCAGGTTGCCGAGGGCGAAGACGTCGGCGGCGAACAGCCGCCGCACGTCGTGCGGCAGGTGGCCGAGGCCGCGGGCCGGGCCGGTGAGATGGGCGCGCTGCGCCTTCAACGCTTCGACGTCGAGCCCGAGTTCGCGGGCGAGCCCCGAATCGCCGTCGAGGACGACGCGGTGCAGCAGCGTCTTCAGCGACACCTCGCGCTCGTCGGGGTGCGGCTCGGGCTGGGGCCCGTACTTGTAGTACGCGGCGTTGTAGAAGGCGGTGACCAGCTCCCGGACGGTGGCGGGCGAGCCCGGCGCGGTCCACTGCAGCAGCCGTTCCCCGGGATCGCCCTCCGTGCCCACCTGCCCGGCGCTCCCCGGGTCGTCCTTGACGAACGCCCCCGCCGCCGCCTGCGGGCCGAAGCCCCGGCTCAGCACCTCGTACAGCCGCAGCACCGCCGCCCGGGCGGCCCGCCCCACCTCGGGGGCGGCGGCCAGCGCCGCGCCGAGCCGCTGCTCGTACAGCTCCGCCGCCTGGTGCCAGCCCGGCGAGGCGAGGAGGCGGCGGTGGCCGAACGGCGGCCCGCCGGCGCGCTGCCCTCCGGGGCGGGCCAGGGCCCGGGCGGTCGCGGCGTTGCCGATCTCCTGCTGGAGGCCCCTCAACCGCTCGGTCAGCGCTGCCTCGTGGCCTGCCACGGGCTGCGGCGGTGCAGGAGCCGGGACTGGCGCCGGAGCCTGCTGGTGCGGGGCGGGCGCCGCTCCCGGCGCGGGTCCGGGGCTCATGACGTCCTCTCCGGGGGGAACCGGGACTCGTCCACGTAGCGACCGAGCTTGGCGTACTCCTGGCGGACGGCGGCCAGCAGGTCGGCCATCGCGACCGGCCGGCCCTCGTCGGCCGCGCGGTACGCGGCGGTGACGACGGAGCAGCGGATCGCGCCACCGGACAGGTCGAAGGCGCCGGCGAGGGCCGCCAGGGCCTCCGCGCCGACGTCGTCGGCGCGGGGCACGGCCGGGCCCAGGCAGCGGTCCCACAGGGCGCGGCGCCGGGCTTCGTCGGGCGCGGGGAAGGGGACGACGAGGTCGAGGCGGCGCAGGAACGCCGGGTCGACGTTGGCGTGCATGTTGGTGGTGAGCAGCGCCAGGCCGTCGAACGACTCCAGGCGTTGCAGCAGGTAGGAGGTGCCGGTGTTGGCGTACCGGTCGTGGGCGTCCTGGGTGGCGGTGCGCCGGCCGAAGACGGCGTCGGCCTCGTCGAAGAGGAGTACCGCGTCGGCCGCTTCGGCCTCCGCGAAGATCTGCTCCAGGTGCTTCTCGGTCTCGCCGATGTACTTGTCGACGACGGTGGCGAGATCGACCGTGTAGAGGTCGAGGCCCAGATCGCCGGCCACGACCTCGGCGGCCAGGGTCTTGCCCGTCCCGGAGCCGCCGCTGAACAGGGCGGAGACGCCGCGGCCGCGGCCGCCGCCCGGCCGGAGCCGCCACTCGCCCAGGACGAGGTCGCGGTGGCGGACGCGCCGGGCGAGGTCCCGCAGCTGCTCGTGCGTCCGTTCGGGCAGCACCAGGTCGGGCCAGCCGACGGCGGGCCGTATCCGGCGGGCGAGGCGGTCGAGCGCGCCGGTGCTCCAGGGGCGGGTGGCGCTGCGCACGGCGGCCGCGTCGACGGGGACGCCCTGCGCGGCGGCCTGCCGGCAGGCCGCCGCGGCCATGGCCCGGATCCGGCGGGGTCCGGCCCGGTGCCGGGCACCGGCGGTCACGGCCGCCTCGTCCGGTTCCTGCGTATGGGTGCGGAGTTCGTGGCGCCACACCGCGGCGCGTTCGGCACCCGTCAGGGGCGGGCACTCGGCCGCCACCGGCGGGACGGGCGTCCAGCGGGCGTCCCACGGCCGGCTCCCCGTGAACACCACCGGCACCGGCGGGTCGGCGAGCGGGGCGAGCAGCGCACGGAGGGGCGGGCCGCCGGGCGGGCCGACGGGCACCCCGACGGGCCCGGCGATCAGGCCGCAGCCGCGCAGCCGCGCCTCCAGCAGTGCCGCCCGGACGGAGGCGCCGGGATCCGTCTCCCGGTCGAGGGCCGTCAGGTCGAGGACGAGCGCGGAGAGCCCCTGCCGTGCCAGCGCCGCCTCGGCGACCGTCGTGGCCGTGCCGTCGCGGTCGTGGCTCTCCCGCAGGTGGACGGGCCAGGGGTGGGCGAGCAGCCGGGCCACGTGCCGTACGACGCCGGCCAACGGCCCCTCGACCGGGCAGGGGGCCGCAGCGGGGCCGAAGGAGACGGGCAGGCCGGCCGGCAGGGAGTCGTCGCCCAGCAGGTGTGCGGTGACCCGGTCGGGGACGCGCAGCCCTCGCGTCGGGTACGGGCGACCGGAGTCGAACACGTCCAGCAGACCGCCGGCGCGCAGGGGCGCGCCGGCGGCGAACAGCCGGCGGGCCGTCGCGGAAGCCGGGGGAACGCCGCACAGGGTCAGGGCCAGGCCCACGGTGGCGTGCCGGCAGGTGACGTCGTCGTTGAGGTAGCCGTAGCACCGCTCGAACCGGGTGTCCACGTCCGGGGCGAGCGCGACCAGCAGGACGTCGAGCGCGAGGTCGTCCAGGCCGAAGTCCCCGGCGAGCCGGCGCACCGGCGGTGCGGCCCCCGCCGCCGTGGCGGCGTCCTCCCGGTCGCGGACCGCGGCGGCCAGGGCGGCTCCTGCGGAGGCCGGCGTTAGTGGGCCGGCCGGGACGTCCAGCAGGTGCGGGGCCATCTCGTCGGACACGTACAGGCCCCGGAACGGGTCGAAGGGGGTCTCCGGCAGGTCCGGGCCGGGGTCTTCTCCCGTGCGCAGCGCGATGGCCTGCCGCACCCGCTCCTCGACGACGGCCAGGCGGGCCAGGAGCCAGTCGGCGGGCCCGGGCACGGGCGCCGTCCGGGTGCGTCCCCCGGCGGGTGCGGTCACCGCGCCTCCCCCTGCTTCAGCTCCTCCCTGACGACCGGCGGCTCCTCCACCCACTTCGTGTACTCCTCCGGCACGAATGTCAGCAGGGGAAGCGTGACGACCACGTTGAGGGTGGGGACGAGGGTGTGCCCGACCGCGCTCCACAGCTCGGTCAGGGCACGGTCCTCGGTCGGCGGCCGCCCCACGTCCAGCAGCGCCGACAACTCCATGTCGGCCAGCTCCGGGGGCAGTTCCACGGGGAACTCCCGGCTGCGGGCGAAGCCCACCAGCAGGTCGCCCAGCATGCGGTGGGCGATGAGCGCGTCCGGGGCCCAGGCCACGACCAGGTACGACAGCTGTGCGTACCGCGGCGGGTCGAACTGCGCCCGCTTCCGGAGCGGCAGCGAGCGGCGTTCGACGGGCGGGTACTGGTACACGGTGCCGGTCTGCCGCCGGTCCATGTCCTCGCGGATGTCGTACAGGTAGAGGCCGACGGCCTCCGAGCCGGCGGTCTCGCCGTGCCCGGCCTCGCGGCCCGGCGGCTGGAACGTGACGGGGAACCCTTCGGGCAGCCACGTCAGGCCCTCCCGTACGCGTGACTCCAGTGTGCTGTCGACCAGTTGGATCATCGTGGCCCCTGTCCGGTGCGGAGGAGGAACGGGCGGGCGGCCCGGGCGCGGGTCAGGAGGTGACGGGGACGGCGACCGCCTGCCGTACGTCGAGGGCCGTCGCGGTCCGGCCGGCGGGGGCGAGCGTCGTCGTGTCGACCACGGACAGCACGGCCCCGGTCCCGTCGGTGACGTACACCAGGTGCTTGTCCTGCTCGCCGGTACGCGGGTCGGGCACGCTCCCGGTGAGCCCCCGTCCCGCCGGAACGGTGAAGCGGGGGATGCCGTTCGCGGTGTCGACCATCAGCAGGGTGCCGCTTCCCTCGCAGGTGACGAACAGCCAGGTTCCGTCGGGCGACACCGACACCGACTCGGGCTTGACGATCAGCGGGTGCTGCCATGTGGTGACCAGCTCCGGCGGGCCGAGTGCGGAGCCGCCGGGCGACACCGCGTCCTGCACGGAGGACCGGCCGAGGACGGTGATGCTGTCGTCCCCGTGGCAGGCCACATAGATCCGTGCACCGCCCGGGCCGCTCGCCACCCCCATGGGGTCCTGGCCCACGCCGACCGAGGTCACGTGCTGGTCGGCCAGGCGTATGCAGCGGAGGGAGGCCGCGGCGCGGTCGGTGGCGCAGGCGTACGCGCCGTCGTCGGTGACGGCGACGTCCCACGGCCGGGACTGTCCCACGGTGCCCACCGGGACGGGGATCACCTTGGAGGTGAGGACGGTGACGTTCTTGCTGTCGAGGTTGGCGATGCAGCAGGTGCCGTCCGCCGTGACGGTGACCGAGTACGGGACGTCGCTCGCGGTGAGGGGCACCGACTCGGCCTTGTCCACCTTCAATCGTGTGGCGTCGAGGGTGAGCACGGCGAGGCATGTCCCCGGTGCCGACCGGTCTTTCTTCTCGCCCTGGTTGACGACATACACGGTCCGGTCGTCGCGGCAGGCGAGTCCGCTGGGATGGTCGAGGTGGGCGTCGGCGGCCTCGACGGGGGTCATGGTCCTCTGCCCCTCGCCCGTGAGGTCGACGCCGTACAGCTTGCCGACGGCGGCGTAGAGGTACGTGCCGTCGGGGGAGAGCGCGAGCCCGGGAGGGACCGCGACGCCGTCCGTGACCGCGATGGTGCTCCGGTGCACGGCCGGCTTGGTGGAGATGTCGAACACCTCCACCGTGGCCTTGTTCTGCGCCGCGCTGGAGACGTAGAGGGTGTTGCCGTCGGGCGACAGGGCGAGTCCGTACGGCCGCAGCATCGCGGGGGACTTGGTCACCGTCATGTGGTGGGTCCAGTCGTCGTCCGTCGTGTCGCGTCGCAGGACCGAGACGGTGTTGTTCTGGTAGTTGGCGACGCACAGCCGGAGCCCGTCGGACGTCACGGCCATCTCGTGCGGGCCCGACAGGTGACCGTCGTCGGCGGTGACGGTCCTCTTCCGCTCCCACTGCGACGGGCCGGTGCGGTGCAGTTCGGTGATCTGCCCGCCCTCGTCGCCCGGGCTCGTCCTGGCGAAGTCGGCCACGTAGAGGGTGGTGCCGTCCTTCGCCATCGTGATGCCGGTCGGCTCCTCGCAGTCCACCACCTCCGCGGCGATCGTGTACCGGCCGCCCCGGGGGTCGACGAGGGAGAGCGTCGCCGTGCCGGAGTCGGCGGTCACCGCGTACCGGCCGTCGGGCGTGATGGCGACGCCGTGCGGCTCGGCGCCGGGGGCCAGGGCGACGGGCGTCACCTTCACCTGGCTGTCGGCGGTGAGGTCGCCGCCCCCGTTGTCGGTGAGGACGAGCAGGGACGCCGAGCCGGGGCTGGTCGCGCAGGCGAAGCTGCGGTCGGGCGCGACGGCCACGTCCCACGGCTTGTGCGGCGCGCCCAGCGTGACGGCGGTGCCGGGCTGTAGCATGCCGAGGTTGAGCACCGCGACCTTGTCGGAGGCCGAGTCGGCGGCGTAGGCCCAGGTACCGTCCGGTGCCGCCGCCGCGTTGACGGGCACCGATCCGGTGCCCGTCGTCACCTCGCCGCTTTTCCGCGGGGCGGTGCGTACGGTGACGATCTCCCCGGTGGCCTGGTCGGTGATGTAGGCGAAGCGGCCGTCGGGCCCGGGGACCACGCCGGCCGGTACGGCACCGACGGGTGTGTCCCTGGTGACCGGTGGGAGGGTGTCCGTGTCGATGGCGGTGAGGGTGCCCGAGGTCTGGCCCACGACCAGGATGCGGCTCCCGTCCGGGGTGAAGGCCACGGTCACCGGGTGCGGGCCGACCGGTACGGCGACGGAGGTGCCGACGTGCCCGGTGTCCGGGTGCACGGTGGCGACGGAGACCGACGCGGAGCCGTAACCGGCGACGCAGAGCCGGTTGCCGTCGGGGCTCAGGGCGAGGGCCCGCGGCTCGGCACCCACGGGAACGGGCGTGCCCACCACGGCCCCGCCCGCCCCCAGGTCCAGCACGGTGACCAGGCCGCCGGCCCCGCCGGCCCCCCGGCTCGCGACGTACGCGAACCGTCCTCCCGGCGCCACCACGACCGCCCGCGTGACCCCGGGGACGGGTACGGGCGCGGCGGCGGACGGAGATCCGGGCGTGCCCACGTCGACGACGGTCACCGTGTCGTCCGTGTCGTCGACGACGCACACGTACCGCGCCTGTCCGCCCGGGGCGGCGGCCAGCGCGCTGGGGCCGGAGCCCACGCTGAGCGGCGGGGCGGGCGCCTCCGCCTCCTTGTCGAACACCATCACCAGGCCGCCCGCCCGGTCGGCCACGCACACCTGGCCGGCGACCAGCCCGGCGACCACGGCGCACGGGTTCTGCCCGGCGGGCACGGACCGCAGCACCGGAAAGCCGTCGGCGCCGAGGTCCACCACGGACAGCGTTCCCGCGTCGTGGTCGGCGGTGTACGCGCGCGTGCCGTCCGTACTGGCGGCCACGGCCCGCGGGTTGGCACCCACCGGCACGGTCCGCACCGCCGGGCGCTCCGGGTCGCCGGCGTCCGCCACGACGAGGAGGTCCGCGCCCCAGGCGGGGGCCACCAGCCGGGGACCGCCGGCCGCCAGGCCGCCGCGGTCGTCCTGTGTGCTGCTCATGAGGGCACCTCCGCGACGGTCACGCGGTGTTCGACGGAGTAGACGGTCTCGTCCGGGGCGCAGTCGATGCGGTCGGCGGGGGCCGACACGATGCCGCTCTCCGGGTCGACCGGTATCAGTTCGACCGTGGCGACGCGGCCCACGCCCGGCACGCCCTCCAGGACGCGGAAGGCCTCGCCCACGTACACGGGGCGCCCCAGCGGCCAGCCGGTGCCGTCGGGGCCGCCGCCGACGGGGCTGAACCACCGGTACAGTGCGCGTTCCGCGGCGGCGCGCAGCTCCGCGCGCTCCTCCGCGGTGCGGTAGTCGGCGGGCACGATACGGGCGTCGAAGCGGACGCCCCGGTACCCGGGCTTGACCAGCCACACCGGGACGCCTTCCGGCTGGCAGGCCCGCAGGGCGCGGCGCAGCGTGTCGCACGCGTCGCGGCTGGGCGTCAGCATGTGGAAGGGGAACCAGCCGCGTTCGTCCGTCGTGACGAAGGGCACGATCCTCAGCGTGACGCCGGCCCGGGTGCTGCCGCCGCTGGTGTCGGTGTAGCCGTTCTTCCCGCCCTGCGACGCGGTGGTGTTGCGCACACCGACGATGCCGGCGCCCGGCGGCCTCACCGCGCAGATGCCGCCCGGCGGGATGTCGTTGGCGTCGGCGCCGAGCGTGGTCCGGTACGGGCCGGCCACGGTGACGGGTGTCCCCTCGGGCAGCGGCACGGCCCCGTACTGTCCGGGGCCCGCGGGCCCGTCCGTCATGTGGGGGCCGAAGTACACCTGGCCCGTGCTGGCGTTGACGACCACGTCCTCGTCGGCCTCGCGGGAGTTCTCGAAGGACACGACGGTCCGCCACTCCGTGGTGCCGACCTTCACCTTCGGGAGCGGCTCGCACACGGGCGAGTACAGCAGGGGGAAGAACTGGCCCGGCTTGCCGTCGGACCGGAACGGCCCCCGGTCGGTGGTCCGTTGCTCGAACTGCGCGGCGGGCACCTCCTCCGTCGCCCCGGAGTCGGCGTACACCGTGTACGTCGTGGTGGGCGTGCCGGCGGGGTCGAGGATCTGCACGGCGATCCAGCACGCGGCCTCCTCCGTCGGGAAGTCGGACCCCAGCCGGGCAACCGCGTCCTGCGCCCTCGTGGCGAACTCCCCGCGGGCGACGGCGGCCTGCCACGGGATCGCGTCGCCCAGGAGGACGGGGTGGCCGGAGACCGGCCGGCCGCCGGCCACGGTGACCGGCTGCGCCGGTGCCGCGGCGTACGCGAGCGGGGCTTCGGTGTCCCACCACGGGACCTCCTTGCGGGGAGCGAACACCGACACCGCGATCCGGGCCTCCGCCGGCCGGTCGCCGTCCGCCGTCACCCACAGCGTCAGGTTGGCCGGGTCGTGCCCCGCCCCGATCTCCACCAGGCCGAGGACGAGCCGCCCGCCGTCCTTGAACGGCCCGGTGATCCCGCCGTCCGGCCGGTAGGGGCCGGCCTCGAACATCCCGGTGGCCGTCGTGACGCCGCCGACGAGGGTGAGCCGTGCTGCCGGGGCTGCTTCCGGGGGGCGACGTGCGGCGTCCTCCGTCGTCGTGAAGACCTTCGTCCCGTCGGCCGTGGTGACCTCGGTGCCTGCCGGTGCCTTCGGCGTGCCGGGCGCCAGGGTCAGGACGACGGTGGTCCGCGCCGGCTCCCACTTCACGTAGTTGCGGGCCGGGTCGAGGGCGTCGTGCGGCGCGGCACGGACGTGGTGGATGCGGGCCATGCCCGCCGACGCGGCCAGCGCCAGCTGCTCGTAGTCGGCGGGGACGACCGCGCGTTCCGGCAGTGGGGAGCCCAGCGGCAGGCGCCGCGCGCAGGCGGCGGCCGTCTCGCCCTCGGTGCCGCCGACGGCCGGCGCGGGGTTGGTCACGGAGGAGACGTACGGCAGGGGGGTACGGAGCACGGTGAGGGTGCGGGCGGGCACGTTGCCGCGGGCACCGCCGCCGGTCAGGTAGCGCCGGACCCGTACGGTCGCCCCCGCCGGCAGGGGCGCCCCGTGCCGGCGCGGCCCCCGGGCCCCGGCCACGACGGGGGCGAAGACGGCTTCTCCGGTGCGCGGTTCCAGGGTGAAGTGCCGGTCGTCGGGGCCGGAGCCGGCGAGCGAGGCGACGTACGTCCACTGCGCCGTGCGGTCGCCGAGCACGGCCTCCACGACGAGCGGGTCGGTGCTGCGGGGCAGCGGCGGATGCGCGAAGCGGAGCCGTTCACCGGGGGTGCCGGTGGCGGTCCCCAGCGTCTCGTTCCGTACGAGCCTGGCCTGGACGACGGGGACGGAGACGGCGAGGGCGGGTTCGAGCACCAGCTGCGTCAGGGGACTCTGCCGGGGAGGGTCGGTGCGGTAGCGGATCAGCCCGACGTCGCGCAGCCGTTGGAGGTAGAAGCCGCCCTGCCCGTCCGGCCGCCGGAGCAGCAGCTGGGCCGGCGCGTGGGACGGGGGAAGGCCGAGCACCACCTTGCCCTGCGCACCGGGTGCGGTGGCCGTGTCGTCGACGACCTGGCAGGGGATCCAGTGCGTGCCCTGCCACGCCTCCCAGTGGCCCGGCGCGGGCCCGCCGCCGGCGTGGCGGGTGCGGCTCAGCCCGACGTCCAGTGTGACCCGCGTGCCCGGCACCGGCACGGAGAGCACGGCCAGGGGGTAGGGGGACTCCGCGGTGCCGTCCCGGCCGGCACCGGATGCGGTGTCGTCGGGGTGCGGGAAGTCGCCGAGGTACGGCAGGTTGAGGTGGAAGGCCGGGCCGGCGAACGCGGCCGTGCCGGGCGTCACGACGGCACCGGAACCGAAGGTGGTCAGCGTGCCCTCCAGGGCGCCGTCGGCCGACCCGGCCGGCGCGAAGTCACCGGCCGCGATGAGGACGCAGGGGTTGAGCACCGCCTCCGTCAGCGTGCTGAAGACGACCGGCTCCTCGTCGCCCACCGGCCGCGTGGCGACCTCCTGGCCGGCGGGCACGACCACCGGCTCGGGCGACGGCGCGGCCAGCTCGAACACGGCCTCGGCCCGCGCGGTCGCGGGCCGGTACGGCCGTACGCCCAGGAGCCGCAGCACCTGGAGCCGGCGCTGGTCGGGCGCCAGATTGAGCCGGTCGCGCAGGGCCACGGCCATGTCGGCGCACGTTTCGATCAGGGCCCGGCCGGGGTCGGTGCGGTCCTGCCCGGTCCAGGTCCGCACGGCCCGGTGCACGGCGGCGACGGCGGTGGCCACCACCTCGTCGCGCGTGCGCCCGTCGTACTCGGGTGTCGGCAGACTCATCCCTGCGGTGACCTCTCGTCTCGGCGTCTGGTCAGGAGCCCCCGGGCCCGGTGACGGCGACCGTGAAGGGGATGTGGGCCGGGCAGTGGGCCCGCACCAGCCGGGCGAGGCTGCTCTCCAGCGCCCGCTGCTCCTGCTCCGGGTCCTCGTCCTCGTCCTGCTCCTGGTCCTGGTTCCGGGCCGGCGTGCCGGTGGTGTTGAGGGTGACGGTGAGCATGCGCCCGGCCGGGGGCGCGGGGTCGCCGTCGCCGAAGACCTTGCCGGGGTCGACGACGACGAGCGCGGGCGGCGCCCAGCCGTGGATCTCCTGGGCCTCCAGCAGCAGCCCGTACCGCGTCCCCCGGTACGCGGCCAGCCGGGGCGCCAGGTCGACGGCCTTGCGCCGCTGGAGCTCCGTCCAGCCCGGCTCGACGCGGGCCCCGGTGATCCGTATCAGCCAGTCCAGGAAGGCCGGCGGCGCGCGCCAGGGGTCGAGCACCGCGTCGAGGCCGTCGATGCGTTCCTCGGCGTGCCCCAGGGCCTCGCCGAGCGCGGTCGCGAACGCCTGCGCCACCACGTCGTGGCCGTAGACGGCGGGCAGGGACAGCGGTCGGGCGGGGGGTGGCGGCATGCGGGGTCCTCTCTTCTCGGCGAACCGGTCTCAGCCCTCGGTCGTGTCGGGCTCGATGTCCACGGTGTCCAGGAGGACCAGGCCGCCGTCCGACACCTCGACGGACGGCACGGTCCCTCCGCCGATGCCGGCCGTGAGGGCGACGGAGGTCGCCCCACGGATCTCCGGCACCCCCTCCAGCACCGTGAAGACGTCACCGGCGTGGACCCGCCGCCCCCACGGCCACCCCCGCCCGTCCGGGCCGCCGGCCGTGGGGTGGAAGAAGCGGCGCAGCGCCTTCTCGGCCTCCTCCAGGGCCCGGCCGACGTCGGCCGCCGTGCTGCTCCAGGGCCGTACCGTCGCGGCGATGCCGAAGGAGTGGTAGCGGGGAGCGCCGACGCGCAGCCGTTCGCCCAGAAGCCGGGACGCCTCGACGACGTTCTTCACCTCGGCCAGGGTGCCGGGCGGGACGTCGAACGCTCCGGCGGCCGGGCGGACGCCGGGGTCCCCGTGGACTTGGGGCACCAGGAGCACGTGGAGCGGGTCGTCCTCCCTGCGCCACAGGGCGGGTTCGGTGCGCGTCCCCTTCAGGAAGAAGAAGACGCCACCGATGGTCACCACGGCGTCCGGCGACACCTGGCACTGCGGGGACAGGCCGGGAAACGCCTCGGAGACGAGGGAGGTCACGCCCCGGCTGCCCGGCCGCGGCAGAAAGGCCCTGTCGGTGCAGGTGTAGGCGCGGTGGTGGAAGGTCTCGCCCTTGAAGAAGAACAGCTCGTACGCGTCGTCCGCCCGGGGGTCGGGCAGCAGGGTGACGGCGTCGACGTCCGAGGTGAAGGCGGCGGGCAGGCCGGGGAATGCGGTGGCGACCGGCTGTGCCTCGCCGCCGTCCCAGAGGCACTGGCCGAGGTAGAACCACAGCCGGGGCGCGTCCTCGGCCGTGCGTACGACGGCGTCGAGGCGCCCGGCCTCGCGCACGGGAACCGGCACGTCGTCGTCACCGGTGACCGCCGGGTCCTGTACGGGCGGGGGCAGGGGCAGGGACAGCGGGGTGATCGTGCCGTCGTCGTCGTAGTAGTGCACGGCCCGTTCCGGCCGGTGGGCGGCGACGAGCGAGGCGAGCACGGCGGCCGGCCGGGGCGGTGCCGGCAGGGCGTCGGGCACCCGCGAGTCGGTGGGGCGGGTGAGCGCCGTGACCCGGACCCGGGCCAGCCCCGCCACGTGCTCCTCGACGAGCTGCTCGTGGTCCGCGGCGGTGACGGCGCGGCGCAGCGGCGCGAGGCCCAGTCCGGCGCGTTCCAGGGCCTGCTGCCAGTCCTCGGCGTCCCCGGGGGCGGTGACCACGTCCTGCACGGCGGCGGTCAGCCCCGTCTCGCCGGCCACGGTCAGGGGTGTCCCGGCCGGGACGCTGCCCTTCCGTCCCCGGTGGCAGTGGTACTCGGCGCTGACGCGGGCCCCCGCCGGCGGCTTTTTTCCGTGTTGCCGGGGCCCGTCCTCCGTGGGCACGAGCGGCCCGAAGACGACCTCGCACGCGGCGTCGTCCCACCAGTGGACCGTGCTCTCCGGTCCCGCCTCGGCGAACGTGCGCACCGCCGTCCACGGGGTGCCGTCGACCCGTACGACGAGCGGCGGCCCGAACGGGGGGTCCGGCACGGGGGTGCCGGGCCCCCAGGGCCGGTGGCGGGTGGGGAAGCGGCCTCCGGGGCCGCCGTCGGCGACCCCCAGCAGCTCGGTGACGGCGACGGGCTCCTCCACGGCCTCCACCTGCCCGGTGACCTGCCCGGCCTCCAGGACGAGCGCCGCCGTCGTCCGCAGGACGACCGGTTCCTCGCCGCCGGTCCGGACCTCGGTGCCGGCCGGGATCTCCGGCCGTACGGTGGCCTCGCCGGTCCGGGTGAACAGGACCGTGACCCGGCCCGGCGACGCGGGCAGCGGGGTGATGCCCATGAGGCGCAGGACCGCGGACCGTTGCCGGCCGGTCATACGGTCGACGCGGTAGATCAGCTGGTCGGTGCGCTCGGCGCAGGCCTCGACGAGGGCGATGCCCGGGTCGGAGACGTTGTGGTCGGTCCACTCCGGCGCGCGCTGCGGCAGGGCGCGCTTGGCGGCGTCCACCAGCGGCTGGAACCGCAGGTCGTCCAGGTCGGGAACGGGCACGTCGGGTGTCGGCAGGTCGGTCACAGCTCACTCACCGGGGGAGTCTCCGGGCAGGGTGTAGAAGGGGAAGACGAGGTTGCGGGGCTCGTTGGTGGCGCGCAGCCGGTAGCGGACGTCGACGTACAGCACGCCGCTGTCATCCGTGTCGGTGCTGAACAGCAGGTCGTCCACCTCGATCCGGGGTTCCCAGCGGTCCAGGGCCCGGCGCACCTCCGCGTCGGCGCGGGCCACGGTCGTGGCGTCGAGCGCGTCGAAGACCAGGCTGTGGATGCCGCAGCCGAACTCCGGCCGCATGGGCCGCTCGCCGGGCGCGGTGGACAGGACGAGGCGGATGGCCTGCTCCACGTCCTCGCTGCCGCGCGCCAGGCCGATCCGCCCGGTGCCGGTGACCACGGCGGGGAACGCCCACCCCGCGCCGATGATGTCCAAGGGGACCGCCTTTCCGGTCAGTTGATGTCCACGGTGTTGCCGGTGACGGTGGTGCGCTGCCCGCCGAGCGTGAGGTCGCCGTCGCTCGTCACGGTCACGGTGCCACCGGTGATCTCGACGGTTCCCGCCGTGAGGACCAGGCGTCCCGACGGGCCCGCGTCGACGGTGAGGGTGCCGTTGCCGCGGGCGTCGAGAGAGATCCGCAGCGTCGCCCCGCCCCCGCCGTCTCCTGCCGTGAGGGCGATGGTGCTGTCCTTCCGGTCCAGGTGGGCGTCGAGCTTCCCGTCGCCGGTCCGCAGCCGTACGCCCTGCGGGCCGTCGGTGGCGCTGAGCAGTTCCAACCGGTCGCCCGCGCGCGATGCGAGGGAGCGCCGGTTCGCGCGCCCGGTCCCCGCGTCGACCAGCGGCAGCTTGTGGTCGGTGGGGCCGTCGACGCCGTTGTAGAGCCCGCCGATGACGTACGGCCGGTCCAGCCGCCCGTGCTCGAACCCCACGAGGACCTCGTCCCCCGCCTCCGGCGCGAACACCCCGCCACCGCCGGCCCCGCCCCACTGCACGGTGCGGACCCAGTCGGTCACGTACTCCTGCGACAGCCACGGCAGGCGCAGCCGCACCGCACCCCGCTGCCCCTGCCCGGGCTCCTTGATGTCCGTGACGATCCCCACCGCCACGCCCAGCGCGCACAGCGGCGGCGGGTACGGCACGACGGGCGGCGGCAGCGGGCCGACCCCGACCAGCGTCCGGTACCCCTGGTCCCCGTCGAAGGAGTGCCGGCACGACGTCACCGTGTACTGGCCGGCGAACGGCTCGCCCACCCCGGTGAGGGCCACCGGCACCCCCGCCGCGAGCTCGGGTGTGCCCACCACCTCGGCCGACACCTGCGCCATGGCCGCGGCCGCCTCCTGCGCCAGCGCGCGGGCCGCCGCGTCCACCCGCGGGGCCGTGGCATGGCCCCGGCCGCCGACCAGCAATTCCGGTTCCGGGCCTGGGAACGCCGTGCCGAGCCGTCCCGGTGTGACACCGAGGCGCAGCCGGTCGCTGTCCCCGGCCCCGGCCCGCGTCGACAGCGCCGCCTTGCCCTGCGGGTCCCAGCCGCGTACCTCCACGCCCGCCACCTGGCCCTCGGACGACACGGCGGCCCGCAACGCCAGCAGGTTCTCCCCGTACTCCAGGACGAACGGGCTGCGGTCCGCCCCCGTGCCGGGCGCGGGCGCCCCGCTCGCCGCCGCCGGCCGGCGCATGTGGACGGTGCCGCCCTCGACCGACAGGCGCAGCCCCCGCTCGTCGGCGAGATGGTTCAGCAACTCCCAGTCGGTGAGGTTGGGCTGTGCCAGGTGCGGGATGCGGGTGCGCTCGGCGTCGATCCGGCCGGCCTTCAACCCGTGCCGGGCGGCGAGCCGTTCGGCGACCTCGGCCACCGTCGTCTCGACGTGCGCGGCCACGCGCCGCCCCCGCATCAGCCGGTGCCCCCGGTCCATGGCCCGTACGGTGGTGAAGGTCCCGTCGGCGTCGGCCTCCGTCTCCAGGGCCGTGACCTCGCCGTCGAACACGCCGGTCCTCGACCGGCGCAGTGCGGTGGCCACCGCCACCGTCAACGGCACCCCCACCGCGATGCCGGCCGAGGTCAGCAGCCGGTGCTCCGGGTCGCGGAACCGCAGCGTCGCCCGGGCGGGCACGCCCAACGCCGTGTCCACGTACGCCTCCACGAGCCGGCCCGCCCACTCCTCGCGCAAGGGCGAGCCGAAGGCGACGACCGGTTCCGCCGCGTACAGCCGCTCCGTCACCCGGCACCGCCTTCCGTGGCGCGTTCCTGGAGCACCGGCAGGACGAGCACGGTGCCGGCCGGCACCCGGGCCGGGTCGTCCACGTCGTTCGCGCGGGCGATCTCCCGCCACCGCGCCGGGTCCCCGTACGCGTGCCAGGCCAGCCCGGCCAGGCTGTCGCCCGCCACCACGAGATGCGTGTCCACCGGCCCGTCGGCACCCGACGTCGGGTTCTGCCGGGGCACCGAACCGCCCACCTCCTCCAAGGAGACGGTGCAGACGGCGCGCAGCGGCGTCCCGTCGAGCCCGAACCGGGTGTACACCGCGTCGACCTGCGTCACCAGCGCGAGGAACCCGGTCGTCCGCGCGTGCCCCCACTCCAGCCGCACCCACGGGGCCGACGCGGGCTTCGCCGCGGTGCTCCGCGCAGTCGGGGCACAGCAGTCGAGCAGCTTCTCCACCCGGTCCTGCACGCTCTGCCGGGAGCCGGTGGCGTCGAGGAACACCTCCAGCGTCATCGTCCGCGGCTGCGCGCCCACGAACTGCGCCCGCGCCGCCTCGCCGCTGGACGGCGCCCGGCTGCGGTCCCAGCGGGCCTGCTTGCCGACCTGCACCCGGTCCGGGTTGAACTGGAACCGGACCCGGTCCCGCTCCGGCCCGGGGCTGCTGCCCGTGCCGGCCGGAGGGTCGTGGATCACGAGGGCGGCACGCACCGGTGCGCCACCCAGAAGCTCGGACAGCATGCGGTCCTCTCGTCAGACGGTGATGCCCAGGAACCCGTTGTGGGTGATCTCCAACGTCTCGCGGGCGGGCTGGGACTGGTCGACGTCGAACGCGGGCCCCGTCCAGCGCACCGGCAGCACCCCGTCGAGCAGCCACCGCACGATCGGCCGCCGGTCCGGGCCCAGCGCGACGAGCTGACCCGGGAGCCGCACCGGCTCGATCACCTGCTGCTGGAGCCAGGCCCAGATCAGCACGGTCTCCTGCGACAAGGGCCTGCTCAGCACGACGTTGGTGTAGCGCAGCCGCGTCGGCAGCTGCCACACGTGCCCGTTCGTCCCGCCCTCCACCCGCTCCTCCACGTCCATGGCACAGCCCAGCCCCTCGCACGACGTGAAGGAGCCGAGGGCATGACTGCCGATGGACAGCTGGAAGTGGGAACTGACGGCGAACGGCTGGTCCGGCATGGGCGGCTACTCCGGTGTCATCGCGGTACGGGACTTCCCCAGGCGTCGTCACCCGGCGGCGGTCCGGACCACGGCGGCCAGGACTCGTGCGCCGCGCTCCGGCGCCGCCGTGTCAGCCCCAGGACGGGGGCGACGGCCTCGGCGAGGAGCCCGGCGTGCTGCCGGGCGATTTCGCGGGCCACGGCAGTGGGATCGGGGACGGGGGCGGGCGCGGGAGGGACGGCCGGCGTGGGCGGCGCGGCCGGTGGCCGGTGCCGCGGGGGCGGGCCCGGGGCAGGGGCGGGCCGGGGGTTGCCGGTGCCCGTGTCCGGCCGCCGGACCGCGAAGGGCATGGCGGTGTCGGGCACGTGGGGGACGGGCTGCCCGATACGGAGACGCCGCGGCGCGTTCGGCGGCTGACGGTGCGGCCCGGGGTGGCTGCCGTACGGCTCACGGCCCGGGGCGTCCGCCGGGCCGGGCGGAGGGCGCCGACGGGCCGGGCCGAGCGGGGGCATGATGCCGGAGGCCCGCTCTGTCACGGGGGCGTCCGCAGGGCCTCGGGTACGTCGGCGGCGCCGGCTGTCGCCGGGCGCCGAGTCCGTCGCGAGCCCGCCCTCTTCGCCGGCATGCGGCTGGGGGACGGCGGACCGGTGGTGCGCGGCGTGTGCGGGGCCGGGCGGGGGACCGCCGGTACGGACTGGAAGGCCCGCGTTCGGCTCCGGGCGGCGCGGGGAGCCGGGGTACGTGTCGCGCGCGAAGTCCGCCGGAAGGCCGGCCACATGCGCCGGCGGCCCCTCGTACGGCGCGGGCCGGCCGGGGGCGCCGTGCACCGGGGGGTGTGGGGTGTCCGTCGCCTTCCGGTCGCTGACCGGTGAGCCGGGGCCCGTCGGTGTGTTGGCGTTGCGCCGGGTTGGGCTGTGCACTGTGGGCCCGTTGTAGGGCGCGGGTCGGCCGGGGGTGCTGTGCATCGGGGGCTGCTGGGTGTCCGTCGCCTCTCGGTCGCCGCCTAGCAGACCGGGGCCCGTCGGCGTGTTGGCGTTGCGCCGGGC
>NZ_BNBD01000020.1 GCF_014654785.1 Streptomyces mashuensis
CCCTACCCCTGACCAGCTGAAACGCAGTCGTCAGACTCGGAAAGACAACAGCCTCTGAGGCAGACCCAGCGGACGTAGACGGTCGGGCCCAGGACGGCTATGACGACGTCCGGAGCTTCCTCCACCTGTGGTGACCCTGCCTGTTGCCCTTGCAGGTCAAGACGCGTTGGCCCTCTTACGGTGACCTTGAGGTGCTTGTCAGCAGTGTTCTGTTTCCACCCGACGACGTAACGGCGAATCATGCTGCCCTGGGTCTTGCGAGTGGGTGCTCTGTGCCGTCGAGGGCCAAGTGACGCAGGCCAGGGAGCTGGGCCTCGATGCCGTTGAACCGTGAGCTGTTGGCCTGCTTGTAGACGATTCGCCATTGTTATGGCCACTGCCCCGCCTCGTCGGCCCTCGCTCGCTAGGTCGTCGCGGATGGCGTTGCCTGCGTCGTCGCGCGTCTCACACACGAGCTGTCCACCGACACGGGCGAAGGGTCGGCCATGTCTCCGCAGTCTCAGCGCTCAAGAGGGCCGTGGTAACTCACGCCGTCGGCGCTATCCCATGTCGTGACGCCCGTTGCTCGCCCCAATCTCAAGCCGGCGCCGCCTGCGCCCCGTGAGCACTGCCGTCTTCGAGCGGCGTAAGCATCTCGCCGACCAGCACCACCACCTCGGCTACCTCCCCGTCCGCGGAGCGCCCCACCCATACGGGGTAGGTACCGTCGCCGGTCGTCGCGAAGGCGACCAGTTCACCGCCGGATGCCTCGTCCTGAACCCGCAGGAGGTATATGGAGTCGGGTATGTTCTCCCCGACTCCCGGCTCCCTGAGGACAAGGTGTTGCTCGAAGAGCCGGTGGAGCGGCTTCCAAGCCCCGGCATCGGCGAAGCATCCCGTAGCGCCGTCAGTGTTGAAGCCGAAGATTTCGTCCTCTGCGAGCAGCCTGGGGTCGTCATCCGGTCCCAGGCCCATCTCCCAGGACGCAGCGGGGATCTCGCTGATGCGCAGCCGGACTGCTGTGGTGTCTGTACGGGTCACCCAGCCCTCGCTCCACTCGCAGTAATAGCCGATGCCGACCTCTGCTTCTTCGAGGGCATACTCCCCCGGTGGGACAGGGACCGTAATGGCGGGACCTTGATCAGAGGGGTAATCCGGACCAGAGACGGCCAGCAGGCCGCTCGGCACCCGCAAGGTCCCGGTCCGGCGCGGCTCCACGACTGTCATATCGGTGTAGTACCCGTTGGTCACACGCGTCCCGGGCCGGAACAGGGCGTCGAGCGGTCCGGGCTGCGCGGGGAGCGGTGGTCGCCAACAGGTAGGGGGAACCTCGGACGTACCGTCGGGCGTCGCAGCCGCGCCTGAGTCGAGCGCCACGGCTTGGAGCGCGACCGGTCCCGGTAGTCCCCGCCAGTGGAAACTGGCCACCGGCCAGTCGCCGAACGCGGGACGTACCTGCCAACGCTCTACGTCGGCCCCAGGCACTGTCTCTCCCCGCCCGCGCCCGCCTCGGGGTTCCTGCGTGATCAACCCCTTGCCGTCCGGGAACAGCTCCATCGCGAAGCGGGGGCACTCCTCGTCGAACTCCGCCACATCCGGCTCGGTGTACTGCCATCTGCGGGTACGTCGCCTCAGCAGCCGGTCCGGATCGTCCAGCAGCCGCAGGTCCAGCTCGTCGGTGCGCCGGCCCTGGTCGTCATAGACCCATAGGCCGACGTAGTGGTCCCGCCAGGAAACCAGCCGGACCTCCAGCGGAACCTCCTGCCCCGGAATCCGGTACACCACGACGTACGGCAGCCCAGCGACATCACGCTCCCGCGCCGCCTCGGCAGTCAAGGGCCGCCACAATGCGCGGGCCTCCAAATCCCACGCCTGTGCGTACGCCACCTCGATGACCGTCCCCGGTCCCTGATCCCCACCCATACCGCCACCGCCTGCTCTGCTTGATCCGGTCGAACACAATAGACACCGCCACTGACAAGGGCCGATGCGGAGGCCAGAGCGCGTCTCTTGATCGGGCGGGTGATGGCGGGGCGAGTGGCTCTGGGGGACTCATCCGGTGGATGAAGCGGCTTCTCTTGAATTGATGCGCCTGTCTGACTGGAGTCGGGTTGTCAGCGTCAGGCTGGTCCACCACCTGCCTGCGTGGGAGCCGGACTACTACGCCGCCGACATCGTCATCACCAGCGACCTCGTGAACGCACAGCTTCGGATCCACGTGACGCTTGAAGACCTGGATCAGTGGGCTGAGGCACTGGACCGCATCGAGTCGGATGAGCATCAGCCCACTGAAGGGGAGGCACTCACCGTCGACTGGCCGGCCGCCGGCCGCCAGGGATACCTCCGCTTCATCGCAGAGGACCCCTACGTGGTGGAGGTCCACGATGCGCCACAGACCCAGGTCTCCGTCAGAGTCCCGCTCGACATGGACGAGGACTGGATCAAGGAGGCGCGTCAGAGGCTTGATGCCGTGAGCAGGCTCCTCGGGCGGGACGGCTGAACCCCTACCCCTGTCAGTGCCTGCTCCAGATCAGGTGGCGGCGAGGTTGAGTGCGGTCTCATCGGCGCTCACTGTCTGCCGCACCACGGGGTCGGCCTGGGGCCTTCTTCCAATGGTTGACGCGCCGATCGATGGTGTTCCGCTGCTCGACGTTGTTTCAGGTGGTGAAGAGTCGGAGGCGAGAGTGTATGAACGGCGCAGTGAGAAACACGAGGAGGGCGAAGGCCGTCAGCCTTTGCAGCCCTGGCTGCGTGGACAGGGTGGTGTGCTGGATGCCGTAGGCCGCGTACCAGTTGGCGGCCAGATCGGTTGCCATGATGCCGCACGTGAGGTTTACTCCGGCTCGCTTGCCGCACATCAGAAGCGCCGCTGCCAGAGGGTCGAAGATCGCCAAGGATGACCAGAACAGATTCAGCCACTGCGGAGCCCACGGGTAAGGGTGGAGTCCGCGTAGGAAGAGGGCAGCGACGTGGGAGGCGGCGCCCACGACCAGGACGATGACGTACAGCACGATCAGTGCCACTGCCCACCGCGGGGTCCTGCGTATCCAGCCGATCACACTGCTGAGTGTTCCAGGATCGGCTGATGCTGCTGTGCGTCATCTGGTGAGTCGGCGTATCCGACGAGGTCTGCGGATATGCCGACGAAGGCGAGGAACTATTCGGCCTTGCGGGCGCACCCGCCCCGGCGGGCCACAGGTGCAGGGGTGAGGGAGCTATTGGTCGTACGTTCACTCACGGCCGCTCTGCCGGTACTCCCCACGGCGATCGGCTGGACGCCGGGCCGCATGCGGGCGGTGTACAGGAGGCCGTCGAGGTGATCGCTCTGGTGGGCGATGAGTCGGGCGAGGCCGCGGTCATCCGTCAGATCGCCCCGGCCTATACCCTGGCCAACGGCCAAGACAGGCGACGTCGCACGATCAGGCAGAAGACTCCCGGTTCCTCTGCGGCACACCGTAGTGGGCGGCCAGCTCGGCGGCGTACGCGTCGGGGACGCGCCGGTTCGGGAAAAGCTGCGGCAGCCAGAACGCCAACACGTGGGCTGCGTCGACGAACGGCCCGTACCGGACGAGCCAATGCTGCCGCGCGACCTCGTCCGGGAAGCCTCGGACGACGGCGAGCTCCGGGCCTCGTTCGCCCCAACAGCCCCAACGCCCGGAAGGACCGGTCAGCGCGACTGTCTTCGCCGCGATGGTGACCGAGTCCAGGGCTTCCCCGCCCGGATCGAACCCGACCTCCGCCCAGTAGTCGCCCGGCGTGGCCTCGACGGACAGCGACAGCGCCGGTCCGGCGATGCCCTCCGCCTCGACCACGAGCAGGTCGATCTGCCGGTCGCCGTGCAGCCTGGCCAGCGCGGTGAGTGCCGGCCAGGCGTCTGGGGTGAGCAGCAGATCGAACTCGAAGAACACCGCCTCGTCGGCGAGCTTCCGGAAGACCCCCGCGGGCAACCTGGCATCGAGGTCGAAGACGGCAGCAGCATGGGCCCGGACGGCGTCCGGGTGCGAGGTCATGACGCGGTGTGCTGGTCCTCGATCTGGTGCGGAGCCGACGTGATCAGTCACGGGGCAAGGGTAATCACGTCGCGATCGCCTAGACAGGTCCTGATCAGCCTTGAGTTCGTACCTGCCTGGCCGGCCACAGGCCATAGCTGGGGGGCTAGTGGTCGTACGTCCACTCACGTCCGGTCTGCCGGTACTCCTCCACGGGAATCGGCTCAACGTCGGGCCGCATGCGGGCGGTGTTGAGCAGACCGTCGAGGTGATCGATCTCGTGCGCGCCGTGCGAGCCCTCGCTCGTACATCGTGGTCACCTCGGTGCCGTCCAGTTCGGTGGTCGCCAGCCTGATCGTCAGAGGGCGGGGAACCATGCCGCGGACGTCGAAGAAGGACAGACAGCCCTCGTACTGCTCGTCCATTTCCTCGGAGCCGGCAGTGATGTGCGGGTTGAGCAGAACTATCGCCGCGGCGGCTGGGTCGGCCGGCTGGACGACGGCCGCCGCGCGACCGATGCCGATCTGCTAGGCCGCAATCCCCATGCCTTTGGCGAAGGGGTGGACGGAGGCGATCCGACTCATCGAAACGGACAGCGTCTCGACGGTCTGCTCGGCAGTGTCCTTCTCGTCCGGCAGGTCGAAGGGACAGGCGGCCTCGAGGTCTTCTTTCCCGGTTGCGACCGGGCCATCCCCGACTCGGCGAGCGTGTCTGCGCCAGTCAGCGGGTCAACAGCGGTGTGTACCCGTGAGTTCGGTGTAACGCCTTCGCGTAGGCGCGTGCCGGACCGGCGCGCGCGGTGTGGGGCGATGCAGCAGGCCGGCCAGTCGAAGACGGGCGTCGCGGCGGTGTCCGCCGCCTGGCAGGAAGCGGCGGCCGCAGACGGGGCAGCACGGCGCTCGGGTCCGGGCCGTTGAGGGTCATGTACAGGCCGGTCGGGGCCCCTTCGCCGTACTGGCGTCGGTCGCGTCGAAACCGGGCCGTACAGGCCAGGCCGCTGTAGAGGGCGTACGCGCGGGCAGCCGCCACGATCGGTTCCCGGCACCACTGGCACCGGCGCTCTCGACCGGCCAGCCTCAGCTTACGCCCGGCTGGGACGCCGGTGCGTGCAGCACAGGGCCCCCGCCGCCGCCCGAAGGCGGCATGCCGGGACCTTGCCCGTGGTGGAGGTCAGGTCGTTTGCCGGCGCCAGGTGTCCAGGACGGCTCGGACAGCGCTGGAGACCTCGCCCTGCTGGCCGTCACCGGCCCACAGATGCGCGTCGTGCTCGGTGAGTTTGACCGTCTGCCCGGTGACGGCGGTGGCGAAGTTGAACTGCCGGGTGGAGCGGCCGGAGCTGGAGCGGTAGTCGAAGTCCCCCAGGTAGGTGCCGACCTCCGTCACGGTCAGGCCGGTCTCCTCGGCGACCTCGCGCCGCAGGGCCTCGGTCAGGCTCTCGCCGGGCTTGACGCCGCCGGAGGGCAGCTCCCACAGGCCGCCGAGGTAGTCGCCGGCCGGCCGGTGCAGCAACAGCATCTTGTTGTCGGGATCGGTGATGACGGCGCCGACGACTGTCTTCTCGATGCCGTCGCGCGCGGCGGTGTGGAGGAGGTCGTCCAGAAGGTCGGGGGTGACGGTGGAGGGGGTCACGTCAGGCCCTTCGCGTGGGTGGCGACTTTCGCGATGGCGGTGGTGTAGGCGTCGGCGAGGTGTACGTCGCCCTGCCGGTGCCACACCGACAGCTTCAGCGTCGTGGCGTGCATGTATTCCGCTGCCGGGAAACCGTCGGCAGGCAGGTGGTGGCCGTCAGCGTAGCCGGGCAGCAAAGCGCCGGGGATGCGGAACAGCGGATGGGCGTACAGCGGGCAGGTGAAGCCGGGGACATCCACTTCGGTGGCGTCTTCGGCGTGGACGGCGTCGAGGAACCGCCCGATCGGCAGGCCGCCCAGTTCGGCCGGCTCGTAGCGCAGCGGCAACGCGTACCACGACGGCCGTGCCGCTGCCGGCAGATCGGTGACGTGGATGCCCGGCACACCCTCCAGCAGGCCCCACGGTGACCGCACACTCGAGCAGCTGCGTGCAGAATAGGCAGCCCTGCCCGAGAGGCGGTATCCGCAGCGAGAGGTGGTCCACGGGAGACCGGCCTCGGGGAACATCGGGGCAGGCGATATCCGCTGGCCCGATGTTACCGAAGGCCGGAGACGGCTCCCCTTCCCGCAGCCTCGGAGGAGAATCAGTCGAGGCAGAACTCGTTGCCCTCGATGTCCTGCATCGTGATGCACGACTCGTTGACGCCATCGGCGCGCTGCGTCAGCACGTGTTTCGCGCCGAGCGCCATCAGCCGTGCGCATTCGGCCTCGAGCGTGACAAGGCGCTCCTCACCCACGAGCCCGGCGCCGGCCCGCACATCGAGATGCACCCGGTTCTTGACGACCTTGCCTTCGGGAACTCGCTGGAAGAGCAAGCGCGGGCCCACACCCGAGGGATCAGTGCACGCGAAGTAGATCTCATCCTCGGGCGGCAGCGAGCGGTGGTACTCCTCCCACGTGGCAAAGCCCTCCGGGACCGGCGGCACGACGTACCCCAGCACCTCGCACCAGAAGGCGGCGAGGCGCGCAGGCTCCGCGCAGTCGAAGGTCACTTGGAACTGTTTGATCGTTGACATCGGCGCACGATAACAGGGCCCTGCTCATCTCCCCAGGTCGGGAAGTCCGCACGTTGTCGGGAGGAGGCGGCTGCTACCCGCTGCTGTGTCGGGATGGCGCGACGCCCTCGTCCTATCCGCCGGCCGACCGCCTTGTGCTCTCGCGGAGCTGCCGCGAGGCGCCCGGGTGGGGACCAGCGCCCCGCGTCGCGTCGCCCAACTGTGCCAGCACCACCCGCGACTGGAGCCGGTGCTCGTCCGCGGCAACGCCGACACCCGCATCGCCCGCCTGGACGACGGCAGCAGCGGACTCGACGCGCTGCTCGTCGCCTACGCCGGGTTGCACCGCCTCGGCCAGGCCCACCGAGCGACACAGATCCTCGATCCGGCCCTGTGGCTCCCGGCCTCCGGTGCTGGCATGGTCGTCGCCGAATACCGCACCGGCGACACCACCGTCTGCGATGTCCTCCCGCCGATCATCCGCCCGGCCACCGCCACCGCACTCGTCGCCGAACGCGCCACCCTTGCGGCCCGGCGCGGCATCTGCATGACGGCGGCCTTGCGTCCATGCCACCCTCACCGGCGACACGGTGACCGTCCACGCCGTGGTGTTCGCCCCTGACGGCCACACCGCCATCCGCATCCGAGCCACCGGGGCGGTGCATCAGACCGACGCCGTGGGCCGCCGCGCCGCCGAGCAGCTCCTTCACGCCCTCCCCCACCGCCCCTGACAGCAATCACCCTGCTGGACATGACGCTCACCAGACAGAAGGGACGTCGCTCATGGCCCTGCTCAGCCAGGACTCCGACGAGAACGCCAAGCCCGGGCGGCCCAGAATGACCGATGCGCAGTACATGGCCAGTCGCAGCGTGCTGTGGAGCGGCGTATCGGCTCTGTTCACCGACGGCCGTGGCCGGGTGCTCCTCGAGGACGTCGACTACCGCCGTGCGTGCTTGCTTCCCGGCGGTGCCATCGACGCCGGCGAAGCCCCCTCCCTGGCTGTTGCGCGCGAGATCCGCGAGGAGCTCGGACTCATCCGCCGCTTCTCCCGCACTCTGGCCGTCGACTGGGTGTTTCCCGGCACCCCGGGCTACCCGCAGGGGTTCCCCGGCGAGGTCATCTACGTGTTCGACGGCGGGGCCTTATCCGAGGACGACATCACCCGGATCCGCCTGCCAGAACGGGAAGTCACCGGCATCCGCTGCGTCGAACCCGCGCTCCTCCCCCACCACATGCCGCCCGGCAACGCCCGGCGCGCCCTGGCCGCGCTCCGCGCGCGGATCAACGGCACCGGCACCGCGATCCTCGAAGACGGCCGGCCCCTCGCCCCGACATGCCTCGACGACCTTGAGGTGCTGCGCACTCCACGCAAACCCCAGCTATGGCCCTGGCATGCCGGCCCCGTGCCGGCCGAGCTCCCCATTCGGCAGTCCTGGGGCTGGCTGTTCTCGGAGGACGGCCGGGTCCTCGTCCTCGTCGGCCAGGACACCGGCTCGGCGTGCCTGCCCGGCGGCACGGTCGAGCCGGCTGATCACGGCGATCCGGCACGAACGCTCCGGCGCGAGGCGTGGGAGGAGGCCAGGATGCGCATCGGCAATGCGCTCTACCTCGGCTACCTCCACGACGACACCACCGACCGGCACTGTGCCCGGGCCCGGTACGCGGCCGTTATCACCGACTGGGAACCGCCGAGCCTCGACGAGGCCACCGGCCAGACCTACACCCGCCTCCTGGCCACGCCCGAGCAAGCGGCACAGCTCTTCGACTGGGGCAGCGAGGCCGCACCGCAGCTGGCCGCCGTCCACGCCGCCCGGGAGAAGCTCGGCATGCCGGCTCCAGCCCGGCAACCGCTCACCGAACTCCCGTCGCACCGGCCCACCCGGGGCTCTGCGGTTCGGTAGCACCGCAGGGCCGGAAAGAACACTGCCGCGTCGGTGCTGCGCAACTGCCCGGACACTGTTCGCGTCGACTCCGCGACGAGAAGCACGCCCGTGAGGAGGAGGATCTGCCGTGGACCTTGACGAGATGCAG
The DNA here is from genome assembly GCF_014654785.1 of Streptomyces mashuensis. GTDB lineage: Bacteria > Actinomycetota > Actinomycetes > Streptomycetales > Streptomycetaceae > Streptomyces > Streptomyces mashuensis. Next base: position 8,624 of record NZ_BNBD01000020.1, read on the forward strand.
CAGCGAGCGGTCGAGATTTACGATCTGTGCGACGAACTGAACCGCCGCGAGCGACGCGTCTGGCGGCGCGACGAATTCCTCCTCGGCTTCATGGGAGACGTCGGGGACCTGGCCAACTGATCACGGCTGAGGAAAGGGCGCGGCAGGTCCCGGGAGGGCGCGCTGCCCTGGCGCACGAGCTGGCCGACTGCCTCTGGTCCGTGCTGATACTCGCCCACCTGTACGACGTCGACCTGGCCGGCGCCTTCCGGCGCACGATGGCAGAGCTGGAGGAGCCGATTTCAACGCAGCTGGCCGGCACCGGTGGGCAAGCGTGATCCCCGCCGCAGCGGGAGAGCCTGCGGGTTGGCCGCAGCGGCGGCCGATGGATCTTGGCGCCCACTCCACTCGGGTGAAGCGCGGGCCCTATTTCGTGTGCGCCTTGCTTGCGGGGGATCCGGCCTTCACTCATGAGACGGTGTTCGAAGATGAAGACCCGGACGCGACCAAGCCGAGTCTGTTGGTCGAGGCAGTCGACCCCCGCCACCTCTCCCCCGCGACGCGCACCATCGGCTGCCGCCTGCGCCGCCGCGTTCTCATCCGACGGTGGCCTCGAGCACGCCGACCTTGACCAGGGGTGCAAGGACTTCGCCCTGTCCGGTCCGGCCGCCATCTGCCCGCCCGCCCTACGGTGGCCGACGCCCGAGGGCGGGAACCTGCCTGGTTCCCGCCCGGCGCCGGCCGCCCCACCGCGATACTGCGGCGCATGACCAGCCCAGCACCGTTCTCCCACATCAAAATCCGCACCGGCGCCATCGTTTTCTGCGGCACCGACGTGGCCCTCATCCGCCGTGACCGCCCCGGCTCCGTCCACTACACCCCGCCTGGCGGCAACGTCGAGCCAGGCGAGGACCTCGACACCGCACTCCGCCGCGAACTCCTTGAAGAACTCGCCCTCGACACGGCACAGGCGAGCGAGCCGGAGCTGCTGTGGGTCGTCGACCAGCGTGTCTCCCGTCCCGGCTCCACGCCGCCCCCGCGCAAAATCCACCTGCTCTACCGGCTCCACATCAGCGAAGACATCCGGGCGGCTCTGGCCACCGAGGAGCACGACGAGCTTGAGGACGGCACATATTCGAGACCGGCGCGATCGAGTGGATCGACTACCGCAAGACCACCCATTCACCCTTCTTCCCGCCCATCGGCCCGGCCCTCGCGACCCTCGCCAGCCCCTACGCCGCCGTCAGCAACGCTGCGCTGCCAGCGGTCACGGATGAGAACTACACCTGGTGCTGACCTCACACGCGTGCGTAGGCCCTCGCTCGAGGCGGCGCTGAGGCGGGACACCAGGCCCCGGTGCCTCCCGGCGCGCACGCACCGGTGCCACGACGATGCGGTTTCGCGCCGGGGAGTATCGGCGGGAGCGGGGTCACGGGGCCGGCGAAGGCCTCGTGTACCACCGGTCTCAGCTGCTGGCCTTGACCGTATACGGTGATCGTGGCGGGTTGCCTGTCAGATGGTGCCTCGGGGGTGCTTTCCATCGCCGCGTTACCCCGTCATCGAAGGCACGGTCATCCGCCTGGAATTGTCGTTGCCTTCCGTCCAGAGCCGATACCAAGCCGTATGGCTGTGGTGGTTCAGGAGGGGTGCCCCTGCGGCTGACGTCGGCTGGTGCTGGCAGGTGGTCCTGCGACGTTTCGGCATCTGTCACACCTTCCGCGTGATGAAGCAGACCCCTGGGCTGGACCGCCCTGAAGATCCGTGGTCCGGAGGCCGCCGGCCGGTGTGTCGGCCTTCGGAGAGCTGTTGTGATGGTCGAGTTCCTCCTCGGATGAGCAGGCAGTCAGATACGGGCTTGTCAGGGGCGCCATTCGCCGGAGTGGGGGCGGTGCTTTTCCTCGACGGCGCTGACCGAGGAGTGGGGCAGGCCAAGCCGCGTGCGCATAACCGGCTCCGGTACGCGGTCCGGCTGACGAGCATGCGGCATCCGTTGCCCCGTCCTGCGGCCAGGTTCCAAGCAGCTGCCTCGGCTGGCAAGGCTCTACGCGAACCTGCTCGACCGGCTCCGGGAAGTCCAGGAACAGGGCTGGCTCGGCGAGGTCGTCGCAATCACGGCCAGCCTTGCCGCCGCAGAGCACAAGCTCGCAGCGATGCGCGGCATCGCGGCCCGGTACCCCCGCCGTCCATCTTGGCATGCCCGATTTCCGTGGCCTCGTCGCGCGCATCGACTCCGAGCAGCGAAATGAGGATGCGAAGCGGCAGCAATAAGGACTACAAGAAGGGGATGACCGTCTTCCTCTGTTCCAAGTGCGGCACCGCGATCACGCCGGAGCTGGCCGAGCTTGCCGCCATCCCGGACGTCTCCGACGACGAGCGCGACCGGGACAAGGAAACACGCCGCGCGCCTTCCACCGTTCCGCGGGGCTGCTACGCGATCGATCCCGAGCCCTGGGGGCCTCCTTACGTCCTGCAGGACGATCAGGAGGATCCGAAGCCGGCTCAGTCGCGGGGGCCTATGGTCTGCCGGGAGGAAGGCTTCGTTATCTCGGCGGGCAGCCGACGGACAGTGCTGCTGCACCCCGACGATGCCGTCGGCCTTCAGCCATTGCCCAATTGGGAGAACAGCGACGGGTGCTGCGGACCGGCAGGCAACGAGGGGCTCAGCCGAGCCTGCCCCTGTGGTGTTCCCGTCGCGACGCTCGCGGCCGACTGCTTCGGGCCCTACGAACTGCACCTCGACCCCGTCCGGACCTACGCCTTTTGCCAGTAAGCCCGCGCAATACAGGAAAACGGGGCGCCCGACACACAGCACGATCAACCACATTCCTTCCCCCTCCTGGGTCCCTTCTCCGAGACACGTAAGGAGGCAAACCCAGCCCTGCACTCGAGGGCCGAACCAGAAAGCGTCGGGCTTGGTCCTCTTCCGGCCCCGCTAACCGGCCATGGGATGGGAACGGGGAAGGGCGCGACGAACGACGGGAAGGGCAACCACCGCGGCGGCAAGGACCCGGGAACGAACAAACCATTGGAAGACACCGCTCGGCGCCCCGGACGGGGATAGTCGCGGGCGTCACTGGCCCGGATACTGGCGTGACCGAATTGCACGCAATGAAATCACTGCCGTCGACGCTACCTCACAGGACGGACAACACGGCCTACTCACGTCATCTAGGTAGCCGCGCTCAGGCCGGACTCGCTGTCCGCCATTAGCCTCCGGACCATGAGTTCCCCACAGCAAGCCGATCCGGTCGAAGACGAGGATGTTCCGCAGTTGACGGGCACCTGGTCACTCGTGCTGGGCACCGCTGCCGTCCTGGCCACCGGCTGCCCCCTGCTTCCGGAATCCGTTCCGCCACAGCTCCGCCTCCTGCCCGTCTATTCCATCCTCCCCCTGGGAATCTGGGCGGTCGGCTCAGGCTGCATCGCCCTTCGACGCATGCGCGGCGACGAGCGGGCCGGCCGCATCCGGGCACGGGCCGGGATCACCCTGGGCACGATGGCCACCATGACAGTGGTAGCCACCGTCACCGCCGCGTGCTGGCTCATCTGAGGGACGACGGCACTCACAACACAGCGGTCCTGCGGTTGGAACATCAGCTCTGCCTCGGGGCTGCGGGCCTGCCGGAGTGGGCGGCACCCCGGCAGGGCTGGCCACTACCGGGGCCAGGTGGTTTCCGTGAACGGCCAGCACGCGCAGTCTCCGGTGCATGAAGTCGGCGATATTCAGTGAACCGTACGCGGCATGAGGGCAGCGACTCAGTCGAGGGCCGGCTCTTGATCACGGTCTGGGTGAAGCGGGTGGTCCAGGAGGAGGGGCGGGTGGCTCGTGACACGGGCTCGCGGGCGGATGTGGCGAGCGAGGCGCCACCGGCCGATGACACAAGACCGTTGCGTCACCGGCAGGCGGCGGCGTTGCTCCCGCTCAGTCCTCCCAGGGCCAGTGAGCGTTCCGCCCGCTTTCGAGCAGCGGCACCATGCGGAATGCGGCGTCGGTCAGGCCGCCGAACGTGTGCCGGTTGGCGGAGCCGGACGGGCCGTGGCCGGGCCGGTAGCCGGCGAGGTTCCAGGTGTAGACCGGGATGTCGGCCGGGACCTGCTCGGTCGGGTCGCCCGCGTAGTGGTAGGACGCCTGCTCATCCGTGACGATCAGGACCCGGTCGTGACCCCGGTAGTGCCGACGTACTGCCTCGGTCGTGTCCGTACCTCCCAGGCTGCCGAACCGCTCCAGCACCTTCAGGACCGACTCGCCCCGGCGGTATTGCACTGCCGCGCTGGTGGTACCGAACTCGACAAGGTCGGCGTCGGCGGCGCGCATGGCAACGGCCGTGCCGAAGATGGCCGCGGCGTCCGCCCGGTTGAGCTCGGAGCGGTCGGACAGCGGCGACCACATCGAGCCCGAGCGGTCGACCAGGACCAGCGTGCGACCCGGGAGCCGGGGCACGTTCTCCAGGGAGTGGCCCAGGGCCTGCTCGAGCGGGTAGGACCAGCGCAGCGAGGGAGCGTGCTGGTAGGCAGCCAGGTAGCGGAAGGGGAACTGCCGCGACCGGGCCACCTCCGCCGGATCCGCGATCCGGGCGGCCACTCGCTGGGCGACGTCGTCGCAGACGCCTGCCTCGTCGAAGTTCCGCAGGTTGCGGACCAGAGCCATGGTGCCCATCGAGGGGATGACGGCTTCCCAGGCTGCCGCGTCCATCGGGCCCTGCAGCCAGCCCGCCAGCGCCTCCCACGTCATGCCCGCCTCGGCGAGCCGCTCGGCGCCACCGGGCCCGGTGACCAGGGCGCGCCGTGCGGCGACGGGTACGGCCATCAGCGCGCGGTGCGCGGTGAGGGTCCGGTCCGTGGCCGGCGGGGTGGCGGTGTCGGGGTTGTGGCGCCGGTCCAGGGCGTACTGGAACAACGCTCCCTGCCAGGGCTTGTCCGGGTCGGGCGTGGGGTGGACGAGGTTGAGAACGTCACCGAAGCGGTAGCCCTTGGACGCCGTGTCGTACTTCAGCAGGTTACGGCCGGTGTACAGGCGCCGTACGGCATCGGCAATGCCGCGCTTGACGGGCTTGGGCACGTTCCGCCCGTGAGCGGAAGTCCAGTAGGCGAGCATCTCGCCGGGCTCGTCGGCGCGGCGCAGCACGGAGTCGATGACCTGGCGGTTGGCCGGGCCGTCGGTGGCGCCGGCGTCGAGGCGGGCCTTGACGTATTCGGCGGCGCCGATCAGGGAGGCGGTGCGCATCTGCCCGTCGCCGCGCAGCCAGCCCAGCAGGCCGGCGGTCCACGCGGGGTCCTCGACGGCGAGCTTGCGTATGAGCGCGATGAACCGGTCGTCGCGCGCCGTGCCGTCCTCGTGGAAGGTCTGCTGGGAGACGAAGTTGGCGACCGCGAGCAGGAACAGCTCCGAGCGGTCGTCGCGCACGTATCCCTTGCCACCGAGGTGCGTACGCGTGCGTCCGGTCGTGGTGACAGGCGAGGTCGGTCGGCTCGTCTTGGGCGTGCGAGTGTTGAAGCGTGCCATGTGAATTCCCCCGAATTCGTCAGGGGAAGCACGGCGAGGGGGCGTCCGAGATCGAGGGGTCGGTGACGGTACAAGACAGCTGCTCTTCCTGACTGAGCTACACCAGACGAAATCTGGGACGGGATTTGAACCCGCGGCCCGCTGTTCCGAGAAGTAACCGTCACCTGCGCACCGGACGCCCCGGTGCCGCGCCTCCCGAGTTCAAATGTGGTCACGGCATGAGATTCGAACACAACGAAGTAGCCGTGGCCCGCGCACCGGGAGGTGCGTGAAGCTTGGTGTCCAGAGGTCAAGGCGGCGGAACCGACAAGGTGCTCTGCCAACTGAGCTACACCGGCCTGTGCGCCGGCGGCGGGACTCGAACCCGCGACCGCCCCATTAAGAGTGGAAGTAGGTCCTGCCTTCGCACCTGGACGCTGATCACTGTAGGGGTGCGGAGAAGCAGCGCGCTACGGATTTTTCGCGTGCCTGGCCGTCGAGCAGACCGGTAGTGGTTTACCGAGAAGTGCCCCGGCTCTCCTTTGCGGGAGGACCTGTCCGGTCAGGTCCGTGCCGTGGCAGAGGCGGTGATGGAGGTCTTTGCCGGGTAGCGCAGCCGCCGGCCGGTTTCCTTGTAGACCAGGATCCGGGAGCTGCTCGCCGAAGTCCGCTTTCGCGTACCCGCTGGCGCGTCTGATCCGCCCCTGGCTCCGCCGCAATTGCTGGTGCTTCGGGGGCCAGCATCAGGCGCTCAGCTGTGGGAGGCGGGGGCGGGTACTCGGCTGCCGGAGTAGGGCGAGAGGCGAGAGCACGGCCCAGGGGCCGGGCCGCCCTGACTGCGAGGGCGGGCCCGGCTGAGCGGCCGTCATCCGGTTCCTCGGGCGCGGGCGGCCAGGAGCTGGGCGCGGGTGTAGTGGGAGGGCTTGTTCTTCGGGGCGGTGCGAATCAGACGGAACAGACCGGGCGGCGGTTCGGGGCACCTGTGGTCGACTGCAGGAGCGGTGCTGGCGTCGAGGAGGCGGTCCAGGAGCTGAGCGAGGGTGTGGGGGCCGCCACCGCTGTAGCCGTAGCCGAGGCCGGCGCCGGGGCGGTGGGGTGCGAGCCACAGGCCGGCCGCTCGGCCGGATTCGGGGTCGGCGGCGGTGCGGATCCACACGTTTCCGTCGCCGAAGTGCACGCTCTCGAGCTGGCCGGTGGTGGGCAGGCGCTGGGGCACCAGAGCGTGGAAGGCGTCAGGGTCCTCTTCGTCTCCGGGAGTGCCGGCAGAGCGGCCGGCGGAAGGGTGTCGGGGTCGTGGAAGAGGGGGGTGGTGTTCACGTTGCGCAGCACCTCGTACTCGAGCATGGTGGGTGGCTCGCCCATGGGGGCGGGGACCAGGCGCTGGGCCCACTCGGCGGCGATCGCGCATATGCTCCAGAATTCCGTTCCAGCAAGCCTCTTCATCGGTCTCCGCGGCCTCCCTGAAGCGCCCTTCCTCGGCCACGCTTCTCGAGCGGCTCGTCCCGCAAGGCCCAGGGGAGCAGCTCCTCCGAGGTCCGTGATGTTGCCCAGCGTTGCAACGAGTCCTACGGACCCATGTGGGCGACCCAACCGAGGGCAGCCGATCCGCTGGACGAGCCCACTCTGCGGGCGGCGCTCGACTGGCTGCACCACCGCGACACCGCGGGCCCAACACCGCCAATCCGTACCTGCTGATCAACAATCGAACATCTCTGTAAATCGGCCCTGCCAGCAAGAACTCCGTCGCCACCACGGCACTCCACGGCCAGACCGCCCGATCGAGCGCCTCCTTGCCCAGCGAATCAGGACCGGCCCCTGGTGCGGTAGGGCATCTTCCGATCTTGCATACTCGGTCATTCCAAGACCAGGGAGAACCGTGTGAATCAGAAGACCATCCAGCGCTGCCTCGACGTGGCGGGCCCCGCGCTGGTGCCGGGCGAAAGCATCGAGCTGGTCTCTGTCGTGCAAAATCGGCAAAGTGTCGGCCAGAAGACAGATAGCTACCGCAGCAGTCGTGGGTCTGGTCACTGGCGGAATGGCCACAGTGGCGGTCAAACCCGCCGCATACTTTTTCGTCCTCACGAACCACCGGCTCATCCTCCTGGGCAACCACAACGGCCGTGTAGGCCAGAGAGTGGAAGGCGTGCTTCCAAGAGCCCAGATGCACGCCGGCCCTCTGCGAACCCACCTCCTGACCATGTCGATGGACGTGAGCGTCGACGGTGCACCAGCCCCCTACCGGTTCTCCTGGGGCCGGGCCCAAGGAGCCCTGGCGCGGCAGGCCGCCGCTGCAATCGCCGCTCCCATGGTGATGTAACAGCAGACCATGAGCTCGTCACCTCCGCACTCGGGCAGCTGCACCCTGCCGTTCGACCGGTGCGCCATCGCGATACCTGCGACGCGCTGCCGCACGGCTGACTCGCTCCGGGCCGGTCTCGGTGATCAGCCGGTGGGAGCCCCGGTCGGTGCCGGCTTGTCGAACATGGCGCAGATCGCGGCAGCCTTGAGTGCCTGGTCGGCTTTGGCGATCTCCGCCGGGAAGGCGTTCGGGTACTCGCTGTATGCCTCGGTGGAGACAAGGATGCTCGCGGTGCGGTTACCGGTGGGGTCGGTGGCGTTGAGGCTCAGGTAGCCGGGGATGCCGCCTTCGTGGGCCCACACCGTGCCGCAGGGGGTGGTGGCGGTGAAGATGCCCAGCCCGTAGCCGGGCCCGTCCGGCTGTCCCGGCACCGTCGGCACGGTGGTGCGCATCTGTGCCAGTTGCGCGGCGGGCAGCAGCTTGCCGGACATCAACGCGTTGTAGAACCGGGCCCAGTCGTGGGCGGTGGAGATTACCGCCCCGGCTGCGCCTGCCCAGGAGGGATTGTTGTCGGAGACGTCCACATGACCGGCGCGGTGCGGCCCGGCGTAGTCCCTGGCCCCGGCCGGCACTCCCGGCGGCATATGGGCCTCGTCGGGTTCGTAGCCGCGTGCGTGGTGGCCGTGCCAGGTGGAGTCCGTGGCGAAGTAGGTGTGCTTCAGGCCGAGTGGCCGGGCGATCCGGTCACGCACCAGGTCGGCCGGGCTCCTGCCCGTCACCTTCTCCAGGATTGCGCCGACGGCGGCGTAGTTGGTGTTGCTGTACGACCACTTGGTGCCCGGCGCGAAGAGCGGGTCGTGCTGCACACCGACGGCGAGCGACTGCTCCGACGTCCACGTCCTGCGGTCCTTGCCCAGAATGGACGGCCAGAGCGTGGTGTCCTCGGTGTAGTCGAACAGGCCGCTGGTGTGGTTCAGCAGCATCCGCAGAGTGATCGCCTGGCCGTTGGGGACGTGGCCCGGCAGCCACTTCTCCACCGGGTCGGTCAGAGCGAGCCTGCCCTCACCGACGAGTTGCAGTACGAGGGTGGCCATCATGGTCTTGGTGTTGGAGCCCATCCGGAACTCGTCCCCCACCCCGAGCCGGTGGTCCTTCGTGGTCCACGGCGCCTGCTCGGTGATCCGCACCACTCGGCCCCGGCCGTCGTCCACCCGCACGATCACGCCCGGCGCCCCGGCGGCGACGAGCTTCCGCGCCAACTGCCTCAGCTGGGCCGTCTGCTGTGCCTCGGTGCCGCCGCTGAAGACGGCGGCCGGTGTGGCGTTTGGCGTCGCGACCGGGCGTGCGACGGCCTGCGCCGGCTGGTCGACGGTGACGACCAGGCCGGCAGCGGCAAGCAAGGACGCCGCCACGAGGCGGATACGGCGTCCACGGTGAGCGGGGCTCGTTCGCGACGGTCCGTGCGCGCCGGCGCGGCGGGATCCTGATGTCATGCCGGTCAGCATTCCGCATGCGGCCCGTGCAGAACAGGGGGCTTTCGGGTAACAAGCACGAGCACAGTTGCACGTTCAGCAACGTCGCCGTGGGTGAGTCGGTGCGGTGGGTGCCTCGGCGACAGGCATTCGACCTTCGGTTCCACCTCAGGCTTAGAGCCCGCGCAGATTGGCGGCGTGGGAAGCACCGGCCGTAACGCGGGCACAGGTCCCGGTGATCACGGAGGTGTGACGCTCAGTGATCGCCGGGACCCCTACCCGTCCTTCCATGATGGCGGCTGTACCTTCGAGATCCCGTCGGGGGTCACACGGTCTGGGATGAGTGGCTCATCCGGCCCACAGCCAGTCAGAGATCTTGATGGACTGCATGACCTCGGATGGGTGCTGCCGGATGTGAGTGCTGGTCGTCTCCCAGCGCATGCGACGAGCGACGTCGTCAATCCTGCGACTGGTCGACGACGGGCACGGCGGTGACGGGGTTGTGGCCGGCGGCTACCAGCCGCATGACGAAACCCGCCACGTCTTCAAGCTGCCGGGCGTGCTCCAGTCCGCCTATAACGGCGGGCACGCCCCCGAGGTCGCGGATCAGCTCAGCGGCGATGTCGAGCGCCACGTCGTCGTCTCCACACATTGCCACGGTCCGTTTCGGTTGCCCCGTCGGTGTCGGCGCCAGCCAGCTCGTCCCTGCGAACAGGTGCAGCGCCTTGACCACGCGGCTGCCCACGGCTCGCTCGGCGACGTGCTGTACCGCCGACCCGGTGGGCGGCTTGAGCAGGCCGGAAGCGTGGTCGACTGCGTTGGTGCAGTCGATCACGGCCTTGCCCGCCAACGACCCCTCGTCGGCCTCGGCGAGAGCAAGCACCTGGTCGATCCCCGCCCACGCCACTGCCACGACCACGGCATCGCTTGCCCTGGCCACCTGTGCGGGGCCGACCGCCTCGACCCCGTCGCCGAGCCGCTCGGCGATCGCCCGAGCCTTGTCCTGTGAACGGCCTCCGACAAGGACATGGTGTCCACGTCGCGTCCACGCCTCCGCCAGTGCCGAGGCCATCACGCCGGTCCCCAGAATTCCGATACGCACGTCGCTCTCCTGTTCCTCGTAGCCTGATGCCTCGCCACGGTAGGAACCTCGGGCCTACCAATCGGTAGGCCCGAATCCGGTAGGAAGAAACGCGTGAACGACCACTGCTCGCCCTTCGCCGCCGACTGTGCGGTGCGCCTGGCCGCTGACCTGATCGCTCACACCTGGGACCCAGTGGTGCTGATGGCGCTGCGAACGGGCAGACGGCGCCGGATCGACCTTCTGAGTGGCATCGCGGGCGTCAGCGACAAAGTCCTGACCCAGACGCTTCGCCGTCTGCACGCCAACGGCTTGATCAATCGGATCACCACGATGGCCGACCGCTCCGTGGCGTATGAGCTGTCCGAGTTGGGCGGCAGCCTCGCTGACGGACCGCTGGCTGCCTTCGGCCAATGGGCGATCGATCACGCCGATCAGGTCCTTGCCGCTCAAGAGCACCACAGCCCTGGCATCGGCAACCGAGCAGCGATCGGATAAAAGGTCGTGCCGATAAGCGTGCGGTCATGGTCGGCGGTTCGGGCGTTCGTACCAGCGACGAGTCGTCCATGCCTGCCGGATCAAGATTCGTACGGTGATGCTCGTGTCGGCGAGGTCGAAGAACGCGTCGATGATGGTGGCGCGCCGCTCATAGCAGCAGGCGAGCCGGTAGAAGGCGTTCTGCCAGGCGTGGGTGCGTTCGACATGCCAACGCCGACTGGCCCAGCCGAGGAGAGGATGGACCAGATCGCGCTCTGGCCGGGCAGGGGGACGATCCCAGCTCACGTGGAAGGCCCGCCCTCGGGAGGCAGTCGACAACGTGGGTGGGTGGCAGAGACGCGGCCGGTTGTGGTCAGCATGGTCGACGAGGTGGCTCTGGTCTCCAGTGCAGGTCGCAGAGGTCAGTGCCCGAGACGTTCCAGCGCCTGGGCGGGGTAACGTCCTCCTGCCACAGCTTCTGCAGGGATTGCCTGAGTGAGCTGGGCGATCTGCTCGGCGCTCAGTCGGATATCGGCTGCTGCTGCGTTCTCTTCCAGGTACCGCTGATGCTTGGTGCCGGGAATGGGCACGATGTCTTCGCCCTGGGCAAGCAGCCAGGCGAGTGCTGCCTGGGTTGGCGAGCAGCCGATCTGGGCGGCGACTTGCCCAAGGGTGCGGACGAGGCCGAGGTTGTGGTGGAAGTTCTGCTCGGAGAAACGAGGCCAGCGCCGACGGTTGTCCTCGGTGTTGAGATCGTCCCGTGAAGCGAGAGTTCCGGTGAGCATTCCGCGGCCCAGCGGTGAATAGGCAACCACGGCGATGCCCAACTCCCGGCAGGTGGCGAGTATGTCCTTCTCGACAACGTCGCGGGTGAACAGGGAGTACTCCATCTGAACGGCACTGATGGGGTGGACGGCATGGGCCCTGCGGAGGGTGGTGCTGCTGACCTCGCTGAGCCCGAGGTGGCGGACCGAGCCGGCGTCAACCAGGGCCGCCATGGCACCTACCGTTTCCTCGATGGGGATGGCAGGGTTGCGACGGTGAGCGTAATAGAGGTCGATGTAATCGACACCCAGGCGGCGCAGTGAGGCATGGCAGGCCGTCCGGACGTATGGTGCGGACGTATCCACCTCGGTGACCCGGCCGGTGACCGCGTCGTGCCGCAGTCCGAACTTCGTCGCCACCACTATCGCGTCCCGCTGTCGGGTACGTCTGCGCAGCCAGCGGCCCACTAGTTCCTCATTGGCGCCACGGCCGTAGGCATCCGCGGTGTCGAGGAAGTTGATGCCCAGGTCGAAGGCGCGGTCCAGGGTCCGCTGGGACTCCTGCTCGTCGGGAGTCCCGTAGGCGATCGACATGCCCATGCACCCAAGGCCCAGGGACGACACCTCCGGGCCACTACTGCCCAGCTTGCGAAATCTCACAATGAATCCTTTCCTCCGGTGGGAGGGATACATAGGCCCACGCGGCGTGCAACAGCCCGGCTTCGTCCAGGTAGTCATCCTTTCCCTCCCCTGCCAGGCTCGGCAAGAGGGGACGTGGCGTGCATCGGCAAGCCGTCAGGTTGGGCTTTCTGTGCCCTTCAGGGACAGAGCCGGCCGCGCGCGGGATCGCAGCGATGTTGTTGTTCTCGCGGTCGAAGGAGCGGCGATACCGAGACTTACCGCCTCGAGCGGTGATGCCTCCGTCGCACGCCCATGCCTGGTTCCGCTGCTGCCATAGCGGTGAGCCAGGGCTCATCCATCCATGGGGAGACTCCCGTCGGCACCGGGGAATGCGGGGACCAAATGCGCGGTGCCCAACCCTCGGCGCGCAGCTGACCGGCACTGGGAGTCGGATGTGAAGATCACGTAGTGCTCGCGCGGGCACCATGCATTCGCGCCCGACGTTGCGCGCCAGAGGGTCTCTTATGAGACGTCGAACAGCACGGCCGCATCCTCACCTCACCAGTAGCGAAGTTGCTCACCACAACGGACGTCTTGTAAGTCAGAACGCGTACCTTCGGCTCCGTGCCCCGCAATCGAAAGAAGCCCCGCCGTCTGGTTGCCGACGGGCGCACGTACCTGTGGACGCTCCGCCACAGCCACCGCATCCCGGACAGCGGCCGACCTGCGGGCTGCCGTCAGACGCTCACGCTGTACCCGCAATTGGCCCGCACCGGCGGCCCACTGCGCATCGTCTTCACCGCCGGCCCGGGCCGGTACGTCCCGGGCGGGGCATCCATGGGCTCCGGGGAGGTCGGATACGTACAGGGTGGCTCCCTCAACCTGCATGAACCCGGCGCCGTCCGGGCCCTGCTCGACCTGGCTTTGGCACGCGGCTGGCAACCAGACGAGCAGGGGGCGGCGGAGGTCGACGGCTGGTCCCTTCTCGAGGCTGCAGCCGCCGCGCGAGCCCGGGACTCCGGCTCAGCGGATCTGTAGGACCAGTTGCTCCCTCCCCCCGGCCACTCCACAGAGCCCCGCCCCTGGGGCGTGTCCGATGGGTCGGTACAGGCCCCGCGACGCTCCCCCAGCTATCGCTGGGAGGTGCCCCCAGCACCAGACGCTGCGGGGCCCGCACCGACCCGTCGAATACGCCCTAGGTGACGACAAATTGCTGATCGAAGTGGTCGCCGGTGGCAGCCCCACCAGCCCGGCCGCTCGCAAACTGATCGACGACGGCTCCCAGCACGGTCGTGGTCTCGCCCTCGTCGGCCGGATGGCCCAGTGGGGGTCGCGCATACTTCCTGGCGGCAACAGGTCGACAACGCGGGCGCCGATGCGCCTGCACACCGCTGGTGCCCACCTCTAGCACCCGCCCCGGCTCCTGCTGCTGGTGTGCGCCCGTCTGTCGGACACAGGCGGTGGCGCCCTGCTGGTCGACGGGCAGGGCCTCCTGTTCGAACTGGCCCGCCACCGCCTCGCTGACCCAGGCCGCTTACGCGACAGACAACGATGCGGACAGCGCCCGGCGTCTACGCGCCGGTCTTCCGGCTCTCACGGGCCGGCCACTGTTGCACTCCGCCTTCCCTCCGGCCCGGATGACTGCTGGAGCATCGCTGCGCGACGGCGCCTGGTGACCCTGGAGGTCGCCGTCGAACGCACCCGGCGACGGGTGTTCCTCGGCGTCGGGCAGGGATACCTGCTCGACAACTGGCGCTGGGCCACGGCCGGCTCACGTTCGCCGGCGAGTGGCTGATGTACCGGGCCGAGGGCACACCGAGGTTCCGGATGCCGGCCGCCTTCCCGACTTGGATGGGGCCCCGCGGCCCACCATCATGAGCAGGATCGGCAAGCGTTCCAAGCCATGCTGGAGAACCAGTCCGTCGTGGACACCGGGACGTTGCAGCGGATCGGTCTCGCGCTGCGCCGGAGTCCGGTCGAGCCGGTTTTGCCCATGCCTCTGGTCCTCAGCCCGCCGCCGGCGCCCCGCGCGGCCGCGGCGGTGATGACGCGGCCGGGACAGCGACGGCATGCCCGCCCCCGGCGACGCCATCGCGGCGTCCCCCTGCAGCCTCCGCATCGCGCTCGCCCTCGTGCTTGCCCCCGCGGCCTGCGCCGTCGGTGTCCTCGTGCCGCTTCTGCGCTGACGCCCTTCGCGGCAGCCCAGCACCCCCGTCGACCGCACGAACGCCGCCCTCCAGGAAGAACTCCTCGAAGAAGACGACGGTGCGGGCTCCGGCCGCGGCGTCGTGAAGGGCGTCACCCGGCCGTCTGCAAAGCACCTGCCACCCCGGCCCGGCGTCCCCTGGGCCGGGGTTGCGGTCAGCCGTTTCCGGCAGCAACGCAAGTACCGGATCGGGTGAGCGGCCACGCCCGGGTGAATCGCACACCGCCCCGTGGGCCGCCCGCCCAGCGATCACGGGCCGGTTGACCATCACTCGAATTTCTGCACGAGAAAACGCTCTTGAGTGGCCGTGACCACACCCGTCCGGGGGCCGTTTTTCCGATCACTCGTCCGACCCGCTCGTCAACGAGGAGGCATCGTGCGTCACCGTCAGGATCGGCCCGCAAGCAGCACAGGGGTGTGGTTGCAAATCGAACACCGTCAAACAGGGCTTGGCCACCACGCTGGGACGGCCATGGGGAGGTGGGCGTGAGGCAGCCGCCGCGCTACCGGCTCGTGGTCGACGTGATGGTGCTGATGGTCCGCGACGACGGCCGGGTCCTGCTGCTCCGGCGGGCCGGACAGGTCTACGCCTCCGGGCTGCTGTGCCCGCCCGGCGGGCACCTGGAGGAGCACGAGCCCGTCTCCGCCGGCGCCCGTCGTGAGGTTGCCGAAGAGGTCGGCGTCGTGATCGCGCCTGCCGATCTGGAGTTCTGCCACGCCATCCACCACCGTAGCCCCGAAGGCGAAGGCCGCATGGGGGTGGTCTTCACCACCCAGCAGTGGACCGGCCACCCCTTCATCCGCGAGCCGGAGAAGTGCTCGCAGCTGGTGTGGGCGGACCCGGCGCGGCCGCCGGCGGACTGCGTGCCCTACACCGCCGCCATCCTCGAACGCTTCTGTGCCGGGGACCTGCTGTCCGAGCACGGCTGGCCGACGGAAGGGGCGGCGTGAAGACGGCGAAGGGGGCGAGGGCAGCCACCGCGCCGGGCGAGAAGACCGAGGGGGCACCGGCGGGCCAGGACGCGCTCATCGGCTGGAGCGCCGTGAAGGGGAGGGAAGACGTTCATGAACCGTGTGCCAGGGGATGAGCACGCCCGAGGGCGGCTCCGGCTGCCGTATCCGGAGCCGGTGGACATCCAGCGCAAGGCGCAGTGGACGAAATCGGCGTTCGACCGGTACGGCGTCCGGCAGCTGGTGACGACGATCCCGGCCGTGCTGGCGCAGGTGTTCAAGATGGCGTGGCGGATCGACCGCCGGGACGTGCTCGTCATGGTTGGTGCGCAGGTCGCCTACGGGGTCGGGTCGGCGGTGGCGCTGGCGGCGACGGCGCGGGCGATGGTTCCGATTCTGGGGTCCGGGTCGGTGTCGCACCGGGTGCACGAGGCGCTGCCGGCGCTGGTGGTGATTGCGGTCGCGGCCGGTGTGGGGAGGGTTGCGTACGGGCTGGCGTCGTGGTCGGTGGCGCGGCTGAAGCCGCGGTTGATGACGGCTGCGGACGTCGCGGTGGTCGAGACGATGCTGCGGGTGGAGCTGGGCGCGTTCTTGCGGCCGGAGTTCTCCGAGGAGCATGAGGCGGCCGAGACCGGCGCGGTGCGCTGTGACCGGCTGATCTATGACGTGCAGTCGTTCATGTCGGCGTTGATCAAGCTGGTGGCGGCGTTCGGTGTGCTGACCGCCTTGCATCCGCTGATGCTTCCCGTGCTGGTGCTGGCGGTGCTGCCGTCGGGGGTGGGGGCGATGGCGGAGGCGCGGATCGAGCACCAGGTGCACACCGCGAACAGCACGGGACGCAACGTGCGCGGCATGATGCGCTGGTTCGTCACCGCGGGCAAGCTCGCTGACGAAGTCCGCGGGATGAGCATGGCCGGGTACCTGTCGTACTGGTACCGGACCCTGTCCAAGCGCCTGGACGACCGGAGCCTGACCGGGGCGGGCCGGCAGCTGCGCGCGAACCTCGTCGCGGCCGTCTTCGGCGGCCTGTGTCTGTCGTTGGCATGGGGCACACTGCTGTGGCTCACCGTGTCCGGCCGCATGTCCCTGGCGATCGCGGCGACCGCCGTCCTGGCGGTGCGCACCGCGCTGGGGAACCTGGCCAACGTCGTGCACTACGCGGCCTCGCTGTTCCACTCGTCGCTGTTCCTCGGGGACTGGAAGCAGTTCATCGAAGGGTCCAAGGCCCTGATGCCCACGGCCGGCACCGTCCCGGCGCCGCGCGGGCCGGAGTGCACCCAGGTCCGGGACGCGGTCTTCACCTACCCGAACAAGGTCCGTCCCGCGGTCGACGGGGTCTCGCTGACGCTGCGTCGGGGCGAGCTCGTCGCGGTGCTGGGCGAGAACGGGTCGGGCAAGTCCACGCTCACCCGCCTGATGACCGGCCTCTACACCCCCGACAAGGGGCACGTCCGGTGGGATGGCGTCGACTTGTCGAGCGTCGATGTCGACGAGATCTGGGAGCAGACGGGGTTCGTCACCCAGCAGTTCGGCTACTGGCCCGTCTCCGCGCGCGACAACATCACCCTGGGCCAGCCCCTCTCGCGGGATGACGACCGGGTGTGGGAGGCCGTCGATGCGGTGGGGCTGCGAGAGGCCTTCGAGGAACTCCCCCACGGTCTGGACACGCTGCTCGCCGCTGAGCTGTGGGGCGGGGTGTCGATGTCGGGCGGGCAGTGGCAGCGCATCGCCTGTGCCCGCGTCCTGTACCGGCGGCCGGCCGTGGTCGTCATGGACGAGCCGACCTCGGACATGGACCCGCGCGGCGAGACCAGATGTTCCAGCTGCTGCGCAAGACCGCCCCGGGACGGATCACGGTCGTGGTCACGCACCGGCTGGCCAACACCAAGATCGCGGACCGGATCGTCGTCATGGACAAGGGGCACATCGTCGAGCACGGCACCTTCGACCAGCTCGCCACGGGAGGCGGGCTCTTCCAGGAGCTCCACGAACTCAGTCTGGACCGAGGGGAGCACAGCCGGTGACAGGTACGAAGCGGGCGCCGTTGTCGGAGAGCGAGAAGCTGCTGTTCTCCGGCGCGCTGCGGCACGACAAGGCGTGGGCGAAGTACTCCGCCCCTCTGTTGCGCATGAGCTTTTGGGCCATGGCCCGCCAGTTTCCCAGCATGCTCGCGATGGTCGGCCGTATCGCGTGGCGTGAAGACCCCCGCGCCCTGGTGGTGCTCATGGCTGCGCAGCTGGCCTCCGGCGCGATGTCGGCGTTCCTGCTCGTGGCGACGAACCAGGTGCTGGTGCACCTGTTCGCCGACGGTCCCACCCCGGACAAGCTGCGCGAGGCCCTGCCCGCGCTGCTGCTCGGTGGCGCGTCCTCGGCCGGGTCGGTGCTCCTGGGCTGCCTGGTCGTCCAGGTCGAGGGGCGCCTGTATCCGAAGATCGAGCTGTCGTGCCGGACGGCGTACTACGGGATGATGACGCGCGTCGAGATGTCCGCCATGGAGGACAAGGACATCCACCGCCAGCTCGCCCTGGGGCAGTACGGCACCGACTCCGTGCGACGCATGCTGTCGAACTCGGTGGGCATCGTCAGCGGTCTGATGAGCCTGGGTGCCGCCGCCGTCGTCCTGGTCGCACTGCATCCCCTGCTGCTCGCCGCGCTGCTGCTGATCGCGGCACCACGGTGGTGGGGAGCGGTCGTCGTCATGCGCCGCGCCTACGCCTCCCAGCACGCCTGGATCGACCACCGCCGGGCCACCGACGTCCTGCTCTGGCCCATCACCCGGGCCGGCGCGACCCCGGAACTCCGCGTCCATGGCGCCGGGCGGCTGCTGATCCACGCCCAGAAGGACATGGGCCGCACCGCGGCCGCGGAGAAGGCCCGCCTGGCGCGCGCCGAGGCGAAGACCGAGATCGCCACGGCCGCCATGTCCGGCACCGCCCGCATCGTCGCCTACGGGCTGCTGTGGTGGCTGCTGGTCGCCGGCGGCATGCCCCTGGCCGCGGCCGGGACAGCGGTGCTGGCGATCCGCAACGCCACCAGCTACCTCAACCAGATCGTCTCCCAGCTCAACCAGATGACCGAGGAGTCGCTGTACCTGACCGACATGAACAACGCCATCGAGCTCGGCGCCCAGCACGCCATCCCCGCCCACGGCGCCGGCGTCGAGGGCGACGGTGTCGAAGTCGTCCTCCGCGACGTCACCTTCCGCTACCCAGGAGCCGACCGTGACGCGCTCCACGGGGTGTCGCTCACCATTCCCAGGGGCAAGGTGGTGGCCCTGGTCGGTGAGAACGGGTCGGGCAAGACCACCCTCGCCGGCCTCTACCTCCCCGGCTCGGGGACGGTCTCCTACAACGGCACCGACGTCCGCGAAGCCGACCGCGAAAGCGTCTTCGACCGCATCGCGCTGCTGCCCCAGAACGTCGACTGCTGGCCGATGACCATCCGGGCCAACATCCACATCGGCGACGCCGGCCGACCCCTGGACCAGGAGAAGATCGAGGCCGCGGCCGAGCGGGCCGACATCCGCACCGTGGTCGAGGAACTGCCCTACGGGTGGGACTCCATCGCGGTCAAGGACTTCGAGCGCGGGGTACGGCTCTCAGGCGGACAGTGGCAGCGCATCGGCGTCGCCCGCGCCGTCTACCGGGAACGCGACCTGCTGATCGTCGACGAGCCGACGGCTGCACTCGATCCGAAAGCCGAGATCGAGATGTTCGAGTCGCTGCGTTCCTTCACCGATGACGGCGTCGCCACCGTGCTGCTCATCACGCACCGGCTCGCCGCCACCGCCAACGCCGACGTGATCTACGTCCTCCACCAGGGCCGGCTCCTCGAATCCGGCTCGCACGCCGAGCTGACGGCCATCACCGGCGGCCACTACCGGGAGCTGTACGAACTCCAGGCCGCCCAGTACGGGCACGGGACCGTACCGGCTTCCAGGAAGGGGGAGTCCGCAGACGCCTGACGACAAGAGGCATACGGGGTGACCGCGCGTCGGGGTGGGCGAGCACCGTGGTCTCAGCCCGCCACCAGCACGGAGCTCCACGAAGCCGACCAACCGATAGGAGAGCGCATCTTGACCGTGATCGTCGGGCTCGTCGAAGAAGGCCGGGTACACCTCGGCGGGGACTCCGCCGGAATCTCCGGTTGCAGACTCACTGTCCGCAAGGACCCCAAGGTGTTCCGCAACGGCCCGTACGCCCTCGGCTTCAGCGGCAGTTTCCGCATGGGCCAGCTGCTGCACCACGCCTTCAAGGCACCCAAGCCCAAAGGCGACGGCCTTCACCGCTTCATGACGACCCGGTTCGTCGACAAACTGCGCGCCTGTCTGAAAGAAGCGGGCTGGGCACGCAAGGAGTCCGAGCAGGAGAAGGCCGGCACCTTCCTCGTCGGCATCCACGGCCGCCTCTTCATCGTCTACGACGACTACCAGGTGGCCGAGCCCGCCGACGGGTACGCGGCCGTCGGCTGCGGCAACCAGTTCGCCCTCGGCGCCCTCCACACCCTAGCAACCGCGAACCTGGCGGCACGCGAACGCCTGACCGCCGCCCTCGCCGCCGCCAGTCATCACAGCACCGACGTCTGCGCACCGTTCACCTACGCCACCGCGCCCTCCGTCAGCGAGCTGCTGGAGCTGAAAGCCCTCCGGCAACAGGACGCCACCCTGCCCGGCCAGCGCCAGCCGGCCGACACGGCGGAAAGGAGCGACGCCCGGTGAGCACGGCCCCGGCGGGAAACGGCAGTCTGTGGCGGCACGGGGACTTCGTCCGGTACTGGTCGGCGTGCGCGGTCGACCTCGTCGGCAGCGGCGTCACCTCGGTGGCACTGCCGCTGATCGCCGTCGTCTCCCTGCACGCATCGGTGTGGGAGGTCTCGCTCCTCACTTTCGCCGAGCGGCTGCCACCCCTGCTGGTGGCGCTTCCCGCCGGGGCCCTGGCCGACCGGCACCGCAAGCGTCCTGTCATGGTCGGCGCCGTCCTCGTCACCGCAGCGGCGTACGCCGCCATCCCCGCGGCCGACGCCGCCGGCCACCTGTCGCTCGAGGTGCTGTTCGTCGTGGCGCTGGTGAGCTCGACGGCCTCCCTCTTCGGATCCACCGCCCGCATCAGCTACCTGCCCTCCCTGCTTCCCGGTGAACGGCTGCTGGAGGCCAACGCGAAGGTCGGCGCCGTGGCCTCCCTCGCGGACAGCGCCGGCGCGCAGCTCGGCGGCGCTGTCGTCGCCGTCCTCGGCGCGGCTCGCGCCGTCTACCTCGACGTCGCCTCCTACCTTGCCTGCGCCTTCCTGCTCGGCAGCATCCGCACGCCCGAGCCCGCACCCGACCGGGCCAGCGGCTCCAGCTCGCTGTTCGGGGAGATGAAGCAGGGCCTGGTGTACGTGGTGCGGCACCCCACGATCCGGCCGCTGCTGCTGACCGGCACCGCCTACACCGCCGTCTTCGCGGTCCTGACCACCTTGTGGAGCGTGTACCTGATCCGCGACCTGCGCTACTCCCCCACCGCCCTGGGTACGCTACTGAGCGTGGCTGCACTCGGCGGGGTCGCTGGTGCGCTCGCTGTCCGCCGGCTCGTGGACCGGTACGGGCCCGCCCGCGTCATGCTCACCGCGCTGGCCATCACGCCGCTGACCGAGGTACCGCTGCTGCTCGCCGCACCGGGCCGCGCCGGGCAGGTCTTCATCGCCACCGGCCTGTTCGTGCAGCTGGCGTGCGCCACCGCGCAGGGCTCCACCCAGCGCAGCATCCGCCAGGCCGTGTGTGAGCCCGGCATGCAGGGCCGGATGCTGGCCACCGGCCAGTGGATCACCTACGGCACCCGCCCCCTCGCCGCCCTCCTCGCCGGGGCCGCCGGCACCTGGCTCGGCCTGTGGAACACCCTCGCGCTGGGCACCGCCGCCCTCGCCCTCCCGTACCTGGTACTGCTCGCCTCCTCGATCCGCTCCCTGCACCACGTCCCCGCCGCACCCACCGCCTCTCGCGCCCATCCGGAAGGAGAACCGACATGACCACCGAGGGAATCGACAACCCCGCGGCCTACTGGGGTGAGTTGTGGACATCGGGCCGCCGGTACACCCGGCTCAGCGCCCCCGAGACCGCGCTCCTCAGCCAGTACGCGGGCCCGGGCCGGGAGCGCCTCGCGCTCGACATCGGGTGCGGCGACGGCGCGCTGACCCGCCACCTGGCCGGCCTCGGCTACCAGGCGACCGGCCTGGACTGCACCCCGGCCGCCCCCGCCCTCACCGAGCGGAGCACGGGACCAGTGCGCTACCACTGCGCGGACATCGAAGCCCAGCAGCCGCCGCCCCTGCCCCAGCGGGCCCACGCCCTGATCACCACCCGCCTCGTCTACGCATTCATCAAGGACAAACCGGCCTTCCTCTCCCGCATCCGCGGCCTCCTCGCCCCCGGAGGGCTCTTCTGGGTAGTCACGCCCATGGCCAGATCTCTCCCGCCCAACCACGCGTCGATCGGAATCACCGGCGAGGACGAGGAGTTGCTGACCAGCCCGTGGGCCATGGTCCGCGCCACGGACGTCGGCATCCTGCGCTGCTACGCCCTGCGCGACGGGGGCGGGGACGACGCCGGCAAGGAGACGAGGGGACATTGATGAACGACGAGACCACCAACCAGGTGTGGACGGACTTCGGGCGCTTCCACCTCGACCGCGGAACCACCCCACCTGACCCCCAGCGGCTGAACTGGGGGTTCTACGGCGACGGGCCCAGGGTGCTGTTGCGCCGCGCGTGGCGGCGGACTGTGCGCGGTTGTTGTGGCGGGAGACGGGCTGTGACCCGGACGATCCGGCGACTTGGACCCAGCCCGTGCACTGGGTGGCGGGCATGGCGCAGGGGCCGTTCGCCGCCGCGTCCAACTCCCCCTCTCTGCATCACGCGTAAGACGTGCTTGTGGGTGCGGGGCGCTGGGAGCCGTGGTACTCGCTGGGCACGTTCCCGCTGCGCTTCCCGCACGGGGAGGAGCCGGATGATGCGGGCCGGCAAATGGCGCAGCCTCCGCTGATGCCGGCCACACCCTATGAACTGGAGCGGGCCGACGGCGCATGCTCGGCCGTCGAGATCGCAATACGCCGGGGCCTGGGACAGCAGACCCCCGGGCCGGACGGGGACGACACGGGCTACTGACCGCAGGGGCGGGTAGCGATGGTCGCCGGGTGGTCGTCCTTCAGAAGGCTGTGTGGGCGAACCAGTGCTCGAGGGTTACGGCGTCGCCGGAGACGGTGAAGGCGCTCTACCGGTAGGAGCGCCGCCCGTAGAGCAGCAGAAGCATGTCCTCCGCTCTGCCCTCCACCGCTACCCGCCGGCTCGGGGGCTTGGCAGCGCGCCAGGGGGCTGGAGCCATGCCCCCTTCCGGCTCCAGCCGTACCCGCTACTCCTCGCCTACGGCGTCAGCAGAGCCCACGCAGCGGAAAGCGACGGTCTCGACGGTGCCACGCGGCCTTCGTCACCGCCGGCGCGAGGAAAGCCACATAGGGCTCCTGCCCAGGCGCCTGCCGGTAGGTGCCGCAGGGCAGGGGATGCATGCCCCGGTTCGTCGTCTCCATCCGCTCACGACTTCCGTCCGCGCTGTCCTGTGGGCCAGTGCCAGAGGTCCTGGGCTCGGGCAGCCTGAGTGCGTGACGGCACCTTCGGCTTGCCTACCGGCGTCCGGCACGCTGTCGGGCAACCCCGAGACTGCTGCGTTCGGCCGAGGCGCCGTCCCCGGACGACGGCAGAGAGGCGTAGCGGTCGGTCGCGATCTGATCGATCCGGGCACTGTACCGGCTCGCTGCCGACTTGAATGCCTCCTCTGGTGGCAGGAGGTCTTCTGCTGCGCGCAAAGAGCGCAGCAGTTCGCGCGTGAGCTGCAGGAGCCGGTTCAGTTCGTCATCGACGGTGCCGCTCAAGAAGTCGTCATGACCCTGCTGGGCGGCGGCTCGGCGGGCCTGCTTTTCCATATGGAGTATCACTGCCTGGCGGCGGCGTTCGAGCGTGCGGAAGGTGTGGCTGCCCGGATCCGCCACGACGGCTTCCGCGGCCTGGACGGCCTTGGCGAGCTGCGGTGAGAAGCGGGTCGCAGCCAGAGCAGCTGCTGCCTTCTCCTTGCGCTCCGCCTCTCTCCGCTGCTGTTGCAGGCCGGGCCAGGAAGGGAATTCTTGCCGACCGGTGCGCTGCCCCCTGGTGCGAGGACTGGCCTTCTCCGCTTTCGTCAGGCGGCTGTCCCACTCGCCGCGCATGGTGAAGCTGTAAGCGCTGCAGCCCACACTCCCCCACCCACCGAAACCATAACGGCCGTGAGACCAGTGGTGGTCACCGGCTGGTGCCGTCCTGTGAAACACCGCTGACGATCCTGTGTTCCGCCGGATCCCGCTGCACCGTCGGATTTAAGCGGGTACCGGCTTTACCGTTCCGCACTGTCGGCATGTGCGGCGTTCCTCATGTTGGTGGAAGGCATTGATGAGGGCCGGTAGTTGGTGTTGAACGTTTTCGTGCACGTATTCTTCGCGGTACAGCTCATGGCCGCACTGGTCGCAGTACCACACGATTGCTTCCTTGGCTCCTGCTGCTCGGGTGCGGTGGATGACGAGTCCGACGCTTCCCTCGGGCCGGAGGTTCAGGTGGGGCACCTCCGCCGGGATCAGGAGCATTTCGCCTTTGCGGATCAGGACGTCGCGGAAGTCTCCGTCCTCGCGTACGCGGGTGAGCAGCTCCCCGTGCACCTGGTAGAAAAGTTCCGGCGAGGTGTTGACGTGGAAATCGCTCCTGCCGGGCGGGCTCGGGCCGTCGAACAGCGCGACCATGAGGCCGCCGTTCCAGAGGAGCTCGTGGTGCATCACCGGCTTTGCGCCGGTGGCGGCGCTGTCGAGGGCCCATTGGGTCACGTCGACGACGGCCAGTCGGTCCCGCATACTGCACCACTCCCTTTCCCCGGTGGCTCGTAGAAGTAGTGCGGCAGCGTGTTCAGCGTGTACGTGCCGAAGAAGCGCAGCATGCTTCCGGCCAGCTCACCCAGATGTCAGGCGGCCGAGCTCCCGTTCCGGCACTCGGCGAAGAACTCCGCCGAGTCGTATCACGTCTTCGACCATCGAGGCAGGCCCCTCCGGGGCGGTTACGGCCGGATCTCCAGCTGGGCCCCGCCCCTGTCGCCGCGGAGGCCCGATCCGAGGCATTCCGTGGGAAGTTGGCTGGGAAGCGTGGTCACGGTTCGCTGGGCGGGGTGTCCTTGACCTCGTCCCTCCGTCACCCGGCCCGACAGCTTCACGACGAGGACGCCCCCGGCATAGACAGCTGTGGCGCGGTCGTAGACGATCACCGAGCGGTGGTGGTCGGCGTACCGGACGGTTTCCGTGGCGCGGGGTGCGGTCACCGTGACGCAGGACGCTCTCGGCGCCACCGCGTCGAGAGAGCCGGTGGCCCGTACCGTGTGGCCGGGTGCGGTGGTGCACGCGTAGTGGGCCTCGGAGTGGATGCGGGCCGTCTGCGGCGTGAGGGTCAGGGGCGGGTCGTAAGCGTTGCTGAAAGAACCTGTGCACGTGGCACCACCGCTGTTGGCCGTGCCGGCCTGACTTGCCGGGGCGCACACCACCGCGCCCGCCAGGACGAGGGAAGTCAACGCCAGTACCGCACCACGCCTGCCGGCCATACATCCTCCAGAGTGCCCCGAGACACCGTCGCCCCCCTTGCTACCCCCGCGGATCCCCCTTGCCCCGGGTCGGTCGAAGCGCGCCGACCGCACGCGTTCGCTCTCGCGCGCCGACGCCTCACCTCACTCGCTGCCCCTCTGCCTGCGCTGTCGGCAGCTCCTGAGCGCGCGTTTCATCGGGATTTCACCGCTCGTTGCCACTCTCGTCCGGAGACCTGATCAGAGGAGAACCGAGTGCGACTGAGACGGATCGCGGCCGTGGTGGCCGCTCTTCTGATGGCAGCCGGGCTTTCCGTGCAGCCGGCTTCGGCGGCACGGGCCACGGCTCCGTGCGAGGGTACGTACACGATCGTCGTCGGCGGCACGGGCAGCTCGTGGAACAACGACGGCTTCTACGGCAACATCCAGCAGCACGTCGGGTACCCCACCCAGATCCCCAACGGTGCGAGCGCCCGGGCAGGCGTCAACGAGCTGAACCGGCTCGTGCGCGAGCAGCGGGCCGCCTGCCCGTACCAGCACGTCAAGATGGGCGGTTATTCGCTGGGGGCCGCGGTGGTGCACATCTGGGTCACCGAGAACTGGCAGACGTTCGACAACGTCAACGCCATTCTGATCGCGGACCCGAAGCGTCAGGGCCCTCCCGGTGCCAACGGCGGCGCGGTGCCGTTCGGCGGTATCGTCGGCGCTCCGCTCGCGGGTGCCGACAGGTTCTTCGGCAACATTCCGGTGAAGTCGATCTGCCACTGGGACTACGTCTGCGACGAGTCCGCCGGCATCTGGACCTACCCCAACAACCACGTCAAGAACTACCCCGCAGACTTCAACATGGACCACCACAACGACAGCGCCAACGAGCAGTGGTACAACGGCGCCTGGTATCCCTGGTAGACCACGGACCGCTGAATTCTCCTGGCCCGAATTCCCCTGAGTTCCCTTCGTCACCTGTCAACGGCCCGGCACAGGCCGCTGACAGGTGATGTTCCGTTGAGGGCCTCGATTCCGTCAGCCCGCTCGCGTTCCCGGCGAGGCCGCCCCCAGCAGGCTTTGGCGGTCCGGGTCCGGGAGCCACCACGCCGTGGTGGGGCGGCGGTGCCAGTCGCGGGCGTGGGCGTAGGTGTGGATGAGTTCCAGGGCGCGGTTCAGGGCGGGTGACGGCGCGGTGGTGGGGCGAGCATCACCCCGGGCGGGATGAACCACGGTCCCGGGAAGGCCCGGCTGGCCCCTGGCAGGGTTGTCCGTTGCGGCCGCCGTGCGCGACCTGTGGCAGGCCATCGCCGACGCCGAGGGGCTGATCGTCGCGACGCCCCAGTTGCGCGAGCTGTTCGCCCTGCTCAACGTCCACGTGGTCGGCGGCCCGCAGGTCGCCGTGCCCGAGGTCCACCCCCGCCTCAGCTCCACCGCCGGCTCTGCCGGGCGCTTGACCGATCCCACCACCCGGGCCATGTTCACCTCCCTCCTGCACGGACTTGCCCAGGCCATCGATCACCAGGCCGGAAACCGGCTGATCAAGGCCTTGCGCTACTGGCGGGGGCAGCTGGGGCAGCTCACCGCATGAGCCGGCACCGGGTTCGTTCCGTTTCCTGGTGCCGGCTCACCGTCGAGCGCGTGGCGTGCGCGCTCGACGGTCTGCCGCAGGTACGCGGTGACGTGGGGGTCGGCGTCGAGGGTGTAGTCGGCGTCGAGGGCGGCCAGGGCCTGGGCGATGCCGGGGAGGTGGTCGGTGGCGAAGTCGACGGTGCACGTGGCGTCGTCGAGGGGGTGGATACGGGCGGGCAGGGCGCCGGTGCGGTGGCGAACCGTTTCGGCGGGGGCGTGGACGGTGGCTGTGGCGCGGTAGCGGGCCGGGGCTGTGGCGATCCTGTCGGCGACGTAGGCGGCCGGGTCGCCGCCGGGGACCGGGCGGGGGCTGAAGCGGTGGCGGGTGGTGGCGGGGTGGGTGATGCGGTCGAGGCGGTAGACGCGCCAGTCGTTCCTGTCGGTGTCGTGGGCCAGGAGGTACCAGAGGCCGCCGGAGGCGACGAGGTGGTGGGGTTCGGCGCGGCGGGCGGTGGAGGTGCCGCGGCGGGTGGTGTAGTCGAAGGTGACGGTTTCATGGTCGCGGCAGGCGGCGGCCAGGGCGCCGAGCAACTCGGGGTCGACGCGCGGGCCGCGGGTTTCCCAGCCGATGGTGGCGGTCGTCCGTTGCAGGGCCGCCACCTGTGTGCGCAGCCGGGTGGGGAGAACCTGTTCGAGCTTGGCGAGGGCGCGGAGTGACGTTTCCTCCATGCCGGTGAGGTGACCCGCGGCGGTGCGCAGGGCGACGGCGGTGGCGATGGCTTCGTCGTCGTCGAGGATGAGGGGCGGCATGGCGGTGCCGGACGCGAGGCGGTAGCCGCCGGCGTGGCCGGTGGTGCCCTCGACCGGGTAGCCCAGGTCGCGCAGGCGGTCGATGTCGCGGCGGATGGTGCGGGTGGTGACGCCGAGGCGTTCGGCGAGTTCGGTGCCGGACCATTCGCGGCGGGTCTGCAGGAGGGACAGCAGGCGGAGCATCCGGGCGGGGAGGTCAGTGGTCATGCCGTCCAGATTGCCCCTCTTTGCGGACGTGAGGTGTCCTAAAAGGCTCCTAGCGTGAGAGTCATGCGGTGGATCCGCCCCCCATCCCCATCCCTCTCCCCCGCTCCCGCCTACGCAAGGAACGATTCCTGTGAGTTTCATGTCTCCCGGCCAGGTTGTCTGGTTCGAGATCGGCACCAACGTCCCCGAAGCCGTCACCAGCTTCTACGGGCCCCTGTTGGGCTGGACGTTCGAGGTCGACCCGGATTCCTCGATCGACGGCCGCACCTACACCCGTATCCTCGCCCCGGGCGCGCCGTGGCCGATGGGTGCGATCCAGCAGGGCGACACCGGTGACGAGGCCGTCAACCTCTCCGTCCTCTCCGCCGACGTCCACGCCGATGTCGAGAAGCTGACGGCGCTGGGTGCGACGGTCGTGGTGCCGGCCACGCGGGTGGGGGACGTGACCGTCTTCGCCCGGTTCAAGGACCCGCGCGGGAACCTGTTCTCCCTCTTCTCCCGGTCGGCCTCGGAGCGGTTCGAGGAGCGGATCGCCGGGACCGGGGAGTCCATGCAGCAGGCCGTGTTCGCCCCGAAGCCCGGGTCGATGGCCTGGTTCGAGATCGGCACCACGGACCCTCGGGCGACCATCGGCTTCTACACGAACGCCTTCGGATGGCGGATCGAGGAGGACGACACCGCCGGCGGCGACCGGTACTTCACCGTCTTCGGGTCCGGCGCCCAGTGGCCGTCCGGGGGCATGCGGGACCACAGCGGCGACGGCACCGCGGGGGGTGGCGCCAGGGGTGACTACGCCATGCCGTGCTTCATGGTCACCGATGTGGCCGCCACGACGGCGGCCGCGCAGGAGGCGGGTGCGCGCGTGGAGCACGGGCCCGAGAGCAACCGCGACGGCCTGGTCCACTCCCGCGTCGTCGACCCCCACGGCAACCGTTTCGGCCTGTTCTCCCGGCCCGCCGTGCCGCCCCTCGCGCCATCGGCCGGCTGATCGTTTCGCCGCCGCTGCCGCTGCCGGCTGCTGCCATCTGTGCCTGCGCGTCGGTCGCAGCGGTGAGCTCTTCCGTGAAGCAACGTTCGACCACACACCGTAAGGAGAAAGATGATGAAGATCGCACTGCTGGGGACCGGGTTCGGGCAGGCGCACGCCGCCGTCTACGCGGCTCGGGGCGACGTGGAAGTGGTGGTGTTCGGCCGGGACGTGGAGAAGACCGCGAAGATGGCCGGGCGGTTCGGGTTCGCGTCCTCCACGGAGACGGACGCGGCGTTCGAGGACCCCTCGTTCGACCTGGTGGACATCTGCCTGCCCGTCGGGCTGCATGCCCCGTTCGTGCTGCGTGCCCTGGAAGCGGGCAAGCATGCCCTGGTCGAGCTGCCGCTGGCCGACAACCTGGTGGACGCGAAGCGGGTCGCCGAAGCCGCCGCACGAAGCGACAAGCATGTGTTCGTGGACATGTTCGAGCGGTTCATCCCGGCCAACCGGGCACTGTTCGACGCGGTGCGCGAGGGCACGTACGGACGGCTGGAGCAGCTGACACTGTGGAACCTGACGGCCCACCTGTGGCCGGGGGCTTCGCTCGGGCTGAAGGTGCTGCCTCTGGAAGCGCTGCACAGCGACATGGACATCATCACGCGCGTCCTCGGTCTCCCCCGGGACATCACCGTCTCCACGGTCGAGCGCGACGAGCACTCCGCCGCCGTCGACGCCGCCTTCCGGTTCGACGGCGCGTCCGCCCGCAGCTCGGTCTCCTCGCTGATGCCCATGTCCTGGGGAGCGCGCGGCGGCTACACCGCCACCTTCGAGCGCGGCGTGCTCGACGCCGCCTCCACGATGGGCTTCGACGGCAAGCCGTCCGGCGCCGTCACCGCGTACACCGCCGACGGTGCACACGAGCTCGCGCTGCCGCCCGCCGACCAGTACGCCGCCATGATCGGCCACGTCATGGACGTGCTGCACGGCGGGGCGGAGAACCAGATCGGCCCGGACAGCGTGCTGGACGCCCTCAAGCTCACGCTCGACCTCGAGCAGAGGGTGAACGGCTCCCGCTGAACAGTTTCCGCCGGCCGGCGGCTCGTCGTTGCGGAACGGGCAGCGCACGGGGCCCGCGCTCGACAGCGGGCGCGGAAGCGTCCGGATCACGCCGTCATGGTGTGGGGCGGCCCTGGCATGCGCTGCCGGTGTGCCACTGGTGGTCGGGCAGGAAGCGCACGTCGTACTGCTCGGGGACGGTGCGGAACGTGCCGAGAGCGGGAACGACCGGGCTGTGCGGCAGGGTGAGGTCGTCGGTGGGAACGCCGAGGTTCTCGAAGAACCGCTCGAACGTTCCGCCGGGCCCGGCGGCCACGCCGACGACCCTGCTGTGGTGGCGTTCCATGCGGTAGGCGTGGGGGCAGTTCTTGGGGACGAAACCGAAGTCGCCAGGGGTGAGGAGTCGTTCCTGCTGGTTGCCGTCGAGGTCTTCCACGAACAGGCGCACGGCGCCGTCCGTGACGTAGAAGACCTCGTGGGTGTCGGGGTGGGAGTGGGCGGGGACGAGGTCGCCCTTCGGGCCCTCGACGGTGAAGAAGTTGAACGTGTTCTCGGTCTGCTCGCCGCCGGCGTAGATGGTGACGAGGTCCCCGAAGAGATGGGCGCGGTCGCCCTTGCCCTTCTCGATGAAGTAGGGCCGGCCCGGTTCGGCCGGGATGTGCGAGCGGGTGCGGTAGCGGGTGGCGTACTCGATGGTCACCTGTGGTCTCCGGTGTCGTCGTGGAAACGGTGGCGGGGCGGTCGGTCCCCTTCCTCCTTCGCGTTCCCTCCTTCACGCTAGGGCCGTCGGCAGGAGTGATCGTCTAGGCTCCGGACACGTCATGAAGAAAAACGGACACGATGAGCGGGGCCCGGTTCCGCGGGGCGTCGCCCCCGTCCCCTACCGGCCGGCGCCGGGGGCGCCGCCGGGCATCGAGGTGCTCACCCTCGCGCGGCTCGCCGAGCGGGCCGCCGCTCACGGCGATGATCTCCACCGGCCCAGCCGCCCGGCGTTCCACCTGCTGATCGTCGTGCGGGTGGGGACGGTCCGCTGTTCCGTCGACTTCACCACCCACGACGTGACGTCCGGCGACTGGCTCTGGGTGCGGCCGGGGCAGGTGGTGCGGTTCTGTTCCGCGGCGGAGGGCGCCGAGGGTGCCGTGGTCGTCTTCCCTTCCGGGTTCCTCAGCGGCAGCACGGTCGCCCTGAGCGGTGCCGACGATCACACCCGGTGCCGGAGCATCACTCCCTCCCCCGCGCACGCGGCGTTCCTGGACCGGGTCCTCGGTGCGCTGGAGGACGGATACGCCGCCCCGCCCGCCGGCATGCCGCCGGCCGCGCACATCGAGGCGATGCGGCATCTGCTGTCCGCCCTGCTCGTCCGCCTCGCCCACGCCGAGCCGTCGCCGGCCCCGGCCGCCACCGAGAACGAGGCGTTCCGCCGGTTCCAGGGGGAAGTGGAGAAGAGCTTCGCCCGCACCCGGCGGGTCGAGGACTACGCCGCCCTCCTCGGCTACAGCCCGCGTACCCTCACCCGCGCCACCCGTTCCGCTGCCGGGTGCGGTGCCAAGCAGTTCATCGACGACCGTGTCCTGCTGGAAGCCAAGCGGCTCCTCGTGCACACCACGCTGTCCCCCTCCGCCGTCGGCGATCGCACCGGTTTCGACCACGCGACGGCCTTCAGTGCGTTCTTCCGCCGGCACACAGGGCTGACCCCCACGGCCTTCCGCCGCCGGGCGGTCGGTGACGGAGGTGAGGCGGGCGCGTCTCGTCCGGCTGGCTGACAGGTATCCCGGCGTCATGCGGGGCTGCGGCACGGCTCCGGTTCGGGGTGCGGTGTCTCGTCCCCTCGGGGAAGCAGGAGCGGGGTGGCCAGGATGAGGAGTCCTGCGGCCGTGAGGGCGGTGCGGGGGTCGGTGGTGTCGGCGAGCAGGCCGCCGAGTGCGGTGAGGGTGGCGATGGACGCCTGCTGGGCGATCGACCAGGCGGACAGGGTGCGGGCGACGAGGTGCTGGGGGGTGTGTTCGAGCCGGTAGGTGGCGAGCACGGGGGTGTACAGGCTCATGTTGATGACGATCGCCAGTTCGACGGCTATCACGGTGACGAGGCCGACGACGCCGGGGCGGACGAAGGCCAGGCCGATGAGCCAGATGGCGCGCAGGGTGCCGACGGTCCGGAAGACGCGGTGCCGGCCGTGGCGGGCCACCACCCGGCGGGCCAGCCGGGAACCGATGAGTCCGCCGAGGCAGGGGGCGGCGAAGGCGAGGCCGTACTGCCAGGGTGCGAAGCCGAGCCGGCGCAGGAGGAGTACGGCCAGCAGCGGCTCCGTGGCCATGATCAGGCCGGAGACGAGCATCTGGTTGAGGAAGAGGGCCCGCAGAACCCGGTGGCCCATGATGTGCCGCCAGCCGTCGAACAGTGCGCCCGTCCGGGTCGGGGTCCCCTCGGCCGGTTGGGGTGCTTCCTCCCGGCCGCGGATCGCCGTGATGGCGAGTGCGGAGAGCAGGTAGCTGAGCGCGTCGGCCACCACGGTGGTGACCGGTCCGAGCAGGCCGATCGCCGCCCCGCCCAGGGGCGGCCCGACGGCGATGGAGCTCCAGTTCGTGGACTCGAACCGCGCATTGGCCACGAGGAGGTCGTCCCGCCGGACGAGGGTCTTGAGGTAGGCGCCACTGGCCGCGCCGAACGCGATCTTGGCGGCCGCGACCACGGTCGAGACCACCAGCAGCTGGACGAAGCCGAGCAGACCGAAGGCGTAGGCCACCGGGATCGTCGCCATGGCCCCGAACCGGACCAGGTCCGTTGCGATCATGACCGGGCGCTTGCGCCGGAACTCCACCCACGGCGCGAGCGGCACCGCGATCAGCGCGCCCACCGCAGGCCCCACCGCGGACAGCGCGGACACCTCGGCGGGGCCGGCATGCAGCATCAGTACGGCGATCAGCGGCAAGGCCCCGAACCCCAGCCCCGACCCGTACGCGCTCACCGCGTACGCCGCCCACAGCCAGCCGAACGGCCGGCCCAGCCTTTTCCTGCTCCTCATCGCCGTCATGCCCGGCACGCTCCCCTCGACACCCCGATCGAACAAACAAGCGTTGTCCGGGGAGAGCTAATCCGGCAGGTCAGTTGGCGGTCAAACAACCGACCCCGGCTCGGTGCACAACCTTTGGTTGTTCGCTACGGTGGCCGGCATGGATCTCGAAGCAGTGCGCACCTTCGCCGTCATCGCGGAATCCGGCCAGTTCCGGAAAGCCGCCGTCGACCTGTCGGTGACGCAGCAGGCCGTCTCCAAGCGCGTCGCCGCGCTGGAGCGGGACCTCGGCGTGCGGCTGTTCGCCCGCACGCCGCGCGGCGCGGAGCTCACCATCGACGGGCAGGCGTTCCTCCCTCACGCACGGGAGCTGCTGCGCGTCGCCGAGCGCGCGGTCGCATCCGTGCAAACCGGCCGCCGCCCGCTGCGGGTCGACGTGCTCAACTCGCGCGGTGCGGCGTCGGGCCTGATGCGCGGCTTCCACCGCGCGCACCCGGACATCGACCTCGACGTGCTGATGCTGTGGGACATCGAGGCGGCCGTCGCCGCCATCCGGTCCGGCACCATCGACGCGTCCTTCCGCGCCGTCGCCGCGCCCGGCCGGCCCCTGCCCGAGGACATCGCCTCCGTCCGGGTGCTCGACGAGCCGCTCCAGCTGCTCACCGGGCCCGCCCACGCCCTGGCCGGCGCCAAGTCGGTGACCGTCGCCGAGCTGGTGGGGCACCGGATCTGGATGCCCGGCATCGTCCCCGGCTCCGAGTGGGGCGCCTACTACGACGACCTCGTGGCCGAGTTCGGGCTCACCATCGAGGCGACCGGCCCCAACTTCGGCTCCGACGCCCTCCTCGACACCATCGCCGACACCCCCGCCCTGGCCACCTTCATGAGCGAGCAGACCAGACTCGTCTGGCCCGCCGGCCACGGCCTGCGCCGCATGCCGGTCACCGACCCGACGCCCGTCTACCCGCACTCGCTGATCTGGCACCGTGACAACCCCCACCCGGCGCTGGCCACCCTCCGTGCCCACCTCACCGCCACGGCGGCCGGCCGCGACGCTCCTGGGACGTGGGTGCCGCAGTGGGTGCTGCCGCGCTAAAGCGGCGCTCCGTCGGTTTCGGCACCACCCGTCACGGCTTCCAGGTTCTCGGTCGCCGCGGCCTCCATCTCCCCCTCACCGAGTGCCCGGTACAGCTCCACCGCGCGGCGCAGTGCGGCCGCGGCCTCCTGGGGGCGGCCGGAGTGGCCGAGCATGACGCCGAGGTTGGTGAGGGATCCGGCTTCGAGGGAGTGGTCGCCCAGCTTCCGGTAGACCTCCAGGGCCTGCTCCAGGTCCGCGACGGCCTCCTCGTACCGGCCGAGCTCCCACAGCACGATGGCTCCGTCGTTCAGCGCGGTGGCGTGTTCGGCCGCATCACCGCGGCTGACGGCCAGGGCGGCCGCCTGCCGGTAGACGTGGATGGCGATCTCGGGTCGTCCCAGGCGCCACTGGAGCTGCGCCTCACCCAGGGCACCCACCCGTTCGCGGGCCAGTTTCAGGTTGATCAGGACGATGGGGTCCGTCCCGTCCCCACCGCCGGTCGCGGGGTCGGGGCCGACGGCCTGTTCCAGTGCGGCGACGGCTTCCTCGAAGCGTCCCAGGCGGCGCAGTGTCGTTCCCAGGCCCGCCAGAAGGTTGCGTTCCTCGTCCGGGTGGCCCACTTCGCGGGCGAGGCGTACCGCCATGTCGTAGCCGTCGGCCGCTTCGTCCAGCCGTCCGGCCTGCAGCAGGGCGCGGGACACGCGTCCGGTGGCCACCACCGTGCCGTGGACGTCCTCGGCGGCCCGGAAAGCGGCGAGGCTGCGGGCATGGGCGACGACGGCCTCGTTGTGCCGGCCGGTCGCGTCGAGGGTGTTGCCGAGGCCGTGCCATGCGCCGCCTTGGCCCTTGTGGTCATCGAGCTGGTGGAACAGTTCCGCGGCGGCGCGGTAGGCGTGTTCGGCGTCCTCGTACTGCCCGGCGCCTTCGAGGGCGTCGCCGAGGTTGGTCCTCGTTTCCGCCTCGCTGCCCGTGTCGCCCATCTCCTGGAACATGTCCGCGGCTGCCTGGAGGTGGGTGACTGCCTCCGGGAGGCGCCCGGTCAGGAGGAGGACGGAGCCGAGATTCCGTACGGCGCCGGCTTCGCCGTGCGGGTCGTTGCCGACGTCCCGGAAGAGGCCGATGGACCGGTGCAGGGTCTCGGCCGCTTCGGTGAAGCGGCCGCCGGCGATCAGGGCGTTGCCGAGGCCGCTCAGGGCACCGGCCCGGAGGTGGCGGTCCCCCGTGTCGCGGAAGATGGCCTCGGCCTCGTGCAGCAGGCCCACGGCCTCGTCGCAGGCCGCCGCCGTCGTCAGGGTGTTGGCGAGGTTGGACAGCGCTCTCCCCTGGTCGGCGCGGCTGCCGTGCTCCCGGGCCATGGCCAGGGCCCGTCGTTGGGCCGCCACGGCCTCCTCGTACCGGCCGGCCTGCCGCAACGCGATGCCGAGGTTGTCCAGGGTCATTCCCAGGAACCGGTGCGCGCCGAGTGCCTCGTGGGCGGACGCTGCTGCCGAGAGGACGGCGACGGCCTCGTCGAACCGGCCCAGGCGCCGCAGTGCCACACCGAGGTTGCCCAAGGCGGACGCTTCGCCGGCCATGTCGCCGAGCTCCCGGAAGACGGCGGCGGCCTGATGGTGGTGTGCGACTGCCTCCTCGAACCGTCGCATCAGCCGCAGGCAGTTGGCGCGCTGGTCCAGGGCGCGGCCCTCCGAGCGGCGGTCGCCGGCCGAGCGGGCCGTCGTCAGGGCGACATCGGTCACGGCCAGCCAGTCGTCGAAGTAGCGACGTCGCTCGAAGAGGTGGGCGAGGTTCAGGCCGAGGAGCAGGCCGATGGTGGGCCGTCCCACCGCGGCGGCCGTGGTGGCGACGAGGGTGAGGTTCGGCCGTTCCTCCTCCAGCCAGGCCAGTGCCTCTTCGGGGGTGGGGAAGAGAGGGGTGTCGTCGACGTTGCCGGCCTGGTTCCCGGCCGCCACGGCGGTGAACAGGTAGTGCTCGAACAGCCGGTCGCGGGCGTCCTCGCGTTCGTCGTCCTCCGCGTGCCGGGTGCCCTGCTCGTCCGCGTACAGACGTACGAGGTCGTGCATGCCCCAGCGGCCCCAGGTGCTGCCCGGGACGACGAGGTGGGCCCGGGCGAGGTCGAGCAGGAGCTGTTTGACGGCGGGCTTCTCCGCCCCCGCCAGCCGGGTCACGGCCTCGGTCGAGACGTGCGGTCCGGGGTTGAGGGGCAGCAGCCGGAACAGCCGTGCCTGCGGCCCGGTGAGATGGCGGTAGGACAGGTCGAACGCGGCGCGTACGGCTCGTTCCTCGCGCGCGAGATGGTCCAGGCGGGTGTGGGCTGCTTCGAGGTCGTCGGCCAGGTCGGCCAGGGGGCGACCGGTCACGTCGGCCAGCAGGGCGGCCGCGATGCGGAGCGCCAGTGGCAGTCCCGCGCACAGCCCGGCGAGGCGCTCGGCGTCGGCCGGGGCGTCGTCGACGCGGGTGTCGTGCGGGCCGCGGCGTTCGTGCAGGGCCTGGCGGAGCACCCGTACGGATTCGGGCTGCTCCAGCACGTCGAGGTCGAACAGCCGGGCGTCGATGTCCAGGGTGTGGCGGGAGGTGACGAGGGCGGCGGTGGTGCCGTCCGCCGGCAGCAGGGGTCGGACCTGCTCCGCACTTGCCGCGTTGTCGACGACGACGAGGACGCGCCGCCCTTGCGCGGCGCAGGCCGCCAGCACCGAGCGGTACAGGCGAGAGCGGTCCTCGACGCCCTCGGGGAGGACCTCGTCGGGCAGGCCGAGGGCCCGCAGCAGCTGGTCGAGGGCGCCTTCCGGGCCGACGCGACGCGCCGGGTCGTACCCGGCCAGGTCGATGAAGAGCGCTCCGCCGGGGAACCAGCCGGGGGCGCGGAGCGCCCGGTCCGCGGCCTGGAGCACGAGCTCGGTCTTGCCGACGCCGGCCAGGCCGGCGACGGCGGCGGTGGGGGGCTGCTGGTTGGGGTTGGGGTTGGGGTGCGGGTTCGGTTCCAGGAGGTGCAGCAGCTCTGCCAGTTCGGTGTCGCGGCCGGTGAAGGCGGGGGACGCCGGGGGCAGGCCTGCCATTGCGGGCGGGACCTGCCACGGTAACCGGATGGTGATGTTCCGGCCCTGGACGACGGTGTGGAAGAACCCTCCGTCGCCGATGACATTGGTGGTGTCCCCGCCTGCTGCGTTCGGGTCGCCGTCCATGGAGCTGCTGTCCCCCGTCCTCCGTCCCGTTCGCCGGTTCGCCCTTGGCGCCGGTCGTCCGGGCCTGCCGTGTCGGGCAGCGTACGCCGAACGGGATTAAGCCCGTAGGGCGTTCGGAGGTTGTCGTGGTCAGACGAAGAAGGCGTTCATGCCGGCGACGTCCGAGAGGTAGGTCTCGATCTCCGCGATCCTGCCCTCGCGCAGGCGGCAGACGGTGGACAGGTATTCGTCCAGGCGTACGTCGCCCCGGGTGGCGGTGTTGTGCAGGGACAGGGCCATGTTCTCCCGGCTGACCAGGATGTGGAGCAGTTCGAAGTGGAGACCGTACGAAGCGATCTTCCTGGCCCGTTCCACGACCGCGTCCGCGCCCTCCGCCGTGCCGGAAACGGTGTTGTCGCCGGGCAGCGTCCAGGTGACGTCGTCGGTGAGCAGGGACCGGATGCCGTCCCAGTCGCCGACGCTGAGGCAGGCGTGGAACTTCATGCCGAGCTGGTGGGCGGCCTCGTAACCGTGCATTGTTCCTCGTTCCCCTACGAGCAGTTAAAGCGGCGGTCTTTGCTTTAAGCACGCTAGGGGGCTCGAGCACTAAAGCGCAACTCTTTGCTTTAAGGTGGGGGAATGCCCGCCAAAAGCAAAGACAGCCGGCCCGGGGGCCGGAGCGCCCGTGTACGCGCCGCCGTCCACCGGGCGGTGGTGGACCTCGTACAGGAAGCCGGAGCCGACAAGGTGACCATCCCGGCGGTGGCGCGCCGCGCCGGCGTCAACCCCAGTTCCGTCTACCGGCGTTGGGGTACGGCCTCCGCCCTTCTGGCGGACGTGGCCGCCCGCCGTCAGGACGAGGAGACACCCGAGCTGGTCGGTGACCTCCGCCAGGACCTGGAGCGGGTGGCGGTGTGGACGCTGACGGACCTGTCCCGGCCGGGAGGCGTGGCGTTCTTCCGCGCCGAAGTGGCGCCGGACGTGGACGACCGCAAGGCCGGTCTGCGCGCCTGCCTGGAGCGGGTGAGCGCACGGTTCCGGGCCCCTCTGGAGGCCGCCGCCCGGCGGGGCGAGACGACGCCCTCGTTGGAGCGTGTGCTCGACCGGGTCGTCGCCCCGCTCTATTTCCGCGTGGTGTTCTCGATACCGGGGACGGACGAGAGCTTCGCACGCGGTCTCGTCGCCGAGTTGTGCGACGCCGTCGACGCCGGCGCTGCGGGGATGGCGCGCGGTCAGCGCTGAAGGTGGGCGAGGAAGGCGCAAAGGGCGGTCGCGACGGCTCCGGGGGCTTCCACGGGGAGCAGGTGGCCCGCAGACGGGATGGTGGTCAGCGTTGCGTGCGGGATGTGCGGCAGGAGGTGCTCGCGCAGGACGGACGGCGGTTCCACCACGTCGTTCTCCCCGACCAGGACGGTCACGGGGACGTCGATGCCGCGTACGGCGCCGGTGATGTCCTGCGCGATTCCGCGCAGCGGCCACTCCCGCCGTGCCTCGGCACCGGCGGCGATGCTGTCGCGCACCGCGGTGGCTCGTACCGGTTCG
Organism: Streptomyces mashuensis; assembly: GCF_014654785.1. Lineage (GTDB taxonomy): Bacteria > Actinomycetota > Actinomycetes > Streptomycetales > Streptomycetaceae > Streptomyces > Streptomyces mashuensis. The sequence continues at coordinate 46,957 of NZ_BNBD01000020.1, forward strand.
GGCAGCGGAGTCGCGGTCAGGACGTGGTCGAGGGCGTGCACCACCGATTCCGGCGAGTCGTACGCGTGGGACAGCGCTGCCCGGTACTCCTCGGTCACCGCGGCGGGTGGCTGCGGCGGCGCGGGCGCGATCAGCACCAGGCCGACCAGCCCTGCGGGCCGGCGGGCTGCGACGAGTTGGCTCACCTTGCCGCCCATCGAGTGACCGACGAGGACGAACGGCCCCGGCACGCACGCGTCGGCCACGCGCACCAGGTCGTCGGCGAGCCGGCCGAGGTGATAGGGGCCGGGCAGGGCGCGCGAGGCGCCCCAGCCACGCTGGTCGAAGCAGACCGTTGCCTGGGCGGGCGGCAAATGGCCGATCACTCCGCTCCAGGTGTCGGCGGAGCCGCCCCAGTAGTGGGCGAACACCAACGCCGGTCCGCTCCGGCCGCCGACTCGTACGTCCAGGACCCCGCCGGCCACGGGCACCGGGATGGTGGTTTCCGTCGACATCACGCCTCATCACACCTCTCGCACCGGCTGTTGCGAGGCGATCGTCTCGCCTCTGCCGCTGCCACGAACGGGTAGCCTGACGTGCCTGTCAGGCCCACGCCCGACCGTATGGGAAGCAAGGTCGACCCCTGGGTGAAAAGCAACGCAACGATGGTGGAAAACGGACACGACGCTGTGCGGCAGCTGCGCTATCTGCCTGCCGTGGGATCGCCGTACGGCGTGGAGGTGCTCGACTTCGCCGCGCTGCGGGCCATGGACGCGGACCGCCGTCGTGTCCTCCCGCAGCGCCCCGACTTCCACGTCTTCGCCCTGATCGGCTCCGGCGCCGGAACCCACGAAGCCGACTTCCACAGCTACCGGCTGGCGGAAGGAAGCGCGATATGGATCAGGCCCGGCATGGTGCACCGCTGGAGCGACGTCGACTCCTGCGACGGCCCGCTCGTCCTCTTCCGCCCCGGCTTCCTCTCCGGCTTCACAGCAGCGGAGGCCACCGCCCCCGCCTGCTGGCGCCTGGAGCAACCGCACCTGGAACTCGCCCTGTTCGCAGCCGAACACCTCGGCCGCGAACACGACGCCGCAGCGCACACACCGCACCCGGCGTCCCCAGCGCTGCTCTCCCACCTGCTGGCGGCACTGCTCCTGCGCGCACTGCCCGACGACGTCGGGTCCTCGGCCGGGGGAAGTGGGGCCGACGGCCGGGACACGGACGTGTTCCGCCGTTACCGGGCCGCCGTCGAAGAGCACTTCACCAGCTGGCACCACGTGGCGGACTACGCGCGGGCCCTGGGCTACGACGTACGCACCCTCACGCGGGCGACGCGCGCCGCCACGGGTACCGGCGCCAAGACCTTCCTCGACCAGCGCATCCTGCTGGAGGCCAAGCGGCTGCTCGCCCGGACCGACCTCCCGGTCTCCGGCTGCGCCCGGCGTCTCGGCTTCCAGGACGTCAGCAACTTCACCGCCTTCTTCCGGCGTCAGGCCGCCATGCCGCCGGGCGCGTGGCGGCGCACCGTGTACGGCGGGGCCGGCACCGGAACGGTTGCGCTGCCCTGATCTGCTGCCGCGGCCGGCCGACGGGGCGGCCACGGCCGGTGGCCGTGGCCACTGGCGAGTGGGCGACTCAGGCGGCTCAGCCGACTCAGGCGGCTCAGGCGGCTCCGAGGAAGCCGGGATCGACGCCGTCGAACTGCCGGCATGCGTCACGGGCGACGTCGAGCAGCTCTCGCATGGGCACGGCGCGACGGCTGGTCGCGGAGAGGTCCTGGCGGGCCTCGGCGGACCACAGCGGCGGGAAGACGGATATGCCGCGGGCGTGGCCCTGAGTGCTGGTGCCGTCCTGGTCGGGGTCCCGGTCGGGGTCCTGGTTGGAGGCGTGGTTCCGGTGCCGGCTGCGGTTCAGCTCCTGGACCTCGTCCTGCCAGCCGGGCCAGCGCAGATCGGCGTAGAACTCGTGGAGGGCGCCCGACAGCAGCCAGGTGAGCCACGCCGAGTGACCGGCGCCCAGAGCTTCCCAGCGGAGCGAGTCCGGGGCGAAGTAGACGACCTCGCCCGGGCTGCCGGGGCGTCCGGCGTCGGCGGGAGCAGCGCCGTTCAAGGTGAAGACGCCGCCCAGTACGTCCTGGGCCACGACCAGACCGGCCTCCGGCTGCCACGCCGGGTCGAACGTCTCAGGGAACCGGTTCACGCCCGCCAGATCCGGCACGCCGTGCGCGGCTCCCCTCACGGGGCTGCCGAAGACCCGTAGCCATCCGTCGTCCACCAGCAGACCGCCGCAGTGCAGCGCCATCGCGCCCAGGTACGACCTGGCCGTGACCTGCAGCTGAAGAATCGTCGTCCGGCCCAGGTCGCTGTCGGGTGGCAGCACCTCGACAGACACCGGGCTTGCCTCCAGGGTCTCCCTGATTTCCGGCCATGCCGGTTCGTCGACGTCGATCAGCTGGCTCAACTCACGCATGCCGGTATCGTCGCATGCCCCTGGCGTCCCACTGGCACCATGCGCCCGGCCTCGGTCCGCCCGCTGAGCGGGACGAAGCCGCCCTCTAGCCCGGTTCCTCGCCCGGCAGGCCGGTGGAGAACGTGGGCCGGCCTCCTTGCACCGCCGGGTCGGCCGGCCGGAGGTCATGGGCTGCCACGGTCACGGCGCGTTCGACGATGGTGTAGGCGAGGCCGGCGTCCATGCCGTCGGCCCCCAGCCCGGCCAGGGGGACGCGGACCTCCACCACGTCGCAGCGCGAGGTGCGCCCCACGGCGACTTCCGTGGTGCGGTGGCCGTCGGTCTGCACCCGGAGCAGCTCGACCGGTTCGGCGAGGTACGCGTACCAGGCGTCGCTGCGCCGGCCGAGTTCGTCGAGCAGCCAGCCGTGGCCGGCGAGTGGGGCGGAGTTGGAATCCGTGGGCTCGTCATCGTCGGCGGCGGCGAGCCGAGCCGGGCCGGCCGCGGCGATCGATTGCAGGAGCGCGCCGCGGCCGGCATCGGGGTCGGGCAGGAGGGTGGTGGCGGGAGTGCCGGGCCATTGCACGGTCACCTGCGCGCGGCCGGAGGCGAGATCGACGCTACGGACGCACAGGCCGGCCCAGACGCTCCCGCGCTGGACGGCACCCAGGTCGACGAGTAACGGCGCCCACCACTCGGCCGCAGGCAGTGTGCGGGACGGCCGGACGGGACGTCGGCTCATCGGCAGGACCCTCCTGGCGAGTGGCGGATCAGATGGAGCAGATGATGGATCAGATGTTGATGGCGTTCTTGACCCAGTCGGGGCAGCGCCCCTGCACGCCCTCGCAGTAGGCCGTGATGACGCCCTTGGGCAGCATCGGGATTTTGACGTGGAAGTCTACTCCCGCGCGGACGGCCTGGACCTTGTCGACGCGGCAGGTCCGGAAGATCCACCAGCCGCTGCACTTCACGTGCAGCACGTCGGTGAAGTAGTTCCAGGTGTCCGGGTACCCGGCGAATTTCTGCTTCCCCGCGGCCCCGGGGCGCGGATACTGCGTGGTGGCCCGGACGGCCTTCATGGTGAGGTTGTGCTTCTGCTCTATCTTGGTGAGCCCGAAGCCCCGGTCCCGGACGGGGTCGTAGTACCCCCGCCGCATGTAGACGGTCCAGCCGTCACGGTCCTTCCACTGCCCCACCACGTCGTCGGGACCGCTGAGCGTTGTGTTCTCCGTCTCGACGGTACGGGGTGCCCTGCCGGCGCCGAGCTGCTTCACCGCCGAGTCCGGAATTCCGTGCCTGCCGAGGTCGGCCAGCCGGAACGAGGAGTTTCTCGGGATTCCGGATCCGTTGTCGAAGACGGAGAACTCCACGTCTCCGGACGTGCCCTGAGCGGAGGGCGCCGCTGTCATCGCGGACGCCGGCGCTGCCGCGAACAACCCGGCCGCGAGGCCGAGGGTCGCGGAGGCGACGGCGTACCGACGTGCATTCACCTTGCGCATGGTCCCCCTCGAGGTGACTGCCGTGCACTTCCGTAGCCGGACCTCACGATGCGATCCGGCCACCCAGCAAGCTAGGGAGACCGCATGTGACGCGTCGACCCCTGCGGGGGTGAATCGGCCATCGCATATCGTGGTCAACGGCAATAGCCGTTTTCATCAGGGGAGTTGGGCGACGTGCAGCTCATGTGCTCGTGGTGGTGAGCCCGGGGCGGGTTCCGTTTTCAGCCGGTGGGGACGTGCAAGGTGACCGAAATGCAGCGGACACGGCCGAGGCGGCGACCGGGGGCTCGGTCGCGCTCCGGGGCGCTTCGACGAGGAAAACCGTCACGTCATGATTACGAGCCCGCGGACCTACAATGTCCAGGTGAACGAGAACATCCCGCCGTGCCCCGAATGCGCCGGCGTGTACGCCTACGAAATGGGCACGCTCCTGGTCTGCCCCGAATGCGGCCACGAGTGGGCGCCCGCGCCCGCCGAGGCCACGGAAGAGGCGGGTGACAAGGTGATCCGGGATGCGGTCGGCAATGTCCTGGCCGACGGCGACACGGTCACGGTGGTGAAGAGCCTGAAGGTCAAGGGCCACCCCGCCGGCATCAAGGCGGGCACCAAGGTGCGCAACATCCGCCTCGTGGACGGTCCGGACGGCCATGACATCGACTGCAAGGTCGACGGATTCGGCCAGATGCACCTCAAGTCCAGCGTGGTCAAGAAAGCCTGAACTCATGCAGCGTGACGAATGGAACTGCCCGGGTGATTACCCGGGCAGTTCTGTTCGTACGGATCGGTGAGGTGATGGCGTCCGAGGAGGTCCGGCTCGCAGCCGGCCGAAGTGCCCCGTAGCCGACTATTCCGCGCCTGGTGTCGACCCCGCCTCCACCGAGGACACGGCAGTTACCTCGCATACATCGATCTGTGAATGACCTGTCACAAACTCCGAGCAAGATGACACCCTGTGATCGATCACCAGCACCACCAGTCTCCGCCGCATCAGCCCTATCCACCGCAGCACCCGTACGCGCACCCTTATCCGCATCCGCAATATCCCGCGCCTGCGCACCCCTACGCTCAGCAGCCTCAGCCTCCTCATTTCCCCCAGCCCCCCGCCGTCCCCAGGGAGGTCGGGGACGAGCGCCGCATGCTCTTCGCCACGATCGACGGCCTGATCTCGTTCTTCGGCGGGTTCGCCCTCGCCGCGCCGCTCACGGAGGGCAAGAGCACGGGCACCCACTTGACCTACGCCGTGCTCTGCGTGCTGGGCCTGTCCTTCGTCCACCACGTGCTGGGGGCGATGCTGTTCCGGACCACCGTGGGCAAGTTCCTGTTCATGACGCGCGTGGTGCGCGCGGACGACGCGGGGAGGCCACGGTTCTGGCAGGCCGTGCGTCGCTGGCTCCTCGGCCTGACCTGGCTTCCGATGCAACCCATCTGGGGGCTGCTCGGCGACGGCGGTGACCCCTACGAGGACGGGTGCGGCCTGCGGTACGTACGCAGCAGGGACCTGCGCCGCTGAGCCACCTCGCAGCAGTCGGCCGTCCGGTACGACACCGTGGCGCCGCGCCGTGCTTCGCGAGCTGCGGCGCGGCTCACCGCTGCCCGCCTCGGTGGGGTCGACGCCGACGAGGCGCACCGGCGGCGCTTTCGGCACGCCCGTGCCGCCTCGTCGATTCACCCGACAGGCGGGTCATCCGGGCAGAGGAGAAACCGGGCAGCCGCCTCTCGGCCTGGAAGAGACCAAACAGCTCTACCAGCGCGCCGCTTCCCCGGCGCAGAGGTGATACCTCCGACGGCCGGGATGGTGGTGGTACGCGGCCCGTGGGGCGCAGGCTCCATTCCTCGTAGCCGCTGGCAGGTCGGTTCCCAGGCATGGAGTGGCTCGGCGCGGCGGGCGGAGGCAACGCTTCCGGCCAAAGGGCAGTCGTCGCCGGTCCGGCACTATCGGGTGAGCGTGTCCGGCGGTAGCGTCCCCTCCGCATCGGTCGAACACAACATCGACTGGAGGGCACATGAGAATCCGCTACCAGGCAGCCACCGCCGGCCTTGTCCTTGCCCTCACAAGTGGAGGTGCGGTGGCCTGGGCAGCACCTGCTGCGGCCTCCGGCGGCGCTGCCGCGTCCTCGTTCTCCTGCGACGCCTGGCAGTACCGGAGGAGCAGCCAGGGGCACGGTGCCTCGATCACCTGCCACGGCAGTTCCTTCACGGGGTACGTCATCTGTCACCAGCCCGACGGGTATGTGTACCTCCGCTTCGGCAACCGTGCTCGTTCCGGTGGCACGTCCACCGCGTGGTGCGACCTGAATGCGGAGGTCAGCGAGGCCGGTGCGCTGCCGCTCTGAGCGCTGTGCGGCGCAGGCGGCGCAGTCCCCCGCGTGCGAGGAGGGTGCAGGTGGTGCCGTACAGCGCGGCCGTGCCCAGGAGCCGGTTGTCCGCGGCCGATCGGCGTACGCCGGGTGGGAGTGCGCTGTGGCGGGTACGCAAGGCGGTGAGCAGGTCGTCGTACCTGCGGGCGGCGTCCTGGGGGGCGAAGGTGCGGGCGGCGCGTTCGCGGGCGGCCGCTCCCATCCGGGTGCGCAGTGGCTGGTCGTCCATGAGACGCAGCAGGGCCGCGCTGTAGGCGCGGACGTCGTCGCGGGGCACCAGCAGGCCGTCGACACCGTCGCGGATGATCTCACGCGGGCCGTGCGGGCAGTCCGTACTGACCACGGGCAGGCCGCAGCGCATGGCCTCCACGATGGTCATGCCGAAGGACTCCTGGGCGGAGGTGACCGCCGCCACCGATCCCTTCGCCCACTCGGGGTCCAGGGGTGTCCTGGCGCCCATCAGCCGCACGCGGTCGCCCAGGCCGCGGCGTTCGATGTCCGCGGCGAGGCGGTCCTGCTCGGGGCCCTCGCCGTAGATGCGCAGGGTCCAGTCGGGGTGCTGTGCGCCGGCGCGGGCGAAGGCCTCGATGAGCATGTCGTACCGCTTCACCCGGGTCAGGCGGCCGGCCGCCACGACGACCTTGGCCGTGCCGTCGGCCGGCGGCACGGTGGTGGCGGGCACGCTGTTGGGAATGGCCTCGACCATGTGGTGCGGGAGGCGCAGGCCGGTGCGGTGGGCCCGGGCATCGGCCTGCGTCATCGTCACCAGGGCGTCGAGGTGCGGGTACCAGCGGCGCAGCTGGCGGCGGAGGCGATGCGGGTGGGTGTCGTGCGTGAGGTGCTCCTGGCCGATGCGCAGGGCGCGGGGCGGCCCGAAGCGGGCGAGCAGGACGTTGAGCCCGGTACGGGTGCTGATCACGGCGTCGGCGTCGGTCCCGGCCAACCAGTCGATGATCCGCTGTTCCGCGAGGCGATGGTACTGGCCGACGCGGCTCTCGCCGGCGGGGAAGTGGACACCGGGCTGCGCGGCGCGCGGGTCCGTCCTGTCCGCCGCGGAATCGCGGTGGTCGACCAGGGCGGCGAGGGGCACCTGCGGGGGTGGTTCGAGCAGCGGTGTCGTCTGGTGCCGGAAGACGGAGACGAGGCGCACGTCGTGCCGCTCGGCGAGGGAGGCGGCGAGGGTGAAGGTGGTTCTGGTCGTGCCACCGATGGCGTAGGCATTGTGCAGCAGAAATGCGATGCGCATTACGAGTGCCGGCCCTTTGCGTGAGGGCCGGCCGTACGTCGCGCGGTGATGGCCTTTCCGGGACATCTCATGAAGAGAACGTTAATCGTCAAGGATCACCGAAACACCGGAGGCGCGACAGCGGAGCATCTCCAGTGGAGGGTTGGCGCGGTAGTCCGCCCAGAAGTCGGCGCCGTATTTGCGCATGCCTGCTTCGGACACCTCCAGGGGCACCCAGGTCACGTCGCTGAATCCGGCCACCCGCAAGCATTCTTCGTAGACCTCGCGGCGCGGCCGGTTGGCGACGAAGGAGACCGGCGGGTCGAGCAGCGCCGTGACCCGGACCTGCGGTCCGGTCTCGGCCTCTTCCCCGGTGAGTTCGCTACGGAATCCGTACTTCTCCGGGGACGGCCCGTCGAAGCGGAAGTCGGGCGACTGGTTGAGCAGGAAGAACTCGCCGCCGGGCTTCAGGCTCCTGTGCGCGTTACGGCACATCCGCTCCGCGGTGGCGATGTCCTCCGCGTAGCCGAGCAGCTGGACCGCCAAGACGATGTCGAATTGCCGGTCGAGGTTCCTGAGTTCCGCCACGTCGCCGATTTCGTAGCGCACGCCCAGCGGATCGCGCTCCTCCAGGGCTCTCGCCACCGATACCATTTCGCCCGAGATGTCGATACCGAGCACTTCGGTGGCGCCGCGGCGCTTGAACTCCCTGCTGTAGAAGCCGGTCCCCGAGGCCAGGTCGAGGACCGTCTTCCCGCGTACGTCCCCGACCATGGCCAGGAAGCCGGGCACCACCACGTACTGCTCCAACGGCAGGGACTTGAAGCCCTCGAACGCCTCACCGATCTCGTCGTACTGCTGTCTGCTCACCGGATTGCCCTCCCCCGTGGGTTCGCGATGCCCGTGGCCCGGCTGCTGGCTGCCGGCTGCCGGCTCCCGGGACATGTGACCGCCTCTGGCAAGCAGTCTCCCCGCACCCCGGCCGGCCGTCGTACTCGCAGAAGCCACAAAAAGCGGGCCCTTGGCCGGGGTCTCGTACGGACGGTCGTACGGGCGCCCGTGCACGGCTCGCCAGCGGGCGGACGCCGCGCTGGTCGCCCGGGTACCGGCAGCGTTCAGGGCTGAGAGGTGGCGACCTTCACGCCGAAGCCGATCAGGACGACACCCGTGATCCGGTCCATCGTGCGACGTACCGCCGGCCTCTCGAAGAATGCGCGGGCCTTGGCCAGCACCAGTACGTAGCTCCCCAGCCAGGCCAGCGTCAGCGCTGCGTGGACGAGGACCAGCAGGACCATGCCCGTGTGCGGCGACAGGCCGGACGGTGCGAGCGTGGGCAGCAGGCCCGTGTAGAAGACTGCGATCTTCGGGTTGAAGAGGTTGCTGACCAGGCCCGTGCGCCAGGGGTTGCCGGTCGGGGCCGGCGGGGCTGCCGTCGGCGACGCGGTACGGCTGCGCCGGCTCTGCAGCAGTGCCTGGACGCCCAGGAAGCCGAGGTAGAGGGCACCGGCGAGCTTGACGACCGTGTAGGCCGTGGCGGACGCAGCCAGGACGGCCGCCAGGCCGACCACGGTGAGCGCACCCCAGGTGAGGAGTCCCGCCGTGATGCCGCCCACCGTACGCAGGCCGTCCTGCCAGCCGGACGTGATGGCCCGCTTCGTCACGACGGCCATGTCCGGGCCGGGAACCATGGTCAGGACGGCCAGTACGCCCATGGCCGCGAGTATCTGTACGAGCATGGGCTCAGTTTCGCACCGGCCGGCGCCTCTGCCGGCCGGCCACTGGGGCCGCACACGCCCGGTCCGCCGTCAGGCGGCCGGGCCGGGTTCCTTCCACGCCGTGCGTTCGGCGTACGCGAGCCAGTCGAGGTACCACTGGGCGAACGTCATGCGCTCGGCGCCGTTGTGGCGTTTGGGGGCCACGCCCTCGCCCGCGGCCTGGACGTCGTCCCAGACGGTGCCCGCCTCGGGTCCGGTCACGGCGAGCACCGTGTAGTAGGCGCAGCCCTGGCTGCTGAGGTACAGCGTGCCGGTGAAGAGTTCCTCGCGCAGTTCGTCGTCCCGGGCGTCCCACGCGCGGTAGGCGGCGGAGAATTCCTCGGCGCTGGTGAAGCAGTCGCCGGACGGCTCGTTGTACTGGTGCTCGTCGAAGAGGGCGCCGACCTCCTGGGGGCGGAAGGGCACGGCCAGGTTCTTCGCCCGCGCCGCGTTGCTCTCGGCGCCGGGTCGTAGGGGGTAGATGCCGTAGTCGGGGCCGGCGCCGCCGGCGGCGACCTCCCGGAGGAAGGCGCGGTACTCGTCGGGCAGCCGTGTGCCGAGCTCGTGCTCGAGCTCGTCGAGTTCGTCGCGGGTGAGCGGGGGCAGGAGTTCGAAGCGGTGGCCGTGGTCGTCGAGCCAGACAGCGCCGAAGACCTCGCTCATCCGGGGAGCCGTGCGCAGCGCGAGCACGCGCTCGCGGACCCCCGTCCATATCGTCGTCATCGCCCTCACGGTACCGAGCCGGGGCGGGCCGGTGACCGGTGGCCGTCAGGCTCGCGTGGCCAGCCGCTCGACGGCGTTCTTGGCCTCCGCCAGGCCCTCGCCGGTGAACTCGCGGTAGGCCTTGATCGCCTTGATCTTCTGCCCGGTGCGCGCGAGGTCGGCGATGCGGGCCAGTTCGGGGTTCTCCTCCTGGAGGCCCAGTTGATCGAGGATCAGGTCGATCTTGCGCTCCAGGCGCGAGACCTTGCGGTTGACCCTCTCGATCCGGCTCTCGATGTTCCAGGCCAGGAGCCCGAGAAGCGGAAAGAGGAAGAGTAGCGCCATGTCCATGACGTGCAGCTTAGTGCGGGGGCCGTACAGGTAGTGCCTCGAGGACAGCCGGCAGGCAGTGGGTGATCTGCGCGGCGTAGCCACGGGCCGACGGGTGGCAGCCGTCCTCGCTGAACATGTCGGCCGGGTTGCGCAGGAAGATGTCGGCGGACAGCGGGATCACGTGGGCGCCGGCGTCTTGTGCGGCCTCTTGCTGGAGGCGGGCCAGTCGCCGGGAGCGGCGGGCGGCCGTTGTGTGGATCCAGGGGCGCACGCCGGTGGCAGCGGCGTAGTCGGGGCAGGTGACCGCTGCCACGGCCCACCCGTCGTGACGGAGACGGGTGACGAGTGCGCCGAGCCGGCGGGCGGACCGGGACAGGCGGACGGGCAGGAGGACGTCGTTGCCGCCGACGATGACGACGGCGAGGCCGGGACCGGTGGCGTCGTACGACTGGGTGCGTACGGACCGGGTGGTGGCACCGGGGCGTGCACCGACGCGGAGGTTCACCGGCCGGCCGGTGGCCTGGACGAGAGCCGTGGCGAGTTGTGCGCCGGTGGTCTCCTCGCAGGAGCGGACCCCCACCCCGGCGGCGAGGGAATCGCCCAGGAGCAACAGGGAGAGAGCCTCGCCTTCCTCCGGTCCGTAGCGGCCGTCGGGCCGGGGGACGCGAAAGGCGGACGGGCTGGTCGGGCGGGTCATGACGGCTGCCATGCAGGCACGGGCGAGAAGGAGAAGCACCTGCTTGCGCCGCTTGGTGCGGCCCGCGGTGGGTCCGTCGGCCGGGGCGGCGGCCCGGCCCGCGGTCGGCAGTGACGGTGGCGGTGCCGGCCGGGCGCGCCGGGCCGCTGCCGTGCCGATGCGGCCGGCGACCACGGCGACGAGGGCCGCGCGGGTCATGCCCGCGAGCATGGCGTCCCCCGGGTGGCCACTCGGGCCGGGGTGAGAAGTCGCCGCGGATCGCAGGCGCCTGACGTGGCGTAACCCGTTTCTCGCATGCCGGCCAGCATCTGGTGCACCGGACCACTCCCCGTCGCGTCTCGCCTGATCCGCTCCATCTGATCCGCTCCATCGGTATCGGCGAGGGCCCGTGCTGTCACCTCACGGCCGTGGCGTGGCTTGCGGCCCCACCCGATCGGCCGAGCCCGTCTCCCGGGCCGACGTGCAGTTTTGATGCCACCCCGCCAAGGCACAACCGGAGGAACCTTGCCGAAGGACGGCAGGGCAAACCCTTGACAATCGATGATCTTCTTCACCCGTTCCGGAGGCCGTCACGGCCGGGAGCGCCGCTTAAGATCATGTGCGTCCGCCCCCGGCCCTGACCACGGCCGTGACCACGCCATGGCGGGCCTTGGGGAAATCACAGGGGGAAGAAGCGGCACGGCGAGCGCGTCGGGGTTGACCGCCTGCCAGCGCGCATGCCATGCCCACTTCCCTGTTGCAAGGGAAAACTGTACGTGAACCGCCTTTCCATCCGCATAGCCGCAGCATCCGCCGTCACCGCCGTCGCCCTCGGCGTCGCCGCTCCCGCCGCGACCGCGGCCGAGGCCCGCCGGGCCGACGCCGCGGCCGAGCAGGCCGCCGACACGCTGCGGCCGACTGCCGCCGACGTCCGCGACCTCGTCTCCCGCATGCGCGCCCACGGCGCGAACCCGGCCGAGATCGCGGAGTTCGAGCAGTACGCCGCCCAGCTCGAGGACGGCTCCGGCCACCACCGGGCGAAGCGGGCCCTGGGCATGGGCACCATCGTCCGCAAGCTGATCGTCGCCGGCCTCCGCCACGGCGGCTCGTGGGCCGGGAAGATCGTCGGCAAGGTCAGCAAGAAGAGCGGCCGGTTCATCGCCCGGAACGGCAACAAGATCGCTGACGCGATCGAGGACGTCGAGGGCTGGAGCGAGACGGCCCTGGCCGTTGCGATGGTGAAGGCCGGTATCCCCACCGACGTCGCCTACGACATCGCGCGCGCCATCATGATGGTCGCCGTCTGACGCCCACCGGAAGCCCTGCGGCCGGCGCCCGTTCTGTGGGCGGTGCGCCGGCCGCCTCCCGCTCCCAGCACGTGGAAAGGAGCGCGGGATGCACGAAGACCGGCACCCGCCGGCGGACTCCGGTTCCGCCGGCCCCGACAACGCCACATGGGCCCAAATGTCCCCGAGGGAACGCGTCCTCGCGGCGTTCGGCATGGCCGGCCTCGGGGTGGGCGTGGCCGGGCTGGTCGTCCTGTTCCTTCTCCTCGGCGTCCTCGTCATCACCGTTGTCTGCCGGCCCCTGATCGAGACGGACGGGCCGGCCGCGCTGGCCTGGGCGGCTCTGCTCTGCCTGCCCTACGGGGCGCTCGCCTCGCTGTTCGTCCACCCGCTGCGGCTGCTCGTGCAGGCGACAGCCATGGGCGACCGCGCACGGCGTGCGGCAGCGGCGGGATGCTCCCTCGCCGGCACCTTCCTGACCGCCCTGTTCGTCGCGGCCCTCACTCCCGGGCTGCATGTGGCCCGGTCGTGGATCCCGGCTCTCCTTGCGACGGTCCTGGTCGCCGCGCTCAACGTGGCACTGAAGCACTACGAGGACCGCAGGAACCGCAAGAAGCGCGCGTGACGCCGACGGCGCACGGCCGGCCGTCCCGTGGACGGTCGGCCGTGCGCCGTCCGGGTGGATGCCGTGGGCCGATCGCATGAGAGTCGCGCCCCTCATGTGTGGTGAGGCGCGGCAGTGGCACTCGTCGGCTCCTGTGCTTTCCGTGAAACGGATGATTGGAGCCACCATGAGGAGCCGACAGTGGGCGGCCGCCGCCGTCACCGCGCTCGCAGTTGCCACCGCGACGACCGGCCCAGCGCACGCCGAGAGCGACCCCGGCGTGACGGACGGCGCCTTCCTCAAGACCGTGCACCAGGGCAACCTGGCGGAGATCGAAGCCGGCCACGACGCCCAGAAGAACGGCACGAGCGCCTGCGTGAAGAACACCGGCGCCATCTTCGTACGCGACCACACCAAGCTCGACGGCGACGTGACGGCGCTGGCCGGGAAGCTCAAGGTCTCTCTGCCCTCCGCCCCCACTGCCGAGCAGAAGCAGCAGCTGATGGAGATACGGACCAAGGCGGGCACCGGGGCGTACGACGGTGCCTGGCTGTCGGCGCAGGCGGAGAACCACCGCAAGACCCTCGGCCTGATCGACCAGCAGATCGCCTCGGGACGGAACGCCCAGATCACTGCGGCCGCCAAGGCAGCGCGCCCCGTGGTGGCCATGCATCTGGCCCTCGTCAAGGGCGGCGTCTGCCATGGCCAGTCGTCCACGCGGACCGTCCCGGCCGGCGACGGCGGCATGGCCGCCGGTGCGGAGGCTTCCGGTGGGATGACCGGTGCGGTGGCGGGCGGTGCGGCGGTCGCCGGGACGCTCGTCGCCGGTGCCACGGTCCTGTTCGTGCGGAGGCGCCGTACGAAGGCCGCCTCCGTACGCCGCTGAGGACGGAGCGCGCCGGCCGCCTCGTACGGTGTCTGGCCGGCGCGGCGGTGGTGGCGCTGGCAGCCGGCGCGCCTCAGCCGGCGGGGTGGTCCACGTCCGTCGGCCCGTTGTCCGCCGGCGGACCGGCCGCCGGGCCGACGGGTCCGCAGGGCGAGGAGGCGCCGGCGCCTCCCGCCCTGGTGGAGGTCCGGGGCCGTTTCCGGGCGCCGGTGGTGCCGGTGGCCGCGCGTCCTGACGGGGCCCTGGACGTGCCGTCCTCGCCGGACACCGTCGGGTGGTGGGCGCTGGGGGCACGGCCCGGTGCGGACCGGGGCACGGTCCTGCTGGCGGGGCACGTCGATTCCCGTGACCGCGGGCTGGGTGCGTTCGCCGCCCTGTACGCCGTGCGGGCGGGCACCAGGGTGGTGGTGACCAGCGCGGACGGCCGCCGGTACACGTACGTCATCGTCGCGCGCCGCATCTACGGCAAGGAGGCGCTGCCGCCCGATCTGTTCGCGGACGGCCGCCGGGCCCGCCTGGCCCTGGTCACCTGCACGGGTCGCTTCGACCGGGCCCGGCACCAGTACACGCAGAACCTGGTGCTGCTGGGCGAACGGTGGGAGCGGGAGCGGGGTCGGTGATGCGTCACTCCTTCGGCCCAAGCGCGGTGGCTCACCCGGTCGGCCGCGGAGACGCTGGGACAGCTGTCGACTCCATTCCGACCCGACTCCCAGGAGCTGATCACCGTGATCAAGAAGCTTCATGACGCAGGTCTGCGCAGCGAGCACGCCTACACGGCCGCGGTCGCCTCGATCGGGCTGTCCTTCCTGGCCTGGCTCGGTTCCGTCAAGGGCGAATCGGCAGGTACGGACCGGGCCGACCGCTGGGGCATCTTCGTCGGCGAGTGGGCGCCCACATTCTTCGGTCTCGGCCTGGCGCTCGCCAAGTACGAAGACGGCTGACCGTCCGGGCGTCACCACCTCCACGGCCCGCCGGGCCGTGCCTGTCTCCCCCACTGCGGGCCGTGCGGCTCGGGTGGGGGACAGGTGTGCCGCCGCAGCGGCCGGGCCAGCAGGATGCCCGTCCCGAAGCCGATGACGTGCGCGAGGTAGGCCACGGACCCGGCCTGGGAGACGCCGGTGCCGTAGGAGTAGACGGCCTGGAGGACGAACCACAGCCCGAGCACCGCCCAGGAGGGCAGGCGCAGGGGCAGGAAGAACAGGAACGGCACCAGCACCCAGACCCTGGCTTTGGGGAACAGGACCAGGTACGCGCCCAGGACACCGGCGATGGCCCCCGACGCCCCGACGAGGGGTGTGCCCGAACCGGCGTCGGCCAGCGCGAATCCGTAGGCGGCCGCGTAACCGCACACGCCGTAGAACAGCAGGTAGCGGAGGTGGCCGAGGCGGTCCTCGATGTTGTCGCCGAAGATCCACAGGAAGAGCATGTTGCCGAGCAGGTGGAGCCAGCTGCCGTGCAGGAACATCGAGGTCAGTACGGACAGCGGCGGTGATTTGACGTAGTCGGGCGGTGCGAGCAGGCAGCCGGGGCCGGCGGGGCCGACGCCGGTCTGCCCGGTGGCGACCAGGCGCGGCGTCACGTCGTGGATCAGCTCGCGCGGAACGGCCGCCCACCGGTCGGTGAAAGCCTCCAGGCGGCACAGATCCGCCAGACCGCTCTCCCCCACCAGCGAGCTCGCCACTCCTGGAGTACGCAGGAAGACCAGGACGTTGACGGCGATGAGCGCGTACGTCACCCAAGGGGTCCGGCGTACCGGATTCACGTCATGAACGGGGATGACCACAGCAGATCAGTGCCCCATCGGCAGACACCGAATCAGAAGGCGACAGACTTGATCACCCGTGGGTACAAGGCGGAGATCGTCCGACTGACGGGGTGATTGCAGATGGCAGACATGGACCGGAGCGCCTTTCCCTTGTTCCTCTTCGGGGCCGTCTGGCTGGTGTGGGCTGCGGCCCTGGCGGCGTCCAACGTGCGGTCGTACCGCCGCAGGGTCACCGTCCTGGCCCGGTGCCAGCATGTGAGCCGTGAGAAGGGCGGCTACCGGCACATGCTGCGCCGCCGCCCGGTGGGCCAGGAGAGGGATCTGGTGCTGGTGCGGAGCAAGGAGAAGATGGTGAGTCCGGGAGAGGAGACCCTGATCACCTACGACCCGAAGTCCGCCCACCTGGTGTACATCGGGGAACGTTATCCGCGCTTCACTCACGGCAAGGCGGTGGCGTTCTTCGGCGGGCTGGCTCTCCTGTTGATGGCCGGGGGCGTGTTCCGGTGAGACGGTGCCCTTGCGGTACTTCATTCCTCGTCAGGCTGTTCGATCCTGTTCGTTCCATCCGCTCCCTTCGACCACCTTCGAAGCGTCTGGTCACGATGAGGGTGTGATGGCCAGTCTGGTGCCCACGGCATCAGCCGGCAGTCCCCGTCGAAAGGGAGGACACATGACATTCCGCGCATCGGTCGGCCTCGCGACCGTCGCCCTGGCCGGAGCGCTCGCCTGCTCCGCCGTCGCCCCCGTGACCGCGACCGCGGCCGCGCCCGCGAAGCTCGCGGGCTGCGGGTGGAACGAGAGCCGCGGTGGCGAGCGGGCGTACTACGAGCACTGCGCCACCAACACCAACGTCTGGATCCAGGTCAAGCGCTGGCCGCGGTCCAACTACCACCGTTGCGTGGGGCCCGGCCGCACCAACCTGGACTATGACGCCACGGGGGCCTGGTACGACAGCAACTACCAGGGCGGCCTCTGCTCGCACCCCGGCGACACCGGGCCCTGATACACCGGCCGCATCGCGGTGAACGCCGTACGTCAGGGGGGTACGGCGTTCACCTCCGGTGCCGCGCCAGCGCCAGCATGCTCAGGCCGAACATGGCGACGCCCAGAGGGACATGGACCGAGGGGACGTGCGCGATGCCCAGCACGACCTGGGCCGAGGCGAGGGCCAGGAAGCCCGACGCCTGCAGGACAGGTCTGGGCGAGCCGCCGCCCGGCTTCCACGCCAGCACCGCCGCCAGCACGTACAGCATCGACGCCCCGTACATCACGCGGGCTCCGCCACTGTGCAGCGTCTCCCCGTAGGTCGAGGTCAGGAGCAGTCCGGCGGAGACCGCCTGAAGGAAGACGGTCAGGGTCTGCAGGGCGAGCGCGATCCGCAGGAAGCGGGAACCGCGTGGCTCCGTCGTCGTCCTCGCCGTCCTCGCCGGCTTTCTCGTCTTCCTCGTCTTCGTCGTTTCCTGAGTGGTCATGTGGCCGTCTCCTTTTCCGCCCTCGGCAGTGGCTCGGTAAGGTCTCACCCGGCCCGACGACGCAGGGGTGCGAAAAGTAAGGCGAGGGGGCGGCCCGAAGCATGGGGACATCCGGCGAGCGGCGCCAGCTGTTGAATGTCGCGTACCGGTTGCTCGGTTCGGTGACCGAGGCCGAGGACGCCGTGCAGGAGGCCTACGCACGCTGGTACGGGCTGCCGCGCAGCCGGCGGGAGGAGATCCGGTCCCCCGGTGCCTGGCTCACGACGGTGACCGGCCGCATCTGCCTGGACGTGCTCGGCTCCGCGCGGGCCCGCCGGGAACGCTACGTCGGTGCATGGCTGCCCGAGCCGTTGCCCGACGGTACCGAGTGGGACCCCGCCGACCAGATCGTTCTCGACGAGTCGGTGGGCATGGCCTTCCTCGTCGTCCTGGAGTCGATGACGCCCGCCGAGCGGGTGGCGTTCGTCCTGCACGACGTCTTCTTCTCCTGGTAGTTCCGGACACTCTCATCGAAGGGCGGCCCCGCAGGGGCCGCCCAGCACTGTTTCCGGGCTTCCTCGTTACCTCCGACGGTTGTGGGTTCTCTCAGCCGGAGGGGTAAGTGGATCTGTTCTTCGTCAGCCGGGCCCGCGTACAGGAACGGCCTGCGCTGTTCGGCAGGGTCGGGGAGGAAGCCGTACGGCGGTTGGACTTCCGGGCCCTGCCGGATCGTCTGCCGCTGTTCGTGGACGATCAGATGCGGCCGGTCGAGCCGGCCTGCTCCTGGTTCCGTCACTTGGCCTACCTGGGGCGGGATCCGGAGGACACACTGCGGCACTACGCCTACATCGTGCTGCGGCTGATGGAGTTCCTGGCGGAGCGAGGCCGCGACCTGGCCACGGCGGCGGAGTCGGATCTGGTGGCTTATCGGCGGTCGCGGATCGAGTTGCAGGACGTGCCGGTGGGCGGGACGGTCTGGGACCGCGAGGCGTCGGTGATCAACATGCTGCTGGACTGGATGGTCGGGCAGGGCCTGCGCCGGGCGTCGCCGCTGCGGGCGGTCGGCACGACGAACCCGCTGTCCACCGGGATGAGCCGGGACATGGACATCCGGCACCTGACGCTGAGGCAGTACGTGTTCTTCCGGGACGTTGGGCTGGGCGGGCAGACCCTGGACGGCGAGGTGGACCGGGCCTTCCGGGGCCAGGCGCCGAACCGGAGCCGGGCGGCGGCCGACCTGGCCCTGACGTCGGGGATGCGACCGCAGGAGTGGTCCACGGTGCTGCTGCCGGAACTCGCGGTCGGGATGCGGCGGCCGGGCGAGGGGACGGAGTTCGATCTCCAGGCGTGCGCGAAATACAAGAAGCACCGGATCGCCTACGTTCCGCCGGACACGCTGACCTCGGTGGACCGGTTCGTGCTGATCGAGCGGCCGGAGATGGCAGAGTCCATGGCCCGCACGCTGGAGCGTCGCCACCGGGACCTGTTCGTCGTCGTCGATATCGACTACGCACGCCGTCGGCTGCGGGGACGCTGGCAGGGCCGAGACCGCGCGTACGCCTGCTCGGCGATGCCGCCGAAGCTGCGGCGGATCACGGTCCACGAGGGGCCGACCGGGCTGGAGCCGCTGGCGGTGTTCATCGGCCACGGCAGCCTGATGCTCACCTCGTCGTCCTGGGACCGCGTCCGCTACCAGGCATGGGACCGCATGACGGCGGTCCGCGGCGACGAGCGGGCCCCTCAACTCCCCCAGAAGCGATGGCGATTCCACGATCTGCGGCACACGTTCGCCCTGCGGCTCCTGGACTTCCTTATGCGGCAGGCGGCCGAGCGCGAGCGGATGGCGGGCCGGGCGGGCACGGCGACGCTGGCCGAGCACATCGCCTTCAACCCGCTGCTGATCGTCAGCCGTCGGCTCGGCCACGCGAGCCCGGCTGTCACCTACGAGTACCTGCGCTACCTGGAGGATCCGATGTCCTACGTCGATGCCGCGTTCGCCCAGTGGGCGGCCGGCGACGGGGACACCTACGCGGATATCGCGCTTCGGGCCATGAGGGTCGAGGAGGCTGGTCATGCCGCGACGCGGTGAACGGCGCCGGGACTTCCGGCACGAGGACCCCGACCTGGGGCCGGTGAGGATCGGCATCCGGCAGGCCGTCACACCGGACTCCAGGGGCAAGAAGCGGGTCCTGCAGTTCGACCCGTCGCAGTTCGCCTGCCAGACGCTGGCAACCGAGCTCGCGGACGAGTGGGTCGAATACATCGAGGTCACGAGCCGTCGGACGGGCACGGCCAGCAGCCACCGCCAGGGGCTGCGGCTGTTCTGTGAGTTCGTCGACGAGCATCTGGCCGACCGGGCGGCGGAGGCGTCCCTTGCCAGGTCGGAGCCGGATCTGGCCGAGGTGCTGCTGGCCTGGGAACAGTCGCTGCCAGCTCAGTGGCCGCGCGGGTCAACGCGCCCTGGGGCCCTCGCGGCGAACCTCCGCATCCTGATCAACCGGCGCCAGCGGCACCCCGACAGGGGCCTCGCGCTGCGGCTGGCACAGATCTCTGCCCAGAACCACAGCCTGGCCTGGGGTGTCACTCAGGAGCTGGACGAGTTCTCCCGCAAGGACAAGGCGGCTCTGGTCAAGGCGGCATGGGACGACATCGCCCGGCTCCGCAAGCGGTTGAAGGCAGGGTGGGAGATGGCCGAGGCCGGCGGGCACCCGGCCGAGCACGGCTGGTCGCGGTTGCCGGATCTGCTCTGGGCTCTGGCCCACAGGGCGGTGCACCCTCGGGAGATGGCCAAGAAGGTCCCGTTCCCGCTGCCGCCGGAGCTGGCGGTCCTGGTTCCGGACAACGTCCGGACCGAGGGGCAGGGCTGCGGGATGCGCGGCCACGTCCTGGTCCGCAGCCTGCTCAACCAGCTCTATCCCAACGAGCGGGACCTGCACGCGTTCCGGGTGCTGCTAGTCGCCGCGACCGGCCATTCCCCGGAGGAGGTTGCCGGGCTGGCGGAGGAGGCAGTGGAGTTCACCGAGGGCGGGGTCCGGCTGACCATGATCAAGAACCGGGCCCGCAGGATTCATCGCCGGGCCTTCACCCGCATCGACGTGCTGGACGCGGTTGAGCACGTTCGCGAGTACGCGGACCGGCCCCGCTTGGAGGTGTCGGCGATCGTCCGGCAGCTGATGGACGCGACCGCACCGCTGCGGGATCTCTACAGCGAGCGTCCGGCGCCGTTGTTCCTGCACGGGGCGTTGACGCCATCCTCCGAGTTCACCGTCGGCCGGGGTCGGCTGAGACGGTTCGGATGCTGGGTGAAGGAGATGGGCCTCGATCTGGAGGGCCGGATCGACATCCGGCGGCTGCGGAAGTCGGTGAAGGTCGAGAAGGCCGTCGCGTTCGGCGGCCGGATCACGGACATCGCCGACGACCACCACGAGGAGACGTTCCGCGGCCACTACGCGCAGGGCACCACCCTGCGGGTGGTCTCCGGGCGGGTGATCACCACCGCTCAGCAGTCCTGGTTCGACAAGGCCACCGCCGGCCCAGTCGTCCTGGACGCCGCCGCCGAGTCGGCGCTGGAGGAGACCACCCCGGCCCTGGTCGAGCTGGGGCTGAGTGCCGAACAGGTCGAGGACCTGCGAAGCGGGGCCCTGGAGATGGGCGTCACCAGCTGCCGTGACCCGTTCGACTCACCATTCTCCCGCCCCGGTGATCTCTGCGCGGTCGCGCCGTTGCGCTGCCTGGAGTGCCGGAATGCCTGGATCCTGCCCTCCCATCTGCCTCAGCTCCTGCTGTTCGCGGATCACCTGGACAGGTTGCGCACTCGGCTGAGCCCGGCCCACTTTCACACCCTTTGGGGCCAGACCGCGGCCAACCTCACGGCTGTCCTTACGCAACGGTCCGAGGCGGAGACCGCCGCCGCCCGCCGCCACATCGACGAAGGCGACATCGCCTTGCAGCTTCCCCTCACTGCCCAAGCGGAATTCGACGCATGAACAACACCGCCCTCAAGCCGTCGACCTACACGGCCTTCGGACCCGATGAACCGGTCCTGACCTCCCACACGCTGATGCCCGGCGCCGTCAGTCCCCTGTTCGGACAACGCGACGAGTGGAACCTGAACGGGGTCCTGCGTCGGCCGGCTAACCTGCACCCGGCCGATTGGAAGCTGAAGTTCGACGCCTTCACCGACGTCTGGAATCTTCGTGCCCGCGAGCTGGCCATGATCCTGCTGAACCCGCGGCACCCCACGGTGCTGGCCGCCGGGATCACCACGCGGCGCCGTCCGGTCAGCCCGAAGACGGCAATCCAGAGACTCCGCGGTCTGCGGGCACTGGCCGCATGGGCCGAGAAACGGGGACTGCCCGAGGGCCTTGGAGCCTGGCCCGAGCACCAGCTGCACATCCGGGTTGCCGAGTTGAAAGAGGACAGGGCCGTCTCCACCGTGGTCGGCCACATGACGGTCATCCGCGAGCTTCACCGCTACGGGCCACTGCTGACCTGCGGCGGCCTGCCCCAAGACCCCTGGCCCGGCATGTCCTCACACGCGGCCTTGGGAATGTCGCCGAGCGGCAGCCGGACGCTGTCGACCCCGGTCATCTCTCCGGAAGTGTGGTTCCCGCTGGTCCAGGCCGCCTGGACCTACATCGACGCCTTCGCCCCCGACGTCCTGCGAGCCCAGGAGCGCTGGCGGCAACTTCAGGCGGAGGCGACGAGGTCGGCGGCGGGCGCGGAGGCCCGGCTGCGGGCCTGGCTGGCCAACCCCAGCAACCTCGTCCCGCTGCACGATGAGCACCTGCCGCCGCGGAGCACGGACGCGGGCCAGGTCCACTGGGGCCTGTTGTCGTTCCTGATCGGCATCGAGAAACGGGCCCACATCTTCAACAAGCCCCGTGGTCTGCGGGAGATCGTGATGGCGGCGGTCGACCGGGGCCAGTGCGCGAGCGCCAGTGTCCTTCCGGAGTATGCGCAGGTCAGGCGCGCGGACGGCACCGCTGGCGGCTGGACCCGGGGACTCGCGCCCCGCAGCCTGAACCGGGAGATCGAGATCCTCCGGATCGCCTGCTACATCTTCGTCACCGCGCTGAGCATGATGCGCGACTCTGAGGTTCAGGAGATCGTCAAGGGCTCGGTGGTCGAGTACTTCGGGGCGCCCGCCGTGGTCTCGACGGAGGTCAAGGGCGAGGAGGACTTCCCCCGCAAGCACTGGTGGATTATCGAACCCGTCGCCCGAGCCCTCGCCCTGGCCGAGGAGATCAGCTCACACCCTGAGCGGCTGTTCACGGGCATCGCCGGAGAGGTCCGGAACGCTGAACGGTTCACGGCGAACGAAGGGATCAAGGCGTTCGTCGAGCACGTGAACGCCAGAACCGACGTCAACGGCCTGGCCCCCATCCCCTCCGAGCGGGTCGCCCCACACATGTTCCGCCGGACCATGGCCATGCTGACCGACCAGTTCCCCAGCTCCGAGATCGCCCTGGGCATCCAGCTCAAGCACGTCGCCTCACGGGCCCTGGCCAACCGCACCACCCAGGGCTATGCAGCCTCCGCGGCCTCCTGGGCCAAGCACCTGGACGCGGCGACCGAAGCCGCCCGGTTCCGCGGCCTGCGGGACCTGTTCGACGCCCACAAGGCGAACGAGCCGATTGGCTTCGGCCCTGGCGTCGAGCAGCTGACCAGGACCTTCGACAAGATCCGCGACACCGTCGCCGCCCAGGGCGGTGACGCAACGGTCGAACACGCCCTGCTGAAGCAGGCCCGCGTCTCCATCCGCTTCGGAACCCTGAACAACTGCCTGTTCGACGCCGCCAACCCGGCCGGCGCCGTCTGCCTGGAGAACACCGTGATCCCTTCCGGCCACACCGGCCCCCTGCAAGACCGCTGCCGCCCGGACCGCTGCGGCAATAGCATGATTGGCCCCCAGCACGTCGAGATCTGGGACAGCGAGGAACGGTCCCTCACCAGGCTCCTGGAAACCCGCCGCCTTGCCCCCGGCCATCGCGCGGCCCTCGAACAGCAGCGATCCGAAGCACAGGCCGTTCTGCGGAAGGCCGGACGATGACCGACGCGAACGTCTCGACCAAGACCGAGCACAAGCTCCGCGGGGCCATGGACCGGCTCCTGGCGGGCAAGCCGCAGCACAGCGACGGCCGGCTCACGAAGAACAACCTCGCCCTGGAAGCGGGTGTCAGCCCCGCCACGATGTTCCGAGCGAAGGCCGTCCTGGCTGACTGGGACGCCCACATCGATACCCACGGCTGCCTCACCCCCGGCGAGGCCCGCCGGGACGCCGACATTGACGACCTCCGCCGACAACTCGCCGCAGCGAAGAAGGAGATCACCGAACTCAACCGGCGGCTGACCGCCGCGACCACGGTCATTGCCTCGCTCCACCACGACAACCAGCTGCTGCGAGCCGAGCACCACCAGGCGGGCAGGCTTGTCGCGTTACCTATCCAGCAGCAAAGTCACCAATCGAACGCATCTGGGTCGCCATAAACCGCGCTGAGGCCCTGCGGCGAGATGAGCCATGCCTTGGACAGCACACCGGGCCAATCTTCAGCAATCTCAAAAAGCATGTGTCGAAGCACCAAGGGAGGAAGATCAAAAACAGGTTCAGGTTTGCCCTTCGCTCCATGCATCGGCCTGCTGTCGAGCAGCAGGCCGATCGGCTTGTCCGCCTCGACGGCGCGCACACGAGCCAACTGCTTCTTCAGCTTGCCCTCGATCGCACGACCGACGCTGTTTCTCATCTCTCCGATCGTGCACGACCACTGGCCATCAGAACCGAAGCGCCCTGACCAGCCCAAGGTGAGATCATCGAAAGCGATCGTTACCCGGTGATCTTCCGGCGCCTCACAGAAACCGATCGTGGGGACGGGGAACGGCTTCTGCGGCAGCTTCTTGAGGTCTACGAAAGGCTTTCTCCGTTCGACTGCCTTCCTGGCCATCTCCACGACCCGGTCATACAGCCGCTCGCGATCCTTCTTCTTCGCGCCGAGCCATGGACTGGCACTGATGGACACCCACAGGCCACCACCTGGCGCTTCCGCCGCCAGGTCCTGAAGCCGCCCGATCAGCTCATGCGCAACGACATCCTGAGTGGCGACACGGCGGGGATCTTCTTGCGGCGCAGGCACCACAGTGTGATCGACGAACCCGGCGACTCCATTGATTGCGACCTCTGCGTCGATAGGAATCGGTGGGGCATGCCCGTACAAGCCTTCCTGCCGCTCAGGGCTTCCCAGGAGGTCGGCTTCGAGTCCTACCGTCCGCAGGCCCGCGATGAGGGACATGAAGGCCGTCTGTTCACGAGGCTTGTCTGCCATCAGCCGCAGAACGGACTCTGTGCTGGCTTCCGCGGTCATCCCCCGCCTTCCTGTCTTGCCTGACATGCCGAGCTTGCCCTCACGTGTCACTCGCTCGGGTGGTCTGGGGCTGAGAGGCTAACTCTCAAGACAGGTGGGACGGGGGACAACTGAGTTTTCTCACGCCCTCGCTGCTTCCGCTGGCTCGCGTCTCATGAGAGTCCCAAACGGTGGAGAACACTTCCGGTACCCGTTCGCCGAGATCGCCGGTGTTCTCGGCCGGAGCCCCGCGGCCTGCAAGCAGCTGGCGGCCTCCGCCCGGCGGCGGGTGGACGGCGCGGGCGCTGCGCCGGCAGCGACAGCGGCGGTGGCCGGCCGCGCCGAGGTGGTGAGGGGCGTCAAGGAAGCGTGGGAGGCCAGGGACATCGCCGCTCTCGTCGGTCTCCTCGACCCGGCCGCCGTGATGACCGCCGACGGCGGCGGCGTGGCCGGCGCCGTCCTGCGCCCGGTCGAGGGCGGTGCGCGCATCGCCCAGTACATGGTCGCCATGGCCGGCAGGGCCCCGGGGCCCGAACGCCTCGAACCCCTCGAACTCCAGGAGCGGTCGGTGAACGGTGGGCCGGGCCTGGTGGCCCTGCGTGCCGGCGTCGTCGAGACCGTGGCCTCGTTCGGCGTCCTCGACGGGCGCGTCACCCGGATCTGGGTGGTGCGGAACCCGGAGAAGCTGCGGCCGTGGCGTGGGCTCAGGCGGCCGTGAAACGGCTGCTCGGTTCGCCGCTGAGCCGGCCGCCGGGGAGCCGGCGGCCGAAGGCGAGCAGGAGGAGGTCCTGGGCGGCGCCGTGCACGGGGGCGCCGGAGCCGTACGACCAGTCCAGGTCCTCGGCGCAGAGCCGTACTCCGGTGAGGTCGACGCCGAAGAACCGCAGGCCGCTGGGCCGGATCGCGTCGAGCAGCACCCGCAGCCGGTCCTCGGGGACCCGCCGGCCGAGGCCGAGAGCGACCGTGATGTCCAGTCCGTGGACGACGTCGTGGCCGAGCGCCGCCGTGAATCCGCCGACCGGCGGGGTCCAGGGGTGGTGCGCGCCCCGCCGCAGGAACGCGGCGAGGTCGGCGGTGGAATGGGCCGCCGCGTCCTTGCGGGCGACCTGGTCGGTCATGCGGTGCAGGTTTCCCCGGGCCTTGGCCAGTGCGCCGACCGTCGCGGGCAGGGAGAGCCGGAACCCCGTCGACATGTGGGCCGCGACCTCACGGACCCGCCATCCGGTACAGAGGCTCGGTTCGTCCCACTGACCGGGCCGCAGGCCGTCGAGCAGGTCGGCCAGCTCCTGGCGTTCCGCCGCGATCATGGCCCTGAGCGCGGCGTTGCTGTCCTTGCGCGATGTCGTGCTGTTCACCTGGTCAAGCCTGCGGCCGGCCGGGCCATATCTCCAATAGATTCATCTGCTGCCGCCTAGAATCAGCAGTTATGGAGCTCCGTCAGCTGCGCTACTTCGTCACCGTCGTCGAGGAGGGCGGTTTCACGCGCGCAGCCGCCCGGCTTCACCTGGCCCAGCCCGGACTCAGCGCGCAGATACGCCAGTTGGAGAAGGAGCTGGGGCAGCCGCTGCTGGACAGGTCCAACCGCTCGGTCACGCCGACCGAGGTGGGCCGCGCCGTTCTGCCGTACGCGCGCGCCGCGCTGGCCGCCGCGGACGCGGTGCGGCAGACCGTGGACGAGCACAGCGGGCTGCTGCGCGGCCGGGTCACGCTCGGGCTCGTCTCCGGCGCCACCGGCCGCGCCTTCGACATCGCCTCGTTCCTCGCGGACTTCCACCGCACCCATCCCGCTCTGGAGATCGCGCTCACGGAGGACACCTCGGAGCGGATGCAGGCGGCGTTGCTGGCCGGCGGGATCGACGTCGCCCTCCTCGGGCCCACGGGGGAACAGCCCCCGCCGGGTCTCTCCTGGCAGACGGTCATCGACACCCCGCTCGGCGCCGCCGTCGCCCCCGGCGACCCTCTCCTCACCTCCCCAGGCCGCACCGACGTCCCCCTGGCCGAGCTGCGGGACCGCCCGCTGATCTGCCTGCCGCACGGGACCGGGGTCCGGGCGGCCCTCGAACGGGCCTGCGCTCAGGCCGGGTTCCGGCCCCGCGTCACCCTGGAGGCGGCCGGCCCGCACGTCCTCGCGCAGCTGGCCGCGCGGGGCCTGGGTGTGGCCGTGCTGCCCCTCGGCGAGGAGGAGCCGGACTCCGGCGGGCCGCTGCGTACGCTGCGCATCGCCGAACCCGGCGTACGGGCCCGGATCGTCCTCGCCTGGAGGGCCACCGGCCTGCCGAGCCCGGCGTCCCGGGCACTGCTCGACCGCCTCCGCGAGGCCCTGCCGAAGACGCCGCTGGGCCGGCAGGACCTGTAGCTCTCGGCATTCGAGGACCCGGGGCACGCCTGAAGGGCCAAGTTCTACTCGGGCTTTTCGGGCTTGTGCACGCGGGTGGTGCCGGCGTCGAGGAGAGTGCCGTCGGCGCCGGCCGGCGCGAGTTCCGGCACCGGCGTGCCGTGCCGGTCGACCAGGGTGGAGCGGGGCTCGCCGGGTGCGAAGGCGTGGCGTTCCCCCCATTGGCGCAGGGCGAGGACGACCGCGAAGAGGTCGTGGCCGGCGTCGGTGAGGACGTATTCCTGGCGGCGGCCCGACGGTGCGGTGCGCTGGGCGAGGAGTCCGTGGGCGGTGAGCTTGCGGAGGCGGTCCGTGAGGATGTTGCGGGCGATGCCGGTGCGCCGCTGGAACTCGGTGAACGAGCGCGCCCCGTCCATTGCGTCCCGGACGACGAGAAGGCTCCACCGGTCGCCGACGAGGTCGAGCGTGCGCGCGACGGGGCACTCCGGGTCGGTCCAGTCGAGGCCCGGGGCGCGCGGGGTGGTGCGCGGCATGACACCTCCTGATGGGTTGCAGATTGAAACCATCATGCCGTACCGTCCAAACGGTTGCAATCTGCTACCGATTGGGGTTGGGGAGCGTGAACGTGTGGCGACGGCTGCTGCTCGCAGTCGTGTGCGGGGTTGCCGTGGCGGGTGTCTATGCCGCGCAACCGGTTCTGGAGCCGATGGGCCACGATCTCGGTGTGCCGGCGGGGCTCGCCGGCTGGATCGTCGCGACCGGCCAGTTCGGCTACCTGGCGGGGCTGGTGCTGCTGGTGCCGCTCGGCGACACGGCCGACCGGCGCCGGCTCATCGCCGCCCATCTGGCGGTCACCGCGGGGGGACTGGCCCTCACGGCCTCGGCGTCCGCCGCATGGATGGCGTTCGCCGGGCTCGCGGCGGCCGGGGCCTTCGCCGTCGTGGTGCAGACGACGGTGGCCTACGCCGCGTCGGCGTCACCACCGGCCGAACGAGGACGGAACATCGGCACCGTGACGTCGGGCGTGGTGGCCGGCATCCTGGGCGCGCGGATCGTCACCGGCACGCTCGCCGAGACGTGGGGCTGGCGGAGCATCTACGCCCTGCTCGCGGTGCTGTCGCTCGCACTCGCCGCCCTGGTCCTCGCCGTACTGCCGTCGGAGAGGCGCCCCGGTCGGCCGTCGGGGTACCGGCAGGCCGTCGGCTCGCTCGCCGGACTGTTCCGGCAGCGCGTCCTCCTCACGCGCGGGCTCGTCGCGTTCTTCTTGTTCGCCTCGTTCGGAACCCTGTGGAGCGGGCTGTCCCTGCCCCTGGCCGCCGAGCCGTGGCAGCTGAGCGAGGGGCAGACCGGGCTGTTCGGCATCGCCGGACTCGCCGGCGCACTCGGCGCGGCCCGCGCCGGACGGTGGGCGGACGCAGGACGGGCGACCCGGGTCACCGGCCTGGCGCTCACCCTGCTCATCGCCTCGTGGGCGGCGATCGCGCAGCTGCCGTGGTCGCTGTGGCTCCTCGCCGCCGGAATCGTGCTGCTCGACTTCGCCGTCCAGGTCGTCCATGTGAGCAACCAGCACGTGCTCACCACCGCGCACCCGGATCGCACGAGCAGCGTCATCGGCAGCTACATGGTCTTCTACTCGCTCGGCTCCGCCTCCGGTGCCGCCGCAACCACCGCGGTCTTCGCCGCCCACGGCTGGGCGGGCTGCTGCCTCCTCGGGGCGGGCTTCGCCGCCTGCGCACTGGCCGTCCAGGCGGCCGACAGGCTGCTGTCCCGCCGTCACCGCCCCTGCTCACCCGGATACGTTCAGCCGCCATTCATCACATGCCAACGCGCGGATGGTGGGATCGGCATTCCGCTTCAGCACACCGACATGAAGGGGTACCTCCCTTGAGCACCCACTTACGTCATGGCGCCCGCCCGCGGAGGGCACTGGCGGCGCTGCTGACGGCACTGTGCGGGATCATCGGTGCCACCGCGCTCGGTACGACGTCCGCGGCAGCAGCCGGTCAACGTCACGCGATCTACGCCATCGCCCACCGGGTCGACACCCTCGACGGCGTGGACGCCGCGCTCGGCCACGGCGCCAACGCCATCGAGATCGACGTATGCGCCTGGTGGAACCCCAACGAATGGCGCGCCTACCACGACTGCTCCTCGGCCGGTGACAACCGGCGGGGGCCCGGCTTCGACAGCATGATCGACCGCATCCTGTCCCACGCCAGGGCGGGCCGCCGGCTCGCACTGGTCTGGCTGGACATCAAGGACCCGAACTACTGCGGAGAGGCACCGAACCGCGGATGCAGCGTCGCCGGGCTGCGCGACAAGGCGCAGCGGCTGACGGCCGCCGGGATCCAGGTGCTGTACGGGTTCTACGAGTACCACGGCGGCAGCAACCCGGACGTCGGCGGCAGGGGCTGGAAGAGCCTCGAAGGCAGGCTCGGCACGCTGGAGGGCATCACGACGACCGGCACCCGCGACCAGGTCCGGAAGGCGTTCGACCGGTCCGGCGCCGGGTTCCCGGCCGGTCACCGGGCCATGGACTACGGCGACACCGACATCACCAAGGGGTTCGGCAACTGCACGGAAGCCGGCTACAACACGTGCGCCGAACTGAAGAAGGGCGCCGGGGACCGTGCCGCCGGCCGGCTCGTCGCCACGCTGTCCTGGACGACCACCTACAACGACCCGTGGTACGTCGACAAACTGCTGGGTGACGCCCGGGTGGACGGCATCATCGCGGGCTACGGCGCGTTCACCGGGGTGCGCGAGTACGACAACAGCTGGCAGTGCGCCAACTCCATCAAGCTCATCCGCGACTGGGTGAACCGCCACGGCTCCACCCACCGCATGGCCACCAGCGGTGACCGCCTGTTCAGGTAGCGGACAGCCGCGGACCCCGGGCGGATTCCGTACCGCCCGGGGCCCGCGGGCCCGGCGCCCGAGGGCGCCCCCGGGCCGTCGGCTGCGAGGGAAATCGGTGGCGGACGGTGATCCGTCTGGGCAGACTTGCCCACTATGGAACGCTTGGCGGACATCGCGGACCGGCTGACCGCTGTCGGCGGCGTCGTCGGTGTGTGTCTCGGAGGCAGCCGCGCGAGAGGGACGCACGGCCCCGATTCCGACTACGACCTGGGCCTGTACTACCGGCCGCCGCTGGACACCGCTGCCCTGCGTCTGCTCGCGGCCGAGCTCACCGGGGACACGGTGGAGGTGACCGAGCCGGGCGGCTGGGGCCCGTGGGTGGACGGTGGGGCCTGGCTGACCATCGACGGCCACCGCGTCGACTGGATCTACCGCAACCTCGACCGGGTGCACCACGTCTGGCAGCAGTGCCGGGCCGGGCAGTTCGAGATCGGCGCCCAGCCCGGCCATCCCCTGGGGGTGTACTCCCACTCCTACGCCGGCGAAATCGCGCTCGGGCGCATCCTTTCCGACCCCAGCGGCAAGCTCCTGGCGCTCCAGGAACAGACCCGCCACTACCCTCCGCCGCTGCGCACCGCACTCATCGACAACGCGCGATGGGAGGCCCCCTTCATCCTCGCCAACGCCCGCAAGGGGGCGGCCCGCGGGGACGCCTTCTACGTCGCCGGCTGCCTGTTCCGCGCGGTGGGACTCCTCGTGCATGCCCTCCACGCCCATGCCGGGTGCTGGGTACTCAACGAAAAAGGGGTTGTTCAGGCCGCAGGCGGGCTGGCCGCGGCCCCTGCGGACTTCGCCGGGCGGGCTCACGGGCTCTTCTCCGGGCTCGGCACCAGCCCGGACTCGCTCGCCGCCGTCCTCGACGCCGCCGACAGGCTGGCCGCCGAGGTGTGCCACGCGCTCGCGCGGTGAGGGTGGGCGGGATGCGGCCGCCGGCGGATCAACCGTAGATCATCGGGCGTCGATCACCTACAGTGCCCAGGACCAGCAACTCCCCCACAGGAGCAGGGCGTTTCATGGCGATCACGCGTAGATCGGTACTCAAGGGTTCGTCGGCCGCGGCCGCCGTCCCGTTCGTCACCGGCGCCGCAGGGGAGGCCGCCGCGGCCCCGGCGCCGGCGGCACCGGAGCCCGGGCCGCTGCTCCAGAGCCGGCCGCACCGGCTGGGCGCGCCCGGGGTCCTGGGCGTCCACCTGCAGTTCGGCTCCGACCCGTCCTCGGAGATGACCGTCTCCTGGATCACCCCGCAGTCGGTGCGCCGGCCGCAGGTGCGGCTCGGTTCGCCCGCGGGCGGGCACGGCGGGCGGGTCGTCGACGCCGAGACGCGCACGTACCGGGACGGGCTGTCGAAGGAGGAGGTGTACGTCCACCACGCCCGGATCACCGGCCTGCGGCCCTCGACCACGTACCTGTACGCGGCCGGGCACGACGGCGCGACCCCGGAGACCGGTTCGTTCACCACGGCGCCGCGCGGCCGCGCCGCCTTCACCTTCACCAGCTTCGGCGACCAGGCGACGCCGAACCTGCGCCGGGTCGTCCACCTCCCCGACGGCGTCCCCTCCCCCGTCAACCGGTACCCCCTGCACACCAGCAGCCAGGTCGGTTCGCCCGCCTCGGCGGACATCGTCGCGGCCGTCGAGCGGGTCGCTCCGCTGTTCAACTTCGTCAACGGTGACCTGTGCTACGCGGCGATCGCCGGGGCGTGGGGCACGAGCCGGGTGGCGACCTGGGCGGACTGGTTCATCAACAACAGCCGCTCCACCCGCCTGCGCCCCTGGATGCCGTGTGCGGGGAACCACGAGAACGAGAAGGGCAACGGGCCCATCGGCGCGGCCGGTTACCAGACCTACTTCGCCCTTCCCTCGTCGTCCACCTCCTCCGACGAGGAGACGCGGGGCATGTGGTACGCCTTCACGGTCGGCGCCGTCCGCTTCATCAGCCTCGCCAACGACGACGTGGCGCTCCAGGACGGCGGGGACACGTACATCAGCGGCTACTCCGGCGGCGCCCAGCGGCGCTGGCTGGAGCGCGAGCTCAAGGCGGCGCGGGCGGACCGGGGCATCGACTGGATCGTGGTGTGCATGCACCAGCCGATGATCTCCAGTCACCGGAGCGCCGGCAGCGACCTGGGGGTGCGCCGGGCCTGGGGTCCGCTGTTCGACGCGTACGGCGTCGACCTGGTGGTCAGCGGGCACGAGCACCACTACGAGCGGTCGCACCCGGTGCGCGGCACGCTGCCCAACGAGGCCCGCACCCCCGTTCCGGTCTCCACCCGCACCGATCTGATCGACACGGGCAAGGGCACCGTCCACATGGTCATCGGCGCGGGCGGCAACATCGCCACGAGCCAGGACGACCTCTTCGACACGCCGCAGGCCCGGGTCCTGGTGGGCCTCAAGGACGACAGGACCGCCTCCGGCCACCGCGAGGCGGTCTGGATCCCCGAGGAAGCACCGTGGGCAGCCGTCCAGGACCGTAAGTACAACCGCGGTTTCGCCGCGTTCGACGTCGACCCCGGCGACCACCGCGAGGGCCTGACGCGCATGCGGGTCACGTACTACACGTTCGACGGCCCCCACGGCGACCTGACGCCCGTCGACACCTTCACCTTGCAGCGGCCGCGTTCGGACGTGCGCCACTGAGCGCTCCGGGCAGGCTCCCGACACTCCGGCATGGAGGGCACGTCATGACGACCGACACCAAGGGCAAGGACCTGACCGAGCGGGCTGCCGCGCTCGTCGGGCTGTTACGGGGCAATGCCGCGCGTACCGAGGAGGGGCGGCGGGTGGTCGAGGAGAACATCGAGGCCCTCGCCGGCGCCGGGTTGTTCGCACTCACGGTGCCCGGGCGGTTCGGTGGCCATCAGGCGAGCGTCCGTGCGCTCCTGGAGGTCAGTGCCGAGCTCGGTCGTGGCTGTGGGTCCACCGCCTGGACCACCGCTCTGGTCAACGTGTGCGCCTGGATCACCGCCCTGTACCCGGAGCGTGCCCAGCGGGAGGTGTTCGGGGAGGACCCGGGCGCCCGTGTCTGTTCCGTCTTCACCCCCGGCGGAACGAGCAGGGCGGCGGGCTCGGGGCAGGTCATCAGCGGGCGGTGGCCCTTCGCGTCCGGTTGTCTGCACGCGCAGTGGGCGCTCCTCGGCACGCCGGTCACCGGCGCCGCCGGCGAGCAGCTGGACCGGGGCGTGGCGCTGGTGCCGATGGCCGAGCTGGCGGTCGAGGACACCTGGCACACCGTGGGCATGCGCGGCACCGGCAGCCACACCCTCGTCGCGGAGGACGTGTTCGTGCCCGGCCACCGCATCCTGTCGGTGTCGAGGGCGCTGCGGGGCGAGTACCCCACCGAGTTCACGGACGAGGCCCTGTACCGTGCCCCGTTCGTGCCCGTCCTCGCCTCCGTGCTCGTGGGCCCCCAGTGGGGCATGGCCCGCGGCGGGCTGGAACTGGTGACGGCGTCCCTCGCCGAGGGGCGTCCCCTCTCGCACACGTTCTTCACCCGGGCCCGTGAGGCGTCCTCCACGCAGATGCAGCTCGCCGAGGCCGCCCAGCTGGTCGACACGGCCGGGCTGCACCTGATGCGCGCGGCCGACGACATCGACGCGTGCGCGGCGAGCGGCCGCCGCATGCCGCTGCGCGAGCGGGCCCGCGTCCGCATGGACACCGCCACGGTCGCCCGGCGCTCGCGGGAGGCGCTGGACATCCTGCTGAACCTGCACGGCGCGGGGAGCTTCACCGAGGCCAACCCGCTGCAGCGGCTGTGGCGCGACCAGGAGACCGCGAGCCGGCACGCCATGACCAACCCGGCCGTTGCGAGCGAGCTCTACGGCCGGGCGCTGCTCGGCATCGAGGAGCAGGTCACGCCCCTCATATGAGTTCCGCGGCAGGAGGCACGTCGAGAACCGTGTTGCCGACGCGGTCCAGCCACACGTGCTGGCCCTTCCGGTCGGCCGTGAGGCCCGCGCGGTCGCGGTCCGGTGAGCCGAGCCGCTGCCACGTCCGGTAGGCGGTCTCCACCTCGTCCCAGAGCCGGCGGGGCCCGTACTGCTCGGTCTCGTACGCGTCGTGTCCCGGCACGTACTCGGCGGTGGCCCACGAGGAACGGTCGGTGGAGAACAGCCACAGGGTGGCTTCGTCGCTGCCGTCGCCGGCCTCGCCGACGTGGTGCCAGGCGTCACGGACCATGAGGTCGGTCCAGAACAGCGCGTCCCGGTCGCCGGCGACGGCACGGGGGCTGATGTCCGTGCGGCCGGCGACGCCCTGGTCCCCGGGGCGGTAGACGTCGCTGACGCGGCCGCCGGCGGCGGGGCGGGCCCGGGTGCTCATGAAGGCGGGGTGGCCGGCGAACCGGCCGTGGGCCTCGCCCTCGCCGACGTCGAGGACCGCGAAGGAGTAGTGGAAGATGCCGCCGCCCCACGGGGTGACGATCCGGCCGCCGGGTGCCCGCTCGACCCAGACGTACGGGATGTCGGGCACGGTGTAGGTACCGAGGATCCGGTCGTACGTTTCGCCGTCGGGGAGGTCCCGTTCGGCGTTGCCGCACAGGACGTGCGGGTGGAAGCCCGCGGCGGCGAGGGCGGCCTCGGCCTGTGCGGCGACGCGCGCGTCGATGTCCATGGTGGTCACGCGGTCCGGGCCCAGGCGGTGGCACAGCCAGGCGGCGTTGTAGCCGGTGCCGGCCCCGGCCTCGAAGACGCGGTGGCCGTCGTGCACGTCGAGGAGGCCGAGGGCCTGGAGCATGACCGTGGGCATGGAGCTGGACGAGGTGGGTCTGCGGTACGCGTCCTCGCCCAGGTCCTGGCCCTCGTCGACCTGGGTGGTCAGCGGCAGGTCGGCGTAGACGGCCCACGCCCACCGCTCCGGGTCCGCCCGCCGGTCGAACGTCCGGCCGTCGGCCTCGAAGGTGTTCCCCAGGAACAGCTCCCGCCGGACTCCGGCCACTGCGGCCGCCCAGCGGGAAGCGGGGTCCAGGGAACCCTTGTTGATCAGGATCTCGAGGAGGCGTTCCGGGGAGCTCATACGACGGCGACTACTTCTTCGGCGGGTTGGAGACCGGCTTGTTCCACTGTCCGTCGCTCTCCCGCGGGGACTGCTGCTTGTCCCCCTCGGCGCCGCCCTTGCCGTCACCGTGCTTGCCCATGCGCGCCTCCTTCGGGTCGGTGTCGGACCGACGGTACTGCCCGGCCGGCGCGTCGTGACAGTGGTTCAGGGGTCCGGTCCCCCGGAACGCCCGTCGGTAGGCGCCCGGGGTCGTGCCGACCTGCGCGCGGAAGCGGCGGCGCAGGTTGACGGCCGAGCTGAGACCGACGCGGGCGGCGATCGCCTCGACCGGCAGGTCCGTCTCCTCAAGGAGGGTGCGTGCCTCGGCCACCCGGCGGGAGAGCAGCCACGCGCCGGGGCTCGTGCCGAGCCGCTCGGCGAAACGGCGGGCCAGGGTGCGGGGCGACACGCCGAGGTGTGCGGCCATGTCGTCCACGGACAGCGGTGTCCCGAGGCGTGCGCCGGCCCAGTCGAGCAGGTCGCCGAGCGCGTCCCCGGGGGGTGCGGGCGGCGCGTACGGGGCCTGGCCGTCCTCGCGGTGCGGCGGCATCACCATGTGGCGTGCGACGAGGGCGGCGTGTGCGGCCCCGTGGTCGTTCCGGACCAGGTGCAGGCACAGGTCGATGCCCGCGCCCGCGCCGGCGCTGGTGGCGACGTCGCCGTGGTCCACGTACAGCCTGTGCGGCTCCACCCGCACCTGGGGGAACTCCCGTTGCAGTTGCTCGGCCCGCTGCCAGTGCGTGGTGGCCGAGCGGCCGTCCAGCAGGCCCGTCCGGGCCAGCGCGAACACGCCGGAACAGATGGTGACCAGCCGTGCTCCCCGCGCGTGCGCCCGTAGCAGGGCGCGGCGTACGGCGTCGGAGAGCGGCGACTCCACCGGCAGCCAGCCCGGGATGATCACGGTGTCCGCGGACCCGAGCGCCTCCAGTCCCTGCGGCACGTGCATCGCGTACCCGCTCGACGTCTGCACCGCGCCCGGCGTCTCCGTGCACACCTCGAACGTGTAGTGCTGCGGGACGCCGGTCCGCTCGGTGCCGAAGACCTCGTGGGCACAGCCGAGTTCGAACGTCGGCTGCACCGGCCGGACCAGGACCACCACGCGATGCATGGCAGGAAAGTACCCCATGATGTCGTCCGGGGCTCTGACCCGCGGTGGCCCGCGCACGGCACCGTGGGAGGCATGCACCCCGAGATTCTTGCCCAGGAGGGCTACACCTCAGTTTCCGTCGACGAGTCCCCCGTCCGTGAGCTCTTCCCCGGCATCCGGCTCCGCCGGTTGTGGCAGGGGCCGGCCGGCGCGCACGCCAACGTGCTGGAGATGGACCCGGGCGCCTCCTGGCCGCACCGCGACGTCCACGAGCCCGGTCCGGAGGAGGTCTACGTGGTCGCGGGCACCTTCAACGACGGAGCACGCGACTATCCGGCCGGGACATTCCTGCACGCCCCGGCCGGCACGTGGCACGTGCCCGCGACCACCACGGGCTGCACGTTGTTCCTCTTCTATCCGGCCGGTTAGCCGGCCGGCCGGGGCGCGGCGGTGAAGCGCAGGGAGGTGTGGTCGGCCGTGCGCGGCGTCTCGACAATGGCCCGGGCGAGGCCACCGCCGGGCCCGGCCCGGTCGATGTACTGCTGTGTGCGGGCGAAGAGTTCGCGGCGCAGGGCGTGGTGCCGGCGGTGGAGCATGAACCAGTTGCCGTCGGCCCGGAGCCGGTCGCGGAGCTCGGTGCTCCGTTCGTCGTCGGTGGCGGCGTCGCCCAGGAGGATGCAGCGGACGATGCGCTGGTAGGCGGCGTGGAACAGCGGCCAGGTGCACGGCCGTGCGGAAGGAGGCGCACCTCCGGTGCTTGTGCAGGACGTGCGGCTCGGTCGGCATCCGGTCGTGACCCTCACCCGCCGGGCGGCGAGTGGTGGGCGTCCAGGCGGTGGTGGGCGAGGCACAAGTGGTGGGCCACCGTCGCTTCCTCCTGGCTGAGGAGTTCGGCGGTGGCCTCGGTGCCGGGCCCCTGGCATCGGCCCCGGCGGTCCTCACGAGAGCAGGCCCCCGGTGTAGTCGTCCTCGGCGAGCAGCCGCCACGAGCGGCCGGGCGTCGCGAACGCTTCCGGGTCGACGGCCTGCACCAGCGCGTCGACATGATGGTGCAGCAGCGCCCGGGGGTCGAACGCCTCCCACGCGCCGAGGTCGCCGTCGCCGTCGTACTCGTAGCGGTACCACTCGGCCCTCATGCGCCCGTGCGTCCACAGCGCGTACAGCAGCGCGGACAGGTCGCGATTGAGGTAGGCGTCCGGCTCGCCGTCGTCGTACCAGTCGGGCAGTTCCAGCCGGCCGGTGGTGCCGTCGAGCGCTATCTCCAGGTCGTGGGGCCACCAGCCGACGGCGAAGAAGTCGCGCTGGTATGCCCGGTCGTCGGAGGGGTCCTCGAAGTACTGGGGATAGGCCTCGCCCATCGTGCGGAGCGGCCCGGTGTGGGCCACGAACGCCTGGCCGTCCAGGGGCAGTCCGGCTTCGGTGAGGAGCCGCCGGGTCGGGGCGTGGGTGAGGCCGGCCGGCAGTTCCTCGGGCCGGAAGCGGCGTACCGCGCCCTCGCCGGTGAGCCGGGCCAGGTCCTCCACCAGGTCCGGCCCGAGCACGTACGCCGGTTCTCCGGGCCCGCCGGGCCGGGCACCCCAGCGCAGCGAACGGACCATCACGGCGGTGGGCCAGTGCGCCACGGCCGCGCCGGCCGCGAACAGGCGCGGGTCGATGGTGCGCATCCGGCGCCCGGCCGCTTCCACCACCTCGGCCACGGTCCCCGGCCCGCGGCGGTCATCGTCCGCGCCCTCGTCCACCGGCGCCGGGGCGAGCGCCTCGACTTCCCGTATCAGGCCGGTGAACGCGGTCAGGTCCGACGCCAGGAGGTCACGGGACAGGTCTCCCACGTCCCAGCGGGCGAGGTGCACCTCGCCCGTCACGCCGTCGAGGACGACGTTGCTGTCGCAGTAGTCGGTCTCCCCGATGACGAACAGCCTTCCCTCGTCGTCGAAGACCTCGAGCTCCCGGTCCTCGCCCACCACGCGGAGGTCGAGGTCCGCGGCCCGGCCGGGCAGGCCCTCCGTCACGAGGAAACGACGGCTCGCCTCATGCGTCAGCCCTTTCGGCAACGCCCGCGGCGCCGGCCGGCACACCGCGCTCTCCCCCGTCGCTCTGCCGCCCTGCTGGATGTCCGTCGCGTTCATGTCCCCGCCCGTTGCTTTCCGTGATGCCCGTCGTCGTGGCCGACCCTAGCCGGAGCCACTGACACCGGCCCGAGCACGGCAGGACGGAACGCGCCGCGCCGATTAGCCTGGAAGGGACGAACCCGGCGGCTCGGTCCGCCACTCGGCGCCGCATGCTGCCGGCGACCACGCGCTGAGGGTTGTCATGGAACGCGGTCCTGCTCCGTCCGCCGTACGCCTGTCGCTCCTCGGCGGTTTCTCGCTGACCGTCGGTGACGAGCCGCTGAGCGTCCCGCCGTCGTCGGAGCGCGTGCTGGCCTTCGTCGCCCTCTCCTGCAACGGCGCCGTCCCCCGGGCCCTCGTCGCCGGAACCCTGTGGCCCGACACGCCCGAGCACTGCGCTTTCGCGAACCTCCGGTCCGCGCTGTCGCGCCTTCAGCACTCCGGCCGTGCGGCCCTGGACGTCACCAACACCACCGTACGTCTGGCCCGTGACGTCGGCGTCGACTTCCACCGCGCCCGGTCGCTCGCCCACCTCGTCCTCGACGGGCGTACCGCCGTGGCGGACGCCGGCCTCGGGGCCACGACCGTCCTCGCGCTCTCCGCCGACCTCCTCCCCGGCTGGTACGAGGACTGGGTGCTGCTGGAGGCGGACAGTTGGCGGGACCTGCGCACGCACGCCCTCGAACGGCTGTCGGCGGAGTTCCTCGCAGCGCGGCGCTTCGCCGAGGCGGTCACCGCCGCCCACGCCGCCGTGCGCGCCGCCCCGCTGCGCGCGAGCAGCCAGGCGTCACTGATCCGCGCCCACCTCGCCGAAGGCAACACGTCCGATGCCGCACAGAGCTTCGAGCGCTACGAGCGGCGCCTTCGGGCGGAGACCGGGCTGCGGCCGGCGCCCGGGCTGCGCCGGCTCGTGCGGGAGAGCCCGGGCTCCCGGTCCCGGTGAGGACCGGCGTCCGGTCACCGTCACCGGGCGTTCAGGTAGATCTGCGGCGACCAGGGGCTGCAGAACGCGCGCTGCCCGCCACCCTGCACCGTCGCGTCGAAGCACGCCTTGACCTTGAAGTTCCAGTCGCCGTTGGAGGCCTCGTGGAAGGTCAGGAGGCGGTGTTCCCCGATGGTGAGGTTGATCGTCTTCCAGCCGAGTTCACCGGGCTTTGTGTACTGCATGACGTAGTACGTGTAGTGGAAGAGCCCCGTTCCGGCGTAGCCGCCGTAGTAGGCCCTCACCGTGCTGGGGCAGCTGTCGAAGCGGGCCCCGAGGTACGGGCTGTTGCCCGACTGGTAGCGGGGCGGGGATCCCCCGATGTCGGTGCCTCCGGCGGGCGGGAAGCCGGTGTGGGGAGGACGCGTGACGCACAGGGAGGCCGGGGTGTGTCCCACTGCGGCCGCCGCCGCTCCCGGTGCGCAGATCAGGCCGGCTCCGAGCAGTGCCGCCGCGCAGGCGGCTGTCAGCGGTCGGCCACGGCTGAGGACTCTCATGGTGACGGCTCCGTTCGTGCTGCTCGTTCTGCGGCGAACCCCGGACGCTGCCAGTCTCGTCGTGGCGGCGTCACCGCCGCGTGACGCCCGTGCAACGCCGCAGGTGGCCCCTGCACCGGCCGCGGGCCCTACCCTGGTGCCGTGATCCGCTCATCGCCGTCGACGCCCTTCGGCCGCTTCGAGGAGTCCTGGTCGGCCGTGTCCCGTCCCGAGCTGCTCGCCGGGCCCGTGGCCGCGGCGCTCGGCCGATGGGGCGGTACGGGGCCGGGGGGTTCCGTCCTGGTCGTCGACACCGACCCCGCGGTGGCCGACACCGCCGCGTTCAGCGACACGTACGGCGTGCCCCTGGACGTCTCCGCGAACTGTGTGGTCGTCG
The DNA here is from genome assembly GCF_014654785.1 of Streptomyces mashuensis. GTDB lineage: Bacteria > Actinomycetota > Actinomycetes > Streptomycetales > Streptomycetaceae > Streptomyces > Streptomyces mashuensis. The sequence continues at coordinate 86,596 of NZ_BNBD01000020.1, forward strand.
CCGCCCGGCGCGGCGAGAAGGTCACGTACGCGGCGTGCGTCGCCCTGGCGACCACCCGCGTGGACGTCAACTCGGTGGTGCGCAAGCGCCTCGGCGCCCGCAAGGCGTCGTTCGCGCCGATGGAGACGGCCGTGGCGGAGACCGGCATGGAGTACGGCGGGATCACGCCCGTCGGGCTGCCGGACGGCTGGCCCCTGCTCCTCGACGAGGCCGTCGTCGCCACGCCGTCCGTCCTGATCGGCAGCGGCCTGCGCCGGAGCAAGCTGATCCTGCCCGGGGCCGCCCTGGCCGGCCTGCCGAACGCGGAGGTCGTCACCGGCCTGGCCCGGTGAGTCCGCTCATCCCAGGGAGCGGCGGCGCACCTGGTCCTCCTGGGCGAGGCGGCGCAGCAGTTCGATGACGGGGCCGGAGAGGGCGAGGACGATGACCGCCTGTTCGGCCAGGGCCGGCGAATCGCCGAGGGCGGCCGCTCGCTCCAGGTCCAGGCCGGCGATCGCATGGGCCAGCTCGGCGTAGGCGACGAGTCCTTCCGGACGGTAGTCCGCGTGGAGCCGCCTGAGCTCCCTCAGCGCCGTCGTCAGGGCCTGGACGTGCGGGGAGCTGTCGGCGACCTCCCAGTCCATCCTGGCGATCAGGTCGGCCACGTCCGCTCGGGCGGCGGCCTCGGCCTGTGCGTCACGGTCGGGGTCCCCGGCCGAGGCCGCCGTGACGGGTACGGGCAGGGCGTAGCTGATCGCCCGGAGGGTGCCGTCGGTGGTCTCGGCCTGGTCGACCGCCGTCAGGACGTCGCGGGTGGCGGCGATGGACAGCCCGCCGAGGGTGGTCAGGGCCTTGATCAGCCGGAGGCGCTGGACGTGTTCCTCCCCGTACTCGGCCAGGGTCGCGGCGGTCGCCCGGCCGGCGGGGAGCAGGCCCTCCCGGCGGAAGTACTTGATGCTGGCGACCGGCACGCCGGTCCTGCGGCTGAGCTCGGAGATCTTCATGCGGCGTCCTCGCTGGTGGTGCGGGCGGGCGTCCCTCGGCGTCGGACGTCGCCGACTGGACACCTTAAGAAGATAGTGCCACTATCCAGTACTCGATACCTTGACTATCTAGCTACTCAGTTACTGCATGTAACCCCCGGAGCGGTCAATGCCTTCCCCTCAGCCCTCTTCCGCGCTGCGCAGCCCACGGCTGTGGATCGGATCAGGACTCATCCTCGCCGTGGTCTCGACGCTGTTCGCCCTGCTCTACGTGGGTGGCAACGTGAACCCGAAGGGCAATCTGCGCGACCTGCCCGTCGCCCTGGTCAACAGCGACCGCGGGGCCGACGCGGGCGGCAAGCACGTCAACCTCGGTGACCAGGTGGTCTCCGGCATCACGAAGAGCGCCGGGGACAACCGCAGCATCGACTGGCAGGTCGTGAGCCGCAAGGAGGCCGACAAGCGGCTGGGCCAGGGCAAGGTCTTCGGCGCGCTCGTCGTGCCGGAGAACTTCACCGCGTCGGTGGCGGGGCTGTCGAGCCCGCAGCAGAAGGAGCCCGTCCGCCCCGTCCTGACGGTGCTGACCAACCAGTCGGCGGGCAGCATCGGCTCCTCCATGGCCAGCCAGGCGGCCCAGAAGGCCGCCCACGGCGCCTCCGCCAAGATCGGCCAGGAGCTCCTCAAGCGCGCCGCCGCGCAGAAGACCCCGCTCCCGCCGGCCGCCCAGCTGATGCTGGCCGACCCGGCGACCGTGCAGGTCGCCGACGGCCACCCGCTCGGCACCCACAGCGCCATGGGCCTGAGCGCCTTCTACTACGCGCTGGTCCTGGTCGTCTGCGGCATGCTCGGCGCCAACGCGATCAACTCCCAGGTCGACACCGCGCTCGGCTACCTGCACGCCGACTACGGGCCCGTCCGCCTGCGCAAGCCCCTCCAGCACACGAGCCGCGTCCGCACGCTGGGCGTCGGCGTGGTCCTGATGCTCGCGCTCTCCGTCGTCATGGGCAGCCTCGTCGAGTTCGCCACCGTCGGCATCCTCGGCATGGACGCCTCGCACCTCGGCCTGCTGTGGCTCTACTCGGTGGCCGCGATCGCGGTCGTCGGCGTGAGCGCCCTGGCGCTGCTCTCCGCGTTCGGCGTGCCGGGCATGCTGCTCTCGGCCATCATCTTCGTCGCCATGGCGGTGCCCTCCTCCGGCGCGACCGTCCCGCTGCAGGCACTGCCCGACTTCTTCCGCGGGCTCGCCGCGTTCGAGCCGCTCCGGCAGATCACCGGGGGCGCGCGCTCCATCCTGTACTACGGGGCCCAGGCCGACGCGGGCCTGACCCGCGCCTGGGTGTCCATGGGCATCGCGCTGGTCGTCTCCGTCCTCTTCGGCTTCGGCGTCACCCGCTTCTACGACCGCAAGGGCATGGACCGCATCCCCCGGCCCACCGACGACACCCCCTCCTCGGACTCCTCGGAGCCGGTGGCCGAGCCGGCGCCCGCCACGGCCTGAGCCACGGGCCACGGGCCCACAAACCACCACGACCGTGCCCTCCGGGTCTCCCCCGGAGGGCACGGTCGCGTCGTAGCGGCCCCGGTCCGCCGTTCAGCGGTGGTAGTACAGGTGCCACTGGTAGTCGTACTGGCCCGGATGCCTTTCCTCGCGCTTGCAGCGGTACTCGGCCCACTTGCCGTCGTGCCGGCCCTGCTCGCCCGCCTTCTTGCAGGAAGCCTCGTCGTCGTACCAGCCGCCCGGCTTCCAGTCCGCCTTCGCCTCCTCGCTCGTGGCGCTGCTCGACGGGCTCGGGGGGTCGTCCAGTGGAGCGGCGACGGCCGCTCCCGCCGTGCCGGCGAACAGCGCTCCCGCGGTGGCCAGCACCACCGGGGCAAGGCGGATCTTCCTCGATATCACGGGATTGCCTCTCTCGTTCGAGCGTGTCCCCCGATGGTGGGCCCGGAGCCCGTGCCGCAGGAAGCGGGTGCCCCGGGCGTACCGGGGCGGGCCCGCCCGCACGCCCCGCGCGGGCGGCCCCGAACGGACGCGGCGCGAGCAGGCGGCGTGGGCGGCCGGGCCGCGTACGCCCACAGATGGTGCGCGCGTGTCAGGGCGACGTCGCGTACCGGGTGCCGACGTTGCCGGCGTGCCACTCGTGGTTGCCGCTCATCCAGTTCGCGAGCCCCGCCACGAAGCGAGCGACGAGCGGGTTCGTCGCGGAGAGCTCGGCGGCCTGCTCCTCGAAGAGGTGGACGATGTCGTTGTGGACCTCGATCGCCTTCTGGAAGGCGTCCTCGATGGAGCAGTCCTCCTCGGCGGCGATCACGGTGGGCAGGCTGTAGTGGAAGCGGCCGCTCGCCTGCTCCTTGCGGAGGGAGTACAGGTCGTTGCAGATCGTCGACGCGTTGGAGGACAGGGTGACGGCCCGCTGGACGCGGGGGTCCGCGAAGAGGTGGGCGGGCAGCTCGTAGCCGCCGACGGAGTCGGTGAGGGTCAGGCAGGGGCGGAAGTTGTTGAACTGCCGCTGCACGAGGTACTCCCACACCGTGGGGGTGCGCTCGCGGCTGATGCAGTCGCCCTCCGCGTTGTAGCCGAGGTAGAGGTTGGCGATGTCGTGCCGGAAGCGGTGCGCCTGGGCCGGGGTCGCCAGGGCCTCGAAGTAGTCCATGGCCGACCGCATCGAGCGCAGGGCGGGATGGGAGTCGAGCCCCGCCCGCCAGTCCGCCTCGTAGCGCGGGATGTTGTGGGCGGGGTCGATCGCGGACTGGGCGACGGCCAGGGCCGCGCCACGGCGGTCGGCCGTGCCGCCGTACTCGGCTTCGCAGAAGTAGTCGTCGACGGCGTTCTCACCGATCAGGAGACGGGCGGCGGCCATGAGGTGGTCGATGCCAACGGCGTCCGGGTGGCACAGGACCACCGACCGTCCGGCGTCGAAGCCGACGAGCGCGTCGCGCAGTTCGGTCTCCGGGTAGAGGCCCACCTCCTTCTCGGCCCATTCGACGAGCCGGGCGTTGACCTCGTCGGCCAGCGCGCGGTCGTCCCGTACGGCCGGCGGGCAGTAGAGCCCCTCGATCCGCTGAGAGGAGGACGAGGGGGTGGAGGGAGCTTGCGGCTCCGGCTGCTCGGGCGGCTGCGGCGCATGCAGCGCGTGCGGCGGCTCCGGCACCGCGGGCGGGGCGGGGACCGGTTGCAGCGCGGGGGCGAAGCGCAGGGAGTGCGTGCCGATCCCGGTCGGCCCGTACAACAGGCGCGCCACCAGAGGGGACGAGCCGGCAGCGGCCGGAAGTGCATCGGTCGTGCCGGGGGTTGGTGCCTTCATCCGCAACTCCGTCCGCAATGGCTTGACTCGCCGTCCTCGTCGAAGGGATAGCACTCGTGAAGAGAGCGCCACAAGGTCGCCCCTGCCCTCTCACGCGCCCCTGACGTGCGCCTTCGCCAAGGTCTTTCTTCGTACGCACGGCCGGGTGGCCGCGATCAGTTCGCGCGATTCAAGCCATCCTCGGGAACGGTTGCTTCCGCTCGGAGCGGCCGTTCCGGGGCATCCGTGCACGCCGCACACGGCACGTGGAGGGTGCGGAGGGTGGCGAAAACAGAGGGGGCACGTTCCGGCCTGCTCGACCAACATCGTTACCCGCTGCTTCACTTGCGGCGCGCAGCTCCGGATCCAGCCCAACCACCCGTCGTGGACCGGTCGTTCCCGTCTGCGCGATCCCTGCCGTGTCTGCACGTTCCGCATACCTGGAAGCACCGGCACCGCCGTAAGGAGCCCCCGCCCATGACCACCACTCCCGACGCGCCCGCCCAGACCTCCGTGCTGCCCTCCACCGTCCTGCGCACCGCCTACCAGAAGTCGGTCGCCGACTACTGGAACAAGGAGAAGGACCCGGTCAACCTGCGTCTGGGCGACGTGGACGGCCTCTACCACCACCACTACGGCATCGGCGACTACGACCCGTCGGCCCTGGAGGGCCCGGAGGAGACCCGCGACGCCCGCATCATCGAGGAGCTCCACCGCCTGGAGTCCGCCCAGGCCGACGTCCTCCTCGACCACCTCGGCACCGTCCGGCCGGACCAGCGCCTCCTGGACGCCGGCTGCGGCCGCGGCGGCAGCAGCATCATGGCCAACGCCCGCTTCGGATGCCAGGTCGACGGCGTCTCCATCTCCCAGGCGCAGGTCGACTTCGCCAACGAGCAGGCCCGCAAGCGCGGCGTCGCCGACAAGGTGCGCTACCACTTCCGCAACATGCTCGACACCGGGCTGCCCACCGGCGCCTTCCAGGGCATCTGGAACAACGAGTCCACCATGTACGTGGACCTCTTCGAGCTCTTCGCCGAGCACGCCCGCCAGCTGGCGTACGGCGGCCGCTACGTCGTCATCACCGGCTGCTACAACGACGTCACCGGCGGCCGTTCCAAGGCCGTCAGCCGCATCGACGAGCACTACACGTGCAACATCCACCCCCGCAGCGCCTACTTCAAGGCGATGGCCGCCAACGGTCTCGTGCCGATGAACGTCGTCGACCTGACGGCGGCGACCATCCCGTACTGGGAGCTGCGGGCGCAGTCCTCGGTGGCCACCGGCGTGGAGGACCCGTTCCTGACCGCGTACCGGGAGGGCAGCTTCCACTACCTGCTCATCGCCGCCGACCGCATCTGAGGCGACGCGCTGCGAGGGCGCGTGGGGGCCGTCACCGGCTCCGCCACGCGCCCTCGCGTCAGTTCGCCCTCGCGTCAGTTCGTTCCGAAGCCGGCCGTCTCGGTCAGCTCACCGCCGGCCAGCCGCAGCCACCGGTCCACGCGGATCCCGTCCAGGAACCGCTCGTCGTGGCTGACCACCACGAACGCCCCCCGGTAGGCGTTGAGGGCGCTCTCCAGTTGGCCCACACTGACCAGGTCGAGGTTGTTCGTCGGCTCGTCCAGGAGCAGCAGGTGCGGGGCCGGTTCCGCGAACAGCACGCAGGCCAGGGTGGCGCGCAGCCGCTCGCCGCCGGAGAGCACACCGACGGGCAGGTGGGCGCGGGCACCCCGGAAGAGGAATCGGGCGAGGATGTTCATCCGCTCGGCCTCCGGCCGTGCCGGGGCGTAGGCGGCGAAGTTCTCGGCGACCGTACGGTCCTCGTCGAGCAGGTCCAGGCGCTGGGAGAGGTGGGCGATGCGCCCGTCGGCACGCCTGATCTCGCCGTGCCGGGGCGTGAGGTCGCCGTTGAGGAGGCGGAGCAGCGTGCTCTTGCCCGCGCCGTTGGGGCCGGTGAGCGCGATGCGTTCGGGGCCCCGGATCGTCAGGTCGATGCCGGTCCGGTGGCCAGGGCCGGTGCCGCTGCTCGCGAACAGGTCGTTGTCGCCGAGCCGGACCTGGAGCTGTTCGCCGGAGAAGAGGGTGCGGCCGGCGGGGACGGTGGTGTCGGGCAGGTCCAGTGTGATGCGTTGTTCGTCGCGCAGGGCGCGCCCGGCCTCGTCCAGCCGGGACCTGGCCTCGTCGACCCGGCCGGCGTGCATCTGGCCGGCCCGTCCGGCGGCCTCCTGCGCGCCGCGCTTCATGGTGCCGGCGAAGATGCGGGGCAGGCCGGCGTTCTTGAGGTTGCGGGCGGCGTTGCTCTGCCGCCGCTCGGCCCGTTCCCGGGCCTGCTGCATTTCGCGCTTCTCGCGCTTCAGCTCCTGTTCGGCGTTGCGGACGTTCCTCTCGGCGGCCTCCTGCTCGGCCCTGACGGCCTCTTCGTAGATGGTGAAGTTGCCGCCGTGGAGGCGGAGTTCGCCGCGGTCGAGTTCGGCGATGCGGTCCATGCGGTCGAGGAGGGCGCGGTCGTGGCTGACGAGGAGCAGGCAGCCGGGGAAGTCGGCCAGGACGTCGTAGAGCTTGTGCCGGGCGTGGAGGTCGAGGTTGTTGGTGGGCTCGTCGAGCAGCAGCACGTCGGGCCGCTTGAGGAGCTGGGCGGCCAGGCCGAGGGAGACGATCTGGCCGCCGCTGAGGGTGTTCAGCGTGCGGTCCAGTGAGAGGTCGGCCAGGTCGAGGCGGTCGAGCTGGGCGCGGGTGCGTTCCTCGATGTCCCAGTCGTCGCCGATGGTGGTGAAGTGCTTCTCGTCGGTGTCCCCCGACTCGACGGCGTCGATGGCCCGGATGACGGCGGCGACGCCGAGCACCTCGGCGACGGTGAGGTCGCCGGTCAGGGGGAGGTTCTGCGGGAGGTGGCCGAGGGTGCCGGCCACGGACACCGACCCGGTGCGGGGCCGCAGTTCACCGGCGATGAGCTTGAGCAGGGTGCTCTTGCCGGTGCCGTTGGGCGCGACGAGGCCGGTGCGGCCCGGGCCGACCGTGAAGGACAGGTCCTGGAAGACAGGGGTGTCGTCGGGCCAGGCGAAGGACAGGTGGGAACAGACGACGGAAACGCCGGACATGGAGGTGACCTCGCGAGGGAGCAGGAGGCAGGAGCGGCACTTCTGCCTCGGCAGCAGACAAGGGGAAGGGAGGGACGACAACGAAGCCACGACGGCGGTGCTTCCGCGCACCGGCCGGTGGCCTGTCGGGTCCGGGTATCACCCGGAGATGTCGTCGTCCACCACCATGTCCGGTCTCCTCAACGCATGATCAAAAGTTCGTTCAGTGTAGCAGGGACGGGTTCGGAGCCGGTCGTTCCTGGCCGTCACCGGTCAGCGCGGCGGCCGTGGCGCGGGCGAAGGCGTCGGGGTTGTCGAGCATGATGTTGTGTCCGCAGTCGGGGATCGGTACGACGGCCACTCCCGCCGCGGCGAGGACGTCACCGCCGGGGAGCGGGCCGTCGGCCGCCGGCAGGAGGTAGGTGCGGGGGATGTCCAGGCCAAGGAGGAGTTGACGCATCGTCGGAACAGTGCCGCGGGTGAGGTGGACCGCGCTGCGGTGCAGGGCCTCGCGGCCGGCCAGGCGCATGGTGGACCACCAGTGGGCGCCGACGCGGTCACGGACCTCGCGCCAGCCGTGCGCGAGGAACTCCTCCTCGGAGTAGGCGGCGATGCCGCTGCTGCCGCCTGCGCCGGGCCGCCGCGGAACCGGGTCGAGGTTGGCGTCGACCAGGACCAGGCGGGACACCAGGTGCGGATGACGGGCGGCCAGCACGATGGCCACCGAACCGCCCATGCTGTGGGCGATCAGCTGGGCGCCGGCGACGCCGGCGGAGGTCAGTGCCTGCGCCAGGGCGTCGGCGTGTGCTTCGAGGGTGTAGTCGAAGGCGGTGGGGCGGTCGCTGATGCCGTGACCGAGGAGGTCGATCAGCAGGGAACGGCTGCCTGCGAGCAGCGGGTGAACCGCGATCTCCGCGAAGTAGGCGGGTGAGGTGGCGCCCAGCCCGTGTACGTAGACACGGGTGGGTTCCCGCCCCGGCAGCTCGACCCAGCGGATCCGGTCGCCCTGGGGCGTCACAACGGCGTTGCGCACGGCCTGACTCCTTGCCAGCAGATCAATGAGGAGGGACGAGAGTAGCCGTGCCGCCGGACGGCCCGGAGGCCGACCTGCGGGTGCCGCCGGCGAAGGGCCCGGCCGTCAGCGGGCCGGCGGGGCCGTCAGTGCCCAGAGGGTCGCCGCCTCCTCCGGGGCCAGGGCGCGTTCGTAGAGGAGGTCGCCCGGCATGCCGGGGAAGAAGCGGCCGGCGGGCCAACTGCGCCGGTACGGGGGCGGGTCGAGGAGGACGAGCCGGACGCCGGAGACGAGGGGGATGTCCGACGGTCTGCCTTCGTTCCAGATCCACTCGCCGTCGGCGCCGACCAGGTTGAAGGAGCCGGTGGTGGTCACCATCCCGGGCTGGTCGCGGCAGCGGGCGACCGCCTCGGGCGACGGCGCCTCACCTGCCACCAGGCCCCGGCCGATCAGGGCGTCGGCGAGGAGCGTGTGCAGCTGGAAGTTGTCGCCGATGCCGGACATGCGCAGGACGAAGCCGGCGCCCGTCGCGCGGTCGAGGGCGACGAGCGGTTCGTCGTCGAGGACGGCGAGGGCGTACGTGAGGCACTGGAACGGCTCGGCGGACAGCTCCGCGACCCTCGTCACGGCTGCTGCCAGCCCCTCACGGCCGGGGACCTCGCGGCGCACCCGCGAGAAGTTGAGCATCGCCACGCACGTCATCTCGAACTGCGGGAGCGACTGCCACGCCATGACCGGCAGGAAGCCGAACCGCTCGAAGTCGCCCTCCTCCAGTCCCTCGCCCTCGTGGCCGGGCAGCTCGCCACGGCCCGCCGCCGTCCACCGCTCGCAGAACACGGCCGCCTGCTCGAAGGCGTCCTGTGCGCTCGCGAACACGGCGGGCGCACAGGCCAGCGGGTCGGCGCCGCGCTCGGCGCAGGCCCCGGTCATGACGGCCACCACGGCCCGCGGCCCGGGCGGCGTCTCGGCGAGCAGGGCGGCGAGCCTGGGGCCCGCCGCCCGTAGACCGGCGTCCGCCGCCTTGCCGAAAGCGCGCGTCAGCCGCTCGAAGGCCGGCTCCGCCGCGTCCGCGTCCCGGGCCCGTACGGCCGCTTCGTAAGCCGCGACGGCCGCCGGAAACCGGCCATGTCCGAATATCATCCGTGCACTGTAGCCGGTGTGCTGGAGGGCTCCGGTCCCTCTCTCATGTGCAGCTGTCGAGGGCCTTGTACAGCGCGGACTGCTCGGCCTTGGTCACCGAGAGCCGGTAGTAGTCCTTCACCGCGATCCAGGCCCGCGCGTACATGCACTCGGACCCCTTCGGCATCCACTTCTCCGGCCCCTTGTCGCCCTTGGCGCGGTTGCTCCAGGTCGACACGACGATCAGCTCGGGGCTGGCCACCAGATCGTTGGCCAGCTCCCGGCGCTTCTCGAACGACCACTGGCTCGCCCCCGAGCCCCAGGCGTTCCGCAGGGGCACGACGTGGTCGACGTCGACGTGCAGCGGGTCGGCCATGACGCGGCCGTCGTACTCGCTGCGCCACTCGCCGGAGACGATGCGGCAGGGCCCGTCGAGCTTCACCGGCGTCACGGAGTGGAACCGCAGGGCGATCTGGCGGGTGGTGCACCGGTCGACGCCGTGCTGCACCCAGCAGGATCCGCCGACGAACTTCTTGTGGTCGTAGCCCTTGTCGTCGAAGGGCCGGACCTTCAGGTCGTCCAGCATGCGCTCGGCGTCGTCGCGGTCGGGGATGCCGCGGGGCCACTTGCCGGGCCTGCCCGGCGCCCCGCCCTTCGACGCCGTTTCCGCGGGCTTGCCGCTCGGCGCGCCCTTGGGGGGCGTGCCCTGGGAGGTTCGCGGGGGCGTGCTGTTCGGCGAGGTCTTGGGCGGCCGGGAGTAGACGTCCCCTTCGTCCGCCGGCGGGCCTTCGCACGCGGTCTCGTCGTAGTCCTGCGGCGCCACGGCGCCCCCGGTGGCGTGTCCCGTCCCTGCGGGACGCGACGCGGCCCCGGCCACGGCACCGGGCAGGACGGTGGCCAGGAGTACGGCAGCGGATATCGCGGAGATCGCGCGGACGGTTCTCGGCTCCCGGGCACGGCGCATGGTCGCTCCTCCAACGCTCGACGGGGATGGCGACCGTCCGAGTGTGCCGCGGGCGGAAATATATGCACTCCTGCATGGCGATTCACCCGTTCACCACGCACCGAACACACCGATGGGCGGCACCCGGGGTGGGTGCCGCCCATCGGCGGTGCATGTGTCTTCTCCGTGCCTGTTGCGTCAGTAGGCGGAGTTGACGTTGTCCATGGAGCCGTACTTGTCGGCGGCGTAGTTGCAGGACGCGACGATGTTGGCCACCGGGTCGTAGATGTCCCACGACGTGCCGTCGACGTGGTAGGCCTTGAAGGTCGGGTCGATGATCTGCAGCAGACCCTTCGACGGCACACCGTTGACGGCGTTGACGTCCCAGCCGTTGATCGCCCGCGGGTTACCGGTCGACTCACGCATGATGTTGCGCTTGACGCCCTCGTAGGAGCCGGGGATGCCCTTGGCGTGCATGATGTCCAGCGCCTGGTTGATCCAGCCGTCCAGGTTGTCCGCGTACTTCTTCGGCGCCGGGGCGGCCGGGGCGGCGGGCTTGAGGGCCGCGCGGTCGGTGGAGCGGCTGGCGGCCTGCTCCTTGCGACCGGCGTCCGCCTTCGCCTTCACGGCAGCGGCAGCATCGGCAGCAGCCTTGTCCTTGACGGCGTCCAGCTCCTTGGCCAGCTCGGCATCCTGCGTCGCACCAAAGGTCCCCGCGTTCCACGCCACCGGCTTCACCGTGGCGGAATCGGCGGCAACAGCGTTGCCCGCGA
>NZ_BNBD01000021.1 GCF_014654785.1 Streptomyces mashuensis
CGCGTCCGTCAACGGCACACCAGACCAACGATCAGATGATCCGAAAGAAACGGCCTAGGCCGCACCGAGGAAGCCGAGGCGGAGGCCCGGCGGGCGTTCGCAACCGAGCAGAAGCGGCGCTGGTTCCGGGGCAACCCGGACGGCGCGGACGCCGTGGCCGCCGCCACCAGGGCCGCCGAGACCGCGCGGTCTCGTACGGCCGAGCACCTACTGGCCGCACGGCTGGAGCAGCTGCACGAACAGCAGGCCATGGCCTTCAAGAGGGTGGCTGTGCCCGAGCCGTGGGACAAGCGGCTGACCGAGCTGCCACCCGTCCGCTGGATGTTGAAACCGCCGAGGCGGTGACCGCGTGAAGGTCACCACGGAGTTGAGCAACTCGAATATCCGCCGTGTATGCCAAGGGCCGTTGTTAACAGAGCGGCGGCAGCCCACGGTCTCGCGCAACACGTCCAGCATCCTCCGCCTGACACCACCACGCCGCTGGCGCGCGGTGCTGTTTGTGCGGCTTCGCCTCGCGCATCAGCGCGCTCCTCTCCTCGGGAACGGTGCGGCCAGGGTCGACTCGGACCGGTGGCGTGGTACAGCGACGGATTGTCGACTCGGACAATTGGCCTATACGGGCGGAGAGTTGCTGAGTGCGTGCTATGTTCCGCACGCCCCAAGGACCGGCGACGCGCGAAGGACAGCGATGACCTACACGCCCCCGACCTGGCCCGTCTCCGTCAAGGCCGTCGCCCTCGACATCCATCAGCGCGTGCTGCTGCTCAAGAACGAACGCGCGGAATGGGAGCTGCCCGGCGGCCGCCTCGAGCACCACGACGACAGCCCGGAGACGACGGTCGAGCGGGAGCTGCTGGAGGAGACCGGCTGGGAGGTGAAGACCGGACCGCTCATCGACGGCGGCGTGTGGATCTACGAGCCGATCCCCGGCCGGCGCGTGCTGATCGTGACGTACGGCTGCACCGTGCTCACCCCGGATCGCACGCCGGTCATCAGCCACGAGCACAAGGAGATCGGCCTCTTCACGGCCGACGAGGCTGCAGGGCTGAACATGCCCGACGGCTACTAGAGCGCCATCGCCACCTGGTACGGGCAGAGGCAGCGCTGACCGGCCGCCGGGAGGAGCGACGTGATGCTGCCGGCGCCCCGCCCAGCCGCCCGCCATGTCGTCTGGCACTGGGCGAGCCCGCAGGCCGAGGCCGCTCTCGCCACCCGTGACCTGGGGACGATCCTGCGGTTCCACCGGGCGGTGCACCGGCTCAACCAGACGGAGCTCGGCGATGCCCTGGGGCACGACAAGACGTACGTCTCGGCTCTGGAACTCGGCAAACGCTCGCTGGACGACGTCGGCTCCCGTCGCCGCGTCGCGGAACGCCTCGGGCTGCCGCCGCACGTCCTCGGCGTGACCGACGTCGCCGACACCGACCACCGGGCCATGGTGCAGTTCGGGGAGTCGACCGTCCGGCTCGCCGAGATCGCCCGCCAGTCCGGCTACGCTTTCCGAAGCCGTCGCCGAACTCTGGCCGCTCGTCGCGCGCCTGGAAGCCCGTGTCGAGGACGGGCACAGCGAACGTGACGTCGTACGGCTCCTCGCCCGTGCCCGCGTGGGCCTCGGCGTCGCCCTCGGCAACGTGCTCCCCGAAGAGCGCCTGGCCACCGCGGCCCGCTGGACCGCCCGCAGCCTGCCCCCCCGTCTGGCCTCGGCGGCAGTTGATCGACGGCATACGGTTCCGCGTCCGCACCGGTGTTCCGTCGTGGAGACCGGTCGACCGGCCGTCATGGAACCGGACCCGGCGCGAGCCGAGCTCGTCCTGCCGCGCAAGGTCACCGCGGGAATCCGGGCCGCGCGGTCGAGCGGCTGGACGCCCCGCTCCGAGGCTCACCGTTCGAGCTGCGCCTTTCCGCCGTCGGCTGACCGGGACGGAGCGCCGGAGGGGCCAAGAAATGGATTGCCGACCCGGTGGCTGTGTGTCACCGTTCGGCCTGGACCGGCAGTTGATCATCGGCGGCCGGTCGACGTCGACATGTCGGCGGCCTCTCGGGGACCCACCGGAGAGGTGACGAAACGATGGGAACCGGTGCCGTGGGGAACAATTACGAGGACGAGTGTCGCCGGTCTTTGGCCGAGGAGCAGGCGAAGAGCCTTGCCGCGACCAACAACTGGGAGCATGTGGACAGGGAGCGGGTCCACCAGGACTGGGACGTCCTGTACCGGGAGATCGCGGCTTTCCTGGAGGGCGGCTCCCTGCCAGGGGACCAGCAGGTCCAGGAGCTCGTCCGCAGGCACTTCGACATCGCCTGCCGGTTCTACACCCCCTCCAGGGAGGCTTACGTCGGCATGTCGCTCTTCTACGCCGAGGACGAGGCCATGAGGGCGTTCCACGATTCCTACCACCCCGGTCTGGTGGATTTCCTGGGCGCCGCGATCAAGGTGTTCGCCGAGCAGGGGAGTGGGTTCGCCCCTTGCGCAGGGGCCGAGGCTTCGGCGTAGTCGGGCGGCACGGGCCAGGACATGCATGGACGGGGTAGGCCCCAGGGCTGCCGCAGCCCTGGGAGGAGGAAGCAGAGACCGGGGTCTCGGGTTGGTGCCGAGACGACATCGTGCGTGAGGGCGACTTCGTCTGCGTCTTCTGCGGGAGCGATCTGCCCGCGGCGTGGAACGGCACCACCGCCACGTCATCCTTCTCCTGCGATACGTGGCGCTACCAGAGGCAGCCGTGGGCACGGCGCATCGATCGCGTGCCACGGCAGTTCCTTCACCGGGTACGTCGTCTGCCACCAGCCCGACGGCCACCAGTACCTTCGCTTCGGCAGGTGTCGGCGCTCACCGCCAGGCCATTCGGTACGGGCGAAACGACTCTGCCCGCTCGGTGCCCAGGGCCGCCGCTCGGGCGGCGTCGAAGGCCCAGATCCTCTCGAGACTGTGCGGGTGGGCGGCACCTCGCATCTCCCGGCGGTAGCACTCCAGCGCCTTCTCCTTCACCGCGGCGCTTCCGGTGATGCCCACCACCGGGTGCTGCTCGGGGCTGCGGGCCCAGGCGTAGTCTTCAGGGCCGGCGAAGCCCAGGACGACGTCCGGACTGTGGCGCGCGGTGCCACCGGGCCGGGCGGCGGCGTAGCAGGCCCGGGGCCCAGCTCGTGCTCCTGGTGGACGGCTTCCGCGGCCGGCATGAGCAGAGCGGTGGGCCGCAGGACGTTCAACGAGGGCTCGGATTTGTCTTCGATCAGGCGGACGAGGTCGCTCAGGTGGGCTTCGAGGTGGAGGGCCCGGTCGTCGTCCGTCCAGGCGATGGCCCGGCCCGCCACCCCGAGCACGTCGCAGGCCGCTTCGAACTCCTCACGGCGCTGTTCGGTGCTGGCCGCCTTTCCCCAGCGGGGGGAGGGGGTAACAGGTGACGGCTAGGACGTGCACCTCGACGCCTTCGGCGGTGAGCCGGGCGATCGTGCCGCCGGCTCCGAGGGTTTCGTCGTCGGGGTGGGGCGGGACTATCAGGACGCGGTTGCCGGGCACGAGGCCGAAGGTCATGGCCTGCCTCCTCTTGTCTGTCCGTGGAAGGGAACGGGTGGGTGCCGGCGCGAGCGCCGACGTCAGGCTGGGCGGCGTGGGGGGCCAGTCCCGGCGGTGGTGGAGCACGGTCAGGGTCGGGAGCGGTTCGGTGGCCTGGTCCAGGGGGCCCTCCCAGAGGAAGCGCACCCAGTCGGCCACGTCCCATCCCCAGGTGTCGGGGGTAGTGCCGGTGCCGCGGTTGCGGCACAGCACCGCACTGCGTAGCGCCGCCGGCTGCAGTCGGGCGCGCAGCCAGGTCTGGACGGTGCGCAAGGTGGCGCCGGACCCGGCGATGTCGTCCACCACCAGCAGCCTGGCGCCGCGCGGGATGGGGTTCACCGACGGCTGTTCACCGTCGAGGTACACCTGGCCGGTGGCCTGCAGCACGCAGGTGTCGCTGGCGTTTAAGGAGGTGTTGGTTCGCAGGTGGGGGCGATCCACCCCGCGGCCTCCGCGCGGACCTCTCCGACGAGGTCCGCCCCCGGCCACCCGACGCTGGTCAGTACCGACCGGTACGACCCGGCGAACCTGGACCACCGGCGAGTGAAGCGCGGCATCGAGAGGGGCACGGCCCTCTCGGGCATCCCCACCAGGAGGTTCGTCGACAAGGCCCTGCAGGAGAGGGGGTTCGAGCTGGTCGAGACCCAGGACCGCATCGCGTCGTGCGACACCGAGACCCCCTCGTACCTCCCGCTGACTGGGCGCGACCGCGACCCTCGCTACCTGCTCTGACAAAGAGACCACGACGCATGGTCGACCGACCGCTGACAACCGAGCTGCCCTACCCCAACGGCTGGTTCGCGCTGGCCTACAGCAGTGAGCTTTCCCACAAAAGGTGCTGCGACGGCGTCTCATTGGCAAGGACGTCGTGCTCCACCGCACCGGCGACGGGACCCCGCTGGCGGCCGGCGCCCACTGCCCCCACCTCGGCGCCCACCTCGGCCGCGGAGGCCGGGTCGAGGGGGAAGACATCGTCTGCCCCTTCCACACCTTCGCCTTCGGCCCGGACGGCCCATGTGTACGGTCCGGCTACGGCCAACGGATCCCCCGGATGGGCCTGCACACTCTCGACGTACGCGACGTCAACGGTGCGGTCATGGTGTGGTGGCACGCCGAGCGGCGACCCGCCACCTGGGACGTTTCTGAGCTGCGCGTCGCCGGCTTTCCCCGCCCGATCGAGCACAGACGAACGCTCACGGCCTATCCGCAAGGCGTCAACGAGAACGCCTTCGACGTGGGCACTTCCCGACCCTGCACGGCTACCGGGAAACACGGGTGGAGGCGGTCGAGTTCGACGGTCCCGGTCCCGGTCGCGCTCGCGCCTGGTCACCCGGCGCCACTTCCCCCTGGTGGGGACCCTGCGCTTCGTCATCCACGCCCAGGGGCACGGACTCGGGCTCATCCGTGCCCTGGCGGGCATCCCCCAGATCCGCGGCCAGGCCGACTCGTACGTCTTCTTCACCCCCACCGGCCCGCGCACCATGGAATTCCGCGTCTCCGCCAGCCTTGAAGTGCCCGGTGTCGCAGCACCGGACGCGCGGCGGCCAGGTGACGGCCTCCCTGGTTCTCTCCTGGCTCCTCACCCACCTGCTGGGGCCGACCATGCGCCAGGATCTGGTCAGCGACTCCGATCTGGTACCACAAGGTCTACCTGCCGCGACCCCGCCTGGCCGAGGGCGACGGCACGATCACCGCTACCGGCAGTGGGCCGCCCAGTTCTACAGCTGACCGGGGCCCGTCCGGACCGGTGGTACCCCGTACGACCGGGCGCCTCCTGACGCGTCGCGACCGCTGACGGGTCGACGCCAGGCCGTCGAGAGCGGCCGGACGGCGTCAGCGCTGGGATGTTCCGAGAGTCTGGTCGGCCGTCGAGAAGCGGTGCTCCGTCGGCTTCAGCTCCTCGTGGAGGTGGCCGAAGTACTGCGTTTCCGCCGTTCCTGTGAGCACTGCCAGCAGGAAGGCCAGGCACCCCATGTCATGGTGCTCCCACAACGGGCCGCGTCCTTCGTTGTAGAGCACGGTCCACTCGTCAGGATGCTGACCGGGCCGCGCCAGCCAGTAAAGGAAGGCCCCCGTGCCCTCCTCGAATGCCCACGGCAGAACCCGCGCCCCCGCCTCCACCAGGCCGGCGGGCTTCGCCTCGCCCCCCTCCCACAGGTCTGCCAAGATCTCGTTCCGCTCCGTCGTCTGCGTTTGCAGGTCGCAGTCCTCGTAGGCGGAGTCGGGGGCGAGCAGCCAGATCGTGTCGTCGAAGACGCCATCGCCGTATGTTTCGACGAGCTGCTTGTAGTCGGCGGGCAGAGCCGCACCCAGGGCGCGTTCGACCTGCGCCCAGCCCACGGCGGGCGGCGGATCGGCGGGCGGTGGGCAGAGCCGGACAAGGGCATCGAGAGCGATCATGGAGCGGACGTTACGGGAACCCCAGCCGGCGCCCCTGCCGGGGGGGGGGGGCAGGACAGGCGAAGTTCCACGGTAGCCGCGAGGGTGAGGGACGACCACCCGCAGGCCCGGGTGGGCCGGCAGCTGGCGCACCCCGGCGCCGAACCGGCCGATCAGGGTGACCGGCGGCCGGTGCTCACTCACGAAGGCGGACAGCTCCCGCTGGTGGTCGGTGGGGTCGTCCGTCTCGCTGACGGCCGCCAGCAAGCACGAGATGCGGGTGCTGTACTCCGCGCTCGCGCAGCAGGACCAGGGCATGGATCAGGTCCAAGAAGCCCTTTGCGAGGCACCGCCCGGCCGAAGGCGAACCAGAAGCCGTCCGCCACCCGGGAGGCAGCAGTCCACCGTCGCGGCCGGGGGGCGAAGGTGCGGTCCTGCTCGGTCCGCCCGTTGACCATGCCCACCACCGCTTAAGGGCGCGAAAACCCAGTCCACCTGACGACACAAAAGCTACCAACGGGTCGCCTTGCGGCCGGCACCTGGACTAGGGCGCTGAGGCCTGGTTGGCGAATTCGAGCTCCACGCACGGCATTTAAAATGAGGCCGTCTTCTGCTGCAGGAGCGCGGAGGCCATGGTGCGTACGGAGTCGGTGTCGAAGAGGTCGGCCTCGGCCGAGGTGGGCCCGTCTGGGCGAGTTCGAGGGCGGTGGCGGCGCCGATGTTGGGCTCGATGTGCGTGGTGGTGAAGACGTCGCCGGAGTCGGCGTCCGCTTCCGCGGTGCGGTAGCGGCTCCGGTGACCAGCACGGTGCGTCGGGCGGCTTGCCTTGGGGTGTCCGGCTGGGGCATGGCGGTCTCCTGGCGGCGACGACGGTCTCCTTCACCAGTTGTTCACCGCTGTCGGGCCGGTGGCGAGACGGCTCCGGCCGTTCGAATGACGGCCGGGCCGCAGACCCTGGTACCGCGGCCATCGGCGGGATCGCCATGGCGGAGCTCGCTTACGGCCCCACCCGCGATTGATGGTGATGCTGTGTCTTGAGGGGCCAGGGCTAGGCTTGTGGCTGATCACGGTTACCGACGAGGGGGTTCCGCGCCATGAGCGGAAGAGTGATGGCGGTCAGCAGTAACGGGGAGTACTCGTTCACCAAGCCGAACCGGGACAGCATCAGATTGCTCGCCGGGCTCGGCGTGGAGGGGGACGTGCACGCCGGTGTGACGGTCAAGCACCGCTCGCGCGTCGCGCAGGATCCCACCCAACCGAATCTGCGCCAGGTCCACCTCATTCATGAAGAGCTCTTCGCCGAGGTCGGCGGAGAAGGGTTCAAGGTGGCGCCCGGCGAACTCGGCGAGAACATCACCACGCGCGGCATCGATCTGCTCGGTCTGCCGGTCGGCACATTGCTGCACATCGGCAACTCCGCGGTCCTGGAAGTCACCGGCCTCCGCAATCCCTGCCTGCAGATCGACCACTTCCAGGATGGGCTGCTCAAGCAGGTGGTCGGCCGCGACGAGGCGGGGAACATCGTGCGCAAAGCCGGAATCATGAGCATCGTGAGGGAAGGCGGCGTAGTACGCCCAGGCGACACGATCGAAATGGAACTCCCCAGCGGTCCGCACCGACCCCTGGACCGGGTCTGACCAGCCTCCAGGGCAGGCCGTGACATGACGAGGGCCGTCCGGGTTCTTGAGGTGTGAAGATCAAGCAGGCCCGCGCGACCATGGCCCATCCTGCCTTCTGCGGCGTCGCGCGCCAGCATCTCGGCGAGTTGACCGAAGAACTCGCGCCACGCTGGGAAGCGCGCTGCGAGTCCGCGCGGCACGAGCGGCGCCGGGGCGCGCGCCGACGGCAGGCCGGGTCCGGACCGACGTACGAACTCGTCTTCACCGACCGGCTGCTGGCCACCCTGGTTCACCTGCGCACCGGCCTCACCCACGAGGCCCTCGGCATGATCTACGACGTGAGCTCGACCATCATCGGCCGCTCCATCAGCGAGATGCCCCCGCTCCTGACGGAGCGCGGATTCGCCATCCCCGACCGGCCCGGCCTGCGACTGCACACCCTGGAGGACGTGTTCGCCTACGCCGCCGCCGAGAACGCCACTCTGCGCATCGACGGCACCGAGACCCAGGTCCGGCGCCCCAGGGCCAACCGGCCCGGCAGACAGGCCTTCGTCTCCGGCAAGCGCAGGCAGAACACCATCAAGACCACCACGATCAGCGATCATCAGGGCCGCACCCTGTGGTCCGGCGCAATGCGTCCCGGCCGGATGCACGACCAGACCTTGTGCGCACCGAGGGCATCGCCGAGCAGTTCCGCCTCCAGCCCAGCGTGAAAGCCGAGGTCGACGAGGGCTACCGGGGGCTGGCCAACGAATTCCCGACCAGGTCAGCGCCCCGCCGAGAAGACCGAAAGACTCCGACGAGGCGCCGCCAAGCGGGCCACCCGGCACTGCGGAGAGCGGGCGGGGGTCAGACGGTGTAGCGCACGTACCGGTCGTTCTTGAAGAGGTAGACGTCGGTCGAGCTGGTCGGTACCCGGCAGCCGGCCTGGAGGGAACCGGCGAACTCGGTGCCGGCCAGGCGCGGCCACCCGCCGGCAATCTTGTTGATGCCGTAGACGAGCACGTGGAGCTGGGCAGTGCCGCGGAGGTGCTGCTCTCCCACAGCACGCGGGCCTGCCTCCTGGTGGTGGGGCGGCACGCCGCCGGGCAGCACGGCGTACGGCGGATCGGCTCGGTCGCCCATCGGGCCCTGCACCACGCTCCCTGTCCGGTGGTCGTGGTGCCCCACGCCTGACCGGGTCGACCGCCTGGCTGCCACCCCGAGGCGGCCGGGCCGTCGCGTACGCACGTCGCCCCTCGAACGGCACCCGCGCAGGCCTGCCCGGAGGCCGTCCCGGCGGCAGTTCCATGAACGCGTGAGGTTAGCGTTCGGCTCGTCGTCGGGGAGTCAGTGAGCCGTCGTCTCCGTGAAGGGTGTCGCCGGCAAGTGCGTTGGGGACGGGGATGTAGCAGGGTGCAGGTGACCCTCGACACAGTCGACCAGATCCTCTCCGACCCGCGCACGGTCCTGCGCATCCGCCTGGAGCCGGGAGACCTGCTCTGGCTGGACAACACCGTCGTACTGCACGGCCGCACCGCGTTCGACGACCCGCCCAGCCCACACGCCCGCCGGTGCCTGGCCCGTGTGTGGGTGGACTGAAACGACGCGCGACAACACGCCTAGGCGGCCGCTTCACGACCGGTCGCGGGTGGGCGTGCCGAGCCATGTCCTCATGGCCTGCGCAGTGGTGTGGGCGTGTTCCTCGGTGATGCTCCAGTGGTTGCCGGGGACGTCGACGACGGTGTGCGGCATCGGCCAGGATGCGCGCTGGGGTCTGCCGGGGGACGGGGGTCGCAGTGGCTCGGTGGCGCGGAGCAGGAGGGTGGGGACATCCGTGGGTTCCGGCTGCCAGCCGCGGGCGATGCGGGTGTAGGCGCCGAGGGCGGCCATCGACGTGTCGTCCACGGCCGCGTCGAAGCGCTCGCCCATCTGCAAGGGGAGACGGGCGGGCAGGGCGAGTAGCCACGGCTCGTGTTCGAGGCCCGGGGTGACGTGGTAGGTGTCGATGAGGACCAAGCCGACCGGTGGTGTGCCCGTCGCCGCGAGGCGTGCGGCCACCGAGTGCGCCGGGCAGCCGCCCATCGAGGAGCCGAGGACGGCGTACGGGCGGTTGCCGAGGTACTTGCGCACGGTGTCGGCGTGCAGGTCGACGAGGGTCTCCCAGTCGCGGGGAACGGAGTCGCCGTGGACGACGCCGGGGTGCTGGATCTCGAGGACGTCCTGCTCGCCGGCGAAGGAGGCGGCCAGCGTGGCGTGCCAGGGGCGGCCGAGGGCGGGGGAGAAGCCGGGGAAGCATACGAGCGCGGGACCGGCGGGGCCTTCGGCGAGCTTGAGGGGTGGCAGCTCGTGCCGGGCGCTGTCGGCGCGTTCGAAGGCGGGCACGGCGAGTGAGGCGGTCACCAGCATGTGCATGGCCGAGACGACGTCGCCCGTCTCGCACACGCGCCGGTAGAGGGAGGCGAGGGTCTGCGGCGGCCGCGTCGTCGCCCGTGAGGTGGCGGGCTCTTCCAGCAGGGCGCCGCTCAACTCCCGGTGCAGATAACCGGCAAGTTCCGCGGCGCTCGGCCACTCGAACACGACGGTGGCGGGCAACGGCAGACCGGTGGCCGTACTCAGACGGTTGCGCAGCTGCACCCCTGTCAGGGAGTCGAAGCCCAGCTCGGTGAAGGGGCGGCCGGGGGCCACGGCGTCCGCGTCGGCGTGGCCGAGCACCGTGGCGACTTCCTCGCGGACGAGTTCCAGCAGGGCTGCTGCCCGGTCGGGCCCGGGCAGCGCGGCGAGCCGTTCCCGCCAGGAGCCGGCCGCGCGTCCAGGATCGTCACCCGCCCCGGCCACGGTCCCGGCAGTCGGACGGGCCGTGCGCAGCAGCCCGCGCAGGGGCGGCGGCACCGGCCGCCCGGTGGTCCCCGCCCGCCGGGTACGGTCCAGCAGCAGCGGGGCGAGCACCGGTTCGCCGCTGCCCAGCGCTGAGTCGAACATCGCCAGGCCCTGTGCGGGGGAGACGGCCCGCAGCACGCCGCCCAGGGCCTGGCCGCGGTCGGTGATGCGCGCCGCCATTCCTTCCCCGCCCGCCCACGGGCCCCAGGCGAGGGAGAGCGCCGGCAGGCCGAGAGCGGCGCGGTGGTGCGCGAGCGCATCGAGGAAGGCGTTCGCGGCGGCGTAGTTGGCCTGCCCGGCGGTGCCCAGCAGGCCGGCCGCCGAGGAGAACAGGACGAAGTGCGACAGGGGCAGGTCCTTCGTCAGCTCGTGGAGGTTCCAGGCGGCGTCGGCCTTCGGCCGCAGCACTGCCGCGAGCCGCCCGGGTGTCAGGGACTCCAGCACGCTGTCGTCCAGGACCCCGGCGGCGTGCACGACGGCGCTCAGCTCGTGCGCGTACGTGGTGACGACGGCGGCCAGCCGAGGGCGGTCGGCGGCATCGCACGCGATCACGTCCACGCGGGCGCCGGACTCCTCCAGCTCCGCCCGCAGCCGCCGCGCGGCCGGCGACCGCATGCCCTGCCGGCTGACGAGGACGAGACGGCGGACGTGGTGCCGGGCGACGAGATGCCGGGCCAGCAGACCGCCGAGGGCTCCGGTGCCGCCCGTCACCAGGACGGTGCCCTCTGCCGGAAAACTGCCCGGCCGGGGGTTCGAGCCGACGAGCCGGGGGACGCGTACCGCTCCTTCCACGAGGGAGAGCTGAGGTTCGCCGGTGGCGACGGCAGCGGCCAGCAGGCGCAGGGACTCGGGCCGGCCGTCGGTGTCCACGAGCGTGAGGCGCCCGGGATGCTCCGCCTGCGCGGAACGCGCCAGGCCCCACACCGCCGCGGCCGGCAGGTCCGGCACCGCGGAGGTGGCGCCACGGGTCGCCACGACGAGCTGAGACCCGGGCGCGGCCGGGGCGGACAGGCGGGATCGGAGCACGGCCAGGGCACGTGCGGTCAGGGCATGGGTGTCCGCGACCGGGTCCGATCCCGTGGAGCGGGCGGACAGGGAGACCGTCACCACCTCGGGGGCGTCGCGCCGTCCGGCCGGCGGGGCGGGGAGCACGGAGCACAGGCCGAGGTCGTCGGGTTCCGCCACGGACAGGGGTGGCCCGTCGCCGCCGGCCGGAACGGCGGCCCATCGCAGGCTGTACAGCCCCCTGGCCGCGGCGTCGGTGGGTGCCGGTACCGGCCGCATGGTCAGGGACTCCACCTCGGCCACCGGCCTCCCCGCGGGGTCGGCGAGGGCCACGGAGACCGTGCCGGTGCCGGTGGCGCGTATGCGCACGCGTAGTGCCGTGGCACCGACCGCGTACACGCTCAGGCCGCGCCAGGCGAAAGGCATCCGGGCGGGCCCGGCGGCCGGCGCGGCGAGCAGCGACGCGTGGAGGGCGGCGTCCAGCAGGGCGGGGTGCAGGCCGTACCGGCCGGCATCGGCGTGCATCGCCGCAGGCAGCCGGACCTCGGCGAACACCTCTCCGTCCGGTCCCCGCCAGACGGCCGTGACGCCACGGAAGGCCGGGCCGTACGCGTAACCGGCGCCGGCCAGGCCGTCGTAGGCGTCCGTGAGGTCCACGGGCACGGCACCCGGGGGCGGCCACGCGGAGGCACCGGGTTCGTGCGCGCCCTGGCCGGTGGCCGGGCCGAGCCGCCCGGTCGCGTGGTGCGTCCAGGCGCCGAGCGGGCCCGACTCCTGTGGGCGGGAGTGGACGTCGGCGGTACGGCGGCCGGAGGCGTCCGGTTCGCCGAGCGCCACCTGTATCTGCATCCCTTCCCCCGATCCTGCCAAGGGCAGCGGGGCCGTCAGCACGAGGTCCTCGACGACGTCCAGCTCGCACAGGTCGCCCGCGTGGACCAGCATCTCGGCGAAGGCGGCGGCGGGTACGAGCACCTGCCCGGCGACAACGTGGTCGCGCAGCCAGGGCTGGGCCGCGACGGAGAGGTGGCCGGTGCACAGCAGGTGTTCCGTGCCAGGAACGGTGGTCGTCCCGGTCAGCAGAGGATGCTCGCCGCCGGCCGGCGTGGGGGCGGTGGAAGCCGTGTCGTCCTCCAGCCAGTAGCGCTGCCGCTGGAAGGGGTACGTGGGCAGATCCACCCGCCGGGCGCCGCTGCCCGCGTACACCCGGGCCCAGTCCACCGGCAGGCCGTGCACGTGCAGTTCGCCGAGCGCGGCCAGCACCGCCTCCCCCTCCGGCACGCCGGCCCGTGCGGTGGCCGTGCACACCAGCCCTTCGTGCTCCCCGGCGGCGCCGCCCATGGCAGCCGCGGTGAGCTGTGCGTCGGGGCCCACCTCCACGCAGGCGGTCACCTGCTCGTCGCGTACGAGATGGTGCACCGCGTCGCCGAACCGTACGGTTTCACGGGCGTGGCGCACCCAGTACGCCGCCGAGCGCAGATCGTCCCCGTCCGCCCGGCGCCCCGTCACGGTCGAGATCACCGGGATGCGTGGCCTCCCGTACGTCATTCCCGACGCGACGCGGCCGAACTCGGCGAGCATCGGTTCCACCAGCGGTGAGTGGAAGGCATGTCCGGCGCGCAGCCGCGCGGTGCGGCGTCCGCGCCCGGCGAACCGGGTCGCGACGGCCTGCACGGCCTCCTCCTCCCCGGAGACGACCACCGACCGCGGACCGTTCACCGCCGCGATCGCCACCCGGTGCGCCCGCCCCGCCAGTTCTTCCGCCACCTCGTCCTCGGTGGCCTCCAGGGCCACCATGGCGCCGCTGCCGGGCAGATGACGCATCAGCCGGCCCCGGGCAGCGGCCAGCTCCACCGCATCGGGCTCCGGCAGGACACCCGCGACGTGAGCCGCCGCCAGCTCGCCCACGGAGTGGCCGGCGACGGCGTACGGCCGAACACCCCAGGACTCCAGCAGCCGGAACAGCGCCACTTCGAAGACGAACAGCCCCGCCTGCGCAAAGTCCGTGCAGTCCAGAAGAGCCGCGTCGCCGATGGTGTTCTCGTCCGCCCACAGCACGGACCGCAGGGGCCGTTCCAGGCCGCCGGTGCCGTCGAACCGTTCGCACAGGGCATCGAAGGCGGTGGCGAAGGCGGGGAAGGCGGCGTGCAGTTCCCGGCCCATGCCGGGCCGCTGCGCGCCCTGCCCGGAGAACAGCAGGGCCGGTCGGCCGGCGGGCGTGCCCCGCCCCGTCCCGGCGCTGCCGGGCCCGGCACCGGTCGCCGCCCACCTGTCCAGCGCGGTCAGCAGCGTCTCGCGGTCCCCGGCGGGCACGGCCACCCGGTGCGCGAGCGCCGCCCGGGTCGTGGCCAGCGAGAAAGCGACATCCAGAGGGCACAGCCCGGGGTGCTCCCGCAGCAGGGAGGCCAGCTGCCCGGCCTGCGCGCGCAGGGCCTGCGGATCCGCGGCCGACAGCAGCAGAGGTGGCAGGGCCTTCCAAGGTCTCGCCGAAGAAGTGCGCCGAGCGGTCTCTTCGTCGGCCTCCTCCAGGATGACGTGGGCGTTCGTCCCGCCGATGCCGAACGCCGACACCCCTGCCCGGCGCGGGCTGCCCGGCGCCGGCCGCCACTCCTCCTCCCGCAGCAGCAGCCGTACGGGGCCCGACGCCCAGTCCACGTGCGGTGACGGCTCCTCGCAGTGCAGCAGGCGCGGCAGCCGTCCGTGGCGCATCGCCATGACGGTCTTGATGACCCCTCCGACACCGGCCGCGGCCTGGGTGTGCCCGATGTTGGACTTGAGCGCCCCGAGCCACAGCGGCCGGTCGCCGGGCCGCCCCGGCCCGTACGCGGCCTGCAGTGCCCGCGCCTCCACGGGGTCGCCGAGGGCGGTGCCCGTGCCGTGCGTCTCCACCACGTCGATGTCCGCCGGGGACAGCCCGGCGGCGGCCAGCGCCTGCCGGATCACCTCCTGCTGGGCCGGGCCGCTCGGCGCGGTCAGGCCGTTGGAGGCGCCGTCGGAAGCGACCGCCGACCCGCGGAGCACGGCCAGCACCGGATGGCCGTTGCGCCGGGCGTCGGACAGCCGCTCCAGCAGGACCACGCCCACCCCCTCGGCCCAGGCGGTGCCGTCGGCCGCGGCCGAGAACGGTTTGCACCGGCCGTCCGGCGCCAGGCCGCGCAACCTGCTGAACGCGACGAACGACGCAGGAGTGGCCATCACGGTGACGCCCCCGGCCACGGCCAGCGAGCACTCTCCGGACCGCAGCGCCTGCGCCGCCGAGTGCACCGCCACCAGCGACGACGAGCACGCCGTGTCCACGGTCACGGCGGGCCCGTGCAGGTCCAGGGCGTAGGCGATACGGCCCGAGGCCACGCTGCCCGCCGAGCCCAGCGCCAGGTGCGCCTCCAGCTCGTGCGGGCCGCGGTGCAGGAGACGGCCGGCGTAGTCGTCGTGCATCACGCCGACGAAGACGCCGGTGCGGGTGCCGCGCAGGGACGCCGGGTCGATGCCGGCCCGCTCGCACACCTCCCAGGTGGTCTCCAGCAGCAGCCGCTGCTGCGGATCGGTGGCCAGCGCCTCCCGTGGGGACATGCCGAAGAAGGCCGCGTCGAAGCCGGCGGCCCCGCGCAGGAATCCGCCGCGACGGGTGACGGAGGTGCCGAGCCGGTCGGGATCCGGGTCGTGAAAACCCGGCAGGTCCCAGCCACGGTCGTCCGGCACTTCCGACGTCGCGTCGATCCCGTCCGCGACCAGCTGCCACAAGTCCTCGGGCGAGGCCACGCCGCCCGGGTAGCGGCAGGCCATGGCGACGACGGCCACCGGCTCCGCCGCCGGCGCACGCGCCTCGCCGCCGTCCGGGGCCGGGCCACCGAGCAGTGCCGTCGCCAGGAACGCCGCCGCGGCGGCGGGCGTCGGGTGGTCGAACACCAACGTCGCGGGCAGCTTCAGGCCGGTGGCCGCGCCCAGCCGGTCACGCAGCAGTACGCCCCCGAGGGACGTGACCCCGAAGGCGGTGAAGGGCCGGCCCGGCTCCAGCTCCTGTTCCGGCACGCCGCTCGCGTGCGCCGTCGCGGCCAGGACGAGACGCAGCACGGCGTCGTACCGCCCGGACGGGGACAGCGCCGACAGGCGCCGACGCAGGGCGGAGGCCGTCGCCTCGCGCGCCGGCCCTTGCCGCTCGGCCAGCTGCCGGGCCAGCGCGGGGCGGTCGGTCTTGCCGGAGGGAGTACGGGGCACGGCGTCGGTCTCGTACACCTCGTCGGGCACCTTGAAGTCCGACAGCCGCTCCCGGCACCGGGCACGTAAGCGGTCGGTGTCGATGCCGTGCTCCGGTTCGGCGACGACGAAGGTGACCGGCACCTCGCCCAGCACGTCGTGCGGCCTGCCGATGACGGCCGCGTCCACGACACCGGGGCAGTCGAGCAGCACGTGCTCGACCTCGACCGGGTTGATGTTCTCGCCACCCCGGAGGATCAGTTCCTTGACGCGGCCGGTGACGCGCAGACCGCCGCGCCGTTCGCGGCGACCGAGGTCTCCGGTGCGGTACCAGCCGTCCTGCACCGCGCGCGCCGTCTCGTCCGGGCGGCCGTGGTACCCGAGCATCAGGTTCGGGCCGCGGACCCGGATCTCCCCTTCCTCGCCGTCGGCGACGTCGTCACCACTGGCGGGGTCGGTCAGCCGCACCTCGACGCCGGGCACCGGCAAGCCGCCGTCCCCGGAACCGCCGAGCCGCTCGACCGCGATCTTCCCGCAGGTCTCGGTACTGCCGTAACCGTCGAGCAGCGGGACGCCCAGCAGCTCCTCGACGTCGGCCCGCAGTTCAGGGGGACACGGCGCGCCTGCGGTGACGCACAGCCGCAGGCCGGCCGGCGGCAGGGGGGAGGCTTCGCCGAGCGCGCTCGTGAGCAGGCGGTACGTGGCGGGTACGCTGGCCACGATGGTGCACCGCTGTTCGGCGAGCGCCTCGGCGACGCTCGCGCCCCGGTCGAGGAGGTACGCGCTCGCGCCCACGGCCACCACTCCCAGCAAGCACAACGAGTGCGCGTAGGCGTGGAACATGGGCAGCGGCCACAGCAGCCGGTCCTCCGGACCCAGGCCCCATAACGGCACGTAGGCGGCCGCCACGGACCACAGCGCGGTGCGCTGGCTGGAGACCACGCCCTTGCTCCGCCCCGTGGTCCCCGAGGTGTAGAGGATCCAGGCCGGCTCGTCGAGGCCGAGGTCGTCGCGCGGCGCGCACCCCGGATCCGCCCCGGCGAGCTGCTCGAAGGAGTGGGTACCGGTAGCTGCTCCCTCCGGCGCGACGTTCGATCCCCCCACGAGGATCCGTACGGCCACCGATCGCGGGACCCGGGGCAGCAGCGTCTCCTCGGTGACCACCGCCACCGCTCCGCTGTCCGCGAGGAAGTACGCGAGCTCCGCTTCGGCAGCCCCGGGATCGAGCGGAACCCCGACTGCTCCCGCCCGCAGCACCGCGAGGAAACCCTCCACCATCTCCACCCGGTTGCCCAGGAGGAGCGCCACCCGGTCGCCCCTCCGTACCCCCAGCCGCACCAGGTGCCCCGCCAGCCGGCGGGTCCGCACCTCCAACTCCCGGTACGTGACGCCCCGCCGGGCGTCACGGAAGGCGGTTTTCC
The DNA here is from genome assembly GCF_014654785.1 of Streptomyces mashuensis. GTDB lineage: Bacteria > Actinomycetota > Actinomycetes > Streptomycetales > Streptomycetaceae > Streptomyces > Streptomyces mashuensis. The sequence continues at coordinate 17,022 of NZ_BNBD01000021.1, forward strand.
CTCCCGCTCGCGCCGCATGCGCTTCCAGCACACCCGGCAGCGCCCGGATCAATTCGCCTCGGACGTCTGTCATGTGCGGCGCCTCCGGCGAGGTGACGACGGTCCGGGCGGACATGGCGCGGTGCCTGACCGGCGTCGACCCGGTGGCCCGCGACCCGGTGGTCCGCTCCATGAAACCAGGGGCGGCCTGTCACCGACAGACCCGCCGCAGTGCTCCGGACCGGGATGCGAAGATCGCGGCGTGAACCTTCCGCGCCCTTCAGCTCACCTCGGGGGAGAGCTTCTTCGCGCCCGTCATGATGGCCACCGCGTCCTCCATCGAGTGCGACTGCGGGGTGATGACGCCCGCGCAGCCGCCGAGCCGCTGAATGTGGATGCGGTCGGCGACCTCGAAGACGTTGGGCATGTTGTGGCTGATGAGGATGACACCGAGGCCCTGGTCGCGCAGGTCGCGGACGAGCTGGAGGACCTGGCCCGTCTCGCGGACGCCGAGGGCGGCGGTGGGTTCGTCGAGGATCACCACCCGGCCGCCGAAGGCCGCGGTGCGGGCGACGGCCACGGACTGGCGCTGGCCGCCGGAGAGGGTCTCGACCGCCTGGTCGATGTTCTGCAGCGTGCCGATGCCGAGCCGCTCGAGGTGATCGGCGGCCTGCTTCTTCATCTCACGGGTGTCGAGCATGCGGAACACCGAGCCGAGAATGCCCTTGCGGCGGATCTCGCGGGCGAGGAACAGGTTGGCGGCGATGTCCAGGGCGGGGGCGACGGCGAGGGTCTGGTGGACCGTTTCGATGCCGGCGTCGCGGGCGTCCCGGGGCCGCTTGAAACGGACCTCCTTCCCGTCGACGAAGAGGCTGCCCCGGTCGGGCACGAGGGCGCCGGACAGACACTTGATCAGGGTGGACTTGCCGGCGCCGTTGTCCCCGATGACGGCGAGGACCTCGCCGGGGTACAGGGTGAGGTCGACGTCGTTCAGGCCGACGACCCTGCCGAAGACCTTGACCAGGCCCTTGGCCTGGAGAACGGGGGCGGTGGCGGTCGTCACGACTTCACACTCCGGATCCACTGGTCGACGGAGACAGCCGCGATCACGAGGATGCCGACTGCGAGGACTTGGTAGTTCGGGTCCATGCCGGCCAGGGCGAGGCCGTTGACGAAGACCTGGACGATCAGCGCGCCGATCAGCGAGCCGATGACGACGCCGCGGCCGCCGAACAGGCTGGTGCCGCCGATGACGACGGCCGTGATGGACTGCAGGTTGGCGTTGAGACCGCTGTTGGGGTCGCCGCCGCCGACCCGGCCGATGAGGATCCAGGCCGCGACGGCAACGGTGAGGCCGGCCACCACGTAGGCGCTGAGCAGGACCCGGTTGACGGAGATGCCGGCCAGGCGGGCGGCTTCGGCGTCGTCGCCGACCGCGTAGAGGTGACGTCCCCAGGCGGTGTGGCGCAGGGCGTAACCGACCACCGCATAGAGGGCGATCACGAGGAGGACGCCGTAGGTCAGGTGCAGTTGGCCGAGGGAGACGGTCTCGCCGCTCCACGTGAGGAAGGTGCCCGGCTGGAGGGAGACGGTCCGGCCCCTGGCGTAGATGAGGCTGAGCGCGGTGAAGATGCTGAGGGTGCCGAGCGTGACGATGAAGGGGGGAAGCCTGACCCTGGTCACCAGCAGTCCGTTGACGGCCTGGGCCGCTGTCGCGACGGCCGCGCCGGCCAGGAGGGCGAGCCAGCCGGGCCAGTGGTGGTCCGCGACCAGCTTCGCCATCAGCAGCGAGGCGAGGACCATGACGGCACCGATCGACAGGTCGATGCCGGCGGTGAGGATGATGACGGTCTGCCCGACGGCGAGCGCACCGACGACGGCCACTTGCTGGGCGACCAGCGAAAGGTTCTGCAACGCGTAGAAGCGTTCGTTCACCAGGGAGAACATCACCGCGGCGAGCACCAGGACGATGGCCGGGCTGAGCGCCGGCTGACGGTGCAGTACCGCATGGATGCGCTGGGCGGGGGTGGCGGGCCGGTTGAGGAACTCCTCCGCCGGTGCCGGTGCGGCTTGAGATTCCACGTGAGTGGTCACAGGGCTCCTTCCGGTGTCTTCCCTGGTACGGGCTCATGGGCCCATGGCCCGTGTGGTGGAGGGTGCCCGCCCGTTCGGGGGCGGGCACGCCCGGCCGGGGTGTCAGCCGCCCCAGCAGGCGGAGGCGGCCTGCGACGGCGACTGCACGGTGAGGCCACCGACGGGCCGTGCGGCGGCGAGGGCGGTGCCGGTGTCGTGGAAGGTCTTGCCGCCGGCCGCGCCGGGCCTGGCGCCACCGCGGCCCAGTTGCGCGACGGAGCTGACGCCGAGCGCCGCCATCCTGCCCGGGTACTGCACCGCGTCGGTGGCGAACGTGCCGCCGGCGACGTTCCTCAGACCGGCGCAGCTGCCGTCGATCGTGTGGATCGCAGCGTTCTTCTCCTTGCCGGCCGCCTTGAGCGCCTTGTACGCGCCCTCGCCCGCGCGCTCGTTGATCGCGTAGACGACGTTGATGCCGGGGTTGGCCGACAGACAGTTCTCCATCGCGGTGCGGCCGCCGTCGACGGCTCCCTGGGTGGCCTGGTGACAGGCGATCGTGTAGGTGCCGCCCTTGCCGCCGGTGTACGTGCCGGTCCTGGCTTCCTTGCCGTTCTCGGTGCTGCTGCCGGGATCGATGCCCATGCCTTTCAGGAAGCCGTGGTCACGGGCGATGTCCACGGAGACGACCTGGTTGTCGAACAGATCGAGCATGGCGACGACCGCCGGCCTGCCGTCCAGGGCGGCCGCCGCGTACTGGCCGGCGAGCCTGCCCGCCTGCTCGTTGTCGGTGGCGTAGGTGAGGTCCGCGATGCCCGGCGGGTTGGTCGCCGTGTCCAGGGCGATCACGAACAGGCCGGCCTGTCGTGCCCGTTTGAGGGCGGCGTTCACGGCGTCGCCGTTGGTGGTGATGAGGATGCCGCGGTCGCCACGCGATATGGCGTTCTCGATGGCCGTGATCTGGGTCAGGGTGTCGCCGTCGTTGTTGCCCGCCGCCACCGTGAGACGCACGTCGTCCTTGGCCGCCTGGGCCCTGGCGGCCTTCTCCATGCTCACGAAGTACGGGTTGGTGAGCGTCTTCAGGATCAGCGAGACACCCACCGTGCCGCTGCCGCCCGGCCCGGACGAAGAGGAACTGCCGTTCGCGGGACCGCAGGCCACGAGTGTGGCGGCGAGGCAGACGGTGACGCCGATCGCGGCCGCCCGGGTACGGCGGCCGCGGTGGCCCGGCATCCGGCTGGTGGAGACGGAGACGTTCATGGCGTGATTCCTTTCGGAGCCGTCCCGTGGCCGACGCTGAGACAACGTTGACTGGGCGAGATACTGGGCCCGTCTGGACGGCCTCGTCAAGACGCTGATAGACATGCGCAGGCAACGAGCGGGTGACGCACGACGAGTGGGAGACAACGATGACTCAGGGGGAGGCCCCGCCCCGGCCGGCCCGCAGCCGCCCCACCATGCGTGAGGTCGCGGCGCTGGCCGGAGTGGCCATCAAGACCGTCTCGCGCGTGTTCAACGACGTGCCCACCGTGGATCCGGCGATCGTCGCCAGGGTCCGCGAGGCCGCCGACCAACTCGGTTACCGTCCCAACCTCACGGCCAGCAGCCTGCGCCGCGGCGACGGCCGCACCGCCACCATCGGCATGCTCGTCGAGGACGCGGCCAACCCCTTCTCCGCCACCCTGACCCGCACGGTGGAGAACGTGGCCCGGGAACGCGGAGTGCTCGTGCTGGTGGGCAGCCTCGACGAGGACCCGGCCCGCGAACGGGAACTGGCCCGTGCGCTCGTCGACCGTCGGGTCGACGGCCTCGTGATCGTCCCGGCCGGCCGCGACCAGAGCTACCTCATCGCCGAGCAGAACACCGGCACCCGCATGGTCTTCGTCGACCGCGAGGCCGGCCTGCTCGACGCGGACGCCGTCGTCTCCGAGAACCGGCAGGGCGCCATCGCCGCTGTGAACCACCTGCTGAAGGCCGGTCACCGCCGTATCGCCTACCTCGGCGACCGCACCGCCATCCCCACCGCCGCCCAGCGCTTCGACGGCTACCGGCACGCCCTGGAAGTGGCGCACATCGCCTACGACGACGAGATCGTGCGCCACGCCGGGTCCGGCGAGGACGCGGCCGTCGCCGCGACCGAGCAGGTGCTGTCGTTGCCCGATCCGCCGACGGCGCTGTTCACCAGCCAGAACTTCGTGACCATAGGCGCCGTCCGCGCGCTGCACGCCATGGGCCTGCAGCACACCGTCGCCCATGTCGGCTTCGACGACTTCCCCCTGGCCGACCTCCTCAGCCCGGGCGTCTCCGTCATCGCCCAGGACGTCGTACAAGTGGGCAGGACAGCCGCCGAGATGCTCTTCCGCAGGCTGGACGGCGACGAGTCGCCCACCCGCACCGTCACCGTGCCGACCCGGCTGATCGAGCGGGGATCCGGTGAGATTCCGGCGAAGGGGCCCGGCAATGACTGACACCGTACGAGCCGCTGCACAGCTCCCGCCACCGCTCCCGTTGGTCACCGTGATCGGTGAAGCACTCGTCGACCTGGTCCAGCTCGACGCGCCCGGTGACTACCGTGCCAGGCCCGGCGGCAGCCCGTTCAACGTCGCCGTCGGCCTGGCCCGGCTCGGACACCGCACCGCACTCATGGCACGGCTGGCCGACAACACCTTCGGCCGGATGCTGCGCTCGCACGCCGCCGCCGAGGGCATCGACCTGACGTACGCACCGGCAGCCACGGAGCCCACCACCCTCGCCGTCGTCTCCACGGACGCGGAAGGCCGGGCGAGTTACGACTTCTACCTGGACGGCACCGCGGACGGGCAGTGGACCGGGGCGGAGACGGCCCTCGTACCGCGGGACACCGCCCTGCTGCACTTCGGCTCGATCGCCTCCTGGACGTCTCCGGCGGCCGGGCACATCCACTCCGCCGTCCAGCGCCTGCACGCCGGGGGCACGGCGCTGATCAGCTACGACCCCAACGTCCGGCCGGCCCTTCTGGGCAGCCCGGAGCGCGGCAGGCAGGCCGTCGAACGCAGCATCGGCACGGCCCACCTGGTCAAGGCCAGCCGCGAGGACGTCGAGTGGCTCCACCCGGACACGCCGGTCGAGCGGATCGCCGCCCACTGGCTGGAACTGGGGGCGCTCCTCGTCGTCATCACCGACGGCCCCGACGGCGCCCACGCCTTCCATGCCGGCGCGGGAAGCCTGAGCCGTCCCGGGCGGAAGGTGACGGTGGCGGACACCGTCGGTGCGGGGGACGCGTTCACCGCGGGGCTGCTCGGCGCACTGGTCCGCCACGGTGTGCACACCCCGCAGTCGCTGGCCTCGGCGGACCCGGCCGTGCTGAGGACCGCCGTGGACGATGCCGTCCTCGTCTCGGCGCTGACCTGCGGGCGCCCGGGCGCCGACCCGCCCACCGCCCTGCCCCGCCCGCACCTGCCCGCCCGGGCGCCCCTCGACGTGACGCATCTGGCCTTCCCCGGCGACACCGGCCGAAGGGGCACAGCAGACCCGGTCGTGCCGTCAGCGCGGTCCGGCAGGGGCTGACGCCCTGCCGTCGGGTTCGAGCACCGGCCGGTCGATGCCCCAGGCGACGGCGCGGGCGGCGGCGGCCGCGCGGTTCGGGAGGTCCAGCTTGGCGAGGATGTGCTCGATGTGGGTGCCCACGGTGCGCGGCGTGATGTGCAGCCGCTCGGCGATCTCTTTGTTGGTGCGGCCGGTGGTCAGTTCGGACAGCACGTCCAGTTCCCGCGGTGAGAGTCCGCCCGGCCGCCGCGCGGCCGCGTCCGGAGGCGGGCCGCCCGGGGCGACGGCCGCGGCGAGGGCCTCGCTGAGCAGGGTGACGGCGGCACGTGCCGGGTCGGGCGTGCTCAGCGGCCGGCGGGTGCTGACGTTGAGCATGCCGACGTACCGGCCGTCGGCGGTGAACAGGCACTGGGCCACCCCGCCCTGGACACCGAGGGGACGCAGCACCTCCTGGAAGCCGGGGGATGCCGCCAGGAGGTGCCGGGGGACGTCCCCGAGCCAGAGGCCGCCCCGGTCCGGGCTGTGCAACAGAGGGAACACCGGGTCTTGGTGGAGGCGTGTCTCGATGTAGGCCGTGACCTCGTCCGGGTAGCTCCCGGCCAGGGTGGTGTGGCGGCGGCGCAGCGGATCCCACCGGGTCAGGGAGGCGTGGTCGTACGCCATGAGCTGCGACAGCGCCGTCAGGACGGTGTCGTGGCCGGCCGTGCCGCTCGTGGCGTTCCTGGCGGCCTCACGGACGTGGACAGCCGCGTCCAGGATGTCCACCGTGCTCTGCTCCGCTGCCATCACCCCAGGATGATCACGTTCCGGGAGTGCGTCAATTTCCCAGGGCGTCGTGCACGACGCGCCCGTCCACGACGGTGAGGACGACGGGCATCCCCGGTATGTCGTGGGGGTCGGCGGCGAGCAGGTCCCCGTCGAGCACGCACAGGTCGGCGACCTTGCCGGGCTCCAGGGAGCCCTTCCAGCTGTCGGCGAAGTCCTGCCAGGCCGCGTCGATCGTGTACGTGCGGATCGCCTCGGCCAGGCCGATGCGCTGCTCGGGGCCGCTGACCCGGCCGCCGGCCTTCGACTCGCGCAGCATCATGGTGGCGACCCCCTGGCGCCAGTCCGGGTACGTGACGGGGGCGTCGGAACCGCTCGCGACCCGCACGCCGGCGTCGAGGGCGTCGCGGTAGGGCCAGGCGTACGCGGCCCGTTCGGCGCCGACGAAGTCCTCCTCCATGTCGGCGACGGTCCATTTGATCGTGGGGTTCATGTTGACGCCGAAGCCGTGCGCGGCCAGTACCTTCATGCTGCGGGCGGTGAGGAAGTCGCCGTGGATGACGTAGTGGCGGGCGTCGTGCCGCGGGTGCTCGGCCATGGCCGCGGCGAAGGCGTCGACGACGGTGTCGATGGCCCGGTCGCCCGTGACGTGGACGCCGAGCTGGTATCCGGCGGTGTGGGCGTGCCGGACCATGGCGGCGATCTCGGCGGTCCGCTCGGCGTCGGTCTCGCCGCCGACGCACAGGGAACCGCAGCCGCCGCCGACGTAGGGCTCGTTCATCCAGGCCGTCTTGTTGGGGACGATGCCGTCGGCGAAGATCTTGACGCCGTGGACGGCGAGGCGGCGCGGGTCGGTGTCGCCGGTCTCGCCGATGGCGGTGAGGGCGCGGGCGAACTCCTCGGCGGTGCTCGCCATTCCGGTCGGCAGGAGCAGGACTCCGACGCGGGCGGTCAGTTCGCCGTCGGCCAGCAGCCGGCGGTAGACGTCGAGGGTCTCCGTGCCGAGTGCGCCCCGCATGATGCCGTCGCCGCCGGGGCCGAGCCCGGGCTCGGTGTAGCTGGTCACGCCGAGCCGGGCGAGCGTGGCGAGGGTGGACCGTACCGCATCGGTCCGCTCCTGCCGGCTGAGCGGCGGCAGCGCGTTCTGCACGAGGGCCTGCGCCCCTTCGTGGAGCAGCCCGGTCGGCTCCCCGCCGGCGTCCGTGACGATGGCCCCGCCGGGCGGCGCGACGGTGTGCCGGTCGATCCCTATGAGCTGGAGTGCCTTGGAGTTGACCCAGGTGGCATGCCCGGAGAAGGAGTACAGGACGACGGGGTGGCGGGGGCTCACGGCGTCGAGGTCGTGCCGCGAGGGCAGTCGTGACGGGTCGCCGAGGCACTCGTCGAGGTAGCCGGTGTCCCAGCCGTGCCCCGTGATCCACTGTCCGTCCGGGGTCCGCTCGGTGGCCTCGCGTACCGCACGGGCGACGTCCGCGAGGGAGGACACCGCGGGGTGGCCGAGGTCGAGGGAGAGCGGCGGCGTCGCCATGCCGAAGGCGCAGCCGTGCAGGTGGGAATCGTTGATGCCGGGAAGCAGGGTCGCCCCGCGCAGGTCGACGACGCGGGTGCCGGGCCCGATGAGCGGCGCGACGTCGTCCCGCCCGCCGACGGCGGTGATGATCCCACCGGTCACGGCCAGCGCGGAGGCGACGGAGAACTCCGCATCGACCGTGACCACGCGCCCATCGAGAAACACCAGATCGGCAAACCTGTCCATGGAAAGTCCTTTCGGGAACGGGTGCACGACGGCCACCCCGATCGATCTCCCGAGGACTATGAATCAGGTCCCTGCCCCCGCACATCGGTCATTCCACCGATGTTCCCGTTCAGGGTGTCGGGCTGCCGCCCCGGCAAGGGGACCGGGTGAGGAAGCGGCGGATCAGCTCGCCGGTCTCCTCGGGGTTTTCCAGGTACAGCATGTGACCCGCATCGAGTTCCGCCACGGTGAGCTGCTCGCCCAGCGTCGCCCGGCACGCCTGGACGTATGCGGGGGACACGAAGCCCGACCGCCGGGCGGTCACGAGGAGCGTGGGCACGCCGGCGGGCGGGGTGACGGGTGGGCCCGCCATCTCGGAACACGCCGTGACCACGGCCGCGGGCTCGAAGCGCCACTGCCACCGCCCGTCGTCGCGTTGCACGAGGTGATCGGCGATCTCTTCTTCGACGGCCGCGGGGGAGACGGCCGGCCAGGCCGACCTCCGTTCCGCTTCCGCCTGCTGCGGGCTCGCGAAGAGGCCGGGGCTCATGGTCCGGCGGGCCTGGTCGTGCATCTGCCCGGCGGGCAGGCCGGTCGAGGGGTCCAGCAGGACCATGCGGCCGACGCGTTCGGGGGCGGCATGGGCCAGGCGCAGTGCGATCAGCCCGCCGTACGAGTGCCCCAGCAGATCCACACGGTCGGGGCCATGGGCGTCCAGGACGGCGAGCATGTCCGCCACATGCGCCTCGGTGTTCCACGGCGGGGCATGGGTGGAGCGTCCATGCCCGCGCAGGTCCGGCGCGATGACCGAGAAGTCGCCCAGCGACGTCTCGGCGACGTGCCGCCAGCGGGCGCCGTGCCCCCTGATGCCGTGCAGCGCGAGCAGTGCAGGCCCCCGGGCCGCACCGTAGCGGTGGACGTGGAGCGCCGTCATGCGGGCGTGCCCTCTTCGACGCCAGGTGCCGCGGCCGTCTGCTCGCGCGGCGTGGTGGAGCGGTAGGAGTGGCCGAGCTCGGGGCCGAGGCCGAAATAGTGCCGGAAGTTGTAGATCAGCGGGCTCCACGCTGCGGGGTCGATGTGATCGGTGCCGGGGACGACGATCCTGGGGTCGGCGTGCACCTTCGTCACGTGGGCCTCGACGATGAGGAACTCCCCGGAGGCGTCCGGCCGGATGTGCTCGGCACGCGCCTCCAGCTGGAGGGGGCAGCCGTCGACCCGGGGCGGCCGCACCGTATGGGACGGGAGGCTGCTCAGCCCCGCCGCCCCGAACTTGTCCTTCTCGAAGCGGCAGCCGGCGTGCTTGGTCGGGGGGACGGGGTCGCGGCCGGTGAGCGGGGCCAGACGCTCCACCGCCTGCCACTGCCCGGGGGCCGGGAGGTTGATCACGAGTTCGGGCCGGGCGGCAAGGTTGTGCGCGGTCTGGCCGTCCGCGCCCAGACCGAGCACGACCACATGGCCCAGCGCCCAAGCGGACGACATCGGCGCCAGGTTGGCGGTGCCGTCCGCATTCTCGGTGGACAGGAGCACGACGGGGGTGCCGAAGTACAGAACGCTCGGCTCTATGGAGACACAGGGGTCGGCGTCGGAGCCGGGCCGCACACGGGGCTCAACGATCTTCATGGGGAGAAGCGTAAGGGAGGGTTCAATTCCGGCCACCGGCGGCACCGTTGCCGTCACACCACGGCGGTGCGCGCCCGCACGAGCCCGGACTCGTAGGCGGCGATCACCGCCTGGGCGCGGTCCCGGACCTCCAGTTTGGCGAAGAGGTTCGCCACGTGCTTCTTCACCGTGGAGACGCTGATGAGCAGGGTCTGGGCGATCTCCGTGTTGTCCAGGCCGCCGGCCAGGAGCCGCAGCACCTCCACTTCGCGGGGCGTCAGGTCCTGGAGAACGGAGGGCGCCGGTTGCGGGGTGGCCGCGGGCGGGGCGCCGACGAACGTGGCGATCAGCCGGGTGAGCAGGCGCGGAGCGACCACCGCCTCCCCTTCGGCCACGGTGCGCACCGCCGCGGTCAGGTGCTCGGCGGTGACGTCCTTCGGCAGGAAGCCACAGGCCCCGGCCCGCAGGGCGTCGACCACGTACTCGTCCATGTCGAAGGTGCTCAGGGCGAGCACGCGGCACCCGGGCTGCTCCGCGGCCAGCCGGCGGGTGGCCTCCACTCCGTCCATGACGGGCATGCGAATGTCCATCAGGACCACGTCCGGCCGGAGGTCCCCGGCCAGGCGGACTGCTGCGGCCCCGTCGCCGGCCTCACCGACCACCTCGATCCCCGCAGCGGTACGCAGGATGAGGGCCAGGCCCATGCGGACCATCGGCTGGTCGTCCGCGATCAGCACCCGGACCGCGCCGCGCACCGAGCGGCCTTCCTCGTCCCCGGCCCGAGCGGACTCCTCCGGTATCACGCCTCTTGTCCCTCTTTCCTCTTCGGCCGGTTCTCGTCGTCTTCGGGGTGGACCGGAAGGCGTGCCGCCACCCGGAAACCGCCTTCACGCCGTGCGCCGGTCTCCAGCGTCCCGCCGTGCAGTGCCACGCGTTCCCGCATGCCCAGCAGACCGTATCCGCCGGAGCCGGGTGCTCCGGCCGGCGCCCCCCGGCCGTCGTCGCACACCTCCACCGACACCTCGCCGGCCCCGTACTCCAGCCGCACCCGCGCCACGGTGGGCCCCGCGTGCCGGCGGGTGTTGGTGAGCGCCTCCTGCACGATCCGGTAGACGGTCAGGCCCACGGCCGGCGGCAGCTCGTGCGGTACGCCGTGCACCGACAGCTCGGTGGGGAGACCGGCGGCGCCGGCATCGGCGGCCAGCCGGTCCAGGTCCGCCACCCCCGGCTGTGGCGTCGCGGGGTTTCCGTGGTGCTCGTCCGTGCCGCGCAGCACGCCGAGCAGCTGCCTCATCTCCCGCAGGGCCATCCGGCCGGAGCTCTCCAGTTCGACGAGGGCGTCCCAGGCGACGTCCGGGTCGCTGTGCAGGTTCGCCCGGGCGCCACCGGACATCAGGTACATGGTGGTGATGTGGTGGGCCACGATGTCGTGCAGTTCCCGGGCGATCCGGCGGCGTTCCTCGGCCACGGCACGGTCGGCCTGGAGTCTCCGGTTGGCCTCCACCTGCTGCTGCCACTGGCGCACCGTGACACCGAACGCGACGACCACCAGCACCGAGACGGCTTCGGCCACCGCCAGCCACGGGTCGGTGCTCCACGCCCGCAGCACCTGTACTGCGGTGGTCACCAGCGCGGCGACCGCGACCGTGGCGGGCCGGGACGCCCTGGCGACCGAGTACAGCGCGACTGACAGGGCGGCGTGCAGGCCGACCGGAGTGAGGGCACCGAGCTCCGGCACCCAGCCGCACAACAGGACGGCGGCCAGTACCGGGAGCGGGCGGCGGCGCCGGGCCAAAAGCGGGAGGGCGGCGAGGAACGGCAGCAGAGCACCCGGGACGGTCGTCGCCATGCCTTGGTCCGGGCCGGCGAGGAGGTAGCTGAGCAGGTCCATGGCGCCCGCGCCCACGGCGACCAGACTGTCGCTGCGACTCCACGCCCAGAGGCCGTAAGGCCAGGCCGGCTCCGGCTCCGGCGTCTGCTCCGGCTCCGGCTTCAGTCCCGCCGTCTGCTCCGGCTCCGGCTTCAGCTCCGGCTCCGCCGCCGGTGCGGCGGCAGGCGCGGCACTCATCCAGGCACCGTCCTTTCCACGTCGGTCGGCCGCCCTCCGGCGGCTCGTCGGCGCCCGATCATTGCCGAACCGCCTGGTCGAGAGCCAATTCCGGCGGTGACTGGGCCTGGGGGCCCACCCTCACGGGCCCGGTCCCGCCCCTCCTGGGCCTGTGGTGCCATCGCCGGTCCGTCCCCTCGGCCGATGCCCGGCACCGCAACGGGTGATGGGCTGGTGGCACCGCATGAAACACGTGCTTCGGAGGACATGTGATCCGCGCCCTGACAGCGTTCGGCACCCGTCACGCCTGGAAAGTCATCATCGTCTGGACCGTGCTCGGCCTGACGCTGACCGTCGCGAGCCAGGAGCTGGTCCACCGGGTCACCGATTCCCGGTTCACCGACTTCCTGCCCCGCGGCTACGACTCGGTGAGCGCCTGGAACATCGCGAAGGAGAAGTTCGCCGCGCGCGGCGACTCCGAGACCTTCACGATGCTGGTCGCGCGCACGGACGGCGCCGCGCTGACCACGCAGGACCGGCAGCGCGTCACCGAGACGGCCACGGCACTCGGGCGACGCCGGGTCACCATGCCCGAACGCGACGGCGTCCCCGCATTCCTCGTACAGGACCGGTCGCAGACCCCTCGTATCACCCCAGGTGAGACGGCCCCGGACGGGAAGTTCCGTCTCCTGACCGTTTCCCTGACGGGCAGTCCGGACGACCCCGGTGTGCGGGGCGTCTACCGGAGCTTCCGCGATGCCGCCCGGGCCGAGTTCGCCGGCGTCGGCATGCGCACCGGCTTCACCGGTGGCATCGCCGACCGTGTGGACGCGTCCGACGCCCAGAAGACCACCGGCATCGTGGCCGCAGCCGTGGCGATGTGCCTGATCATGCTGCTGAGCGGCTGGGTGTTCCGCAGTGTGCTCGCCGCGGTGCTGCCGCTGGTGGCGGTGTCGCTGGCCAGCGGGGTCGCCGGCGGCCTGGTGATCGGAACGGCCCTGCTCACGGGCACCCGGCTGGACCCGTCGACGCCCTCGGTGATCGGGGTCGTCCTGCTGGGCATCGGTATCGACTACTTCCTGTTCCTGCTGTTCCGCTTCCGGGAGCAACTGCGCGGCCGGGAACGGGACGCCAGGACCGCTGCCGCCGACGCCGCGTCCCGGGTCGGCACCGCCATCACCTCCGCCGCGCTGACCATCGTCGTCGCGTTCGCCACCCTGGGCACGGCCGCCTTCGGCCAGTTCCGGGTGCTCGGTCCGGCGATCGCCGTGTCGGTCCTCGTCATGCTCGCCGCCAGCCTCACCCTCATGCCGGCCCTGCTGGCCGTCTGCGGCCGCCGCATGTTCTGGCCCTCGCGCACCTGGCGGCAGGACCGGCCGTCGGCCGCGCTCGACCGGCTGACCAGCGGGCTGACGCGACGCCCGGCGCTCCTCGCGGCCGCCTCGGCGGTGTGCCTGGCCGCACTGGCGGCAGGAACACTGGGCATGCGGCTGGACTACGGCCAGGGCGGAGGCCGGACGCACACCGCTTCCGCAGCGACGGCCGCCGAGATAGCCCGCTCCCTGCCCCTCGGCGCAGCAGAACCGCAGAACGTGTACGTCGCCGCGACCGGCACCGCGCAGCCGCTGACCACCGCCCGCCTGGCCGGACTCACCACCGCCCTGACCGGCACGGCGGGTGTGGGCCAGGTCGCCGCCCCGGTGCTGAACCACGACCGCTCCGCCGCCAGGATCGACTTCTTCCTGACCTCCGACGCCGGCTCCGCCAAGGCCCGCGCCCTCGTCCTCGGCCCCGTGCGCACGGCCGTGGCACGGCACACGCCGCCGGGCACCCGGGCGCACGTCACCGGCACCGCCGCGGTGGCCGCCGATGTCTCCACCGCCGTGGACCGGGACATGCGCCGGATCCTCCCGCTCGCCGCGGCGCTGGTCGCACTGATCCTGCTCGTCCTGCTCCGCAGCGTCGCCGGGCCCCTGCTGCTCATGGGCGCCATCGGCCTGGGGTTCGCGGCCACCCTCGGCAGCGGAACCCTCGTCTTCCAGCACCTGCTGGGGCGGCCCGGGGTCTCCTTCACGCTGCCGCTGGTGCTCTTCCTGTTCGTGGTCGCGCTGGGCACGGACTACAACATCCTCGTCGGCGACCGCATCCGCGAGGAAATGAACGGTGGCCTCCCCGCCCGTGCCGGCGTGGCCAAGGCGGTGCGCCGCACGGCCCCGGCCGTGGTGGCGGCCGGGGTGGTGCTCGCGGGCTCCTTCGTGACCCTCGCGGTCACCCCGGAGCCGAGCACCCAGCAGATCGGCGCCGTCACCGCCTTCGGCGTCCTGCTCTCCTCCCTCGTCGTGTCGGTCGTCCTGGTGCCGGCCCTGGCAGCCCTCCTGGGCAGAGGCTTCTGGTGGCCCCTCCGCCGCCGCGGCACCCACCGGACGACGCCTCCGGCACCCACGCACGAGGGTGCCGGACACCGGACGGAGAGGTGGCCTGTCAAGGCGCCGTCATAGATGCGGCGTGCTGCTTGCGACCGGCTGCGCCGGTGCCGCTCGGCAAACTCGCCGAGCAGCTGGTCGCCCGGACGGCCTGACGACCTTCCGCCGTCAGGTTGGCAGCCCAGGCGCCCCGGCCGGTGCCGCCCGAGGCCGCTTCACGAGCCGGACGGTGGCCTGTCCGCTCCGTACCGGAGGCCGTCGAGGAGCAGGTCGAGGAGACGGCCGGCGCGGTCGCGCTGGTCGGGGGCGCTGGTGATCAGGGCGACGCCGGCGAGGGCGAAGCCGACGTCGAGGGGGTCGGTGTCCGGGCGCAGGAGACCGGCGTCGGCGCCGGCGCGCAGAAGGGTGCCGAGTGCGGTGCCGAGCTTGTCGAGGGTCTCGGCGAAGGGGTCCGCGCCGGACGCGACCGCCGCCCGCAACGCGTCCGCCATGCCCTGCTTGGCGGCCAGGTAGTCGATGAAGTCGTCCATCCACAGGCGGATCGCCCGGTCCGGCGTATGGCCGGCGAGCAGCGTCGTGGCGCTGTCGCAGACCCGGGCCAGCTCGTTGCGGTAGGCCGCCTCGACCAGCGCCTCGCGGGTGGGGAAGTGGCGGTAGAGCGTGGCCGAGCCGACCCCCGCGGCCTTGGCGATCGTGTCGATCGCGACGTCCGCGCCCTTCTCGGCGAAGGCGCGCACGGCCGCTTCGAGGATGCGCTCGCGGTTGCGGCGCGCATCGGCGCGCAGCGCGCCCGGCTTCGTGGTCAAGGCAGCTCTCCCGTCGTCGTGGGCCAGTCTAACTGGACAACCGGGGAGTTCCCCGCTTACCGTTGCGGATAACCGGGGAACTCCCCGGTTACGGGTGTCGCCCCGTTGTGCCCCAGGCAAGGAAGACCCTCATGACCTCCCCGAAGACGGTTCTGATCACCGGCACCTCCTCCGGCATCGGCCTGGCCGCCGCCATCGGCACCGCCCGGGCGGGCTGGACGACCATCGCCACCATGCGCGACACCGGAAAGGCCGCGGCCCTGCTCGAGGCCGCCGCCGCGGCGGGTGTCGCGGACCGGATCCAGGTCAAGCGCCTCGACGTGACCGACTCCGCCGGCATCGCCGCCTGCCTGGACGAGGTCGTCGCCGAGCACGGCCGCCTGGACGCGCTGGTCAACAACGCCGGCGCCGCCCAGGTCGGCACCATCGAGCAGAGCAGCGTCGACGACGTCCGTGCCGCCATGGAGGTCAACTTCTTCGGCGTGGTGGCGGCGACCCGGGCCGCCCTGCCCCACCTGCGGGCGTCCAAGGGCCGCGTCGTCACCGTCACCAGCGTCGGCGGCGTCGTCGGTCAGCCCTTCAACGAGGCGTACTGCGCGGCCAAGTTCGCCGTCGAGGGCTTCATGCAGTCCCTCGCACCGGTCGCCGCCACCGTCGGCGTCGACATCACCGTGGTCGAGCCGGGCGCGGTGGCGAGCGAGTTCGTCGCCAACCTCGGCCTGGACGTACCGGCGCTGCTCGCCGCCGCCGGGCCCTACGCACCGGCGCTCGAGGCGTACCTCGCCCGCACCCGGCAGTCGTTCGGCAACGCCCAGACCCCGGCCGAGGCGGCCGCCCCGGTCGTCGACGCCCTGACCGCCGCCCACCCGCCCTTCCGCGTCCAGACCTCGCAGTGGGCCCGCGACTTCGTCGCCACCAGCCTCGCCGACCTCGACGGCTCGGCCGTCCGGAACCTCACCGGCACCTGGGTGCGCTGACCGTACGCTGTGCTCGCGTTGACCCTCCAGCGACGGGAGACCCCAAGGTGGCGGACATGGACGACGACACCCCCCTGTACTCCATCGGCGAACTGGCCCGGACGACCGGCCTGACGGTCAAGACCATCCGGTTCTGGTCCGATGCGGGTGTGGTGCCGCCGACCGGCCGTACGCCCGCCGGCTACCGCCTCTACGGGCAGGACGCCCTGGCACGCCTCGGCCTCGTCCGTACCCTGCGTGACCTCGGGGTCGGCCTCGCCACGATCCAGCGCGTGCTGGAGCGCGAGGTGACCGTCGCCGAGGTCGCCGCGGTGCACGCCGAGGCCCTGGAGACGCAGATCCGCACCCTGCGGCTGCGCCGGGCCGTCCTGCGCACGGTGGCCGGACGCGGCTCCACACCGGAGGAGATGGAACTCATGCACAAGCTCGCCACCCTGTCCGACCGGGAGCGCCGCCGCCTGGTCACCGCGTTCATCGACAGCGCCTTCGAGGGCCTGGAGGTCGACCCGGGCTTCCTCGCCACCCTGCGCAGCGCGATGCCCGAGCTGCCGGACGACCCCACGCAGGCCCAGATCGACGCCTGGGTCGAGCTGGCCGAGCTCGTCCAGGACGACGACTTCCGCGCCGGCATGCGCAAGGCCGCCATCGACCAGATCGAGGCCCTGAAGGAGATCGACCGCCCCGAGCCCGCCCAGGCCGAACGGCTCGCGGAGCTGATCCGGCGCCGGACCGCAGACGCTCGCGCGGCCGGCATCACGCCGGAGTCGCAAGCCGCGCGGCCCGTCGTGGACGAGCTGGTCCGGGAGTGCGCCGCACTCAGCGGCCGTACGGACGGGCCGGAGTTCCGCGCATGGCTGCTGCAGCGCCTCGACGCGGCCCGGGACTCCCGCTATGAGCACTACTGGCGCCTCATCTCCGTCATCAACGGCTGGCCCGCCCCGGACATGGGCCCCGCCGTCGACTGGCTGACGGCGGCGGTACGGGCGTCCCGCACCGCCTGACCCACCACCGGGGGGTCGGGCCCGACAAGGACCCGGCTCCCCGGCCCGGCCCCCGCGCCGGGGTGTTCGGACAGGGGCAGGTCAGGGCGTCGCCGCGACGTCCGGGCGGTGCAGGTCGAAGGCGGGGGATTCGGAACGGATGCGGGGAAGGGCGTGGAAGTTGTGGCGCGGCGGCGGACAGGACGTCACCCACTCCAGCGACCGTCCGTAGCCCCACGGGTCGTCGGTCTCGACCTTCCTGCCGTACTTGGCGGTCTTCCAGACGTTGTAGAAGAACGGCAGGATCGACAGGCCCAGCAGGAACGAGCCGATGGTCGAAACCGTGTTCAGGACGGTGAAGCCGTCCGACGCCAGATAGTCGGAGTAGCGGCGGGGCATGCCCTCCGCGCCGAGCCAGTGCTGGACGAGGAACGTGGTGTGGAATCCCACGGTGAGTGTCCAGAAGGTGATTTTCCCGAGGCGTTCGTCGAGCATTCTGCCGGTGAACTTGGGCCACCAGAAGTGGAAGCCGGCGAACATCGCGTAGACCACCGTGCCGAAGAGCGTGTAGTGGAAATGCGCCACCACGAAGTACGAGTCGGAGACGTGGAAGTCCAGCGGCGGTGCGGCGAGGATCACCCCGGTCAGGCCGCCGAAGACGAAGGTGACGAGGAATCCGGTGGCCCACAGCATCGGGGTTTCGAAGGACAGCGAGCCCTTCCACATGGTGCCGATCCAGTTGAAGAACTTCACGCCGGTCGGAACGGCGATGAGGAAGGTCA
Source organism: Streptomyces mashuensis (assembly GCF_014654785.1). GTDB lineage: Bacteria > Actinomycetota > Actinomycetes > Streptomycetales > Streptomycetaceae > Streptomyces > Streptomyces mashuensis. Next base: position 34,710 of record NZ_BNBD01000021.1, read on the forward strand.
TGAAGGAGAAGAACGGCAGCAGCACGCCACCGGTGACGTACATGTGGTGCGCCCACACCGTCACGGACAGACCCGCGATGGAGATCGTGGCCGCGATCAGGCCCCAGTAGCCGAACATCGGCTTCCGGGAGAAGACCGGGATCACCTCCGAGACGATGCCGAAGAACGGCAGTGCCAGCACGTACACCTCGGGGTGGCCGAAGAACCAGAACAGGTGCTGCCAGAGCAGCGCACCGCCGTTGGCCGCGTCGAAGACGTGCGAGCCGAACTTCCGGTCCATTTCCAGGGCGAGCAGCGCCGCCGCGAGCACCGGGAAGACGAGGAGGATGAGCACGGCGGTCAGCAGCACGTTCCACGTGAAGATCGGCATGCGGAACATCGTCATGCCCGGCGCCCGCATGCAGATGATCGTCGTGATGAAGTTGACCGCGCCCAGGATGCTGCCGAACCCGGACAGCGCCACACCCATGATCCACATGTCGGCGCCGACGCCGGGGGAGTGCGTGGCGTCCGACAGCGGCGCATACGCGAACCAGCCGAAGTCCGCCGCCCCCTGCGGGGTGAGGAAACCGGCCGCGGCGATCAGCGAACCGAACAGGAAGAGCCAGAAGGCGAGCATGTTCAGCCGCGGGAACGCCACGTCCGGCGCGCCGATCTGCAGCGGCATCAGCCAGTTGGCGAATCCCGTGAACAACGGCATGGCGAACAACAGCAGCATCACCGAGCCGTGCATCGTGAACGCCTGGTTGAACTGCTCGTTCGACATGATCTGCAGCCCGGGCCGGGCCAGTTCCGCGCGCATCAGCAGGGCCATCAGGCCGCCGATGACGAAGAACGCGAACGCCGACACCAGGTAGAGCGTGCCGATCCTCTTGTGATCGGTGGTGGTCAGCCAGTCCACCACCGAGCCACGGGACATCCGGGCGGTATCCGCGCCGGCGGCCGGCGCGTGCCGCTCCTCGGCTCTCTCGTCCGCACCCACACCGATGCCGTCCACGGACCACCAACTCCCCAACGTACGGAAGGAATGACCGGCTCATGATCGGCACGCCGCCCCGGCGGCGGACAGGGCCGAGCGCCCCGCGTTCCCGGCCCTCCCGGCCCCCGGAACAGGGACCTCCGGGCCCTCGGCCCGCGCCGTCGGGCGGCGACGACCAGGGGCGTGCGTGCGGTCGGTGCGCGCCGAATTTCCCCCATCTGCGCCGTGTGGAGTGCCCCGACGTCCGCCGGGCCTGATCGCCGAGGGGGATACTGGTGGTGGCCGGCATCGAGGCCGGCCCGGGGGATGGGGGCGCGGCGTTGGCGACGAGGGTGTGCGTGACCGTCAAGGGTCAGCTGGGCCTGGACGATCCCGGTCGGATGCTCCGGGAGCTCGAGCGGGTCACGAACGTGACGTGGCGTTGGCAGGAGGTCGAACACGGCCCCGCGCTGACCGGCGGAATCGCGGAGATCCTGCTGGAGGCCCTGATCGCCAAGAGCGCCGAGGCGTCGTTGGAGTACGTGGTCCGGGTCGCGAGGGAGCGGGTCGACCGCTGGCGCGGGGAGAGGCTCGGCCCGCTGCAGACACACGTCGACGTCTCGCCCGTCGACGAGACCGAGCTCGACGGCGCGGGCGGTTGAGATGGCCTCCCGCGCCGTGGTGATCGGCCCATGGGAGTACGCCGACGACGCGGGCGTCCCCCGGTACGAGGAGATCGGCATCAGCGCGGCCCAGTACGGCAAGGTCCTGGCCGACAACCCCATGTGGGGCGAGGACCGCTGCCGCGTGCTGACCAAGGAGGAGGTGGACACCGCCGACGGCGTGATGGCGGCGCTGGAGGAAGAGGCGGGCAGGACCGGGGCGGGCGACGTCTTCCTGGTCGTCTACGTCGGACACGGCGCCTACTGGGGCGACGTGCCGGGCGCCGAGGTGCACTTCTCCGTCGGGTCGTCGTACGACGGCAAGCCGTGGACGTGGCTGTCGAGCTGGTATCTGTACCGGGCGATGCGCCTGTGCAGGGCGGACCTGAAGGTCCTGATCGCCGACTGCTGCTACTCCAACATGCTGCCGCACCTGGGGAACGGGCTCGACACCCTTCCGGGGGTGTTCGACGACGCCGGCCAGGGCACGTGTGTGCTGACCGCACTGAAGGACGACAACATCAGGGCCTGGCCGCTCGGCTGCACCGAACTTCCCGGCGAACTGGCGAAGTGCACGCCCTTCAGCGGGCATTTGCTGGACGTCCTCCAGCGCGGGACGACGGACTATCGCCCCCACATCACCCTGGGGCTGCTCCGTGACGCCGTCGTGAGTGAAATGCGCCGTTGCCGGTTCGACCACGACAAGCCGCGGATGCTGCTCAACGATGCCCGGGAGAGCCGCGCGCTGTTCACCAACCGCATGGATGCCGCCCTGCGCGAACCGCACCCCGGGAGTCCGGTCTCGGCCAAGGAGTGGGTGGCGGCCCTTTTGCGAGGGAACGGCTGCGACCTGGAAGAACTCCTGCAGGACCCTCGCAAGACCGGCGAAGTGGTCGCCCTGCTGCGCACCTCCTCACGTGAGGGCGCCGCAGCGATCGCGCAGCACCTCGAAGAGCGGGCGTCCGCCTTGTTCCGCTCCCATGACTTCGCCCGTTATTGGAACAAGGCGGAACGGGCCCTGCGTGCATGAGCCACGGCGACCGGCCGGATCACGGTTACTCCTGGGTGACGGCGTGCGAGATCGGCGAGTTCGTACGGAGGGTGCAGGCCCTCCGGGAGGGCGAGCAGCCCGGCATCGACACCGACCCCGGCGAGCCGCCCCGGCCGGCCACCGCCATCAGGGCTCTGCACGCCTTCGCGGTCATGCGTCCCACCGCCGATCTGATCGAGGCCGCGCGGAAGGACTTCAGCTACCGCGACGCCGTCAGTGTCCTGGCCACCGCCGCGCTGTGCCGCAGCGTGCCGGAGGCCGCCGAGCTCACGATCCGCCAGTGGCGGGCGGAGTCGAAGCACGGCGACAGGACACCGAAGACCGACGACATCATTCGCGACATCGCCCGCCAGCGGACCGTCCCGGACGTCGCGGCGTTCGTCCGGGAATGCCGTAAGGCCGACAAAGCCCCGCTGGTGGCCAAGACGCTCGGCGCTTTCACCGAGCCCCGCTCCGGGCGGAGAAGCCTTGACAAGGCCCTGCTCTACATCGCGTTGCGCGACGAGGGCTGTGCTGAGGAGGCCGTCGAGCTGCTCGGCCGGACGCTGAAGGGCCTCGGCGACCTGGACGCCACCAACGCTGTGGACGACGCGGACGCCTTGGACGACCTGGTGGGGGCGCTGCACGAGCTCAGCCCGTCCGAGCGGATCCTCGAGGAGTGGATCGACAAGGAGCTGCGCTTCCCCCAGCGTGTGCCCTACACGATCGGCCGCGTCGTACGCCTCACCGTCGGCCGGCCACCGGGCCGGGACGCCCTCGTCGAGCACATCGGCCGTCACTGGCGGCGCCACGACCTCGTCGAACTGTGCAGTCAGCTGTGCAGGACCGCTCCGGACAAGTGCGCACAGGTCCGCCTGCATGCCGCGTCCCGTCACGACGTCCAGGAGCTGGCGGACGTCATCATCGCCTGGCGCGGCGCGGAAAGCCTGGCGAGGACCACCCGGGACCTGCTGAGAGACATCGTGGCGATGCGCGCCGCACCGCAGGGCGGCCCCCGGTCGCTCAGCGACCTCGCAGACCTCGACCACGTGCTGCGCAACATCCGCGCCGATCCGGAGTGCAACCGCATGCTCCGGCTCGTCGCCGCGGAACACGTCGACGGCCGCTCCGGGGCCGACCTCGCGACCCTGCTGCACCGCATCGAGCGGCGCGGGGACCGCTGGCGTGCGGCACAGAACATCGCTGCGCAACTCACCGCCCGCGCCCTGCGCCAGGACGACGCGGCGAGCCGCACGCTCGTCGACTACATCAAGGCGCTGCGCGAGGCACAGGACACCCGTACGATCGCCACGACCCTCAAGGAACTCGCCGACTCCTCCCGCTCCGGCCACTCCTCCCACTCCGGCCATGCTCACGCCGTGTGGGTCACGCTGGTCGCCGACATCGCCGAGCGGCTGTGCCGGCTGGAGCTGACCGACGACGCCATGAACCTCCTGGAACGTTGTCTGGAGAGCGAACACCGGATCGCGCCCGAGGATGCCCCCAAGGTCGTCGGGCGCCTGCGTGGCGGCGGGGCGAAGCCGCCCGAGTGGGTGGCGTCCCTGTTGTCGGCGACGGTGGGCCGCTGGTTCGATGCCCACCTGCGCGACAGTGCGCTCCAGCGGCTGTCCGAGGCCGGATTCGTCACGGAAGCGGAGGGGGCGGGGTGACCACGTCGGTCCCGTCCGGTGCCGGGGCCGGGGCCGGCACCGGCGCGGGAGCCGGCGCCGGGGGCGGCCCCGCGGTGGTGTTCCCGGGCCCCCGGATGTGGCGTCCGGACAGCCTCACGAGCCCCTCGAACACCACGGCTGCCAGCACCAGAACGACCAGGCGTGCTGCCGGCCGCGATTGCCACAACCACCCGTCGGGGAGTAAGCGCAGAAGCGTCAGCGCGGCCAGATAGGCCAGCAGGAGCACCCCCGCGCCGGCAGCCGGGTTCGTGCGCCACTGTCGCAGCAGCGCCAGGTGGCTCTGGGCGTCGTAGGCCCCCCGCCCGAGGACCGGCAGGCCCGAGCGGGCCAGGGCGGGCAGCCCCAGGAGCAGGACACAGCCCGCCAGCAGGGCCGCCATCCCGTACCAGAGGCTGTCCCGCTGCACCCAGAACAGGACCAGCGCGATGGACAGGAAGCCGACGCGCGCCAGAATGCCGCGGACGATCCTGCGGCGCCGCGAGCACTCCGGACTGAGCGCCACCAGGACGACGCCGGGCATGGCGTAGACGACCAGCATCAGAGTGCCGTTCATGGCGGAGACCTTCTCCCAGGACCCGTGAATGGCAGTCACGATCACGGCTCCGACGGCGAAGTTGACCAGCAGGACCTTCCAGTACACCTCGTGCGAGCGGCCTCGCACCTTGATGAACGTGCCACGGATGGTCCGCAGGTTGCGGTGCGTGAGGTGGGCCGCGCTGAGGGCGGCGACCTCGCGGGTGAGCGCATGGGCGAAGACCAGCCCTGTGGCGAGCGGGGCCACCAACGCGTCGATCAGGAAGGGATACGTCATCACGCCCGTCACCTTCGCGACCGCCATGATGGTCCTCGGGTCCTTCGGCGAGCACGTGCCCAGCTCGGAATGGTGCAGCAGGGCGAGCTGGGCGGCGACGTACAGCACGAACGCGCCGGCCAGGCTGCCGTACACCGCCCTGCGCAAGCGGGTCGCTTCGCCGATGCCCTTGTCCTTCCCCGCCTCCTTGTCCTTCTGCTTGACGTGCCCGGCGAAGTCCAGGGGCAGCTGGAATCCGACGTACGAGAAGAGCACGCTGGAGCTCACCAGCATGTGCAGGTCGGCTTGGTCCTGCTGGTCCTGGGGCGACTGCCTGCAGTGCTCCTGCAGATCTGCCGGCAGCACTGCGCCGTGGTGGCCGGTCGTGAACAGCGCGGCGACGACCAGGAAGGAGACGAGCACCTTCCACACGGTCAGTCCGAGGACGACTGTGACGAAGAGCCGCGGCGGAAGCAGGTTCACTGCGGCGAACACCGCGAGGAGAGCTGTCGCGCACACCAGGCCCCACCTGGTGATCTCCGGCTGCGGGCCGTCGGTCCAGAGCCCCGGGGACGAGAGGGACAGGGCCTTTGTCATCGCGAAGGCCTGGCTGACGCCGTCGGTCACATAGAAGATCCATAAGCCGGCGGCCATGATGATGGCCACCAGCGGTCCACTGCTCTGCAGAGGAAGGAAGATCAACCCGCCGGTCTTCGGCCGGGCCGTGCCCAACTCGACCATGACCACGGCCAGCACCAGCATCAACGCGCCGTCCGCCACCCAGATCCACAGGGAGGTGTAGTCGAGCTTGCGGCCGTAGAGGGCGGCGAACAACCAGCCGGAGCCGATCATGCCGCCGGCCGCCAGCCCGATCAGGTCGAAGACCGACAGCCGCCGTGCCTCGTCCCCCCGGGCGGTCACCACCGGCTGCCCGTCGCTGTCCGGGCTCTCGGAAGAGTCATACACCTCGCCCCGCACTCACTCCGTCGCGCCTGGGTAGCGACAGGCTAGCGCCGCGCTCGGTGACGTACGGCGCTCATCCACCTTCACCACCCGGCGCAGAAGGTGAACACCGAGCGCCAGGAGTGCGCCTCGCGCCGGGGCAGCGCGGCGCCCTCCTGTGCAGCGCGGTTGTCGCGCCGGGCCTCATGCATTGGCCGGTGTGGGCGTGGCGTACCACGATCGAAATTCGAACGTCGGTACGATCGCGGGGTGGAAAGTTGCTCGTCTCCGGACGACCGGGAGCCCTGTGTGAACCGTCGGCTCGACACCCGTACCGCCGTGCTCCTGCTGGCCGGAGCCGGCGGCGTGTATGTGGCATTTCTTCACCCGGCCGCCGGAGCCGCGCTGTCAGTGGGGCTGACGGTGGTTTCCGTGCTCCACAGCTGGTTGCAGTGACCGGTTCCTGCGCTGGGCAGCCATCGCAGCCCGGGGGCAAGGGTGAGCCGAAGGTGATCGACCGGCTACCGTGTCGTTCGGCGTAGAGCAAGGGGGAGAACGAGAACATGAACCGGCCACTGCTGTTCCTCGATGTGGACGGGCCGCTCAACCCCTATGCGGCCGAGCCGGAGAGGTGCCCCGACGGCTGGACCACGCTCAGGGTGCCCCAGGGCGACGGGCTCCCGGCCCGGCGTCGGCCGCACCGGCTCTGGCTCAACCCGGAGCACGGCCGGGCCCTGCTGCGGCTCGACTACGAGCTGTGCTGGGCCACCACATGGATGGATGCCGCCAACCGGTGGATCGCCCCGGTCCTCGGCCTTCCCGAACTCCCCTTTGTTAATTTCGGTGACGCCCTTTTCCGGGAACGCCCCGACGGGGTCCACTGGAAGACCGGCCCGCTCGTGGAGTACGCCAACGGTCGTCCTTTCGTCTGGGTGGACGACGAGCAGAGCGCTCTCGACCAGGCGTACGTGAGCGCGCACCACCCGGGGCCGGGGCTTCTCCACCATGTCAATCCGCGCATCGGTCTGCGCGAGGACGACTTCCGCACGCTCACCGGCTTCGCCCGCTCCCTGGACGTCCCGCACGGCGCGCCCGGCGTCAGCGGTGTGCTCTGACGGGGCGCGCCCGACGGCTCACCTTCTCTGCCTGACGTACCGCGACAGCCGGGGGAGGCGGCGTGCGGTGTACGCGGCGGCGGCTCCGACGGCTGCTCCTGCGGCCACGTCGCTGGGGTAGTGCGCGCCGCTGTGTACCCGCTCGGCGGCCACCAGCGCGGCCGGGACGGCGCAGAGCGCGCCCGCGCGGGGCCACGTGAGGGCGACCGCCGTCGTGAAGGCGGCAGCGGCTGCGGTGTGGCCGGAGGGGAAGGAGGGGCTGTCGGGGCGGCCGTCGACGCCGTCGTGCGGGATGAGCTCCCTGGGCGGCCGGCGCCGCCGCCAGAGCGGTTTGATCACGGCGTTGGAGAGCAGCTCCGCCAGTCCCATGGCCGTCAGCCCGGCCGTGGCGGCCCTCCTGCCCCGCGTTCCGCCCGCGGCGGCGAGCGCCAGCGCGACGGCCCACCACAGCTTCGTGTGTTCGGCGGCCTCTCCGACCACCGGCCGGCCCCACCGGACGAGGGGGTGGCGGCAGGAGGCCACCCGGCGGGTGAGGTGTCTCTCGGCCTCGTGCAGGTCGTCCACGGTTCCCATGGTCCCACTGGTGCCCCGCCGGCCCGGCCCGATGCTCCGCAGCCGCGCCCCTCTCGGACCGGCCGGTCCGGCCGGACCCGCCGGGCCCGCCGGTCCGGTCGCCTTCGCGGGCCGTGGGCGTTCACACGAGTTCGGGCCGGCGCTCCGGTTCCGGGCGGGGTGCCGGTACGGGCTTCGGGGTGTTCGCTTCCCACTGGCGGGTGGTCCGTACGTAGCCGTAGATCACGGAGCACATGGCCAGGACGAGGAGGGGGCCCGAGACCCACGGGTGCTCGGCCATCTCCAGCGGCAGGAACCGGTACGAGAACAGGAGCGCGGTGAAGACCGTCGCGCCGTGGGCGACCAGCAGGATTCCCCGCTTGTCCCAGCCGCGGTCGTAGGCGCGCAGAGCGGCCTCGATCGTGAGCGCGAACACCACGCCGGCGACGAGGTCCACGCCGTAGTGGTAGCCGAATCCCAGCGTCGCGCTGAGCGTGGCCACCAGCCAGAACGCCCCCGCGAACCGCAGCAGCCGGGGGCCCTTGCGGGAGTGGACGAAGATGGCGGTGGCCCAGGCCGTGTGCAGGCTGGGCATGCAGTTGCGCGGGGTGAGGTCGTCGTACGGCACCGGGTGCGGGATGTGGACCGGCACGGGCGTGTGCGGCCACAGGTTGGCCACCGACCACTGCACGCCGCCCGTGCCGGACGCGCCCGGACCGTAGGCGAAGACCGGGCCGACCACCGGGAAGATCATGTAGATGGCCGGGCCGAGGAGGCCGATCACGAGGAAGGTGCGCACCAGGTGGTGGCGCGGGAAGCGGCGCTCGGTCGCCACCTTGCGCAGCTGGTACAGCGCGACGGCGACCGCGGCCACCGCGAGCTGCGCGTAGACCACGTCGAGGAGGTGGGTGACGACCGGGCCACTGGCCTCGAGGAGCCGGCCCATCGCCCATGACGGATTGCCCAGGGCGTGGTCGGCGGTGGCCAGGTACGGGTCGAGCACGTCGGGGCGCGTCTTCGCCGTGACGAGCAGCCAGGTGTCGCCGGTCTTGCGGCCGGCCACGAGCAGCAGGCCCAGCCCGACGCCCTTCAGCAGGAGGGCCCGTTCCTCGCCGGTACGGCGCGTGAGGGCGATGACCGCGCAGCCGAGCATCACCCACAACGCGCCGTTGCCGAACTCGTGGCCCTCCGGCACCTCGGCGTCGACGGCCCAGCGGACGAGGACGAAGACGAGGTCGATGCCGATCGCGGCGCCGGCCGCGATGAACCGTTCCCGCCAGGTGAGCACCACCATGGTCAACGCCAGGCCGCCGTAGAGTGGGCCCGGCTTGGGCGCGAATATCACCTCTCGCACCTGGGTGGTCACCGGACCGGGCACACCGGCGTAGCGGCGCGCGGCGATCTCCAGGGCGACGAGCAGTACGAGGGCCGCCACGCCTGCCGCGGCCCACAGGATCGCCCGTGGCCGACGCCACGCGGCCGACTCAATTCTGCAGTTTATTCGCGAAAGCACCCGCCATACTATAGGCATCGATCACGTGACCGATTTGGTGGGTGTCGAGTAGAAGAGTGCCGAATGTGTCGACGTGGGTGCACGCCGGCTCCGGCGGCAGGGTCGGGACGACGTCGTTGTTGTATCCGTAGGGGGCACGCTTCAAAGGAAGCGGCTCCGTCGTTCACCCGAACAGTGCGCCGGGCTCGTGCGGTGCGGGTGTCGGTGGGTGCTCCTACGCTCCCGTCCATGCACATGGATGATCTGGCCTGGCAGGCGAGCAATCTCGGCGGTCTCCCACCGGGAAGGGTGGGCCTCCTGCTGGAGCGGGGCCACCTGGAGCTGGTGATCCGGGCGGCGGCGGAACGTGGCGAGTGGTTCTGCGCGAAGGGCGCGGTGGAGGAGCTGTGCCGGGCGGGGGAGTTCGGGCGGGCGCTGAAGGTCATGGAGCCGTTCGTCGCGACCGGGTGGCGGACTGCCTTGTCGGCGAAGGCCGACATCCTGCTCCGGGCGGGGCGGCCGCGGGAAGCGCTGGATCTGGTACGTCCGGACGACGCGGGTGGGGCCTCGAAGGCCGAGTGCCATGATCTCGCCGCGCTGCTCGCGCGGGCAGGACGCGTCGACGAGGCCGTCGGTCTGCTCGTTCCCCACATCGACGGATGGTGGACCCTGTCCGTCCTGGTGCAGATCACCGAGGGCCGGGACCGTGACGAGCGGGTGCTGGAGCTGATCGCCCCGCACGCCGACAGCGCGCGGCACGCCCGGGCCGAGAACCGGTGGGACCACCCCTTCCACAACGCGCAGGAGCTCCAGGCCCAGGTGCTGGAGCGCGCGGGTCGTGCCGACGAGGCGATCCGGGTCCTCGGTCAGGACATAGCGGGGCACCGCTACCTCACGCAGAACACCCTCACCGCCTACGCCCGGCTCCTGGCGCGTCACGGCCGGCTCGACGACCTGCGCGAGCTGGCCGGGCAGAATGCGCACACCGTCCTGGATGTCTACGCCGATGCGCTGCGCGACCACGGGCGCGGTGAGGAGGCCGAGGCCGTGATGCGCGAGGCCATCGCCGCCGACGACTGGACGGGGCACCGGGCCTGGCTCTCCTCCGCCTTGCTGTGGGACGGCCGGCTGGACGACGCGATCGCCGTGGCCGAACCCGGCTTCGGCGGGTACGACTGCTCCAACCTCCTGGCACCCCTCGTGCACGCGCTGGCCGACCGGCCCGAGGACCTGCTCCACCTGCTGGAACATCCCCGTGTCCGGCCCCACCACGACCACGAGGAGTTCCAGCACGTCTGGCGGGCGTGGGCACTTGCCGGCCTGGGGCGCGTCGACGAGGCGATCGCCCTGGCCGAAGCCGACCCGCGCCCCTGGACCGACCCCCGTATCGTCAAGGCCGGCCTCCTCGCCACGGCCGGTCACCTCGACGCCGCCGCCACCGCACTGCGGGCCCTCGGCACGATCGAGGCACGTACGGAACTGTGCGAGGTCCTGATCCGGCAGGGCCGGGCGGCCGAGGCGATCGCCGTCCACCCCACGGCGGCCGAGCAACGAGCCGCCACACCGAAGCCCGAGCCCGCCCCTGCGGGCGAGCACGGGTACTCGACGGAGCCGCCCTTCTAGGTGGCCCGGAGGGCGCGCCGATAGCGGACTTCCGGTACGGAGACCCCGTCGTAGTCGTCGGCCTGGACGGCGCCGTCGGCGGCGTAGCGGCGCGTTCGTAGAAGCGGCGTGCCGCCGTGTTGCCGCTGAGGACCCACAGCAGCATCAGGTCGAAGCCGTTGCCGAGAGCGTGCGCGTGCACGGTGTCGAGCAGCGTGCGGCCGATTCCGGACCCGATGAGGGTGGGCCGTACGTACAGGGCGTAGAGCTCAGCCGCCGTCGTGCCCGGTGTCGCGCTGCCGCGCCACGGCCCGAGGCAGGCCCACCCCACGACGGCTCCTCGGGCGTCGATCGCCACCAGGTTGGACATCGCCGTCGCCGACTGCGCGAAGTACTGCCGACGCTGTCGCGCATCCGCTTCGACCGTCATGCGGTCGAGATACGACTGCGGCAGAATCCCGGCGTACGCCGCCTTCCAGCCGCCCACGCGTACGGCCGACACCGCCGCAACGTCGGCTTCCGTCATCGCTCGCACGGTCACCTTCACCATTCCGGCACGGTACGGGACCTGCCGGCGCGGCCGCTCGCGCATTCCGGCCGGGGCGCAGCCTCACTCCTCCGCCAGCGCGTCCAGGGCCTCGCGGGAGGAGTGGCCCGCGGCTCGGGCGTGGGAGCGGGCGTAGCAGGCCAGGGTTGCGGCTGCCGTGGCGTAGGTGGCCGTCAGGGCGCAGGCGGCGTGGTGGCGGGGGAGGAAGCGTTCGACGGTGCGGAGGAGGGCCTGGTGGGCCGAGGCGAGGGCCAGGGTGGCGCAGACGCCGCTCGCGGCGAGGGCCGCCGAGGCCAGGCCCGCGCGGCGGATCGTGGCGAGGACTTCCGCCTTCGCCTGGCCGAGGTCCTCCTGGACCACCGCGGTCACGTCCCGGCGGAGCCGTTCCGCCGCGCCGCCCGGTTCACCGGTCATCGTGTCCGTCCTCCGTTCGCCGGCACCTCGCCTCCCGAGTGCCCCGGATGCTCCCGGTGAAACAGCGGCAGCATGCTGAATCCATGAGCATTCAGAACCCGGCCCACCGGGGCGGCGCCCGCCGGGGAAAGTTCGAGCAATTCGCGGAATACGCCTCCCATTTCACGAGTTCCCCCGTCTTCTTTTTTGTCTGCCTCCTGCTGGTCGCCGCGTTCATCAGCGCCCACGCGGCGCAGCTGTCACTCGAATGGCTGCTCCTCACCGGCGAATCCATGACCGCCGTGACCCTCCTGCTCCTCGCCCTCCTCAAGAATTCGGAGCTGCGCGCCGAGCACGCCATCCAGCGCAAGCTCGACGCGATCGCGGCCGCCCTGCTGGAGATGAACGAGGGGCACGAAGGCCGGGCCTTCGACAACCTGCGCGACTCCATCCGGATGGAGGAGGAGACCTGAGACCGCGCCGGGGGAGGGATGCCCCCATGGAGATCCTCCTCGTCGCCAGCGCCTTCAACAGCCTCACCCAGCGGGTGTACGCCGAGCTGTCCGACCGGCGGCACCGTGTGGAGGTCGTGCTCGCCGCGCACGGTGACGACGAGGTCCGGCGGGCTGTTCGTGATGTCCGGCCCGATCTGGTCGTCGCGCCGATACTGCGGACCGCCCTGCCCAAGGACGTGTGGGCCGAGCACACCTGCCTCGTCGTCCACCCCGGACCACCGGGGGACCGCGGCCCGTCGTCCCTCGACTGGGCGATCGCCGGCGGCGCCACCCGCTGGGGCGTGACCGTCCTCCAGGCCGAGGAGGACATGGACGCCGGGCCCGTCTGGGCGAGCGTCCCCTTCGACGTGGTGCCGGCCGGGAAGAGCGACCTGTACCGGAACGAGGTGGCGGACGCGGCGGTGGCCGCGGTGCTGCTGGCCGTCGAGCGGTACGCCGGCGGCACGTACGAGCCGCGGCCGCAGGACGACGACCCGGACGCCGACGTCACGTGGCGGCCCGCGGTCCGCCAGGAGCAGCGGCGGATCGACTGGGACACCGACACGACCGCGACCGTGCTGCGGAAGCTGCGCGCCGCCGACTCGCGGCCCGGCGTCCTGGACGAACTGTGCGGCGCGGAGGTCTTCCTCCACGGCGGCCACCCCGAGGACCGGCTCCGCGGCTCCCCGGGCGAGCTCCTCGCCACCCGCACCGGCGCGGTCTGCCGCGCCACCCGCGACGGTGCCGTGTGGATCCCCGAGCTGCGGGCCCGGCGCCGCCCCGGCGGCCCGCCCACCTTCCGGCTGCCCGCCACGCACGTCCTCGGCCCCCGCCGGCTCGCCGGCGTCCCCGAAGCACCGGTGGCACCGGAGCTCGCCGCCGGCCGGCGCACGTGGAGCGACATCCACTACCGCCAGGACCACGACGTGGGCTTCCTCCGCTTCTCCTTCCCCGGCGGCGCCATGAGCACCGACCAGTGCCGCCGTCTGCTCGACGCCTACCGCCACGCCCTGACCCGCCCCACCCGCGTCCTCGTCCTCGGCGGTGCCCGCGACTTCTTCTCCAACGGCATCCACCTCAACGTCATCGAGGCCGCCACCGACCCGGCGGCCGAGTCCTGGGCGAACCTCAACGCCATGGACGACCTGGTCGAGGCCGTGCTGCGCACCACCGACCGGCTCGTCGTCGCCGCCCTCGCCGGCAACGCCGCGGCCGGCGGCGTCATGCTCGCCCTCGCCGCCGACCAGGTGTGGTGCCGCGCCGGAGCGGTGCTCAATCCGCACTACCGGCGCATGGGGCTGTACGGGTCGGAGTTCTGGACGTACACCCTGCCGCACCGCGCCGGCCCCGCCACCACCGAGCGGCTCATGACCGAGGCCCTGCCGGTGAGCGCGGCCACCGCCGTCCGCCTCGGCCTGGCCGACCGGCTCGTCACCGCCTCCCCGCAGGACTTCGCCGCCGAAACGGAACGGCTCGCCGCACAACTCGCCCGGTCGCCCGACCTCGACCGTGCCGTCACCGCCAAGCAGGCCCGCCGCGCCCGGCACGAGGCGGACCGCCCCCTCGACGACCACCGCCGAGCCGAACTGGCCGAGATGCACCGCATCTTCTTCGACCCGCACGCCCCCTACCACGCGCTGCGCTCCGCCTTCGTGCGGAAGGAGGCCGGCGGCCCGCCCCGGCCCCTCACCGCCCCCCGGGCCCTCCGTGCCACCCGACGCCCATGACGGCCCGCACCCCCCGTCTCCTCGTCGCCGGCATCGGCAACGTCTTCCTCGCCGACGACGCCTTCGGCCCCGAGGTGATCCGCGCCCTCGCCGCGCGCCCCCTCCCGCCGTCCGTGGATGTGACGGACTTCGGCATCCGTGGCATGGACCTGGCCTACCGGCTCCTGGACGGGTACGACGTCGCGATCCTCGTCGACGCCGCGCCCCGCGGCGGGCCGCCCGGCAGCCTGTACGTCGTCGAACCCGACCTCGACGCGTGCGCCACCGCCGCCCCCGAGGCCCACGCCATGGACCCCGTCAAGGTGCTGGCCCTCGCCCGGCACCTGGCGGACACCCCGCTCCCGCGCGTCGTCGTCCTGGGCTGCGAGCCCCTCGTACGCCTCGGCGCCGGCGACGACATCAGCGTGGGCCTCAGCGCACCCGTGCGCGACGCCGTCGAGCCGGCCGTGGACCTCCTCCACCAGCTCGTCCCCACGCTGCTGGCCGACCCGCGGGCCGCGCCGACGCCCGGCCCGCTCGGCCGGGCGGAGGAAAAAGAAGCCCCGCTCCCGCCGCGTGGACCCCACCCGGCCCAGGAAGCCGCTCACGATCGATGAGTCGCACTCCCGTCCGCCCCCCACCCCCGCCCGCCGACACCGCCAGGGAGCACCCATGATGTGCCGGTCCGTCGACGTCCAGCAGGCCGTCCTCGCCAAGAACGACGGCCTCGCCGCCACCCTCCGCTCCGACCTGGCCGGACGCGGCGTCACCACCGTCAACCTGATGTCCAGCCCCGGCAGCGGCAAGACCGAGCTCCTGGGCCAGGTGCTGCGCCGCGCCCTCGACGGCGGCCTGACGGCCGCCGCGCTCACCGCCGACCTGGCCACGGAGAACGACGCCCGCCGGCTGGCACGCTCCGGCGCCCCCGTGAAACAGCTGCTCACCGGCGGGTTGTGCCACCTGGAGGCCGGGCAGGTGCGCGGCCACCTGGACGGGTGGCTGCCCGCCGGCACCGAACTGCTCTTCGTGGAGAACGTCGGCAACCTCGTCTGCCCCGCTGCCTACGACCTCGGCGAGACGCTCCGCGTCGTACTGATGGCCGTGACCGAGGGCGAGGACAAGCCGCTCAAGTACCCGACGGCCTTCGGCTCCGCCCACCTCGTCGTGCTCACCAAGACCGACCTGGCCGAGCCCGCCGGGTTCGACGAGGCGGCGTTCACGGCGAACGTGGCGCGCGTGAACCCGGGCGTGCCCGTGGTCCGCACCAGCGCCCGTACCGGCACCGGTGCCGGCGCCCTCCTCGACCACGTCCTGGCCGTACGCGCGGGCGCCCCGCCCCACGCGCCGGCCCTGGGCGGCCCGGCGGGCACCCACGGCACCGCCACCACGACCCGCACCGCCCCCGCCTGATGGACGCCCTGGCGAGCCGCACCACCCCAGCACCCCCAGGCGTACCTCCCGCTGCCGTACGCCGCCGCCTCACCGTCACCGGCGTCGTCCAAGGCGTCGGGTTCCGCCCCTTCGTGCACCGGCTCGCCACCGAGCTGGCCCTCAGCGGCCACGTCGGCAACACACCCGACGGCGTGCTCGTCGAGGTGGAAGGCCACCCCGACGCCGTCGCCGCGTTCTGCTCCCGGCTGCCCCGCGAACGGCCTCCCCTCGCCGCCGTCACCGGCCTGCACGCCACCGACGTCCCGCCGGCGGGCACCGAGGGCTTCACCATCCGCCCCTCCCACGAGCACGACCACGACCAGGACCACGACCACGGCGGAACCGGCCGGGCCCAGCTGCCCCCCGACACCGCCCCCTGCGACGCCTGCCTGCGCGAACTGGCCGACCCCGCCGACCGCCGCCACCGGCACCCCTTCATCACGTGCACGCACTGCGGCCCCCGCTTCACCATCGTCCGGTCGCTGCCCTACGACCGGCCGGCCACCACCATGGCCGCGTTCCCCCTCTGCCGGGCCTGCGCCCGCGAATACGCGGACCCCGCCGACCGCCGCTTCCACGCGCAGCCCCTCGCCTGCCCCGACTGCGGCCCCCGGCTCACCCTCACCCCGGCCCCCGGCCACGGCTCCTCGCCCCTCCACGGCGACGACGCCCTCACCGCCGCCCGCCGCATGCTGGCCGCCGGGCGGATCCTCGCCGTCAAGGGCATCGGCGGCTACCACCTCGCCTGCGACGCCTCCGACCCCGCAGCCGTGGCCGCCCTCCGCACCCGCAAGGCCCGCGGCGACAAACCGTTCGCCGTGATGTGCGCCGGCCTCGACGAGGCCGCCCGCGTCGCCGTCGTCACCCCCGCCGCACGCGAGGCCCTCACCGGCCCCGGCCGACCCGTCGTCCTGCTGCGCCCCCGCGCGGACGCACCGGCCCCCCGGCCCGCCCCCGGCGTCAGCCCCGGCAGCCCCTACCTGGGCGTCATGCTGCCCTACGCCCCCGTGCACCACCTCCTGTTCGGCCTGCCCGGCGACCCGCCGGGCCCCCGCCTGCTGGTGATGACGAGCGGCAACCGCTCCGGCGAACCCGTCCTCACCGACGACCGCGACGCCCTCACCCGGCTCGCCGGCATCGCCGACGCCTGGCTGTCCCACGACCGCCCCATCGAAGCGCCGTGCGACGACTCCGTGCTGCGCGTACGCCCCGACGGCACCCTCCAGGTGCTGCGCCGCTCGCGCGGCCACGTCCCCCGGCCCCTGCCCGTCCCCGTCCCCCTGCTCCCCGCCCTCGCCGCCGGCGGCGACCTGAAGAACACCCTCTGCCTGGGCGAAGGCCACCAGGCATGGTTCTCGCAGCACATCGGCGACATGGGCGACCTCGCCACCCAGGAGGCCCACCGGCGGGCCGAGCAGCACCTGCGGCGGCTCACCGGAGTCCGCCCCCGCATCATCGCCGCCGACCGCCACCCCGGCTACCACTCCACCCGCGCCGCACGCCACCGGGCCGCCGCCGGCCTGCCGCTGCGCCTCGTGCAGCACCACCACGCCCACATCGCCTCCGCCATGGCGGAACACGGCCTCGACGGCAGCCGCCCCGTGATCGGCGTCGCCTTCGACGGCACCGGCTACGGCGACGACGCCACCATCTGGGGCGGCGAGGTGCTCCTCGCCGACTACGACGGCCACCGCCGCTTCGCCCACCTCGCGCCCGCCCCGCTCCCCGGCGGCGACGCCGGCGTCGCCAACCCCTGCCGCGTCGCCCTCGCCCGGCTGCGGGCCGCCGGGGTGCCGTGGGAGAGCCGGCTGCCCAGCGTGGCCGCCTGCACGTCCGGCGAACTCGCCCTGCTCGGCCGGCAGCTGGAGCGCGGCACCGCCTGCGTGCCGACCTCCAGCGTGGGCCGCCTGTTCGATGCCGTGTCGTCCCTGCTGGGCCTGTGCCACCGGGCCGGCCACGAGGCGCAGGCGGCCGTCGCGCTGGAGGCCGTCGCCACCACCGCCTGGGACGCCACCCCGGACAGCGGGTCCCGCACAGCGTTCGGCATCGGCAGCGCGCCCTCCGGCCGGCGGCCGGCGACGGCCCACGGTCCGCCCGCCCCCCTGCTGTTCGACCCCTCCCCGGTGCTGCGCGCCCTCACCGCGGGGCTGCGGCGCGGCGTACCGCCCGCCGTCCTCGCGGCCGGCTTCCACCGCAGCCTCGCGGCGGCGGTGGCGGAGCTCTGCCGGCGGGCCCGCCGGGAGACGGGCATCGGCACGGTCGCCCTCACGGGCGGCGTGTTCGCCAACGCCCTGCTGGAGGACGCGTGCACGGCGCTCCTGGCGGCGGACGGCTTCGAGGTGCTCCGGCACGGCGAGGTGCCGCCCGGCGACGGCGGACTGGCCCTCGGCCAGCTCCTGGTGGCGGCGCGGGAGCGGCCGGCGGCCGGCCCCTGAGAAGCACCCTTCGCAAGCGATGACACGGGGGACCACACAGTCAGGAGAGCCACATGTGTCTGGCGGTACCCGGAAGGGTCCTGGCCGTCGAGCAGCGCGACGACACCGTGACGGGCCTGGTCGACTTCGGCGGCGTGCAGAAGGAGGTGTGCCTCGACTACGTCCCCGACGCCCAGGCCGGCGAGTACGTCATCGTGCACGTCGGCTTCGCCCTGCAACGCCTGGACGAGGAGTCGGCCCGGGCCTCCCTGGAGCTGTTCGAGCAGCTGGGGCTGCTGGAGGAGGAGTTCGGCGACGCCTGGGAACGGGCCGCGGCCGAGCTGGAGCCCGCCGCCGGGCCCGAGGCGGAGGAAGGAAGCGGGTGACCCCGTGAAGTACGTCGACGAGTTCAACGACCCGGGGCTGGCGCGGACGCTCCTGGACGAGATCCGGGCCACCGTCACGCGCCCCTGGGCCCTGATGGAGGTGTGCGGCGGCCAGACCCACTCCATCATCCGGCACGGCATCGACCAACTGCTCCCGGACCGCCTGGAACTCATCCACGGGCCCGGCTGCCCCGTCTGCGTCACCCCGCTGGAGACGATCGACAAGGCGCTCGCCATCGCCTCCCGCCCCGGCGTCGTCTTCTGCTCCTTCGGCGACATGCTGCGCGTGCCCGGCACCGGCCGGGACCTGTTCCGCGTCAAGGGCGAGGGCGGCGACGTCCGCGTCGTGTACTCGCCCCTGGACGCCCTGGAGCTCGCCCGCCGGCACCCGGAGCGGCAGGTCGTCTTCTTCGCGATCGGCTTCGAGACGACCGCGCCCGCCAACGCCATGGCCGTCCACCGGGCCCGGCGGCTGGGCCTGCGCAACTTCAGCATGCTCGTCTCCCACGTCCGGGTGCCGCCCGCGATCGAGGCGGTGATGTCGGCGCCGTCCTGCCGCGTGCAGGGCTTCCTCGCCGCCGGGCACGTGTGCAGCGTCATGGGCACCGGTGAATACCCGGCCCTGGCCGCACGGCACCGCGTACCGGTCGTGGTCACCGGCTTCGAACCGCTGGACATCCTCGAAGGCATCCGCCGCGCCGTGCACCAGCTGGAGCGCGGCGAGCACCGGGTGGAGAACGCCTACGGGCGCGCCGTCCGCGACGAGGGCAACCCCACGGCCCTCCGCATGATCGAGGAGGTCTTCGAAGTGACCGACCGCGCCTGGCGCGGCATCGGCCCCATCCCCGGCAGCGGCTGGCGGCTGCGGGAGGAGTACCGCGCCTACGACGCCGAGCACCGCTTCGACGTGACCGGCATCCGCACCGAGGAACCGGCCGTCTGCCGCAGCGGCGACGTCCTGCAGGGCCTGATCAAGCCGCCGGAGTGCCCGGCGTTCGGGACGGCGTGCACGCCCCGCACCCCGCTGGGCGCCACCATGGTCTCCAACGAGGGGGCCTGCGCGGCGTACCACCTCTACCGGCGCACGACCGCGCCGCACCAGAAGGAGGCGAACCCTGTTGGCTGACACGGCGACCCCCACGTCACCGGCTCCGGTCGACCCGGCGTCCTGGACCTGTCCCGCCCCGCTGCACGACCAGCCCGTGGTGGTCATGGGGCACGGCGGGGGCGGCGCGCTCTCCGCCGAACTCGTCGAGCAGGTCTTCGCGCTCGCGTACGGCAACGCGACCCTCGCGGCGCTGACCGACTCGGCGGTACTGCACCTGGGCAGCGGCCCCGGCACCGCCCGCCTCGCCTTCTCCACCGACTCCTACGTCGTGCGGCCGCTGTTCTTCCCCGGCGGCTGCATCGGCGACCTCGCCGTGAACGGCACCGTCAACGACCTGGCCATGAGCGGTGCCCGGCCCGCTTTCCTGTCCGCCGCGTTCGTCCTGGAGGAGGGCGTGGAGCTCGAGGTGGTCGGGCGGGTGGCCCGTGCCATGGGCGCCGCCGCCCGGGCCGCGGACGTCGTGGTGGCCACCGGTGACACCAAGGTGGTGGAGAAGGGGCACGGCGACGGCCTGTACGTCACCACCTCCGGCATCGGCGTGGTGCCCGACGGGGTGGACATCCGCCCCCAGCGGGCCGCGCCCGGCGACGTCGTCATCGTCAGTGGCCCGGTCGGCCTGCACGGGGTGGCCGTCATGAGCGTGCGGGAGGGGCTGGAGTTCGGGGTCGAGGTGACGAGCGACACCGCGCCCCTCGCCGGCCTGGTGGCGGCCATGCTGGCGGTCACCCCCGACGTCCACGTCCTGCGCGACCCCACCCGGGGCGGCCTGGCCGCCGCGCTCAACGAGATCGCCCGCGCCTCCGGCACCGGCGTACGGCTGGCCGAACGGGCCGTGCCCGTCCCGGAACCGGTGGCGAACGCCTGCGGCTTCCTGGGCCTCGACCCCCTCTGCATCGCCAACGAGGGGCGGCTGGTGGCGTTCGTACCGCGCGCCGCCGCCGACGCCGTGCTGGAGGCCATGCGCGCCCACCCCCAGGGCACCGGTGCCACGGTGATCGGCGAGTGCGTGGCGGAGCACCCCGGCACGGTCGTGGTGTCGACGGCCCTGGGCGGCACCCGCGTCGTCGACCTGCCGCTGGGCGAACAACTGCCCCGCATCTGCTGAACCGGCCGCGCCGGAACCCCCTTCCCCGCAGCGGCCTGCCGGACCGCCGCCGCCGCGGAGGGCCATGGCGTCCTCCCGGGCGGGGCCGGGCTGCTCGTCTCCTCTCATGACGCAGACGGGACAGCGGCGCGCACGCGGAGCCGGGGCCCGCCCGCGCACGCAGGGGGACGGTGTCCCCCGGACGGCCCA
The DNA here is from genome assembly GCF_014654785.1 of Streptomyces mashuensis. GTDB lineage: Bacteria > Actinomycetota > Actinomycetes > Streptomycetales > Streptomycetaceae > Streptomyces > Streptomyces mashuensis. The sequence goes on from NZ_BNBD01000021.1 coordinate 55,317, forward strand.
CCGGGCGTTTTGCCCGCCACCCGCCAGGACACGGCTAGCTCGACGAGCCGTCACCTGCGGACCGACCCGAGGAGGCCACCGTGGCAGGGCCGGAACACGACCGGGGGCGCCGCCCGGCGGCGACGCGTGGGGAGCGCCTCGTCTCCGCCGCCGACCGGCGGCTGTCCCTCGTGTCGCGGGCCACGGGGTACGTCCGCAAGGCGTTCCCCGACCACTGGTCCTTCCTCCTCGGCGAGATCGCCCTCTACAGCCTCGTCGTCCTGGTGGTCACGGGACTGTGGCTGACCCTGTTCTTCCGCGCGGGGATGAGCGACATCCCGTACCTGGGCCCCTACGGGCCGCTGCGGGGCGTGCCGGTGTCGCACGCGTTCGACTCGGTGCTGCGCATCAGCTTCGACGTGCGCGGCGGGCTGCTGGTCCGGCAGACGCACCACTGGGCCGCCCTGGTGTTCGTGGCCGCCATCGGGTGCCACCTGCTGCGCGTGTTCTTCACCGGCGCGTTCCGCCGGCCGCGGGAGGCCAACTGGACGATCGGCCTGACGATGTTCCTGCTGGCGCTGCTGGAGGGCTTCTGCGGCTCCTCGCTCCCCGACGACCTGCTGTCCGGCACCGGGCTGCGCACCGCGCACGGCATCGTGCTCTCGATCCCGGTCGCCGGCACCTACCTGGCGTTGTTCCTCTTCGGTGGCGAGTACCCCGGGCACGACATCATCCCCCGGCTGTTCTACGCCCACGTCCTGCTGGTGCCCGGTCTGCTGCTCCTCCTGGTCCGGGTGCACCTGGGGCTGGTGGTGAAGCTGAAGCACACGCACTGGGCCGCGCCCGGGCACAGCAACCGCAACGTCGTGGGCCGGCCCCTCTTCCCGCAGTACATGGCGAAGTCGGCGGGCCTGTTCTGCACCGTGGCCGGCGTCCTCTTCGCCCTGGGCGGGCTCCTCCAGGTCAACCCCGTCTGGGAGTTCGGGCCGTACCGCCCCGACCGGGCGTCCACCGAGGCACAGCCCGACTGGTACGTCGGCTACCTGGAGGGCGCCCTGCGCCTCATGCCCGCCTGGGAGACGCACGTCGCGGGGCACACCATCGCCTGGGACGTGTTCCTCCCCGGCGTCGTGCTGCCGGCCGTGCTCTTCGGCGGCCTCTACCTCTTCCCGTGGGCGGAACGGTGGGTCACCGGCCCGGGCCGGGAGCGCCACCTGTGCGACCGGCCGCGGAACCAGCCCACGCGCACGGCGCTGGGCGCGGCGGGCGTCTGCTTCTACGCGGTGCTGCTGATGGCGGGGGCGCAGGATGTGCTGGCGTACGTCCTCCGCCTGCCGGTCGAGGGGCTGACGTATGCCTTCCGGATGGTGCTGGTCGTGGGGCCGCTGCTCACCTACCGGGCGACGAAACAGCTGTGCCTGTCGCTCCAGGCGGCGGACCGCCGGCGCCTGGAGAAGGCCACCGGGACGGGGGTCGTACGGCTCGCCGCGGCGGACGGCCACCGCGAGGGACGGGTGGGCCTGGGCCGCGCGGAGGCGTACCGCATCCTGATGCGCGACACGCCGCGGCCGCGCACCCACGGCACCGAGCCCGGCCGTTTCTTCCACAGGCACCGGATCCGCAACCGGCTCAGCGCCTGGTACTTCGGCGCCCGCGTCCCGCTGCCGGTGACCGAGCAGCAGGCCGGGGCGGTTCAGGCGCTGGCGGCGGACCCGGAGGAGGCGGGGCGGGCGGCCGGGGCCGACTCACCGGCGTGAGGCGGCCCGGTGCCCACCCGGCGGGCCCGGTCCTCCTCGGGCACACCGGCCTCCGCGGCCGGCAGCTCCACCGCGACGATCTCCAGCTCACGGCCGCTGCGCAGCTCCGCCGACGGCCGGTCGCAGCGCGGGCACCAGAGGAACGGCGGCACGCCCACCGCGAAGTCCGCCGCGCACGCCGCACAGTGGGCGCGCGCGGCGACCTGCTCGACCTCCAGCCGGGCGGAGGCCAGCGGGGTGCCCTCGCGTGCCACGTCGAAGGAGAACGCGAGGGCGTCCGGCACCACCCCGGAGAGTTCGCCGACGCGTACCCGTACGACGGTCACCGCGGCGGCCCCGTGCTCGCGGGCGCAGTCCGCCGCCCGCTCGATGATCGCCGCGGCGACCGACAACTCGTGCACGGCCGGGCCCCGGTGGTCAGCGGGGGTGGCGGCCGCCGGCGCGGAAGCCGGCCATGCGCCAGATCCGCACCTCCCGCACCAGGCCCGGCATCTCCTTGGCCAGCAGGACGAGGGCCGCCCCGCCCACCAGCGCCACCTGGGCCAGCAGAATGCGTTTCGCCATGGTCGGTTCCTCCTGTCAGCCCGGGGGCAGGTTCGGCATGATCTTCATGATGGCGTTGTGCTTCTTCCAGTGGATGCCGGTCGACCGCCGGGAGTCGGCCGTGCCGTCCTTGTGATGTCCCGGCTGCCGGTACGTGCGTCCCTTGTTGCCCTGGTGCATGCCCTTGACGTGGCCCGGGGTGTCGGGCTTCACGTCCGGCCTGCCGACCCTGATCGTGCCCATCGCGTTCCTCCTCACCTCTAGGGATCCCGTTCCGTCAGCCCGCCGAAGAACCGTTCGACCGCGGGCCACACCCGGTCGCCGCCGGACAGCCCCCGCCACTCCCGCCGGACGAGCGCCACCACGCGGAAGCAGTCGTCGACCGGGACGATCCAGTGGTGGCGCAGGCCACGGGCGGTGTTGACGAGCAACGCCTCCACGTCGTGCTCCAGCGTGGCCAGCCGCGGTACGCCCGCCACCGCCTCCCGCCAGGCCACCGGGTCCGCCTCCCACCGGACGGCGCCCGCGGGACCGGGGTAATGGGCGGTCACCTTCTCCTGGCCCTGCCCCTGCCCCTCCTCCCGGCCGGTGACGAAGAAGGCCAGCCCGACCGGGACGCCCAGGGCGCGGGTGGCGACGGCCGGCAGCCGCACGCGCCGCCGCGGCACCAGCCGGTAGGCGCCGCCGCCCGCGGCCCTGTCGGCGAAGAGCAGCGCACAGGCCCGGCACGCGCACAGCAGCTCCTGCCGGGCGGTGTCCAGCAGGTGCCGGTGCTCCCCGTCGAGGACGGCCCGGCACAGTTCGCAGCGGTCCGCGGCCTCCTCCGCCCGCCGCCCGGCGGCGTCGCGCACGAGGCGGGCCAGCGCCCCGGCGGTCACGCCGGCTCCCCGGGGCCGACGGCGGCCGGGCGGCGCGTCACGACGTCGAGGGGCACGAACGCGGGCGGCGGCGGCCCCTCGGGGACGCGTTCTGCGCCGGCGAGTTCGGGGGCCGCCGCGAGCACCGCCTCCCGTACGGCCTCCTCGACGCCCGCCGCCGCCGAGCCGCAGCCCTTGACCGTCAGCCGGTAGCGCGCCACGCCCCCCTCGACCCCGGCGAGCTCCAGCTCCCCGCCGCGCTCGCGCACGGCCGGGCGCAGCGCCTCGACGGCGCGGGCCACCCGCCGGTCCACCGGGTCGGGATGGATGCCGTGGAGCACCAGCAGGTGCCCGACGAGGTCGTCGCCGGCGAGGCTCTCCACCAGCGGCGGCCCGGCCCGGTCCAGGACGCGGGCCAGCGCCTCGCCGTACAGCTCGGTGAGGACCCGTACGGCCTCCAGGGCCGCCCGCGCCGTGGGCCCGGGTGCCGCCTCGACCTGTCCCAGCAGCTCGTCGGCGCGGGTCAGGCACCGGGCGATCGCGGCGTCGTCGAGCCGGCGGGCGTCAGCCATGGCTCGCCCCGAAGGTGGGGGAGTGCGTGGCGACCAGCGTGTTCCCCTTGCCGAGGTACATGTGGACGCCGCAGGGCAGGCAGGGGTCGAAGCTGCGGACGGTGCGCATGATGTCGACGCCCTTGAAGTCGTCGGGCCCGTTCTCCTCGAAAATGGGCTGGCCCTGCACGGCGTCCTCGTACGGGCCGGGCGTGCCGAAGCTGTCGCGGGGGCTGGCGTTCCACGGTGTGGGCGGGTACGGGTGGTAGTTGGCGATCTTCCGGTCCTTGATCACCAGGTGGTGCGAGAGGACGCCGCGCACCGCCTCGTGGAAGCCGCAGCCGATGGCCTCGTCGGGCACGTCGAAGTCCTCGAAGACCCTGACGTCGCCGCCACGCACCAGCCGCTGCGCCCGTTCCAGGAAGGAGAACGCCATGGCGGCGGCGTAGGCGACGAAGTAGGGGCGGGCCCGGTCGCGTTCGATGGTGTTGCTCCACCGGGGGATCCGCCACTCCAGGGTGGTCTCCGGCAGCTTCTCGCTCTTCGGCAGGGTGATCCGCACGCTGTGGCCGGTGGCCTTGACGTAGTCGGTGTCGACCAGCCCGTTGAGCGCGGTGGACCAGAGCCGGGCGAGCGGGCCGCCGCCGGTGTCGAGCGCCAGGTGCTCGCCGGAGGTCCGGTCGTACCAGCGGGGGCTCATCACCCAGCTGTAGTTGCCGTCGAAGTCGCGCTTCTGCGGCGCGGGGACGGTGGTCTGGTTCCACGGGTGCCGCATGTCGACCGGGTTGCCGAGGGGGTCGTGCGTGACGAACGGCTGCTCGGCGGCCCAGTCCTCGTAGAAGGAGCTGCCCAGCAGGATGCGCATGCCGAGGTTGATGTCGACGAGGCTGTTGGTGCGCAGCTCGCCGTCCACGACGACGCCCGGGGTCACGAACATCGCGCGGCCCCACTCGTCCATCGTCTCGTAGCGGTAGTCGCAGACGTCCGAGTTCTGCCAGGCGCCCCAGCAGCCGAGCAGGATGCGGCGCCGGCCGACCTCCTCGTAGCCGGGCAGCGCCTCGTAGAAGAAGTCGAAGACGTCGTCGTTCATGGCCACGGCCTGCTTGACGAAGTCCAGGACCTTCAGCAGCCGGGACAGGTAGTCGGTGAAGACGGTCGGCTCCGGCATCGTGCCCACGCCGCCCGGGTAGAGCGTCGAGGGGTGCACGTGCCGGCCCTCCATGAGGCAGAACATCTCGCGGGTCACCCGGCTGACCTTGAGCGCCTGCTTGTACACCTCGCCCTCGAAGGGGTTGAACGCCCGCATGACGTCCGCGATGGTGCGGTAGCCGTGCAGCGCCGCGTGCGGCGCCCCGGTCCGCTCGGCGCGGGCCAGCAGACCGGGGTTGGTGGCCTTGACCATCGCCTCGCAGAAGTCGACGAAGACCAGGTTGTCCTGGAAGATCGTGTGGTCGAACATGTACTCGGCGGCCTCGCCGAGGTTGACGATGTGCTCGGCGAGCGGCGGCGGCTTCACCCCGTAGGCCATCTGCTGGGCGTAGTTGGAGCAGGTGGTGTGGTTGTCCCCGCAGATGCCGCAGATGCGCGAGGTGATGAAGCCGGCGTCGCGCGGGTCCTTGCCCTTCATGAACACCGAGTAGCCGCGGAAGAGGGACGAGGTGCTGCGGCACTCGACCACTTCCCGGTTCGCGAAGTCGATCTTCGTGTAGATGCCGAGATTGCCGATGATCCGTGTGATCGGGTCCCAGGACATGTCCACGATCTGCGCCGGCTTGCGCTCCGCGGGCCGGGCCCGGTCATCGGTCGCCGTCATGTCGGTCTCACCTCGTTCTCTCGCCGGCGCTCAGGGGCGCCAGTACGGGTCGTAGCCGCTGGTCAGCTCCGGCCGGTTGTGGTGCCACTTGGGTTCCTGGTTGACGGCGATGTTGGTGATGCCGCGCAGCCGCCGGATCACCGCGCCGTAGGGCTTGACGAGCAGCGACGAGATCGCGGCGCCCGCGGGCTCGTCCATGAACGGCATGAACGCGTCGGGGAAGCCCGGCATGGTGCAGCCGATGCAGATGCCGCCCACGTTGGGGCAGCCGCCGATGCCGCCCATCCAGCCCCGCTTCGGCACGTTGCAGTTGACCACCGGCCCCCAGCAGCCCACCTTCACCTGGCACTTGGGGGAGTTGTAGTCCTTGGCGAAGTCGGCCTGCTCGTAGTAGGCGGCCCGGTCGCAGCCCTCGTGCACGGTCTTCCCGAAGAGCCACTGCGGGCGCAGCATGTGGTCCAGCGGCGGGGGCGGGGCCGAGCCGGCGGCGTGGTACAGCACCCACACCAGCGTCTCCATGAAGTTCTCCGGCTGCACCGGGCAGCCGGGCACGTTGACCACCGGCAGCGCGCCCTGCGACTTGAAGTCCCAGCCCAGGTAGTCCGACAGACCCATGCAGCCGGTGGGGTTGCCCGCCATGGCGTGGATGCCGCCGTACGCGGCGCAGGTGCCCACGGCGACCACCGCCCACGCCTTGGGCGCGAGGTGGTCGATCCACCAGTTGAGGGTCTGCGGCTCCCCGGTGTCGGGGTCGTTGCCGAACGACGTCCAGTAGCCGTCGCCCTCGATGACGTTCTGGTTGGGCACGGAACCCTCGATGACCAGGATGAACGGCGTCAGCTCGCCCCGGGCCGCGGCCCGGTAGGGCGCGAGGAAGTCCTCGCCGCCCTGGCTGGGCGACAGCACCTTGTTGTGCAGGTGGACCGTGGGCATCCCGGGGACCAGGCCCATGACGAGGTCCTCGATCGAGGGCTGGCCCGCGGCCGTCACCGAGACGGTGTCGCCGTCGCAGCTCATGCCCTCCGAGATCCAGAGGATGTGGACCTCGTCGAAACCCTCCCGCCGTTCGGCCCGCGAGGGCTCCCGGCCGGCGTCGGTGGTGCCGCTCTGGGTGCTCATGTCCTCGGCCTCCGTTGCAGTCGGTCCCGGATCCGGTCGTAGGCCGCCGCCAGGGGCGCGGCGAGCGTGAGGGCGGGCGGTTCCTCGGGGGCGTGCGGGTGCGGCCGGGTGGGCGCGACCCGCTTGGCCTCGTCCAGGAGCCGGCCGAGCTCGTCCAGGTCCTCCAGCGCCGCGTGCTTGGACAGCTCCCGCACGACCAGCTCGGCGACGCCCCGCCGCTGCTCGTCGGAGTACGCGGCGTGGTAGTCGCGGAACAGCTGCTCCACCATGCGGTGGTCATGCTTCAGCAACTCGAGGGCGTCCATCGCACCGTTCCTGGTCGGGTCGGGGGCCGGGGCCCAGCGGCCGGAGCTCGTGGGGGCGGAAGTGGTGGAAGCGGCCGTACCAGCCGTGGAGTGCGGCCGCGGGGTCGTCGTCGACCGTGACGGCCACGTGCACGCTGCCGTCCACGTCGTGCAGGACGGCCGCCACCCGGGCGGACCGGCCGGCGAGGAACATGTCCTGCGCGTCGGCGCCGCGCCCGCTCGGGCACAGCAGGACCCTGCTGCCCCTGCCCACCGTCACGCCGTCGACCAGGACGGTGTCCGTGGCCGGGCAGAGCCCGTCGTCGCCGCCCTCCTCCCACCACGCCGGCCCGCTGCCCCGGGACGGCTGGTACGGCTCGGACGGCCGTGCGGGGCGCAGGGAGCGGATGGCGCCGTGCAGACGGCCCAGGACCTCCGGGGGCAGGGCCTCGACGCGGTCGAGGATGCCCGCGGCGCGCGCGTCGGTGGCCCGCGCCTCCCGCTTCTCCTCGTCGGTCAGCAGCAGCGTGCGCAGGGTCAGGATCTCGTCGATCTCCGCCGCGTCGTGCAGGTCGCCCGGGCTCTCCGGCGCCACCCGCGGATGGTCGGGCAGGATCACCGGCGCCGACAGCACGGCGGTACGGGTGCCCGGCGCGCCGGCCAGGACGGGGAACGTGTGCACGTTGCGGCAGTCGCGGGCGAGTGCCTCGGCCTCCGCCGGCGGGTCGGTGAGGGACAGGAACTCCAGCCCGTCGCCGCCCAGGAAGGTGTGGGTGGCGATCAGCGCGTGCCGCAGCGCCTCGGTGCGCGGGGCGCCCGGGCCGGGCACGGTGCCGGTGTTCTCCGTACGGACGCGGAGGCGGTACAGCCCGGGGTGCGCCGGCAGCTGCTCGGCGCGTACGGCCGTGACCGCGTCGGCGCGGTACCGGGTCCGTACGACGCGTCCCCGGCCGCCCGCGAGCACCTCGGTGTCCTCGCCGGCGGGAACGCCGACGGGACGGCGCACCTCCTCCCGCAGCAGGCCGGCCAGCGGGAGTTCCAGGTCCGTCTCGTGCGGGACGGCCTCGTCGAACGTGAGGTGCACGGCGCCGTCCGCCTCCAGGGAGACCACCGGCCGGTACCGGCCCTCCGCGTCCCGTTCCTCGGCCTGCTTCCGCTGGAGTTGCAGGTGGCGCACCCTCAGCCGCACGACGGCGGTGGGCGCCGCCCGCACCAGGCACTCCGTCTGCTGGTACCAGGTGTCGACCGCCCCCGACACGCCGGCGTGCCGGACGGGCCCGTCGGCCTCGGCCCAGGGCCGCGGCGTGAGCACCCCGAACTGCCAGCGCACCCGGTTCTTCGGCGACGACCGCCGGTAGGGGTAGAGCAGGTAGCCCTCGTAGAGGACGGCGTCGGCCACGGCGCGCAGGGCGGCGAAGGGATCGCCGGCCCCGCCGGTGTCGCGGTCGCCGGTCATGCCGCCTCCTCCCACGGCCGCAGCGGCCGGTACGGCACCACGGTCACCCCGCCCGCCCCCGCCCGCCTCCCGGGCGCGGCAGGGGGGTGACGGGGCGGGGGCGGTTCAGCGGTCGCGGTCGAGGAGGACGTAGGCGATGCCGGTCGTCACGGCGTACACCAGGTGGTGCCACGCGTCGGCGGCCACCTCCGGGGGCCGCCAGCGGGTCACCGGAGGCGCCACGCCGAGCGCCGGCAGGGTGACGAGCTCGCCGCCCCACACCAGGCCCAGGTGCACCGCCGTCGCCGCGACCGGGCGCAGGCCGAGGCCGGCCAGCACGCCGCGTACCGCGCCCCAGCCGGTGCCGTACCCGTAGTGGACGGCCCGGGAGAAGCGGGCCGCGCCGGCCTCGTCCACCGGCTCCACGCCGAGCACTTTCCCCGCCGCGTCGGCGGGTGCGCTGCCGGCCTCGCGGCCCCGCAGCCGCATTTCCACCGTGCTGCTCACCGTCATGGCCAGGGTGCCGGCCAGGCCGGCCGCCAGCCCCACACCCGCATCGGCCGCCAGCCGCCCCGGACGCACCATGGGATCACCTCGTTCCTCGGTTCTCCCGGGCCTTGTGCCCGGTGCGCGGCGGAGATGTGCCACGGCGGCACGGGAAAGCCACCGATGGACGCACGGTCACACGGCGCGCGGGCTGAGCCGGGCGAAGCCCTCCTGGCGCTCGTACGGGAAGTACGGGTACGGGGCCGTCCTGGCGCTGGCCGCGTCGAGCCGTGCCACCTGCTCGGGGGTGAGGCTCCAGCCGACCGCCCCGAGGTTCTGCCGCAGCTGGGCCTCGTCGCGGGCGCCGATGATGACGGAGGAGACGGTCGGGCGGCGCAGCAGCCAGTTGAGGGCGATCTGCGGGATGGTGCGGCCGGTCTCCTCGGCGATGGCGTCGAGGGCGTCGACGACGCGGAAGAGGTGCTCGTCCTCGACGGGCGGGCCGTAGTCGGCCGTGTCGTGCAGGCGGCTGCGCTCCGGCAGCGGCCGGCCGCGGCGGATCTTCCCCGTGAGGCGGCCCCAGCCCAGCGGGCTCCAGACGACGGCGCCGACGCCCTGGTCGATGCCGAGCGGCATGAGCTCCCACTCGTAGTCGCGGCCGACGAGCGAGTAGTAGACCTGGTGGGCCACGTAGCGGGGGTGGCCGTGGCGGTCGGCGGCGGCGAGGGACTTCATCAGCTGCCAGCCGGAGAAGTTGGAGACGCCGGTGTAGCGGATCTTGCCCGCCCGGACGAGGTCGTCGAGGGTGGACAGCACTTCTTCGACGGGCGTCGCGGCGTCGAAGGCGTGCAGCTGGAAGAGGTCGATGCGGTCGGTGCCGAGGCGGCGCAGCGCGTCCTCGACCGAGCGGATCAGGCGGGAGCGCGACGTGCCGGCGTCCCAGGGGCCGTCGCCCATGGGCAGGCCGGCCTTGGTGGAGATCAGCACCTCGTCGCGGCGCCCCTTGAGGGCGGCGCCGAGGATCTCCTCGGACGCCCCCGCCGAGTAGACGTCGGCGGTGTCGAACATGGTGACGCCGGCCTCCAGGCAGATGTCCACGAGCCGGCGGGCCGCGGAGGTGTCCGTGTCGCCCCAGGCGCCGAAGAGCTCGCCGCGCCCGCCGAAGGTGCCGGCGCCGAAGCTCAGGGCGGGCACGGTGAGCCCGGACGCGCCCAGCTTCCTGTATTCCATGACGTTCCCCTCCACGTTGCATCATCCGCATCATCGCCTAACGGGTCTGTGGTCCCGTTAGGATGGGATCAACGTAGCAGAGACGGCCGACTAATGGAACAGGAGTCCCTTTATGGCTGCCGACAGTGGGGAGCCGGGCACCCTCCGCCCCGGTGGACGCACCGCCCGCGTACGGGCCGCGGTCCTGCAGGCCGCCGGCGACGTCCTCGCCGAAGGGGGCCTCGCGGCCCTCGACCTCGCCGACGTCGCCCGCCGCGCGGAGGTCGGCAGGACCACCGTCTACCGGCGCTGGGGCACCCCCGCCGGCCTCGTCGCCGACCTGCTGGCCGACATGGCCGAGCAGTCGCTCCCGCGCACCGAGACCGGCACGCTCCTCGGCGACCTGGAGGCCAACGCCCGGCTGGTCCAGCGGACCCTGGCCGACCCGCGGCAGGGCCCGCTCTTCAAGGCCGTGCTCGCCGCCGCGGCCTTCGACCCCCGCACGGCCGCCGCGCTGCACCGCTTCTACGAGATCCGCGTCGGCGAATGGGCGCCCTGCGTCGAGCAGGCCGTCGAGCGGGGCGAACTGCCCCCCGGCACCGACGCCCGCGAGGTGGTCCGCGCCGTCTCCGCGCCCCTCTACTACCGCCTGCTCACCACCGGCCTGCCGCTCGACCGGGCGAGCGCGGACCGCGCCGCCCGCTCCGCCGCGGCGGCCGCGCGGGCCGGGGCCTTCGTGACGCCGGAGTCGTGATGCGCGGTGACGCCGGGTGAGCCGCGTCTCACCCGGCCGGTCACCCTTGCCTATGAAACGAGTTGCATAGAGGATCCAGGGCATGGCGCTCGAGCACGCGATCCTCGTCTCCCTGCTGGAGAAGCCGGGCTCCGGCTATGAGCTGGCCCGCCGCTTCGAACGGTCCATCGGCTACTTCTGGACCGCCACCCACCAGCAGATCTACCGCGTCCTCAAGCGGATGGTGAGCGACGGCTGGATCGACGTCCGCGAGGTCGCCCAGCAGGGCCGGCCGGACAAGAAGGAGTACTCCGTCGCCGCGCCCGGCCGGGAGGTCCTCTCCCGGTGGCTGCACGAGCCGGTCGAGCCGGAGAGCATCCGGCACGACCTCGCCGTGAAGATCCGCGGCGCGGCCTTCGACGACCCGGCCGCACTCATCCGCGAGGTCGAACGGCACCACCGGGTGCACGCCGACCGGCTCGCCCACTACCTCGCGGGCGAGCAGCGCGACTTCACCGGGCCCGGCGCCGCCGGGACGCTCGACGCCGGGCAGGAGCTCCAGCACGTCGTGCTGCGCGGTGGCATCGCCTACGAGCGCATGACGCTCGCCTGGCTCGACGACGTCCTCGCCACGCTCCGCCGGATCGCTGCCGGGCGCAGCACGCCGCACCAGTAGTCCCTCGTCCAGTCTTTCGTCCCACCCCCGAGTCCACCCGAGCCGGAAAGGCGACCGTCCATGGCCGACCAGCTGCTGTTCAACCCGCGCACCTACGACCCGGCGCACTTCGACCCCGAGACCCGCCGGCTGCTGCGCGCCACCGTCGACTGGTTCGAGGAGCGCGGCAAGCGCAGGCTGATCGAGGACTACCGCTCCCGCGCCTGGCTCGCGGACTTCCTGGCGTTCTCCGCCAAGGAGGGCCTGTTCGCGACGTTCCTGACCCCCGCCGCGGCCGCCGGGGACAGCACGGACAAGCGCTGGGACACCGCCCGTATCGCCGCCCTCAACGAGATCTTCGGCTTCTACGGCCTCGACTACTGGTACGCCTGGCAGGTCACCATCCTCGGCCTCGGCCCCGTCTGGCAGAGCGACAACGCCGACGCGCGCGCCCGCGCCGCCGAACTGCTGGAGCAGGGCGAGGTGTTCGCCTTCGGCCTGTCGGAGAAGACTCACGGCGCCGACATCTACTCCACCGACATGCTGCTGGAGCCCGACGGCGAGGGCGGCTTCCGCGCCACCGGCTCCAAGTACTACATAGGCAACGGCAACGCCGCCGGCCTCGTCTCCGTCTTCGGCCGCCGCACCGACGTCGAGGGGCCCGACGGGTACGTCTTCTTCGCCGCCGACAGCCGCCACGAGGCGTACCACCTGGTGAAGAACGTCGTCGACTCCTCGAAGTACGTCAGCGAGTTCCGCCTGGAGAACTACCCCGTCCGGGCCGAGGACGTCCTCCACACCGGGCAGGCCGCCTTCGACGCCGCCCTGAACACCGTCAACGTCGGCAAGTTCAATCTCTGCACCGCCTCGATCGGCATCTGCGAGCACGCGATGTACGAGGCCGTCACCCACGCCCACAACCGCATCCTCTACGGCCGCCCCGTCACCGCCTTCCCGCACGTGCGCCGCGAGCTCACCGACGCCTACGTCCGCCTCGTCGGCATGAAGCTGTTCAGCGACCGCGCCGTCGACTACTTCCGCTCCGCCGGCCCCGACGACCGCCGCTACCTGCTCTTCAACCCCATGACGAAGATGAAGGTGACCACCGAGGGCGAGAAGGTCATCGACCTCATGTGGGACGTCATCGCGGCCAAGGGCTTCGAGAAGGACACCTACTTCGCGCAGGCCGCGAGCGAGATCCGTGGCCTGCCCAAGCTGGAGGGCACGGTCCACGTCAACCTCGCCCTGATCCTCAAGTTCATGGGCAACCACCTGCTGAACCCGGCCGAGTACGCGCCCGTCCCCACCCGTCTCGACGCCGCCGACGACGCCTTCCTCTTCCGGCAGGGCCCGGCCCGCGGCCTCGGCGCCATCCGCTTCCACGACTGGCGCACCGCGTACGACGCGTACGCCCACGTGCCCAACGTGGCCCGGTTCCGGGAGCAGGCCGACGCGCTGTGCACGTTCGTCACCACCGCCGCGCCCGGCAAGGAGCAGAGCCGCGACCTGGACCTGCTCCTCGCCGTCGGCCAGCTGTTCGCGCTCGTCGTGCACGGCCAGCTGATCCTGGAGCAGGCGGGCCTGACCGGCCTGGACGAGGACGTCCTCGACGAGCTGTTCGCGGTGCTCGTCCGCGACTTCTCCGCGCACGCCGTCGAACTGCACGGCAAGGACTCCGCCACCGAGGACCAGCAGCGCTGGGCCCTGGGCGCGGTCCGCCGCCCCGTCGTCGACGAGGCCCGCTCGGCCCGCGTCTGGCAGCGCGTGGAGGCGCTGTCCGGCACGTACGAGATGGCGCCGTGACGCGGTAACGGTCCACCGTTTCCCCGGGTGAACGCCGCGTGGGCCCGCTTCTCTCGGGCCCACGCGGCGTTCGCCGGCTCAGCCCAGCCTGGCCGTCACGTACGCCTCGACGGCGTCCCGCTGGTAGGCGGCCAGGCCCGGCGCGACGGCCTCGTAGGCGGCGCGCCACGGCTCGTTGCCGACGCAGGAGCGGCCGATCGCGCGGAACTCCTCCAGGGAGGCGGGACGCACCCGCCTCAGTGCCCGGTACTGGGCGTCGATCTCCGCCTGGACGGGCACGGCGTCCGCGGGCGTGCCCGCGGCCATCAGCTCCGCCAGCCGGATCATCTGCGCGGTCCGTGCGCGGTGCCCCTCCTCGATCCGGGCCTCGCTGCTGCCCGCCGTGTGCCGCTCGACGTCGGCGGCCAGCCCGGGGAAGTCCCGCAGGCTCGCCAGGTACGTCTCGGGCCGGACCCCGTCGAAGAGGTTCTCCGGCCGGTTGATGCTCGTCATGGGTGTGCCGTCCTTCCGTGACCGTTCCAGGCCGGCGATCGTGCGGGAGACGGTGCCGGCCAGGGCGTCCAGCCGGTCGCGCTCGGCGAGCAGCCGGCGGTGGTGCCCGCGCAGGGCCTCCACCTCGTCCACCTGCTCGTCCAGGACGCGCCGGATGTCCGGCAGCCCCAGGCCCAGGGCCCGCAGCACCAGGATCTGCTGCAACCGCAACAGCTCCCGCCCCCCGTAGTGGCGGCGCCCGTTGGCGCCGACACGGGCCGGTGGCAGCAGGCCGGTCTCGTCGTAGCGCCGCAACGTCCGGGCCGTCACGCCCGACATCCGCGCCACCTCCGCGATCGGCCACTCCATGGCCGTCCCCCTCACATCCGCCCCTGGTCGGGCCGGTCTCTCCGGCCCTGGCGGGAACAGTAGGAGTTGCCGCTACGGCAGCTTCAACCCCCGTCCGCCACGGATTTTGCCGGACGGTCACCCAACGGCCCGCCGCCGCGCCGTACCGTCGTCGCGTCCCTCGACCACGATCGCGGGCGTCCCGGTGGTGCCGTGTCCGGCCCCTGCCGGACGCGCCGCCGGGAGGCATGCCATGAACGACCTGGACACCGTCGACGTACGCTCCGTCAGGTGTACGTCGTGCCGGGCGGCGTGGAGCACGCCGTCCGCCACGGCAGCCGCGGCACCCTCGTGATCGTCGAGCAGCTGCCCAACTGATCGTTTCACAATGCAGCTCGGAGTCGTCGGCAGAGCGGCAGCCCTCATCGGCTGCTGCCGCCTCACAACAGTTCCGGGGTGCTTCCTGTCACGTCGTCACCTCCCCCCACTGATGCCGGTCCTGGCGACCCCACGCCCGGACCGGCCAGATGTGGCCGGTCCGTGACCTGGTGCGTTGACCAGCGCGAACGCGAGTATGCGGATCACGTCGCCCCCGCGAGCAGGAAACCCATGAGCGTTCGCGGCCGGGGCGAGGCCGACCCAGGAAAGTGGGAGCTCAGTGAAGATCCGTTTCCCTTCGGGACCGAGCGGGCCCGGAACATCCGGTCAGGGCAACAGCGCGATCAGACGCCGCGGCATACCGCGGCCGGCGGCCTTCGCCATCACCGCTGCCGTGGCGATGACGACGGCCGTGCCGGCGCAGGCACAGCCGGCTGCCGACCACGCCGACACCCAGGCAGTGCTCAACAGTTACCAAGCCGCGGCCGGGCCGGGTGCGGCCGTCCACGCCGGCAACCGCGCCGGCTCGTGGGATCTGCACAGCGGGACCGCGGACACCGGGGCCAACCGGGCCATCGGGCCCAACGACCAGTTCCGCATCGCCAGCCAGACCAAGACGTTCACCGCGGTCGTGGTTCTGCAACTGGTCGACGAGGGCAAGGTCGAACTGGACGCCCCGATCGAGCGGTACCTGCCCGGCGTGGTCGACGGCAACGGCTACGACGGCACCAAGATCTCGGTGCGGCAGCTCCTGCAGCACACCAGCGGCATCCCGGCGTACGAGCCGACGAACGATGGTGCCAACCCGGACGGCTCCTACGCGCTCGATGCGCTGGTGCGGCGAGCACTGAAGCACCCCCCGGCCTCCGAGCCCGGTGCCACCACCGGGCTGTACTCCAACGCCAACTACATGATCCTCGGCCTGCTCATCGAGAGGATCACCGGCGTCCCGACGGGCCAGGCGATCACGGAGCGGATCATCCAGCCGCTCGGCCTGACCCGGACGGCCTACCCCCGCCCCGGCGACAAGAAGCTCGACGACCCGTATCTGCCCGGCTATCTCGGCGGCCGGTGGGGCCCGTTCTTCTTCTGGACCAATGCGACCTTCACCGTGGAGCCGTCCAAGTTCGCCACGTCCGGAGCCATGAACTCGACCGAGGAGAACCTGACCACGTTCGAGCAGGCACTGGCCGACGGCAAGCTCGTGTCACCGGCGACGATGGCCCAGATGCGCACGACCGTGCCCATGCGCGGCTGGCCCGCCAACCTGCGTTACGGTCTCGGGCTGATACGGCTCGACCTGTCCTGCGGCGGGCAGGCATGGGGCCACCTCGGAGACTTTCTGACCGGTCACACGTCCGGGACCTTCGCCACCGACGACGGCCGGCACGCGGCGATGGTGACCAACGCCTACGTCAACGCCGAAGGGAAGACGACCCGTATCCAGGTGATCGACTCCGCGCTGTGCGGCACGCCGGTGAGCTGATCCCCTGAAGAGTGCCGGGTCGGTGGCCACGCCGCCGGCCCGGCCCGGCCGTCTGCGTTGCCCGGGACGGTCTTCAGGGCGCTGCCCGCACCGCGTACCCCGCGAGCGACGGTTCGACGAGGTCGAACGCGCGCTCCGCCTCCTCCGCCACGACGGCGGCGATGGCCGCGTTGTCCTTCCCGGCCAGCGTGAGGTCCTGGATGCGCTGGAACAGGACGCGGTGTACCGCGGCGAGGACGGCGGCCGCCGTGCGGGGTGTGATGTCGCCGGGGGTGGCACCGGTCGCCTCGGCGAGGGCGGTGGCCAGGGCCTCCTCGCGCCGGTCGTGCAGGCCCCGCAGGCAGACGGTGAGCGTCGGGCTGTCGGCGATCATCCGCGTGAACGGGGCGCCGGCGAACCCCGCGACGGCGTCCTGTGCCTCGACCGCGGCGAGGAACGCGCGGCGCAGGGCCGCGACGGCGGACTCGCCGGGCTCGCGCGCGGCGACGGCGCGGGCGAGGCCCGCGACGAACTCCTCCTGGTGGTCGAGGGCCAGGTCCTCCTTGCGTGCGAAGTAGTTGGTCACCGTCTTCTTCGCCACGCGCGCGGCATCGGCGATCTCGGCGATGGTGGTCCGCTCGAAGCCCTGCTCCATGAACAGCCGGGTCGCGTGGTCGGAGATCAGCCGGCGGGTCTCGCGCTTCTTGGCCTCGCGCAGGCCGCCCGACGGGGTGCCGGCGCCGCTGGGGTCGTTGCTCATGACGGAATCTTACGCCGGACGCAAGAATCTGTTGACCGGATTGATGCGATCAGCGTAAAGTTACCTCCGTCGTAAAAATCCTTGACCACGGAGGACACTTGCCGAACGCCGCCGCCCCCGCCGAAGCCTTCGACGCCGCCGCCGAGTTCGACCGCCAGGTCCGCACCCTCGTCGACCTGGGCTACGCCGGGCTGTCCGGCCGCACCCCCGAGGACTTCCGGGCCGCGCTCGCCCCGCTGCGCGACCAGGCCGTCGCGGCGGTCGCGGAGGGCCGGGCCGCGCCCGACACCGCCGCCGGCCGCATCCCGTTCGTCCTCGTCCTCACCCGTGCCGTCGCGCCGGTGGAGGAGACCATGCCGCGCACCACGCTGCACGGCGGGCGCCTCCCCGGTTTCGTCGACCGCTCCTTCGAGCCCGGCTCCCTCGAACGGTTCGTCGCCGTGAAGGAGGCCGCCGAACCCGCCCCGGACGCCTATCTGCTGCTCGACACCGAACGCGGCGAGGAGTTCTGCGGAGCGGTGCCGCGCGAGGCCATGGAGGTCATCGCCGGGCGGGACCGCACCCTGCTCACCATCGAGGAGGGCATCGCCCTCGTCACCCACTTCCCCCAGGTCCTCGTCAAGAACAAGTGCTTCTCGCTGGGCGGTTCACGGTGCGGCGACCGCCGGGTGCCGGCGATCTGGATCAGCAAGAAGGCACCGAAGCTCGGCTGGTGCTGGGAGGGCAACCCGCACACGTGGCTCGGCATGGCCTCCGCCGGCGCCCGCCGCGCCGCGGCCTGAAGCAGCCCGGCGGGCCGTTCAGTCCAAGCGGACGGCGAGGGCGGCGATGTCGTCGTCGAGCCCCTGGCAGCTGTGGCGGAGGAGGTCGCGGTGCAGGGCGTCCAGCAGGTCGCGCGGCCGCCTCGGCCGCTGCTGCTGCATCCACTCCGCGAGCGGGAAGAACGTGCCGTCCCGGTCGCGGGCCTCGGTGACGCCGTCGGTGTAGAGCAGCAGGTGGTCGCCGGGGGAGTACGGGAAGGTGTCGACGCTGTACTGCGCGCCGATCAGGTCCGCCAGGTTCAGGAGCGGTGACGGCGCCGAGGGCTCCAGCGGCCGGAGCCCGTCCCGGCCGAGGAGGAGCGGCGGGGGGTGCCCGCAGTTGAGGACTGCGATGCGGCCCTCCTCGCGGGCGTCCCCGTGCGGTATTTCGACGAGGAGGGCCGTGATGAAGCGTTCCATCAGGTCCTCGGGAGGGAACGCCGCGATGTACCGGGTGCTGCTGGCCTCCAGGCGGCGCGCGATGCCCGCCAGGTCGGGCTCGTCGTAGGCCGCCTCCCGGAAGGAGTTGACCACCGAGGCCGCCGACCCCACGGCGGGCAGCCCCTTGCCGCGGACGTCACCGATGAGCAGCCGGACGCCGCGCCGCGCCTCGACGACCTCGTAGAAGTCGCCGCCGATGCGGGCCTCCGCCGCGGCCGCCACGTACAGGGACTCGATCTCCAGGTCGCCGCAGCGGCGCGGCATCGGGCTGAGGACCACCTGCTGCGCGGCGTCGGCGACGAGCCGCACCTGGAAGAGGGTGCGTTCCCGCTGGAGCCGGACGTGGCTGCCGTACGCGGCCGCCACGGTGACCGCGACGATGCCCGCCGCCGTGTAGCCGGTGCCCAGGTCGGGGAAGACGACGCCCAGGCCGATCATGAGGAAGAGGCAGACCGTGCCCAGCAGCACGGTGGGCAGCACCGGCCACATGGAGGCGGCGAGGGCCGGCGCCGCCGGGAGGAGCCGGCTGAAGGCCATGTCCGGCGGCGTGGCGTACGCCAGGCTCGCGATGACAATGGTGAGGATCACCGGCGACAGCGGGGTCAGCGGCCACCGGCCGTGGCGACGACGACGGAGCCGCAGCCGTCCGGGCTCGATCACATTCCATATTGTGACCTGGGAGCCGACCCCCGCATCTCGTGGTGGGCCGGACGGGCCTCACCCCCGGCGGCCGGCCGCCTTGGCGCGCGTGTGGGCCCAGCTCGTGAGCGCGGCACCGGCCGCGGTGAGCGCGACGTGGGCGAGCAGCACCCCCAGGAAGCCGCCGGGCACCCACCCGAGCAGGCCCCGGTCGTCGTGGTGCACGAGGAGCCGGATGAGGCCCTGGCAGAAGATCACGGCGACGGCGGCGCCGAGGATCTGCAGGACGTCGAACTTCATGGCTTTCTCCCCCTTGAGGACGGGCAGGACGTGACGGATTGACGTTACGAACGTATCAGCCGTTCGGCGCGAAATCCCCAATCAGCAGGCTCTGGCGAGGAGTTACGTCACACTGTTTTCGCGGCTATGGTGAGAGGCGTGCGTGACGAAAAGCGAACCGGGTGCGCGATGTGCAGCATCCCTCTGCCGCCCGCCGGCCGCGGCCGGCCCGCGGTGTACTGCTCCCGCAGCTGCCAGGCGCGGGCGTACCGCCGGCGCAGGGACCGGCTCCCGGAGCCCGGGGCCCCGGTGCCGCCGCCGGTCGCGCCGGAGACCGGCACCCGGCAGCGGCAGCGGCGCCGCATCGCCGAGGCGGTGTGGCGCATCGCCGCCGAGGAGGGGCTGGACGCGGCCAGCATGCGCCGGATCGCGGCGGTGGCCGGGGTGTCGTTGCGCGTGGTGCAATACCACTTCGGCGACAAGCACACCCTCTTCGTCGACGCGCTGCACATGCTGCACGAGGAGAACGAGCGGCTGGCCAGGACGCGTGCACCCGCCGGGCCGGTGGACCCGCGGGACGTGCTGTGGCTACTGCTCGACACGTTCCTGCCCGGCGACGAGCAAAGGGCCATGGCGCTGCGGGTGTTCGCCGCGTACTACGCGCGCAGCCTGACCGACCCGTCGCTGGCCGCGGTGTTCCTGGCCGCCGAGCAGCCCCTGGAACGGCTCGCCGCCGGCCTCATCGAGGAGGGCGGGGCCGCAGGGAGCACCGCACCGCACCTGGACCCGGCACGCGAGGCCGACCTGCTGGTCGCCGGCGCCACCTCACTGGGCATCGACGTCCTGCACCGCCGCCGGTCCCTGGCGGACGCACGGGCCGTGCTCGACTACCACCTCGACCGCATCTTCCCGCCCGCCGCGCTCTAACCGCCGGCCGAGGGCACCCGCGGGCTCACCGTCATGAGGATGTCGTGCGCCGCCCAGAGCACGAACCGTTCGACGGGCACCACCTCGTGCCCCGGCACGGGCCGGAAGCGGAAGCGTTTGAGCAGGACGGCCAGGACGAGTTCGGCCTCCACCATGGCCAGGGCCGCGCCCTCGCAGCTGCGCGGCCCGATCCCGAAGGGGATGTGCGCCAGCCTGGGCCGCTCGGCCGTCTCCTCCGGCGTGAACCGCTCCGGCCGGAACCTCTCCGGCTCGGGCCAGTGGTCGGGGTTCCTGTGGACGGCCCAGATCGGATAGAAGACCGTGGCGCCGGCGGGCACCATGTACGGGCCGAGGGGCAGCGGCTCGGTGGTCTCGCGCGCGCCGTACGGGCCGGGCGGGTACAGTCGCATCGCCTCCTTGAGGACCATCTCCAGGTACGGGAGCCGCCGCAGGTCCGCGTAGTCGGGTGCCGTGCGGTCGCCCAGCACCCGGTCGAGCTCCTCGCCGACGCGCGCCGCCACGTCCGGGTGGCGGGCCAGCAGGTGCAGCGTCCACGACACGGCCACACCGGTCGTGTGATGGGCGGCCAGCATCGTCATCATCACGGTGTCGCGGATGCGCGCCGGCCGCTCCCCGGCGTCGACGAGCGCCCCGATCAGGTCGCTGCGCTCCGTGCGCGCCCCGGACCGGTGCGCCGCCACCACCTGGTCGACCACCTCCCGTAAGGAGGCGAGGGCCTCCCCGGCCCGCCGGGCCCGCTCCTGCTCCGTGCCGGAGGCGGGCACGCCGTAGAGCCGGCCGAGGGAGTCGGTGAGCACGTCCTCGAACGCGGCAGTCACGCGGTCCGGGTCGGCGGCCGCCCCGCCCAGCGCATACGCGCAGATCATCCGCAGCGACAGCGCGGTGAGGTCCTTCTGCAACGCGACGGGGCCGTGCCCGGCCCGCTCCGCCCACGCGTCGGCCAGCTCGCCGGCCAGGGCGGTGAAGCGGGCGAAGTGGCGCTCGTGGGAGGGCCGGCCGGCCAGCACCTCCAGCAGCAGGCGCCGCAGCGGGGCGTGCTCCTCCGCCGGCAGCACCTGGAGGTTGCCCGCCTCGAACAGCGGCTCCAGGAACGCGAACGGCCCCTCCGGCCGCCGGTCGAGGTGCGCCGTCGCCTCCAGCAGCACCGGGTCGGCGACCGACACGGCCGTCTCCGCGCCGGGCAGCTGGAACCGTACGACGGGCCCGTACTCGGCGTGCAGCCGCAGCTGGTAGTGGTGCAGCCCGCCGGCCGCGGCGACCGCGCCGGCACCGCCGTCCTCCCGGGGCTCCGGACCGGGGATGTCCATGGACGCTCGCTCCTCCCGTGTGACGGCCGGGGCGGCCCCTGACGGCTGCCGGCGGCCGTTGCGCACTGCGCACGGCACCACCGTCCCCCGTGCACCCGGGTGACGTCACCACCCCGTACGGCGGCTCGTGAGCGCGACGAGCGCCAGGTCGTCGTCGATGCGGCCCCCGGTGTGCCGGTCCACGTCGTCGAGGAGCACGTCGAGGAGGTCGTCCGGGCCGGCGACCTCGCGGCCCCGCAGCGCCGCGGCCGGGTCGTAGAAGGCCCCGGTCCTGTCCTTGGCCTCGCTCAGGCCGTCGGTGAACAGCAGGAGCGTCGCCCCGGGCGGGAACGGCACCGTGCCCGTCACCTCCCGGCCCGCCTCCGGGCCCAGCCCGCCCAGGCACAGCGGCAGGGCGAACTCCGGCGGCTCCACGGCGCGCACCCCGCCGCCCCGCTCCAGCAGCAGCGGCGCCGGATGGCCGCGGTTGACCAGCCGCAGCTCCGTGCCCGCGGGCGGGACCTCGGCCAGGACCGCGGTGACGAACCCCTCGGTCCGCTCCGGGCCCGTACGGCGCGCCGCCTCCCGCAGCAGCGCCCGTTCCAGCCGGGCCGCGATCCCGTCGAGCGTGGGCTCCTCCTCGGCCGCCTCCCGGAACACGCCCAGCGCCACGTCCACCACCTTCACCGCCCCCACGCCCTTGCCCCGCACGTCGCCCACCAGGCAGCGCACCCCGAACGGCGTGTCCTGCACGCCGTACAGGTCGCCGCCGATCTGCGCCTCCCGGGCGGCCGACCGGTAGCGCACGGCGACGCGCAGCGGACCGACGACGGGCGGCGGCTGCGGCAGGACGGCGCGCTGCACGGCCAGGGCGACCTCCCGGGCGGACTGGAGGCGCACGTCGCGGTAGTGCATGAGCCGGTTCACGACGACGGCGAACGCGGAGACGGTCGCCACCGTCGCCAGCTCGCTCAGCCCGCCGGATTCCCCGATGAAACCGAAATGCGTGAGCACCAGGGAATCCGCCGCACAGGCGCCGATACCGGCGAGCACGGTGGCGCGCAGCGAGAGCAGTGCCGCCGACGCCATGGGGGCGGCCGTGTACAAGGCCTCGGCGCTGAAATGCGGGGGAGTGAGGAGGTCGAGAAGGACGCCGCCGGCCAGCAGGAGAACGGGCAGCAGCTGGAGGCGCCGCACCAGCAGGCGCAGCACGGCGGTGCGCCCCGCGCCCGGTGCCTCCACGTGCCGCTCCCGCCGCTCGCGATCCGTCGTACCGTCCACCACCAGCATCGTCGGGCCGGAACCGGGCTGCCAGCCGTGCACCCGGAATGGGAACGCGTGTTCCCATTCGCCGGTTCCGGCGGCTCCGCGCGAGCGACTCCCGAAAGTCGTCGGGGAAGCCGCCGACGACGGCCGGACGCGGAGCGCCCTCCGGTAGCTTGCACGGTACAAGCAGATTGCATCCCGCTCTCCACCACCCCGTAACCGGGCGGGAATTGCTCCGGCGAACGGCTGAGGAAAACCACCATGTCACGGTCACAAAGCCTTGCCGCGCTGTTCGGGAACCAGGTGCGCCGCACCCCCGGCAGGACGGCGCTCGTCCACGGTGAAAAAACCCTTACGTACCGCGAGTTGTCCCACGCGGCGCACCGCGTGGCCGCCCGGCTCGCCGAGCTCGGCGTGGGCCGCGGGACGCTCGTCGGCATGGCGTTCCCCCGCTCGGCGGACGCGGTGGTCTGCATGCTGGGCATCACGCTCGCCGGCGGCGCGTACCTCCCGGTCAACCCGGCCTTCCCCGCCGACCGCATCCGGACCGTCCTCGGCGACTCCCGCGCCCCGCTGCTGGTGTCCGCCGCCGCGGCCGCCGGCGCCGTCGCCCCGGCCCTGCCCGACGGCGTCGCCCACCACACGTTCGAGGAGCTCACGGCCGACGGCGCCGGCGACCCCGGGGCCGTCACCGGCGCCCCCGGGGCCGGCCTCCCGGACGACGCGCTCGCCTACGTGATGTACACCTCCGGCAGCACCGGCCGCCCCAAGGGCGTCATGGTCGAACACCGGGGCGTCGTCCGGCTCGTCAAGGACACCGACTACTTCTCCTTCTCACCCGACGAGCGGTTCCTGCTCACCGGTGCCCTGGAGTTCGACGCGTCCACCTTCGAGATCTGGGGCGCGCTCCTGAACGGGGCGGTCCTCCATGTCGTCGACCAGGAGACGCTCGTCGTCCCCGCCCGCCTCAAGCAGGCCCTCCGCCGCGCCGGTACCACCGTCCTCTGGCTGACCTCACCGCTGTTCAACCAGCTCGTCGACGAGGACACCGACCTGTTCGCCGGGCTCCGCACCCTCCTCGTCGGCGGCGACGCGCTCTCCTGCGGCCACGTCAACCGCGTCCGCGCCGCCCATCCCGGCCTGCGCGTCCTCAACTGCTACGGGCCCACCGAGAACACCACGTTCACCACCACCTTCGCCGTGGACCGCCCGTACGACACGGCCGTGCCCATCGGCCGCCCCATCACCGGCACCACCGCCCTCGTCCTCGACCCGGAGCTGCGGCCCGTCGCCCCCGGCCAGATCGGCGAACTGTTCACCGGCGGCCTCGGCCTCGCCCGCGGCTACCTGCACAACCCCGAGGCCACCGCTCAGCGGTTCGTCACCCTCGACGGCGAGCGCTACTACCGCACCGGCGACCTCGTCAGCGCCGACGCCGACGGCGTGCTGTCCTTCCACGGCCGCACCGACGACCAGGTCAAGATCCGCGGCCACCGCGTCGAGGTCAAGGAAGTCACCGGCGTCCTCCTCGACCTGCCCGGCGTACGCGACGCCCACACCGTCGTCACCGGCGCCCCCGACGGCAAGCGCCTGCTGTCCTACGCCGTCCTCGACGAGGGCCACGACGCGGACGGCACCTTACGCGAGCTGCGGCGCCGCCTCCCCGGCTACATGTGCCCCGAGCACCTCGTCGCCCTGCCGAAGCTCCCCCTCAACGCCAACGGCAAGGTCGACACCGCCCGCCTGCCACGCCCCGCCGCCCCCACCGGCACCGCCCCGGCCGGGCAGCGCACCCCCGCCGAGGACGAACTGGCCGGCCTGTGGGCCGGCGTCCTCCACCTCGACGCCGCCACCATCGGCCCCGACAGCGACTTCTTCGCCCTCGGCGGCACCTCCATCACCGCCGGCGCCCTCATCGGCCGCATCGCCCGCACCACGGGCCGCGCCCTCGGCTTCCAGGAACTCTTCGCCGCCCGCACCCTGCGCCGCATGGCCGAGGCCACCGCCGCAGCCGGCACCGCCGACGTCGAGCCCCTCCCCGCCACCGCCGCCCCCGGCCCCGTACCGCTCCACCCCCAGCAGCGCGGGCTCTACGCCCTGTGGCAGACCGACCCCGCCTCCCTCGCCTACAACATCCCCGCCCGCCTCGACGTCGGCGGCCGGCTCGAACCCGGACGGCTCCGCACCGCCCTCCAGCTGCTCGCCGAACGGCACGACGCCCTGCGCACCCGTTTCGCCGCCCGGGCCCACGAGGGCACGGAACCCGAGGTGCTCCAGATCGTCGAGGACCGCACCGAGATCCCCCTCGACGTCGTCCCGCACACCGAGGTCCCCACCGACGAGGAGGCCGTCGCCCGCTTCGTCCGCCCCTTCGACCTGGAGAAGGGCCCCCTGTTCCGCGCCCTGCTCGTCCCCGGCGACGACGGCCACGACCACCGCCTCTACCTCGACGTCCACCACATCGTCTTCGACGGCGTCTCGCTCTCCGTCCTCGTCGGCGAACTCTTCGACCTCTACGCCGGCGTCACCCCGCCCCCGCCCCCCACCACCTACGCCGCGGCCGCCCAGTGGACCGCCCGGCAGGCCGCCGAGGGCCGGTTCGCCGCGGACGAGCAGTACTGGCGGAAGAAGTTCCGCGACGTGCCGCCGCCCCTCGACCTGCTCACCGACCACCCCCGCCCCGCCATCCGCAGCACCCTCGGCGACGTGGTGCGCCGCGAGCTCGGCGCCGCCCGCCGGCAGGCCGTCGAGGACTGCGCCGCCCGGCACGCGGTGACCGCCTTCTCCGTCCTCCTCGTCGCCTACGCGACCGTGCTGGCCCGCCTCACCGGCCGCCGCGACCTCGTCATCGGCTGCCCCATGAGCGGCCGCACCCACCCCGACCTGGACCGCGTCGTGGGCATGTTCGTCACCACCGCGCCCCTCCGGCTGCGGATCGACGACGACACCACCCTCGGCGAGCTGCTCGCCCGGGCCGGCGAGGAGCACCGCGCGGCCCTCGCCCATCAGGGCCACCCCTTCGAACGGCTCGCCCGGGACGTCGTCCCCCACCGCGACCTGAGCCGCAACGCCCTGTTCGACGTGTTCTTCGCCCTGCAGAACATCGACTTCTACACGTTCCGCAAGCACGGCCGGCGCATCACCGTCACGCTGCCGCACCCCGGTACCTGCCGGTTCGACCTCAACCTCCAGATGTACCAGCGCCCCGAGGGCACCGTCGCCGAACTCGAGTACTCCACGGCCCTGTTCACCCGCACATCGGCCGACCACCTCCTGGACCAGGTCGTGTCCGCCCTCGACGAGGTGCTCCACGCCCCGCACACCCCCGTCCTCGCCCCGGTGCCGGCCCCCGCCCGCCGCAGCACCGCGCCCGCCGCCGACTTCGCCTTCTAGGAAGCCCCCACCATGAGCCTCACGAACCCCGCCGGCAACGCCATCGCTCTCCAGCAGGCACTCCGCGCCCACCCCGAGCAGGCCGCCTACTGGCGCGAACAGCGCCGCACCTGGGCCGAGCCCACCGTCCTCGTCCGCGACCACCTGCGCAAGCACACCGGCGACACCCCGCACGTACGGGCCGCCGTACCCGCCGGCACCGCCGCCGCGGCCGACGCCCTCACCGGCAACGACCCCACCCTCCGCCGGGTCCTGGCCGGCGCGGTCCTCGCGCTCCTCGCCGCCCGCGCCACCGACCGCCGGGACGTCACCCTCTTCCTGCCCACGGACACCACGCCCGTCCCGGTCACCGTCCCCGTGCACGGCGACGACACCGGCCGCGGCCTCCTCACCGCCCTGCGCTCCCGCTACCTCGACGCCCTCGCCCACCTCGACGTCCCCGTGACCGCCCTGCTGGAGCACGAGGGCGACCGGCCCGGCGACCTGATGCTCACCCTCGACGGGCAGCACACCCCCGCCGACGCCGAACGCGCCGGCTGCACCCTCCTCCTCGACGTACGCGCCGACGCCGTCACCGTCCACTACGACCCGCGGCTCTTCGCCGAGGCCACCGCGCAGCGCCTCGCCGGCACCTACGCCGAGCTGCTCACCGGCCTGCTCGCCGACACCGCCGCCCCCCTCGCGCCCGCACTCGCCGCCAACGACGCCGAACGCGACCTGGTCACCGGCGCCTTCAACCGCACCGACGCGCCCTTCCCCGACACCCGCACCCTCCACAGCTTCCTGGAGGAGCGCGCGGCCACCACCCCCGACGCGGTCGCGATAGCCGACGACGGCACCACCTACGGCGAGCTCAACGCCGCCGCCAACCGGCTCGCCCAGGCCCTGCGCTCCCGTGGCACCGGCGCCGGCGACGTGGTCGGCGTCTGCCTGCCGCGCTCCCCGCGGATGCTGGTGGCGATCTACGCGATCCTCAAGGCCGGCGGCGCCTACCTGCCCGTCGACCCCACCCTGCCGCGCAACCGCATCGACTACATCCTCGAGCACAGCGGCACCACCCTCATCGTCAGTGACACCGCGACGTGCGACGTCGTCGCCGGCCACGAGGTCGTGGACGTCGCCGCGAGCGCCGGCGACACCGACCCCGGCGACCCCGAGCCGGTCAGCGGCCCCGACGACCTGGCCTACGTCATCTACACCTCGGGCTCCACCGGCCGGCCCAAGGGCGTCATGATCGAGCACCGCGCCATCGTCAACCGGCTGTGGTGGATGCAGCGCGCCCACCCCCTCGACGGCAGCGACGTCATCCTGCACAAGACCCCCTTCACCTTCGACGTGTCGGTGTGGGAGATCTTCTGGTGGTCGATCGCCGGCGCCTCCGTCGTCACCCTCCCCAGCGGCGACGAGAAGAACCCCGAGCGCATCGCCGAACGCATCGCGAGCCACGGCGTGACCACACTGCACTTCGTCCCGCCCATGCTCAACGCGTTCCTCCAGTACGCCGACGCCACCGGCGCCACCGGCCGGCTGGGCTCCGTACGCCGCGTCTTCGCCAGCGGCGAGGCCCTCGCCGTCAGCCACGCCGAGCTGTTCCACCGCACCCTCGGCGCCCATGCCGAGCTGGTCAACCTCTACGGCCCCACCGAGGCCGCCGTCGACGTCACCCACCAGCCCTGCACCGGCACCGACACCACCCGCGCCATCCCCATCGGCCGCCCCATCGACAACATCCGCCTCTACATCCGCACCACCGCCGGCGCCCTCGCCCCCGTGGGCACCCCCGGCGAGCTGTGCATCGCCGGCACCGGCCTGGCCCGCGGCTACCTCAACGCCCCCGAGCTGACCGCCGAACGCTTCGTCCCCAACCCCTTCGAGCCCGACGGCCGCATCTACCGCACCGGTGACCTCGCCCGCTGGCTGCCCGACGGCACCATCGAGTACCTCGGCCGCATCGACACCCAGGTCAAGGTGCGCGGCTACCGCATCGAGCTGGGCGAGATCGAGCACGTGGCCGCCGGCTGCCCCGGCGTCACCGCCTGCGCCGTCACCGCCGTCGAGGACGCCGCCGGCGACAAGGCCCTGGCCGCCTACGTCGTCGCCGGCCCCGGCTACGACGCCGGCGCGCTGCACGACCGCCTGAGCGCCGAACTGCCCTCCTACATGGTCCCGCAGTACGTCGTGGAGGTCGACGCGATCCCCACCAACCACAACGGCAAGCGCGACCTGAAGGCTCTCCCCGATCCGGTGGCCGCCGGCGCCCCCACCGACGCGCCCGCCCACGTGGCGCCCCGCACCCCCCACGAGGAACAGCTCGCCACCATCTGGGCCGGTGTGCTCGGCGTCGACACGGTCGGTGTCCACGACAACTTCTTCACCCACGGCGGCGACTCCATCAAGTTCATCGCCGTGCTCGCCCGCGCCCGCGCCGCCGGCCTGCGCTTCTCCTTCCAGGACCTCTTCGCCCACCCCACCGTGGCCGAACTGGCCGAGCTCGCCGCCACCACCGGCGCGACCGCCACCGACGACGAACCCGCCCCCGAGGCCGTCGCCCCCTTCGGCCTGCTCGCCCCCGGCGACCGCGACCGGCTCCCCGAGGGCGCCGTCGACGCCTACCCCATGTCGCAGCTCCAGATCGGCCTCATCTACGAGGCGGCCCGCAGCGACACCGAGGGCCTCTACCACGACATCCTCAGCTACCGCATCGACGAGCGCCTCGACCTCGCCCTCTTCGAGGAGGCCGTACGGCACGTGGCCCGACGTCACGCCGTGTTCCGCACCTCCTTCCACCTCGACGGCTTCAGCGAGCCCGTCCAGGTGGTGCACGGCGCGGCCGCCTCCCCCCTGCACGTCCACGACCTGCGCGGCCTCACCGGCTCCGAGCGCGACGCCGCACTGGCACGCTTCTCCCGCGACGAGCTGCGCGCCGGCTTCACCCCCGGCGCCCCCGACCTCGTCCGCGTCCACGTGCACCTGCTCGGCGACGACGCCTACCAGTACTCCCTCAGCTACCACGACGCGGCCCTCGACGGATGGAGCGTCAACACCATCCACCGCGACATCTTCGCCGCCTACTTCGCCCTCCTCGACGGCGGCCGCCCCGCGGCCCCCGAGCACGACGTGTCGTACCGCGACTTCATCGCCCTCGAACGGCAGGCCCTCGCCTCCGCCACCCAGCGCGACTTCTGGCTGCGCACCATGGACGGCGCGGAGAGCACCCAGCTGCCCCGCCTGCCCCTCGACCCCGAGGACCCCGACACCGGCGCCCTGCCGCCGGTCGTCATCCACGACGTAGCCCTCCCCGCCGGCCTGTCCGAGCAGCTCGTCGCCCGCGCCCACAGCCTGCGCGTCCCCGTCAAGACGCTGCTGCTCGCCGCCCACACCGCCGTCCTCGGCCACCTGGCCGGCACCGACGATGTCCTCACCGGCTACGAGCACTCCGGCCGCCCCGAGGCCGAGGGCGGCGAGACCGTGCCCGGCCTCTTCCTCAACACCGTCCCGTTCCGCCTCCGCCTCACCGACGGCACCTGGGCCGACCTGGCACGCGCCGTGTACGAGGCCGAGAGCGGCATGCTGCCGCACCGCCGCTACCCCATGGCCGAGATCAAGCGGGCCGTCGGCAGCCGCGACATGCTCTTCGAGACCGTCTTCAACTTCACCCACTTCCACGTGCTGAAGGACCTCGGCGAGCGCGACGGCTTCGCCCTCGTCCGCTCCGTCGTCAACGCCCAGACCGAGTTCCCCTTCCGCGCCGAGTTCTCGCAGGACGCCGTCAGCGACGAGGTGCTGCTCAGCATCCACTACCACCCGGACGTCCTCACCCCCGGCCAGATCGCCCGCACGGGCGCCTCCTACGCCCGCGCCCTCGCCCTGCTGGCCACCGAGCCCGACACGGACCGCAGCGCGACCACCCTGCTGGACCCCGCCGAGGAGGAGCTGCTGCGCGGCTTCTCCGGCCGGGAGGTCCCGCTCCCCGAGGGCACCTTCGTCGACCGGTTCGCCGACGTCGTCCGCACCGCGCCCGACCGCGTCGCCCTCCAGCACGGCACGCGGACGCTCACCTACGCCGAACTGGACCGTGCCGCCGACCGCGTCGCCGGCCACCTCGCCCGGCAGGGCGTCCGCCCCGGCGACGTCGTCACCACCCTGCTGCCCCGCGGCACCGCCTGGGCCGTCACCGTCCTCGCCCTGCTCAAGAGCGGCGCCGTCTACCTGCCGCAGGACCGCGCCTACCCCGCCGACCGCGTCGCCTCCGTCCTGCGCCGCAGCGCATGCCGGCACGTCGTGGCCGCCCGGGAGGACACCGCCACGCTCACCGCCCTGCTGGCCGAGCGCGTCGACGGCGTACGGGTCCACGCCTACGAGGACGCCGAAGCGGCCGCCCCCACGGCCCCGCCCGCCCACCGCCCGGCCCCCGGCGACCTGGCGTACGTCATCTTCACCTCCGGCTCCACCGGCGAGCCCAAGGGCGCCGCGATCCGCCACTCCGGCATGCTCAACCACCTCCTGGCCAAGGAGACCGACCTCAAGCTGACCGAGGACGACCGCGTCGCCCAGATCGCCACGCAGTGCTTCGACATCTCCGTGTGGCAGCTGCTCGTCGCGTGGCTGAACGGCGGCGCCACCGTGATCTACGACCAGGAGCGCATCGTCGAGGCCGCCTCCTTCCTGACGGCCCTGCGCGAGGACCGCATCAGCATCCTCGAGGTCGTGCCGTCCTACCTCGACGCCCTGCTCACCGAGGTGGCGCAGCGCCCGGCCGCCCTGCCGGACCTGCGGTTCAACCTCATCACCGGCGAGCCCCTGCCCCCGGCCCTCACCCGCCGCTGGTTCGCGCACTACGACGTGCCGCTCGTCAACGCCTACGGCCCCACCGAGGCGTCCGACGACGTCACCCACCACGTCATCGACCACCCGGTGCACGGCAGCCGCACCCCGGTCGGCCGTCCCGTCCTCAACACCGGCATCCACGTGGTCGGCCCGGACGGCGCCCTGCGCCCGGTGGGCTGCTACGGCGAGATCTGCGTGACGGGCGTCGGCGTCGGCGCCGGGTACGTCAACGACCCGGAGCGCACCGCCGCCGTGTTCGTGCCCAACACCCTCGACGACCGTTCCACCCTGCTCTACCGCACCGGCGACATCGGGCGCTGGCTGCCCGACGGCACGCTGGACTGCGCCGGCCGCGCCGACCACCAGGTCAAGGTGCGCGGTCACCGCATCGAGCTGTCGGAGATCGACGGCGCCCTGGAGAAGGCGCCGGGCGTGGACGGCGCCGTCACCCTCGTCCGCGAGGTCAACGGCGAGAAGCGGCTGGCCGCGTTCTACTGCGGCACCGCCGAGCCCGACCCCGCGGCCTTCCGCGAGGCACTGGCGGACTCCCTGCCCGCCTACATGCACCCCGAGATCCTCGTCCGCCTCGACGCGTTCCCGCTCACCGCGAACGGCAAGGTCGACCGGAAGGCGCTGGCCCGCCACGAACTGGCCGCCGCCGGGCAGCGCGACCTGGAGCAGCCGGCCGACGCGCAGGAGCGCCTGGTGCGCGACCTGTTCGCCGGCGTCCTGGGCCGCGACCCGGAGTCGGTGGGCGTCACCGACAACTTCTTCGACATCGGCGGCCACTCGCTGGCGGCCATGAAGGTCGCCGCTGCCTCCGACGGTCGCATCGCCCTGCGCGACCTGCTGGCCCACCCGACCGCGCGCCGCCTGGCCCGCGCCCTCGCGGCGGCGGACGGCGGAGCCGTCCGGGACCTGCTGGCCGACCTCACGGCGGCCGCGGGCATCGAGGTGCCGCGGCCCGAGGCCACGGTGCTGTGCATACCGTTCGCCGGCGGCAGCGCCGTCAGCTACGTCGACGTGGCGCGGGAACTGGCCGCCGGGGACCGCCCGGTGCGCGTGCTGGGCGTCGAGCTGCCGGGCCGTACCGCGACGGACAACCGTCCCCGGGTGCCGGTCGAGCAGCTGGCCGCGGAGCTGGCGGACGAGGTGCGCGACACCGTCGCCGGCCCGGTGGCCCTGCTGGGCCACTGCGCCGGGTCCGCGCTGGCCCTGGCCCTGGTGCCCGCGCTGCGGCGGCGGGGGGTGGAGGTACGCGGCCTGGTCGCCGTTGCCAAGATCCTCAAGTCGGCCGACCCGGCCGACCACGCCTCCAACGAGGTGGTCGACATGACCGAGGAGCAGATCGTGGACTGGCTGGTGGACAACACCGGACTGGACGACATCGCCGGGCTCGGCGCCCGTGACCGCGCCGACCTGGCCCGCGCCTTCCAGTACGACACGTCGGAGGCCACGCGCGGCTTCCACCGGGCCCTGACCGCACGGGCCGAGCACCGCACGGACGTCCCCCTCACCGTGCTCTACGCGGCGGACGACCCGCTGGCGCGCGGCCACGAGGACGCGGCCGCCAACTGGGCGCTGTTCAGCGACTCGACGCGGGTCGAGGTCCTGCCGGACGGCGGGCACTACCTCAACGCCACCCGCCCGGGGCACGTCGCCGCGGCCGTCCGCGCCGGACTGGGGCTGTGACGCCATGACCACCGTGACCATCGCCCTCATGGGCGCCGTGACCTTCGGCCTGCGGTTCTGCTTCTTCGGCCCGCTGAAGCCCGAGCGGATGCCGGACCGCATCGAGCAGGCCCTGCCCTACGTGATGCCGGCCGTCCTCATGGCCATCATCGTGCCGTCCGTGGTGCTGGCCCCCGCCCCCGACGGCTCCCCGGCCTGGCTGTCGCCCTACATCGTCGGCGCGCTCGTCGGCTTCGGCGTCGGCGCCGTGAAGAAGGACAACTTCCTGCTGGTGTTCGCCTCGGCCATCGCGGCCTTCGCCCTGACCAAGTTCCTGCTGTGACGGAGAGCCCCACGATGAGCCCCACGGTGACCCCGAACACGACCACCCCCGCCCCGACCCGGCAACAGGAGATACGCACCGGCCTGCGCGACGCGGTCCCCCTCGTCCTGGGCGCCCTGCCCTTCGGCCTCCTGTTCGGCGCGGTGGCGCAGCAGAAGGGCCTGAGCCTGTTCAACACGCTGCTGATGAGCACCGTCGTCAACGGCGGCTCGGCCCAGATGATCGGCCTGGGCATGATCGCGGCCGGTACGGCGTGGCCGCTGACCGTCGCCACCTGCCTGGTGGTGAACATGCGGCACGTCTTCTACTCGGCGGCCCTGTCGGCGAAGGTCCGGCACCTGTCCACGGCCTGGCGGGCCGTCCTCGCCTTCGGCATGATCGACGCGGTGTACGCCCTGTCGGCCAAGCGCTACGGCGCGGACGACCGGCGCGGCCAGCAGCACTGGTACGTCCTGGCGGTGTCGGTGCTGATGTACGTGGGCTGGCTGTCCAGCACCCTGGTCGGCTACCTGTACGGCAAGGACCTGACGAAGATCGACGGCCTGGGCCTCGACTTCGCCATCTACGCCACGTACATCGGGCTGGTGGTCGGCTGCTTCACCACGAAGCGGGCGGTGGCGGCGGGCCTCCTGGCGGGCGTGCTCGCGCTGGCACTGCACCACCTGCCGTACCAGAGCAGCCTGTTCGTCGCGACGCTGGCGGCCACGGTGGCCCTGGCGTGGTGGGAGGGCCGCGACAAGGCGCGGGCCGTTCCCGCGCCGGCACCCCGGCCGGCCGAGAAGGCCGGGACCGCCGAGCGGCAACCGGTGGAGTGACGGGAACCGCCCGCGACGTGCACGACGAGGGGGCCGCCCGGCACGGGCGGCCCCCTCGGGTCACGGAGCGTGGATCAGGCGGCGCGGGCGACGCGTTCGAGGGTGACCAGGGCCTGGAAGCGCTCGTCGTCGTCCTGGTGCAGGACGACCAGGACGCGGGGGCGGCGCTGCGGGTCGTGGGGCACGGGATGGGCCTCGATGAAGCACGGTGTGTCCAGCTCCACGTAGCGGTGGAACACCGTCTCCATGCCCACGGGTACCACCGGGTGGGGCTGGGAGACCGCCTGGGCCGCCTGCCGGGCCGCCTCCATCAGCAGCATGCCGGCGGCGTGGTCCACGGGGTGGTCGAAATACAGGGGGTGGTGCAGGTCGACGCGCAACTGCCAGCGCCGCGCGGTGGGGGTGGGGGAGAGGACGACGTTGTGGAAGGAGTCGAGGCCCACTTCCTGCGGCGCGGCGGGCGGCGCGAGCGGCAGGGCCCTGGCCATCATGGCGGCGGCGTCGCCGCGCCCTTGGCGCAGCCGCTGGTAGACCGCGGGGGCCTGGATGGTGAACCGCGTGTGGGCGGTGGCCAGATGGGCGCCGTCGCGGCGGGCGACGACGAGGAGTTCGAGGCCGGCGGTGCGGGATCCGCGGCGCACGGTGTTCTTGCAGGTGACCTGGAGGTCGACGGGGGAGGAGTGGCCGGGCTCGGCGAGGAGGGCCGGCCGCCGTAACTGGTAGCGGAACTCCTCCCACAGCAGGTGGTGGCCGAACGGTACGCCGAACGCGTCGTGGCACAGCAGCGGGAACGTCTGCCGGACGGTCTCGACGAGCAGCATCGGGTCGTCGTGTCCGTGCCGGGCCGGGAACAGCGCCCGGGCGCGGGACCAGTCGGCGGTGACGTGGAAGTCCCGTTCGGAGGTCTGCTCGTAGTGGGAGAGCAGGACCTGGTCCGGGTCGGACTTGTGGACGAGCCGCTGCGGAACGGCGGCAAGGGACGTCAGAGGACGGGTGGTTGTTGTGGGCATCGCGAATTTCCCCCGGTACGCGCATGACTTCAACGGTGGCCGCACAGGGCCTGGCCAGGTGGCCACTGGTCAGTAATATAAAGGGCGTTCTTTTTTCTGTCGAAGGAGTATGGGAGAGTTCACAGTGGAGCTGAAACAGGAGCGGGCCGTACAGACCCGCATGACCCTCTTGCGGGCGGCCGCCGAGGTCTTCGACGAGAGCGGCTACGCCGGCGCCGGCATCACCAAGATCGTCAAGCGGGCGGGGCTCACCGCCGGGGCGCTCTACTTCCACTTCGGGTCCAAGGAAGGGCTCGCCAAGGCGGTCATGAACGCCCAGAGAGAGGCGATCGAGCCGCTGCTGGAGTCCCGGGGACTCCAGCACCTGGTGGACATCACCCTCGTGTGGTCGCACCAGCTCGGCGAAGACCCGGTGCTGCGGGCGGGCGTGGAGCTCTCCTACGACCAGGAGATCGCCAAGGACGCGGAGCCCTTCGAGGACTGGCGCGAGCTCATGGCCGGCTACCTCCGGGAGGCCAAGGAGCTCGGCGAACTGCGCGACGGCGCCGACCCCGAGCTGATCGCCCGGTTCGTGGTGGGCGCCTGCACCGGCACGCAGATCTACTCACGGCTGGTGAGCGGCCGCCGCGACCTCCCGCAGCGGGTCCAGGAGATGTGGGACTGCCTCGTCCCCGGCATCGCCACCCCCGAGTGCGCCGCGCGCATCGACGCCGGAGCGGAACGCGGCCGGCGGCTGTGCGAAGGGGGCACCGCGTCGTGACCCGCCCCGTCGTGGCCGTCACGGGCGCCACCGGAACCATCGGCCGCCTCGTGGCCCACGGTCTCGCCGCGGACGGCCGCGCCGACGTCAGGCTCCTCGTCCGCGACCCCGGCAGGGCGGTGCGGTCCGGGCTCCCCGGCCACGCCGTCGCGGCCGACCTCGGCGAACGGCCGGGACTCGTCCGCGCCCTGGCCGGAGTGGAGTCGGTCCTGGCCGTCACCGCCGACCCGCTGCGGCCCCGGCACGACGAGAACCTCCTCGCCGCGGCCCGCGCCGCCGGCGTACGGCGCGTGGTCAAGCTCTCCGCGCTCGCGGTGCTCGACCCCGGCGCCGACGACCTCCTCACCCGCTGGCAACGGGACAACGAGGAACGGCTCCTCGCCTCGGGACTGGAGTGGACGCTGCTCCGCCCCAGGGCGTTCATGTCGAACACCCTCGCCTGGGCCGCCTCCGTACGGGCCGAAGGCGTCGTCCGGGGCCTGTACGGCTCCGGGCGCAACGCCTGCGTCGACCCGCGGGACGTGGCGGCCGCGGCGGTGCGCTCCCTCCTCGACCCGCGCTGCTCCGGCAGGAGTTACGCGCTGTCCGGGCCGGAGCCGCTGTCCGCCCGGGACCAGGTGTCCCACCTGGGCGAGGTCCTCGGGCGACCGCTCGACTACGTCGAACTGACGGAGGAGGAGGCGCTGGAACGGTGGCGGCGCCACTGGCCCGAACCCATGGCGCGGGCGCTCCTGCTGAGCGCCCGGCGGCAGCGGTACGGCGCCAAGGCGACGGTCACCGACGGTGTGCGGGAAGCGACCGGCCGGCCCCCGGGCGCCTTCGCGGACTGGGCGAGGGCCCATGCCGACGTCTTCGGGGCGGCCGTCACGTACGCCTAGGCAAGACCCCGCCGGGCACGGAGGCGTTCCTTCCGGCGTGCGTGACACAGATCATCTTTCCCCTGCACTACGCGTCGCGTTGAATGCACAGAGTGAGCACTGAGGGGATGTTGAGTGGGCGCACGATTCTCATTACGGGGGCCTCGAGGGGCATCGGCGCAGCGGCCGCGGAGCTGTTCGCCGAGGAGGGTGCGGCCCTCGTCCTGATGGCCCGGCGGGCCGACGCACTGGACCGGGTGGCCGGGCCGCTCGTCGCACGAGGCGCCAGAGTGGCCCTCGCGGCCGGTGACGTGACCAGGCCGGCGGACGTCGAACGGGCCGTCGGCACGGCCGTCGACACGTTCGGCTCCCTGGACGGCGCCTTCAACAACGCCGGCTGGGGATCCGGCGGCACACCACTGCACGAACTGGACGAGTCGGTCTACGACCGCGTCATGGACGTCAACGTGCGCGGCGTCTGGAACTGCCTGCGCCACCAGATCCCCGTCATGCTGAAGAGCGGCTCCGGGGGCACCATCGTCAACACCTCCAGCACCGCCGGCACGGTCGCCACCGGCGCCGTGGCCCCGTACGTCGCCGCCAAGCACGCCGTGCTGGGCCTCACCAAGGCCGCCGCCATGGAGTACGGCGACGCGGGCATCCGCGTGAACGCCCTCGTCGTCGGCAGCACCCGTACCGAGCTGATGGACGAACTGCTCGAAGAAGCACCCGAGCTGGAGGCGGGCTTCACCGCCCGCGCCATTCAGAAGCGGATGGCCGAGCCGCGCGAGGTGGCCCAGGCCGCCGCCTGGCTGTGCAGCGACCGCTCCTCGTTCCTCACCGGCGCCTCAGTACCGGTGGACGGCGGCTGGAGCGCGATCTGAGCGGCGCTCGCCGCACACCACCGCGCTGCCGCGCGCAGCGCCCCGCAGGATGACCGACCACAACTCCGCGAGCTCCGCCGCCTTGTGCGGATCAGGAGCCTCCGTCGCGTGCAGCGCCGCCGCCGCGCCGTGCACCAGGTGGACCGACAGCCGCACCAGCGTCTCGGTGCGGACGGTGGGGTCCAGCAGGCCCTGCCGGTCCGCCTGGTCCAGGAGCCGCCGCACCTGCGGCACCCACGCCTCGTCCCACACCGGGGCCGTGCGGTGCATCGCCTGCGCCGCCCGCACGCTGCTGTCGCGCGCCAACAGGTCGACGATTCCGCAGGTCACGGCCACGACGGCGGACAACGGGTCGGGAGCGTCGTGCCGGGCCCGCTCCACCTCCTCCCGCGTGACCGCGAAACCCACCTCCTTCACCACCGCCGCCAGGTCGTTCTTCCTGGAGAAGTGGAAGGTGAGCGCCCCCATGGAGATGCCGGCGCTCCTGCAGATGTCCTGTAGCGAGGTACCCGTGTAGCCCCGCCGGGCGAAGGCGTCCGCCGCCGCCCGGACCAGGCGTTCACGAGTCAGCAGGGCACGCTCCTGCTTGACCACGTCGTCACCTTTCCATGGTCTTTCGACTACTTGTCCAACCCTTCGGACGCTACCGGCGGTTGCGGCACGAAGAGCGCCGTGCCGCCCGATGCGGGACGTCCTTGGCAAGTCCCCGCCCGCGAGCTGCGCCGGGGTCCCGGAGATGCCGAAGTCGCGCACCGCGCCGCACCCGGCTTCAAAAACATAGAGAAAGCTCGTTATATTTTTGGCGTTCAGTCACAGAGCCTGCTGACGAGGGGAGCTGGCATGACCGACCGCAGGGCCACGGCCGCGCGGAAGCCGGAGGAGCGGGGAACGGCCGACGAACTGACCCGCCGTCTCTTCCACGGACTGCCGCGCACCGACCAGCGCCGCTGGGCCGGCGCCTACGTGACGGGACTGCTCACCACCCCCGGCCGCAAGTCGGTGCGGAACATGGGCCTCTCCCTGTACGACTCCCACACCGCCTTCCAGTCCCTGCACCAGGTGGTCAGCGAGAGCACCTGGTCGTGGAGCGCCGTCCGCCGGGAACTCGCCGACTGGTGCCGCGAGCGCACCGCGTTACACGGCTGGGCCCTGGGCCGCGTGACCGTGCCCAAGCGCGGCCGCTGCTCCGCCGGCGTGCACCGCCGCTTCGACCCCGCCACCGGCCGCACCGTCGGCTGCCAGCTGGGCCTCGGCCTCTTCCTGCTCACCGAGCGCGGCGCCCTGCCCGTCGACTGGCGGCTGTACCTCCCCGACGAGTGGCTCGACGACCCCACCCTGCGCCGCCGGGCCCGCATCCCCGAGACGGCCCGCCCCGGATCGCCCGCCCGCCTGATGCTGGACCTGGCCGCCGCGGCCGACGGCTCCGCCGCCCCCGTGGTGGCCGAGGCGGAGACCGTGACGGAGGCCGCCGAACTCGTCGAGGGCCTCGGCGCCCTCGGCACCGACTGGATCCTGTCCGTCCCCGGCGCCACCCCCGTCTCCGCCGGCCTGCACCGCCTGGCCCGGACACCCGCCGGCAGAGCGCCAGCCGGCCGCGCCCTCACCGCCGCCGACCTCGCCCGGCAGCTCCAGGGCTCCGCGCGTCCGCTCGGCCCCGCCACCCCCGAGGCCCCCCGCCTCCTGCCCGCGCAGGTGCACACCGCCCAGTCGGCCGCACCCCTGCGCATGGCCGCCTCCTGGGCGCCGGGCCACCGGACGCCGCAGCGGATCTGGCTGACCAGCCTCCACGGCGAGCGGCTCGGCGAGGCCGCACCCCTCTTCACCGGCCACGCCGTGGGCACCGACGCGCTGGCAGGCCTCGACGACTGCGGACTGCGGGACTTCGAGGGCCGCTCCTACCCGGGCTGGCACCGCCACATGACCCTGGTGTCGGCGGCCTACGGCCACCGCCTCCTGGAGCCCGCCCGCACCCGGGGCACCGTCCCGGCGAGCACCGGCCGCCCGGCCGCCGAACTGGTGGGCGCGGGCACCTCGGGGGCGTGGGCCGCATGAGCGGAATGCTGATCACCACGGCCCTGGTGGACCACGCCGCCGGAACCACCGGCGACCGGGCCCCCGCCAAACCCCGCCGCAACCCCGTGGACCGCTTCGCCGCCGCCCT
The DNA here is from genome assembly GCF_014654785.1 of Streptomyces mashuensis. Taxonomy (GTDB): domain Bacteria; phylum Actinomycetota; class Actinomycetes; order Streptomycetales; family Streptomycetaceae; genus Streptomyces; species Streptomyces mashuensis. The sequence goes on from NZ_BNBD01000021.1 coordinate 94,343, forward strand.
CACCGAAGGGCTCGGCCGGGCCCGGGCCGCCCTGCCCCACACCCGGGCGGCCGTGCCCCCGAGCACCCCGGTGCCGGGCGCGGTCCTCGGCCGCCACCAGGCCGAGGAGACCCTCCGCCGCTTCCGGGAGGCGCTCGACGACCACCTCCCCGGCTACCTGCCCGGCCAGCCCCACGACGGCGAATCCTTACGGCAGGCCCTGCTGGGCCTCGCCCACCTCACCGTGCGGCGCCTCGCCGGCGACCGGGACGCGGGCACCGCACAACCCCTGCCCGGCGTGTCGCCCGACCAGCTGGTGACCGCCTCCCTCCTGCTCGCCGAGTGCGCCGTACGCAGCGGCAGCACCCCCGCCGACGTCCTGCCCGACATCCGCGAGGTCTTCGCCCCCGCCGCCCGGGAGATCCCCGCCGTCCGGGACGTGTGGCAGGAACGGCGCGCCCTCGCCCGCGACGTCCACGACCGCGTGAGCGGCCCCCTCACCGCTGCCCTCCGCCAGCTCCAAGGGACCGGAGCCACCGGCTCCGCCCTCGTGGAGCAGGTGCTGACCCGGGCGGCCGACGGCGCACGGGACATCGTCGACGGCCTCCACCGGTCCACGCCCGTCGCCGGCCTGTACGACGCCACGCAGGACGTGCGGGCCCTGGGCGAGGCCCGCGGAGTCGCCGTCAGCTGGGCCCTGAGCGGCGACGAGTCCACCCTCCCGGAGCTGTTCCGCCACGAACTCTCCCTCGTGACGCGCGAGGCGATGCTCAACGCCTTCACCCACGCCTCCGCGCACCAGGTCGCCGTACGCGCCCGGATCACGCGCAAGTGGGCGCACGCGCAGATCCGCGACGACGGCAGCGGCTTCGACGTCGCCCACACCCTCGCGTCCCGGCCCGCCCACGGCCTGCGCGCCATGTCGGAGCGCATGGAATCGGTCGGCGGCCGGCTCGCCATCACCAGCACGGCCGGCAGCGGCACGCGCGTGGACGTCCACCTGCCGCGTTACTACCGGCCGTCATGAACAACCAGCACGTCCTCGAACAGAAGCGGAATTGTCAGATGCGCAAGGTGCGTAAGGTGCTCATCGCCAACCGTGGCGAAATCGCTGTCCGTGTCGCTCGTGCGTGC
>NZ_BNBD01000022.1 GCF_014654785.1 Streptomyces mashuensis
AACATATCTGGCGTTGACTTTTGGCACGCTGTTGAGTTCTCAAGGAACGGACGCTTCCTTCGTACTCACCCTCTCGGGCTTTCCTCCGGGCGCTTCCCTTCGGTGTCTCCGACTTTATCAGACTCTCTTCCGTGCCGTATCCGGCGTGGAATTCGATTCCGATATCCCCTGTCGGCGGGGTGTCCACCACGTTAGCGGATTTCCTCGGCGGCTGCTAATCGAGTCGATCGAGCCGATTTCGGAAACGCATTCCGGCACGCAAAGGCGCACGGAACACGACCCCGGTCCGGGGCTTCCTCGTAGTGGTGGTTGTACCGCCCATCAGGTGCGCTCGTACGGCGCTGCCCTTCTCAGGCGGCTCAGCTACGTTAGGCCCTCCCGGCCGCAGAGTCAAGCACCGAGGTCAGCGGGCCCGTCAGCCCTCCGCGAGCCCTCCCTCGGCCCTGTCCTACTGCTGCGCCTTCCCCCGGTTCCGCGGGACATGCGCCCGGTAGCGGCTCACCGTCGGGTCGCCGTCCGCCCAGAAGCGCCAGGGGTGATGGGCGCCGTCGCCGCCGACGCCCGTGCGGGGGCCGTTGCGGATGCTGCCGCGGGGGACGGGGGTGCCCTCCAGTACCCGTAGGGGGGCGTCGGGGCCGGCGCAGAGGTCGGTGCCGTTGAGGGTGCGGTCCACGTCGAGTGCGGTGGCCAGGCGGGCCGGGCCCTGGGCCAGCTCGTGGTCGTGGCGGGCCTTGGGGCGGCGCTTGCGGGCCAGGCCGGCGCCCTCGATCACCTCGCCGCCGCGCAGCAGGACACCGCTGGCGGTGCCTTCGGGGCCGCAGACCAGGTTCAGGCTGAACCACATTCCGTAGATGAAGTAGACGTAGGCGTGTCCGGGCGGACCGAACATCGACGCGTTGCGTTCCGTGCGGCCCCGGTAGGCGTGCGAGCCGGGGTCGGCCTCGCCGGCGTATGCCTCGACCTCCGTGATGCGGAGGACGATCCGTCCCTCGGGCATCGTCCGGACGAGGGTGCGGCCCAGCAGGTCGGGGGCGACCTCGAGGACGGGACGGTCGAAGAACTCCCTGGGCAGTGGCATACGGTCAGGCGCGGAAATCATGCCGGCCGAGCCTAGTGGAAGGGCCCGGGGAACCGAACCGGGTCCGGGGAGGATGTTCAGTGGTGTTCAAGAAGCTCATGGCAAGCCTGGGGGCGGGCGGCGCTTCGGTGGAGACGGTGCTCTTCGAGGAGAACGTCGTACCGGGCGGCGTGGTGCAGGGCGAGGTCCGCATCCAGGGCGGGACCGTGCCGCAGCGGATCGAGGGCCTGTCGGTGGGGCTCCAGGCGCGCGTCGAGGTGGAGACCGACGACGGCGAGTACAAGCAGGACGTGGAGTTCACGCGGGTCCGGCTGGGCGGGGAGTTCGAGGTGCAGGCGGGTGCGGTGCACACCGTGCCGTTCGGGCTGGAGGTGCCGTGGGAGACGCCGGTCACGATGTTCCTGGGCCGGCAGCTGACCGGGATGAGCGTGGGGGTGTCGACACACCTGGCGATCGCCCGGGCGGTGGACTCGGGTGACCTCGATCCGGTGAACGTGCACCCCCTGCCGGCGCAGCAGGCGATCCTCGACGCGTTCGGCCGGCTCGGCTTCGTGTTCAAGGCCGCCGACCTGGAGCGGGGCCACATCAGCGGGACGCGGCAGCGGCTGCCCTTCTACCAGGAGATCGAGTTCCATGCACCGGCGCAGTACCGGGGGCTGAACGAGGTGGAGCTGTCGTTCGTGGCGGACGACCGCGAGATGGACGTGGTGCTGGAGATGGACAAGAAGCCGGGCCTGTTCGGCTCGGGCAGCGACACGTACCGTTCGTTCACCGTCGACCTGGCGTCGTACGGGGACACGGACTGGGCGGCGTACCTGCACCAGTGGCTGGCCGAGGTGGGTGGCCGCCGCAACTGGTTCTGACGCCTCGTTCCCCGCCCCGGGCCGGGCGGCTGCGGTCAGGCGAGCAGGACCGCCAGCACCGGGTCGTGCCCGGCCCAGAAGCCGACGGCGTCGGTGAGGATGGCCTCCGCGGTGCGGGCGTCGGCCGGGGCGGACTTGCGGAAGGTCTCCCAGTCCTCGGCGAGCAGGAGGTGGCCGCGTGTCTTGCCGGCCTCCCGCCACCAGGAGAGGTCGGTGAGGCAGTCGGCGAGGGCGTCCCAGTTGTGGCCGAACCACGAGGGGAAGTCCAGGTCGGCGGCGCACCGGTCGAGGAAGGCCGCCTTGTCGTGGACGTGGGCGAGGCGGAGGCGGGCGGGGTGCCAGTCGGCGCCGGTGGCGAGGGCGGCGACGTCGTCGGGGGCGTCGGTGGGCGGGAGGCGGTAGACGCCCGGCGGGGTCGCGCCCGAGAGGAGCGCGGGGACGCCGGGCGGGGGGAGCAGGCCGGTCATGGGTGCACCACCGCTTCGAAGGTCTTGTAGTGGTCGCCGGTGTAGTAGCGCTCCTCGTGCTGCCCGGTGATGATGCGCCGGGCGCCGCGGTCGCGGGAGCCGGGGGTGGGGACGGTGTACTCGTGGTAGTAGCCGCGGTTCTGGCGGGGCAGCCGGTTCTCGTGGTTGCCGAAGACGGTGCCGTCCTTGGGGTACGGGAAGGGGCCGCCCTTGGCGATGAGTTGCAGGGTGTGCCGGGCCTCGGGGGGCAGTTGGTCCTCGGTGACGGTCTTCATGCCCTTCGCCCAGGCGGGCGCGGTGCCGGTGGCCGGGCGCGCGGGCTGTTCCGTCTTGTGCCCGCCGGAGGAGCCGGAGGAGCACGCGGGCAGGAGCAGGAGGGGCAGGACGGCCAGGAGTGCGGTCAGGGTGCGCACGAGGCGTCCCGCGGGCCGTCGTCCGTTGTGGCGAAGTACATGGAGCACGCTCCCTATGGTCGCAGCCCGTGCGGCTGTCGCCTCGTTAGGCTGGCGGTTCCGGTTGTCCGCCGTATCTGGAGGTGTTCCCCGTGTCCGACGCGTCCGGTGTGTCCGAGCAGAAGCGTCCGCCGCTCCCCCATGAGTTTCTTCCGCCGGTGCCGTCGTTCACGCTGGTGAGCGACGACGTCGTGCCGGGCGGGGAGCTGAGCGGGGATCAGGTGCATGCGGGCGGCAATCGTTCGCCGCATCTGCGCTGGGAGGGGTTCCCGGAGGGGACGAAGAGTTTCGCGGTGACGTGTTTCGACCCCGACGCGCCGACGGGCAGCGGTTTCTGGCACTGGGTCGTCTTCGACATCCCGGCCGGGGTCACCGAGCTGCCCGCCGGGGCCGGCAGCGGGAAGATGGAGGGGCTCCCGGAGGGGGCCGTGCACGTGCGCAACGACTACGGCACGCGGGACTTCGGGGGTGCGGCGCCGCCGGCGGGCGACGGGCCGCACCGGTACGTGTTCACGGTGTACGCCGTGGACCGGGAGAAGCTGGGCCCGGACGCGGAGGCGTCGCCGGCGGTGGTCGGGTTCCACCTGCGGTTCCACGCGCTGGCGCGGGCGCATGTGATCGGTACGTACGAGGTGCCGGCGGGCGGCTGAGGCGGGAGGTTCCGCCGGTTCGTCCACGTACGGGGGAGGGTCCGCTGCGGCCCCTCCCCCGTTGCTGTCCGGTGCGGCCGGTGCCGCGGCGGCTACTTGAGCAGCAGCTGGACGATGGCGACGGTGCCGACGGCGACGATGATGCCGCGCAGGGCGACGGGCGGGAGGCGGCGGCCGATCCTGGCGCCGATCTGGCCGCCGATGACGGAGCCGACGGCGATGAGCAGCACGGCGGTCCAGTCGACGTGGGCGGCGAGGACGAAGAAGACGGCGGCGACGCCGTTGACGACGACGGCGAGGACGTTCTTCAGGGCGTTGATGCGCTGGAGGTCCTCGTCGAGCAGGACGCCCATGAGGGACAGGTAGAGCACGCCCTGGGCGGCGCCGAAGTAGCCGCCGTAGGCGCTGGCGAGGAGCATGCCGGCGAAGAGGACGGGGCCGCCGTGGGCGGGGACGTGGGTGCCGTTGCGTTCGCGGCGGCGGGCGAGGGTGCGGGCGAGCCGGGGTTGCAGGACGACGAGGACGAGTGCGATGCCGATGAGGGCGGGCACGATGGCGTCGAAGGCCGAGGACGGCAGGGCGAGCAGCAGGACGGCGCCGGCGAGGCCGCCGACGAGGGCGGTGATGCCGAGGCGGAGGACGCGGGGGCCCTGGCCCTGGAGTTCCCGGCGGTAGCCTATGGCGCCGCTGATGCTGCCGGGGACGAGGCCGAGGGTGTTGGAGACGTTGGCAGTGATGGGGGGCAGTCCGGTGGCGAGGAGCACCGGGAAGGTGATGAGGGTGCCGGAGCCGACGATGGTGTTGATGGCGCCTGCGCCGATGCCGGCGCCGAAGACCGCGAGTGCTTCCCAGATGGACAAGGCCATCTCCTTCGGATCGGTGTGTCGCCTCCCCGCCACAGGGGTCGGGGGGCTCGCACCGATCATGCACGAACCGGATCATGGGGGGACAGGCCCTGGCCGGTTCGTGCCGGGTCGTGCGGGGGTCAGTCGAGGGGGGGCTGCTCGCGGCGCGGGGTCTCCTTGGTGGTGCGGGGGGCGCTGCCGCCGCCGCGGGGGCCGAGGCTGCCCAGGCCGTTGCCGACGGCTCCGCTGAGGCCCTTGAGGGCGTCGCCGATCTCGCTGGGGACGATCCAGAGCTTGTTGGCGTCGCCTTCGGCGATCTTCGGGAGCATCTGGAGGTACTGGTAGGAGAGCAGCTTCTCGTCGGGGTCGCCGGCGTGGATGGACTCGAAGACGGTGCGGATGGCCTGGGCCTCGCCCTCGGCTCGGAGGGCGGCGGCGCGGGCCTCACCTTCGGCGCGGAGGATGGCCGACTGCTTCTCGCCCTCGGCGCGCAGGATCTCGGACTGCCGGATGCCTTCGGCCTGGAGGATGGCGGCGCGCTTGTCCCGGTCGGCGCGCATCTGCTTCTCCATCGAGTCCTGGATGGAGGTGGGGGGCTCGATGGCCTTGAGTTCGACGCGGTTGACGCGGATGCCCCACTTGCCGGTGGCCTCGTCGAGGACGCCGCGGAGGGCGGCGTTGATCTCCTCGCGGGAGGTGAGGGTGCGCTCGAGGTCCATGCCGCCGATGATGTTGCGCAGGGTGGTGACGGTGAGCTGCTCGATGGCCTGGATGAAGCTGGAGACCTCGTAGGTGGCGGCGCGGGCGTCGGTCACCTGGTAGTAGATGACCGTGTCGATGTTGACGACGAGGTTGTCCTGGGTGATGACCGGCTGGGGCGGGAAGGGGACGACCTGCTCGCGGAGGTCGATGCGGTTGCGGATCGTGTCGATGAAGGGGACGACGATGTTCAGGCCCGCGTTGAGAGTGCGGGTGTAGCGGCCGAAGCGCTCCACGATGGCGGCGCTGGCCTGCGGAATGACCTGAACCGTCTTCATGAGGGCGATGAAGACGAGCACCACCAGGATGATCAGGACGATGATGATCGGTTCCATCGTGGCTCCAGCTCCCCGTGCCGTGTCGGTGACGTTGCCCGCTGTGCGGTGCACGCGGTGATCGTTGTGAGGGAGTCTTCCAGAACCGGGCACCGCTGTGCAGGCGTTAGGGCGGAGCCGGCCGGTCCCGGTCTCACACGACCACGGCCGTGGCGCCGTCGATCTCGATGACGTCCACCTGCTCGCCCACTTCGAAGGCGCGCCCGGTGTCGAGGGAGCGCGCGGACCAGATCTCGCCCGCGAGCTTGATGCGGCCGCCGTTGCCGTCGACCCGTTCCAGGACGACGGCCTGCCGGCCCCGGAGCGCGTCCACGCCGGTCGCCAGCTCGGGGCGGCCCCGGCGCTGGCGGTTGGCGATCGGGCGGACGACGGCGATCAGGGCCACGGAGACGACGGCGAAGACGAGGAACTGTGCCACGGTGCCGCCGCCGAGGACGGCGGTGACGGCGGCGGCGACGGCTCCGGCCGCGAACATGCCGAATTCCGGCATCGCGGTGACGACCAGCGGAATGCCCAGCCCGACGGCGGCGACGAGCCACCACACCCAAGTGCCCACCTGGTCATGGTAGGGGCGCGGCCCCGCCCCGGGACAGAGCGCGCGGGGTCAGGACAGCGGCAGCCCGTGGGCGGTCCAGCGGTCGCCGTGGCGCTCGACGACGAGGGGCAGGCCGAAGCAGTGGGAAAGGTTGCGGGAGGTGAGCTCCAGCTCGATGGGGCCGGCGGCCAGCACCTTGCCCTGGCGGATCATCAGGACGTGGGTGAAGCCGGGGGCGATCTCCTCGACGTGGTGCGTGACCATCACCATCGAGGGGGCGAGCGGGTCGCGGGCGAGGCGGCCCAGGCGGCGTACGAGGTCCTCGCGGCCGCCGAGGTCGAGGCCGGCGGCGGGCTCGTCGAGCATGAGCAGCTCGGGGTCGGTCATCATGGCGCGGGCGATGAGGGTTCGCTTGCGCTCGCCCTCGGAGAGGGTGCCGAACTTCCGGTCCAGGAAGTCGGTCATGCCGAGGACGTCGAGGAAGGCGCGGGCGCGCTGCTCGTCGACCTCCTCGTAGTCCTCGCGCCAGCCGGCGGTCATGCCGTAGGCGGCGGTGAGGACGGTCTGCAGCACGGTCTGGCTGCGGGGCAGCTTGTCGGCCAGGGCGATGCCGGCCACGCCGATGCGGGGGCGGAGGTCGAAGACGTCGACGGCGCCGAGCTTCTCCCCCAGGATGCGGGCGGTGCCCTTGCTGGGGAAGAGGTAGCTGGACGCGACGTTGAGAAGGGTGGTCTTGCCGGCGCCATTGGGGCCGAGGATCACCCAGCGCTCGCCCTCCTTGACCGACCAGGAGACCTGGTCCACCAGAGCCCGGCCCTCGCGGACCACGGATACGTCCACCAGTTCCAGCACATCGCTCATGAGCGCGTTGTCTCCCATTGCAGTCGCGTCGTCGCCTGCGCCTGTCCGGCGCAGCCCCCGGGGCAGAGCCCCAGGGAAAAACTACGCCACCCGGCGAGCGAGCCGGTCTCTAGGCTGGGGGCATGCTCGACGAACATCGCTCAGGGCGGCTCACCGCCTGGGGAAATGCCCTTATTGCCGGATTTGCCGCACCTGATGACGTGGCGGACCGCATCACCGGGGAGGACGCGTCCCACCGTGTCACGGGTCTGCCGGGCGAGTCCGGCCCGGTGGGCCTGACGCTGGCGCTGGGCCGGCTGCGCGCGCTGGGCGCCACGGGGCTGCGGCTGGCGCTGCCGGTGCCGGGCCATCCGCTGGGGCTGAGCGGGCCGCCGGAGTTCAACGACCGGGCGATCGACGCGGGCGAGGCCGTCGTCGCGGTGGGCGTGGGGCTCGGGCTGGTGCCCGAGGTGTACGAGGCGGGGCCCGCCGGCGACGTGCACGTCGAGGTCCTGTGGCACTGCCTGCCGGTACGGGAGGCCCCGCCCGCGGACGTGCCGTCGCTGTCGGAGGCCGAGCGGGAACTGGCCGAGGCGCTGCGCGACGCCACGGAGGCGCTGACCCGGCTGGACGTGGCGGGCTCGGGCCCGGTGGCGCAGGCGGCGCTGGAGGCGTACCGGGCGAGGGCCGCGCGGTCCGCGGAGGTACTGGCGCCGGGGTACCCGCCGCGCGCGGTGCGGGTGCTGCAACTGGCGCAGCGGGTCGGGGCGCTGCTGGACATCGCGTACGCGCCGGGGGACGGCGAGGGCCGGGAGCACGGCGGCGCGGTGAGCGCCTCGGAGATCGCGGCGCGGGCGGCGACGCTGCGGCCGGTGGAGCGGACGGCCCGGCGGGCGCAGGTGGCGGCGTACAACGCCGTGCTGGAGGGGTCCGGCCGGGGCTGACCGGGCTCCAGCAGAAGGCCCCGCGGACCGGCCGGTCCGCGGGGCCTTCTGCTGGGCGTACCTCATGGGCGGGCCGGCGGCCCGTCGGGGGACGCGGAGCGGGCGGGAGCCGCCTGCTCAGTGGCCGCCGTGGTGGCCCTTGTGCTCGTGGTGCCCCTTGCCCCCGTCGTTGATGCAGGTGTTGCCGAAGGTCGGGTTGAGGAGGCCGATGATGATGTCGATGGTGTTGCCGCAGACGTTCACCGGGATGTCGATCGGCACCTGGATGACGTTGCCCGAGATGACACCGGGCGAGCCCTTGGCAGCGCCGACGGCGATGGCGCCGTGACCGTCGTCACTGGCGACCGCGGGGACGACGGAGGCGCTGACGGCGACGCCTGCTGCGGCCAGAGCGAGGGCTGCCTTCTTGGCACTGTTCATGAGGTGGTCTTCCTTTTAGATGACTGACCTGACCGGCCCCTGCCACGGGGCCGTGTACTGATGAACGCCAATGAACCCCCGACGGCACGGCCATCGGGGGTGTTTGCCCTCGTTCGGACGATTGATCACCCTCGCCCGATCAATCCCGGTGTCGGCTCCACCGTAGTGGAGCCGACGGACTCACGGGGGTGAGCGTCGTTTATTACTCGTTGACGCAGAGGTTGCCGTGGGCCGGGTTGCCGACGCCCACCACGTTCACGGTGTTGCCGCACAGGTTGACCGGGACCTTCACGGGGACCTGGACGACGTTGCCGGAGGCGACACCGGGGCTGTTCTTCGCCACACCCTCGGCCTGGGCGTGGGCGGAGGCGGAGGCGGCACCGGCCAGCGCGAGACCACCCACGGCGAGCGTGACGGCAGCGGCCTTCTTCATGTTGTTCACTTTCGTATGACCTTCCTGATGTTTGCCAGAGCGTCGCCACGGCCAGCCGCCGCGGTTACGCCATGGAAAACGGGCCACGACGAGGGGAGTTGCGCGTTCGGAGCAGTTATCACACGACAGCATGAACAGCCGATCGGAGCGTGACGTTCCGCTTAATGGGGGACCGGACACGCGCCGCTCCCCGCCCCGCAAAAGACCAGGTCAGGCACCGATCCCATGACGGACCGCCCAGAGGGCCGCCTGGGTGCGGTCCGCCAGGTCGAGCTTCATCAGGATGTTCGAGACGTGCGTCTTGACGGTCTTCTCGGAGAGCACCAGCGCCCGCGCGATCTCCCGGTTGGACCGCCCGTCGGCGATCAGGGCGAGCACCTCGCGCTCCCGCTCCGTCAGCCCGTTGCCCCGGCCGTGGCCGGTCCCCTCGTCCTGGGCCAGCAGGGCCCCGGCGACCTCCGGCTGGAGCAGGACGTGCCCGGCGTGCACCGACCGGATGGCGCCGGCCAGCGCGTCGGGGGCCACGTCCTTGTACACGTAGCCCGCGGCGCCCGCACGCAGCGCCGGCACGACGGTGCGCTGCTCCGTGAAGCTGGTGACCACCAGGACCCGGGCGGGGTTGCCCAGCTCGCGCAGCCGGCGCAGCGCCTCGATGCCGTCGGTGCCGGGCATCTTCACGTCCATGAGGACGACGTCCGGGAGCAGCTCCCCGGCGCGCTCGACGCCCTCGGCGCCGTCCGCGGCCTCACCCACCACCTCGATGTCCTCCTGGACCTCCAGGAAGGTGCGCAGCCCTTCGCGGACCACCTGGTGGTCGTCGACGATCAGCACCTTGATCCGGTGTTCCTCAGCCACCGGGCACCTCCATCTCGATCGTGGTGCCCGTTCCGGGCTCCGAGGTCACGGTCAGCGTTCCGCCGACGCCGCCCGCCCGGTCGCGCATGGAGACCAGGCCCAGGTGGCGGCCGGCCCGGCGGACGGCGCCGGGGTCGAAGCCGCAGCCGTCGTCGGTGACGCGCAGGGTGGCGCCGGGGCCGCTGCGGGCGAGGGTGACGTCGACCGTGCGGGCGCCGGAGTGGCGCAGGGCGTTGTGGAGGGCCTCCTGGGCGACGCGCAGCAGGGCCTCCTCCTGGGCGGCGGGCAGGGCGCGCACGCCGTGGTTGGTGAAGCCGACGCGGGCGGAGTGGGCGCGGTCGAGCACCTTCACCTGGGTGCGCAGGGTGGCCACCAGGCCGTCCTCGTCGAGGGCTGCGGGGCGCAGCTCGACGACGGCGGCGCGCAGCTCGTCGGCGGCCTCGGCGGCGAGCCGGGCGACCTCGTGGAGGGCGCCCTTGGCGCGGGCGGGGTCGCGGTCGACGAGGGCGGTGGCGGCCTGGGCGGTCAGCCGGAGGGAGAACAGCTTCTGCGCGACGGCGTCGTGCAGCTCGTGGGCGAGGCGGGAGCGCTCGCCGGCGATGGTGAGCTCGCGGCTGCGCTCGTAGAGGCGGGCGTTGGTGAGGGCGATGGCGGCGTGCTGGGCGAGGACGCCGAGCAGTTCCTCGTCCTCCGCGGTGAAGCCGCAGCCGCCCTCGGGCTTGGGGCAGCGCTTGTCGGCGAGGAAGAGGGCGCCGAGGATCTCGTCGCCGTCGGCCACCGGGACGCCGATGAAGTCGCTCATGTCGGGGTGCGCGGCGGGCCAGCCGCCGAAGCGGGGGTCGCGGCGCACGTCGGCGAGGCGCTGGGGGGTGGCGTCCTTCAGCATCGACGCGAGGATGCCGTGCTGGCGCGGAAGGGGGCCGATGGCCTTCCACTGGTCGTCACTGACGCCGTCGACGACGAACTGGGCGAAGCCCCCGTGGTCGTCGGGGACGCCGAGCGCGGCGTACTCGGCGTCCAGCAGGTCTCGGGCGGAGGCGACGATGGTCTTGAGGACGTCGCGCACCTCCAGGTGCCGGCTCATCGCGAGCAGCGCGGTGCTGATCGCCGTGAGGCCGGAGCGGGGCGGGGTGGTCATGGCCCTTACCGTAGCGAGCGGGTGTGCGGGGGGAATCGGGCCTGCGGTGGCCGGGACCTGGGCCGGTGGTCCTAGGGCGGGTGGTCCTAAAGCGGGTGGGCCCGGGGCGGGGGCCTGGGGTGCGTGGGAGTGGACGGGCGCCGCCGGGGCATGTACTCCTCATGTCTGGACCTGTGCAGTGGACCCCCACCCACGGCGAGCCCTACCGTGCGGTGCCCTACCGTCCGGAGCGGATGCCGGTGGAGGAGTCGCTGGCCCGCGCCGCCGAGCTGCGGGAGCGCATGGGGCGGCGCCGTACGGTGCGGCAGTTCTCGCCCGACCCGGTGCCCGAGCAGGTGGTGCGGGACGCGATCGCGTGCGCGGCGACGGCGCCGTCCGGGGCGCACCAGCAGCCGTGGACGTTCGTCCTGGTGAAGGACCCGGCGGTGCGGCGGGCCGTGCGGGCGGCGGCGGAGGAAGAGGAGCGGCGGTCGTACGCGGGCCGGCTGGGCGAGGAGTGGCTGGCGGCGCTGCGCCCGCTGGGCACCGACGAGGTGAAGCCGCACCTGACGGACGCGCCGGCGCTGGTGGTGGTGTTCCAGCAGCGGTACTGGCTCGGTCCGGACGGGGAGCGGCGCAAGCACTACTACGTGGACGAGTCGGTGGGGATCGCGGTGGGGATGCTGCTGTCGGCGCTGCACCTGTCGGGGCTGGCGGCGCTGGTGCACACGCCGAGCCCGATGCGGTTCCTGGCGGAGGTGCTGGGGCGGCCGGCGAACGAAAAGGCGTTCGCGGTGATCCCGGTGGGCTATCCGGCGCCGGACTGCCGGGTGCCGGACCTGGTGCGGAAGAGCCTCGGCCAGGTGCTGGTGGAGGTCTGACCGGAGGGCCGGAGCAGGGCCGGAGCAGGGCCGAGCAGCATAACTCCGCTCGGACGATCTTTCTGATCGCAAACAGTGACCGAGCGTACGGCGCCGACCGCCCTGCGTAGCGTTGCCCGTGGCCGCGTGTGACCCCGCCCACGGGACGCACATCACGTACGAAGCCGCTTAGTGGACGCGTAAACACGCGGTAAGTGAGCGGTTCACCTGGCAAGTGCCGGGGAGCGGGGGCGGGGCCTCGCGGGTTGCGTTACGAGGCTCCGTAGTACGTCACATCATTGCGAGCTGATTTTGCAGCCGCTAACAATTGCCCAGCCGCAGGGCGCCGTCGAACGAGACGCGGCGCTGACCGCGTCGATCCGGGCCGCTGCGACTCAAGCGATTGGAAGAGGTTCAGCTCACTCATGCGCTCCCCCATCTCCGGCTATACCCGCCTGACCAAGGTCCACAAGTTCTCCGCCGCCGGCATTGCCGCGGCCGGTGTCGCCGCACTGGCCTTCGCGGTCGTCCCCGCCTCCGCCGACGGCGAGAAGACGGTCGCCGCCGTGAAGCCGGTCGCCTGGAACGCGCACTCCTTCGGCGAGACGCAGCAGCAGGAGCTGGCCAAGCAGGCCGACCGCGCCACCGAGCAGGCCAAGGCCGACGCCAAGAAGAAGGCCGACGAGCAGGCCGCCAAGGAGAAGGCGGACAAGGAGCGCGCCGAGCAGCAGGCCGCGAGCCGTTCCGCCGAGCGCGCGCCCGTCCCGGCCGCCCCGGTGAAGAAGACCTACGCCAACAACCTCGACGGGTGGATCCGCGAGGCCCTGGACATCATGCAGGCCAAGGGCATCCCGGGCAGCTACAACGGCATCTACCGCAACATCATGCGGGAGTCGACCGGCAACCCGAAGGCCATCAACCTGTGGGACTCCAACGCCGCCAAGGGCATCCCGTCCAAGGGCCTGCTCCAGGTGATCGACCCCACCTTCAAGGCGTACCACGTCGACGGCACCTCCTGGGACATCTACGACCCGGTCGCCAACATCACCGCCGCCTGCAACTACGCGGCGAAGGTGTACGGCTCCATGGACAACGTCAACTCGGCGTACTGAGCCAGGGCACCCCACGCTTCCGCGCGGCGGAAGGACAGCAACGCCGAAGGGCGGCACCCGGAGTCCGGGTGCCGCCCTTCGGCGCGTTCGCGGGCCCGTCACGGGCCGGCCGTCACTTGCGCATGACCTCGGGCTCGTGCCGGCGCAGCAGCCGGATGACGAGGAAGCCGCAGGCGATGCCGATGGCCAGCAGCGCGGCGAGGTCCATGCCCCACTGGCCGGCGCTGTGTGCCCACAGCGGGTCGAGGTGGGTCGGGTCGTTCTTGTCGAACGGCGCCATGACGTGCGACAGGTCCAGCGTGGTGCCGGCGCCGGCGATGGCCCAGCGGGCCGGCATCAGCCAGGCGACCTGCTCGATGCCCGGCGCGTCGAAGAGCTTGAAGAGGATGCCGGTGAAGACGACCTGGACGATGGCGAACATGACCAGCAGCGGCATGGTCTTCTCCGTGGTCTTCACCAGGGAGGAGATCACCAGGCCGATCATCATGCAGGTGAACCCCAGGCCGGTGACGACGACGCACAGCTCGACGGCGGGCAGGTTCTTCACCACCAGGCCCTGGTCGGGCAGCTTGCGGGCCGAGAAGCCGATGGCGCAGATCAGGGCGCCCTGCACCGCGGTGATCGCACCGAGGACGATCACCTTGGACATCAGATAGGCGCTCCGGGACAGGCCGGTGGCGCGTTCCCGTTCGTAGATGACCCGTTCCTTGATCAGCTCACGGACGGAGTTGGCGGAGCCTGAGAAGCACATGCCGACCGCGAGGATCAGCATGATCGTGCCGGCGTCCTGGTTGAAGTGGCCCTTGGTGGGCGCGCCGAGCCCGAAGTCCGACGGGATCAGCGTGCTGACGCCGCCGATCACGGCCGGCAGGGCCAGCATCAGCCCCATGAAGCCGCGGTCGGACGCGATGACCGACACGTACCTGCGCATCAGCGTCCACAGTTGGGACATCCAGCTCTGCGGCACCGGCGGGCGGACCATCTGCGGCTGGACGTGCACGGACTGCGGGGCGACGGCGTCGATGTCGGCCGCGTACATCTGGTAGTGCTGCGAGCCCTTCCAGCGGCCCGACCAGTCGTAGTCGCGGTAGTTCTCGAACGCCGAGAAGACGTCGGCCCAGGTCTCGTAGCCGAAGAAGTTCAGCGCCTCGTCCGGCGGGCCGAAGTACGCCACGGCGCCGCCCGGCGCCATCACCAGCAGCTTGTCGCACAGCGCCAGCTCGGCCACCGAGTGGGTGACCACCAGGACCGTGCGGCCGTCGTCGGCCAGGCCGCGCAGCAGCTGCATGACGTCGCGGTCCATGCCCGGGTCCAGGCCGGAGGTGGGCTCGTCCAGGAAGATCAGCGACGGCTTGGTCAGCAGCTCCAGCGCGACCGAGACGCGCTTGCGCTGGCCGCCGGAGAGCGCGGTGATCTTCTTGTCCTTGTGGTGGTCGAGCTTCAGCTCGCGCAGCACCTCGTCGATGCGCGCCTCGCGCTCGGAGGTCGCGGTGTCGCCGGGGAAGCGGAGCTTGGCCGCGTAGCGCAGCGCCTTACGGATGGTGAGGTCCTTGTGCAGGATGTCGTCCTGCGGGACCAGACCGATGCGCTGCCGCAGCTCGGCGAACTGCTTGTACAGGTTCCGGTTGTCGTAGAGCACGTCGCCCTGGTTGGCGGGCCGGTAGCCGGTCAGCGCCTTGAGCAGGGTGGACTTGCCGGAGCCGGAGGGGCCGATGACGGCGATCAGCGACTTCTCGGGGACGCCGAAGGAGACGTCCTTGAGGATCTGCTTGCCGCCTTCGACGGTCACGGTCAGGTGGCGGGCGGAGAAGGAGACGTCACCGGTGTCGACGAACTCCTCGAGGCGGTCGCCGACCAGCCGGAACGTCGAGTGACCGACACCCACGATGTCGTTGGGGCCGATGATCTGCTGCCGGACCGGCTGACCGTTGACGTAGGTGCCGTTGTGGCTGCCCAGGTCGACGATCTCGAAACGGCCGTCGCTCGTGGCCCGGAACTCGGCGTGGTGCCGGGAGACCTGGAGGTCGGAGACGACCAGCTCGTTGTCCAGGGCACGACCGATGCGCATCACGCGCCCGGCGGCCACCTGGTGGAACGTGGTGGGGCTGCGGTCGCCGTAGACGGGCGGGGCGGCCGCGCCGCCGGGCGTCTGCACGGGCTGCGCCTGCTGCTGCGGCACGTACGGCTGCTGCGGCTGGGGCTGCTGGTGCTGCGCGTGCTGCGGCGGCTGCTGCTGCTGCCAGGAGCCGTGCTGGGGCTGCTGCTGGTAGGGCTGCTGGCCCGGCCAGCCGGCACCGCTGCTCTGCCCGCCCGGCTGCTGGTAGTGCTGCGGGGCCGGCCCGCCGTGCTGGAGAGGGGGCGCGATGGCCGTCTGCGCACTGTAGAGGTCGGCGGCCGGGGCGGCGGCCTGGGCGGCGGAGAAGTCCAGCCGGGGGCCGTCGCTGGCGTTGCCCAGGTGCACGCTGGCGCCCGGGCCGATCTCCATCTGATGGACCCGCTGGCCCTGCACATAGGTGCCGTTGGTGCTGCCGTGGTCCTCGATGACCCACGCACGGCCACCCCAGCGGAGGGTGGCGTGCCGCCAGGAGACGCGGGCGTCCTCCAGCACCATGTCACCCTGCGGGTCACGCCCCAGGGCGTACGACCGGGACGGGTCAAGCGCCCAGGTCTGTCCATTCAATTCCAGTACGAGTTCCGGCACTCCATGCCCCACTACTTGTCCCCCGATGTCCCCTGCACAGGGAGTCTAGGGATGGTGAACATCGGGAGGAACTATTTCAGGCGCAGTCCCCCGACCGAAAGTCGGGAGTGGGGCAGCCGTGTACCGGCCCTGTAACAGGCGCCGTTGACCGACGGGAAACCCACCCCGACAGTAGTAACCGCCCGGGAGTGCGGGGGATGCGGCCGTTGTGCGGGGAAAAGCCGGACAGTGACCGGACGTCGAATTACGGCCAAGCCACATGAAAACCCCCTTTATTCGGGCGTCGGGTCGGCATCGGGGGGCCGGGATGGCGGGGACGGCACGGACGGCGGGGACGGCGGGGATGACGCCGGGGCCCGCGACGGGAAGCGGACCGGGCGGCGCGCCGGACCTGCTCCTCACCGCGGTGGCCGCCGTGAGCTGGGCGTTCCTGGCCATGGCGGCGGTGGCCGCGGCGGGGCTGCACCTGCTGGGCGCGGACGCCGCGGGCTCGCTGGGCCCCATGACGGCCGCCGTGGTCGTGCTCGCCGTCGGCGGCTCGGTCACCCCCTCGGGGTCGGTCGAAGCATTCGGGCTGACGGGCGCGGGGGCGCACACCACCATCGACCTCGTCCCCCTGGGAGTGAGCCTCGTGGGGGCCCTGGTGCTGGGCACGGTGCTCGCACGGTCGCTGCGCCGGGCGGGGGCGGTCGTCGGCGCCGGGGCGCTGGTGGCGCGAGTGGCCGCCGTGGCCGTGGTGTTCCTGGCGGTGCTGGGCGGGCTGGCGTGGGCCGGTTCGTCCGTCATCACCTTCGACGGCAAGGGGCTCGGCTCCGTCGTACCCGGCTCCGGCGGCAAGAGCCCGGGCCTGGACCTGCCCGGCCTCGGCGACATCGGGGACATCGGCGGCGGGCTGCCCGGCCGCCTCGCCGACCTGGCCGGCGCCAAGGCGGCGGTCGGCTTCTCCGTGCGCACCGGGGCCTCGCTGCTCGGCGGGCTGGTGTGGGTGCTGGTCGTGGCGCTGGTGACGCTGCTGGCCGCGCGGCGCGCACCGCTGCCGCGCGCGTGGGCCGCCGGGCACCGTACGGTGCGCCCGGCCGCCTCCGCACTGTGCGCGGTGCTGGTGCTGGCGGTGGTCGCGGGCCTGTCGGCGGCGGTGGGCGCGGCCACCGGTGACGACCGCCCGGGGCGCGTCCTGGGGGCGGCGCTGCTGGGCGCGCCCAACGGCGTGTGGCTGGGGGTGCCGCTGGGCCTGTTCGTGCCCTGGTCGGGGTCGGCGAGCGGCTCGCTGCTCCAGGTGCTCCCCCACCCCCTCGACGAGCTGCTGCGGGCGGGGACCGCGCGGACGGTGACGCCGGGCACGCTCGCGGACCTGTCGCCCGCCGTGTGGCTGCTGCCGCTGGGCTGCGGGCTGCTGATGCTGACGGCCGGGGTGCTCACGGCGGCCCGTACGCCCGTGGGCCGGGCGCGGGCGGGCGCGTTCGCGCTGCGCTGCGGGCTGTCGCTGGGCGCGGTCACGGCCGTGGCGCTGCCGCTGCTGGTCCTGGCCACGCGGGTGGAGGTCGGCGCCTCGCTGTCGGTGCTGGGCATCGACGCCGTGGGGGCGGGGCTGAGCCTGGAGGGCAGCGTGCCCCTGGCCCTGCTGCTCGGCGCCGCCTGGGGCCTGGCCGCGGGGCTCCTCGGGGGGCTTCTGGCGTACGCCACGGGCTCGGCGGGCCGCCGCGCGGCACCGTACGCCCGCGAGGGGACGGGCCCCGGGGGCGGCGGCGGGGCGGGGCAGGCGTACGGGGCCGGGTTCACGGGTGGGCCGTACGTCCCGCCCGGGGGCGGGCGGCCGGAGGCGAATCCGTACCTGCGCCCGCCCGGGCCGGGGACGTACGACGCCCCGACCGAGACCTGGCGCGGGCCGGCGCCGCCCCTGCCCCGGCGGCAGCCGCCGCAGGGGCGGCAGGACCCGTCGAGGCCGCGCTACGGCCATCCGCCGCCGCCCCCGCCGGACGGGCCGCCCCCGCCGCCCCGGGGCCGCCGGTAAGGGCATTCACCGGGCCCCGGGCAGGCCGGCGCCGTGGCACGGAGTGCCGTCCAGCGGGTGGGACAGGTGTACGGGCAGGCACGCGGTGCGGATACGGTAGGAACACCATGAGCGCATCGCCGATCCCGCCCGCCGCCCCGAGCGGCGAGGACGCACCCACTCTCCTGGTCAAGATCTTCGGGAAGGACCGGCCGGGCATCACGGCCGGGCTCTTCGACACCCTGGCCGCCTTCGCGGTGGACGTCATAGACATCGAGCAGATCGTCACGCGGGGCCGCATCACGCTGTGCGCACTGGTCACCGCACCGGCCGGCGGGCCGTCCGCGGAGGGCAACCTGCGCGCGACCGTGCACAGCTGGGCGGAGTCGATGCACCTGCAGACCGAGATCATCTCGGGGCGCGGCGACAACCGTCCGCGCGGCACCGGCCGTTCCCACGTCACCGTCCTCGGCCATCCGCTGACGGCCGAATCGACGGCGGCCATCGCCGCCTGCATCACCGGTACCGGCGGCAACATCGACCGTATCTTCCGGCTCGCCAAATACCCCGTGACCGCCGTGGAGTTCGCGGTCTCCGGCACCGGGACGGAGGAGCTCCGCACGGCCCTGGCCACCGAGTCGGCGGCGCTGGGCGTGGACGTGGCCGTGGTGGCGGCCGGCCTGCAGCGCCGCGCCCAGCGGCTGGTCGTCATGGACGTGGACTCCACCCTCATCCAGGACGAGGTCATCGAGCTGTTCGCGGCGCACGCCGGCTGCGAGGCGCAGGTGGCCGAGGTGACCGCGCGGGCCATGCGGGGCGAGCTGGACTTCGAGCAGTCCCTGCACGAGCGGGTGGCGCTGCTGGCCGGGCTGGACGAGGGCGTGGTGGACAAGGTCCGCGCCGAGGTCCGCCTCACGCCCGGCGCCCGCACCTTGATCAAGACGCTCAAGAAGCTCGGCTTCCAGGTGGGCGTGGTCTCCGGCGGCTTCACCCAGGTGACGGACGACCTGCGGGAGCGGCTGGGCCTGGACTTCGCCTCCGCCAACACCCTGGAGATCGTGGACGGGAAGCTGACCGGGCGGGTGACCGGCGAGATCGTCGACCGGGCGGGCAAGGCCCGGCTGCTGCGCCGGTTCGCCGCGGAGGCCGGCGTGCCCCTGGCGCAGACCGTGGCCATCGGTGACGGCGCCAACGACCTCGACATGCTCAACGCCGCCGGCCTGGGCGTGGCCTTCAACGCCAAGCCCGTGGTGCGCGAGGCCGCGCACACCGCCGTCAACGTGCCCTTCCTCGACACCGTCCTGTACCTGCTGGGCGTCACCCGGGAAGAGGTCGAGGCGGCCAACACCCACGAGTGACCGCACGGGCGAGTGACCGTACGGGCCGGCACACCGGCCCGTACCGCGTGCTCAGGGGCCCGGGGACTCAGGCGGCGTGCGGGGCCCAGAAGGCGGTGAGCCGGCCCACGCCGTGCTCCACGGCCTTCCAGGAGCCCTCGAACGCGAGGACGGCGATGGCCGAGGTGGGGAAACCGGACCGGTTCATCCGGGCCAGCGCGTCCCCGTCGGCCTCGCCCGCCAGGGCGTCGGCCAGGGCGTGCATCCCCGGGTTGTGGCCGATGAGCACCAGGTCGTGCACGTCGTCCGGGACCTCGTTGAGCAGGGCGATCAGCTCGCCGAGGGACGCCTCGTACATCCGGTCCTCGTAGACCGTCCGGGGCCGCTCCGGCAGCTCGGAGACGGCGAGCTTCCAGGTCTCCCGGGTACGGGCGGAGGTCGAGCAGAGGGCGAGGTCGAGGCTGACGCCGGAACCGGCGAGCCAGCGGCCGGCGACCGGCGCGTCCTTGCGGCCGCGCTCCGCGAGCGGGCGCTCGTGGTCGGAGCCGTCGGACCATTCGGCCTTGGCATGCCGGAGGATGACGATCCTGCGGGTCGGTTCGGAGCTCATGCCGTCCAGCTTCGCACGAAAAGCGGGGTGGGGCGCGGGGTGTTGGCGCGCAAGCCCCCACAGGGTGGAGCGGTGGCGCACGCGGGTGGTTGTCCCCGCCCCTCGCCCGCCGGCGTCACGGCGAGGCGAAGGTGGCGATCACCGCGATGACGACGGTGATGCCGAGCATCACGCCGAGGATCGTCAGCAGGGCCTTCTGGCCGTTCTTCGGGTTGGGGTCGAGGACTGGCTCCATGCGGACCAGTCTCCCACGCCCCGCCACGCGCCGATGCCCGCCCCGGGGGTCCCGGGGCGGGCATCGGACGGACGGTCGCCGCGGAGCGGCGCCGAGGGGTACGGCTCAGGCGCCCATCATGTGCACGCCACCGTCGACGTGGACGATCTCACCCGTGGTGCGCGGGAAGAAGTCGGAGAGCATGCCGACGACACCGCGGCCGGCCGGCTCCGGGTCGGCCAGGTCCCAGCCGATGGGGGCGCGGTGATTCCACACGTCCGCCAGCTCCTCGAAGCCGGGGATGGACTTGGCGGCCATCGACTTGATCGGGCCGGCGGAGACCAGGTTGCAGCGGATGCCCTTGGGGCCGAGGTCACGGGCCAGGTAGCGGTTGGTGCCCTCCAGGGCCGCCTTGGCCACGCCCATCCAGTCGTACTTCGGCCAGGCGATCTGCGCGTCGAAGGTCAGGCCCACGATCGCGGAGCCGGCCGGCATGAGCGGCAGCAGCGCCATGGCCAGCGACTTGTAGGAGTACGCCGAGACGTGGACGGCCGTCGAGACGTCCTCCCAGGTGGCGTCCAGGAAGTTGAAGGCGCCCTGGGGGCCGAAGGCGATGGAGTGCACGATGCCGTCGAGGGCCACGCCCTCGCCCAGGTGCTCGCGCACCTTGTCGGCCAGGCCGTCGAGGTGCTCCTGGTTGGTCACGTCCAGCTCGATGACCGGGGCCGGCTTCGGCAGCCGCTTGGCGATGCGCTCGACGAGCGAGAGGCGGCCGAACCCGGTCAGGATGACCTCGGCGCCCTCGTTCTGGGCGACCTTGGCGGCCTGGAAGGCGATCGACGCCTCGGTGAGGACGCCGGTGACCAGGATGCGCTTGCCTGCGAGGATTCCACTCATTGCGATCAGTGACCCATGCCCAATCCGCCGTCGACGGGAACGACGGCTCCGGTGATGTATGCGGCTTCCTCGGAGGCGAGGAAGCGGACCGAGGCGGCGATCTCCTCGGGCTGCGCGTAACGGCCCAGCGGGACGTTCGCGACGATCCCGGCACGCTGCTCGTCGCTGAGCACCCGGGTCATGTCGGTGTCCACGAAGCCGGGCGCCACCACGTTGACCGTGATGTTGCGGGAGCCCAGCTCGCGGGCGAGCGACCGGGCGAAGCCCACGAGGCCGGCCTTGGAGGCCGCGTAGTTGGCCTGCCCCGCCGAACCCAGCAGGCCCACCACGGACGAGATGAGGACGACACGGCCCCGGCGGGCGCGCAGCATGCCCTTCGAGGCCCGCTTCACGACGCGGAAGGTGCCGGTGAGGTTGGTGTCGAGGACGGAGGTGAAGTCCTCCTCGGACATGCGGAGCAGCAGCTGGTCGCGGGTGACGCCGGCGTTGGCCACCAGCACCTCGACCGCGCCGTGCTTCTCCTCGACCTCCTTGAAGGCCTGCTCGACCTGCTCGGGGTCGGTGATGTCGCACTTGACCGCGAGGAACCCGGCCGGCGGCTCACCCGAGCGGTAGGTGATGGCGACCTTGTCGCCCGCGTCGGCGAAGGCGCGCGCGATCGCGAGGCCGATGCCCCGGTTTCCTCCGGTGACGAGAACCGAGCGGCTCAAAGGATCACCCTTCCGTTGTTGTGTTTCCTGGGCAGTGCCGGATCCGGGAGAGTGCCGGACCGTACGAACGTAGCGTCACCGGCCTCCGGAACCGCACTCGACCTGCGACAGGGGCGGCCAGCGGTCACTGTTGGATCTCTACAGAACCCCGGACGGCGCCCGGGACAGCACCCCGGACGGCACCCCGGCGCGGCGCGACGTCCCGCGCGGCCGCACCCGGGGGCCGCCGGCCGCATGCGAAGGCCCCCACCGGGGATCCCGGTGGGGGCCTTCGACCGCTGGTGCGCCGCCAGGGACTCGAACCCCGGACCCGCTGATTAAGAGTCAGCTGCTCTGACCAACTGAGCTAGCGGCGCGGTACGAATAGTACACGATCTCTGTGGACGAGCCGCCGCGCGGGCTTCCGGGGCATGGTTCACTGCGGACCAGACACCGAGAAGGAGAGTGGACCGTGCCGCATGAGATCGATCCTTCATTCCTTGCGCTGCCACTGCGCCCCCTGGCCGACGCCGCCCTCGCCCGGGCCCGGGCGCTGGGTGCCGAGCACGCGGACTTCCGCTTCGAGCGGGTGCGGAGCGCGTCGTGGCGGCTGCGGGACGCCCGGCTCGCCGGCTCGGCCGACACCACCGACCTCGGCTACGCGGTGCGCGTGGTGCACGGCGGGACGTGGGGCTTCGCCTCCGGTGTGGAGCCGACGATGGACGCCGCGGCCCGGGTGGCCTCGCAGGCGGTGGCGATGGCGAAGCTCTCGGCGAAGGTGATCGCGGCGGCGGGGTCCGACGAGCGCGTGGAGCTGGCGGACGAGCCCGTGCACGCCGAGCGGACCTGGGTCTCGGCGTACGAGCAGGACCCCTTCGAGGTGCCCGACGCCGACAAGGTGGGGCTGCTGTCGGACTGGAGCGCCCGCCTCCTGGCGGCCGAGGGCGTGGCGCACGTGGACGCCTCCCTGCTCACCGTCCACGAGAACAAGTTCTACGCCGACTCGGCGGGCACCGTCACCACGCAGCAGCGGGTCCGCCTCCACCCCCAGCTGACGGCGGTGGCCGTGGACCCCGCCACGGGCGGCTTCGACTCGATGCGCACGCTCGCCCCGCCGGCCGGCCGCGGCTGGGAGTACCTGACCGGGCCGGACACCTGGGACTGGGAGTCGGAGCTGGCGGAGATCCCGTCCCTGCTGGCGGAGAAGATGCGCGCGCCCAGCGTGCGCGCGGGCACGTACGACGTCGTCATCGACCCGTCCAACCTGTGGCTGACCATCCACGAGTCGATCGGCCACGCCACCGAGCTCGACCGCGCACTGGGCTACGAGGCCGCCTACGCCGGCACCTCCTTCGCGACCCCCGACAAGCTGGGCACGCTGCGCTACGGCTCCCCGATCATGAACGTCACCGGCGACCGCACCGCCGAGCACGGCCTGGCCACCATCGGCTACGACGACGAGGGCGTCGCCGCCCAGTCCTGGGACCTGGTCAAGGACGGCGTCCTCGTCGGCTACCAACTCGACCGCCGCATGGCCCGCCTCACCGGCCGCCCCCGCTCCAACGGCTGCGCCTACGCCGACTCCCCCGCCCATGTCCCGGTCCAGCGCATGGCCAACGTCTCCCTCCGGCCCGCCCCGGACGGCCCGTCGACGGAGGAGCTCATCTCGTCGGTCGACGACGGCATCTACGTCGTCGGCGACCGGTCGTGGTCGATCGACATGCAGCGGTACAACTTCCAGTTCACCGGGCAGCGCTTCTTCCGGATCCAGGGCGGGCGGCTGGCCGGGCAGGTGCGGGACGTGGCGTACCAGTCGAGCACCACGGACTTCTGGGGCTCCATGAAGGCCGTCGGCGGGCCGGGGACGTATGTGCTCGGGGGCGCCTTCAACTGTGGGAAGGCGCAGCCGGGGCAGGTGGCCGCAGTGTCGCACGGTTGTCCGTCCGCCCTGTTCACGGGCATCAACATCCTCAACACCACGCAGGAGGCCGGTCGATGAGCCGCAGCACGCACAAGCCGCACGAGATCGTCGAGCGCGCCCTGGAGCTGTCGCGGGCCGACGGGTGCGTGGTCATCGCCGGGGAGGAGTCGACCGCCAATCTGCGGTGGGCCCGGAACGCGCTGACGACCAACGGGGTGACCCGGGGCCGTACGGTCACCGTGGTGGCCGTGGTCGACGGGGCGGAGGGCGCCGCGTCGGGGGTGGTGTCGCGGTCGGCCGTCACGCGGGACGAGCTGGAGCCGCTGGTGCGGGCCGCCGAGGCGGCAGCGCGCGAGGCCGGGCCCGCGGAGGACGCGCAGCCGCTGGTGACGGGCGTGCCGGCGGCGCCGGACTTCGCGGAGGCGCCCGCGGAGACGTCCTCCGCCGTGTTCGAGGACTTCGCGCCGGCGCTCGGCGAGGCGTTCGCACGGGCCCGGGCCCAGGGCCGGGAGCTGTACGGGTTCGCGCACCACACGGTCGTCTCCAGCTACCTGGGCACCTCCGCCGGGCTGCGGCTGCGGCACGACCAGCCCACCGGCACCCTGGAGCTCAACGCCAAGTCGCCCGACGGCAGCCGCTCGGCGTGGGCGGGCCGGGCCACCCGCGACTTCCGCGACGTGGACCCCGGTGCGATGGACGCCGAGCTGGCCGAGCGGCTGCGGTGGGCGGAGCGGCGCGTGGAGCTGCCGGCCGGACGGTACGAGACGCTGCTGCCGCCGTCGGCCGTCGCCGACC
Source organism: Streptomyces mashuensis (assembly GCF_014654785.1). Lineage (GTDB taxonomy): Bacteria > Actinomycetota > Actinomycetes > Streptomycetales > Streptomycetaceae > Streptomyces > Streptomyces mashuensis. The sequence continues at coordinate 23,720 of NZ_BNBD01000022.1, forward strand.
TGCTGGTCTACCAGCAGTGGTCGTCCACCGCGCGGGACGCGGCCGAGGGCCGCACCGTGTTCTCCAAGGCCGGCGGCGGCACCCGGATCGGCGAGAAGCTGTCACAGCTGCCGCTGACGCTGCGCAGCGACCCGCACGCCGCGGGCCTGGAATGCGCTCCGTTCGTGCTGACCGGCAGTTCGGGCGACGACGCGTCGGTGTTCGACAACGGCCTGCCGCTGGCGGCCACCGACTGGATCCGCGACGGCGTGCTGGAGCACCTGCTCACCACCCGGCACAGCGCGGGCCTCACCGGGCTGCCCGTCACCCCGTACACCGACAACCTGGTGCTGGACGGCGGCGGCACCCGGTCGCTGGCCGAGATGGTGGCGGCCAGCGGCCACGACGGCCCGGCGCTGCTGCTGACCTGTCTGTGGTACATCCGCGAGGTGGACCCGGCCACGCTGCTGCTGACCGGGCTGACCCGGGACGGCGTGTACCTGGTGGAGAAGGGCGAGGTCGTGGGGGCGGTGAACAACTTCCGCTTCAACGAGTCGCCGGTGGGCCTGCTGTCGCGGGTCACCGAGGCGGGCCGTACGGAGCCCACGCTGCCGCGCGAGTGGGGCGACTACTTCAGCCGGGCCGCCATGCCGCCGCTGCGCGTGCCGGACTTCAACATGAGCTCGGTCAGCCAGGGCGTCTGACCGGCTCCGGGCAAATTAGACTCGTCCTGTTCTCCGACCCGACGACTCCTTCAGGAACGCCACGATGACACGCCTCGGCGACTCCGTCGCGCGCGCCAGCGCCCTGCTGGTGCAGGACCTCTCCACCGACTCCACCGTGGAGCAGCTGCTCACGGAGACGAAGGCGAGGCGCTATCTGGACCTGTCGGACCTGCCGGCGCAGGAGCAGGCCGAACTGATCGCCGCCCGGGCGGTCGAGGTGCTGCCCGGGGTGGCGAAGCTGGCCGAGCGGATCGAGGCGCGGCGGGCCGAGGGCAAGGGCCTGCACGTCAAGCTGGGCATCGACCCGACGGCGGCGGACGTGCACCTGGGGCACGCCGTGCCGATCATCACGCTCAGCCGGTTCCAGCGGATGGGGCACGACGTCACGCTGATCATCGGTGACTTCACCGCGAAGATCGGCGACCCGACGGGCCGTACGGCCGAGCGCCCGCCGCTGACCGACGACGACATCGCGGCGAACCTGGCGGGCTACCGCGAGCAGGTGCGGCCGTTCTTCGACTTCGAGAAGGTGAGCTTCCGGCAGAACAGCGAGTGGCTGGCGCCGTACACCTTCCCGAAGCTGCTGGGGCTGCTGGCGCAGGTGCCGGTCTCGCAGCTGCTGCAGCGCGAGGACTTCCGCACCCGGCTGGCGGCCGGTTCGGGCCTGACGATGACGGAGATGCTGTACCCCGTCGCGCAGGGCCTGGACTCGGTGGCGCTGGACTGCGACGTCGAGCTCGGCGGCGCGGACCAGCTGCTGAACCTCCAGATGGGCCGGAAGCTGATGGAGGTGCACGGCCAGAAGCCGCAGCTGGTCGTCACCATGCCGCTGATCGAGGGCACCGACGGCACGGGCGCGAAGATGTCCAAGTCCAAGGGCAACTACGTGGGCCTGTCCGCCCCCGCCGACGATGTCTTCGGCAAGATCATGTCGGTGCCGGACCGGCTGATGGAGCCGTACCTCAAGGCGTGGACCGAGTGGACCGACGCCGAGATCGCGCAGGTGCTGAAGCGGGTGGAGGAGCGCTCGCTGCACCCGATGGACCTGAAGAAGATCCTGGCGGGCGAGGTCGTGGCCGCGCTGTACGGCGTGGACGCGGCGATGGCGGCGCGGGCCGGGTTCGTGGCGCAGTTCTCGAAGAAGAGCTTCACCGAGGTGGAGACGCCGGTGGTGGAGCTGGCCGAGCACGGCGCAGAGCCGGCGACGGTGGTGCTGAGCAAGGTTCTGGGCTTCCAGCCCAGCGCGTCGGCGGCCCGCCGCGTGGCCAAGCAGAACGGTCTGCGCCTGGTGCTCCAGTCGGAGGACGGGCAGGACGCCGTGGTGCTGGCCGAGGCCGACGCCATCCGCCCGCTGGGCGAGGTGACGCGCGAGACGCTGGCCGGCCGGCAGGTCACGGCGGTCTACCTCAAGGCGGGCCGCAAGATCGCCGAGCTGCGCGGCCTGTAGGACCCGGAACGCAGGACCCGGAGCCCGGAAGACGGGCAGGAGCGGCCGGTGTGCGCATGACGCACACCGGCCGCTTCACGTGTGCCATCCTGCCCCGGCCGTCACACCTCCCCGTGCCGCCGCCCCCGCATTCCGACCCACAACCGGTCGCCGATGGCGACGACGACCACCGCGCCCGCCAGTTGCAGCAGGTGCCGGGTCCAGTCGACGCCCTTGGTCTCCGCCACGCCCAGCCCGGAGGCCGCCCAGTTCCCCAGGAGGCTGCCGATCATGCCCAGCACGATCGTGAGCCAGAGGGGGATCTGTTGCTTGCCCGGGATGAGGATCCTGGCGATCACGCCCAGGATCAGGCCGACGATGATTGCCCACAGCCAGTGCATGTCGCCTCCTCGTGCGGAGCGATGCGGGGTGCTCCGCCATTCTGGGCCGGTCCCCCGTACGGCGCACGCCGGACCGGTCCGTACGCCGTATGCGCACGTCGGGCGCCTGCGGGTCCGCCGCGCGGAGGCCGCCCCCGGTCTCGTCGGGCGCGGGTGCGCGGCGTAACGTGGGGGTGAGCGGGCACCTGGGGCCCGCCGCGGAAGCGGATGGTGGAACGAGATGCGGAAGCTGGGCGGTACGGAGGTCGTCCGGATCACCGGGGCCCGTCGGGGCCTGGCGGAGGACGTCCGCGGACGGCAGCGCCGGTATGTGATCTCGATGGGGATCCGTACGGTGTCGGTGGTGCTCACCGTGGTCCTGTGGAACGTCGAGCGTTACGTGGCGATGAGCACCCTGGTCCTGGGCGCGCTGCTGCCGTACGTGGCCGTGGTGATAGCCAACGCGGGCCGGGAGAGGCCGCCTTCGCTGCCGGGAACGTTCGTGCCGGCGCCGACGCGTCCGGTGCTGACGGCCGGGCCGGGTGGCGGTCCGGCGGAACCGGTGGCGGAAGCCGACGGGCCGGCGCGGGGCGATCAGGGCGCCGGGCGCGGCTGATCCTCCGGTTCCGGGGGCGGTGTCCGGGGCGCCGCGGACGGCCGGCGGGCGTCCATCGGACAAGCTCAAGAAAACCTCAAATCAATCATGTGGATCGGTGCCCCCGGACGGGCACCCCGTGACATACTTCGTAGGCGCTCCGCATCCCCCGTCGGAGCGACAGACCGACGCCGGGCGGCTCCCCCCGTGGCTGCCCGGCGTCGCCGTGTCCACGTGCGGGTCGCGTAGGGTCGGGGGCGTGAACGCCCCGCTGAACGCCGACGCCAACAGCCCCTCCCCCGCCGTGATCTGCTCCGCCAAAGGCTGCCGTGCCGCGGCCGTGTGGGTGCTGGCGTGGAACAACCCCAAGCTGCACACGCCCGAACGGCGCAAGACGTGGCTGGCGTGCGACGAGCACCGGGAGCACCTGTCGCAGTTCCTGGCGGTGCGGGGCTTCCTGAAGGACGTCGTGCCGCTGGCGGAGTGGGAGGCGCGGCAGGAGCGGCCCCCGGCCGCGCAGTAGCAGTCCCCGAACCGCCCTCGGGCCGCTGTCAGCCGCCGATCGCCGACATCGGGCGGCGCGGCTGGAGGAACGCCGGGTCGTCGAGGCCCGAGCCCGCCTTCTTGCCGAGCATCGCGGTGCGCCAGCGGGCGGCCAGTTCGTCGTCGCCGGCGCCCGAGCGCAGGGCGCCCCGCAGGTCCGTCTCCTCGGTCGCGAACAGACAGGTGCGTATCTGCCCGTCGGCGGTCAGCCGGGTGCGGTCGCAGGCCCCGCAGAAGGGGCGGGTGACCGAGCCGATGACGCCGACGCGGGCCGGGCCGCCGTCGACGAGCCAGCGCTCGGCCGGCGCGGAGCCGCGCTCGTCCTCGCCCTCGGGGGTCAGCGTGAAGCGGGTGCGCAGGCTCGCCAGGATGTCCTCGGCGCTGATCATCGCCTCGCGCCGCCAGCCGTGCTGGGCGTCGAGCGGCATCTGCTCGATGAAGCGCAGCTCGTAGTGGTTCTCGACGGCCCAGGCGAGCAGGTCGGGGGCCTCGTCGGCGTTGAGGCCGGGCATCAGCACGGAGTTGACCTTGACGGGGTCGAGTCCGGCGGCGCGGGCGGCGGCCAGGCCCTCCAGAACGTCGTGGTGGCGCTTGCGCCGAGTCAGGGCGGCGAAGACGTCGGGGCGCAGGGTGTCGAGGGAGACGTTGACGCGGTCGAGCCCGGCGGCCTTGAGCGCGGGCGCGGTGCGGGCCAGGCCGATGCCGTTGGTGGTGAGGGAGAGCCGGGGACGGGGGGTGAGGGCGGCGCAGCGCTCGACGATGCCGGTGAGCCCGGGGCGGAGCAGGGGTTCGCCGCCGGTGAAGCGGACCTCGGTGACGCCGAGGCGGGTGACGGCGATGCCGACGAGGCGCACGATCTCGTCGTCGGTGAGCAGGTCGGGCTTGGCGAGCCAGGCCAGGCCCTCCTCGGGCATGCAGTAGGTGCAGCGCAGGTTGCACCGGTCGGTGAGGGACACGCGCAGGTCGGTGGCGACGCGCCCGTAGCCGTCGATGAGCACGTGTGGCCTCCCCCGCGGTTCCGGACTGCTCGGCACTGCTCGACTGTTCGTTCCAGGCAGCGTACGCGATCGCCCGGGGCACCGGCACGTGCCGGTGCCCCGGGCGATGGGCGTGGGTGGGGCGGGTGGGTCAGTGCGCGCCGTAGCCGGTGAGGGAGCGGACCTCGAGTTCGGCGTACTTCTGCGGGTCGGCGGCCTCGCGGGAGAGGAGGGAGCCGGCCCAGCCGAGGAGGAAGCCCAGCGGGATGGAGACGAGGCCGGGGTTGCCCAGCGGGAACCAGTCGAAGCTCATGCCGGGGAAGAGGGCCTTGGGGTTGCCGGAGACGACCGGCGAGAAGATCACCAGGGTCACGGAGGAGACCAGTCCGCCGTAGATCGACCACAGGGCGCCGCGGGTGGTGAAGCGCTTCCAGAAGAGGCTGTAGAGGATGGTGGGCAGGTTGGCCGACGCGGCCACGGCGAAGGCGAGGGCCACCAGGGCGGCGGTGTTGAGCCGGTGGGCGAAGATGCCCAGCAGGATGGAGACGGCGCCGATGACGACCGCCGCGATCTTCGCGGTGAGGATCTCCTCCTTCTCGCTGGTGCGGCCCTTGCGGATGACGTTGGCCCACAGGTCGTGCGCGAAGGACGCGGAGGAGGCCAGCGTCAGCCCGGCGACCACGGCGAGGATGGTGGCGAAGGCGACGGCGGAGATCACGGCGAGCAGGATGGCGCCGCCGGTGGAGCCGGCGCCGCCGCCGATCTCCTGGGCGAGCAGCGGTGCGGCGGTGTTGCCCGACTCGTTGGACGCGGTGATGGCCTTGGGCCCGACGAGGGCGGTGGCGCCGAAGCCGAGCGCGATGGTCATCAGGTAGAACGCGCCGATGATGCCGATGGCCCAGTTCACGGACGTCCGGGCGGCGCGCGCGGTGGGCACGGTGTAGAAGCGGATGAGGATGTGCGGCAGCCCGGCGGTGCCCAGGACGAGGGCGAGGCCGAGCGAGAGGAAGTTGAGCTTGGACGTGCTGTCCTTGCCGTACTGCAGCCCGGGTTCGAGGAACGCCTGGCCCTTGCCGCTGGCCTCGGCGGCGCGGCCGAGGAGGGTGGAGATGTTCCAGTGGAACTTGGTGAGCACCAGCACGGTGATGAGCAGCGTGCCGGCGATGAGCAGCACCGCCTTGACGATCTGCACCCAGGTGGTGCCCTTCATGCCGCCGACGGTCACGTAGAGCACCATGACCAGGCCGACGAGGACGATGATCCAGCGCCGTGACGCCTCGCCGCTCGCGCCCAGCAGCAGGGCGACGAGGGCGCCGGCGCCGACCATCTGGGCCAGCAGGTAGAAGATGGAGACGACGATGGTGGAGGTGCCGGCGGCGGTGCGGACGGGGCGCTGCCGCAGCCGGTGGGCGAGGACGTCGGCCATGGTGAAGCGGCCGGAGTTGCGCAGCGGTTCGGCGACGAGCAGCAGGGCGACGAGCCAGGCCACGAGGAAGCCGATGGAGTAGAGGAATCCGTCGTAGCCGTAGAGCGAGATGGCGCCGGCGATGCCGAGGAAGGACGCGGCGGACATGTAGTCGCCGGAGACGGCCAGGCCGTTCTGGAAGCCGGAGAAGGAGCGGCCGCCGGCGTAGAAGTCGGTGGCGTCCTTGGTCTGCCGGCCGGCCCAGACGGTGATGGCGAGGGTGATGGCGACGAAGACGGAGAACAGGCTGATGATCAGCGTGCGGTGGTCGCCGGCCCCGCCGCCGGCGGCCAGCGGCTGGGCCGCGGTGTGCCAGGTTCCGGTGGCGATCGGGGGGTTGGTCATTCCGCGGCCTCCATGCGCGCCTTGAGGGCCTCGGCCTTGGGGTCGATCTTCGCGGCGGCGTGCCGCGCGTACCACCAGGCGATGAGGAAGGTGGTGAGGAACTGGGCCAGGCCGAGGACGAAGGCCACGTTGACGTGGCCCAGGACCCGGATGTCCATGAAGGAGCCGGCGTAGTTGGACAGCAGGACGTAGAGCAGGTACCAGGTGACGAAGGCGAGCGTGAGCGGGAACGCGAAGGAGCGGTGGGCGCGCCGGAGTTCGGCGAACTCCTCGCTCTGCTGGGCCCGGACGAAACGATCGTGCTGGGCGGGGATGGTCGGGCGGGCCGGCTCGTCCGGCCCCTCGGCTGCGGTCGGTGGGGTCCCGACGGCCTCTTCTGAGTCCACGGCTTCTCCTGGTGAGGGAACGCGTAGAGGGGTTACGAGGGATGTGAGGCGATGCGTGAGGGAAAACGGGCGCAAAGCCATGGCCTGTGACCCGGATCACGCATCGTAGAGCGCGACCGCAGTATGCGACAGAGCCCGGCCCGGCGAACGGCCCCGCCGTGGCCGGAGGCGGCACGACCGGCCGCCGCCGGGCCCGTCGACCCAGGTGCGAGCGCTGTCCCGGCCCACTGGCCGCGGTCCCCCGGCCGACGGCCCTCCGGCAGCGCGAAGTTGACGGCGCCCTGCCCGCGGCCGGCACGGAGCGGACGCCCGCGCTGACATACGGGCATCTTTCCCGATGAATTCATTGCCTGGGGCCAAGATCGGCGCTAGCTTCACTCGTCATGTACCCGTCCACGCGCCTCCGCGCCTGGACGGTTTTCCGGATGATGTGGAGAACCCATGGCTCCTCTGCGTTCCAGACGGCGGCACGCCCTGCTGGCGGCCCCCGTCGGACTGGCGCTCACCGCCTCCCTCGGCTTCCTGCCCGGCGCCGCCTCGGCCGCCCCGCAGGGCACGACGGCCAAGGCCGCCGTGACGACGGACGGCCCGCTGCTGTCGTACGTGGTCAACACCGGTACGGACCGCGCGACCCTGACGAAGGTGAAGAAGGCGGTGACCCAGGCCGGTGGCACCATCGTCGTCTCGTACGACCGAATAGGCGTCATCGTCGCGCACTCGAAGAACCCCGCGTTCGGTGCCACGCTGCGGGCCGTCCCGGGCGTGCAGTCGGCAGGCGCCACCCGCACCGCGCCGATCACCGCGGCCGCCACCACCGACTACGGCAAGCCGGAGAAGCTCGACCTCGCCAAGCTCGGCAAGGACGGCGCCCGTTCGCCGGCGCGCTCGGCCGGCAGCGGCGCGGAGCCGCTGGAGGGCCTCCAGTGGGACCTCGGCGCGATCGGCGCCGACAAGGCCGCCAAGATCAACCCGGGCAGCAAGAAGGTGACGGTCGCCGTCATCGACACCGGCGTGGACGACACCCACCCGGACCTCGCCCCCAACTTCTCCGCGAGCCAGTCCGCCAGCTGCGTCAGCGGCAAGGCCGACACCTCGCCCGGCGCCTGGCGTCCCCACAACCCGGAGAAGGACTACCACGGCACGCACGTCGCGGGCACGATCGCCGCGGCCCGCAACGGCGTCGGCGTCGCCGGTGTCGCCCCGGGCGCCAAGGTCTCCGCCATCAAGGTGAGCACCCCGGACGACAAGAGCCTCTTCTACGCCGAGAGCGTCGTCTGCGCGTTCGTCTTCGCCGCCGACCACGGCGTGTCCGTGACGAACAACAGCTACTACGTCGACCCGTGGCTGTTCAACTGCCCCGACAACGCGGACCAGAAGGCCATCGCCGACGCGGTCGGCCGCGCCGCGAAGTACGCCGAGGGCAAGGGCATCGTCAACGTCGCCTCCGCGGGCAACGACAACTACGACCTCGCGGCCAAGGAGATCAACGACACCTCCAGCCCGAACGACACCACCCCGGCGCCGCGCAAGGTCAACCCCAAGCAGTGCCTGGACGTCCCGGCGCAGCTGCCCGGCGTGATCACCGTCTCGGCCACCGGCCCCACGGGCGCCAAGTCGTACTACTCGAACTACGGCCTGGACGCCGTGGACGTCGCCGCGCCCGGCGGCGACAAGATCCAGGTGCCCGAGCTGCCCGCCAAGGACGGCCGCATCCTCTCCACGATGCCGGGCGGCGACTGGGCCTACCTCCAGGGCACCTCGATGGCGGGCCCGCACGTGGCCGGCGTGGTCGCGCTGATGAGGAGCGCGCACCCCAAGTCCAGCCCGCAGGAGATCCAGTGGATGCTGAAGGCCCAGGCCAAGAACCCGGGCTGCCCCACCACCGCGTACGACCCGGACGGCACCGGCAAGTGGAAGGCCTCGTGCACCGGCACGAAGCACATCAACAGCTTCTACGGCTACGGCATCGTCGACGCCCTGGCGGCGGTCAAGAAGTGACGTCCGCGTGACGCGTACGGGTCCGGGTACGCGCACGTGAGCGGGAGGGACCGGGTGGCATCGCCCCGGTCCCTCCCGTGTTTCCGGGTTCCGTGCGCCCGGCGGCGGCCGCGAGCACGGCCAGGGCCAGCAGGCACTGGGCGGGCACGTACGTGGCCATGACCCAGAACTGCGGGGCGGGCGCCTGCGGCCAGCCGGCCATGCGGCCCGCCAGCAACGTGTCGGAGAGCAGGAACAGCAGCCCGCCCGCGACGCCGGGCAGACCGGTGGACGTCGCGCACAGCCCCGTCGCCGTCAGCAGCAGGCTGTACACCGCGACGGGCAGCCGCATCCCGGCGTCCAGCCCCGGCCACAGCAGCACCAGGACGGCGATCCAGGCGGCGGCGTACGGGACGGCGACCCGGTACGGGTGGCGGGGCCGGCTGCCGTGCCGGGCGAACAGCAGCAGGTAGCAGACGTGCCCGGCGGCGAACCCGCCCATGCCGAGCAGGAACAGCGTCCCGCCGTCGGCCAGCAGCAACGTGTCGCCCGCGCACCCCAGGAGCAGCGCGGCGGCGAGGAGGCGCGGCCCGCCGCTCAGTACGGCGTACAGCGCGAGCAGGGGCATCAGCGCCGGCTTGGTGACGTGGGCGACGGTGCCGGCGCCGGCGAGGAGGGCGCCGAGGTGGACGACGGTGACGGCGCCGAAGGCGGCGAACGCCGCTCGCGCGACCGCGGCCTTCACGCGACCCGCCGGCTGACGGGGGCGGCGGAGGGGGTCTCGGGGCGTGGGGTCTTCACGGGCTCCCGCTTGGACGCGGGTTGCCAGCCCGGGCCGCGGAACAGGTGGCCCGCCCGGTCCCGCCAGGTGCGGGCCGCCCGGATGTCGCGGGCGATGGCCACGTACTCGTGGGTGGCCACCCGCAGCGGGTTGTACGTGCGGATGTTCTTGGTCAGCCCGTAGACGGGACGTTTCTCCTCCGCCGTGAACGAGCCGAACAGCCGGTCCCAGACGATGAGGATGCCACCGTAGTTCCGGTCGAGGTAGTCGCCCTGGGAGGCGTGGTGGACCCGGTGGTGCGAGGGCGTGTTGAACACGTACTCCACGGGCCGCGGCAGCTTCCCCACGCGCTCGGTGTGCACCCAGAACTGGTAGACCAGGTTGGCGGAGGAGCAGAAGGCCACGGCCGCCGGGTGGACGCCGGCGAGGATCATCGGCACGTAGAACGGCCAGACCGTCCACGACGTCCACGGCTGCCGCAGCGCGGTGGTGAAGTTGAACTTCCGGCTGGAGTGGTGCACGACGTGGCAGGCCCACAGGATGCGCACCACGTGGTGGGAGCGGTGGGACCAGTAGTAGAAGAAGTCCTGGACGAGGAGCATCAGCGGCAGCGTCCACCACAGCACGGGCACGCGCAGCGGCGTCAGTTCGTACAGCGCCGTGTAGAGGGCGACGATCGGGATCTTCCACAGCGCGTCGAAGGCGAGACTGCCCAGCCCCATGCCGATGCTGGTCGCCGCGTCCTTGGCCGCGTAGCCCTCGGCCCGCTCGTCCGGGAGAAGCCGGTAGCTCACCATCTCCAGGACGGTGAGCAGGACGAAGGCGGGCACGGACCACAGCACGACATCGGGAAGGTGCGGCATGGCGGCACCATAAACGCGCCGACGGGGCTGCGGCTAGGGGCAGTTACCGCCGGGTACCCGGGGTGCCTTACCCCGGGTACCGTGGCGATGTGGTGGGTGCGGGCCGGGTGCGGGCCGGCCGCGGGCTGTGTTACCAGCCGCCGTTGCCGATCTCGGTGCGGTCGCCGGAGCGGCCGTTGCCGGTGCCGGGGTAGAAGTAGAGCTTCCCGGTCTCGCCCGGCTCCGACTCGACAGCGGCCAGGTCGCCGATGCCGTCGCCGTTGAAGTCGGCGCCCGCGTAGTCGGAGATGCCGTTCCAGCCGCCGGTACCGATTTCGGTGCGGTCGCCGATGCCGTTGCCGGTGCCGGGGTAGAGGAAGAGCTTGCCGGTGCTCGTCTCGGTGGCGATCAGGTCGTCCTTGCCGTCCTTGTTCACGTCACCGGGGCCGACCAGCTTGTTCATGCCGTTCCAGCCGCCCTTGCCGATCTCGACACGGTCGCCGAGCGCGCCGAGGCCGTTGATGTTGCCCGTGCCGGGGTAGAGAACGAGCTTGCCGGTGCTGATCTCCGTGGCGCCGACGTCCTTCTTGCCATCGCCGTTGAAGTCACCGGTGAACAGGTCCTTCAGACCGTTCCAGCCGCCGCGGCCGATCTCGATCCGGCTGCCGACACCGTTTCCGTTGCCGGGGTAGAGGAAGAGCTTGCCGGTGCTCGTCTCGGTCGCGATGAGGTCGTCCTTGCCGTCCTTGTTCATGTCCGCGACGGTCAGGTCCTTCATCCCGTTCCAGCCGCCATCCCCGATCTCGACGCGGTCGCCGAGGCGGCCGTTGCCGGTGCCCGGGTAGCTGAACAGCTTGCCCGACTTCACCTCGACGGCCACGAGGTCCTTCTTGCCGTCGCCGTTGAAGTCACCGGCGGTGAGGCTGGTCATGCCGGGGTCGGTGGGCTTCGGGGGGAAGGGGTCGGCGTGGTCGTCGCCGAGGCCGGCCGGGGGGCCGCAGTGGGGCCAGGCCATGACGCCCTGATCGGCGAGAATCTTCTCGGCGATGCGGATCTGCTGTTCCTTGGTGGCCAGGTCTGCGCGCGGGGCGTAGTCCCTGCCGCCGAAGGCGACCCAGGTGCTCTGGAGGATCTGGAGGCCGCCGTAGAGGTCGTAACGAGGGTTCTGGTTCTGCCAGTTGTTGGTGCTCTCGCAGAAGGCCACCTTGTCCCAGGTGGCGACCGATGCGGCCTGCGCGCTCCCGGAGTTGAGGAGCGACAGGGCGGCGACGGGGGCGACGGCGAGGGGCAGCAGGGCCTTGCGTATGCGGGCGGAGGAGGGCATGCGGAACCTTTTGGTGAGGGAGGGTGCGTCGGTGGGGAGGGAGCCCGGGGCTCAGGTCACCAGCCGCCGTTGCCGATCTCGGTGCGGTCGCCGAAGCGGCCGTTGCCGGTGCCGGGGTAGAAGTAGAGCTTTCCGGTCTGGCCCGGCTCCGACTCGACCGCGGCGAGGTCGCCGATGCCGTCGCCGTTGAAGTCGGCGCCGGCGTAGTCGCTGATGCCGTTCCAGCCGCCCGTGCCGATCTCGACGCGGTCACCGAGGCCGCTGCCGGTGCCCGGGTAGAGGAACAGCTTGCCGGTGCTCGTCTCGGTGGCGATCAGGTCGTCCTTGCCGTCCTTGTTCACGTCACCGGGGCCGACCAGCTTGTTCATGCCGTTCCAGCCACCCTTGCCGATCTCGACACGGTCGCCGAGCGCGCCGAGGCCGTTGATGTTGCCCGTGCCGGGGTAGAGAACGAGCTTGCCGGTGCTGATCTCCGTGGCGCCGACGTCCTTCTTGCCATCGCCGTTGAAGTCACCGGTGAACAGGTCCTTCAGACCGTTCCAGCCGCCGCGGCCGATCTCCACGCGGCTCGCCACGCCATTGCCATTGCCCGGGTACAGGAACAGCTTTCCGGTGCTGATCTCCGTCGCGATCAGGTCGTCCTTGCCGTCCTTGTTCATGTCCGCGACGGTCAGGTCCTTCATCCCGTTCCAGCCGCCATCCCCGATCTCGACACGGTCGCCCACGCGGCCGGTACCGGTGCCCGGGTAGCTGAACAGCTTGCCCGACTTCACCTCGACGGCCACGAGGTCCTTCTTGCCGTCGCCGTTGAAGTCACCGGCGGTGAGGCTGGTCATGCCGGGGTCGGTGACGGAGGGGGCGACGTCGATGTAGTCACGGTCGATGTGTATCTCGACCCCGCCGTACGTCTCGTCGACCTCGCCCTTGTACTGGTGCACCCGCTGGTGATCGGCCCACTGGTAGTCCTTGGCGTACGGCTCGTCGGTGTCGGCCTTGTCGTTCCAGTTCGCCGAGTAGATGACGTCCGGGCGCAGGGAGCCGCCCTCGTCGTAGTCGTCGCTCAAGTGGCTGATGCCACTGGCTGCGGAGCTGTAGACACCCGAGCGGAAGCCGCTCTCCCGGACCCGCTCGGTCCAGCCGGAGAGGAAGTTCCGGACGGTCGGGCGATAGCCGTCGGCGTACGCCTCCATGTCGAAGTACAGCACCGTGCCGGGGACGAAGCCGTACTTCTTGGCGAGCGTGACGGCGTCGTCGGCCGCGTCCCGGCCCATGGCGGCTGCACGGCTGGAGCTGATGCGCGGAGCCTGCACCCCCACGTAGATGGGCAGCATGTGCCAGCCGGCGCGCGACTGCTCCGCCACCCAGTCGGGCGTCAGGTTGGGCTGCTCGTAGCCCCGCTCCGCGCCACCGATGTAGATACCGATGCCTCGGTAAGGGGAGTTGTTCCGCCAGGCGTTCATGGCCGAGCTGCTGGGAGCGGTGTACGTGTCGAATCCCTTGCCGGTGTAGCCGGTGCTGGGCGTCGAGGACCCCGAGGCGGCCAGCGAGCGCGGGGCCTGGCGGAGGGAACGCGGGGCGGCGGCGGGCTTCGCGGAGGAGTCGAGCTTCGCCGTGGCGAGGATCTGCTGAATCGCGGCCGGGCTGCTGCTGTACGCGGCGGTCGCGTGCAGCCCCGCTCCCTCGAAGGTGACGCGCACCTCTCTGCTCTCCGTTGCCGGCAGCGCGGCCGGCACGCTCTTGCCTGCGGGCACGCGCACGGCGTCGAGGTCCGCCCGCGGGTTGGCGCCGGAGATGGGCTCGATGACCATCGCCTCGGTCTTCGGGGCGACGCCCCGTTCGGCGCACTTCTGGTCCGCACCCGGGTGCCCCAGGTACACCACGTGCTGGTCGAGACGGACGCAGGTGTCGGGTGCCTTGTCGAGGTCCACCACCTTCCAGGTGGCGGGCACGTTCAGGTTGAGGCCCTTGTACGAGACGGTGGTGACGGACGACGTGTCGGCGCCGGGGGCCTTCGTCGCGGCCGTCGCCGGCGTCGTGGCCAGCTGGAGAGGAGCGGCGAGGACGGCGGCGGAGGCGACGAGCGTGGCGAGACGGCGCAGGTGTGCGGAACTCACGGTTTCTCCGAAGGCAGGCGGAAGCGACGGGAGCGGGGAGGAGGGGGAAGGGGCGGGCCCGCGGGGCTGCGGGCCCGCCCCTGGTCAGAGCAGAACCGGGTGACCGGGCGGGGTTACCAGCCGCCGTTGCCGATCTCGGTGCGGTCGCCGAGGCGGCCGTTGCCGGTGCCGGGGTAGAAGTAGAGCTTTCCGGTCTCGCCCGGCTCCGACTCGACGGCCGCGAGGTCGCCGATGCCGTCACCGTTGAAGTCGGCGCCGGCGTAGTCGGAGATGCCGTTCCAGCCGCCGTTACCGATCTCCACACGGCTCGCCACGCCATTGCCGTTGCCGGCGTAGAGGTAGAGCTTGCCGGTGCTGATCTCGGTGGCGACGAGGTCGTCCTTGCCGTCCTTGTTCACATCACCGGGGCTGACCAGCTTGTTCATCCCGTTCCAGCCGCCATTGCCGATCTCGATGCGGTCGCCCAGAGCGCCGAGGCCGTTGATGTTGCCGGTGCCGGGGTACAGGTAGAGCTTGCCCGTGTCGATCTCGGTGGCGCCGATGTCCTTCTTGCCGTCACCGTTGAAGTCGCCGGTGAACAGGTCCTTCAGACCGTTCCAGCCACCACGGCCGATCTCCACGCGGTCGCCGAGGCCGCTGCCGTTGCCGGGGTACAGGAACAGCTTGCCGGTGCTGATCTCCGTCGCGATCAGGTCGTCCTTGCCGTCCTTGTTCATGTCGGCGACGGTCAGGTCCTTCATCCCGTTCCAGCCGCCCTTGCCGATCTCCACGCGGTCACCGACACGGCCGGTACCGGTGCCCGGGTAGCTGAACAGCTTGCCCGTCTTGACCTCGGCGGCGACGAGGTCCTTCTTGCCGTCGCCGTTGAAGTCACCGGCGGTGAGGTTCGTCATGCCGGGGTCGGTGATGTCGTCGATGACGGACTTGTTGCGGATCGGGAAGTAGCTGTCCGGGTCGTAGTTCGCGTAGTAGGCGTAGGGGAACACCTTGTGGTGGACGCCCGAGCCGGAGAAGTCGTAACCCCAGTAGCTGCTGTGGTCGTCGTCCGCCCACTTCTCGAACAGGACGATGTGCCCGTCGTTGCCCGGCTTGGGGTTCAGCAGGGCATCACCGGCCTTGAGCTCGTCCTTGCTGATCCGCTCCGCGACACCCGGGGTGAAGACGGGCGTGGTGAGCGAGTCGCCGAGGTTCCAGGCCATCGATGCATAACCGGAGCAGTCCATCCGGTAGCCCTCGTACCAGCCGTCCTGGTTGTACTTCAGGCCCAGCCCCACCCAGGACTGCGCCCGGTTGATGACCTCGCTGCGCGTCAACTTCGGCGCCGCGAAGCCGGAGGTCCGCGGCGACGCCACAAGCCCTCTGTTCTTCTGCGCCTTCGGCAGCTTCGGTGCGTACGGCGCGGGGACCGGGGTGATCGGGCCCTGGCCGGGGTTGGCGTGGAGGTCCTGGTTCTGCTGGGCGGACGCGGCGGCGGCCGGGGCCGCCGTCGCCGAGCCGACCGATGCCGCGACCGTGCCGCCCGTGATGGCGCAGACGAGGGCGATGCCGATGGCGTGCGAGCGCAGAGTGGTGCGCTTGGGCATGACGAAGTCTCCTGAGAAGCGTTTCGGGCATGGCGGTGCCGCCGAAGGGCCCGGGAAAGGAAGGGAGAAGAAGAGAAGAGAAGAGAGATGGACGCCGTCGTGGCGTCAGGGCCGGTGGGGCGGGGCCGGCGTGGGGCCGGCCCGGCCGGTTACTGCCAGCCCATGGAGGCGAGGACCACGTGCGACTGACCCTGGCCCGGCTCCTGCGCCTGGCCGGCGTGGCCGGCGGCCGGGGAGAGCAGTGCGGTGGCGGCGCCCAGCGCGAGGGCCAGGACCGCGGCGGCCTGGGCGATGCGGATGCGGGTCATGTCGGGGTGGTCCTTCCGGTGCGGCGAAGTCGTGGGGAGGGAGACCGAACGGAGGCCCGGTGAACGTCCCGCGGTGACGTTTCTTCGGTAACTCCGGTGCGCTTCCGGTGTGCTGCAGATGCACGTTCCGTGCGCTTCGGTCTCGCTCGTCAGCCGGTGTCCCGGGCTGACAACGAATAGCTTCGCCGCAGGTCAGGCGGGGCGGAAGGGTTTTCCCCCGGCCTGAAACGGCCCTGGACGCTTCGGTCCAGGAGGCCGCACCCGCGGGGGACGGATCAGTCCACGCCGGGTGCGGGCAGCAGGGCGTGCCGGTCCAGCAGCGGTACCTCGGCCTTCACCAGCCGCCACTCCCCCAGTCCCGCGCAGGTGCGGATGGCGCGGCGGCACAGCTCCGCGGTGCGTTCCTCGGCCTGCGTCAGCCCGTCGGCCAGGAGGAAGACCCCCAGGACCGGGTGGGGCCGGGCGTGCGGGTGCGCCACCACGTGCTCGACGCGTTCGTGGGGCAGCGCGAGGGCGAGGGTGGACTCCGCCACCGTGTCGGGCAGGTGGGCACCGGGCGGCCCGCACAGGCTGGCGTGCACGAGATACATGGCGCCAACCCTCCCAACAACAGGTGTTGTGCTGCCACCCCGGAAACCGGAACGCTTCAGTCCATGGCCGGTACCGGCCACCTCTTCCGGTCCGGGCAGGGACAGGTGCGTACGGCATGTAATGATCGCGACTATTCGAGAGAGACGGTTGTTACCGCAGTTCTCAGGGGGATCGAAAGACATGCTGGACACATTGGGCCTGGACGCCACATCGGAACAGGTCTACCGAGGGATGCTCGTGATGCCGGGGGCCGGAGTGGCCGTGCTGGCGGAGTATCTGGGGCTGACGGAGGCGGAGGTACGGAGAGGGCTGGACGCGCTCAGCGAGCTCGCACTGGTCTCCCCGGGGCTGGACGGCCGGACGCGCGCCGTCTCCCCGGAGATCGGTCTGGAGATGCTGATGTCGCGGCAGCAGGCGGAGCTCGCGGCGCGGCAGAAGCGCCTGGAGGAGTCCCGGGTGGCCGCGGCGCAGTTGATGGCCGAGTACGCCGACCAGCGGTCGGTCTCCGGCAACCTGGGCGGCGAGCAGCTGGTCGGCCTGGAGGAGATCCGGCACCGGCTGACGCGGCTGACGCGCGAGGTGCGCGAGGAGGTGATGGCCTTCAGCCCGGACGGCGCGCAGACCGAGGAGAACATGGCCGCGGCCCGGCCGCTGGACCGCGAGCTGCTGGGCCGGGGCGTGCGGATGCGTACGGTCTACCTCGACAGCGTGCGCAACAGCGCGCCGAGCACGGCGTACGCGCAGTGGCTCACCGACCTCGGCGGACAGGTGCGGACGGTGGCGGCGCTGCCCACCCGCCTGATCATCGTGGACCGGGCCACCGCCGTCATCCCGGTCAACAGCGAGGACTCCGCGGCGCGGGCCGTGGTGCTCACCGGGCAGGGCATGCTGACCGCGCTGTGCGCGCTGTTCGAGCACGTCTGGGCCGGTGCGCGGCCGCTGGGCGTGGCGGCGCCCGGCCGTGACGAGCACGGGCTGACGGGGCAGGAGTCGGCGACCGTGCGGCTGCTGGCGGAGGGCCGCACCGACGACGCCATCGCCAAGCGGCTGGGCGTCTCGCAGCGCACGGCACGCCGCATCGCCACGGCCCTGATGGAACGCCTGGGCGCCCGCAGCCGCTTCGAGGCGGGCGTGCTGGCCGTCCGCGCAGGCTGGCTGCCCCAGTAGGCCGCACCCCGTCCCACCCCTCCCGGGGCGGGTAATTCGCTCGCTCCCGCCGTCCCCCGCCGCCTAGACTCCTGGGCGCGGGGGCGGCTCCGCGGCGTGCTTCCTTCTCCTCTTCCGGGATTCGATCCAGTGCGCCCACTCTCCGCCCCCGTTCGCCTTTCCAGGGCAATGCAGGGGAACCCGGGGGAATTTCAGGGGGAGTTCGCCGTGTCCACACTCCAGTCCGTGCTGCTGCGCCGCGCCGGTACCGTCCACGTCGACCACGAGCCGGCCCGGCCCTCCGGGGCGTCCGACGCCATGGTCGCGCAGGGACTGGCGGCCCTGGAAGCCGAGTTGCTCGACCGCGGTTTCGCTCTGACCGAGCCGTTGCGCACCGCCCTGGCCGGAGCCGGGGCCGGCGCGCTGGCCGACACCGGCCGCGGGCTGCTGCACGCGATCGACGAGCAGCTGGGTGCCGACCGTACGCACATGCCGTTGTTCCGCGACTTCCCGCGGTCGGTGCCGCAGGACACGTTCGCGCTGTACACCGACCGGGTCTTCGCGCTGCTGCTCCAGCAGCCGCGGCAGCCGTGCGTGCTGTGCGGCACGGTCGGCGCCGTGCGGCCCGTCTCGCCGTGCGCGCACCTGGTGTGCCGTTCCTGCTGGGACGGCGCGGACTACGCCGGCTGCCCGCTGTGCCACCGCCGCATCGACCGGAACGACCCGTTCCTGCGTCCCGCGCGCCGTAAGTCCCCAACGGTGTCCCGGCAGTCCGGCCCCCTCCGCCTGCTCGTCCTCGGTACGTCCCGCACGGCCGACGCCGCCGCGGAGCTGGCCGCGCTGCTGGCGCGGCCCGTGCCGCTGTCGCCGCAGGACCGGGAGGACCTGCGGGTCCTGCTCCTGCACGCCGTCCCCGGCGGCCTGGACTGGCTGCCGGCGCAGGTGCCCGTCCGCGAGACCAAGGCCCTCGCCCTGGGCACGCTGCTGCGCGAGGCCGGCCCGGAGACGGTGGCGGAGGTGCGGCGCCGGCTGCCGGCGCTGCTGACGACGGCCACGGACGTGCTGCGCCTGCTGTGCGTGTGGTCGGGCGGCGAGCCCGACCCGGTGCGGGCTCCGCGCCTGCGGAACGTACCGCGACCGCTGCGCCGCGACCTGCTGGGCGTGCTCGACGGGCTGGACCCGGCCTCCCTGGTGGAGGACGTGCACCGGCACGCGCGCGTGTGGAAGCGCGCCGCCGAGGTGCTGCACCCGTACGCGTACGGCCGCCGCTTCGAACTGGCGGCCCTGGCGCTGGCCACCGTCCGGGGCACGGACCTGGCCGCGGCCGGGGACCTGGGCGCGGCGCTGCTGCGCCGGGCCGGGGCGCACCCGGGGCTGTTCGCCGTGCGGACGGGCGGCGGCGTGGGCACGCGGACGCGGGTGGCCCCGGTGACGTGGGGCGGCGTCGTGGAGGACGCGCTGCGGGCGGGCGATGTCGCGACGGCGGTGGAGCTGCTGGGCGCGCGGCCCGGCGAGCTGGTGCGCCGGCTGGGTCACCTGCTGCGCCTGGAGGGCGCGCCGGAGGCGGCGCCCGCGCTCACGGCGGCGCTGCGCCGGGGGCTGCCCGCCGTGGCGCCGGGGCCGTTGCTGTCGGCGCTGGGCGCGTTGCGCGCCGCGCAACGGCCGGGCGGGCGCCGGGTGTTCTTCCCGCGCGGGCAGGTCGGGCGGGCGTACGGGGCCGACGATGCGCGGGCGCCGCTGGCGCAGCCCGTCGCCGGCGCGGTGTGCGCGCTGCTGGAGGGCGAGGTGCTGCGCCGCCTGGGCGAGGCGCCGCCGTACGACCTGGCGGTGCTGGACCCGGGGCTGCGCCGGCTGACCGTGCCCTTCGCCGAGCGCACGGCGGCGGCCTCGCTGGTGGCGGTCCCGCGCGGCAGCGAGCTGCGGCTGCCGGAGGGGGGCGTGGTGCGGCTGTTCCTGCACTGGACGCAGCCGGAGGGCGTCCAGGTGGACCTGGACCTGTCGGTGGCGTTCTTCGACGCCGGCTGGAACCGGGTGGGCCTGTGCGACTACACGCGGCTGCGGTACGGCGGCGACGCGGCCGTGCACTCCGGCGACCTGACGTCGGCGCCGGCGCCGGACGGGGCCACCGAGTACGTCGACCTGGACGTGGCGGGGCTCGCGGCGGCCGGGGCGCGGTACGCGGTGGCCGTGGTTTTCAGCTACAACGACATCCCGTTCGAGGAGCTGCCGGACGCGTTCGCGGGGTTCATGGCGCTGCCCGCGGCGGGCCGCGACGCCTCGTACGACCCGCGGTCGGTACGACAGCGGTTCGATCTGGCCGGGGAGTCGCGGGTCTGCGTGCCGATGCTGGTGGACCTGGCCGAGGGCCGTGCGGTGTGGACCGACGTCCACCTTCCGGGTGAGAACGGGGTGCACAGCGTGGGCCGGCACGGCGACGCGCTGGGCGTGCTGGGCCGGGACCTGTGGACGTATTTCTCCGGCGGTGCCCGGTTGACGCTGTGGGAGCTGGCCTGCTGGCACGCGGCGGCGCGCGCGGGTGCCACGGTCGTGCCGCACCGCTCCGCCGGCCCCGGCGGTACGGACGAGCTGTGGCGGTTCCGGCGCCGTAGGGGCGAGGACGTCGCCGCATTCGCGGCGCGGCTGCGGGCCGGCGCGGAGCCCGACGGCCGGGAGCCGGCGGAGGACGTCCTCGCGGCGGCGGCCGGGGCGGCCGCGGGCCGGCACGTGTTCGTGGCGCTGGCCGGGGGCGACCTGCCGGCGCCGCGGGCGACGGGCACGCTGCACCGTCTCTTCCCCGGCCGGGTCGACGCCTGGGCGGCGGCGACCCGGGTGACGGCCGGCGACCTGCTGACGGCGCTGGCCCCGGCCGCGTAGGGCCGGCGCCCCCGCCACGGAGGTGTGGGCGCACGGCCGGATCCGTCGCTGTCAGCGGTGGCCCGTAAGCTCTGGGACCATGCTCGTAGACGCCACCGACGCCGAATCGCCCATCCCGTGGCCGGCCGCGTACCCCGAGGGGTACGCGGTCGTCGACGTGGAGACCACCGGGCTCGCCCGGGACGACCGGATAGTGTCGGCCGCCGTCTACCAGCTGGACGCCCGGGGCCGGGTGCAGGACCAGTGGTACACGCTGGTCAACCCGCAGCGCGATCCGGGCCCGGTGTGGATCCACGGGCTCACCACCGACGTGCTGGAGGGCGCGCCCCTGTTCCCGGAGATCGCCGAGGAGTTCGGGCAGCGGCTGGAGGGCCGGGTGCTCGTGGCGCACAACGCCGCCTTCGACTGGTCGATGATCGCGCGGGAGTACGCGCGGGCGAAGGTGACGGCCCCGGTGCGGCAACGGCTGTGCACCATCGCGCTGTCGAAGGAGCTGGGGCTGCCGCTGCCCAACCACAAGCTGGAGTCGCTGGCGGCGCACTACGGCGTCGTGCAGCAGCGGGCGCACCACGCGCTGGACGACGCGCGGGTCCTCGCGGAGGCGTTCCGGCCGAGCCTGCGGCTGGCGGCGGAGGCGGGGCTGCGGCTGCCGCTGCTGGCGTGCCAGCCGCTGACGGAGTGGTCCGACGGCCCGTCGGCCGCCCGGCCGCGGATCGGTCACCAGTCCTCGTACCGGGGGGCCGCCACGTGGCGGCCCAGCCGCAAGCGGCCGGCGTGCCCGTACCCCAACCCGGGGCGGTACGAGCCGGGCGGGCAGCTGAAGCAGGGGATGCGGGTGGCGTTCTCCGGCGACACCTCCGTCGACCGGGAGCTGCTGGAGGACCGGGCGGTCGGGGCCGGGCTGCACGTGGCGACGAGCGTCTCGCGGCTGACCAGCCTGCTGGTCACCAACGATCCCGCGTCCGCCACGTCGAAGAACGTCAAGGCGCGGTCGTTCGGCACGCCTGTGGTGGACGAGGCGGCGTTCGTGCAGCTGCTGTCGCACGTCACGCCGGCGGACGGACAGCCGGGCGGACAAGCGCAGGGACAGAACGGGACAAAGGGGGCGTAGCTCTTCGCGACACCCGGCGGTTGGGGGGCGAACCGGACCAGGTACCGTCAAAGCGTGTACCGCTTCCTGTTGTCCCGGCAGTGGGTGATCACCACGGTCGTGGCGCTCGCCCTCGTCCCGGTGATGATCAAACTGGGCTTCTGGCAACTCCACCGCCACGAGCAGCGGGTAGCACGCAACGACCAGGTCGCCCGCAGCCTGGCCGCCGACCCCGTCCCGGTGGGCGAGCTCACCGCGCCCGGCCGCGCCGTGCCGAAGAAGGACGTGTGGCGCACGGTCACCGCGCACGGCACCTACGACCGGCAGGGCGAGGTCGTGGTCCGGATGCGCACGGGCAACGACGGCAGCCAGGGCTACTTCGTCCTCACCCCGCTGGTGCAGGCCGACGGCACCGCCGTCCTCGTCAACCGGGGCTGGGTCCCGGCGGGCGGCCCGCAGACCACCTACCCCGACGTCCCGCCCGCGCCCGCCGGCACGGTCACCGTCACCGGCCGGCTCCGCGCGGACGAGCAGCCGGGCCAGGGCGTCAAGGACACCAGGGGCCTGCCGCCCCGCCAGGTCATGCTCATCAACAGCGAGCGGCAGGCCGCCCAGCTGCACCGGCCCGTCCTCGGCGGCTACCTGGAGCTCGCCGAGGCCCCCGCCGGCCGCCAGCCGCAGCCCGTGGCCGCCCCCGACCACAGCAGCATCGGCCCGCACATGGCGTACGCCGTGCAGTGGTGGCTGTTCTCCGCCTTCGTGCCCGTGGGCTGGATCATCCTTGTGCGCCGGGAGCGCCGCGAGCGCGCCGCCGCCGCGGCCGGGGAGACCACGGCCGCGGCCGCCGCACCGGCCGGAGCCTGACGGGACCGGCGCGCGGGGGGCGCGTCGCCCGGACAGCCGCGCCCCGGAGTAGCACCCCGCCGGCCTGGGAAGACGGTCCGGCGTGGCAGCTCGCATCGAGGACTACGCGCTCATCGGCGATCTCCAGACGGCCGCCCTCGTCGGCCGCGACGGCTCGGTCGACTGGCTGTGCCTGCCGCGCTTCGACTCCGCCGCCTGCTTCGCCGCCCTGCTCGGCACCGAGGAGAACGGGCACTGGCGGCTCGCCCCGGCGGGGGCCGGCGACTGCACCCGGCGCGCCTACGTGGAGGACACCCTCGTCCTGGAGTCGGTCTGGGAGACCGCGCACGGCACGGTGAAGGTGACCGACTTCATGCCGCAGCGGGACCGCGCCCCCGACCTCGTACGGATCGTGGAGGGCGTCAGCGGCCGGGTGCCCATGCTGAGCGTCGTCCGGCTGCGCTTCGACTACGGCAACATCGTGCCGTGGGTGCGCCGGAGCGACGGCCACCGCGTCGCCGTCGCCGGCCCCGACTCCGCGTGGCTGCGCAGCGAGCCGGAGGTCCACACGTACGGCGAGGACCGCTCGACGCGGTCGGAGTTCACGGTGGCCGCCGGCGAGAAGGTGGCCTTCGTGCTGACCTGGCACCCCTCGCACGAGCCGCGCCCCCGGCTCGTCGACCCGTACGAGTCACTGCGGCAGAGCGTGGCGGACTGGCGCGAATGGTGTGCCCGCTGCCGCTACCGCGGCCCGCACCAGGAGGCCGTACGGCGCTCCCTGATCACCCTCAAGGCGCTCACGTACGCCCCCACCGGCGGCATCGTCGCCGCCCCCACCACCTCCCTCCCCGAGGAGATCGGCGGCGTCCGCAACTGGGACTACCGGTACTGCTGGCTGCGCGACTCCACCCTCACCCTCAACGCGCTGCTGTCCGTGGGCTACGAGGACGAGGCCCGCGCCTGGCGCGACTGGCTGCTGCGCGCGGTCGCCGGCGACCCGGGGGACCTCCAGATCCTCTACGGCCTCGGCGGCGAGCGCCGCATCCCGGAGGCCGACCTGCCGTGGCTGCCGGGGTACGAGCGGTCCTTCCCGGTGCGGATCGGCAACAACGCCTACCGCCAGCTCCAGCTGGACATCTACGGCGAGGTCATCGACTCGCTGTGGGTGGCCCGCCGGGGCAAGCTCGACGTCAAGCCGCACGCCTGGCACATCCAGCGCTGCTTCCTGGAGTTCCTCCAGCAGCACTGGCGCGAGCCCGACGAGGGCCTGTGGGAGGTGCGCGGCCCCCGCCGGCACTTCGTCCACTCCAAGGTCATGGCGTGGGTCGCCGCCGACCGCGCCGTCCGCACCCTGGAGGCGGACCCGGACCTGCCCGGCGACCTGGACGGCTGGCGCACCATGCGCGACGAGGTGCACCGGGACGTGTGCGAGCACGGCTTCGACCCCGAGCGGGGCACGTTCACCCAGTTCTACGGCTCGACGCAGCTGGACTCCGCCACCCTGCTCATCCCGCGCACCGGCTTCCTGCCGCCCGGTGACCCGCGGGTGCGGGGCACGGTCGACGCGGTCCGCCGCGAACTGTGCCGGGACGACGGCCTGCTGGCCCGCTACGGCGACAGCGCCGGCCTGGTCGACGGGCTGCCGGGCGAGGAGGGCGCGTTCCTGGTCTGCTCCTTCTGGCTGGTGGACGCGCTGTGCCTGACCGGCCGGCACACCGAGGCCCGCGCGTTGTTCGAGCGGCTGCTGGCGCTGCGCAACGACGTGGGGCTGCTGGCGGAGGAGTACGCGCCGCGGGACGACCGGCTGCTCGGCAACTTCCCGCAGGCGTTCAGCCACATCGGACTCGTGGGGTCGGCCCTTCTCCTCTTCGGCTGCGGCACGGCAGACTGAGCGCATGGATCTTGGACTGGAGAACCGGGTGTACGTCCTGACGGGCGCCACCCGCGGCCTGGGCCTGGCCACGGCCCGCGAGCTGGTCGCCGACGGCGCCCGGGTGGTCGTCGCCGGGCGGGACGAGGACACCGCGGCCGCCGCGGCGGCCGGGCTGGGCCCGAACGCGGTGGGGGTGGCCGCCGACAACGCCGACCCGGAGACCGCCGGGCACCTGCTGGCCACCGCCCGCGAACGGTTCGGGCGCCTCGACGGCGTCCTCGTCAGCGTGGGCGGCCCGCCGCCCGGCTCGGCGGCCACCACCGGCGACGACCAGTGGCGGGCCTCCTTCGAGTCGGTGTTCCTCGGCGCTGTCCGGCTGGCCCGCACGGCCGCCGCCGAGCTGGGCGAGGGCGGCGTCATCGGGTTCGTGCTGTCCACCTCCGTGTACGAGCCGGTGGCCGGGCTCACCGTCTCCAACGGGCTGCGGCCGGGGCTGGCGGGCTTCGCCAACTCCCTGGCCCGGGAGGTGGCGCCCCGCGGCATCCGCGTCGTGGGCCTGCTGCCGGGCCGCATCGCCACCGACCGGATGCGCGAGCTGGAGGCCCTCTCCGGCGACGCCGAGGCGGCCCGCGAGCGCCACGCGGCGGCCATCCCGATGGGCCGCTACGGCACGCCGGAGGAGTTCGGCCGGGCGGCGGCGTTCCTGCTGTCGCCGGCCGCCTCCTACATCACCGGCGTGATGCTGCCGGTCGACGGGGGCGTGCTGCACGGCATCTGAGCCCCGGCACGGGCGGGGATCAGCCCACGCGTTCGGCGCGGTGCCGTACCGCGCGCAGCCGCACCTCGGCCGGCAGGCGGCCCAGCCCGGCCGACGTCCGGGCGTGCCGCAGCACCTCGGTGCGCAGCCGGTACAGGACCGCGGCCGGGCCGGCGTGCGGGGCGAGAGTGAGCACCGCGCGCACGGCCGGTGCCGTGCGGCGGCCGCCGAGCGTGACCAGGGCCCGGTCGACGCCGTGCAGGGCGGCGGCCTCCGCGGCCATCGCATCCTCCAGGCCGCGCCCGCGCACCGTGGCGGTGTCGCCGTCGCCGCAGTCCACCACGGTCTCCCGCAGGCGGCGCGGCCGCAGCTGCGCGGCGAGCCAGGCCAGCGCCGCGAGGACCAGGACGGCGAGGCCGCCGACGACCGCCGGCCACCACCAGCCGTGGGCGCGCCAGTGCTGCCGGGTGGCGGTGGGCAGCAGGACGTCGCCGGGCCCGTCGAAGGGCCATTCCGGGGGGACCGGCAGGTGCCAGCGGCGCACCAGGTCCAGCCCGCCGGTCAGCACGGCGGCACCGAGCGCCACGAGCAGCAGCCCGGCCAGGCCCAGGACAACGCGGTTGACGGTGCGCAGCACGCGGTCACCCCTTCGGCGGCCGGCCGACGCGCACGGACAGCACGGGCGCGCGGGTCAGCCCCAACTCCCGTACGGCGTCGGTGAGGACGGAATCGACGTCACGGCGCACCTCGTCGAGGGCGCGGAAGTGGGCCTGGGCGCGGGCCCGGACGACGCGGCGGCCCACGCCGACCCGGACGGAACGGACGCCCGGCACCTCCATCGCGCGGTCCCGCAGCACCAGCGCGGCGGCCCGCCGGTCGAGCACGGCCCGCACGTCCGGGTCGTCGGTGCGCAGGGGCAGCAGCCGGCGCAGCCCGGGGGTGACGGCGAGGACGAACAGCCACAGGCCGAGGAGCAGCGCCAGCGAGGCGCCGGCGAGGACCCAGGGATCGTCGAGGTGCCGGGTGGCCAGCTGGTGGGCGAGGGCGCGGCGCCAGGCCATGCCCGTGCGGTGGGCGCGGACGGCGACGACGTCGTACAGCGTGAGGCCGGAAGCGGCCAGCAGGGCCGCGGCGACGAGGACGGCGGGCAGGCGCCGCACGGACCAGAAGCGGCGCGCCGGGCCGGGGGCGTCGGCGAGCGACGGGTCGGGGGGCACCGCCTCGGCGGGGTCCGGCGCCCCCGCCCGTTCCGCTGTGGTCATCGCACCCTGCCCAGGCCGGCGCGGTCGGTGTACGCGGAGTGCAGCCGCTCGACAGTGATGGTCACCTCCGGGACCTCCATGCCGGCGAGTTCCCGCACGCGCTCGGTGACCCGGTGGCGCACGGCGCGGCAGCGGGCCGCGATGTCGCCCGGGTAGCCGAGCTCCAGCGCGACCCGGACGCGGGCGGCGCCCTCGTGGACGACGGCGTGGGCGGAGGGCCGTTCGTGGTGGTCCGGAACGTCGCCGAGGGCCTCGCGGGCCGCCTGGGAGGCGATCTTGGCGACGACGCGGTCGGCGATCCTGGTCGCGCCGCGCCCGGCGGGCTCGACCGCGCGGACTTCCCCCACCGCCGTCACCTCCGGCGTTCGTCGCGGCTGCGGGGGCGGAAGAAGTCGGCGGGTTCGAGGTCGCCCTCCAGCAGCCGGCCGGCCACGAAACCGACCGCGCCCAGCGCCCCCACCAGCAGGAAGGCGCCGAAGCCGCCGAACCAGCCGGCGAAGCCCAGCGCCATGCCCGCGATCATGCAGGCCACGGCCGTGCTCATGGTGCGCTCCTCACCGGTCCGGGGCGCGGTGCCCCGGGCCACTGGTCCTGGGGTCTACTGGAGCCGGGGCTCGGGTTCTTCCTCTTCCTCGTCGGGGAGCTTGACGTCGCCGACGGCGATGTTGACCTCGACGACCTCCAGGCCCGCCATCCGCTCCACCGCCGTGATGACGTTCACCCGCACCGCGCGGGTGACGTCCGGGATGGCCACGCCGTACTCGACGACGATCTCCAGGTCGAGGGCGGTCTGCACCTCGCCGACCTCGGCCTTGACGCCGCGCGTGACCGATTTGCCGCCGGGTACCCGGTCGCGCACGGCGCCGAAGGTGCGGGACAGGCCGCTGCCCATCGCGTGCACGCCGACGACGTCACGCGCCGCCATGGCGGCGATCTTCTCCACGACGCCGTCGGCGATGGTGGTGCGGCCCCGCTCGGCGGCGGGCACGGGCTCCTTGGCGGCGCCGGTGCGGTGGCCGGTCTGGTGGGGCTGGCCCGCGGTGTCGGTCATCGTCATCGCCTTCCTTCCCGTCCGGTCCGGTCCCTCCCGCCACCATAGAACGGTCCCGCCGGGCCCGCTCGGTGCCCGCTACTCGCCGATGCCCGCGAGGTCGCGCAGGCGCCGCGCCTGCGCCGCGCGCTCCGCGGCGCGCTGCTCGTCGTACGTGCGCCCGGCGGCGCCCTGCAGCAGGGCCTTGGTCTCGACCACGGCGTCCCGGGGCGCGGCCAGCAGCGCCGCGGTCAAGTCGGTGGTGGCGGCGTCCAGTTCGGCGAGCGGCACGACGAGGTTGGCGAGGCCGGTGCGCTCGGCCTCGGCGGCGCCGACGAACCGGCCGGTCGCACAGATCTCCAGGGCGCGCGCGTAGCCCACGAGGGCGACGAGGGGCTGGGTGCCGGTCAGGTCGGGCACCAGGCCCAGGCTGGTCTCGCGCATCGCGAACTGGGCGTCGTCGGCACAGACCCGCAGGTCACAGGCGAGGGCCAGCTGGAAGCCGGCGCCGATGGCGTGGCCCTGCACGGCGGCTATGGAGACCAGGTCGGGCCGCCGCCACCAGGTGAACGCCTCCTGGTACGCGGAGATTTCGGCGTCGAGCGCGGCGTCGCTGCCCCGGGCGAGGTCCAGGAAGGAGGGCTCGCCGTCGAAGCCCTCGGGCGTGAACGCCTGCCGGTCCAGGCCGGCGGAGAACGACTTGCCCTCGCCACGGAGCACGACCACCCGTACGGAGCCCGGCAGCAGCCGGCCGGCCTCGGTCAGGGCCCGCCAGAGCGCGGGCGACTGGGCGTTGCGCTTCGCAGGTTTGGTGAGGGTGACGGTCGCCACCGCATCATCCACGTCGAGCCGTACGCCGTCCTGGTCCAGCAGGGTCTTGCGAGCAGTCATGGGGGCCTCCCGGCCGCAGTCGCTGTGGTTGACTGCACAGTAACCACCCGGCCGACCGGCCGGCCGACCGGGTGGGACTGCCCGTACTGCTGTCGCTGCTGTGCGCTGTGTGCGTACGTGCTGTGACGCGTACTTGCAGATAGTCCCTGTGTGGTACTCGCGGGGCGTCAGGCCGGCGTCGTCGTCGACGTCGCCTTCTTGCCGCGCGTCGCTCCGCCGCGGCCCCGGAGGACCACGCCGGACTCGGTGAGCATGCGGTGCACGAAGCCATAGGAGCGACCGGTCTCCTCGGCCAGCGCCCTGATGCTCGCACCAGCGTCGTACTTCCTCTTCAGGTCTTCCGCGAGCTTCTCGCGCGCGGAGCCGGTCACCCGGCTGCCCTTCTTCAGAGTCTCGGCCACCCGTGCCTCCTCATGGGAGATGCGCCTCTTGTCTCTCATGATCACCCCTAGGCGGCGTCATGGCCACCCATTC
The DNA here is from genome assembly GCF_014654785.1 of Streptomyces mashuensis. Taxonomy (GTDB): domain Bacteria; phylum Actinomycetota; class Actinomycetes; order Streptomycetales; family Streptomycetaceae; genus Streptomyces; species Streptomyces mashuensis. The sequence goes on from NZ_BNBD01000022.1 coordinate 52,301, forward strand.
GGCAAGGTCTGTGGGAACTCGCCGCCGTACGGGGGCCGGGCCGCACCGCGTTTTCCCCGCGATTTCGGGCCGCGGGGCCGGGCCGGAGGGGCCCCGCCGGAGCCGCACGGCTCGTACGGCCGTACGGGTGGCGTGGCGAAGCGGCAGGTCAGACGGGGGCGCCCCGTGCCGTCGCGCGAGCGGCGCCCGGCCCCTCACGCAGCGCGTGCGCCGGAGCACTCACGGGCGCCGGGGTACCAGCCGGCCTCACTCAGATGATGGATCACCTGTCGGCCGAATGATCGGGACAGCACTGATCATGAGCCGCGCGCCGGGTCAGGCCAGCGCGACCAGGTCCGCGTACTCCTTGCCCCACAGGTCCTCCACGCCGTCCGGCAGCAGGATGATCCGCTCGGGCTGGAGCGCCTCGACGGCGCCCTCGTCGTGCGTGACCAGCACGACGGCGCCCTTGTAGGTGCGCAGCGCGCCGAGGATCTCCTCGCGGCTGGCCGGGTCCAGGTTGTTGGTGGGCTCGTCGAGCAGCAGCACGTTGGCCGAGGAGACGACCAGGGTGGCCAGCGCCAGCCGGGTCTTCTCACCGCCGGAGAGCACGCCCGCCGGCTTGTCGACGTCGTCGCCGGAGAAGAGGAACGAGCCGAGCGTCTTGCGGATCTCGACCAGGTCCAGGTCGGGGGCGGCCGAGCGCATGTTCTCCAGGACCGTGCGGTCCGGGTCGAGCGTCTCGTGCTCCTGCGCGTAGTAGCCCAGCTTCAGACCGTGGCCGGGGGTGACCCGGCCCGTGTCCGGCTGCTCCACGCCCGCCAGCATCCGCAGCAGGGTGGTCTTGCCGGCGCCGTTGAGGCCCAGGATGACGACGCGGGAGCCGCGGTCGATGGCCAGGTCGACGCCGGTGAAGATCTCCAGCGAACCGTAGGACTTGGACAGGTCCTCGGCCATCAGCGGGGTCTTGCCGCAGGGCGCGGGCTCGGGGAAGCGCAGCTTGGCGACCTTGTCGGAGACGCGCTCCTCCTCCAGGCCGGCCAGCAGCCGCTCCGCGCGCCGGGCCATGTTCTGCGCGGCGACGGTCTTGGTGGCCTTGGCGCGCATCTTGTCGGCCTGCGCGTTCAGGGCGGCGGCCTTCTTCTCGGCGTTCTGCCGCTCGCGGCGGCGGCGCTTCTCGTCGGCCTCGCGCTGCTGCTGGTAGAGCTTCCAGCCCATGTTGTAGACGTCGATCGCCGACCGGTTGGCGTCGAGGTAGAAGACCTTGTTGACCACCGTGTCGACGAGGTCGACGTCGTGGGAGATGACGATGAAGCCGCCGCGGTAGGACTTGAGGTAGTCCCGCAGCCAGGCGATGGAGTCGGCGTCGAGGTGGTTGGTGGGCTCGTCCAGCAGCAGGATGTCGGCGTCGGAGAAGAGGATCCGGGCCAGCTCCACGCGGCGGCGCTGACCGCCGGAGAGGGTGTGCAGCGGCTGGCCGAGCACCCGGTCGGGCAGGTTGAGCGCGGCGGCGATGGTGGCGGCCTCGGACTCGGCCGCGTAGCCGCCCTTGGTGAGGAACTCCGTCTCCAGGCGCTCGTACTTCTTCATGGCCTTCTCGCGCGTGGCGCCCTGGCCGTTGGCCATGCGGTCCTCGTTCTCGCGCATCTTGCGGAGCACGACGTCCAGGCCGCGGGCGGAGAGGATGCGGTCCCGGGCCAGCACGTCCAGGTCGCCGGTGCGCGGGTCCTGCGGCAGGTAGCCCACCTCGCCGGAGCGGCTGATGGTGCCGGCGGCCGGGATGCCCTCGCCGGCGAGGCACTTGGTGAGCGTCGTCTTGCCGGCGCCGTTGCGGCCGACGAGGCCGATGCGGTCGCCCTTGGCGATGCGGAAGGTGGCGGACTCGATCAGGACACGTGCGCCGGCGCGCAGCTCGATGCCGGAGGCGGTGATCACGGTTCTCTACTCCTGGACGGAAGGGACGGCGGACGGGACGGACTGGTCGCTTCGACGCCGTCTAATGCAGGAGGAGGAAAGCCATGGCTTCAGTCTAACGGGGGCGTGCAAGCGGCTTTCCGTACGCCGTCCGCCGGGCGCAGCGCGCTGGAAAAGGTTGCGGACGGGTGATTCACCGCATACTCGGGTGGTAGGCCCTGTCCGGGAGCCGGCACCGGAACGCGACCGGAGAGGCGGTGGGCGGATGCAGTTCGACGACGACGCGGACCTGGACACCTCGCAGGTGCAGGACCAGCGGGGCGGTATCCCGGGCGGCGGGCTCACCATCGGCGGCGGCATCGTGGGCCTGCTGGCGCTGCTCGCGGGGCTGTTCTTCGGCATCGGCCCGCAGGAGCTGGGGCTGAGCGGCGGCGGCCAGGAGGGGGCCCGGCCGGCCGCGACCACCGACACGCAGGTCACCCGGGACTGCCGCACGGGCAAGGACGCCAACACCCGCGAGGACTGCCGGGTCGTCGCGGTGGTCAACAGCACGCAGTCCTTCTGGCGCCGCGAGCTGCCGCGGCACGGCACGGCGTACACACCGGCCTCGACGGTCTTCTTCACCGGCCGGGTCCGCACCGCCTGCGGCGACGCCACCTCGGCCGTGGGGCCCTTCTACTGCCCCGGCGACCGCAAGGTCTACCTCGACCTGGGCTTCTTCGACGAGCTGCGGACCCGGTTCGGCGCCACCGGCGGGCCCTTCGCGCAGGCGTACGTGGTGGCGCACGAGTACGGACACCACGTACAGAACCTCACCGGCGTCCTGGGCCGGTCGCAGGACCGGCGCACGGGCGCGGACAGCAACTCGGTGCGCGTGGAGCTCCAGGCCGACTGCTACGCGGGCGTCTGGGCCCGGCACGCCACCAGCACCCCGCAGCAGTCCACCGGCCGGCCGCTGATCAAGCAGCTCACGCAGGCCGACATCCAGGACGGGCTGTCGGCCGCGGCGGCGGTGGGCGACGACCGGATCCAGGAGCGGTTCCAGGGCAGGGTCACGCCGGAGAGCTGGACCCACGGCTCGGCCGCGCAACGCCGGCAGTGGTTCACCACCGGGTACTCCACCGGTGACATGGCGCGCTGCGACACGTTCCGGCAGTAGCGCGGAAGGAGAAGGAGATGACGGACAGCGGCACGGTGTCACCCACCATCTGCCCGGCGCTGCTCTACGACGACGCCAAGGCGGCCGTCCGGCAGCTGACGGAGGCGTTCGGCTTCACGCAGTCCGCGCTGTACGAGAGCGAGGACGGCACCGTCCTGCACGCCGAGCTCGAGTACGGCAACGGCATCGTGATGATCGGCTCGCGGGGCCGGGGCGGGGTCTTCGACGACGCCATGGCGAGCGCGGGGCCCGCCGGGCTGTACGTGGTCGTCGACGACCCCGACGCCCACCACCGGCGGGCGGCCGGGCACGGCGTGGAGATCCTCATGGCCCCCGCCGACCAGGAGTACGGGTCCCGCGACTACATGGCCCGCGACCTGGAGGGCAACATCTGGAGCTTCGGCACGTACGCGCCCAAGGGCCCCGCGCCGGCCTAGGCGGCCGGGGCCCCGGTCAGGCCCCGCCGCGGTGCACCTGGAAGGCGGCCCGGCGGACGGCCTTGGCCAGGGCCGGGTCGGGGTGCGCGGCGGCCAGGGCGACCAGCACCTGGACCGTGCGCGGGTGGCCCACGGCGCGGACGTCCTCCAGCAGGCCGGGCACGGTGCCCTGCACGGCGGTGTCCAGGTGCCGCACGAGGAGGCGGCTCTCGCCGTGGTCGGCGACGGCGGCCGCGGTGTCGACCCACAGCCACGTGGCCTCCTCGCGGGTGAGCACGTCGGCGGCGTCCTCGGCGTCGTGGCCCTCGTGCTCGGCGAGCCACAGCAGCGCGTAGGGGCGCAGCACAGGCTCCTGGGCGGCCTCCCGCACGGCGGGTTCGGCGGGCGCGCCGACGGCGCGGAGCGCCTCGAAGGCCATGCCGCGGACCATGGCGTCCTCGCCGCGGGCGGCCTCCAGCAGCTCGGCGACGGCGCCGCGGACGGGGCGGGCGGCGATCCAGGCGCGGTACTCGGCGCGGGCGGGGCCGGGGGTGAGGTCGGCGCAGCCGCGCAGCATGGCCTCGGCGGACAGCTCGATGTTGCCGGCGGGGCTCTGGGCGGCGACGCAGATCTGCTCCAGCTTGACCCAGACCGCCCAGTTGCCCAGGGGGGTGAGCAGGGCCTCGGCGCGGGGGCCGGTGCCGCCGCGCATACGGAGGGCGCCGACGGACGCCAGGGCCTCCAGGGCCCAGTCGAGGAGGCGGGGCAGGGGGTCGCCCGGTGCGTCGGCGGGGCCGTCGGCGGGGGGCGTCACGGGAGCGCTCGCGGGGGCCGGGGCGTCGTACGGCACCTCGCAGCGCTCGGCGCGGATCTCGGCGACGCGCTGCTGGAGCAGGTCGAGGAGCATGGCGACGGAGACCGGGCCGGCCGACAGGTGCATGACGGAGAGCAGCTGCGGTGCGGCCTCGACGACCTCGGCGGCCATCGTGGGGTCGGTGCCGGGGGGTTCGGGGTGGGCCAGGGACCAGGCGTCGAAGAGGGCGACCCAGCCGCGCAGGGCGGCGCTGTCGTCGCGCTCCCAGGCCCGCAGCCGCCAGCCGGGGCGGGCGGTGTCGCCGTGCAGCTCCAGGAGGCCGGCGAGGCGGGCGCGGTCCCAGTCGGCGCGGACCTGGCCGGGCGTCAGGCCGAGGGCTGCGGCGGCCCGGTGGGCGGCGCTCTCGCTCGGCCCGCCGGCGGTCCCCGGCAGCGGGCGGGCGCCGCGGGCGCACTCCTCCGCGGCCCAGCGGGCCAGCCGGACCGCGCCGGCGAGGCCCGATCTGGCCTGCCGGGCCAGTTCCTGACGGGCCGGCGTGCCCGCGGGCGGGCGGGGGGCCGGGCGGGAGCCTCGGCCCGCCACGGCCCGGCGGGCGGCGGTGATCGGCTGGGGTGGGACGAGTCGGAGCCGGGAGTCGCGCGGAGTACGGGACGTCACAGGAGCAGTCTTGCCGTTCACGCTCCGAAAACCCAATCGGAACCAACGATCCGGCCGCCCGCGACCTGTGGTGGAGCGGTACGGAGGGGGTGCGAGTGGGCGACGGGCGCGCCGTCGCGGTGCTACATCAGGGGGGTCAGGAAGCGCCGCAGGGCCTCTTCGTACCCCTGCGGATCGGCGTTCCAGGAGCTCGCGTGACCGGCGCCGCGGACGCTGCGGAGGGTGACCAGTCCGGGCCGGGCGTCGGCGAGTTGACGCACGGGACCCGGTGGGGTGAGGGGGTCCTCGCGGCCGTGGACGAGGAGGGTGGGCACGCGCAGCCGGGCGGGGTCCGCGGCGGCCAGCAGGCCGCCGGTGGTGAGACCGGTCCTGCCCTCGGCCGCGCGGACCGCAAGCGGAATGAGCGGACCCGGCAGCCGGCGGGCCGCCCGGACGCGCACGACGGCGGGCCAGTCGAGCACCGGGGCGTCCAGGACGAGGCCGGAGACGCGGCCGGCGTGGGGCGAGTCCAGGGCGGTGAGCAGGGCCATCGTGGCGCCGGTGGACCAGCCGAGGAGGACGGCGCGGCGGGCGCCGTGGCCGAGGGCGTGGGCGAGGGCCGCGTCGACATCCCGCCATTCCCGGGCGCCGAAGTGGCTGATTCCGTGCGGTGGGCGGGGCGCGGCGGGGTCGCCGCGGTGGGCGACGGCGAGGACGGGGAGCCGCATGCGGTGCAGGAACGGCATCAGGACGAGGGCGTGCTCGCGGGTGGTGCCGGGGCCGTGCACGGCGATCACCCAGGTGTCGCGGTCGCCCGGCAGGAACCAGGCGGGCAGCGGGCCCATCTCGCCGGGCACCTCGACGTCGGTGTGGTCGAGGCCGAGGGCGGTGCGGGGGTCGCCGCGGTGGACCTCGGGGGTGAGCCAGACCCGGGCGCCGGGGGCGAGGGTGCCGTGGGTGACCCGTTCGACGCGGCGGACGACGAGGTCGTGGGGGTGGGAGACGTCGGCGACGACGGGGCCGACGACCACGTGCAGGCCGTCCTTGCCGGCCAGGCCGTGGGTGCCCGGCTGGAGCGTGGCGGGGGTGCGGGTGAGGCTGACGGTGCCGGTGCCCACGTCGTGGACGGTGATGCGCGGCTCGCCCGGCGGGGGCCGCCCGGGGACCTGCTTGAGGGCCGCGTCACCGGCGTACCGCCCGGCCGCCACCGCGGCCGTGCCGGCACCGAGGAGGAGGGCGGCGGTACGGGCCGCCGCGGACCGGACGCCCATCCCTCCAGTGTGGGGGCGGCCCGCCGCGGCGGCCAGCGGGGCGGTTCAGCCGGGGCGGCCGTAACCGCGCAGTTTCGCGGCGGCCTCGGAGAGCTCGCCGGGGCCCAGGAGGGTGGGGGTGCGGCCGGGCACGGAGGAGGCGGTGAGCCAGACCCGGCACATCCACTCCAGCTGCGCGGTGCGGTCGTACGCCTGCTCCAGGGTGGTGCCGTAGGTGAGGGTGCCGTGGTTGCGCAGGAGGCAGCCGGTGCGGTCGCGGAGGGCCTCCAGGACGTGGGCGGCCAGGTCGTCGGAGCCGTAGAGGGCGTAGGGCGCGACCCGTACGGGGCCGCCGAGCGCCGCGGTCATGTAGTGCACCGGCGGCAGCTCGGTGACGAGCGTGGAGACGGCCGTGGCGTGCACGGCGTGGGTGTGCACCAGGGCGGTGGCGCCGGTGGCCCGGTAGACGGCGAGGTGCATGGGGAGCTCGCTGGTGGGCGGCAGGTCGCCGAGCACCTGGCGGCCGGTGCGGAGGTCCACGCCGACGGTGTCGGCGGGGCCGAGGCGGTCGTAGGGCACGCCGCTGGGCGTGACGAGCACCACATCGCCGACTCTGGCGGAGACGTTGCCGGAGGTGCCGACGACCAGGCCCTCGGTGGCGGTGCGGCGGGCCGTGGCGACCACGTCGGCCCAGGCTTGCCGCAGGTCGCCGGGTATGCCGGGGATGCCGGCCGGGTGGTGCGCGCAGCCCTCGCCGGGCTGCCGGGAATGTGTCATCGGAGGTCCCCTCCCCTGGGTGTCATGCCCCTGTCGTCAACCCGTTCACCTTCCGTTCACCCTCAGTCCCTACGGTCGCCGCGTACTGACCACCGAACTGATTGCCTGGGTGAATGGAACACATCACGCTTCTCATCGGGATCGTGATCGTCACGGCCTTGGTGTTCGACTTTACGAACGGCTTCCACGACACGGCCAACGCCATGGCCACCACCATCTCCACCGGGGCACTCCGGCCCAAGGTCGCGGTGGCGATGTCGGCGGTCCTCAACCTCGTCGGCGCGTTCCTGTCCGTCGAGGTGGCGGCCACCATCTCCAAGGGCATCGTCGACGAATCGGGCATCCGGCCGGAGATCATCTTCGCCGGCCTGGTCGGCGCGATCGTCTGGAACCTGCTCACCTGGCTCGCGGGCCTGCCGTCCAGCTCCTCGCACGCCCTGTTCGGCGGCCTGATCGGCGCGACCGTCGCCTCGGTCGGCACCGGCGCCGTGCACGGCGAGGCCGTGGTGATGAAGGTCCTCATCCCGGCCGTCGCCGCCCCGATCGTGGCCGGCCTGGCCACCGTGCTGGCGACCCGGCTGACCTACCGCCTGGCGCGCAACACCGACCCCGAGGCGAGCGCCACGGGCTACCGCGCCGGGCAGATCGCCTCGGCCGCCCTGGTCTCCCTCGCCCACGGCACCAACGACGCCCAGAAGACCATGGGCGTCATCACCCTCGCCCTCGTCTCCGGCGGCGTGATCGCCCCGCACTCCGACCCGCCGATGTGGGTCATCGTCTCGGCGGGCCTGGCCATCGCGCTCGGCACGTACCTCGGCGGCTGGCGCATCATCCGCACCCTGGGCAAGGGCCTGGCCGACATCCAGCCGGCGCAGGGCTTCGCCGCTCAGACCGGTGCCGCCGTCACCATCCTGGCCTCCTCGCACATCGGCTTCGCCCTCTCCACCACCCAGGTCTGCTCCGGCGCCGTCATGGGCGCCGGCATGGGCCGCAAGGGCGGCGTGGTGCGCTGGTCCACCGCCGGCCGCATGGTCGCCGCGTGGGGCCTGACCCTGCCGGCCGCCGGCCTCGTCGGCGCCGGTGCCGCGCTCCTGGCCGACCAGGGCGACTGGGGCGTCACCGCCGTCGCCGTCCTCGCGCTCGGCGCCTGCGGCGCCATCTGGGCCGCGTCCCGCCGCAAGCCGGTCGACAGCAGCAACGTCAACGAGGCCGAGGCCGGCGAGCCGGCGGGCGTCGTCACCGCCGCCATCCAGGCCGTCGCCCCGCCGCCGGCCGGTGCCCTGCACCAGGACGCCCCGGCGACCTCCCCGGTCGCGCCGGCCCCCGCCGCCACCGCCGCTCCCGCGGCCACGACCGCCTGACCGCGCCCCGCACCGGCCGGCACAGGCACGACAGCCAGAGGAAGCAGCAATGAACATCGACTGGGCAGCCCTCGGTGAGGTCTTCGGCGTCACCCTCGTCGTCACCGTCGCCCTCGTGGGGCTCTTCACGCTCGGCATCGTCGGCACCGCCCGCAAGCCCGGCGCGTCCGCCACGGCGGGAGGCGCGGGCGCCCTGGCCCGCACCGGCGCGTACGCCGCCTTCGCGCTCTGCGCGGCGGCCGTCGGCTACGGCATCAGCCTGATCGTCGGCTGACCCCGCCGCGGCCCGGCCGCGCCCCCGGAACACCACGCGCCCCCACCGGTCACACCGGTGGGGGCGCGTGCGCGTCCATGCGCGTCCGTCCGCAAAGAGGCAGCTCAGGGCGAGTTGACGGCCGTTCCGCGGCCGTGGTGGACTGCCGGGGCCAAACGGCGACAGCAGAGGAAGCCGGTGCGAATCCGGCGCGGTCCCGCCACTGTCACCGGGGAGCGTCCTCCCACCCAGCGCCACGGCCCGCGCGCAGCGGGCGGGAAGGCCGGGAGCGACGCGGATCCGGGAGCCAGGAGACTCTGGTCGCCGGTCACGTCGAGCCAGGGCGCGGACCCTGAGTGAGGACACACCGCCATGCCTTCCCGCCGTCTCCCACCGGACCGCACCGCCTCCGCCGCCTCCCGCTCCTGCCGCGTACGCGCGGCGTGACCGCGGCCCGGACCGGACTGCCGGTCTTCGCCTGCGGCACCGCCCTCGGCTACCTCTGCGACCTCGCGTTCGGCGACCCCCGGCGCGGCCACCCCGTGGCCGCCTTCGGGCGCGCCGCGCACGCCGTGGAGCAGCGCCTGTGGCGCGACCACCGCGGCTACGGCGCCCTGCACACCGCCGTGTGCGCCGGCGGCGCCGTGGCAGGCGCCGCGCTCCTCTCCCGCGCCGCGCGCCGCAGCCGTACCGCCGGTGTGGCCCTGACGGCCGCCGCCACCTGGACCGTGCTGGGCGGCACCTCCCTGGGGCGCGAGGCGCGCGCCGTGGGCGCGGCCCTGGCCGCCGGCGACCTGACGGCCGCCCGTGCGCGGCTGCCGCACCTGTGCGGCCGCGACCCGCAGGCCCTGGACGAGCAGCAGATCGCCCGCGCCGTCGTCGAGTCCGTCGCCGAGAACACCTCCGACGCCGTCGTCGGGGCCCTGGTGTGGGGCGCGCTGGCCGGCGTGCCCGGGCTGGTGGGCTTCCGCGCCGTCAACACCCTCGACGCCATGGTGGGCCACAAGTCGCCGCGGCTGCGCCGGTTCGGCTGGGCCTCGGCCCGCCTCGACGACGTCGTGGGCTGGCCCGGCGCCCGCCTCACCGCCGCGCTGACCGTGCTCTGCGCCCCCGACCGGGCCCGCGCCCTGCGCGTCGCCCGGCGCGACGCCGCCCGGCACCCCAGCCCCAACGCGGGCCCGGTCGAGGCGTCCTTCGCCGGGGCGCTCGGCGTCCGCCTGGGCGGCACGCTCGCCTACGCCGGCCGGGTCGAGCACCGGCCCGTCCTGGGCGCCGAGCTGCGCCCCGTCGAGGTGGCGGACGTCGAGCGGGCCGTCCGCCTGTCCCGCCGGGTGTCGCTGCTCGCCGTGGGCACGGCGGTGGCGGGGCGGGCACTGGGCAGGCTGTTGACGACACGTAGGACAACGGGCAGGACCACGGGCACGAGGAGGACGCACCGGTGACAGCGCGAGGGAGCGGGCCGCACGGCCCGCTGGGCGGGGGCCTGCTGGTGGCCGGGACCACCTCCGACGCGGGCAAGAGCGTGGTGACCGCCGGCATCTGCCGCTGGCTGGCGCGCAAGGGCGTCAAGGTGGCGCCGTTCAAGGCGCAGAACATGTCGCTCAACTCCTATGTCACGCGGGAGGGCGCCGAGATGGGCCGGGCCCAGGCCATGCAGGCCGCGGCGGCCCGCGTCGAGCCGAGCGCCCTGATGAACCCGGTGCTGCTCAAGCCCGGCAGCGACCGCAGCAGCCAGGTGGTGCTGCTGGGCAAGCCGGTGGGCGAGCTGAGCGCCCGCGGGTACCACGCCGGGCGGCAGGAGCAGCTGTTCGGCACCGTCACCGAGTGCCTGGCCGAGCTGCGGCGCACCCACGACGTGGTGATCTGCGAGGGCGCCGGCAGCCCGGCGGAGATCAACCTGCGGCGCAGCGACATCGTCAACATGGGGCTGGCGCGGGCCGCGCGGCTGCCCGTCGTGGTGGTCGGCGACATCGACCGCGGCGGCGTGTTCGCGTCCTTCTTCGGCACCACCGCCCTGCTGTCGCGCGAGGACCAGGCGCTGGTCGCGGGCTACCTGGTCAACAAGTTCCGTGGCGACGTGACGCTGCTCGAACCCGGCCTGGACATGCTGCGCGACCTGACGGGCCGGCCCACGGTGGGCGTGCTGCCGTTCGCGCACGGCCTGGGCATCGACGAGGAGGACGGGCTGCGGGTGTCGCTGCGCGGCGCCGTCCGCGAGTCGGTCGTCGCGCCGCCGTACGGCGACGACGTGCTGCGCGTGGCGGTGTGCGCGGTGCCGCTGATGTCCAACTTCACGGACGTCGACGCGCTGGCGGCCGAACCGGGCGTCGTCGTGCGGTTCGTGGACCGGCCCGAGGAGCTGGCCGACGCCGACCTCGTCGTGGTGCCGGGCACGCGCGGCACGGTGCGGGCGCTGGCGTGGCTGCGCGAACGGGGCCTGGCCGGCGCGCTGGCCCGCCGGGCCGCCGAGGGACGGCCGGTGCTGGGCGTCTGCGGCGGCTTCCAGGTGCTGGGCGAGCGCATCGAGGACGAGGTGGAGTCCCGGGCCGGCACGGTCCAGGGGCTCGGCCTGCTGCCCGTACGCGTGCGGTTCGCCGCGGAGAAGACCCTGGCCCGGCCGTCCGGGAAGGCCCTGGGCGAGGCCGTGGAGGGCTACGAGATCCACCACGGCGTCGCCGAGGTGCTGGGCGGCGACGAGCCGTTCCTCGACGGCTGCCGGGTGGGCGCCGTGTGGGGCACCCACTGGCACGGCTCGCTGGAGAGCGACGGCTTCCGGCGGGCGTTCCTCCGCGAGGTCGCACGCGCGGCCGGGCGGGCGTTCGTCCCGGCGCCGGACACGTCGTTCGCGGCCCTGCGCGAGGAACAGCTCGACCGGCTCGGCGACCTGATCGAGGAGCACGCGGACACGGCCGCGCTGCTGCGCCTGATCGAGAACGGGGTCCCGGCGGGTCTGCCGTTCATCCCGCCGGGGGCGCCGTGACCGCCCTGCGTACCCACCGCCACGCGTCACCCGAAGGAGCGAACAGCGCATGAGCACCCCCTATCCGTTCACCGCGATCGTCGGCATGTCCGACCTGCGGCTGGCGCTGCTGCTCAACGCGGTCTCGCCCGCCGTGGGCGGCGTGCTCGTGCGGGGCGAGAAGGGCACCGCGAAGAGCACGGCGGTCCGGGCGCTGTCGGCGCTGATGCCGCGCGTCGAGGTGGTGCCGGGCTGCCGCTTCTCCTGCGACCCGGCCGCGCCCGACCCCGCCTGTCCCGACGGGCCGCACGCGGCGGCCGCCGGGGAGGCGCGGCCGGCCCGCATGGTGGAGCTGCCCGTCGGCGCCTCCGAGGACCGGCTCGTCGGCGCGCTGGACATCGAGCGGGCGCTGGCGGAGGGCGTGAAGGCGTTCGAGCCGGGCCTGCTGGCCGACGCGCACCGCGGCGTGCTGTACGTCGACGAGGTCAACCTGCTCCACGACCACCTCATCGACCTGCTGCTGGACGCCGCCGCCATGGGCGCCTCGTACGTGGAGCGCGAGGGCGTCTCCGTGCGGCACGCGTCCCGCTTCCTCCTCGTCGGCACGATGAACCCGGAGGAGGGCGAGCTGCGGCCGCAGCTCCTCGACCGGTTCGGGCTGACGGTGGAGGTGGCGGCCTCCCGGGACACCGAGGAGCGGGTGGAGGTCGTGCGCCGCCGCCTGGCGTACGAGGAGGACCCGGCGGCGTTCGCCGCCAAGTGGGCGGCGGAGGAGGACGCGCTGCGCGAGCGCATCGCCGCCGCGCGGGCGCTGCTGCCGTCCGTACGGCTCGGGGACGGCGCCCTGCGCCGGATCGCGGCGGTGTGCGCCGGCTTCGAGGTGGACGGCATGCGGGCCGACATCGTCACCGCGCGCACGGCCACGGCGCTCGCGGCGTGGGCCGGGCGCACGGAGGTGACGACGGCGGACGTCCGGCAGGCCGCGCTGCTGGCGCTCCCCCACCGGCGGCGGCGCGCGCCCTTCGACGCGCCGGGGCTGGACGAGGAGAAGCTCGACGAGATCCTCAACAGTTTCGAGGACGAGGAGCCCGAGCCGGACGGCCCCGAGCCGGAGGGCCCGGACGGTGGCGGGGACGACGGAGGCGGCGACGGCGGGGACGGCGGTCCCGGCGGTGGGCAGCCGCCGCAGGGCGCGCACACCCCGGACGAGTGCACGACGGACATGCCGGAACCGCGCCGCGAGCAGGCGCCGGAGACCGCCCCCGCCCCGCCGCAGCAGGAGGCGGCCGCCCCGGGCGCGGGCGGCGAGGGCGGTACGGCCGCCGAGGCGCCCGCCGTGGCCGCCGGCGAGCCGTTCCGCACCCGCCGGCTGACGGTGCCGGGCCTCGGCGAGGGCGCCGACGGACGGCGCTCGCGCGCGCTGACGGCGCACGGCCGGACGACGGGGGCGCGCCGCCCCCGCGGCGGCTCCCTGTCCAAGCTGCACCTCGCCGCCACCGTGCAGGCCGCCGCCCCGCACCAGCGGGCCCGCGGCCGGTCGGGGCCCGGCCTGGTGGTGCGCCGCGACGACCTGCGGGAGGCGGTGCGCGAGGGCCGTGAGGGCAATCTTGTGCTGTTCGTCGTGGACGCCTCCGGGTCGATGGCGGCCCGCAAGCGCATGAGCGCGGTCAAGGGCGCCGTGCTGTCGCTGCTGCTCGACGCGTACCAGCGCCGCGACAAGATCGGCATGATCACGTTCCGGGGCGCGGACGCCGACGTGGCGCTGCCCCCGACCTCGTCCGTCGAGGCCGGTGCCGCCCGGCTGGGCACACTGCCCACCGGTGGCCGCACCCCGCTGGCCGCCGGGCTGCTGCGGGCCCGCGAGGTGCTGCGCGTGGAGCGGCTGCGCGACCCCGCGCGCCGGCCGCTGCTGGTCGTGGTGACGGACGGCCGGGCCACCGGCGGCGCCGAACCGCGGCTGCGCGCCGAGCGCGCGGCACGCCTGCTCGCGGCCGAGGGCACCGCCTCGGTCGTGGTGGACTGCGAGTCGGGCCCGGTGCGGCTGGGGCTGGCCGGGGAGCTGGGCCGGTCGCTGGGCGGCCCGGTCGTGACACTCGACGAACTCCGCGCGGACACCGTGTCCGCGCTGGTGAGGACCGTACGCGACAGCGACGCCAGGAGGGCCGCGTAATGCCGAAGGGACAACCGACCGCCGTGCCCGAGGACGGGCTCACGACGCGCCAGCGGCGCAACCGCCCGCTGGTGTGCGTGCACACCGGCATCGGCAAGGGCAAGTCGACCGCCGCGTTCGGCATGGCGCTGCGGGCGTGGAACCAGGGCTGGCCCATCGGGGTGTTCCAGTTCGTGAAGTCGGCCAAGTGGAAGGTCGGCGAGGAGAACGCGCTGCGCGTGCTGGGCGCCTCCGGCGAGGGCGGGACGGTCGACTGGCACAAGATGGGCGAGGGCTGGTCCTGGATCCAGCGCGACGCCGACGTCTCGAACGAGGAGAAGGCGCGCGAGGGCTGGGAGCAGGTCAAGCGCGACCTGGCCGCGGAGACGTACAAGCTGTACGTGCTCGACGAGTTCGCGTACCCGCTGCACTGGGGCTGGGTGGACGTCGACGAGGTGATCGCGGTGCTGCGGGACCGTCCCGGCACGCAGCACGTCGTCATCACGGGCCGCAACGCCCCGGAGAAGCTGGTGGAGTTCGCCGACCTGGTGACGGACATGACGAAGGTCAAGCACCCGATGGACGCGGGGCAGAAGGGCCAGCGGGGCATCGAGTGGTGAACGTCCCCCGGCTGGTCATCGCCGCGCCGTCGTCCGGCAGCGGCAAGACGACGATCGCCACCGGCCTGATGCGCGCCTTCGCGGACGCGGGCCTCGTCGTCTCGCCGCACAAGGTGGGACCGGACTACATCGACCCGGGCTACCACGCGCTGGCCGCCGGCCGGCCGGGCCGGAACCTCGACGCCTGGCTCTGCGGCCCCGAACGCATCGGCCCACTGTTCCTGCACGGGGCGGCAGGCGCGGACGTCGCGGTCGTCGAGGGCGTGATGGGCCTGTTCGACGGGGCGAGCGGGCAGGGCGAACTGGCGTCGACGGCACACGTGGCGAAGCTGCTGCGGGCCCCGGTGGTGCTGGTCGTCGACGCGTCCGCGCAGTCCCGGTCGGTGGCGGCGCTGGTGCACGGCTTCGCGTCCTGGGACCCGGAGGTACGGGTCGCGGGCGTGATCCTCAACAAGGTGGGCTCCGACCGCCACGAGGAACTGCTGCGCGAGGCGCTGGGCGGCGCGGGCGTCCCCGTCCTGGGCGCCGTCCGCCGCGCCGGCACGGTGCACACCCCGTCCCGCCACCTGGGCCTGATCCCGGTGGCGGAACGCCGCACGGAAGCCCTGGACGCGGTGGCGGAACAGGCGGCGAGGGTACGGGAGGGCTGCGACCTGGAGGCGCTGCTGGCGCTGGCAAGGAGCGCGCCGCCTCTGGCAGACGGTTCCTGGACACCGGCCACGGCGCCGCACCCGGCGAACGGCCCCCGCCCCGTCGTAGCGGTGGCCGGCGGCCCCGCCTTCACCTTCACGTACACGGAGCACACCGAACTGCTCACCGCCGCCGGCGCGGAGGTCGTCACCTTCGACCCCCTCCGCGACGAGTCGCTCCCGGACAACACCCGCGCCCTCGTCATCGGCGGCGGCTTCCCGGAGGTGTACGCGCCGGAGCTCACGGCGAACGAGCCCCTGCGCAAGGCCATTCGCGCCCTGGCGGAGGCCGGCGCGCCGGTCGCCGCGGAATGCGCCGGCCTGCTGTACCTGTGCCGCTCCCTCGACGGGAAGCCGATGTGCGGCGTCCTTCCCGCCGACGCCCGCATGTCCGAGCGGCTGACGCTCGGTTACCGGGAGGCCGTCGCGCTCGCCGACAACCCGCTCGCCGCGGCGGGAACCCGGGTGCGGGGGCACGAGTTCCACCGCACGGTGACCGAGCCGGGCGCGGGCGCCGCGCCCGCCTGGGGCGTCACGCACCCCGCGCGCCGCGTCGAGGGCTTCGTGCAGGGCGGCGTCCACGCGTCGTACCTGCACACCCACTGGGCCGGCGTGCCCGACGCGGCGGCACGCCTCGTGGTGGCGGCACGGCAGTGGTGACGGCCCATACCCGCGCCCACGCCTACGCCGCCGGCGTCGGCTCCCGGCGCGGCGTGACCGCCGACGAGGTGCTGGATCTGGTCGGGCGCACCCTGGCCGAGGCGGAAGCCACCGCAGCCACCGACGCCACCGACGACACCGACAGCACCGCAGGGGCGCCCCTGGCCGCCCTGGCCACCGTCGCGGCGAAGGCCGGGGAGCCCGGCATCGTGGCGGCCGCCGCGCGCCTGGGCGTCCCGCTGCTCGCGTACGACGCAACGGCGCTGGCGGAGCGGCCCGTTCCGCACCCCTCGGAGGCCGCCCGCAGGGCGACCGGGGCGGGCGGGGTCGCGGAGGCCGCGGCGCTGCTGGCCGCCGGCCCGGGGGCGGTGCTCGTCGTCCCGAAGCGCAAGTCCGCCCGGGCGACCTGCGCGGTCGCCCGTGGCGTCGGTACCGTCTGACCTCATGCACATGACGCCCACGTCACCGACCCCTTCCGGGCTCGCGCCCGCCGACCCGGACCTGCGGCACCACGGCGATGCCGAAGTGCGCGGCGCCGGCGCGCACCTGACCGACCTCGCCGTCAACGTACGGGCCGGCACGCCGCCGGAGTGGCTGCGCGAGCGGATAGCCGGCTCGCTCGCGTCGCTGGCCGCGTACCCCGACGGGCGGGCCGCGCGGCGGGCGGTGGCCGAGCGGCACGGGCTGCCGGAGGAGCGGGTGCTGCTGACGGCGGGCGCGGCGGAGGCGTTCGTGCTGCTGGCGCGGGCGCTGCCGGTGCGCCGCCCGGTGGTGGTGCACCCTCAGTTCACGGAGCCGGAGGCGGCGCTGCGGGACGCGGGGCACCGGGTCGGGCGGGTCGTGCTGAGCGCCGAGGACGGTTTCCGGCTGGATCCGCGGGCCGTGCCGGCGGACGCGGACCTCGTGGTCGTGGGCAACCCGACCAACCCCACGTCCGTGCTGCACCCGGCGCGCGACCTGGCCCGGCTGGCGCGGCCGGGCCGCTACCTGGTGGTGGACGAGGCGTTCGTGGACGCGGTGCCCGGGGAGCGGGAGTCGCTGGCGGCGCGCACCGACCTGCCGGGGCTGGTGGTGCTGCGCAGCCTCACCAAGACGTGGGGGCTGGCGGGGCTGCGGGTGGGGTACGTGCTGGCCGCGCCGGACACGGTGGCGGCCCTGGAGCGGGCGCAGCCGCTGTGGCCGGTGTCGTCGCCGGCGCTGGCGGCGGCGGAGGCGTGCAGCGCGCCGCCGGCGCTGGCCGAGGCGGCGCGCGCCGCCCACCGGACCGCCGCGGAGCGGGCGTATCTGGTGGCGCGGCTGGCGGAGTTCGGCGAGGTGACGGTGCACGGTCCGGCCGAGGGGCCGTTCGTGCTGATCCGGACGGCGGGCGCGGACCGGGTGCGGACCCGGCTGCGCGGCCTGGGCTTCGCGGTGCGCCGGGGCGACACGTTCCCGGGGCTGGGCCCGGACTACCTGCGGCTGGCCGTCCGGGACCCCGCCACCACCGACCGGTTCGTGACCGCGCTCGGCACGGTGCTGGCCGAGAGCTGAGCCGGGGAGGGGGCTCCTCAGTCCCTGCTGCGCGCGGCCGCGCGGCGGCGTGCGGCGATGAGGGCGCCGCCGCCCCCGACGACGAGCAGGCCCGCCGCCCCGGCCACGTAGGGCGTGGCGGAGCTGCCGCCCGTCTCGGCCAGCCCCGAGGCGGCGGCGCCGGAGGCCGCGGGGCGCGGGCTGCTGTGTGCGGCGGCCTGCGGCTTGACGTCCGGTCCGGTGCCGGCCGCGGGCGTGGGCGTGGGCGAGGACGCCCCGGCGGGGGTCCGGCAGCTGGTACCTGCGAGCGTGACGTGCCCGGTGACCTTGGCGACGCCCAGCGCCAGCGGATCGATGGTGACGTCGAGGCCGAGGGCGGTGGCGGCGGCCGTGGCGGTGCCGGTGTCCTTCTTGGACAGTTCCAGCCGGACGTCGCCGACGCCCGGCACCGTCACCTTGGTGGGGCCGTCGGGCGTGAGCGTGACCTTCTTGCCCAGGACGGAGACGCTGCCGAGCACGGTGGCCGTGGCCGTCGGTGCCCGGCCCGCCGTGCACACGGCTTCAGCGGTGACCTGCTGCACCTCGACGAGGGAGCGCAGGGGCAGGCCGGGTACGTGGACGCGGGCGCCGACGACGCGTACGTACCCCTTGGCGGTGGTGGCGTCGGTGGTGGCACGCGCGGTGGCGGTGTCGGCGCGCAGGAGGCTGACGGGCCTGCCGTTCTCGACGCCGTCCAGGGTGACGGCGAGGGCCGTGCGGTCGGCGTCGGCCGGTGCCTTGACGTCGTTGAGGCTCGCCTCGACCGGTACGTGGACGGCCTGGCCGAGAAGGGAGACGTCGAGGTTGGTGCGCAGGACGGTCGCGGTGGCCGTGCCGGTGCCGGGGCTGCCGGTGGCGTGGGCGGCGGGCGCGGCGGCGAGCGTCAGCGCGGTGGCGGTGCCCACGGCCGTCAGGGCGGCGAGACGGCGGTGCGCGGGCATGCCGGAGGCAGGGCTGGTGGTGCTGGACACGTGTGTGGAACCCCCACGGGAGAAAGGGCGCCGCCGGCGCGCCAATGGGGGACATCGCGCGCCGACGGCTTGACCACGCCATGGTGGGGTCCGTGTGGGTGAACGGGCGACACCCTTACGTCACTTCACTCCAACGAGTGAGTTCCCTCTTGCCTTTCGGGCATCCGTTCGCCCCACGGGTCGAACCCCATGACGTGCGCCCCGGATGCCCCTGGGGTCACGCCACGACGCGGCCCCGCAGCACCACCCTGCGCGGCGCGCCCAGCACCCGTACGTCGGCCCGCGGGTCGGCGTCGTAGACGACGAAGTCGGCCGGGGCGCCCTCCTCGATGCCGGGGCGGCCCAGCCACGCCCGCGCGCCCCACGACGCGGCGGACAGCGCCGCGTGCGCCGGGAGGCCCGCCTTGACGAGCTCGGCGACCTCCTGGGCCACGAGCCCGTGCGGCAGCGAACCGCCCGCGTCCGTACCGACGTACACCGGCACCCCGGCGTCGTACGCCGCCCCGATGGTGGCGTAGCGGCGCTCGTGCAGCCGCCGCATGTGGTCCGCCCAGCGCGGGAACTTCGCCTCGCCCTTCTCCGCCAGCACGGGGAAGGTCGCGATGTTGACGAGCGTCGGCACGATGGCCACGCCCCGCTCGGCGAAGAGCGGAATCGTCTCCTCGGTCAGGCCGGTGGCGTGCTCGATGCAGTCGATACCGGCCTCGACCAACGGGGCGAGGCTCTCCTCGGCGAAGCAGTGCGCGGTGACGCGGGCACCCAGCCGGTGCGCCTCGGCGATGGCGGCCTCGACCGCGCCGCGCGGCCAGCAGAAACCCAGGTC
Source organism: Streptomyces mashuensis (assembly GCF_014654785.1). GTDB lineage: Bacteria > Actinomycetota > Actinomycetes > Streptomycetales > Streptomycetaceae > Streptomyces > Streptomyces mashuensis. The sequence goes on from NZ_BNBD01000022.1 coordinate 71,279, forward strand.
ACCCGTCTCGCGGTCGAGCCAGTCGCCCACCAGCTTCACCCAGCCGTCGCCGCGCCGGGCCTCGCGCGCCACGTACGCCGGCAGGTCCTCGGGCTCCACCTCGTGCGCGTAGTTGCGGATGTAGCGCTTGGTGCGGGCGATGTGGCGGCCGGCACGGACGATGCGCGGCAGGTCCTCCCGGTCGTCGGTCCAGCGGGTGTCCGCGGGCGAGCCGGCGTCGCGCAGCAGCAGCGCGCCCGCGTCCCGTTCGGTCAGGGCCTGCTTCTCGGTCGTCGGGGCGTCGACGGCACCGTGCGCGTCGAGCCCGACGTGGCAGTGCGCGTCGACCAGGCCCGGCAGCACCCAGCCCTCGATCGTGGTGGTGTCGGGGGCGGCGACCGGCCGGTCGAAGGTGACGCGCCCGCCGACGACCCACAGCTCGTCGCGCACCCCGTCCACCGGGTCCGGGCCGACCAGTATCCGTCCCTTGATGTGCAGCACGGGCGGCCGGTGACCCGCCGCCGCGCTCGCGTCCATGGAGGCCATGCACGCACTGTACGAGCCCGGCCCGGAGGAGTACGGGCCGGGCCGCCTGCCCGACCGGAGGACGAGGCGCGGATCCGTCCGGCGGCGGAGAGGGTCCGCCGCCGCGGAGGAGGCGTTCACGGTGCCCGGGGCGCCAGGGTGGAGGCATGCACCGGCCGACGGGGCCGGACGACGGGGGTCACCATGGGAACGATCGGGAACAGGGGAACGGACAGGAGAACCGGCGGGGCGCGGACCGGCTGGGCGCGGACCGGCTGGGACGACCACGCGACGGCCCGGAGCCGTGCCCTCCGCGGCCGGCCCTCGCCTACGCTGTGCGCATGATCAACACCACGCCGGCGGCGGCCTCGTGAGCGGGTGGCCCATAGGGCGCGCGCTCCGCGCCGTGCTCGGCCGCCGCGCCCGGCTGCGCTGGGTGCACCTGCTGCTGGGCGGCGCGCTGTCGATGCCGTTCTACCTGCTGGCGAGCACGGTGGCGTCGCTGTTCACCGACCACGCGACCTTCCTCGGCAACGCCTCCCTCACCTGGCAGCTGGGCGTCTTCGCGGCGGGCCTCGTGCCCGTCGCCGTCGTCGCCCTGCACCCGCTGGCCCGGCCGCTGCAGAGCGGCGCGGCACGGGCCCTGCGCGTGGTGGAGCGGGACGCCCTGGCCGCCGGGGGCGGCCGGTCGTGGGCGGCGCGGGGCCGGACCGCCGCCTGGTGCGTGCTGCACCTGGGGGCGGGCGGCATCGTCAGCGGCATGTCGCTGGCCACGCCGCCCGCCGCGGTGTTCCTGATGCTGCTGCCGGTGCTGTACCGGCACGGCGGCCCGGACACGTCGGAGGTGTCCTGGCTGACCCTCTTCCACGGCCCCCGGCTGCTGCTGGCCCCGGTCGCCGGGCTCGGCCTGCTGGCCTTCCTGGCGGCCTCGTCGTGGGTGGCGGGCGCGCTGCTGGCGCGGTGCGCGCCGGTGCTGCTGGGGCCCACGGCCGCGGAGCGGCTGGCGGCGGCCGAGGAGGAGACGCGGCGGCTGGCGCTGCGCAACCGGCTGGCACGGGAGCTGCACGACTCGGTGGGCCACGCGCTCAGCGCGGTGACCCTCCAGGCGAGTGCCGCGCGCAGGCTGCTGGACCGCGACCCGGACTTCGTCCGGCAGGCGCTGACGGCCATCGAGGAGACCACGCGCACGGCCGTCGCCGAACTCGACGCGGTGCTGGGCGTGCTGCGCGAGGACGGGCCCGCCTCCACCGCGCCGGCGCCCACCCTCGGTGACCTGCCCGCGCTGCTGGACCGGGCCCGCGCCGCCGGCGGCAGCGTGGAACTGACCGCCCCCGGCGGGCTCGACGCCGTACCCGCGGTGGTCTCCCGCGAGGCGTACCGCATCGTGCAGGAGGGCCTGACCAACGCGCTGCGGCACGCGGGCCCGGTGCCCGTACGGCTGCGCATCGCGGTGCACGAGAGCGGCGAGGGCGACGGCCCCGACGGCAGGAACGGCCAGTACGGCAAGGATCTGGAGGTCACCATGGAGAACCCCGCCCGGACCGGGGCGGTCCCCGCCCGCCGGGGCCCGGACGGCGGCGGCCGGGGGCTGCCCGGCATCGCCGAGCGCGCCCGGCTGCTGCGCGGCACGGCGGAGTGGGGCGAGGAGGCGGGCCGGTGGCGTCTCGCCGTGCGGCTGCCGCTGCGGGGCGACGCGTGAGCGCCTCCGCGCCGGCCGGGGAGCCGGAACAGCCGGTGCAGCCGATACGGGTCGTCGTCGCCGACGACGAGCACCTGGTGCGTACGGCCCTGCGCGCCGTCCTGGCCGCCGAACCGGGCTTCGAGGTGGCGGGCGAGGCGGCCACGGGGGCCGAGGCGGTGTCCGTGACCCGGGAGGCCCGGCCCGACGTGGTGCTGATGGACGTCCGCATGCCGGACGTCGACGGCATCCGCGCGACCGAGCTCATCACCTCGGGCCTGACGCCGCCGCCGCGCGTGGTGGTGATCACGACGTTCGAGAACGACAGCTACGTCTACGAGGCGCTGCGCGCCGGCGCGGCCGGCTTCCTGCTCAAGCGGGCCGGCACCGACGAACTGCTCCAGGCGCTGCGGCTGGTGGCGCGCAGCGACTCGCTGCTGTTCCCGGCGGCCGTACGGTCGCTGGCCGCCGCCCACGCGGGGGCGCGGGCCTCGCGCGCGGCGGCCGACGCGCTGCGCGCGAAGCTGTCCGAGCGCGAGGCGGAGACACTGCGGCTGATGGCCCGCGGGCTGTCGAACGCCGAGATCGCCGAGCGGATGGGCGTGGGCCCCGCCACGGTCAAGACGCACGTGGCGGGCGTGCTCGCCAAGCTCGGCGTGCGGGACCGCACCCAGGCGGTGGTGGCCGCGTACGACTGCGGCTTCGTGTCGCCCGGGTGACGGCCGCGGGGGCCGGCCCGGTCAGCCGCGGGTGGCGCAGGCGTGCACGGCGCGCGCCAGCGGCACCGTCTCGGGTGCGGCACCGCCCGGGAAGGCGAAGCGGCGCCGGTTGTAGCCGAAGGCCAGGCCCGAGGCCGGGTCGGCGAACGCCTGCGAGCCGGCCGCGCCGCTGTGGCCGAACGCGCCCGCGCTGAGGAAGGGGTAGTTCAGCCAGGTGGCGGCGAAGCCCAGCGCAAAGGCGTCGGGCGTGCCGAAGACGATGTTGATGCCGTGCGAGTGCACCTGCGCGAACTCCGCGGCCGTCTCCGGCTTCAGCAGCGGCGGCAGGCCGCCGGTGCCGCTGATGGCCGCCGCGTACATGCGGGCCAGGCCGCGCGCCGAGCCGACGCCGCCGGCCGAGGACGGGCCGTTGGCCCGTACGGCGCGGGAGTTGGGGAACTCCTCCAGCACGGTGGGCTGCTCGTGGTTGAGGTTGAAGGCGATGCCGCGCAGGCCGAGCGGGCTGCTCGCGCCGGCCGCGCCAGCTCGCGCTTCTGCTGGGGTGTGGGGTCCATGGGCTGGGTGCTGAGCCAGCGGTGCTCCTGCTCCTCGGGCAGCCCGAGGTAGAAGTCCAGCCCGTAGGGGGCGCGGATGCGGGACTCGTACAGCTCCTGGACGGTGCTGCCGGTGGCGCGCAGCACGACCTCGCCGGCGAGGGCGCCGATCACCAGGGCGTGGTAGCCGAAGGCGGCCCCGGGGCGCCACCAGGGGCGCTGGCCGGCCAGCCGCGCGGCGATCGCCCGGTCGTCGGCCAGCTCCTCCGGCGAGAAGCCGCCCTCGACGCCGATGAGGCCCGCGCGGTGGGACAGCAGGTCGCGCAGGGTGATGTGCTCCTTGCCGGCCTGGGCGAACTCGGGCCAGTAGTGGCGCACTTCGCGGTCCAGCTCCAGGACGCCGTCCTGCACCAGCAGGGCCACGACCAGGTACACGGCGCCCTTGCTGCTGGAGAAGACGCCGGTGAGCGAGTCGCCGGCGATGCCGGGGCCGCCCCAGAGGTCCACCACCTGCTCGCCGTGCACATAGGCGGCCAGCTGGGCGGAGTGCCCGCTGCGCTCCTCCGCCAGGGACGCCTCGAAGGCCTCGCGCACGGGCTCGAAGCCCGGGGCGACCGTGCCCTGGACGCCCGTCGTCGTACCGTTCTCCGTCACGGACATGTACTCCCCCACACTGGTGATCGCCGGATCGTGCAGGGAGTGTAAGCCGTTCGGGTGTTCGGTTATTTCCGGTGCGGGGAGGCGCACGGTCCGGCGTCGTGACCTGCGCGTCCGGACGGTGGGCGGCGGAACCGCGTGGAACTGCGCGGGCCGGCCGCTCGTTACCCGGGACATGACCGCAATGACTCCCGGCTCGAACATCCCGCTCCCCGTCTCCCGTGTGACGGTGGACGTCACCGCCCCGGTGCGGCTGGACGTCTCGGGCCTGTTGCTCACCGCCGACGGCAAGGTGCGCTCGGACGACGACTTCGTCTTCTACAACCAGCCCACCGGCCCCGGCGTGACACACCGCGCCGCCTCCGGCTCGACCCCCGACGCCATCACCGTGGACACGGCGGCGGTGCCCGCCGCGATCGAGAAGATCGTGGTCACGGCCAGCCCGGACGCCCCGGGCGCCACGTTCGCGGGCATCGAGCCGACGGCGACCGTGCGGGACGCCGGCAGCGGGGCCGTGCTGGCCACGTTCACCCCGCCCCGGCTGGGCAGCGAGACCGCGCTGCTGGTCGTCGAGGTCTACCGGCGGGCCGGCGCGTGGAAGGTGCGGGCGGTCGGCCAGGGCTACGCCAACGGGCTCGCGGGCATCGCCACGGACTTCGGCGTGACGGTGGAGGAGCCCGCGGCCGCCCCTGCAGCCACCCCCGCCCCCGCCGTCGCCCCGGCGCCGGCCGCGGCCCCCCTCGCGCCGCCCGTGCCCGCCGCGCCCCCGGCCCCGGCCGCGCCCCCGGCCCCGCCCGCCCCGGCCAAGGTCAACCTGGACAAGGGCCGGGTGAGCCTGCGCAAGAACGAGACGGTGTCGCTGGTCAAGGGCGGCCGCCCGCTGACGCAGTCGGTGCGGATGGGCCTGGGCTGGGAGCCCGCGTGGAACGGCCGCGCCATCGACCTGGACGCCTCGGTCATCGCCTACGGCCCCCAGCGCAACATGATCGACGCCTGCTACTTCGGCAAGCTGCACATCCTCGACGGCACCGTGCAGCACTCCGGCGACAACCTGACCGGTGAGGGCTCCGGCGACGACGAGAGCATCACCGTGCACCTGGGCGGCCTGCCGCCGGAGGTCACCGGCCTCGTCTTCACGGTCAGCTCGTTCAACGGCCAGAAGTTCACCGAGGTGGCCAAGGCGTACTGCCGCCTCATGGACGCCCGCACGGGCGAGGAACTGGTCCGCTTCGACCTCACCGGTGCCGAGGCGACGACGGGCGTCCTCATGTGCAAGTTCATCCGCCAGTTCTCCGGCGAGTGGGAGATGACGGCGATGGGGCAGTTCGTGCAGTCCCGCACCGTGCGGGACCTCATCGAGCCGGCGGCCGCGGCGCTGTGAGGGTGGGCTCCGGCGCCCGGCGGGGCTGCTGCGGCAGCCCCGCCAGCCGGGCCAGCGCGCGGTAGGAGTCCAGCAACGCCCCGCGGTCGGGCGAGCTGGTCGTCACCAGCACCTCGTCGGCACCGGTGCGCGCCACCAGCGCGCCCAGCTCCTCGGCGACCTCCTCCTCCGTACCGAGGACGTCGCCCCGCAGCGCCTCCTCCATGTGCTCCCGCTCCCGGGCGGTCAGCGACAGCGCCTCGATCTCCCCGGCGGTCCGCAGCGGCGGGAAGTCGCCGTGCGTCCGGGAGTGCGCCAGCGCCCACGCCTCCGGCAGCAGCAGCCGGCGCGCCTCCTCGCGCGTCGCGGCGACCGCCACGTCGGCCGCCACCATCACGTACGGCTCCTGCCGCCAGGGGGAGGGCCGGAAGGCGGCACGGTAGCGGCCGGCGGCGGCCGCCAGGGCCTCCGCGCCCCCGGGGCCGCCGATCACCAGCGCGGCCCCGGCGCGCGCCGCGACCTCGGCGCCCGCCCCGGTGGCCAGGACGAACACGGGCAGCCGCAGCCCCTCGGCGGGGCGGGCGTGCACGGTGGGGTGCGGCCGGTCGCCGTCGGTGAACCACGCGGTCAGCTCGGCCAGCTGTGCACCGAAGTCCGCCATGGCGTCCCTGCCGGTCCCCAGCGCCCGCCGGATCGGCTCGGTGAAGCCGACCGAGCGGCCCAGGCCCATGTCGATGCGGCCCGGGAAGAGCGACTCCAGCACGCCGAACTGCTCGGCCACGACCAGCGTGCGGTGGTTGGGCAGCATCACGCCGCCCGTGCCCACCCGGATCCGGGACGTCGCCGCGGCCACGGCGGCCGCCAGCACCGTGGGCGCGGAGCCGGCGACGCCGGGCACGGCGTGGTGCTCGGAGACCCAGAAGCGGTGGTAGCCGAGCTCCTCCGTCTGCTGGGCGAACCGCACCGTGTCGCGCAGCGCCTCGCCGGGGTCCCGGCCGTGGCGGGTGCGGGAGCGGTCCAGTACGGAGAGCGGAACGGGAAGCGCGAGGGTCACCCTGATGTCAACGCCTGGCGGCGCGCGGGATTCCCGCGCGCCGCCGGGCCGTCAGCGGCCCTGGTGGCGCCAGGGCCCGGTGATGGCGAGCATGATGCCGGGTTCCTGGATGTTGGCGTACAGGGTCCGCCCGTCGGGCGAGAAGGTCACGCCGGTGAACTCGCTGTCGTTGAGCTCGTTGCGGGCAATGGGGTAGGTCCGGCCGTCGCCGAGCGCGCCGAACAGGTGCTGGAGGCCCTGCCCGTCCTCGGCGATCACCAGGCCGCCGTGCGGGGAGACGGTGATGTTGTCGGGCCCGTCGAAGGCGCCCTCCCGCTCGGGGTGCGGGTTGACGCCGAGCAGCACCTTGAGCGTGAGCGTGCGGCGGCGCGGCTCGTAGAACCACACCTGGCCGTCGTGCTGCACCGGGCTCTCGGTGCGGGCGTAGGAGGAGACGACGTACGCGCCGCCGTCGCCCCACCACATGCCCTCCAGCTTGCGGGCGCGGGTGACCCGGCCGTCCGTGAACTGCTTGCGCACGGGCACCCGCCGGGCGTCGCGGTCGGGGACCGTCACCCAGTCCACGCCGTAGACGGTGCCGGGGCGGGTCGCACGGGACAGGTCGTCGACGAAACGGCCGCGCGAGTCGGTGCAGCGGAACGCCTGGAGCACGCCCGCGTCGTCGGCGAGCGTCCGCAGCCGGCCGCGGCCGTGCCGGAAGCCGGCCGGCGGGGTCCAGCGGTACCACAGGCCGTTGGGGCCGGAGGCGTCCTCGGTCAGGTACAGGTGACCGCGGCCCGGGTCGACGACGACCGCCTCGTGGGCGTAACGGCCCAGCGCCTTGACGGGCTTGGGGGCGCGGTTGGCGCGCGTGTCGTGCGGGTCGACCTCGAAGACGTAGCCGTGGTCCTTCGTCATGCCGTTCTGCCCGGCACGGTCCTCGGTCTCCTCGCACGTCAGCCACGTGCCCCACGGCGTGGCGCCGCCGGCGCAGTTGGTGGACGTACCGGCGATGCCCACCCACTCGGTGACGTGGCCGTCGTGCGCGACCTCGACGACCGTGCAGCCGCCGGACGCGGCGGGGTCGTAGGCCAGCCCCGGCGCGAGCGGCACGGGGTGCGGCCACCGGGACCGGGGGCCGCCCAGTTCGTGGTTGTTGACCAGCAGCGTGGTGCCGCGCGGGCCGGCGAAGGCGGCGGTGCCGTCGTGGTTCGACGGCGTCGGCTCGCCGGAGACGAGCCGGGTGACGCCGCTGCGGGTGACGACGCGGTACGAGAACCCGTCGGGCAGGGCGAGCATTCCGCGCGGGTCGGGCCGCAACGGCCCGTACCCGACGCGGGACCCCGGCACGGCCGCGAGGGCGCCGGGCGCCCCGGCGAGCACCCCCACGCTGCCGGCCAGTGCCACTCCGGCACCGGTGACCGCGGATCTTTTGGCGAACTCTCTCCGGCTGAGCGTCATGTGGCCTCCGGGAAAGGGACGAGGGGCACCACGCCTGTCGGCGGCCCCGCAAGGGTCCCGTTCCCCACCGAACGCACGGTGAACACCCGCGGAACGACACCGGTCGGCCGGCGGGAGGGCACAGGCCCTCCCGCCCTACGTCCTCTCAGCGGCGCGAGCGGGCCTTGTACGCCGCCTTCCGCGCCGCCTTCGCCGTCTTCTTGTCGCCGTGCACGCGCGCCATGGCCTCCAGGACGCCGGCCGTCGCCGGGTGGTCCACCCGCCAGACCTTGTCGAAGAAGCCGCTGTGCCGCGCCGTGAGGCCCTCGACCAGGGCCCGCAGCTCCTCGGTCTCGCCCTCCGCGGCGAGTTGCGCGGCGACCGTGTCGACGGTCAGCCACAGCACCATGGCCTCGTCCGGCTCGGGGACGCCGGGCGCGCCGCGCTCCGCGAGCCAGACGCGGGACAGGCCGCCCAGCTCGGGGTCGTCGAGCACCTCGCGCAGCGCGGGCTCGGCGTCGGCGCCGAGCAGCGAGAGGGTCTGCTGGCACAGCAGCCGGCGGTGCGGGGCGTCCTCGTCGTCGCCGCGGGCGGCGGCGAGGAGTTCGCGGGCCGCGTCGGCCGGAGCGCGGCGGGCCAGCCACAGTTCGGCCTCCGTGCGCGCGGTGTCGCCGGGGTGGCCGGGGAGCGCGGCGAGCAGCGTGGCCGCGTCCGCGCCGGCCAGGTCGCCGACGACGGGCGCGTCCACGCCCGCCTCCAGCATCCGGGTGCGGACGCCGAACAGCCCCAGCGGGGTGAGCGCCACCATGCCGTAGCGCGCGACGTCCTCCTCCTCGGGCGTGCCGGAGGCGACGCCGTCCACGGACTCGCGGACGTGCGCCTCCCCGTCGACCTCCTCGACGAGCGACTCGTCCAGCGGCCGGTAGCGGACGAGCCCGGCCGGCTCCAGCATCCGGAACTGCTCGTCGAGCCGCATCATCACGTCCGAGACCTCCGCCAGGACCTCGTCCGTGGGCTCGTCCATGTCGTCGGGCACGACCATGGACGCGGCGAGGGCCGGCAGCGGCACCTCACGCCCGGCCGTGCCGTTGTCGACCGCGGTGAGCAGGTAGAGGTTGCCGAGGATGCCGTCGAGGAAGTCGGCCTCCTCCTCGGGGTTCCAGTCGACGGCGTCGAGGTCGAGCTCGCCGTCGTCCGCGGACTGCGCGAGCTGCTCGGCCAGGTCGGCGAGGTCGGGCGCGCAGGCGTCGGCCAGGACGGTCTCCATGCCGGCGAGCCACAGGTCGAGGACGTCCTGCGGGCTGCCGGAGGTGAGCGTGGCCAGTTCCTCGCCGGCCACGGCGGTGCCGTAGGGCTCGTCGTCGGGGCGGTCGGCGTTCTCCTCGCCGCCGGCCTCCTGCGGGAACTCGGTGAACTCCACCAGCCCCGTGTCCAGCGCCAGCTGCCACGCCTCGGCGGCGTACACGGCACCGTCCTCGTCGTCCGCCAGGCCCAGCACGGCGGCGGCGGTGGCCAGCTGGCCGGAGAGCAGCTCGCCGCCCGCGCCGACCGGGGTGCCCTCGCCGGCCCAGCGGGCGAGCCGGGCGGCGCGGGAGAACAGCGGCGCGCTGAGCGCGTCCCGCGCGAGCTCGGCCTCGGAGGGGAGCCGCACCGGCGGCATGGTGGGGCGGTCTCCGGACATCGGGGGGCTTCTCCTCGTCGGTGCGTGCGGTACGGCAGTACGGGCGGTGCGTGCGGTACGGATGATTCCGGGGCCCAGCCTAGACGCGATTCGTCCGGTGCCGCCCGGTTGGTGCCCGGGCCCTCCTCACATCTCCTGACGAACCCTTGACAACTCCCCTGCCCGGCCAGGACATTGACGCGCGTAGATTGCGTGTCGGCGCCGTGACGGCTTGTATGCACTCCGCACCACGATTGATCACTTCTGACCGGAAATCGGTCTGATCGCTCATCGGTACGTGCCGACCCGCTCGATCCCGCTCGATCCCACTTCGCTCCCACCGGAGGACTTCGTGCTGTCCACCCGCCGCGCCGCGCGCCGCCGCGCCGCCACCGCCGGCTCCCTCATAGCCGGCGCGCTCGCCGCCGGGCTCGTCGCACCCGCCCAGACCGCGAGCGCCACCGGGGCCGGCGAGGGCTCCGCCGTCCGGATCCACGACATCCAGGGCACCACCCGCGTCTCCCCGCTGGCCGGCACCCAGGTGCACGACGTCCCCGGCGTCGTCACGGCCGTGCGCTCCTTCGGTTCGTCGCGCGGCTTCTGGTTCCAGGACCCGCACCCGGACGCCGACCGCGCCACCAGCGAGGCCGTCTTCGTCTTCACCGGCACCACCACCCCGGCCGTGGCCGTCGGCGACGCCGTCCTGGTCTCCGCCACCGTCACCGAGTACTACCCGGGCGGCGCCGCCGCCGGCCTCCAGTCGGTCACCGAGCTGACCAAGGCCACCTGGACCGTGCAGTCCTCCGGCAACGCCCTGCCCGCCCCCGTGCGGCTGCGCCCCTCCTCCGTCCCGGCCCGCTACGCGCCGGACGCCAAGGGCGGTTCCATCGAGAAGCTGCCGCTCCGCCCCGACCGCTACGCCCTGGACTTCTACGAGTCCCTGGAGGGCATGCGGGTCCAGGTCGACGACGCCACCGTGGTGGGCCCGACCAACGAGCACCACGAGCTGTGGGTCACGGCCGACCCCCGGCACGACCGCACCCCGCGCGGCGGCACCCTCTACACCTCGTACCGCGACCCCAACCCGGCCCGCGTCAAGGTCGCCTCACTCGTGCCGTTCGCCCAGCACCCCTTCCCCGTGGCCAACGTCGGCGACCGCCTGACCGGCACCACGGCCGGCCCGCTGGACTACGACAACTACGGCGGCTACACCCTCCAGGCCACCGAGCTGGGCACGCTCGCCGACCGCGGCCTGAAGCGCGAGACCACCCGCCGCCAGAAGAGCGACGAGCTGGCCGTGGCCACGTACAACGTGGAGAACCTCTCCCCCAAGGCCCCGCAGGCCAAGTTCGACCGGCTGGCGGCCGCGCTGGTGACCAACCTCGCCTCGCCGGACGTCGTCGCGCTGGAGGAGGTGCAGGACAACAACGGCACCACCGACGACGGCACCGTCGACGCGAGCGTCACGCTGAAGAAGCTCACCGACGCCATCGCGGCGGCCGGCGGCCCGGCGTACCAGTGGCGGCAGATCGACCCGGTCAACGACCAGGACGGCGGCCAGCCCGGCGGCAACATCCGCACCGCCTTCCTCTTCAACCCCGCCCGCGTCTCGTTCAAGGACATCCCGGGCGGGGACGCCACCACGCCCGTGACCGTCCGGCGCGAGGGCGGCAAGGCCACCCTGTCCGCCTCCCCGGGCCGTGTCGCGCCCGGCGACGCCGCCTGGAAGACCAGCCGCAAGCCGCTGGCCGGCCAGTTCTCCTTCCGCGGCCGGGACGTCTTCGTCGTCGCCAACCACTTCAACTCCAAGGGCGGCGACCAGGGTCTCGACAGCCGCTTCCAGCCGCCGGCCCGCCCGTCCGAGACGCAGCGCGTGCAGCAGGCCCGGCTCGTCAACACCTTCGTCAAGCAGCTGCTGGCGGCGGACAAGCACGCGAACGTCATCGTCGCGGGCGACCTGAACGACTACCAGTTCTCGCCCGCGCTGGCCGCGCTCACCGACGGCGGCGTACTGACCGACCAGGTGAACACGCTGCCGGTGTGCGAGCGGTACGGCTACGTCTACCAGGGCAACTCGCAGGTGCTGGACCACATCCTGACCAGCCGCGCGCTCAAGCGGGTCGACTACGACATCGTCCACATCAACGCGGAGTTCGCCGACCAGGCGAGCGACCACGACCCGCAGGTGCTGCGCTGGAAGCCGTGACCGCTTCCTGACCACGGGGGCACCGCGTAGCAACGCTAAGCAGTACCCCCCAGCACATTTCAATAGACCTGTACGGTCGGAGCGGGACAGAATCCGGGCAGCGATCGCGAGCCGCTGTCACCCGACACCCGCCACCCGGAGTAGGACGAGAATGTCTGCCACCAGCCCCTTCGGCCGTACGGTTTGTGCCATGGTCACCCCCTTCACCCCGGAGGGGGCACTCGACCTCGACGGGGCCCAGCGCCTCGCCGACCGCCTCGTCGGCGAGGGCCGCTGCGACGGCCTGGTGCTGTCCGGCACCACGGGCGAGTCGCCGACCACCAGTGACGAGGAGAAGACCGCGCTGGTGGCGGCCGTCGCCGAGGCCGTCGGCGGCCGGGCCCGCATCACCGCCGGCGTCGGCTCCTCCGACACGCGGCACACCGTCGCCCTGGCCCGCGCGGCCCAACGCGCGGGCGCCCACGGCGTCCTGGTCGTGACGCCGTACTACAGCCGGCCGCCGCAGGAGGACGTCGCGGCGCACTTCACGGCCGTCGCGGACGCCGTCGACGTGCCGGTGATGCTGTACGACATCCCCGGCCGCACCGGCACCCGCATCGAGCCGGACACGATGCTCGCCCTCGCGGAGCACCCGCGCATCGCGGGCGTGAAGGACTGCGCGTACGACCTCCTGGGCAGCTCCAAGGTCATCGCACGGACGGACCTGCTGTACTTCTCCGGCTCGGAGGAGCTCAACCTTCCGCTGCGCGCGGTGGGCGGGCACGGCTACGTCAGCACCGTCGCCAACGTCGCCGGGCCGCTGCTGGCCGACGCCCTGGACGCCCACGACCGGGGCGACACGGCCGAGGCCACCGCCCTCCACCAGCGTGTCCTGCCGCTGGTCGAGCTGATGATGGCGTCCAGCCTGCCCGGCACGGTCACCGCCAAGGCGCTGCTGAACGCCCTGGGCCTGACCGCCGGGCCGGTGCGCCCGCCGCTGCGGCCCGCGGACGAGGCCCGGACGAGCGCGCTGCTGGCGGCCTACCGGTCGGCCGTACCGGCCTGACCGCCGTCGGCCAGCCGCGCCAGCCGGCCCTGGAACCAGTCGAGCCGCGCCTGGAGCAGGGCGGCCTCGGCCATCAGCCCGGCCAGGGTCGTGGCATCGGCGTCGGCGTCGGCGTGGGGCGGCCCCCCGGTTGCCCCGCCTTCCGTGACGATCGTCAGCGGACCGCCGGCCCGCTCGGCGAAGCCGGCGAAGGTGAGGCCGGACCGGCCCAGGGAGCAGCCCCCGCAGTCGGGCGCCAGCACCCGCCACCCGGGCAGCCCCCACCCGGCGTCGGCGAACCGCGTGGCGGCCCGGCCGCAGGGACAGGGCCCCACGCGCACGCCACGGACCCGCTGCCGGGCGTAGCGCATGCCGTGCTCGTAGCGGATGTACGCGCCGAGGACGGAGACCTCCAGCACCACGGCCCGCCGGTGCGCGCCCTCGCAGGTGAGGGCGCGGGCCTCGGCGGACGCGTGCAGGCAGTGGAAACCGCAGTCGCAGAGGCGGGAGGGCACGCGGTGGCGGCGGCCGTAGACGCAGCGGGCGTCGTCGAGGACGCCGTACGGGGCACCGCCACCGAGGGAGACCCCGGTGAAGCCGGTCCGGGCGCCGTCCCCGGACAGCACCGGGTAGGCGATCTTGTACCCGGTGGGCGGCCGGGCGGGGCGCTCCTGGGGGAGCCGCAGCCTCACGGGGCGACCGGGGCCTGCTCCTCGACGGCCTTCACGGTCTCCACGACGTCCACCGTCTCCACGGTCTCGTGGGCCTCGGCGGTCTCGTGGGCCTCGGGGGCCTCCTCCGCGATGCCGACGGCCAGGGGTTTGCCGAGCCTCATGACGCCTCCCAAGGGCGTGGGGTGGGACACCGGACGACTCCCCATGGTGGCCCAGCCCGCCCCGGACACGCCAGAGCGGCCGCACGAACGTACGGCCGCTCCGGCTGAGGTCCGGCGATGACGCGTCAGTTGTGGCTGTGCAGGATCTCGTTGAGGCCGCCCCAGGTGCTCTTGTAGGGGCGGGCCTCGACGGTGCCGGTGGTGGAGTTGCGGCGGAAGAGGATGTTGTCGGCGCCGGAGAGCTCCAGGGCCTTGACGACCTGGCCGTCGGGCAGGGTGACGCGGGTGCCGGCCGTGACGTACAGGCCCGCCTCGACGACGCACTCGTCGCCGAGAGCGATGCCGATGCCGGACTCGGCGCCCAGCAGGCAGCGCTCGCCGACGGAGATGATCTGCTTGCCGCCGCCGGAGAGGGTGCCCATGGTGGAGGCGCCGCCGCCGATGTCCGAGCCGTCGCCGATGACCACGCCCGCGCTGATGCGGCCCTCGACCATCGAGGTGCCCAGCGTGCCGGCGTTGAAGTTGACGAAGCCCTCGTGCATGACGGTGGTGCCGGGGGCCAGGTGGGCGCCCAGGCGGACACGGTCGGCGTCGGCGATGCGCACACCGGACGGGACCACGTAGTCCGTCATCCGCGGGAACTTGTCGACGCTGGTCACCTGGAGGTGCAGGCCCTCGGCGCGGGCGTTGAGGCGCGCCGTCTCGACCTGGTCGATGGCGACCGGGCCGAGCGAGGTCCAGGCGACGTTGGCCAGCAGGCCGAAGATGCCGTCGAGGTTCTGGCCGTGCGGCTTCACCAGGCGGTGCGAGAGCAGGTGCAGGCGCAGGTAGGCGTCGTGCGCGTCGACCGGCTTCTCGTCCAGCGAGGAGATGACCGTGCGCACGGCGACGACCTCCACGCCCCGGCGCGGGTCCGGGCCGACGGCCTGCAGAGCGCCCTCGCCGAGCAGCTCCGCGGCGCGCTCGGCCGTCAGCCGCTCGGTGCCGGCCGGGCCGGGCGCGTCGGCCAGCTCGGGGGCCGGGAACCAGGTGTCGAGGACGGTGCCGTCCGCGGCGAGGGTGGCGAGACCGGCGGCGACGGCGCCGCGCGGGGAGTCAGTACGGGAAGCAACAGCATCGGTCATGGGCGAAAACCTAACCGGACGGGACGGCTCAAGGCGAACCGGGCGGGCGACACCCGCCGGGCCGCGGACCCACGCGGATGGCGGAACGACGGCAGCCGGTCGGCCCATCCCGCGTCGCCGCCCGGGGCCGCGCCGCTTATCCAGAGGGAGCGGGCCGCGTACCGCGGACGACCGCGACCGAGGACGGACCGGACGGACGAAGGGCGCCGATGAGGAAGCCGACGAGGATATCCAGCCGACTCCCCCTCCTGCTGGCCCTGCTGACGGCCCTGCCGCTGCTGGGTCCCGCCGGCGCGGCCCCGGCCGCGGCCGCCGACCCGGGCCCCGGGCTGCCGGGCCGCCCCGCGGGCCCCGCACCGCTGCGGCAGACGGCCGGTGAGGCCGTGAGCGGGCACTACATCGTGACGCTGCGCGGGGGGTACGGCGCGGCGACCCGGGCGCAGGACATCACGGCCCGGCTGGGGGTGACGCCGGACTACGTCTTCACGCATGCCCTGACCGGGTTCGCCGCCTACCTCACCGAACGGCAGCTGACGGCGGTGCGCCGCGAGCCCGAGGTGGACGCCGTCGAGCAGGACGCCGTCTTCACTCAGGCCGACGCGCCGGCGCGGCCCCGCGCCGCCGTGGCGGGCGTGGCGGCCGTGGCGGGCGCCCGCGCGGTCCCGTGGGGCCTGGACCGCATCGACCAGCGCTGGCTCCCCCTCGACGGCCGCTTCGACGTGCGGGCCACGGGCGAGGGCGCCACCGCGTACATCCTGGACACCGGCATCGACTACGCCCACCCCGACTTCGGCGGCCGGGCCCGCAACGGCGCCGACCTCGTGGGCGGCAACGGCGCCGACTGCCCCTCCGGCACCGGGCACGGCACCCACGTGGCGGGCATCGTCGGCGGCGCGACGTACGGCGTGGCGCGCCGCGCCTCGCTCGTCAGCGTCCGCATCCTGGACTGCTCGGGCCGGACGACGACGGCGCGGGCGATCGCGGGCTTCGACTACGTGAGCGCCCACGCGGTGCGGCCGGCGGTGCTCAACGCCTCCATCACCGGCCCCTTCTCGTCGGCCCTCAACACGGCGGTGGCCTCGGTCGCGGAGAAGGGCGTGCCCCCGGTGGTCGCGGCCGGCAACTCCGACGACAACGCGTGCGACCACTCCCCCGCCGGCGCCGGGGCGGCCCTGGCCGTGGGCGCGACCGACCGCGCCGACCGGATGGCGGACTTCAGCAGCCACGGCCCGTGCACCCGGGTACTGGCGCCGGGCGAGGACATCGAGTCGGACGCCGTGGGCGGTGGCGCGGTCCTCAAGAGCGGCACCTCGCAGGCGTCGCCGTACGCGGCCGGGGTGGCCGCCCTGTACAAGGCGGACCACCCGGGCGCGTCCTCGGCGGCGGTCGTCGACTGGATCCTGGACCGGGCCACCAAGGACGCCGTGCGCTCCCCGCTGCGCGGCGACACGCCCAACCGGCTGCTGTACACGGGCGGGTTGTGAACGCGGGCGGTGAACAGCGCGAAGGCCCCCGGCGACAGGGGACGCTGTTGGCGAATTCGGGGGCTGGTCCTACTTCGCCCCGCCGAGCGTGAGCTCGGC
>NZ_BNBD01000023.1 GCF_014654785.1 Streptomyces mashuensis
AAGCGGAAAGAACCTCATCCAGTCGGGGACATCGCACCGGCCCACACACAGGGCACGAAAGAAGCGCCGTTCCACATCCACGGCGCCGCAGCGACCCCGTAATTGTTAGCGGCGGCGAAAACCCCCGACAAGTGTGTGACCTACTATCCCCACACCCCAGAAACAACAAGCGTCTACAAGCCACTCCCCCGTATTTCCGCGACCCACGGAAGCGCTTCTCTACTACCCCGCACCCAAGGTGATCCGCGCCCTATGGGCGGCCTCACCTTCAGCCCCCCGGCACCTGCCCGTAACCATTACCCGGCGGAGTCAGTTAAGCACTGGGTGCCTCCAATCCGGCGCCCTTTACCCACCAGGGGAGGGAGAAGGGGCAGGTGGCAAGTTCGTCAGGCTCAACGGGTTCCGCGGGCGGTAAACGCGGCGGAACCCAGGTACCGCTCTCCGAGAGCGAGAAAATGCTGTTCTCCGGCGCGCTGCGCCACGACAAGGCGTGGGCCATCCACGAGGACCCGCTGCTGCGCATGTCGTTCTGGGCGATGGCCCGGCAGTTCCCCGGCATGCTCGCCATGATCACGCGCATCGCGTGGCGCGAGGACCCCCGGTCCCTCGTCGTCCTCCTGATCGCGCAGCTCGCCTCCGGCGCGATGTCGGCGTTCCTGCTCGTCGCGACGAACCAGGTCCTCGTCCACCTCTTCGCCGACGGCCCCACACCGGAGAAGCTGCGCGAGGCGCTGCCCGCGCTGCTGCTGGCCGGGCTGTCGTCGGCCTGCACCGTGCTGCTGGGCTGCGTGGTCGTGAAGACCGAGGGGCAGCTCTACCCGAAGATCGAGCTGTCGTGCACGAGTGCGTACTACGGCATGATGACGCGCGTCGAGATGTCCGCGATGGAGAACAAGGACATCCACCGCCAGCTCGCGCTCGGCCGCTACGGCACCGACTCCGTGCAGCGCATGCTGTCCAACGCCGTCACCGTCACCAGTGGCCTGATGAGCCTCGCGGCCGCCGCCGTCGTCCTCGGTGCCCTGCACCCGCTGCTCCTGGGCGCCCTCGTGCTGATCGCCGCGCCGCGCTGGTGGGGCGCGGTCGTGGTGATGCGCCGTGCCTACGCCTCCCGGCACGTGTGGATCGATCACCGGCGCGCCATCGACGTGCTGCTGTACCCGATGACGCGGGCGGACGCGACGCCGGAGCTGCGCGTCCACGGGGCCGGCAGGCTGCTGGTCCGGGCGCAGAAGGACATGGGTCTCACGGCGGCGAGGGAGAAGGCGCGGCTGGCGAACGCGGAGGCGCGCACCGAGATCGTGGCGGCCACCCTGTCCGGCACCGCCCGCATCCTCGCCTACGGGTTGCTGTGGTGGCTGCTGGTCGCCGGCGGGATGCCGCTGGCCGCCGCCGGGACGGCCGTTCTGGCCATCCGTAACGCCACCCAGTGCCTCAACCAGATCGTCTCCCAGCTCAACCGCATGTGCGAGGAGTCGCTGTACCTCGCCGACATGGACCGTTCCATCAAGCTGGGCGCCCGGTACGCCATCCCCGCGAGCGGCATCGCGGTGGAGGGCGAGGGGGTCGAGGTGGTGCTGGAGGACGTGGCGTTCCGGTATCCGGGGGCCGACCGGGACGCGCTGACGGGGGTGTCGCTGACCATCCCGCGGGGGAAGGTCGTGGCGCTGGTCGGCGAGAACGGGTCGGGGAAGTCCACGCTGGCCGGGATCGTCGCCGGCCTGTACCTGCCGACGGCGGGGAAGGTCTCGCACAACGGGGTCGAGATCCGGCAGGCCGACCGCGAGAGCGTCTTCGACCGGGTGGCGCTGCTCCCGCAGGACGTGGGCTGCTGGCCGATGACCGTACGGGCCAACATCCACATCGGTGACGGCTCCGGGCCCGTCCGCCAGGAGAAGGTCGAGGCCGCCGCCGAGCGGGCCGGCATCCGGCCCGTGCTGGAGGGCCTGCCCCACGGGTGGGACTCCATCGCGGTGAAGGGCTTCGAACGCGGTGTGCGCCTCTCCGGCGGCCAGTGGCAGCGCGTCGGCGTCGCCCGGGCCGTCTACCGCGAGCGGGAGCTGCTCGTCGTCGACGAGCCGACGGCCGCGCTCGACGCGAAGGCCGAGATCGACATGTTCGAGTCGCTGCGGTCCTTCACCGACGACGGCGTCACCACTGTCCTGCTGATCACCCACCGGCTCGCCGCCACCGCCACCGCGGACCTGATCTACGTCCTCCAGCAGGGGCATCTCGTGGAAGCCGGCTCCCACGCCGAGCTGATGACCGTCGAGGGCGGTCACTACCGGGAGCTGTACGAGCTCCAGGCCGCCCAGTACGCCTCCGCCTCTGCCTCCGCCGTCCCCGCCCCGCGCAAGGGGGCGTCCGGCTGACCGGGCCGTCGTCACTGTCCGTTGTCAGTGGTGCCCTTGGTGTGGGCCCACTGACAACGGACTGCTCGCCCCAGCCGCGGAGCGCACCGCGGCCCGTGCGCCACGGCCGAAAGCACGTGGTGGTACGTATTTTTGATGATATTCATGAGAGGTGGTTGTCGTAGCGATCGCCACGCTGTAGCGGCTGGTGGCAGGGGCGGGAGTTCATGACGGTCGGCATCGTGCGCTTCGCCGTGCTCGGGCGATTACGGGCCTGGCGGGGAGACAGCGAGCTGGAGCTCGGCTCGCGGCAGCAACAGACCCTCCTCGCGCTGCTGTTGCTGCGCCAGGGTGAGCCGGTGACGGCCGCAGGGCTGGTGGCCGGGGTGTGGGGTGACGACGCGCCACCGCGGGCGGTGGGGACGCTGCGCACGTACGTGTCGCGGTTGCGCAAGCTCCTGGAGCCCGGGCGTGATGCGGGTGCCGCACCGGAGGTCCTCGTGTCGGTCGCCGACGGCTACGCGGTGCGCGTGCCGCAGGGCGCCCTGGACCTGGGGGAATTCGAGTCGTTCGTGGCCGCGGCCGAGCGCGAGCGGCTGGCCGGGCGCGCCGCCGAGGCCCGCAACCTGCTGGGTTCCGCCCTCGCGCTGTGGGGGCAGGAGCCCTTGCAGGGGCTGGCCGGGCCCGGCATCGAGGCGCAGCGGGCGCGGCTCGCCGACCGCAGGCTCGCGGTGCTGGAGAGCCGGCTCGCCCTCGATGTGGAGCTGGGCGGGCACGCCGCCGTGCTGGGCGAACTGGTGGCGCTGGCGGAGCGCCATCCGTTGCGGGAGCCGCTGTACGCGCTGCTGATGCGGGCGCTGGTGCTGTGCGGCCGGCCGGACGAGGCCCGGGCGGCCTACGCGCGCATCCGCCGTGCCCTGGCCGAGGAGTTCGGTGTCGACCCCGGGCACGAACTGTCCGCCCTCGCCCGGGACATCGCCGCCGACGCCCCCGCGTCACCGCACCCGGCGCCGGACGGGCTGCCCTGCCCCGCCCAGTTGCCGGGCGACATCGCGGACTTCACGGGGCGCGCCCGTGCCGTGCGTGCCGTGTGCGACCTGCTCGGCACACCACCGGAGACGGGCGTCACCGTCGTGGCGGTGTCCGGCCTGGGCGGAGTGGGCAAGAGCGCACTCGCGCTGCACGCCGCGCACCGGGTGCGGGTCGGCTTTCCGCACGGGCAGCTGTACGCGGACCTCAGACACCCGTGCGGGCACCCCGTCGACCCGGCCGTGGCGCTCGCGTCGTTCCTGCGCGCGCTCGGCGTCGCCGACGACGCGATCCCCGCCCGGACCGCCGAACGCGTCCTCCTCTTCCGTGCCCGGACGGCGGGCCGTCGCCTGCTGGTGGTCCTGGACAACGCCGCCGGCAGTGAGCAGATCCGTCCCCTGTTGCCCGCGACCGCCTCCAGCGCCGTCCTCGTCACGAGCAGCGCCAAGCCGGCCGGGCTGCCGGGCACCCGCTTCGTGCACCTCGACGCCATGGCGGCCGACGAGGCCCTGGCTCTGCTGGGGCGGGTGATCGGCCCGGAGCGGGCGGCGGCGGAGGCGGAGGCGTGCGCCCGCCTCGTGGAGGCGTGCGGCTTCCTCCCGCTGGCGGTGCGCATCATGGCCGTACGCCTGGCCACCCGGCCCTCGTGGACCGTCGCCTCGCTCGTCGAGCGCATGACGGCGGGGGACGGCCGGCTGGCCGAGCTCAAGGTCGGGGACCTTGCGGTGGAGAGCGTCTTCCGCCGGGAGTACGAGCGGCTTCCCGCGCCGCTGCGGCGGACCTTCCGGCTGCTGCCCCCGGCCGGCGAGCCGGACGCCGCCTTCCGGGCCGCCGGCCTCGCGGCGTCCCTCGGCACGTCCCCGTCCGGCGCCGAGGAACTGTGCGAGTCGCTGGTCGACGTCAGCCTGCTGGAGTCACCGGCACCGGGCTGGTACCGCTTCCACCAGCTGCTGGCCGAGTTCGCCCGCGGGCCGGCCGGCGACGACGCCGGCAGCACCCGCGGCACCGCCGGTGCCGCCACGGCGGCCGGCTCCGGGCCGGGCTGTCCGGTCTCCCGGTCGTTCGTGGTGGCCCCGGCCCGGCGTCTCCCCCGCAGCCGTCGGCTCGGGGCTGCGCCGTACGCATCCGCCGTTGCGCGGACCCGTGCCGAGCGCGAGGTGCCTCCGTGCCTGGAGCCCTCCTTCACCGACGCACTGCCCGGCTCGGTCTCCTGCACCGTCTGCGCCCTCTGAGCCCCGGCTCACCGCCGTGGCGCCGCAGCCCGTACGGCTGGTCGGCCGCACGGCGGTGACCCCCTCCCCCGCACCACCTCAGCGACCCGGAGTACGCCGTGCCCCATGCCACCCCCGCCCCCGCCGATGCCCACGACGCGCCCCAGCAGCTGTCGTTCCGCGTCCTAGGCCCCGTCCAGGCCGTCACCGGCGGCGTCGGGGCCGACGTACGGCCGCCGCTGTGCGCCGCCGTGTTGACCGCTCTGCTGCTGCGGCACGGGCGGCCCGCCTCCGCGGCCGCACTCATCGAGGACGTGTGGGGCGACGCCGCGCCACCGCGCGCGCTCGGCGCGCTGCGCGCCCATGTGTCCCGCCTGCGCGGACTGCTGGAGCCCGGGCGCGCCGCGCGTACCCCGGCCCGGGTGCTGGTCTCCCATGGCGAGGGCTATGTGCTGCGGGTGGAGCCGGGGGCGCTCGACCTGGCGGAGTTCGACCGGCTGACGGAGGCGGCCGAGCGGGCGCGGTCCGCCGGGCGGGCGCAGGAGGCGCGCTCCCTGCTGGAGGCGGCTCTGCGGCTGTGGCGGGGCGAGCCCCTGGCGGGTGTGCCCGGACCGTACGCCGCCGCGCAGCGGGCCCGGCTGGCCGAGCGGCGCCTGGCCGCCGTCGAGGCGCGCTGGGAGGCGGAGCTCCACCTCGGCGGGTACGCCGCCGCGACCGGCCCGCTGCGGGCTCTGGCCGAGGACCACCCGCTGCGGGAGCGGACGCAGGAACTGCTGATGACCGCGTTGTACGAGGCGGGCCGGCAGGCCGAGGCGCTGGAGGTGCACGACCGTGCCCGGCGGGCGCTGCGGGCGGCGGGCGCGGTGCCGGGCCCCCGGCTGGGGCGGGTCCACCGGCGCATCCTCGCCGGGGCCGCGGCCCCCGGGGCGGTCAGGGAGCCGGCGGCCCTGCGGCTGCCGCCGGGGACCGCCGACTTCACCGGGCGTGAGGACGTCGTCGGCCGGTTGCGGGCCGCTCTGGAGGGCGGCCGGGTCGTGGCCGTGAGTGCCGTGAGCGGCATGGGCGGTGTCGGGAAGACCGCTCTGGCCGTGCACGTGGCGCACGGCCTGCGCGAGCGCTTCCCCGACGGGCAGCTCTTCGTCGACCTGCGGGGCACCGACGCCCTGCCCGCCGATCCGGCGCAGGTGCTGGGCGACTTCCTGCGGGCGCTGGGCGTCGTTCCCGGGCGTGTGCCCGCCTTGGCGGCGGAACGCGCCGCGCTGTACCGCTCCCTGACGGCCGACCGCCGGGTCCTCGTGGTCCTCGACAACGCCCGCGACCTCGGCCAGGTCCGTGATCTGCTGCCCGGCGGGTCCGGCTGCGGTGTGCTGGTGACGAGCCGGACGCGGCTGGCCGGGCTGTCCGGCGCGGCCCTGGTCGACCTGCGGGAGCCGGCGCCGCACGAGGCGTGGGCCCTGCTCGAACGGCTCGTCGGCGAGCGGCGCGTACGGGCCGAGGAGGAGGCCGCGCGGCAGCTGCTCGAGGACTGCGGGCGGCTGCCGCTGGCGATCCGTGTCGTCGCGGCCCGGCTGGTGGCCCGGCCGGCCGCCTCCGTCGCGGACACCGCGCGGGCCCTGGCCGACGAGCGGCGGCGCCTGGCCGAGCTGTCCGGCGACACCGACGACGTCGAGACCACGTTCCGGCTGGGCACCGGTCTGCTGGACGCCGAGCAGCTGCGGGCGTTCCGGCTGCTCGCCGTGCCCGACGTGCCGGAACTGACCGGCGCGGCAGCGGCGGCGCTGCTGGACCGCACGGAGCGGCAGGCGGAGGACCTGTGCGAGACCCTGGTCGACCTGAGCCTGCTGGAGTCCGTCGGGCCCGGCCGCTACCGCTACCACGACCTGTTGCGCCTGTACGCCCGCAAGACCGCCGCCGAGGAGATAGCCGCCGGCGAGCGGGACGGCGCGCTGCTGCGGCTCCTGGAGGTGTACGTCGCCCTGGCCCGTGACGCCTACCGTGCCGCGACCGCAGGCGACGCCTTTCCCGTCTCGCTCACCGCGGTGCCGGCCGCGGAGGGCCACTTCCCCTCGCAGGAGGGGGCGGCGCGGTGGCTGGTCGACGAGCTGCCCGCGCTGCTGGCCCTGACCGGGCAGGCCGCCCGTACCCCTCGTATCCCGGTGGCCGTCGCCGCCGAACTGCTGCTGGCCACCGACCCGCTGGGCCGCCACGCGAACCAGCCGCTCGGCCTGGACCGGGCGGCGCGGGCCGTTCTGGAGGCCGCGGAACGCTCCGGCGACCGCGGCGCCGAGGCCGTCGCGCACTACATGCTGGGCGGCGCGCACGCGCAGCGCTTCGAGCTGGCCACGGCCGTACGGCACTTCGAGGTGACGGCCGGCATCTGTCGCGGCGCGGGGCAGCCCGCGCTGCTCGCCCTCACCCTCGGCGTCCTGGGGGGCTGTGAGCTGGGCCTGCACGACTTCGCCGGCGCGCTGGAGCGGCTCACCGAGGCCGTGCCGCTGGCCGAGGCGGCGCAGAGCCCCGGCTGCGTCGCGTACGTGCGGGGCTTCCTGGGGCTGGCGCAGCTGGCGAACGGGGCGCCGGAGGCCGCGATGGAGTCGGGCCGGACGGCGGTCGCGGTGGCCGAGACGTCCGGTGACCGGGAGGGCCTGGCGCAGGCGTTGCGCGTGCTGGGCCAGATCTGCCTGTGGCTGGGCCGGCCGGACGAGGCGCTGGACTGCCTCACCCGCAGCCTGGAACTGTGGCGGGCCACCGGTTCGCGGTTCCGCGAGTCCCTGGGGCTGAGCCTGCTCGCGGAGGCCCACAACCTCCTGGGCCGGCCCGACGAGGCGGCGGCGTGCGCGGAGGAGGCGCGGGAGAGCGCCGAGCAGCACGGCGGCGGCTACCTGCTGGGGCGGGCCCTGGCGCAGCTCGGTCACGCCTCCGCGGCCCGCGGCCGGGCGGGCCGGGCCGCGTTCCACTACCGTGAGGCCCAGGCCCTCTTCGAGCGGCTGGGGATGCCGGAGGCCCGGGAGATGGCGGCCCGGCTGAACGGCTGACGCCGGGCAGGGGCGCAGGGGCGGGCGCGGGGGGCTGGGCGCGTGAGCGGGGCGCTGACAAGGTGTTGACGCGGGGTTGATCGGCTGCCAATCGGGCGGTGACACGCTCGTCGCAGCCGCCCGGCGGCCTTCCCCACGGAACGACGGGCCCCGGGTGGCGGCCGCCTGCCGCCGGCAGGCGGCCGCACCCCCGTCGACCGTCGAGGTACTCGTCTTGGACTCCCCGGCACCGCAGGCGCACGCCCTGCTCTTCTCCCTTTTCTCACCGGAAGGGCGGGAGAACCCGCATCCCGCCCTGGAGGCGTTGCGCCGGACCGCGCCCGTCCACCACGCCCCGGGCCTGAACACTTATTTCCTCACGTCCTTCGCCCACTGCCGGGCCGTTCTCGCGGACCCGGCGCACCGTGCGCCCGACCTGGTCTGGCGTCCGGACGACCCGCAGGGCTGGCGTGAGCGCCCGGCGGCCCATTACTTCCGCTCCGCCCTCTCCTCGGTGCCGGGGGCCGACGGCACGGGCCGTACCCGGCTGCGTCAGCTCCTCGGCGAGGAGTTCACACCCCGCAGGGTGGCCTCGCTGGAAGCCGCCGTCGAGAGGATCACCCACGGTCTGCTCGACGACCTCGCCGAGGCCCTGTGGGACGGCGGCACCGTCGATTTCCAGGCGGTGGTGGGGCATCCGCTCGCCGTGGAGGTGATCGGCGAGCTGATCGGTGTGCCGCCGGCCGACCGTGCCCGGTTCCGGGCGCTGGGCGACGACGCCGGCCGGCTGCTGGAGCCCATACGCACCCGGTCGGAGTGGTCGCGGGCCGCACTGGCCGTGGAGCAACTGCGCGCCTATTTCCGGGAACTGGCCGAGCAGCGCCGGCTGGAGCCAGCCGATGATCTCGTCGACGCACTGCTGCTCGTCTTTCTCAGCGGCGTCGAGACCACCGCCGGGCTGCTGGGCCCGGCGGTGCACGCCCTGCTCACGCACCCCGCCCAGCGGGCCATGGTGGCGGCGGCCCCGCACCTGGTGCCGCCCGCCGTCGAAGAGGCCGTGCGCTGGGACACGCCCGTCCTGATGGCCGAGCGCATCGCCGGGCGGGCGGGCATCATCGGTGGCGTACGGATCCCGGAGGGCGCCCATCTCACGGTCGTCCTGGCCGCCGCGCACCGGGACCCCGCACGGCACCCGGACCCGCACCGCTTCGACGTCGCCCGCGCGGGCAGCGAACTGCTCGGCTTCGGCACCGGGCCGCACCACGGGGTGGCGACCGCCCTGGCCCGTACGGCGGCCACGGTGGCCGTTCGCCGGCTGCTGACCCGCTTCCCGCGCCTGGTGCCGGCCGGGAAGCCGGTGCGCCGGCGGTCCTTCACGCTGCGCGTCTTCGCGGACCTGCCCGTCGCGGGCGGTGCCACCACCGCCGCGGCGTTCGTCCCGCACTGGGGAAGGGCCACGACCGCATGAGCTTCCTGGACACCGAGCGGGAGGTGCTCGAATGGCTGCTCCCGGGCCTCGACGCCACGCTCGCCGCCCACCCGCTGGCCCGGCTGGAGCGGCCGGGCTCCCCCGCCGTGGCGGCGTTCCGGGAAGCGGGGGGCGCGGGCGTGCTGGTGCCCGACCGGCACGGCGGCCTCGGCGCGACCCCGCTGGAAGCCGTGCGGCTCCAGCGGGCCGTGGGGGCCCGCTGCCCCTCGCTGGCGGTCGCCACCACCATGCACCACTTCGCGGTGGCCGGTCTCGTGGAGGCCGGCAGGCACGGGACCGGTTTCGAGGGCATGCTGCTGGAGGCCATCGTCGCTGACGACCTGCTGCTGGCGTCCGGCTTCGCCGAGGGCCGCACCGGCCAGTCGTTCCTGCGCCCCGGCATCACCGCCCGGCGGCGGGGCGCCAACGTCCTGCTCAACGGCAGCAAGAAGCCGTGCAGCCTCGCCCACTCCATGGACGTGCTCGCTGCCTCCGTGACGACGACCGACGAGGACGGCACCGAACGCCTCGCGCTCGCCTTCGTCCCCGCGCAGACGCCCGGCGTGTCCGTGCGGCCCTACTGGCGCAGCTCCGTGCTGGCCGGCGCGGAGAGCGAGGAGGTGGTCCTCACCGACGTGGTGCTGGACCCGCAGTTGGTCGTGCTCACCGACGTCTCCACAGGCTCCTCGGCGCCGGGGCCCGTGCACCTCGCGGGCTTCCTGTGGTTCCAAGTGCTGATCACGGCCGGTTATCTGGGCACCGCCGGCGCCCTGGTGGAGCGGGTGCTGCGGTGCGGCGGGGGCTCGGCCGCCGAACGGGCCGCGCTCGTCACCGGACTGGACGCCGCCATGCTGGCGGTGGAGGCCGTGGCCCGGGAGATGGGGGACACCGCCGAGTGGGGTGACCCCCTGCTGGTCAAGGCGCTGACCGCCCGGTACGCCGCGCAGGACGCCATCGCCCGCGCCACGCAGGGCGCCCTGGCGGCCCTTGGCGGCACCGCCTTCCTCGGCTCCGACGAGGGCACCTACCTCGCCTCGGCCGCGACCGGTCTCACCTTCCACCCGCCGGCCCGGGGCCGGACGGCCGAGGCGCTGTGCGCGGCCCTCGACGGCCAGGCGCTGCGGATCGAGTGACCTCGCGGCCCCGGCGTCAGTGGGCGAAGGCGGCGAGGGCCAGGCGCTGGGCCACGGCCGGAGCGCCGCTGGTGTCGGAGGACGACGTGCCTATGGCGTACACGGCGCGCTTCGTCAGGTCGCGGGAGGCGAAGACACCACTGCGGTACCCCGGGTCGCTGCCCGTCTTGCCCCACAGCACCGTGCCGTCGGGCAGCGGCGAGTACATCAGGCCGACGCTGAAGCAGGCCGTGCCCTTGGCGGGGCCGGCATTGCAGTTCGACCCGTTCGCATAGGGCAGCGGCTTGCCGTCGGCGCCGCGCGGCACGGTGAAGAGCTCGACGGCCTGCTGCGGGCGCAGCAGCCGGCCGTCGAAGAGGCCGGTGATGAAGCGGTCGAGGTCCGCGGTGGTCGAGGTCATGCTGGAGGGCAGCCCGCCCTGCTCATTGACGTCGACCATTTCGCCGCTGGTCCGCGGCAGGTAGCCGGGCAGGTAGGGGCGCGGTACGGGGGTGCTGCGGCCCGGCACGGCCGTGGCGGTGTTCCGCATCTTCAGGGGCTTGAGGATGCGGGTGCTCACCTCCTGCTGGAAGGAGTGCCCGGTGATCTCCTCGATGAGCTTCCCGGCGACGCGGTAGCCGAAGGAGTTGTACTCCTGCTTGGTGCCGGGGGCGAAGCGCGGGCCGGGGCCCGGCCGGCCGTCGGGGCGGAGGGTGGCCCGGATGATCTGGTCGAAGGTCATCGAGTCCGTGCGCCGGTCGATCGTCTCGTCCTGCGGGGTGTCGGGGGCGCCCTCGAAGTCCTGGGGCAGTCCGCTGGTGTGGTCGAGCAGCTGCCGGACCGTGACGGGCTGCGTGAACCGGTCCTCCGGCAGCAGCCCGGGCAGGTAGTGCTGGACGGTCCCGTCCAGGTCGACGCGGCCCTCGGCGGACAGCTGGAGGAGTATCACCGCTTCCATGGGCTTGGAGATGCTGCCGATGCGGAAGTGCGCTCCGGGCTCGACCCGCCGGCCGCCGACGACGTCGCCGGAGGTGCCGCGCCACGTCTGCCCGTCCTTGTGCACCTCGGCCACGACGCCGGCCGCGCCGTCCTGCGGCTGCACGGCGATCGCCTCGCGCAGGGCGGCACGGTTCAGCGCCGGGCCGTCGGCGGCGCTCCGGACCTCCGCGAGCCGGCCCGTGGACGCGCCGGTCAGGGCTCCGGCGGGGGCGACGGTTCCGACGACCGCGACGGCGGTCATCGCGGCTGCCAGGGCTACGGAAGAGGAACGGCGCATGGACAACTCCACTGCTGAGAGGCGGTGATCGACTTCTTCGATTCTTCCGTCCGGGAGCACGCCGCTCGACAGGGAAGACCCTGATCAAACCCTGAGACGTCCCTGACGGTCACTCGGGGAACGGGGCCCGGACGGTGGGTGACGGAGGACCGTCACCAGCGTGCAGACCGGAGGGCGCGGCGGGGTGGTCAGGAGGCTGTGGGGACTCGGGGCGCGGGGTCGGGCGTGGTCGTGGGTGTGGTCGTGGTTGTGGTCGTGGGCGTGGGGCCGGGGGTCGTGGGGCGACGGGTGGTCGTGGCGACGAGCACCGTCGCGAGCAGCGCCAGCACCGACGAGGTGAGGGGGAACCAGCGCTCGCCCAGCAGTGTGATGGCCGCGCTGCCGGTGCCGCCGCCGGCGGCGATGCCGAGGTAGAGGGCGCTGCTGTTGAGCGAGAGGAGCAGCGGTGCACTGGCGGGGGCGAGGGACGCCAGGCGGTGCGGAAGGGCGACGGAGACGGACCAGCCGAGCAGGGGGGTGACGGCGGCGTAGACGAGGGCGCCGGGCATGGTGCGGGCCAGCCACGGAAGGGCGGCGAAGGCCAGGGCCGCGCCGGTGCTGCCGGCGAGCAGGACGGCGCGGGTGCCGAGGCGGTCGACGGCGCGGCCGCCCAGCCAGCTGCCGGCGACCGAGGCGAGGCCGGAGACGAGGAGCAGCAGGCTGAGCCGGCCGGCGTCGCCGCCGGTGGCCGGGCGGGTCGCGGTGGCGAGGTAGACGTAGACGGTGTTGAAGGCGACGAAGAAGACGAAGGTGGTCGTGACGGCGGCGAGGACGCGCCGGTCGCGCAGGGGCGCGATCCGTTCCCGCAGGGCGACGGCAGGGGCGGTGGCGGGGAGGTCGCGGAGGAGGACGGCCAGGCCGAGCAGCGCGCCGGCGCCGAGGGCGACGACGAGCCACATCGTCAGCCGCCAGTCGGCCCGGCCGAGGTAGGTGCCGAGCGGTACGCCGAGCGCGGTGGCGACGGTCATGCCGCCGAGCACGGTGGCCAGGGCGCGGCCGCGGCGTTCGGCCGGTACGAGGGCGGTGGCGGCGGCGCTGGCGTTGGGGGTGTAGAGCGCGGCACCGGCGGCGGCGAGGACGCGGGTGGCGAGCAGGGTCGCGTAGTCGGGCGCGAGGGCGCTGAGCGCGTTGCCGGCGGTGAACACCGTGAGTGCGGTGAGGAGTTGACGCCTGCGCGACCAGCGTGTGGTCAGTGTGGCGAGCACGGGCGCGAGCAGCGCGTAGGCGAGGGCGAAGACGGTCACCATCTGCCCGGCGGCGGGCACGGAGACGTGGAGGTCATGGGCGACCTGGCCGAGGATTCCGGCCGTCACCATCGTGTCGGTGCCCACGGCGAAGGTGCCGAGGGCGAGCAGGAGCAGGCGGAGACGCACGGGTCCCCCTTCCCGTTTGATCGTTTGATGTTCGTCAAACAGTGGGGGATGGGTGGATGATTGTCAAACAATTCAGTTGCAGCACCCGAGGAGGAACCATGCCGGACGAGACCCTTCCGCAGCCGGCGCGGGACGAGATCGAGCTGGTCACCGTCCTGCGCGCCCTCGGCGACCCCGTGCGGCTGCGACTGCTCGCGGTCTACGCGGACGACCAGGAGCACAACTGCGACCAGTGCGACCTGGGCCTGGAGGACCTCCACAAGTCGACGGTCTCGCACCACATGCGCGTCCTGCGCGAGTCCGGCGTGACCACCACCCGCACCAGCGGACGCAACCGCTTCGTACGCCTGCGCCGCGCCGACCTCGACGCCCGCTTCCCGGGCCTGCTGGACTCGGTCCTCGGCGCCGCGGAGCGGTGAGCACGCGCGCCCGCGGCGCGCCTTCGGGGCTGGTGCATACTGTCCCCGATCACCGGAAAGGGCAGGACATGCAGCAACACATGCGGAAATGGCTCAAGCGAGGGCTCGTCACAGCCCTGGTGGTCCTGCCCGTCTGGTTCGTCGTCACCGCGGTGCACGAGTTCTTGACGGCCGATCCGTTCCCACCACGGCCGACCAGGTGCACCAAGGTCGAGGACTACGCGGGTGGACGCATACCCGAAGAGGCCACGGACGTGAAATGCCTCGACACAAGCGGCTGGCAGGACACCAGTTACACGGCCGAGTTCCGCATGCCCCGCAAGGACGTCGCCGCCCGGCTCGTCCGGGCGTTCCCGCGGGCCGGCATCAGACACGGGCAGGTGGACAAGCAGATGCTTCCCCCGTCCGCGCAGAACGATTCCGCGGGAGGCGAGGCGTCGTCCGTGTACATCGACATCGCCTACGAAGGCACGGACACCGCCCTGGTCAAGCTCGAGGCGCTCACCCCCTGACCGGCAGTCGGTCACGTGGTGCCCGTCGAGCCCGTCATGGAAGAACCCACACAAGGGGGGATTGTGCACGCACACCTCGGCCCGCTGGAGCGTACCGGCATCCGGTGGGTCATCGGCGATCCCGGCCGCAAGGGCGGGGCCCATCTGGAGCTCTGCCCCGACGGCCTGCGCGTCTTCGTCGCCGGCGAGGAACAGGAACGCGTGGCCTGGTGGCGATTCATGGGGCTCTCCATGGAGGTCACCACCCGGCGGTGGTCCAGTTCGCGCACCGCCGGTACGCTCAACGCCGTTTTCGGGGATGCAGAGAGCGGCGTCAACAGCAACGGCTCCTGCCTCACCGGCATGCTGAGAACTCCGTACGAGCCGTGGGTGGGGCGGTTCAGCCACCACGCCCGTCGCTATTCCTGGTCAGAGATCATGATGGCCGAAGCGCTGCTTCGCCGGCTGCTCGCCGCGAAGTCCTTGCAGCGGCTCGGCGACGCCGAATGGCTGGACCGGGTCGTCGCCCGGCTGACCCCCGAGCGGCCCCGGACCCCCAAGCAGGCAGGCGCCGTCGTGGCGTCCGCTCTGGGAACCGAGACGGGCATCGAAATCCCGGAAGACCGCCCGAACACCCGCCTTTCCGTCTTTCCGGATGTGTCCGCGCCCTCCTGAGTCCCTCCCCCGGCGTGATCGGCTGCCGGACCGACGCTCTAGGATCACCCCCTGCCCGGGCCGCCGGAACCGTGCGTGCCCGGGCGTACGACGCGTCGTACGACGTCATGTCAACGGGGAAAGGGCCGGTCAGGACATGCGATTTGCCGGGAAGCGCCGAATAGTCGTCGCCGCCGCGGGTGCCGTGGCGGCACTCGCGGTGACGGCGCAGATCTCACCCAGTGCGTTCGGCATCGAGGACAGCAAGGCGGAGACCGCCGCCGCGCCGGCGCCGAGTGCAGGGCCGGCCGACGACGCGGTCGGCCCGGTGGATGCCGGCGTCTCCGGCACCGACGGGACCGTCTTCCGTGGCGGCGTCATGTCGATGGGCGACGCGGCGCCCGTGCACGCCAGGGCAGCGGCGGTGACGGCCGGGGCGGAGCCCCAGGGCGAGGGGTGGAAGGCGGCGAACGGCGTGACCAAGTCGCTGTCGACCGGTTACACCGTCAAGTTCTACGACCAGAAGTCCGTGGACTGGCTGAGCCGCTACGTGAAGGCGTCGGCCGCCGACCTCCAGCGCATCACCGGCCTGCCCGTCACCGTGAACACCAACCCTGTGGGCTGGGACTACGTCCGGCCCAAGGGCGAGATCGTCATCGGCGTGCTCAAGCGCCCCTGCGTACCGCCGGCGGACGGCGGCCAGACCGGCTGGAAGGTCGTCCGCGACGGCTCGGGCACCGCCAACCTCAGCTGCGGGTTCATCTCCTCGTCGATCCCCGCCACGGTGACCAGCGGGCACGCCTACATCGACACCGAGTTCTTCACCGCGGACGGCAAGCCCTCGCCCTCCTGGGGCGAGACGTTCCTGCGGAACCACATCAGCCACGAGCTCGGCCACACCATGGGCCTGACGCACGCCGACCGCAGCGCGACCCGCGGCGACTGCGCCGTCGGCAAGGACTCCGGCGAGAAGCCGGTGATGTGCACCGCCACCACCCACGGCTACCAGGACGCCCGCGCCGGCACGTACGTCCAGCAGTTCGACGTGCAGGGCCTGCGGTACCTCGCCGCCGGCGGCGGCGCGGCCGTCCCGCCGCAGGGCAGGGTGAGCGGGCTCGGCGGCAAGTGCCTCGACGTCAAGGGCGGCAAGGCGGCCAACGGCACGCAGATCCAGCTCTACGCGTGCAACGGGTCCGCGGCGCAGTCGTGGATCCTGGGCAAGGACGGTACGTTCCGGGCGCTGGGGAAGTGCCTGGACGACGCGCGCAACGCCGGCACCGACGGCAACAAGATCGAGCTCTTCGACTGCCACGGCGGCCCGTCGCAGCGCTGGTCGGTCAACGCCAAGGGCCAGATCGTGCACGCCGCGTCGGGCAAGGTCCTCGACGTGACCGGCGGCAGCACCGCCAACGGCACCCCGGTCCAGCTGCACACGGCGAGCACCGCCAAGCGCCAGCTCTGGACCGTCCCGAAGTAGCAGGGGTGGTGGGGCCGCACACAGCCGGCCCCACCGGGTTACAGGGCGTTGATCGCCTCCGGGGCGCGCTCGGCGCGGGACAGGCTGCGCAGGACCGCCACCGGGCCGTGGCGGCGGATGGCGATACGGGTCAGGACGTCCACCACGGACTCGGTGGCCGCGGCCGGGACGGCCGGGGGCTCCAGGCCGACGCTCACGGCCAGGTCGTCGTTGTGGATGAGCAGTTCGAGCAGTCGGGTGTGCAGGAAGGTGTCCACGCTCACGGAGATGCCTTCCTGCCAGTGGCTCATCCGCACCTGGTGGCCGGGGACGGACGGCAGCAGGGTCGCCAGCTCCGCCACCGTCGCGGTGGTGCGTGCCGCCAGTTCGGCCGGTCCCTCGGCGCTCTTCTGCTCGGCGTTGGTGCGTATGGCGGTGTTGAAGTCGCTGTCGACGTCCTCGCCGATCCAGCGGAGCTGGGCGTAGTAGCCGTGGATGTCCAGCTCCGTGGCGCCCTCGACCGGCTCGGCCACGACCTGCGGCACGGCCAGGATCTGGAAGGCCAGGTGCTCGGCGATGCCGCCGACCGTCATCTTCGGCAGGGCGCCGGGCTCGTTCCAGGCGGCGGCCACCTTCGGGTCGGCGATCAGGCCGGCGGCGGACCGTGCGACGTCGAGGAACAGGGAACGCATGGTGTTCGTCATCCGGTCAGATTAGCCGCCGCCCCCCGGCTCGCCGGTCCCGAGTCGCGCTAGCCCCGGCGGCGGAACCAGCGGCGAGGGCCGGAGTCGCCGCGAGGGGGTTCCGGCCGGCTCCCGGACGCGAAGGGCGGCAGCGCCTTGAAGCCGTCGTGCAGAGTGAGCGTGGGGGTGAGCCGCTCCAGCGTGGTGCGCACGAGGGTGAGGGGGTGGTGGGGGAACTGCGCGTCCCACTGCGGGTGGTCGGCGGCGAGGTACGGCAGGCCGCCGGTGATGTCCGGGCCGTAGGGGTGGGGCGTGAAGTAGTGCTGCGGGTCCAGTTGGCTCATGACGACGGCCTCGCGCACGCCTGTGGTGCCGGCCTCGGCCGCCTGGACCTTCACCACGGTGCTGCACCCGGCGCGCGGCACCGTCCACGAACCGATGAACACCAGGCCGTGGCCGTGGGGCCGCGGGATCTTGATGAGCTGCCGGACGGCCGGCACTCCGTCCACCTCGCCGAGCAGGGCCTCGATCAGGCCGCCGCCGGCCTGGGCGGCGGAGTGGGCCAGCCCGTACCGGAGCCGGTCCGGCTCGTCGAGAGGCGCGGGAAGGTCCGGGACGAGGTCGAAGAAGTGGAGGGAGAGGACGAGCCCCTGCTCGTCGGTCCAGACCCCGGGCTCGCGCTCCGTGAAACCGGTGAGGTCCATGCTGGTGATCGGTGTCATGGACCCATCATTACCTCCCTGGCCGGCCGTGTCCCCGCCTTTCCCGCCCGGCGAGGAATACATGATCGACCGCCTGCGGTTGGTTGTGTCCATGACGATCAACGACGGCCTCGCCGCATCCAGCTCCCCCACTGCCGGAACCGCTGCCGCCTCCCCCGAGGTCCTGCGTTACACCGCCTTCTCCGCCGACCCCGCGGGCGGCAACCCCGCCGGCGTCGTCCTCGACGCCACCGGCCTCGACGACGCGGCCCTGCTGGGCATCGCCGCCGAAGTCGGGTTCAGCGAGACCGCGTTCCTCACCGCACCGCCCGAGGGCGCCGCCACCATTCCCGGCCGGACGTACACCCTCCGCTTCTTCAGCCCGCTGGCCGAGGTCTCCTTCTGCGGCCACGCGACGGTCGCCACCGCCGTGGCCCTGGCCGAGCGGCACGGTCCCGGGGAGTTCGTCTTCGCCACCCCGGCCGGTACGGTCCCGGTCTCCGTGGACGAGCACGACGGCGCCCTGCGTGCCACCCTCACCTCCGTCGAGCCGCACACGGAGGAGGCCGCCCCCGAGGACGTCGCCGAGGCGCTGGCCGCGCTCGGCTGGCCCGCCGCCGACCTCGACCCCGGTTTCCCGCCGCGCATCGCCTACGCCGGCGCCCGCCACCTCGTGCTCGGCGCGGCCACCCGGGAACGCCTCGCCGACCTGGACTACGACTTCGACCGGCTGGCCGGCCTGATGCGGAAGCTGGACCTCACGACCGTGCAGCTCGTCTGGCGCGAGAGCGCGTCCGTCTTCCACGTCCGCGACCCCTTCCCCGTGGGCGGCGTGGTCGAGGACCCCGCCACGGGCGCGGCGGCCGCCGCTCTCGGCGCGTACCTGCGGGAGCGGGGTCTCGTCGGCACCGACGCGACGCTCACCCTGCACCAGGGCCACGACCTCGGCCGTCCCGGCCTCCTGGAGGTCACCCTCCGTGCAGGCGACCCCCGGGTCCGGGTGACGGGCACCGCGACGCGGATCGGCTGACGGGCGCCCCGGCGCCGGCCCTCCCGGGGACGGCTCACCGGTCCGGCCACGGCCGGAGCCGTCCCGTCCACGCGAGGAAGCCGGTGAACACGCCCATGACGACCCAGCCCGGCCAGCCGGTGAGCCCCATGGTCAACGGGTCGAGCGCCGCCTCCGGGCCGGCGAACTCCTTGACCATGCCCACGCTCACCGAGCTGACGAAGGCGTGCGCGACGACGGCCGGTATCACGGAACCGGAACGCAGGCGCAGCCACGTGAACACCGGCAGCACCAAGGTGCAGCTCACCACCATCGCGGGGACGGACACGTACCAGGGCCGGCCCGGGTACTGGCCGCCCATGAGCAGCGTGGGCAGGTGCCACAGAGCGAAGGCGGCCCCGGTCAGCACGTACGCCCGGAGCAGCCGGGGCGGCCGGCCAGGCCCTTGGCCGGGCGCCAGGAGGCGCGGGAACAGGTAGCCCTGCCAGCCCAGTTCCTCACCGAGGAACAGCGGCAGCGACACCACCATGCCGAGCAGGGCTCCGGCCGCCCAGCCGGCCAGGCCGCCCGCGTCCACCCCGCGGACGGGGTAGTGGCCGGTGAGGGCTCCGAGGGCGAGCGCGGCGGCGGTGAGGCCCGCGGGAACGGCGGCGGCCGTGAGGCAGTCCCGTATCGCACGTCCCCAGGGCCTCGGCCACCGGAGCGCCAGGGCGTCGCGCACGCGCCCGTCCCGGCCCGCGGACCGGCGCGACCGGACGGCGACGAACGCGGCGAGCGCGGGCGCGAACATCGCCGCCGCGATGCAGAGTTCTTCCAGCGTGCCCGTGCTCTGGCGGGCGTCGCCGCGCCGGAACCCGGCCGCCAGCAGCGGCGCCATGGCCAGCCACATGCCGGCGTACGCCACCCCGAGGTAGAGGATCAGGTCGCGGTGCCCGCGGCCGGCCGGTGGTGGAGGTGCGGGCGGGGCCGAACGGGCACGGAGGGGTGTGTCCCCCGTCGATGTGGTCATGAGGAGGACGCTACGGAGCGGCGCGCGGGCACGTAATCCGGTCGGCCACCGCTTAGGAGGTGCAGTTTTCTGCACCTCCGTGCTCCCGGTACAGAAGCCGGCCTTGAGCGGTGGTGAACACGTTGACGACGCATCGGAAGGGCCCGTCGGCCGGGTGGTGAGGTGCGCGGCCTCAGCACGCCGCGAGGCGCAGCGGCCCGGCCGGCTGCCGCTCCCTGACAGCGGCCCGTCCGGTGCAGCAGGCGCCCACCCTCTGTTCCAGGTGGGCCCGGACCTCGGGCCATTCCTCGTCGAGGACCGAGTAGAACGACGTACCGCGGACGACGCCGTCGAGGCCGCGCGCGTGGGCGCGGCGCGTGCCTTCGAAGGTCGCGCCGAGGCGTTCGATCGCGGTGCGCGAGCGGATGTTGCGGGCGTCGGCGCGGAGGGAGACGCGGCGGACGCCCCAGGTCTCGAAGGCGTGGCGCAGCATGAGGAACTTGGTCTCGGTGTTGGCGCCCGTGCCCTGGGCACGGGCGGAGAGCCAGGTGCCGCCGATCTCGACGGCGTCGGGGATCGCGGCGAGCGGGTCGCCCTCCGGGCCGCTCGGCGCGGGTGGCCACGGCACGGGGCCCTGCCAGTAGTCGAGCTCGCAGAAGCGGGTGGACCCGAGCAGCAGGCCGTCGGCGTTCCGTACGGTGGCGAAGGCGAGGGTCCGGCCGGCCGCCTGGGCGGCGAGGGCGTCGGCGACGTAGCGGCGTGTCGCTTCGACGCCGCTGGGCACGGGGGTGAAGCCGTAGCCGCTGCGGTCCTCGGCTGCGGCGGCGGCCAGGCCCTCGACGTGGTGTTCGCCGAGCGGCTCGAGTCGTACGGCGCGGCCGTGGAGGAAGACGGGGAGGGGCATGGCGCCGTGGTCCTTCGGCAGCGGGGGGAGGCGGGGCCGGGCCAGTATCGGTGCCGGAAGGCGCCCGTCCGGCGAGGCCGGTGCGAACGGCGGTGGACATCCGGGTGAACACCGGGTGCCGGCTCCGGGCCGCGGTCCTACTGCCGGCCGACGGCTTCACGAGGCGGGTTTCCCCGTTGGTTTCCCCGTTGGTTTCCCCGTTTTTCTGCGGGTGCGAGGAGCGTGAGTTTCGTGTGGTCGGTGTCCGGGAGCCAGTCGCGCCCGGGCGCGTAGTCCAGCCAGCGGCGCGTCCGGCCCGCTTCGGTGAAGCCGCGCAGCAGGCCGTCGAGCAGCGGGTGGCGGTGGGACTCGCGCCACACGAGCGACCACGCGTACAGCGGTGTCGGCGCCACCAGCGGGACGGATCTCAGGCCGGCGTCGCCCGGCAGCGGCGCGTCGGCGGGGAACAGCGTGAAGCACGCCGGGTCGGTGCGGAGGTGCCGGACGAGGTGGTCCAGGCCCAGGTTGGGGCCGTCCTGGCGGCGCGTGATGCCGAACTCGTCGGCGAAGCGCCGCAGGAAGTCGAGGCGGGTCAGCTCGGCCGGGCACCACAGGACGCTGTCGCGCAGGTCGGCCGGGCGCAGCTCGTCCGCGCCGGCCAGCGGGTGCGACGTGCCGACCACCGCGTCGACGGGTTCGAGGCGGACGAGCCGGTGGGCGAGGCCCGCGTCGGTGCCGTCGGGCAGCGGGTGCACCCGGCCCAGGCCCAGGTCGGTGTCACCGCGCAGCAGCGCTTGCGCGGCCGACGGCCAGTCACGTGCGGGCCCCGGTTCCCACTGCACCGTGCCGAGCGGCTCCACGGCCTCCGTCGCCTGAGCGACGGTGCGCAGCGGGGCGTACAGGTGGCCCCACACGTCGATCCGGACGGCCTGCCCGGCGCCGAGCGCCGCCGCGACGGCGCGCTCGCCCGCCGCGAGAGCCTCGCGTGCGGCCGGTTCGAAGCGCTCACCGGCTTCGGTCAGCCGGGTGCCGCGCACGCCGCGGTCGCGTTCGATCAGCCGGGTGCCGAACAGCGATTCCAGCCGGGCGATGCGCTTCGAGAGGGCCTGCTGGCTGGTGCCCAGCCGCTCGGCGGCACGCCCGAAGTGCAGCGTCTCCGCGGTCGTGACGAATGCGCGGACCAGGGCGAGGTCGAGATCCATGCCCCGACCCTAGCCGACTGACCTGGAGTGACAACTGTGCGTTGTCATCCGGGGGCCTGCGTTGTTGGCCCGGTCCCGGGCGCTCCCGATGAGATGGGCGCAGACACCACCGAGAGAGGCGGAACGGAATGAAAGCGCTCGTACCGACCGGGGACCCGGCCGAGCCGGTCGTCCTCGCCGACGTGCCCGAGCCGACGCCCCGCGCCGGCGAAGTGCTGGTGAAGGTCGAGGCGTTCTCGGTCAACCGCGGCGAGACGTTCCGACTGGAGATGCCCGTGCCGGGTGAACGGCCCGGCAAGGACGTCGCGGGGCTCGTCGTCCAGCCGGCCGCGGACGGGAGCGGGCCGGCCGGGATCACGCGTGTCGTCGGCCATCCCATGGCGGGTGGCTGGGCGGAGTTCGTGGCGGTGCCGACGGACGCGCTCGCGGTCCTGCCCGACAGCGTCTCCGCGGTGCGGGGCGCGGCGCTGCCGCTGGCGGGGATCACCGCGCTGCGGCTGCTGCGCGCGGCCGGGCCGCTGCCCGGGCGCCGCGTGCTGCTGACCGGTGCGTCGGGCGGGGTCGGGCATTACGTGACCGAGCTGGCGGCCGCGGCCGGGGCGGAGGTGACCGCCGTGACGCGCGACGCCGAACGCGGGGCCCGGCTCCTCGAACTGGGTGCGGCGGAGGTCGTCCACGACCCGGCCGACGCGCGCGGTCCGTACGACGTCGTGCTGGAGTCGACCGGTGGCGCGGCCCTGCCCGTGGCCCTCGCGCGGCTCGCGCGGCGCGGCACGCTCATCTGGTTCGGCCAGGCCAGCCGGACGCCGGCGAAGCTCGACTTCTTCGACTTCTTCTCGGGGCCGGAGTCGGCCGTCATCCGCCACTTCCACTACCTGGACCCGCGCTCCGGCTTCGGCGACGACCTCGCGACGCTCGTCCGTCTGACCGCACAGGGCCGGCTGCACCCGGAGATCGGCCGCGTCGCCGACTGGGCCCACACCGCGACCACCCTCACCGACCTGCGCGACCGCCGCATCCGCGGCAAGGCCGTGCTCACCCTCCCGTAACGCCCATAACGCTCACAACACCCGCAACGCCATCGACCGAAGGAGCCCGACCATGAACACCCCGGCCACCGACCCCCGTGCCGTCGTCATCCGCTACGTGGAGGCCGTCCGCGACGGCGACGCCGGCGTCGTCCGCGACAGCTTCGCGGACGACGCGACCTGGCACTACCCGGGCGACCTGCCGATCTCGAAGGTGTGGCGGGGGCGGGACGCGATCGTCGACGACTTCCTCGGCGGCATGGGCCCCGTCCTCGTCCCCGGTACGTTGCGGATCGAGCTGCTCGGCATGATCGCGGAGGGCGACCGTGTGGTCGCCGAGTGGACGTCGCAGGCGCGGACCGTCCACGGCGGTACGTACGACAACCGGTGCCTCGGCATCTTCACCGTGCGCGGAGGCCGGATCACCTCGGTCGTCGAATACACGGACACGCGGCACGTGGGGCAGGTCCTCTTCCCCGGTGGGGATCGTCCGGAGGTATGAAACGGCGCGGCACAGCGGGGGCCTACGATCTCGGGATGAGAAAGAAGGGCAATCCTGACGACGCCGTGCTGTTGGCGCAGCTGGACACGACCGCAGAGCGCGCCGGAACGTGGCATCGGCTACTGGAGGTCGCCCGGGAGTTCGCCGAAGTGGCGCAGCACCCGGACGACTTCCGGTGGCACCCGGCGCAACAGCGCCCGGACGGTGTGATGGTGACCGGCTACCCCCTGTACGGCGAGCGCGTGGAGCGCGCACGGGAGGCGCTGGTCGGCGTGGGCGCGGTGACCCCGCTCTACCACTGG
Organism: Streptomyces mashuensis; assembly: GCF_014654785.1. Lineage (GTDB taxonomy): Bacteria > Actinomycetota > Actinomycetes > Streptomycetales > Streptomycetaceae > Streptomyces > Streptomyces mashuensis. The sequence continues at coordinate 23,192 of NZ_BNBD01000023.1, forward strand.
GGATCCCACCGCCCGCCGACCGTGCCCGACGGCGGGCAGCTCGCTCCGGCCGACGCGGTCCGCCTGGCCACTGCCGTGGTGCGGGGCGAGCGGTTCTGCGACGGCTGCATCGGCAGCGCGGTGGAGGACGGCACCCTGCGGGCGGTGCTGTCCTCGCTGGCGGCTTGGTACGGCGAGCAGCGCGCGCAGCACGTCACCGTCCGGCCGGAGGCATGAGCCGTGTCGGTCCTTTCACGCTTCCTGCGTACGGGAACGTTGGGTGTGGCCGTTCCTGGCGTCCACTACCGTGACGTGGTGGGCCAGTGGGGCGAGCCCGAGGCGTTCGCGAGCCGCGCTCCGGTCTACTGCCTGTACGGCGACCTGGAGCTCGGCTTCACCAAAAAGGGCAGACTCTGGTACCTCCAGATCGAGCCCGGCGGGACGAGCGTCTCCTTTCCGGCCGGCCCGGGAGAGCGTGTCCGGGAACCGCTCCCGGCGTTTCCGGACCTGGTGGCCTCCCTGGCCGAGGCGGGCTACCGCATCACCGAAGAGCCCCATCCCTACGAGCCGGAAGTCGTCTGGTCGCGCGTCGAGCGCTCGGGCGTGGAGTTCCGGCAGGACGCGGATCAGGGCTCGTTGTCCGTCCACCTCGCGGCGATGGACATCCACCGCCAGGACGACGGGCCCGCCTCCGGCTGACGCGCACGGTCGAGCGGCGCGCCGGAGGGTCAGCCCAGCAGGCCGTACGTGTGCATGGCGCCCGAGAAGGTCGCCAGGTGGACCTTGCCGTCCGCCACCGTGGGCGGGGTGAACTTCGCGAACAGGCCGACGTCGTCCCGCGCCGCGTCGAGGGTGCTGTTCCACAGCTCGCGGGTCAGGTCGGCGGCCGCGTAGACCCGTAGGACGCCGGTGACCACGGCCTGGTTCGCGTCGTCCTTGTACGGGTGGGAGGCCCACAGCAGGCCCGACGCGGTGTCGCTGCCGTGGGCGGAGACCGAGAGGAAGCCGCCGGGCATGCCGGCGGAGCCGCCGGGTACGCCCGTGGGGTCCGTGGTCGTGCTGACGGAGACCGGCGTGGGGTCGAAGCGGGTGCCGGTGAAGCGGTAGGCGCGGAGGGCGCCGTTCTCGGGCCAGACGTAGATCCAGGGGCCGCCGGGGAAGTCCCAGTGGACCGGGCCGCCATGGATGTGGTGACTGTGTCCGTCGGGCTCCACGACGGCGAAGCTCTGCGGGATCTGGCTGTCGGCGTCCGGCCGGAAGTGGCCCATGGCATCGCGGTCCAGCAGGTAGAACCGGCCGGCCTTGCCGCCGGCGACGAGCAGTCGCGTGCCCGGCAGCAGCAGCGGGCCCGCGGAGCCGAGGTCGGCGTCCTGGGCGTCGAGGGCGGCGTTGTCGTGGGGCGAGAACCAGTCGGCCAGCGTGAGGTCGGGGCGGAGTTTGACGACGCTGTCGCCGAGCTCCGAACCGTCGGGGCGGAAACCGCCGTTGCCCGTCAGGAAGTACACGTACCCCTGCTCGTCGACGGCGAGGCCCTGCCCGGCCTGCCAGATGCCGCCAAGTCCCGTGCCGGGCGTGGTCACGTACGCGCCGGTCGGCGCGAGGGTGCCGGCGTCGAAGCCCAGCACCCAGCCGTGGTAGGGCCGCCGGTCGCCGTACGACGCGAAGGCCACGTACACCTGCCCGTTGGCGAGGGTGAGGGCGGCCCGCTGGATCTGGCGGTGGCTCCTAAACGTGATCCGGCCACTGCTGCTGCCCTCGCCGGTCCCGGGCACGGTGGCGGCGATGCGGACCGGGCCGCCGAGCGCCGCCCGGCCGGTGGCCAGGTCCAGCGCGTGGAGGGTGTGGTGGTGACCGTCGGCGTCCTTGGTGAAGGCGACGGCGTAGAGCACCTGCCGCCCGGTGTCGATCACGGGCGTGCCGAGGATGCCGACCTCGACGGCGATGTCGCGGTAGCCGGGCGGCCCGATGTCCGGGTCGGGCAGCGGGGCGGACGGGCCGAGCGAGGCGTGCCAGAGCGGTGCCGCCGCGGCGGGGTCGTCGGCGTCGAAGGCGTAGACGCTGTTGTGCATCGTGGCCACGTACACGACGTTCCGTCCGTGGCCGCCGGGGAGCCGGTCGGCGGGCACGTACAACGGCTGCGCGTAGACGTGCCCGTCGACGGCCCGGGTGAAGAGCTTGCCGAAGGTGCCGGGTCCGACGCTGCCCGGGTGGAGGGCGGTCTCGAGAAGGTTGGCACCGGTGCGCAGGTTGTCGTTGTGCTGCGTGGTCACACAGGCCGGCGGCCGAGCGGTGCTCATCGGGCGGTCCTCCCCGCGGCGGGGAGGGGCGCAGGGCACGTGGGCCGGCCGCCGCCTCCCCCTCCCGGCGGCCACCCGGCTCAACGACCGCGGGAGCGACCGGCAACGGGACGACCCGGTCAGGAAAACCGGCCGGTCAGGAAAGCCGGCCGGTCAAGAGAGCCGGCCGGTCAGGAGAGCCGGCCGCCGTAGTCCGGGAGCTTGAAGCCCTTCTCGTAGTAGCCGCCCTCGAAGTCGGTCAACCGGTTGCCGATGTTGGCGGTGATCCGGTAGCCGTCGTCCGTGAGCTCCTGCCGGCAGCGCTCCTTGCCGTCTCCCTTGCCTTCGCCGTGCTCCCGTACGCAGATGTCGTCCACCGGGTAGCCGGCCTCCTCCAGCTGCCGCTGCGCCGACGAGGACGAGGTGCGGGCCGTGACGAAGAGGACCGCCATGTCGTGCTCGTGCGCCCACTGGGCCACGCGGAGCACGGGCTTGTTCGCGCGGCCCTCGTGGTAGTGGGTCTCCAGCGCGGTGTTGTCGATGTCCAGCACGATGGCCGGCTTTCCGCCGCGCCCGGCGTCGACCGCGTCCCGCAGCCACGGGATGGCGGGCGCGACGGCCTTCTGCACGTCGTTCTGCCAGGTCTGGTAGCTCGGCAGCCCCGCGTCCGTGGCGGCCTGCGCGGTTCCTGCGGCGCCCAGCGCGGCGGCCGGGAGCGCCACCGCTGCCAGCGCGCCGAGAACGGCGATGCGGAAGTTTCTGACGGCCATCGGGCCTGCCCCTCTCCATTGATCGACTCGACTGGCCGAAAGGGGACCACCGCGGGAGAACGCGCGGGGAAAGAACAAGTGGAGATGACGTGAACATGCCTGGACGGGCCACGTCCGCTTCGACCCCCTCAAGGGCCTGCCCAGGGCCCGTGATTGGCTGGGCCGCATGAGTGCCCATCAGGCCGCACCGCCGCCCTTCGACCCCGAACTCCGCCTCGCCCTCGCCGCTTTGAGCGCGGAGGCGAGGGAACTGGTCACGCCCGCGAATCTGGCCGCCTGGCAGGAGCGGGACGCCGCGGCCAGGCCGGCGCCGACGGCCGACGACCTGAGCGCCGACGGACGCTTCGAGGTGAGGGAGTTCCGGGTGCCGGGGCCGCCGGGCGGGCCGGAGGTCACGCTCGTGGGCGCACGGCCGTCCGGCCTCGCCGGGCCGCTGCCCCTGCTGTACTACATGCACGGCGGCGGAATGATCGCGGGCAACGCGTGGTCCGTGCTTCCGCGTGTCCTCCGCGAATGGGCGTTGCCGCTGGGGCTGGCCGTCCTCTCCGTCGCGTACCGGCTGGCGCCGCGGGCGCGGTACCCGGAACCGCTGGAGGACTGCTACGCCGGGCTCGCCTGGGCCGCCGCACACGCCGCCGATCTGGACATCGACGCCGACCGCATCGTCGTCGGCGGGAAGAGCGCCGGCGGCGGGCTCGCCGCGGCGCTCGCCCTCCTGGCCCGTGACCGCGGCGGGCCCCGACTCCTCGGGCAACTGCTGCTGTGCCCGATGCTCGACGACCGCGGCACCACCTTCTCCAGCCACCAGATGACGGGCCTCGGCCTGTGGGACCTCACCTCCAACACGACCGCGTGGCAGGCCCTGCTGGGCGACCGCCACGGCGCCGACGACGTGCCGCCCTACGCGGCACCCTCCCGCGCCACGGACCTGTCCGGGCTGCCGCCGGCCTACATCGACGTCGGGTCGGCCGAGATCTTCCGCGACGAGGACGTGGCGTACGCCGACGCGATCTGGCGGGCGGGCGGCCGGGCGGAACTGCACGTGTGGCCCGGAGCCTTCCACGGCTTCGACGGCTTCGCCCCACAGGCGGCCCTCACCCGGGACGCGCGCGACACCCGCACGCGCTGGCTGCGGCGCCTCCTCGACCAGTCCCGGACGAGCGACTCCTGACCGGCCACCGCACCCTCCAACGACCGGCCATATGACCGAGATCACGAATGTCAAGTGGGAGGCCACGCTCCGCACTCGTCACGTCACCATCCTTGCAGGTCAGTGTGGTTGACCGGCAAAAAACGACACGAGAAATTCACACTTCCCCGCTGCCGGGGACCGCCTCGGCGCGGCCGTGATCGCACATACGCGCCGTCCGGACGGCCGGAAAGCGCTGTATGGTCAACCGCGTTGACGATCACGGGGGGTGTCATGGTGACTGCGAGGCCGGACCGGGGCGCTCGCCTCGGTGGTTCGCACGGCCTGGGGCATCCCCGGCTCCCGGGCGGCGAACCCCGTCGTCCGGTCCCCACCGTCCCGAAAGGACGTCCTCATGAGCGAGTTCACCCGCCACGACATCTCCTCGGCCCCCGAGAAGGCCCGGCCCATCCTGGAGAACACCGCGAAGGGCTTCGGGTTCGTTCCCGCCCCGGTCGCCCTCATGGCCGAGTCGCCGGAGCTGCTCGAAGGCTTCATGACGGGCAACGCGCTGTTCAACAAGACCACGCTGAGCCCGCTGGAACGGGAGGTCCTCATCCTCACCATGGCCACCACGGTCGAGTGCCACTACTGCGTGGCCATGCACTCCTCCATCCTCACCCGCCAGAGCGCCGGTCAGGAGCTCATCGAGGCGCTGCGCGCCGGCACCCCGCTGGAGGACGCGAAGCTGGAGGCCATGCGGGTGTTCACCCTGGCCGTCATGGAGGGCCACGGCCATGTGTCCCCCGAGGCCATGGAGGCGTTCCTCGTGGCCGGCTACACCCGTCGCAACGCCCTCGAGGTCGTGCTGGGCCTGGGTGCCTACACCATCTCGACCTTCGCCAACCGGATGACCGACGCGCCGCTGGACGAGCCGTTCAAGTCGTTCGAGTGGCACGGCAAGCACTGACGACGATCCCGGGGGGCCGGTAGTATTCGGCGGTTTCCACCCGACGCAGATGTGCACCCGGTACGGCGCAAGTGGGGACGCGGCCGTGGTCAGGCGCCCAGCCAGCCGACGAAGCGGTCGAGGCCGTCGAAGCCGCCGAGCCGGGCCAGGACGTCCTCGACGAGGAGCATCTCCTGCTCCCCGACGGTGTCCGCCCATTCGTCCCGCAGCTGGTTGAGGATCTCGCCGGAGGCCGTGAGGGCCTCGACGCCCCTGGCGGTGAGGGCCACGTCGATCTGCCGCTGGTCCAGGGCGCTGGGCCTGCGCTCGACGTAGCCGAGCTTCTCCAGCCCGGCCACAGTCTTGCTCGCGGCCTGCTTCGACACGCCCAGGCGCCGTCCGAGGTCCGAGATGCTGCCGCCCCGGCTGATCATCTGCATGGCGAAGCCGTGGGCCGGACGCAGGTCGGGGTGGCCCATCTCGGCGAGGCGCGCGTGGAGTTCGTCGATCAGGACGCGGAAGGAGGTCAGGAGGAGGAAGGGCAGGGCGTTTCCGGGGCGTTCGGGCGGCATGGCGGGGGTGGGCGCTCCAGCTGGTATCGCGGTGACGTCATACGATGGTAGTCGTACCGGAACCGCGGACTCCCTCCTCGGCCGTCTTCCCCTCCCTGCCCGCCAGCCACATGTAGAGCGGCGGCAGGCCGAGCTCGACGGCGGTGAGGACCAGCTGGAACCAGTGCGGCCGGCCGTGCACGACGAGGGACAGCAGCCGGCCGAGGCCGCCGAGCAGGAAGATCCCGGCGAGCCACCGCACGACCACCACCCGCACCGGTGACTGCCGGGCCGCGTACACCCAGGCCACGCCGTACCCGAGGAAGACCGCGCCGTAGAACCGTTCGCGGCTGTCGACGGTCGCGCCGGCGGAACCCTCGCCCGGTACGGAAGCGATGCCGGCGACGAGGTGCGCGGCGCCGATCGCGATCGATGCGACACCCATGGCGAGCGAGAGCCATCCGAGGAGCCGTGCCATGCCCACCCCCTTAGTAGACACGCATCTACTAGCGTGGGAACGAACGTACGGCAGCCGGGGAACGGGCGTCAACTACCCTGGAAACGTGACCACTCGGAGCAGACTGAGGCCGGAGCAGCGACGCCACCAGCTGCTCACGGTGGCGGCGGAGCTGTTCGCGGCGAAGCCGTACGACGAGGTGCTCATGGAGGACGTGGCGCAGCGCGCCGCCGTCTCCCGGGCCCTGCTCTACCGTCACTTCCCGAGCAAGCGGGATCTCTTCGCGGCCGTCTACCGCCAGGCCGCCGACCAGCTGCTCGTCGAGACACGGATCGACCCGTCCTCCCCCTTGCTCCCGCAGGTGCGCGCGGGCCTGGACCGGCACATCGACTACTTCGCCGCCAACCGCCACACCGTGCTGGCCGCCAACCGGGTGCTCGCGGGCGACCCGGTCATCCAGGCCGTCGTCCTCGACGAGATGGCGGTGCTCCGGGAGCGCCTGCTCGGCACGGACACCCTCGGCGGCATACCCGCGGAGCTGGTGTCGGCCGTGCTCATGAGCTGGCTGGTCTTCGTCCGCACCCTGTGCGTGGACTGGCTGACGAAGGAGACGTGTTCGCGCGGCGAACTGCGCGACATCTGTCTCGGCGCCCTGACGGGCGCGCTCGCCCCCCTCATGGCGCCGGGCCCGCTCACGGCGCCGTTCCCCGGGGCAGGTCAGTCCGGCGTCCAGTAGCGGTCGAGTGCCGCCGCGCCGGCCAGCATGGCCCGGCCGCGGGCGGTCAGCCGCTCGCGCCACTCGTGCAGCGCCGCCTGCAAGGGTTCGGTGCCGCCCGCCGTCCGCACCTGCTCCAGGACCCGCGCGATGCGCTCCAGACCGTAGCCGCCCCGCCGGAGCTGATGGGCCAGCAGCACGTCGCGGACGTCGGCGGCGGTGTAGACGCGGTAGCCGGTGCGCGGGTCGCGCCGGGGGACGATCAGCCCCGCCCGCTCCCAGGTGCGCAACGTCGCCGGCCGGAGGCCGAGCCGGCGTGCCAGCGGCCCGATGAACGTCACGCCCGGTTGCGTGTCGCGCGGCGGTACGAGGTCGCGCAGCGCCGCTTCCACCGCGTGCAGTGTCCGCCGGTCCTCGGCCAGCTGCGCGTGGCTCTCGTCGATCAGCCGCAGCGCCTCTTCGGCGGCGCCGCCGTTCACCGCCTGCATGATCGCCGTCGCGGTCGCGTGGCCGTGGGCGGGGAGGAGCGCGAGGAAGGTGCGCAGCGCCGCCGCGTGGTGCGGGGTGTAGGCGCGGTAGCCGTGCGGCGAGCGGTCGGCCGGCGGCAGGATCCCCGCGTCTTCGTAGTTGCGCACGGCCTGCGTGGACAGACCGTGTTCCCGCGCCAGATCGATCGGCCGCAAGCGCATTTGAAGCTTCTCCCCGTCCCTTGCCCTGTTCAGGGCGGGACTTCGCCGCGAAAGTTTACACCGGGGCTTCAACGATAGCGTTGAAGGCATGACGGCCTCGATCCGGGCCGCCGCCCATTCCTTCAGTGGCGGCGCCCTCACCGCGCTCCTGTCCCCCACGACCCGCCTGCTGGGCCTCGGCGAGCCCACCCACGGCGTCGAAGCGTTCCCCGAACTCCGCAACGAGCTCTTCCGCCACCTCGTCGAGCACGAGGGCTACCGCTCGGTGGCCCTCGAGAGCGACTGCCTGGCGGCCCTGGCCGCCGACGCGTACGTGGCCGGGGGCGCCGGGACCCTCGACGACGCGATGAGCCACGGCTTCAGCCACGGTTTCGGGGCCTCGCCCGCCAACCGGGAGCTGCTGCGCTGGATGCGCGCGCACAACGAGCGGGTGGCCCCGAGGGACCGGCTCCGCTTCTACGGGTTCGACGGCCCTCTTGAGATCACCGGTGCTGCCGCCCCGCGCCGGGCCCTGACCGCGCTGTACGACTACCTGGCCGGCCACCTCGACCTGGCGTGGAGCCGCGAGACCCTCGACGGCCTGCTCGGCCCCGACGAACGCTGGACCCACCCGGACGTCATGACGGACCCCGCGCGGTCCGCCGGCCGCACGGAGGAGGCGAAGGAGCTGCGCCTGATCGCCGACGACCTGACCGCGCTCCTGGCCGCGCACGCCCCGCACCTGACGGCTGCGACGTCGCCCGACGCCTTCTGGCTCGCCGGCCTGTACGCCCGTACCGCCACCGGACTGCTGCGGTACCACGCCGCCCTGGCCGACACGGCGCCCACCCGCTTCGGCCCGCTCCTGTACCTGCGGGACGGCATGATGGCCGACAATCTCGAAGCGGTCGTCCGGCGCGAGGCCCCCCGCGGTCCTGTGCTCGTCTTCGCCCACAACGCCCACCTGCAACGGGACCGGAGCAGCATGGCCTTCGCCGGGCAGCACCTCCGGTGGTGGAGCGCGGGCGCCCTCGTCGGCAGCCGCATCGGCGACGAGTACGCCTTCGCCGCCACCACGTTCGGTTCCCGGGGCGACGACGTCCCGGCCCCCGGCACGCCCGAGGGACTCCTGTCGGCACTCCCCCACGCCCGCGCCGTCATCGACCCGGCCCGCCTCACCACGGCCCTCGGCCCCGAGCCGGCACGCCGTGTGCCGGCCGACCACACGTACGCCTCGCTGGACCCGGCGACGATCGACCGGGCGGACGCCGTCGTCTTCGTCAGGGAGATCTGAGTCACCCCCTCGCGGTGGCCGGGCCGGGGATCACGGGAGGTCGTAGACGGTCACCGCGATGCCGCGGGCGGACAGGCGGCGGGTGATGAGCGGTTCGACCTCCTCCCACCGCCCGCCCGCGAGGCCACAGCCGATGCGGGGCATGTGAACGGAGGCCGCCGTGGCCGACGCGTGGGCCGCCAGTGCGGTCAGGGCCCGGTCGATGGCCTCGTACCGCACGGGGGCCGCCTGCGAGGTGCGGCTTCGGCTGCGTATGCCGTGCTGGCCGATCATGTTGGCCACCGACAGGCCGTCCTCGACCTGGACGAGCTGTATCGCCCCCAGGGCGAAGTCGTTGGTCGCGCGCTCGCGGTACCACCGGCGGTAGGCGGCCTCCGGCTGCGGCCACCGGCGGGAGAGCGCCCGGACGAAGCCGGCGCCCCATCCCCCGATGTCGTTGCAGACATGAGCGATGATCTTCGACCCCGGCCCCTGCGGCCTGGTCGCGTCTCCGACGGTGCAGGTGATGTTCTCGGTCACGCCTCGACGCTAACGGCCGGGTCTGACACCCGCTCACGACGGCTGACATCGAGGAACAGCAGCGGGCGCTGCTCGGAGCTGTGCACCGCAGAACAATACGAGACTGGCGTCATGGATCTGCTCTCGTTGCGATACTTCCAGGCCGTGGCCCGTCACCAGCACATCAGCCGGGCCGCCGAGGAACTCCGGGTCGCCCAGCCGTCGGTGAGCCGGACCATCATCCGGCTCGAGTCGGAGCTCGGCGTGCCGCTCTTCGACCGGTACGGGCGCCGGATACGGCTCAACGAGCACGGCGCGGCCTTTCTGCGCCGGGTCGACCGGGCGCTGAACGAGCTCGACGACGCGCGGCGGGAGCTGGCCGATGCCGCCGTCGCCGGGCCCGGGCGGGTCGCCGTCGCCGCCGAGACGCTCGTGCAGCTGGCCGCGGTGCTGACCCCGTTCCGGGCGCAGTGCCCCGGCGTGGAGGTGCGGTTGTTCCAGGCGCCGCTGGAGTCGATGCGGCGCCACCTGCTGAGAGGCGAAGTGGACTTCGCGCTCGCCTCCCAGCCGTTGGCCGGGACCGGGCTCCGTTCGCAGGAGCTGGTGCGGGAGGACGTGCTGCTGGCCGTGCCACCGGGGCATGCGCTCGCCGGGCGGGAGCACGTCACGGTGGCCGAGCTGGCCGGCGAGGAGTTCGTCAGTGCGCGCTCCGGGCACTGGCAGCGGGCCCTGCTGGAGCGGCTGTTCGCCCGCGAGGGGCTGACGCCCCGGGTGATCTGCGAGGGCGACGAGGCCGCCGCCACCTCGGAGCTGATCGGCGCCGGGCTGGGCATCGGCCTGATGCCGGCCGTCGCCCGGCGCACCCTCGGCGCCCGCAGCCCGGTGGCCTGGCTCCGGCTGGACGCCGCGGACTGCCACCGCACGCTGACCCTGGTGTGGCGCGAGAACGCCTACCTCTCCCCCGCCGCCCGGGCCTTCCGCCGGCTGGCCGGCGAACGGCTCATGCCCGACAAGGCATGAACACATGATGCAAGTGGTCGTGGAAGGCATGAAGGGACCGCACTAGCGTCGAAGGCGTCCGGACAGCCGTCCGGCCGGTTCCGACCAGGGAGAGCACGAGCGATGAGCCAGCAACCTGCCGCCACCGGAGGCGGTTTCACCAGCTATGCGGAGGCCGTCCTCGACGTACTGGCTGCCGAGCCGCAGCGTGCGGCCGTCACCACCGCCGAGGGGGTGGTCGTCAGCGCGGCGGAGTTCCGCGACCAGGTCCACCGGCTCGCCGCGGAGCTGGCGGAACGCGGGGTGGGCCGGGGCGGCACCGTCACCCTGCTCACCGGCAACACCGCCGAGGCGCTCGTCGCCCGCTACGCCGCCAACCTCGCCGGAGCCCGGGTCGTCGGCCTCTACGAGGGCATGAGCCCGCCCACCATGGCCCACATCATGGCGAGCGTCGACTGTTCCGTCCTGCTGGTCGACGAGCAACTGCACGTCACCGCCGGCGAGCTGCTGCGGCTCCCCGGCGACGGCGTGCCGCCGATGCTCTCGCTGGGGCCGGCCGGCTTCGCCGAGGACGTCCTGGCGGCGGCCGCACACCGCCCGGCACGGCCGGTGCGCGGCCTGGTGGGCCCCGAGGACGACTGGTGCATCCGCCACACCGGCGGAACCACCGGCATTCCCAAGGGCATCCGGATGACCCACGGCTCCTACCGGCGCAGCCTGGGCCATCTGCTCACGGCCGCCGGTGAACCGCCCCGCTACCTCGCGTGCACCTCGCTCGCCCACCTCGCCGGCATCTTCGCCGACATCACGCTGTACCGGGGTGGTTCGGTCGTCCTGCGGCACGCCTTCGACCCCGGGGACGTCCTGGCGACGATCGAGCGTGAGCGCATCACGCACACCTGGCTGCTGCCGCCGCTGCTCTACCAGCTGCTGGACCACGCGGACCTCGCCGGCACCGACCTGTCCAGCCTGCGCCGGATCACCTACGGCGGCACTGCCGCCTCGCCCGCGAGGCTGCGGCAGGCGGCCGAGGCCCTGGGGCCCGTGCTCCACGGCATCTACGGGCAGGCCGAGGCGCAGCACATCACGGAAGCGGGCCCCGGGGACCAGGAGCGGACCGGCCGGGGCGGGCATCTGACGGTCGGCCGGGCCCTGCCCGAGGTGGAGATCGCCGTCCGGGACGCCGCGGGCACCACCCTGCCGGCCGGCGAGGCCGGTGAGGTGCAGGTGCGTTCGCCCTACGTGATGCGGGGCTACTGGAAGCAGCCGGAGCTGACCGCCGAGGTGCTGAAGGACGGCTGGGTGCACACCGGTGACGTCGGCTACCTCGACGAGGACGGCTACCTCTACATCGTCGACCGGATCAAGGAGATGATCGTGGTCGTCGGTGGCCACGTCTACCCGGCGGAGCTGGAGGAACTGCTGCTCGGTCACCCCGCCGTCGCCCAGTGCGCGGTCTTCGGCGTCCGGGACGCGGAGTCGGTGGAGCACGTCCACGCCGCGGTCGTGCCCGTCGCCGGGCAGCAGCCCACGCTGGAGGACGTCCGTGCCTTCGTCACCGCCCGCAAGGGGCGCCTCTACGCTCCCGAGGCCCTGCACCTGGTGCCCGCCATCCCGCTGACGGCGGCGGGCAAGCCGGACAAGAAGCTGCTGCGGTCGCAGGTGCCGGGCGGCGCATGACGCAACGCCGCCCGGGACACCGGGGCTGTTCAGCTCTGCGGGCGCTTGCCGTGGTTGGCGCCCTTCAGGCGGGACTTTCTCTTCTTACGGCGCCGTTTCGAGGACATGCCGTCCCTCCTCTCCCGTGCACTCCGACCAATTTAGCCCGGTTGGTCGCGATGTGCCGGTCGGGGCGGCAGGGCGGCGGCGGACGATCAGATGAGCTGGACGACCAGCGTGCTCGTGCGCCCGGAGTCGGCGTCGCGGATGCTGAGCAGCAGCAGGTTGTGATCGTTGATCGCTTCGATCGACTGCACGGAGCTGCCTTCCGGCAGGTCCAGCAGGGTGTCGATGCGGTGCAGGCCGCCGTCCGGGTCCCACACCACGGGGTGGTCGGTGGGGCCGGTGCCGTCGGTGGCGCGGGTCACGCCGGTGACCCAGCCGCGGTCGTTGACGTTCCGGGCCTGCCCGCCGCTTCCTTCGTCGGGCAGCCGCCGCGGGGTGTCCGGCGCGTCCCAGCGGATCGCCGCCGCGGTGCCGTCCGGGTGGAGCTCCCCGCCGACCGCCACACCATCGTTGTTGACACCGTGCAGCCAGGTGCGCGTGGTGCCGGGAACCGAGCCGGCGTACGTCGCCACGGTGCCGTCGGGGCGCCATGCGGTACCCGCGTCGTTCTTCGTGCCGACGACGAGCCCCTTGTCGTTGAGGGCCCACGGGTAGGCGCCGTCATTCGGCCCCGCCAGGTGCTGGAAGCCCGTTCCGGGCCGCCAGAGGTAGTACGACGTGGCGACGCGCGGGTGCCCTCCCGGCCAGCCGATGAACTGGTGGGACGCCGTCACCAACAGGGTGCCGTCCGCGCCCAGCCGCGCCGTCCCCGCCCACATCTCGCCGGGCGGGAGGCCGGGGGTGGTCACGGTGCCGTCCGCGTTCCACAGCACCACGCCCTCGACACCGCGCACCCCCACGACCCGGCCGTCGTCGGCGATGTCGGTCGGCGCGGTGAGCGGGGCGCCGGCCAGGGCCCGCTGCTTGCCGGTCACCGCGTTCCACACCATGGGCTCGCCCTGCGCCGTACGGAACGGGACGTCACCGTGCTTGTTCATGGCGCGGGCGACGTCGCCGCCGTCCTCCAGCGTGCCGACCACCCGGAGGCGCAACTCCGGCCCGCCGGGCCCGGGGAGGACGGCCGGCGGACGGGCGTCGTGCGTGGCGGCGACCGCCGTGGTGGGCAGCGCCAGGGTGAGTGCGGCCACCGCGACGGTGACCGCGCCACGGGCATGTCTCCGGATACGTCTCGTCATCTGGTTTCCCCCCGGTCTCATGGGTGCCGGTGGTGCTCGGACGGCGTCATCATGCTCGTCCGGGCCCGGGGGCGGGGCCGGAACGCATCAAGTGCACGACGTGACTCCGGAAGCCCCGGGGGCCGGCTATGCCGCCGGCACCGGTGCCTCGCTGTCCGCCGGGCGGGCGGCGGGCGTCGGCGCCGGCGGCGCGGGGGGCGTGGCGCGGCGGACGAGGAGGAGCGCCACGAGGCCGCCGAGGATGCCGAGCGTGCCGGACACGAGGAACGTGTGGCGCAGGCCGGTGGCGAACGCCTCCTGGGCCAGCGCCCATCCGCCCGGGCCCGCGTGGGCGACGACGGCCGCGGCCTGGCCGCCGGCGAGGGCGTCGGCCGCGGCGGAGGGGTCGGCGACGGCCGGGGCGTGGTTCTTCAGCGCGCCGGCCAGGCCGGCGTGGAAGACGACGCCAAGGACGGCGATGCCGAGGGCGTTGCCGAGCTGGCGGGCGGTGTTGACGGCGCCGCTGGCCATGCCGGCGCGCTCGGGGCTGACGGAGGCCATCGCCGAGGAGGCGAGGACCGGCGTGGCCAGGCCGACGCCGACTCCCGTCACGGCCAGGCCCGCCACCAGGGCGGTCCAGTCGGAGTCCGCGTCGAGGAGGGCCTGGAGCAGCGCGCCCGCACCGATGAGGAGCATGCCGGCGCCGATCGTCCAGCGCGGCGCGACGCCGTGCAGCAGGCGTCCGGAGAGGGAGGCGACGACGAACGCGGCCGCGCTCATCGGGACGCAGGACAGGCCGGCCGCCACCGGGCCCATGCCCTTGACCGACTGGAGCCACAGGGAGATGTAGGCGAGGTAGGAGAAGGCGGCCACGGACAGCAGCACGCCGACGATCATCAGGCCGGTGAAGGAGCCGCCGCGGAAGAGGGAGAGGTCCAGCAGCGGCTGCTCGCGGCGCCGCTCGACGGCCACGAAGGCGAGCAGGGCCACGGCGGCCAGGGCGAACAGTCCCAGGGTGGTGGCGGAGGTCCAGCCGTTGTCGCTGCCCTTGATGAGGGCGTACGTCACGCTGCCGGCGGCGACCGTGAAGGCCGCCGTGCCGGGCAGGTCGACGCCGCGCGAGCGGACGCCGGGCAGGACGGGCACGCACCGCAGGGTCATGGCGATGGCGAGCACGCTGAGGGGCAGGTTGACGAAGAAGATCCACCGCCAGTCGAGGTGCTCGGTCAGCAGGCCGCCCAGGACGGGTCCGGCGGCCGACGCGGCGCCGCTGACCGCGCCCCACACGCCGAAGGCCACTCCGCGGTCGCGGCCGTGGTACATGCGGCCGATCAGGGCGGTGGTGGTGGCGAGCATCGCGGCGCCGCCGACGCCCTGCACCACGCGGAAGGTGACGAGGGCCTCTGGTCCGGTCGCCAGCCCGCAGGCCAGCGAGGCCGCCGCGAAGAAGCCGAGGCCCGCCACGTACACGCGCCGGTGACCGGCCCGGTCGGCGAGCGCGCCGACGCCCAGCAGGAGGGCGGCGAGCGCGAGGGCGTAGCCGTCCATCACCCACTGCAGGTCGGCGAAGGACGTGTGGAGGCTGGCCGCCATGTCGGGCAGCGCCACGACCACGATCGTGACGTCCACCAGCAGCATGAACGTCCCCAGGCACACCGCGGTCAGCGGCAGCCACTTGCGCATGGATCTTCCTCCGTCGTACGTGTCATCGGTTGTGTCATCGGTGGGGCTCGGGAAGCCGAGGAGGTCGAAGGTCGCACCGGCCGGCCGCTTTCCGGAACCCAGTACGGGAGCGGTGACGGATTCCCACAGCAGGGCCCTCTGTCATGATGGATTCCATGGACAGTGACGAAGCCGGCTTCGACGTTCTCGACCGGCGGCTGACGCATGCGCTCATGATCGACGGGCGGGCGGCGTTCAGCCGGATCGCCGCCGTGCTGGACACGACGGACCAGACGGTGATCCGCCGCTACCGGCGGTTGCGCGGCGCCGGGCTGCTGCGGGTGCTGGGGCTGCCCGTGGCGGAGCGCGTCGGGCTGTTCGAGTCGAGGCTGCGCATCCAGTGCGCGCCCGGGGCCGCCGTCGCGATCGCCGAGTCGCTCGCCCGGCGGCCCGACACCGGCTGGGTCAAGATCTTCTCGGGCGGTACGGAGGTGGGCTGTCTGCTCGCCTCGCGCACCCGGGAGGACCACGAGACGCTGCTGCTGCGGAAGCTGCCGCGCACCCACCAGGTCACCGGCGTCTCCGCCCAGAGCATGCTGCACCGCTTCCCCGCGGACCCGGTCCGCTGGCTGGGCGGCGACGGGCTCGACGAGGAGCAGATCAGGGCCCTGACCCCGCCGCCCGGGACCGGCCCGTCGGACGACCTCCTCCGTCTCGACGCGCAGGACCATGCGATGCTGGCCGTGCTGGGCCGGGACGGCCGCACCGGGTATCCGGAACTGGCCCGGGCCACCGGCCGTTCGGAGTCCACCGTCCGGCGGCGTCTCGAACAGCTGCGCCGTGCCGGGGCCCTGGAGTTCCACGTCGAGGTCCTCCCCCGGCACCTGGGCTACCAGACGGAGGCCGGCATCCACGCCACGGTCGCCCCCGGCGACCTGGCCGAGGCCGGGCGCGCGCTCGCCGCGCACCCCCAGGTGCCCTTCGCGGCCGCCACGACCGGCGCCGCCAACCTCGCCGCCACCGTGCTGTGCCGTGACGAACGCGACCTGTACCGGTACATGACCGAAGGCATCGGCGGCCTGCACGCCGTGCAGCAGCTGGAGGTGCTGCCGGTCCTGCGGCACGTCAAGCGGGCGGGCCTGCTCAGCGACGGCAACCGCCTCCACGAGCCGCCGCTGTCGTGACGCCACCGTTGCCGTGACCGGCCCCGGCCCGTCGTCACATCCGTACGGTCGCCAGGCGGTGGCCGTCGAGCGTACGGACCTCGAAGCGGGCGATGTCGGTGCGGGCGAAAGCGGCTCCGCCGTGGGTGTAGAGCGGTTCGCGGCCGGGCCCGTCCCCCTCCTTCAGGCCGTAACCGGGGACGGGCACCGCCCAGGTGGTGACCGTCTGCTCCCGGCCGTCGCGGCCGACGGCGACGAGGTCGCAGGTCAAGGGGCCCTTGACGTTGCCCAGCTTCAGGGCGACATGGGTGCCCCACGGCTTGTCCTGGAGCGAGACGGTGGCGTCCACCCGGGTGGCCGGGTCGACGGTGCCGGTCTTGTCGCCCTCCTCGTACATCTGCTTGGCGGCGCTCACTCCGCTGTGGCCCGGGGTTTCGTGGTCGCTCAGGGCCGCTCCCGCGAGCGGGCCGGCGACGACCAGCGCGGCCGCCGCGGCCGTCAGCCACAGCCGGCGCGTACGGCGGACCCGGCGGGTGGCGGTGACCTCGTCGAGCAGCGCGTCGAGCACCTGCGGGCGCGGGGCACCGGTCAGGACGGCGGGGTCGGGCGTGGCCTCCCTGACCTCGTCGAGCAGCGGGGTGAGGCACATGAGGTCGTCGAGCTCGGCGCCGCAGCGGTCGCAGCCGGCCAGGTGTTCCTCGAAGCGGGCGGCCTCTGCCTCGTCCAGCACGCCGAGGGCGTAGGCGCCGACCGCGGAGTGCCCGGGGTCGGGTGCTGCCGGGCGGTTCATGGCGTCACTCCTCGTTCCTCGAGCGAGAGCCGCAGCGAGCGCAGGGCGTAGTGGACCCGCGATCTGACGGTCCCCGGGGGTATGCCCAGGACCGCGGCGGCCTCGTTCACGGTGCGTCCCTCGAAGTAGGTCTCGATCAGGGCCTCCCGGTGCGCGCCGGTGAGGTCGCGCAGGGCGTCGGAGAGCGTCATGAGGCGCAGGGCCCGGTCGATCTCGTCGGCGGCGGGCAGCAGTTCGAGCGGTGCGGGGTCGGATTCCGGCGGGCGGGCCTGCCGGCTGCGGTGGTGGTCGATGACGATGCGCCGGGCGACGGTCACCAGCCACGGGCGTACGGAACCGGTCGCGCCGCGCAGCCGGTCGGCGTTGCGCCAGGCGCGCAGCAGCGTCTCCTGGACGACGTCCTCGGCGCGCTGCCGGTCCCCGCCCACCAGCCGGGAGACGAAGGCGAGCAGCGGGCCGGCGTGCTCCTCGTACAGGGACCGCATGAGGTCCTCGTCGGGACTGGTCCGGTCGGCCACGGCCGCATCCTCGCGCACGTCTCCCCCTGGGTCGAGAGCGCCTCCGGAGGGGGTACGGACAACGGCCGGAATCCGTTCACCGGGCCGGGGAACGGCGGGGGGACTGAACGGCCGGGGTCCGGCGTCCGTACGGGACGGTGGGAGGCCCCGCGGGGAGGACCCGCCGGGGGGGGACAGCAGAACTGGGGGAACCATCATGAAGCGCAAGGCTCTTGCCGTGGGCGCGGCCGCCGTCGTGGTCGCCGCCGCTGCCGCCGGCACCGCCCTGGCCGTGCTGCCGGACGACGCCGCCGGTGGCGACCGTTCCGGCGCCGAAACCGTCTTCTTCGCCGGCAGCATGTCCGGTGACCAGGAGGTGCCCACGCCCGGCGGGCCCGCCGTGGGCGACAAGGACGGCCGGGCCCTGGTCTTTCTGCGGGTGCGGGGCGACGAGGTGGCGTACGCCTTCACCTTCCGGGGGATCGCGACGCCCACGGCCGGTCATGTGCACCAGGGCGGGCGCGGGAAGAACGGGGACGTGAAGATCCCCTTCTTCATGTCGAGTGCGTCGAGTGCGCCGAGTGCGCCGAGCACGTCGAAACTGCCCGACGGGCGGACGTCGGTGACGGGCACGGTCAAGGTGCCGGACCGCGAGCTGCTCGCCTCGCTCACCTCCGCTCCCGGCGGCTTCTACGCCAACCTGCACACGGGAGAGTTCCCCGGTGGGGCGGTCCGCGGCCAGCTCCACCGGCTCGCCGCGCCGGTCGACATGGACACGGTGGCCCGGCGCGGCTTCCAGGCGTCCGTGGTCCGGGGCAGCCAGGTCTACGCCTGCGTCAAGCAGCCCGACGGGTCGGCGGCGTTCACGCAGGAGAACGTGTCCGCCGCCCTCGGCGGCAACATCGCCCACTCCTTTGTACGCCCCGGCGGCGCCCCGCAGTGGAAGGCGCCGGACGGTTCGGCGGTCACCGGCGAGGTGACGGACAAGGCGCCCAATGGCGCGGGAAACATCCCCGAGCTGGACCTGAAGGCGACACGGTCGGGCGCGGACAAGGGGCTGCTGGCGGACACCCGGGAGGTCCTGCGCCTCAACACGCGCGGCGGCGTCGCCCCGGCCGGGACGTGCACCCCCGGGCAGCGGGCGGCCGTGCCGTACACGGCGGACTACGTCTTCGTCCCCTGATGAGGCCGGCCCGGCCCTCCGGCCGGGGCCGGGGGCGGGTACGTGGCGCGGAGGCGCTGGTGGGCGGCCGTCGGGGCGCCGAGGTGGTCGAGGCCGAGGAGGGCGGCGCCCAGGACGGGTGGGGTGGTCACGACGCGGGGCTCGGCCAGGGGGGCCTCGGCAGCCAGGCGGGCCGTCAGGTTGTCGATGAGCAAGGGGTGACGGGCGGCCAGGACGCCGCCGCCGAGGACGACGGGGGTGGGTTCCTCCAGCAGGCCGAGCCGGCGGAGGGCGATCACGGCGAGGCGGGTGATCTCGTCGGCCTGGCGGTCGACGAGGCGGCGGGCGACGGGGTCGCCGGCGTCGGCGGTGGCGAAGAGCACGCGGACCAGTTCGTGCAGGCGCTGCTGCGGCAGCAGTCCCAGGTGGATCGCTTCCGCGACGGCGTTGGCGCCCGGCAGGTCGAAGTGGGCGCCGATGGCGGCGGACAGCGCGGTGGGGACGCCCCGGCCGTCCTCCGCGCGGGCGGCGTGCCACATGGCGGCGGTGGCGAGGCACGCGCCGCCGCCCCAGTCGCCGGTGAGCCTGCCGAGGGCGGGGAACCGGGCGGTGCGGCCGTCCGGCAGCAGCCCGGCGCAGTTGATGCCGGCGCCGCAGACCACGGCGACGCCGCGCGGCCCGTCGGTGCCGGCCCGCAGCAGGCCGAACGTGTCGTTGGCGACGCCGGTGGTCAGGCCCCACGGCCGGGCGGCGACGGCCGCTCGCAGCCGCTCCTCCTGCACCGGCAGGTCGGCGTTGGCGAGGCAGGCGCTGACCCGGGTGGTGAGCACGCGCCCCGGCCGGAGGCCGGCCTGGGCGGCGGCCTCCGCGACCAGGGGGGCGAGTCCCTCGACCGCCTCGTCGGCCCCGTCGTGCCGGGGCCGGAAACCGGCGCCCCGGGCCGTGCCGAGGACCGTGCCGTCGAGGGCGACCAGGGCGACGTCGGTCTTGCTGTTCCCGGCGTCGACGGCGAGGACGCCCGGGATCTGTTCCGTCTGCCGCCGCATCATGTCAGGCCCAGCTCAGGTGGGCGCGGTTGTGGGCGATCAGCCGGTCCGTCAGCCGGTCGGCCCGTTCGGCCTGGCCGATCAGCGGATGGGCGAGCAGTGCGCTGTGGACCCGGTCGTACCCGCCCTTCAGCGCGGCCTCCAGGGCGAGCTGCTCGTAGGCGGTGACGTGGGCGATGAGGCCGGCGTACAGCGGCTCGACCGGGCGTACGGGCAGGGGCCGCACGCCGTCGGTGTCCACCGCGGCGGGCACCTCGATCACCGCGTCGTCGGGGAGGAAGGGCAGGGTGCCGTCGTTACGGGTGTCGACCACCTGGACGCCGGCCCCGTCCCCGGAGCCGGATCCGGAGCCCGTGCCGAGCAGTGCTGCGACGAGCTGGACGGCGGCCTCCGAGTAGAAGGCACCGCCGCGCTGGGCGAGGAGGTCCGGTTTGGTGTCGAGTGCGGGGTCCGCGTACATCTCCAGCAGCTGCCGTTCGATGGCGGCGACGCGGGAGGCGCGCGAGCCGTTGGTGCGCAGTTCGTCCACCACCGTGTCGTGCTGGTAGAAGTACCGCAGGTAGTAGGAGGGGACGGCGCCCAGCCGCCGGATCAGCGGGAGCGGCAGGCGCAGGTCGGCGGCGATCTGCTCGCCGAAGCCGACCAGCAGCTCGGGCAGCACCTCGCGGCCGCCGGTGGCGCCGGGCGTGTCGAGCAGGGTGACGCCGCGTTCCCAGGTGAGGTGGTTGAGGCCCACGTGGTCGAGGCGGATCCGTCCGGGGTCGACGCCCAGGTGCCGGGCGAACCTCCGCTGGAAGCCGATCGCCACGTTGCACAGGCCGACGGCCCGGTGGCCTGCGGTGAGCAGGGCCCGGGTGACGATGCCCACCGGGTTGGTGAAGTCGACGATCCAGGCGCGGGGCGCGGTGCGGCGCACCTGTTCGGCGATGCCGAGGACGACCGGGACCGTGCGCAGTGCCTTGGCGAGGCCGCCGGCGCCGGTGGTCTCCTGGCCGACGCAGCCGCACTCCAGCGGCCACGTCTCGTCCTGCTCGCGCGCCGCCTGCCCGCCGACCCGCAGCTGGAGCAGCACGGCGTCGGCGTCCTCCACGCCGGCCGCCACGGAGGCGGTGGTGGTGACGGTGGCCGGGTGGTCCTGGCGGGCGAGGATGCGGCGGGCGAGGCCGGCGACGCGTTCGAGGCGTTCGGCGGCGGGGTCGACGAGGACGAGTTCGCCGACGGGGAGGGTGTCCCGGAGGCGGGCGAGGCCGTCGGCGAGTTCGGGGGTGTAGGTGGAGCCACCGCCGACGACGGCCAGCTTCAGTGCGGACATCAGCCCTCAGCTCCTTCAGTGGTGGGTGGTGAAGACGGTGTCCCGGACGGTGGTGAGGGCGCGTTGCAGGGCGCCGCGGAGCACGGGGTGGCCGCGGACGGTGCTGGAGCGCACCTCGGGGCGGGCGACGGTGAGGTCGTGCAGGGCGTCCTGGACCAGGGCGCGCAGCCGTTCGCCGCCGGCGGCGGGCACCTCGCCGGCGAGGACCAGGAGTTCCGGGTCGACGACGGTGACGATCGACGCCAGGCCCAGGGCCAGCCGTCCGGCGAGCCCGGTGAGGAAGGAGTCGCCCTTCCCCGGCGTGTGCAGGGCTTCGGCGACGGCCTGTCCGGCGGTGGGCGCGGTCAGGCCGTGCTGCCGGGCCAGGGCCAGGACCGCCGGGGCGCCGGCGAGTTCCTGGAAGCCGCCGGAGTTCTTCCGGCGGACGTCGCGGACGACGGGCGCGCCGGGCAGCGGCATGTAGCCGACCTCGCCCGCGCCGCCGGTGAAGCCCCGGTGCGGCCGGCCCCCGATGACGACGGCCGCGCCGATGCCCCTTCCGGCCCAGAGGAGGACGAAGTCGTCGCAGCCGCGGGTCGCGCCGTGGGTCTGCTCGGCGACGGCGGCGAGGTTGACGTCGTTCTCGACGGACACGGGTGCGCCGATGGCGGCCCGTAGCGCGGGGACGAGCTGCGGGGAGTGCCAGCCGGGCAGGTGGGCGGCGTAGCGCAGCCGGCCGGTGGCCGGGTCGAGGGCGCCGCCGATGCCGATGACGGCCTGGTCCACCGCCCCTGGGGGGAGGCCGGCCGCCCGTACGGTGCGGGCGACGGCGTGGGCGACCTCGGTGGCGGTGGCGTCCGTGGCCCAGCCCGTGGTGGGGGCGCGGTGCTCGGCGAGCGTGGTGCCGGTGAGGTCGGCGACGGCGACCCGGACCTCGGTGCTGGTCACGTCGAGGGCGGCGACGTGGGCGGCGGCCGGGTTGACCTGGTAGAGCCGGGCGTTCGGGCCGGGCCCGCCGGCCGTGGTGCCTACGGGCACGACCAGCCCGGCGGCCTCCAAGCGGGCCAGCAGCTGGGAGGCCGTGGGCTTGGACAGCCCGGTGAGCGTGCTGATCCGGCTGCGGGACAGGGGTCCGTGGGCGAGCAGCAGGTCGAGGGCGGCGCGGTCGTTGAGGGCGCGCAGCAGGCTGGGCGTGCCGGGGGTACGGGCGTGGTGCTGTCCGGGGGTGGTCACGTCCTGGGAGCCCCTTCCGCAGCCGCCGGGGGTGAAGCACTGACCGTCAACCGTTCCGCCGCATTATCAGGAAGGTTTCCTGTCGGTTGTCAATGGGCCGGACCCCTCGTCTCGCACTGGGGAACGCTCCACCACGTGCAGACGCAGCCGTCGCAACAGGGGCAGCTGCACATCGCCGTACGGGGCGGTGCCGGTCTCGAAGCGTTCTACGGGAGGCTCGGCTGGCGCGAGACCGGCCGGCGGCCCGGTGTGCTCCGGCTGCCGGCGGGCGACCGCGACGAGGTGCTCATGTGCCTCGCCCCGCTCTGACGCCCGGGGAGGGGAACTCCCGCCGGGGTGACCGGTAGTTGGCCGAAGACGATCTCTTCTCCGTACGCCCGGTGCAGCAGGATGGCCGTCGCTCATACGCGTCCATCCGCGTCCATCCGGCAAGGAGTTCCCGTGGCACGCATTCGAGGCAAGTGGAGACTCGCAGCAGTGGCCGGCGCGGTGGTCGCCGCCGTGTCGGTGCTGCCGGCGCCGGCCCAGGCGAAGAGCCGGGCACAGGGCGATCACGCGGCCACGCAGGCGGCGCTCCAGGAGTTGCAGGCGGTGGGCGGTCCGGGGGCCGGGCTGTACGCCGGGGACCGGGGCGAGTCCTGGAGCCTCGCCGTCGGTACCGGGGACACCGGTGGGCAGCGCCCGGTCCGGCCCACGGAGCACTTCCGCATCGGCAGCCAGACCAAGACGTTCACCGCCGTCGCGGTGGTGCAGCTGGCCGACGAGGGCAAGGTGTCCCTCGACGCCCCGATCGAGCGGTACTTGCCCGGTGTCGTCAGCGGCAACGGCTACGACGGCAACGCCATCACCGTGCGGCAGCTCCTCCAGCACACCAGCGGCATCCCCACCAGCAACCCGGCGGCGCAGGCCGGTCCCGACGGCACGTACACGCTGGCCGCCCTGGTGCGGGACGGGCTGAGCCACCCGCCGGCGTCGGCGCCGGGGGCGGCCTTCCACTACAGCAACACCAATTTCGAAATCCTCGGCATGCTCGTCGAGAAGATCACCGGGACGCCGGTGGGCCGGGTGATCACCAGCCGGATCATCGAGCCCCTGGGCCTGACCGAGACCCGTTTCCCGGCGCCGGGCGACCGGAGCCTCGCCACGCCCTACGTGCACGGCTACCGCGGCCTGCGGGTGGGCCCGCTGTTCTTCTGGCGTGACGTGACCACCGAGTTCGAGCCGTCGGTGTTCCTCAGCGCGGGGGCGATGACCTCCACCGAGCAGGACATGGTCACGTTCTACCAGGCGCTCGTCGACGGGAGGCTCCTGTCGCCGGCGGGCCTGGCCGAGATGCAGAAGGTCAGCGCCTACGCCCCGTACGGCCTGGGCCTGAACCGTCTGGACCTGCCCTGCGGCCGGGTGGCGTGGGGGCACACCGGCGGGGTGCCCGGGTACCTGTCGTTCACGATGGCGTCGGCCGACGGCCGTCACGTGGCCGTGATGACCAACTCCGAGGCCGTGCTGAATCTCGACGCCGCGATGGCGAAGATGTACGCCGCCGCGAGCTCGGCGATGTGCGAGAACCCCTGACGGACCCCTGACGGGCCCCGGGCGGGCCGCCGGCCGTGCGGCCCGCCCGGGCGCGGGCGTCAGGCGCGGACGGTGTACCAGGCCCCGAGGCCGCCGCAGCCGCCCGCGCTGTAGGTGGTGCTGCGGTAGCCCGGCGGGATCGGGGAGCCGGGGCAGGTCCAGATGCCGTTGCGGACGAGCTGGTGGTACCAGGCACCGATGCCGTTGCAGCCGGTGCGGTTGTAGTTGGTGGTCACGTAGCCGGACGGGATGGGCGAGCCGGCGCAGGTCCAGCGGCCGTCACGGGCGAGCTGGTGGTACCAGGCGCCGATGCCGGAGCACCCGTTGCGGTCGTAGTTGGTGATGACGTAGCCGGAGACGATGGGCGACCCGGAGCAGGTCCAGATGCCGTCCTGCACGGGCTGCTGGTACCAGGCGCCCGCGCCCCGGCACCCGTTGCGGTCGTACGCGGTGATGACGTACCCGTCCGGGACGGGTGCTCCCGAGCAGGACCAGCCGCCCGCGCGGGCCGCGGCGGTGGCGGGGGCCGCGCCGGTGAGGGCCGCGGCGATCAGTGCGAGGGCTCCCAGGGCCGCGGCGACCGCGCGCCGGACCACCGAGGTGCTGTGCGGGCCTGCACCCGAAGGGGCACTTAAACGGAACTGTCTCTTCATGTCACTCCGATCCCGTCGTCATGCTCATTTCATGACTGTCGCCGGAAAGAACAGCAGAGAACGGACGGGAAGTCAGGAGCTCCTGCCCCGATGTGACAAGGACGGCACACCGCGTGAACAGCGCCGCCGCCCGCCCCCGGCGTGGTAGGGGGAAGGATGCGGCCCATGGACGACACCTTCCTGGAGACCCGGCGCATGAGGCTGCGCGCGTTCCGCGCGAACGACGAGGACCTCGGCCTCCTCGTCGCGCTGGACGCCGACCCCGACGTCATGCGGTACATCAACGGAGGCCGGCCGACCTCCCGCGAGGAGATGCGCACCCAGCGCCTCCCCCGGTTCCGCCACGTCCACCCGGGCCTGGGCACGTACGGCTACTGGGCCGCCGAGACGAGGGACGACGCCCGGGCGTTCCTGGGCTGGTTCGAGTTCCGGCCGCTGGTGGACGACCGCCCGGACGAGGTCGAACTGGGCTACCGGCTGCGCAAGGAGGCGTGGGGCCGGGGCTATGCGGTGGAGGGCTCCCGCGCGCTCATCCGGAAGGGCTTCACCGAACTCGGCGTCCGGCGGGTGACCGCCAACGCCATGACCGTCCACACGGCGTCGCGGCGGGTGATGGAGAAGGCCGGGCTCCGGTACGTCCGGACGTTCTTCGGCGACTGGCCCGACGTCGTGGAGGGCTCCGAGCACGGCGACGTCGAGTACGCCCTGACGAGGAGCGAGTGGGAGCGGGAACACCCCGGGTGCGGCATGGACGGGGAATGACCGCCCGTCACCTACGGTTGTGTGATCACTCAGGCACGACGAGGGGGCCGACGTGACAGCCGATCACATGACCGTACCGCCGGATGCCGGAGGGGAGGAGGCGGCGCGACAGGAGCGGCGCCTGCACCGGGAGCTCGGCTTCCGGGCCCTCACGGCGATCGGGTTCTCCAACATCGTCGGCTCGGGCTGGCTGTTCGCCGCGATGTACGGCGCCCGCACGGCCGGGCCCGCGTCCCTGCTGACCTGGGTGGGTGCCGGGCTGCTGTGCGCACTGGTGGCGCTGGTGATGATCGAGCTGGGCGCCTCGCGCCCGGAGGGCGGCGGCACGGTGCGCTGGCCGCTGTACGCCAGCGGGCGGCTCGTCGGGACGCTGGTGGGCTGGTCGGTGCTGCTGTCGGTGGGCGGTACGGCGGCGGAGATCAGCGCCATCATGCAGTACGCCGACCACTACCTGCCGGACCTCTACCACGGCCACGTCCTGACCCCCACGGGTCTCGGGGTCGCCGTGGGCCTCAGCGTGCTGCTGACGGCGCTCAACTGGTTCGCGGTGCGGACGTTCGCGCGGCTCAACAACCTGGTGACCGTCTTCAAGATCGCCGTTCCCGTGGTCACCGTGATCGCCCTGTTCGCCTCCGGCTGGCACTCCGGGCGCCTCACCGACCATGGCGGGTTCGCCCCGTACGGCTACGCCGCCTGCCTGTCCGCCCTCGCCGGCGGCGGCATCGTCTACTCGGTCAACGGCTTCCAGGCACCGCTCGACTTCTCGGGCGAGACCCGCAACCCCCGCCGTACGATCCCGGCCTCCGTGCTCACCGGCATCGGCCTCGCCCTGCTGATGTACCTGGCCCTTCAGCTCGCCTTCCTCTTCACCGTGCCCGAGAGCCTGCTCGGCCACGGCTGGAAGGGCGTCGACTTCGAGTCGCCGTTCGGCCAGCTGGCCCTGATTCTCAACCTGCACTGGCTGTCCAGCCTGCTCTACGCCGACGCGGTGGTCTCCCCCGGCGGGTCGGCGTACGTCGGCGTGGCCCTGAACGCCCGCCACACGTACGCGCTCGCCAAGAACCGCACCCTGCCCCGCACCTTCATGCAGGTCGACCGGCGGACGGGCATCCCGCACCGTGCGCTCGCCCTGAACCTCGCCGTGATCGTGGTCTTCCTGCTGCCGTTCGGCGGCTGGCAGCGCATCGTCAGCATCATGGGCGACATGTACCTGCTGATCTACGCGGCCTCGGCGGTCGCCGTGGCCGTGTTCCGCGCCGATCCCGGCACACGGACGGCGGACTGGGTGCCGGGCCTGCGCTGGATCGCGCCCGTCAGCTTCGTGGTGTCGAGCGAGTTCGTGTACTGGTCGGGCTGGCACGACCTGCGCCTCGCCCTGCCCGTCGTCCTGGCCGGGCTGGTCCTCTTCCTCGGGATGCGGCGCTCCGGCCACGACCGGCCCCTCGCCGTCGAACTCCGGGACGGCGCGTGGCTGCTGTGCTACCTGTCCGTGCTCACGCTGTTGTCCTGGCTGGGCACCTTCAAGGGCTCCGGCCGGCTGCCCGCCCCGTACGACTCCCTCACCGTGGCGGTGGTGACGCTCGGCATCTTCCACTGGGCGGTGCGCTCGGGCATCCGGCACCGGGCGACGGCCCCGCAGGGCGGTCACGGCTGAACCGGCGCCCGGCTCACTCCCACGGGTGGTTTGACGCCGTGCCCGGCTCGGCCGGCGCTGCGCGGGTACGCGCGTGCCACAGCCTTTCCGTACGACCGGAGGAGCCCACGATGCCCCGTACGAGCCCCGTCACCTGGTCCTGTGCCGTGGCCCTGCTGACCTTCCTGCTGATGCTGGTCCTCGGCGACCACCAGTACCCCGCCTGGGTGACCGCCCTGGCCTGCGCGTCGATGGCCATGGCCGCCGGAGCGCAGACCCACGTGCTGCTGGCGGACCGCCGCGAACGCCACTGACGGGCCGTCCGGCCCGCGGCGGGCACGTGCGAAGATCACCGCGTGACCGATCTGCACTTCCGCCTCGCCGAAGAGGCCGACCTGCCCGCCCTTGTCCGCCTGCGCGACGACGCCGCGCGCTGGATGCTCGGCCTCGGCGTCACCGGCCAGTGGCGGCCGGGCGAGCTCGGCGAGGACCACTTCCGCCGGGTCGCGGCGGCCGGCGAGGTCTGGCTCGCCGAGTCCGGCGGGCGGCCGGCCGGGGCCTGGGAACTGTGGTGGGACGACGAGGACGCCTGGGGGCCGCAGCCCCCGGTGGCCGGTTACGTCCACCGCCTGATGGTGGACCGGCGCCACGCCGCCCCCGGCACCGGACGGCTGCTGCTGCGGGCCGCGGAGCGCCGCGTGGCCGAGACGGGCCGGGCGTGCGTCCGGCTGGACTGCCTGGCCGGCAACGCCCGCCTGCACGCCTACTACCGGGACGCCGGCTACCGGGCCGTCGGCCACGCGGAGGGCAAGCCGCAGCCGGCCGGTCCGCCCAAGTCGTTCACCCTGTGGGAGAAGGCCGTGCGGCCGGCGACGACACCGTCGTACGCGGACGCGGGCAGGGACCTGGCTGCGGACGCGGCCGGCTGAGACCGCCCGGCGCCGGCTGCTGCGCGCCGGCTGCTGCTCCGGTTACTGTTTCGCCGCGCAGATCACGTCGTACGGCCTGCCGATGGCGAGCGTGAGCTCCATGGGCTCGGTGGTGCCCGCGGGGCACTGGTTCTGGTTCTTGACGAGGTCGAGCACCTTGTAGGAGTCCGACGCCGCCCCGGAGCAGGGCACTTCCTTGGCGGTGGACGTCACGCAGTCGCCCTTGACCAGCTGGCCGCCGCCGGCGCCCGGGTCACCGGGGTGGTTCCCCGCCAGGTTGCGCCCGCAGACCGTCTTGGTGGGGATGCCGCCGCCCGAGCTGCTCTTGGAGCCGAAGGAGACGCTCACCCGGATGATGAGGTCGGTGCCCCCGGGGCACTGTATGGACTCCGGCATGAACGTGCCGTCCTTGATCTCGACGGCCTTGAACGACGCGTGCGAGTCGCCGCAGTCGTAGGGCTTGTAGCCGTCGGGAGCACGGTCGGGGTCGGGTCCCCCGCAGTCGCCCACCTGCCACTCGCCGCCCTTGTGCCCGGCGGAGGCCGACGAGGAGGGGGTCGAGCGGGACCCGCCCTTGTCGTGGTCGAACACCTTGAACGCCCCGTAGCCGAGGCCGATGATCACGGCCAGGACGACGATGACCGGGTTGCGTCCGGACCGTCTGGGGGCGGCGGGTGGCGGGGGCCCCTGGGGGACCTGGTGGTTCATGCTTCCTGTGTCCTTCCTGCGGTGCGTGAGGACGGGGCCGCGTCCGGACGCGGCGTGCACCGTGCGGAGCATCCTCTCCTACCGGGGACGCCCGCTCGCCACCGGTGCCCGGTCAGTTGCCCGGCCCGCTCCCGCCGGCCGTCGTCGAGGGCAGGTAGCGCGGGGCGCGCCGGGCCGCCAGCCGGTGTTCCACCGCCGCCCCCAGGGACAGGAGCCGGGCGTCCTGGTGGCCGCCGGCCATCAGGAGGAGGCCGACGGGCAGGTCGCCCACGAACCCGGCGGGCACCGCCAGCGACGGGTAGCCGGCCACGGCCGCGGGGGTGGAGGACGGGATCACGTCGTTGTCGCCGCGGGCGCAGTCGGTCGTCCAGGCGGGCGGGTTGGCCGGTGCGGCGAGGGCGTCCAGGTGGTGGGCGGCCAGCGTCCCGTCCAGGGACCGCCGGGCCAGGTCCGTCAGCTCGGCGCGCCGGGCCCGGTGCTCGCGGCCGGCGGCGGGCGGCGCGACGAGGGCCCGTTCGAAGAGTTCCTGGCCGGCGAAGCAGGTCCGTTCGGCCGGGTGGGTGCGGTTGAAGCGGACCAGTCCGGCAAGGTCCCGGGGGCCGTGGCGGGTGGCGAGGTAGGCGTCGATGTCCCGGTGGAACTCGCTGAGCAGCGCGGGGAACTCGAGGGCGGCGAGGCGCTCCTGGTACGGCGGTGTCACCTCGACGACCTCGGCCCCTGCCGCCCGGAGCGCGCCGGCCGTACGGGTCATCAGGGCGTCCACCTCCGGGCCGAGGGCGGGCAGCCGCCACAGGCCGATCCGCCGGCCGCGCAGGTCCGCCGGGGGTGCGGTGGCGGCCCGGTGGCCGGCGAGCACGGACCAGGTGAGCGCGGCGTCGGTGACGTTGCGTGCCAGGGGCCCGGCGGTGTCCTGCTGGGCGGAGATGGGCACGACACCCGCCTGGCTGACGGTGCCGAGGGTGGGCTTGAGGCCGGTCACGCCGGTCATGCCCGCGGGGCACACGATGGAGCCGTCCGTCTCGGTGCCGATGGCCACCTGGGCGAGGGAGGCGGCGACCGCGGCGGCCGAGCCTGAGGACGACCCGCAGGGGTTGCGGTCCAGGACGTGGGGGTTGCGGGTCTGGCCGCCCACCGCGGACCAGCCCGACGTCGGCCGGTCCGCGCGGAAGTTCGCCCACTCGGACAGGTTGGTCTTGCCGAGGATCACCGCCCCGGCGTCCCGCAGGCGGGTCACCAGCGCGGCGTCGGTGTCCGGCGGACTGCCGGCGAGGGCCAGCGACCCGGCCGTCGTCGGCATGTCACGGGTGTTCACGTTGTCCTTGAGCAGGACGGGGATGCCGTCGAGCGGACCGCGGACGGTGCCCTGCCGGCGCCGGGCGTCGCTGGCGGCGGCCTGGCGCAGGGCCGTCGGGTCGGTGCGCAGCACTGCGTGGACGAGGGGGTCGACCGTGTCGATCCGCCGCAGGTAGGCGGCCGTCAGGGCGGTGGAGGTGAGCGATCCGGCGGCCATGCGGGCCTGGAGCTCGGGGATCGTCACGGTGTCGAGATCGGTGCCGGCGAGCCCGGGCGGGTGGTGCGGGGCGACGTTCGCGGGTGCGGCCTTTGCGGGTGCGGGCTTCGCCGGGGCGGCCTCCGCGGGCCGGCCGAGGGGCTCTTGCAGCAGTGCTCCGGCGGCCAGGGCGGTCACGGCCGTCAGTGCGGCAACGATTCTCTTGCTCGTTCTCGGGTTCCTCATGCGGGGTAGCCGACCCCGCCGTCCTCGTCGGGTGCAAGGGTGCCGTTTCGGGCGTGCGGCGGCCGGACACCGGCCGCGCGGGGCAGCGGTGTCCGGCCGCGGGATTGCCGGGACGGTCAGTGGGCGCTCTCCTTCAGGGCGATGCCCTGGAGGTTGTAGAGGGTGCCGTCGTTGGACCCGGCCTTGGAGTGGTGGAGGACCTGGACGCGCACCTGGAGCGGTGTGCCGGGCTCGATGCTGTGGCCGGTGGCCGGGGACTCGATGAGGACTTGGCCGTCGGTGCTGCCGTCCTTGACCACGGTGTACCAGTGTTCCTTGTACTGCGGGTTGAACCTGCTGCCCGCCGGCAGGCCGTCGAAGGACAGCTGCCACTGCTGGACACGGTTCTTGCTGGCCGCCAGTTCGAAGAGGTACGACCACACGTAGCCCTGGGCCTCCGGAGGCCAGGTCTGGTCGAAGCCCGTCTTCTCCTTGACCGTCACATCGATCTTCGGCGCGCTGACCTTGGTGGTGAAGGTGGCGGACTTGTACGGCGAGGAGTTGATGACCTTGCCGGTGTCGATCTGCGCGGTGACGGTGAGGTCGCCCGTGTAGTTGGCCTGGACGGTGCCGCTGACGCGGATGACGGCCCGGCTGCCCTTGGGCAGGTTCAGCGGCTGGGTGAAGGCGCCGGCGGCGATGGTGCCCTGGCCGGCGGTGGCGCCGCCGGTAAGGACGGGCGCCTCGAACGTCGCTCCGGTGAGCTGCCCCGGGAACGTACCGGTGATCTTCGCTTCGGGCACGGCGCCCGGCCCCTTGTTGTCGACGGTCACCGTGTACGAGACCGGCTTGCCGAAGTCGGCCGTGGCCGGCCCGCGCAGCCCGATCGGGACGTCGGCGGTCGGCGGGGCGGTCACCTTGGTGGTGGCCGATCCGGAGTACTTCCCGACGAGGGACCGCGTCTCCGACACGGCGGTGGCGTCCAGGGTGATGTCGCCGACGACGCCGGTGCCGATCGTGCCGTTGAGCGGCACGACGGCCTGTCCGCCCTTGGGCAGGGACAGCGGCTGGGTGTAGGTGCCGTTCACGATGGTGCCCGTCCCGGCGGTGGCGCCTCCGGAGAGCTCGACCGTGCCGAACGCGGCGCCCGTGACCTCCGTGGGAATCTTGCCGGTGAGCTTGGCGTCGGGGACGGCGTTGGGGCCCTTGTTCACCACGGTGATGCGGTAGCCGATCGGGGAACCGGCGGTGGCGGTCTCCGGGGCCGTCGGCGTGACGTCGGTCTCGGCAGGGAGCGTGACCTCGAGGTCGCGGACCTCATAGTGGTTGGTGTTCGCGCCGGTGGCGGCCGAGAGACCGAGCTTCAGGGTGCCGGGCAGCGGCACCTGACCGGTGGCGTCGCGCAGGTCGTACGCGATCAGCTTCAGCCAGGCGTTGTCCTTGCGGACGGCCACCGTCACGCGCCGGTCGTCGACCGACAGCAGGATGCGGGCCGGGGTCTCGCGCGTCAGGCTCAGCGAGGGCAGGGCGGCGCCGGCGAGGTAGCGGTAGCCGTCGTACTGGTCGCCCGAGCCGCGGAGCACGGCGTTGTTCGGCTTCGGGCCGGGACCGGTGTCACCGGCCTGGGTCGGGTCGGAGAACGAGCCGTACTGGTCGATGCCGACACCGATGTAGCCCTTGGTCACGCCGGGCTTGCGGTCGTGCGCGTCCGCCTTGTGGTAGCAGGCGTAGCCGAGGGCACCGCCGGGGCCGCCCACGCCGGTCTCGTACGCCCCGTCGATGAGGAAGAACGAGAGGCCGTCGGCGCCGGAGCCGCCGTAGGCGGCGAGGTCGAACTGGACGGAGATGCCGTCGCTGCTGGGGAAGGCCAGGTTCAGCAGGGCGGTGCCGGCCTGGAACCCCTGCGCCTGGGTGAGGCTGAGCCAGCCCTTGCCGGTCATCCTCGCCGACCCGTACAGCTTCCAGTCGGGCGGAACGGTGGATCCGGCGAAGGACTGCTTGTACGGGAAGATGGACGCCGTCATGCGGGACCTCCGGTCGTCGAATCGGTCGAGTCGGTCGGAGCGGTCGGAGCGGTCGGACAGGTCGAGCGGTCGCAGCAGAAGTATTGACCGCGTATGCGGAGCCGCCCGGACTTTTGAGCCTCGGGGGCGCTGAACGACCGTCCGATCGCTTCCCGCCGTTCACCGGACGATGACGAGGAGCCGCGGAAGCGCGGAGCTGGACGGGTAAGTTCCGTGTTCACCTGGGGCTTTGTCGTCCCGGGCGGGCCGTGACCGTGCAACGGAGCGCATGACGGACGATAAATCCGCAGGTTTTGCGGGCGCTTTGGCGGCGCCCGGAAAACAGCGTGAGCGGAACCACAAGTCCGTTCCGGGAGAGGTGACGGTGGAGCAATGACCCCACCGGGCCGCGCGCGGCCGCACAGGCGGTCGAATCGCGGTGACGGGAGGGGTTCGGAGGATCGGCGGGATTTTCCTGCCGGTCCTCCGGACCGCCGTCCGTTCAGCGGATGTTCAGCGGTCGTCCTCAGCCTGCGGCCGGGGCGCCGAGCCACTGCATCAGGGCCTCGGAGAGGGAGCCGGTCGCGCCGTCCGGGCCGGCCGCCCAGGCGGTGATGCCGTCCGGGCGGACCAGGAGGGCCGTCAGCTCCGGGTGGCCGGCGCAGGTGGTGGTCAGGACCTTCAGGCGGTTCCCGTACCCGGCCGCGTCCCCGGTCGTCCGCCCGGCGGGGACGGCGTCGCCGGTCAGGTCCAGGAGGAGGGCGCGGCCGTCGTGCAGGTGGCCGGCGAGCCTGCTGCCGTCGGCCAGGCACAGGTCGGGGGCGCTGTGGCCGACGAGGGGGTGGGCGCCGGCGGGTGCCTCGTAGTGCTGCCACACGCCGGAGATCATGGTCGCGAGGTGGGTCGTCACGGCCGTCTCCTCGGTCAGCCCGGCCATGAGGGCGCGCAGGGCGCGGGTCTTGGGGTCGGGGCGCATGAGGGACACCTGGGCGCGGGTCCAGTCGAGCACCCAGGCGCCGAGGGGGTGCCGTTCGGTGGTGTACGAGTCGAGCAGCGTTTCGGGGGCGTCGCCGCGGACCACGGCGGCGAGCTTCCAGCCGAGGTTCATGGCGTCGCCCACGCCCAGGTTGAGCCCCTGTCCGCCGAAGGGGGCGTGGACGTGCGCGGCATCGCCGGCCAGCAGGACGCGCCCGGACCGGTAGTCGGCGGCCTGGCGGGCGTTGTCGGTGAAGCGGGTGGCGGTGTGCACGTGGGTGATGGTGACGTCGACGCCGGAGACGCGGCGCAGCGACTTCTGGAGTTCCTCGGCCGTGACGGGGGCCCGGCGGTCCGCCGGCGGCCCGTCGAATTCGACGGTCAGGATGCGGCCGGGCGTGGGGCCGTGCGCGTACGTGCCGGTCTCCGTCCAGTTCCAGCCGCGGCCCAGCCCCTCGTGGCCGGTCATCTCGACGAGCGCCTGATAGCCCGTGATCTCGGCGTCGGTGCCGGGGAAGGCGAACCCGGCGAGCTTCCGTACGGTGCTGCGGCCGCCGTCGCAGCCGACCAGCCATCCGGCGCGGACCGTCCCGCCCGGCCGGGTGGTCACGGTGACGCCGTCCGCGTCCGCCGTGAAGCCGGTCAGCTCGACGCCCCTGCGCACCTCCACGCCGAGTTCCTCCGCCCGGGCGTTCAGTATGCGTTCGATGTCCTGCTGCGCCACGAAGCCGACGTCGCCGGCGGGGCCCCGGTCGGCGAAGCCGGGGGCCGACGGGTCGAACCGGTCCGCCCGCAGCCCGATGCCGGCGAAGTGGCCGGCGAACTTGGGTGGGAGCGCCGGGGGCGGGGCGCCGGGGCCGGCACCGGGAGCGGCCCCGAGGAGCGCGCTCACCTTTTCGAGGGTGCGCTGCTGCACCTCGGCCAGGCGCGGCAGTAGTCCGCGCCGGTAGAACGCCTCGGCGGTGGGCGTGTTGATGGAGCCCGCCTTGATCGTCCCGTCGACGTCCGTCAGCCGTTCGACGACCAGGACGCGGGCTCCGCCCAGCCGCAGCTCGCACGCGAGCATCAGCCCCGCCGGGCCGGCCCCCGCCACCACGACGTCATGGTCAGCGCGCATGTTGTTCTCCTGTCGGTGCTTCGTTTCCCCCTGACCCCGAAAACTATAGTCACTAAAACTTTTGGTTGGCTATAGTGATCTCGTGACACCGGAACCCTCCCTGCGCGAACGCAAGAAGCAAGAGACCCGGCAGCGCATCTCGGACGTGGCCACGACCCTGATCGCCGAGCGCGGCTTCGACCAGGTCACCGTCGCGGAGATCGCGAAGGCCGCGCACGTCTCGGCGATGACGGTCTTCAACTACTTCCCGCGCAAGGAGGACCTCTTCCTCGACCGCATCCCGCAGGCCGCCGAGCTGGTCACCGCCGCGGTGCGGGACCGGCAGCCCGGGCAGCCCCCGCTCGCCGCCGTGCGCCGCACGCTCCTCGGCCTGGTCGACGAGGGGCACCCGCTGCTCGGCCTCGCCGACCGGTACGCACACTTCTGGCGGATCGTCGTGGAGTCGCCGGCCCTGCGCGCCCGCGCCCGGGAAGGCGCCGAAGAGGTCGAGAACGCCCTGGCCTCGGCCCTGGAGGAGGCCGGCGAGCCGGCGCCCGCCCTCGCCTCGGCGCTGATGCTCGCGGCGTGCCGCTCCGCCTACCTCGCCGCGGCCCGCCGCCTCATGGCGGGCGAGCGCGCGGCGGCCGTCCTGCCGGACTACCGGGCGGAGATGGAGAAGGCCCTCGGCGCGGCCGAACAGGCCCTCGGCGTGGTGCAGCGCGCTTCCTGAAGCGCGCTCAGCACCGTCCGACGCGCCGGGCGCGCGTGCACTGCGCCGGAGCCGCCACTCCCCCGGCCATCCTGGAACCGTGACCGACGGAGCCCACGGAGCCACCGCACAGCGGAGACCGGCCGACTACACCGGTGCCGTCTACGGCTCGCTCCTCGCCGCGTCGGTGCTGGCCGGCACCGGGACGATGGGCCCGTACCCGCGCCTGGAGCTCGTCCTGCTCCTGGTGAGCACCGGAGTGGTGTTCTGGGTCGCCCACAGCTACGCCCACCTCACCGGCCGCCTGGCGCACGAGCCGCTCGGCCGGGGGACCCTCCTGCGTGCCTGCGCCGCCGAATGGCCCATCGCCCAGGCCGCCGCCCTGCCCTCCCTCGCCATCGCCGTGAGCCCCCTCCTGCGGCTGGACGTGGCCGGTGCCGCGTGGCTGGCCCTGTCCGTGGCCGTCGCCGAACAGGCCTGCTGGGGCGCGGCCGCCGTGGCCCGCGCCGGCGCCCCGCGCCACCAGGTCGTCGTCTCCGGCCTCGTCAACCTCCTCATCGGCCTGCTGATCGTGGCGGTCAAGGCCCTGCTGCCCCATTGAGCGCCGGGAGGGTCGCCGACGTGAGGAAGTAGGTGACCGCGTAGAGGAACCGGTCCTCGCGGAGCGCCGCGTCCACGAGGGCGTCGAAACGGCGCGCCTCCTCCCGCCGGAGCTGCCCGCGGTCGGCGAAGGCGCCGGCCCAGTCGCGGACGCCCGTCATGGCGTCCGCCGTCGTCCGGTCGCGGACGAGGAGGGTACGGGCCTCGACGCGGATCTCCTCCAGCCCGTGGCCGGCCAGGAGACCGGGCACGCGGCGGGCGAAGGTGCCGTGGCGGAAGCCGGCGCGCCCGCGCAGGGCCAGGACCCTGGCGGCCAGTTCGTGGTCGTCGATGGCGAGGGCCTGGGTGCCGGTGTCGGGGTCGCAGACCACGATCCGCCCTCCGGGCCGTACGACGCGCAGCATGCCGGCCAGCACCCCTTCGGGGTCCTCGGTGTGCTGGAGCACGCGGTCGGCGAACACTCCGTCGAACGTGCCGTTCCGGAACGGCAGGTGCCGCGCGTCGGCCACGACCACGCGCCGCAGGCCCTGCCCGCGCATCTCGCGGCACATCACCGCCGACAGGTCGCACGCGGTGACCTCCGCCCCCGTCGCCGCGGCCAGCCGGCGGGCGGCGTCGCCCGTGCCGGCGCCGACGTCGAGGAAGCGGCGGCCGGGCCCCGCCCGCAGCAGATCGAGGACGCGCTGCTTGTACGAGGTGAAGAAGGGCTCGGCCCGCAGCCGGTGCAGCACGCCGACCAGCCGTGCGGGGTCGGGGTGGGCGTCGATGTCCGAGAACGTGTGCGGCACGTAACGGTCGGCCATGACCGGCCACTCTACGGCGGCCGGCCCGGTGCCCGCCGGGGCGCGCAGGCGTGAAATCGCCGTCGAACGTGGTGCGTTGCGCCGTCCGTTCTCGCTAGAGTCCGGAGGCCCCCACACCGGAACCGAAGAAAATCGAGAAAACAAGAGAAAGAGGCCGCCGTGGCGCCCACCTCCGTCTCCCGCACCCGCCTGGCGCTCGTCGCCCTCACCGCCGCGCTGCTGGGCGCGAGCGGCCCCGCCGCGTACGCGGCCCTCGACGACGCCGGCGGCGGGCCGTCCACGGCGGCGCCCAAGGCCGTGGGCAAGCCGTATGTGAAGACCGAGCTGCTCTTCGGCACCGCGAAGCCCGACGGCGGGGCGCCGGTCACCGACCAGGAGTTCCACGCCTTCGTGGACGAGTTCGTCACCCCGCGCTTCCCGGCCGGGCTGACCATCGAGAACGCCCAGGGCCAGTACCGCGACACCCACGGGACCATCGAGCGCGAGCGCTCGTACAAGCTCACCCTCCTGTACCCGAAGCGCGAGGCCACCGCCGACAGCCGCAAGATCGAGGAGATCCGCGCCACGTACGACAAGCGGTTCGGGCAGGAATCCGTGGCCCGCATCGACGACAACGAACTCGTCGACTTCTGACCCGGCCCCCGCGCCCCCGATGGACAGGGAAGCCGCCGCGCACGTCACCGCCCGGGCCCTGTGGCCCCTCCTCGAACCCGTGCACGCCGTCACCTACTTCGCGCTGGAAGCCCGGAGTGCATTCGAGGAGGCGGGGCTGCGCGGCTTCTGGCGCGGCTACTTCGCCGGCCGGGCCGCGCCGTTCGGCGCGGTCGGGCCGGCACCGGTGGTGTCGTCCTTCTTCTCCTTCGCCCCGCCTATGGTGGCCCGCGCGTTGCCCTCCGTGTGGGGGACGGTCACGGCCGGGGAAGCGCTGGAGGTGCGGTTGCGGGGCGCGCGGGACGCCCTGACGCGCCTCCTGGCCGGCCGGGAGGCGCAGGTCGAGCGGGCGGCCGTGCTGCTGGCGGGCCGGATCGCCGGTCTCGGGTGCGGCGGGCGGCCGCTGGCCGCCGCCAACGCGGCCCTGCCCCCGCCCGACGAGCCGCCGGCCCTGCTGTGGCACGCCGCGACCGTGCTGCGGGAGCACCGCGGGGACGGCCATGTGGCGGCATTGGTCGCCGCCGGGCTGGACGGCTGCGAGGTGCTCGTCCTGCGGGCCGGCACCGACCTGCCGCGCGCCGAGCTCCAGCCGTTCCGCGGCTGGTCCGACGAGGAGTGGGACGCGGCGGCGGCCCGGTTCGTACGCCGGGGGCTGCTCGCGGACGACGGCACGGCGACGGAGGCCGGCCGCCGGCTCCTCGCCGGCGTGGAGGCGGCGACCGACCGGGCCGCGGCCCGCCCGTGGGAGGACCCCACCGGGCTGGACGACCTGACGGCGGCCCTGGCTCCCCTGACGGCCGCCGCCTCCGCAGCCCTCCGCTTCCCCAACCCCATCGGCGTACCGGACCCCCGGGGCTGATCCCCCGTCCCGGCCGGCCCGCGCGTGCCGCCCGGGAAAATGCGTGGCGTGCGCCCCGCCCGTCGGGCACGCTGGCAATGGACATCATCCGTGCGCGTCCACGCGCCGTCGTGCACCACTTGGAGAGAGCGGGAGCCATGCGCCAGGTCCTCGGAACACCCCAGCGCCCTTTCCGCAGCCACGTTCCCGAGGACCTCTCCACCCATGCGCATCTCCACCGCCCCGGCGCGGGGCGTCGTCAACATCGGCGTCCTGGCCCACGTCGACGCAGGTAAGACCAGTCTCACCGAGCGCCTGCTGTTCGACACCGGCGCCATCGACCGGCTCGGCAGCGTCGACGCCGGCACCACCCGCACCGACACCGGCGCCATCGAGCGCCGGCGCGGCATCACCATCCGCAGCGCCGTCGCCTCGTTCACGGTGGACGGCCTCCAGGTCAACCTGATCGACACGCCCGGTCACGGCGACTTCGTCGCCGAAGTGGAGCGCGCCCTCGGCGTGCTCGACGGCGCCGTCCTCGTCGTGTCCGCCGTGGAGGGGGTGCAGGCGCGGACGCGGGTGCTGATGAAGAGCCTGCGCCGGCTGGCCCTCCCCACCCTGCTGTTCGTCAACAAGACCGACCGCGCCGGGGCCGACGGGACCGCCGTGCTCGCGGACGTACGGGCCCGCCTCACGCCGCGCGTGGTGCCCATGGGGACCGTTCGGGACATCGGTACGCCCGCGGCCCGGACCGTGCCCGCCTCGTTCGGCGACCCTGCGTTCCGGGAACGCGTCGCCGAGGCCCTCGCGGAGGACGACGCATGGGTGCTGGGCGAACTGGTCGACGGCCGGGTGCCCCCGGTGGAGCGGCTGCGCAAGGGCCTGGCCGAGCACACGGCGCGCGGTCTGCTGCACCCCCTCTACTTCGGCTCCGCGCTCTCCGGCGACGGTGTGGGCGCCCTCGTCGACGGCATCGCGCGCTGGCTGCCGCCCGCGCGCGGGAGCGCCGCCGCGCCGCCGGCGGGCAGCGTGTTCGCCGTGCAGCGCGGGGCGACCGGCGAGAAGACGGCGTACCTGCGGCTGTTCTCGGGCAGC
The DNA here is from genome assembly GCF_014654785.1 of Streptomyces mashuensis. Taxonomy (GTDB): domain Bacteria; phylum Actinomycetota; class Actinomycetes; order Streptomycetales; family Streptomycetaceae; genus Streptomyces; species Streptomyces mashuensis. The sequence continues at coordinate 62,001 of NZ_BNBD01000023.1, forward strand.
CTCGGGCGGCGCGAGCGCATCACGCTGCACCGCCGTGAGTCCGACGGCGGCCGGTCCGAGCACACCGGCCGGCTCACCGCCCTCGACGTCGTGGGGGCGCCGCCGGGCGCGGCGGGCCGGCTGCTGCCGGGCGGCATCGCCGCGGTCCGCGGACTGCCGGCCGTACGCGTGGGCGACCGGCTCGGCACACCGCCCGGCGGCGAGGCCGACGGGCCGCACTTCGCCCCGCCGGGCCTGGAGGCGGTGGTGCGGCCGGTGCGGCCGCAGGACGCCCCCGCGGTGCACGCCGCACTCACCGCGCTGGCCGACCAGGACCCGCTCATCGGCACCCGTGCGCTGCCCGACGGTGCCGGTACCGCCGTGCTGCTGTACGGGGAGGTGCAGAAGGAGGTCGTCGCGGCCACGCTGCGGGAGGAGTTCGGGGTGGCCGCCGTGTTCGAGGAGAGCCGCCCGGTGTTCCTGGAGCGGCCCGCCGGGTGCGGCACGGCGTACGAGGGCATCGACCGGCACCGTACGCCCGCCTTCTGGGCGACGATCGGGCTGCGCGTGGAGGCCGGCCGGGCGGGGTCCGGCACGGTCTTCCGCCGGGAGACGGAGCTGGGGGCGATCCCCCTCGCCTTCGACCGGGCCGTCGAGGAGACCGCCCGCCGCACCCTGCTCCAGGGGCTGCACGGCTGGCCGGTCACCGATGTCGTCGTCACGTTGACGCACTCCGGTTACGCCAGCCCCGTCAGCACCGGCACCGACTTCCGCCGGCTGACGCCGCTGGTGCTGATGCGGGCCTTGGCCGAGGCGGGGACTCGGGTGCACGAGCCGTGCCACGCGTACGAGCTGGAGCTGCCCGGCGACTGCCTGGGCGCGGTCACGGGGGTGCTCGCCGAGCACGGCGCACACGTACGGGACACCGTGCCGGCCGGGGACGCGTGGCTGGTCACGGGCGTCGTGGCGGCGCGGCACGTCGCCGCGCTGGAGCTGCGGCTGCCGGGCCTGACGCGCGGCGAGGCGCTGTGGTGGTCGGCGCCGGCCGGCGACCGGCCGCTGCCCGGCCGGCCGCCGGTCCGGGAACGGACGGACGGCAACCCGCTCGACCGGGCCGCCTACTTGCGGCATGTCGGGCGGGCCTGACGGGTCGGGCCCGGCGGTGCGGGGCCGGGGGGTGCTATCCGCCGGCGGGGCGTGGGGCGAGGCGGGCCGTCAGGGCGACCGTGTCGTCGGCGTGCAGGATGACGTCGTGCATCTCCCGGGCCACCGCGCCCGGGAGGTCCTCGATGGGCAGGTGGCGGTGGCGGCGGACGGCCCGGCGCAGCCGGGCCTCGCCCTCGCGGGGGTCGCGCCGGCTCTCGGTGAGGCCGTCGGTGTAGAGCAGGAGCACGTCGCCGGGGCCGAGCCGGTCGTGGACCAGTTCGTCGCTGCCCGGCAGGGGGTAGCCGACGCCGCGGCCGCGGGCCTCCAGGTAGTGGCCGCTGCCGTCGGCCCGGGTCAGCAGGGCCGGCGGGTGGCTGCCGTTGGCGACGGTGAAGGCGCCGGTGGCCGGGTCGAGGCGGACCAGCAGCACGGTGGCCATCAGGTCGGGGTCCAGCGGCATGAGGATCTCGGCGGTGCGTCCGACGATGGCGGGGAGCGGGTGGCCCTCCAGGGCGAGGGTGCGGACGGCGTGGGTGACGGTGAGGGCGCTGCGGGTACTGGTGATGCCGTGCCCGAGGGCGTCGACGACGGTGATGTGGACGGTGCCGTCGGGCAGCAGGAACCAGTCGTAGAGGTCGCCGCCGGTGGGCGCGTCGGTGCCGGCGGGGGCGTAGTGCACGGCGAGTTCGAGGCCGTCGGTGCGGGGCGGCTGCGGGCGGAGGGCGTCCTCGAGCTCGCGCAGTATCTCGCCGTGGGCGCGGCGCAGCCGTTCGTCGCGTTCCTCCAGCTGGACGTAGAGGGCGAGGACGCCGCTGTTGGTCTCGGCGAGTTCGTGGCGGAGCCGCTCGCGGTCGGCGGCGAGCGCGTCGGCGCGGGCGAGGGCGGCGCGCAGCTCCTCCTCCAGGAGGGCGCGGTCGGACGGGGTGTCGTCGCCGGGGGCGGGGGCCGGTGCGGGGGCGCCGGTGGGCAGGCGCCAGAGGGCGCCGCCGCGGTCGGGTTCGGCGGGCAGGGGCAGGTTGTCCAGCCGCGGCGGGCCGGGCGCGTGGGGTGCGCTGAGCCGCACGGCGAGCTGCGGGGAGCCGCCGTCGGAGGCGGGTTCGGGCCGGGCGTCGAGGCGTACGGGCCGGCCGGCGCGCACCTCGTGGGAGGCGACGCTGGTGACGGACAGGGCCAGGCGGGAGCGGAGTTCGACGGGGAGGCGCAGGTCCCTCGCCAGGCGGCGCACGGTGGCGCTCAGGCCGGTGAGCGTGTGGTGCGTCGTGGTGTGCGGGATCATCGGTCCTTCCTCCCGGACGTCCGGTGGGCGGTGGGGCCGAGGGCGACGACGGTGGCGTCGTCGCGGGTGCGGCGGTGGCCGTGGACGAGGGCGGTGGCCAGCAGGGGCGGGGGCAGTCGCAGCAGGAACGGTCCGGGGGTGCGGGCCCAGCGGGCGTCGATGCCGTCGGTGTGGAGGACGGCGGTGGTGTGGGGGCCGGTGGGCAGGTGGTGGACGCGGGGCGTGGGCATGTTCCAGCCGGCCACGCCCGGTTCGCCGTACAGGTGGCGCCGGGTGCCGGTGGGGTCGAGCAGGTGCAGGCGGACGTTGCCGGTGCCGCAGAACTCGGCGCCGCCGCCGGTGGCGAGGCGGAAGGCGCCGACGGCCGCGCCGCGGGTGGCGCGCAGGGCGCGGTGCAGGGCGGTGAGCAGCTGGGGCAGCGGGGCGTCGGCGGTGCGGTGGAAGGCGCGCAGTGCGGCCTGGGCGGCCTCGGCTGCCGCGGGGCCGTGGCCGAGGCCGTCGACGACCAGGGCGGTGCGGGCCCCGGCGGTGACGGCCAGGGCGTAGCCGTCGCCGCAGTCGGTCTCGCCGTGGGCGAGCAGGCAGAGGGCGCCGACGGCGTCGCTCGCGGTGGTGCCGCCGGTGCCGGAGGCGGCGAGGCGGGCGCAGGCGAGGGTGCCGGCGGGGTGGCTGCGCAGGGCGAAGTGGGTGGCGGCGCGGCGGACGGCGCCCAGGCCGGCGCCGAGGGTGCCGGTGGTGGTGTAGCCGTCGGCCAGGCAGCGGTCGGGGTCGGTGATGCCGGGCCCGGAGTCGGCGGTGAGCACCTCCAGGCCGTCGCCGAGGGGCAGGGGCTGGAGGAAGACGGCGCCGTCCCGGGCGTGTTTGGCGAGGTTGCTCGCGAGTTCGCTGGCGAGGACGGCGGCGTGGTCGGGCAGCGCGCCCGGCAGGCCGTGCCGCACGGCCAGGGCCCGCGCGCGGGTGGCGGCGGTGTGCACGGCGCTGTAGTGGTCGACGCGGACCTCCTCGGTGACGTACGCGGTGCCGGGGGTGCCGTCGGTGCCGGGGGTGGGTGTCACGGGGCCGTCCAGCGGGTGGCGACGACGGTGGTGCCACGGCCGGGCGCGGTCTCGATGGCGAACTCGTCCATGAGCCTGCGGGCCCCTCCCAGGCCGTGGCCGAGGCCGGTGCCGGTGGTGAAGCCGTCGGTGAGGGCGGACTCCACGTCGGGGATGCCGGGCCCCTCGTCGCGTACGGTCAGGCGCAGGCCGCGGCGGCCGCCGCGGCGCACCGGCTCGAGGGTGAGGGTGCCTCCGCCGCCGTGGGCGTAGGCGTTGCGGGCCAGTTCGCTGGCGGCGGTGACGACGCGGGTCTGGTCGACGATGCCGAAACCCAGGCCGACGGTGGCGGCGCGCACGGCGTGACGCACGGTCACCAGGTCCTCCTCGGTGCGGACGGCGTAGACGGACGGGGCTTCGGTGCACACCGGCCGCACCGCCGGGGGCGGCACGGTGGCCCAGTCGTCGGCGGCGGCCGTCGCGGTGCGGACGTCCGGCGCCTCGCGCGGACGGGCGATCAGGGGGTCGAGAGCCGTCCGGTCACCGTTGCGCGTCACGTGGAGCCTCTCCCCGGGGCTGCTGAGTCCGGCGCCAGCCCAGCGCGGCCATGCCCTGCTCGGCGTTGAGCGCGGTCTCGACGCCGGTGAGCCGCAGGCCCAGTTCGACGAGGGTGATGGCGACGGAGGGCCGCATGCCGGCGACGATGACGCGGGCGCCGAGCAGCCGGGCCATGGTGGTCAGCTCCATCAGCGTGCGCGCCACGTACGAGTCGATGATCTCCAGGCGGGAGATGTCGACGAGGACGCCCCGCGCGCCGTCGGCGGCGATGCGGTTGGTCAGTTCGTCCGCGAAGGCGGCGGCGGTGGTGTCGTCGAGTTCGTTGAGCAGCCCGGTGACCAGGACGTCCCCGAGCCGGAGGATGGGGACCCCCGCCCGGCCGGCGGCGGTCACCGGACCGCCGGGGCCGGCAGGTCGCTGCCCAGCGGCGGCTGGTCGGTCATCGCCACGGCGGCGGCCAGCGCGTCGGCCAGCGTGGCGCGGGTCAGCGTCGACGACAGGTCGATGCCGAGCTGGGCGATGGTCTGGGCGATGGGCGGGCGGATGCCGCTGATGATGCAGTCGGCGCCCATGAGACGCACGGCGTTGACGGTGTGCATGAGGTGCTGGGCGACGGCCGTGTCGACGGCCGGGACACCGGTGATGTCGACGATCGCGACGCGCGCCTCGTGGTCCTGGATGGACTGGAGCAGATTCTCCATCACGACCTGGGTGCGGGCCGTGTCGAGCGTGCCGATCAGGGGGACGGCCAGGACGTGCCGCCACAGCTGCACAACGGGCGTGGACAGCTCCAGCAGTTGCCGGCTCTGCCGCTGGATGATCTCCTCGCGGCCCTCGACGTACGTCTCGAACGCCAGCGCGCCGGCCGCGTCCAGGAGGCGGTTGAGGAAGATGGCGGTGTGGAAGAGGTCCTCGGTGTCGCGGGTGGTGCCCTGCACGGCCTCCAGCAGCGCCTCCTTCAGCGCCAGCACGGCGAGGGAGGTCGCGGTGGGGGTGGCGCCGGCGCGGGCCCGGCGCATGGACAGCTCGGTGACCGCCTCGCGCAGGTCGCGGTAGGAGGCGACCGCGCGGTGCGCCGGCACGTCCTGGGCGAGGGCGGCGGCGAGGGCGGCCAGCAGGAGGTCGGCCTCCTCGCGCAGCTCCCTCTCGCTGACATCCGTCGCGAGGATCACCTGCTCGCGCTGGAGCTGCACCCAGCGGTCGGCGACCTTCTCCTCGTGTTCACGGAGCGCGTTCCTCACACGGTCGCGTGCGGCTGTCTCCCGGGTCGTCACCAAGCACCTCTCACACATCGGAGACCCCACGCGTGCCCACAGAGCACGGACGCAAAACCTGGGCGTCCCGGACGCGCGGAAGGATCCCTTCGTTGTCGGCCGACAGGATGTTACTGGCCGGGAGGCCCACGCAAAACCCAGATCAAATGCCTGGTGGAGGTATGTCCGGCGGAGGCCGGTGCTTGGCCGGTGGGGGCCTGCCCGGCCGGCCGGGGCATGCGCGAGGGGCGCAGCTCCTCGCGGTGCTGCGCCCCTCGGTGCGGTGCCGTCCGCCGGTGTCAGTAGGCGGAGTTGACGTTGTCCATGGAGCCGTACTTGTCGGCGGCGTAGTTGCAGG
>NZ_BNBD01000024.1 GCF_014654785.1 Streptomyces mashuensis
CTTGCCCAGGACCACGCCCTCGATCCCGCGCAGCTTCTCCACGATCTCGTCCGCGTGCTCCGTCGAGGTCGTGGCCATCGTCACGTCGATCCGCAGCCGCTCGTGCCCCGACGCGGTCACGTCCAGACCCGTCACCGACCCGCCCGAGGACTCCACGGCCGTGGTGAGCTGACTGACCGCCGTCCCGCCCGCAGGAACCTCCAGCCGGACCGTCATCGAGTACGAGACGCTAGGCGCCGTTGCCATGGCCGCTTTCCCCTGCTTTCCGCTGTTCCGCTTGTTGTCGCCCGTCGCGTGCGTCACGAGGACGCGAGACGTCCGATCGTCCCACCTACCGGTCAGTAGGGGGTAACTCGCACCTCATGGTGGAAGAAGGTTCTCAGATCGCGGTAAAGGGGAGCCCAAATCTCTTCAGCGCTCCTTCATGTCCCTGCAAAGCCGACGCGACGCCGACGACGGAAACGACGCCCGCGACGGAAACGCAGAACGGGCGCCCTCCGAATGGGAAGAGCGCCCGTCCCGGACGTCTGTGACACCGACCCGCCATGCTCGCCTCGCGGCAAGTGGTCGCTCGTAGCGACAAAGGTTGGGCCCGGGGGCTTGGATCGAGCCGGTGCCGTACCCAGGCTAACAAACCGACCGCAGAAGTCATTCCGGGAGGCGCGGATCCACCCCCAGAACGTCAGAACGGAGCACCGGCGCCGCCGTCCGGGCGACGGCGGCGGCCCCGCGGACGCCGGTCCGCCGCTCAGTCCCGCAGCAGGTCCGGCACCCCGCGCTCGTCCGGGTCGTCCCGCTCCCCCGCCAGCACCGTCAGCCGCTGCGTGGCGCGCGTAAGGGCCACGTACAGCACCCGCAGGCCGGCCGGCGACTCGTCGGCGATCTCGGCGGGCGAGACCACGACCGTCGCGTCGTACTCCAGGCCCTTGGCCTCCAGGCTGCCCAGCGCCACCGCGCGGCCGCCCAGCCCCGCCAGCCAGCCGCGCGCCTCGGCCCGGCGGCCCATCGGGACCACCACGCCGACCGTGCCCTCGACCTCGGCCAGCAGCCGCGCGGCCTCCGCGCGCACCGCCGCGCCCAGGTCGTCGCCGGCCACGACGAAGCGCGGCGTGACACCCGTCGAACGCACCGCCGAGGGCGACTCCGTGCCGGGCATGGCCAGGGCCAGCACCTTCGCGGCCAGCTCCGCGATCTCCGCGGGGTTGCGGTAGTTGACGGTCAGGCGGAAGCGGCGGCGCGGGCGGGTGCCCAGCGCCTCGTCCCGGGCCTCGGCCGCCTCGTCCGGGTCGGACCACGAGGACTGCGCGGGGTCGCCCACGACCGTCCACGTGGCGTGCCGGCCGCGGCGGCCCACCATGCGCCACTGCATCGGCGTGAGGTCCTGCGCCTCGTCGACGATGACGTGCGCGTAGTCCCGCCGCTCCTCCGCCAGCCGCTCGGCGCGCTCGCGGCGCGACTCCGAGCGGACCGGCATCAGCTCCTCCAGGCCCGTGAGCTGGTCCAGCGGGTCGACCTCGCGCGGCCGGCGGGGCCGGGGCGCCACGCCCAGCAGCGTCTCCAGCTCGTCCAGCAGCGCCACGTCGTGCACCGACAGGGGGCCGTGGCCCCGCCCGTCCAGGCGGGACAGCGAACGGGCCACCTGCCGCACCTCGCGCGGGTTGAGCACCCGGCGCGCCCAGCGCGCCAGGCGGCGCTCGTCGGCCATGCACGCCAGCACCCGGCGCGGCGTGAGCTCGGGCCACCAGGCGTCGAGGAAGTCGGTGAAGACCTGCTCGGTGGTGATGTCCTCGTCGAACGCCTGCCGGGCCTCCGCGGCAAGCTCGGGGTCGGTGTAGCGGCGGGGACCGCCGGCCTTGGCCCACAGCGCGTCGAGGATCAGCCGGCGGGCGCGCGGGCGCAGCAGGTTGACGGGGGCGGTGCCGCCCAGCGCGACCTGCCGGATGCGGCGCAGTTCGTCGCCGTCCAGCTCCAAGCGGCCGCCGAAGGCGACCACGCGCAGCCGGTCGGGCACCGGGGTGTCGCCGGCGGGCACCTCCAGGGCGCCGCGGACGGCCTTGCGGGCGACCTTGACCATGCGGGCCGAGCCCTTGACGCGGGCGACGGAGGGTTCGTCGTACGTGTCGGCCTCGGCGCCGTCCACGAGCGAGCCCAGCGCCCGGACGGCGACCTGGCCCTCCTCGCCGAGGGAGGGCAGCACGCCCTCGGTGTAGGCGACCAGCAGCGGGGTCGGGGAGACCACGAGGATGCCGCCCGCGTAGCGGCGGCGGTCCTGGTAGAGGAGGTACGCGGCGCGGTGCAGGGCGACGGCGGTCTTGCCGGTGCCGGGGCCGCCCTCGACCTCGGTGACCGAGGCGGCGGGGGCGCGGATCACGAGGTCCTGCTCGGCCTGGATGGAGGAGACGATGTCGCGCATCGTGTGGCTGCGGGCCTGGCCGAGGGCGGCCATGAGAGCGCCGTCGCCGACGACGGGCAGGGCCCGGCCGTCCAGGGTGGTGGACAGCTCGGGGCGCAGCAGGTCGTCCTCGACGCCGAGCACCTTGCGGCCCTTGGAGCGGATCACGCGGCGGCGTACGACGCGGCCGGGCGCGACGGGCGTGGCGCGGTAGAAGGGGGCGGCGGCGGGGGCGCGCCAGTCGATGACGAGCGGCGAGTAGTCGGCGTCGAGGACGCCGATGCGGCCGATGTGCAGGGTCTCGGCGATCTCGGCGCGGTCGCCGCGCACGGCGTCGTCGGCGGGCTCGACGGAGGTGTACGCGCCGTCGGGGCCCTTCTTGCCGTCCTTGCCGGGCAGCAGGTCGATGCGGCCGAAGAGGAAGTCCTCGAACTCGCTGTTGAGGCGGTTGAGGTGGACGCCGGCGCGGAAGACCTGGGCGTCCCGCTCGGCCAGCGCCCCGGGCGTGCCGACCTGGCCGCGCTTGGCGGCGTCGTCCATGAGGAACTCGGCCTCGTGGATCTTCTCCTCGAGACGCCGGTAGACCCGGTCGAGATGCTGCTGCTCGGCGCCGGTCTCACGGTCCCTGACCCCGTCCGGCTCCGTCGCCGGTCCTGTCGCCACCTGCGCGTCTGTGGCGTTCTGCGCGGCCACCCAGGCCCCCTTCTGCTGTGCGTAGGGCAGCCGTCAACCGTACGCGAACACAGGTACTGAGCGCACCTGTCACGACATGAGGGGTTTGCCACGACTGTCGGGCATTGACGCGGGGCGGATCGGGTATCGCGGTCGGGGTCTCGTGGTCGGGGCCTCGCGGTCCGGCTCCCGCGGTTCAGGTGCCGTGTGCCGTGCGGCGGCGCAGGGTGAGGGCGCCGGCGGTGGCCAGGACGGCGGCGAGGCCGGTGCCGCCGACGGCCAGCAGCGTGGTGCCGCGGGGGCCGTCGGTGGTGGCGGCGGCCGGCTCGACGGCGTCCACCAGGAGGTGGGCGGTGCGCTTGACGCGCCCGTGGTGGCTGATCACCGTGACGGGGTAACGGCCGGCGCCGAGGTCCTTGCGGACCCGGGCGGGGCCGTAGTAGCGGGGGACGTCGCCGTCGCCGGCCTTGCTGTCGTCGCGCCGCAGCGGCACGGGCTGCTCGAAGGCCGGGGAGGTGGCGGTCAGCCGTTCGTCCTCGCCGGGATCGGGCGAGGAGTCCCGCCACAGGACGTTGACGGTGCCGCCGGCGGCAGCGGTCTGACCGTGCGACCGGGCCGTCTCGGGGCGGCCGGAGGCGGGGAAGAACGCGGGGCCGCGGGCCCGGCCGACGTAGTCGCTGTCACCGGGGCGGGCGGCCCGTACGGTGAGCGGCTTCTCGGCGAGCGGCCGGCCGCCGTCCCCGGTCAGGGTGACCTTGTACGTGCCGTCCTTGACGTCGGGGGGCAGGGCCGTGAGGGCGGTGAACATGCGGGGGTTGTTCCAGTGCCCGCCGGCCGGGTCGTGGGTGAGCCGTACGGCCTTCCGGAAGGCCGGGGAGGTGACGGTGAACGCCTCGCCCTGCTCACCCGGGTAGAGGTCGTCGTACGACACGCCGAGCCGCTCCCCGGGCCGCAGGACGTCGCCGTCGGTGCCCACCTGGAACTCCGGCCGCCGGGCGGCGGTGACCTCGACCCGTTCCTGGGCCACGACCCTGCCGCCGGCGTGCACCCGCAGCGGGTACGTGCCGGGCCGTACGGTCATGGCGATGGCGGGGCGGGCGTGGTGGCCGGGCCCGTCCTGGGCGTAGGGGGTCAGGTGGACGCGGTGCGGGAAGAGGGGCGAGGTGACGGTGACGTCGGCGGAGCGCTTCAGGCCGCGCAGGTCGATGTCGACGAGCTCGCCGGGCCGGTTGCCGTAGGCGGAGTTGACCAGCAGGTGCACCCCGTGGGGCGCCCCCGGCTCGCCGGTCCCGGTGGCCCCTGCGGGCGGGGCCGCCGTCATCAGGCCCGCGACCGCGACGACGGTCACGGCGGTACCGCGTATCCGGATCATCCCGACACACCCCCTCGTCGTTCTCTTAGAGGGGCCGGACGGGTTCCCGGTTGCCTCGGGCCGCGCCGGGGCCGCCTCCGGGCGTACGACGAAGGCCCCACCGCCGGGGCGGTGGGGCCTTCGCTCACATGGTGACGAGTGGAGATGGCGGGAATCGAACCCGCGTCCAACGGTGCGGAACCAGGGCTTCTCCGTGTGCAGTCCGCTGCGCTTTTCTCGGCCCCGGAGATCACGCGGACAAGTCTCCGACGGGCTCAGCCACTGTTTGGTTTCCCACCAGGTCCCGTGGCCGGACCTAGTGGTTTAGTTCCCTAGCTGATGCCAGGATCCGGGTCGGGAACAGCCCCGGGCTGACACTTCGCGAGTCGCTACTTAGGCAGCGAGGGCGAAGGAATCGCGCTTGGTGTTGGCGATTATTGGTTGCGACATATGGTTTACGAGATCATTGCCGCTTCCTCGACACGCTTCCCCTGCTTCGACATCCGCTGTCGAAACCGATCATCCCCATGTGGTGTTTTCAAGCTGCGCACCGGGCCGACAGCAACCGGCCGGTGTGCGATGCGCCCATCGTACGTGACCAACGCGGGCCCGTGCCAGCGTATTCCCGGGGGTCCCCCGGGCGGGTCCCCGGCGGCGGTCAGCCCTTCCGCTGACGGCGCCGGGCGGCGGAAATGGCGCGGTCCGCCTCGCGGCGGTCCTGCTTCTCCCGCAGCGTCTGCCGCTTGTCGTACTCCTTCTTGCCCTTCGCGAGAGCGATCTCGACCTTGGCCCGGCCGTCCTTGAAGTACAGCGCGAGCGGCACGATCGTGTGACCCGTCTCGTCCGCCTTGGACGCGAGCTTGTCGATCTCGGCGCGGTGCATCAGCAGCTTGCGCTTGCGGCGCGCACTGTGGTTCGTCCACGTGCCCTGGCTGTACTCCGGCACGTGCACGTTGTGCAGCCACGCCTCGCCGCCGTCGATCTGGACGAACCCGTCGACCAGCGAGGCCTTGCCCTGACGCAGCGACTTCACCTCGGTGCCCGTGAGCACCAGACCGCACTCGTAGGTGGTCAGCAGGTGGTAGTCGTGCCGCGCCTTCTTGTTCTGCGCGATCAGTTTGCGACCCGTCTCTTTTGCCATAGCGCGGTCATTCTCGCACTACGACCCACCCCCGAGGCCACCCAATACTGTGCGGGCCCGCCGCTCGGCATCGCCGCGCACCGCCAGGTCCGGCACGATCCCCGCGCCGTCCACGGCCCGCCCGTCGGGGGTCCGCCAGTGACCGACGGTCAGCTCGGCCACCGAACCGTCCGGCAGCCGGCTGGGCATCTGCACGGTGCCCTTGCCGAAAGTGCGCGAACCGACGACGACGGCGCGCCCGCGGTCCTGCAGGGCGCCCGCCAGCAGCTCGGCGGCGCTCATCGTGCCGCCGTCCACCAGGACGACCAGGGGCCGCCGGGTGTCACCGCCCCGCGCGGCCCGCAGGGCGTGCTGCCGGCCGTCGTTGTCGTACGTCGCCACGACCCCGCCGTCGAGGAACGCGGAGGCGGCGGTGACGGCCTCGGTGACCAGGCCGCCGCCGTTGCCGCGCAGGTCCAGCAGCAGGCCCTCGCCGGGGCCGGCCGCCCGGACCGCCTCCCTTACGCGCTCGCCCGTGCCCCGCGTGAACGCCCCGACCTTGATCAGTGCGGCGGGCGGGCGGCCGTCGCCGCCGTCCCCGACCCGCTCCACCTCGACGCTCTCGGTGACCAGCCGCTCGCGGCGCAGGGTCACCTCCCAGTGCCGCTCGCCGCGCTGGAGCAGCAGGCGTACGGGCGTCCCGGCACCGTCGCCGCGCGGGGCGGGCCCGCCGGCCGCGTCGTCGGCGTACTGCCCGTCCTCGCCGCGCAGCAGCGAGACCACCTCGGTGACCGGCAGGCCGGTCACGGGCACCCCGTCGACGCCCAGGAGCCGGTCGCCGGGGCCCACGCCGGCCCGCTCGGCGGGGCCGCCGGGGCGGACGCCGCCGACCTCGATGGCGCCCTCGGCTGCGCGGTGGGCGGTGATGCCCACGCCCACGTAGGCGCCGTCGAGGGCGAGCGCGAAGCCCTCGTACTCGCGGGCGGTGTACACGGAGCTCCAGGTGTCCCCGCTGCGGCTGACGACCTCGGCGGCGGCCTCGGAGCCGGACTTGCCGTCCTGGGCGGCCCGCTGGGCCGCGGCCTCGACCGCGCCCCGGTCGACCGGCCGGGCGGCGGTGCGCGACGGGGAGGGCGCGACCGCGCGGGTCCGGTCGTCCTGCCCGCCGCCGCTCCAGCAGCCGGTGGCGGCACCGGTGGCGATCACTCCGGCGAAGACCAACGTCAGGACGGCCCCGCGGCGGGCGAGGCGCGGCGGGACGGACACGGTCGGGCCGGGCATGCGCGTGAGTCTAGGACACCGGGCGGTGCCGTACGGGGAGTTGGCCGGACCACGCCCTTGGCACATCTCACACGCGCAGGTACTTCCACAGCGCCACGAAGGCCGCCAGCGCCGGCATCAGCACCCCGATGGCGATCACCAGGGGGAGCTTGCCGAGGACCGCGTCCCAGCCGATGAACTGCACGACGTCGATGTGCTGGGCGAGCCAGTTGTTCACGAGGAAGTACTGGCCGCCGACGAGCAGCAGGCACGCGAAGCAGGCGCCCAGCAGCCCGGCGAACGCGGCCTCCATGATGAAGGGGATCTGGATGTAGAAGCTGGACGCGCCCACCAGGCGCATGATCCCCGTCTCGCGGCGGCGGCTGAACGCCGAGACGCGGACCGTGTTGACGATCAGCGCCAGGGCCACCACGAGCATCAGCGCCATCACGCCCAGCGCCGCGTAGTTCGCCCCGCTGAGCAGGTTGAACAGGTCCTCCAGCAGGTCCTTCTGGTCCTGCACCAGCTGCACGCCGGGCCGCTCGGCGAAGGCGCTGGAGATCACCGCGTACTTGGTGGGGTCCCTCAGCTTGACCCGGAAGGACTCCTGCATCTGGTCGGGCGTCACCGAGCCGGCGATGGGCGACTTCCCGAACTGTTCCTTGTAGTGCTTGTACGCCTCCTCCGCCGTCTCGAACTGGACGCTCTGCACCACCGGCATCTTCTCCAGATCGGCCCTGATCTGCTTCTTCTGCTCGGTGGTCGCCGCCCCCTTGGCGCAGGCCGGGTCGGTCTCGGCGTCGCTCCTGCTGCACAGGAAGATGTTGACGTTGACCTTGTCGTACCAGTAGCCCTTCATCGTGCTGACCTGCTCGCGCATCAGCAGCGAGCCGCCGAACAGGGCGAGCGAGAGGGCGACGGAGACGATGACCGCGAAGGTCATCGTGAGGTTGCGGCGGAGACCGACGCCGATCTCCGACAGGACGAACTGGGCGCGCATGGCGTCCTTCCGGGGCTTTCGGGCTTTCGGGGCTGGGGCGGTCGGTCAGTTCTGGTAGCCGTAGACGCCGCGGGACTGGTCGCGGACGAGCCGGCCCTGGTCGAGCTCGATGACGCGCTTGCGCATCTGGTCCACGATCTGCTGGTCGTGGGTCGCCATGATGACGGTGGTGCCGGTGCGGTTGATGCGGTCCAGCAGCTTCATGATGCCGACGGAGGTCTGCGGGTCGAGGTTGCCGGTCGGCTCGTCGGCGATGAGCAGCATCGGGCGGTTGACGAACGCGCGCGCGATGGCCACGCGCTGCTGCTCGCCGCCGGACAGCTCGCCGGGCATCCGGCCCTCCTTGCCGCCCAGCCCCACCAGCTCCAGCACCTGCGGCACGGCCTTGCGGATCTCCGTGCGGGGCTTGCCGATGACCTCCAGGGCGAAGGCCACGTTCTGGGCGACGGTCTTGTTGGGCAGCAGCCGGAAGTCCTGGAACACCGTCCCCAGCCGGCGGCGCATCTGCGGCACCTTCCAGTTGGACAGGCGGCCGAGGTCCTTCCCCAGGACGTGCACCTGGCCGTGGCTGGCTCGCTCCTCGCGCAGCAGCAGCCGCAGGAAGGTGGACTTCCCCGAGCCGGACGAACCGACCAGGAAGACGAACTCGCCCTTCTCGATCTCCAGGGACACGTCCCGGAGCGCCGGACGGTTCTGCTTGGGGTACGTCTTGGAGACGCTGTCGAATCGGATCACGCTGGCACCACGCCTCGGCCGGGGGCGGAACGGAAACTGAGCGGAACGGAGCGGAACGGAGCGGAATGGGACGGAACACAAACGGAACGGGACGCCGGGTGACGCCGGTACGGCTTCCTCGGTGCCGGTGACCATACCGAACCGCTCGTGCACGCGCAGTAGGCGTGTGCGGGGTGGCGCGTACCGGGCCTCCCACGGCGGCGTACCCTTCACCGGACCGGCCGCGCCGGACGGCGCCGAAGCTGGCACAGTGGTAGGGGGAACCGCAGGGCTCTCCCGCGCGTTGGACGTACCGGAGGAGGACATCGCATGACGTGCGACCGACTGGTGTGCGCCAACTGCGCGGCTCCCGTCAGCGAGGGCAGGTGCCCCGTCTGCCGGGCGAGCCGTGAGCGGCTGCAGCAGCAGGAAGGCATCTTCGCCGGGCTGACCCCGGCCGCGCTGCTGGCCCTGCTGGTGGCGCTCGTCGCGGTCGCGGTGCTCGCGCGCAACCTCGCGGGGTGACATACAGCGGGGTGACATACAGCTGAGAGGCCCGGGGCCCGGAGTGCGACGGCACTCCGGGCCCCGGGCCTCTTGGCGTAACGATTCGCCCCGGACGCGTGCGCGAACCGGGAGCGGTGCGTCAGGCCGTGGCGTCGCCCTTGCGCTCCATGAGGCGCGGCAGCATGCGGAAGCCGATGCCGCCCGCGATCATCGTCGTGGCACCGGCCACGAGGTAGGCGGTCTGGCCGGCACCGGTCTGGGCCAGCTCACCGGCCGGCTTCGCGGTCGCCTGGCCGGCCTGCGCGCCCTGGCCGTTCTGGCCGGTCTGGGCGGCGTCGCCGGTCTGGGCCAGCTCCTCCTTGGCCTGGCCCTGCGGCACGGGCTGGTTGCCGTCGGCGGTGCCGTTGCAGTCACCGTTGGTGTCGACGGGGCAGGTACGGGAGTCGTCGCCACCGGTGGTGCCGGTGCCGCCGGTCTGGGCGCCGGTGGTACCGCCGGTCTGGCTGCCGGAGGTGCCGGTGGTGCCCGAGGTGCCGGTGGTGCCGCCGGTCTGGGTGCCGGAGGTGCCCGTGGTTCCGGAGGTGCCGGTCGTGCCGGTCGTGCCGGTGGTACCCGTGGTGCCGGGCTCGCCGGTGGTGCCCGTCGTACCGGTGGTGCCGGTCGTACCAGTGGTTCCGGTCGTGCCCGTGGTGCCGGGCTCGCCGGTGGCGCCCGTCGTACCGGTGGTGCCGGTCGTACCCGTGGTACCCGTCGTGCCGGGCTCGCCCGTGGTGCCGGTCGTACCGGTCGTACCCGTCGTGCCGGTCGTGCCGGGCTCGCCCGTCGTACCGGTGGTGCCGGTCGTACCGGTGGTGCCCGTGGTGCCGGGCTCGCCGGTGGTACCGGTGGTGCCGGTCGTACCCGTGGTGCCCGTCGTACCGGTCGTGCCGGACTCGCCGCCCGTCGTGCTGGGCTTCGTGGGCTGCGGGATCTCGGTCGGGGTCGGGTCGACGTCGGGGGCGGCGACGCCCGCCTTCGCCTTGAGCCCGACGCCGCCGTCGACGTCCACCTTCATGCCGGCCGCCGAAGCGACGCCGGCGGCGGTCAGAGAAGCACCCGCGGCGATCATCGCGCCGGCGGCTATGCGCGCGACACGGAGCCGCGTCTTGTTGGTCATATGCCTGCTACCCCCAGTAGCTGGTCTCGTCGGTGGAGCAGCTATGCACAGGGCCATGGCCTGCTGGGGACGGCGTGATCGTCCGGCCCCGTACATCCACGTACGGGCCGGGCCGCTCGCCCCCCGCCACACGCGCCCCAGTGATACGCATGCCGCCGCCACCCTTTCCCAGTTCTCGGGGCAGCGTCAAGGAAGTTACGGGCGTGATGTCCGGGTGTGCAGGGGGTTGTCAGCTTTGATTCAGGAGGCTTACTTCTCCTGCTGTTCCTGCTGCTTGCGCCAGCGGATGCCGGCCTCCAGGAAGCCGTCGATGTCGCCGTCGAGCACGGCCGTCGGGTTGCCGACCTCGTGCTCGGTGCGCAGGTCCTTGACCATCTGGTACGGGTGCAGGACGTAGGAGCGCATCTGGTTGCCCCAGGAGTTGCCGCCGTCACCCTTGAGGGCGTCCATCTTCGCCTGCTCCTCCTGGCGACGGCGCTCGAGGAGCTTCGCCTGGAGGACGTTCATGGCGCTCGCCTTGTTCTGGATCTGCGAGCGCTCGTTCTGGCAGGAGACGACGATGCCGGTCGGGATGTGCGTGATGCGCACCGCCGAGTCGGTCGTGTTGACGCCCTGGCCACCGGGGCCGGACGCGCGGTACACGTCGATGCGCAGCTCGGACTCGTCGATCTCGACGTGGTCGCTCTGCTCGACGACCGGCAGCACCTCGACGCCCGCGAAGGAGGTCTGGCGGCGGCCCTGGTTGTCGAACGGCGAGATGCGGACCAGGCGGTGCGTGCCCTGCTCGACGGAGAGGGTGCCGTAGGCGTACGGGGCCTGCACGACGAAGGTGGTCGACTTGATGCCGGCCTCTTCGGCGTACGAGGTCTCGTAGATCTCGGTCTTGTAGCCGTGGCGCTCGGCCCAGCGCAGGTACATGCGCTGGAGGCGCTCGGCGAAGTCGGAGGCGTCGACGCCGCCGGCCTCGGCGCGGATGTTGACCAGCGCCTCACGGGCGTCGTACTCGCCGGAGAGGAGGGTACGGACCTCCATCTCGTCGAGCGCCTTGCGGACCGAGACGAGCTCGGTCTCGGCCTCGGCGAGGGCGTCCGCGTCGCCCTCGGCCTCGGCGAGCTCGAAGAGGACGCCGAGGTCGTCGATGCGGCCGCGCAGCGTCTCGGTCTTGCGCAGCTCGGCCTGGAGGTGCGACAGCCGGCTGGTGATCTTCTGGGCCGCCTCGGGGTCGTCCCACAGCGACGGGGCCGCCGCCTGCTCCTCGAGCGCGGCGACATCGGCCCTCATCCTGTCGAGGTCCAGGACGGCCTCGATCGACGCCATGGTCGAGGAGAGGGACTTCAGCTCTTCGGATACATCAACGACTGCCACGCACCCAGCCTAACGGCAATGCCGGGCTTCCCGGTCCAACGATTTCCCGCGGGGCCCGTGGGCCCCGCCCGGCCCGGGGTCGGCCGCGCTCAGGGCAGGGGGGCGATGGAGCCGGCGGGGCCGGGGTTCTGGGGCTTCGGGGACTCGGTGTGGTGCACGCCGCCGGGCTTGGCGTCGCCCGCGTCCGTGCCGCGGCCCGTCACGAACCAGCCGCCGACGCCCACGGCGGCCACGAGGGCCACCGCGGCGACGCCCAGCTTCAGCCGGCGGCGGCGCATGCGGTCGGCGGGCGAGCGGTACCGCGCCGAGCCGGCCCGGCGCTGGCCCGGCATGCGCGGGGCGCGTGCGGTGCCGTGCGCGCCGCCCGCCAGTTCCTCGGGGCCGGGCACGCGCATGCTCGTGTGGGTGTCGCGGCTGGAGTCGGGGGTGGCGCCGGGCACCAGGGGGACGACGCCGCGGCGGCGCGGCTCGGGGACGGCCGCGACGGGCGGCAGGGCGGCCGTGCCGGTGCCGTCCGTGGCGGGGCTCCCGGCCCCGTCGGTGTCGTCCGGTTCGTCGATGTCGAGGGGCGGGATGCCGGCCAGGCCGGGCAGCAGCTCGCGCAGCCGGGCGGCCAGCTCGGAGGCGCGCAGCCGGGAGGCGGGGGCCTTGGCCAGGCACTGGACGACGAGCTGCCACAGCTCGTCGGGGATGCCGGGCAGCGGCGCGACCGTCTCGGTGACGTGCCGGCGCAGGACGGCGCCGGGGTGGCCGCCGCCGAAGGGGGTGAAGCCGGCCAGCAGCTCGTAGAGGACGGTGGCCAGGGCGTAGACGTCGACGGATGCGCGCGGGGGCAGGCCCTCGACGATCTCGGGCGCGAGGTAGTCGGGGGTGCCGATCACGCTGCGCTGGGCGGGCACCCGGCCGCTGCCGCCCTCGCCGGCGGCGCGCTCGCGCGGCGGGCGCGGGGCGTCCACGAGGCGGGCGATGCCGAAGTCGGTGAGGAGGGCGGGGTGGGACCCGCCGGGGCCGAGGGGGCCCTGCATGTCGAGCAGGACGTTCTCCGGCTTGACGTCGCGGTGCACGATCCCGGCGGCGTGGGCGGCGGCCAGGCCGTCGGCGACGTCGGCGACGATCGCCACGGCCGCCTCGGGGGCCAGCCGCCGCTCGCGGTCGAGCCGGGTGCGCAGGTCGGTGCCGCGGACGAGGTCCATGACGAGGGCGAGGTCGGCGCCGTCGACCACGAGGTCGCGCACGCCGACGACGTTCGGGTGGTCCAGGCCGAGGAGCGCGGCGCGCTCCTGCACGAACCGGCCGACGAGCTCCTGGTCCGAGGCGAGGTCCTCGCGCAGGAGCTTGATGGCGACGGGCCCCTCGGGGCCCTCGCCGAGCCACACCGTTCCGGCGCTGCCGCGTCCCAGGACCGTGTGGGCGGTGTACCGGCTGCCGATCTTCCGTGCCAAGACTCTCCCCGACTCCTCTGTCGTCCGACAGGCGCGCTGGCGACCACGCTACGCCGCCAAGCTACGCGGACCGGGGGAGGTTGGGGACACCGATTCGGCGCCAACCGTGACTTCTGCGGCAGAAAACACCCGTCGGGTGTCGACAAGTCGACTGCCCGGCGGGTGCGGCCCTTGCTACGGGGACGAGGAACCGAGTCCGGCGACCCAGTCCTTGATGTCCGTGATCAGTCCCCAGGTCGCGTCCCAGAAGTGCCTGCCGTCGGCCACCCAGTCCTTCAGCGGCGTGAACTCCCAGATCAGCCAGGAGCCCACGACCAGGATAAGGATCATGAACAGGCAGCCCTTGAGGCAGCCCAGGCCGGGGATGCGCATCGGGTTCGCGCTGCGCCGGCGGGGCTCGCGGGGCGGCCGCTGCTGCCGGGGCTGCGGCGGGGGCGCGTACTGCTGCGGCGGCTCGGGCGGCTGCGGCGTGCTGTAGCGCGGCCGCTGCGGGGGCTGCTGCCGCTGCGGGGGCTGCGGTGCCGCGTAGGGCCGGGGCTGCGGCTGGGGCGCCTGCGGCGAGCGGGGCGCGTACTGCTGCTGCCCGTACGGCTGCTGGCCGTGCTGCTGCCCGTACGGCTGGGGCGGCTGCGGTGCGGCGCGGCGCGTGGGGCGGCGGCGCAGGGGGTCCTCGCTCGGGTCGAGGTACTGCACCTGCGTCTGCTCGTTGCGGTCGCGGGCCGCGCGCAGCTGGGTCTGCCACGGGTGCGGGTCGTCGCCCTGCTGCGGCTGCGGCGGGCCCGGCGGTACGGGCGGCATGGCGCGCGTGGGGTCCGCGCCGCCCAGGGGGCCGGAGCCGGCCGGCATGACCTGCGTGCGGTCGGCGTCGGGGCCGGTGCCCGCGCCGGTGCTGGGCAGGACGCTGGTGGCGGCGTCGGGCCCGCCGTGCCCGTACGTGCCCGCGCCGTGCGGCAGCACCTGCGTGGGCTCGGCGTCGCCGCCGGCGCCGGGGTGCGCGCCCGGTACGCCGGTGCCGGGCACCTCGGCGGGGCTGGGGTCGGGGGCCAGCAGCGCGCCGACGCCGAGGGCGGCCTCGGCCTCGGCGGGCGAGGCGTGCACACCGATGCCGGCGGCCACGACGCGCAGCGCGCGGGCGAGGTTCTCGGCACCGGGCCGCTCCTCGGGGCGCTTGCGCAGGCAGCGCTCGATGACCGTCCACAGCGGCTCGGGGACGGTGGTGGGGCGGCGCGGCTCGGCGCTCAGGTGCTGGTGGAGCACCTCCAGGGCGGTGCCGCCGCCGAACGGCGGGCGGCCCGTGACCAGCTCGTACAGCAGGATGCCGGCGCCGTAGACGTCGACGGCGGAGGTCTGCGGGCGGCCCTCGGCGGACTCGGGGGCGACGTAGGCGGGCGTGCCGACGAACTCGTGGGTGCGGGTGAGGCCGGGCGAGTCCGCCAGACGGGCGATGCCGAAGTCGGTCAGCATCGGGTGCATCTGTCCGGCGTCGTTCTTCAGCAGGACGTTGGCCGGCTTCAGGTCGCGGTGCACGATGCCGTCGGCGTGGCTGGCAGCGAGGGCGTCGGCGATCTGCGCGGTGAGGAGCGCGGCCGCGACGGGCGTGAAGGGGCCGTTCTCGCGCAGGTAGCGGTGCAGGTCCGGGCCGTCGACCAGGTCCATGACGAGGGCGAGCAGGTCGCCCTCGACGACGAGGTCGCGGGTGCGGACGATGTTGGGGTGGGTCAGGCGGAGCAGTACGGACCGTTCGCGCAGGAAGCGCATGACGACGTCCGCGTCGTTGGCCAGCTCCTCCTTGAGGACCTTGATCGCCACCGTCTCGCCGGGCTGCCCGGCGACGGCCGCCTCGGCACCGGCGGCCTCCCGCTGCCGGGCACGCCAGACGGTGCCCGTGGCCCCGCGTCCGAGCGGCTCCTCGAGCAGGTATTTGCTGCCTACCGGCCGCACGTCATGCGCTCCCTGGTCGTGGTACGGGCTTTGCGCCCACTGTAGTGCCGCCACGCTGTCGCTGTTCCGGCGCGACCGGTGGGGCTCGGGAGGAAGACGCGGACGGAGGGCCGATGGTTGCCGGGGCGGGGCGGCGGGTGCGGCCGACTGAGCGCTTGCCGAGCGGTTGGCGCCACAACCGTGTCCTCAGTGAGCAGTTCTCGCCGGAAGTTCAGCACGGAACGACCACCGGACGGTCGGATTCCGACGCTTCCCGTCATGCTGTCGGTCGTTCAAGATCACGAATCGACTGTCGCCGGGCGCGTCGCGGACGGCAGGTGCGAGGATGCTCGCAAGCACGATGCGGCGGCAGGGCGCCCTCGCCCCCGCGCGACGTGGTGACCAGTACGTGCCGACGCGCCCGTGCGCGGTGGGGTGGGCCGACCCGCCGCGCGGCGGCGCAGGAAAGGACCGTTGACGGCGATGCAGATCAGGCTGACCGTCCTCGGGCCGCTCAGCGGCCACACCACCACCGTCCGCGCCTGCGACGTCCTGGTGACCGCCCCCGCGGGCACCGCCCTGGCCGCCGTCACCAGCGGCCTGGCGACCGCGGTCGCGGCCGCCGGCTCCGACCTGGGCAGCGGCACCGTCGCGGTGTACGCGGGCGCCGAACGGCTCGACCCGCAGCGCTGCGCCGTGGGCGAGCCGCCGCTGACCGACGGCGCGGTGCTGTCGCTGGGCGCCCCCGCCGGGCCCGAGCACCACGCGGGCGTGCCGCTGCGGGGCGTGCCCGACGCGGTGGCGCGGCTGCACGTGGTCTCCGGCCCGGACGCCGGCGGGGTCCACCTGCTGCACGGCGGCGAGGTCCGCGTGGGCCGCTCCGGCTCGGCGGACGTGCCGCTGGACGACCCGGACGTCTCCCGCCTCCACTGCGTCGTCACGCTCGCCGACGACGGCGGCGTCACCCTGCACGACCTCGGCTCGCGCAACGGCACCGCCCTGGACGGCGAACCGGTCTCCGTGGTGCCGGTCCCGCTGCGGCCGGGCGGGCTGCTGCGGGTCGGGGAGTCCGCCCTGACGCTGCACGTGCCGCCGTTCCCCGCCCCGCTCTCCGTACCGGCCGTACCGGACGGCGAGGGGCACCTGCGGGTGGGGAGCACGCTGCCCGGACCGCGGGAGGCGGGGGCGGAGGGACCGTCGGGGGCGTCGGGCACGCCAGGGGCGCCCCTCGGCCGTACCGCGCCCGGCATCCCGGAACCGCGCGCCGCCACGTGGCACGAGGCGCCCGGGGTCGGCGCGCCCGTCGTGCACCACCCCGGCGCCGCCACGTTCAGCGACCCGCACGCCCCCGCCGGCCACACCCCTGTGGAGGTGCACAGCCCGGCGGGCACCACCGGCTACGCGGTCTTCCCCCAGGCCGGCCCCGCGGCCGCCGGGGACACCGGAGGTGCGGACGGCTCCGGCAGCGCCACCGAGGGCGGCAGGCGGCGCGGGCGCGGCATAGGCGCCTGGGCCCGCCGGCTCACCGGCGGGCGCGGCGACGGCCGCCGCCTGGGCACTGGCCCGGGCGGCGCACAGGAAGCCGACCCGGTGACGGCGGGCAGCCGGGCCCTGTCCACGGCGGCCGGACTGCGCGAACGGTGGCCCGACCCGGCCGCCGTCCTGCTGACCGCCCTCGGCCCCGGCCCCCGCCTGTGGGAGCGCGGCCCCGGCCACCCCGACCTCCTCACCGTCCGCCTGGGCACCGCCGACCGCTACGCCGCCGACGGCACCGGCCCGCTGCCGTCCGTCCCCGTGACGGTGGGGCTGCGGCAGGCCGGCGCGCTCGGCCTGGCGGGGCCGCGGCCCCGGCTGGCGGGCCTGGCCCGGTCGGTGCTGGCACAACTGGCGGCCCTGCACTCCCCCGCCGCGCTGGAGTACGTCCTCCTCAGCGCCGACCGCGCGCGGCCGGCCGAGGAGCGGATGGCCGAGTGGGCCTGGCTCGGCTGGCTGCCGCAGCTGCGCCCCGCGCACGGCCAGGACTGCCGGCTGCTGGTGGCCTACGAACGCGAACAGGCCGAGGCCCGGACCGCCGAGCTGACCCGCCGCCTGGACGACGGGCCGCTGGGCCCCGGCTGGGCGGCGGCCCCGCCCGAGGCCGTCGCGGCGGCCGCCGAGCAGTACCAGGGCCCGTACACCGTCCTGGTCGTCGACGGCGACCCCGGGTCGGCGGTGCTGCGCGAGACGGTCGCGCGCCTGGCCGCGGCCGGGCCGGCCGCGGGCGTGCACGTGCTGTGCCTCGCCGAGACGCCGGCCACCACGCCGTCCTCGCCCGTCGCCGCCACGCTGGCCCGCGCCGAGGCGGCCTGCCCCGCCTTCGCGCACTGCGGCGCGGTGGCGCTGCTCAGCGGTGACGTGGCCACGGTGGTGCAGATCGTCGACCGGCGGTCGGGCCCCTCGGCCGGTGGCCGGCAGCCCGCGCCCCCGGTGATCGCCACGCTGGACGCGGTGTCTGCGGCCTGGGCCGAACGGTTCGCGCGGGCGCTGGCCCCACTGCGCCCGGCCGAGGCGGGCCTCGGCGGCCCGGCGTCCCGGGTCGCGGCGGCCCTGCCGCGCACCTCACGGCTCCTGGACGAGCTGGGCCTGGCGCGGGCCACGCCCGCCTCGCTGACCGCGCGCTGGGCGGCGGCCACCGACAAGGGCGCCCGGCCGGGCGGGCGGGCCGTGGCGGTGCTCGGCGCGGGCCCGCACGGCCCGCTGTCGGTGGACCTGGCCGCCGACGGGCCGCATCTGCTGGTCGAGGGCGGCCGCGGCAGCGGCAAGACCGAGCTGCTGCGGTCCCTGGCGGCGTCGCTGGCCGCCGCCGACCGGCCCGACCGGCTGTCGCTGGTGCTGGTCGACGGCGCCGCCGCGGAACGCGGCGAGGGCCTGCGCGTGTGCACCGACCTGCCGCACGTCTCGACCTATCTGGCCGCCTCGGACCCGGTGCGCATGCGGGAGTTCGCGCAGGCGCTGGGGTCGGAGCTCAAGCGGCGCGCCGAGCTGCTGGGCACGGTCGACTTCACCGCCTGGCACGAGCAGCACACGGCCGCCGCGCCGGCACCGTCCGGTCCGGCCGGCGTCGTGGCGCCGCGCCGCCCCTCCGACGCGGCTCCTACGGCGGCCGCGGGCGCGGGGGACATCGAGTCGGTGTCCAGCGGCACGCTCAAGCTGCGGACGCAGCCCGGCGGCCCGGCGACGCGGACGGCACAGACGGCCCTGCCGCGGCTGGTGGTCCTCGTCGACGACTTCGACGCCCTGGTCGCCCCGGCGCTGGGCAGCACCGGCCGGCCGGCGGCGGGTTCGGTGGTGCGGGCGCTGGAGGCGGTCGCCCGGGACGGCGAGCGGCTGGGCGTGCACCTGATCGTGGCGTCGGGGCGGCCGGAGCGTACGGCCGACACGGCCGCGGTCGAACGGGCCGGGCTGCGTGTGACGCTGGAGATCGGCCCGCCCGCGGCGGACGCGGCCGGGGGTCCGGACGGTGGCGCGGGCGCTCCGGTGCCGGGCCGCGGCCGGCTGGCGCGCCCCGACGACGCGGGGGCGACGCCGTTCCAGGCGGGCCGGGTCACCGGGCGCATCCCGCGTACGGCGACGCAGCGGCCCACGGTCGTCGCCCTGGACTGGCAGCGGATGGGCGACCCGCCCACCCGCCGGCCGGTGCGCGAACTGGGCAACGGCCCCACCGACCTGGCCCTCCTGGCGAGCGCCCTGCAACGGGCCGCGCAGTCGGCGGGCGCACAGCCCGCGCCCGCGTTGCTGCCGTGACGCCGTGACGGGGGCTCCGCTCACCGTGCCGTCCGCCGTCACGGCGTCACATCCCGGTCACGATCGCCCGGTTGACACCGGGGACGGTATTGCGGCGGTCCCGCCCCGGGCGTAGGACTGTCGCACGGGAGTGCGGCCTGCGATGCCGGTACGACGTGCGGCGGGCCGCCGACGGGGACCGGGGCACGGGAGGTACGGCCATGCGTACGCGGACACGTCCACCACTCCAGCCGGGGCGCGGCGCCCGTATGGCGCGGGGCGCGGTCGCGCTGGCCGCGGCCGGGGCACTGTCGCTGACGGCGGGGTGCGGCGGAGGCGGGGACTCCGGGGACAAGGGCAAGGGGGGCGGGAAGAGCAGCGCGCCGGCCCCCGGCACGTCCGACCTGATACCCCACTCCGTCACCCTGCCCAAGCTCGACGGCCAGAAGCTGAAGGTGACGGCGGTGTGGACCGGCGCGGAGCAGAAGAGCTTCACGAAGGTCCTCGACGAGTTCTCCCGGCGCACGGGGGCCGAGGTGTCGTTCGTGCCCAGCGGCGACGACATGGCGTCGTTCGTCGGGTCGAAGGTCGCGGGCGGTGACCCGCCGGACGTGGCGATGCTGCCGCAGCCGGGCGTGCTGCGGGAGTTCGCGCAGAAGGGCTGGCTGAAACCGCTGGGGGGTGACGCGACGGCCCAGCTGGAGAAGAACTTCGCCAAGGGCTGGCGGGACCTGGGCGCCCACGAGGGCAAGCAGTACGGCGTCTACTTCAAGGCCACCAACAAGTCCCTGGTCTGGTACAACACCAAGATCTTCACGGCCGCGGGCGCCAAGGAGCCCAGGACCTGGCAGGAGTTCCTCAGCACGGCGCAGGCCATCGCCGACTTCGGCGTCGCGCCGGTGTCGGTGGGCGGCGCGGACGGCTGGACGCTCACCGACTGGTTCGAGAACGTCTACCTGTCTCAGGCGGGCAAGGACAAGTACGACCAGCTCGCCCAGCACAAGATCCCGTGGACCGACGCGTCGGTGAAGGACGCGCTGACCACGCTCGGCCAGCTCTTCGGGAAGAAGGAGCTGCTGGCGGGCGGCAACGACGGCGCGCTCCAGACGCAGTTCCCCGCGTCCGTCACGCAGACCTTCACCGGCGGCGAGAAGGCCAAGGCGGCGATGGTCTTCGAGGGCGACTTCGCGGCGGCCAACATCGCCGGCACCAAGGCGGCCATCGGCACGGACGCCAAGGTGTTCCCGTTCCCGGCCGTGGGCGGCCGCTCGCCCGTCGTGACGGGCGGCGACGTGGGCGTGGCACTCAAGGACAGCCAGGCGAGCCAGGCGCTGCTCACGTTCCTGGCGTCGCCGGACGCCGCGGCGGTCTGGGCGCACGAGGGCGGCTTCGTCTCGCCGAACAAGAACCTCGCCCTGACCGCCTACCCCGACGACGTGCTGCGCTCGATCGCCAAGGCGCTGGTCGCGGCCGGTGACGACTTCCGCTTCGACATGTCCGACCAGGCACCGGCCGTCTTCGGCGGCAAGCCGGGGCAAGGCGAGTGGAAGCAGCTGCAGGACTTCCTGCGGAACCCCTCGGACGTCGAGGGCACCCAGCAGCGGCTGGAGGCCGACGCCGCCAAGGCCTACAAGAGCTGACGGGACGGTCCGTGCCGTGAGCTCCGTGACTCCGGGCGCGGCCGCGCCCTCCGGCGCCCTGCCGCCGCCGTCCGTCACCCCGCGCCGCGCGCCGGGTGTGCTCCGCACCCGGCCGCTGGTGGCGGCCTGTTTCCTGCTGCCCGCGCTGGCCCTGCTCGGCGCGCTCGTGGTCTACCCCATCGGCTACTCCCTCTACCGCAGCTTCTTCGACTCCTCCGGCAACGGCTTCGTGGGCCTGGACAACTACCAGGAGGTCTTCACCGACCACCGCATCCGCACGGCCCTGCGCAACAACGTCATCTGGGTCGTCGTCGCCCCGACCGTCGCCACCGCCCTCGGCCTGGTCTTCGCCGTGCTCACCGAACGGGTCCGCTGGGGCACGGCGTTCAAGCTGGTGGTGTTCATGCCGATGGCCATCTCCATGCTGGCCGCCGGCATCATCTTCCGCCTGGTGTACGAGCAGAACCCCGACCGCGGCGTGGCCAACGCCGTGTGGGTGGGCATCCACGACACGTTCGCCGCGCCGGCCCCTTACCCGGGCGCCCGCCCCCGCCCGTCGGGCGGCCTGGCCGACGGCGGGGGCGGGGCGTTCACCACCACGGCGCCGGTGCGGGCGGGCAGCGCGGTCGCGCTGCCGCTGGTGGCGGTGAAGCCGGAGGACGTGGCGCACGCCAAGGAGGCCCTGCCGGCCCGCGACGTGGCGGGGAAAGTCACCGGCACGGCGTGGATGGACTTCACCCGGGGCGGCGGCGGGACGCCCGGGAAGATCGACGCGGGCGAGAAGGCCCTGGCGGGCCTGCGCGTGGAGGCGGTGAAGGACGGCCGGACCGTCGCCTCCACGACGACCGCCGCCGACGGCACGTTCACCCTGCCCGCGGCCGCGGACGGCGCGCTGCTGCGGCTGCCCGCCGCGAACTTCGCCACCGCCTACAACGGCGTCGACTGGCTCGGCCCGACGCTGGTGACCCCGTCCATCATCGGCGCCTACATCTGGATGTGGGCGGGCTTCGCGATGGTCCTCATCGCGGCGGGCCTGGCGAGCGTGCCGCGCGAGCTCCTGGAGGCCGCGCGGGTCGACGGCGCCAACGAGTGGCAGGTCTTCCGCCGGGTGACCGTGCCCCTGCTGGCGCCGGTGCTCGCGGTGGTCGTCGTCACCCTCATGATCAACGTGCTGAAGATCTTCGACCTGGTCTACATCATCGCCCCGGGCTCCAGCCTCGACAACGCCAACGTGCTGGCCCTCCAGCTGTACCAGTCGTCCTTCGGGACGGACGTCAACCAGGGTGTGGGCAGCGCCATCGCCGTCTTCCTGCTGCTGCTCGTGCTGCCGGTGGTCGTGGTCAACGTCCGCCGGATCCGCAGGGAGAGGGGGGAGCGGCGATGAGCGCGGCCGACACGGTGGTGCGGGCCCGGCAGTCGCTGCCGGCGCGGATCGCCGCCCGGCTGGGCGGGGGTGCCGTACGCGTCTTCCTGATCCTGGTGGGGCTGCTGTGGCTGATGCCGACGGCGGGGCTGCTGCTGTCCTCGCTGCGCGACAAGTCCGACATCGCGGCGTCCGGCTGGTGGACCGTGTTCACCCGGCCCTCCCAGCTGACCCTGGACAGCTACGGCAACCTGTTCGCCAACGACAAGGTCACCCACTCGCTGCTGACCACCGCGCTGATCACCGTCCCGGCCACGGTCCTGGTGATCCTCGTCGGCGCCCTGGCCGGCTACGCCTTCGCCTGGCTGGAGTTCCCCGGCCGCGACTGGTGGTTCATGGTCGTCGTCGGGCTGCTGGTCGTGCCGGTGCAGGTGGCGCTGATCCCGGTGGCGAAACTCTTCAGCGCGCTGGGCATCTTCGAGTCGACGGTGGGTGTGGTGCTGTTCCACACCGCCTTCGGCCTGCCGTTCGCCATCTTCCTGCTGCGCAACTTCTTCGCCGAGATCCCGCGCGAACTGCTGGAGGCCGCCCGGCTCGACGGCGCGGGCGAGATCCGGCTGTTCACCCGCGTCGTGCTGCCGCTGGGCGGGCCGGCCATCGCCTCGCTCGGCATCTTCCAGTTCCTGTGGGTCTGGAACGACATGCTGGTGGCGCTGATCTTCGCGGACAGCGGCAACCCGCCGGTCACGGTGGCGTTGCAGCAGCAGGTGCGCCAGTTCGGTGACAACGTCGACGTCCTCGCTTCGGGTGCCTTCCTCTCGATGGTCGTCCCGCTGGCGGTGTTCTTCGCGTTCCAGCGGCAGTTCGTGAGCGGGGTGATGGCGGGCGCGGTGAAGTGAGCGCGCGGCCGGCGGTGTTCAACGGCGTTCGTAGAGCGTGACGGCACCTCCCCGGACGAAGACGGTGGACCGCTCGCGGCACAGCTCCTCCAGCACCCGCACCTTGGCCGCCTCGGCCGGCTGCGCCCGGAACCAGCGGGTGCCCACGGTGGTCGTGTCGGCCACCACCCACACCCGCCGCCCCGGCGGCAGCGCGGCCAGCCGGGCGCGCAGCCGGCCGGTGCCGGTCTCCTGCCCGTACAGGGTGCCGGAGGCGGCGGGCGACCGCCGCAGGGTGAGGTCCCGCAACCCGGCGAAGGCCCGTGGGTAGGCGAGTCCGATGCGGCGTTCGTGGAGGGGCAGGAAGAGCACGGCGTCCCCGGGCCGTGCCGCCCGCCCCACCTGCGCGGCCACCGGGGCGAGTTCGTCGCCCCGGCTCACGGGCAGGCGGTCGTGCTCGTGCACCGGCAGCTGCCACAGGAACGCGCCCGCGACGGCCAGCACCCCCGCCGCCGTGGCCGCACGCCGCCACGGCACCGGCCCGAGCAGCCGCTCGGCCCCCGCGGCCGCGAGCAGCACCACCCCCGGCAGGCAGAACAGCAGATAGCGGTCGAGGAACAGCGGCTGCCACCGGGAGACCCCGTACAGCAGCACCGGCGACACCAGCGCCAGCGGCAGGGCCACGGCGTTCAGCCCCAGCGGCCCGGTGCGGGGCAGCGGCGCCAGCAGGGCGACCGCCACCAGCAGCACCGTAGCGGCCACGACCAGCTCCCGCGGCCCGGCGAACGCGTACAGCAGCGCCCGGGCCTGCTCGGGGCCGGGCGGTCGCAGCCACGCCACCTGGCGCCCCTGCCGCCGCGACACCACCGCCAGGGGCGCCAGCACCGCACAGGCGGCCAGCGCCGCGCAGCCCCAGCCGCGCCAGGCCCGCCACGGCACCCGTGACACGGCCAGCGTCACGGCGTGCGCCACGAGCACCAGCACCGCGAACTCGTGCAGCAGCGCCGTCACCGCCACCACCGCACCGTACGCCGCCCACCGCCGCCGTACGCCCGGACCGCCACCGCCCGACTGCTCCACGGCGCCGGGGAGCAGCCACGTCGCCAGCGCGGCGCCCGCCGCGACCAGGGCATAGGACCGGCCCTCCTGCGCGTAGTGACCCACGAACGGCGTCACCGCGTACAGCAGCCCCGCCCACAGGCCCACGCGGGGCCGGACCAGCCGGGCACCCAGCGAGGCCACCAGCGCCGCGGTGGCCGCGGCCGCCAGCACCGACGGCAGCCGCAGCACCGTCTCGTCGGCGCGCACCGCCAGCAGGGGGTGCATCAGCAGGTAGTACAGGCCGTGCACCGCGTCGACCTGGCCCAGCATCCGCCAGATGGCGGCCACCGGACGGCGGGCCACCTGGAAGGTGGCCGCCTCGTCGCGCCACATCGTGCCGCGGTCCAGGCCCCACAGGCCCAGCACCAGCATCACCGCGGCGGGCAGGGCCACCACGGGCCAGGGCACCGCGCGCCGCGCCCTGTTCTCCTCGCGCGCCGCAGTGCCACTCATCCGCGCCCTCCCCGGAACCACCCGCCCCACCCGGGTGAACAATCCCCTCATGCACGTACTTATCGGATAAGACTTGGTCACGTGGCCGTGAACGGAAGCGGAACCCTCCCCACGAGCGGGCACGTCAGCGTGGTCGTCATCGGCTACAACGACGCGCCCCACATCGGCGACGCCGTCCGCTCCGCGCTCGCGCAGGGCCCAGCCGTGGCGGAGGTCCTCGTCGTCGACGACGCCTCCACCGACCGCACCGCCGCCGTCCTCGAACGGATGCGGGCCGGCGAGCCCCGGCTGCGCGTCATCCGCCGCACCGTCAACAGCGGCGGCTGCGGCACCCCCCGCAACCAGGGACTGGCCGCCGCCACCGCCCCCTACGTGATGTTCCTCGACAGCGACGACCTGCTCCCCCACGGCGCCGTCACCACCCTGCTGGAGGCCGCGCTGCGCCACGACGTGCCCGTCGCCGCCGGCCTGTGCGTCCGCCGGGAACTGCCCCGGCGCCACGACACGCCCTGGCAGCCCGCCCTCTATCGGCGGCCCGCCGTGCACGCCCGACCGGAGGAGCACGCCGCGCTGCTCCGCGACACCCTCTGCGTCAACAAGCTCTACGCGCGCGCCTTCCTCACCGCGCACGGCGTCCTCTTCCCCGAAGGCGCCTTCCGTTACGAGGACTTCGTCTTCGGCGCCCGGCTGCTGGCCGCCGCCCCGCGCATCGCCACCGTGCCCGCGACCGTCTACATCTGGCACGTGCGGCGCGACGCGGCCCGCCCGTCGCTCTCCCTGGACCGGAACGCCGTCGCCAACTGGGAGGCCCGCCTCCGCGCCCACCGGCACTCCCTCGACGCCCTCCGCGCCGCGGACAACCCGGTCCTCACCCATGCGGCCAAGGTGAAGTTCCTCGACCACGACCTGCGCATGTACGTCCGTGAACTGCCCGGCCACGGGCCCGCCCACCGCCGCGCCTGGTGGGCGGTGACCCGCGACGCGCTGACGGCCTTCGACGAGGCGGACCTGCGGGCCGCCCGCGCGCCCGCGCGGTGGATCGCCCGCGTGGTACTGGCCTCGCCGGCGCCGCGCGACCTGGACCGGCTGGCGCAGCTGGCCGCCCGGCCGGCGCGGCTGCTGCCGCCGTACGCGTCGGCGGCGGACGGGCCCGTGTGGGCGTCCGACCTCCCCCAGGTCGCCCTCGACGGGCTGACGGGCCCCTCCGCCAAGCCGGCGCGCCGGCTCCCGGTGACCGTCGACGCGACGCTGCGCACGGGCCGCCGCAGCCCGCGGGCCGTCCTGACGCTGCGCGTCCACGAGCTGTACGGGCGTCTCGCCGCCGCGCGCCCCCACACCGTCGACGTCGAGCTGCGGCTGCGCGGGCCCGGCACGGCCGTCACGCTCAGCGCCCCGCTGGAGCGGGACGGGCCGGCGTGGACGGCCGCCGTCCCCCTCGACCTGGGCGGCCTGGCCGCCCACGGCCGCCGGGCGGCGGGCCGCGCCCCCCAGGCGTGGGACGTCCGCGTGGGTCTTCGCTTCGCGCGCGACGGCACGCTGCGGACGGCGGTCCGTGCGCACGGCGGCCCGCTGCGCCGCACGGCCCTGCCCAGCGCCCGCTTCGGGCTGCTGCTGGCGCAGCCCTGCGCCACGGGAAGCAGCTCGCTCGCGATCCGGCTGGCGCCGGGCCCGCGCTGCGCACTGGGCGTCCTGCTGCGCCGCCTCGGGCGGCTTCGGCGGCACGTCACGCGGCGCCGCGGACGGGGGCGGCACCGGGCGGCGCGGTGATGCTCCCCTCACCGGCCCGCCCACCACGGCCAGGACCCGGGCACCGGCCCGGAACACCCCCTGCCGCACACGGCGCAGCGCCCGTCCCCACGCCCGGACCGCTCTCGCCACGGCCCTGCGGGCAGCCCGTGCCAATGCCGCCCTCGTTCCCCCCGTCATCGGTGCTCCCCCCGTCCCCTCAGCGGTCGATTTCCTGGAAGAGGGCCTCCCAGCGGTCCAGGACCGCGGGGAGGGCCAGTGGTGCCACGTGGTCGCGTGCGGCCCGGCCGTAGCGGGCGCGGAGGCGGGCGTCGGCCATGAGGGCATCCAGTGCCGTGGCGAACGCCTCGGTGTCGCCGTGCGGGACGAGGGTGCCGGTCACACCGTGGGTGACCAGCTCCCGTACGCCTCCGGACACGTCGAAGCTCACGCACGGCACCCCGGCCGCCGAGGCTTCCGCCAGGGCCATGGGCCGGCCCTCGCGTTCGCTGGTGAGCGCCACGACGGACAGTTCCCGGTAGGCGGCGGCCATGTCCCGGACGGCGCCGCGGAAGCGCACCCGGCCGGTGATGCCCAGCCGGTCCGCCTGCCGGCGCAGGGCGGGCTCTTCGGGGCCCTCGCCGAAGAGGTGGAGTTCCCAGCCGGGCCGGTGGGCGGCAGCGGTGGCGAAGGCGTCGAGCAGCCGGTCGAGCCGCTTGACCGGGTCGAGCCGTCCGACGGCACCGACGCGCCGGGTGTCGAGGGGCGCGGGCGGGCCGGCGGCAAAAGGCAGCGGGTTGGGCATCACCCCGGCGTTGGGCAGGCGGCGCCGGCGGAACTCCGCCGCGTCCGCCTCGCTGAGGAACAGCGCCTTCTCCAGCCCGGCGTAGTGGTCGAGGATCAGTTGCAGGTTGGCGGTGTGGCGCGCCTGGAAGAACGACTCGTGGTACTGCCCGACGGCCCGCAGTCCCGGTGGCCGCGGCACGGCCTCCAGCCAGACCGCGGCCCAGGGCGAGCCGATCACCAGGCGGCCCTCGGGCGCGGTCGCGAAGCGGGCGGCCATGCGCTGCCGTGCGTGCAGCCGCTCGGTGCGCTCGGCCCGTACGGCGCCGAGCCGGGCGGGGTGCAGGCGCTCGGTGAGTGACGTGGGCCGCCAGGGCGGTGCGGCGGGGTGCCGGTAGAGGGTGGTGTGCCGGTAGGCGGGGTCGGCGTGGAAGGAGTGGGGTTCGGGGCTGGGCCGGATGCCGACCAGCTCCACGTGGTGGCCCTGTTCGGCGAAGCCCTGGGCGAGGGTGTGGAGGACCCGTTGCGAACCGCCCAGGGAGTCGACGTCGATGCCGACGAGGAAGAGCTTCCGTCGCTTCATCGCCGCACATCCTTCCCCGGCCGTTCGGGTCCGGCGACGTCCGCGAAGAACTGGTCGACGACGGCCTTGCTCGCCCAGCCCGTCTCGTGGGAGTTGAAGCGTGCCTGGAAGCGGGCGTAGGGCCCGGCCCACTGGTCCTGCACGGCGCGGAGGTCGCGGAGTGCCGCGACGAGCTCGCCGGTCGTGGAGAGCATCGGGCCGGGGGCGATGCCGGGCAGGTCGTAGTAGGTGCCGCGGGCGACGGAGCGGTAGTCGTCGTAGTCGTCGGTGAACAGCAGGATCGGGCGGCCCAGGTTGGCGTAGTCGAACATCACCGACGAGTAGTCCGTCAGCAGGGCGTCGGAGACCAGCAGCAGGTCGTTGAGGTCGGTGAAGTCCCGTCCGTCGCGCACGGCGTGGCCCAGTTCGCGGGCCACGGTGAAGCGTTCGTAGTAGTGCGGCCGGACCACCACGGTCCACTCCTCGCCCAGGGCGGCCACCAGTGCCGTCAGGTCCACCCGGATCGACGCGCCGCTGTCGCGGGCGCCGTCGCGGAAGGTGGGCGCGTAGAGCAGGACCTTGCGGCCGGCAGCGATCTGGAGCCGTTCGCGGGTGGCGGTGGCGCGGTCGCGCTGGGCGGGTTCGTTCCAGCGGACGAGGACGTCGTTGCGGGGCAGTCCGGTGCGCAGCAGCTCGCCGGTGTACTCGTTGGCGCGGACGAAGGTCCGCTCGAACTCCTCGCTCGGCGAGACGAGGGCATCCCAGCGGGCCACCATCTCGCGGTGGAGGCGCCGGCGCCCGGGCCCGGCCAGCCGCAGCTCGGGGGTGTCGAAACCCATGTGCTTGAACGCCTGGCCGTGCCAGGTCTGGAGGTAGCGCGTGCCGGGCCGCTTGGCGAACTGCGCGGGGAAGCCGTGGGAGTCGACCCAGTAGCGGGCGCGGGTGATGGCGTGGATGTACGCCCAGCTTCCGCGCCGCACGAGTTCCACGCCCTCGGGGTAGGAGGCGGTGCTGCCGGTGTAGGACCACACGGCGCGCAGCGGGAGGCGGCGGCGCAGGATCTCCTCGTGGATGTAGCGGGGGCTGTCGGCGTAGCCGCGGCCCTCCAGGGCCTCGAAGACGACGAGGTGCTCGTCGAGGGGCAGGCGCCGCAGCTCGTGCTGGACGAGGGCGCGGGCGCGGGGCCCGGTGACGCGGCGGGCCAGCCGGCCGGCGCGGCGGCGCACGGGGGTCAGGGCCGGGGCCGCGGCCTCGGCGGCGAGGAGGAGGCCGCGGCGGTGCCAGGTGAGTTCTAGCCGGCCGGCGCCGCGTCCCTCGCAGGCGGCCCGGACGTCGTGGTGGGCGGTGCGGACGGTGACGGGCGGTTCGTGGGCGGGGGCCAGCAGCGGGTCGGTGCGGGTGAGGCCCAGGCGGTCGAGGACGACGACGGGGTGGCGGCGGCCGCCGAAGCCGGTAGCGGGGACGCGGACGTGGCGCAGGTCGAGCTCGCAGCGGGCGGTGCGGACGGCGCCGTCGTCGTTCGCGGCACCGGCCGGTTCGTAGCGGACGGGCACGGTGAGGGAGGGTGCCTCCCGGCCCAGGCGCAGCCGGGCCGTGACGGGGCCGGCGGCCAGCAGGCGGCAGGGGTCGTAGGTGTGCAGGAGCAGCCGGAGGCGGGGTCCGGCGGCTTCCAGGCGGGCGACCTCGTGACGGAGGGGGCCGGTGGTGAAGGGCTGCTCCGCCATGTGCCAGTCGCTGATGTCGAGGGCGGCGGCTTCCTCGTCGTCGGCGGGCAGGGTGCTCCCCCAGTAGGTGCGCCCGGCGCTGTCGCGCACGATGTGGCGGGGGGCGAGGCGGGGCCGGTCGAGGGTGCGGGCGCATTCGGCGGCTTCGGTGAGCCGTCCGGTGAGCAGCAGGTGCTGGCAGACGCGTTGTTCGCGGGGCAGGGCGGCGAGCGCGGCGGGGGCGAGCCCGGTGAGGTAGGGCCCGGCGGTGGCGGCGAGGCCGGCGGCCCAGCGGGCGTCCCGGAACGGCAGGTCGCCGAGGTGGAGGCGGAGGTCGTGGCGGAGGAACTTGGCGTCCTTGTGCGGCCGGAGGTCGGCGTTGCCGGACTCCTCGAGGAAGGCGTCGACGCGGCGGGCGACCGCGATGCGGTCGGCCACGTTTTGGAGCTTGTGGCGGCTGGAGGAGATGGAGGGGCCGGCGGCCGGGTCCGCGGCCAGCCGCCAGGTGTAGACGGGCCAGGGCACGACGGCGAAGGAGCGGGCGAGGGTGAAGGCGCGGGCGGTGAAGAGCTGGTCCTCGTAGTGCAGGTCCTCGGGGAACCGCAGCCGGTGGCGGGCGAGGAAGGAGGCGCGGTAGAGCTTGTTGGTGGAGAGGTGGTCGAGGAAGTGGCGCGGGTCCTGCCGGATGCCCTCGACCACACGGGTGTCCTCGAAGAGTTCGGGGTACCAGAGGCCGGTGGTGCCGGTCTCCTCGAACACCCGGGTCACTTCGCCGGTGACGAAGTCGGCCCCGGTCTCCTCGGCGGTCAGCAGCAGGGATTTGCAGGCGTGGTAGGGCAGTTCGTCGTCGCTGTCGAGGAACATCACGTACGGCGCGCGGGCGGCGGCGATGCCGGCGTTGCGCGGGGCGCCGCAGCCGCCGCTGTTGGCGGGCAGGCGCAGGCCGCGCACGCGCGGATCGGAGCGGGCGAGCCCGCGGACCACCGCGGGGGTGTCGTCGGTGGAGCAGTCGTCCACGACAACGACTTCGAGGCGGTACAGGGACTGTCCCAGGACGGACCGGACGGCACGCGACAGCCGTCCCGCGTCGTTGTACGTGATGACGACGACGCTGACGTCGGCGGGCACGTCGCCTCCGGCGTCCTCGCGGACGTCGTCGCCGACGCTGACGGCAGTGGACACGGCTCACCTCATTTCCGGAAGACTTCCGGCGGCTTCCGGAGCCGCCCGGCTCCCACATGCTTACACAGAGAGTAACGACAACTACTCAGCGTGACAACCCCTGCCGTCCCCGGAGATCCCGGCGGCGTCACCACCCGCCACCCGCGCCACTGCCGCCACGCCGTCACCGCCAGCACCATCCCCAACCCCCCGTACATCACGATGTCCTTGAACGCGTGGTGCACCGCGCTCTCCAGCCCCGGCCAGGGCACCCCGCCCCACTCCGGCACCAACGGCACCCAGAACCACACCGATCGCGCCGCCGCGCCCCCGGCCACCACGGACACCGCCAGCGACGGCACCACGACCAGCGCATAGTTCTGGAACGACGGCCGGCACACCACGAACGCCGCCAGCATCAGCAGCGACGCGCACTCCACCAGCCGCAACGCCTCCCCACGCCCCTCGCACCGCTCCCCTCCGCGCCACCGCAGCCACGCCGCCCCCAACAGCCCCACCGCAAACACACACCCCAGCACGAGCGCCGGCGCCTGCGGCACCCCCAGCCTCGGCAGCACCGCCGGCCACGAGGCGTCGTACGGCCGGGCGTACGCGTCCTGCCCGTGCAACAGGAACGGCAACGTCCGGGTCAGGAAGAGTTCCGGGTGCGGCATCGCCACCGCCGCCGCCAGCGACAGCACCGCCGCCAGGGCCACCGCCCAGCCCAGCGCCCGCCACCGCCGCGCCAGCACGAACAACAACAGCACCGGCACGAGCATCGGCTTGAGCGCGATGGACCCGCCCACCACCGCTCCCGCCCCGCTCCACCTCCCGCGCCGCGCCAGCAGCAGCGCCGCCGGGAACGCCACGATGGCCACGACCGTCCAGTTGCCGAGGAACACCAGGCTCTGGAACGGCAGGAAGAACGCCAGCCCCACCAGCAGCAGCGCCGCCAGCCGGCTGTCGCGGCGCACCTCGAACAGACCCAGCGCCAGCAGCGCCCCGGCCCCCACGAACGCCCCGGTCGCCAGCGGCACGGCGTAGAACAGCACCCTCTCCGGCAGCCCGGCCTGCGGCAGCGCCGCGAACACCGCCCCCGGCAAGTACAGGAACCGCCTGTCCGCGTACGGCGACCCGCCCTCCAGCAGCGTGCGCGCCGCCCGCACCACCACCGCGTTGTCGAGGCCGATGCGGCTCTTGGCATACGGGCGGGCGGCGCTCAGCGTGAACAGCACCACCGCCGCGGCCCTCACCTGCCACGGCGCCCGCCCGAGCAGCAGTCCGGCCGGACCACCTCCCACAACGTCAGCCCCGACGGCCCCCGGGCCGCCCTCCGGAGCGCGGGATCGTCCGCCGGCAGGCCCGGCCGGCCGCTCTTCTGCAACACCCATCGCGCGCCGTACTCCTCGAGGATGGCGAGCCGTTCGGCCCGGGTCGTGTCGGGGGCGTAGTAGCGCCGGGTGGCCTCCCGGCGCCGTGCCTCGTCGGGCAGGAAGAGGTCGGGGTAGGCGGGCGCAACGGTGTACGGGCCGTAGGCGGGCAGCGCGCGCAGCGCCACGTAGTCGTCCGTCATCACCGTCTGCCCCTTGGGCACGCGGGCGGCGGCCCACCGGAAGCCCGGCCACAGGGCCGGCGCCCGCGCCTGGCGCAGCGGCGGCGGGAGGGCCTCCCTGTGCACCACGTACGACAGCACGCCGGCCTGCGTCCACGCCCCCGCCAGCAGCGCCACGGCCGTCACCGCCACCCGGACCGCCGCACCCCGCCCCCGCCGCGCCCTCTCCCCCTGCGTCCCGTCCCGCCGCCCCCGCACGGCCTCCGCCACCTCCACCGCCAGGGCGGTCTGCGCGGGCAGCACCACGGCCGGCAGCACCCGCCCCCAGGCGTAGTGGCCGCTCAGCCCGCCCGCCGCGAAGACCAGCGCGCCTCCGGCGCACAACAGGGCGAGCGGGTCGCGCCGGTCGCGCCGCCACCGCGCCACCAGCGCGGCCGCACCCGGCGCCAGCAGGCACAGCCGCTGCGGCAGGTGCGCGTACAGCGGCCGGTGGATCAGGTCCAGGCCGCCCCCGCCGAGGAGCGCGGTGAACGGGTAGTACGGCCAGCACAGCACCACCGTCCCGGTCAGCAGCGCCGCCGCGCCCGTACGCCACCACAGGGCCCGGTCCGGCACAGGGCGCGCCCCCAGCAGCATCGCGACCGACCCCAGAACCGCCACCGCCCCCGTGAACTGATGGACCAGCAGGACGAGCGCCAGGAGCGCCCCCGTCCCGAGGAAGCCCCGCAGCGTCCAGCGGCCGGCGAGGGCCCGTCTCAGGAGCGCCCACACGTGCAGGCACAGCCCCAGGGCGAACGTACTGGGGTAGGCCACCGTCAGGGCCAGCGACGTGAGCGCCGGCACGCCGCTCCACGCGAACAGCCGCACCCCGTAGAGGAACAGCACGCACAGCAGTGCGAGTGCCACGGCGCCGCGCGCCCTGCTGAACGTACGGACGAAGGCGGCGACGCCCGTGCCGAGCAGCAGCAGCCCCGCCAGGCCGGCCACCCGCAGCACGCGGAAGGTGCCCCAGCCGGTGGCCCGGGCGGCCAGCGCCTGGAAGAGGGTCCACGGCGAGTAGTAGGGGCTGGGCGTGTCCCGGTCGACCAGCGGGTTGCCCGGGTGCAGCGGATCGGCACGCAGCCGCTCCAGGACGGCGGCGTGCATGCCCAGGTCGCCCGACCACGGCAGCCGCACGACCACGAACAGCAGGAGGACGGCCAGCAGCAGGAGCGCACCCGACAGCACGGGACGCCCCAGCCGCCCATAGGCGGCCGGCAGGGTCTCCCGGGGGCCCGCAGCGCCCCCGGACCGGGCCTCCTGCGCCCGCTCCGCCGGGAGCCGCTCCAGGCCGTCCACCGGTCAGCGGCCGCGCCGGCCCGCCGCGTGCCCGCGCAGCGCCCTGGACCGCAGCCGCCACGGCATGGCGACCGACTCCAGCTGCACGGCGAGGTCCATCTTCGACTCGCCGGCGGTGCGGTCCTCGAAGTGGATGGGCACCTCGACGAGGGTGAAACCGGCCCGCAGCGCGCGGTACTTGGTCTCCACCTGGAAGGAGTAGCCCGCGCTGTCGACGGACGCCAGGCCGATGGCGCGCAGCGCCGCCGCGCTCCACAGGTTGAAGCCGCCGGTGATGTCGCGCACGCGCGTGCCGAGGATGCCGCCCGCGTAGGCGTTGGCCCAGCGGGACAGGAGCTTGCGGTGCGGCTTCCAGGCGTCGGAGAGGGTGCCGCCGGGGACGTAGCGGCTGCCGACGACGACGTCGGCACCGGTGGCCAGGGCGACGCCGAGCATCTCGGTGATCTTCTCGGCGGGGTGGCTGCCGTCGGCGTCCATCTGCAGGACGTACGCGGCGCCCTCCGCGACCGCCCGCTCCATACCGGCGGCGTAGGCCCGGCCGAGGCCGTCCTTGGCGGTGCGGTGCAGGACGCCCATGCGGGTGCGGCCGCCCTCGCCGGGCTCGTTGTACTTGTCGGCCAGCTGATCGGCGATGGTGCCCGTGCCGTCGGGGCTGTTGTCGTCGACCACCAGGAGGCGCAGCCCCTCCAAGGGGAGGGCCATCAGCGTCTCGGCCATGGTGGGCAGGTTCTGGGCCTCGTTGTACGTGGGCATCACCACCGTCAGGGGGGTGCGGCCCCACTCTGCGGGCAGGGGATGCGCGGCGGCGTGGCGCGGGTCGGTCATGGGCGGCGTCCTCGTCAGCTGGGGCGGTCGGATGGGTTCGTACAGCCGTGCGGGGAACGACAGTAGGCGGCGCGGGGGTCAGACGGCCGAGAACCGGATGGCGGCGTCCGGGATGCTGGTGCCGCACCAGACACGGGCGCCGTCGCGCAGTTCGTTGTCGGCCCCCACGTCCGAGTGGTCGCCGATGACCGCGCCGTCCAGCACGGTCCGGGACCCCACCCGCGCCCCGGTGCCGACCATGGAGGCGGTCACCCGCGCGCCGGGCCCGATGCGGGCACCGTCCAGGACGACGGAGCCGTCGACGGCGGCGCCCGCCGCCACGTGCGCGCCGGCTCCCACGACCGTACCGCCGCTCAGCCGGGCGCCCGGCTCCACGCGTGCGCCGGGCAGCACGAGGAACTCGCCGGGCTCGCCGGGGACGGCCGGGGAGCGCACGATGCCGCGCACCAGGTCGGCGGAGGCCTGCACGAAGGAGGCGGGGCGGCCGAGGTCGAGCCAGTAGGAGCCGTCGACCACGC
Organism: Streptomyces mashuensis; assembly: GCF_014654785.1. Taxonomy (GTDB): domain Bacteria; phylum Actinomycetota; class Actinomycetes; order Streptomycetales; family Streptomycetaceae; genus Streptomyces; species Streptomyces mashuensis. The sequence goes on from NZ_BNBD01000024.1 coordinate 34,264, forward strand.
CGTGCAGCAGGGCGCCGCCGGCCAGCAGCCCGGGGAAGGTCTCGCGCTCGACCGACACGGGGCGGCCGCCGGGGATGGCGTCGATGACCTCGCGCCGGAAGACGTAGCAGCCGGCGTTCACCTGGTCGGTGACGATCTCCTCGGGCCGCCGCGGCTTCTCCGTGAACGCCAGCACCCGCCCCTCCTCGTCCGTGGGGACGAGCCCGAAGGCACGGGGGTCGGCCACCCGGGTGAGGTGCAGGGTGACGTCCGCCTGGGTGCGCTCGTGGCGCAGCAGCAGGGCGCCGATGTCGACGCCGGTGAGGATGTCGCCGTTGAAGACCAGCACGGGGTCGCCGGGGGCCGCGCGCAGGGCGGTGGCGGCGTGCCGGATGGCGCCGCCGGTGCCCAGGGGCTCCTCCTCGTGGACGTACGTGAGCCGCAGCCCGTGCGCCGAGCCGTCGCCGAAGTACGGCTCGAACACCTCGGCGAGGTAGGAGGTGGCGAGGACGACGTGCTCGACGCCGGCGGCTCTGGCGCGGGCCAGCTGGTGGGCGAGGAAGGGCACGCCGGCGGCCGGGACCATCGGTTTGGGGGTGTTGATGGTGAGCGGCTGGAGGCGTGTGCCCTTGCCGCCGACGAGCAGTACCGCCTCAGACATGCCAGCTCCTCGCCCTGCGTGGCCCCATCGTCGCACTAGGTCAGTTTTCGCGGCAATTTACCCTACAATCGGGTCTCGAAGCCGAAATGTCCGTGACGCGTGGCGACCACACCGGGAGAACCCTTGCGACCGACGCAGACGAGGGGACGGACGGGAGACCGGGCGCGGAACCAGGCGCGGAACCAGGCGCGGAACCGGCCACGGAACCGGGCGCGCGACCGGGCAGCGGACCGCGGCGGAGGCCGGGCGCGGCTGCTCGCGCTCGTACACGAGTTCGCCCGGTTCGGCACGGTCGGCGGGCTCGGCATCTTCGTCAACCTGGGCGTCTTCAACATCTGCCGGGGCGCCACCGGGCTGCCCGTCGTCCGGTGCAGCGTGATCGCGACCACCGTCGCCATCGCCTTCAACTACCTCGGACTGCGCCACTTCGCCTACCGGGACCGCGACAAGAGCCACCGCAGCCGCGAGGTGCTGCTCTTCCTCGTCTTCAGCGTCGCCGGCCTCGTCATCGAGAACGGCGTCCTCTACGTGGCCACGTACGGGTTCGGCTGGAACGGGCCGCTGCTCGGCAACCTCTTCAAGTTCCTGGGCATCGCCACGGCCACCCTGTTCCGCTTCTGGTCCTACCGCGCCTGGGTGTTCCGGGCCCTCCCCGGCCACGCCCCGCCCCCGCCCCCCGGCGGCCCTCACGGGGAACCCGGGAACAACGCCAGCAACCCGGCCGCGTACCACCCCGAGACCACCGCACCCCCACCGTAGAGACCGACCCGCACCACCAGCGGAGCACGCGCGAACGGCCGGGCCACCAACAGCAGCAGAACCGGCAGGAACGGAAGCATGAAGCGCGGTTTCGAGAACGGCGAACCCGGCGTCGCCACCATCAGCACCCACGCCCCCGCGACCAGCAGCACCAGCGGCCGCGGCACCGCCCGGTCCAGCGCCAGCGCCAGCACCCCCAGGGCCGTCAGCAGCACCAGCGCCAGCACCGCCGCGTGCCGTACGTCGTCGGCGCCGTGCAGCCCCCGGTAGAGCACGATGTCGCGCAGCACGTGCGCCGTCCCCCACCCGAAGTCGAACGACTGCCCCCACGCCCGCTCGGCCTCGAACCAGCCGTCCCAGCGCCCCACCCGGCTGCCCAGGAACAGCCAGCCGGCCAGCAGCCCCAGCGGCGCCGGCACCAGCGCGAGCCACGGCCGCGGCCCGTCCCGGCGCCGCACCAGCGCCCAGCCGGCCGTCAGCACCAGCGTGGCGATCAGCACCGTCGCCGTCGGGCGTACGGCGCCCGCCAGCGCGCACAGCAGCCCGGCGAGCAGCCAGCGCCGGGTCAGCAGGGCCACCATCGTCCAGGCCAGCAGCGCGCTGAAGAGGGCCTCGGAGTACGGCACCCACAGCGCGAAGGCGTACGGCGAACAGGCCCACAGCGCCACGCACGCGTACCCGGCGCCCGGGCCCCGCCCGCACAGCCGCACCAGCCGGTACACCCCGGCCGCCGCCACCGCGGCCGCGCACCACGACAGCAGCACGCCGGCGGCCGTGTACGGCATCCGGGTGACCAGGTGCAGACCGCGGACGAGCGCGGGGACGAGCGGGAAGAAGGCGAGCCGGGAGTAGTCGGGCGTGCCGTCGGAGCGGTAGGGGATGTGGTCCGGATAGCCGCGCTCCGCCACGTACAGGTAGTTGCCGCTGTCCCAGCGGTGCAGCAGCCAGCGGACGTCGTGGCCCAGGTGCCGGTTGACGAGGAGCATGACGGTGAAGCCGACCGCCGACACGGCCAGGAGGAGCGCCGCGGCACGTGCCGCCTCCCGGCTCCCCGGCTTGGTGGGCACAAGCCGTGAAACGACCTTCATTCGTCCCTCTTAGCACGGGAAAGGGGCGGCCCCGGGGTTCTTTCCCCGGAACCGCCCCCTTACTCCACGGGGGAGGGTGTTACTCCATTACGCCCCGGCGCGCGCTCAGCCGTGCGTGCGCAGCAGCGTGCGCATGGTGCGCATGGCCACCGACAGGTTGGCCAGGTCGAAGGACTCCGAGCCGCGGATCTCGTCGAGCGTGGTGCGGGCACGGGCGAGGATCGCCGCGTTCTTCTCCTCCCAGGAGCGGAACCGCTGCTCCGGGGTGGAGGAGCCGTTGCCGACGGAGAGCACCTCGGCCGTGAGGGCCGCGTGCGCCGCGTACAGGTCCTCGCGGATGGAGGCGCGGGCCATCGACTGCCAGCGGTCGGCGCGCGGCAGCTCGATGATGCGGTCCATCAGCTGGGCGATGTGCAGGCGGTCGCTCAGGTCGTAGTAGACCTCGGCCACGTCCAGCGGGTTCTTGCCGGTGCGGTCGGCCGTCGCCACGATGTCCAGCGCCGGGAAGGCCGACGAGAAGCCCGCCACCCGCATCGCCAGCTCGCCGGGGACGCCGGCCTCGACGAGCTCGTCGTGGATGGACTGCCACCACTCGGCGTCCTCGCCGCGCAGCAGCTTGGGCAGCTCGGCCCAGACGGTGTCCACGCCGTCGCGGAAGAACTCGATGGTCTCCGCGAGCTGCAGCGGCTGCGGGCGGTTGTTGAGCAGCCAGCGCGTGCCGCGCTCGACCAGGCGGCGCGAGTGCAGCCGGATGCGGGTCTGCACGTCGGCGGCCACCACGTTGTCCAGGGCCTCGACGGCGTCCCAGACGGCGTTCAGGCCGAAGATCTCGCGGGACGCGGTGTGCGCCCGCACGATCTCCTCCAGGGACGCGCCGGTCTCCTCCCGCAGGCGGTGCAGGAAGGTGGAGCCACCGGCGTTGACCGTGTCGTTGACCAGGACGGTGGTGATGATCTCGCGGCTCAGGGCGTGCGACTCGATCTGCTCGCCGAACGACTGGCGCAGGGGCTGCGGGAAGTACGCGTACAGCAGCCGCTGCAGGTAGTCGTCGTCGGGCAGGCCGGTGGCGAGCAGCTCCTCCGCCGTGGTGATCTTGATGTAGGCGAGGAGGACGGCCAGCTCGGGCTGGGTCAGGCCGCGGCCGGCGCCCAGCCGCTCGCGGATCTGGCGGTCGCTGGGCAGGAACTCCAGCGCCCGGTCCAGGTGCCCCTCACGGCTCAGGCGGCGCATGATGCGCTGGTGGGCGTGGAGCAGGCTGGGGGCCTGGGCCACGGCGTTGGCCAGGGCGACGTTCTGCGCGTAGTTGTTGCGCAGCACCAGCTCGCCGACCTCGTCGGTCATCTCCGCCAGCAGCTTGTTGCGCTGCTTGAGGGTCATGTCGCCGTCGGTGACGAGGGCGTTGAGCAGGATCTTGATGTTCACCTCGTGGTCGGAGGTGTCCACGCCGGCGCTGTTGTCGATGGCGTCGGTGTTGATCCGGCCGCCGGTGCCGGCGAACTCGATGCGGCCCAGCTGGGTCAGGCCCAGGTTGCCGCCCTCGCCGACGACCTTGACACGCAGGTCCTTGCCGTCGACGCGGATGGCGTCGTTGGCCTTGTCGCCGACGTCGGCGTGCGACTCGCCGGACGCCTTGACGTACGTGCCGATGCCGCCGTTCCACAGCAGGTCGACGGGGGCCTTGAGGATGGCCTTCATCAGCTCGGCGGGCGTCATCTTCGTGATGCCCGGCTCGATGCCCAGCGCGTCGCGGACGTGCGCGTTGACGGGGATCGACTTGGCCGAGCGGGGGTGCACGCCGCCGCCCGCGGAGAGCAGCTCGGTGTTGTAGTCCGCCCAGGAGGAGCGGGGCAGCTCGAACAGGCGGCGCCGCTCGGCGTAGGAGACGGCCGCGTCCGGGGTGGGGTCGAGGAAGATGTGCCGGTGGTCGAAGGCGGCCACCAGGCGGATGTGCTCGGACAGGAGCATGCCGTTGCCGAAGACGTCGCCGGACATGTCGCCGACGCCGACGACGGTGAAGTCCTCGGTCTGGGTGTTGTGGCCCAGCTCGCGGAAGTGGCGCTTGACCGACTCCCAGGCGCCACGGGCGGTGATGCCCATGCCCTTGTGGTCGTAGCCGGCGGAGCCGCCGGAGGCGAACGCGTCGCCGAGCCAGAAGCCGTAGGACTGGGCCACCTCGTTGGCGATGTCCGAGAAGGTGGCGGTGCCCTTGTCGGCGGCGACGACGAGGTACGTGTCGTCCTCGTCGTGGCGGACGACGTCCTTGGGCGGCACGACCTCGCCGCCGACCATGTTGTCGGTGATGTCGAGCAGGCCGGAGATGAACGTCTTGTACGAGGCGATGCCCTCGGCCAGCCATGCGTCGCGGTCCACCGACGGGTCCGGCAGCCGCTTGCCGACGAAGCCGCCCTTGGCGCCGACCGGCACGATGACGGTGTTCTTCACCATCTGCGCCTTGACCAGGCCGAGGATCTCGGTGCGGAAGTCCTCGCGCCGGTCGGACCAGCGCAGACCGCCGCGGGCGACCTTGCCGAAGCGCAGGTGGACGCCCTCGACGCGGGGCGAGTAGACCCAGATCTCGAAGGCGGGGCGCGGCGCCGGCAGGTCGGGGATGGCCTGCGGGTCGAGCTTGATCGACAGGTAGTCGCGGGGCTCGCCGCGCTCGTCGCGCTGGAAGTGGTTGGTGCGCAGGGTGGCCTTGATGACGGTGAGGAAGGAGCGCAGGATGCGGTCCTCGTCCAGGCTCTCGACCTGGTCGAGCGCGCCGTCCAGCTCCTCCAGCAGGCCGTCGATCAGCTCGTTGCCCGCGCGCTGGAGCGCGGGGGACATCCGGGCCTCGAAGAGGTTCACCAGCAGGCGCGTGGTGTGGACGTTGTTGCCGAGGGTGTCCTCCATGTACGCCTGGCTGAAGTTCACCCCCGCCTGGCGCAGGTACTTGGCGTAGGCGCGCAGCACCATGGCCTGGCGCCAGTCGAGCCCGGCGCCGAGCACCAGCTTGTTGAAGTTGTCGTCCTCGGCGCGGCCGGTCCACACCGCGGCGAACGCCTCCTGGAAGCGGCCGCGCGGGTCGTCGCCCAGGACGGTCTCGGGCAGGCGCAGCCCGAAGTCGTAGATCCAGGCGGTGGTGCGGTCGGCGCACCGCAGCTCGTACGGGCGCTCGTCGACGACCTCCACGCCCAGGCGCTGCAGCACGGGCAGGACGGCGGAGAGGGAGACCGGCTCGCCACGGCGGTAGATCTTGAAGCGGCGCTCGCCGGGGGCGGCGCCCACCGGCTCGTACAGGCTGAGCTCGAAGTCGCGCTCGGCGCCGGCGGCCGTGAGCCGCTCCAGGTGGCCCAGGTCGGCGACGGCGCTGCGCGGGTTGTGGTCGGCCTTGTAGCCCTCGGAGAACGCCTGGCCGTAGCGGCGCAGCAGCTCGGCGGCGCGCTCCTCGCCGACCTCGGCGGTCAGCGTCTCGGCGAAGCCGTCCGCCCAGGAGCGGGCGGCCTCGACCAGGCGGGCCTCGATGCGCTGCTCGTCGGTCTCGCTGATGTCGGGCAGGGTCGCGCCGGGCTCGACCCGGACGACGAAGTGCAGCCGGGAGAGCACCGACTCGGTGTTCCAGGCGGTGAAGTCGACGCTGCTGCCGCCCAGCTCCTCCTTGAGGATGTCGACCAGGCGCAGCCGGACCGCGGTGGTGTAGCGGTCGCGGGGCAGGTAGACGAGGGCCGAGTAGTAGCGGCCGTACTCGTCGCGCCGCAGGTAGAGCCGGAGCCGGCGGCGCTCCTGGAGGTAGAGCACGCTGGTGGCGATGGCGCGCAGCTGGTCGGGCTCGATCTGGAAGAGCTCGTCGCGCGGGTAGGTCTCCAGGATCTGGAGCAGGTCGCGGCCGTCGTGGCTCTCGGGGCTGAAGCCGGCGTCGTCCAGCACCCTGGCCACCTTGCGGCGGATGACGGGGACGCGACGGACCGACTCGGTGTACGCGGCGGAGGAGAACAGGCCGAGGAAGCGGCGCTCGCCGACGACGTTGCCCTGGGCGTCGAACTTCTTGACGCCGATGTAGTCGAGGTACGAGGGGCGGTGCACGGTGGCGCGGCTGTTGGCCTTGGTCAGCACCAGGAGGCGGTGCTCGCGGGCCTTGGCGCGGGCGTCGGCGGGCAGCCGGCTGAAGGACGGCGACGACGGGCGCGGCAGGGGCGCGTGGTGGCCGTCGTGGTGGCCGTCCCCGGTGTGGGTGGGGTCGGAGCGCAGGATGCCGAGGCCGGTGCCGGGGACGGCGGTGAGGACGTCCTCCTGCTCGCCCTCGGCGTCTACCTGGGCGAGGTCGTACTCGCGGTAGCCGAGGAAGGTGAAGTGGTCGGCGGCGAGCCAGCGCAGCAGCTCGCGGGCCTCCTCCAGCTCGGTGGCCGTGATGCCGTCGGTCGGCTCGTCGGCCAGGCCGTCGGCGATGCGCAGGGCGGCGTCGCGCATCTTGCCCCAGTCCTCGACGGCCTCGCGGACGTCGGACAGGACGCGGAGCAGGTCGGCGGTGATCTGCTTGAGGTCGTCGCGGTCGGTCTCGCGGTCGGTCTCGACGTGGATCCAGGACTCGACGAGCGCGTCGTGCGGCAGCTCGGCGTCCTTGCCGGCGCCGTGGGCGTCGCAGGCGGAGCCCAGCACCTCGAGCAGGCGGCCGGTGACGTCGCGGCGGACGATCACCTGCGGGTGGATCACCAGGTGGATGCCGCGGTTCTGGCGGGACAGCTCGTTGGTGACGGAGTCCACGAGGAAGGGCATGTCGTCGGTGACGACCTCGACCACCGAGTGGCTGGAGGTCCAGCCGTTCTCCTCGACGGTGGGGGTGTGCACGCGGACGTTGGCCGTGCCCTGGGGACGGTTCTCGGCCAGCCGGTAGTGCGAGATGGCGGCGCCGTAGATGTCGACGGGGTCGCGCCCGACGAGGTCCTCGGCGGCCGTGTGCAGGTAGTAGCGCTGGAGGTAGGCGGTCAGGGGCCCCTGGTCGAGGCCGCCCTCGCCCTTGGGTCCGGCCGGCGTTCCCACCGGGCTGCTCTCAGCGACGCGGGCCGCCCGCTCGAGCAGTTCGGCCTTGGCTTCGTCCAGCTTGGTCTGCATGTCCTCTGGCTCCTGTCGCGCGCCGTTGCGTGACATAGGTGGTGAAGGCTTCACGTCGAGGCTGCACGGCGTATCCGCGTCGCTTCGACGGTATGCCGGGATGAGGGGTGAACGCGTGCGTCCGGGCGGGCTCCGCCGGGTACGGCCGGTTCAGGGCATCAACGCGGGCCCGGGGTCGGTGGGCGCCCGGGCGGGGGCCAGGGGCGTCGTCGCCCCTGACGGATATCGCGCTGATCACCCCGTAAGGCTATCGCTCTTCCCGGGGGAACACGCACGAGCGAATTCTGTCCAAAAAGAGACGGCGAAGTTGGCCGCTCTGGCCACACAAGGCTCACCTACCCCACACACCTCAGCGCACTCAGCCGACGAGGCGCTCCGCCTCCGCCACGGCCTCCGCGAGCGTGTCCACAACCGGAACCCCGGCCTCCGCCAGGCTGGGGCGGCTGTGCGAGCCACCGGAGTACAGGACGGCGTGGGCGCCCACGTGAGCCGCCGCGACGGCGTCGTCCACGGCGTCCCCGATGACTACCGTACGCCGGGGCGCCACTCCGCGGAGTGCCCTCAGATGACGTTCCATGTGCTCGGCCTTGCTGCCACCGGACGGCCCGCGGCGGCCGTCCACCCGGACGAACCGGCCCTCGATGCCGAAGCCGCGCACCAGCGGCAGCAGGTCCTCGTGCTGGTACATCGACAGGATGGACTGGGTGCCGCCCGCCTCCTGCCAGCGCTCCAGCAGCGCGGCCGCGCCCGCGGCGAGACCGCAGCGTATGTGGTGCTCCCGGTAGTGCCGGTGGAAGACGGCGTCCATGTGGTCCCACTCGGCCTGCGTGGGCAGGCGGCCCATCAACCGCTCGTAGAAGAGGGGGATCGGCACGCAGTACAGCCGGCGGTAGCGCTCCAGCGTGAGCGACTCCATGCCCAGCTCGGCGAAGGCCGCGTTGGTGGCCGACAGCACCGCGTCGATGTCGTGGAACAGCGTGCCGTTCCAGTCCCAGACCAGATGGGCGCCCGAGGCCGTCGTCCCCGCCGCCCCGGCCGTCCCCGCGTCCGGCATTTCCGTGCTCTGCGTCATGCTGCGCTTCCCCCAGGCCTCGGCCGGCGACGTCTCGTGCCGACCGTACCCGGAGGCTCCGGCACCGGTGCCGTCAGGACCCGATGAGGTTGGGGATCTCCTGCACACCGAACCACATGAGCTCGTGGTCCTCGGCGCCGTCCACCACGAACTGCGCGTCGTCGTCGCCCTGGTCGGCCGCGCCCAGCGCCTCCGCGGCGGCCGCCACGTCCCGCTCGGCGGCGGCCTCGTCCACGTGCACCGAGGCGGCCTTGGACAGCGCCACTGGCTCGGTCACCCGGACCGCGCCGATCTCCGCCCGGTCCAGGCCGCGCTCGGCCGGCGCCGTCACCACGGCGTCCGGCACGTCGACCGCGACGACCACGCGGCGGCGCGGCGCGCCCGGGTCGCCGGCCAGCTGCCGCAGCGAACCCTGCGCGGCACGGCCCAGCGCCGCGTACTCCAGCTCCTCGATGTCGTCGGAGACGTACCACTCGCGCAGCGCGGGCGTGACGGCGAAGGCGTCCAGCGGCGCCGGGCCCAGCAGGCCCGCCTGGTACGCCTCGGCGAGACCGGAGAGGGTCAGGGGGACGTAGACGCGCATGACCGCCGCTTTCCTGATGGATCGAAGATCGAGGACATGATCGAGGACATGACCGGATGGTCCTGCCAGCATACGGGCGGGCGTCCCCCTTCGAGGTGCCGGCGGGGGCCGCGAAGGGCACCCTTCCACCCCGGTCGGTCACGGAAAGTGACCGGCTGACGAGGCCATTTCACCCTGATAGGTGAACCCGGTACGGCTGTCCGGCCGCCCTCCCCGGACGCTTGCCCGCCGCCGGAACCCGCCGGTAGAAGATCCCCCAACGACGCCTACCGCCCGGTACGACCCGGCCGGGCCCGGCCTCACGGGGGGACACGACATGACCACCACCGCACGGAACACCAGCGTCAGGAACACCGGAACCAGGACCGGCGGACCCGGCCGCGGCGCTCCGCCGCGCCGCACCGACACCCGCCGGCCCACCGGCCGCGGCGGACCCGCCGGACCCCACGCACTCGCCGCCCTCCGGCACGAACGCGAACGCGCCGAGCAGCGGAGGAATCAGCTCCACTACTGGTTCGCGGAACGGCTGCTGCTCACGCTCAGTGGCCAGCGGCCGGTGCACTGGATGCTCGGCTACGCCCTGCCCGCCGCCTACGACCAGCTGGCCGAGCTCGCCCCGGGCGCACCGCTGCGCCCCCTGGCCGCCGGCCGCCCGGTGCCGTACGTCGAGCGCTGCGACGGCTTCCGGCCCCGCCCCGGCGTCATCGAGGCGTTCGCCCGCATCTCCACCGGCGACCGGCTGCGCGCCATGGCGTTCCGCCTGGAGCACGGCACCGACCGGCGCTGGCGCTGCTCCGCGGTGGAGCTCGGCGCCGACCGCCGCAACCCCCGGAACGCCACAGGGACGGAGCACCGACGTGCCCCGTCCCTGTGAGACGACCTGCCGCCCTGCGGCGCTACTTCTTGCGGCGGCGGCCACCGCCACCGCTGCGCTGGGCCCGGCGCCGCTCGGCGCGGGTCATGCCGTCGGCCGGCGAGCGGTACTCGCCGGGCTCGTCGTTGGTGAAGTCGCCCTCGACCACGCCGCCCTCGCCGTCCACGGTCGGCGCGGAGAAGTGCAGCCGGTCGGGCCGCTGCGGGGCCTCCAGGCCCTTCGCACGGATCTCCGGGCGGGCGGCCGGCACGGTGTCCTGGACCTTCTCGAGGGAGGGCGCCACGGCGGCCTCCTCGACGGGGACCTCCTCCAGCTGCTGGTCGACCTGAACCTCCAGGTTGAACAGGTAGCCGACGGACTCCTCCTTGATGCCGTCCATCATGGCCTGGAACATGTCGAAGCCCTCGCGCTGGTACTCCACCAGGGGGTCCTTCTGGGCCATGGCCCGCAGGCCGATGCCCTCCTGGAGGTAGTCCATCTCGTAGAGGTGCTCACGCCACTTGCGGTCCAGGACGGACAGCACCACGCGCCGCTCCAGCTCGCGCATGACGTCGGAGCCCAGCTGCTCCTCGCGCGCCGCGTACTGCTCGTAGATGTCGTCCTTGACGGACTCGGCGATGAACTCGGCGGTGATGCCCGCCCGGTCGCCCGCCGCGTCCTCCAGCTCCTCGATGGTGACCCGGCAGGGGTAGAGCTGCTTGAAGGCGCCCCACAGCCGCTCCAGGTCCCACTCCTCGGCGAAGCCCTCGACCGTCTCCGCCTGGATGTAGGCGTCGATCGTGTCGTCCATGAAGTGCTTGATCTGCTCCTGGAGGTCCTCGCCCTCCAGGACGCGGCGGCGCTCGGCGTAGATGACCTCGCGCTGCCGGTTGAGGACCTCGTCGTACTTCAGGACGTTCTTACGGGTCTCGAAGTTCTGCTGCTCGACCTGCGACTGGGCGGAGGCGATGGCGCGGGTGACCATCTTGTTCTCGATCGGCACGTCGTCGGGCACGTTGGCCATGGCCATGACGCGCTCGACCATCTGGGCCTTGAACAGCCGCATCAGGTCGTCGCCCAGCGACAGGTAGAAGCGGGACTCGCCCGGGTCGCCCTGACGGCCGGAACGACCGCGCAGCTGGTTGTCGATGCGCCGCGACTCGTGCCGCTCGGTGCCGAGGACGTAGAGGCCGCCGAGCTTCTTGACCTCTTCGTTCTCCGCCTTGACGGCCGCCTCGGCCTTCTCCAGGGCGGCGGGCAGCGCGGCCGCCCACTCCTCGATGTGCTCCTCGGGGTCCAGGCCGCGCTGGCGCAGCTCGGCCTCGGCGAGGTCCTCGGGGTTGCCACCGAGCTTGATGTCCGTACCACGGCCGGCCATGTTCGTGGCGACCGTCACGGCGCCCTTGCGGCCGGCCTGGGCGACGATCTGCGCCTCGCGCTCGTGGTGCTTGGCGTTGAGCACCTCGTGCGGGATGCCACGCTTGGCCAGCTGCTGCGAGAGGTACTCGGACTTCTCGACCGAGGTGGTGCCGACCAGGATCGGCTGGCCCTTCTCGTGCTTCTCGGCGATGTCCTCGACGACGGCCGCGAACTTGGCGACCTCGGTGCGGTAGATCAGGTCCGACTGGTCCTTGCGGACCATCGGCCGGTTGGTCGGGATGGGCACCACGCCGAGCTTGTAGATCTGGTGGAACTCGGCGGCCTCGGTCGTGGCCGTACCGGTCATGCCGGAGAGCTTGTTGTAGAGGCGGAAGAAGTTCTGCAGGGTGATCGTGGCGAGGGTCTGGTTCTCGTCCTTGATGTCCACCCCTTCCTTCGCCTCGATGGCCTGGTGCATGCCCTCGTTGTAGCGGCGGCCGGCGAGGATGCGGCCCGTGTGCTCGTCGACGATCATGACTTCGCCGTCCATGACGACGTAGTCCTTGTCCTTCTTGAACAGTTCCTTCGCCTTGATGGCGTTGTTCAGGTAGCCGACGAGGGGCGTGTTGACCGACTCGTAGAGGTTGTCGATGCCCAGCCAGTCCTCGACCTTGCTCACGCCCGCCTCGTGGATGGCGACGGTGCGCTTCTTCTCGTCGACGTCGTAGTCGCCGGTCTCCTCGACACCCTTCTGCGGGTTCGCCGGCTCGCCGCGCTTGAGGCGCGTGACCAGCTTGGCGAAGTCGCCGTACCACTTGGTGGCCTGGTCGGCCGGGCCGGAGATGATCAGCGGCGTACGGGCCTCGTCGATGAGGATGGAGTCGACCTCGTCGACCACCGCGAAGTTGTGCCCGCGCTGCACGAGCTCGTCCTGCGACCAGGCCATGTTGTCGCGCAGGTAGTCGAAGCCGAACTCGTTGTTCGTGCCGTACGTGATGTCGCAGGCGTACTGCTCGCGGCGCTGGGCCGGGGTCATGTTGGCGAGGATGCAGCCCACGGACAGGCCGAGGAAGCGGTGCACCCGGCCCATCAACTCGGAGTCGCGCTCGGCCAGGTAGTCGTTGACCGTGATCAGGTGCACGCCGTCGCCGGAGAGGGCGTTGAGGTAGGCGGGCAGGGTACCGACGAGGGTCTTGCCCTCACCGGTCTTCATCTCGGCCACGTAGCCCAGGTGCAGGGCGGCACCGCCCATGAGCTGCACGTCGTAGTGGCGCTGGCCGAGGACGCGCTTGGCCGCCTCACGGACGGTGGCGAAGGCCTCGGGCAGCAGGTCGTCGAGGCTCTCGCCGTCGGCGTACCGCTGCTTGTACTCCTCGGTCAGGGCGCGCAGCTCGGCGTCGGAGAGGTGCAGGAAGTCCTCTTCGATGGAATTGACCTGGTCCGCGATGCGGTGCAGCTTGCGCAGGATCTTGCCTTCTCCTGCACGCATGATCTTGCCGAAGACGGACACGTAGGCTGGCTCCTTGCCGGTCGGGCCTGGGCACGGCGGGGTGCGCGGGCACGACGGGACAGTCCCCGCCGCAACGGCCATCGTAAGCGAGGACCACACCGCGCCGGGAGGTCCGTCATCACCGAGGCCGCGCATCACCCGCGCAACACCCGCCCTGAGAACGAACGGCCCTCCCGGAAGGTGCCGGGCCATGAGAAATCGGACGTATTGCCCACATCTGGCGTCCGGGCTGCGGGCCGGGGGCGTTGTCAGTGGCCGGCTCTAGGGTGCGGCTATGACAACTGCCGCGATCAGGCCCGAGGTCCGTCTCTCCGCCGACCAGGCACGCCGCCTGGCGTTGCGCGCCCAGGGCCTGCTGGGCGCACCGGACCGGCGCGGGGGCACGCGCGGGGTGCTGCGCCGGCTGGGCGCGGTGCAGCTGGACACGATCTCGGTGCTGGCCCGCTCGCACGAGCTCGTGCCGTACGCGCGGCTGGGCGCGATCGGGCGCGAGGCGATAGAGGCGGCCTACTGGAGCGGGGAGCACGCCTTCGAGTACTGGTCGCACGCGGCGTGCCTGCTGCCGATCGAGGAGTGGCCGCTGTTCGCCTTCCGCCGCCGGGCGATGCGGGCGCGCGGGCGCCGGTGGCACGTGATGCAGGACTCGGAGCGGTCGTGCGCGGCGGTCCGGGACCGGCTGCGGGCCGACGGGCCGTTGACGGCGAGCGACTTGGGCGGCGCCAAGAACGGTGGCGAGTGGTACGACTGGTCCGAGACGAAGATCGCCGTGGAGTGGCTGCTGGACACCGGCGAGGTGGTGTGCGTGCGGCGGCGCGGCTGGAAGCGGGTGTACGACCTGGCGGAGCGCGCGGTGCCGGAGGCGCTGTTCCACGACGACCTGGACGACACGGAGTGCGTGCGGCGCCTGGTGGCGCAGGCGGGCGCGGCGATGGGCGTGGCCACGCGGGCCGACCTGGCGGACTACCACCGCCTGCGGGGCGAGCAGGTGGACGCGGTCGTCGAGGACACGGGGCTGGTGCCGGTGGAGGTGGAGGGCTGGGGGAAGCCGGCCTGGGCCGACCCGGCGGCGCTGGCGGAGGAGCCGCGCGGCCGGCACCGTACGACGCTGCTGTCGCCGTTCGACTCGCTGGTGTGGGACCGCCCGCGCACCGAGCGGATCTTCGGTTTCACGCACCGGCTGGAGGCGTACGTGCCCCGGGCGCGGCGGGTGTACGGCTACTTCGCGATGCCACTGCTGACCGGCGGGCGGCTGGCCGGGCGGGTGGACCCGGCGCGGGAGGGCCGGACGCTGGTGGCGCGGCAGGTGTCGATGGCGGACGCCAAGGCGGTGGGCCCCATGGCGCAGGCGCTGCGGGAAGCGGCCGGCTGGGTGGGCTGCGACGCGGTACGCATCGAGCGCTGCGACGACGCCCGGCTGGCAGCAGCCCTGGAGGCAGCCCTTAAGGAGTGAGGGCATGGGGGCGGGGCGGGGGGTGGGTGGGGGGGCGGGGGCGGGGGCCCCGGGGAGGGATCAGCGGATTTCGAGGATCTTCTCCCGCATCGCGTACACCACCGCTTCCATCCGCGAGTGCAGCTGGAGCTTCTCCAGGATGTTGCGGACGTGGTTCTTGACCGTGTTCTCGCTGATGAACAACTCCTTGGCGATGTCACGGTTGTTCATGCCGGTGGCGACCAGCTTGAGGACCTCCAGCTCGCGGTCGGTCAGCCGGGGCGCGGGCACCAGCCGCCGCTCGTCGGTGCGCTGGATCATCGACTTGAACTCGGTGAGCAGCTTGGAGGCCATGGAGGGGCTGATCTGCGACTGGCCGTCGGCCACGGCGCGGATGGCGGTCGCCACCTCGTCGGTGGAGATCTCCTTGAGGAGGTAGCCGGTGGCGCCGGCCTTGATGGCGTCGTAGAGGTCGGCCTCCTCGTCGCTGATCGTCAGCATGATGATCTTGGCGCTGGGGGCGACCTCCTTGATGGAGGTGCAGGCCTCGATGCCGCCGCGGCGGGGCATGCGGACGTCCATCAGGACGATGTCGGGGAGCAGGTCGGCGGCCTTGTCGACGGCCTCGGCGCCGTCGCCGGCCTCGCCCACGACCTGGATGTCCTCCTCGTGGGCGAGGACGATCTCCAGTCCACGGCGGAAGAGGGCGTGGTCGTCGACGACGAGGACCCGGATGGGCTCCTGCCGCGCGTCCCTGGACGTGCTCCGGCCGGAGCGGGCACTGTCCTCGTCGTCCTCGGCGGGCCCGCTGACGGGTCCGAACCTGTCCGCCATAGTTCCTCCCCCTGAAGGCCGTGGCCCCCGCGGTTGCACAGTCTGCGCCGCCCCAACCGGTTCCGGGGGACCGGCGGTTGGCCGCCCGGCCATGATTTCATGCCGGGCGGCCCGTCCGGCGCCTCCGGCCGGATGCCTTCGGCGGTCACACGGTGGTGCCCCGGGAGCGCGCCACGCGCTCCGAGGGCACCGTTCACGGGGTCGGGGTCAGCCGAGTTCTCCGCCCGCACCACCGGGCTCTCCGGTGTAGAAGTCGTTGCTGTTCAGGCGGATCACGCCGTAGTCGTAGGCGTGGCGTCGGTACACGACGCTGGGCATCTTGGTCTCGGAGTCGACGAACAGGTAGAAGTCGTGCCCGACCAGCTCCATCTCGTACAGCGCCTGGTCGAGCGCCATGGGCGACGCGGTGTGCGTCTTCTCCCGGACCACGAGGGGCCCTTCGCCCCTGATCTCCAGCGGTCCCATGTGCGTGACGGGTACGTCCGTCTCGGCGCTCGTGGTGAGCCGGCCCCTGTCGTCCAGTTCGGCGGCGCCGTTGACGACGACGGCGACCTCGCCGGCCGGCAGCCGCCCGTTGCGGCGGCTCAGACGCTTGTCGTGCTGCTTGCGGAGCCGTGCCTCCAGCTTGCTCGTCGCCAGGTCGAGGGCGGCGTACGGATCGGCCGCGGCGGCCTCCGCACGGATCACCGGTCCACGCGAACGCACGGTGATCTCCACCCGGTCGGACCGGTCGGACTGCCTGGGGTTGGGCTCCTTGGACACCTCCACGTCGAGGCTGATCACCTTGCCGTCCAGCTTCTGGATCTTCTCCAGCTTCAGCTTCTCGGCCACGTGCTTGCGAAACCGCTCGGGGACCTCTGTCTTGCGGCCCTTGACGACGATGTCCACGCAGAACTCCGTTCCCGGATCGCCCCGCCGAAGGTTGCGGAGCGCATCCCTCTTGCATGCAGGCCCCGGGCCTTCCCGGAGCCACCGACCAGACGGTTTTCACCTCCTCCTCCCCCGGGGACAGGAGCGCCACCCCACCGGCGTCACGCGTCTTCGGCATCTGCGGACTTTCTTCAAGCTTCAGCGAAGCCATACGAAGCGCGCCAATCGGAAGAAAAGCGGCATAGCTCCTGCCCTTCCTCACAACCGAACATATCTCGCCTGGAAGCGCGTCGGTACCCCCTACCGTCACGTACCTCCATTCAGGTGGCGTCCGGCCCTTTCTCGCTGGAACGACGGGCCTTCCCCGTCAGTTCCGGTTCCTTTTCGAAAGCTCTCGAAGCCGCCGCGACCACCGCCGCGCCCGCCACCCGGCCGCCCACCGCACCCACCGCACGGGCCGCCTCGGCCAGCGAGGCACCCGTCGTCATCAGGTCGTCCACGAGCACCACCACCCCGCCGTCGCGCCACAACCGCTCGCCGCCGCGCACCACGCCCATCGCCCCGGCCACGTTCGCCAGCCGGCCCCGCGCGTCCAGCCCCGACTGGTCCGCCACCGCACGCCGCAACCGCAGCACCGGCGCCACCCGGGCCGGCACGCCCCCGCCCCGCAGCGCCCGCGTCGCCGCCCTGGCGATCCGCAGCACCGGATCGTGCCCCCGCCCCGCCACGGCCCGCCGCGCCGAGGGCACCGGAACGAGCAGAAACGGCCCCCTCGCGCCCCGCGAGGCATACCCCGCACCACCTGCACCAGCACGCCCGGCCGCGCCCGCCAGAGCGGCACCCAGCGGCTCGGCCAGCCCCAGTGCACCCCGCTCCTTGTGCGCCAGCAATGCCGACCGCACGCACCCGCCGTACGGCGCGGCCGCGTACACCCACGGCAACCCCGCCGGGACCGGCTCCGGCAGCACCCGGCACGGCGCGTGACCGTACAGCCGCGCACGGCACGCCCCGCACAGCACGGTCCGCGCCCGGCCGCAGCCCGCGCAGTCGGCGGGCAGCACCAGACCGGCCATCTCCAGCCACCAACGGCGCACCCGTCCACTGTCCCGCCGCGCGCCCGGCCCCGCCACCCCTGTGGAAAACTCCCGGCCACGGCCACCACCTGCGGCAACGCACGAACACCAGCAGACCGGACCAACAGACCGGACCAACAGACCGAACCAACAGACCGGCTACCCCGGATAGACCGGCGCCGACCCCTCCTTGCCCACCAGCTTCCAGTTGGTGTCCGGCAGCAGCCGCACGATGCCGCCCTCGCCCTCTGCCACCAGGGCCTGCGCCTTCCCCGCCGTCTCGGGCGCCGCCACGCCCCGCACACCGGTGATCCCCGGCAGCGCCGAGCCGTTCACCTGCGACCCGTCCGTCTCGATGTACTGCAACTGCTGCAAGCCGCCCTGCTCACTGCCCGCGACCAGCAGCCGGCTGGCGCCCGCCCACGTCACCGCCTGCACGTCCTCCAGGCGCGGCGCCACCGACCGCAGCTCCTGCACCGACAGGCTGGGGTGCCCGGCGCTGCCCCGCCGCTCCACGCGGCCCAGCCGCAGCGTCGTCCGGTCGCCCTTGGTCACCAGCAGCGCCACCCGCACGCCGTCGGCCGACACCCGCAGCCCGGTGATCCGCCCGCCGTCCAGCCCCGGCACCCGTACGTCCTCGGGCGTGCCCGAACCGGCCGGCACCCGCAGCAGCCGCGGGTGTTCCGCGTCCTGGTCGGCCACCCACAGATCGCCCAGGCCGTCCCAGCTCGGCGCGGTCAGCCCGGCCTTCGCACCCGTACCGCCGCGCGACGTCACCTTCGGCTCGCCCAAGGCGACGCCCGGCTGCATCAGGGCCACGTACAGCGCCTGCCCGTTCGCCGACACGCCCGCGGCGCGCCGCTCCTTCCGGTCCACGGCCACCGACCGCAACTGCACGGCGCCGTCCGCGCCCATCGGGCCCGGTACGCGGTGCGGCTCGGTGTCGCTGTCGCCCAGGCTCGCCAGGCGGTGCTGCCCGTCCACGAAGTACTGCCGGTCGGGCTGCCCCGTCTGCTCCGGCCCGTACGCCTTGACCTGGTCCCGGCCCAGCGTGCACAGCCGCCCGCCGTCCTTGTCCTGCAACGTCACGTCGGTGACCTTCGCCGACTCCTGCACCGTGTACAGCAGCTGCGCGGCCATGCGGCGGCACTGCTCCTGGTTGGCGCCGGCGGCGCGGTCGTTCACCCGCACCTTCAGGCCGCTGGAGTCGTCCAGCGCCAGCCGCTGGTCCACGAGCTTCGTGCCCGTGGGGAACGCCGTGGCCGCCACCGGGTCCAGCCACGACGTCGGCCCGTCCAGCAGCGCCCGCACCGACGACGTCACCGGGTCTATGCGCTTGCGCAGGTAGACCGGGTCCGCCACCAGCACGTCCCGCGCGGAGGCCGAGCCCCCGCCGCCGGGACCCAGCTCCGCGAAGTAGTACTTGTTGACCGACCGGTAGATGCGCTGGAAGTCCGCCACGCCCAGCACGAGGCCGGAGTCCAGCGCGTCGATGCGCCACTCGCCCTCCTCGCGCGTCATGTGCAGCGTCGCCCGGTACGTGCCGTCGTCCGGCTTGTACGCGTGCTTGGCGTCCACCTTCGCGATCTGCCGGCCGGTCAGCGTGACCGTGTACCCCGGCTCCCGGTCGCCACCGGTCCGCTCGATCCGCACCTGCGGCGTCTGCGACAGCACCGTCGTCGACGCGGACGGGTCCCACTGCCCCTGCTTCGACCTGGTCAGGTACATGCGCGCGGTGCCGTAGTCGGGGTCGTCGCTCGTGATCGCCTCCAGGAAGCCCGCCACGAGCTCCTGCGGCTGCTCGCCCTTGCGCGGCGGCACCCCGTACACGCGCACCTGCGCGTCGGCGTCGGCCCGCTGCGACGAGTCCACGGCGGTGACGTCACCACTGCCCGGCATGGACGCACACCCTGCGACGAGCGTCCCGCCCGCCACCGCGGCGACCAGCCCGGCCACCGCCCGGGACCGGCGGACGGCCCGCACTGCCCTGCTGTCCGTCACGCCCGCCTCCGCTGCTCGTCGTCCCGGCCCGCATCGCCCCCGTCGTCGCTTCCACTCCCCCGGCCGTGCGCCCCACCCGCGCCGTCAGCGCCGTCAGCGCCCTCACGCGCGTCACCCCGCGCGCCGTCACGCTCGTCGCCACCCGCCTCGTCACGCGCGTCGCCGCCCGCGGACGACACCGGCGGACGCGTCACCACGCGCGCCCCGCTCCCCGGCAAAGCCGTCGGATCGGCGGCAGGCCGTACGTTTCTGCTGGGCTGTCCCAAGGGCCCGCCCCGACCGGACGGTGTCGACGGCACCCCGGCCTCGTTCACCCCGCGGTTGCGCCGCGAGTCCTCGGGCTCCAGCGGGATCGGCGAACCACGCAGCGCGTCGCCCGCCACCGCCGGCAGCGTCAGCCGGAACTGCGAACCGCCCCCGGGCTCGCCCCACGCCTGGAGCCAGCCGCCGTGCAGCCGCGCGTCCTCCACCGCGATCGACAGGCCCAGCCCCGTACCGCCGGTCGTCCGCGCCCGCGCCGGGTCGGCGCGCCAGAACCGGTTGAACACCCGCGTGGCCTCGCCCGGCTTCAGCCCCACGCCGTAGTCGCGCACCGCCACGGCCACCGCGCCACCGGCCGCCGCCAGGCGCACCACCACGTCGCGGCCCTCGCCGTGCTCCACGGCGTTGACCACCAGGTTGCGCAGTACGCGCTCCACGCGCCGGGAGTCCGCCTCCGCGATCACCGGTTGCTCGGCACCGCGCACCAGCAGCCGGCTGCCCTTCCGCTCGGCCAGCGGCGCAGCCCCGTCCAGCACCCGGTTCACCACGTCGCGCAGGTCGACCGGCTCGGCCTCCAGGGCCGCCGCGCCCGCGTCGAACCGGCTGATCTCCAGCAGGTCGGCGAGCAGCGACTCGAACCGGTCCAGCTGCCCCAGCAGCAGCTCCGCCGAGCGCGCCGTGACGGGGTCGAACCCGTCCCGCGCCTCGTGGATGACGTCCGCCGCCATCCGCACGGTCGTCAGCGGCGTCCGCAGCTCGTGCGAGACGTCCGAGACGAACCGCCGCTGCATGCGCGACAGCTCCTCCAGCTGTTGGATCTTCACCTGGAGGTTCTGCGCCATCTTGTTGAACGCCTCACCCAGCCGGGCGATGTCGTCCTCGCCGGTGACCTTCATCCGCTCCTGGAGGAAGCCCGCCGCGAGCCGCTCGGAAATGCTCGCCGCCATCCGCACCGGTGTGACGATCTGCCGCACCACCAGCCAGGCGATGGCCCCCAGCAGGACCACCACGAACACCCCGGCCGTGGCCAGCGTGCCCTTCACCAGGCTCAGCGACTTCTCCTCCTGCGTGAACGGGAAGAGGTAGTACAGCTGGTACGGCCTGCCGTTGACGTCGTACAACCGCTTGCCGACGATCAGCGCCGGCTCGCCCTCGTCGGAGGCGTTGCGCTTGATCGTGCCGGGCTTTTCGAACGTCCCGGTGTGCGTGTCCAGCTCGCGGCGCAGGTCGGCCGGGACGCTGTGCTGCGGGTCGATGTCGCCCGAGGCGCGCGGCCCGCGCGTGCCCCCGCCGGCGGCCGACGCGTCGCCGTCGCCCGCGCTGAGCGCCACGACGTGGTAGACGCCCTGCCCGCCACTGGCGAGCTGCTGCACCAGCGCGGTCAGCCACGCGCCGGAGTCCGGGTTGCCGCGCCCGCCGGACTGCGCGCCGTCCTGCGCCCGCGCGTCGCCGGCCGGGTCCGCGGCGTCGCGCGCCGCCTTGAAACCGCCCTCGGCCTGGCTCTGCGCAGCATGCCGCTTGGCGTCGAAGAGCCCGTTGCGGACCTGGCCGATGACCACCACGCCCAGCAGCAGCACCACGCCGAGCGACATCAGCAGCGTGGTCGCCACGACCCGCAGCTGGATGTTCCGCCGCCACAACCGCATCGCCGGCAGGAGCGGCCGGCGCACCCAGCGGGCGTACAGGCGCAGCACCGGGTGCACGGGCCCGGCGCCCGCGCCGTCCGACCACAGGCGCCCGGCCCGCCACAGCCGGCGCAGAAGCGATACGCCGGAGGCACCGCCGGCACGTTCCCCGGCCGGCGCCCCGGAGGGCCGCTTCGCCTCGCCGTCCTTCACGTCGCCGTCCGTGGCCTGTGCGCCGTTCCGGGGGTCACGGCGCGTGGCGCCGTCACCCGGCACGTCAGCTCGGCCCCGCCTTGTAACCCACACCACGGACGGTCACCACGATCTCGGGCCGCTCGGGGTCCTTCTCGACCTTCGAGCGCAGCCGCTGCACGTGGACGTTCACCAGACGCGTGTCGGCGGCGTGCCGGTAGCCCCAGACCTGCTCCAGCAGCACCTCGCGGGTGAAGACCTGCCAGGGCTTCCGGGCGAGCGCGACCAGCAGGTCGAACTCCAGCGGCGTCAGCGCGATCGACTGGCCGTCGCGCTTCACCGAGTGCCCCGCCACGTCGATCACCAGGTCGCCGATGGTGAGCTGCTCCGGCGCCGGCTCCTCGGAACGGCGCAGGCGCGCCCGGATGCGGGCCACCAGCTCCTTGGGCTTGAACGGCTTGATGATGTAGTCGTCCGCGCCGGACTCCAGGCCCACGACGACGTCGACCGTGTCGCTCTTCGCCGTCAGCATGACGATCGGCACGCCGGACTCGGCCCGGATCAGCCTGCAGACCTCAATACCGTCGCGGCCCGGCAGCATGAGATCCAGCAAAACAAGATCGGGTTTGACTTCGCGGAATGCGGCGAGCGCCTTGTCTCCGTCCGAGACGAACGACGGCTCGAAACCCTCACCACGAAGCACAATTCCGAGCATCTCGGCGAGTGCGGTGTCGTCATCGACGACGAGGACGCGTCCCTTCATATCGACATCATCCCATTACCCGATCGTGACCTGTTACACAGCTCTGCCAGACCGGCCCCCGTCACGGGCGAAACAACCCCGTTTTCCGTGACAATCGCGGTCAGCAACTCGGGCGGTGTGACATCGAACGCTGGATTGTATGCCTGCGTACCCAGGGGCGCCACAGGCGTCCCGGCAGCCGCACCCGGCAACTCCGTCACCTCGTGCCCCGGCCGCTGTTCCACCTCGATCGACGCGCCGTCCGGCGTCGACAGGTCCACCGTCGTCGTGGGCGCGACGACGACGAACGGCACGTGGTGGTAGCGGGCCAGAACGGCCAGCGGATAGCTGCCCACCTTGTTCGCCACCGAGCCGTCCGCCGCTATCCGGTCCGCGCCGACCAGCACCGCGTCCACCTCGCCGGCGGAGAACAACGACCCGGCGGCACTGTCCGACAGCAGCGTGTACGGCATGCCCGCCCGCGCCGCCTCGTACGCGGTCAGCCGGGCGCCCTGAAGCAGCGGACGTGTCTCGTCCACCCACAGACGCCGCAGCTCACGGGCCCGGTGGGCCGCGGCTATGACGCCGAGGGCCGTGCCCTCGCCGCCGGAGACCAGCGCCCCCGTGTTGCAGTGGGTCAGCAGCCGGAAGCCACCGCCGGGCAGCAATTCCTGCAGCAGCCGCAGGCCGTGCCCCGCCATCTGGGCGCTGGCCTCGGCGTCCTCGGCGTGCAGCCGCCGCGCCGCCTCCAGGGCGGCCTGCGCGGCCCCCTGGGGCCCGGCACCGTCCCGCAGTGCCGCCCGGTGGGCGTCCCGCGCGCGGGCCACCCCGTAGGCCAGGTTCACCGCGGTCGGCCGGGCACCGCTGAGCTGCACCGCGGCCTCCTCGACGTCGAAGCCGCGGGCGGCGGCGAGCGCGACGCCGTACGCACCGGCGATGCCCAGCAGCGGGGCGCCGCGCACGGCGAGCGACTGCACGGCGTCGACCAGCGCGGGCACGTCGGTGCACACCAGCTCGACCTCCTCGGAGGGGAGGCACCGCTGGTCGAGCAGGGCGATCACGGGTCCCTCGGGCGGGTCGTCCCACCGCAGTGCGGGGACACCGCCCACGAGCGATCGCGATCCGGTTCCGGGCAGGGATTCGGGTGCCGCGTGGTGATCAGCCATTGGTCCAGTCTGCCCCGCGTACACGGTCTGGAGAAGGGCTCCCCTCCATGGTCCCCCTTACGGGATGACGTGCGAGCCGGGCCGTGGGCCGTCCCGAGGGCCCGCCCCGGCGGGGACCCGCCGTGACACGATGACGCCGGAGAACCGAAGGAGCGAAAGAGACATGAACGACTCTCCGGGCCGGGCACGCGCCAACAGCGGAGGCGACCAGGCCGGCGGCTGGGGACCGGGCGGACCCGGCAACACGGGCCGACCAGGGGGAACGGACGGATCGGGCGGCTACGGGCCGGGCGGCGGCTGGGGCCGGCACCCGTGGCCCCCGGCGGCACCGCCGGCGCCCCGGCCGGGCGTGATCCCGCTGCGGCCCCTGACCGTCGGCGAGATCGTCCAGGGCGCCCTGGGCACGATGCAGCGGTACTGGCGCACGGTGTTCGGCGTGACGCTGGCCGTCTCCCTGTGTACCCAGGCCGTGGGCACCGTGGTGCAGGGCGTCTGGATGCGCAACCTCAAGGGCCTGGAACGGTTCGGCGGCAACGGCGACGAGGTGCCGAGCGGCCGCGAACTGCTGGACGCCCTCAAGAACACGGCGGCCGGCATCAGCGTGGGCATGCTCGTCAGCATCGTCGGCTCGATCATCGCCACGGGCGTCATCACGACGGTCGTCAGCCACGCGGTCCTGGGCCGTCCCTCGTCGCTGCGGGACGCCTGGACGAGCGCCCGGCCGCGCCTGCTCAGCCTGGCGGGGCTGTTCTGCGTGCTGCCGCTGCTCGGCATGGCACCGGTGGCCGCCGCCTCGGCGCTGGGCCTGGCGGTGTCGGCTGCGAACGTCGCCATCGGTGCCGCACTGCTCGTCGCCGGAATGCCGGTCGCGCTGGCGGTGGCCGCCTGGATCTGGATTCGCTACAGCCTTGCGGCACCGGCGCTGATGCTCGAACGACAAGGTGTCGTGGCGTCAATGCGCCGTTCCGCAAAGCTGGTCAAGGGGTCGTGGTGGCGTATCTTCGGCATACAGCTGCTGGCGGCGCTACTGGTATTCGTGGTGGCGGCCGTTATTCAGGTTCCCGCGAACATGATTGAAATGATCTTGAATGGGGGGCGGGATCTCGAGGCTCCCCTGACGTGGTCTTCTCTGATCATCGACGGCATTGGCGCGACCATCGGTTCGACCATTGCTCTTCCGCTCACGGCGGGCGTGACGGCGCTTCTCTACATCGACCAGCGCATTCGTCGCGAATCCCTGGACCTGGAGCTTGCGCGGGCGGCTTCCGAGTGACATACCGGGCAGGGCCGGCCGGCCTGACGTGAGCGGTGACGCGACGTCCGGCCGGCCGGCCCCGCGGGGGTATGTCGTCCGTCCGGGAAACGCAAGAAAGCCCTGGCGGGAACATGGTTCCCGCCAGGGCTTTCTGAATAATTGTTCGGCGGCGTCCTACTCTCCCACAGGGTCCCCCCTGCA
>NZ_BNBD01000025.1 GCF_014654785.1 Streptomyces mashuensis
TCTAAACTGCTCGCGCCCTAGACAACCGACCACGTGTTGCGACGACCGTTAGAAACCGCCGCTTGCTCCGGGGCCCTTCCCCTATGCCACGTGCCGCGTGGCGACAGGCCTCTCAGCCCGCCACCGGCGCCGCCTTCTCGTGTGCCGCCACCAGCTCCCGCGCCCGGCGCACGTCGTCCGCCATGCGCTCCAGCAGCGCGTCGATCGTCTCGAACTTCTCCATGCCGCGCAGGTACGCCAGGAAGTCCACCGCGGCGTGCATGCCGTACAGGTCCAGCCCGACCCGGTCGATGGCGTACGCCTCGACCGTCCGCTCGGTGGCGTCGAACTGCACGTTCGTGCCCACCGAGATGGCCGCCGGCATGGCCTCGCCGCCCACCGTGAGCCAGCCCGCGTACACGCCGTCGGCCGGGATCGCCGTGTGCGGCAGCGTCTCCACGTTGGCCGTGGGGAAGCCCAGCTCGCGGCCGCGCTGCGCGCCCCGCACCACGACGCCCTCGACGCGGTGCGGCCGGCCGAGCACCTCCATGGCGCCCGTGACGTCGCCCTCGGCGACCAGGCGGCGCGCCAGCGTCGACGAGAACGGCGCGCCGTCGCCCACCGTGCCCCCGACGTACAGGTCGACGACCTCGACGTCGTAGTCGTACGTGCCGCCCAGCTCCTTCAGGAACTCCACGTCACCCGCGGCGCGGTGGCCGAAGCGGAAGTTGGGGCCCTCGACCACCAGCTTCGCGTGCAACTTGTCGACCAGCACCTTCACCACGAAGTCGGCCGGCGACAGCTTCGAGAACTCGGTGGTGAACGGCAGGATCAGCACCGCGTCCACGCCCAGCTCCGCCATCAGTTCCGCCCGCCGGTGGTGCGGCGCCAGCAGCGGGGGGTGGCTGCCCGGCCGTACGACCTCGCTGGGGTGCGGGTCGAACGTCACCACGACCGACGGCACGCCGAGCTCGCGCGCCCGCTCGACCACGCGGCCGACGAGCAGCTGGTGCCCCCGGTGCACGCCGTCGTACGAGCCGATGGTGACGACGCTGCGTCCCCAGTCCTGGGGAATGTCCTCCAAGCCACGCCAGCGCTGCACTCTGCCCGCTCCTCGCCGTACCCGAACCTTTGTCTGTCTGATTGCGCAGGTCTAAGAGTGCCATGCCGGTTGCCGACGTCCTGCATCGGCCGGTGTACTGCCGGTCACGTCCGACGGGCCGTGCGTACGGCCGTCCCCCGGACCG
This sequence comes from Streptomyces mashuensis, assembly GCF_014654785.1. Taxonomy (GTDB): domain Bacteria; phylum Actinomycetota; class Actinomycetes; order Streptomycetales; family Streptomycetaceae; genus Streptomyces; species Streptomyces mashuensis. The sequence continues at coordinate 1,227 of NZ_BNBD01000025.1, forward strand.
TCTGATTCCGCCCCGTCCGTCCGTTCCTCCGTCCGTTCCTCTCCCCCACCTCCCTTCTCGCGGCCCGCGGTCAGGCGGATGCGGGCGCTGGGGCCGACGACCACGGCCCACTGGGCGGGGGCCGATTTCAGCCAGCCCCGCACCTGGTCGCCGAAGACCGGGATCTCCCGCGCGAGCTGGGTCAGCCGCCGGTCGAAGCAGGCGGCGCCCTCCGGGGTGCGGGCCATCAGCAGGCCCGTGCGGTGCACGAGGTCACGGGTACGGGCCTCGGTGCGCTCGGCGGCGCCGGCGGCCACCGAGCGCAGCAGCGCGTCGAGGACGGTGACGTCGTGGTCGTACGGCCCGTACTCCTCGCGCTCCATGAGCACCTCCAGCAGCTCCTGGCGGAGCGGCCGGGACCGCGGCGTGCCCGGCCCGGCGAGGACGGGGGCGAGGGCACGGCGGACGGGCGCGGGCCCGGTGCGCAGCAGGTCCACGACGAGGGGCAGGACGACGGCACGGGCGGTGGGGCCGTCCTCCAGGCGGCGGTCGACGAAGGCGGCGGCGTTCTCGGCGCCCTCGGGGCGGTGGTCGACGTGCTCGCGGACGAGGGAGGAGACGCGGCGGGCCAGGGTGGGCGCGGAGACCTCGGCGAGGGCGCGCAGGACGTCGCCGGGGCGGTCGCCCGGTTCGTACAGCCGGGCCCGGAAGGCGGCGAAGACGGGGTCGGGGTGGCTGGCCAGGGCCGGGACGAGGACGCGGGGCGGCAGGTGCGGGTCGCCCTCGGCGAAGCGGGCCAGGGCGCGCGTGAGGTACGTGGGACGGGTCTCGGGGTCGCCGACGAGGAGGGCGAGGGCGCTGCCGTGCAGCGCGCGGGCGGCCGGCCGGTCGAGCAGGGCGAGCGCGGCGTAGCGCAGCAGCTCGCGGTCGGCCTCGGTGGTGACGTGCGGGGCGGTGAGCAGGGCGTACGCGGCCGCGGCGACGTGGCGCTCGGCGCGGTCGTCGTGCGCCCAGCGGTCGACGGCGCGGCAGAGGGCGGAGGGTTCGTCCTCGGCGAGCGCGGTGAGGAGTTCGTCGGCGCGGGGGTGGCCGGCGTCGACGAGGGCCTCGCAGAGGTCGTCGAGGGCGCGCCGGCGGTGGGTGTGCAGGAGCGCCTGGGCGGCGGTGGCGACGGTGGGCCGGACGCGCGTGCCGCGGGGCTTGATCTGGAGGTGGCGCTCGTCGGAGAACCAGCGGCACAGGCCGGGCTGCGCACCGCAGGGGTCCTGGACGAGCAGGGCCGCGGCGGCGGTGAGGAACCGGTCGGTGTGCGGCGGCACCGGGGGCGCTTCGTCCTCTTCGCGCGCCCCCTCGCGCTCCCCTTCCCGCCGTTCGCGGGCGACGGCGCCGGACGGGCCGGCCACCTCGGCGGGGGACGCGGCGGGGGACGCGGCCGGTTCGGGCAGGCCGCCGGAGCCCCGCGGCCGGCCGGGCACGCGCGGGCGGCCGGGTTCCCCGGTGGCCACGGACGCCTCGGCCTCCGCAACGTCCTGGACGTCCTCGACGGCGTGGACCGGCTGCTGCCCGTGCCCGCCCTCGTCCCCGCGCACCTGGAGGGGTACGGGTCTGGGGGCGCCGCCGGGGCCCGCCGCGCCCTCCTCACGCCGGGACTGCGCCGGCACCGCAGCCGACACGGCAGACGCCCCGGACCCGCCGGCCCCAAGGGCCGCCCCCGGACCCGCCCCGACGGCCCCCACTGCGTCGCCCCGCGCCCCCTCCGGCAGCGCCGCGTTCTCCCGCTCCGCCCCCGGCGGCGGGCCGTCGGCCGGGATCAGCAGCCGCAGCAGCTCCAGCCGGTCGTCGAGGCCGAGCGGCAGCCGGAGCCAGAACCAGGGCCCGTACTGGGCCAGGCCGCCCAGCGTGGCCGTGGCCTGGCTGTCGAAGCCGCCGACGGCCGTGGCGCGGGCGGTGACGCGCTCCGCGAGGAGCCGCAGCACGCCCATGTACGGGGTGGCGTCGGGCACCCGGAGCAGGGCTTCGCCGAGCAGGTGGGAGGCCCACCAGGAGGCGTCGTCGAGGACCCGACCGGCGCCCTTCTCCTTGGCCTCGGCCTCGGCGGCACGCACGGCAAGGGTCTCCACGGCGTGGACGAGGGCGCTGAGCCGGCGGGAGAGCTCGGTCGGTCCGGAGCGGCGGGCGAGCAGCAGCAGGGCCTGGAGGACCGGGCCGATGCGGTGCCGCGGTACGGGCAGGGGCCGGGGCGGCTCGGCCTGCGCGGACCCGCGCTTGCGCCGGCCCTTGGCGCCGGGCGGCGGCGGTACGTGGCCCTCGGGCGCGGGCACGGGGCCGCCGCCGGTGCGGGAGGGCAGCCGGACCGCGGCCTCGGCGGGCGGGCCGTCGGGCTGGTACCAGCGGTGGACGAGGGCGTGCAGGGCGGCGTCGAGGTCGAGGTGGGTGCCCTGGAGCCAGTCGGCGAACTCCTCGTGGGCGAAGCGGTAGCCGGAGCCGGCGGGGACGAGGAGGCCCTCGGTGAGCACGGCGGAGGCCCAGCCGGTGCGCCAGGGGAACAGCTCCTCGAACGCCTCGCGCTCCAGCTCGCCCTGGCCGGGGCCCAGGCAGCGCCGGGCGGCCTCGTGGACCTGCCCGGAGACGCGGGCGGCGAGCCGGCGCACGGGGGCGCCGCGCAGCGGTGGCCGGCGGGCGGCGGCGAGCCGGACGGCGATGCGGAGGCAGACCAGGTCGAGGTGGGCGGAGAAGACGTCCCAGCGGTCGGGCGGCGGCTCGTCGCCGCCGTCGCCGGACCCGCCGTCCCCGGCGCCGGCGCCGCCGGGGAGGGCGGCCCGCACCTCGGCGAGGAGGCGCAGGGCGAGGGGGTGGCCGGCGTCGGCGGGGTCGAGGGCGCCGTGCGGGATGCCGTAGGAGGCGCGGACCTCGGCGGCCTGTGCAGGGGTGAGGGCGGGCAGCCGGCAGCAGGGCGGCAGGGCGCGCGGCCGGGAGGTGGCGGGCGCGGCGCACAGCGGGCCGGGGCGGTGCAGGGCCTCGTCGGGGAAGAGGACGCCGGCGGTCTCCCAGTGTTCGGGGCGGCAGGCGACGATCAGGCGGGAGCCGCCGGCGGAGAGCCAGGCGGCGGTGGCGGCCGTCCACTCGGGCAGGGCGTGGGCGAGGACGGGCGGCATCTCCTCGGGGCCGTCGAGGAGGACGAGCAGGGGGCGGCCCATGCGGCGGGCGAGCTCGGCGACGGCCTCGGGGGTGGCCGCGGAGGTGTCGCCGTGGGTGCCGCCGGGCCCGGCGGAGGCGGTGACGATGCGGCCGGCGGCGGCCAGGGCGCGGGCGATGGCGTCGCGCACGCTCTCGTCGCCGGCCTGGAGGTCGGCGCCGCGCAGCCAGAGGGTGGGGGCGGGTTCGGTGCCGCGGGAGCGGCGCCCGGCGAGGGCGCCGAGGGCGGTGGTGCGGCCGGTGCCGGGGTCGCCGACGAGGCCGAGGACGAAGGGCCGGCCGCCGCGGGCCTGGTCGCGGCCGCCGGGGCCCGGGTCGAGGAAGCGGGCGAACTCCAGCTCGATCTCCGGCCGCTCCACGGGGTCGCGCCAGGAGCGGGGGGTGACCACGGAGCCCAGGGAGGTGGCGGTGAGCTGGAGCGCGCCGGCGAGGTTGAGGTCGGCGCCGAAGGCGGGGACGGTCGCTGAGTTGCGGTCGAGCAGGTCGGCGAGGGGGCCGCCGGGTGTGGCGAGGGCGGCGGCGCGCAGCGGGATGGCGAAGCCGGCGGCGCGACGGTCGGCCTGGAGCGCGGTACCGAGGACGGCGACCACGGCTCCCGTACGGGGGTCGAGGACGGGCCCGCCGGTGGCCTCCTCGCCCAGCCGCAGCCCGGACCGCCCGGACAGCGACAGCTCCAGGGCGGCGCCCAGCAGGTGGAAGCGGTCGGTGGCGGTGTACGTGACGGGGACGTCGCCCATGATGCGGGCGGCGTACCAGCGGCCGGCGTGCAGCCGTACCGGGGTGCCGCCGGGGACGTGCTCGGCGGCGGCCACGGGCAGCGGTGGCACGGCCAGGCCCTCGGTGCGGACCAGAGCGAGGTTGCACTCGGGCAGGGCCACGACGTTCTCGGCGCCGACCACGCAGGTCAGCTCGCCCGCGGCGTGCAGCACCAGGCGGGCCAGGCCGTCCACGGCCTCGTGGCTGGTGACCAGAGTGCCGCGGTCGTCGGCGAGGAACCCCGTGCCCCGCGCCCGCCCGGCGAGGTCGCGGATGCGTACCAGCGATTCCTCCGCGTCGGCCCGCCGACCGTTCATCCCGTCGAACCTCCCCGCCGTGCTCGTTCCCACGACGGTAGGCAGCCGGTGATCGGCGAACCAGGCCACAGCGTGAACGCGCCCCCTTCCACCCCCCTGGTTCACTCCGAGCGCCTGCCCGTTGGGGTGAATCATCCGTCCCGGATGGATAGAGACCAGTGGGAGGGGGATCGTGGGGCGGGGACCGCGCGGAATGACGCGCTCCCCGTCCCACGGTGGGGCCGGCAGCCCCTGCGCGCCTTACGCGAAGACCGCCAGGCTCTTCGCCTTGCCGCCCTGGTCCTCGACCAGGGCCAGGAAGGTGCCGTCCGGCCCGAAGACGGCGATCGGGCCCGAGCCGTCCAGCAGCGGCAGCCGGAGCCGGACGCCGTGCCCGAGGAGCCGGGCCTGCTCGGCGTTCACGTCCCAGCGGCGGAACGCGGCGGCCGCGGCCTGCCCGATGGGCATCACGGTCAGCTCCTCCTGGAGCTGGTCGAGCGTCCGGGCCTCGGCGATGCCGTACGGGCCGACGCGGGTGCGGCGCAGCGCCGTGAGGTGGCCGCCGACGCCCGTGTCGGCGCCCAGGTCGCGGGCGAGCGCCCGGACGTAGGTGCCCGACGAGCAGACGACGGAGACCAGCACGTCCTGCACGGGCGTGCCGTCCGCGGCCTCGGCCGGGTGCACGGCGTGCACGACGAACGAGGAGACCGTGACGGGACGGGCGGGGATCTCGAAGTCCTCGCCCTCGCGCGCCCGCTTGTACGAGCGCTTGCCGTCTATCTTGATCGCGCTGACCTTGGAGGGCACCTGCATGATGTCCCCGGTCAGCTTCGCCACGCCCGCGTCGATCGCCTCGCGCGTGACGGCGGAGGCGTCGGCGGACGAGGTGACCTCGCCCTCCGCGTCGTCCGTCACGGTGTTCTGGCCGAGCCGGATGGTGGCGACGTACTCCTTCTCCGTCAGCGCGAGGTGGCCGAGGAGCTTGGTGGCCTTCTCGACGCCCAGGACGAGCACGCCGGTCGCCATCGGGTCCAGCGTCCCCGCGTGGCCGACGCGCCGGGTGCGGGCGATGCCCCGCATCTTGGCGACGACGTCGTGCGAGGTGAAGCCGGCCGGCTTGTCGACGACGATCAAGCCGTCCGGCGTGGTGGTCGCGTGCTTCATCAGGCGGTGGTGCCCTTGCCGTCCGCAGCCCCGCCGGCCTCGCCGGTCTCGCCGCTCTCGTCGGCCTCGTCCGCCGGCTTGCGGTACGGGTCGGCGTCACCGGCGTACGTGGCGCCGGACGACGCCTGGCGCACCTGGGCGTCCGAGGCCCGCGCCCGGTCGAGGAGGTCCTCGATGGTCCGGGCGTTCTCCGGCAGCGCGTCCGCGACGAAGGTCAGGGTCGGCGTGAACTTCGTCCCCGCCGCGCGCCCGACCTCCGAGCGCAGGATGCCCTTGGCGCTCTCCAGGCCCGCCGCGGCACTGGCGCGGTCCTCGTCGTCGCCGTAGACGGTGTAGAAGACCGTCGCCTCCCGCAGATCGCCCGTGACCCGGGTGTCGGTGATGGTCACGTGCGAGCCGAGCCGCGGGTCCTTGATTCCGCGCTGCAGCTTCTCGGCGATGACCTCGCGGATGAGGTCCGCCAGCCTCTTCGCCCGCGCGTTGTCGGCCACTGGTCCGTCTCCTTCTCGTCTTCCAGCATGGTGCTCGTGGCGCCCACGACGGTCAGTCGTCGTGCTCGCCGTGGAACCGCCGGCGTACTGCCAGCAGCTCCACTTCGGGCCGTGCGGCGACCAGGCGCTCGCAGCGGTCCAGTATGTCCGTGAGGTGCCCCGCGTCCCCGGAGACCGCCGCCACTCCCAGGGTGGCCCTGCGGTACAGGTCCTGCTCCCCGACCTCGGCCGCGCTGACCGCGTACTTGCGTTGTAGCTCGGCGATGATCGGGCGGACGACGGAGCGCTTCTCCTTCAGCGACCGGACGTCGCCGAGAAGCAGGTCGAAGGACAGCGTCCCTACATACATGCGGTACGGGTGTTCGCCCACCCGGGAGGCCTCATCGGTCCCGCGCCTTGTGCACGGGCCCGCCCCGAAACCGTACACGCAACGGCCGGGGCCGATCGACGGAAATATGATCCGCCGACCGGCCCCGGCCCGCCCGTCGCCCGACCACCACCCCGGGTGGAACGCGCTCCGCGCGTGCTGCACTATGTGCGATCAGCTGCACGCATCACACGCGCGGCTTCTCCCGCATCTCGTACGTCGCGATGACGTCGTCGACCTTGATGTCGTTGAAGTTGCCGAGGTTGATACCACCCTCGTAACCCTCGCGGATCTCGGTGACGTCGTCCTTGAAGCGACGCAGGCCCTCGATGGTGAGGTTCTCCGCGATGACCTTGCCGTCGCGGATGAGGCGCGCCTTGGTGTTGCGCTTGACCTCGCCGGAGCGGATGAGCACACCCGCGATGTTGCCCAGCTTGGACGAACGGAAGACCTCGCGGATCTCCGCCGTGCCGAGCTCGACCTCCTCGTACTCCGGCTTCAGCATGCCCTTCAGGGCCGCCTCGATCTCCTCGATCGCCTGGTAGATGACCGAGTAGTACCGGACGTCGACGCCCTCGCGCTCGGCCATCTGCGTGGCACGGCCCTCGGCGCGGACGTTGAAGCCGATGACGATCGCGTCGGAGCCGGACGCCAGGTTGATGTCGGTCTCCGTGACCGCACCGACGCCGCGGTGCAGCACCCGGATGTCGACCTCCTCGCCCACGTCGAGCTGGAGCAGGGAGGACTCCAGGGCCTCGACGGAACCGGACGCGTCGCCCTTGATGATGAGGTTGAGCTGCTGGACCTCGCCGGCCTTGAGCACCTTGTCGAGGTCCTCGAGGGACACCCTGCGGGTGCGCTTGGCGAAGGCGGCGTTGCGCTCGCGCGCAGCGCGCTTCTCGGCGATCTGGCGGGCGGTGCGGTCCTCGTCGACGACGAGGAAGCTGTCGCCCGCGCCCGGGACGTTGGTCAGACCCATGACGAGGACCGGGGTCGACGGACCCGCCTCGTCCAGCGTCTGGCCCTTGTCGTCGAGCATGGCCCGCACGCGGCCGTAGGCGTCGCCCACGACCATCGTGTCGCCGACGCGGAGGGTACCGCGCTGGACGAGGACGGTGGCCACGGCGCCGCGGCCGCGGTCGAGGTGGGCCTCGATCGCGATGCCCTGGGCGTCCTGCTCGGGGTTGGCCCGCAGGTCGAGGGCGGCGTCCGCGGTGAGGACGACGGCCTCGAGCAGCTTGTCGATGTTCAGGCCCTGCTTGGCGGAGATGTCGACGAACATCGTGTCGCCGCCGTACTCCTCGGCCACCAGGCCGTACTCGGTCAGCTGACCGCGCACCTTGGTCGGGTCCGCACCCTCGACGTCGATCTTGTTGACCGCGACGACGATCGGGACCTCGGCCGCCTTGGCGTGGTTGAGCGCCTCGACCGTCTGCGGCATGACGCCGTCGTTCGCCGCCACCACCAGGATGGCGATGTCGGTCGACTTCGCACCACGGGCACGCATGGCGGTGAACGCCTCGTGACCCGGGGTGTCGATGAAGGTGATCCGGCGCTCTTCCTCGTTGACCTCGGTGGAGACCTGGTAGGCACCGATGTGCTGGGTGATGCCACCGGCCTCGCCCGCGACCACGTTGGTCTTGCGGATGGCGTCGAGCAGGCGGGTCTTGCCGTGGTCGACGTGACCCATGACCGTGACCACCGGCGGACGCGCGACGAGGAACTCCTCGCCGCCCTCGTTCTCGCCGAACTCGATGTCGAAGGACTCGAGCAGCTCGCGGTCCTCCTCCTCCGGGCTGACGATCTGAACCTGGTAGTTCATCTCGTCACCGAGGAGCTGCAGCGTCTCGTCGGAGACGGACTGCGTCGCGGTGACCATCTCGCCGAGGTTCATCATCACGGCGACGAGCGACGCCGGGTTGGCGTTGATCTTCTCCGCGAAGTCGGTGAGCGACGCACCACGCGACAGGCGAATGGTCTCGCCGTTGCCGCGCGGCAGCATCACGCCGCCGACCGACGGGGCCTGCATGGCCTCGTACTCCTGGCGACGCTGCCGCTTCGACTTGCGGCCACGACGCGCCGGACCGCCGGGACGGCCGAAGGCGCCCTGCGTGCCGCCACGGGCACCCGGCCCACCGGGACGACCACCGAAGCCACCGGGACGACCGCCGAAGCCGCCGCCACCGCCGGCACCGGGGCCACCGCCACCGGGACGGCCGGCGAAACCGCCGCCGCCACCCGGACGACCGCCGCCACCCGGACCGGCCGGACGGCCGGCGAAGCCGGGACGACCGCCGCCGCCACCGGGACGACCGGCGCCACCGGGACGACCGGCACCGCCGGGGCCCGGACGCGGGCCGGCAGCCGGACGCTGCGGCATCATGCCCGGGTTCGGGCGGTTGCCCGCGGGGGCACCGGGACGCGGAGCGCCACCGGGAGCCTGCGGACGCGGCATGGAACCGGGGGTCGGACGGGGACCGCCCTGACCCTGCGGACGCGGGCCGCCACCGGGAGCCTGCGGACGCGGGCCACCGGGGCCGGCCTGGGGCCGGGGCGCCTGCGGACGCGGGGCCTGCGGACGGGCCATGCCCGTGGAGCCACCGGAGGTGAAGGGGTTGTTGCCCGGACGGGGACCGGCCGGACGGCCACCCGGACGCGGGGCCGCCTGGCCCTGGCCGGGACGCTGGCCACGGCCGCCGTCACGCTGCTGACCGGCGGGGCCCGGACGGGCGCCGGGGCGCGGGCCGGGGGCGCCGGCGGGCTTGGCCGCCGCGGCGGGCGCCGGCGGGGCCTGGAACTCCGGCTGCGCGGGGGCGACCGGGGCCGGCTTGGCGGGGGCCGCCGGGCCGGGCTTCGGGGCCGGACGCGGGCCGGGGGTGGGCGCGGCACCCGCGGGGGTGCCGGGCTTGGGGGTGGGGGCCGCGGCCGGCTTGGGGGCCGGGGCGGCGGGACGTGCCTGGGCGCCCGGAGTGGGGGCACCCGGCTTCGGCGGCGCAGCCTTGCGCGGCGCCGCGGGCTTCGCAGCGGTCTTACCGGTGCCGCCACCGGAACCCTGCAAAGCGTCGGTCAGCTTGCGGACGACCGGCGCCTCGATGGTCGAGGACGCCGAACGGACGAATTCACCAAGTTCTTGGAGCTTGGCCATGACGACCTTGCTCTCTACTCCGAACTCCTTGGCGAGTTCGTATACCCGGACCTTAGCCACTTCGCTCCATTCTGGGTCCGGGGTGTCCACCGGACCGTCGCTACTTCATGGGCGTACTCATCGCGTACTCATCGAGTGCTCATCGCAATCTCGACCTACTTCCGACTCGCGAGGTACCTGACCGCACGGTCACCCGTGCCGTTCTCTTCTTACGGTGTTGCCCGGCCGTGCCGGCGGTGCTCGTCGATCCGCTCGACGAACCGGCGCAGTTCCGCGGTGTCGAGCGGTCCCTGGACCCGGAGGGCCCTGGGGAACGCCCGGCGGCGTACCGCCAGATCGAGGCAGACCAGTGTGGGATGCACGGATGCACCCCGGCCGGGCAGCGTACCGCGAGGGTCGGGGACGCAGGCGTCCTCGATCACCACGGTGCGCAGCAGTTCGCCCTTGGCCGCTCGCTCCCGGCACCCCACACAGGTGCGCTCAGGGCATGCGCGGGCATGCGTCCGGCCAGACACTGATTAAGTCTACCTCCCCACACGGACCTCACCCCTTCGGGGCACAGGTCGTGCGCGTATACGTTTCGGCCATGATCGGCCTGCTGACAGCGGCCCCGGAACACCATTCTGCGGGTCCCGGGGCCAGGGGTTCCATCGGTTTTCTGCCGATGTGCCGTCGTTGTTCCGGCGGCGTTCCGGCAGCGTTCCGGTGGTGGCCGGCGACCGACCACCGCAGTCGGCGGGCCGGGTGGCGGCTCGGGGCGGGCGCTGGGGCGCCTGTACGCGCCCCCCGCCGCTCCGATACGCCGCCCGGTGCGCCGTACGCGTGCGGCTCAGCCGGCCTGGCCGGCGGGCTGCTGCTCGGTGTCCGGGCGGATGTCGATCCGCCAGCCGGTCAGCCTGGCCGCGAGCCGGGCGTTCTGCCCCTCCTTGCCGATGGCGAGGGAGAGCTGGTAGTCGGGCACGGTCACCCGCGCCGAGCGGGCCGCCAGGTCGACGATCTCGACCTTGCTCACCCGGGCGGGGGACAGAGCGTGGGCCACCAGCTCGGCGGGGTCGTCCGACCAGTCCACGATGTCGATCTTCTCGCCGTTCAGCTCGGCCATGACCGCGCGCACCCGGCCGCCCATCGGGCCGATGCAGGCGCCCTTGGCGTTGAGGCCGGAACGGGTCGACCGGACGGCGATCTTGGTGCGGTGACCGGCCTCACGGGCGATGGCGGCGATCTCCACCGAACCGTCCGCGATCTCCGGCACCTCCATGGCGAAGAGCTTCTTCACCAGGTTGGGGTGGGTGCGCGAGAGCGTCACGGACGGGCCGCGCACGCCCTTGGCGACCCGCACCACGTAGGTGCGCAGGCGGGTGCCGTGCTTGTACTCCTCGCCGGGGACCTGCTCCTGCACCGGCAGGATGGCCTCCAGCTTCCCGATGTCGACCAGGACGTTCTTCGGGTCCTTGCCCTGCTGCACGACGCCCGCGACGACGTCGCCCTCGCGGCCGGCGAACTCACCGAAAGTGATCTCGTCCTCGGCGTCGCGCAGACGCTGGAGGATGACCTGCTTGGCGGTGGTCGCGGCGATCCGGCCGAAGCCGGACGGCGTGTCGTCGAACTCGCGGGCCTCCTGGCCCTCGGGGACGTCCTGCGGGTCCTCCTTGGCCCACACCGTCACATGACCGGTCTTCCGGTCCAGCTCCACCCGGGCGCGCTTCCGGCTGCCCTCGGTGCGGTGGTAGGCGATGAGGAGGGCCGACTCGATCGCTTCGACCAGCAGGTCGAAGGAGATCTCCTTCTCCCGGACCAGACCCCGCAGGGCACTCATGTCGATGTCCACGGCTACGCCTCCTCCTGAATCTCGTGGGACTGAATCTCGTCGGACTCGTCTACGGCTTCTTCTACGGCTTCGTCTTCGGCCGGTGCGCCGGCCTTGCGGTTGAACTCGATCTCCACACGTGCCTTCGCGATCTCCGCGAAGGCCAGCCGCCGGGAGGTGGCCTTGCGGCCCTTCACGCCGGGGACCTCGAGGTCCAGCCCCTCGTCGTCGACGGAGACGATCCGGGCGACGAGCTCGCCGCCCGCGGACAGCTGGAACCGCACCAGGCGCCCGGTGGCCCGGACGTAGTGACGGTGCTGGGTCAGCGGCCGGTCGGCGCCGGGCGAGGTGACCTCGAGAACGTAGGGGGCCCCGCCCATGACGTCGGTCTCGTCGAGGAGGGCGGAGACGTCGCGGCTGAGGTCCGCGCAGGTGTCCAGCTGAACGCCCGCGTCGGAGTCCACCACGACGCGCAGCACACGCCGCTTTCCGGCCGGCGTCACCTCGACCTCTTCCAGGTCCAGCTCCCGCGCGCTCACGAGAGGGGCCAGCAGCTCGCGCAGCCGCTCGCTCTGGGTGGTGCTCATCCGGGTGACTCCTCGGCCGCGTGTGCTGTTGTGGGAAAGTCGCGTGTCAGGTCAAAGCCTATCCGTTCCGGCAGCCGGCTGACGATTCGGTGCCCGGTGCCCGGCCGGCGGGGCGCCCGCCGGTACGCTCGGCCGGGCTGATCACCGAGACCGCGGCGAGAACCGCGGCGAGACCGTGGCGAGAAGAGGAACGTGCCGCTCACGACGACGACGCGGGCCGCCGGACCAGCGCCGGGCCCGCGCAGACGCAGCGTACTGGCCGGCGGCGCGGCCGGCCTGCTCGCCGCCGGCGCCCCGGTGCTGACGGGTTGTTCCTCCGGCGGGCGCGGCGACACGCGGGCGGCCGGGGACGAACGCCGCGCCCGGGAGCGGCAGGCCCTCGCGTCGGCGGAGCTGCTGCGGTGGTACGACGCCACGCTCGCCGCCCACCCGGACCTCGCGCCGCGGCTCGCGCCCCTGCGCGAGGAGGTCGCCCGTCACACGGCGGCCTTCCGCCCACAGGCGGCCTCCCCGGCGTCCCCCTCCCCCGAGGCCCCCTCCCCCACGCCGTCCGGCGGCCCGTCGGTGCCCGGCGACCCGAAGGCGGCGCTGGCCGCGCTCGCCGACGCCGAGCGGCGCACCGCCGAGGCGCGCACCGCGGCCCTGGCCTCCGCCACTCCACAGCTGGCCCGGCTCCTGGCGTCGGTCGCGGCGGCCGGTGCGGCCCACGCGTACCTGCTCACCGGAGGTGAGGCATGACGGCCGTCCCCCGCCGGGCCCCGTCGGACCGCCGGGCCGTCCTGGCCGCGGCGCAGGCGGCGCTCGCCGCCGAGCACGCCACTGTCTACGGCTACGGGGTCGTGGGCGCGCGCGCCGACGACGCGCGCACCGGCGAGGCGCAGGAGGCGTACGACGCGCACCGCGCGCGCCGGGACGCGCTGACCCGCGCGGTCCGTGACCTGGGCGGCGAGCCGGAGGCCGCGGCGGCCGCGTACGCGCTGCCGTTCCCGGTCTCGGACGCGGCGGCCGCGGTGCGGCTGGCGGCGGAGCTGGAGCGGCGGCTCGCCGCCGTCTATGCCGACCTGGTGGGGGCCTCGGACGGCGGTCTGCGGGCGGAGGCGGCGGCGGGGCTGCGCGAGGCCGCAGTGCGCGCGGTGCGGTGGAGCGGCGGCAGCGTAGCCTTCCCTGGGCTCCCCGACCGGGCCTGAGCTTCCCGGACGCGCGGGAATCGCAACACGAGACGGCGCACGAGACGGCGTACGAGACGGAAGGACGGTCCACGGAAGATGGCCGGCACGCACGACCTCCTCGAACCGCCGCGGCGGCTGGCGAGGACCCTGGCCTCGGACCCGTCCTTCGGCCCCGCGCAGCGCGCGTGGCTCGACGCGCTCCCGGACCACACGCACGAGTGCCTGGCCCGCTGGGACCTGACACCCGAACGGGTACAACTGCCGGGCGGCCGCGCCAGCTTGATGGTGCTCGTCCGCACGGCCGACGGCACCCCGGCGGCCCTCAAACTGGCGCCGCCCGGCACGACGACCGCCCTGGAGCACGCGGCGCTGGCGCACTGGAACGGCCTGGGCGCGGTGCGCCCGCTGCGGGTCGACGCGGAGGCGGGCGCGCTGCTGCTGGAGCGGCTGCACGGCGGCATCAGCCTGCGGTCGCTGGCGGAGCCCAAGGCGCAGCTGGAGGCGGCGGCGACGGTGCAGCGCCTGTGGGTGCCGCCGGCCGAGGGCCATCCCTTCCCCACCGTCGCGGAGCACACGGCGGTGCTGGCCGGGCGGCTCCGGGAGTGGGCGGGGCAGCCGTGGGCGGCCGACGCGCGGGCCGTGACCGAGGAGGCGCTGGAGCTGCGCGAGGCGCTGACCGCCGAGGTCCCCGAGCCGCCGGTGCTGCTGCACGGCGAGTACGAGGAGGGCACCGTCCTGGCGGGCGAGCGGGCGCCGTGGCTGGCGGTGGGGCCGCGCCCGCTGGCCGGCGAGCGCGCGTACGACCTGGCCTGGCTGGTGCGCGACCGGCTGGACACGCTGATGGCGTCGCCGGGTGCCGCTGCGGCGGCGCGGCGGCGCGTCGCGCGGCTGGCGGACTCGCTGGAGGTGGACGCGGACCGGCTGCGGGGCTGGACGCTGTTCCGCACGGCCGAGGCGGGCGTGCACGCCCTGGCGGCGGGCCTGCCCCGGCGGGGCGAGCTGCTGCTGGAGTTCGCGGGGCTGCTGTAGGGGCTGCTCGCCGTAGGAGCTCCGCGCCTTATTGCGCCAGTGGCAGCGGCGCGCCCATCACGGCGTACGGGTACGGCGCGCTCGGGAACATGACGTTGCGGGCGAGGTCGCGGTAGCCGAGCTTGCGGTAGAGGGCGCGGGCGGGGGACTCGCGGTCGACGGCGGAGAGGATCGAGCGGGGCTCGGTGGCCGTGGCGGTGAGGGCCGTGATGAGGGTGCGGCCGATGCGCCGGTTCTGGAAGCCGGGGTGGACGTGGAGCTCGGTGATGACGAAGGAGTCGTCCAGCCAGTGCTCGAAGCCGTTGGCGCGCAGGTGCGGCTCGACGACGGTGGACCACCAGTGGCCGCGGTCGTTGGGCATCCCGTAGACGAAGCCGACCAGCCGGCCGGTGGGGGTCGTCGCGCCGAGGGCGCGGGCGCCGGGGCAGGTCAGGTGGCGCAGCACGATGTGGCGGCGGACGCCGACCTCCTCGGGCGTCAGCCCGAACGCGACCGCCTGCACGGCCAGGGCCTCGTCGACCCGGGCGGCGAGGTCGAGCGGGCCGACCGAGATGTCATCCATGCGGGCGAGGCTACCCGCTGGCCGGCCGGGGACGGTGTCAGAACAGGACGCTCATGAACGCGCCGACCTCCTGGAAGCCCACCCGCCGGTAGGCGGCGCGGGCGGGCGCGTTGTAGTCGTTGACGTAGAGGCTGACGACGGGCGCGACCTCGGTGAGGGCGTAGCGCAGGACGGCGGCCATGCCGGTGACGGACAGGCCGCGGCCGCGGTGCTCGGGGGCGACCCAGACGCCCTGGATCTGGCAGGCGCGGTGGGTGGCGGCGCCGATCTCGGCCTTGAAGACGACGCGGCCGTCCTCGACGCGGGCGAAGGAGCGGCCGGAGCCGACGAGCTCGGCGACGCGGGCCTGGTAGAGCAGGCCGCCGTCGCCGGCGAGCGGGGAGACGCCGACCTCCTCGGTGAACATGGCGACGCAGGCCGGCAGGATCAGGTCCATCTCGTCGCGGCGGACGCGGCGCACGAGGGGGTCGGGCTCGACGCCGGAGGGCATGCTGCGGGTGACCATGAGGGGCTGGTGGGCGCGGACCTCGCGGGCGGGGCCCCAGTGCGGGGCGAGCAGGGACCAGAGGGCGGCGGTGGGTTCGGCGGGGCCGACGATGGAGGAGCAGCGGCGGCCGGAGCGGCGGGCGCGGTCGGCGAAGGCGCGGACGGCCTCGGGGCCGGCGCAGATGGGGACGAGGTTGGCGCCGGCGTAGCAGAGGGACTCCAGGCGGCCGCCGGCGTACCAGCCCCACATCTCGCCGCCGAGGCGCCAGGGGTCGAGGCCGGCCACCTGGACGCGGGCGGCGACGAAGGCGTTGGCGACCGGGTCGCGGTCCAGGACGGCGAGGGCGGCCTCGAGGTCGCCGGGGTCCAGGACCTTGGTGGTGGTCGTCGTCAGCACGTGTCGGTTTGCCTCACCGTGGCGGGGCCGCAGGCCAGGGGATCGGGTCCTGGCACTGTACCTCCCGGGGCCGCCGGGCACCGCCCGGTGGCCGGATCGGTTCCGGTGGCCGGGCGGGGCGCGGGCGGGCGTGTTCCGGGGGCGTCCCCGGGGTGTTCCGGGGCGCGTTCCGGGTGGTTACTCGGCGGCGACGACGGTGGGCGTGCCGGAGGCGACGCCGTCCTTCTCCATCTGCTCGGCGAGCTTCATGGCCTCTTCGATGAGGGTCTCGACGATCTTGGATTCGGGCACGGTCTTGATGACCTCGCCCTTGACGAAGATCTGGCCCTTGCCATTGCCGGACGCCACACCCAGGTCGGCCTCACGGGCCTCGCCGGGACCGTTGACGACACAGCCCATGACGGCGACGCGCAGGGGCACCTCCATGCCCTCCAGACCCGCGGTCACCTCGTCCGCCAGCTTGTACACATCCACCTGCGCACGACCACAGGACGGGCACGAGACGATCTCCAGCCGGCGCTGGCGCAGGCCCAGCGACTCCAGGATCTGGATACCGACCTTGATCTCCTCCGCCGGCGGCGCCGACAGCGACACCCGGATCGTGTCACCGATGCCCTCGCTCAGCAGCGCACCGAACGCCACCGCCGACTTCACCGTGCCCTGGAACGCCGGCCCCGCCTCCGTCACACCCAGATGCAGCGGGTAATCGCACTGCGCCGCCAGCTGACGGTAGGCATTGATCATCACGACCGGGTCGTTGTGCTTGACCGAGATCTTGATGTCACGGAAACCGTGCTCCTCGAACAGCGACGCCTCCCACAGCGCCGACTCCACCAGCGCCTCCGGGGTGGCCTTGCCGTACTTCTGCAGCAGCCGCCGGTCCAGCGAGCCGGCGTTCACGCCGATCCGGATGGGGGTGCCGGCGTCGGAGGCCGCCTTGGCGATCTCCTTGACCTTGTCGTCGAACTGCTTGATGTTGCCCGGGTTCACCCGCACCGCCGCACAGCCCGCGTCGATCGCCGCGAACACGTACTTCGGCTGGAAGTGGATGTCCGCGATCACCGGGATCTGCGACTTCTTCGCGATGATGGGCAGCGCGTCGGCGTCGTCCTGCGTCGGGCACGCCACGCGCACGATCTGGCAGCCCGACGCCGTCAGCTCCGCGATCTGCTGGAGCGTCGCACCGATGTCCGAGGTACGCGTCGTCGTCATCGACTGCACCGACACCGGCGCGTCGCCACCCACGGCAACCGAGCCGACCTGGATCTTCCGGCTCACCCGGCGCTCGGCGAGCTTGGTCGGAACGGACGGCATTCCCAGCGAAATCGCAGTCATCTGGCGAGTAACCCCAAGGTCTGAATCGTGGTCCCGAGATCGGCGGGCTCCGGTTCCGAGGTTACGGCACCGGGTCGTGGCGGAGCACATCGCTCCGCCGCCGTGGCCCCGCGCCGTGGGGCGCCGGGGCCGCGGCGGCGGCCGGATGCTAGGTGAGGCGTACGGGGTTCACCACGTCCGCGATGAGGACCAGCAGCGTGAAGCAGATGAAGATGCCCGCCACCACGTAGGCCACCGGCATGAGCTTGGCGACGTCGAACGGGCCCGGGTCGGGGCGGCGGAACACCCGGGCGAGGCCCCGGCGCACCGACTCCCACAGCGCGCCCGCGATGTGGCCGCCGTCCAGCGGCAGCAGCGGGAGCATGTTGAACAGGAACAGGGACAGGTTGAAGCCTGCGACCAGGAACAGCATGGTGGCGATCTGCTGGGACGGCGGGATGTCGAGGTTGAAGACCTCGCCGCCGACGCGGGCCGCGCCGACGACGCCCATGGGCGAGTCGGCCTTCCGCTCGGCGCCGTCGAAGGCCGCGTTCCACAGGTCGGGGATCTTGCCCGGAAGGGCGATCAGGGACTCGACGCCGGACTCGACCATGTCGCCCATCCGGTCGACGGACTGGCCGAAGGACTGCCGTACGACGCCGCTGGCGGGCGTGAAGCCCAGGAAGCCCGCGGTGACGTACTGGCCCTTGATGGGGGCGCCCTTGCTGTCGTACTTCTGCACCTGGTTGGTGATGAGCTGCGCGTCGAGGGTCTTCTCGTGGCCGTCGCGGACGACGGTCAGCGTGGCGTGCCCGGTGGTGGCGCGGATGTCCTTCTGGAGGGTGCCCCAGTCGCTCACGCGGTGGCCGTTGAAGGCGACGATGCGGTCCTTGGGCTGGAGGCCCGCGGCCTTGGCCGGGGAGTCCTTGGCGCCCTTGGGGCACTTGTCGGTGGGCGAGCTGGCGGAGACGACGCAGTCGGAGACGGCCGAGACGGTGGTCGTCTGCGTGTTGACGCCGAACGACATCATCACGCCGAGGAAGATCACGACGGCCAGCACCAGGTTCATGAACGGGCCGGCGAACATGACGATCACGCGCTTCCACGGCTTGCGCGTGTAGAACATGCGCGTCTCGTCGCCGGGCCGGAGCTCCTCGTACGCCGCGGAGCGGGCGTCCTCGATCATGCCGCGCCACGGGGACGTGGAGCGGGCGCTGATCCGGCCGTCCTCGCCCGGCGGGAACATGCCGATCATGCGGATGTAACCACCGAGCGGGACGGCCTTGACGCCGTACTCGGTCTCGCCCTTGCGCCGGGACCACAGGGTGGGGCCGAAGCCGACCATGTACTGGGGCACGCGGATGCCGAAGAGCTTGGCGGTGGAGAGGTGGCCGAGCTCGTGCCAGGCGATGGAGAAGAGCAGGCCCACCACGAAGACGACTATCCCGAGGACGGTCATCAGTGTCGTCATGCGCGGGCCTCCGAGGTCGCGTGCGTGCTGCGGGCGGCCGCCCGGGCCGCCAGTTCGCGGGCCCGGGCGCGTGCCCAGGTCTCCGCCTGCAGGACGTCCGGGACACTCAGGCGGGTTCCCGAGGCGGGGGTTCCGTGTTCCGCCACCACCTCGGCGACGGTGTCCACGATCCCATTGAACGGCAGCTGCCCGCTGAGGAACGCGTCGACGCACTCCTCGTTGGCCGCGTTGAACACCGCCGGTGCCGTCCCGCCGAGCGCGCCCACGTGCCGGGCGAGCCCCACGGACGGGAACGCCTCGTCGTCCAGCGGGAAGAACTCCCAGGTTGACGCCTTCGACCAGTCGAAGGCGGGGGCCGCGTCCGGCACCCGGTCGGGCCAGCCCAGGCCGATGGCGATGGGGCCGCGCATGTCCGGCGGGGTGGCCTGGGCGAGCGTGGAGCCGTCGGTGAACTCCACCATCGAGTGGACGTACGACTGCGGGTGGACGACGACCTCGATGCGCTCGAAGGGGATGTCGTAGAGCAGGTGCGCCTCGATGACCTCCAGGCCCTTGTTGACCAGGGTGGCGGAGTTGACCGTGATCACCGGGCCCATGGACCAGGTGGGGTGCGCCAGCGCGTCCTGCGGGGTGACGGAGGCCAGCTCGGCCTTGGTGCGGCCGCGGAAGGGGCCGCCGGAGGCGGTGACGACGAGCTTGCGGATCTCGGCGCGGGTGCCGCCCAGCAGGGCCTGGAAGATCGCGGCGTGCTCGGAGTCGACGGGGATGATCTGGCCGGGCTTGGCGACCGCCTTCACCAGCGGGCCGCCGACGATCAGCGACTCCTTGTTGGCCAGGGCCAGGGTGCGGCCGGCCTCCAGGGCGGCGAGCGTCGGGGCCAGGCCGATGGAGCCGGTGATGCCGTTGAGGACGGTGTGGCACCGGCTGCGGGCCAGCTCGGTGGCCGCCTCCGGCCCGGCGAGGACCTCGGGCAGCGGCCGCGTGCCGTAGCGCGCGGCCAGCGCCTCGCGCAGCTCCGCCTCCTTGTCGGCCCGCGCGACCGCGACCGTGCGCACGTCCAGCCGGTGTGCCTGCTCGGCCAGGAGGTCCACCCGGCCGCCCGCGGCCGACAGGGCCGTGACCGTGAACCGGTCGGGGTTGGCCAGCACGAGGTCGATGGCCTGGGTGCCGATCGAGCCGGTCGAGCCGAGGATCACGATCTCGCGCGGCCCGCCGCCGGGGTGCGTGGCGGCGGAGTAGCGCAGGTGCGGGTCAGCGAGGCAGTCCGTCATCCTCCTATTGTGGCCGTACCGCCGGTCGCGCCCGACAGGGCGTCCCGGCGGTACGGACGGCGTACCCCGCGCGGCGGCAGTGCGGCGGCCCGGTGGGTCAGCGGACGGGCCGGTGGACGTTGTCGGCCTTGGACGGGCCGGGCGTGGCGTCGGCGATCCAGGGGCCGTCGCCGCTGGGGTCGAGAATGCCGCTCTCCAGCCACTCGTAGGCGCCGGACAGGACGCCGCCGACGACCTTGCGGTCCAGATCGTCGGTGTTGCTCCACAGCCGCCGGAAGAGCTCCTCGACGCGGATCCGGGACTGCCGGCAGAAGGCGTCGGCGAGCTGGTACGCCTGGGTGCCGTGGTCGTCGCGGAGCCGCAGGTGCTCGGCGCGCACACAGGCGGCGCTCATGGCGAACAGCTCGGCGCCGATGTCCACGATCCGGCCGAGGAAGCCCTGCTTGGTCTCCATCCGGCCCTGCCAGCGCGACATGGCGTAGAAGGTGGAGCGGGCCAGGCGGCGCGCGGACCGCTCGACGTAGCGCAGGTGGCCGGACAGGTCGCGGTGGCCGGGCGGGTGGAACTCGGCGTAGGTGCGCGGCAGCTGTCCGGGGCCGGCCACGAGTTTGGGCAGCCAGCGGGCGTAGAAGCCGCCGGCCCGGACGCCGGCGCGGGCCTTGTCGCCGAGCGACTTGTCGGGGTCGATGAGGTCGCCGGCCACGGAGAGGTGGGCGTCGACGGCCTCGCGGGCGATGAGCAGGTGCATGATCTCGGTGGAGCCCTCGAAGATGCGGTTGATGCGCGCGTCGCGCAGCATCTGCTCGGCGGGGACGGGCTTCTCGCCGCGGGCGGCGAGCGAGTCGGCGGTCTCGTAGCCCCGGCCGCCGCGGATCTGCACCAGCTCGTCGGCCATCAGCCAGGCCGTCTCGCTGGCGTAGAGCTTGGCGAGGGCGGCCTCGATGCGGATGTCGTTGCGGTTCTCGTCGGCCATCTGGCTCGACAGGTCGAGGATGGCCTCCAGGGCGAAGGTGGTGGCCGCGATGTAGGAGATCTTGGAGCCGACCGCCTCGTGCTTGGCGATGGGTTTGCCCCACTGCTCGCGCGCGGCCGACCATTCGCGGGCGGTCTTCAGCGACCACTTGCCCAGCGAGACGCACATGGCGGGGATGGACAGGCGGCCGGTGTTGAGGGTGGTCAGGGCGATCTTCAGGCCGGCGCCCTCGGGCCCGATGCGGTGGGTGGCGGGCACACGCACCTGGTGGAAGCGGGTGACGCCGTTCTCGATGCCGCGCAGCCCCATGAAGGCGTTGCGCCGCTCGACGGTGACGCCCTCGGCGGCCGCCTCGACGACGAAGGCGGTGATGCCGCCGCGGTGGCCCTCGGACTTCGGCACCCGGGCCATGACGACGAGCAGGTCGGCGACGACGCCGTTGGTGGTCCACAGCTTGACGCCGTCGAGGACGTAGTCGTCGCCGTCGGGCACGGCGGTGGTGGCCAGCCGGGCCGGGTCGGAGCCCACGTCCGGCTCGGTGAGGAGGAACGCGGAGATGTCGGTGCGCGCGCAGCGCGGCAGGAACGTCTCCTTCTGCTCCTCGGTGCCGAACAGTTTCAGCGGCTGGGGCACGCCGATCGACTGGTGTGCCGAGAGCAGCGCGCCGACGACGGGGCTGACGGAGCCGACGAGGGTGAGGGCCTTGTTGTAGTAGACCTGGGTCAGGCCCAGGCCCCCGTACTTGGTGTCGATCTTCATGCCGAGGGCGCCGAGCTCCTTGAGCCCGTTCACCGTCTCGTCCGGGATGCGGGCCTCGCGCTCGATGCGGGCGCTGTCGATGCGGGTCTCGCAGAAGTCGCGCAGCTTGGCGAGGAACTCCTCGCCGCGCCGCACGTCCTCGGGCGCGGGCACCGGGTGGGGGTGGATCAGGTCGAGCCGGAAGCGGCCGAGGAAGAGCTCCTTGGCGAAGCTGGGCTTCTTCCAGTCCTGCTCGCGGGCCGCCTCCGCCACCTGGCGCGCCTCGCGCTCGGAGACCGGTCGTACGGATGGTGCGGTCATGTGGCACCTCACCGCTGTAAGTCGGGGGATGTCCCGGTCGACTACCGACCGGTGCTACTCATCCGTATGTACCTACCCGATCCCCACGGCCTCTACCAGCCCCCGTGCACGGATCCGCCGGCACCCCGCCGGCGGGGGTCAGCCGGCCGCCGAGCCGGGGGTGACCAGGCCGCTCTCGTAGGCGACGACGACGGCCTGGGCGCGGCTGCACAGGCCCAGCTTGGCCATGGCGCGGTTGAGGTGGGTCTTGACCGTGGCCTCGCTGATGACGAGTTCCCCGGCGATCTCCCCGTTCGACAGGCCGCGCCCGGTGAGGCGCAGCACCTCCGTCTCGCGCCCGGTGAGGCCCTCCAGCGCGCCGGGCCCGTCGGTGGTGGGCCCGGCGGGCCCGGGGGGCTGCCGGGTGAACGCCTCGATGAGGCGGCGGGTGACGGAGGGGGCGAAGAGGGTGTCGCCGCCGGCGACGGCGGTGACGGCGGCGAGCAGGCGCTGCGGCCCGGCGTCCTTGAGGAGGAAGCCGGCGGCACCGGCGCGCAGGGCGGCGTAGACGTACTCGTCGAGGTCGAAGGTGGTCAGCACCAGCACCCGGGGCGGCGGGTCGGCGGCCTCCCGGAGGATGCGCTCGGTGGCGGCGATGCCGCTCAGGCCGGGCATGCGGATGTCCATGAGGACCACGTCGGGCCGGTGTGCGGCGGCCAGCGCGACGGCCTCCTCGCCGTCGGCGGCCTCGGCGACGACCGTCATGCCGGGCGCGGCGCGCAGCAGGGCGGCGACGCCGGCGCGGATGAGGATCTGGTCGTCGACGACGAGCACCCTGATGTCAGGGCTCGTGGTCTTCTCCGCGCTGTCGGTCATCGCCGCGTCCGTCCCCGCCCGTTCTTCGGCCCTGTGGCACCGGCTGGAGGGGGAGGGTGAGCCGTACCTCGAAACCGCCCCCGGCGCGCGGCCCGGCGGCCAGGGTCCCCCCGTAGATCCTGGCGCGTTCCCGCATGCCGATCAACCCGTGGCCGCCCGGTGGCCCGGGGTTGGCCGGAACGTTGCCCACGCCGTCGTCGGTGACGCTCACCCGCAGCTGCCGTGGCAGGTATTCCACGCGGACGGTGGCGCGGGCGCTCCGGGCGTGCTTGATGACGTTGGTCAGGGCCTCCTGCACGACGCGGTACGCGCACAGGTCGGGCCCTTGCGGCAGGGGCCGCCGCTCCCCCACGACGCGGAGCTCCACGGCGACACCGGCGGCGCGCACGCGGTCGGCGGTCTCCGCCAGCCGGTCGAGGCCGGGGGTGGGCCGGTACGGCTGGTCGCCGGGGCTCTCGCCGACGCCCTCGGGGCCCACGCGCAGGACGGCCAGGAGGCGGCGCAGCTCCTCCAGGGCCTCGCCGCTGGCGGCGGAGATGGTGCCCAGCGCGTCGTGCGCGGTGTCCCGGTCGGTGGTGAAGACGTACTGGGCGAGGCCGGCCTGCACGGAGATGACGGACATGTGGTGGGCGACGACGTCGTGGAGTTCGCGGGCGATGCGGACGCGTTCCTCGGCGACGGCGCGGCGCGCGTTCTCCTCGCGTTCGCGGCGCAGCTGGACGGTCAGCTCGGACAGGGTGCGGTTGCGGGCGGCCAGCTGGCGGGCGGTGTCGCCGAACTTCCACAGGAGGAACGGGACGACGAGGGCCTGGCCGGTGGCGGTGGCGAGGCCGTTGCTGCGGGAGAGGAGGGCGCCGGTGATCCATACGGCGGCGAACGTGGCGCCGCAGACGGCGGCGTCGGCGGTGCGGCAGGTCGCGGCCACGGTGTAGAAGGCCAGCATGAGGGCGCCGCTGTTGACGACCGGCCAGAAG
Organism: Streptomyces mashuensis; assembly: GCF_014654785.1. Lineage (GTDB taxonomy): Bacteria > Actinomycetota > Actinomycetes > Streptomycetales > Streptomycetaceae > Streptomyces > Streptomyces mashuensis. The sequence continues at coordinate 24,574 of NZ_BNBD01000025.1, forward strand.
CCGGCGGCGATGTACACCAGCCACAGGGCGGTGGCGGCGGCGAAGACCAGGCGGGGGGCGAGCCGGCGGGCGGCCACGGTGAGGTTGACGGCGCAGATCAGCGCGTAGCCGAGGGCGTCGGGGCGGGCCCACCACCAGCCCTCGGGCGGGCGTTCGCGGGCCAGCAGCAGCGCGACGATCGTGAAAGCCACCGCCAACGGCACGTCGAGCGCGGCCTTGGGCCACGTCGCCATGCGCCGTTCCAGCACCCGGACCGACCACATCGCCGCAGCGTAACCGCGCGCAGCGGGGCCGGTCATCGTTCTCGGGGAGGCGATGCGGAAGCCGTTCCCCTACCGCGCCGGGTGGAGACGGGGGCGCGGGCCTGCTGCAGGAGTTGACGGCGGAGTTCCACCCCGTACGGGACGCCCGGGTGCGGCGGCGGGGCGTAGCGTCGTGGGCACGGGGGAACACGGGGGAATGGCAGTGGGCTCCGGAACCAGGGTGCCGGAGCCCACTGTTTGCCCGTAGGGCCTCTCTTACAGGTCGAGGCCCGTCATGACGAGGACGCGCTCGTACGTGTAGTCGTCCATGGCCCAGCGGACGCCCTCGCGGCCGACGCCGGACTGCTTGGCGCCGCCGTACGGCATCTGGTCGGCGCGGTACGAGGGCACGTCGCCGATGACGACGCCGCCGACCTCCAGGGCGCGGTGGGCACGGAAGGCGGTCTGCAGGTCGTGCGTGAAGACGCCGGCCTGGAGGCCGTACGGGGAGTCGTTGACGGCGGCGAACGCCGCCTCCTCGCCATCCGCCTTGGTGATCGTCAGGACGGGGCCGAAGACCTCCTCGCAGGCGATGGTGACGCCGGCGGGGACGTCGGCGAGCACGGTCGGGGCGTAGGTGGCGCCCTCGCGCTTGCCGCCGGTCAGCAGCTTCGCGCCGGCCGCGACGGCCTCGTCGACCCAGGACTCGACGCGCTTCGCGGCGTCCTCGCTGACCAGCGGGCCGACGTCGGTGGTGGCGTCGGACGGGTCGCCGGTCACCTGCGCCTCGACGGCGGCGACGACCTTCGGCAGCAGGCGGTCGTACACCGAGGCGTCGGCGATGACGCGCTGCACGGAGATGCAGGACTGGCCGCCCTGGTAGTTGGAGAAGGTGGCGATGCGCTGCGCCGCCCAGTCCAGGTCGGCCTCGGAGGACCAGTCGGCGAGGACGACGGCGGCGCCGTTGCCGCCGAGCTCCAGGGTGACGTGCTTGCGCGGCACGGAGTCGAGGATCGACCAGCCGACGGGGCCGGAGCCGGTGAAGGAGATGACCGGCAGCCGCTCGTCCTGGACGAGGGCGGGCATGCGGTCGTTGGGCACCGGCAGGACGCTCCACGAGCCGGCCGGCAGGTCGGTCTCCGCGAGCAGCTCGCCGAGGATCAGCGAGGAGATCGGGGTGGCCGGGGCGGGCTTGAGGATGATCGGGGTGCCGACGGCGATGGCCGGGGCCACCTTGTGGGCGCTGAGGTTCAGCGGGAAGTTGAAGGGCGCGATGCCGAGGACGGTGCCGCGCGGGAAGCGGCGGGTCAGCGCGAGGCGGCCGGTGCCGCCGGCGTCGGTGTCCAGGCGCTGGGCCTCGCCGGCGTTGAAGCGGCGGGCCTCCTCGGCGGCGAAGCGGAACACGGAGACGGCACGGCCGACCTCGCCGCGTGCCCACTTGATGGGCTTGCCGTTCTCGGCGGAGATCAGCTGGGCGATCTCCTCGGTGCGCTCGGCGAGGCGGCGCGACACGTGGTCGAGGGCCGCGGCCCGGACGTGCGCGGGGGTGGCCGCGAAGGTGTCCCGCACGGCGTGCGCGGCGGCCACGGCCTCCTCGACCTGCGCCTCGGTGGGCACGCTCACGGTGCCGACGAGACGGCCGTCCCAGGAGTTCGTGACGTCGAAGGTCTCCTCGCCGGTGGCCTCGCGGCCGGCCAGCCAGAACGCGTGGGGAGCAGTCACGGTGTCCCTTCCGGGGGATTGGGGGTGCGGATGGTCGAACGGTTCCCCACCGTAGGGGCCGGCCGGCCCGGTCTCCTTTGGCCAGGATGGAGTAGGGGGCCGGCCGGCCGCTCCGCCGTGGACAGGCCCTCAGTCGCGGGCGGGCGGGCCCGACGTCGCCTTGAGGGCCAGCCACAGCTCCATACGGGCGTCCGGGTCGTCCAGGGAGCGGCCGAGGATCTCCTCCACGCGGCGCATGCGGTAGCGCAGGGTGTGGCGGTGGACGCCCAGGTCGGCGGCGGCGGCGTCCCACTGGCCGTGGCGGGAGAGCCAGGCGTGCAGGGACGCCACCAGGTCGCCGCGGCCCGTGGCGTCGTGCTCGTACAGCGCGCGCAGGGTGCCGTCGGCGAAGGCCCGCACGGCGTCGTCGGCCAGCAGCGGCAGCACCGAGCCGGCCGCCATCTCCTCGTGCTCGACCAGGGCGCGGCCGCGGCGCCGGGCGACGGACAGGGCCTGTTCGGCCTGGCGGCAGGCGGCCGCCGCGGCACCGGGGCCGGTGGGGCCGGACAGGCCCACGGCGACGGCGCAGCCGCCGGGGCCGGGCGCCGTGCGGCGCTCCTCGGCGGCGCGCGCGTACTCGCCGCACGCCGCCACCGCCGCGCCGCCGTCCGGGGCGAGGACGGTGAGGCGCCGGCCGTCCTCGGCGGGGACCAGCAGTACGGGTTCGGCGGCGCGGCTCGCCGCGTTCTCCACGGCGTCGGCGAGCGCCCCCAGGACGTCCGCGTCGTCGCCCCCGGGCTCGGCGACCAGGACGCGGAACGGCGCGTCCAGCAGCCCCCCGTACAGCTCGCCGGCCACCGCGCGCGCATGGTCGGGCTCGCCGGCCAGCAGCATCCGCAGCACCGCCGCGGCCAGGCGCTGTTCGGCGTCCTGGAGCGCGCGGGAGCGCTCGGTGGTGAGGGTGAGCAGGGCGACCGCGGAGTTCACGGCGTACCGCTCGGCCGTGCCCAGCGGGGCGGCCGTGCCGACGGCGAGGACACCGCGGGCACGCCGGGCGGGCCCCAGGGGCTGGAGCTCGACGCGGTCGCCCTCCTCGTCGGCGTCGCCGGGGCCGAGGACGACGCTGGCCAGGCCCGGCCGCTCACGCAGCCGGGCCGCGTCGGCGCTCAGCCGGGCGGCGCGGCGGGCGGCCCAGTCGGGCGCGGCGGCGACGACGGCACCGGAGGCGTCGTACAGCGCGGCCCAGCCGCCGAGGTGGGCGGCGAGCCGGGCGACCAGCGCGGCGGGGCCCTCGGGCGCGAGCGCGGCCCGTGTCAGCTCGCGCTGGGCCTCGAAGCCGGCGGTGACGGCCCGGTACTGGTCGGCGGCGACGGCCGCCGACACGGCCTTGGTGATGGCGAGGAACGGTGTGCGGCGCGGCACCTCCAGCAGCGGCAGCCCGGCCTCGCGCGCCGCGTCGACGAGCGCCGGCGGCACCTGGTCGTAGGTGACGCCGACGGCGAAGCCCAGGCCCACGACGCCCGCCCCGACCAGCCGCCGCACGTAGCGGCGCATCTCGTCGGGGTCCTCGGCGTCGATCTTCATGGCCGTGATGAGCAGCAGTTCGCCGCCGTCCATCCACGGCACCGGGTCGGCCAGCTCGCTCACGTGCGCCCAGCGGACGGGCGTGTCCAGCCGGTCCTCGCCCACGAGCACGGACAGCTTGAGCGAGGAGTGGTGGACGAGGGAGGAGAGGGTGAGCGGCATGGCACCTTCGGCGGTCTGCGGAACAGTGCCGTTCCGTAGGAACGGCTGTGTCCGATTCTGCCTCAGTGGAGCAGCACGTGGAGCAGCACGCAGCGCGCTCACCCGGTCAGGTCGACCAGCACCGGTGGCGCCGTCTCCCCCGCCACCGACGTCACCGACAGCACCGCGTGACCCGCGGGCACGGCGTGCGCCAGCTCCGACGCGGACCAGCGCTCCCGCTCGACGGTGCGGACGGTCACCGACTGCGTGGTGACCGCGCGCCCCGTCACCACCTGCCGCAGCACGTGCAGCGCCCGGGTGAGGGGTTCGTGGGCGATGACCTGCCGGTCGGTGACGTCGCGGGTCTCCACCCATTCCTTGCCCCACACTTCGGCGAAGCGCGCGCCGTCCCAGGTGGTGACGCCGGAGAACGCCATCCGGCAGCCGACGGCGCCCAGCAGGGCGCTGCGCAGCGCCTCGGGCACGTCGTCGAGGGTGCGCAGGGTGAGGACGGCGCCGGCGTTGGCCGACCGCAGCCGGGCCAGGCCGCGCACGGTCTCCGGGGTGACGGTGTGGGTGGCGTCGTCCAGGACGAGGCAGGCGAACAGCGACCGGTCGGCGCGGGCGGTGGCGCACTCGGTGAACTGGGCGAGGACCAGCCGGGCCAGCAGCCGGGACGCCTCGGCGTGGCCGCGTTCGGGCAGGTCGACGCGGACCCGCAGCGGGTGCTCCAGAGCGCGCAGCGAGAACGTGCGGTCGGGGTCGTCGGTGCCGAAGAAGCGCGCGAACGCGGGCCGGTCCAGCAGCGCGAGCCGGTCGGCGAGCACGGGCCCGGCGTCACCGGGGCGCTGGGCCTGCCGCTGCCGCGCGTCGAGCTCGCGGACGAGCGCGTCCTGCCCCGAGGCGGCCAGCGCCGAGCGCAGCCGGTCCACGGCCTCCGGCGCGCCGTCGAGGAGCTCGCGCAGCTCCGGTACGGGCGGGAAGCGGCCGTGGACGGCGCGGTAGGGGCCGAGCAGCTGGGCGAGGGCGGTGGCGGCGCGCCGGCTGTCGCCGCCGGGCAGGGCGGCGGCGAGGTCGCCGACGAGCCCCTCGGCGAGGATCGCGGCGGCCTCGTCGGGGTCGTCGGTGCCGCCGTAGAGGTCGAGGTCGTACGCGGAGTCGGGGCGGCCGATGCCGACGACGACGTCGAACGCCTCGTCCGGCGCGAGCCCGGCCCCTGCGGCGCCCACCGCGACGACGGCGGCGCGCCCGGCCAGCGCCTGGAGGCACAGCGACTCCAGCACGGGCCGCACCAGGCGGCCGGTCTTGCCGCAGCCGGGCGGGCCGACGGCCAGCAGGGAGGTGCCCAGCACCGCGGGGTCCAGGGCGCAGCCGGCGCCGCGCAGCGCGTACGGGTTGCGCTCGTCGTCGGCGGCCCGGCCGAGCCGGACCTGGCGGGTGACGAGGTCGTGCCGGGCGAGGCGCTCGGGCAGGTCGCGGGCGCCGGAGGGGTGGGCGCAGGCGGCGGCGCCGTGCCGCAGCACGGTGTCGGTGAACGCGGCGAGACGGGAGGGCCGGGCCTGCACGGTCTGCCAGGCGCGGTCGAGGCGCGCGTAGTCGACGTCGTTCATGAGGCCGGCGCGGGCCTCGGCGGCGAGCCGGTCGGCGGCGTCGTGGGCGCCGGCGGCACGCAGCCCGGGCCAGTCGGCGGGGTCGGCGGGGGGTGCGGCGGGCGCCAGGCGGGCGCGCGGCCCGGCGCCGTCCTCGGGCCGGCCGGCGGGCTCGCCGCTCCACCGGCGGCGGGCCTCCTTCCACAGCCCGATGCGGGAGGCGACGCGCAGCAGGACGACGGTGAACAGCAGGTAGTAGGTGTAGGCGGCGTACGAGAGGGAGGCGATCGATCCGCGCCAGGAGTCGGGCATGAACTGGTACAGCGGCCACAGCCAGGCCGTGCTCAGGACACCGTTCCAGCACAGCAGCCACAGCACGACGGCCCCGGCCAGGGCGGAGCCGGCCCGCAGCATCAGCTTGTCGGTGGGGATCTGCTCGGGTTGCGCGGGCGGCAGCAGGCCCGGCGCGAACCGGGCGACGAGGCGCCGCGGGGGCGCGGTGAGCCGGCGCAGCACGGGGGTGCCGTAGCGGCGCCACAGCTCGGGCCAGCGCCCGATGCGGCCGAAGACGGTGGCCAGGATGGCGACGACGAGCGCGTAGTAGACCCACGACGCCTCGTACCACTCGGGCGTGTTGACGTCCCAGTCGTCGGGGATGACGGCTTTGAGCGGCCACCGCCAGTAGGGGCCCAGGTAGCCGTTCCACAGCAGCGACCACAGCAGCCAGCCGCAGAGGAAGGCGATGAGCGCGCCGCCGACCAGCTGCCGGCCGGGCACGCGGCCGGGCTCCTGCGCGGGCCGGGGCCGGTGCTCGTAGGCCCACACGCCGGGCTGCGGGGAGAGCCGGGGGGCGCGGAGCCACGCGACGAAGGGGGACTCCGTGGGGGCCGCGCCGCCGGGCGCGGCCGGGGGCGGGCCGGGCGGCCGCCGGGGCGGCGGCGGTGCGTCCCTGGGGACCGTGCCCTGCCGGAACCGGTCGCCCTGCCCGCCGCCGTACGCGTCCCCGTAGGTGTCCTCGGTTGCCATCGCTGCCCTCTGCCCCCACCGGCCGGTGCCGGCCCGTATGCCTGACGAACTGCGCCGCGCTCAATCTAGTGGCCGCACCGCCCCCGGGCAGGACGCCGTGTCCGGTAGGGACGCCATGTCCGGTACGGACAAGGGGCCCGGCGCACTACTCCCGAACGGAACATGCCCGGCGCGGCCCGGCCGCCCTAGCCTGCGACACGTCGCAGCATTGCCGCAGTGTTTCCGGGGCTCCCGCACCGGACGGCCCGACTTCCCCACCTGGAGCTATCGATGACCGTACAGACCGGAGGCGCGTCCCTGCCGCAGGAGCGCCGCGTCGTCACCGCGATCCCCGGCCCCAAGTCGCTGGAGCTCCAGGCCCGCCGGACCGCCGCGGTCGCCGGCGGCGTGGGCTCGGTGCTGCCGGTGTTCACCACCCGCGTGGGCGGCGGCATCATCGAGGACGTCGACGGCAACCGCCTGATCGACTTCGGCTCCGGCATCGCCGTGACGTCGGTCGGCGCGAGCGCCGAGGCCGTGGTGCGGCGCGCCACCGCCCAGCTGGCGGACTTCACCCACACCTGCTTCATGGTCACGCCCTACGAGGGCTACGTGGAGGTCTGCGAGCAGCTCGCCGAGCTGACGCCGGGCGACCACGCCAAGAAGTCCGCGCTGTTCAACTCGGGCGCCGAGGCCGTCGAGAACGCCGTCAAGATCGCCCGTGCGTACACCAAGCGCCAGGCCGTCGTCGTCTTCGACCACGGCTACCACGGCCGCACCAACCTCACGATGGCGCTGACGGCGAAGAACATGCCGTACAAGCACGGCTTCGGCCCGTTCGCCCCCGAGGTCTACCGCGCCCCCGTGGCCTACGGCTACCGCTGGCCCACCGGCCCGGAGAACTGCGGCGCCGAGGCGGCCGCCGCGGCCATCGACATGATCACCAAGCAGGTCGGTGCGGAGAACGTCGCGGCGGTCATCATCGAGCCGGTGCTCGGCGAGGGCGGCTTCATCGAGCCGGCCAAGGGCTTCCTGCCGGCGATCGCGCAGTTCGCCAAGGACAACGGCATCGTCTTCGTCGCCGACGAGATCCAGTCCGGCTTCTGCCGCACCGGCCAGTGGTTCGCCTGCGAGGACGAGGGCGTCGTCCCGGACCTCATCACCACCGCCAAGGGCATCGCCGGCGGTCTGCCGCTGGCCGCCGTCACCGGCCGCGCCGAGATCATGGACGCCGCGCACGCCGGCGGCCTGGGCGGCACCTACGGCGGCAACCCGGTGGCCTGCGCCGGTGCGCTCGGCGCCATCGAGACCATGCGCGAGCTGGACCTCAACGCCAAGGCCAAGCGCATCGAGGAGGTCATGAAGGGCCGCCTCGCCGCCATGCAGGAGAAGTTCGGCATCATCGGCGACATCCGGGGCCGCGGCGCGATGATCGCGATCGAGCTGGTCAAGGACCCGGCCACCAAGGAGCCGAACCCGGAGGCCGCCGGCGCGCTGGCCAAGGCCTGCCACGCCGAGGGCCTGGTCGTCCTCACCTGCGGCACCTACGGCAACGTGCTGCGCTTCCTGCCGCCGCTGGTCATCGGCGAGGACCTGCTGAACGAGGGCCTGGACATCATCGAGGCCGCGTTCGCGCAGATCTGAGGCGGTCCGGGTCCGTGCGGATCCGAACGGGTCCGCCCGTCCGCAGTCCCCGCCCGCCCGTCCCGGTGAAGAACCTGTGCGGGGCGGGTGGGGAAACCGGTGCACGGCTGTCGTGGCCCGCGTACCTGCCGTACGGTTTCTTCAGATGAGTGAAACACCCCGTCCGCAGGGGACTGCGGACGACGCCGTGCCGGTGCCTCCCCAGTGCCGGTCCGGCCGTGCCTTCGCGCACATCCCCGGAGCCCCTGGCTCCGGGCGTCTTCACCGATCGGGCGGCCGCCCGTCCCACACCCCCCGGGAAGCGCGGCACACCGGCCGGAACGGCGGCCCCGGAACCCTCCCCCCTGTTCCGGGGCCGCCGGCGTTTCTCCTTCTCCCCCTGCTCTGTTTCGCGTTCCTCGCCTGGCAGGTCGTCACCCACGGCCCCCTGCGCGCCCTCGACGAGCGCCTCGGCCACGCGGTCGCCGCCTGGTCCGCGCTGCCGCGCGGCGTCGCCGGCGCCCTGGCCGACCTGGGCAGCACGACGGTGGCGCTGCCGGTGCTGGCGGCGGCCGCCGCCTGGTCGTGGTGGCGCGCCCGGCGGCGCGGCACACCCCGGCCCTGGCGCCCTGCGCTGGCCGCCGCCCTGGCGATGGCGGTGGTGCCCGCGCTGGTGGTGCCCCTCAAGCTCCTCGTCGCCCGCCCGGGGCCGCCCGCGATGGCGGGCGGCCCGCACGACGGCTTCTTCCCCTCGGGCCACGCGGCGACGGCCGCGGTGGCCTACGGGGCGGTGCTGCTGCTGTCCCGGTGGCGCCGCCGGTGGCCCGCGCTCGCCGCGTACGGCGTGCTGAACGGCGCGGTGGCGCTGGGACTCGTACGGTGCGGCTACCACTGGCCGCTGGACGTGCTGGGGTCGTGGCTGCTGTGCGGCGCGCTGCTGGGGTGCCTGGCGCGCCTCACCCGCCCCGCCGGCCGATAGGCCGTCAGCTGTCGAAGCCGAGCCCCACCCGGTCCAGCGCCCGGAGCCACAGGTTGCGCCGGCCGCCGTTCTCGTCGGCCCGCGTCATCGCCCACTGCGTGATGCCGATGCCCAGCGACCGCACCGGCTCGGGCGGGAACGGCAGCGGCTTGCTGCGCACCATCTCCAGCCGGGTGCGCTCCGTGGACCGGCCGGCCAGCAGGTCCAGCATCACCTCCGCGCCGAACCGGGAGGCGCCCACCCCCAGGCCGGTGTAGCCCAGCGCGTAGGCGACGCGGCCGCGCTGGGCCGTGCCGAAGAACGCCGAGAAGCGGGAGCAGGTGTCGATGGCACCGCCCCACGTGTGGGTGAAGCGGACGCCCTCCAGCTGGGGGAAGCAGCGGAAGAAGTGCCCGGCCAGGCGCCGGTACGTGGCGGGGTGGTGGTCGTACTCGGCGCGCACGCCGCCGCCGTAGCGGTAGACGATGTCGTAGCCGCCCCACAGGACCCGGTTGTCGGCGGTCAGCCGGAAGTAGTGGAAGTGGTTGGCGCTGTCGCTGAGGCCCTGCCGGCGGCGCCAGCCGACCGAGGCCAGCTGCCCGGCGGTGAGCGGCTCGGTCATCAGCGCGTAGTCGTAGACGGGTGCGACGTACGAGCGCAGGCGCCGCACGAGCGGCGGGAAGGCGTTGGTGGCCAGCGCCGCGCGGCGGGCCAGGACGCGGCCGTACGGGGTGCGGACGGCGACGCCGCCGCGGCGCGCGGTCAGGTCGCTGCCGGGGGTGTGCTCGTGGATGCGGACGCCCAGGCGGAGGCAGGCGCGTTTGAGGCCCCAGGCGAGCCGGGCGGGGTGCACCATGGCCACGCCGGTGCGGTTCCACAGGCCGGCCAGGAACGTCGGCGAGGCGACCTCGGCGCGTACGGCGTCGCGGTCGAGGAACTCGTGGCCGGAAACGCCGAGGGAGGCCGCCTTGTCGGCGGCCTCCCTCAGTTCGTGGACCTGGTGCGGCGCGGTGGCCACGTCGATCTCGCCGGTGCGCTCGAAGTCGCAGTCGATGCCGTACCGGGCGACCGTGGCGCCGATGGCGTCCAGGTTGCGCCGGCCGAGGTCCTCCAGGGCGGTGAGCTCGGCGGGCCAGCGGGCGGCGCCGTTGGCCCAGCCGTGGGTGAGCGAGGCGGCGCAGAAGCCGCCGTTGCGGCCGGAGGCGGCCCAGCCGGCCTCCTGCGCCTCGATCAGGACGACGTCCCGGCCGGGGTCGCGCTCCTTGGCGAGCAGCGCGGTCCACAGACCGGAGTAGCCGCCGCCGACGACGAGCAGGTCGCAGTGGTCGTCGCCGACGAGCGCGGGGCACGCCGGGGGCCGGGCGGGGTCGTCGAGCCAGTAGGGGCGGGGGGATGCGTCGGAGAGTGCTCGGGCAGGGTTCATGGCACGGGTGGCCATGGGTCTCAGCTCCTTCTTCGGCGTCTCCCGGTCGTCAGGCGACCGACGAGGACGCACAGCACGGCGACGGCGAACATCGCCGTTCCGATGACATTGATCTGGACGGGCGTGCCCCGCTGCGCCGCTCCCCAGACGTACATGGGGAAGGTCACGGTCGAGCCCGCGTTGAAGTTGGTGATCACGAAGTCGTCGAAGGACAGGGCGAAGGACAGCAGCGCGCCGGCGGCGATGCCGGGGGCGGCGATGGGCAGCGTGACCCTGCGGAAGGTCTGCAGCGGGGTGGCGTAGAGGTCCTGGGCGGCCTGTTCCAGGCGGGGGTCCATGCTCGCCACGCGCGCCTTCACCGCGGTGATCACGAAGCTGAGGCAGAAGGTGATGTGGGCGATGAGGATGGTCCAGAAGCCGAAGCTGACGCCCATGTTGAGGAAGAGGGTGGCCAGCGAGGCCGCCATGACGACCTCGGGCATCGCCATCGGCAGGAACACCAGCGTGGAGGCGGAGGCGCGGCCGCGGAAGCGGTGGCGGGCCAGGGCGAACGCGACGGCGGTGCCCAGGACGGTGGCGCCCAGCGTGGACCAGGCGGCGATCTCCAGGCTGAGGGAGAGCGAGCCGCACAGGCCGGCGACGCCGCAGGGGTCGGTCCAGGCGTCGGTGGAGAACCGCTGCCAGGCGTAGTTGAAGCGGCCGTTGGGCTTGTTGAAGGAGAAGACGGTGACGACGAGGTTGGGCAGCAGCAGGTAGGCGAGCGTGCCCAGCCCCGCGAGCACGACGAGGTTGCGGCGCAGCCAGCGGGTCGCGCGGGTCATCCGGTGACCTCCTCGGTGCCGGCCTTGCGGAGGTAGACGGTGACGAGCGCGAGGATCGCGGCCATGAGGATGAAGGACAGGGCCGCCGCGGTCGGGTAGTCGAGGACGCGCAGGAACTCCGACTGGATGACGTTGCCGATCATCTTCTGGTCGGCGGAGCCCAGCAGCTCGGCGTTGATGTAGTCGCCGGCGGCGGGGATGAAGGTGAGCAGCGTCCCGGCCACCACGCCCGGCATGGACAGCGGCAGCGTCACCTTGCGGAAGGTGGTCAGCGGGCGGGCGTACAGGTCGCCGGCGGCCTCCAGGACCCGGCCGTCGATGCGTTCGAGCGAGGTGTACAGCGGCAGGATCATGAACGGCAGGAAGTTGTAGGTCAGGCCGCAGACGACGGCGAGCGGGGTGGCCAGCACCCGGTGGCCCTCGGTGATGCCGAGCGCGTCGGTGAGGCCGAGGACGTGCAGGGAGCGCAGGGCGGAGACGACGTAGCCGCCGTCGGACAGGATCGTCTTCCAGGCCAGGGTGCGGATCAGGAAGCTGGTGAAGAACGGGGCGATGACCAGCACCATCAGCAGGTTGCGCCAGCGGCCGGCGCGGAGGGCGATGAGGTAGGCCAGCGGGTAGCCGAGAACCAGGCAGAGCACGGTGGCGGCGGTGGCGTAGCCGACGGAGCGCAGGAACTGCGGGTAGTACTGCTCCAGCGCGTCGGCGTAGGTGGCGAAGTGCCAGGTGACGCGGAAACCTTCCTCCAGCGAGCCGGTCTGCAGGGAGGTCGACGCCTGGTAGACGAGCGGCGCCGCGAAGAACACCAGCAGCCACAGCATGCCGGGGAGCAGGAGCCAGAGGGGTACGCGCCGGGAGCGGCCGGAGCGGGTGAGCCGGGTGGCGGTGCGGGCCGCGGGAGGCTCGTCGGTGACGGGTGCGGTCGTCATCCGGCGCCCTCCCCCACCGTCGTGCCGGCGGTGTCGCCGGTCGCCTCGGTGCCGGCCTCGATGTCCTGGGCGGCGTCCAGGCCGAAGCCGTGGCCGGGGTTCCAGTGCAGGACGACCTCGGCGCCGGGGACGAGGCGCGCGTCGCGCTCGACGTTCTGGACGTAGACGGACAGACCGGTGCCCGGGGCCACGGGGCTGTCGACGACGTACTGGGTGGACACGCCGGTGAAGCCGGCCTGCACGATGCGGCCGCGGACGCGGTTGCGGCCGTCGGCGACGGTGGCGGCGTCGTCGGCGTGGGTGAGCGCGACCTTCTCGGGCCGTATTCCGAGCAGGAGTTTCTCGCCCGCCCGGGCGGGGGCGGTACATCGTGTCGCGGGCAGGCCGAGTTTGGTGTCCGCGGCCTGCAGCACGAGGTCGGTGCCGGAGGCGTCGAGGACGTCGGTGCGCAGGATGTTGGAGGTGCCCAGGAAGTTGGCGACGAAGGTGGTGCGGGGGGTCTCGTAGAGGTCCGCGGGGGCGCCCAGCTGCTCCACGCGCCCGGCGTTCATGACGGCCACCGTGTCGGCCATGGTCATGGCCTCCTCCTGGTCGTGGGTGACGTGCACGAAGGTGATGCCGACCTCGGTCTGGATGCGCTTGAGCTCCAGCTGCATCTGGCGGCGCAGCTTGAGGTCGAGGGCGCCGAGCGGCTCGTCGAGGAGGAGGACGTCGGGGTGGTTGATGAGGGCGCGGGCGACGGCCACGCGCTGCTGCTGGCCGCCGGAGAGCTGCTGCGGGTGGCGGCGGGCGAGGTCGCCCAGCTGCACGAGGTCGAGCATCTCGTCGACCTGCTTGCGGACCGACTTCACGCCGCGGCGGCGCAGCCCGAAGGCGACGTTCTCGTGGACGTCGAGGTGGGGGAAGAGGGCATAGCTCTGGAACACGGTGTTGACGGGCCGCTTGTACGCCGGCAGGGCGGTGACGTCGCGTCCGGCGAGCTCGACGGTGCCGCTGGTGGGCTCCTCCAGGCCGGCGATCATGCGCAGCGTGGTGGTCTTGCCGCAGCCGGAGGCGCCCAGCAGGGCGAAGAAGGAGCCGGCGGGCACGGCGAGGTCCAGCGGGTGCACGGCGGTGAAGGCGCCGTAGCTCTTGCTGAGGCCGGTGAGGCGCACGGCGGTGCCGGTCGTGGCGGTATCCGTCATGGTTCGGTCCAGGGGGGTGTTCGTGAGGACAGAGCACGTAACAGTGACATACGGCGGCGGGTCGATCGGACACGGGCGTGCCACGACGTCCCCGGCCCCGCCACGGCTGGAACCGGAATGGTTGCCGATCCTCGCAGACTCCCCGTGCCGCAACAAGGGATTCCGTAGCCATTAATGGTTTGGGCGACGGAATCGGTGCGTGCAGACTGATCCTTTCGACACAGCACTGCACGGGGGAGGGAACCCATGGTCACCGAGGTGCCGGGACATGCCGCGGACGGGCCGCGGACGGTGGCGGAGCTCACGGCGGACCTCGCCGCGGGAACGCGCCGCAAGTACGTCTTCTTCTGGGGCCACCGGCCCCGCCGGGACGGCAGCGTGGGGCCGGGCTGCTTCAGCCAGTGGTGGCCCGCGCCGTTCCCGGCCGACGGCAAGGTCTACGCGACGGCGGAGCACTGGATGATGGCGGGCAAGGCCCGCCTGTTCGGCGACGCGGAGGCGGAGGAACGGGTGCTGGCCGCCGGCCACCCCAAGCAGGCCAAGGACATCGGCCGGACGGTGCGCGGCTTCGACGACGAGGTCTGGCGCCGGCACCGCTTCGCGCTCGTCGTCGAGGGCAGCGTGCACAAGTTCGGCCACCACCCCGAGCTCCGCGACTACCTGCTGGGCACGGGCGACCGGGTGCTGGTCGAGGCGAGCCCGCTGGACCGCGTCTGGGGCATCGGCCTGGCGGCCGACGACGAGCGGGCCCAGGACCCGGCCCGCTGGCAGGGCCTCAACCTGCTGGGATTCGCGCTGATGGAGGCCCGTCAGCGGCTGCGGAACGTCAGCGGCTGAGGCCCCCGGCGCCGGGGAGCGGCACCGGCGGGCCGGCCGCCACCGCGGCGTAGGTCGGCTCCGGGTCGTCGTCGGGCACGGCGCCCCGCCGGTCGTCCATGGTCATCACCAGCACGAACATCAGCGCCGAGAGGACCACGGCGACGACCCCCAGGACCAGGCCGGCCAGCGCCTGGCCGCCATTGGTGGCCTCGCCGCCGCGCGCCTTGGCGCGCCCGGTGGCGCCGAAGACGATCGCCAGGACGCCCAGGACGACCCCGAGCACCACCGTCACCGAGGCGACCACGCCGACGATGCCGAGCACGAGCGCGGCCACGCCCAGGCCGTTGCCCGCCCCGGCCTGCGGGCCGGCCACCGCCCAGCCGGGAACCCCGGTGCCGTACCCGGTCGGCCCGTAGGGGCCCGGCCCCGCCTGCCCGTACGGGCCCACCGGGTACGGGTCCACGTACGCGCTGGGCGTGCCGGGGCCCGTGGGCGCGAGCGGTACGGGCGGAACGGGCGGCACCCCCTTCGAGGACGGGGGCGGGGGCGGGGCCCAGGGGTACGGCTGGGGCTGCGGGGCCGCGGGGGGCTGCTGCGCGACGGGGGGCGGCTCCGGCGGCGCGGGGCCGGCGGCGGGCGCGGCGGGCGGCTCCGGCGGCGCGACGTGCTGGTCGGGGTCCTCGTCGGACACTGGCCCTCCCCGGTCGGTGGCTTCGTCATGCTAAGCCCTGCCCCACCGGGGTGGATCCCGCCCGTCGGCAGGTGCGACAGGCCGTCATACGATGACCGGCGACCTGTTTCCCCGGCCGTGGAGGCGACGCATGTCCGTCCTCGACTCGTTCATCGCTGGGCTCCCCAAGGCGGAGCTGCACGTCCACCACGTGGGCTCAGCCTCCCCGCGCATCGTCGCCGAACTGGCCGCGCGGCACCCCGACTCCCCCGTCCCCACCGACCCCGAGGCGCTCGCGGACTTCTTCACCTTCCGGGACTTCGCGCACTTCATCGAGGTCTACCTGTCGGTGGTCGACCTGATCCGCGACGCCGAGGACGTGCGCCTGCTGACGTACGAGGTCGCGCGCGACATGGCCCGGCAGAACATCCGCTACGCCGAGCTGACCGTCACGCCCTACAGCTCGACGAAGCGCGGCATCCCCGACGTCGCGTTCGTCGAGGCGATCGAGGACGCCCGCAAGGCGGCCGAGTCGGAGCTGGGCGTGGTGCTGCGCTGGTGCTTCGACATCCCCGGCGAGGCGGGCCTGGCGGCCGCCGAGGAGACCGCGCGCATCGCGTGCGAGCTCAAGCCGGACGGCCTGGTCTCCTTCGGCCTGGGCGGGCCGGAGATCGGGGTGCCGCGGCCGCAGTTCAAGCCGTACTTCGACCGGGCGATCGCCGCGGGCCTGCACAGCGTGCCGCACGCCGGCGAGACCACCGGCCCGCAGACGATCTGGGACGCGCTGACCGAGCTGCGCGCCGAGCGCATCGGCCACGGCACCAGCTGCACGCAGGACCCGCGGCTGCTGGAGCACCTGGCCGAGCACCGCATCCCGCTGGAGGTCTGCCCCACCTCCAACCTGGCCACCCGCGCGGTGACCGACCTGGAGCAGCACCCGGTGCGGGAGATGGTCGCGGCGGGCGTCCTGGTGACGGTCAACAGCGACGACCCGCCCATGTTCGGCACCGACCTCAACACCGAGTACGCGGTCGCGGCGCGGCTGCTGGACCTCGACGCGCAGGGCGTGGCGGCGCTCGCCCGCAACGCGGTCGACGCCTCGTTCCTCGACGACGCGGGCAAGAACGCGCTGCGGGCGGAGATCGACGCGTACACCGCGAACTGGCGCGGCTGAGGCCGCCCGGGCCGGGGCCGCTGCCACCATGAGGGCCATGACCGACCGGATCGCCGGGCCCGCCGGACGCCCGATCCCCGTGCCCGTCCCCGTCCGCTGCACGCCCGTCGCCCACCGCGGCGACCCGTACGTCCACCGGGAGAACACGCTGCCCTCGGTCCGTTCGGCGCTGCGCGCCGGGGCGGGCGCGGTGGAGGTGGACGTGCGGCCGGCGCGGGACGGGGTGCCCGTGCTGCTGCACGACGCGACGCTGCGCCGGCTGTGGGGCGTGGACCGGGCGCTGACGTCGCTGACGGCGGACGAGGTGCGGGAGGCGACCGGCGGCGGGGTGCCCACGCTGCGGGAGGCACTGGCCGAGGTGACGGCGGCGGGCCCGGCCGGCGGGGCGCGGCTCTTCGTCGACCTGCCCGATCCGGCGGTGGTGCCGGCCGCGGTCGAGGAGGTGGCGGCGGGCGGGGCGCGCGGCCACGTGTACTACTGCGGCGGGCCGGCGGCGATGCTCGCGGTGCGCCGGGCGGACCCGGACGCGGAGATCGCGCTGACGTGGACGACGCTGGCGCCGCCCCGGCCGGCGCTGCTGGCGGCGGTGCGGCCGCACTGGCTGAACTACCGCTTCGGGCTGGTGACGCCGGAACTGGTGGCGCGGGACCACGCGGCGGGGCTGAAGGTGTCGGCGTGGACGGCGGACACGCGCCGGACGATGCGCCGGCTGCTGACGGCGGGCGTGGACGCCATCACCACCAACCGCATCGGCGCACTGCGGGCCCTGCTGCCGGCCTGACCGGACGGGGCAGGACCCGCGCCCCCGGGCCCTACAGGCCGACGATCTCGTTCCACTCCTTGGCGAAGGCCGGCCGTTCCTTGGCGGAGATGTCGCGGGCGGTGGCGAGCCGGCGGCGCATGTCGTCGCTGGGGAAGATCAGCGGGTTCTCCGCGAGCTCGGCCTCCTCCTTGTCCTTGGAGTCGGCCAGCACGTGCCGGGCGGCCGGGACCGGGCAGACGTAGTTGACGGAGGCGGCGAGCCGGGCGGCGGTCTCGGGCCGGTAGTAGTGGTCGATCAGCTGCTCGGCGTTGGCCTTGTGCCGGGCGAGGTCGGGGATCATCAGGCTCTCGGCCCACAGCTCGGCGCCCTCCTCGGGGACGACGAACGCGATGTCGGGGTTGTCGGCCTGGAGCTGGATGATGTCGCCGGAGTACGCCTGGCAGGCGAGCACGTCGCCCGAGGAGAGGTCCTTGATGTAGTCGTTGCCGGTGAAGCGGCGGATGTGGCGCCGGCGGACGAGGCCGCGCAGCTGCTCGGTCATGGTGTGGAAGTCGTCGGCGGTCCAGCGGGTGACGTCGGCGCCGTTCCCCTGCATGAGCATGCAGAAGGCTTCGTCCATGCCGGAGAGCAGGGTGACGCGGCCGCGCAGGTCGTCGTGCCACAGGTCGGCGGTGCGGCGGATCTCGCGGCCGAGCTTGCGCCGGTTGTAGGCGATGCCGGTGATGCCGGACTGCCAGGGCACGGTGTGCAGGCGGCCGGGGTCGAACGCCGGGCGGCGCAGCAGCGGGTCGAGTTCCTTGGCGACGTGGGGCTGCCGGTCGCGGTCCATCGGCTGGACCCAGCCGAGGCGGACGTAGCGGGAGGCCATCCAGTCGCTGACGACGATGAGGTCGCGCCCGGTGTCCTGGTGGTTCATCAGGGCGGGGCTGATCTTGCCGAAGAACTCGTCGTTGTCGTTGATCTCCTCGGTGTAGGTCACCGAGATGCCTGTTTCCCGCTGGAAGCCGTCCAGGGTGGGACGTTTCTGCGGGTCCTTGTCGTCCGTGTCGATGTAGAGCGGCCAGTTGGCGAAGACCAGGCTCCTGTCGCGGCCGGAGCGGTCGGTGGCGGCACGGTCCGCCGGCGCGACGTACGCGGGCGGCACTCCGCAGCCGGCGAGGGCCGCGGCCCCCGCGCCGGCGCCCAGGACGTGCAGCAGGGCACGGCGGGACAGGGGCTTCACGGGCGGGTTCTCTCGGTTTCTCTCGGCCTCGCTCGGAGGGGTGTTCGGGGAACGGCGGCCGATGATACCGGGGCGCGGGGGGCACCTCCCAGCGGTAGCTGGGGGAGATCAGCCCAGCGAGGTCATCACGT
>NZ_BNBD01000026.1 GCF_014654785.1 Streptomyces mashuensis
TTGGGGCCTGACGTGCCGCTCCGCGACACGAGGGCCCGTCCGCTCCGCTCCCGGACCCTGACCCGCTTCGCGGGCGGCACCTATGGGAGGAGGGGGCGCGGGGGCGGTGGGCAACTACCGGCCGTGACAGGAGCGGAGGAGCGGGAACCGTCTCAGCCAATCTGTGAGAACAGCCTACACCGCCACATGATGCATGTGTAGAGTTTGGGATCGTGCCCCACCACCCCGCGGAGCACAACCCACCCCACCCAACCGGCGCCGGGCACGGCCGGCGCCATCGCGGCGCAGCACGGGACCACCCCCTCCTTCCCCCAACCACTCGCCACCATCACGGCTCTGACCTGCACAAACACGAGAACAGCCCCACGGCCAGGACAACCCACCCAACCCCGCCGGACACCCCCGGCCGGCCCACGGCCCGTCCGGGCCGGCACCCCACCCGGACCAGCACCACCCACCAACCTGACACACCATCAGGTACCAGAGCGAGACAACCGCCGGTCGCCGAAATGCGGTCCGCACGGAATTACGCACCACCCCGGAAACCACCACCCGAGCGAAGAGGAATACGGATGCCCGAGACCATCGAATTGTTCCCTCATCAGGTAGAGGCCGTGGACGCGATTGTGCGGGGGCTGGATATTCCGCCGGGCCGGCGGGTCCCCGAGAACGGCTTGCGGGGGCAGATGATCTCCGCGTGCGGCACCGGCAAGACCATCAGCGCCGCGGCCGCGGCGCGCCGGCTGGCCCCGAACGGGCGCATTCTCGTGGTGGTGCCCACGCTGGATCTGCTGACGCAGACGGCGCGGGAGTGGCGGCGTGCCGGACACACCGGGCCGGCGGTGGCGGTCTGCTCCCTGGAGGACGACCCGCTGCTGTGGTCGCTGCGGGTCCGCTGCACCACCAACCCCATCCGGCTGGCCATGTGGCACGGGCAGGGGCCGGTCCTCGTCTTCGCCACGTACGCGTCCCTGCCGGTGCTGGCCGAGGCGTTCGCCGGCCTCTACGGCCAGCAGCTGGCGCCCATGGACCTGGTGGTGGTGGACGAGGCGCACCGAACCAGTGGGTCGCTGGGGAAGGCATGGGCGGCCGTCCACGACCAGGCGGTGATTCCGGCGACGCGGCGGCTGTACCTGACGGCGACGCCGCGGATCTGGCAGGAGCGGCCGCCGGTGGAGGAGGTGCGCGAAGGGTGGCGTGATCCGCTGCCGGAGGAGCTGGCGGCCTCCATGAATGACGAACAGATTTTCGGGCCTGTGCTGTACCGGTTGTCGCTGGCGTCAGCGGTCACCCGGGGCCTACTGGCCCGGTACCAGATCATCGTCATGGAGCTGCGCGACCCGGTCGTCACCCCCGAACGGCTGCGCGGCGAGCAGCGGCGGGAGGAGGAGGTGCGGGGGCAGCGGCTGGCCGCGTTGCAGGCCGGGCTGCTGCGCACCATGGCCGAGCACAACCTGAGCACGTGCATCACCTTCCACCACCGGACGATAGAGGCTCAGGCGTTCGCCGAGGGCCTGCCCGCGGTCGCCGGCAAGCTCCACGCGGACCAGCCGGAGACCTACCCCGCGACCGTCTGGGCGGACTGGCTCTGTGGTGAGCACCCGGCGGAGCGCCGGCAGGAGACCCTGTCGGGGTTCGGGACAACCGAACAGCGGGCCGTGCTGGCGAACTGCAAGGTCCTCGGCGAAGGCGTCGACATCCGGGCGGTGGACTCGGTGGCGCTGCTGGACCCCAAAGGGGCGCCCCACGACATCGTGCAGGCCATCGGCCGGGCGCTGCGGCAGAAACCCGGCGAGGGCAAGCTCGCGAGCTTGATCGTGCCCGTCTTCCTGAAGGCCGGCGAGGAGCCGGAGGACATGTTCACCTCGGGGTCCTACCGGCCGCTGGTGCAGGTCCTTCAGGGGCTGCGGGCGCACGACGAGGAGGCCGTGGAGCTGCTGGCGATCCCGCAGGAGCCGCAGAAGCGCGTGATCGAGCCGTCGCGGTGGATCGGGCCAGCGCCCGAGGAGGGCGAGGAGGAGTCCCGGGTGCTGCTGCGGTTCGCGGCGCCGCGCGACCCCGTCATGATCGCCGACTGGGTCAGCTTCAACGTGATCGATACGGAGCGGCAGGACTGGGCCCGCGGCTACGCCGCCCTGCGCCGCTACGTGCGCCGTGAGGAGCACGCCCGGGTTCCCCTCAGCCACCAGGAGGGCGCGTACCCGCTGGGGCGGTGGGTCGCCGAGCAGCGCCGCGCGTACGGGGCCGGGCAGATGCCGGCCTCGCGCATCGCGCGGCTGGAGGGGCTGGGCATGGTGTGGGACCCGGCGGACGCGGCGTTCCAGGAGAACCTGGCCGCGGCGCGGGTGTACTACGAGCAGCACTGGACGCTGTGCGCGCCGCGCAACGCCGTCGCGCTGGACAAGCCGGTGGGTCAGTGGCTGTCCAACCTCCGCCGGCCCGGCGCCCTGGACAAGTACCCCGAGCGCGCCGAGGCGCTGGCGGCCATTGACCGGGACTGGAACCCGGCGTGGCCGCTGGACTGGCAACGCCACTACGCCGCGGTCCGGGTGCTCCTCGGCATCGAGGACGACCAGGACCACGACGCCGAGACCGGCACCGGCGTGGACGCGGGCGCCTCGGGCGACGCCAGCGCCGGCGCGGGCAGCGGGGACGGGAGCAGCATCTCGGCCGGCGGCGGGGCCGGCGCGGTGGTCGGCGCGTCGGCCGGAGCGGCTGGCGGCGGGGCCGGGGAGGGGGCGACGCTGGACGACCTGCTGCCCGGGGTCACCGTCCACGGCATGGACGTGGGCCGGTGGCTGGAGCGACAGCGCGAGCATGCCGTATGGGCCGCGCTGCTGCCCGAACAGCAGCAGCGCCTGGAGCGGCTGGGCGTCACGCCCCTGCCCGCCCCGGCGGCCGAGGAGACGCCCGTACGGGCCCGTAAAGGGGCCTCGGCGGCGTTCCGGCGGGGGCTGGAGGCCGTCCGGCAGTACCAAGCCCGCACCGGCTCCACGGCCGTCCCCAGGGCCCACGTGGAAGTCCTGCCGGACGGGACCGAAGTCCGGGCCGGCGTATGGCTATCGAACACCCGCGCCAGGCGAGGGCGGCTGAGCGAGGAAGAACGCGCCGCCCTCGCCGAACTCGGCATCGACTGGGCCCAGCAGTAGGGCCCGCCACGAGGGCCCGAGAGCACCACCGCCGACGATCGACCAACGACAACCGCCCGCCACTGGGCCCGCGCAGCTGGAGGACCACGATGGACCGTGACCGCCTGACCGACGAACTCGCCGCCGTGCTGAACAACTACCTGGACGACGTCGGCGACGACGACATCGACACCGGCGACCTCGCCGGCAACTTGGTGAACAGGCTGGTGCAGCTGGGCCTGCTGGACCGCTGACACCCAGAGCTAAGGGCCCGCACCCCGCCGGCGGGCCCTTCACCGTGCTACCGGCCGGCGGGCCGCTGGCGGGGCGTTATCCGGCCCGGTCGGCCAGCAGCAGGGCGAGGGGGCCGGCCGGGAGGAGGAAGCGGCCTTCGGCGGCGGCGACGATGGCGTCGGCCATGGGCCACCAGGAGAGCTTGAAGTCTTCCTCGGTGGGCGTGAGCTGCTGTGGGCCGAGGGTGAGGTCGCGGGCCTGGTAGAGGTGGATGCGGGCGGTGGACTCCAGGGTGATGGCGTACGTGCCCAGAGGCTGCCACCGGCGGGCGGTGATGCCGGCCTCCTCCAAGAGCTCCCGCCGTGCGCACTCCTGCGGGGTCTCGCCGTCCTCGCGCCGCCCGCCGGGCAGGAAGAGGTATTCGCCACCGTGGCGGGGGAAGTCGGCGGTCAGGATGGCGACGAGGCCCTGGTCGTCGCGGGCCACCACCACGGCGGCGTCGCGGGCCGGGCCTCGCCGGTGAACCTCATCGCTCATGGCGAGCGAGCTTAGCGGCGCCCTTGGAGCACAGTGGCTGCGTAGGGAACATTCATCACGACGGGGTGGGCGATGCCCCGGCCGTGGTAGCCGTCGTCTCCGTAGGCGTCGCCGTGGTCGGCGCACATGATGACCAGCCAGCGGTCCGTTGCGGTCAGGGTGGTGATCAGGCGACCGAGGTGTTCGTCGGCGTAGGCGAGCGCGGCCCGCTGGGAGGCGGTGGTGTCGTCCTGCTGGCCGAGGTAGTGGCCGTGGGGGACGTGGGTGGCGGAGACGTTGACGAACAGCAGCAGCGGCCGGCCGCGGTGCCGGTCGGCGAGGTCGAGCGCCTGGTCCACCTGATGGCGGGTGGAGTCCATTTCGGGCGAGCAGAACTCGGGCCGCCAGTGGTCCTCGTCGAACATTGCGGGCAGCACGCTGCCGAGCGGGGTCTCGCGGGAGAAATAGGTCACCCCGCCGACGCAGACGGTGCGGTAGCCGTGCTGGCCGAGGCCGGCCAGGAGGCTGGGGGCGTCGAACAGGAACGTCTCGGGCGGCACGGTCTTGAACGCGGGCGGCCGGCACTCCCACAGGCGGGGCGGCTGCTTCGGCTGGGGCAGCTTGGGCAGGAAGCCGGAGAAGAACGCCATGTGAGCGGGGAGGGTGAACGTGCCGGGGGTCTGCCTGCGCTGCCAGCCGCCCTCGGGCAGAAGGGCGGCCAGGTGCGGGGTCATGCCCTCGTCGTAGGCGGAGCGGGCGACGTCGTAGCGCAGGGAGTCGAGCGTCACGAACAGGATGCTGGTGCCGGAGGTGATGATGTCGGCCGCGTTGATCACTGCTCGGCTCCTTCCGGCCGGTGCCGCCGGTAGGGCTCGATGCGGCCGCGGGCCTGGTCGTTGACGGGACGGGGGACGCGGTCTTCGGTGATCAGCCGCCGGATACGGGCCAGGCCCGCATCCTCGCCCAGCACCTGGCTGTCGCGGCCGTACAGGACGATGCGGACCCTCTCGCCGCCGTTGTCGATGCTGGTGGTCACCAGGGCGCCAGGCACTCCTCCGAGGTCTTTCATGGCGACCCGCAGCTCGTCCTCGCCGGCCACGTGCAGGTCGTGGACGGTGCAGGCGAAGTGCTGGGCGTTCACCGCGCCGTGACACAGGCGGCGGTGGAAAGTGACACTGGTGGCCCGACCGTCGTAGGCGACGGCGATACGGGCGGCCTGGGTGACGGCCACGAGGCAGGCGCCGACCCACCAGGCGACCCCTTCGTGGATGTCGTCGGGGTAGCGGCCGGCGGCGGCGCCGTCGCGGATGACCTTCTCGGCGTCGACCGGGTTAAGCATGCCCGGCCTCCAGGTGGCCGGTGATCCAGTCGGCCACCTCGCCGGGGGTCTTGCCGTCGGTGTCCACGACGACGGCCGAGGGGTCCACCTCCGCGACCACCTCGAAGTTGTCCACCAGGGCCTTCAGGCGGCCGGGCACGGCGAGCAGTTCCGCATCGTCGGGGGTGAGGGCGCCGCCCTGTTCCTTCGCTGCCAGCCGCTGCCGCAGGGTCTCCTCCGAACAGCGCAGGTAGAAGGTGTGGTCCGGCACTTCCAGGTAGGGGCGGAAGGGCTCCAGCATCCGACGCACGTCATCCAGCGGGATGCCGTGAACGGCTGCGTGGCAGGCCAGGACTGAGGAGGCGTACCGGTCGGCGACGACCGGGCCGTGCCGGCGGTAGCTGCGGACCATGTCGGAGGCGTGCAGGAGCCCGGAGAGGTAGAACGCGAACTGCGGCAGCGGCCGCAGCCGCGCATTGACGGTCCCCGACCAGTCGCTGAGCGGGCGGGGCAGCGTGTGCAGGCCGGCCGCCGCCGTACGGTCAGCGATCAGCTCCTTGACCGTGGTCTTGCCGATGCCGGAGACACCCTCCAGGACGGAGAACGATCCCCGGTTGCGGTCGTAGCAGGCGGGCGCGTAGGCGGGCGGCAGGGGACTCACAGCGTTCCCTCCGTGAAGGCAGCCACGTGCCCGGCCACCGCCGCGACCAGGCGGTCCGGGTCGTCCAGCAGGGCCTTGAGGTCCAGGCGCAGATCGCTGCGCAGCAGGCAGGGCATCAGGCCGCCGTCGTGATCGAGCCGCAGGGCCCAGAACCCTTCGACGCACGTGCTCCGCTGGGGGCAGGTGCCGCACTGGCCGACGTGGTGGCGGCCGAGGTTGCGGTGGATGACATCGATCTCGATGCCGTCGACGCGGAAGACGCGCCGGCCCTGGCCGACCCCGGCGACCTCGGTGTGCTCATCACGGGTCAGCGTCCGCAGGTGGGCCACGATGTCGTCGGCCGGCACAGCGGCATCCGCCCGCTCGACGTTGAAGTCGGTACCGACCAGCTCGATGAACTGCACCGGCATCCGCCGGGCCAGCGCGAAGTCCAGGATGGAGCGGACCTCGTGGCGGTTGTCCTTCAGCAGCAGGCAGTTCAGCTCCACCTGCTCGAACAGCTCGCGGGCGGCCTCGATGCCGTCCAGCACCGTCGCGATGCCCAGGCGGGTCGCGGCGATGGCCCGGAAGGTGTCGTCGGAGAAGTAGTGCAGGGAGACCTTCACCTTGTCCAGCGGGACCTCGGCCAGCCAGCGCTGGCTGGCCCGCACGCGGGTGCCGTTGGTGATCAGGGTGTAGGAGGTGTCCGGGCCCGGCTGCGGCAGCTGTTCGAGGACCGGCCGGGCCAGGGGCGAGGTGAGCGGTTCGCCGCCGGTGAAGTAGACCCGCTTCAGCCCCGCCTCCATGAGCGCGGTGATGACCGTGACGTAGTGTGCGGCGCACAGCGACCGGGGCCGCTGTTTCTTCGACGCGTCCTGCCGGGCCAGACCCGGCGGGATGTCGCCCTCGTCGTGGCAGAACCAGCAGGCGATGTTGCAGGCCGGTCCGAAGGACACCCGCAGCTGTCCGCGCAGGGCGGCGAAGTTCAGCAGGGCCGTCCAGTCGGTCTCATCGCGGGCCATCGGCGGGGCGAGGGTGAGCGGGACTTTCACGAGATGCCTCCAAGTACGGGGCGAAGCCACCCGCCGGTGTCGGCGGGCGGAGGCTGCCGGTACAGGGCGGGTCCTTGCCCCGGCCTCCGAGCCGCACGGAGGCCGGGGCAGGATTCCCCGCGCGGGCCCGCCCGCCCGTGGCGAGGCCGGAAGGGCGGACCCTTGAAGCCGCCCCCGGCAAGGAGGCGGCGCTGGAAGGCTCCGGCGCCCGGAACGGACCGTGGCGCATCGGGCACCGGAGCAGTCGGCGGGCCGGCGAACCGGCCCGCGTCGGTGAGGGTGCTCAGCCCTGTACGGGCTCGTGCGGGGCCGCCACCGGCACGGTGCTGCCTTCGTGGCCGAGGCCGATCAGGTTCCCGGCCTGTTGGTGCAGCACCGTCACCGGGCCGGCCAGGCCCAAGACCAACAGGGCAACGAAGTCGCGCAGATACCAGGTGATGCCGTCGTTCGTCATCAAAGCCGATCCTCGATCTGCCGAGACGGATGCGGTGGTCCGCCGTGCTCATCGTGAAGGGAACGGCGAACCACCGCGCCAACAAGACCCCGGGAGGAGAACACCCCTCGCAGGCAAGGGTGTTGGGGTCGCATCCCGCAGACTGGACTTCACCGGCCGGGGCACGGAAGGTCTGGCATCGTGAACGAATGTGAGTCCCAGTCCTCACCATGAGGGGGTACACCGTGGCGCGGCGTCCCAGGCAGCTCAACCCCTACCGCAGCTGGGCCGAGTTCATGGGCCGGGAGCTGTTCGAGTGGCGCACGTTCCGGGGCCTGTCCCAGCAGGGCTTAGCCGACCGCGTCCACTGCGACCGATCGCTGATCTCCCACGCCGAATCGGGTAAGCACCTGCTGTCGGAGGAACTGACGGCAGCGTGCGACACCGCCCTGGGAACCGGTGGAGCACTCTCGCGCCTTCGGCCGTGGGCGGCCGGCCAATGCCCGCTCCCACCCACCACCACGAGCTCTCTCGGCGACGGCGCTTCGGCAGATCCCGCGGCGGGAGAGGAGGGAGAAGACGACATGAAACGACGCACCATCATCCGGGCCGCGCTCGGCGCGAGCGCCGTCCTGTCCCCGCCGGTTCTCGAACTCCTCGCCGGCCAGCAGGCCAGGGCCGAATCCGCTCTGGCCACCGCAGCCGGCCGCGACGCCGTGATCGGCCAGTGGGAGGAGACCGCCTGGCGCTATGGCTGCGGCTACGGCGGACGCGCCCCCATCGCCCTCCTGCACGACGCCCTCCTCGACGTCGAGGACGTCAACCGGCTCCTCGGGCAGCAACTCGACACCGGCGAGCGCCGGCGGGTCCTGCGGATCTCCGCACAGCTGTCGGGCATCGTCGCCCTGGTCCTCGGCGACATGGGCCACCCCCGCGACGCCCACCGCTGGTATGCCAACGCCTCCGCCGCCGCCCAGGCCAGCGGCGACACCGCGGTGCACGCCTGGGTGACCGCCCGGGAAGCGATGGTGCCCCTCAACTGGGGCCAGCCCGCCGCAGCCCTCCGCCTCGCCGACCGCGCCCGCACCCTGGCCGGCGACGCCATCTCACCCGCTCACGCGCTCGCGGCCGCAGCCCAGGCCCGCGCTCACGCGGCCCTCGGGCACGCCGCCGAAGCCCGCAAGGCGATAGCCGACGCCGAACGCGCACGCGAGAGCCTGCGCGACACCGACGCCTCGGGCACCTGGTACGGCTACCCCCTCCAGCAGCACCTCGTCCACGCCAGCCGCACCTACACCGGCATCGGCGACACCGGCCCCGCCACCCACATGCAAACCGAAGCCCTCCGGCTCATCAGCCCCACCTCGGTGATGTCCCCCGCACTGATCCACTTCGACGAAGCCCTGTGCACGGCCACCAAGGGCGACCACGACAGCGCCTGCACCCAGGCAGTCCACATCATCACCGCCCTCCCACCCGCCTACCGCACCGGCCTCATCGCCCGCCGGGGCCAGGAACTCACCGGCACCCTCCCCCGCGGAGCCCGGCAACTACCCGCCGCACGCGAACTGCGCGAAGCCCTGGCAGCCACACCGTCCACCCAGCTGCCGGCCTGACCACCCTCACGGCAAAGACGGCTCCTACCGTTCCCCTGCCCCGATGCCTCCACTGGGCGCACCATGGAGGGGTGGCTTCCTTGGACGATGCGGGGCTGGGCCGGGCGCTTGAGCCGGTAGGCCGCGCCGAGGCGGAACGGCTGACCGAGCAGTTGCGCGAGGTGATCGGTGAGGCACGGCGGGTTGCCGTGGCCCTGGCCCAGCGGGTACGGGCCGCGCACCGGGCGCAGGTGTGGGTGGCACTGGGGTATTCCGGGTGGGGCGAGTACGCACAGGCGGAGTTCGGGGTGAGCAGGGCGCAGGCATACCGGCTGATCGACATCGCCGAGTCGGCCGGGGTGCTGGAGCGGGCGATCGGCGCCGCCGGCGTGCTGGCGGTGTCTCCCGCGGGAGACACCGAGCCGGTCGCCGGGGTGGAAGGTTGGGGGTTGTCGCAGCGGGCGCTGCGCGAGGTCCACGGCCGGCTCGACGAGCTCGGTCGTACCGTCACCGAACAGCTCACCGCGGCCGGCAAGACCGGCCAGCTGGATGGTCCGGCCGTCCGGGAGATCGTGCACCGGTGCGTGGACGAACTGCGCCGACCGCTCCCTACTGCCGGCGCCCCCGCCGGCGATCGCGATGTGATCGGCGCCATGGAGCGCGCGCTCACTGACTTCCAGCGGGATCCCTCGAACACGGGGGCGGGGCGGCGCCTGGTGGACACGATGGCCGAGGCTGGCGGCTGTCTGGGTCGTATCGCCCTCGAACTCGCCCCGGCCTACCTGTCCGAGCAGGAAGCCTCCGAGGCAGTCCTGGCCCGGTACGCCGAGGACATCGGCTGCACCGTCGAAACCGTCCTCGCCGCCCGGCGCTACGCCCTCACCGGCGACCGCCGCGCCCTGGAAGGCACCTGGCTCTGACCAGTCCGGGCACCGCAGGCCAGCGCATTGCGCGGGGGCCCAGTACGGCCGGGAACCTGTGAACAGGATGGTGCAGCTGGGCCTGCTGGACCGCTGACGACGGGGGTGAAGGGCCCGCACCCCCGCCAGGGTGCAGGCCCTTGGCTGTGCTACCGGCCAGCCGGCAGTCGGCGGGGCGGCAACTCCGGGGCGATCGCGTCCAGCAGCTGCCGCACCGGCACCAGGCCGTCCTGCGTCCCCCCGTACTCCAGGAACTCCGCGGCCTGGGCGAGCATCCCGCCCAGTCGGCTACCGGTCGGGGCCTGCCGCACCGCCGACCGCAGGAACGGCGCGGTGAGATCCCCCCTCGCCACGTCCTCGGCGAACTGCCGCTCGTGCGGTGTCGGCACCCACCGGCCGGCGGTGTACTCCTGGGCCATGTACTCGGCAAACAGCGCCACCCCGGCGCACGACTGGTCGTCCATGCCTGCTCAACGAGTCCGGGGCGGTTCCGGATACCCCGCACATCGCACACAGCGCCGCGGCTCACAGCCGCCTCACAAGCCGGCTTGTCTGTCTACTCGCCTGGGGGAACGGCCTGTGAATCTCACAGGCTCGAAGCCAGCCCACGAAGGTGCTGGCGGCAACGAGAACCGGCGCCGGAGGGTGGCCCGGCGCGGCGAGAGGTCACGACCGGGCCCGCAACATGGCCCCGCTGGGGCTGCATTGCGGGGCCCGGCCCGGCCAGGCGTTTCCAATGGAAACGGTCAGGCTGCCAGCTCGGTGAAGCCCAGGTGCGTCATCACCTTGCGGTAGTCCACGGACGGGTTGCTGTTCGGGAGAAGGACTGGCAGGGGGCACTCGTCCTCGTACAGCTTCTTCGCGTCGGCCGAGTACCGGATGTAGGGAAGAAGAATGGAGCCGTACAGGGCTTCGGCTTGCTGGGCGGCGCGGCGGGCGGCAGCTTCCTTGTAGGTCCTGGTCGGCGTTCCGGTGAGGAGCATGTGGTTCAGGGTGGGGCGGCCAGGGACGGAGCGGCGGTTTCGGTTCTTGTCCCGTACGCGCTCCAGCTCCTCGATGAGCCCCTGCACCAGGCGGACATCCTTCGGGTCGGCCTTGATCGAGGGGATCACGAAGTCGTCCTCGTCCATCATGCGCAGGACGGAGTAGGGCATCCTGCCGTAGCTCGCAGGAAAGTCCATGTGGAACACCGTGTCGTCGCCCTCGTAGGCGTGCAGAATCTCGGCGAACCAGTCGTTGCGGTCCGGGTCCTCCGCGATGGCGGTGTCCGCGCCGGCCATCGCCGGGCTGCTGGGCACGACCCGGAGGTTCGGGATGAAGGCGAACGCGTCGTCGTCGTAGCCCTCACCAATGCGGTAGCGAGCGGGCAAGGCGACCTCGTCCAGCGTGGCGGTGCCATAGATCAGGTCGAGGGAGGTCTTCTTGCCCTTGAGCGCGGTCTTGTCGTAGCCGAGGACGAGCGAGGACGACATGTTGCTGTCCAGGTCGAAGACGACGCTGCGATACCCGCGTAGGGCCGCGATGACGGCCATGGACGTCACGCTGGTGGTCTTCGTAGAGCCGCCGCACTCAATCACGTACGACCAGATAAGAGGCCAGTTACGACCCTTGGGACGGAAGCGGCGGTTGAGGCCGGTCATCGGGTCCCTCCTGCGGTGACCATGCCGAGCTCCTTCTGTTCCCACTCGGTCTGCGGTTCGTACTCCGCGTGCTCCTGGAGGACACGGACATGGTGGATCTCGCGGCTGCTCCAGGACTGGCGGCGCGCTGCGGTGCGGAGCTCGGCGGCGGCTAGGCCGCATGCGAAGGCGGCGAGACGTTGCAGGGCGCTGTCACGAGACGTCTGCACGGCGTTGAAGTAGGCCGAGGCGTCGGCAGCTTCTTCGAGACCGTGGCGGTTGGTTTCGCGCAGCCAGGTAAAGGCGCGCTGCTGGGCGGCGGACTGCTGCTGCGGTGCGAGTACGGTCGCGGTGAGCACGCCGAGGATCAGCTCGTGGTTCGCAGGGTCGGACGGGTCCACCGTCTCGACAAGACGACGGCAAGCGGCGTCCCGGGCCGCTGCGGCGGTGCGACGGTCGGAGTCGCCGTTCCTCGGCTTGTCCTGCTTCGGCTTGCGCTGGGCAGGCGGGCGCCCCGCAGCGTTTCCATCGGAAACGGCCTTGCCCTCGGGCGCCGCCGCACCGTCACTCTGGTCGGTGGCGTTTCCAGTGGAAACGGCCTTTTCGTGCGCCAGCGGTAGGGGGCCGGCGGCCGAATCTCCGCTCGGGGCGTTTCCAGTGGAAACGGTGGTGTCGTCGTCCGGGGCATCTTCGGCGTGGCGCTGGCGGGCCAGGATCTGTGCGTGGGCCTCCGCGGGGCGCGTTCCGCCGAGCACAAGGCTGAGGTAGTCCCGCTGATCCTCGCTGTCCAGCTCCTGGGCCTTCTCGGCCGAGCTGACCTTGAGCATGCCGTCTCGCAGCGCCTGCTGCACCTCGGGGTGAAGTTCGAGCAGCCGGACCCGCTTCCAGACGGTGCCCTTGGAAAGGGCACCGTCTGCGGTCTCTCCGACCTTCTCGGCGATCTGCTGGTAGGAGAGGCCGGCCTCGCGGAGCGCCTGGTAGTGCTCGGCCTCCTCAAGCGGGCTGAGCTGGGCGCGCCGCAGGTTTTCGATCAGGGTGATGAGGCGGGCGTCCTTCACCCTGTCGTCTCGCAGCACGCTGGGGATGGTCTCCCAGCCCAGATGCTGGATGGCGCGCCAGCGGTGCTCGCCGAAGAGGATCACGTTCGGTGCAGTGATCTGGTCGGCGGTCTCCGGGTAGGTCTTGAGCCAGACCTCGGCACGGATGTGAGCGATGTTCTGTAGGAGGCCCACTTCGCTGATGGTGGCGGCGAGCTCAGGTACCCCCCTCATCTCCCTCCGGTTGAAGGGGTTGGGGCACAGGCTTGCAGGGTCCAGGTCCAGGGTGTCGCCGCTGCGGTCCTTGTCGGCATAGAAGGACGCTTCAGGGGTCACCTGGGGATTGGAGTGGGTGCTTTTACGCTTGGGCCGCGGGAGCGCGCCTGCCATCGGTTCTCCAGCACTGGGATCAGAAGTACGGCCCGAGATTAGCGTTTCCATTGGAAACGGTGCGCCCCGGTGCCGTCGAAACGTCCGGCGCCACGTCGGCTGCTCGCCCAGCGGTGCCTCGGATGCCGCATGGGTGCGGGGGATGGTGCCCATCGGGTCGTGGAGCTCAGTCTCGTATGGCCAGCCGGCCGCCCATGTCACACGGTGTCGTCATGAGGGGGCCGGGGCACCACCACGAAGGAGTGCCTGCCCCCGAGGAGAGGGCAGGCACTCCTTCCGTTCGTCAGGCTTTTGGCAGGCTCAGCCACGACGCGATGGCCGCGGCGATGGGCGCTCCGGTGGCACGGGCAGGGCGGCCCCGGAAGGTCGGCATCAGCACAGCGGGCAGGTGCTGGCGGGGTGCGGCGCCTGGCCGAGGCTGAGCAGTAGGGCGTGGCACTGGCGGGCGAGCATCTGCGCATCGTCCAGCGCCGGCGGTGCGGTGTCCTGGTGCTCCAGCGCGTACCGGATGCTCCTGATGCGCATCTCGGCGGCGGAGGGGCCGCGGCCGCGCCGCTGCTGCTGGGCCATCGCGTCGGCGTGCGGCAGGAGCTGGCGGAGGTGTTTGACCATCAGGGCCCACCAGTCGCGCAGCAGCTCGGCGGCGTCTTCGACGCCGTAGCCGAACACCTCGCAGGTCAGTAGGTGGATGCCTGCCGCGTCGTCCTCGATGTCGGCCAGCCGGCCTGCCGTGCCGCCGGGGTGGCGGAGAAGCAGGGCCCATACGCGGGTTTTGCCGCGGCGGGTGGTGTGGGAGCCGGAGTCGTTGGCGGTGGCCGCGATGAGGGCCAAGCCGCGGCCATACTCGTCGTCGGGTGCAGCCCGGAGCGGGACGATCGGCCCGCGGGGACGACCGCGGTCGGTGACGCCCAGCCTGATTGCCTGGGAGTCGGCGGCGACAGCGACGACGACCGTGCGGCCCCCGCCGTGGAGGACAGCGTTCGTGACCATCTCGCTGACGATGAGCTCGGCGTCCTCGGCCCGCTCGGTGATCCCCCAGTCCCGGAGGGCCTCGCGGACGCGTCGCCGTGCCAGGCACGGCGTCATCGTGCTGGTCCTGCGCAGGCACCACCGGCGCTGCCGCAGGGGCGGCGGGCACCCGGCCGGCGGCTCGGTGCTGGGGGGCAGGTGCCGCGGCTGCGGCGGCGCGGGCCGTGAGGGGGGCAGGCCCTGGGGCGGCACCGGGTACAGCGCGGATCTGACAGGCCTGATGGTGGTCATGGCGGCTTCCTGGGTCATGGACGGTGCACGGGCCGACGGGGGGCGCGCGGGACGCGCTTCCGTGGGGCGGTGGGTCAGGCGTCGCCGGCCGCGCGGCGCTTCCCACGGGTGCGGATCACCTTCAGCTGCTTGGGGTCCCGGGCGGGCCACTCGGCGCGGCCGGGCGCGCGCAGCCACAGGACGCCCTGGCGGATGTCGGTGACGACGGCGCGGGTGCGGCCCTCCATCACCTCGTCACCAACGGACGGTCTTCCGTTCGCGGTCATGAGATCGCCTTCCGCTCGGCCCCGTGTGCACGGTCTCGTCGTCTCTGGGTGCCCGGCCCGCCCGCCTCGGGGTCCGGGGGCGCTGGGCGGGCCGGGGCGTCGGCCGTGCGGGGAGAGATCACCGAACGGCCGTAATTACTCAACCTCGGCGCGCGCCGGCGGGTAAGGGAGGAGAGTAGACCGAGGGTTGAACTGGGTGAACGCAGTGGGGAGTTCGCTGATGGCACGTCGACCGCGGACACCGAACACCGCCCTCGCGGGCTTGATGCAGTCGGGAGGAATCGGAAACGCGCAGCTGGCCCGCCGGGTGAACGCCGCCGGCCGCGAGCTGGGGGTCACCCTGCACTACGACAAGAGCACCGTCTCGCATTGGGTCGCCGGGTCCGTGCCCAGGGCCAAGGCGCGGCCTGCGGTCGCCGAGGCGCTCTCGCGGCTGCTCGGCCGCCCCGTAACGTGCGCGGAGATCGGCTGGGCTGATGCGCCCGAGCCGGCCGAGGCGCGCGATGCGGTGGCGGGAGTGATTGATCTGAGCCGGGCGGACATGGACCCCTCGCGACGCGGGGTGCTGAAGGCCGGGATGTACGCGGCGGCGCTGGTGGTGCCGCGGTTCGAGGACGTGGCCGGCCGGACGGAGGTCGCGCGGGCGGGGCGTACGGTGCACATCGGCCGGTCCGACGTGGAGACCGTGCGCACCATGACGGAGAAGGTTGCCGACATCCTTGATCAGGTCGGCGCCGGGCACGCCCGCCCCATGGCCGCCGCGTTCCTGGTCAACACCGCAGGCCCCTACCTGCGCGCGAGCGGCACCGAGGAGGTCACCCGCCAGATGCGGGCGGCCGTCGCCGACTTCGTGTACCTCACGGGGTGGATGGCCATGTACGAGAACCAGCAGGGCCTGGGCCAGCGCTACTACCTACGGGCCCTCGAACTGGCCGGCGCCGCTGAGGACCACGTCACCTACTGCCGGACCCTGCGCGGAATGAGCCTGCAAGCCTCACACCTCGGATACGGGGAAAGGGCCCTGGAGCTGGCGGACGCGGCGGCCGAGGCGGCCCCGGTGGCCGGCCCGCGCCTGGTGGCGTTCCTGCGGGGCCAGCAGGCTGCCGCCGCCGCGATGACCGGCGATCGGCGCACTGCCGCCGTCCGGCTGGGTGAGGCCGAGGCGGCCCTCTCGCGCGCCGACGACCGGCGGGACGCGGTGGGCGGCTACGACACCGCGGCGCTGCTCTTCCACGAGGCACACGTGCGCTGGCACCTCGGCGATCAAGCCCGATCCATCACCGCCCTGCGCTGCTCGAACGCCGCCCGCAGCCCGCTGGAGCGGCAAGGCCGGCTGCACTGCCTCGGCGTGATCGCCGAGCGGCAGTTCCGGATGCGGCACATAGAGGCGGCCTGCGCGACCTGGAACGAATTCCTCGATCACCACGTCACGCTCTCCTCGGCACGCGGCGACGAGCATCTAAGGACGATGCTCAAGGCCCTGCCTGCGTGCCGCGACGTCGCCGGCGTACGGGAGCTGGAGGAGCGGGCCCGGCACGTCGCCACGCTCAAAGCGGCCTGATCACACACGTGCGACAGCGCCAGCCCCGGCGGAGCGAGGTGGGAGAAGGCAGGGGGATTTTCCGCAGAAAATCCGAGCGGCCTCTCAGCAAGACGCGCCGCAACGGCGACCTCGGCTCCTTCTACGTCGGCTGACGACCGTCACACCGCTGCGCCGTGACGAAACGGGTCCGCGGGAGGGCGACCCGCCGCGGACCCGTTGTTGTGGGGCTCCCTCACTCAAAGCTAGTGGACTAGCTGTACTCTGCGTGATGCATGGCAGGGATCTGCCTGCCCTTGTCTGCCTTGGACACCCATGCTGACCTGCTTATCCCTCATCGCCGCCGGCATCGCACTGCGCCAGGTCGACCGCGCCTGGTTCGCCCGCCGACGACCCCACGCGGCGTCTGCCGCGGAGCTGATAACCCTTCAGCGGTCCCGTGCGAACAACCTGACGCCAGCGCTGCTCCTCGCGGGGCAGTGGGTGCAGATCACCGGGTGGTGGCTGCTGGCCGGCCACAGCCCCGTGGCCGCGGCGGTCGCCGCCATCGGCATGGCCGTCGCCTTCCGTCACCTGCAAGAGCTCAGCCACTTCGCCGTCCACGGCGTCCTGGCCCGCACCGCCCGCGCCAACCACGTACTCGCCGAGGCCGCCCACCTCCCCCTCGGCCTGGCTCCGGTGGCCGTACGGCGCCGGCGTCACGTGCGCGAGCACCACCCCAACGCCACCCTGGCCGCCGACCCCAACCTCGCCGAGCTCGGCGACGCAGGACTGCGCCCGGGGACGAGCCGGGGCCGGTTCGCCGTCGCGCTGCTGTACCCGCTCACGCCGCGCGGCATCCGCGCCACCGTCACGGCTCTCGGGGCCACCGTCCGCCGCTCCCCCGGCCGCGCGGCCGCGCTTGCCGCTGTCCCTCTCGCCGCATACCTGGTTGGCGGCATCGAGGCCGTGGTGTGCGGGGTGCTCGTGCCGCGGCTGCTGCTCTACCCCCTGCTCGCCTGGATGAGCCTGCTGGTGGAGCACACGTGGTTCGACCCCGAGCCCCGCACCGGGACACCTGCCTGGGTGGAGGCGGGGCGGTGCCTGCGCCTGTATGCGGGCAACCGGCTGCTGGCGGCCTTCGCGGCGGTGACGTGGCTGCCGTACGGGGACCTGCACCACTTCGCGCACTCCGCCCACCCGTCGGTGCGCTGGAACTACCTACGTGCCCTGGAGCGGCACCTGGGACTGCCGCACTTCGCGCCACCGGGGCTGCTGTGGGGGCCGGGCTCGGTCATGCGCCGGCACCGTGACGCCCTGCACGCCCGGCCTGCCGCCGCTGTCGTTCTGGAGGTCGCGCGCGCCGCGTGAGAGCAGCAACGCCGGACGGCCCGGACCCTGCTGGGGGTCCGGGCCGTCCGGCGTTGTGGTGCTGCCGGTGAATCAGGTGCGGGCGAGCACCCGGGCGCGGGGCGGTCTGCGCAGGGCGGTGGGGGCGAGGTGGAGGGTGCCCTGCGCGACGATCGCGGCGGGGCCGGTGAGTTCCATGGAGCCGTCGGCGGTGACGCGGACGTGCAGGCGGCCGCCGGGCAGGTCGACGGTGTACCGGCCGTACCCGGTGCCGTGCTCGCCGGCGGCGTGGCGGAGGGCGGCGACGGCGGCGCAGGCGCCGGTGCCGCAGGCGCGGGTCTCCCCCACGCCGCGCTCGTGGACGCGGACCTTCAGGTGCCGGGCGCTGTGGCGGACGGCGAAGTCGACGGTGACGCCGTGGGGGTAGGCGGAGGCGGGGGTGACGGTGGGCGCGGTGCGCAGGTCGCCGGCGTGGGTGAGGTCTTCGACGAGGACGACGGCGTGGGGGTTGCCCATGTCGACATGGAGCGCAGGCCAGCGGCGGCGGCCGACGGTGACGTCGACGGGGCCGGAGCCGGGCAGGCGGGGGCGGCCCATCTGCACGGACACCGGGCCCTGCAGGCTGGCGGAGCGGTCGGCGACGTGGACCTGGCGGACGCCGGCGCGAGTGGCGATGACGAGGGCGCCGGGCGGGCGCAGGCCGGAGTCGACGAGGTAGCGGGCGAAGACGCGGATGCCGTTGCCGCACATCGCCGCGGTGGTGCCATCGGGGTTGCGGTAGTCCATGAACCACTCGGCCTCACCG
Organism: Streptomyces mashuensis; assembly: GCF_014654785.1. GTDB lineage: Bacteria > Actinomycetota > Actinomycetes > Streptomycetales > Streptomycetaceae > Streptomyces > Streptomyces mashuensis. The sequence continues at coordinate 18,083 of NZ_BNBD01000026.1, forward strand.
GCCCAGGCGGCGGCCTCGGGGTCGGCGGTCGTACGGACGGCGCGCAGCAGGCCGTCGGCGCCGATGCCGGTGCGCCGGTCGCACAGGCGCCGTACGAGGTGGGCGTCTAAGCGCAGGCGGTGGCCGGGGTCGGGCAGGAGGAGGAAGTCGTTCTCGGCGCCGTGGCCCTTGAAGAAGGGCTGACGGGCGAGGGGGAGTGCGGGGGTCATGGGCGGGTGCCCTTTCCTAACTCGAAGCGAAGCCAGGCGATTTGCCCCGTTTCGGTGTCGGTGAGGCCGTAGGTGGTGCCCAGTTCAAGGACCGCGACGAGCCGTGTCCAGCGGCGGGTGAGCCTGGCGGTGACGTCCGCCTCGATGCGCACGGCGCCGGGTTCGCGGACGATGCGGGGCTCGGCGCCGGTCAGTGCGGTGAGCTGGGCGGCCGCTGATTGGACCCGGGCGATCTGGGGGTCGTAGGCCACTGACATCCGTTCCGGTCAGCCTGTGAATACTCGGAGTGGAGCTAGTCCCCTAGCTTTGAGCTAGGGGACTAGCTTTGTCAATGCGTACAGGTCAGCCCCGCGGACAAGGAGAAGCATGGCCAAGGGCCGCAGTGGCAACACCCCGGCGAACTACCTCCGCGTGGCCGACGCCCTCCGCCAGCGCGTCGTCAACGGCACCTGGGCGCCCGGCGACCGGCTACCCGGCCGCGGCGAGCTCGGCGCCGAGTTCGGCGTCGGGAAGAACACCGTCCGCGAGGCGCAGGAACTGCTGATCGCCGAGGGCCTGCTGGAAGGCCGCCCCGGCGCAGGGACGTACGTACGCACCCCGCCTCAGCGGCGGATCATGCACCGCACCGCCCCGCCCGGCAGCCTCGTCGGCATCGCCCCGGCCGGCTTCACCGGCACCTGGGAGTCCGACAGCACCGCCAAGGTCCCCGCCCCGCCCGCCATCGCGGTCCGCCTCGGCATCGGCGAGGGCGCACTGTGCGTGCGCACCGTCTATGAGTTCCTCGCCGACCGGCAGCCGGTCATGCTCGCCACCAGCTGGGAACCCATGTCCCTCACCGGCGGCACCCCCATCGTCCTGCCCGAGGGCGGCCCGCTCGCCGGGCGCGGCGTCGTCGAGCGCATGGCCCACATCGACATCACCGTCACCCGCGCCGTCGAGATGCCCCAGCCGGTCCAGGTCGACCACGACCAGGCCGAGCTGCTGGGCATCGCGGCCGGCTCGCAGGCCACGCTGATCGAGCGCACCTACTACGCCGCCGACGGCCAGGCCGTGGAGACCGCCGACGTCCTCGTGCCGGCCGAGCGGTGGAAGATCGCTTACGAGATTCCGCTGGCGCCACCGCCCCAGCCCTGAGCCCCGCCGCGCGCCCGGCATGTGGCAGGGCGCGTCATGGCCGGCCAGCCGGCGCAGCACACCGTATTCGTGGCCCGTACCGGGCCGAGGAGGGGGAACGACCTGTGTCTGCACCACCGCGCCGCACCCCCGCGGCCCGTACCTTCGACGCCCTGGCCTCACCGGCCCTGACCAACCTGCTCGGCGTCATCGGCGTCATCACGCCCGTCGCCGCCTGGGTCACCGCCCAGCCAGGCGTCAAGAACCTGCTGATCACCGCCGAGACGGCCATCGTGCTGGCCCTGGTGGCCACACATTTATGGCGGCAGTCGCGCTACATCACCCTGCCGCGCACCCATAACCTGAAGTCCATGGATGACGCGCACTTCTACGACCTTGTCCGCGCGCAACTCGAAAGGGAACTCGTCCAGGAGTACGACGAGATCGCCAACGGGCACCTTCGCGTCTACGCCAGCGAAGTCCCCGGCTGTCCGTCACCCTGGTCAAGACCCTCATCGAATCCCAGTCCGAGCCGCAGCGCATCCTGGCGGCCGACCTGACCACCGACCCCACGCTGCTCACCCGGCGCCGGGAGTACCTCGCCGCGAACCGGCAGATGATCGAGGCCGGCGGCGAGATCCAGCGCCTGTTCATCGCCTACCGCGACGACCTCGCCCGCGAGTCCTACGCCCGCGGCCTGCTCGCCCTCATCAGCCAGCACCGCGAGATCGGCGTCACCTGCGGCCTGGCCGTACGCGACCAGCTACGGCCCGAGCTCGCCGTCGACTACATCGTCTTCGCAGCCGCCGCCGTCCTCGTCGAGGAAGAGCAGGGCGACGCCGAATACACCCGCGGCCGCAGCAGCGTCCACTTCAAGGGTGTCGACCGCTGGCGCGACCGCTTCACCTCCGCCTGGGGCCATGGCGCCGACTCCGCCCCCATGGCCCTGCAAAAGTACGAGCTCCTCACCCGCCCGATGCTCGACGGCGGCACCTGGGACACCGACCGCGTCACGCAGGCCGTCGACGACCTGTAGAACGGCATGCAAAAGGGGCCTGGCACGACGCCAGGCCCCTTCGCTGTTCTCCACCACCGTCACGGTGGCACGCCCGTACGGCCACCGTCGCGTCCTCGTCAGCCGTCGGACCGGTCGTCCCAGTGGGCCAGTGCCCTGGGCGCCGGTGCCGGTGCCGGTGCCGGTGCGGGAGGGTCAGCCGAGGGCGTCCGGGTTGATGCCCTGGGCGCGGGCGAGGGCGAACAGGACACGTTCCATCGTGTCCAGCCGCTCCGTGATCGACCGGTCCCCCGGCGCACCGATGGCGTCGGCGAGGGAGTCGATGTTGCCGAACGCGGTGCGCTGCTGCTCCCGGATCATCGCCAGTTGCTCGCCGTGCTCGGCAAGGGTGCGGCCGGTGCGGAATGCCTCGGCCTCCAGGTCTCGCAGCCGCTCGTCGTGCGTTGCCGTCTCGCTCACCATGCCGCCCATCTTGTCACGCCTCGGCGGGCCCCAGCTCCAGCGGCCAGCCATTCCAGGCTGTGCGCCCTGCGGCGCTACCGCACGCCGGGTTTCCGGTCGCCCTTCCCGGGTGTTTGCTGATGGTGGAGGCCGGAAATCGGGAGGTTTTCGGTCGCGCCGGTCCGCTGTATTGCGGGCGACGACCGGTTGGGAGTGATGGGTATGAAGCGCTGCGAGGGGCCCGGATGCACACGGATGCTCGCATCAGCCAGTGGGCGGGGTGGGCGGCCAAGGAGGTTCTGTTCAGAGGCGTGCCGCTCCAGGAATCGCCGGCTCATGGCCAAGATCAACCAGTGCACCGACCGCCGCGAGGTGCGTCTCGAAGACACCGCCGAGCGGCGCCACGAGGTGAGGGCGGCGGCGTACGCGGTGGCCGGCGCGGCGCGCCGCCTGGCCGCCGAGCTGGACGCGGAGGCCGAGCGGCCCGACTGGCAGCAGCCCGCAGGCTGGCATGGGAGGCGGCTGACGGCGCAGCCCCAGCATCCGGCCGGCCGCTACACCACGGCGGCGCTGGAGGTGCTGGACCAGGCGCACGGCCTGGTGGCAGCAGCCGTCGCTGCCGACCGCGCGGCCGGCGCCGACTGGGCCAGCATCGGCGCCGCTCTCGGCGTCTCCGCCGACACCGCCTCCCGCCGCTACCGCACCATGCCCACCATGCCCGCCGACGACCAGCAGGCACAGTAGACCGCAGGGCCACCAGTCCAGGGGCGGGCCGACGAGGTGGCCGACGTATGACGACGGTCCCGTGCTTCCCGGTGAGCGCGGGGACGACGTCTCAGAGCAGACTGGTCTTCTTGTGCTTCAGCCGCTCACCGCTCTCTGCATCGAGGGCTACACCGTCCGCGGTGAACCTGACGGTGCGGTGCGGTACGTGCGCTCCGGGCTTCGCGTTCGCCCCCCTCACGGAAAACCGTGCGTCAACCGGTCGCCACCGGTCGTTGATGGGGACGCTGACCTCTAGGCGAATCGGCATCAAAGACCCGAAGTCGCGCGAGTCTATGTTTTCCCTCTCCTTCTTTGCGACTTGTCCGCTGGCGTCGATACGGACAAGTCCGGGCTTCTCCTCGGCGGCGACCCAAACCGACACGATGACCGAGTGGCCGTCCTTGCTCCACTCTGCCGACGTCTCCGCGGCCACGCCGTCGATTCGTACGTCTGCCGCAGCGAAGCCCTTGTAGGTGGCCTGTTTCCTCTGCTCTTTCTGGCTCTGCTGCTCGCTGTCGGCTTTGTTCCAGACGCCCGCTGCCGCGAGGGCCAGGGCCGCAACGACGGCAATGGGGAGCCAGGTGCGCCGACGCGAGGGAGACGTGGGGGCGGCGTCGGTGGCGGTCGGTGTGGGCGGCTCGGGCTGGGGCCCGCGATACCACTCCGTGCTGGGGTCGGCCTTCTCGTACCACTCGACGTCTTTGCCCATGCGGGCGACGGTAGCGCGCAGCCGCGCAGCCTGGTGTGGATCACCGCACAACTCCGCCACCCGGGCCCGAGTCGCCAGCCAGGACACGGCCTGGTCGGAGTCGATGCCGTGGGCGTTGATGTCCTCGCGCTCACCAATGGCGGCGAGTTGGGCGGCCTCGTTGCACCGGCCTTCCTGCGCGGCCTGCAAGACCTCGTGGTGCCGGGTGTCGATGACGTTGGGCGGCATCTCCCAGTCCCAGCTGTCCTCATCGTCCTCCGGCTGGGGGGCCTGGTCGTCCCGCGACGGCTGGGCCTGATCCGGGTCCTCTTCCACGCCGTCGTCCTCGACGTCGTCCGCATTCTGTTCGTCGGCCGAGTCCTGGACCAGGGCCTGCTGCGCCGCGCGGCGCCGCGATGAGGTGTCGGTGAGCCTGGCCTCTTCCTCACTGAGCATGGTTTGGACGATGTCGACGTAGTTGGGGCCGACCTTCCATACGGCCTGCCCCGGCCCGAGCGTCGGGATGGTGTCGACGGCCCACTGCGGCAGGCCCAGCAGCGCGCCGACGACCGCCGCCTCTTCCGGGCCCAGCCGGCCAACGTGCGCGATCTCGCACAGCCGCGCCAGGTCCTGCGCCCGGCCGTCGCCCAGGTCGGACAGCGTGTGCATCACCACGTCCAGGGACAGCGCGGCCCTGCGACTGTTCTTCAGCTGCCGCTGAATCAGCGCGCTCGTGGCCGGGGACAGCAGGATCTGCCACGCCTCTTCGAGGACCAGGTGCCGGTGGACGGCCGTGGACTGGCGCAGCCAGATGTGTTCGGCCCAGCACATCACCGCTGCCATGAGCGAGGGGATGGCGGGGCTGTTGCGGTCCAGGCCGGTGAAGTCAAAGGACAGGATCGGCAGGTCCGTCTCAGGCAGCGCTGCGTCCGGTCCGTCGAACATGCCGCTGAGCGATCCCTCGGTGTAGCGGGACAGGGCGATGGCTGCGCCCTCGCCCCACTCGGCCAGCTTCTGGGCCGACCACCTGCCGTCCTCCGGCGTGACAAGTGCGTCCACCAGAGCGTCCAGTGAGGTGGTCTTGGGGTGGTTCAGGGCGTGCTGGAGGGCGTGGGTGGCCTGGTGGCTGAGCGCGCCCGGCTCGACGGCCACGACGAGCGAGCGGATCAGCTGTTCGCGCACCTGGGGCGGGAACAGGTCGGAGCACGGGTTGAGCGTGAAACTGCCGGCCTGAACGACCTGGCCGCCGAGCGCCTGGACCACGGGCTGCCACTCACCGTGCACGCCGTCCTCGCCGAAGGAGTCGATGACGACGGCCTGGTGGCCGTGGTCGCGGATCTCCCGGTACGTCCGGACCTTGGCTGTCGTGGACTTGCCGGACCCGAGGCCGCCCAGCGCCAGGGAGTTGGTGGACGGCAGGATCGCGGTGTCGGCCAGCACGGGGGAGAGGTGGAACGGGCGGCCGTCCAGCAGGGAGCGCCCGATCGGGATACCGGGGAACTGGGTGCTGGAGGCGACGAGCGGCGCGGTGATCGCGGCGTGGTTGGAGGGCAGACGGATCACAGGATCGCCCCTTTCCTGGTGGAGGCCCCGTGCGGGGTGGTCATCACGTGGGCGCGGTGCTGCTGGCCGGCCAACCAGTCCAGGCGGATACGGTGCCGGTCCGCGGTGAGCGAGGCATGCCAACGGGCGTCGCTGACGCTCTCGGGGCTGTCGCCCCACACTGTCAGGTAGGCGTCAACGTCGACGAGGATCGCGCCCTGGACGAGGGCGCCGTGGGTGGTGCTGCTGGCGATCTCGTGGGCGGCCTTCTTGACCGTGTCGGTGGTGAACGCCCCGGCCAGGGCAGCTCGCCACTTCGCCGACCGCCGGGACTGCGCCGGCGGCAGCGGCCGGTACAGCACGGCGAACGACCGGTCCACGGTGAAGTGGGGGTCCTGCCGGTCGGCGTGGCCGTCGCCCAGCAGCAGGCGCTGCATCAGGTCGCCGTCGGTGTCGTCGGGCCACGCGGTCACCCGTGCCGTGGCCGCGTAGCGGCCGTCGTCCAGAAGCACCCAACCGGGCCCGCGTTCGGCCACAGCGGGCACGGGGTCGGGCTCCACGGGCATCAGCGCGCCAAGCCGAGCCACCTCGCCCTCCAGGGTGCCCAGGATCCGGTCCGGCTGCCCCGCCAACCCCTTGGGCACGTGCACAGAGATCGTCTGCCCGTGGGTGACGTAGTCGTCCACGGTGGCGCGGTGGGTGACGTGCACCTGAATGCCGGCGGTGCGGGCCTGGCCGCCAGCGAACGTCAGCGCCCTGCTGAATGCATCGTGGAAGGCGGCGCGGCGCAGCGGGTCCTGCATGGTGCCGTGCTCCGGGTACAGCTCCCACGTCGCGGTCGCCCCCGGACGGTCGAACACCGCCGCCGGCGCGGTCTTCTCCCGCAGACGCCGGTAGCCGACCGCCGCCCACCGGGCGACCGAGCGCGGCCCCGGCGCCACGTTCAGCAGCGCCCCGGCGGCGCCCACCGCACCGAACGTCCACGCCGGCGGCGGGCTGAGAAACGCCGACATCAGGAGAGCGCCGCCCGCCCCGAGGTTCATCTTCGTCAGCAGGGTCTCGGCAGGGCTCAGTCCGCGCTGCACGGCGGGGAACAGGTGGCCAGGGTTCAGGGAATACACGACAGAGCCTCCAAAGAGTGCCGCGGCCCCGGCGTCCGTGGTCCGTCGAAGACGGGCACGCAACGCCGGGGCCGGACCAGTCGGATCGTCAGGGGGTGGGCGGGGATGCCGACCGCTTCGGGGCCTGGGACGGTCGGGCGGGGGCGGGCTGCGGCGCGTTGGGGGCCCGCCTCGGGTTCGGCGCCGCGGCCTGGCCGGCGGATGTCCGGGGCCCATCGGTGGCCGCCTGGGGCCGGGCGGCTGCCCGTGCCTGTTGGCGTGCCTGAGTGAGCTGGGCCGTACGGGACGCGCGTTCCCGGACCTGAGCGACAGCAGACGCCGTGGTCAGCTGTCCCGGGCGCTGCTGCTGTTTGAAGCCGTAAGCAGCGAAGAGGACGCCGCGGTCCTTGTACATCGCGCGGCCGGGCGTGTCGACCGTGCGCAGCGCGCGGGCGGAGTTCTCCTGCTCGTAGACGTCCGGCACACCCGCCCGGATGAGATCTCGAACCAGGCGGTTGTCCGTGTTGCGCTCCACCACACTCCGGACCGCGCCGGCCACCTTGGGACCGAAGTACGGGATCCCGTGGAAGATCATCCGAAGCATCAGCACGTCCGCGGCGACCAGCAGCGTAGCGTCCATCACGAGTGAGCCCTTGGCGAGGTCCACGAAGGGGGAGACCAGCAGCAGCACCATGGGGGCGAACATCAGCCCCAGCAGCCTCATCGCCCACTGCTTGACCGCCGTCATGTCACCGCCGCGTGCCAGCGACGCCAGCACCAGGGGAGCCATGCACACGAACGCCAGGATCCCAAGCTGGCGAGTCATGAACACCAGCAGAGCGAACCCGAGGGCTACCACGAGCGCTGCAACGATGATCAAGATGGCCAGGGGGTTGCCCGAATCCGACGCCTTCTTCATGTCCTTGCTGATCGCGCCGAACAGAGTCGTTTCATTGCTGTCGAACGCGGCCGTGAACGCCTCGCTCACGGCCCCGTTCAGCAACACCACGATGCCCGGCACCGACGCCATACCGACGACGGCGGCGAGAGTCCATCCGGTGGAGGCCCCCAGCTGGCGCAGGCGTGGTACGCCCTGCCAGGCGGTCAGGGCGCATATGACGACCACGCACGTGAAGATCGCGACAGCGAGGTGCTGGCCGAGCCACAAGAACGGCTCGTAGAACGCGCTGTCGGACTTCAGCGGCGCCTGCTTCGGCGCGATGAGCCCATTGATCTTCTTGATCAGGTACTCGGCCAAGTCCTGCACGTGCTGAGAGGCGCCGCCGGTGATTCCGTCTCCTGCACCACCTCCCCCTTTTCCGGGGCTTGGAGGATCGCCCGGTTTGGCTTTGCAGAACTCTTTCGCCTGACCTTTGATCAGGTCGCACGGGTTCTTGTCCGGCATGGCGATCAGTGCTTGGCGTTCGTGACGGTCGAGAAGAGGGTGTCACCGTAGAGGGCGAGGATGACCGCGACGAACAAGGTGCCCACCGCCATCGAACCCTTCTGCAGAGCGGTCTTCGGGTCGTGGGAGAGCTGGAGCAGCATGCGGACGGCAATCACGGCGATGACGGCCGCAATGCCCTTGGTGACCAGACCGGCACCGGTCAGTCCGATAGTGCGAAAGAATGCCGTGAACCCGTCGCTGAGGTCCTGGCCTTCAGCGGCAAGAACGGTGATCTTGGACATAGGTTATGCCTCCTTGCTGTGGCGGGAAATGGGGCGGGCGTAGGCGAAAACGTCGCTCATCGCGTTCACACGGTCGAACCGGACTTGGGTTCCCGGCCGTGGAGCATTGATGAGCCAGCCCCCACCGACATAAATGCCGACGTGGTGAAGACTGGTCGCGCTACTGCCGTAGAAGACGAGATCTCCGGGCATGGCCTGTTCGGGTTTCACGGGCTCCGATGCGGCGTATTGCTCCGTCGCTGTTCGGGGTAGGGAAATACCGACTCGTGCGTAGGCGTAGAGCGTGAGCCCGGAGCAGTCGAAACCCGTTACTGATCCTCCGGAGCTTCCGTTGGGTGAGCAACAGGTTCCCGTGGTGGGACCGCTCGCGCTGCCGCCACCCCAAGAATAGGGGGTGCCGATCATGTCTTGCGCGGCGTTTACGACCGTGGCGGCCTGCTCCGCCGTGGTGAGCGTGCCGCCGCCCGGTGACGGCTTTTCGGCGAGAGCCACGATGGATTTGACGTAGTCCTGCGTCTCCTTGTAGGGAGGCACACCTCCGTATTTGCGGACGGCGCCGCTGCCAGCGTTGTAGGCGGCGAGCATGTTGCCCTGCTTATTGCCGGGCACGTCTTTTATCTCGTCGGCTATGGAGCATAGATACTTGGCTGCGGCGGGGATCGCGTCTTCGGGGTCCCACACGTCGCGCTTTCCGTCCCCATTGCCGTCAACTCCGCTGGTCTCCCAGGTGGACGGCATGAATTGCGCGATGCCTTGCGCGCCGACCGGCGACTGTGCTTTGGGGTTGAAGTTGGATTCTGTTGAGAGAAGCGCGGCAAGCAGGTTGGGACTGACTCCGGGGCAGGTGGTTCCTGCCTTTTCTATCAGGCCCTTGTACTGCGGCGGGACAGACAGGCTGAGCACTCCGGCGCCCAGTCCTGGGTGGTCGTCGCCGGCGGCCTGGACGAGTGCGGCCACGACGACGGCCGCGGTGGCTCCCACGCCGACCGCAACCACTGCTGTGGTGCGCAACGGGCCCCCTTCCTCTCTCGTGGGCTGTTTGACTGTTTCCGCAGGTCAGCACCGCCGTCCGGTACCGCCGACGCACCGCCGGGCCACCGCCGCTCGGGCGGTGGTGACCGCCGCTCGGGCGGTGGTGACCGCCGCTCGGGCGGTGCGTCGGCGGTGGGCTGGCGGTGGTCTGGCGGTGCCGGTCGGCGGTCAGGAATCGGACATAAGGGCTGCGGTGAGGTCGGCCAGGCGGTAGCCTCGCAAGCTCTTCGGGCCGCCCTTGCTAGCCCGCACCCGTACCCCAAACAACTCGCTGAGCTTTTTTCCAGCTTCCGTTGTATTGGATTCCGTGATCCCCAGCGCTGGGGCCAGCTCTGCGGTGGGTATGAAGTCGAGTTGCTTGCTCTGCATCAGGTCGACTGCCTGCTTGAGCGGGGAGACCGGAGTTTTTTCAAGGGCCTGCTGCTGGCGGGCATAGACCTCGTCAACGACTTCCCAGATGAACTCATCCGTGAAGTTGAACCCCCGGATAAGGGTGGAAACTCCGTGTGCGAACAGCACGCCCTGGCCCTTGATGTTGGAGTCGAGAAGGGCGGGGTTGATCGGGGCGACCGTTTCGAAGTACGTGTCACCGAGGGCGACTTTCGCGGTTCCTTCCGATGCCACATACAGGCACATGCGGTAAAGAAACTGGTCGCGGACCATGACCGGGATCGCATCTTTTGCCGGACGCTGTGTCAGCATCACGGTGGCGATTCTGGATTCCAGGGCCTTGGCGACCAGGGACCGGGCTTTTTCTGCGACCCTGCGCGCCCGTTCTCTTCCGGCGGGTGTTCCGTCGTCGGCGAAGAAGTCTGCTGATTCGTCTACGATGAAGAATACCGGCCTGAATGTGGGTATAGGCTGCCGGTTGCGGATCGCGTCCTGGATCTTTTGGTAGCGCCTTTCGACGCGGGCGTTCAGCTCATCGAGCATGTCCTCCATGACGGCCGGGTTGTCGGATGCCTCGTAGCGGACGGCGACCTTCTCGAACCTGGTCAGACCGGAGAGTTTTCCGTCCAGCAGGTACAGGTCGAATTCGCCGTAGGCGATCAGCAGGCAGGTTATGAGCCCGTTGACCAGGGTGGTTTTCCCCATCTGGGTCATGCCGCCGACCAGCAGGGAGGCTTTGTCGAACGTGGGCACACCGGCGAGTTCGCCGATGACGTCATGCCCGAGAGGGACCCCGTCGAACGCGGCGATTTCCTGCCGGGTGGGGGCGGGGAACGGGCGGCTGAACGGCGGTTCGTCAAGGACCAGCAGTTGCACCCGTCGTTCGTTGTCGCGGCTTCGTTCGAGTTTGGTGTGCAGTCGGGTGACGCCGAACATGCCGGCGACGTTGCCGAGCTTTTTCTCGACGTCCGCGTACGTACGGCCCTTGGGGACAAGGAAGTCGTAGCGTTTTCCGGTACGGACCGTCGTGATGGTGACCTCGTCGGCGCGAATCACCTCGTCCTTGCCAATGGCGCCGGCCGTGGTGAGCGCCGCGGTCAATTCCGGGTGTGCCGGCACGGCCTGGATGGCCTCCTCCACTGCCATGGCGGCTTCCTGAGAGCGCGTCACCGCGGGCTGCTCCTCGCGCGCCCACAGGCGCTTGACGGCCGTGCGGATGCGCCAGGCGAGGTATCCGAGTGCGACCAGGGCGCCGACGGTCAGCAGCACAGTGGCCGGCCAGGACAGGCCGAGCTGGTCCTTGATGGCGGCCAGGATGCCGAAGACGATGACGATGACTCCGATCGCGCCCGCAGCCTGCCCGTAGAGCTCTTCGGTCTGGTCCGCTTGGTGTTTCCTGTTTCCCACACCCCCTCCTTCGGTGTCGTGGGCAGGTGATCGTAACCGACCGATTATGCGGTTTCCTTTTGATTCTTTTTGTGCTCACCGGGGTCTGCTTCCTGGGGCTGCGCACGGGGGCGTGCGCTCACCGGGTCGCTCACCGGGTCTGCAACTCGACTGCGTGGTCTGCTTCCGGCAGTCGCAGCGAGGGCCAGCCCGCCCGCGGCGGGCTGGTCTTCACTGGTGGTGCCGGACGGTGGTTTCAGGCCGCGTCCGCGTCCCGCGTCTCCTCGTCGTCCTCGCGCTGATGGCCGCCGCCCTTCTCGTTGGCCATCAGCACCGCCCAGGCCAGGCGGATGCGCTCCTCGCTGCCGACGAAGCCGGCGTCGCGGAAGTGGTCGCGGGCCTGGCGGTAGGAGGTCGGCGGGTCGGTGCTGTAGCGCAGGTGCCGCAGCACGACGTCCAGTTGCCGGGCGGTCAGCTGCTCACCGGGCCGCGGAACCGGCACACCCGCGACGGCCGCGAGGTCATCGAGCGTGACGGCCTGTGCCGCCGGGCGTGCCGGTGTGCCGGTCGACGGCACACCCGGCGTGCCGGTCGGCGTGCCGGTCTCCTCCGGCAGCGCGTTGACCTGCGTGCCGGTGGCGTGACGGCCCACGGTGGCCGGGCTGGGCAGGGGCGGCGCGGCGTGAGTCCACTGGCCCAGTTCGGGCAGGCGGATCGCGGCCACGGCGGCGGGGAGAACCTTCTCGGCGATCGTCTGCGCGGTCGCCTCGGCCTGGCTGTGCAGCTCCTCGGTCATCGTCTGCTGCGACTTCAGTACCGACTTGCGGTAGGCGGTCTCTGCCTCGGCCACGCGCTTCTCCAGCGCGGTGGCCAGCTCCAGCAGCTCGATGCGGTGCGCCGCCTCGGCCTCCATCTCCTCCAGGCGGTCGGCGATTTCCTGCCGCTTGGCGTCGATGCGCTGCCGGGTGCCGGCGGACGTGCGCCGCCCGAGCGAGGGAAGAACGATCCACCACGCGGCCTTGGTCGCCACGATGGCGATCGGGGTCAGGATCACGGCCAGGACGAACCCGCCGACCTCGCCCACGCCGGACACGACCAGGTCCGCCGTGGGGAGGGCCGCGTTCACGGCCGTCAGCCCCAGCCCGGCGTACCGCACGCGCCGGGCGCGGGCGTCGTTGTTGCCGGCCAGGATCTCCGTCGCCTGGAACACCACCCACAGGGCATCCAGCGCGCCAACCGTCGGCACGGCCCACACCCCGAACCGCGGCTCCAGGATTCGGTAGCTCACCTGGACCGACAGAATCGCCACGCCCAGGGTGACGGCCATGAGGACGGCCAGCACCGTCCCCCGCGGGGAACCGCGCCAGCGCCGCAGCAGCCCCTCGAACTTTGACGTCTTGCTCATGCTTCTTCCTCCGTGCGGATCGCGGGCCGGCCGGTGACCGTGCCGGCGAGGCGGCTCACCTTGGCCAGGTGGGCGTCCTGCTGCTCGATCAGGTCGCGAACCTGCTCCTCCAGGGGGCCCGCACCCCTGCCGTAGAAGCGCCTGCCGTAGTCGCAGACGGCGCCGATGGGCCAGTCCTCGGCGTCCGGGTAGCCGGCGGCCTCCAGCGCGGCGGCGCGGCCCAGGCGGGCGTAGAGGTGCGTGTCGTGGACCTCGGCGATCTGCGCCGCCCGCCCGTCGAACGCGACAGCGGCGGACGTGGTGCGGTCCTGGGCGTCGACCAGGCGAGAGACCGCGGACGGCCACTCGGCGGCGGCGTTGGGGGTGCGCAGGTAGTCGTACGCCGCCGCCAGGGCCGTGGCCTCGTCCTGGTACGCCCTCCAGAGGGCGGGCGCGTCCTCAACCACGGTCTTCAGGTCCGCCACGTACGCGGCGGACCTCCACTCCTCCCGCGCCTGCTGGTACAGCTCCGACAGGACGAGGCCGGCCTTCTGCCGGAGCTGGTACTCGGCCTCGTCCTCCGACTCCCTGACATAGCGCAACTTCGGGTCGTCGTGGGTGGAGGGGGCGGACGGCTCGGGCTCCCGCCCGGTGAACGGCTCGAACTCGTAGCCGAGCCCGTACGAGTGGGAGGTCACCTTCTTCAGGTGCCTCGGCAGGTACGGCTGGAGGCGGGCGAAGACCTCCTTCAGCTCCTCGGGGGTGACCTGGAAGCCGTCGACGTACGGCATGGGTGCTCCTTCGCAGATCTGCGAACGACAAGGGGGCAGCGGAACCGCTGTCCGGTGGTGGGGCCGGCGGGGTGCCTGGCTCCCTAGCGGCGTAGGGGCCGCAGTGCCCCGGACCGGATTCGAACCGGTCTCATGCCTACGGGGCTGCGATCTTTGCCCTTGTCTCACCTGCGCGTACGGGTCACTTGTCCGCCTGTGAGGGCGGCATGGGAGAAGGTGCGTGCTGTTGGTCGCGCAGGCAGGGCCGACGGCTTGTCGCAGTTGCCTGATCCCGGGTGACCAGAGGACTCACCTCGTGGCGCCCCTCCGCAGATCTGTTGCTCGGGGGTGCCGGCTTGTCGTGGTTCCGGGTGGTGCCGCTGTGGAGTTGAGAAGGACCGATCGCTGCCATTCAGGCCGGCGCTACGCGCTGCCCGTCCGGGCTGATGTCGGGGACGCTGTCGTGTGCGGCTCCCACATCCGGCACCGCCGGCGGGGCGGTGCCGGGTGAGGGAGCCGGGTCCGAAGACCCGGCGAAGGGGCGGGAAGGGGAAGGTGGGACCGAGGTGGCGCGCGCCGCAGTGGCCTGCCCGTGGGGGTGCGCTTCTGCGGCGCGGCCTCGGAACGGATTCAGTGGCCGCGGAAGCCGGAGACGACAGCCGCGACAGCGGCGGTCGCTCGAACGTGCCTCATGCGGTGTCGACGTCCAGCCGACGGCCGGCCGTTACCGCGTCCCCGCCCCGCGGCAGGTGGCGCACGGGCGCCAGGTGTCAGTGCGGGTGCCCCCCCGCCACGTCGTCTCGACGTGGCCCTGCTGGCCGCCGCAGGCGGTACAGGGCCGGGGCTCGTACTGGGTGATCGCGCGAGCAGGCGTAGCGATACGATCCATGACGGATCGCCCTCCTATGCACGTAGGCGGGTGGTCAAGGCCCCTGGCAGGTGTTGCACCACCGGCTGGGGGCCGCCCCGTTTTCCGAGGCAGACCCACTGTTGCAGCAAAACACAGCTTGTGCAACTACTAATCTCAGCGTGGTTTCACACGTATGTGCTGTGGTTTCCGGTAGGCTCCCGCCCGTGACCGAGATTCCCGAGGAGAAGCAGGCGGCAGCGCTGCGCGCTGTCGCGGAAGCCGGCGCCCGGCGCGCTGAGCTGCTGAAGGAAGCGGAGCGGGTCCTCGCTGAGGAGATCCAGCCCCGCGCCATCGAGGCGGCGCGCCTTGGTGCCGGCCGCAACCGAATCAGGGAGCTAGCGGGGGTCGGTCCCAGCACCCTCTACCGCTGGCTGGAGGCCGCAGGTCTGCCCGTCCGGCCCAAGCGCCAGGGGGGCACCTAGAGACCTCGGCGGCCGCGACCACGGACCGCGCGGCCTTCATCTAGCAACCCTGACCTGCCTACTGGGCGTAAGGTCACCTGCACCAAAAGTTAAAACCCGCCGGTAAACCCCGGGGCTCTGACCTCCCGGGCGGCGGGTTGACCAAGTCAGGTCTCCGGTGAGTGTACCCAAGGGTGCACTCATCACGCGGCGCTTGCCGCAGGAGGCCGGGAAAGGACCGCCGGATGTCCGGCAAGTACTACCCATCAGCCGCAGGGCAGCGCGGAGCGGCTGCCCATAGCAGCATCAACGAGACGGCGCCGATCAGGCAGTCGCAGGCCCCCGCGAGCGGGGTTTCCGTCCCCCGACATCTGGGGGTGGGGACGGACCTGGTCCACGCACTCGACTACGTGGTGATGCTGCAAGTGATGTTCAACCTCGCGTCCGGCATCGAGTGCACCCCGATGGCGGTGTGGGGGCAGTTGCAGGAGCGCGGCATCCGGTCGGCGAAGAACGCCAAGGAACTGGTCGGAAAGAACGCGGTGTACGACTCGTTCACGCGTCTTCTCTCGGCCGGATACCTGCGCCGTGAACAACTGCCGCACCCGGAGCTCCCCGGCCGCATGGGGCCTGTTGTGTACACCGCGTACGACAACCCGGCCTGGAACCCGGACTGGAAGCCGGCCGCGCAGGAGACCCCGGAACCAAATAATCACGGGGAGGTAAAACCGCAGGTCGCAACGCTTCCCGGAACGCCGGATCCGTCGTTCGGGGAAACAGGTAAAACCGCAGGTCAGAACGCTTCCCGGAACGCCGGATCCGTCGTTCGGGGATCCGGCGTTCCGGGAAGCGTCGGCAGGCGCGTTCCCGCAGGTCAGAACGCTTCCCCCGTTCCGGGACGCGGAATGGCTCCCCCCCCACACCCCCCGGAGGAGGAGGATTCCTCCTCCTCCCCAACCCTCCTCCGTGACCCCAGCGGGTCGCTTCCGTCACAGAGGGAGGGGGAGGCGGACGACTTCTCCCAGGAGGAAACCGCTGCCGCTGCGCGCTTCTTGCAGCAGATGAAGCGCTGGCAGGCGGGTGCCGCCACCGCGCGCAAGTGCGCACCGCGGCTACTGCGGGCAATGCGGGCGCAGGGCTGGCCGGCGCTGACGGGGCTGGACGAAGAGCACCTGGCGCTGCTGGAAGCCGAAATCCTGAAGAACACCAGCGGCGCGAAGGCGTGGGCCAAGTGCCTGCCGGGCTGGGTTGACGACTTGCGGCTCTACGACCGTGCGCGGTCCCGGCCGGGCTCGGCGCAGGGCACGGGCGGCCGTGAGGAGCGGTGTCCGGTGCACCCGGCCCGCTACCGGGTCGGCTGCGCCGACTGCGCGATGGCCGTACCGGACTGACATGCCAGTGCGGGCCGCTCCCGTGCAGGGGAGCGGCCCGCGGATCCCTCTGAACGCCTTGACCGAACAGGAGATCTCTTCCAGTGTCCACGAACCCCGCCCGGGTCCCTAACCAGCAGCATGAAGCCCAGCAGGCCGGCGCGTTCCCCCGCGTTCCCCCGAACGATCTCGACGCCGAGCGCGCGGTGCTCGGCGCGCTGATCCTCTCGGGCACCCCGAAAACCACCTCGTACCGGTACTTCGGCGAGATCCTCGACACCGGTCTGGTACCGGGGGAGTACTACCGGCCCGCCCACGGCACCATCCACCAGGCCATCTGCGATCTGCACGCGAAGGGTGAGCCGGTCGACGCGATCACGCTCGCGGACGAGCTGACCCGCACCGGGGAGATCCACAAGGTGGGCGGCGCCTCGTACCTGCACACCTGCGTGCAGGCCGTGCCCACCGCCGCCAACGGCCCGAGCTACGCCGAGATCGTCCGGGCCAAGGCGTACCGGCGCGCGGTCATCAGCTCGGCCCACCGCATCCTGGAGTACGCCTACCGTGAGGAAGGCGACGAGGACGAGGTCCGCGACGAAGTCGAGCAGCAGCTCACCGAGATCATCGCGGGCACGCCGGGCCTGCACGAAGTGCCGCCCACGGTCGGTGACCTGTACCTCGACTTCGTCGCGGACCTTGAGGACATCCAGAACGGCAAGAAGATCGGCCTGACCTACGGGTTCGCCGACCTGGACATGCTCACCTCCGGGATGCACCCGGGCAACGTGACCGTGGTGGCGGCGCAGTCCGGCATGGGCAAGACCACGTTCGCGCTGAACGCTGCCGTGGCCGCCGCCAAGACCGGCGCGAAGGTGATGTTCTCGTCGCTGGAGATGAGCGATCTCGAACTCATGCAGAAGATCGCCGCAGCCGAGGGGAAGATCGCTCTTCACCACCTGACGCATCAGGGCGGCCTCACCCCGGAGGGGTGGGAGACCATCAAACGCCTCGGCCCCGAGCTGTTCAAGACGCTGCCGTTGCGGGTCTACCGGCCGGACGGCGCCTCACTGGGCGACATCGCCTCCGCGGCACGGGCCAGCGCCCGCGCCGACGGTCTCAACGTCCTCGTGGTGGACTACCTCCAGCTCGTCGAAGCCGGGCAGTCCCGCAACATGACCCGCGAACAGGCCGTGGCGGGCGTGTCCCGCGGCCTGAAGAACCTGTCTGTCCAGCTCGGCTGTCACGTCATCGCCCTGTCCCAGCTCAACGACGACGGACTCATGCGCGAGTCCCGGGCGATCAAGAACGACGCCACCGTCGTGATCAAGGTCGAGCGGCCCGACGCGGATGAGCCGGAGTCGGCGCGGGCCGGTGAGGTGGACCTCGTCATCGAGAAGAACCGGTACGGACCGACGGCCCGCGTGACCGTGGCCGCGCAGCTCCACTACTCCCGGTTCGTTGACATGACGCAGACCTGACGTCCCAGCAGACCCCCGGAAGGCCCGGGATGCGGCCTGCATGCCCCTCTGAGGGTCGTACAGGCCGCCCCGGTCTCCTAGATCCACCCATCATCCAATCGGCCCTCATAGGGGCGTCTGTGGCCTCTGGTTGGGCTGAGGAGGGAGTGAACCCCCATGGGCACCATCGGCGAGGGCCTGGACCGGGCCGTGGCGCAGGCCGCAACGCGGCCGATACCGAAGTCGGCCGGGGCGCGGATGCGGTTCCTGGTCCGCCAGCACGGCGGCAGCACGCGGGCGGTGGCCGGCCTGCTGGGCATCACGCAGCGCACCGTCGAACGCTACGTCCGCGACCAGCTGCGCACCCCGCGCCCGGATCTGGCCGAGCGCCTGGCCGCCGAGGTCCGCCGGCGCTGGCAGCCACGGGTCCAGGCCAGGGCCCGCAAGCAGGCTGCCACCAGCACCGGCATCGTCATCGAGACCCGGGCCCGGTTCGGCTTCACCGCCGCGCCGGGCACCACCGACGACCCCCGCATGCGGCTGATCACCCAGCACCTGCCGCCCGAGTACGCCCGGCGCCTGTTCGACGCCCAGCAGGCCGGCGCCGCTGAGCAGCAGCTCCAGCAGATCGCGGCCGAGGGCCTGGGCGAGGTGTACTTCCGTGACGGCGGCCGGCGCGCGGACGGGCTGCACGTGACCCTGACCGACGTCGATTACGTCGAATTCGGCCTGTAAAGCGGCAAGGGGGGCATGGACATGGACCGGATGACCCGAGAGGCTGCGCAGGCTGTGCGACGCCTGATGGCTGTGACCCGTGCGGCGCTGGAGGATCCGGCGCGCTCCGAGGCGGCGCTTTCGGCCGCTGCCCACGAGGCTCACGAGGCCATGCGGCGCGCCGGGCTTCTGCACCTGTCCGACGGCGAAGTGCTGGCTCTCGTCGCCCAGCTGGACGACTGACGCCAAACCCCCCTGGTGGTACGGCAGTTCGGGTGGCCGAGGTGGCGAGGGTGAGGCCCAGCAATCCAACTGAAAAATTTCCCGCAACTACATTGCGGCACCTAATTTTTCAGTTCTAGGGTGTGGTGTGCCGGGGCGGTTCCGTGCCGGCACCGCCGCCCCGGCACGCCGTTGCCGGGCTGTGAAGGGGGGCCTTCATGCGCAACGTCATCTCCACCATCAGCAGCACGGACGTCAGCGAGGCGTACGCGGAGCAGGTCGAGAAGCTGCTGGGGTCGCTGCTTCCGGAGCGGGAGACCACCCAGGACAACGAGTGGGGGCAGACGGACTTCTACGTGCGCTTGTACTCCTACGAGGCGCCGGGTGCGGGTGGGGTGGTGTGGGCGGTCGACTACTGCGACCCGGACTCCCGCGAGCTGGAGGAGACCGGCTCGGAGGTGGAGGCGGTGGCACGCTACGAGGAGCTCGTGCGCGATGCGGCGGACTGCCTCGGGTACGACGAGGAGGGGGTGCGGGAGCGGTTCACCACGACCGACGTCGCCGGTGTGCGCGGTCCGCTGCCGCAGCTGCCCGCGGTGGGCTTCCAGCAGCTCGAGGAGCTGCTCGATGCGCCCGGTAGCCCGGTGCTGTACCTGGCGCGCGACGAGGACGGCGAGATGGTCGTGCGCGTGGGCCAGGAGTCCGAGGTGCCGGCGCCGCAGGTCCTGGTGACCCGCGCGCGCACCCTGCACGAGCTGTGCCTGGACGACGACGAGGTCCGTATCACCTCCTCGTACGCCGCCCGCCAGGCCGACCACTACGCCGTGGAACTGCTCCACCTCGCCGATCAGGCGGAGAAGGCCGGCAGGGGAGCCGCCGAGTACCTCCTCGCCTGAGTGCCTATTCCTGAACCCATTACGAGACCAGGAGAGACATCGTGGCCGAGAAGATCGTCATCACGGAGTCCGACGGGGACGTCATCGAGACCACCGTCAGCGACGACGCGACCGCCCGCGAGTACGAGAACCTGCCGTTCCAGGTGGGCCGCATCGTCCGCGTCGACGTCACCGACGCCGGCTGACCCCACCGCCGGGCACTTGATGGCGACGGCCACCCCACCCCGGGGTGGCCGTCGCCCCTCCTTTGCCCTCCCCTTCTTCCTGATGTGGAGCACCTGATGACGCCTTCGTTCCTGCTGACCACTGAGCCCTGGATCCCGGTCTGGGATCACGACGTCGACGCCGAACGCATGGTGGGCCTCACCGAGGCCCTGACCCGCGCGCACCGCCTGTCCCTGAGCGTGCACCAGGGGGAGGACGTTGCCGTGCTGCGCCTGCTGGTGGCGGTGTTCGACGCGGCGTGCGGTCCGCGCACGGCCGCCGAGTGGGAGGCTCTATGGAAGGCCGGCACCCTCGACACCGACACGGTCACCGCCTACCTGCACCGCTGGGAACCCTTCCTCGACCTCTTCCACCCCGGCCACCCGGCCTTCCAGTGCGGCCGGCTCACCGACTACCACCGCGGCCCTGAAGCCCTCCACCCGGGGAACCTGGGCGGGGATGGGCCGTCGTCCTGGTTCAACGAGGAGCTGCGCGCCCCGTTGCCGCCGTGGCCGGCGGCTGAGGCCGCCCGGCTGCTGCTGCATCTGCTTACCTACGACGTCGCGGGCATCAAGCGGGCCGTCCCCGCCGACCCTGTGGCACGCGGCGGCAAGGTGTTCGGCGCCCAGGTCAGTACCACCGCCATCTCCACCCATGTGCACGTGGCGCTGCCCGGACACCGGCTGAAGGACGTGTTGCTGCTCAACACCCCGCCGCAGCCGCGTGCGGCGGGCGACGCGCCGGTGTGGGAGCGCGAGACGCCGTCGGCCCCGATGCGCACCCGTACGCCCACCGGCCGGCTGGACCTGCTGACCTGGCCCACCCGCCGTATCCGTCTGCACGTCACCGACGACATGAGGGTGGATGCCCTGGCCCACCACGATGGCGACCGCCTGCTCGACAACTGGTCCACCACCCGGCGGCTGGACCCCATGACCGCCTGGACCATCAACCCGGACGGCAAACCGGCGCCCATGGGGGTCCTCGACCTCCAGAACTGGCCCCAGCCCTGGCGCGCCGCTCTCCTCCTGGACCACTCCGCCGGCGCGGTGCATACCTGCGCCGTCGTCCAGCACACCATCTCAGCGGCCGAACGCGGCATCCTGGACCCCACTGTGCCCGTCATCGCGGTGGCGTCCACCGTCCTGCACACCAATCGCCACCGCGGCGCCATCGGCGGCATCACCGTCTCCCCCCTGCTCCTGGGTACCGCGGCACAACTCGCCGACCCCGACGCCCGCAAACACCTCGCCACCATGGCCCGCCACGCCGACGCCCTGGGCGCCAACCTGCGCCGGCACGCCGCCCAGATCTCCCGCCGCCCCGCCGCCCAGGTGGCTCCCCGCATGCTGCTGACCGACCTGGACCACGCATGGGAGGACGCCGTCCACGACAGCGCCCACGACCCCCACCAGGCCCGGAAGGGGTGGGGCGCCGCACTGCGCGAAGCTGCCAAGGACAAGATCAACGCATTCCCCATGAAACAGAGCGAACGCGCGCAACTCCTCGCCGAGTACACCAAAATCGAGTCGGCGTCCGAGAAGAGCCGCACGAAGGCACCCCGCAAGCGCACCGCTTCGGCGCCGCCCGCGGCGGACACGCCGACGGTGCCGCCTGCGGCGGGCACGCCCAGCAAGCGGCGTGGCCCACGCGCCACCACCTACGAATGCTTCGGCGACCACCTCACCCTCGCCGAGATCAGCCGGCACCCCGACTGCGTGGTCGCCTACAACACCCTCCGCGCCCGCGTCACGGACGGCTGGGACGTCGAAGAGGCCGCCACGACACCAGGCCGCACCGCACGCCAGAAGTAGTAATCGCCCCCCTCACCGCTCGCCTCCCGATAGTCTCGGAAAGGGGCGTCCGGGCCTGGTGCGTTCAGTCTCGTACGCCTCTTCGGCCACGGTCTGAGATCTCCGCGCGAGCGGAGGTGCCCCGGTGAACAGTGGGGGCGGGGCCGGGTAGCCCGTCAACGTCTCCGCGCAAGCGGAGGTGGCCCAGTGAGGAGAGGGGTCGGGGCTGAGTGGGCCCGTCACGTCTCCGCGCGAGCGGAGGTTCTGGGGCTGATGTCGAGTAGGCCGTCGGGCACACTAGCGGCTGTGAATGCTGCACGACATCCACAGCCGTCCCGCTCGCTGGGGCAGGGCGTGAGCGCCGTCATCCCGCCGCAGCCATCGGCACGTCCTGATGAGACCGGGCCGGCCGCGGCGGACGACGTGAGGCCGTGCGGCCAGCGTCAGCAGGCCGGCGCTCTGGCGGATCAGGTGGCCCGGCTGCTGGAATCGGCGCGCATGGTGGCGGTTGCATGCCCGGTGCTGGAGGCCGCCGCGCTGTTGCTGACGGCCGCGGGACGGGGCGAGCTAGACGAGCGTGGCCGCGCAGCCGCCGTCACCGTTGCCGCCGAGTTGCGGGCCGTTGCCACGCAGGGCAGCGCGGACGGCCCCGCAGGCTGAGCCGACCGGACCCCGGCGGACCAGGCACTCGGTGGAAGACGGCCAACGCCCGACCTGCGCGCTGGCCTCACGCCGGGCCGCAATGTGCGATATCCGAGGCGGTAAGCCGGACGCGACGACCGGTCGGAGTCCGGGCCCGCCATGACGGAAGGACTCAAGACCCGTGCAGAAGTTCGCCGGCCTCCGCGTCGCCGGAGGCACCGTACGCGCCCGCACCCCCTACGGATGGTTCGGCAGCCTGGAAGTGCTCTTCTCCCACAAGGAACCGCAGGTGGGTCACCGCATCGGCGCCCTGCCCGAAGGCGTCATCTACGACTACACGGGGATCGACCGGAACGTCGACATGCAGCACGTGTGGTTCGTCAAGGACGACAAGACCCCGCCCGGCCGATACGAGATCGAGCACCTCTTCCCCACCTCGGACCGGGGATGGGCGGTGATCGCCAAGCCCAGCGGGGCGGTGGCGGCCTGCCGGATGAAGGGCGAGGCCGATTACCTCGGAACCCGCGAGCAGGCCCAGCAGTGGGCCGACGCCCTCAACGAGAAGTTCCCGGTGCACGGCTGACGGCCGACCGGTTTGCTCCCCGCGCATGCGGGGCTGTACCACCACGGCGAGCCAGGAGGGGGTGGTTCCGTGCTGCGCCGCGATGGTGCCGGCCGTGGCCGGGCCCTGGCTGGGTGGGGTGGGTTGTGCTCCTTGGGGTGGTGGGGCACGATCCCGAACTCTACACATGCATCATGTGGTGGTGTAGGCTGTTCTCACAGATTGGTTGAGACGGTTCCCGCTCCTCCGCCCCTGTCACGACTGGTAGTTGCCCACCGCCCCCGCGCCGCCTCCTCCCGTAGGTGCTGCCCGCGAAGCGGGCCAGGGTCCGGGAGCGGAGCGGACGGGCCCTCGTGTCGCGGAGCGGCACGTCAGGCCCCAA
>NZ_BNBD01000027.1 GCF_014654785.1 Streptomyces mashuensis
TAAGCACGCCGCCAGCGTTCGTCCTGAGCCAGGATCAAACTCTCCGTGAATGCTTACCCGGCTGCGTTTAATTAAAAACTGCCGGTTTACACACACGAGAGCGGAAACGAAGGAGGAATAATCCTTCGTTTCACAGCGTCCTCGCTGTGCGCCCTCCCGCAGGAGGGACTTTTTAGGAACCTCATCCATCGAGATGGACGGGGTGTCAACATATCTGGCGTTGACTTTTGGCACGCTGTTGAGTTCTCAAGGAACGGACGCTTCCTTTGTACTCACCCGAGTCTCTCGGGCTTTCCTCCGGGCGCTTCCCTTCGGTGTTTCCAACCTTACCAGATCCGTTTTCCGTTCCGTTTCCGGTCCGGAATCCCTTCCTGGCGGCTGGGCACTTCGAGACTTTATCAGACGATAAGGGCCCGAAGTTTGCTCCGCATGAATTCTGTATTCACAGGTCTTCACGGTGCGAAGCCGGTCGTAGACCAACCGTCACGCCAGGGCATCTCACCCCGCCGCAACCGTTTGAATCTACCTCCCCAGTCCTCCCGTGTCAACGGTTTTCTTGGGGCGAAGAGAACAGTACCAGGTTCCGGGGGCCTAGCCGAACGCCGACGGCGGGCTCTCCAGGTCCTCCAGCTCCACGCCCGGTGCGGACAGGACCACGTCGCCGGCCAGGTGCACCGCGTACGTCTCCCCCGTGTCCAGCGCCGTGACCTCGTACTCGTCCACATCCAGGGGCCCGCTGTCAGTGGGGTGTGCTGTCCTGGCCACCAGGGTCCAGGACTGGTCGACCGTGAGGGGGGCCAGCACCGGGGAGGCGAAGGAGACGAGGCGGATCCGGCGGCCGGGGGCGCCGGGGGTGAGGCGGAGGAGGCGGGACACGGCGACGTAGAAGGCGGGGGAGCTGCCGGTGAAGCCGTGGGCGGGGGCATTGCCTTCGGTGGCGTGTTCACCGGTGGGGTCGGTACGGACCCAGGTCACCCCGTCGAGGGCGGCGCCGCGCACCTGCCAGTCGGAGCACTGGAGCTGGAGGCGGATGGGGCGGCCGAGTTCGTCGACGGTCAGGTCGACCGAGCCGGCCGGGGCGCCGGAGGGGCCGGTCAGCTGCGAGACGTAGCGCCAGCCGGACGTGCCGGGGGCGCAGTGGAAGTGCTCGTCACCGAGGGGGGAACGGTCATGGGGGTCGTGGAGCGAGTAGCGGCCGCGGGGCATGGGGGGTCCTTGACGGGAGATCCTCGGCGGAAGGGGACAGGCCCCCGCCGTGGGGGCGGGGGCCTGTTCTACCAGGTTCCGGGGCGTGCCCCGGGGAGCGGCTCGGTACCGGTGTCAGTACCGGTAGTGGTCCGGCTTGAAGGGGCCCTCGACCGGGACGCCGATGTAGGACGCCTGCTCCGGGCGGAGCGTGGTGAGCTTGACGCCCAGCGACTCGAGGTGGAGGCGGGCGACCTTCTCGTCCAGGTGCTTGGGGAGCACGTAGACGTCGGTCGGGTACGACTCCGGCTTGGTGAAGAGCTCGATCTGGGCCAGGGTCTGGTCCGCGAACGAGTTCGACATGACGAAGGAGGGGTGGCCCGTCGCGTTGCCGAGGTTCAGCAGGCGGCCCTCGGACAGCACGATGATGGTCTTGCCGTCCTCGAAGGTCCAGGTGTGGACCTGCGGCTTGACCTCGTCCTTCACGATCCCGGGGATCTTG
Organism: Streptomyces mashuensis; assembly: GCF_014654785.1. Classification (GTDB taxonomy): domain Bacteria; phylum Actinomycetota; class Actinomycetes; order Streptomycetales; family Streptomycetaceae; genus Streptomyces; species Streptomyces mashuensis. The sequence continues at coordinate 1,688 of NZ_BNBD01000027.1, forward strand.
GCGAGGCCGGCCATGTCGATCTCGTTGTCGAAGTGGCCGATGTTGCCCACGATGGCCTGGTGCTTCATCCGGGCCATGTCCGAGGCCATGATGATGTCGCGGTTGCCGGTCGCGGTGATGAAGATGTCGGCCGTCTCGACGACCTCGTCCAGCGTAGTGACCTGGTAGCCGTCCATGGCGGCCTGGAGGGCGCAGATCGGGTCGATCTCGGTGACGATGACGCGGGCGCCCTGGCCGCGCAGCGACTCGGCGCAGCCCTTGCCGACGTCGCCGTAGCCGCAGACCACGGCGGTCTTGCCGCCGATGAGGACGTCGGTGGCGCGGTTGATGCCGTCGATCAGGGAGTGGCGGCAGCCGTACTTGTTGTCGAACTTCGACTTGGTCACCGCGTCGTTCACGTTGATCGCGGGGAAGAGCAGCGTGCCGGCCTGCTGCATCTCGTACAGGCGGTGGACGCCGGTGGTGGTCTCCTCGGTGACGCCGCGGATCTCGGAGGCGAGCTGCGTCCACTTCTGCGGGCTCTCCGCGAGGGTGCGGCGCAGCAGGGTGAGGATCTGGGCGTACTCCTCGCTGTCGGCCGTGGCGGGGTCGGGGACCTCGCCGGCCTTCTCGAACTCGACGCCCTTGTGGACGAGGAGCGTGGCGTCACCGCCGTCGTCGAGGATCATGTTGGGGCCGCCGGTGGGGGCGTCCGGCCAGGTGAGGGCCTGCTCGGTGCACCACCAGTACTCCTCCAGCGTCTCGCCCTTCCAGGCGAAGACGGGGACGCCGCGCGGGTCGTCCGGGGTGCCGTCGGGGCCGACGGCGACGGCGGCGGCCGCGTGGTCCTGGGTGGAGAAGATGTTGCAGGAGGCCCAGCGGACGCGGGCGCCGAGGGCGACGAGGGTCTCGATGAGCACGGCGGTCTGCACGGTCATGTGCAGCGAGCCGGTGATGCGGGCGCCGGCCAGGGGCTGGGACGCGGCGTACTCCTTGCGGATGGCCATCAGGCCGGGCATCTCGTGCTCGGCGAGGGTGATCTCCTTGCGGCCGAAGACCGCGAGGGACAGGTCGGCGACCTTGAAGTCCTGGCCGGTGGTGGTCGTCATGCGGCTGCTCCTCCTTGAGGGGCTGAGCGGGACTGTGTACGGCTGTGCACGCGGCCGGCCGGCGTCGGCGGGAAGTTCCGCCCGTACGCCGGTCTCCTGACCGCAGCGCAGTCCGTCGGAGGCCCTCTCTCCCTCGGCCGGTCCGGCAGTGCGGACCGCCCGACCGCCATCAGCAGCGACGTCTGGCTCGGGCACGAATCTACACCGGGGTGCCCGGCGAACCCCAGCCCCCTCGGGCCCCGGTTCGGGGTGACGAGGGGCGGGGAACAGATGTCCCGAACCGTCGTGAGGAGATGCCGTGGCGCTGAGGCTGGTTGCCGTGACCGCGTGCCCGACCGGCATCGCGCACACCTACATGGCCGCCGAGAAGCTGATGCAGGCGGCGGAGGCCGCCGGTCATGTCATCAAGGTGGAGACGCAGGGCTCCATCGGTGCGGAGAACGTGCTGTCGGAGGACGACGTACGGCGGGCCGACGGCGTCATCGTGGCCGCCGACAAGGACGTCGACCTCGGCCGGTTCGCGGGCAAGAGGGTGCTGGTCGTGGGGGTGGCCGAGGGCATCCGTCATCCGGAGCGGCTGATCGCGCAGGTGGTGTCGGCGCCGGTGCGCGCGCCCGCGGAGGGGGCGACTCCGCCGGCGTCCGCCGGTGCGCCCCTGCCCGGCGGGCGGCGGGCGGCGGGGCACGCGTACCGGGCCACGTACAAGGCGCTGATGAACGGCGTCTCGTACATGATCCCGTTCGTCGTGACCGGTGGTCTGCTGATCGCGGTGTCGCTGGCGCTGGGCGGGCGGACGACGGCGCAGGGCATCGTCATCGACAGCGGGTTCTGGCGGTCGGTGCACGCGATCGGCGAGGTCGGTTTCACGCTGATGATCCCGGTGCTGGCCGGCTACATCGCCTACGCGATCGGGGACCGTGCCGCGCTGGTGCCGGGCATGGTGGGCGGGTGGATCGCGAACGACGGCCGGCTGTACGGGAGCGAGGCCGGCGCCGGGTTCATCGGGGCGATCGTGGCCGGCTTCCTCGCCGGCTGGCTCGTGCGGTGGATCCGGCGGCTGAAGGTTCCGGCCTTCGTCCGCCCGGTCATGCCGGTCATCGTGATTCCGGTGGTGTCCACGCTCGCCCTGGGCCTGTTCTTCATCCATGTCATCGGCCGGCCGATCGCGTGGGTCTTCACGCAGCTGACCGGCTGGCTCGGCGGGCTCACCGGGACGAGTGCGGCGCTGCTCGGCGCGGTGCTGGGGCTGATGATCGCGTTCGACATGGGCGGGCCCGTCAACAAGACGGCGTTCCTCTTCGGCGCGGGCCTCGTGTCGGGGAACCCCGCGGTGATGGGCATGTGCGCGGCGGCCATTCCGGTGCCGCCGCTGGGCCAGGGGCTGGCCACGGTGTTGCGGCGGCCGCTCTTCGACGAGCAGGAGCGGGAGACGGGGCCGGCCGCGCTGTTCATGGGGTTCTTCGGCATCACGGAGGGGGCGATCCCGTTCGCGGCGGCCCGGCCCGCGCGCGTCATCCCGGCCAACATGGCGGGGGGTGCGGTGGCGGGTGCGGTGGCGGGGCTGGCGGGGGTGACCGACCACGTGCCGCACGGTGGGCCGGTGGTGGCGGTGCTCGGGGCGGTGGGGGGCGTGCCGATGTTCTTCGTCGCGGTGGCCGTCGGGATGGTGGTCACCGCGGTGACGACGGTTTCGCTGATGGCGGTGGGTGGGGGTGCCGGGGGCGCGGTTTCCGGGGCTGCGGTTTCCGGGGCTGCGCCTGTGGCGGCTTCGGCGCCTGCGTCTGCGTCCGCCCCTGGACCTGCCCCTGCTGTTTCCCCCCTCGTCCTCTCCGGGTGCCTCACGGAGGCGACCGTGCTGCCCGAGCTGGCCGCGCGCACCAAGGAGGAGGCGGTGCGCGAGCTGGCCGCACTCCTCGCGGAGTCGGGGCGCGTGCGGGACGCCGGGGCGCTGGTGACGGCGGTGCTCGAACGGGAGGAGGCGGGGACGACCGGGCTCGGGGAGGAGGTGGCTGTTCCGCATGCGCGGAGCAGTGCGGTGGTGGAGCCGGTCGTGGGTTTTGCGCGGTCTGCGGAGGGGGTGGAGTGGGGGGCGGTCGACGGCGCGCGGGCGCGGCTGATCTTTTTGATCGCGGTGCCGGAGGCCGACGAGTCGGCCGATGAGCTGCATCTGCGGTTGCTGGCTGCGCTGGCGCGGAAGCTGCTCGATGCGGGGTTCCGGGGGCGGTTGCTGGCGGCGTCGGATGTGGGGGCGGTGATGCGGGTGCTCGCCGAGGTTCGGTGACGGTGGGCGGTTGGTCGCGGTGGGGGGAGGGCCCCTGTCCCGCCCTTTCTCCGTTTCCCGGGGAGGGCCCCGGAGCCCCCCTTGTCCTCAAACGCCGGACGGGCTGGATTGGGTGCGGGCGGGCTTCAGTGGCTCAGCCCCGGGCCCCCCGGTGTTGCTGCCGGGTCCGGGCCTGCTGCTGCGGCCGACTCGTCGTAGATGTCCGGTTCCAGGTAGATCACCCGGGCGATCGGGACCGCCGTGCGGATGCGGGCCTCCGCCTCGTCGATCGCCTGGGCCACCTGGGCCGCCGTGTCGTCGTGGCGTACCGCGATCTTCGCGGCCACGAGGAGTTCCTCCGGGCCGAGGTGGAGGGTGCGCATGTGGATGACGCCCGTGACCGTGCGGCCGTCCACGGCTGCGGCGCGGATCTTTGCGATCTGCTCCGGGCCGGCCGCCTCGCCGAGCAGCAGGGACTTGGTCTCGGCCGCCAGGACCAGGGCGATGAGGACGAGGAGCGTGCCGATGCACATCGTGCCGATGCCGTCCCAGACGGCGTCGCCCGTGAGGAGCGTGAGGCCGACGCCGCCGAGGGCGAGGACCAGGCCGACCAGGGCGCCGAGGTCCTCCAGCAGGACGACGGGCAGTTCGGGGGCCTTGGCGGTGCGGACGAAGGACTTCCAGCTCTGGCTGCCGCGCAGTTCGTTCGACTCCTTGATCGCGGTGCGGAAGGAGAAGCCCTCCGCGACGATCGCGAAGAGGAGCACGCCGACGGGCCAGTACCAGTTCTCCAGGGCGTGCGGGTGCGCGATCTTCTCGTAGCCCTCGTAGAGCGCGAAGACGCCGCCGACGGTGAACAGCACGACGGAGACGAGGAAGCCGTAGACGTAGCGTTCGCGGCCGTAGCCGAAGGGGTGTTCCTCGCTCGCCTCCTTGCGGGCCTTGCGGCCGCCGAGCAGCAGCAGGGCCTGGTTGCCGGAGTCGGCGACGGAGTGGACGCCCTCGGCGAGCATCGACGACGAGCCGCTGAACGCGAACGCGACGAACTTCGAGACCGCAATGGCCAGGTTGGCGCCGAGTGCGGCGACGATCGCCCTCGTTCCGCCCGTTGCACTCATCGTGCCCCCTCTTCTTTTCTTCTTTCAGTTTCCGTCAGGCTCGGCAGCCGGTCAGCCGGTCGTGGCGCGGTACGCCGTGCCGTCGTCGGCGCCCGCCAGTTCCACGCGCTCCCCCGCCGCCACGAACGCCGACTGGCCGCGCTCCAGGCGCAGTTCGCCGCCGTCCGCGCCCCGCAGCGCGACCGTGCCCTCCGTGCAGAGCACGATCTGCGGCGCGTCCGCGGTCAGCGGGTGGGCGGGGGCGCCGGGGGCCATGGCGTGGCGGGAGAGGCGGAACTCGGGGGCGGGCGTGTCGTAGACCTCGGAGCCGTCGGGTTCGGCCTCGGGTCGCAGGACGCGTGGCACGGTGGCTTCGAACCGTACGACGCGCAGCAGCTCGGGGACGTCGACGTGCTTGGGGGTGAGGCCGCAGCGCAGGACGTTGTCGGAGTTGGCCATGACTTCGAGGCCGAGGCCCTCCAGGTAGGCGTGGGGCACTCCGGCGCCGAGGTAGAGGGCTTCGCCGGGCTGGAGCCGTACGTGGTTGAGGAGCATGGCGGCGAGGACGCCGGGGTCGCCGGGGTAGTGGCGGGCGACGGAGGCGTACGCGGCGTACGCCTGCCGGTGCGGGCCGTCCTCGTGGGCGAGGCGTTCGGCGGCGGCCGCGGCGCGGGCGACGGTGTCGGCGACGGCTCCGCGTTCGGCGCTGAGGACGGCGGTGAGCACTTCGCGGAGCGCGGCGTCCTCGGGGTGGGCGTGCAGCAGGTCGGCGTAAGGCTTGAGGGAGTCGACGTCGAGGGCGGCGAGCAGCTCGGCGGTGGCGTCGGGGGCGCGGAAGCCGCACAGCCCGTCGAAGGGGGTGAGGGCGCAGATCAGCTCGGGCTTGTGGCGGGGGTCCTTGTAGTTGCGGTGGGGCGCGTCGAGGGGGATGCCGCGGGCCTCCTCGTCGGCGTGGCCGGCGCGGGCCTGCTCGGGGTCGGGGTGGACCTGGAGGGAGAGGGGGTCGGCGGCGGCCAGCACTTTGAAGAGGAAGGGCAGGTGGGGGCCGAAGCGGCCGACGGTGTCCGCGCCGAGGGCGGCCTCGGGGTCGGCGGCGATGAGGGTGTCGAGGGGGACGGGCGTGCCGTCGCGTTCGACGCGGGAGGGTGCCGCCGGGTGGGCGCCCATCCACAGTTCGGCCTGGGGGGTGCCGGTGGGCGGGGTGCCGAGGAGGCCGGGGATGGCGGTGGTGGAGCCCCAGGCGTAGGGGCGGACGGTGTTGAGGAGGCGGTCCATGGGGTGGTTCCTGCTGCCTACGGGGTGGAGGCGAGCGCGAGGTAGACGGCGGCGAAGTCGGTGACGGCCAGCAGTTCGGCGGCGGTCTCCAGGGGGGTGCTGCCCTCGTGGGCCTCCAGCTCGCTGACGGGCGTGTCGCGGTGGAGGGCGAGGTCGCGGGCGGCGGGCGTGGGGGACGTGACGTCGGGGGCCTGCTCGCGGAGGAGGACGACGCGGGCGTGGAGGGCCTCGGGCTCCTCGACGCGGTCGCGGAAGAAGTCGTCCGGGTCGGCGCCGGCGGCGAGGGCGCCGGCGAGGAGGGTGCTGTGGGCGGTGAGGGCCTCGGGCAGTTCGGCGGTGAGGGCGGGGCGGCCGGCGAGGGCGGCCAGGACGCCGGCGAAGCGGCGGCCGGCGGCGCCGGCCAGCGGGCCCTCGGTCCAGATGAGGGGCAGCGTGTCGGCGAGCTCGGCGGCGAGGGTCTTGCCGGGGTTGCCGTAGGTGGCGATGGCGGGGCCGCAGCGCTCGGCGATGCTGTCGAGCCGGTCGGCGAGCGCCTCCAGGGCGGTGGGGGGCGCGTCGATGAGGCCGATGCGGTCGGTGAGGACGAGCAGCGGGGTGAGCAGCGACCAGAGGGTGCCGGGGCCGGGCAGCAGGGTGGTGGCGGGCGCGGTGTCGTGCGCGGCCTGTTCGGCGTTCTCGCCGGCGAGGGAGGCTTCGAGGGGCGTGGCGGTGAGGGGCACGGCCATGCCGCGGACCTGCGTGGTGGCGTCGGCGAGGGGGGTGCCGGCCGGGGAGACGCTGACGACGGTGCAGCCGCGCCGGTAGGCCTGTTCGAGGAGGACGGTGAGGCCGGCCTCGGTGCCGTCGGGCGTGACGACCAGCAGCAGGTCGAGGGGGCCGGCCCAGCCGGGCAGGGTCCAGCGCAGGGCGCCGGGTGCGGGTGCGACGCCGGAGGGGCGGATGAGGGCGGCGGGGCAGGTGTCGCCGCCGAGCGCGGTGAGCAGGTCGGCGGTGGCGGCCGCGGTGGGGCCGGGCCCGGCGATCAGCAGGGCGCGGGGGCGGCCGTCGGGGGTGAGGGCGTCGATGCCGGCCTCGGCGGCGTTGCGCATGGCCGTGCGGACGCGGGCGCCGGACTCGGCGGCGCCGCGCAGCAGTCCGTGCAGGTCGGCGCGGGAGAGGCCGTCGGGGTCATCGAGGAGGGTCTCGTCGAACACCGGTGATGTCTCCGTTCGCCATTCGCCGTCGGCCCCGTCGGCCGGGGGCCGTTCGCCGTGGTGGTGCGGTCGCTCGGGCGGTGCCTGTGCCTGTGCGCGTGGGCCGGGTGCCGGCTACGCGGGGCGGCGGGCCTCGTCCACGAGGAGGACGGGGATGTCGTCGCGAACGGGGTAGGCCAGGCCGCAGCCCTGGCCCTGGCACACCAGCTCGGGGTTCTCCTCGGTGGTGGTCTCCTCGCGCAGGGGGGCGTGGCACGCCGGGCAGGCGAGGATCTCCAGGAGACCGGCTTCGAGCGGCATGGGGTTTCCCTTCGGGAGCTGCGGTTGCGCTGCGGTCTGCTTCCGCGTGCGGCGTTGCGGTGGGTTGTGGTGGCCGCGGTGCGGCGTGGGGCCAGCCTACCGCCGGGGGGCCTCCGGCGTGGGGTGCGCGGTCCGGGTGCGGGTGCGTGCCGCGGCGGTGGCGTGGCGGTGGGCGTGGCCCCGGTCGCGTCAGGCCCGTACCAGCGCCAGGACCTCGTCCACCAGGCGGGCGACGGTGGCCTTGTCGCGGGCCTCCACGTTCAGGCGGAGCAGCGGCTCCGTGTTGGAGGCGCGGAGGTTGAACCACCAGTCGGCGGTGGTCACCGTCAGGCCGTCCAGCTCGTCCAGCTGGGCGCCGGGCACGTCCGCGTAGGCGGCCTTCACGGCGGTCATGCGGCCGGCCTGGTCGGCGACGGTGCTGTTGATCTCGCCGGAGGCGGCGTAGCGGTCGTACTGGCGGACCAGGTCGGACAGGGTGCCGCCCTGCTCGCCGAGGGCGGCGAGGACGTGGAGGGCGGCGAGCATGCCGGTGTCGGCGTTCCAGAAGTCGCGGAAGTAGTAGTGGGCGGAGTGCTCGCCGCCGAAGATGGCGCCGGTGCGGGCCATCTCCTGCTTGATGAAGGAGTGGCCGACGCGGGTGCGGACGGGCGTGCCGCCGTTCTCGCGCACGACCTCGGGCACCGACCACGAGGTGATCAGGTTGTGGATGACCGTGCCGCCGGGGTGCTTGGCGAGCTCGCGGGAGGCCACCAGCGCGGTGATCGCGGACGGGGAGACGGGCTCGCCGCGCTCGTCGACGACGAAGCAGCGGTCGGCGTCGCCGTCGAAGGCGAGGCCGATGTCGGCGCCGGTCTCGCGGACCTTGGCCTGGAGGTCGACGATGTTCTTCGGGTCGAGGGGGTTGGCCTCGTGGTTGGGAAAGGTGCCGTCCAGCTCGAAGTACATGGGCAGCAGGTCGGCCGGCAGGCCGGCCAGCACGGTCGGCACGGTGTGGCCGCCCATGCCGTTGCCCGCGTCGACGACGACCTTCAGGGGGCGGATGCGGGTGAGGTCGACGAGGGAGCGCAGGTGCGCGGCGTAGTCGTCGAGGGTGTCGCGCTGCGTGATGGTGCCCGTCCGCCCGGCCGGCTGCGGGGCGCCGTTCTCCGTCCACTCCTCGACGAGCGCGCGGATGTCGGCCAGGCCCGTCTCCTGGCCGACGGGGGCGGCGCCGGCGCGGCACATCTTGATGCCGTTGTACTGGGCGGGGTTGTGGCTGGCGGTGAACATGGCGCCGGGCAGCGAGAGTTGGCCGCTGGCGAAGTAGAGCTGGTCGGTGGAGCACAGCCCGATCTCGGTGACGTCGGCGCCGTGGGCCGCCGCGCCGCGCGCGAAGGCGCGGGACAGGCCCGGCGAGGAGGGCCGCATGTCGTGTCCGACGACGATCGCGCTCGCGTCGGTGACCTGGACGAAGGCGGCGCCGAACAGCTCGGCCAGGGACTCGTCCCACTGGTCGGGCACGACGCCGCGCACGTCGTACGCCTTCACGATCTGCGACAGATCAGCCACAGCCAACCCCTCCTGGTGTCCGGTACGGGACAACCAACCTACGCCACGCTCGGGACACGGGCCCGCTACGGGGCGTCAGGAGTCCGGGGAGCGCAGCACTCTGAGGTGGCCCCGGCGGGCGACCTCCATGGGGTCGGCGCCGCGGCCGCTGGGCCCGACGGCGCCGGGTGTGCCGGGGCCGGCGGGGCGCTCCTGGGGGCGGGCCGCCTCGCGCACGGCGTTGGCGAGGGCCTCCAGGTCGTCGCCGCTGGGCCGGGCGGGGGTGGTGTCCACCGCGAGCCGCACCACGTCCCAGCCGCGGGGTGCGGTGAGGCGCTCGGAGTGCTCGGCGCACAGGTCGTAGCAGTGGGGTTCGGCGTAGGTGGCGAGCGGGCCGAGGACGGCGGTCGAATCGGCGTAGACGTACGTCAGCGTCGCGACGGCCGGGCGGCCGCACGCGGTGCGCGAACAGCGACGTACAGGGCTCACGACGTTGGACGGTACCGCACTCTTGAACGGGCCGCGACGACTCACCCCCACCTCACCCCTCCGTGTCGTCCCGGTTCGTCCGGTGGACGCCGTTGTGGAACGTCCTGGTGGGCGCGGCCGGAAGGGTACCGGCCGGCCGTCCGGCTGTGGCGCTCCCCACCGGGAAAACTGTCACTTCCTGGTACAGATCGCGTCATTCGGCATGCGAACGGCGGTCCGTGGGGTGGCGGGAAGCGATCCCATAGATGGCCGGAACGGTCGTCGGCCGACATGCCGGGAGAGGGCGGGGCGGCGGTTCGGGGGGCCGGCCGGCGGATACCCTCGGGAGTGATGGACAGCCCCCTACCTCCTCCGGCCTCCGCCGGAGACGCCCCGAGCCCGACCGGACCGCGACCGCGCCACCGGGACCGTCACGGACGCGGCATGCGCGGCCCCGTCGCCCCGCCCCAGGTGCCGCTGTCGGTCAGCAGGGCCGAGGCGTTCGTCGACCTGGTGCAGGACTCGGCCGAGCGCCTGGAGCGGCGCTGGCCGCAGCTGCAGGCAGTGGAATTCCTGGTGCGCGAGGTGCCCTTCGGCGACGACGGGGACCTGCCGGAGCCGCTCCCCGGCTTCCTCGACGGCGACTCGGTGCCGCTCGGCCGGTACATCGAGGCGCACGGCGACGAGCCGGACCGGATCGTCGTCTACCGCCGCCCGGTGGAGATCCGCACCAAGACGCGCGACGAGCGCGCCCTGCTGGTGCACGAGGTCGTGGTGGAGCAGGTCGCCGAACTCCTCGGGCTGGCCCCGGAGTCGGTCGACCCGCGCTACGGACAGGACTGAGCCGCCCGGCGCGCCGGGCCGTCAGTCGCCCAGCAGCACCGACACGTCCTGTTCCACCTCCGGCACCAGCACCGTCGACCGGTCGTCGGTCAAGGGCTGGATCGTGAACGCCGGGACGCCGCCGGACGCCGCCGGTGCCAGCATCCGCGAGCCGTACACCGGGCCGCCGCCGAGCCGTTCGACCGTCAGCGCGTACGTGCCGGAGGCGCTGCCGCCCGCCGGGCGCGGGGGCCGGACGGCCAGCGTCGTCCCGGCCCGCACGGTGTACTCGGCGGTCACCGGCCGGCCGCCGCCGCTGCCCGCGGACGCGGTGACCCGCACGCGCGCGTCCCGGTCGGCGGCCGTGAGAGACAGCGTGCCGGCGCCGGGCCGGTTGTCGGCGAGCGTGCCGCGCCGGCCGAGCGCCGCGCCGGCCGTGACGAACGCCGTCTCGCGCTTCTCGCCGCTGCCGCGCGTCACCCGCAGGGCCGCCACGACGGGCGCGCTGCCGCGCTCGGGCACCAGCAGCAGGGAACCGGCCTCGCCCCGCGTGAGGTCGGCCAGTTCGACCGCCGTGGTCGTGCCGCCGCGGACGTGCAGCGTCTCGTGCCCGGCCGGCGTGATCGAGCCGTCGGGCCCGGCCAGCCGCAGCCGGACGTCGGCGTCGTCGGGGCCGGTCGCCAGGGCGACGAGCCGTACGGACGTGGCGTCGGCCGGGATGCCCGGCAGGACGGCGCCGGGCGACACGTCGGCGGCCGGGGACAGCCAGTCGCCGCCGAGGGCGTCGTCGACCGCGTGCACCGCCGCGCCGACACGCCCGGTGCGGGCCGCGACGTGCACGGTCAGGTCGTCCTCGGGGGCGTCCGTCAACGACGACACCAGAACGGGGACGGTCGAGCGCGGCGGCACGTTGACGCCTTCACCCGTGGGAGTGGTGAGGCGGCCGTCCTTGCCGTACAGCTCGACGTCCACGACGGCGGCCGTGCTGTCCGGATTGGTGAGGTGCAGGTAGTCGCGGCGGCCCTTGGCCGCCGACGCGCCGGGGAACCAGAAGGACGTGTCGGGCGCCGCGCAGGCCACGCCGTACAGGCCGCGGCCGGTCCCGCCGGTGACCGTGGTGGTGAGCTGCGCGGACCAGCCGGGGGCGAGCGGCCCCTCGGCCGTGCCGAGGAGAGCGGGCGGGGTGGCGTCCTTGGCCGTACGGGTGACGGGCACGCCGGCGCGGCGCAGCGACAGGACGGGCGTGCCGGCCTTGACCGCCGGCTCCTTGTCGGCGGTGTCCTTGGCGGCCTTGTCGTCCTTGTCCTCCTTGGCGTCGGCACCGTCGGAGGCGGTCCGGCCGTCCGTGGCCGGCTTCGCGGCGGCCACCAGGTCTGCGGCGGCCCCGCCGGCGGTGGAGTCGCCGCCCGGCGGGGAGGACGGGGTGAACGCGGTGACCGCCGTCTCGGCCGTGTCCGCCGTGCCGGCCGCGTCGGGCCGGCCGGGCGCGGGACACAGCAGCGTGGTGCGCTGGACGGGCACGCGGGCGGTGGCCCTGGCGCCGGTGGCCCGGTCGCCGGGCGGCGGGTTGAGTGCCGCCACGCCGGTGACGACGGCCAGGGACGCGGTGACCGCGAACAGGGACAGGGTGGTGGCCTTCACTGGTCCTCGCTCCCGTCGCGCCGGGGGCGGCCCGCGTCCCCGAAGGTGGTGCCGTAGGGGTCGTACGCCACGGCGGCACCGGTGTCCCAGGCCGCGCCGCCGGGGCTGCCCGGGTACGTCTGCTGGTGCGGTACGGCCGCGTACGGGTCGGCGTCGGGGGGCGCCTGGGCGGGGCCCTGGGTGGCGTACGGGTCGGCGACGGGCGCCGGTGAGGGGCGTCCGGCCGGGGCGTGCGCGCCGGCGGCCGCTGCGCGCCGGCGGCGGGCCCGCCGTCCCTCGCCCGGTACGGCTGCCGTTTCCGCTCCGGCCTGCGCCGGGACGGTGGCGGCGGTGCCCTGCGGCAGGGGCAGGTCGTCGTCGACGCGGCGGCGCCGGGCGGGCAGCGCGAGCACGACGAGGACGGCGGCGAGGAGCCCCTGCGTCCACAGCCAGGCGGTGCGCGCGGCCGGTGTCTCGTAGCCCAGGGCGAGCCGCCCGCCGCCGGCGGGCAGGGTGAAGCCCTGGGCCCAGCCGTCGAGGGTGACGGGCTTCAGGGGCCGTCCGTCCAGGGTGGCCCGCCAGCCGGGCGCGGCCCGGTCGGCGAGGCGCAGGACGCGGCCGCCGGGGCCGGTGGGGAGAGCGGTGCGGGCGCCGACGGGACCGGCGGCGACCGGTTGCGGCGGGGCGGCGGGGTCGTGGGGCACGAGGGTGAGGCGGGCGGCGCTGTGCTCGACGCGCCACAGGGCGCTGTGGTCGTGCCGGCTGAGGCGGGTCAGGCCGGGGGTGCGGTCGAGGGCGTGGGCGACGGGTGCGGGGTCGCTGCCGCGGAGCAGGACGTAGCCGATGGCATAGGCGCCGAGGCGGCGGGTCTGGTCGGTGCCGGTGCCGGCGACGAGGCCGGCGACGGCGGTGTCCAGGCGCCGGTCGGGGCCGGTCGCGGCGAGGTGGTCGGCGTCGCCGAGGCGGGCGCCCGCGCCCCTGACGAGCGCGTACGCGACCCTTCCGGGTTCGGCGCCGAGCACCAGGGTGCGGGGGCGGTCGGGGGTGCGGGCCTCTTCGGCGACGAACGCGGGCACCTGCGTGGCGTCGCGGCGGTGCAGTGGCCCGTCGGTGCCGTCGGCGGCCCAGGTGAAGGCGGCGACGAGGGGCGCGGCCCCGGCGGTGAGGGCGACGAGGCCGGCGAGGGGCTGGCGCCAGCCGAAGCTGCGGGCGGCGAGGCGCTCGCGGGCACCCTCGGCGGCGAGGACGGCCGCGGTGATCAGGGCGAGCCCGTAGGTGAGGGTGAGGGGCCCCGGCCACGTGGTGCGGCCGGCGAGGACGGCGCCGAGCAGCGTGCCGCCCGCCACGGCCCAGGCGGTGGTGGTTGCGGTGCGCCGGTCGGTGCGGAGCAGCGCGGCCAGGGCGGCGGCCAGGACGCCGAGCAGCAGCAGGCCGCCGGGGGTGCCGGGCCCGCCGGGGTCGGCGGTGAGCAGCCGCAGCGGCGACGGGGTGCCGGGGCCGGTGGCGACCCCGGGTTCGTCGAGGAGGCGGCCGGGGTGGGCGAGGAGGCCCAGGGACCAGGGCGCGAGGACGACGAGGGGCGTGACCAGGGCGGTCAGCTGCCGGGGGGCGTACGCGGCGAGGCGCGCGCGGCCGCCGCGCAGGCCGTGCCGTACGCCCGCGCCGGTGGCCAGCGCCACGGCGAGGAGCCAGACGACGGGCGTGAAGGCAGTGGTGAGGGTCAGCACCAGGGCGTACGTCCAGGTGGCCCGCCACGGCGCGAGGGGCCCGGCGGGGGCGTGCCCGGTGGTCCGGTGCGGGCTCCGGGGCGTCCGGCGCCGGGGGGCGGCGACCGCGGGAGCGCGGCCTTCGTGCGCCGTGTCGGGGGCGCCTTCCTGGGGTGGCCGGAGGAGCGTGGTGGTGACGGCGGTGCGGGCGAGGAGCGGCAGCAGGACGGCCAGGACCGCGGTGCCGAGCCGGCCGGTGGCGAGGGCGCCGGTGAGGGCGGGCAGCAGCGCGTAGGCGAGGGCCGCCCAGGCGCGCAGGGTGCGGGAGGGGGTGAGCGGGCGGGCGGCGACGTAGGCGGTGAGGCCTGCGAGCGGCACGGCCAGGACGAGCAGCAGGGTGAGGGCGGCGCCGGTGGAGCCGAGCAGGAGGGTGCCGAGCACGGCGAGGAGGGCGAGGTGGGGCGGGGCTGCCGCGGTGGTGCCGGTGCCGGTGGGGTGCCAGCCGTCGGTGTAGGCGGCCCACAGGGCGGAGGCGCTGCCGGGTGCGGGCAGCAGGGCGCCGCCGGCGAGGGTGCCCGTGCCGAACAGGTGGCGGCAGGCGGCCAGGGAGAGCAGCAGCAGTGCGGTGAACAGGACGGGCGCGGGTCTGCGGGTCAGCCGCCGGAGCCGGGCGAACTGCTCGGCCTCCAGGTAGTCGGCGTCGTCGCCGGCCGGCCCGGACTCGACGGCGCCGTGCCGGCCCGCTCCGGCGCCGGCGTCGTCGCCGTGCCGGCCGAAGGCGCCGGCGAGCTGTTCGGCGGCGGCGCGGACGGTGGCGCCGGGGGGCGGGAAGAGCGGCCGGAGCGCGGCGGGCGGGGCGGTGGGCTCGCCGCGCCGGCGGCGCGCGGCCCGGAGCCGCCCGGGGCGCAGGAGGACGGTCACGAGCCCGGCGACTTCGTCGAGCGCTTGGCCGGGCACCTTTCCGACGAGGTAGCCGAGGGCGCGCAGGAGGGTGCCGGCGACGATGCGGAGCAGGACGTAGGGCAGGAGGGGGCCGCGGGTGTTGGCGAGCAGGGTGTGCACGGCGCCGGCCTTGTCGACGCGGTGCGGGCTCGCGGGCCTGCGGCCGGCGCAGTCGACGGGGCGGCGCTCGCGGGAGGCTGCCTCGGCGTGGTGCAGGACGGCGCCGGGGGCGACGAGCACCCGGTGACCTGCGGCGTTGACGCGCCAGCAGAGGTCGACGTCGTCGCGCATCAGGGGCAGCCGGGGGTCGAAGCCGCCCAGCGCCTCCCACACGTCGCGGCGGACGAGCATGCCGGCGGTGGAGACGGCGAGGACGCGGCGCACCCGGTCGTGCTGGCCCTGGTCCTGCTCGCGGCGCTCCAGTCCGGTCCAGCGGCGGCCGCCCCGGGCGACGGTGACGCCCGCCTCCAGGAGCTGCCGGCGGTCGTACCAGCCGCGCAGTTTGGGCCCGACGACGGCGGCCTCGGGTTCGGCGTCGGCCACGCGCAGCAGTTCGTGGAGGGCGGAGGGGGTGGGGGCGCTGTCGTCGTGGAGCAGCCACAGCCACTGCACGGGCTCGCCGTGGGCCCCGGCGCGGCCAGGGGTGTCACCGGCGGTGTCGCCGGTGGCGTACGCGTCGTCGTCGGCCCAGGTGCGGCTGACGGGGTCCCAGCCGCTGGAGCGTCGCAGGTGGGGCAGGTCGTCGGCGGTGAGGGCGGGTGCGGCGCGGACCGCTTCGTCGACGGCGGTGCCGAAGCCGGCCCGCCGGGCGAGGTGGAGGACGCGGTCGTCGCCGAGGGCGTCGGCGAGCAGCCGGCGCGAGTCGTCGGCACTGCCGGTGTCGGCGGCCACGATCTGTTGCACGGGCCGCTGCTGGCCGAGCAGTCCGGCGAGGGTGTCGGGCAGCCAGCGCGCGCCGTCGTGGGCGACCAGGACGGCGGTGACGACGTGCCGTGGGAAGGCGGGTGCGGGAGTGGGGTCGAACATGGCAGCTACGGGCCCCGGTTCGAGGTGTCGAGGAGGACTGCGGAGACGTGAGGGGGGTGGTGCGCGGCGCCGGACGGGGCGCCGACCACGGCCGCGCGCCCCAGGGGTGAGGGGGCGTCAGCGGTACGCGGCGACGGGGCGCCGGGGCGTCCGGAGGGGCCCCACCCTAGTGGCTCCGCACACACAGCGGTCCGCCTCTCGCTTGCGGGGCGCGAGAGGCGGACCGTGCGCTATGCAGTCGGTGGTGACGGGTCTGGTGGGTGGAGCGGAAAGCCCCTCAGTCCCCTTGGCAGGCCGTGGAACAGACATCTCGTCAGATCAGTTGACGCGCTCGTCTTCTCAGACCGCCGCCTTCTTGAGGCGGCGGCGCTCACGCTCCGACAAACCGCCCCAGATCCCGAAGCGTTCGTCGTTGGCAAGGGCGTATTCCAGGCACTCCGAGCGGACTTCACAGGCGAGGCACACCTTCTTGGCCTCGCGCGTGGACCCGCCCTTTTCGGGGAAGAAGGACTCGGGGTCGGTCTGAGCGCACAACGCGCGCTCCTGCCAGCCGAGCTCCTCGTCCGCCTCCTCGACCAGCAGTTGCTGGAACAGCTCGGTCATGTGCGCCCCTCGTCTGTCATTGCAGTCCCCGTGTGCTGCCGTCATTCAGGCGCGGCAGAAACGACACGAGTGAAATTACAAGTGCGGTGATCCGGGCCAGTCAAGCCGGGATCTGCTATTGGGCCCCTTATTCACTCTGCGGAACCAAGGCCGAGCGGAAAGTTGCCAAAACGCCACGAGAGTGGACACATCCCTCACTCGTCACAAGCGCCTCGCTACTTCCCGTACCGGACACGATTTCCACCGCACCGGAGCCGGGAGACGAGCCCTTTCCCAGGGGAGGACGCAACGCACGGTGATCTCGTTGCACTCCTGTGGCTGAACGATGTTTACGACGCCTGTCGAGGCCCCACTGTCCGCACACTCCGCAACACAAACCATCCGTCGCCATCTGTAACCGGACGGGTGAAGGATTACCGCCAAATCGGACATCCGGTTGACACAGGACGGCCCGAACCGTTCTCCTTGTGCCCATGCCAGCGACCTCCGCCCCCAGCCTCGGCCCGACCCGTACCTACGGGTCCCGCTGCGCTGCGCAGGCTCGCTGTCGCTGTTCCAGCTGTTGATGCCCAGACGCTCCGGCTGATCTCTCCCCGACCGGGATTCCCCTCACGGCGCGAAGCCTCCGGGGTACCGCCGTACCCTCCCGCGCCCGCATCCCCTCCTCCTTCCTTCACGCTTCCCACGCTTCCGCAGGCCGAGGACACCTTCCCCATGAACAGCGACACGAACATCCTCAGCGACGTCCAGATCGGCGGCGACCCCCTCGGGCTGCCGCACCTCATGCCCCCGCCCGCCGCGCACCCCACCACCGTCGCCGGGTTCGCCGGCCTGGCGAACGCCATCGCCGCCGACACCGCCGCCTGGGAACCGCTCGTCCGCTACGACGCCACCACCCGCTGGTACCACCGGCTGCGCACCGGCCCCGGCTACGAGGTGTGGCTGCTGAGCTGGGTCCCCGGGCAGGGCACCGGGCTGCACGACCACGGCCGCTCCTCGGGCGTGCTCACGGTGCTGCGGGGCGCGCTCACCGAGCGCTCGGCGGGCGGCGCGCGCCGCCGGCTCACGCCGGGCGACCAGCGCGTCATCGCCCCCGGCTACGCCCACGAGATCGTCAACGACGGCCTCGAAGGCGCCGTCAGCCTGCACGTCTACTTCCCCGGCCTCACCGAGATGCCGATGCACGACCCCACCCCCGCGACCCGTACGACCGCCCCGGCGCACTGAGTCAGGACCGGCTGACACACTGTGCCCATGCAGCGCATTGTGGTTCTGGCCGGCGGGATCGGGGGCGCCCGCTTCCTCCGCGGCCTCATGTCAGCAGTCCCCGAGTCCTCCCTCACCGTCATCGGCAACACCGGCGACGACATTCACCTGTTCGGGCTGAAGGTCTGTCCCGACCTCGACACGGTGATGTACACGCTCGGCGGCGGCATCCACGAGGAGCAGGGGTGGGGCCGGGCCGGTGAGACGTTCGCCGTGAAGGAGGAGCTCGCCGCGTACGGGGTGGGGCCCGACTGGTTCGGCCTGGGCGACCGCGACTTCGCCACGCACATCGTGCGGACGCAGATGCTCGCCGCCGGCTATCCCCTGAGCGCCGTCACCGAAGCCCTGTGCGACCGCTGGAAGCCGGGCGTCCGGCTGCTGCCGATGAGCGACGACCGCGTCGAGACCCACGTGATGATCGACGACCCCGACGGCGCACCCGGCGCCCGCAAGGCCGTCCACTTCCAGGAGTACTGGGTCCGCCTGCGCGCCTCCGTGCCCGCCCACGCGATCATCCCGGTCGGCGCCGAGCAGGCCAAGCCGGCGCCCGGCGTGCTCGAAGCCATCGCCGAGGCCGACGTCATCCTCTTCCCGCCGTCCAACCCCGTCGTCAGCGTCGGCTCCATCCTCTCCGTGCCCGGCATCCGCGAGGCCGTCGCCGACGCGGCCGCCCCCGTCGTCGGCCTCTCCCCCATCGTCGGCGGCTCGCCCGTGCGCGGCATGGCCGACAAGGTGCTGGCCGCGGTCGGCGTCGAGTCCACCGCCGCGGCCGTCGCCCGCCACTACGGCCCCGGCCTCCTCGACGGCTGGCTCGTCGACACCGTCGACGCCGCAGCCGTGGCCGACGTCGAGGCGGCGGGCATCGCCTGCCGCGCCGTGCCGCTGATGATGACGGACCTCGAGGCCACGGCCGCGATGGCCCGCGAGGCGCTGGCGCTGGCCGGAGAGGTGAAGAAGTGAGCGCTCTCCCCTCCTACCGCGTCTGGGCGCTGCCCGGCATCCCCGAGGTCCGTCCCGGCGACGACCTGGTCAAGCTCGTCGCCACCGCCGCCACGGCCGACGGCCTGCCGGGCCTGGCCGACGGCGACGTCCTCGTCGTCACGTCGAAGATCGTCAGCAAGGCCGAGGGCCGGATCGTCGCGGCCGACGACCGCGAGGCCGCCATCGACGCCGAGACCGTACGGCTCGTGGCCCGCCGCGGCACCCTGCGCATCGTCGAGAACCGGCTCGGCCTCGTCATGGCCGCCGCCGGCGTGGACGCGTCCAACACCACCGCCGGAACGGTCCTGCTGCTCCCCGAGGACCCCGACGCCTCTGCCCGGCTCCTCCGGGACGGCATCCGGGACACGCTCGGGGTCGACGTCGGGGTCGTGATCACGGACACCGCGGGGCGGCCCTGGCGCAAGGGCGTCACCGACTTCGCCATCGGCGCGGCGGGCGTACAGGTGGTGAACGACCTGCGCGGCGACGTCGACGCGTACGGCAACCCGCTCGTCGCGACCGTCGTCGCCACCGTCGACGAACTGGCCGCCGCGGGTGACCTGGTCAAGGGCAAGGCGGGCGGCCTGCCCGTCGCGGTGGTCCGCGGCCTTCCCCACGTCGTGGCCGACACCGCGGACGGGGCGGGCGACCTGGTGCGGGGCGCGGCGGACGACATGTTCCGCCTCGGCACGTCCGAGGCCGTACGCGAGGCGGTCACCCTCCGCCGCACGGTCCGCGCCTTCACGGACGACCCCGTCGACCCCGGCGCCGTGCGGCGCGCCGTCGCCGCGGCCGTCACGGCACCGGCGCCGCACCACACGACGCCGTGGCGGTTCGTGCTGCTCGAGTCGGAGGAGTCACGGACGCGGCTGCTGGACGCGATGCGGGACGCGTGGGTCGCGGACCTGCGCGCGGACGGCCGCACGGAGGAGGCCGTCGCACGGCGCGTACGCCGCGGCGACGTCCTCCGCAACGCGCCGTACCTGGCGGTGCCGTGCCTGGTGATGGACGGCTCGCACGACTACCCCGACCCTCGCCGGTCGACGGCGGAGCGGGAGATGTTCGTCGTCGCCGCCGGTGCGGCCGTGCAGAACTTCCTGGTGGCGCTGGCCGGGGAACGTCTCGGGTCGGCGTGGGTGTCGTCGACGATGTTCTGCCGCGACGTGGTCCGTGACGTCCTGGGGCTCCCCGCGTCGTGGGACCCGATGGGCGCGGTCGCGATCGGCCGCCCGGCGGAAGCGCCGAAGGCGCGCGAAGCGCGTGACGCGGGGGCGTTCATCACGGTGCGGTGAGCTTCCGGGTGTGGCCCGGTGGCCCCACCACACCTGCATGCCGCGGGGATCCAGCGCCGTCGTGGGGCGCTAGATCCCCGCAAAATCGCGGGGTGCGAAACGTGGTGCCCGCCGCGGCAGGCGCACCCCCGACAGCAGGACGTACCGGCACGCCCGGTACCGCTGCCCCTCGTACGGTTCCAGCAACCGCAGCATGCCCTCGTCGTCCATCCCGCGCTCCCCCGTCAGCGCGTAGCCCACCACCCGGGGCAGGTGCAGGTCGCCGACCGTCACCGCGTCCGGCGCGCCGTTGCAGCGTTGCAGGGTCTCCGCCGCCGTCCACGGGCCGATTCCTGCTACCGCCTGGAGCCGCACCGACGCCGCCGCGTCGTCCATCGCCGCCGCCTCCTCCAGCCGCGCGGCGACCCGCGCCGCCCGCACGACCGTCGCCGACCGCTTGGCGTCGACCCCGGCGCGGTGCCACTCCCAGGAGGGGATCAGCGCCCAGTCCCGCGGCTCCGGCATGACCCGCATGCCGCGCGGCACCAGCTCCACGGGCCCCGGCGCGGGCTCCCCGAACCGCTGCACCAGCAGCCGCCACGCCCGGTACGCCTCGTCGCTCGTGACCTTCTGTTCGAGGATCGAGGGGATCAGCGACTCCAGCACCAGCCCGGTACGGGCCAGCCGCAGGCCGGGGTGGCGGCGCCACGCATCGGCCACCAGCCGGTGGCGCGGCGCGAACGCGCCGGGGTCGTCACCCGCGCCCAGGAGCACCGGCAACCGGTCGAGCAGCCACTCGGCCCCCGGCCCCCACGCCTCGCCGGCCACCTCACCGTCCCGTGCCCGCAGCCGCAGCGTGCCCGGCCCCGCGGGCGTACGGCTCACCCGCCAGATCGCGCCGTCGGGCGCGACCCGGTACGCGGGGTCGCCGGGCCCGCGCGCGAGCACGCCGAGGGTGCGCCCGAGGTCGTAGGGGCCCTGGGGAACCCAGGTGCGGGTGGTGGCCATCAGGCCAGCCTAAGCGAGCGGCCCGCGGAACCTACTGGTCGGACGAGAACCGCACCGCACCGCGCGGGATGCGCGCGTCGCACCACACCCGCGCCCCGCCCAGCAGCTCGTTGTCGGCGCCGATGTGCGCCCCGTCGCCCACGACCGCCCCGTCCAGCACCGTGCGCGCCCCCACGCGCGCACCCGCTCCGACGAGCGAGTCGCGCACGACGGCGCCCGCCTCGATGACCGCGCCGTCCAGGATCGTGCTGCCGTCGACGCGCGCGCCGGGCTCCACGCGGGCGCCGGTGCCCACGACCGTGCCGCCCATGAGCTTGGCGTCGGCGGCGACCTGGGCGCCGTCGAGGACGAGGCGGTCGCCGCAGCGGCCGGGCACGGCCGGGGAGGGGGCGCGGCCGAGGACGAGGTCGGCGGAGCCGCGGACAAAGGCCTGCGGGGTGCCGAGGTCGAGCCAGTACGTGGAGTCGACCATGCCCTGGAGGTGCGCGCCGTCGGCCAGCAGGCCGGGGAACGTCTCGCGTTCGACGGAGACCGGCCGCCCGGCGGGGATGGAGTCGATGACGGAGCGGTTGAAGACGTACGCGCCCGCGTTGATCTGGTCGGTGACGATCTCCTCGGGCGTCTGCGGCTTCTCCAGGAAGGCGGTGACGCGCCCGGTGTCGTCGGTGGGCACGAGGCCGTACGCCCGCGGGTCCTCGACCCGCGTGAGGTGCAGCGAGACGTCCGCGCCGGAGTCGCGGTGGGTGGCGACGAGGGCCCGGATGTCGAGGCCGGTCAGGATGTCGCCGTTGAAGATCAGCACGGGGTCGTCCGGCCCGGAGTGCAGCCGGGAGGCGACGTTGCGGATGGCGCCGCCGGTGCCGAGCGGGTCGGTCTCGGTGACGTACTCCAGGTGCAGGCCCAGGGCCGAGCCGTCGCCGAAGTGGGGCTCGAAGACCTCGGCCAGGTAGGACGTGGCCATCACGATGTGCTCGACGCCGGCCGCCTTGGCGCGGGCCAGCTGGTGGGTGAGGAAGGGCACGCCCGCCGCCGGCACCATGGGCTTGGGGGTGTGCACCGTGAGCGGTCGCAGCCTGGTCCCCTTGCCGCCGACCAGGAGGATCGCTTCAGGCGCGTCAGTCAGCTTGGTCAACGTTGTCGTCTCTGCTTCCTGCTGGGGCCGGGCCGTGATCGGCGGCCAGTGTATGCAGAACGTACCGGTCCGGTTGTGCCCGGTCAGCGGCCCTGGAGCCGGGCGGCCGCGGAGCGGATGGTGCCGAGCCTGGCGTAGAGGCGGTCGCCGGGGCACTCGGTGGCGTAGCCGTCGCGGTGCCCGGAGATCACCTTGAGCTTGACCGTGCTGCCCTTCTTGAAGAGGTTGCCGCCGCCGGACACCAGCGTCACGGTGCCCCGGGGATTGACGTCGTAGAGGCCGAGCTTCCATGCGGTGATGGCGGCCACGGCCTCGACCGCGGCGCCGGAGGGGCCGGTCCTGGCGAAGGTGCCGAGCACGGCGATCCCCATGCTGTTGGTGTTGAAACCGAGAGTATGGGCGCCTCTGACGGGTTTCGCCACACCGCCTGCCCGGCCCTCGTAGACGGTGCCGCACTTGTCGACGAGGAAGTTGTAGCCGAGGTCGCGCCAGCCGCTGCTCACCACGTGGTAGCGGTAGATACCGCGGATGACGGAGGGTGACTGGGAGCAGCTGTAGGTGTTGCCCGAGGCCGTGTGGTGCACGAACGCGGCGCGGACGGTCTTGTCGTACGGGAAGCCGTGCTCGCGGATCGTCTCGTCGGCGCCCCAGCCGGCCCGGGTGACGATGCGGGGGCGGGGGCCGACCCAGCGGCCGGTGGGGCTGGCGCCGGTGTCGGTGCCGTCGCCGGGGTCGGTGGTGCCGGGCAGGGCCTGGTCCTCGGGGTCGCCGCCCTCCTCTCGTCCGTCGGCGGGCGTCTTCTCGCCGGCGGCGTGCACGTCCACGTGGGTGGCGGCGACGTCCCGCGCCGACTCGGCCTTGCTCGCGGCGGGGATCTCCAGGGCGCCGACGGGGGCGAGGGGCGCGTTGGCGGCGGAGGCGGCGTGGTCGTCGTCGGTGGCGAGGGGGGCCTGCGGTGCGGAGCCGCCGGAGCGGGGGCGGGGCCGGGCGGCGGGGCGGGCGGGGTCCTTGCCCGGGTCGACGAGTTCGAGCCGCATGCCGGGCGGCAGCGCTCGGGTCTCGCGGGGGGCGCCGGCGCCCGTGTCGGGGCGTACGCGGACCTCGACGGCGTCGGAGGGGCCGACCCACAGGGGTGCGGTGGCGCCGCGCACGCCCTTGCCGCGCGCCTCGGGGGTGCCGGGGTCGGGGCGGTCGCCGTGGGTCTCGATGTCCTGCCAGTCGGACCAGGTGCCGGTGGAGAGGGCGCGGGTGCGGACCTGGGCGGTGCCGCGCAGTTCCCTGGCAGCGTCGTCCCAGACGATGCCGACCAGCGAGAACGGCTTGACCTCGCGGGCGGGGACGCCGCGGGCGGGGGCCGGGGTCCTGCCGGTGGTGCGGCGCGTGGGGCCGAGGGGGACCAGGGGCAGGGAGCGGGTGGCGCCCGGGAGCGCGAGGGACTGCCGGCGGGCGGCGCCGGCGGCGCGCAGGGCGGCGCGGGGCCTGGCGGCGCGCCGGAGGGCGCTCGACGCCCCTTCCGGGGCGCCCTTGGCGCTGGTCGTTCCCCGGGCTCCGGGAGGTGCCGAGGTGCCGGGCCGGGGTGTTCCGGCGGGGGTGGTGCCGGGGCGGGCGTCGCCGGACGGGGTGGCTCCGGCGGGGGTGGCGAGGAAGGGCAGGGTCAGGACCGCCGCGCAGGCGGTGACGGCTGCCGAGGAGACAAAATTTCCACGCATGTCAGAAATACTGGTCATACCCGGTCAAATATGTCCATCAGTGAACTGACGGCGAGTCGGCCCGAACGGAGCAGCCCGGCACCCCCGGACGGACCAGCGGGCGACGGCCGCGGACTGCCCGTCAGGAGCCGCGCGCCGTACCCTGGCGCCGATGAACGCCACCGACCGCACCCCCGCCGACCTGCTGCGTTCCGCGCTCGCCGCGGACCCGGCCCGCCCGCTGGTGACCTTCTACGACGACGCCACCGGCGAGCGCGTGGAACTGTCCGT
Source organism: Streptomyces mashuensis (assembly GCF_014654785.1). Classification (GTDB taxonomy): domain Bacteria; phylum Actinomycetota; class Actinomycetes; order Streptomycetales; family Streptomycetaceae; genus Streptomyces; species Streptomyces mashuensis. The sequence continues at coordinate 25,252 of NZ_BNBD01000027.1, forward strand.
CGCCACCTTCGCCAATTGGGTGGCGAAGACCGCCAATCTGCTCCAGGACGACCTCGCCGCCGCACCCGGCGACCGGCTGGCCCTCCTCCTTCCGGCCCACTGGCAGACCGCCGTCTGGCTGGTGGCCTGCTCCTCCGTCGGCGTCCTCGCCGACGTGGGCGGCGACCCGGCCGGCGCCGACCTCGTCGTCAGCGGCCCCGGCACGCTGGAGGAGGCGCGCGCCTGCACCGGCGAGCGCGTCGCCCTCGCCCTGCGCCCCCTGGGCGGCCGCTTCCCCCAGCCCCCGGCCGGCTTCGCCGACTACGCGGTGGAGGTGCCGAGCCAGGGCGACCGCTTCGCCCCGTACGCCCCCGTCGACCCGGACGAGCCCGCGCTGGCCGTGGGCGGCCGGGAACTGACGGGCGCCCAGCTCGTCGAGCAGGCCCGCGCCGACGCCGCCCGGCTGGGCCTGGGCCCCGGCGAGCGCATCCTGTCCGGGCTGCCGTACGACACCTGGGAGGGCCTGGCGGCCGGGCTGTACGCGCCGCTGGCCGCCGGCGCGTCCGTGGTGCTCTGCCGCAACCTCGACGCCCTCGCCCCCGAGGACCTGGACAAGCGGCGCGAGAGCGAGCGCGTCACCGTGACGGCCCTCTGACGCTGCCGGAGCGGCCCGGCCGCGCGATGATCGCAGCAGGCGCGCGGCCGCCGCGGCACGGACGGCGGCGACCGCGCGCAGGCCGCCGACTCCGCGGAGGAGGGACGCAGCGCAGCCGTGACCCGCAGCCCTGGCACGCCCGGCCGTCCGGACCGCCCCCGCATCCCGGGGCCGCCCGGCCGCCCGCCGCTGCCCCCTCCCCCGCCGGCCCGCCGCCGGCCCCGGCGCTGGCCGCGCCGGCTGGCCGCGGCCGCGGCGGTGCTCGTGCTGCTGGTGACGGGGATCGGCTGGGCGCTCTACGAGCAGCTCAACAGCAACATCACCACCGACACCGAGACGGCCGAGGAGCTGCGCCGCTGGGAGAAGGAACGTCCCAGCGCGCTGGTCAAGGGCGCCCAGAACATCCTGGTCATCGGGTCGGACACGCGCAGCGGGCCGGGCAACTCCGCCTACGGCGAGGACACCGGCGGCCAGCGCTCGGACACCACGATCCTGCTGCACCTGGCCGCCGACCGGAGGAGCGCGACGGCCGTCAGCCTGCCGCGCGACCTGATGGCCACCATCCCGCGCTGCCGGAAACCGGACGGCGCGTACACCAATGAACGTTTCGCCCAGTTCAACTGGGCATACGAGATGGCCGGCACCGCCTGCACCATCCGCACCGTCGAGAACATCACGCACATCCGGATCGACCATCACATCGTGCTGGACTTCAACGGGTTCAAACAGCTGGTCGACGCGATCGACGGCGTCGAGGTCTGCCTGAAGAAGCCTGTCGACGACCCCGAGGCCAAGCTCCGGCTGCCGGCCGGCCGCCAGGTCCTGCACGGCGAGGAGGCGCTGGGCTACGTCCGCGCCCGCTACAGCCTCGGCGGCGGCAGCGACACCGAACGCATGGGCCGGCAGCAGACGTTCCTGGCGGCCCTGGTGCGCGAGATGCACAGCGAGGGCGTGCTCCTCAACCCCACGCGCCTCTACCCCGTCCTGGACGCCGCCACCCGCTCGCTGACCACCGACGAGGGGCTCGACTCGCTGCGCAAGATGTACGAGCTGGTGCGCACCGTCCGGAACATCCCCACCGATCACGTGCAGTTCCTCACGGCACCGCGCCGCCCGTACCCGTACAACAACGCGCGCGACGAGCTCGTCCAGCCCGACGCCGACCAGCTGTTCCAGCAGCTGCGCCTGGACCGGCCGGTGACGGTCAGCGAGCACGTGCGGCCCGCGGACGGCAAGCCGGGCGGCGCCCGGCCGGGCCGGGAGCCGGCGCCCGAACCGGAGCCGGCCCCCTCGCCGGAGGCCGGGGCCACCGAGGGCGGCCCCGCCGCTCCGGCCGCCTCCCCGTCCCCCTCCGCCTCCTCGCCGCTGCCGTCCACGCCGCCCACCTACCCGGGCACCACGGCGGCGCGCGGCATCTGCGGCTGACCGCCCCGCAGTCGTTCCGTCATCCCGTCCTACCATCCGCTCCGCGAAGGGATTGGGCAGATTGCCCAGTTGTAGGGGAGTGCAATTTGTCACGGGCGTCGCTTGACGCTGAACTGGGCGGATAGTGTGAGCGACCCGGTGCGCACGGCCGGGCTGACCGCGCACTGCACAAACGACGTGACCGAGCGCCATGGGGGGTAGGCGCCGCACGGCACCGACGGAGGATTCAAGCGACCGTGGACGCGCAAGGCCGTGGGCGAGCGGGCGGTATCGACCCCGCCGACCAGTGGGTGTTCGACCCCGAGACCGGCAGCTACCAGCTGCGCCTTGACCCCGCCGGGGAGCCCCTGACGGCTCCCGGCACCACCCCCTCGGCCCCTCCCGCCGCCCGGCGCGGCACCGCCAGACCTCCGGCCACCGGCCGCCCCCGGCCCCGCACCGGCGGCGGCGCGGGCGGGAGCGGTACCGGGGCCGGCTCGGGTTCCGGTGGTGGCAAGGGCGGCGGCAGGAGCGGCGCCGGCGGGCGGGCGGTCCCGGGCCAGCGCGGCACCGGCGGCGGCCGCCGGGCCGGGGCGAAGCCCGCACCGGCGGGCCGGCGCAAGGGCAAGGGCAAGCCGAAGAGCACCAAGAAGAAGGTCCTCATGTGGACCGGCGGCACGCTCGGCACCGTGCTCGTCGTCGCGTCGGTGGGCGGCTACCTGCTCTACGAGCACTTCAACGGCAACATCTCCAAGGTCGACGTCGGCATCAACAACGACACGATCCCCAAGGGGCCGGTGAACATCCTCGTCATCGGCACCGACAAACGCTCCGGCAAGGGCAACACCGGCTACGGCGACGACGGCAGCGTGGGCCACGCGGACACCACGATCCTCTTCCACGTCTCGGAGGACCGGACGAACGCCACGGCGCTCTCCATCCCCCGCGACATGATCACGGACATTCCGGACTGCCCGACGAAGCAGAAGGACGGCTCGACCAAGACGATCCGCGGCTCCCACGGCGTCCGCTTCAACGAGTCGCTGGGCCAGGAGGACCGCGACCCGGGCTGCACCTGGCGCACCGTCGAGCAGCTGACGGGATTGAAGGTCACCCACTTCATGATGGCCGACTTCAACGCCGTCAAGCAGCTGTCCTCGGCGGTCGGCGGCGTCGAGGTGTGCCTGGCCAAGGACATCAACGACCCGAAGTCCCACCTCAAGCTGAGCAAGGGCCGGCACGAGATCGAGGGCGAGGACGCCCTCGCCTTCGTCCGCACCCGGCACAGCGTGGGCTTCGAGAGCGACCTGGACCGGATCAAGCTCCAGCAGCAGTTCCTGAGCTCGATGATGCGCCGGATGAAGTCCGACGACACGCTCACCAACCCCAAGAAGCTCTACAACCTGGGCGACGCGGCCACCAAGTCGCTGACCGTCGACACCGGCATAGGATCGGTGAGCAAGCTGACCGCGCTCGCCAAGGAGATGAGCAAGGTCAACCTGAAGAACGTCACGTTCGCGACCGTGCCCGTCATGGACAACCCCGCCGACGGCAAGGTGCACAAAACCGTCATCCTGGACAAGGCGAAGGCCGAGCCGCTGTTCGCGATGGTCCGTCAGGACGTCTCCCTCACCGAGGTGAAGGACAAGGAGCGCAAGCAGCAGGAGGAGGCGGACGCCAAGCAGGCCGCGCTGCTCCAGGGCGCCCGCGCCCTCCCCGCGGCCGTCCGCGTCAAGGTCCTCAACGGCAGCGGCCGCATGGGCGCGGCGAGCGAGACCGTCACCTGGATGCAGAACTCCAAGGGCATGGCCCACACCAGCAACGGCGGCAACGCACCCGGCAAGGCGGAGAAGACGACCCTGGAGTTCGCCCCCAACCAGGCCGACCAGGCACGCCGTCTCGCCGACGAGATGGGCCTGGCGGCCGACGCCCTGAAGCAGTCCGCGACCGACGCCGCGCCCACCGCGGAGATGACGCTGACGCTCGGTGCGGACTTCAAGGGCGCCGGGGTGCCGGTCAAGGCGCCGCAGAAGGCCCCCGAGGACATCCAGCGGGTCGAGGCGGACGACAAGAACATCTGCGCCAAGTGAACCCGGGGAACGGGCTTTCGCATCTCATTACGCAGTCATACTCATTCAGGTAAAACACGCCTGCCCATCGGGCCGGACGCACCACCAGGGGAGGCCCGATGCGGCAGAGCAGCGGCGTTCGGAAGGAACAGCCCGCCGACGCGGCTGCGGAGGACGTCCGCACCGAGGACACCAGCACCACGGGCGAGGACGCCGGGACCGGCACCGTACCGCCACCCCGCACCGGCGGGAGCGGGCGCAGAGGTGAGCCGGACCCCGAGCCCAAGGCCCGTCGCCGCTTCTGGCGAATAGCCCGCTGGGCCGCCCTGGCGCTCGCCCTGGTGATCCTGGGCGTGGGGGCGGCCGGCTGGTTCTACTACCAGCACCTCAACGACAACATCAAGAAGAACAAGCTCAACCTCGGCGACAAGCAGCTCGACCGCAGCGCCGCCAACGCCGACGGCCAGCGCCCGCTCAACATCCTGCTGCTCGGCTCGGACAGCCGCGGCAGCAAGGAGAACCAGGAGCTCGGCGGCGCCCGCGACGACGCCGACCGCCCGCCGCTGGCCGACGTGCAGATGCTCGTGCACGTCTCCGCCGACCGCAGCAACATGTCGGTGATATCGGTGCCGCGCGACACCCGCGTCACCATCCCCAAGTGCACCGACCCCGAGAGCGGCAAGGTGTACAAGGCGACCGACCGTCAGATCATCAACACCAGTCTGATGAACGGCGGCCCCGGCTGCACGGTCGCCACCTGGGAGGAGCTCACCGGCATCCCGATCGACCACTTCATGATGATCGACTTTGCCGGCGTGGTGAACATGGCCGACGCGGTGGGCGGCGTCCCGGTCTGCGTGGACGCCAACGTGTACGACGACAAGTCGGGCCTGCGGCTCACCAAGGGCACCCACACCGTCAAGGGCGTCCAGGCCCTCCAGTGGCTGCGCACCCGGCACGGCTTCGAGGACGGCAGCGACATCGGCCGGACGCACGCCCAGCACATGTACATGAACGCGATGGTGCGCCAGCTCAAGGGCGGCACCAAGCTCAGCGACCCGGGCCAGCTCACCGACCTGGCCGAGGCGGCCACCAAGGCGCTCACCGTCGACAAGGACCTGGGGTCGGTCAAGAAGCTCTACGACCTCGCCGACGACATCAAGCGCGTGCCCTCCGGCCGCATCACCATGACCACGATGCCGTGGGTCTCCGACCCGCGGAACCCGGACGCGCACGTGATCCCCAAGCCCGGGGACGCCGACAAGCTCTTCTCGCTCGTCCGCAACGACATCGCGCTGGACGGCAAGGACCCCAGGAAGGACGCGAAGAGCACCGCCTCCGCGCCCCCGGCCTCCGCTCCCAAGAACATCCCGGTCACCGTCTTCAACGGCACCGGCACCGCCGTCGAGCCGCCGGCCACCGGCCGCGGCTCGGACATCGCCGCGTTCCTCGTCAAGCAGGGCTTCGCCAAGGCCACGTCCGACTCCACGCCGCGCGCCCAGGCCGACACCACGATCACCTACCCGCGCGCGACGCAGCGCAACGACGCCCTCGCCGTGGCCAAGGCCCTCGGCCTGCCGGACAGCGCGGTGCGCCACTCGCCGGAGGTCCAGCAGATCACGCTGGTGATCGGCGGCGACTGGCGTACGGGGACGACGTACCCGAAGTCGGCCCTGGAGGACGGGGACGCGGACCCGACGGGCTCGCCGTCGGCGTCCGCGACCGCTTCTCCTTCTCCCTCGGCGGGTGCGAAGGACGGCAAGAAGAAGGCCGACGAGAACAAGGCACCGGAGAGCTCGGACCCGCTGAACGGCGACGACAAGTCCGCCTGCATGAAGGTCAACTCGCTCAACCGGTTCTGATCAGTGCATACGACCGGGGCCCGGACCGCATCAGCGGCCCGGGCCCCGTCGTCCGTCGATCCGTCGGGTCGCCGGTCCGTCAGTCCGCCATGACCGCCGGGCGGCGGCTGGCGATGACCTTCTTCGCGAGCGAGCGCGGGCTGGTCAGGAAGCCGACGCCCCACGACATGTGCATGGTCGCCAGCGCGACCGGGATGCGTACGCGGGCCGCGAGCGGCAGCCCCTTGCCGGCCGGCACCGAGCCCGCCGTGATCGCGGCCAGGTAGCCGGCCGGCACGACGAAGCCCCACGGCGTGACCGTCGCGCCCACGACCAGGCCCGCCGCGATGGCGGCCACGGCGGTCGGCGCGGCGAGGTAGCGCAGGTTGATCGAGCCCTGGTGGTAACGGGCGACGACGTGCCGCCAGCGCCCGTAGTCCTTGTACTGCTTGGCCAGCGCCCGGACGTTCGGGCGGGGGCGGTACGAGACCTTCAGCTCGGGCGAGAACCAGATCAGCCCGCCCGCCTCGCGGATGCGGAAGTTCAGCTCCCAGTCCTGGGCGCGGATGAACTCCTCGTTGTACCCGCCCTGCCGCTCCAGCGCCTCGCGCCGGAAGACGCCCAGGTAGACCGTCTCGGCCGGACCCGCCTGGCCGCCGGTGTGGAAGGCGGCGTTGCCGACACCGATCTTCGAGGTCATCGCGGCGGCGACGGCCTTCTCCCAGTCGTTCTCGCCCTCGGCGTGCATGATGCCGCCGACGTTCTGCGCGCCGGTCTCCTCCAGGAGCCGCACGGCGGTGGCGATGTAGTCCGGGGAGAGCATGCCGTGCCCGTCGACGCGTACCACGATCGGGTGACGCGACGCCTTGATCGCGGCGTTGAGGGCGGCCGGGGTGCGGCCGGTGGGATTCGGCACGGTGTGGACCCGCGGGTCCTCCCGGACGAGCTCCGCGGCGATCTCGTCCGTACGGTCCGTGGACGGGCCGAGGGCGATCACCACCTCCAGCTCACCGGCATACTCCTGCTCCAGGATGTGCCGCACGGAGGTGCGCAGATGCCGCTCTTCATTGAGCACCGGCATGATCACGGAAACGGCGGGCGGCCGCTCGGGCTGCTGACCGGTCGGTCGACCGGGCTGATCGGGCTGGTCGGGCATGGTTCCTCGGTGGTACGGAGGGCGGGGAGTCCCCCCGGCGGACGGCGGAATCGTGCGTCACGTTACCGCCAACGGAGTACGGGCCGCCGCCCCGGCCGGGTGGCGGGGTTGCCCCGGACGGCGTGGGGCCGCAGACAGTTCATCGTATGGGCCTACCGTGTGTCCGGTCGTCCACCGGGACTCCCCGCGGCCCCGGCCGCCGGGTCGCCCCCGGTCCCCCGCCCGCACGTCGCGGAGGTGCCGCAGTGACCGCACAGACCCGCCGCCCCCGCCACCGCACGGTCCCCGCCCCCGTCCCCCACCCGGACGGGGCGGTGCGCCGCCGGCCGCGCTGGGGCATGCGGCTGGCGACGGGTGTGGCCGTGGCCGTCCTGGGCACCGGGGGCATCGGACACGCGGTGGTCATGGGGCTGGAGGGCGGCATCGGCCGGGTCGACGCCTTCGACGGGCTGTCCGGCCGGCCGGACGGGGGCCGCGGCACCAACGTCCTGCTGGTCGGCACCGACGGCCGCGACAAGATCACGGAGGACGAGCGGCGCCGCTTCCACCTGGGCGGGGTGCCCTGCCACTGCACCGACACGATGATGCTGGTGCACCTCTCCGCGGACCACGACCGCGCCACCGTGGTGAGCCTCCCCCGCGACACCTATACGGAGATCCCCGAGTACACCGACGCGACGGGGCGCATCCGCCCCCCGCACGTGGTGAAGCTGAACGCGGCGTACGCCGAGGGCGGCCCCGGCATGACCGTGCGCTCCGTCGAGCGGCTGACCGGCGTGCATGTCGACCACTACCTGGAGGTGGACTTCACCAGCTTCATGAAGACCGTGGACGCGGTGGGGGGCGTGCAGGTGTGCACCCCGCGCCCGCTGAAGGACCCGTACAGCGGGCTCGACCTGCCGCCGGGCACCAGCACCCTCGACGGCGGCCAGGCCCTGCAGTACGTCCGCTCCCGCCACCTCGACGGCGCCGCCGACCTGGGCCGGATGCAGCGCCAGCAGCGCTTCGTCGCCTCCCTCATGCACAAGGCGACCAGCGGGGGCGTGCTGCTGAACCCGGTGCGGTTCCAGGAGGTCGCCGCCGCCGTGGCCGGCTCCGTACGGGCCGACCGGGGGCTGGGCACGGCGGAGCTGGTGGAGCTGGGCCGGGCGCTGCGGAAGCTGACCCCGGCCTCGGCCGAGTTCACCTCCGTGCCCGTGGCCGTCGCGGACTTCCCCGTGCCGGGCATCGGCTCGACGGTGCGGTGGGACGAGGCCGCGGCGGGCAAGCTGTTCCAGGCGGTGCGGGACGACCGCCCCGTCAACGCCGCGCCCCGCGCCCCGCACAGTGCGCACGACGCCAAGGCCCAGCCCCGGTCGGCGCCGGGCACGGCGGTGGAGGTGGCACCGGAGCTCGTCCGGGTGCAGGTCCTCAACGGCAGCGGCCGGACGGGCCTGGCCCGGGCGACGGACCAGGCGCTGCGCGGCACCGGCTTCGCCACGACGGGCCACCCGGCCGACGCCCCGGCCCCGGCGGACGGCCAGACGATGATCACGTACGACCCGCGCTGGGACCGCTCGGTCCGTTCGCTGGCGGCGGCCCTGCCGGACGCCCGGCTGACGCCGGTGCCGGGCCAGGGCCCGCTGATGAAGGTGACGCTGGGCCCGGACTTCACGCAGGTCAGGCCGGTACGGGCACAGGAGGCGCCGCGTGGGCCGGGCATCTCGGTGGTGACGGGTGACGAGGTGGTGTGCCCGGACCGGGGTACGGAGCGGGGTACGGAACCGGGGCCGGGGCCCGGGGAGCCCTCGTCGGCCGGCCCGGGCGGCGCCAGCCCCGGCGGGGACCACGGGGCCGGCCGCACCACCGGCCACGGCGCGGGCACCGGCTCGGGCAGGGCACCCGCAGGCCGGCCCGTACGCCCGGAGGGCCGCCTCCCCCAGTAGCGGTCAGTCCTCGAAGCCCTCCGCGGCTCGCTTCTCCCGCAGCTCCATGATCGCGCGGCGCCGGGCCAGGCGGTGGGTGCGGCGGATCTGGGCCTCCTGGTAGCGGCGGCGGTCCTTCTCCGTCTCGGGGACCACCGGCGGGACGCGGCGCGGCTTGCCGTTCTCGTCGACGGCCGCGAACACCAGGTAGGCGCTGCCGACCTGCACCGCCGGGGCGGCCTCGTTCCAGCGCTCGGCCAGCACCCGTACGCCGACCTCCATCGAGGACCGGCCGGTCCAGTTGACCTGGGCCTTCACATGGACGAGGTCGCCGACCTTGACCGGCTCCAGGAACGCCATCTCGTCCATCGAGGCGGTGACGGCGGGCCCGCCGGAGTGCCGGCCCGCGACGGCCCCGGCGACGTCGTCCACCAGCTTCATGATCACGCCGCCGTGGACCGTGCCGAGCAGATTGGTGTCGCTCGCGGTCATGATGTGGGACAGCGTCGTGCGGGAGGCCGAGGTGGGCTTGCCGGGTATCGCCGGCTCCTGGGTCCGGTCCTGATTGGTCATGTCCACCACTGTATGCGGGGGCGTGTGACGGCGCGGTTTCGCATCAGCTCTGCAACAGCCCTGCCCCGGTTCCGTCCGTTCACCGGGTTCCGGGGCGCCCCTGCGGGCACACTCGGAGCCATGAACGACTGGCCCGATCGGCGGACCCCCACCCGGCGTCCCGCACCGCCCCCTCAGTACCGGCCGGCCCCGGGCTACGACGGCCCGCAGGGCCCCGGTGGCCACGACGGCTACAACACCGGCCAGGTCTACGGGCGCGGCGGCGCGCCCGCACGCCCCGGCGCGGGCCCGGGGGGCGGCTCCGGGGGCGGTCCGGGCGGTCCCGGGCGTGCGGCCCCGGGCCGTGCGCCCCGTGCCGGCTCACCCGATTGGCGCAAGCGTCTCAAGATCGGTGCGGTGGCGGTGGTCGCGACCGTGCTGGCCGTGTCGGTCGGCACGTACTTCTGGGCCGACAGCAAGCTCCGCCACGAGGTGGACCTGGGCGCGCTCAAGGACCGGCCGGCGGCGGGTGCGGGCACGAACTACCTGATCGTGGGGTCCGACAGCCGCGAGGGCCTGTCCGACGAGGACAAGAAGCAGCTGCACACCGGGTCGGCGGAGGGCAAGCGCACCGACTCGATGATGATCCTCCACACCGGCGACAACGGCACGACGATGCTCAGCCTGCCGCGGGACTCGTACGTGACGATCCCGGCGTTCACCGGCAAGCAGAGCGGCAAGCGCTTCCCCGCCGCCACCCACAAGCTCAACCAGGCGTACGCCGACGGCGGCCCCGAGCTGCTGGCGCAGACGATCGAGTACAACACCGGGCTGCGCATCGACCACTACGCGGAGATCGGCTTCGGCGGCTTCCGCAACCTGGTGGACGCGCTCGGCGGCGTGGAGATGTGCCTGGACAAGCCGGTGAAGGACCGCGACTCGGGCGCGGACTTCAAGGCGGGCTGCCAGACGCTGGACGGCGCGCAGTCGCTGGCGTTCGTGCGCCAGCGCCACCAGGAGGCCGACCAGGACCTGGGCCGCATGCGCAACCAGCAGAAGTTCCTGAACACGCTCGCCAAGCAGGCCGCCTCGCCGGCGACGATCCTCAACCCGTTCCGCCTCTACCCGGTGATCGGCTCGGGCCTCGACACCCTCGTCGTCGACAAGGACATGGGGCTGTGGGACCTGACGTCGATGTTCTGGGCGATGAAGGGCGTGACCGGCGGCGACGGGCAGCAGCTGACGGTGCCGATCTCCAACCCCTCGCTGCCGACGCGTTCCGACGGCGTGGCGGTGAAGTGGGACACGGCGAAGTCCAAGCAGCTGTTCGAGCAGCTGAAGAAGGACGAGAAGGTCACGGTCACCGGCAACTGATCACGCCGCCTCGTCCGGCGAGGGGCCCGTCGCGTCGATGACGGCGAACGTCGCGCCCTGCGGGTCCCGGAGGACCGCCATCCGGCCGGCCGCCATGTCGAACGCCGGTTTGCACACCGAGCCGCCGGCGCGCACCAGGGCGTCGACCGTGCTGTCGGTGTCGTCGACGGAGAAGTACGTCAGCCAGTGCGCGGGCGCGCCGGGCGGCAGCTTCGCCAGGTTCTGCATGCCGCCGACCACGCGGCCCCCGGCCTTGAGCGCGTAGTAGTCCGGCACCTCCTCCATCGCGTCGTTGGCCAGGCCCAGCGCGGCGAGGTAGAAGGACCCGGCGGTGGCGGGGTCGGGCGTGTTGAGCTCGTTCCACACCACGGCGCCCGGTTCGTTGACGACCCGGGCGCCGGAGAACTCACCGGCCTGCCAGACGCCGAAGACCGCGCCCGTCGTGTCGGCGAGGATCGCCATGCGGCCCAGGTCGAGCACGTCCATGGGCTCGGCGAGCACCTTGCCGCCGTTGTCGAGCACCGCCTGCGCGGCGCCGTCGGCGTCGGTGACGGCCAGGTACGGCGTCCAGGCCGGCGGCGGCTTGGAGCCGCCCTCCTGCGCCATCGCCGTCATGATGCCGGCGACGGGTTTCCCGTTCAGGGTGCACACCGCGTACCCGCCGGTCTCGGGCGGGCCGGGCTCGCCCTGCCAGCCGAACAGGTCGGTGTAGAAGTCGAGGGCCTCGCGCTGGTCCGGGACGACGAGGTCGACCCAGCAGGGGGTGCCGGGCACGTACGGTCGGGTCACCTCGGGCATGACGCGGGCCTCCTGGGAAAGCGGGTGTCCGCGACCACCTTCACCCGCCGCCCGGCGGCCCGCCACCGGAAGTACGGCGAACGGCCCCCGGGCGCAGGAGGACGCTGTTGGCGAATTCGGGGGTTCGCGTGACGTCGGCCTTCAAGACCCGGTTGTGGTC
>NZ_BNBD01000028.1 GCF_014654785.1 Streptomyces mashuensis
TCCTTTGTACTCACCCGAGTTTCTCGGGCTTTCCTCCGGGCGCTTCCCTTCGGTGTTTCCGACTCTATCAGATCTCTCCGGTCGGAATTTCCCTCCGCTTTCCGGTCCGTCCTGGCGCCGGAGCGCCGGGTCGTACCCGCTGCGGTGAGGTCGTAAACGTACTGGACGGCCGCGCCCGGATGCAAATCGGGCCGGGGCGGCCGTCCCTACGCCCTGATGTCGCGTCAGACCTCGACGACGACGGGCAGGATCATCGGGCGCCGGCGGTAGCTGTCGGACACCCACTTGCCGACCGAGCGGCGCATGAGCTGCTGGAGCTGGTGCGGTTCGGCGATGCCGTCGGAGGCGGCCTTGGCGATGGCGTCCTCGATCTTCGGGACCACCGCCGCGAAGTCCGCATCGTCGATGCCGGAGCCGCGGGCCTGGATCTGCGGGCCGCTGACCACCTTGCCGGTGGTGCTGTCGACCACGACGAAGATCGAGATGATGCCCTCGTCGCCGAGGATGCGGCGGTCTTTGAGCGAAGCCTCGGTGACATCGCCGACCGAGAGGCCGTCCACGTACACGTAGCCCGCCTGGACCTTGCCGACGATCTTGGCCTGGCCGTCGACCAGGTCGACCACGACGCCGTCCTCGGCGATGACGATGTGGTTCTTGGGGATGCCCGTGAGGGCGCCCAGCTCGGCGTTGGCCCGCAGGTGGCGCCACTCGCCGTGCACCGGCATCAGGTTCTTGGGCTTGCAGATGTTGTAGAAGTACAGCAGCTCGCCCGCCGAGGCGTGGCCCGAGACGTGCACCCGGGCGTTGCCCTTGTGCACGACGTTGGCGCCCCAGCGCATCAGGCCGTTGATGACGCGGTAGACCGCGGACTCGTTGCCCGGGATGAGCGACGAGGCCAGGATCACCGTGTCGCCCTGGACGATGCGGATCTGGTGGTCGCGGTTGGCCATGCGCGACAGGGCCGCCATGGGCTCGCCCTGGGAGCCGGTGCAGACGAGCACGACCTCGTTGTCCGGCAGGTCGTCGAGCGTCTTGACGTCGACGACGAGGCCCGGCGGGATGCGCAGGTAGCCCAGGTCGCGGGCGATGCCCATGTTGCGGACCATCGAGCGGCCGACGAAGGCCACGCGGCGGCCGTACTCGTGGGCCGCGTCGAGGATCTGCTGGATGCGGTGCACGTGGCTGGCGAAGCTCGCCACGATGATGCGCTTCTGGGCACCGGCGAAGACCTGGCGCAGCACGCCGGAGATGTCGCGCTCGGGCGGGACGAAGCCGGGGACCTCGGCGTTCGTGGAGTCCACGAGCAGGAGGTCGATGCCCTCCTCGCCGAGCTTGGCGAAGGCGGGCAGGTCGGTGAGCCGGCCGTCCAGCGGGAGCTGGTCCATCTTGAAGTCACCCGTGTGCACGGCCATGCCGGCGGGGGTGCGGATGGCGACGGCCAGGGCGTCGGGGATGGAGTGGTTGACCGCGATGAATTCGCAGTCGAAGGGACCGATCCGCTCGCGGTGGCCCTCGAACACCTCGAGGGTGTACGGGCGGATCCGGTGCTCCTGGAGCTTGGCCTCGATGAGCGCGAGGGTCAGCTTGGAGCCGATCAGCGGGATGTCCGGCTTCTCGCGGAGCAGGTAGGGGACGCCGCCGATGTGGTCCTCGTGACCGTGCGTGAGCACGATGCCCTCGATGTCGTCGAGGCGGTCACGGATGCTCGAGAAATCGGGCAGGATCAGATCGACTCCGGGCTGCTCCTCCTCGGGGAAGAGCACTCCGCAGTCGACGATCAGCAGGCGGCCGCCGTACTCGAAGACCGTCATGTTGCGGCCGATCTCGCCGAGGCCGCCGAGCGGGGTGACACGGAGGCCGCCCTCGGGGAGCTTCGGCGGCGGGCCGAGTTCAGGGTGCGGGTGACTCAAAAGACTCTCCTCACCACGCGCGCCACATGCCCCTCTCGGACATATGGCGCGCGTGACCTTGTGCACTTGCTGTTGCTGTCGTTGTTCTCTTGTGAAGTCTTCTGTTGCGCAGTGTTCAGTTGTGAAGTCTGTGCGGCGGGTCCTGTCGGAGCCGTGGCCGTACTACAGCTGTACCCCGCCGGCGACGAGATCGCGCTTGAGCTGCTCGGTCCCGTCCTCGTCGAGCTCGACCAGGGGCAGGCGCAGGGGCCCGGCCGGCAGGCCCTGGAGGGCGAGGGCCGCCTTGGTGGTGATCACGCCCTGGGTGCGGAACATACCGGTGTAGACGGGCAGCAGTCGCTGGTGGATCTCCGCGGCCCGGGCGACCTCGCCGGCCCGGTACGCCTCGGCGAGCGCGCGCAGCTCGGGGGCGACGACGTGGCCGACGACGGAGACGAAGCCCGCGGCGCCCACGGAGAGCAGCGGCAGGTTGAGCATGTCGTCGCCGGAGTACCAGGCGAGGCCGGTGCGGGCGATGGCCCAGCTCGCGGCGGCCAGGTCGCCCTTGGCGTCCTTGTTGGCGACGATCCGGGGGTGCTCGGCGAGCCGGACCATGGTCTCGGTCTCGATCGGCACACCGCTGCGGCCGGGGATGTCGTAGAGCATGACCGGCAGGCCGGTGGCGTCGGCCACGGCGGTGAAGTGGCGGCGCAGCCCCTCCTGCGGGGGCTTGTTGTAGTAGGGCGTCACGACCAGCAGGCCCGTGGCGCCGGCCTGCTCCGCGGCCCGGGCGAGCTCCACGCTGTGGGCGGTGTCGTTGGTGCCGCAGCCGGCGACGACGTGGGCGCGGTCCCCGACCGCCTCGACCACCGCGCGTACCAGCTGGGCCTTCTCCGCATCGCTGGTGGTCGGCGACTCACCGGTGGTGCCGTTGACGACGAGGCCGTCGTTGCCCGCGTCCACCAGGTGGGCGGCGAGGCGCTGGGCGCCGTCGAGGTCGAGGGCGCCGTCGGCGGTGAAGGGCGTGACCATGGCGGTCAGGACCCGCCCGAAGGGCGTCTGCGGTGTGGAGGTCGGAGCCATGGGGGACACGCTACTCGTCGCTCACGGTGAGGTGCTCCCTCGGGGGAGCGCCCAAAGGGATCCCGGCACTGCCTGCTCGGGGGTTCAAGCAGTGCCGGGTCCGTTTTTTCAGGCTAGATGAAGGTAACGAAAGACCGCAATACGGACACCTGTCATGGATGGGCCGGCCGGGGGCCTCCCCGGACCGGACCGTCCGGTCGTCACGGAGCGACGCGGCCGTTCTTGTTGAACGCCTCGTAGGTGAGCGGCATGAGCTTCGCCCACTCCGCCTCCATCTTCTCGGCGACCATCTCGATCTCCCGCTGCGGGAAGGACGGCACCTTGGCCAGCTCGTGCTGGGTGCGCAGGCCGAGGAAGTGCATCAGCGAGCGGGCGTTGCAGGTGGCGTACATGGAGGAGAACAGACCCACCGGGAGCACCGCGCGCGCCACCTCGCGGGCCACGCCCGCGGCCAGCATCTCCTGGTACGCCTCGTACGCCTGGCGGTAGCTGTCCTCCATGGCGCGGGTCGTCAGCGCGTGCTGCTCGGCGGTGCCCTCGACGAAGACGTACTTGCCCGGGCGGCCTTCCTGGACCAGCTTGCGGGTCTCCCCCGGCACGTAGAACACCGGCTGGAGCTCGCGGTAGCGGCCGGACTCCTCGTTGTACGACCAGCCCACGCGGTGGCGCATGAACTCGCGGAAGACGAAGATCGGTGCGCTGATGAAGAAGGTCATCGAGTTGTGCTCGAACGGGCTGCCGTGCCGGTCGCGCATCAGGTAGTTGATCAGCCCCTTGGACCGCTCCGGGTCCTTGGTGATCTCCTCCAGCGACTGCTCGCCGGCCGTGGAGACGCGCGCCGCCCACAGCACGTCGGTGTCGGCCGCGCTGTGCTTGACGAGCTCGACGGTCACGTCGCTGCGGAACGCCGGCTTGAGGTCCCGGGCATCCTGGGCGTCCTGGGCGGGCTCGGTGGGGGTGTCGGTCACCGGCGGGGGTCCTTCCGTGTGCGGTGCTTGGGGCTGTCGCCAAGCCTATGTGCCCGCACTGACATCGCCGCCGGGGCCCGCCGCCCGGCGCCCCCGCCCAAGCCCGGCGCGGCCGGACCGGCCGCCTCCGGCCCACCCGTCGTTATCGGTTGATATTTTTCACAGAAGTTACATGAAAACGGGCACCCGCAGGCCCGTTCGTACGTCTCCCTGTGTGACAGCCCACGTAAGAGGTCCACTACGAGGTTCCGAGGAGAGCCCTTCATGTTTGGCCGGCGAGAGCCCGTGCCGTTCGCCTTCGTCGCCGAGGCAGAGCGCTACCGCAGCAACGTCACGCCGCCGCCCCGAGAACGCGCCAGCCTGTCCCAGATAGCGGGGCGGGTCCTGGTGGGGCTGACGGTGGCGGCGGGCCTGGTCGGGGCGCTGCTGTTCGGTATGCCCGCCCTGGAGTCCGGTCCGCAGGACGTCCACCACACGCAGCACTCGGAGGCCAACGCGGGCCGCTGATCCACTGCGCAGCAGCGAGGGGTAGCCTCACGCGGCACAACCGTTCGAGTACGTGTACGTGAGGAAGACGAGCTTCGTGCCCCTGCCCCTGAAGACCGCCGCGTCCCTGCCCGACGAGGCGCTGGTCCCGTACGACAGCCGTGATCGATGGCGGCGTCCGTACCGGCCCGGCCCCGTACGGGTGGGTGGCGCGGCGTTGCTGCTCCTGCCCGGCGGTGCCGGGCTGTGCGCCGCGGTGATCGCCGCGCTCGCCGCTCTCTGGGTCGTGGCGGCGGTGTGCGCCGTGCTCGCGGCGGTACTGATCGCCGTCGCCGTGCGCTGGGTGCGGGCCGGCATCCGGGTCGGGCCGCGGGGACTGCGCCAGACGGGCGTGCTGCGCGGCCGTACGGTGCCCTGGGAGCGGGTCGCCGGGGTCGCCGTCGTGCCGGTGCCGCGGGGCCGGGGCATCGAGGTGCGGCTGGCCGGTGGCGGCGCGCTGCCGGTGCTGGTCACCGACCACGGTCCGGATTTCGCCCGGCGGCCCATGGCGTTCGCCGCCGCGGTGGCCGGGCTGGAGCGGTGGGTCGCGGAGTTCCGCGGCTGAGCGCGGCCGTGCGCGCCGGGACCGCCCGGGAACGACGACGGGCCGGGACACCGTACGCGGTGTCCCGGCCCCGTGCTCGTTCCGCTCGTTCCGTTCCCGGTCAGGCGCGGACGGGCTTGCCGTCGTGCAGCGCGATCGCCCGCTGCATGGCCTTGCGGGCCCGCGGGGTGTCGCGGGCGTCGTGGTAGGCCACCGCGAGGCGGAACCAGGAGCGCCAGTCCTCGGGCGCCCGCTCCGTCTCGGCCCGGCGGCGCTCGAACACCGCGTCCGCCGAGTCGCGGTCGATGCGGCCACCGGGCGTACGCACCAGCTCGTCGACCGGCAGGCCGCCCTCGGCGTCCAGCTCGCGGGCCAGCCGGTCGGCGTCCCGGGCGAACTTCGTCGTGCGGTACAGGAACCAGGCGCCGATGAACGGCAGGACCAGCACGGCCGCGCCGAAGGCGACCGTGACCGGGGTGCCCTGCCGGATGAGCATCACACCGCGGCTGCCGACCAGGACGAAGTAGACGACCAGGACGGCGGCCAGGGAGAAGTAGACGACCTTCGCGCGCATGCTCAGCCCAGGTCCAGGAAGTGTTCCAGGCCGAACGTCAGCCCCGGCGTCTCCACCACGCGGCGCGCGCCGAGCAGGATGCCCGGCATGAAGCAGCTGTGGTGCAGCGAGTCGTGCCGGATGGTGAGGGTCTCGCCGGTGTCGCCGAACAGCACCTCCTGGTGGGCCAGCAGGCCGCGCAGCCGTACGGCGTGCACGGGCACCCCGTCGACGTCGGCGCCGCGGGCGCCCTCCAGGGCCGTGGTGGTGGCGTCCGGCTGCGGGGCGCAGCCGGCCTCGCGGCGCGCGGCGGCGATGAGCTGCGCGGTGCGGGTGGCGGTGCCGGAGGGCGCGTCGGCCTTGTTGGGGTGGTGCAGCTCCACGACCTCGACGGACTCGAAGAACCGGGCCGCCTGCCGGGCGAAGGTCATGGTGAGGACCGCGCCGATGGAGAAGTTCGGGGCGATGAGCACGCCGGTGCCGGGCGAGGCCGCCAGCCAGGAGTTCAGCTGCTGGAGGCGGTCCTCGGTCCAGCCGGTGGTGCCGACGACGCCGTGGATGCCGTTGCGGACGCAGAAGTCGAGGTTGTCCATCACCGAGTCCGGGTGGGTCAGCTCGACCGCCACCTGGGCACCGGCCTCGGTGAGGGTCTCCAGGCTGTCGCCCCGGCCCAGCGCGGCCACCAGTTCCATGTCCTCGGCGGCCTCGACGGCCCGTACGGCCTCGGAGCCGATGCGGCCCTTGGCGCCGATGACGGCGACCCGCAGCTTGCTCATTCGTCCCTGCTTTCCCCTGCGTCTACTGCTGATCTACTGCGTCTTCCGGACCGGTCAGGACACGGCTGCGTGCAGCCCTGCCGCCTGCTTGTCCTTCAGCGGGCCGATGACCGACAGCGAAGGACGCCGTCCCAGTACATCGCGTGCCACTTCGCGGACGTCGTCCGGGGTGACGGCCGCGATGCGCGCCAGCATGTCGTCGACCGACATCTGGTCGCCCCAGCACAGCTCGCTCTTGCCGATGCGGTTCATCAGCGCGCCGGTGTCCTCCAGGCCCAGCACCGTGGAGCCGGAGAGCTGGCCGACGGCGCGGCTGATCTCCTCGTCGGAGAGGCCCTCGGCGGCGACCTTGTCCAGCTCGTCCCGGCAGATCCGCAGCACGTCGTGGACCTGGCTGGGGCGGCAGCCGGCGTAGACGCCGAACAGGCCGCAGTCGGCGAAGCCGGAGGTGTACGAGTACACCGAGTACGCCAGGCCGCGCTTCTCGCGGACCTCCTGGAAGAGCCGGGAGCTCATGCCGCCGCCCAGGGCGGTGTTGAGGACGCCCAGCGCCCAGCGGCGCTCGTCGGTGCGCTTGAGGCCGGGCACGCCGAGGACGACGTGCGCCTGCTCGGTTTTGCGGCCGACCAGCTCGACCCGGCCGGCGGCGCGGATCAGCTTGTCGCCGGTGCGCGGGCCGACGGGCTCGGCGTCCGTGCGGTGCAGGGCGCCGGCCTTCTCGAAGGCGGCCCGCACCTGGCGGACGACCTTGGCGTGGTCGACGTTGCCGGCGGCGGCCACGACCAGGTGGGTCGGGTCGTAGTGCTTCTTGTAGAAGCGGGCGATCTGGTCGCGGGTCAGCGCGTTGATCGTGTCGACGGTGCCCAGGACGGGGCGGCCGAGGGGGGTGTCGCCCAGCATGGTGTGGGCGAAGAGGTCGTGCACGCAGTCGCCGGGGTCGTCCTCGGTCATGGCGATCTCTTCGAGGATCACCCCGCGCTCGGCGTCGACGTCGGCGGCGTCGATCAGGGAGCCGGTGAGCATGTCGCAGACCACGTCGATGGCCAGCGGCAGGTCCGTGTCGAGCACCCGCGCGTAGTAGCAGGTGTACTCCTTGGCCGTGAACGCGTTCATCTCGCCGCCGACCGCGTCGAGGGCGGCGGAGATGTCGAGCGCGCTGCGCCGGCGGGTGCCCTTGAAGAGCAGGTGCTCCAGGTAGTGGGTGGCGCCGTTGAGCGTGGGGGTCTCGTCGCGGGAGCCGACGTGGGCCCAGATGCCGAAGGTGGCGGAGCGGACGGACGGCAGCGTCTCGGTGACCACGCGCAGCCCGCCGGGCAGGGTGGTGCGGCGGACGGTGCCGATGCCGTTGCGGCCGCGCAGAAGCGTTTGGGTACGGGCGACGGCCCGCCCCTCCGAGGAGGGGCGGGCCGTCTTCCGCGAGCTGCGGGACGTCACTTGGCGGACTCGTCCTCGGTCTCGGAGGAGGCGTCCTCGCCCTCGATCACGGGGACGAGGGAGAGCTTGCCGCGCTGGTCGATCTCGGCGATCTCGACCTGGACCTTGGCGCCGACGCCGAGCACGTCCTCGACGTTCTCCACGCGCTTGCCACCGGCGAGCTTGCGGATCTGCGAGATGTGCAGCAGGCCGTCCTTGCCCGGGAGCAGGGAGACGAACGCACCGAAGGTGGTGGTCTTGACGACCGTGCCCAGGTAGCGCTCGCCGACCTCCGGCATGGTCGGGTTGGCGATGCCGTTGATCGTGGCGCGGGCGGCCTCGGCGGAGGGGCCGTCGGCGGCACCGATGTAGATGGTGCCGTCGTCCTCGATCGTGATCTCGGCGCCGGTGTCCTCCTGGATCTGGTTGATCATCTTGCCCTTGGGGCCGATGACCTCACCGATCTTGTCCACCGGGATCTTGATGGTGATGATCCGCGGGGCGTGCGGGGACATCTCGTCCGGGCGGTCGATGGCCTCCATCATCACGTCGAGGATGTGCAGGCGGGCGTCGCGGGCCTGCTTGAGGGCCGCGGCCAGGACGGAGGCCGGGATGCCGTCCAGCTTGGTGTCCAGCTGGAGGGCGGTGACGAACTCCTTGGTGCCGGCGACCTTGAAGTCCATGTCGCCGAAGGCGTCCTCCGCACCGAGGATGTCGGTGAGGGTGACGTAGTGCGTCTCGCCGTCGATCTCCTCGGAGATCAGGCCCATGGCGATGCCGGCGACCGGGGCCTTCAGGGGCACACCGGCGTTCAGCAGCGACATGGTGGAGGCGCAGACCGAGCCCATCGACGTGGAGCCGTTGGAGCCGAGCGCCTCGGAGACCTGGCGGATCGCGTAGGGGAACTCCTCGCGCGTCGGCAGCACCGGCACGATGGCGCGCTCGGCGAGGGCGCCGTGGCCGATCTCGCGGCGCTTCGGGGAGCCGACGCGACCGGTCTCACCGGTGGAGTACGGCGGGAAGTTGTAGTTGTGCATGTAGCGCTTGCGCGTGACCGGCGACAGCGTGTCCAGCTGCTGCTCCATGCGGAGCATGTTCAGCGTGGTGACGCCCAGGATCTGGGTCTCGCCGCGCTCGAACAGCGCCGAGCCGTGCACCCGCGGGATGGCCTCGACCTCGGCGGCCAGGGTGCGGATGTCGGTGACGCCACGGCCGTCGATGCGCTTGCGCTCGCGGATGACGCGCTCGCGGACCAGGGTCTTGGTCAGGGAGCGGTAGGCGGCGGAGATCTCCTTCTCGCGGCCCTCGAACTCGGGGAGCAGCTTCTCCGCGGCGAGCTCCTTGACGCGGTCCAGCTCGGCCTCGCGCTCCTGCTTGCCGGCGATGGTGAGCGCCTGGGCGAGCTCCCCGCGGACGGCCTTGGACAGGGCGGCCAGGACGTCGTCCTCGTAGTCGAGGAAGATCGGGAACTCGGCGACCGGCTTGGCGGCCTTGGCGGCGAGCTCGGCCTGGGCGCGGCAGAGGACCTTGATGAACGGCTTGGCGGCCTCGAGGCCGGCGGCCACGACCTCCTCGGTGGGGGCCTCGGCGCCGTCCTTGACCAGCTGGATGGTCTTCTCGGTGGCCTCGGCCTCGACCATCATGATCGCGACGTCGCCGTCCTCCAGGACACGGCCGGCCACGACCATGTCGAAGGCGGCGTCCTCGAGCTCCGAGTGGGTCGGGAACGCGACCCACTGGCCCTTGATCAGGGCGACGCGGACGCCGCCGATGGGGCCGGAGAAGGGCAGGCCGGCGAGCTGCGTGGAGCAGGAGGCGGCGTTGATCGCGATCACGTCGTAGACGTGGTCGGGGTTGAGCGCCATGATCGTCGCGACGACCTGGATCTCGTTGCGCAGGCCCTTCTTGAAGGACGGGCGCAGCGGGCGGTCGATGAGGCGGCAGGCGAGGATCGCGTCCTCGGAGGGCCGGCCCTCGCGGCGGAAGAACGAGCCGGGGATCTTGCCGGCCGCGTACATGCGCTCCTCGACGTCCACCGTCAGGGGGAAGAAGTCGAGCTGGTCCTTGGGCTTCTTCGACGCGGTCGTGGCCGACAGCACCATGGTGTCGTCGTCCAGGTAGGCCACGGCGGAGCCGGCGGCCTGCCGGGCGAGCCGGCCGGTCTCGAAGCGGATGGTGCGGGTGCCGAAGGCGCCGTTGTCGATGACGGCCTCGGCGTAGTGGGTCTCGTTCTCCACCAGGGTTATCTCCTCTTGTGCGTCCCCGCCCGTGTGGCGGGGACCTTCGTGCGTCGCCGCCCGTGTGGCGGTGACGGTGGTGGAGGGCGCTGGGTGGCTCCGTGCGGGCCGGTCTTCGATCGAAGCACCCGGAATCCGTCGTGCGGCGTTCCGGGGGCCACTACCGAGGACCGGCGGAGAGTCCGGCGCCCCTCCTCATCAGGTGTGTCGTGCGGTATGCCGTTGTGGGACCAGACTACAAAGCTTCGGGCCGCCCGCGCCTGCCACGGGCCGGGGAAGACCCCGGAAGGGGGCGGAACGGCGGGTCCGGTGCACCGGCGTGCACGACCGGCATACATACACGAAGGGAGCGGCCCCCAGGGTGTGGGAACCGCTCCCTTCACGGCGTCTTACTTGGCGCCGGCGGCGCCGCGGCGGATGCCGAGGCGGTCGACCAGGGCGCGGAAGCGCTGGATGTCCTTCTTGGCCAGGTACTGCAGCAGACGGCGACGCTGACCGACCAGGATCAGCAGACCACGACGGGAGTGGTGGTCGTGCTTGTGGGTCTTGAGGTGCTCGGTCAGGTCCGAGATGCGGCGGGTGAGCAGCGCGACCTGGACCTCGGGGGAACCGGTGTCGCCCTCCTTGGTGGCGAACTCGGCCATGATCTGCTTCTTCGTAGCGGCGTCGAGCGACACGCGGTACTCCTTCTGAGTCTCGTTTCGGCCACCGAGTGCCCCTGGTCCACTTCTCAGGGGAGCTTCCGTTACTCGGGAGGCGGGGTCCGCTGGGCGCTGCCCCAGACGCCTGGACGGCGATCCGGTGGCGCGTACACAAACGGCCACCGGACACACTACCAGGAGCGGGCGGGACGGCTGCCCGTCAGCCGCTCGTCAGGCCGCGGGCTGTCGCGTACACGTCCAGCACGGCGAGGCAGAGCGGGAGCAGCGACAGCAGGACGGCGCTCTCGGCGATGTCCGAGAACCTCCCCCAGAAGGGTGACAGCCCCTTCTCCGGGACGATCAGCGCCACCCCGGTGAGCAGCGCCGCGACGGCGGCGACGGCCGCGGCCAGCCACACCGTGCGGATGCCGCCGGCCGCGCCGAGGCCGACCGCGGCGGGCGGGTCCAGCGCCAGGCCGGTGGCGAGCAGCGCCAGCCCCGCGAGGCCGGCGCCCAGGACGGCGGCCACCTGCGCGGTGTAGCGGAAGAGGCGGGCGCGCAGCAGCATCGCCAGGCCGGTGGCGAGCGCCAGGGCCTGGGCCCAGGGGCCGGCGGAGAAGGCGAGGACGGCCGTGGCGCCGGTGACGACGGCCGCGCAGCCACCCACCAGGCCCAGCAGCAGTTCGTGGCCGCGGCGCGCCTGGGCTGCGACGGCCTCGGCGTCCACCGGCGTGGCGTCCGCGCCGGCGGGGGCGTCCAGGTCGTCGCCGGCGCTGCGCGGGGCGGCGTACCCGACGGGCAGCCGGGCGACGCGGGCGGACAGGCCCGGCAGGAAGGCCAGGGCGCCCACGGCGACGACGGCGCAGACGGCGGCGCCGTCGGCCGGCTTCGCGCCGGCGAGGACCACGCCGAAGGTGGCCAGGATGCCGGTGGCGGAGGCGATCACCGTGGCGACGAAGGGCGCGTCACCGGCCGGGGTGAGGGCGACGAGGACGGCGGCGGCCAGCAGCACGGCCGCGCAGCCCATCAGGAACTGGAGCCGGCCCGCGCCCTGCCCCGCGTCCGGCGCGAGCACCCCCGCGCCCGCGATCAGCAGGTGGGGCACGGCGGCCAGGCCCAGGGCGACGGCGGACGTCCGGTCCTCGTAGACCCGGGCCCGTACGCCCGCGAAGGCGGTCAGCAGCACCGCGACGGTGCCGGCCACGACGCCCGGCACGCCGTGCATGTCGTGCCGCACCGGGTCGGCGTTCCACAGCAGCAGCGCCATGAGGACGATCAGCAGCGCGCCGGCGCCCAGGCCGAAGCCGCGCAGCAGCCCGGTGTGCCACAGGGCGCGGTCGCGGGTGACGGCCGTGGCGACGGCGTCGGAGACGTCGTCGTGCACGGCGGGCGGCAGCGACTCGGCGAAGGGCCGCAGCGCGAGGATCTCCCCGTCGAGGACGCCCTGCGCGGCGAGGCTCTGCGCGGCGTCCAGGACGGTGCCGTCGCGGCGTACGAGGTGGTAGCCGGTGGGGGTGCCGGGCTCCTGGGTCGCGCCGGTCAGCCGCAGGACCTCGGGGTGGACATCGGCGACGGGCAGGTCGTCGGGGAGGGCGACGTCGATCCGGCGGTCCGGCGCGACGACGGTCACCCTGCAGAATCCGGTCGTGGCGGGCGTGCTCACCCGGTGTGCCCCCTGATGTGTCGGGTGTCGATGCGTGTGGCCGGCCGGCGCGGCGGCGCACGGCACGCCACCCTACCGGGGCCGCACATCAGTACGCCGATAGGATCACCGTCTCGCGAGGGGAGGCCGGGGCCACGGGGGCTCCGGGAGCGAAGTGGCCCTTCGCTTCCGAGGGGTTGAGCCGTTCCGTGAGCCAGGTCGTCGTCAAGCGCCCGCCGCGGGTGTTCCCGCCCGAGGTGCCCGGCGAGGAACTGCGCCTGGAGGCACCGCCCGAGCTGCCGCGGGGCCGTCAGGACAGCATCCTCATGCAGTTGTTGCCCACCCTGGGCATGGCGTCGTCGATGGTCTACTTCTTCATGCCGGGCGCCGCGCCCATGATGAAGATCATGGGCGTCCTGATGATGCTCTCCACGCTGGGCATGACCGTCGCCATGGTCGTCCGCTTCCGGCAGGGCACCCAGGGCCAGATGGCCGACATGCGCCGCGACTACCTGCGCTACCTCGCGCAGACCCGGCGCACCGTGCGGCGCACGGCGCGCGCGCAGCGCGACGCGCAGTTCTACCTGCACCCCGACCCGGGGCAGCTGTGGGCGGTGGTCGCCCAGGGCACGCGCGTGTGGGAGCGGCGGGCCGCCGACGACGACTTCGCGCAGGTGCGCATCGGCCTGGGCGCGCAGCAGCTGGCGACGCCGCTGGTGGCGC
The DNA here is from genome assembly GCF_014654785.1 of Streptomyces mashuensis. Lineage (GTDB taxonomy): Bacteria > Actinomycetota > Actinomycetes > Streptomycetales > Streptomycetaceae > Streptomyces > Streptomyces mashuensis. The sequence continues at coordinate 12,995 of NZ_BNBD01000028.1, forward strand.
CGGAGACCGCGCCGGTGGACGAGCTGGAGCCGCTGACGGCGGGCGCGATGCAGCGCTTCCTGGCCGTCCACGGTTCGCTGGACGGCCTGCCGGTGGCGGTGTCGCTGCGCGCCTTCTACCACGTGACGCTCTCCGGCGACGCGGACGGCGTGCACGGCGTGGCCCGGTCGCTCGTGGCCCAGCTGGCCGCGCTGCACTCGCCGGAGGACCTCGTCGTCGCGGTCGTCGCCGGGCGGGGCGCGGCCGCGGAGTGGGAGTGGGCCAAGTGGCTGCCGCACGTCCAGCTGCCCGGGACGTTCGACGGCGCGGGCACCCGCCGCCTCATCGGTGACGACCTGGGCGAGCTGGAGGAGCTGCTGGCGCCGCGCCTGGAGGGGCGGCCGCGGTTCAGCCGCGACGCCCGCCCGCCGGCCGACCAGCCGCACGTGGTGGTCGTCCTGGAGGGCGCGGCCGTCCCGCCCGACTCCGTCCTCGCCGCGCCCGAGGGCCTCCAGGGCGTGACGGTCGTCGAGGTCGTGCCCGGCGAACTGGACGAGCTGCGCGGCGGCCTCGCCGTCACCGTGCAGCCGGGGCGGCTGCGCCTCCAGTCGCAGGTCGCCGCGTACGAGGGCGTCCCCGACCACCTGTCGCGCGAGGCCGCCGAGGCGCTCGCCCGGCAGCTGGCGCCCCTGCGCACGGGCGGCACCGACGAGGACGAGCCGCTGCTCGCCAACCTCGACTTCACCGACCTGCTGGGCCTCGGCGACGCCGCGTCGGTGGACGCCGCCCGCACCTGGCGGCCGCGGACGCCCGCCGAACGCCTGCGGGTACCCATCGGCGTGGGCGAGGACGGCCTGCCCGTCATGCTCGACCTCAAGGAGGCGGCACAGGACGGCATGGGCCCGCACGGCCTGTGCGTGGGCGCCACCGGCTCCGGCAAGTCCGAGCTGCTGCGCACCCTGGTGCTGGGCCTGGCGGTCACGCACTCGTCCGAGACCCTCAACTTCGTGCTCGCCGACTTCAAGGGCGGCGCGACCTTCTCCGGCATGTCGGCGATGCCGCACGTGGCGGCCGTCATCACCAACCTCGCCGACGACCTCACGCTCGTCGACCGCATGCGCGACTCCATCACCGGTGAGCTCCAGCGCCGCCAGGAGCTGCTGAAGTCGGCGGGCAACTACGCCAACGTGCACGACTACGAGAAGGCGCGGGCCGCCGGCGCGCCGCTGGAGCCGCTGCCGTCGCTGGTGCTGGTCATCGACGAGTTCAGCGAGCTGCTGACCGCCAAGCCCGACTTCATCGACATGTTCATCCAGATCGGCCGCATCGGCCGGTCGCTGGGCGTGCACCTGCTGCTGGCCTCGCAGCGCCTGGAGGAGGGCCGGCTGCGCGGCCTGGAGACGTACCTGTCGTACCGCATCGGCCTGCGGACGTTCTCGGCGGCCGAGTCGCGCACGGCGCTGGGCGTGCCCGACGCCTACCACCTGCCGACGGTGCCCGGCTCCGGCTACCTGAAGTTCGGCACGGACGAGATGACGCGGTTCAAGGCCGCGTACGTGTCCGGCCCCTACCGGGCGGCGGGCGCGCGCATGGCGGACGGCGAGGGCGTGCCGCTGCCGGTGGAGCGCCGGCCGGTGCTGTTCACGGCGGCGCCGGTGCCGGTGACGTACGCGGCACCGGACGAGGAGGCCCTGGCGGCGCTGCGGGACGCCGGTTCCGGTTCCGGTGAGGACGAGGCGGTGGCCGACACGGTCCTCGACGTCATCGTGCGGCGCCTGGACGGTCAGGGCCCGCCGGCGCACCAGGTGTGGCTGCCGCCGCTGGACACCTCTCCCCCGCTCGACGAACTGCTGCCGCCGCTCGACACGGTGCCGGGCCGGGGCCTGACGGCGCCCGGTCACGGCCGGCTCGGCCAGCTGGTGGTGCCGCTGGGCGTCGTCGACAAGCCCTTCGAGCAGCGGCGCGACGTGCTGTACCGCGACTTCTCCGGCGCGGCCGGCCACATGCTGGTGGTCGGCGGCCCGCAGTCCGGCAAGTCGACGCTCATGCGGATGCTCATCACGTCGTTCGCGCTCACCCACACCCCGGCCGAGGTGCAGTTCTACGGCCTCGACTTCGGTGGCGGCGGTATGAGCGCGGTCGCCGGGCTGCCGCACGTGGGCGGCGTCGCCTCCCGCCTCGACCCCGAACGGGTGCGCCGCACCGTGGCGGAGGTGGCGGGCATCCTCGCCCGGCGCGAGGAGTACTTCCGCGCCCAGGGCATCGACTCCATCGGCACCTACCGGCGGCAGCGCGCCGCCGGCCACCACGCCGACCAGGCGTGGGGCGACGTGTTCCTGATCATCGACGGCTGGGCGGCGTTCCGGCAGGAGTACGACATGCTGGAGGGCTTGGTCGCCGACATCGCGGCCCGCGGCCTCGGCTACGGCGTGCACGTCGTCCTCACCGCCTCCCGCAACATGGAGGTGCGCGCGGCGCTCAAGGACCAGATCCTCAACCGCCTGGAGCTGCGCCTCGGCGACGCCCTGGACTCCGAGTTCGACCGCAAGGTCGCCGCGAACGTCCCCGCCGGCGTGCCCGGCCGCGGCCAGCTGCCGGAGAAGCTGCACTTCATGGCCGGCCAGCCGCGCATCGACGGCGACAACGACCCGGCGGCGATGACGGACGCGACCACGGAGCTCGTCGAGCGCGTCGCCGCCGCCTGGACGGGCCCGGCCGCCCCGCCCGTACGGCTGCTGCCGCGCCTGCTGCCCGCCGAGGAGCTGCCCAAGGGCGGCGAGCACCCGGGGCTGGGCGTCGCGTTCGGCATCGACGAGACGAACCTGGAGCCGGTGTACGTCGACTTCGAGACGGACCCGTTCTTCCTGGTCTTCGGCGAGAGCGAGGCGGGCAAGACGGCGGCGCTGCGGATGCTGGTCAAGCAGATCACCGAGCGGTACGGCCCGGACGAGGCGAAGATCGTGGTCGGCGACTACCGGCGCGCGCTGCTGGACGTCGTCCCCGAGTCGCACCTGCTCGAGTACGCGCCGCTCGCCTCGGCCCTCACCGTGCACGCCACGGCCCTCAAGGGCCTCATGGAACGCCGCGCGCCGCAGCCCGACATCACCCCGCAGCAGCTGCGCGACCGCAGCTGGTGGAGCGGCCCGCAGTTCTTCGTGATCGTCGACGACTACGAGCTGGTCGCCACGAGCAGCGGCAACCCGCTGGCGGTCCTGACGGAGAACCTGCCGTTCGCGCGCGACGTGGGCATCCGCTTCATCATCGCCCGCTCGTCGGCGGGCGCGTCGCGCTCGATGTACGAGGCGTTCATGCAGCGCCTGAAGGAACTGGGCGCCCAGGGCCTCATCCTGGCCGGCGACCCCGCCGAGGGCGACCTCCTCGGCGGCGTCCGCCCCCGCCCGATGCCCCCGGGCCGCGGCTTCTTCGTGTCGCGCAAGCGCGGCACGCCGCTGGTGCAGGTGGGCTGGGTGCCGCCGGAGGCGTGAGGGCATTGCGCGCGGCGTAGAGATCGCGCCAAGAGATCGACAAGGGGGTGCACGGACGTGCACCCCCTTGTTAGCTTCCCTCGAACGTATGTATCCGGGGGGATGAACCATGTCGTTCGACGACGAGTGGGCGAAACTGCGCTCGGACGCGGGGTTACGGCCACCTCTTCTGCACACAACAGGGAGAATTTGCCGCAACACGCTCCGGCCGCTCCTACCGGTTGCGTTGGGCGTGATCCCGACGCTCACGGCATGCAGTGGCCAAGTGTGCTCCAAGGCATCAGCGTCGGACAGTCCGTCGGTCGAAGAGACGAACCGCTTGATGCGCACGACGTCCTTCCGTTCCCAAGGCGACACCACGGCGCTCGCTGAAGAAAAGGCGGAGATGCGGTGGAACCCGGAGGAAGGCCTTGAAGCCGTGGTGACTTCGGGCACGACGGGGAACCGAGCGAGCTTCTTCTGCAAGAAGGGCACGACGTACGTCAGCGCGAGCCTGCTGGCAGAGACCCAGCGCTTGACCGTGCCACCTTCCCTTTCGGACGTCTATGTGACCATCCGGACGGGGCAGGGCTGTGACAGCTACTTCGCCATCTCGAAGGCTGCGGAACCGGCGTCGGGCGAAGATGGCACGGTCGGGGGGAAGAGAACTCGTGCCGTCGTCGTCGACACCGGCGTGAATCAGGCCACCTATCAGATCGCCGCCGAAGGCAAGCCCTACCTTCTGCACTCACCTCCATGCGCAACGGCAGGACCAGCCGCACGACCTACGACTCCTTCGGCAGCAACTTCCACATTCGTGTGCCGCCGGCGGAGAAGACGATGCCGATGAGCGAATTCCGCAGGCGCGCCGAAGAGAGCCACTGAGTTCAGGGATCGGCGCGGAACGCCGGAGCGACGAGGGTGAGGTCGAGCCGTAAGGATTCCGTCAAAAGATCGACAAGGGATTGCACCCCCTTGTAGCTTCGAACGCACGTATGCATTTGGGGGGTGGAACGTGTCGTTTGAGGACGAGTGGACGAACCTGCGCTCGAACGCGGCCATGCGGCTAGCGGGGGCAAGTTCCGGGCCGAGCGGCGGCCACGGTGGTGTCTCCTCATCGGAGGCGAAGAAGAAGGCCGCTGTACGCGCCCTGGAGGAGCACGTCCTGCCGGACACCCAGGCGGCGGGCAAGGTGATGGACGAGACGACCGAGGCCGCGGTGAAGGGCTTCAAGGACTGGGCCACGGGCGCGGGCCTCACCACGGCCCTCAAGGGCTGGCGCACGTCGGTCGGCGGCCTGCAGAAGGTCCTGGCGGGAGAGAAGACGGCGCTGAGCGGCACGAACCAGCTGCTGCACGGCGGGGATCGGTGGACTGGCGGTCAGTTCGACGGCCTGACCCAGCCGCCGGCGGGCGGACAGCCGCAGCCCCCGTTCCTGTCGAAACTCCAGAACTACCACTAGGGACGGGTGCTTTCCGTGCTCACCTACCACCAGGTGATGACCGTCGACCTCGGCCTGCTGACGAAGGCAGCGGAGAAATGGGACGAGGCGGCGAAGTACTTCGAGACCGTCCAGAAGACGTACGACGGCCAGGTCAAAAGCGTCGGCCTGGACGGCTCGTGGACGGGCGAGGCGAACCTGATGGCCGTCCCGACCATGCAGCAGACGAGCAACCAGTACACGGCGGCGGCCAAAGAGGCCCGCGCCATTGCCTCACTGCTGCGGGACGCCCAGGAACAGTTCACCGACCTGCGCAACAAGCTGAAGTCAACGGTGGCGGAGGCGGAAAAAGCCGGGATGAAGGTCAGCGAGCAGGGCAACGTGGTCGCTTCCATCCGCCTCGACTCGGGTGCCCGCCATGACCCGGACAGCAACACCGAGGCGTACCGCAAGACGATGTCCGAGGCGGCCGCGGCGGAAAAGAGCTGGAGCGAGAGCATCGCCGCCCTGGTCCGCGCCTTCGACGACGCCGACCACGGCGTGCAACTGGCCCTTACGGCGGCTGTCCAGGACACCGACCTCTTCGACGGCTTCGGGAACGGCTTCAACGCGAAGGCCGAGGGCGACATCGAGAAGGTGGAGGCCAGGGAAGCCACCAAGCTCGCAGAGAAGGTCAGGTCGGGGAAGAAACTCGACGCCAAGGAGCTCGCCGAGTCCCAGTGGCTCTTCCGGGACGTGGCACAGGACAAGGACGCGAGCCAGACGTTCCTGAACAACATCGGCCCGGACGGCACGATCGAACTGGCCAACAGGCTGAATGGCTGGGCGTACAGGGACGACAAGGGGCACAAGTCGGCCTACGAGACGATGCAGGCGGGCCTGGCCAGCACGATATCCACCGCGACGGCCGACCCGAAATCCGCTTTCTACGAGAAGTGGCGGGACGGCCTGCGGGAGGCGGGTGGCAAGAACTTCGGCAGCAAGACGGACCCGCTCTACGGTTACCAGTCGTTCGTGAGCCTGATGGGGCATGGTGACCGCTACGGCAAGAAGTTCTTGAACGACCTCGGCGACGACATCATCGTCACGGAGAAAAAGCATCCCGGCATCTGGACCCAAGTGCGTACCCGCCCGGATGTGGAGCCCGACCCGCTGGATCATCTGCTCGGCATCATGAGCAAGAACCCGGACGCCGCAACTTCTTTCCTCGACCCCGGCGAGAAGGAGAGCAACGACCACCTCAAGTACCTGTTCAAGGAACGTGAGTGGCCGAAGAGAATGATAGCGAGCGCCGCTGGGGTCCACACCTACGACATCGACACCAGCAAAGCGGGTCTGGGCGCGGCAGTCGAAGCAGCAGCCACGGGCCACGCTCCCCTGCCGGATGGCGCTCGCCCGGACCCGGAAGCCAAGCACACCATGGCACAGGCACGGGTGATGCACGACACCATTCAGCTCGTGGACCCGGGTTCGAGCAGTGCAGCACCGGAAAACTTGCGGCGACCTCTGGCCAACGCACTCGCAGAGTATTCGACGGACACCCACGAGATCCTTAGTGGCGTCTCGTCCTATCAGGATCACGACGGTGTGAAGAACGACGGCAAGGTCACCATGTCGGTCAAGGAGGACACACTCCTGCGTACCATGCGTGCATTGTCGGAGGACCCCGAGGGCTACGCAACCTTGTTCGGCGCATCATCCGCCCATATATCCAACGAGCTCGACAAACTCTCTCCCCACGACCAGGGAGACGACCGGAATGCCCCTTTGAACAAGTCCGGCGCTGTCCTCGGCTCGTACACCGCCATCCGTGAGGACGTCATCAACGATGCACGGTCGGCGTCGTATTCCGGCGCGGACTGGAAGTCGAAGATGGCGTATCACCTCCTGGGCGGTCTGGTCACTCCGGTCACGGTCGGGGCCGGCGGTTTCCCGATCGGCGACGGTTTGCAGCGAGGAGTGGATACCTGGGCCTGGGCTTGGTCCAACGATATGAAGGCACAAGCCGATTCGGAGGCCAACGCAAAGATCGCCGACAACTATATGGACAGTCAACGGCAGACACGTCTGATGCTCAAAGGCTGGGCGAACGGCCACGGCATTTCGGAAAGCGATGCCCACGGCAGAAACGTCATCGAGGGTATGCACTCGGAATTCCAAGGCGGTTCCACCCGAGGAGTGGAAGCAGCGAAACGCCTTCTGAAGTAATGAATCGTAGAAATTTCAGCTCGAAACCCGACTCGAGGATGTGAACCGGCAGCCATCATGAGAGACCAGCCCCTGGAAGACTCCACGTCGGCAGAGACCGAACCACCTACGGCCAAACGCAAACGGCACCGGTTGGCATTTTCCTTTGTCGGCGCTTTGACGGTGCTGCTGGCAGGCGTAGGGGCCTACCTTCTCTCCGGCGGATACGACCGCTGGCAGACCTCGAGATCCCTGGGCCAGGTCTGCCACGGCGTGCTGCCGCAAAGCGAAATCAAGAAACTGATGCCAGCGAGCGCTCTCCTCGGGACGAACGACCGGATGAGCGAAGGAAAGAGGGGCTGGCTCGACGGCTGCTCGGTGGAAGACGATGGCAAGCCGCGAAGTACGGTCGAGGTCAGCATAGGGTGGACAGCCGACGCCGGTATGCCGCTCTCCGCCCTCGGCCGTATGTATCCCTCCGAGTACGAGGGGCTCGTTGCTCCCATCGGTCACGGCTGGTCAGGGGCCGTTGCCACGATCGGATCCGTCTGGCACGCCAGCACGGTTCTGCGCTGTGAGGACGCACGCAAGAGCCTGTTGATAAGCGTCAAGTGGTACCTGGGTAAGCACGGTCAATCCGCCGGCCTCGGCAGCAAGAGCACCGACCTGGCGAGAGTCGCTACGGAGACCGCCCGGAGGGCCGACTCGCAGTGGGACTGCCGGGGCCGCCCGGGCAACTTCGTGAAGTCCATTTCTCCGGCGAAAGCCCCTGATGGGAACCTGCCGCTCCTCGCGGACTCCGCCGGTAGCTGCCGGCCCGCAGCCTCGCTCGCCCCAATGCTCGAGCAGTATGGAATCCGCCGTGCTCTCGAGGTGCCCTTCGACAATGCTCCCGTCGAGGACTGCTACCTGCTGGACACTGAGAAGAGGCCGGTCTACCGGATCTCTGCCTACTACGGACCATACGCTCGCGATCTCCTCGGCACATCTGCTTCTGCCCGGCAGTCGGAGGAAGCCGGTTCGGACGACCGGTCGGGCTATGCGTGGGCGTCAGCCGAATGCAGCAACTTCTTCGGCACCGCCCGCTTCACCAGCCGTGCCGTCAGGAATGCGGACGGCACCCCCGCGGCCCCACGTGATGCCGGGCTCCAGCGCCAGCTGGTGTCGGCATTCGCCAAGGACGCGGCGCGGAGACACGGGTGCACGGGTCTCCACGTGCCGTAGGCCAGTGGCCTCAGAGCAGGTGGTCCAGCTCGCCGCGCTTTGCCGCCTCGACGAGGTTGCGGAGGCTTTCCGGGGTGGTGGTGATGAGTTCGTCCGGGCGGACGGTTTCGCGGAGTATGAGGGTGCCGTCGGGGGCTTGGCCGAGTTGGAGACAGGCGTTTCCGCCGCCGCCGCAGAAGGGTTCCTGCCAGTCGATGTCGGGCATGAGGGGCTCCTTCAGAGTTCCTTGATGATCCCGTCGATGAACGTGCGCGAGGCGGCCTCGTCGAGGGCGCAGGCTTCCGCTTTCTCGAAGAGCCGTCGGTAGTTGGCCAGCTGCATCTCGGAGTCGATGAAGACCGAGCCGTACGACGTGTCGAGCTGCACCGTGTCCAGCTGGGGCACCGGGCCGCAGGCGTAGAGGATGGTCTGCCCGGCTCCGGGGAAGCCGCCGGCCGCGAACGGGATGACCCGGAGGCTGATCCCGTCGTGCTCACTGACCTGGAGCAGGTACTCCAGCTGCGCCCTGGCGACCTTGCGGCCGCCGAACTGCATTCGCAGGGCGCTCTCGTGGACCACGGCCTCGTACACCGGCGGGTTCTCCCGCTCCAGCACCTCGCGGCGGCGCAGTCGTTGCGCCACCCGTAGGTCGACCTCGTCGGCCGGGAGCTCGGGGATCACCATCTCGAAGATGGCCCGGGCATGGTCCTCGGTCTGCAGGAGCCCGGGGACGTGCGAGGTGAGGGCGTTGCGCAGCTTGGTGGCGTGCCATTCCAGCTCGGCGATGTCGAGGAAGAAGGCCGGGAGCACACCGCGGTACTCCTCCCACCACCCCTTCGTGTGATCCTGCGCCATGTCGGCCAGTGCCTCCACCAACCGGGCGTCGGGGCAGCGGTAGTTGCACGCGAGGGTGCGCACCCGGGCCGCGCTGATGCCGAAGCGGCCGGCTTCCGTGTTGGAGATCCTCGTCCGGTCGACACCCAGCAGGGCGGCCGCATCGGACGCCGACATGCCCGCCTGCTCGCGGAGCTGACGCAGCGCGGCGCCGAGGCGGCGTTGGCGGATCGTCGGATTGCTACGCGGTGGCATGCGACCCCTCTCTCGAACCGACGCTCAGTCTGCCGCGCGCCGGCGACCGCATCCAGTGTTGCGAAGAGGTAGCACAGGGATTCCGGCTTGCGCTACCTTCGGTCGCACTTCACTCACAGACCGTGGCCGGAAGTGCACCGCGCGGCATGCCCACCTTTCCCTGGGGTGGGGTGTGTCCGCGCCCAGGGAGGCGAGCCACCGGCGTGCGGCCTGCGTGTCCGTAACCATCCGCTTCACACCCTGGAGTGAACGCGCATGACCAGCACCGCACTCGCATTCTGTCCGTCCGCGCCGCCGTCCGCGGAAGCCTCCCGGCCCGGGCCCGGCAACTTCGCCTACACGCTCGGCCTGCCCGGCGGCACGTTCTGCCTGGGCACGGCCCGGGGACTCGTACGGCAGGTACTGGACCAGCACCAGCTGGCCGACATGGCCGAACTCGCGGAGCTCGCCGTCTCCGAGCTCCTCACCAACGCCCTCACGTTCACGCCCGGGCATGCCACCCACCTCTCCATGCGGTGGCGGTTCGGCGTGCTGCGGCTGACCGTCTTCGACGAGCATCCGTCGCACTGCGCGTTCAGCCGGCCGGTGTGCCGCCGCCGGCGACGGGAGGGGCTGTCGCTGCTGGACACCGTCGTCTCCGCCTGCGGCGGCATCTGCGGGCTCGCGGAGGTCGAGCTGCCGCTGGGCGGGTCGAAGGCCTGGGTCGTCCTGCCGAGGGAGGCGGCGGCGTTGTATGCGGAGCTGTGAGGGCATACGGCTGGGGCGGGCAACCGGTTGTCGCGTTGCCCGCCCCGCCGGGGTTTCCTCCGGCTCAGTAGCCGACGTCGAACAGGCGCGAGGCCCGGCGGTCGGTCTCGTGGTAGCTCTGCGAGCCGTGGCGAATCGTGGAGGCGACCTTCGTCAGCGTCTCCTTGATGTGGTTGCCGCGCGCGTGGAACTGCGCGTCGGCGGCGTTGAACATCTGGCGGGCCTCACCCTCCCAGCTGTCCGAGACCATGTTGACGGCCGCCCAGATGTCCTTGAGGTTGTCCTCGACGACCTTGGCGGCGGCATCGATGGCCTGCGCCAGTTCCTCCACGTGGGCATAGCTGACCTTGAGGTCGACGTCGCGTCCCATGTCCCCCACTCCTCGTTCTCGTGATGATTGGCTGTTCGGTACGGCTGCGGGGCTTTACAGCGAGTAGCCGTCGATCTTGCTGTTGAGACCGGTGCTGACGTCGCTGCCCACGTTGGTGGGGGCGCTGCCCATCGAACCCAGGTGACCGCCGGCGGCGGCGCCGTTGACGTCGATGCCGCGGAAGGTGGCCAGCACCTCCTGGTCGTTGCCGCCCGAGGAACGGCGGGTGGCGATGGCCGCCTGGTGAATGCCGTCGATGAGGCGGCGCAGCGCGTCGTGGTCGTCGTTGAGCGCGAGCTGCGCGGTGACGAACGCGTCGGCGCCCTTGCCCTGCCAGCCGACACGGACGCTCTCGAGCAGGCTGGCGAGGTTCCGCAGATTCTTCGAGAACGCCTCGGTCACATCACCGATGGTGTTCTCGAACCGCTGGAACGTTGCGTAATCAATTGACTGCTGGGACATGTTCCACCTTCCCCCATGAATTTGACCGGTGAGTTGTTTCGGATTTCGTTCTCACCGCTGTGCCGTCCTTCCCCTGTTCCGGGCGACGACGATGGCTACGACGGTCACGGTGACGAGCACCGCGCCAATGCCGATCGCCGGCCCGAGGACGGATCTGCCACCGTCGCTTCCAGCATCGGGATGCTGGGCGACGGTCGTCTTTTTCTGTGCCTTGTCATCGCCGGACGGCGACGGGTTCGGCGAAGGCTTCTTCGACGACTCCGGCTCGGCTGAGGCGCGGGCCGCGAGGAGCGGGTTGACGTCTGCGGGGCCGGGGTCGCCCTCGCCGTCAAGGAGTACAACGCGAGGGCGGACGATACCGTAACCGAGGTGGGCACTGGGTACGGTGCCGTCCGTCGGTTTGCCGGCGGTGTCCATCATGACGCGCAGCACCTGGTTGTTGGTCCAGTCCGGGTGCTTGGCCCAGATGAGGGCGGCGGAGGCGGAGGCGATGGCGGTGGCTTGGCTCGTGCCGCTTCCTGCACAGAAGCCTGCGCCCTTCTCGCACCGGCCGGGAATTTCGTCACCAGGCGACGCCAGGGCAACATGACTGGCGCTGTTGGAGAACTTGGTGACGGTGCCATTCTCATCCGTGGCTGCGATGGATACGACTCCCGGAAGTGACGCTGGGTAGCTTTCAACGTTGTACCGCTCGCCATCGTTTCCGGCTGCGGCAAAGATCAGGCTTCCCTTGCTCAGCGCGTACTTGACGGCCTCGGCTGTCTTCGGCGGGGGGGCGACAGAGCCCCCCTGCCCCATAGAGACGTTGATCACCCGGGCGCCGTGATCGACCGCGTAGCGGATGGCTCTGCCCATGGGGGCATCAACCAAGCCGACTTCATGCTCAACCCGTACGGGCATGACCTTGGCGCCAGGAGCAAGGCCCTGAATTCCGCCTTTAGCACCGGTACCGGCAATCAGAGTCGCCATGTTGGTCCCGTGGCCGTTGAGGTCAACTGTTGGCCCCTTGACCGTGGACGAGACATCCGTTCCGTCCACGGTTTGTCCAGCAAGTTCGGGAACCGATGCGTCCACACCCGAATCGATGACGGCGACGGTTATTCCCTCGCCCCGTGACACCTTCCACATCGCCTCGGCTTGCATCGCATCCAGGTACCACTGCTTGGAACGCATGTCGTCCGCAACGGCCGGCAAAGCAACTGCGGCCTGCGTCAGGACCACAGCCGCCAGCGCAGACAACGCCGACATGACGCGCCGCGGCATGACGCGGGTCAGGGGTGGCATGAGGCGGCGTTCTCCTTCTGACTCGCCTGGTCGTGACGGGGCCCTACTCAATGACGGGCGGAACGGTCGGACGCTGGCCACTCGTCCACGTGCTCTCTTCCTCGGTCAGGTACGCCGGTCGGTCGGCCTTTCGGCGCTTGGCCCGCTTCACCGACGCACCGTTGCCCTGGACCAGCCCGGTGCCGCCGAGCGTGAACTCGGACCGCGGCCCACGCGTCGAGCGCGGTGTGCCCGCCGTCCCGCCGGGCTCCCATGCCAGCCTGCGGCCGGTACCGGCACCACGCCCTCCTGAGCCGCCACCCGCGGGTGTGCCACCAAAGCCACCACCCACACCTATCGGTGCTCGGCCGGTTCCGGCCTCTCCACCCACCACGGTGCCCCGGGGCAGCTTGGGGGCCCCGCTCTCGTTGCCCGTACGGGCCGGTGTGCCGCCGATGATGCCCTCACGGGGACCTCCGTGCGGCTGACCGCCCGGACGGGAGAATGAGAAGCCTCCGCCCTGACGCCCCGTGCCGGGCACAGGTGAAACCGGCAGCGTCCTGCCTGGAGCATCGATGGGGATATGTGGGACAGTCGCAATCGGCACCATCGGTGTCGGTCCGGGCACACGGCCGGTAGAACGCACATCATCGGGCAATGGAGTCGTGTGCACTGGTGGCAAGGTGTCCGGACTCGGCAGGACAGCTGTGGAGTCCAGGTTTGTCCCAGCTGGGCCTCCCGGAGCCGGGTGGGAGCCGACATGGCCGGTGGCAGGTGAAGAGACACCAGTGGTCGAGGGTACGTCGGTGCTCGGGATGACAGAGCCCGGGCGGCCGGAACTCGCGGGCGCCGAGCCCGGGGCTTCGGACGGCAGACCAGTCGCGCCGGTGAAGGTTCCCGCACTTGATGACGGCGCACCCGGCTCCGAACCGGTACCGTACGGACGCTCCGCATAGTCCCAGTTTTGGCTGAGCGGCAGCGGCTTGAACACCGGCGCCTGCCCGTCCAGCTTCCCCAGCTCCTGGTGCGTGACCCTGTAGGCGTCGTCCAGCAGCGTCATCAGGTGGGCCGCTGCCTTCTGTTTCGACTCCAGGCCCTCCATGCGCGTCTTTTCCTTGGCAGGGTCCACCGAGCACGCTTCCATGGGCGGCATGGCTGCTTTGACTTCCGTCAGGCGGTCACCCGCGTTTTGCAGCCATGATCCTGCCGCCCACGCATACTCGGCCAGCTTGTACGCCTGGATGACCAGGTCGCTGCCCCATTGGCGGAAGGCTTCGCCGCCTTCGCCGTACCAGTTCACGCGGTCGATGTGGGACTTGAGGATCGCCGTGAGGAAGGTCAGGTCTTCGCCTGCTGTCTGCAGGGCGTAGGCGGTGTTGGTGACATGGCTCGGGTTGGCGTCGGCGATCATTCCGAACAGTTCGTAGAAACTGTGGTCCTCGAACGGGCCCTTCTTTCCGCCCGCCTTGCCCTTCTCGGTGCTCACGTGCCTTGCCTCCCCCTTGTTCTCCTCGTACCGCCGACGGCGCTAGTAGCCCGCCTTTTTGCCGTCCTTCGAGCCGGCGCCCTTGTCGTTCCCATGGCCGCCGGAATGCTTCTGGGCCTCGCGGAAGTGACGCTCCGTCCGTTCCTGGATGGCGCGCATGCGTGCTTCCTGTTCGGCGTCCACCCCGTCGTAGCCGCGGTCGGCGACCAGGGCGGCGAGGCCCGCAGCCTCGATCTGGTCGCCGAAGACGCGGGACAGCTCCTTCAGGCGGGTGTGCACCGTCTCGTAGACGCTGTGCAGGACCTCTGCGGAGTGGAAGTCCTTGCCGTACGCGCTCTTGGCGATCGTACGGTGGTCCAGTGACGTCTGTGACGCCTGGGAATCCTCCAGCATCCTCAGGATCGAGTCGATCCTGCCCTTGAACGTGCTGAGTGTCTCGGCGTCCTTGCCGAGGTACTTGCCGTGCGGGTCGTGGTCAACCAACCCCGTTCCCTCCCCGTGTAGCGCTCAGTGAGCACCTAGCCGTCACTTTAGTCACTGTGTGCGTCAGCCATCGACCAGATAAGGCCGAATGCCTGTGCCGTTGGCCACCCCGTTGCTAGCGTCGTCGCTGCCCGCAACCGTCCCAGTCGACCGAGCAGAGCGAGGAGCCGCACCGTGGCCACCCAGGAAGAGACCGAAGCGCTGTACGCCATGGACATCTCGGGTGCCGAGTGGCTCAGTGCGCCGGACGACACCTCCGACGTCAAGGTGGAGATCGCCTACCTCGAAGGCGGTGCCGTCGCCATGCGGTCCTCCGCCGACCCCGACACCGTCCTCCGCTACACCGCCAGCGAGTGGCACGCCTTCGTTCTCGGCGTGCGGGACGGAGAGTTCGACATCGAGCTGGACGAGGAGCAGGAAGGCTAGGTCCTTGCCGCTCCTCTGCGGCGGTTTCGTTCCCTCGCCACCATCGACGCCCCCGTGACCGCCGCCACCAGCACCGCCGTGCCGCCCAGCACGTACGTCGCCAAGCGCACCTGCCGGTCCTGGGCGCTCTCGCCCACCGGCAGTGGTGCCGGTCTCGGGGCCGCCGCGCCGTGGACCGGGCCCTTGGGGAGGGTCACCTGGTCGAGGGGGCGTTCGTCCTCCGACAGGGCGCGGACCGGGTCGACGACGCCCCAGCCGACATAGCGGTCGCGGCCGTTGACGGCCCGTTCCGCGGTCTGCTCGATCTGGGCGACGACCTGGTTCTGTTTCCAGTCGGGGTGCTTCGCGCGGATGAGAGCCGCGACGCCCGCCACGTAGGGCGCCGAGAAGCTCGTGCCGTGGTCGGCGCACTGGCCGCCGCCCGGCACCGTGGAGACCATGTCGACGCCCGGCGCCGCGACGCCGATGAAGTCGCCCGGCTGGGAGAAGTAGGCCCGTTCGTTGTTGCGGTCGGACGCGCCGACGGCCAGGACGCCCGGGTAGGCGGCGGGGTACGTCGGCTTGGACGTGCCGTCCGCGCCGTCGTTGCCGGCCGAGGCGACCACGACGACGTCCTGTGCGAGGGCGTACTGCACGGCTCGTTCCAGGTCGGAGTCGGGCTTGAGGCGGTCGGCGGTGTCCTGCGAGATGTTGATGACGCGGGCGCCGGCCTCCACGGCCTGCTTCACGGCCACCGCGAGCGTCTGCGTCGAGCCGGTGCCCTTCTCGTCGTTCTGCCGGATCGGGATGATCACCGACTCGGGGGCGAGGCCCACGAAACCGCTGCTGGGCGTCGGGCGGGCGGCGATGATGCCGGCCACCTTCGTGCCGTGGCCGACCGGGTCGACGGTCGGGCCGCGGAGGGTGTCCTTCGGGCCCGTGAGCAGGTCGCTGCCGCTCTTGACGTCGACGGCGCCGGCCAGTTGCGGGTTCCGTACGTCCACGCCGGTGTCGATGACCGCGACGCGCACCGGGCGGCCCTGAGCGTCCTTGCCCTTGGTGTCCTGCCACAGCTGGTCCAGCAGGACGCGTTGCAGCGACCACGGCGTGCCCTTGATGGGCTTCGCCGGGTAGGTGCATTCGCCGCTGCCTGCCAGGTGCACGGCCGTCGCGTCGGCGGCCGCCACCTCGGCGGGTGTCGTCAGGGTGAGCAGGGTCAGCAGGGCACCTGTCGCCATTGCCCTCTTCGTGACTCTTACCACCGTCCCCGTTCCCCTCCTCACGAGCCCTGCGGCTGGCGGGCGCTGTTGGTGTCCAGCCGCGGACCGGTGGGCAGGAACTGCGACCAGTTGGCCGGTACGGCGACGGGGGCGACCTTCTGGTAGCCGAGCCGGACGCGGGCCTGGTCCGCTTCCTTGCCGCCGGCGCCCGCCTCCCCCGGCTCCGGCGGTGCGGACGCCGCGTCGCCGATCCGCGACTTGGCCGTACCGCTGTCGCTGTTGGACTGCACGGCGTAGCGCAGCCCGGTGTCGGTGACGAGGAAGACGGTGCCGCTCTGCGTCTGGCGGCCGGTGACCTGGCGGTAGAGCAGGCCGGAGCCGGGGGTGACATACGCGCTGGTGGCGCCGTCGGGGACGGTGGCGGGGTAGCCCTTGCCGGCCCAGACGCCCAGTTCGGGCGTGCCGTCGTCGTTCATGCCGGTGAGGAGGCTGCACACGGTGTCGTTGGGGCGGCCGGTGCCGAGCGGGTCGGCGAAGTTGACCTGCCGGGGGACGAGGGTGGGCCAGCGGTTCTGGCCGGCGAACTCTTCGGCGTCCGGTGTGAACGCGGCCGGGCTGACGCGTTCGGGCGTGCCGGCCTGGCCGAGGGATGCCAGGGTCTTGCTGCTGAGCAGCAGCTTGGCGGTGAAGGCGGAGACGCGGGCGACCTTGCCGGGCAGGACGACGTAGTGCTGGGTGCTGGTGCCGGTGGGGGCCTGGAGGACCATGCCGACGCGGTTGGCGCGGTCGCCGAGGCTGGGGATGCCGGCGGGGCGGCCGGGCTGGCCGGGCACCTCGGGGAAGGT
Source organism: Streptomyces mashuensis (assembly GCF_014654785.1). Lineage (GTDB taxonomy): Bacteria > Actinomycetota > Actinomycetes > Streptomycetales > Streptomycetaceae > Streptomyces > Streptomyces mashuensis. Next base: position 29,639 of record NZ_BNBD01000028.1, read on the forward strand.
GATGGGCGTGCCCTCGTTGAGGGTGGCGAGCCATTCCTTGGTGACGTGCTGCGGCTGGGCGCCGTCGCGGAAGAGGGCGCGCAGCAGGAGGTTGCGGTCGGCGGCGTCGCCGGACTTGCCGTCGGGGGCGCCGACGGCGTAGCGGGTGCCGCGGGGGTCGACGAGGTAGCGGGCCTCGTCGGGCCCTTCGACGTACAGCGCCTGGCCGGCGCGCAGCCGCTGCGGACCGTCGAGCGTCTTGCCCTTGGGGTCGTGGGCGGCGAAGAGGAAGACGGCCTTCTGCGTGGTGTTGCCGTTGGTGCCGCCGGGCTGCTGGCAGACGGCCCACCGCTTCTCCTTGCCGGCCTCCTTGTCGGACGGCATGCGGTCGGGCGCGTAGGGGATGCCGAGGGTGGGGCCGCGCGGGATGTGGCCGTCGTCCAGCTCCGACTCGCGGACCTTGATGAACTGCGACTTGCCCGGGTTGAGGAGGAGCTTCGCGGAGGCGAGGTTGAGGACGGGGTGGAGCTGCTTCTTGCCGTCCGTGACGAGCACGACGTACCGGGTGGTGGAGTCGCTGCCCACGATCACGTGCGCGGCCTCGTCGTCCCAGCCCTTGGGCGCGACGGGCCGGAAGACGCCCCACGCGCCGAAGCCCGCGACCAGCAGGGCGCCGACGACGATGCCGGGCAGCACGGTGCGCAGGGGGCGCGGAGCGCCTTCCTCCGATCCGCCGGCCGAGGGCTGGAGGAACGCGGCGACCGTCCGCTTCTTCGCGAACGTGTAGGCGTTGAGTTCGTCCCGCCGTGATGCCATGTCGAGCCGTTTCTCCCCCGTCTTGGCTGTGGTCGTGGCTGTGGCCGTGCCTGTGGTCCCTGTGGCGGTGGCCGTCGCTGCGGCCGTCGCTGCGGCCTTCGCTGTGGTGCCGGCCGGGGCCCGGCCACGGGGCCTGGCCATTGGTCGTGCCCTGCGGCCCGGCTGTGTCGGACCGAGCCTCTACTATGCCGGTACGTGATCGACGCGTGTCGCCGGGGGACCTCACCGGCGGGCGCGCGGACGCGGACGCAGAGGACGGACGCAGAGGGGGGCTTGGCGGTCATGGCTGCTGCCGCGACGCGCGTACGGGCCGCGGGTGACCCGGTGGGTACCGCCGGCGGGCCGGCGGACGGTGCGCCGGGCGGTGCCGCCGGCGGTGCCGCGGGGGCGGTCGTGCCCCGGCCGGCGCCGGGCCGCGGCGCGCTGGGCCCGGTACGGCTCCAGCAGCTGGTGCTGCTGGAGGTGGCGGCGGCGCTGGTGCTGGTGGCCTGGGTCGTGGACCGGCTGCTCGTGGCACCGGCCGCCGTGGTGGCCGCGCTGCTGGTGGTGCTGGCGGTGCTCCGGCCGGGCCGGCGGCCCGTCACGGAGTGGCTGGCCTCGCGGCAGGCGCTGCGCCGCCGGGCGGTACGGGCGGCGGCCGAGCCGCCCGCGCCGGGCACGGACCCGCGCCTGGCGCCGGCCGTCGAGTGCGAACCGGCGCTGCGGACGGTCTCCTTCGACGTTCCCGCGCCGCTCGCCGGGCCGGGCTCCGACGACGAGCTGCGCTCGGTGGGCCTGGTGGGCGACGGTACGTTCCTCACCGCCGTCATACGGGTCGACGCCGTGGACCGGCCGTTGCGGCCCGGGCGGGGCGAACGCGCCCTGCCGCTGGGCCTGCTGCGGGACGCCCTGGACGTGGACGGCATCCGCCTGGAGTCGGCACAGGTCGTGCAGAGCACGCTGCCGGCGCCCGCGCCGCACCTGTCGGGGCAGGGCCTGGCGGCCCGCAACTACGCGCCGTTGCACGCGGTGACGGCGTCGCCGGCCGTACGGCAGACGTGGGTGGCGCTGAAGTTCGACCCCGAGCTGTGCCCGGAGGCCGTCGAGGCGCGGGGCGGCGGGGTCCGCGGGGCCCGGCGGTGCGTGCTGCGGGTGGCCGACCAGGTGGCGAGCCGGCTCCGGGGCGCGGGCTTCCGGGCGGTGCTGCTGACGGAGGACGAGCTGACGGCCGCGCTGGCGACGGCGGCCTGCCTCAACCCGGCCGCCACGGAGCAGGCGGGCCGTACGGGTGCGCCTGCGCGGCGGACGGCCGAGACGGCGCGCGCCTGGCGCTGCGACGACCGGTGGCACACCACGTACTGGGTGAGCCGCTGGCCCCGCCTGGGCACGGGCACGGGTGCGGGCGGGGGCGCGGTGGCGCTGCCCGAGCTGGCGGCCCTGCTCACCACGTTGCCGGCGCTGTCGACGACGCTCAGCCTGACGCTGGGGCGCGGCCGGACGGTCGCGGGGCGACACGCCCCCACCCTGACGGGACATATACGGATATGCGGGCGCAGTGCGGATGAAGTGCACGAACTGGGCCGCGCGTTGGAGCGGGCCGCGCGCGGGGCGAAGGCCGGCCTGACGCGGCTGGACCACGACCAGGTGCCCGGTGTCCTCGCCACTCTGCCCCTGGGAGGCACGCGGTGACGGCTGTTTCACCCGGTCCGGCCGGGCCGCGCTTCGGGTTCGGGCTGCTCGGGCCGCGGCGCGGGCGGCACGAGCTGTCCCCCGAGGAGTGCGACGCACTGGCGTTGCCCGTCGGTGACGACGGCGTGGTCATCGGCTCGGACGACCAGGGCCTGCCGGCCGTGCTGGGGCTGGGCCGGCCGGTGCCGTTCGACGTGCTGCTCATCGGCAGCGCGTGGACGGCGCAGGTCATCGCGTTGCGGGCGGTCGCCACGGGCGCCCGGGTGGCGGTGGAGACCGGGCGCCGCGCCCTGTGGTCGGCGCTGGCCGGTGCGGCCAACAGCGAGCAGCAGTGCGTCACGTTGTACGACGTGGGGCGGGTGCCGCCGCAGGGGCCGTCGCTGCACAGCCCCGTGGTCGTCCTGCGCGACTGCGGCGTACGGCCGCCGCGCGGCCGCCTCGGCGCCGCGCCCTGGCAGTCGGTGGTGACCCTGCTGCCCTTCCCCGGCCCCACGACGGAGCGGCTGATGGGCCGCGCCGACCTCGTCGGCATCCAGCGCGTCTCGCCGGAGGAGGCGCGTGTGCTGGGCCGGGCGATGCGGCTGGCGGCGCAGGACGTCGAGGCGCTGTCCACGCTGCCGGAAGGCGTCACGCTGTGGTGCACGCGTACGTCACGTACGTACGTCGCCACGCGGCCGACCGAGCCCGAGGCCGAACTGCTGGGTCCCGCGCGGCGCGTGGACTGACCCCGCGCGCGGTGCGCGGAGCGACCCGTTCGCCTGCCGCCGTCGCGTGCGCTCGCGCGCTGTCGCGCGCCGTGTTCCGGACCGGCCGGCCGGGAAAGGCTCGTGGCACGAGGGGGTGGTGGGGGAAAGCGGTGGCGTGGGGACGGCCCTGCCGCATGAATACGGATGACGATTAGTCTGTATGACCGTACGCACGGGAGAACCGACGCCGGGGCCCTTGACGTGACGGCCGTGACGGCGGTGACGGATGGCAACCCGGGCGGTCGGGGCTACAGGAACGGTCGGCCCCGCCGGATCCACCCTTCGACCCCTTGAATCCCTGGGCGCCGGACCACACCAGCAGGAGGCATTGTGAGCAGCGATCGGGACGAGATCCGCGCGGCCGGGAGGACAGCCGGCGAGGACCGGCCCGACGCCGCCGAGCGCGACGACCGCACGAGGGACGCGGAGTACGAGCCCGAGCACACGGGCGAGTTCACGATCGACTACACGCCGCCGGCGTGGTACACGCAGAGCCCCGCCGCAGCAGCGGCGGCGAGCGCGGCCACCCCGCCGCCGCCTCCTTCGGGTGATCCGCTGCCGTTGCCGTCGGGCGACGGCGCGGGCTGGGCGGCGACCCCGGTGCCGCCGGGTGATTTGCCTCCGCTGCCGCCGAACTTCCCGCCGGCGGCGTCGGCCGGCGACGGGTTCCCGCACCCGGAGGGTGCGGCGACCGGTGACGCGGCGGGTGACGCCGCGGCGGCGAGCGCGCGGGCGGCGGCGCCGGCCGACCCCGACACGTCTGTGGCCGCCACGGACGACGGCGCCGGCCCGGACACCGGTGCGCCGGGCGATGCTCCGCAGGCGGGTACGTCCCCGGTTGCGGGGGGTGCGGGAGACCCGTACGCGCTGCAGCAGCCGGGGGTTCCCGGCGCGCCCCTGCCGTCGGCGGCTCAGGCCGCCTCGAAGGGGGCCGACCCGCACGGCCCGGCCCCGTCGCCCGGCGAGGCCGCGGCCGAGCCTGCCGCCGGCCTTGCTGCGCCCAACAGCGCCGCGCCGGGTGCGGACCCGTATGCCGCCGCGGCCGGCAACGCGGCCCCGGGCGCCGACGAGGGTGCGTACGCACCGGCTCCCGGCGACGCGGGCGCCGCCGACTCCGCGACTGGCGCGGGGGAGCCGCCCTACGGCAACACCTCGGCCCCGGGCACGACCCCGCACGCCCCCGCCACGGCCGACGCCGGCGAGCCCTCCCACGGCACCCCCCAGGCGCCCGGCCACGAGGTCGCCGCCCAGTCCGCAGCACCGCACGGCACCGCCCCCGCCGAGGCAGCGCCCCACGGCACCGCCCCGGCCCCCGGCGCGAGCCCGTACGCCACCGCGCCCGGCGACGCAGGCACCGCCAACCCCACAGCACCGCACGGCACCGCCCAGGTGCCCAGCAGCGCAGTCGCCGCCGATCCCGCAGCACCGCACAGCAACGCACCCGGCACCGGTGCGAGCCCTTACGCCCCCGCCCCCGCGTCGCCCTACGGTGCCGCACAGGCACCCGGCGCCAACTCCGCAGCGCCCCACAGCGGTCAGACGCCTGACGCGGGCGGCACCAACCTCACGGCGCCCAACAGCGCCGCGCCCGTTACAGGCGAGCCCTCCCACGGCGCCGCCCCGGCTCCCGGCACCAGCCCGTACGCCGCTGCGCCCGGCGGCGCAGTCGCCGCCGACCCCACAGCACCGCACAACGTCGCGCCGGGCACCAGCGCAAGCCCGTACGCACCCGCCTCGCCATACGGCACGGTCCCGGCGCCCGGCACCGCTCACCCCGCCGGCCCCGAGGCGCAGCACAACACCGCCCCCGGCACCGAACCGAGCCCCTACGCCCAGGCGCCCGGCACCGCCTCGCCCTACGGCACCGCCCAGGCGCCCGGCAACGCAGTCGCCGCCGCTGCGGCACCGCACAGCACCGGCCCCGGCGACGCGGCCGCCGCCAACTCCGCCGCACCGCACGGCGGAGCCCCATACGCTGCCGCGCCCCACGGCGGTCCGGCTCCCGCCCCCGGCGACGCGGCTGCCGCCAACCCCGCAGCACCGCACGGCACCGCCCCCGGCGCAAACCCGTACGCCCCCGCCTCGCCCTACGGCACCGCCCCCATGCCCGGCAACGCAGCGCCCTACGGCAGCACCCCGGTTGGCACGGCCGGCGCGCCCGCCCCGGGCGAGAGCCCGTACACACAGGCCCCCGCCCCCGGCGCCGCAGCGCCCCACGGCACCGCCCCGGCCGGCGCGCCCGGCGTCCCCGCACCCGGCAGCGCAGCACCCCACGGCACCACCCCGGCCGGCGCGCCCGGCACGCCCACCCCGGGCGAGACCCCGTACACACAGGCCCCCACACCCGCCAACGCAGCACCCCACACCACCGCCCCGGCCGGCACCCCCGGCGAGAGCCCGTACACACAGGCCCCCACACCCAACCCGTACGCGCCCGCGCCCGGCACCACCCCGTACGCCCCCGCCCCCGGCCAGACCCCCGCCCCCTCGCCCTACGCCCCGCCCGGCAATCCTCAAGCGCCCCAGGGCGGTTACGGTTACCCCGGTGCCGGCAGCGGCGCCGCGGGCGGGTACGGCTACCCGCAGCCCCAGGCGCAGCCGCAGCCGCAGGTGCCCGGTGACGGTCCCGTCGATCCGCGTGCCGGTGGGTGGCCTGCCGTTGCGCCTGAGCAGCGGCAGCGGGCCGTGCACGGGGCGCCGCTCGGGTACACCGCCGCCGTGGAGCTGTCGTCCGAGCGGTTGCTCAAGGGCAAGCCCAAGCCGAAGAAGCAGAGCGCCGCCTCGCGCTTCAAGTTCGGTGCGCGCAAGGAGGAGGCCGAGCGGCAGCGCAAGCTGGAGCTCATCCGTACGCCCGTGATGTCGTGCTACCGCATCGCCGTCATCAGCCTCAAGGGCGGCGTCGGCAAGACGACCACGACCACCGCCCTGGGCTCGACGCTCGCCCTGGAGCGCCAGGACAAGATCCTCGCCATCGACGCCAACCCCGACGCCGGCACCCTCGGCCGTCGCGTGCGGCGCGAGACCGGCGCCACCATCCGGGATCTCGTCCAGGCCATTCCCAACCTCAACAGCTACATGGACATCCGGCGCTTCACCTCGCAGGCGCCGTCCGGGCTGGAGATCATCGCCAACGACGTCGACCCGGCCGTCTCCACCACCTTCAACGACGAGGACTACCGCCGCGCCATAGACGTGCTCGGCAAGCAGTACCCGGTGATCCTCACCGACTCCGGCACCGGCCTCCTCTACAGCGCCATGCGTGGCGTCCTCGACCTCGCCGACCAGCTGATCATCATCTCCACGCCCTCCGTCGACGGCGCGAGCAGCGCCAGCACCACGCTCGACTGGCTCGGCGCCCACGGCTACGGCGACCTGGTCTCGCGCAGCATCACCGTCATCTCCGGGGTCCGCGAGACCGGCAAGATGATCAAGGTGGAGGACATCGTCGCCCACTTCGAGACCCGCTGCCGCGGCGTCGTCGTCGTGCCCTTCGACGAGCACCTCGCCGCCGGCGCCGAGGTCGACCTCGACATGATGCGGCCCAAGACCCGCGAGGCCTACTTCGACCTCGCCGCCATGGTCGCGGAGGACTTCGTCCGCACCCAGCAGCAGGCCCAGGCCCCTGCCCCCTTCTACCCGCCCGCCGCCTACCAGCAGCCCCCGGGCTGGCCCCAGTCCCCCTCCGGGGACCCCCTGCCGCCCCAGACCTGACCCTCAACAGGGGAAGGGCCCCGGAGCTGCTCTTGGGTTCTAGGAGTCGTTGCAACACCCCAGTTCAGGGGATGCATTGGACTTCGAGATC
>NZ_BNBD01000029.1 GCF_014654785.1 Streptomyces mashuensis
CGCCGAGCTCACGCTCGGCGGGGCGAAGTAGGACCAGCCCCCGAATTCGCCAACAGCGTCGTACGCCCGGCGGGGGCCTTTCCCTGTGAGAGGCCGCGGGTGCGGTGCCGCTCAGCGCAGCCAGGGCACGTCCCCGCCCGCCGGCTGGAGGCCCGCCGCCACGATGCGGCACACCTCGCCGAACAACTCGGCCTGTTCCGGCGTGAGCCGGTCGAACACCGCCGTGCGCACCGCCTCCACGTGGCCCGGCGCCGACCTGCGCAGCATCTCGTACCCCTCGTCCGTCAGCACCGCCAGCTGCCCGCGCTTGTCGGACGGGCACTCCTCGCGGCGCACCCAGCCGTTGCCCTCCAGCCGCGCCACCGCGTGCGAGAGCCGGGAACGCGTGATCTTCGCGTGCTCCGCCAGCTCGGTCATGCGCATCCTGCGGCGCGGCGCCTCGGCCAGCCGGACCAGCAGGCCGTAGTAGACGTGCGTCATACCGGCGTCGCGCTGGAGCTGCCGGTCGAGGTAGTCCTCCAGCAGTGTCGACGCGTGGCGGTACGCCAGCCAGGTGCGCTGTTCCCCCTCGGTCAGCCAGCGGGGCTCGGCGGGCGGAGCGGGAGCCTCCGCGGCCTCGGGGTTCTCCGCGGGTCGTTTCGTCATGCATCCACTGTTTCACCCGCCGCCGGTTTTCCGGGCGTATGGTGGAGAGAGTGCTTGAAGGTTCAAGCACGTCGCACGCGCTCACCCGCTCACCCACCCACCCGCTCACCCACCCACTCGCTCACCCGGCTCCTGGGGGCCCGATGACCACCGCACCCGCCCTGTCCGGCGTCACTCCCGGCGCCCGCATGCCCGTCCTCTACGTCTCCCACGGCGCCCCGCCCCTCGCCGACGACGCCCTGTGGCCCGGCCAGCTCGCCGCCTGGTCCCGTGACCTGCCCCGGCCCACCGCCGTCCTCGTGATATCCGCCCACTGGGAGGAGGCCCCGCTCGCCCTGGGTGCCACGGAGACCGTGCCGCTCGTGTACGACTTCTGGGGCTTCCCCGCGCACTACTACGCCGTCCGCTACGCCGCGCCCGGCGCCCCCGCCCTCGCCGACCGGGTGCGCAGGACCCTGCGCCGCGCCGGCGTGCCCGTACAGGACCTGCCCGACCGCGGGCTCGACCACGGCGCGTACGTGCCGCTCGTCGAGATGTACCCCGGCGCGGACGTCCCCGTGCTCCAGATGTCGCTGCCCACGCTCGACCCGCGGGCCCTCATGGAGACCGGGCGCCGGCTCGCGCCCCTGCGTGACGAAGGCGTGCTGATCGTCGCCAGCGGCTTCTTCACGCACAACCTGGCGGCGCTGCGGCACGCCGGGTCCGGGCCGCCCGCGTGGTCGGCGGAGTTCGACGCGTGGGGCCGCGAGACGCTCGCCGCCGGCGACGTCGACGCGCTGCTCGACTTCGCGCACAAGGCCCCGGCCGCCCTGCTGGCCCACCCGCGCACCGAGCACTTCGCCCCGCTGTTCGTCGCCCTGGGCGCCGCCGGCGACGACGCGACCGCCGGGCGGACCGTGATCGACGGCTTCTGGATGGGGCTGGCGAAGCGCTCGGTGCAGTTCGGCTGAGCGGCTGCGGGGGCCTGGCAGCCGAGCGGCCGCGGGGCCGGGCACCCCGCGGCCCGGGCCTGCTACATGCCCATGCGCGGGACGCCGCCTTCCTGGCCGGAGTCGCCGGGTCCGGTGTCGCGCACCGGCTGCCCGGCCTGCCCGACCTGCCCGGGGTAGCCGGGCTGTCCGGGCCGTCCGGGGCGGGCGTGCGTCGGCTGCACCGACGTTCCCGCCGCCTGCTCGCCGTACCGGTCGCCGTACCGCTGCTCGTGCCAGTGGAAGACGTAGTACGACGTCAGGGCCATGGCGATGCCGAACGACAGGCCGATCCCGGCCGAGCGCAGCACCGACGAGCCGGTGAGACTGTGCAGGAAGCCCATGGCGGCGCCGAACAGCGTGCCGAAGGCCGCCGCCCGCACCTCGGGGATCATGCGGGCGCGGTTGTGGATGATCGCGTACCCCAGGGCCGCCGTCGCCACGGCGGCGACGAGTCCGGTCAGCCAGCTCATGCCGGACGAGAAGCCGTGGTTCTGGGTGATCCACACGGCGTACAGGCCGTAGACCACGCCGCCGACGACGGGGACGGTACGGGTCCAGCGCTCGCCGCCGCCCGCGGCGCCGGCGTGCCGCAGGTGGGTGGTGCGCGGAACCGGGCCGGGCCCCTCGTGGGCGGAGTGGCCGCCGGGCGTGATCGAGTGCGTCGGCATCGCGGAGCTCCTCTCGCTCGCCCCCGCCCACCAGCGCACACCCGCCGCGCCCGCCCCGGCAACTCGATCAACCGGCCGGGCCCCTACCGATCAACTGCTCGAATCCGGGCGTTCGGTCCGTTCGGTCCAGGGCCGGTCCTTTCGGAGCGATCCGGGCAACCGTCATCCGGTGAGCGGCGTCTTCGGGGGTAGGAGCGCAAGGGTGGGGAAGCGGACGCAGAGGTGTGAGCGACGTCTCACGGCGGCGCCCGCGGCGCTGGTCCGCGGGCCCGCAGGACCCCTGTGGCCACCCCCACGACCGGGCCTGACCTGGGCTGATCGGCGCTCCGCCGGGCCGCGCCGGCGCGTGGTCCGGGACGGCGGCCGGACAGGGTACTGCATGATCGAGAAAAACCAGGCGTCTTGTGGGAATTCTGTCCGGATTCCGTCCGTTCTTCACTTCGGACGGGCGCCTTTCCCGGGGGCTCGGTCCATCCCGCGACCGTCTCATCGCAAGGGAGTACGCATGGCAACCCGTGCCGTCGCCCGCCGGCAGCCCGCAGCGCAGGGTGTCGACGAGGCAAGCAGTGTTCGCGCCGCAGGCGGGGAGATCGCCGATCGCGACCTGGTCGGCATGTACCTCGACGAGATCGCGCGTACACCCCTGCTCGACGCCGCCAAGGAGGTCGAGCTCTCCCAGACCATCGAGGCGGGCGTCTACGCCCAGCAGGTCCTCGACGGACTGGAGGAGGGCGGCGCCACGGCCCGCGAGGCCACCCGGGAGGAGCTGGAGGCGATAGCCGCCGAGGGCGCCCGGGCCAAGGACGTCTTCATCAAGTCCAACCTGCGGCTGGTCGTCGCAGTGGCCCGCCGCTACCCGCGCAGCGGCCTCCCCCTCCTCGACCTGATCCAGGAGGGCAACGCCGGCCTGGTGCGCGCGGTGGAGAAGTTCGACTACACCAAGGGCTTCAAGTTCTCGACGTACGCGACGTGGTGGATCCGCCAGGCCATCACGCGCTCGATCGCCGACCAGTCCCGCACGATCCGGCTGCCCGTCCACCTCGTGGAGGAGCTCGGCCGCATCCGCCGGGTGCAGCGCGAGTTCAACCGCGAGCACGGACGCGAGCCCGAGCACGCCGAGATCGCGGTGGAGCTGGACACCACGCCCGAGCGCGTGGGCGACGTCCTGGACTGGGCCCGCGACCCGGTGAGCCTGAACATGTCCGTGGACGACGAGGGCGAGACGCAGTTCGGCGACCTGCTGGAGGACACCTCGGCCATCTCGCCGGAGCAGTCGGTGATCGCGCTGCTGCGCAGCGAGGAGCTGGAGGGCCTCATCGGCCGGCTCGACGAGCGCACCGCGTCGATCATCAAGGCGCGCTACGGCATCGACGACGGCCGCGAGCGTACGCTGACCGAGGTCGGCAAGCAGCACGGGCTGACCCGTGAGCGCATCCGCCAGATCGAGAAGCACGCGCTGCTGGAGCTGAAGAAGATGGCCCACGACACCGGTTTCGACGCGGCGGCCTGACAGGGCCTATCATCCTGACCTGGACGATATCCGGTGCAACCGGATATATCCTCATGGACCGGGCCCCGGCGCCTCCCCCCCTTGCGCCGGGGCCCTTTTTCCTGCCCTGTTCCGCGGGGAGTCGCATCAGGTACGTACACCCACCGCGGCGCGGCTGATGCGGGCGCCGAGCCCGGCCAGGTGCTCCACCAGCTGCGGCGGCTCCTGCACCTCGAACTCGCAGTCGACGAGCGCCAGCCGGAACGCGACCCACTCCAGCGAGTCGGACGTCGTCACGTCCAGGCGGCAGCTCTCGGTAGGGGCGGAGGCCGCGGTGGAGGCCGCGCTGTCGGTTCCGGTCGCCGGCAGGGGCACCGGAGTGCCCAGCCAGCGCGGCAGTCGCGCCGCCACGAACTCCGCCGGCGCCCGGAAGGTCGCCACCACCCGGTAGACCGGCTGGAGCCGGGCCATGGACCGGCTGAGGAACTCGGCCGCGTCGGCGAACGGCAGCTCACGCGGCGTGAACCGGGCCCCCGTCGGGAACGGCTCGCTGATGCGGTCGACGCGGAACGTGCGCCAGTCGTCGCGGTCGACGTCGTACGCCACCAGGTACCAGCGCCGGCCCGTGCTGATCAGCCGGTGCGGCTCGACCAGCCGCTTCGTCTCCGTACCGTCGCCCTTGCGGTACGCGAAGCGCAGCCGTTCGTCGCCGGTGGCGGCCGAGGCGATCACGGTGAGCGTGTGCGGGTCGACGGTGGCGCCGTCGCCGCCCGTGACGGGCACGGTGGCGGACTGCAGCGCGGAGACGCGGTGCCGCAGCCGGGACGGAAGGACCTGTTCCAGCTTGGCCAGGGCCCGTACGGAGGCCTCCTCGATGCCCTCGACGGCGTGCCCGGCGCCGGCCCGCAGGCCGACGGCGATGGCGACGGCCTCCTCGTCGTCGAGGACGAGGGGCGGCAGGGCCGCGCCCGCCGCGAGGCGGTAGCCGCCGTCGGCACCCCGGCTCGCCTGGACCGGGTAGCCGAGGTCGCGGAGGCGCTCGATGTCGCGCCGGATGGTGCGCGGGCTCACGTCGAGCCGCTGGGCGAGCTCGCTGCCCGGCCATTCGCGGGGCGTCTGGAGGAGCGAGAGCAGGGTGAGGAGCCGTGCCGGGGTGTCCGTCATGACGGCCAGGGTCCCAGGGATCTAGGACACAAGCTGGCCTATAGGCGGGTTACCTTTCCGGTGGTTTCGGTTCGGCCCTTTGGTCCGGCCCGGCGGAACAAGCCCAGAATGCCCCGAGTAGTACGTCCTCGTACCGCCCCCGTGGAAGCAGGAAAGCCCCTTTGAGCACCGTCAGTACGCCCCCCACGTCACCTGCCGCCGCCGCGGCCGACCGCCGCCGCTGGCTGGCGCTCGCCGTCGTGATGACCGCGTCGTTCATGGATCTGGTCGACGTCACCATCGTCAACATCGCCATGCCGAGCATCCGCCAGGACCTCGGCGCCGGCTTCAGCACCCTCCAGTGGATCACCGAGGGCTACGCGCTCGCGTTCGCCGCGGGCCTGATCACGGGCGGCCGGCTCGGCGACATCTACGGGCGCCGGCGGATCTTCCTGCTCGGCATGGCCGGCTTCACGGTCGCCTCGATGCTCTGCGGCGTGGCGGGCGACCCGCACGTCCTCGTCGCGTCGCGCGTCCTCCAGGGCGCCACGGCGTCGCTGATGGTGCCGCAGGTGCTCGCCATCATCCATGCCACCTTCCCCGCGCACGAGCGCGGCAAGGTCTTCGGCATGTTCGGCGCGATCGTCGGCCTGGGCGCGGTCTCCGGCCCGATCATCGGTGCGCTGCTCACCCAGTGGAACCTCTTCGGGCTGGAATGGCGGCCGATCTTCCTGGTCAACCTGCCCGTGGGCATCGCCGGCCTGATCCTCGGCAGCCGCTACATCTCCGAGTCGCGCGCGCCGCACGCCCTGAAGCTGGACCTCGTCGGCATGGCCCTGGCCACCGGCGGCCTGCTGATGCTGCTCTACCCGCTGACGCAGGGCCGTGAGCTGCACTGGCCGCTGTGGGGCTTCCTGTGCATGGCCGGCAGCGCGGTCGTCTTCGCCGCCTTCGTCCTCTACGAGCGCCACAAGGCGCGCAAGGACGGGTCGCCGCTGGTGGAGCTGTCGCTGTTCCGCGTGAAGAGCTTCGCGGCCGGCATCGGCGTGCAGGTCGCCTTCGGCGTCGCCTGCGGCATCTTCTTCATGATCTGGACGCTGTGGATGCAGATCGGCCTGGGCTGGAGCCCGCTGCGGGCCGGCCTGACCGGCGTGCCGTTCTCGATCGGCGTGTCCGTGGCGGCGGGCCTGTCGGTGCAGAAGCTCGTGCCGCGGTTCGGCCGCAAGGTGCTCCAGGCCGGTGCCGTGGCCATGACCGCCGGCGTCCTGCTCTACGTCGCCGAGTCGGCCCACTACGGCACGCACATCACGTCCTGGCAGATGATCCCGCCGCTCGTCGTGATGGGCGTGGGCATGGGCCTGATCGTGGCGCCGCTGACCGAGGCGGTCCTCGCGGAGGTGCCGCGCGAGCACTCCGGTTCGGCGTCCGGCCTGATCAACACCACCCAGCAGGTGGGCAACGCGCTGGGCCTCGGCCTGGTGTCCGTGGTCTTCTTCGACGCGCTGGACGAGGGTGCGATGGCCCGCGGCCGGGTCGGCGAGGCGTTCGGCCACGCGTTCCGCAACGGCATGTGGTGGGTCGCCGGGGTGCTGGTCCTGGTGCTGGTCCTGATGTTCGCGCTGCCGCGCACGGTGGCAGGCGGTGGTGCTGGTGGCGCCGAGGGTGCCGATGGTGCTTCGCGTGCCGAGGTTGCTGCTGCGGTGCCGGCCCAGGGGGTGGCGGATGACGCCGTACGGGAGCCTGCGGTGACGTCGTGACGCCGTGACGCCGTGACGGCGTAGGGGCATCCCACGGGCTCCGGGCCCCGGTGCGGCTGGTGACAGCCGGGCCGGGGCCCTTGCCGTACCGGGAGGCGGGGCGGGGCATGGGGGGATTTGACGGAATCGCCGTGCGATCAGCATCATCATTCCACTAAGAAGTTAGTGGAATGATGTGGGGGTTCCTGTCGATGGAGGAAGACACGTACCGGGCGGCCTCGACCGCCGCCGGCGGACCCGCGCTGGCGGCCCGGGGCCTCGGCGTGCGGTTCCGTTCCGGCTGGGCGCTCGAAGCGTGCGACTTCACGCTGCCCACCGGGCGGGTCACCGCACTCGTGGGCCCCAACGGCGCCGGCAAGAGCACCCTGTTCCACCTGGCGACGGGACTGCTGCGGCCCACGGCGGGCGAGATACGCGTGTTCGGCGCCGACCCCGTGACGGAGGAGGCGCGACGGCGCGTCGCGTTCCTCGCCCAGGACAAGCCGCTCTACCCGCGCTTCACCGTCGCCGAGACGCTGCGGTTCGGGCGCGAGCTGAACCGTTCCGGCTGGGACATGGAGAGCGCCGAACGCATCGTGCGCTCCGGGAACATCCCCCTCGACGTCCGCGTCGGCACCCTCTCGCAGGGCCAGTGCACACGCATCGCGCTGGCGCTGGCCTTCGGCAAGCAGCCCGACCTGCTGCTGCTCGACGAACCGCTCGCCGACCTCGACCCGCTGGTGCGGCGCGAGGTGATGGGGCTGGTCATGGCGGAGGTCGCGGACCGCGGCATCACCGTCGTCATGTCCTCCCACATCGTCGCCGAGCTGGAGAACATCTGCGACCACCTCCTGCTGCTCAAGGACGGCGCCGTCCGGCTGGCCGGCGACGCGCAACAGCTGTGCGACGAGCACACCCTGCTCACCGGGCACGTCGACGGCAGCACCCCGCACGGCCTGCCGCGCGCGGTGCCCGCCGGGGCGGTCGTCGACTCGGCCGTCACCGGGCGGCAGATCACCGCGCTGGTGCGGTACACGGGACCCGTCGGCGACCGCGAACGATGGGTCGGCGAACCGCCGACGCTGGAGGAGCTGCTGCTCGGCCACCTGCGCTCCCAGGTGCCGGCGGCGGGCGACGCGCCGGAGAAGGCAGGGGCGGCCTGATGAGGGGAACCCTGTGGCTGGCGTGGCGCCAGCAGCGCGCGACGGTCCTGGTGGCCGCCGCGGTCCTCGCCGTCTGCGCGGTGTGGGTGGCGTTCCGGCGCGCCGACATGATGGCGTTCCTGCACGACCATTCGCTGTCCCTGGCGGGCTGCAAGGGCTGGGACGCGGAAGAGTGCACGACCGGGGGCGCGGGCGGACCCGAGCTCGTACGCCGGGTGCTCGCCGACAACACCGGCGCGATCCGCGCCCTGGGCGCCCTCAGCGCCGCCGTACCCGTACTCGTCGGCCTCTTCTGGGGCGCCCCCCTGATCGGGCGCGAACTGGAGACCGGCACCACCAAACTCGCCCTCACCCAGGGCGCGGGGCTGCGCGCCTGGTTCGCGTCCCGGTTCGCGCTGGCGGCGGTGTGCGCGGTGACCTGCTCGGCGGTGCTCGCCGCCCTGGTCGCCTGGTGGTGGGGGCCCATCTCGAACTCCCTCGACGGCCTCTACTGGTACGACGGCTTCATCTTCAACGCGACCGGCCCGGCCGCCGTCGGCTGCGCACTCTTCGGCCTGGCCGCGGGGACGGCGGCCGGCGTCCTGCACCGGCGCACGCTGCCCGCGATGGGCTCGGCGCTCGCCGCGGTCGTCCTCGTCCGGCTGTCGCTCCAGGTGCTGCGGCCGGAGTGGATCGCGCCCGAGCGCCGGGTGACGCCCGGCATGACGCCGAAGAAGTACGTGGGCAGCGCGTGGTCGACGGGCGAGTTCGGCTACCTGGACAAGGCCGGGCGGGAGTACCCGATCTCGCACTACTGCCAGACGTCGGGTGCGGAGCTGAGGCGCTGCATGGCGGAGGAGGGCTTCGTCGCCCGCTACCACAAGGTCCGTCCCGCCGGGGACTTCTGGATCCTCCAGTGGATCGAAACGGCCGTCTTCATCGGCCTGGCAGCAGCCCTGATCGCGGCAACGTACGCGGTACTGAGGCGCCGCCTGGTGTGAGGGCCGCGGGGCCCCGGGGCCCTCGCTCCCCGGGTGAGCGGTGTCATTCCTCCTGGCCGGCGGTCGCCTCGGGGTGCACGCTGTCGCGGAGGATGCGCAGGCACGTGAGGAAGGCCGGGAGCTGTCCGGGTGTCAGCAGGCCGGTGTACCAGCGCTCGACCGTGGCCAGGTAGTCGGGCAGGAGCCGTACGAGCCGGTCGGCGCCCTCGTCGGTGAGCACCGCGTAGGTGCTGCGGCGGTCTCCGGGGAAGGACTCGCGGCGCACCAGTCCGGCGCGCTGGAGGCGGTCGACGACGCGCGTGATGCCGCTGGTGGACAGGGACGTCTGGGCGGCCAGGTCGCTCAGACGCAGGCGTTGTCCGGGGGAGCGGCTCAGCCGCATCAGGGCGTTGAGGTCCAGGGACGACACGCCGTTCTCGTCGAGCACGGGCTGCAGCTTGGCGTTGAGCCCGGCATGGGCTTCCAGCAGGAGCCCCATCGCCGTGAGGCGGGGGTCGGTGAAGAGTTCTTCGGTGTCCACCCCCCGAACCCTACCCGAGATGCTTGATGTGCGGATAGTTGACACGAGGAATATATGTCGGTAATTATGTGCTTCAGCAATATTCCTCGCGTCAACTAATGGCGGAAGCGCCAGGTCTTGGAGAGTCGAGCCCCATGGCACCTCAGATGTTTGCGATCACTCAGCGTTCCTTCGGCGGCCCGGAGGTGCTGCACGGCACGCAGGCCGAGCGCCCGCAGGCCGGGCCCGGCGAGGTGCTGGTCCGGGTGCGCGCGGCGGGCGTGAACCCGGTCGACTCGGCCGTCCGCGCCGGGCGTTTCCCTCTGTTCGCCGAGCCGCCCTTCGCTCTGGGCTGGGACGTCGCCGGCGAGGTCGTGGCGGTGGGCGAGGGAGTCACCCGCTTCGAGATGGGTGCCGAGGTGTTCGGCATGCCGCGGTTCCCGGAGGCCGCGGGTGCCTACGCCGAGTACGTCGTGGCCCCGGCCGGGCAGCTCGCCCCCAAGCCCGCCGCGCTGAGCGCGGCGGAGGCCGGCGCCCTGCCGCTGGCCGGGCTGACGGCCTGGCAGGCGTTGGTGGGCATCGCCCGGATCGAGGCCGGGCAGCGTGTGCTGGTCCACGCGGCGGCCGGCGGGGTCGGTCATCTCGCCGTGCAGATCGCCAAGGCTCGCGGCGCTCATGTCACCGCCACGGCGCGGGCGGACAACCACGCGTTCGTGACGTCACTGGGCGCGGACGAGGTGATCGACTACACGACGACGGACTTCGTGACCGCTGCCGGCCCGGTGGACGTCGTGCTCGACCTGGTCGGCGGCGAGTACGCGCGGCGGTCCGTGCGCACGCTCCGGCCCGGCGGCCTGCTCGTCACCACGGTCGGCCACCACCCGGGGATGACCGCCGAGGAGGCGGAACAGCACGGCGTTCGCTTCGAGACCGTGTTCGTCCAGCCCTCCGGCCCGGACCTGGAGAGCCTCGGCGCGCTGGCCGAAGCGGGGAAGCTGCGCGTCCACGTCGGACGGAAGCTTCCCCTGGCGGACGCGGCCACGGCCCATCGGCTCGGTGAGGCCGGCGGCGCCAAGGGGAAGACCGTCCTCATTCCCTGAGTGAAGGCGCTGACGTGGCGTAAGAACCGGCTACGCCTCGTACAGCGACCTGTACGACGGGAAGACGCCGCCCGGGGTGTCGACGCTCTCGGTGGTCAGGATCGCTTTGACCACCGCGCGGGTCAGGGCGTCGGCGCCCGCGGCGAGGATGTCGTTGACCGCGCCGGCTGCGAAGTCGGCGCTGCCGGGCAGCGACTCCTCCTCGGGGAGGGGGTGTTCGCCCGTGGCGAGGGCGAACACCGTGTCGCCGTCGGTCAGCAGGTGCACCGGGCGGACCGCGCGGGCCAGTCCGTCGTGGGCGGTGCCCGCCAGCTTCTGGGCCTGGGCCCGGGTGAGCACGGCGTCGGTGGCCACCACGGCGATCGTGGTGTTGAGCGGCGGCTGCGCCGCCGCCACCCACCGCCGTGCCGACTCCTCCCGGGCGGCGTCGAGGGCTCGCCGGGCCTGCTGGTGCCGTTCCGGCGAGGGGTACGTCACGGGGCCGCCCTCGAAGTACTGCCCGTACAGCACCCCCGTCGCCGGATCGGCCACGGAGCCCGCCGCGTTGACGGCGGCCAGGGCCGCGACCGTCACCCCGGACGGCAGGACCACGCTCGCCGTGCCGATACCTCCCTTCAGTCCCCCGGCCACCGCGCCGGTGCCCGCCCCCACGTTGCCCTGCTCCACCGGTGCGCCCACGTCCGTACGGGCCGCCGCCCGCACGGCCTCGCGGCCGAGTGCGGCATCCGGCCGGGCCCGCCAGTCGCCGCCCCGTCCGAGGTCGAACAGTGCGGCCGCCGGCACCACCGGCACAACCTGCCCCGGCGCCGGGCCCACCCGGAAGCCCCGGCCCGCCTCCTCCAGCCAGGCCATCACCCCCGACGCGGCGTCCAGCCCGAACGCGCTGCCCCCGGTGAGCACCACCGCCTCGACACGCTGGACGAGGTTGCGCGGGTCGAGCGCGTCCGTCTCGCGCGTGCCCGGGCCGCCACCGCGCACGTCCACCGCCGCGACCGCACCGCCCTCCGGCGCCAGCACCACGGTCGTGCCCGTCAGCGCCCCGTCGCCGATGCGCTGCGCGTGCCCGACACGCAGTCCGCGGACGTCGGTCAACGCGTCCCGAGGGCCGGTTGCTGCGTTTCCACCCCTGATGTGCTCGCTCATACGCCAGGCGTATCACGCACGCTCTCCGGCCGCTGCTCCCTCCGTTCCTGACGTGCAATCAGCGTGACCCCCGCCGCCACCGTGGCCGCGCCCACCAGGCCCGCGGCCAGTACGGCCGCCCCGCCGGCGAACGTGCAGGCCAGGACTGCCACGGCAGCCGTGGGCAGGACCAGCTGCTGGGCCGTGCCGCGCTTGTGGTGCCGGGAGTGGACGAGCCACACCGAGAACATGAACAGCGCCCCCGGCACCGTCACCGCGGCCGACGCCGCGAACGTCGACACGTGCGCCTTGCCCACGCTCTGCTCGACGGCCACCTCGATGCCCGCGCCGATCGCCGCAGCCGAGCTGAAGACCAGGTAGTGGCCGTAGCCCCAGACGAACGCCTGCCGGTTCGACGCCAGGTGCAGATGGATGGGCACCGCGAAGTAGATCCAGAACGCCGCGAAGATCAGCAGGAGTCCGCCGGCGGCGATGGGCAGCAGCTCGCCGACTTCTTCCTGGGCGTCCGCCGCCGACTGCACCGCCGTCGTGGCCGCCGCCACCGTCTCGCCCAGCACGATGATGGTGAACAGGCCGAACCGCTCGGCGATGTGCTCCGGGTGCCACGCCGTCGGCGCGCCCCGCTCGGCGAGCACGGGCACCGCCATCTCGGCGACCGCCATCACCACGAACACCCACGGCCTGACCCCGGCCGGCAGGAGCAGCAGCCCCAGCCAGCCGACCTGGCACAGCGAGACCCCGGCCGCGTACCGCAGGGCGGTCCGCCGCTCGGCGCCCCGCGCCGCGCGCGCCGCCCGCAGCCACTGCGAGACCAGCGCGAGCCGCATCACCAGGTAGCCGAACCAGACGAGGGAGAAGTCCGAGGCGTCGAACGCCCGGGGCACCCCCGCCGCGAGGATCAGCACGCCCGCGATCTGGAGGAGCGTCACCAGGCGGTAGACGACGTCGTCCGTGTCGTAGGCCGAGGCGAACCAGCTGAAGTTCATCCACGCCCACCAGATGGCGAAGAAGACCATCAGATAGCCGGGGATGCCCTGCCCCGGGTGGCCGTCCGCCAGCGCGTGCACCAGCTGGCGGCCCGCCTGGGCCACGGCCACCACGAAACACAGATCGAAGAAGAGCTCGAGCGGGGTGGAGGCCCGGTGCTCCTCCTCCCGGCCGCGGGGCGCCATCCGGCGCAGCAGCCCGTGGCCGCGGCCGGGAGGCGGTACCTCGCTCATACCGTGATTGTGACCGCGGGCCGCGGAGTCCGCGCGCCGGTTGCCACCACGGCGGGGAGCTCACCCTGCCGCCCGTACCCTGGACGCATGAGCACCGCCCCGAAGCCCCGAGCGCCGCGGCCCAGGACCAAGCCGTCCGCCGCGCTGATCTTCGACGACCCGCTGTCGCAGCAGTCGTCGGACGACACCGACCGCGGCTGGGGCGACCGGCCGGCGCCGCGCGACGGCGACAGCGCCGACCTGGCCCGTTTCCTGGACGAGAAGCCGCCCCACCACCTGTAGGGGCCGTCCCTGCCCGCGCCGCTAGCGCTGGGCCGGTACCGAGTCCGAGCCCGGGCCGCGGCGCTGCTCGATCAGGGTGTCCCTGATCTGCGCGAGCAGCTCGATCTCCGTCGGCTCGGCCGGCTCGCTCGCCGCCGGGGACTTCGCCGCCTGGCGGTCCTGCCAGCGCTTCATCGGCAGCAGCATGAGGAAGTAGACCACCGCTGCGGTGATCAGGAAGGTCAGCGAGGCGCTGAGCACCGCGCCCCACTGGAGGTAGACGCCCTTCGTCACCTCGCCCGCGGCCGTCCGGACGCACGGGCCCTTCAGACAGGCCGCGTAGTGCTCCAGATCCTTGGTGCCGAAGGCGCCCACGACCGGGTTGATGAGGCCCTTCACCACGGAGTTGACGATGTTGGTGAACGCCGCTCCGATGACGACCGCCACCGCCAGGTCCACGACGTTGCCCCGCATCAGGAACGCCTTGAATCCCCCGAGGACACCTGGCTTCTTCTCGCTCACCGAGCTCACCGAACAGCCTCTCTCCGCGCGCACAGGTCGCAGAATCGTCGAAATCGTCGATTCCATAACGTACGGCAGAAACCGGCCATTCTGTCCAATCCGCTGACACGATCAGATGAGGCGCCAGTGCGCCAGGACGGACGAGCACAGCGACACCACCCCTCCGGCCGCCAGCCCGCCGGCCACGGTCAGCCGCCACCGGAGCCGGCCCCGGCCCGCCCCGCGCCCGCCGATCATCACGGGCGGGAACGCCGGCACCGCACGGCGCGGCGGCGTCCACGACGCGGGACCGGGCGGCGGCGCGGGCGGGACGAGGAACGGGGCGGGGAGCGGAGGCGAGGACGGGAGTGGAGGCGAGGACGGGAACGGGGGTGCGGACGGGTGGGGCACGGACACGGTGATCACCGCCTGTCGTGGGTCGGGTGGCCGGACGCACCCCACCGTGCCCGTTCCCGCCGGATCCTGCTCACGGCTGTGGACTACCCACCGGTTGTGGACAACTTCGTCACCCACACAGGGGAAACCAGCGCCCAGACCAGCCGGACCAGCGCCCTACGGCAGCTCGATCCCCAGGTCCCACCCGTCGTGCGCCCGCACGCACAGGCAGTCCCGGTCCTCCGTCTTCGGCAGCGTCGTCACCAGGTCGAAGAGCACCTCGCGCAGCCGGCCCACGTTCTCGCCGAAGACCCGCAGCACCTCCTCGTGGGAGACGCCCTCGCCGGTCTCCGCGCCCGCGTCCAGGTCCGTGACCAGCGACAGCGACGTGTAGCAGAGCCCCAGCTCACGGGCGAGCACCGCTTCCGGGTGCCCGGTCATGCCGACCACCGACCAGCCCTGCGCCGCGTGCCAGCGCGACTCGGCGCGCGTGGAGAAGCGCGGGCCCTCGACCACGACCATCGTGCCGCCGTCCACCGGCTCCCAGCCGCGCCCGCGCGCCGCCGTCACGGCCAGCGAGCGCCCCACCGGGCAGTACGGCTCGGCGAAGGTCATGTGCACGACGTTGGGCACCGCGCCCGTGCCCGGCTGCGGCTCCCCGTCGAAGAACGTCTGCGTGCGCGACTTCGTCCGGTCCACCAGCTGGTCCGGCACCAGCAGGGTGCCGGGCCCGTACTCCTGCTGCAGACCGCCCACCGCGCAGGGCCCCAGCACCTGCCGCACGCCGACCGAGCGCAGGGCCCACAGGTTGGCCCGGTAGTTGATGCGGTGCGGCGGGGTGCGGTGGTCGCGGCCGTGGCGGGGCAGGAAGGCGACGCGGCGGCCGTCCAGCTCACCGAGGAAGAGGCTGTCGCTCGGGCGCCCGTAGGGGGTGTCGACCGTGAGCTCGGTCACGTCGTCGAGGAAGGCGTAGAAACCGGAGCCACCGATGACCCCGATCTCCGCCGGCGGTACGGGCTCCGCCGACGGAGCTCCGGCTATCGCGGGCTTCACTGTGGTCGTGCTGCTCGTCGTGTCGGCCATGGCGTCACCCTAGCCCTCGGGCCACGTCCCCTCTCCCGGCCCGTGACACGACGAAGCCCGCCGGCCCCGGTGTGTTCCGGGGACGACGGGCTCGGTCGCGCACCGGCGCCCCGAGGGGTGCCCGTGCGTACGGGTGAAGGTGCGCGGAAGCGCGTGCGCCGGGGCGCGTGCGTCAGGCGGCGGAGCTGCCGGCCGTGGACGCCGAGGAACCGGTCGAGGACGAACTCGACGCCGAGGACGTGCTGGTGCTCGTCGACGAGGCCGGCTTCGCCGGGCTGCTGCTCGACGACGTGCCGCGGCTGTCGTTCCGGTAGAAGCCGGAGCCCTTGAAGACGATGCCGACCGCCGAGAACACCTTCTTCAGGCGGCCGTCGCACTGCGGGCAGACGGTCAGGGCGTCGTCCGTGAACTTCTGCACCGCCTCAAGGCCCTCGCCGCACTCGGTGCACTGGTACTGGTAAGTCGGCACTTGCTCCTCCTGGCACTCTCACTCATTGAGTGCTAACGACGCTCCATAGTGCAGTATTCCGGCCTGTCAGTCCACCGCAACCGGCTCACGGTGACCGACCCCACGTGCCGCCACGACGGACGAGGGGGCCGGGGTCAGCGCGCGGCGCAGCGCCAGCAGCACCAGCAGGGCCGCCGCCGTGCCGCCCAGCGGCACCAGGAAGCCGGCGCTCGCGCCGTGGCCGTCGATGAGCTGTCCGCCGACCGTGGCGCCGGCCGCCTGGCCCAGGCCGACGGCGCCCGTCAGCCAGGTGAAGGCCTCCGTGCGGGCGCCCGCCGGGACCAGCCGCTCCACCAGGGTGTAGCCGGTGATCAGGGACGGGGCGATGCACAGGCCCACGACGAGACCGACGGCGCCCAGCAGCAGCATGGCGTGCGCCGCCCACAGCGGAGTGGTGGCCAGGACCAGCAGCGGGTAGGCCAGCAGCAGGCGGCGCTGCGGGCTGGACTTCCAGGCGACGACGCCGCAGACAATGCCGGCGATCATGTTCCCGGCTGCGAACGCGCCGTACATCAGGCCGTTCATGTCGGGCTTGCCCGCGGCCTCGGTGAAGGCGGTCATGGACACCTGCATGCCGCCGAAGACGGTGCCGATGCCGAGCATGACGACCGCCAGCACCCGGACGCCCGGCACGGACAGCGCGGAGACGCGCTTGCCGTCGCCGGCCGCGCCGGCCGCCGGCCGGTGCGGCTGGGGCTGCGTGCCGCGCTGCGAGGCGAACAGCAGGCCGCCGAGCAGGGTGAGGGCGGCCTCGGCGGCCAGGCCGGCCGCGGGGTGGACGTTGGTGCACAGCGCGGTGGCGAGCACCGGGCCGATCACGAACGTGAACTCGTCGGTGACCGACTCGAAGGCGGCCGCCGTCGCCATCAGCGGCGAGCCCTCCAGCTTGTTCGCCCACCGGGCCCGCACCATGGGGCCGATCTGCGGCGTCGAGGCACCGGCCGGCACGGCGGCCGCCAGCAGCGCCCACAGGGGGGCGTGCGACAGGGCGAGCGCCGTCAGCAGCGTGATGGCCGCGGCGTGCACGACGACGCCGGGGATCAGGACGGCGGCCTGCCCGAAGCGGTCGGCGAGCTTGCCGGCCTGCGGCGCGAACAGGGCCATGGCGACGCCGGCCGTCGCGGAGACGGTGCCCGCCGTGCCGTAGGAGCCGGTGGTGTCGCTGACCAGCAGCAGGATGCCGATGGTCAGCATCGCGAACGGCTGCCGGGCCAGGAAGCCGGGCAGCAGGAACGTCCAGGCGCCGCGCGTGCGCAGCAGCTGTCCGTATCCGGGTCGGGTCCCGGGGGAGTCGTGGACCGTGGATGCCACGGCCTTGGCCTTTCCACCGCCTGGTAGCACACCCCGACGGGATCACGGAGCGTGCCGAGAGCTGTCCTCTCGCGCAGGACCGTGGTAGATACCGCTCCGGCCGCCTTGTGCGGCCGCGGCCGCCGTGCGGTCGCGCCAGCTCTGCATCAGGCAGAGTTGGTTCGAGTTGTTCGGTTCGGTTGGGTCGGTCGGTATCGCGTCGTATCGCCCCGTACCGGTGGAAGCACCGATGTCGATGGAAGCACCGATACCGGCGATACGCACGCGAATGAACGAATAGCTTACTTAACCAACTTCTTCTTCACCAGACCCCAGGTCTGCCGGGCTTTCGCTCCCGTCCCCGTGACCTCGCGGACCGTAGGCGTCCCATGCGCCCCCTGTGTTCCCAGCCAGCCGGCCAGCTTGCCGCCCTCGCCGACGGCGCGCAGCCGCCGCTCGGCGGCGTCCCGCACCGGGTCCGTGGCCACCACCAGCAGTTCGTCGCCGCGCCGCAGCACGGTGCTGGGGGAGGGTACGAAGCTCGTGCCGTCGCGGACGACGAGGGTGACGGCCGCACCGGCCGGCAGCCGCAGCTCGGACACCTCGACGCCGTGCATCCGGGAGCCGGGCGGGATGGCCACCGACAGCAGGTGGCCGCGGAGCCGCTCCAGCGGCGCCGACTCGATGCCCAGGTCCTCGGCCTCGGTGTCGCGCAGCTTCAGGTGGCGGGCGAGCCACGGCAGGGTCGGGCCCTGCACCAGCGTGTAGACGATCACCAGCACGAAGACCATGTTGAAGATGCGCCGGCTGCCGGCGACCCCGCCCACCATGGGGATGGTCGCCAGCACGATCGGCACCGCGCCGCGCAGGCCCGCCCACGACAGCAGGGCCTTCTCCTGCCAGGGCGTGCGGAACGGCGCCGTGCTGACGAACACCGACACCGGGCGTGCCACCACCGTCAGCACCAGGCCCACGAGCAGCGCGGGCAGGATGTCGGCGCCCAGCTCGTGCGGCGTGACGAGCAGGCCGAGCAGGACGAACATGCCGATCTGCGCGATCCAGCCGAGCCCCTCGGCGAAGCCCCGGGTGGCCGGCCAGTGCGGCAGCCGGGCGTTGCCCAGCACCAGGGCGGCGAGGTAGACGGCGAGGAAGCCGGAGCCGTGCGCGAGGGCGCCGCCGGCGTACGCGGAGACGGCGATGGCCATCACGGCGATCGGGTAGAGGCCGGAGGCGGGCAGGGCGACGTGCCGCAGCCCGTACGCGCCGACCAGGCCGACCGCGAGGCCCACGGCGGCGCCGATGGCCAGCTCCAGGGCGATCTTGCCGAGCAGGACGTACCAGTGCTCGACGGGGCCGGCGGCCGAGAAGGCGACGACGAGGATGACGACGGGGGCGTCGTTGAAGCCGGACTCGGCCTCCAGGACGCCGGTGAGGCGGCTGGGCAGCGGGACGTTGCGGAGGACGGAGAAGACGGCCGCGGCGTCCGTGGAGGACACCACCGCGCCGACGATCAGGGCCTGGCGCCATTCGATGCCGGCCAGGTAGTGGGCGGCGGCCGCGGTCACGCCGACGCTGACCGCGACGCCGAGGGTGGAGAGGACGGCGGCGCTGGGCAGGGCCGGTTTGATCTCCTGCCACTTGGTGCCGAGACCGCCCTCGGCGAGGATCACGACCAGGGCCGCGTAGCCCAGGGTCTGGGTGAGCCCGACGTCGTCGAAGCGGACGCCTATGCCGTCCTGGCCGATGGCGACGCCGATGCCGAGGTAGACGAGCAGGGTGGGCAGCCCGCTGCGCGAGGAGACCCTCACCGCCGCCACGGCGACGAGCAGGACGATCGAACAGACCAGCAGGAGTTCGTTGAGGTGGTGGACAGTCAGGGGCCGCTCCCTTCACGAGGTCTTTCAAGGCACAGTCGTCGGTCGTGAAGCTCCTCACGACGGCATCTCGGGCTGTCCGAAACGTTCCTCCTGTTCTGGCGGCGTCTGTCGGCCTCCGGCTCCGGTCCCTCTCCATCCACAGGTAAGTTCTTTTGGTCATCTAATATTTTACGGGTTCTTGACGCCCTGACCTGCCGGGACCGCGTCCACCCGCTGCCGGAGCCCGCGCCGACGGCCTCCACACGGCACCGCGTCCAGGCGCCGCACGCCCTGCGCCTATGGTTGCTTCCAGCACTCCGGACCACCCTGCCCCTCTAAGGACAGCGATGCCCGCCAACAAAACCGGCCCCGGCAAGAAGAAGAAGGGGCGACGCGCCCGCCTGCTCGTGATCATCACCGTGCTGCTGCTCGTGGCGGGCGTCGCCTTCGGCGCGTACTGGAGCATCGGCACCGTCCGTGCCTCCTTCCCGGAGACGGACGGCACCCTCCGGCTCAAGGGCCTGTCCGGCGAGGTGAAGGTCGTCCGCGACGGACACGGCATCCCGCAGGTCTACGCCGACAACGCCGAGGACCTCTTCCGCGCCCAGGGCTTCGTGCACGCCCAGGACCGCTTCTGGGAGATGGACGTCCGGCGGCACCTGACGGCGGGACGGCTCTCCGAGATGTTCGGCTCCGGACAGGTGGAGACCGACGCGTTCCTGCGCACGATGGGCTGGCGCCGGGTGGCGCAGCAGGAGTACGACACGAAGCTGTCGCCCGCCACCAAGAAGTACCTCCAGGCGTACTCCGAGGGCGTCAACGCCTATCTGAAGGACCACAAGGGCAAGTCGCTGTCGGTCGAGTACGCGGCCCTGGAGTTCGAGAACGACTACAAGGTCGAGCCGTGGACGCCGGTCGACTCCGTGGCCTGGCTCAAGGCCATGGCCTGGGACCTGCGCGGCAACGTCAAGTCCGAGATCGACCGGGCGCTGGCCACCTCCCGCCTGACCCCCCAGCAGATCGACGACCTGTACCCGGCGTACCCGTACGACCGGAACAAGCCGATCGTCGAGGGCGGTGCGGTCGACCCGGCCACCAAGCAGTTCGACCCCAAGGGCGGGGAGCGGTCCGGTGCGGGCCAGTCCGGCGCCCAGGCGGCCACCGGCGGCGCCGGGGCCACGGCCGGGCTGCGCAGCAGCCTCGCCGCCCTGTCGAACAGCCTCGACAAGATCCCGGCGCTGCTCGGGCCCAACGGCAACGGCATCGGGTCCAACTCGTGGGTGGTCTCCGGCCAGTACACGACGACGGGCAAGCCGCTGCTGGCCAACGACCCGCACCTGGCGCCGCAGATGCCCTCCCTCTGGTACCAGGTGGGCCTGCACTGCACCAAGAAGAGCGAGCAGTGCCCCTTCGACGTGGCCGGCTACTCGTTCTCCGGCCTGCCGGGCGTCGTCATCGGCCACAACCAGGACATCGCCTGGGGCATGACGAACCTGGGGGCGGACGTCTCCGACCTCTTCCTGGAGAAGGTCACCGCCGACACCTACCTCTACGACGGCAAGCAGAAGCCCTTCGTCACCCGCAAGGAGACCATCAAGGTCGCCGGTGAGAAGAGCCGCGAGATCATCGTCCGCGAGACCAACAACGGCCCGGTCGTCTCGGACCGCAGGGACGAGCTGGTCAAGGTCGGCGAGAAGGCGCCCGTGCAGGACCCGGCGCCGGACCGCGCCGACGGCTATGCGGTCGCCATGCGCTGGACGGCGCTGGAGCCGGGGAAGACGATGGACGCGCTGTTCGCGCTGGACCAGGCGAACGACTTCACCTCGTTCCGCAAGGCCGCGGCCGACTTCGACGTCCCCTCGCAGAACCTGATCTACGCCGACACCAAGGGCAACATCGGCTACCAGGCGCCGGGCCGCATCCCGGTCCGCGGCAAGGCCGAGGGCAAGGGCGGCGACACCGACGGCCGGACGAACGGCGCCGGCACCACCGGCCCGAACGGCACCACCACGCCGGGCACCGGCCCCAACGGCGCCACCACGCCCGGCACCGGCACGGCCGACGCCACCGGCGACGGCAAGGCCGGCGCCAAGGACGACGCGAAGAACGGCGCCAAGGCCGGCGCCGAGACGGCGACGCCCGACGGCCGCTACCCGGCCCCCGGCTGGGACCCGGCCTACCAGTGGACCGGCTGGATCCCGCAGTCCGCGCTGCCCTGGGACTACAACCCCAAGCGCGGCTACATCGTCACCGCCAACCAGGCCGTCGCCGACAAGAAGTACCCCTACCTCCTGACGCAGGACTGGGGCTACGGCGCCCGCAGCCAGCGGATCAACGACCTCATCCAGTCGAAGATCAAGGACGGCGGGAAGATTTCGACGGACGACATGCAGAAGATGCAGATGGACAACAGCAGCGAGATCGCGCGGCTGCTGGTGCCCTACCTGCTGAAGATCGACCTCAAGGGCGCCAACGAGCGCGAGACCAAGTACGTCCGCGAGGCCCAGAACCTGCTGAAGGACTGGGACTACAAGCAGGACGCGGACTCCGCCGCCGCCGCGTACTTCAACGCCGTCTGGCGCAACACCCTCAAGCTGGCGTTCGGCAACAAGCTGCCCAAGGAGCTGCGGGTCAAGGACCAGTGCCTGCGGGTGCGCCCGGCGGGCGGCTCCGGCCCGCAGGACGACCTGGACGGCAGCGCCCGCCTGGTCATGGAGTGCGGCGAGCGCGAGCCCGACGCGGCGCAGCCCGACGGCGGCGACCGCTGGTTCGAGGTCGTCCGGAACATCCTCGACAAGCCGGACAACGCCTGGTGGAAGACGAGCAGCAGCCGCCTGAACCCGGGCGCCCACAACCGTGACGAGCTGCTGGCGCAGGCCATGAAGGACGCCCGCTGGGAGCTGACCTCCAAGCTCGGCAAGGACGTCACGCAGTGGAGCTGGGGCCGGCTGCACCAGCTGACCCTGAAGAACCAGACCCTCGGCAAGGAGGGCCCGGGCATCGTCCGCTGGCTGCTCAACCGCGGCCCCTGGAACCTGGCCGGCGGCGAGGCCGCCGTCAACGCGGCCGGCTGGAACGCGGCCGGCGGCTACGACGTGGTCTGGGTGCCGTCCATGCGGATGGTGGTCAACCTGGACGACCTCGACAAGTCCCGGTGGATCAACCTCACCGGTGCCTCGGGCCACGCCTACAACGCCCACTACTACGACCAGACGGACAAGTGGGCCAAGGGCGAGCTGCTGCCGTGGGCCTTCAGCCCGGACGCCGTGAAGAAGGCGACGGAGGCGACGCTCACGCTGAAGCCGTAGCGGCAGGGCCCGGGCCCGGAGCTGATCCGGGCCCGGGCCGCCGACGCGGCTCAGGCGGTCGCGAAGCGGCGCACCCCGCCCGGGGTGACCACCGCGTGCACGGGGTGGTCGTGCGGTTCCTCAGGGACCCGCGCGACCACCTCGTCGTCGTAGAGGAGCACCACGCGCGCCGGGTCCGCCCCCGCGTGCTCCAGGCGGGCCAGCACGCGGTCGTACGAGCCGCCGCCGCGCCCCAGGCGCAGCCCGCGCCCGTCCACCGCCAGCCCCGGCAGCAGGACGGTGTCCGCGCCGGTCACCGCCGCCGGGCCCAGCCGCTCGCCGTCGGGCTCCAGCAGGCCGCGGCCGGCGCGCAGCAGGTGGTCCGGGCCGCGGTAGAGGGCCCAGTCGAGGTCGTTGTCCGGCAGCAGGACGGGAAGCAGGACGCGTACGCCCCGGGCGCGCAGCGTCTCCAGCAGCGCGCGGGTGCCGGGCTCGGAGCCCACAGAGACGTACGCGGCCACGGTCCCCGCGTCCGCCAGCTCCGGCAGCTCCAGCGCCCGCCGGGCGAGCGCCGCCTCCGCCGCCTGCCGCTCCTCCGCCGTCAGCGCGGACCGCGCGGCGAGCAGCGAGCGGCGCAGCCGGGCCTTGTCCGAGGGGTCCGCATGGGCGGGCCCGGACGTGGGCATGCCATGGTGTTGGTCGCGCGAACCACGCGCGGCGGCGTCGCCGGGAGCATCGGACGGGATCATTGTTCGTACAAACTCCATGTCTCAGGTCATACTCGGCGGAGTCACATCTTCCGCACAAACGCAACGGATAGTGTTCGGCCCATGACTCAATCGCGCCCCAGGATCAGCAAGGCTGTCATCCCTGCCGCCGGGCTCGGAACCCGTTTTCTGCCCGCGACCAAGGCCACTCCCAAGGAGATGCTGCCGGTCGTGGACAAGCCGGCCATCCAGTACGTGGTGGAAGAGGCGGTGCACGCGGGGCTGTCGGACGTCCTCATGATCACGGGCCGGAACAAGCGTCCGCTGGAGGACCACTTCGACCGCAACTACGAGCTCGAGGAGGCCCTGCGGCGCAAGGGCGACGGCTCCCGGCTCGCCAAGGTGCAGGAGTCCAGCGACCTGGCCACCATGCACTACGTGCGCCAGGGCGACCCGCGCGGGCTCGGCCACGCCGTGCTGTGCGCCGCGCCGCACGTGGGCGACGAGCCGTTCGCCGTGCTGCTCGGCGACGACCTCATCGACGAGCGCGACCCGCTGCTGTCCCACATGGTCGACATCCAGCGCCTCCACGGCGGCAGCGTGATCGCGCTGATGGAGGTCGACCCGGAGCAGATCGGCCTCTACGGCTGCGCCGCGGTCAAGCCCACCGACGCCGAGGACGTGGTGCAGATCACGGGGCTGGTCGAGAAGCCGGACCCGGCGGAGGCGCCCAGCAACTACGCCGTCATCGGCCGCTACGTCCTCGACCCCGCCGTCTTCGACGTGCTCCGCGAGACCCCGCCCGGGCGCGGCGGCGAGATCCAGCTCACGGACGCCCTCCAGGCGCTGGCCGCCGAACCGGGCCTCGGCGGGCCCGTGCACGGCGTCGTCTTCAAGGGACGCCGCTACGACACCGGGGACCGTGGCGACTATCTGCGGGCCATTGTCAGACTGGCGTGCGAACGTGAGGACCTGGGACCGGACTTCCGCGCCTGGCTGCGCACGTTCGTGACCGAGGAGCTGTAGGGCGCCCAGGCGTCCAGGGCGGGCAGAGGAGTTGCGGAGACCTTGAGCGGCGGCGGGGAGCGGACGGCCGGGGAGAAGACGGCCGCGAAGAGTACGACCGGGCAGGAGTCCGGGCAGGAGTCCGGGCCGGAGGCCGGGTCCGGGCAGCAGGCCGGCGGCGACCGCCTGTGGTCCGTCGACGAGCACCTCGCCGACGTCCTCGCCGCCGTCCGCCCGCTGGCCCCCCTGGAGCTGCAACTCCTCGACGCCCAGGGCTGCGTCCTCACCGAGGACGTCACCGTCCCCGCCGCCCTGCCGCCCTTCGACAACAGCTCCATGGACGGCTACGCGGTCCGCGTCGCCGACGTGAAGGGCGCGAGCGAGGAGTTCCCCGCCGTCCTCACCGTCGTCGGCGAGGCCGCCGCCGGCGCCGGCGCGCCGCCCGCCGTGGGCCCCGGCGAGGCCGTACGCATCATGACGGGCGCCCCGCTGCCGCCCGGCGCCGAGGCCGTCGTCCCCGTCGAGTGGACCGACGGCGGCACGGGCGGCGGCCCCGCCACCGCCATGACCCCCGCCACGCCCGCCCCCGACGGCGGCTTCGGCGAGGTACGCGTCCACCGCCCCGCGGCCGCCGGCGCCCACGTCCGTACCCGCGGCAGCGACGTACGCGCCGGGGAGATCGCCCTGACCGCCGGCACCGTCCTCGGCCCGCCGCAGATCGGCCTGCTCGCCGCCATCGGCCGCGCCACCGTCGCCGTCCGCCCGCGCCCCCGCGTGGTCGTGCTCTCCACCGGCAGCGAGCTCGTGCCGCCCGGCGAGACCCTCGCCGACGGGCAGATCCACGACTCCAACAGCTACGTGCTGGCCGCCTGCGTCCGCGACGCCGGCGCCATCCCCTACCGCGCCGGCGCCGTCGGCGACGACCCGGACGTCCTGCGCGCCGCCCTGGAGGACCAGCTGGTGCGCGCCGACGCGGTGGTCACCAGCGGCGGCGTGAGCGTCGGCGCGTACGACGTCGTCAAGGAGGCGCTGAGCGGCCTGAGCGGCGAGGAGGGCAGCGTCGCGTTCCGCAGGCTGGCGATGCAGCCCGGCAAGCCCCAGGGCTTCGGCAAGGTGGGCCCCGACCGTGTGCCCCTCTTCGCCCTGCCGGGCAACCCGGTCAGCGCGTACGTCTCGTTCGAGCTGTTCGTGCGCCCCGCCCTGCGCGCGCTGATGGGGCTGCGCCCCTCCTCCGACCGCGCGACCGTACGTGCCGTCTTGGAGCGGGACATCGCCTCCTCGCCCCGCGGCAGGCGCCAGTACCTCCGCGGGCGCTACGCGGACGGCCGGGTCACGCCCACCGGCGGCGCCGGATCGCACCTGGTCAAGGCGCTGGCCGACGCCGACGCCCTGATCGTCCTGCCGGAGGACACGACCTCGGTGGCGGCCGGCACCGAGGTCGACGTGGTGCTGCTCGACGGGCGCGCGCCCCTGGACTGACCGCGGAACGACCGTGCCCCTGGAACGACCCCGCGACCGCCCCGGCGGGTACGGTGTCTGCCCACACGGACCGGACCTGGAGAACGATGAGCAACGCCCAGGATCATCTGACCCACCTCGACGACACGGGCGCGGCCCGCATGGTCGACGTCTCGGCCAAGGAGGTCACCGCCCGGACGGCCCGCGCGAGCGGCCGGGTGGTCGTCTCGCCGCGCGTGGTGGAGCTCCTGCGCGGCGAGGGCCTGCCCAAGGGCGACGCCCTCGCCACCGCCCGCATCGCGGGCATCATGGGCGCCAAGCGCACCCCCGACCTCATTCCCCTCTGCCATCCCCTCGCCCTCTCCGGCGTCACCGTCGACCTGACCGTCGCCGACGACGCCGTGGAGATCACCGCCACGGTGCGCACCACCGACCGCACCGGCGTGGAGATGGAGGCCATGACGGCCGTGGCCGTCGCCGGGCTGACCGTCGTCGACATGGTCAAGGCCGTCGACAAGGGGGCCGTCCTCACCGGCATCAGGGTGGAGGAGAAGACGGGCGGCAAGTCCGGCCCGTACGTGCGCCCCGGCGGGGGCGACGCGTGACCCGGCGCGCGCTGGTCGTCACGGCCTCCAACCGGGCCGCCGCCGGCGTCTACGCCGACCGGGGCGGCCCGCTGCTGACCGCCGGCCTGGCGGCCCTCGGCTTCGCCGTCGACGGGCCGCGCGTGGTGCCCGACGGCGACCCGGTGGAGGCCGCCCTGCGCGAGGCGGTCGCCGCCGCGTACGACGTGGTGCTGACCACCGGCGGTACGGGGCTGTCGCCCACCGACCGCACCCCCGAGGCCACCCGCCGGGTGCTCGACTACGAGATCCCCGGCATCCCCGAGGCGCTGCGGGCCGAGGGCCTGGCGAAGGTGCCCACGGCCGCGCTGTCGCGGGGCGTGGCGGGCGTCGCGGGGCGGACCCTGATCGTCAACCTGCCGGGCTCGACGGGCGGTGTCCGCGACGGGCTGGCGGTGCTGGAGCGGCTGCTGGTGCACGCCGTGGACCAGATCCACGGCGGCGACCACCCGAGAACGGCGTCGTAGGGCATGAGGGCCTGGCCGGTCGAGCTGACGGACGGGGACGTGACCCTGCGGCCGATAAGGATGCGCGACCAGCGCTCCTGGCGCGAGGTCAACCGGCGCAACCGCGACTGGCTGCGCCCCTGGGAGGCGACCGTGCCCCCGCCGCCGCCCGGCGGCCCGGTGGCCCGGCGCCCCACGTACCGGCAGATGGTGCGCCACCTGCGGGGCGAGGCGCACGCGGGGCGGATGCTGCCGTTCGTGATCGAGTACCGGGGCCGGCTGGTGGGCCAGCTGACGGTGGCGGGGATCACCTGGGGGTCGATGTGCTCGGCCCACATCGGCTACTGGGTGGACGAGGCCGTGGCGGGCCGCGGCGTGATGCCGACGGCGGTGGCGCTGGCGGTGGACCACTGCTTCGGCGCGGTGGGGCTGCACCGCGTGGAGGTGTGCATCCGCCCGGAGAACCTGCCGAGCCGGCGGGTCGTGGAGAAACTCGGCCTCCGCGAGGAGGGGCTGCGCCCCCGCTATCTGCACATCGACGGGGCGTGGCGCGACCACCTGGTGTACGCCCTGACGGCGGACGAGGTGCCGGAGGGGCTGGTGGCACGGTGGCACCGGTCCCGGCCGGGCGGACCCGGTGGACCGGGCGGACCTGGCGGGCTGACGCCGGGCAGTGGGCTGAGTGAAATAAAGTAAACGATCATACGTTCGAATTCAGGGCGTGAATTGTCGGAATGCGCCTCGATCCGGGCTCGACAATCACAAAAAAAGTTCGAGATATCAGCCGGATCGTGCGACACACCGCGCCAATTGGCGGAATCCGCCGCGCGCCCCCCTCTACCGTGTGAGGGTGAGCAGCAGCGGCCTGATCTACGCAGTCATCGTCGGGGCCTGGGCCGCCTACTTGGTGCCGATGTGGCTCCGTAGGCAGGACGAGCTCAACGAAGCCCGTCCGACGGAACGCTTCAGCACCGCCATCCGGCTTCTGTCCGGACGGGCGGGAATGGAGCGCCGTTACGCCAAGGACCTCCAGGGGCGCGCCTCCACGGAGCCCGCCGCCCCGGCGGAGCCCAAGGAGGCGGACCCCCGGGCGAGCGAGCCGGACGCCGTGACCGAAGCGGTCGACGTCCGGTCCTTCGGCGCGCCCGCGCCCGCCCCTGCGCCGGCCCCCGCGCCGTCCCCGGCACCGGCGCCGGCGCAGCCGTCCGTGCCCGGGCCGACGGCGGCCGAGCGGGCCCGGCGCTCGAAGGTGCTGGCGCGCCGTCGGCGCACCACGGTGCTGCTCTTCGTCGCCTTCACGCTGGGCGCGGTCGTGGCGGGCGTCGGCGGGCTGGCGTTCCTGTGGGTGCCGGCGGTCCCGGCGGTGCTCCTCAGCGCGTACATCTGCTACCTGCGCATCCAGGAGCGGCGCCGGTTCGCGTTCACCATGGACCAGCGGCGTGCCGAGCTGGCGGCCCAGCAGCTGCGGGAGGGCCGGGCCGCCCGCCCTCAGCCGGCGGCCGCCGAGGCCGCCGCCGACCCTGACACCGTCGTCCACCAGCCGCCCGCCGGCTCCTCCGGCCGCTCGGCCCGCCAGGCGCTGGTGGAGCAGACCGACCACGCCGAGTGGGTCGACCAGCAGCGCGACCGCGGTACGGACGGCTGGGAGCCGGTGCCGGTGCCGCTGCCGACGTACGTCTCGGCCCCGGTCGCCCCGCGCGCGGGCGCCGGCGCGGACATCGGCGGCGCCGACACGTGGTCCTCGGCCCGCTCCAGCACCGCCGGCCCGGCCGACGACCCGCGCCGCCCGTCCCGCCCCCGCCGCCGCCCCCGCGAACGCGGCCGCACCCCCCTCTTCGACCAGTACGCCGACGACGACCGCCCCCGCGCCGCCAACGAGTGAGCCCGCGCGCGGCCCGCGCCGGGGCTGACCAGCGGGTGCGCGGGGAGCGGATTTCCTGGCAGGCCGATGGGGATGCTAGAGTTTCACTCGTTGCAAGGGCCTGTGGCGCAGTCCGGTAGCGCACCTCGTTCGCATCGAGGGGGTCAGGGGTTCAAATCCCCTCAGGTCCACAACAGCAACGATCCCGCCCGATCAGCTTGATCGGGCGGGATCTTGGCGTTTCCGGGGTTTCCGCGGGAGCCCAACGCGAGGGCCCCGCCCGGTTGTTCACCGGGTGGGGCCCTTCGCGTTTTCCGGCCCGTGGGCTCAGGCCCGCGGGTTGGGGGTCAGGGGGAGGTGGATGCTGACTCGGGTGCCTTCGTCCGGGGCGGATTCGAGGGTGAGGCGGCCGCCTATGTCCTCGATGCGTTCCGTCATCGAGCGCAGGCCCGGGGCGTGGGACGGGGTGGGGGTGAAGCCGCGGCCGTCGTCCTCGACGCGGGCGTGGGTCCAGCGGCGGGTGGTGCGGAAGGTGACGCGGACGCGGTCGGTGGCGGCGTGGGTGAAGCTGTTGAGGAGGCACTCGCGGACGGCGAGGAAGAGTTCGCGGCGGCAGGCGTCGGAGACCAGGCGTTCGTCGCCGGTGGCGTGGACGGTGACCTCGATGCCGGCGGGTGCGGCCTGGGCGGCGAAGGCGCGGACCGCTTCGGGGAGCGGTGGCAGGGCCGTGGTGGCGTGCAGGCGGCCGGTCAGGGTGCGGGTGCGGTCGATGGCCTCGCGGACGCTGCGGCCCGCGGCGGCCAGCCGGCCGTCCTCCAGGTGGCGCAGGGCCAGGGTGAGGGGGCTGCCCAGTTCGTCGTGGACCTCGCGGGCCATTCTGCGGCGCTCCCGCCACAGGCGGTCGGCGTCGTCGCCGGCCGGGGTGCCCAGGACGCGGGCCAGGCGGGCCACGCGCCGGGCCGTCGTGGCGGCGTCGGCGTCGGGGTCCTGGAGCAGTTCCTGCACCGCGCAGGTCATCAGGAGGGAGGCCGCCGTGGCGACCGCCTCGGGGTGGGAGCGGAGCAGCGCGGGCGCCGGCCAGTCGGTGGTGTCCTCCTGCGCGGCGGCGGCCAGGACGCGGCGGGCGTGGAGGCAGAGGGCCGGGCGGAGGGCGGGGACGTCGGCGTCGTGGCCCTCCAGTGCGGCGGGCAGCGCCGCTTCGAAGCGGCGGAGCACCGCGGCCGCGTCGACCGGCAGGGCGGACGGGCGGCGCAGGGCGGTGGTGGTGCCGGCGGTGGGTGATCCGCCGTTCAGCCGGGCGGACTTGGGGAGTCCGGTGGTGGCGGAGCGGTTGAGTCCGTCGCGCAGCGCCGTCGCGAATCCCGTTCCCACGACGGCCTCCAGCATGCCGAGACCGGACGGGGCCGTGGGGTGGATGAGAGCGTCCATGCTTCTCCTCGATGGGTGCAGGGCTCGGCAGTACCTCGTGGACGGGGGATCCGGTGCCGGGACGCTAACAAACCGGTGATCCTGTTTTCAAGGATCTTGTGGGTCCTCTGACAATGCAGGGCCCGGGAGCTGAGGCACCCCACCGTGCTCCCGGGCTGCGACTCAGCCGCGCAAGGGGGTTAAGACCGCGTCGGGCGCGGGTGCCGCGTCGTGGCCCGCGGCGTTGACGACGGCCTCCGTCCCCGCCGGCTGCAGCCGGGGCAGCGTGCCGGCCGTGGCGAGCTGGGGGAGCAGTGCCCGCCACAGCCCCGTGAGGGCGTGCCGCGACAGCCAGTTGGGGTCGCGCCGGGCCAGGGTCTCGAAGCCGACGGTCGCCGCCGTGATGGTCGCGGTCATCTCCTCCCGGCGCAGCTCCTCGAGCGTCGCCCCCTCCTTGGCCGCCCGGTCGAGCGCCTCACGCACACACTCCAGCCACTCCTGCCGCAGGTTGAGCCCCGCGCTGTGCGCGGTGCCGCAGTTGAGGTGGAAGCCCGCGCGCACCACCACGTCACGGCTCAGCTGCTGGGCGAAGGCGTGCGAGGAGTCGATGAGGGCCTGCAGCGGGCCCGGGCTCTTGCGCCGCACGTTGCGCGCCACCGCGTGCAGGATGCGCGCGGCCTCCGTCTCGACGGCCGCCGCCATGGCCGACTTGGTGTCGAAGTGGAAGTGCAGCGCCCCGGGGCTGACCCCGGCCCCCGCGCTGATCCCGGCCAGTTTGGCGCGCGTGTAGCCGTGCTGGTCGAACGCCTGGGCCGCCGAACGTATCAGGGCGTGCCGGGTGTTCATGGCTCTTTCCTGCTTGGTCACCGCGTACTCCCGGCGGCCGTCGGCGGGGTGGTGCCCGGGAGGGCCGGGCCGGCGGTCCACCGCACCGCGTCACCCGGTTGTGAGGTAGGGAACAACGTCATGGACCAATGAAACCAACTAACTGGTTTAGTTTCTACTGCGCGGCGCCCCTTAGGGGACCCGATGTCGGAGTTCGCCCGGTAACTGACCTGCGAGATTGCGGCCCGCGGCGAGCGTTTCGGGCGATTTGCTCGGAGGGGCGGCTTCCATTTCCGGTCCGCCCGCCGGGCCCGGTGCAACTACAGCAAGAGCTTTGACAAACCGGTTCGCCGGTTTATAGGTTCACGTTGAACGGTCGGCTAGCGGCCCCGGTGGCCGCGCGAACGTGCAGGAGCACCGATGAACCAGCAGACCACCTCTCTCTTGGACACCCACATACGCGACGGCCGCGGACAGCGCGTGCCGCCGCCACGCACCGCACCCGTCGTCAAGCCCCTGTCGGACAAGGCCCAGGCACCGTCCCCGGCGAACCCCCGTACGCCGGAGCCCACCGCCGCCACGGCCCACGAGTCCTTGCAGGTCCTCGTCATCGAGAGCGACGCACGGGCCGCCGAGACCCTCACGCAGGGGCTGCGCCGCCACGGCTACCGCACCACCACCGTCGGCACCGGAAGCAAGGCCCTGTGGGCCTACCGCGAGGCCGACCTCGTGCTGCTCGACCTCGAACTGCCCGACCTGGACGGCCTGGAGGTCTGCCGCGCGATCCGCGAGGCCAGCGACATCCCGGTCATCGCCGTCACCGCGCGCGCCAGCGAACTGGACCGCGTCCTCGGCCTCCAGGCCGGCGCCGACGACTACGTCGTCAAGCCGTACGGCTTCCGCGAGCTGATGGCCCGTATGGAGGCCGTCATGCGCCGCGTCCACCCGCCGCGCGAACAGGAGGCGCGCCCGCAGGTCATCACCAGCGGCCCGCTCACCATTGACGCCGACACCCGCGAGGTCCGCCTCGGCGGCCGCCGCGTCGACGTCACGCGCAAGGAGTTCGACCTGCTGCACCTGCTCGCGTCCCGGCCCGAGAAGGTCGTCTCGCGCAAGCAGCTCATGACGCAGGTCTGGGAGGACTCCTGGTCGCGGCCCGGCCGCACCATCGACACCCACGTCAGCAGCCTGCGCAGCAAGCTCGGCTCCAGCAGCTGGATCATCACCGTACGGGGTGTCGGGTTCCGCTTCGGGCACGCCTGACAGCTGCGCCTGGCAGCCACTGGCTGACAGCCGCGCCTGACAGGGCGGCCCACGTCGTCATTCACCGGTCTCTTGGGGGGAACATGCAGATCCGTTTCGCGTACTACTGATGCCTTCCGCGGCGCACGACCGCCGCGCACCCGACCCACCAGCCCTGGCCCCGCCACCGCCGCCCGGAAGACCCCGGCGCGCCGCACCGCCGCACCCCGGCGCACACGGCGCCCGCAGCGCGTCCCGCGGCAGGAGAGCGACCCGTACGGGCCGGGCACCCACACCACACATTCGCGAGGCGACACTTCCATGGACCAGGCGACGACGAACCGCCCCACCCATCCCTTCACCCTGCCCCTCTCCGCGCCCACCGAGGACGACCTGCGCACCCGCGCCGCGCGCCTCGGCGCCCTCCTGCGCGAGCAGCCCCTCCCCGACGAGGACCCCGCCGAGCTCGCCCGCACCGCCGGCACCGCCGGCCTCGGCCACGGCACCGGTGCCGACGGGCCCCACCGCGCCGTCGTCGTCGCCGACGGCCGCGCCGAACTCCTCGACGCCCTGGACGCCCTGGCCGCCGGCGCCCCGGCCCCGGCCGGCGCCGAGATCACCGCCGGCCGCACCGGCGACGGCCGGCTCGCCTTCCTCTTCACCGGCCAGGGCGCCCAGCGCCCCGGCATGGGCCGCGAGCTGTACGAGACGTTCCCCGGCTACGCCGACGCCTTCGACGAGGTCTGCCACGTCCTCGACGCCTACCTGCCGCGCCCGCTCCGCGACGTCGTGCACGGCACCGACGCCGAGCTGCTGAGCCGCACCGAGTTCACGCAGCCCGCCACGTTCGCCGTCGAGGTCGCCCTCTACTGGGTGCTGGAGAGCTGGGGCCTGCGCCCCGACGTGCTGGCCGGCCACTCCATCGGCGAGTTCGCTGCCGCGCACGCCGCCGGCATCCTCTCCCTCGACGACGCCGCCCGCCTCGTGGCGGCGCGCGGCCGCCTGATGCAGGCGCTGCCCGTCGGCGGCGTCATGGTCGCCGTCCTCGCCTCCGAGGAGGAGGTCCTGCCGCTGCTCGCCGGCCGCGAGGACAGCGTGGGCGTCGCCGCCGTCAACGGCCCCACCTCCGTCGTCCTCGCCGGGGCCGCCGCGGCCGTCGACGAGGTCGTCGCCGAGATCAAGGCCATGGGCCGCAAGGCCCGGCAGCTCGTCGTCAGCCACGCCTTCCACTCGCCGCTGATGGACCCCGTCCTCGACGAGTTCCGCGAGGTGGCCGCCGGCGTCACCTACGGCGAGCCGCGCATCCCGCTCGTCTCCACCCTCACCGGCGAACCCGTCACCGCCGGCACCATCGGCACCCCCGACTACTGGGTGCGGCACATCCGCTCCGCCGTGCGCTTCGCCGACGCCGTCGCCACGCTGGAACGCGACGGCGTGACGACCTTCGTCGAGGTCGGCCCGGACGCCATCCTCACCAGCATGGGCAAGGGCTGCCTGCGCGCGGGCAGCGAGGCCGTGCTGCTGCCGGCCATGCGCCGCGGCCGCCCCGAGGCCCGCACCCTGCTCTCCGCCGTCGCCCGCGCGCACGTCCGCGGCGCCGGCGTCGACTGGACGGCCTTCCACGACGGCTGCGCGCCGCTCCCCGTCCCCGCGCGCGCCTGACCCGCGCGGGCCGGGCTGCCACGGCGCACCGGCGGCCCGGCCTGCGCGTCTGACACCTCCGTCACACGGCTCGGACGGAGTTGACGTGCCGTGGGGGAACTTCACCGAAGACTGAACCGGGACATCTTGATCCCCGGCGGCCGACCGAAGAAACCTGGCTGAAGAAACCTGGCTGTCGACGCCCGTCCGTCCGGCCGACCCCTGGAGAAGAGACTCATCGTGCGTAAGGTGCTCATCGCCAACCGTGGCGAAATCGCTGTCCGTGTCGCTCGTGCGTGC
>NZ_BNBD01000030.1 GCF_014654785.1 Streptomyces mashuensis
TGCAGGGGGGACCCTGTGGGAGAGTAGGACGCCGCCGAACAATTATTCAGAAAGCCCTGGTGGGAACCATGTTCCCGCCAGGGCTTTCTTGCGTTTCCCGGACGTCTCCCACCCCACCGCCGGGTCCGTACGCGCCGGGCGGTAAGGTCGGGGGACACCGTTGGTACATATCACCACAGGAGGCCCCCGGGTGGAGGTCCAGGAGACACGTGTCCAGACCGACCGTGTCCTCACCATCCCGAACATCCTCAGCATGGCGCGCCTGGTCGGCGTGCCCCTCTTCCTGTGGCTGATCCTCCAGAAGTACGACGGATGGGCGCTGCTCGTGCTGGCGTTCAGCGGCGTCAGCGACTACCTGGACGGCAAGCTCGCCCGGCGCTGGAACCAGATCAGCAACCTCGGCCGGCTGCTCGACCCCGCGGCCGACCGCCTCTATGTGCTCTCCACCCTCTTCGGGCTCACCTGGCGGGAGATCCTCCCGCTGTGGCTGACCGTGGCCCTGCTGGCCCGCGAGGCGATGCTCCTGGTCATGGTGGGGATTCTGCGGCGCCACGGCTATCCGCCGCCGCAGGTGAACTTCCTCGGCAAGGCCGCCACCTTCAACCTGATGTATGCCTTCCCCTTGCTGCTTCTCAGTGACGGCTCGGGCTGGCTCGCGTCGCTCGCCGCGATTTTCGGATGGGCGTTCGCCGGATGGGGTACAACCCTCTATTGGTGGGCAGGGATCCTCTACGTGGTCCAGGTCCGCCGTCTGGTGAAGGCGGATGCCACATAGCCGACCCACCCGTGGGGTAATCCCCACCGCGGCCTCGGGAGCCAACGGCGGCAGAGGGAGCATCGGGCCCCACGGGGCGTGAAGTCGGCATGACCGTCGTCTCTTCAAGGAGGACGCTACCGACATGAAGGCCGTCGTGATGGCCGGCGGCGAAGGCACGCGCCTTCGTCCCATGACCTCGAGCATGCCCAAGCCACTCCTGCCGGTGGCAAACCGGCCGATCATGGAGCACGTACTACGTCTGCTCAAGCGGCACGGGCTGACCGAGACCGTGGTGACCGTGCAGTTCCTCGCCTCACTCGTGAAGAACTACTTCGGTGACGGCGAGGAACTGGGCATGGAGCTCACCTACGCCAACGAGGAGAAGCCGCTCGGCACGGCCGGCAGCGTCAAGAACGCCGAGGACGCGCTCAAGGACGACGCCTTCCTGGTCATCTCCGGTGACGCCCTCACCGACTTCGACCTGAGCGACCTCATCCGTTTCCACAAGGAAAAGGGCGCCCTCGTCACGGTCTGCCTCACCCGGGTGCCCAACCCGCTGGAATTCGGCATCACCATCGTCGACGAGGCCGGCAAGGTGGA
The DNA here is from genome assembly GCF_014654785.1 of Streptomyces mashuensis. Lineage (GTDB taxonomy): Bacteria > Actinomycetota > Actinomycetes > Streptomycetales > Streptomycetaceae > Streptomyces > Streptomyces mashuensis. Next base: position 1,358 of record NZ_BNBD01000030.1, read on the forward strand.
GCGCTTCCTCGAGAAGCCCACCTGGGGCCAGGTCTTCTCCGACACCGTCAACACGGGCATCTACGTGATGGAGCCCGAGATCTTCGACTACGTCGAGCCCGACGTCCCGGTGGACTGGTCGGGGGACGTCTTCCCCCGGCTGATGAAGGAGGGCAAGCCCATCTTCGGCTATGTCGCCGAGGGCTACTGGGAGGACGTCGGCACCCACGAGAGCTACGTCAAGGCGCAGGCCGACGTGCTCGAGGGCAAGGTCGACGTCGAGATGGACGGCTTCGAGATCTCGCCGGGCGTCTGGGTCGCCGAGGGCGCCGAGGTGCACCCCGACGCCGAGCTGCGCGGGCCCCTCTACATCGGCGACTACGCCAAGGTGGAGGCCGGCGCCGAAATCCGGGAACACACCGTCGTCGGCTCCAACGTGGTCGTCAAGCGCGGCGCCTTCCTGCACAGGGCGGTCGTGCACGACAACGTCTACGTGGGGCAGCAGAGCAATCTGCGGGGCTGTGTCGTCGGCAAGAACACCGACATCATGCGGGCCGCCCGCATCGAGGACGGGGCCGTCATCGGCGACGAGTGCCTGATCGGTGAGGAATCGATTATCCAGGGCAACGTCCGGGTCTACCCGTTCAAGACGATCGAGGCCGGCGCATTCGTCAATACGTCGGTCATCTGGGAGTCGCGCGGCCAGGCGCACCTGTTCGGCGCCCGCGGTGTGTCCGGCATCCTCAACGTGGAGATCACCCCCGAGCTGGCGGTGCGGCTCGCCGGCGCGTACGCGACCACGCTGAAGAAGGGCGCGACCGTCACCACCGCCCGTGACCACTCGCGGGGCGCCCGGGCGCTGAAGCGCGCGGTGATCTCCGCGCTCCAGGCGAGCGCCATCGACGTACGGGACCTGGAGAACGTGCCGCTGCCGGTGGCCCGGCAGCAGACGGCGCGGGGCAGCGCCGGCGGCATCATGATCCGTACCTCGCCCGGGGTGCCGGACTCGGTGGACATCCTGTTCCTGGACGAGCGCGGGGCCGACCTGTCGCAGGCGGGCCAGCGCAAGCTGGACCGGGTGTACGCGCGGCAGGAGTACCGGCGGGCGTTCCCCGGCGAGATCGGCGACCTGTCCTTCCCGTCGAGCATCTACGACTCCTACACGGGTTCGCTGCTGCGCTCGGTGGACACCTCCGGCGTCGCCGAGGCCGGGCTGAAGGTCGTCGTGGACGCGGCCAACGGCAGCGCGGGCCTCGTCCTGCCCAGCCTGCTGGGCCGGCTGGGCGTGGACGCGCTGACCATCAACCCGGGTCTGGACGAGGCCCGGCCCACCGAGACGGCCGACGAGCGGCGGTCCGGGCTGGTGCGGCTGGGCGAGATCGTGGCCTCGGCGCGGGCGGCGTTCGGGGTGCGGTTCGACCCCGTCGGCGAGCGGATCTCGCTGGTGGACGAGCGCGGCCGCATCGTCGAGGACGACCGGGCGCTGCTGGTGCTGCTGGACCTGGTGGCCGCCGAGCGGCGCAGTGGCCGGGTGGCGCTGCCGGTGACCACGACGCGCATCGCGGAGCAGGTCGCGGCGTACCACGGGACGCAGGTGGACTGGACGACGACGTCGCCCGACGACCTGACGCGCGTGGGCCGGCAGGAGACGACGATCTTCGGTGGTGACGGCCGGGGCGGCTTCATCGTGCCCGAGTTCAGCAGCGTCTTCGACGGCACCGCGGCGTTCGTGCGGCTGATCGGGCTGGTGACCCGGACGCAGCTCACGCTCAGCCAGATAGACGCCCGCATCCCGCGGGCGCACGTGCTGCGCCGGGACCTGGCCACGCCGTGGGCGGTCAAGGGCCTGGTGATGCGGCAGGTCGTGGAGGCGGCCGGGGACCGGTCGGTGGACACGACCGACGGCGTGCGGGTGGTCGAGGCCGACGGCCGCTGGGTGATGGTGCTGCCCGACCCGGCCGAGGCCGTGACGCACCTGTGGGCCGAGGGTCCCGACGACGCCTCCGCCCAGGCGCTGCTGGACGAGTGGTCGGCCGTCGTGGACGGCGCCGGGCGCTGATCCGGCGGGCGCGTCCGGTCCGTGGAAGGGCCCCGGGAGCCGGTGGACGGCCTCCCGGGGCCCACGGACGGGGCAGGGATCCGGCGCGCCGGTGGGGCCATTGGGAGAGGACGGGCCCGACGTGCGACGATGTGCGGCATGTCGCAGCAGCCCCCCGTTCGGAGCACCTCGCCGTACCCGTCGCGCCCCGACGCGTCGATGTCGCTGCTGACCAATGTGATGGACCACAGCCTCGACGACGGGTACGCGCAGGCGGCGGCCCGGCGCGAGGAGGGCGGCACGGGGCTGCCCGGGCGGTTGCGGGCGAAGCTGGGGCTGGCCGCGGCGCTGTTGCTCGCCGCGCTGGTGGTGACGCTGGGGGCGGCGCAGGCACGGATATCGGCACCGACGCTCGCCAAGGAGCGGCAGCAGCTCATCGCGCGCATCGAGCAGGAGTCGGGCGCGGCGGACCGGCTGCAGAAGAACGTCGACGGGCTGCGGTCCACGGTGGGCAGCAAGCAGCGCGACGTGCTCCAGCAACACGGCGGTGACCAGGCCGAGCTGGTCTCGCTGCTGGCGGGGGCGACGCCGGTGCAGGGGCGCGGCGTGAAGGTCGTCGTCGACGACGCCAAGCAGTCGAAGGCCGGCGGTGGCGGGCCGCGCGAGAGCACGGGCTTCTCCGACACCGGGCGGGTGCGCGACCGCGACATGCAGCGGATCGTCAACGGCCTGTGGCAGTCGGGGGCGGAGGCCGTCGCCATCAACGGGCAGCGGCTGACCGCGCTGTCCGCGATCAGGGCCGCGGGTGACGCCATACTGGTCAACAACACACCGCTCGTGCCGCCGTACACGGTGCTGGCGGTCGGGGACGGGCAGCGGCTCGCGACCGCGTTCCAGGACAGCGCGGACGGCCAGTACCTGCACGTGCTCCAGCAGAACTACGGGGTCCGCGCGAGCGTTTCCGCGCAGGACGAGGTGCGGTTGCCGGCCGCGCCCAGCCTGATCGTACGTACCGCAAAGCCAGGGAAGGGCAGATCGTGATCGCCGTATTGGGCCTCATCGTGGGAGTCGTGGTCGGGCTGGTGGTCCGCCCCGTGGTGCCGACGGCGGTCGAGCCCTACCTCCCCATCGCCGTCGTGGCGGCGCTGGACGCGGTCTTCGGCGGTCTGCGGGCGATGCTGGACGGCATCTTCGACGACAAGGTCTTCGTGGTGTCGTTCCTGTCGAACGTGGTGGTGGCCGCGCTCATCGTCTTCCTGGGCGACAAGCTGGGCGTCGGCGCGCAGCTGTCCACCGGTGTCGTGGTCGTCCTGGGCATCCGCATCTTCTCCAACGCCGCCGCGATCCGGCGGCACGTCTTCCGGGCGTGACACGGATGAGCAAGGACGACATGGGCGACATGCCGGACAAGGACATGCCGGACAAGGACGTGCCGGAGAAGGGCGTACCCGGCAAGGACGAGCCCGCCGGCTCCCCGGAGCCGGCGGAGACCCCCGGGCAGCCGAAGGACGGCGAGGCCCCCAAGGCCCCTGAAGAGCCGAAGGCGCCCAAGGAACCGACGGCATCCGAGGCGCCCGGCGACCCCGGGGCCGACGAGACCCCTGAGCCCCCCGGGGAACCGGAGCCCGGGCCCGCGGCGTCCCCCGAAGGGGAGGCGGCGTCCGAGCCCTTGACGGGCCGTCAACGGCTGGCGAAGGGGCTGTGGCCGCCGCGCCTGACCCGGGCGCAGCTGATCGTCGCCCTGCTGCTCTTCGTGCTGGGTCTGGGCCTGGCCATCCAGGTCCGGTCGACCAGCGACAACAGCGCGCTGCGCGGCGCCCGGCAGGAGGACCTGGTGCGCATCCTGGACGAGCTGGACAACCGCACCAAGCGGCTGGAGGACGAGAAGCGCCGGCTGGAGAACCAGAAGTCGGAGCTGGAGAGCAGCTCGAACCAGGCTGCGGAGGCCCGCAAGCAGACCGCGCAGAAGGAGGAGCAGCTGGGCGTGCTGGCCGGCACGGTCGCCGCGCAGGGGCCGGGCATCGAGCTCACGGTGAGCGACCCCAAGGGCGCGGTCGAGTCCGACAAGCTGCTGGACACCATCCAGGAGCTGCGGGCCGCGGGCGCGGAGGCCATCCAGGTCAACGACGTGCGTGTGGTCGCCAACAGCTATTTTTCCGGGTCGGCCGGAAACGTGGAGATCGACGGCAAGAAGGTCTCCCAGCCCTATAGGTTCAAGGTCGTCGGCAAGCCGCAGGACCTCGAGCCCGCCCTGAACATCCCTGGTGGGGTGGTCCAGACCCTGGAGAAGGAGCAGGCGGGCGTCTCGGTCTCCCGGTCTGAGAAGATCGTCGTCGATGCCTTGCGCCCGGCGAAGCGGCCTGACTACGCTCGGTCGTCATCGCAGTGAGGCGGGCGAGCGGGCGGGCCCCATGGGGAGGGCGGGAGGTTGCGGGGGGTCGACGCACCGGCTCCGCGGTGCGTGGTGGAAACTGTCTGTCGACCACGGACGTTGTAGGGACGTCGAGGTCTGACGGTGTGTGCAGCAAGGGTTTGTCCTGCCCCACGGGCGGGTCTGTTTCGGTCAAGGGGAATCGCCCGTGAAGTTGTTTGCGAAGTTGTTCGGCAAGAGCGCACGCCAGGAGGGCGGTGCCCGGCACCGGGCCACGCGCGGGCCCGAGGAGGAGTCCGGCGCCCAGGGGCGTCCGCTCTTCCGCGAGCACGAGGCGGCCGGCGTGCCCGGGGGGGACGTTCCGGGCGGTCCGGGCGCGTCCTCTGTTGACCCTGCCCAGGCGGGGCGCATAGGTTTCGGGGCACCAGCGGCCGCGAGCGCGGGTGGAGGTCCTGCCGTGCCGGTTTGTACGAGGTGTGGCCACCGGAATGCCGAGGCCAGCCGGTTCTGCTCCAACTGCGGCGCGCCCCTGCGCCCGGGGGCGGTGGCCGAGCGTGCCTCGGAGACCACCTCCACGATCTCCATCTCGGGGCTCGAGGCGTACGACTCGGAGACGACCGGCCAGACGCAGCTGCCGGCCCTGTCGCCCGAGGCCCAGGCCGCCGTCGACGCGCTGCCCATGGGCTCGGCGCTGCTGGTGGTCCGCCGCGGCCCCAACTCGGGCAGCCGCTTCCTGCTGGACGCCGACGTCACCACGGCCGGCCGCCACCCGCAGAGCGACATCTTCCTCGACGACGTCACCGTCTCCCGCCGGCACGTGGAGTTCCGCCGGCAGCCGGACGGCTCCTTCACCGTCACCGACGTGGGCAGCCTCAACGGCACGTACGTCAACCGAGAGCAGATCGAGTCGGTCGGGCTGGCCAACGGCGACGAGGTGCAGATCGGCAAGTACCGGCTGGTCTTCTTCGGCGGCCAGCGGGGTATCTGACCCTCCGCCGGACGCCAGGTCCCGGCGGGCCTCCAGGGAGGGCCATGGTGCGGACACCGTCGGGCGGTACCGGGGCTTCCGGTGCCGCCGGTGCGGAGGGCCGGCTGGTGAGCATCGGCACGGTGCTCACCGTGCTCCGTGAGGAGTTCCCCGAGGTCACGATCTCCAAGATCCGCTTCCTGGAGTCGGAGGGCCTGGTCGAGCCGCGCCGCACGCCCTCGGGGTACCGCAAGTTCAGCACCCGGGACGTGGAGCGGCTCGCGTACGTGCTGCGCATGCAGCGCGACCATTACCTGCCGCTGAAGGTCATCCGGGAGCAGCTGGAGGCCCTGGCGCGCGGCGAGGAGGTCCGGCTGCCGTCCCCGGCGCAGCCCAGGGAGGCCCTGGACCTCGTGGACGGCCCGGTGGCCGGGGAGCCCGCCGGAGGGCCGCAGGACGCCGTCACGGGCCCGGAGAGGGGCACCCCGGCGCGCGTGGGCCGGGCGGGGCTGCTGGCCGCCGCCGGCGTCACGGAGGCAGAGCTCCTGGAGTGGGAGTCGTACGGCCTGGTCGCCGCCCACCCGGACGGCTCATTCGGTGCCGAGGCCGTGACGGTCGCCCGGCTGGTGGCGGATCTCGGGCGGTACGGTCTGGAGCCGCGGCACCTGCGGGCGGTCAAGGCCGCCGCCGAGCGGGAGGCCGGCCTGGTCGAACAGGTGGTCGCACCGTTGCGGCGGCACCGCAATCCGCAGACCAGGGCGCACGCGGAGGCCACGGCGCGGGAGCTGGCCACGCTCTGCGTACGGCTGCATGCGGCCCTCGTGCGGTCCGCCCTGGGCCTGCGGTCGTCCTGACCGGCACGGCCCCGACTACCCAAACCCGGCAGCCACGGCCTAGGGTTGCTGTGTGAACGAGCTCGATGTCGTGGGCGTCCGGGTGGAAATGCCCTCCAACCAACCGATCGTTCTCCTGCGGGAAGTGGGCGGCGACCGTTACCTCCCGATCTGGATCGGACCGGGGGAGGCGACGGCGATCGCCTTCGCCCAGCAGGGCATGGCGCCGGCCCGCCCGCTGACCCACGACCTGTTCAAGGACGTCCTGGACGCGGTGGGGCAGCAGCTCACCGAGGTCCGGATCACCGACCTGCGCGAAGGCGTGTTCTACGCGGAACTGGTCTTCGCCAGCGGCGTCGAGGTCAGCGCCAGGCCCTCCGACGCCATAGCGCTCGCACTGCGCACCGGAACGCCCATCTACGGCAGCGACGGGGTGCTCGACGACGCGGGGATCGCCATCCCGGACGAGCAGGAGGACGAGGTCGAGAAGTTCCGCGAGTTCCTCGACCAGATCTCGCCGGAGGACTTCGGCACCAACAGTCAGTGAGGCAGCCGGTAGAGATCGGCGAGGTCGGTAAGGGCACCGCCGGGGCATTCGGGTAGGTTTTCCCGCCGGCCGGACACGTAAAACCACTCTCAGGGTGATTATCACTCGGCGTGCCGAGTGTGGCGATCGTTGACGCACCCCGAGCGACTGCCTACCGTCGAGAAGGCAGGTCAAGGACGGAGGTCGGCGTGAGAAGCACGGGCGACGGTACGGCGGTCGGCGGTCCGTATCCGCTGCGTGGGGGAACGGTCGAACCAGCGCCCCGCTATTCCGCCGCGGCAGCGGTCACCACTCCGCGGGGGCGGGACTCCGAGGGCGGGACGCCCCGTCCTGCGGACCGGATCGGATACCGCGGACCCACGGCATGCGCGGCGGCGGGCATCACCTACCGCCAGCTCGACTACTGGGCGCGCACGGGGCTGGTCGAACCCAGCGTGCGGCCGGCGTACGGATCGGGGAGCCAGCGGCTCTACAGCTTCCGGGACGTGGTCGTCCTCAAGATCGTCAAGCGGTTGCTGGACACCGGGGTCTCCCTCCAGAACATCCGCACCGCCGTGCAGCACCTGCGCGAGCGGAACCTGGACGACCTGGCGCAGATGACGCTGATGAGCGACGGCGCGACGGTCTACGAGTGCACGTCCCCGGACGAGGTCGTCGACCTCCTCCAGGGCGGGCAGGGCGTCTTCGGCATCGCGGTCGGCGTCGTCCGGCGCGACGTGGAGAGCGCACTGGCCCAGCTGCACGGCGAGCGCGTCGACACCGGCGAGACCCTCATCGGGCACAACCCGGCCGACGAGCTGGCCCGGCGCCGCAACCGCGCCGGCTGACCGCCGGCGGCCGCGGGGCGGCGCGATTGTCAGTGGGGTGCGGCAGCATCGGTCCTGTGAGAGGTGCGCCGACGATTCTCCATCTCGACATGGACGCTTTCTACGCCTCGGTGGAGCAGGCGGCCAAGCCCAGCCTGCGCGGAAAGCCGGTGGTGGTCGGCGGCCTGGGCCCGCGCGGCGTGGTGGCCACCGCCTCGTACGAGGCGCGGGTCTTCGGCGTCCGCTCGGCCATGTCCACGGCCCAGGCCCGGCGGCTGTGCCCCAACGCCGCCTACCTCACCCCGCGGTTCGCGCTCTACCAGAGCGTCAGCCGCGTGGTGATGGGGCTGCTCGGCGAGGTGTCACCGCTCGTCGAACCGCTCAGCCTGGACGAGGCGTTCGTCGACCTGGAGGCCGGCGGCGTGCCGGCCTCCGCCGGCGCCGCCCGCGCCGTCGGCGAGCGGCTGCGCCGCGACATCACCGCGGCCACGGGGCTCACGGCCTCGGTGGGGCTGGCCGGTTCCAAGATGTTCGCGAAGATCGCCTCAGAGCAGGCCAAGCCGGACGGCCTGATGCTCATCGCACCCGGCACCGAGCTGGAGATCCTCGGCCCCATGCCGGTGCGCACCATCCCCGGCGTCGGCCCGGCCACCGCGGAAACGTTGCGGCGGGCCGGCATCACCACCGTCTCGGAGACCGCGGAGGCCGGCGAGGCCGAGCTCGTACGGCTGCTGGGCAAGGCGCACGGCGCGGGCCTGTACGCCCTCGCCACCGGCCACGACGACCGGCCCGTGGTCGCCGAGCGGGACGCGAAGTCCGTGTCGGTCGAGGACACCTTCGCCGAGGACCTCACCGACCGCACCCGCGTCCAGCTGGAGCTCGCCCGGCTCGCCGACCGCTGTGTGCAGCGGCTGCGCGGCGCCGGCCGCTCCGGCCGCACGGTCAGCATCAAGGTGCGGCACTACGACTTCACGACGGTCACCCGCTCCGAGACCCTGCGCGGGCCGACGGACGACCCGGCGGTGGTGCGCGAGGCGGCGGCGCGCCTGCTGGACGGCGTGGACACGACGGCGGGCGTCCGGCTGCTGGGCGTGGGCGTGTCCGGCCTGGCCGACTACACGCAGGAGGACCTGTTCGCGCAGGCGGCGGGGGCGGCAGGGGCGGCGGCGGAGCCGGACGCGGCGGGGCAGGCGCCGGAGGAGGGGGCCGCGGCCGAGGAGGACCGCCCCCGGCAGTGGCTGCCGGGCCTGGACGTCCGCCACGCCGAGTACGGGCCGGGGTGGGTCCAGGGCAGCGGCGTCGGCCGCGTCACGGTCCGCTTCGAGCAGCCGTGGTCCCCGCCGGGCCGCATCCGTACGTTCCCGGTCGACGACCCGGCCCTGGAGCCGGCCGACCCCCTGCCGCTGGGCCCCCTGGCCGAGCCGCCGGCGGCGTAGGCCCGCCCGGCAGCAGGGCTCAATCCTCGCCGGGCACCCGCATCCCGTAGTGGCGGTAGAGCCGCAGCTCCTGCTCCGGCGACAGGTGGCGGCCCACCCCGAACCCCGGGGCGCGGCGGATCACGGCCCGTGCGTACGGGACGTGCAGCACCTCGCCCTCCACCCGCGACGGCCCCAGCGGCACGAAGGCGTCCCGGCTGAAGAAGCCGGTGCGGACCGCCGCCCACCCCGGTTCGCCCGTCACGTCGTCCAGGTACACCTCGTCCACGGTGCCGATCCGCGCCCCGTCGCGGTCGACGGCCCTGCGGCCGATCAGGCTCCTGGGGTCGACGTCGGACTGCACCCTCGTTCCTTTGGCCTCGCGCACGCTCACCCCACCACGAAAAGCCACAAAGCGGGAACCGGCCACCTGAGGAGATCCGCCCGGAAAGACGCGCTGGTAGGCTGGCGAACGGCCGCAGAATCCGTGCGGGAGAGTCCCCGGGAAGCCCGTCCCACGGGCGGCGCCGGGGCGCCGAAGGAGCAAATCCTCCCCGGAATCTCTCAGGCACCCGTACCGCATGGACGAGGTCACTCTGGAAAGCAGGGCGGGCCCAGGTCAGGCACGACGCCGAAGCCCCTCCTCACCGACGGTGAAAGCCGGGCCGTGCGCGTGCCCCGGTGAAGCTCTCAGGTCGAGATGACAGAGGGGGAGGCCGTCCGGGTACCCGCGCCGTGGTACCCCTCGCAGGTCGCAATGACCAGGAGGCCCCCGCAGATGACAGCCCACCGCATCTCCCTCTCGGACCTGGAGCGCGGCACGCCCTTCGAGCGCCGCCACATCGGCCCCGACGCCGAGGCCCAGGCCAAGATGCTCGCGCAGGCCGGTTTCGGCTCCCTCGACGAGCTCACCGCGGCCGCCGTGCCCGAGGTGATCCGCAGCACCGAGGCGCTCGGCCTGCCCGGCGCCCGCACCGAGGCCGAGGTCCTGGCCGAGCTCCGGGAGCTCGCCGGCCGCAACCAGGTGCTCACCTCCATGATCGGCCTGGGCTACCACGGCACGTTCACCCCGCCGGTGATCCTCCGCAACGTCATGGAGAACCCTGCCTGGTACACGGCCTACACCCCGTACCAGCCCGAGATCTCCCAGGGCCGCCTGGAGGCGCTGCTCAACTTCCAGACGGTCGTCGCCGACCTGACCGGCCTGCCGACCTCCGGCGCCTCCCTCCTCGACGAGGGCACCGCCGCCGCCGAGGCCATGGCCCTCTCCCGGCGCGTCGGCAAGGTCAAGAACGGGGTCTTCCTCGTCGACGCCGACACCCTCCCGCAGACCATCGCGGTCATAGAGACCCGCGCCGAGCCCACCGGCGTCGAGGTCGTCGTCGCCGACCTCTCCGGCGGCATCCCCGCGGAGCTCGCCGAGCGCGGCGTCTTCGGCGTCCTGCTCCAGTACCCCGGCGCCTCCGGTGCCGTCCACGACCTCCGCCCCGTGATCGAGCAGGCGCACGGCCTCGGCGCCGTCGTCACCGTCGCCGCCGACCTGCTCGCCCTCACCCTCCTCACCCCGCCCGCCGAGCTGGGCGCCGACATCGCCGTCGGCACCACCCAGCGCTTCGGCGTGCCCATGGGCTTCGGCGGCCCGCACGCCGGCTACATGGCAGTCCGCGAGCAGTTCGCCCGCTCCCTGCCCGGCCGCCTCGTCGGCGTCTCCGTCGACGCCGACGGCAACAAGGCGTACCGCCTCGCCCTCCAGACCCGCGAGCAGCACATCCGCCGCGAGAAGGCCACCAGCAACATCTGCACCGCGCAGGTGCTGCTCGCCGTCATGGCCGGCATGTACGCCGTCTACCACGGCCCCGAGGGCCTGGCCGGCATCGCCCGCCGCACCCACCGCTACGCCGCGATCCTCGCGGAGGGCCTGCGCGCCGGCGGCGTGGAGGTCGTGCACGGGACGTTCTTCGACACCGTCACCGCGCGCGTGCCCGGCCGGGCGGCCGAGGTCGTCGCCGCGGCCCGCGAGCACGGCGTCAACCTGCGCCTGACCGACGCGGACCACGTCGGCATCGCCTGCGACGAGACCACCACCCGCGCCCACCTCGCCGCGGTGTGGTCGGCGTTCGGCGTGACCGGCGACGTCGAGGCGCTCGACGCCGCGGCCGCCGACGCCCTCCCCGAGAGCCTGCTGCGCACCGGCGAGTACCTCGCCCACCCGGTCTTCCACCAGCACCGCTCCGAGACCGCCATGCTGCGCTACCTGCGCCGCCTGGCCGACCGCGACTACGCCCTGGACCGGGGCATGATCCCGCTCGGCTCGTGCACGATGAAGCTCAACGCGACCACCGAGATGGAGCCGGTCACCTGGCCCGAGTTCGGCGCGCTGCACCCCTTCGCGCCCGTCGAGCAGGCCGAGGGCTACCTCACCCTCATCCGCGAGCTCGAGGAGCGGCTGGCCGAGGTCACCGGCTACGACAAGGTGTCGCTCCAGCCCAACGCCGGTTCCCAGGGCGAGCTGGCCGGCCTGCTGGCCGTCCGCGCCTACCACCGCGCCAACGGCGACGAGCAGCGCACCGTCTGCCTCATCCCCTCCTCCGCGCACGGCACCAACGCCGCCAGCGCCGTGATGGCCGGGATGAAGGTCGTGGTGGTGAAGACCGCCGAGGACGGCGAGATCGACGTCGAGGACCTGCGCGCCAAGATCGAGCAGTACCGCGACGAGCTGTCCGTCCTGATGATCACCTACCCGTCCACGCACGGCGTGTTCGAGGAGCACGTCGCCGACATCTGCGCGGCCGTGCACGACGCGGGCGGCCAGGTGTACGTCGACGGCGCCAACCTCAACGCGCTGGTGGGCCTGGCCCGCCCGGGCCGGTTCGGCGGCGACGTCTCCCACCTGAACCTGCACAAGACGTTCTGCATCCCGCACGGCGGCGGCGGCCCCGGCGTCGGCCCGGTCGCGGTCCGCGCCCACCTCGCCCCGTACCTGCCCAACCACCCGCTGCGGCCCAGTGCCGGCCCGGAGACGGGCGTCGGCCCGGTCTCGGCGGCGCCGTGGGGCTCGGCCGGCATCCTGCCGATCTCCTGGGCGTACGTGCGGCTGATGGGCGGCGAGGGCCTCAAGCGCGCCACGCAGGTGGCCGTGCTCAGCGCCAACTACGTGGCCAAGCGCCTGGAGCCGCACTACCCCGTGCTCTACACCGGCCCCGGCGGCCTGGTCGCCCACGAGTGCATCGTCGACCTGCGGCCGCTGACCAAGAGCACCGGCGTCACCGTGGACGACGTGGCCAAGCGCCTGATCGACTACGGCTTCCACGCCCCGACGATGTCGTTCCCGGTGGCCGGCACGCTGATGATCGAGCCGACCGAGAGCGAGGACCTCGCGGAGCTGGACCGTTTCTGCGAGGCGATGATCGCCATCCGTGCGGAGATCGAGAAGGTCGGCACCGGCGAGTGGGACAAGGACGACAACCCGCTGCGCAACGCCCCGCACACCGCCGCCTCGGTGGCCGGTGCGTGGGAGCGTTCCTACAGCCGTGAAGAGGCCGTCTTCCCGGCCGGGGTGTCGGCTGCCGACAAGTACTGGCCGCCGGTGCGCCGCATCGACGGTGCCTTCGGCGACCGGAACCTGGTGTGTTCCTGCCCGCCGCTGGACGAGTACGAGGGCCAGTAGGCCCACGCGCCCGTACGCGGTACGGGCAGGGGCGGGGGCCGGTCCGGCAGTGCGCCGGGCCGGCCCTCGGCCGCGCTAGGCGGCCCTCACCACGTGACCGGCGCCCAGCGGCGCGCGGTGCGGCGCGATGACCTGCCCGTCGGGCAGCAGTTCGCCGGTGTCCTCGAAGCAGACGACGCCGTTGCACAGCAGGCTCCAGCCCTGCTGCGGGAACGTCGCCACCAGGTGGGCCGCCTCCCGGTCTGCGGAGTCGGCCGAGGGACACGTGGGCTGGTGCGGGCACATGGCAGGGATCTCTCGCTCAGATGTGGTGGCTGTCCTGCGGCTCGATGAAGTGGTCATGCCGCCCCCCGTTTGCCTTCGTCGTTACGGTCCCAGTGTTGCCCCGCGGCCCTGGTTCCGCAGGGATTTCACCGTGACGCTCCTCACATGAGGAAGACGCATCACCCGTGCGGGCGGTTGCCCGGCGGTGGGGGGCCGGATCGGGGGGTTCTGGCATGGCCGGAGCGGGCTAGTCCTCCTGGGGCGGCCGGGCTGGGCCGCTTCTCGACTGCCTTCCGGCCGCTTTCCGGCCGCTTTCCGGGCCCGGACGCGGCGGCGCCCCGCGGGCCCGGTGCGGGCGCGGGGCGCGTGGGTGCGTGCCGGGGGGTGCGTGCGTCCCGGTGCCGCTCAGGCCGTGGCCTGGAGCCGCGCGCCGGGGGAGAGGCGCGGGGTCAGCAGGGGCAGCAGGTCGGCGGCGCGGTGCGGACGGTGCGCGGCGATGCCCGGCGGGGCGGGGGCCAGCGGGATGAGCACGTCACCGGGGGCGAACAGCTCGAACGCGGCGTCGGCTGTGATGTCGGCGTGCAGCCACAGGGTGAGCATGTACAGGCCCGGTACGGACAGCAGTCGCGGCTGGTACGGCGTGGGCAGCGCCTCGGCCTGGGCCAGCGCCCGCTCGGTGGAGGCCAGGTAGGGCCCCTCGAAGAAGTGCGAGAACGCCCAGCCGTCCGGCGTGGGCATCGCCTCGCCGGCGGCCACGGCCCGGTCCCCGTCCTTGATGAGGAAGCGCCAGCCGGTGAGCCGGGTACGTGCCGCGGTGCCCCGCGCGCCGGCCTGCTCCAGGACGTGGACCGGCAGGGGGTCCCCGGCGGTGAGGGGGGTGCGGGCCGAGCGGAGCGAGGGTGTGCGGTCCTCGCGGACGGCGGTGGGGGAGCCGAGGGCCGTACGAATGCTCCGCAGGGCAGGCGCGGGTGCAGGGGGAACGTGCAGCGGCATGGCGGGTCGCCTCTCGCTAGGGAGACACGTGGGGCTGGGCAGGTGCGGACAACGCTGTCGGCATGCGGGGTCAGAGGGGGCCGGAACCGACTCCGGAGCGCTTGCTCTCTGCCTCATTCCGGAGTTTATACGACACGTGTTCACATGGTGTTTCCGCTAGCTGTCGGCAGTATTTCCGACAAGGGCAAAACGCGACTTTCGTGGCGGGGGATTTCGGTGAATTTGTCACCCATTCCAGGCGCCTGACCTCGGCCTCGGCGTCCAATACGGTAGGCCGGATCCCGTCGGTGTTTATCACCAGCCGCCTTCGATACGGACCCCGGTCTTCGGTATGCCGAGTGAATGTGCCGGAGAGCGCCGGTCAAGAGCCTACCGGCTGTGCGGCTGTCATGGGGGCGTTATGGATCGGCCGGGCTGGGCATCATCGACCGTGACGAGGCGGCGGGTGCCGCCGGTGACCCGTACGAGGGGGGACGCAGCATGGGTGAGAAGGTCGTGTCCGAGGCATTCGACCTCGCCGACCGGCTGCGCCACCGCGACAAGCTGAAGCAGTGCCTCCAAGCACTGGAGAGGCTGCTGGCGGAGAAGCGTTTCGACCGCCCCCGCAATCTCATGGGGCTGGAGATCGAGCTGAATCTCGCGGGCCCCGACGGGATGCCGAGCATGGTGAATGCAGAAGTTCTCGAACGCATCGCCAGCCAAGATTTCCAGACCGAGCTGGGGCAGTTCAACCTGGAAGTGAACATCGTGCCCCACCGGCTCTCCGGCCGTGTTCTCGACCAGCTCGCGGAAGAACTGCGCGCCGGCCTGTCGTACGCCGACCGCCGGGCCATGGAGGTCGGCTCGGGCATCGTGATGATCGGCAGCCTGCCCACGCTCACCAGCGACCACCTGGTGCGCGGCAACCTCTCCACGGCCGACCGCTACACCCTGCTCAACGAGCAGGTGCTGGCCGCCCGTGGCGAGGAGTTCACCATCGACATAGCCGGCGTCGAGCGACTGACCTGCACCGCCCGGTCCATCGCTCCGGAGGCCGCCTGCACCTCCGTCCAGCTGCACCTCCAGGTCACCCCCGGGCGGTTCGCCGCCGTGTGGAACGCCGCCCAGGCCGTGGCCGCCGCCCAGATCGCCGTGGGCGCCAACTCGCCCTTCCTCTTCGGCCGCGAGCTGTGGCGCGAGTCGCGGCCGCCGCTGTTCGTCCAGTCCACCGACACCCGCCCGCCCGAGCTCCAGCACCAGGGGGTCCGGCCCCGCACCTGGTTCGGGGAGCGCTGGATCTCCTCGGCGCAGGAGCTGTTCGAGGAGAACCTGCGGTACTTCCCGCCGCTGCTGCCCATCTCCCACGACGAGGACCCGCTGCGCGTGCTGGACGGCGGCGGCGTGCCCGGCCTGCACGAACTCACCCTGCACAACGGCACGATCTACCGCTGGAACCGGCCCGTGTACGGCATCGCCGACGGCGTGCCGCACCTGCGCGTGGAGAACCGCGTCCTGCCGGCCGGCCCCACCGTCACCGACGTCATGGCCAACACCGCCTTCTACTACGGGCTGGTGCGCGCGCTCGCCGAGGAGAGCCGCCCGGTGTGGACCCGGCTGCCCTTCGCCGTCGCCGCCGAGAACTTCGACGAGGCGTGCCGGCACGGCATCGACGCCCGCCTGCGCTGGCCCCGGCCCGGCCGCGGCGGCCCGCCCGTCCCCGTCGACGCCGTACGGCTGGTGCTCGACGAACTCCTGCCGCTGGCCGCCGCCGGGCTGGACGCCTGGGGCGTCGAGCCCGCCGACCGGGACCACTGCCTCGGCGTGATCGAGCAGCGCTGCCGGCGACGGGTCAACGGCGCCTCCTGGCAGGCCGCCACCTACCACCGCGCCCTGGAGGCCGGCATGGACCGGCAGCAGGCCCTGGCCGCCACCACGCGCCGCTACTGCGAACTCATGCGCACGGGGGAGCCCGTGCACGCCTGGCCCGACGGGCCCTGACGGCCGGAACCCCGGACACACCGCGCACCACCCGTAAGGGCGGCCGACACGGCCCGCCACCCCGGCGCGCGCCCCTCCGCCCTCGTCGGGCAAGCTGTGACGACCGCCGGAAAGGGCGGCACGGCACAGCGGGAGGCGGACAGTGCGGGACCACCCCGAAGGCGGCACGGCGGGCGGCACCACCGCCCCGGCCGGGGCACCGGCCACCGGAGCGCCGGCCGCCCGGACCCTGCGCGCCGAGCTGCTGATCGTGCTGGCCCTCTCGCTCGGGGCCAGCGCCGTCTCGGCGCTCATCAGCTTCGCCGGCTCCCTCACCCGCCCCGGGCACCTCAAGGACCAGGCCGCCACGCTCAACGCCTCGCACGCGCCCGGCCGGCCCTGGCTCGACCTCGCCTGGCAGGTGTTCGGCATCGCCACGGCCCTCGTGCCCGTCGTGCTCGTCCTCCACCTGCTGGCGCGCGAGGGCACCGGCGCGCGCGGCATCGGCTTCGACCTGCGCCGGCCCGGCTCCGACCTCGGCCGCGGTGCCGCCCTCGCCGCGGCCGTCGGCGGCACCGGGCTGGCGTTCTACCTCGCCGTCCAGGCCGCCGGCGGCAACCTGACCGTGGTGCCGTCGGCGCTCCCGGACGTCTGGTGGCGCATCCCCGTCCTCGTCGCCTCCGCCGTGCAGAACGCCGTCCTGGAGGAGGTCGTGGTCGTCGGCTACCTGCTGCGCCGGCTCGGGCAGCTGGGCTGGACGCCAGCCGCGGCACTGGCCGCCAGCGCCGTGCTGCGCGGCTCGTACCACCTCTACCAGGGCGTCGGCGGGCTGCTCGGCAACATGGCCATGGGTGTGCTGTTCGTGCTGCTGTACCGCAGGTGGGGGCGGGTGGGGCCGCTCGTCGCCGCGCACGCGCTGATCGACATCGTGGCCTTCACCGGGTACGTGCTGCTGGCCGGAAAGGTGAGCTGGCTGCCCACGGCGTGAGCGCGCCCGGGGCCTTTGCGCCGGGAATCCTTACGCCAGCAGTTCGCCGTCGATGACGGTCACGGCCCGCCCCGTCAGGAGTGTGCGCCCGCCACGGACCGCCGTACGCACCGAGCCGCCGCGGGCCGACGCCTGCCACCCCGTCAGGTCGGTGCGGCCCAGCCGGCCGGACCAGAAGGGTGCCAGCGCCGTGTGCGCGCTGCCGGTCACGTGGTCCTCGTCGATGCCGACGTTGGGGAAGAAGCCGCGCGAGACGTAGTCGTACCCGCGCGCGGGGTCCTCGGCCCGCGCGGTGGCGATCACCCCGCGCCTCGACAGCCGGGCGACCTCCGCGAGGTCCGGGGCGAGGCCGCGCACCGTCTTCTCGTCCGCCAGCTCCACGAGCAGGTCACCGACGTGCGGACCGGTGTCCAGGACGGTCAGCGGCTCGGCTCCCAGCGCGTCCGGCAGGCCCTCGGGGACGGTCGTCGCGGTGAGCGGGGCGGTGGGGAAGTCCATGGTCACGGGCCCGTCGGCGTGCGCGGTGGTCACCAGCACGCCGCAGCGGGCGGCGAACCGCACCGTCCCCGAGGCCGTACCGGTGGCGTGCAGGACGTGGGCGGTGGCCAGGGTGGCGTGCCCGCACATGTCCACCTCGGTCAGGGGCGTGAACCACCGCAACGCCCAGTCCGCGCCCCGCTCCTCGGCCTCCGCGGCCGTCAGGGGCCGGGCGAAGGCCGTCTCGGGGTGGTTGACCTCCGCGGCGATGCTCCGCATCCGGTCGTCGTCGGGGAAGGAGTCCAGCAGCATGACGCCCGCCGGATTGCCGGTGAAGGCACGGTCGGTGAAGGCGTCGACGATTCGAATCCGCATGCTGCGACGGTAGGAGCCGGACGGCCGTCGGCCCAGGGCCAATTGGGAGCGGGTGGCCCGGTGGTGGCGCGCGTGGGACGGCGCGTGCGCCCCTGAGACGGTGGCCGTCCCGTGTCCTTCTGAAGGAGGAGGCGCCTCGGGTTCGGCCCGTCTCACGTCGGACAGGAGAATGGGTCTCTCCGGGGATGACCCGGACACCCGGGGACTGATGGGGTGGGACGGGTGCACAGCAGTACACCTGACACCGGAGGGGCCCGGAGCGTGGAGGAGCCCGCGCCCGGCCGGGAGCTGGCCGCCGCGCTGGCGGTGGCCCGTCGGCGTGCCACGCGCGACGGCGACGGGCAGACCGACACCGCGCATCTGTTGCACGCGCTGCTGGAGGCGGACCCGGCCGTGCGCGACGCCGTGCCCGGCGGCCCCCACCAGGTCGCCCGGCTGCTGGGGTACCTGGTGCAGCGCGCCATCGGCTACGGGCTGCGCTGGAAGGGCGCCGTCGAGGAGTCCGGCGCGCCGCCCGTGCCGCCCGGTACGGCCCCCGGCTGGTCCCCGGCCGCGGCGGGCGCCCTGCGGCTGGCCCGCGCCCGTGCCCGTACGCGCGGGGCAGCGGCCCTGACCGGGCCGGACGTCCTGGGTGCGCTGGTCGCCGACCCCAGGTGCCGCGCGGTGGACGTGCTGCGCAGGGCCGGGGCCGACACTGCCGCTCTGGCCGTGCGGCTGGAGGAGATACAGGGCCCCGCTCCGGCGGAGTGCGCCTCCCGCCCGTAGGGCGCTGCCGCGCGCCCCTGTCCGGTGGCCGGACGGCGCTTGTCCGGCCCGTGGCCCTCCGCATAGGGTGGTGATCATGCCGACCACCGCTGTTCTCCCGCCTCCCGCCGCCTAGCGCGGGCGGCTGCCTTCCGGAAGCACCGGGCCCGGTGCGCGTGACGCGCCGGGCCGATCGCCGCTGCCCGCAGACGGACAACGCGATCATCACGTCTTCCGTGGGAGAACAGCCATGCGGCAATCGTCCGCCTCTTCCTCAGCCATATCTGCGACGCCTGCGACTTCGGTGTCGTCCGCTCAGCCGGCTGCTCGTTCGTCTGCTCGTTCCTCGACCCCGTCCGTGGGCCGTGGCCTGGTGTACGTCACCGTCGCCGGCCTGGCGTGGGGCACCGCGGGGCCGACCGCGGCCCTGGCCTTCGCCGGCAGTGGGCTCGGCCCCATGGCCCTCACTTTCTGGCGCGTGCTGGGCGGCCTGCTCCTGCTGCTGGCCGTACGGCCCTTCGTCCGTCCGCGCGGTGCACGGCCGGACGCCCGGCGCGAGCCGGCCGGGCGGCGCGCCGTGCGGGTCCTCGTCACGGGCCTGGGGCTGACCGTCTTTCAGGCCGCCTACTTCGGTTCGGTCGATGCCACGGGCACGGCCGTGGGCACGGTGGTCACCCAGGGCGCCACACCCGTGCTGGTCGCCCTGGGGTGCCGGCTGTTCCTGGGCGAGCGGCTGGGGCTGGGCGGCGGTGTGGCGGTGACCGGTGCGCTGGCCGGCCTCGCCGTGCTGACGCTGGGGGACGGTACGGGCGCGGTGCGGCCGGCCGGTGTGGTCCTCGGCGTCGTATCGGCCGGCGGGTACGCGGTGGTGGCCGTGTACACCCGGTCGTTGGCGCGGAAGGGGCGGGGCGCCGACCCGTTCGCCGCGACGCTGACGTCGTTCGCGGTGGGCGCCGTGTGCCTGCTGCCGCTCGCGGCGGCCGAAGGGCTCTGGCCGCGCGCCGAGGGGCTGGGGCGCACGCTGGTGCTGATGGGCTACCTGGTGAGCGTGCCGACGGCGCTGGCCTACGGGTTGTTCTTCGCGGGGCTGGCGGCCGTGCGGGCCACCACCGTCACGGTGGTGACGCTGCTGGAGCCGGTGACGGCGGCGGTGCTGGCCGTGCTGGTGCTCGACGAGCGCCTGACGGCGGCGACCGTCGTGGGCACGGCGGTGCTGCTGGGGGCCGTGGTCGCGCTCGCCCATGCGGAGACGCGCGCGGGGCAGGGCCGTGCGGGTGCCCGCTCGCGGGTGCGTGCGGGCGGCCGTCCGGCCCCGGAGGCGCAGTCCCCGGTCAGCCGCGGGTGAGGTAGGCGGGCAGCGGGATGCCGGGGGTCAGGTCGTCGGCGGCCACCGGTGTCCCGTAGGCCGTGCCGACGGGGACGACGCCGGCCCAGTGGGGGAGGGCGAGGTCTTCGGGGTCGTCCCCCGGGCCGGCGTCGCGGACCTTGGCGGAGACCTCCTCCAGGTCGAGCCGCAGCACGGCGGTGGCCGCCAGCTCCTTGGCGGAGGCGGGGCGCGAGTCGGCGGACCGGCCCGGCACGACCTGGTCGACCAGGGCGTCCAGGGCGAGCCGCAACTCGGCCTCGTCGGTGACCTGCCGGGCCGTGCCGTGCACCATGACGGACCGGTAGTTGAGGGAGTGGTTGAAGGCGGAGCGGGCCAGGACCAGGCCGTCGAGGTGGGTGACGGTCAGGCAGACGGGCAGGCCATCGTCCCCGGCGCGGCCGGCGGCGC
This sequence comes from Streptomyces mashuensis, assembly GCF_014654785.1. Lineage (GTDB taxonomy): Bacteria > Actinomycetota > Actinomycetes > Streptomycetales > Streptomycetaceae > Streptomyces > Streptomyces mashuensis. The sequence goes on from NZ_BNBD01000030.1 coordinate 21,552, forward strand.
GCAGCGGCCGGGAGCCGGTCGACCCGTGCACGTAGAGGCGCTCCCCGACGCGTCCGTAGAGCGTCGGCAGGACCACGGGTGCGCCGTCCCGGACGAAGCCGAGGTGGCAGACGTACCCGGCGTCGAGTATCGCGTGCACCAGCGCGCGGTCGTACGAGGCCCGGTCGCGGTAACGGGTGGGCGTGGTGCGGGCGGTCGCGGCGTACGCGGTTCCGGTGGACGCCGGGGAGGGGAAACCCATTGCGGACTCCATTGCGCTAGTGCATAGTGGGCTTTGTGCTAGGAGAGTATCGGATCGAGGGGCGCCGCGCAGCGGACATTTCCGCGAGCGTGGAGCGCGCGGTGGGACAGGGCCGGCTCGCGCCGGGCGACGTGCTCCCGCCGCTGCGCGAACTGGCCGTGGAGCTGGGCGTGAACCACAACACGGTGGCCGCGGCCTACCGCATGCTGCGCGACCGCGGAGTGATCGAGACGGCCGGCCGTCGCGGCAGCCGGGTGCGCCCGCGCCCGGCCACCACGCCCCGCGAGCTCATCGCCGTCGAGGCGCCGGGCGCGCGCGACGTCGCGTCCGGCAACCCCGACCCGGACCTGCTGCCCCCGCTCGCCGAGGCGCTGACCGCGGCCGCCGGGCAGGCCCGGCGGCCGGTGCTCTACGGGGAGCCCCCCGTCGACACGGAGCTGGAGCGGCTGGCCCGCGAGGCGTTCATGGCAGAGGGCGTGCCGCCGGGCCCCGTCGCCGTCACCTCCGGCGCGCTCGACGGCATCGAGCGCGTGCTGAGCGCCCATCTGCGCCCCGGGGACGCGGTGGCCGTGGAGGACCCGGGCTGGGGCAATGTGCTCGACCTCGTCCCGGCGCTCGGGCTGCGTACGGTGCCGGTGCCACTGGACGACGAGGGGCCGCTGCCCGCCGGGGTGGACCGGGCCCTGCGGCAGGGCGCGCGCGCCCTGCTGGTCACCGGGCGCGCCCAGAACCCCACGGGGGCGGCGATCACAGAGGAGCGCGCCCGTGAGCTGCGCGCCGTGCTGGCCGGGCACCCGGGCGTGCTGCTGGTCGAGGACGACCACGGTCACGGCATCGTCGACGTGCCGCTGCGTCCGCTGGGCGGCGTCACCACGCACTGGGCGCTGGTGCGTTCGGTCGCCAAGACCCTCGGGCCGGACCTGCGCCTGGCGGTGCTCACGGGCGACACGGTCACCGTCGACCGGGTGCGCGGCCGGCAGCGGCTGGGCCAGGGCTGGGTCAGCCACGTCCTGCAGGACGTGGTGCTGCATCTGTGGCGCACCGGGGCCGTGGACGAGGCGGCGGTGGCCGCGTCCTACCGCAGGCGGCGTGAGGCGCTCGTGGCGGCGCTGCACGAGAGGGGCGTCGAGGCCCACGGGCGCAGCGGGTTCAACGTGTGGATACCGGTGGTGGACGAGACCGGTGCGGTCGCGCGGATGCTCCAGGCGGGGTGGGCGGTGGCGCCGGGGGCCCGCTTCCGTATCGCCTCCCCGCCGGGCGTGCGGGTGACGGTCTCGGGCCTGGCGCCGGAGGAGATACCGGCGGTCGCGGACGCCCTGGCCGCCGCGACGGCCCCGGCCCCCGCCGGGCGCTACGCCTAGGCCGACAGGGGCTGGGGGCAGGGGTCTGGGTGCCGCCGCGGTCAGGACTTCCGCGGCCGGCTCTGGGTCAGCGCGGCTCCGGCGAGGACGATCAGTGCGCCCACCGGGGTGTTCCAGGTGAGGCGCTCACCGAGGAGGGCGACGCCCGCTGCGGTGGCGACCACCGGGATGAAGTAGGTCGTCAGCGTGGCCGTGGTGGGTCCCACCTCCGCCACCAGCCCGAACTGGAGCAGGAAGGCGAGCCCGGTGCCCAGGGCGCCGAGCGCGAAGACGGCCAGCAGCGGCACCACGGGCAGCGAGTGCGGGAGGGGCGCCAGCAGGGGAGCGGCCACCGCCAGCTGGACGGTGCCGGTGAGCAGCTGGGAGGAGGAGAGCGTCAGGTTCGAGTGACCGCTGCCGGACAGCGTGCGCCGCACGTAGATCCAGCCCACGGCGTAGCTGGCCGAGGCGACCAGGGCCATCAGCGTGCCCGCCGGATCCTGGCCGGAGAAGCCCTGCCAGGCGCCCAGCACGGTCAGCACGCCCACGAAGCCCAGGCCCAGCCCCGCGAAGCGGCGCCGCGTCGGCCGGTCCTCGGAGAGCGCCACCAGCGAGAGCAGCATGCCCCACAGCGGGGTGGTGGCGTTGCAGATGCCGGCCAGCGTGGAGGAGATGGTCAGCTCGGAGTAGGCGAAGAGCGTGAACGGCAGCGTGTTGAGCAGGAACGCCGCGACCGCTATGTGGCCCCAGGTGCGCGGCGCGCGCGGCAGCCGCTGGCGCCCCACGACCAGGGCCACCAGCAGCACGGCGGTGCCGAAGAACATCCGGCCGAACGACACGTAGGGCGGCGCGAAGCCGTCCGTGCCGAGCTTGATGAAGAGGAAGCTGAAGCCCCAGATCAGGGACAGCACGCCGAACTTGATGCGCCAGTCCGGCCCGCGCCGTGCCGGGCCGGCGTCGGAGGAAGCGGAAAGGGCCGCGGAGGACGAGGCGGAGGAGGCGGGCGAGGCGGAGGAGGCGGAAGGGGCCGAGGAGGGAGAGGTGGTGCCGGAGCTCATGACCCTCTACCCTGCCGAGGAAGTCCTCTTAGAACAAGTGAATAAATCTTCGTTCCATCGCGTAGCATCGCTTATATGTTGAACCTGGAGCGCCTGCGCACCCTCAGCGCCGTGGCCCGGCACGGCTCGGTCAGCGGCGCCGCGGACGGACTGCACGTGACCACGTCCGCGGTCTCCCAGCAGCTGGCCAAGCTGGAGCGGGAGACCGGCCAGCAACTGCTGGCCAAGAACGGCCGCGGCGTCCGGCTCACCGACGCCGGGCGGCTGCTCGCCGATCACGCCTCGCGCATCCTCTCGCAGGTCGAGGTGGCCCAGGCCGACCTGGAGGCCCAGCGCGGCCAGGCGGTGGGCGAGCTGCTCATGGGCGCCTTCCCCACCGCCGCCCGCGGCCTGTTCCCCGCCGCCCTCGCCGGGCTGCGCACCGCCCACCCCCAGCTGCGGGCCCGCCTCCAGGAGATGGAGCAGGACGAGGCCGTGCCACGCGTCGTGCACGGCGACATCGACCTGGCCGTCGTCCTCGACTGGTACAACAAGCCGCTGCCGGTCCCCGCCGAGCTGGTCAAGGCGCCCATCCTCGACGACCCGGTGGACGTCGCCGTCCCCGCCGGCCATCCTCTGGCCGGCCGGGCCAAGGTGAACCTGGCGGACTTCGCCGACGACGAGTGGATCTCCTGGCCGAAGGGCGAGTTCTGCCACGACTGGCTGATGCTCACCCTGCGCGGCAAGAGCGTCGAGCCGCGCATCGCGCACACGGCCGAGGAGCACCAGACCCAGCTCGCCCTGGTCGCCGCCGGCCTCGGCGTGGCCGTCGCGCCGCGACTCGGCCGGGGGCCGGTGCCCGACGGGGTGCGGGTGCTGCCCGTCGAGCACACGATGTGCCGGCACGTCTTCGCCATCTGGCGCGCCGACGCCGACCGCAGGCCCTCGATCCGGGCCGCCGTCGATGCCCTGCGCACGGCCGCCCGCGCCCTTACGGAGGAGGCCCGCTGAGCTTCCCGAAGTCCCAGGAGACCACCCGCTCCGGGCGCAGCCGCAGCCACGCGTGCCGGCCGTCGTAGGGCATCGGCCGCCCGCCGAAGTACTTCGCCGCGAACAGCCGCTCCGGCTCCCGCAGTTCCCCGCACGGCAGCCCCGCGCGCGGCACCTCGCCCACCGGCTCGGCCCGCCCCGACAGCTCGGCGCCGCGCAGCTCGCCGTACTCCCGTCCGTCGTCGGCCAGGACCGCCACCCGCCCGTCCCGCCGCACGTCGGCCCACCGGCGGCTGCGCGTGAGCGAGTACAGCCACAGCGCCGTACCGTCCCAGACGAACCACAGCGCGCTGACGTGGGGACGCCCTTCCGGCCCCACCGTCGCCATCCGGCACGTCCACTGCCCGGCCAGGAAGGCGTCCAGCTCGCCCCCGGTCATCATCACCCGCCGCCCCCGCCGCTGACCGCCGTGCGACGCCACCATGCCACCCCCAGAGGACCTGACTGCCCGTCAGTTCATGGGCAGCATCACCCCCTATCCTCGGACACGCAACGCCGATACGGCTGTTCGAGAGGGGCGGAACATGGTGGACGCCGAGAGCACCGTGCTGCTCACCGTCGAGTGCCAGCGGGGCGTCGTCGGCCCCGAGAGCGCCCTGCCCGAGCTCGCCGCCGTCGCCCGCTCCTCCGGCGTGCTCCACCGTGTGGCCCGGCTCGTCGACGGGGCCCACCGGGCCGGCATCCAGGTCGTGCACGCCGTCGCCGAACGCCGCCCCGACGGCCTGGGCACCGGCCGCAACGCCCCGTTGCTCCGGGCCGCCGAACGGCTGCCCGTGCAGCAACTGGCCGGCAGCCACGCCGTCCGCGTCGCCGACCCCGTACCCGTCGACGCGAGCGACCTGGTCGTCCGCCGCCTGCACGGCCTCTCCCCCCTGGCCGGCACCGGCCTGGACGCCGTCCTGCGCAACCTGGGCTGCCGCACCCTGATCGTCACGGGCGTCTCCGCGAACGTGGCCGTCCCCAACACCGTCTTCGACGCGGTCAACCTGGGCTACGCCGCCGTGGTCCCGGCCGACGCCATCGCCGGCGTCCCCGCCGACTACACCGCCGCCGTCCTCCGCCACACCCTCGCCGCCGTGGCCACCCTGACGACCACCGACGAACTCCTGCGAGCCTGGCACCGGCCCCGCCGGCCCCGCCGACGCCCTGGGGGCGGCGACGAGGACCGGGACCGCTGAGACACCCCTCGTCCCGGCGCTCACCCGTTGCCCCGTCAGCATCGCCTGGCGACAGTACTGTTGGGGAATGGCCGACGAGACGTACAACAGCCTGGACGGGCGGGCGGACGTGGTGGTCCAGGCAGGCAGCATCGGGGAGCTGCACCAGCACCTTCCCGCGGCTCCGCGTGTCGCCGAGGTTGTGCCCTTCCAGCTGCCGCCCGCGCTGGTCCACTTCGAGAACCGGCATGCCGAGCAGGAGCGCATCGCACGGGCGGCCGACAGCCATGCGGAGGACGACACGCCGCTCGTCGTCGCGCTGACCGGGATGGGCGGGGTCGGCAAGACGGCCCTGGGCTTCCACGTCGCCCGCAAGCTCAGCGGACGGTATCCGGACGGCGTGCTGTACGTGGACCTCGACGACCTGCGCCGCGAAGGCGTGGTGGAGGTCGCGGACGCGGTGGCCGGGCTGCTCGGCGGGCTGGGCGTCCCGCCGGACTGGCTGGAACGGTCCTTCGCCGGCAGGACGCAGCAGTACTGGACCCGTACCCGGGGCAAGCGGCTCATCGTGGTCGTCGACAACGCCCGCTACGGCACCGAGGTCGTGCCGCTGCTCCCGGCCGGCGGCGGCAGCCTGGCGATCGTGACCAGCCAGGGGCCGCTCCACGACCTCGACGGCGTGGCCGCGGTCGAGGTGCCGGTGGGTCCGCTGACGGTGGACGACGCCGCCCGGCTGCTCACGCGCCTGGTCGACGACCCACGGCTGGCGGCGGAGCCGGACGCCGCGGCGGAGCTGGCCCGCGGGTGCGGGGGGCTGCCGGCGGCCCTCCGGGTCGCCGGCCAGTGGGTGCGCAAGTACCGCAGGCGCAGTCTGTCCCGGCTGGTGGCCGAGTTGACCGAGGAGCTGTGGCAGAAGGGCGTCCCCATGGTCGAAGCGGTGTGGGACGCCGCGTTCGCCGGGCTCGCACCGGAGCCCGCCCGGCTCTACTGCCTGCTGCCGCAGCACCCCGCTCCCGTCGTCACCCCCGCGGCCGCCGCCGCGTTGCTCGGATGCGGTCTCCAGCCCGCCGAGGACGCGCTGGAGGAGCTGGAGGCGGCGGGCCTGCTGGAGAGCGGACCCGAGGGGTTCCGCATGCACGACCTCCTGCGCGGGCACGCCGACCGCCGGGCGCGGCGGGCCGACCCCGGCGGGACGGCCCGCGCCGCGGCGCGCCGGCGGCTGATCCGCTGGTACCGGCGGCAGGCGGCCCGGGCCGACCTGCTGGCGGCCGGCCCGCGCATGACGTTCGCCCCGGAGGCGGAACTGCCGGCCGGCGGTCCTCCCGACGTCGTCTTCACCGGCAGGACGGACGCCCTCAGATGGCTGGAGTCCCAGCGGAGCGCCCTGTACGGCTGCGTGCGGCTGGCTTTCGACGCCGGGCTGTTCGAGGACGCCTGGGCCCTGTGCGAGCCGCTGTGGACCCACTTCCTCGACCATCCGCACTACGCGGACGTCACGGACGCCTTCCGTACCGGCGTGGCCGCGGCCGATCGCTCGGAGCACCTGGCGGCGATGGTGCGCATGCGCTGCCAGCTGGCCAGGCCGCTGTGGGAACAGCAGCAGTACGAGCAGGCCGCGGAGGAGCTCCGGCGGGCGTCGAGCGCCGCCGAGGCCCTGGGCACGTCACCCGGGGAACGCAAACTGGCGGCTTCGGCCATGGAGTTCCGGGGGCTGCTCAAGTCGGCGCAAGGGGACTGGGCCGCCGCCGTGGTGGACTTCGAGGCCGCCCGCCGGATTCACGCCGGGATCGGGAACGCGTACGGCGTGCTGCTGCAGACCTACCTGCTGGGCCGCACCGCCCTGAGCCAGGGCGAACCGGAGCGGGCCGTGGCTCTGCTGCGCGAGGCGCACGCCATGGCGCGGGAACAGCAACGGGAGCGCATGACGGCGCGGACCGGCTTCGAACTGGGCCGTGCGCTCCGGCGGGCCGGCCGTGCGCCGGAGGCGGGAGAGCTGATCCGCGCGTCCCTGGAGAACGCCCGCGAGCGGGGCTCGGCGTTCGACGAGGCCCGGATACTGGAGGAACTGGCCCTCCTGGAGGACGAACTCGGTGCACGCTCCGAAGCAGCGGCATGCCGGGAGGCGGCGCGACAGCTGGCCGAGCGCTTCGGCGGACTGCCGGGCCCGGCTCAGAGCTCGTGACGGAGGTCCGCCTCCCCGGCCGGCGACACGGTGACCCGGACGGTGAGCGGGCCGATGTCGCACACGAGCGTCGCCGGTACCGACCCCGCCGTACTGCCCAGCCAGGCGTGGACCGCTGACACCACCGCCGTCGGATCGGGCCGCAGGACGCGCCCCGTGTCGTTCCCGCACGGGGCTGTGCGAACGCTGAGCAGGCCCGCCGAGCGGTGCCGCACCAGGCAGTGCTCGGGGGTGAGGACGGCGGCCGCGGTCCGGCACCCCGGGGCCTCGTCCAGTATTCGGGCGGTCCAGCCCGCCGCCGTCCAGGTGTCGGTGTGCGGTGCGGGGGACGAGGGCCGGGCGTGGCGCCACAGGACCGCCGCGCTCTGCACCTGGCGGAGACCGGCCTCGGGGTGTTCGGCCGCCAGGTGGTGCACCGGTTCGGACGTCGACGGTGCGAACCGGGTGACGGCGATCCGGTGCCCGGACACGTCGGCCCGTACCGCGAAGGCCGACGGGCGCCGGGGCGCGGCGGCCGGCGGGGGAAGCGGGTGCGGCGCCACCGGCAGGGCCGGCGGCCGCAGCCCCAGCAGGTGGTAGAGCCTGTCGCGCAGGCGCGGCAGGGCCTGGCCCGGCCGGGCGAAGGCGGCGTCGGCGAAGCCCCTGGTGTCCACGGCTCCGGCGGCGTGGAACGCCTCTTCCAGCCCGGAGGCATCGGTCAGCCGGGGAACACCCGCCAGCAACCGGTCCATGGGGCTGCCGGGGACCAGCTCGCGGCCGCCGTCGTACGCCCCGATGACGGGTCTGCCGAGGGCGGCCGCGTAGAGCGCGGCGGAGCCGTGATCCGTGACGACGGCGTCGGCCGCGACGAGAAGGGCGGCCCACTCCTCCCGGGGCCCGGCCAGGACCAGGCCGCCCGCCAGTGCGGGGGCGAGCCGCCGGGAGAGGTCGAACGCCCCGGTCCGGCTGTGCTCGTTCGGGTGGAGGACGAGACCGATCTGGTACGCGTCGTGCGCGAGCCGGCCGACGAGCTCGCCCGGCAGGCAGGGCCGCCGGGCGAGCAGCGACTCCGGCCCCCACGTGGAGGTGAGGACGACGAGCCGTCTCCCGCCGGTGCCCAGGGCGGAACGGTAGGTGTCGCGGTGGGCGGCCGACTCGAGCAGCCGGTCCAGGGTCGGGTCGCCGACCACCGCTGCGCGGGCGGCGGTACGGGGGCAGTGCTCGGCCAGGCGGTCGAGCTGGTCGCCGTGGGCGAGGGCGTGGAACGCGGCCAGCGGCTCGCTGCCGGCCGTCAGGTAGTGCGGGTCGAGGCCGGAGGGCAGGTCCGGCGTTCCCTCTTCGGCGAGGGCCTTGTTGAAGCCGGCGCCGTGCGGCAGGAGCACGCGGGGGCCGGAGAGGAACCGCAGCGCGCCCTTGGGGCTGGCGGTGAGGATCAGGTCGTACCGGGAGGCGCGGGCCTCGTCCCAGCTGACGGAACGTGCGCCGGCTCCTTCCAGGGCCCGGAGGGCGTCCACGTCGAAGGCCGAACCCGGCACCAGCGCGAACCGGGTGACGATGCGCTCGTCACCGTCGAAGACGGGCAGGACGTCGAGGAGCCGGTACAGGGCGACCGCCGACCGCACCGCAAGCAGCACTGCCCGCTGCCCGCTGCCCGCTGCCCGCTGCCCGCTGCCCGCTGCCCGCTGCCCGCTGC
>NZ_BNBD01000031.1 GCF_014654785.1 Streptomyces mashuensis
CCGCGGCCGCCGCCGAGGGCAAGGCCCCCGAGCCGCACCACCAGGCCAAGACCGCCAGCGTGCTGTACGTGGCGCCGGGCGTCAGCCTGATCGGCGTCCTGATCGCCGAGCGGATGGTGGACGGCGTCCACTGGGGGGAGGCCGTGGCCGTCGCCGTGTGGTCGGCCGGCACCTTCTACCTCCGGCCCTCGCGCACGGCCCGGCACATGCTCGTGCCGCCGCTGCCGCCGCTGGAGAAGACCGGCGACCTGGTCGTGGCCGAGCAGCCCGCCTACGGCCACCCGGCCGCTCAGTGGTGGGCCGAGCGGGCGGCCGTCGAGGGCGGAGCTGCCCCCGGCACGGCCCTGGAGGACATCGAGCGCGTCGGGGAGAGCGCGATGCGGGCGGTCATCCGCTCCACCGTGCCCGGCGAGCCGGTGCCCGACATCTCCGTGCGCCGCCTGTCCGCCCTCATGGACGTCCCCGAGGACCTGATCAGCGTCGGGCCCGTGCCCGGCCGCGGGGCCTCGGTCCGCCTGCTCTGTGTCGGCACCGCCGACGAGGCGCTGGACGCCCGCACCCTGTGGGCCACCCGTATCGCGCCGCTGGCCATGCCCGGCGCCTCCATCACCGCCATCAACTTCGGGTCCATGTCCGTCCCGACCATCCCCAGCTCGATCAGCATGACGAAGGAGATCGACGCATGAGCATCGCCACCACCACCCCCGCCATCCCGGACGACCAGGTCGTGGAGCTGATGGTCCAGGTCCCGCCGGGCCAGGTCATCAAGTACGACCTCGCCGCCCTCGCGTCGGCGTTCGAGATCACCGACCCCGGCCGGATCGCCGTGGAGACCGACGGCTCCCGCACCGCGCTGGTCACGATCTACCCGTCCAACCCGCTCGCCGTCATGCCGCCGCCCACCGAGGCCGACATGACGATGGACGCCCACGGCCGGATCGTCGTCGGCCGGTACCACAACGGCCGCCCGGCCCGCCGCAAGCTGTTCGACCCCCGCACCGGGTCGGCGGTCCGCGCGCTGACCTTCGGCACGACCGGCGCGGGCAAGTCCCGCACCGTGCAGTACGTGCTGGCCTGCGAGAAGCGCAACGGCATCGTGTCCTGGTACGGCGACCTGAAGGGCGGCCAGTCCGCCCCGGAGGCCCGGGGCCAGGTCGACTGGCTCGCCACGAGCCAGGAGGAGGTCATCCTCATGCTCCGGGCGGCCGTCGCCGTCGCCCAGGCCCGGCAGGCCCGCTACGCCGCGCTCGGGCGCAACGCGTTCGTCATCGGCAATCCCGACCCGCTGCTGTCCGTGCGGATCGACGAGGCCAACCGCCTGCTGGAGAAGGGGGCGCCCTACCGCGAGGAGGCCACCTACCTCGTCAAGGAGCTGGGCAGGACGGGCCGCTCGGTCGGCGTCGGCGAGGAGCTGGACGCGCAGGCCGGCCACCTGGAGGAGCTGGGCGGCTCCGACACCCTCCGCGCCATGCTCAAGGAGGGCGAGGTCACGCTGCTGCGCTGGTCGTCCAGCATGATGCGCCAGCTCGTCGCGGACGGACTGCTGCCCGCCGGCACCCAGCTCATGCCGATCCCCAAGAGCCTCAAGCCGAAGGTGCTGCGCTCGCAGTTCGCCGCCGGGGCCGGGGACGACGATGACGACGTCTGCGACACCCAGGGGACCGCCTACCTGCTGTCCGGCCCGCACCCGGCGTCGATGATGCGGCACTTCCGCATCGGCTCCATCATGCCGATGCCGGGCCTGGACCCCGAGATCCTCGCCCTGTACGGCCCCGGCGACCCGGCCCGCCTGGAGGACACCTCCTTCGACGCGGCGGGCGAGGCGTACGCCGCCCGGGGCACCGACGACATGGCCGTGCTGTGCGCGGCCGTGCGCGAGGACCAGCAGAAGCAGGCCGCCAAGGCGGCGGCGGGCAACGGCGGGCGCGGGGCGAAGCTCCTCGAGGACCGCATCCGCATCGTCCTCGCCGACGCCGAGGACCCGCTGACCCCCGACGAGATCACCGTCCTGGTCAACGCCGACGGCGGCGCGCTCGTGAAGGTCGGCTCGGTCCGCAACCGCCTCGGGCTGCTCGCCGACGCCGGCGACGTCACCCGCGCCGGACGCGGCCTGTACGAGATCGCCCGCTGACCTGCCCACAGCACCACACCGGGGCCCTGGAGACGACACCTCCGGGCCCCGGCCCCCTTCCCCAGTGACGAAGAAGGAGCACCCAGTGGACCACGACCGCACCGCAGCCGAGCGCCCCCTGAGCGACGACGAGGCCAACGCCCGCGCCCGCCAGCTCATCGAGGAGGCGTACGCGCCGCCGACGTCCTACCGCGACCCCTCGCCGGTGCCCGCGTACGGGCCGACCCCGCCGGTCGCGCAGCCGGGACGGCCGCCGATGTCGCAGAAGGCGACGGACGCCAGCGCGCTGATGCTCAGCGGCAGCGTGGCCGCCCTGTCCGTCGGCGGCGCCACCTCGCTCGTGCTCTACACACTCGGGCACGTCGACCCGACCACGCTCGCCATCGGCGCGGCCGGGCCCGTCGCCCTGGTCCTCGCCGTCGGCTCGCTGATCCGCTCCGTCGGCCGCGCCAAGCAGGACATGCACACCGAGCACCACCACCACTACAACGGCTCGGTCCGCCAGGAGACGACGAACGTCTCCAGCACGACCAGCGGCCTGTTCGCCAAGAACCGCAACGACGTCCGTTGATCCTGGAGGGGGACCCGCTCGTGCCCAAGGAAGAACTCGACATCGACGCGCGCCTGGACGCCGCCGGCGCCGCCGTGCTCGCCGAGATCAGCCGCACCGACGCGAAGTCGGGCGTGCTGCTGACGGCGTTCTCGCTGCCGCTGGCCGCGCTGGTGGCCGCCGTGCCCGGCAAGCCGCTGCCGGGCCTGTCCGCCGTCCTGGTCGGCGTCGGCACCGTCGGCCTGGTCGTCGCCATGCTCGTGGTGCTCCTGGTCGTCCGGCCCCGCCTCGGAGGCCACGCCCGCGGCTCGTTCCTCTACTGGTCGCTGTGCACCGCCGAGGAGCTGCTCGCCGACCTCCAGGCGCCCGCCGACCGCGCCGCCCACGTCGTGCACCTCTCGCAGATCGCCCGCCGCAAGTACCGGGGTCTGCGCCTGGCGAGCGACATCACCGCCGTCGCGCTCGTGGCCCTGGCCGCCGCGCTCCTGACCGCCCTGATCTGACACGGAGACGACGATGCCGTTACCGACCGAGCCCACCCACTGGACCGTCACCCTCACCCCGGCCGAGCCGCCCGCTGCAGCTGCACCCTCGCTGCGCGCCCGGGCCCGCCGCTGGGCACTGACCGCCGTCGCCCTGTTCGCCGCGTACCTCATCGGCACCGCGCAGGCCGACGGCTCCACGGCCGCGCCGCCGGCACCCGCGTACACGGCCCCGACGACCGTGACCGTGGAGCCGCAGCGATGAGCCGGACGCACGCCATCCACGACGCCGAGGCGCACGTCGTGACGAGTCACGGCGCGGACTTCTTCGGCGAGGACCGGCACCCGCTGAAGTCGCTGACGAGCCTGGCCGGGTACGCCGAAGGCTGCCTGTCGCGCGACGAGCGCGGCCCGGTCGTGCTGCTGCTGACGAACCCCGGCGAGGGCGGCACCATGACGCCCGGCCAGGCCGCCGAAGTCGCCGCGCTGCTGCTCAAGCTCGCGCGCCACCGCTTCGTGCGGGCGAAGGAGTCGGCCGTCGCCCGCGCCCTGGCCGACGCCGCCACGCGGGCCGCCGACGCCGGCGAACCGTGGGAGTGGCGGATCGAGGCCGCGTAACCCGACATGCACCACCCGAGGCCCCCGGCCCGTCTCCTTGCGGAGGCAGGTCGGGGGCCTTTCTGCGTTCTGGGGGGAAGGCAATGACGAGGGCTTCGCCCACGCCTGTTACGGGCCTTCGGCCCGGCGGCGCCACCTGTCCGGGGACGCACCCGCGCGTCGGCGACCGCGCGCAGATCCGGGCAGCGAGTTGTGGGCCACTGACATCAGTAACCCGCGCGAGCGAGCGAGTTAGTGCAGAGTGGGCCCACTTTCGTGTCGGCCGGTGACGGCTCCGCGCTGAGCCCGGTGGCCGCCGAGGGCCTTCGCCGGCCCCCGGACCCCCGCTGCGGTCGGCACCGTCCGGCGCGGGTCGGCATCGTCGTGGTGCACCCCGGCTCGCGCCGCACGGCACCGCCCCTCGGGTCCCTCGCTCCGGCCCCGGCCGCGACCGCGCCGTACGTCTTCGCCCGCGCCCGTACGTCACCGAGATGACGTACCGCGGCGAGCGCCACCAGGAGCACGACGACGTCGAACCCGCCGCCCCATAAGACGTGCCGCGCGACGACCAGGAGCACGACGTCGAACCCGCCGCCCCATAAGACGTGCCGCGCGACGACCAGGAGCACGACGTCGAACGCCGCCGAACCGATCCAGCACACCTATGCATCACGACCCGACGGCCGCACCTTCGGCGCGGTCGAAGCTCTTGCATTCACAAAGTCACAAGGCGCACGGCCAGAACGGCCACAGCTCAGGCATTACGAGCCGCGCCGCCGACAGGCCGGAACGGTCACACCTCTTGCACTTCGGCACCGGCAGCCGCACGCCCCGGTCGGGCACACCATGTGCATTACCTTCGCCGGGCCGCCAGAGAGCTCCCCAGGGAAGTAGTCGGCGTGCTCACGAGGCGGCGCCGGACCCCTTGTCCACCAGGTCAGCGCGTACGACACAGGCCCGCGCCGAGCGAGAGCTACGGAACCCGGAACGGAACCCGGAAGAGGACCCGGAACGCGACTCGGAGCGGAACCCGGAAGGGGACCCGGAACGGAACCCCGCATCAAGGCCGGGGGACCAAGGTATCGTCACTCCGCTCCGATACCAGGGGCCCCTCAAACGCCGCTCCGCGACCGGTCGCAAGGGTGCACACGCGCGCGTGCCGGAGGCGGGAGACTCCTCCCATGAGCACCGCACGACGACGACTCGGCACCGGTCCGAGCACCACCAGGACCACGTCCCCGGCCGGGCCCGCGCCGCGGCTGCTGCCCGCCGAACGCGTCGAGCCGGGGCCACTCCTGGACGACGCCGAGCACCAGGCGGTGGTCGAGCACAAAGGCCGGCGGACCCTCGGGCCGGGCATCGCCAGGGACTCCCAGCGCCAGTAGTCGGCCGAGCAAGTTGGGGCGCAAGGGGAGCTTCCCCGTTCCGCCGAGTCAGACCGAGGGCGGCCTGACATCTCTTGCAGCTCCGTTCCGTCCGGACGAAACTCGCCCGGTCGCCTCAGTCAGCCGCGCTGCTTGCGGGCCTCGCGCTCGCGCCGGCGTCGCTCCGCTCTGCTCATCCCGGGCTGCTGTGCGGGTGCGGGCGCGACCCCGGCCGGGCCCGCCCGGAGGTGTTCGGCGGCAGTCGTGAAGACGTTTGCCAGGGCCTCGCGCTGCTGCGCGTCCCAGGTTCCGGCGCGGACCGCAGCGAGCAGATGACGCAGGTGCGCGTACCAGCCGTCGACCGTCCGGGGCGGGGCCGACTCCACGGTGCCGGGGAAGTCGTCGGTGACCAGCTCCCGCAGCAGGACGCGCAGCTCGTTCTCGCGGGGGTGCCCGCGCAGCTTGGAGGCGTCGACCTGGAGTAGGGCCAGCATGGTGTGCCAGTCCTCCATCGTCTCCGGGAAGCGGAGGTTCGCCTGTCCCGGTACGGGACGCGCGGGGACCGGTTGGAGCACCGTGGGGCCCTTGCGGACGACCGTGCGCACGCGGGTCTCGGTGCGCTCGATGACCTCGCGGACGGGCTCCGGGGGCGCGGTGTCGAGGCCGAGGGCCTTCTTCGCGTTCTCCCGCTCGTGCCACCTCTTGCGGTGGTCGTCGCAGCAGAACTTGGGCGGCCGGCCGACGCCGCCGTACCGCAGGACGACGCCGCACCACCCGCAGGTGCGCTGCACCAGGCGGTCGCGGACGCGCACCGTCTCGTACTTCGCGATGGGCTCGCCGTGCTCCTGGTCGTCGTTGTCGAGCGGCTCGGGCGTCGTGCTGGTGGTCATCCCGGAACCCTACGGCGCGTCCGGCGTGGGCCGAAGTTCCGTCCGTACAAAACTCGCGGGGCCAAAAGTGCCAGAGGTGTACGGCGCCCCGAGCTCTCGCGGCCGGGGGGCGGGTTCCGTCCCCACGAAACCCGCCTGGGGGAAAAGTGCTAGAGGTGCCCGATCGCCGGGCGGTGGTCACCGGTGGTGCCGGCACCCGCGCTCCGGGGCCACAGCAAGTTATCGGCTTGGATACTCCGCCGTGCCCGTCCGGGGGCGCAGCAAGTTGTCGCCGAGGACGGTCTTCGGGTTCCGGCCGAGGGCGGCCGGAGTTCTCCCCTGGGTGTAAAGCCGCCTGTAAAACGACGTGTGACCGGGGAGGCTCCGGACCCCCGTCCCGACCTGCACGGACGCTCTTCCATCTCCGTGACCACCCCCTCGCGTCGTCCCTAGGAGGGGGTGGTCACGGAGATTCCAGAGGTACAGGTCGGGACGGGGGTCCGGAGCTGAGTGGAGTTCGAGCAGGGGTGGTGCAGAGGAGGGTGGGGGAGTTCGAGCGGGGGTCGGTGCGGAGTTGCAAGAGGTGTCGGGCGGGGGTTCGAGCAGAGGGGACGGAGAGGGGCGCGGGAGAGCGGGCCGGTAGTGCATGAGCTGTGGCCGGGTTGATCTTGAAGCGGAGCGGTGTGGGGCGCGCACGAGGGGTTCGGGGGCTTGCCCTACAACTTGCTCTGCAAGTGGCCCTACAACTTGCCGTACAACTTGCTTCCGGGCTTGCCGTACAACTTGCCCCAGGGCGCTCTACGAGGCGCCGTACGAGACCTCCTGCGAGGCGCCCTACGAGGTGTCTCCCAGGGCGCCCCACGAGGCGCTTCGTCGTTCGGCCAGACCCGGCGGCCACCTGCGTGGTCAAGGGGTCCCGGCACGCCGACTACTTCCGTACGAGGGGGTCTCGCGGAAGCCGGACCCGTGCCGACGTCCGTTGCGGCTGACCGTCTCCGGGTTGAACCGGGTCTCACGAAGGTTGAACCCCCGGCACCCCCGTTCCCGGTGTCGCCGGAAGCGTGTCACGAGCCCGGACGGGGCGGTGTGCCGTCCTCCTCCTGGTACTGCGCGAGGGTCTTCTGCAGGCGCTGCGCGAGGTCCTGGAGGTGCGGGGTGAGGGCGCGCTCCATCGGCGTCTCCCGGGCGCGCTGCCGTGCGTCCTCTTCGTCCAGCAGCTCGTCGAGCGACTTCGGGTTCGGGTCGAGGCGGTCGAGGAGCCAGGCCGACGCTCGCCAGTCACCCGGCCGCCGGCGGACACGTCGTTCGCTGCGGTGCTCGCCGGTGACGGGGTCGGTCCACGTCCGGTACGTCTCGGAGACGACGGCGCCGCGGGCAGCCTCCTCGATGTGGCCGGTGGCTCGGACGGCCGCCGCCGCACGGGCGCGCGTCACTCTGGCGTAGAGCGCCGCGCGGATGTCGGGCGAGTTCACGTCGAGGTGCCCGCCCTGCTTCTCCTCCACCACGTCCTCGCCCTCGCTCATCCAGCGCAGGAAGGTGGAGCGCCCGACCCCGGCGGCGTCGGCGGCCTGCGTCATCGGGAGGCCCGCGGCGGTCGCGCGGGTGAGCAGGTCCATCACAGCGGGGGTCAGGAGCGAGGGGCGGCCACGGCGGCGCGGCTTGCGGCGGGCGGGCTGAGTCGTGTGCGTGTCTGTCATGAGCGCGGACCGTAGAGACCCGCACGGCTACCGTCGCGGGCTTCACGGGACTTCTGGGACCGGCCCATCGCGCGCGAAATACCAGGCGCACCCGCTTGCGTCTCGGGCTCGCCGCCGCCGTGGGGGGAAGAAGCCACCCCCCGCCGGGCGCCACTGGTCATGACGGTCGACCGGCGGCCGACAGGTCATGACGCTCCCGCGCGCCCACCGCCGGCGGCCCGGCGAGGCCATCACGAGGTCCATCACGTGCTGGTGGAGGAAACCTGTTCGGCTCTGGCCCCGTTCTCCCAGTTCAGCCGCCGGGCGGAGCCATCACGCGAACGCCGGATCTGCCGGAAGTAGAGGTGAAGGTGAAGGGCCGGATCGGAAGCCGCGGGCGCCCTCCGGGCGGGTGGAGCTGGTGGCCGGCGCCGGGCGGGTACCCGGTGTGATCATCTGTCCCCCGTGGGAGACGGCTGTCCCCACTCGTGCGCCTCGTACGCCACACGGGTGACCTCCGGAGGACCGCTCACCTGCGGAAACCCCTGTGTGCCCGCGTGAGGCCCTGTGGCGGCTCCGGACGTCCGATCACACGCGGACGCCGGAGAACGCCCGGCAGGCGGCGGCCTGTGAGGCCGGTTATCGATCACCGGGCCGGTATCGGCGGGCGGCCGTGTCCGCGCTGACGCCGAGCGCCTCGCCGATCTCCGCCCACGGCCTGCCAGCCGTCCGGTCGGCCGTCACGGCGATGGCCACCGCCTCCTGTGCCGCCTCAAGCAGCCCCAGGGCCGCCCTGGTGTACGGAGCGCCGGGACGCCCGGACTCCGGCCGGGCCCGGTCCCACCACGCGGGCTGGTCGTACTCGGGCTTCGCCGCCTCAGCATCGAGAGCCGCGGCCAGGCGCCGGGCCTCGCGGGCGACCGCGTACACCGCCGACCGCAGCCGGTGCCGCTCCTCCGCCGTCGCGTCCGCCCGCGCCTCCTTGGTCTCCACCCGGCGGACGTACCACTCGTGAGACCGGCGGACCCGCGCCCTGCACCGCTCCGAGCAGTACATCTGCGGGCGCCCGCCGCGCGTGCTCGCCTCGGGCAAGAGCTTGTAGCAGTTGGGCCCCCGGCATCGACGCCGTGCCATCGACATCAGCCTCCCGCCGGCCGCGTACCGCACCCTCGCGGACCACAGCGGCCGGTATCCCCCAGGTTTCCGGCCGTGCCGATCCGCAGCAAGCCGTGGCCACGGCCGGGAACCGGCTGCCTGCGGATCAACGGCGACGCCCCCTTGACCACCCGCCGGTCAAGGGGTTGGTCAAGGGGGCGCCGCCATGCAATCCCGGGGTCAGCTCGGCACGTCAGCCAGCCAGCACGTCAGCACGCTGGCACGCTGACACGCCCCCTCTCTCGTGATCCATTCCGGATGGGGGGCGGAAACGGTCGTCTTCGCCCCCTGTGGCCGATCCAATCCATCGAATCACCCAAACGGGCGAAAACCGGCCCTAGAGGGGTCTGCGATCCATTGGAATCCGTTCCGTACTTGCGCCCCCCCATTTCGCCCCCCTAGGGTGGTCATCGACCCGCCGGAGCCGCCCACGGCCCGGCCGAACCGAGGGGGAACCCATGTCCTTCCCGCGCTTCAAGCTCGTACCGGGCCACATCGACGTCGACGTCCCCGGCTGGGAGCTGACCGGCGACCGCCTGAGCGGCGAGCGCATCATGGAGTGCCACGAGCTGTTCCACCCGCACGACCACGCCGCCGACGTCGAGGCCGCCCTCCAGTGGGCCGACCGCGTCATCGGCTCCAAGCAGATCTGGACCCACGTCAGCGACCGGAACCGCCTGGAGCACTGGGAGGCCGGCACCCTCGCGGACAACACCGACGGCCCCGAGCCGACCCCGGCCGACATCCGCGCCCTCATCGCCGAGGCCGACGCCCTCCAGGAGCGCATCCGCAACGTCGAGCACCGGCTCGCGGGCAGCGAGGAGACCCGGCACAGCGTCTTCCGCCTGGACGACGCGGCCGGACGGCTCACCGCCGTGAGCGAGGCCCTGGAGGAGACCGCCGGCGAACTGGCCCGGGTCCGCGCCGTGCGCGACGGCTCGGTGTGCGCGGTGCCGTGGGGCGTCTGCCCCGAGCACGGCAACACCCTGATCAGCACCGGCGGCCGTACCCGTTGCTCGCAGCTCGCCTGCGGTCGGTCCTGGGACTACGACCGGCTCGGGGTCCCGTGCGGCGAACCGCTGACCCACAAGGTCACCGACGCGGCCGGGGAGTCCTTCCGCGCCTGCAAGGCACACGCGATGGACGCCACCGAGCGCCTGATCGGCGGCACCGTCACCCCGCTCGACAAGGCCGACCAGTGAAGGCCGACCGCGAGCCCGTCGACCGCCTGTACCTGCGGCACTCCACGGACAAGCAGACCAACGCCCGCCAGCGCCTGGCGCTCAAGTCCTTCATCGACGCCGGCGCCCCGATGTACGAGGACCCGGCGACGTCCAGCCGCATCCTGTCCATCGACCGCAAGGGCTTCCAGCAGCTCCTGGACGAGGCCGCCGTCGGCGACACCATCCGGATCGCCGACGCCGCCCGCCTCTTCCGGTCCGTGGCCGACGTCCTGGCCCTGCGGCCCGTGCTCACCCGGCGGGGCCTGCACCTGCGGGTGCAGAGCGGTCTGCTTTCCGGGATCGACCTGGCGGCCGAGGACTCCGGGACCACGATGGTGGTCAACGTGCTCGCCTCGGTCCTCCAGTTCCAGCGCGAGCTGATCTCGGAGAACACCGTGGAAGGCGTCGCCGCGGCGGCGGCGGCCGGGAAGACCCTCGGGCGGCCGTCCGCGCTCAGCGAGGAGGAGGCGGCCGACGTCGTCACCGCCTACCGCGAGGGCGCCGCCGTGAAGGCCCTCGCCCGGCAGTACGGCACGTCACCGAAGACGATCCGCCGCGTGCTGGACGACGCCGGAGTCCGCGAGGTGCCCGACGACCTGTCCTCCCTGCTCGACGGCGACGGACAGGGCGACGCCGCCGACGACCAGGACCAGGCGGCCGACCCCGATCCGGTCGTGGTGGTCGACGTGCCCGGCCTGGTCGCCGAGCACCTGGCCGACGTCGCCGACGACGCGGTGCGCGAGGCCCTGCAGAACGGCCAGACGATCCGCCGGGGGCAGGGCTACCTCGTACGGGCCACCGCGCCGGTCAGCGTCCACCTGGCGATGATCGAGCACTCTGCGACCGCGCTGATGCAGTCGCCCGCCGGCCGCAAGGCCCACCGCATCCACTCCGACCGGGTCACCGCCGCCGCCGAAGCTCCGCGGGCTGTCGGCGCGGACCGATAGAGTCCCGTACGGGGCAGGACGCGCCTGCCCGAGCCGCCGCCGCTGGCTCCCACGCAGCCAGCGGCGCCGTCCGGCCAAGGTCCTCCGGGCCGCGCGTGTGGCTTCTTCTTCACCGTCCTGCTGACGAGCACCGTCCTGCCCGGCGGCGAAGCGTGGGTGTGCCGCCAGGATCGGAGCATCCGGTGCCCAAGCACGACAGCAAGCGCAAGGCCGAGGTCAGGGCCCATATGGAACGCACCGGCCTGCCGTACGCGGCTGCCGCTGCCGCCGTGGAGAAGGCCAGCCGCCGCCCGCAGTGGCGCGACCCCGAGGACGGCGGCCACGACCAGGCCGTGCCGTACCCGGAGGTCAGGCGGCGCCTGGACGAAGCGGACGCGGTGATCGAGCGGGAGACCGAGCGGCAGCGCGAGGAAGGCGTCAGCGACCCCTGCCGGCGGGCGCAGGCGTTCGACGCCCGCGCGGCGGCGTGGCTGGAGCTGGCCCGGCACGCCCAGGGCAGCGAGTACCACGCCGCCTGCATGCTGGCCCACTTCCACGACCAGGAGACCGCCGCCCGGATCCGGTTCGAGCACAGCATCCCCTCGCTGTTCCCACAGACGATGGCGGCCCGCGTCGGGCTCCAGTGCTGCGAGTGGTGCGGCAGGCCCTGGCAGGCCGACCCGGAGGGCGCGTGCGAGCACTGCCCGCGGCTGATGTGGGGGCCGACCCCGCGCAGCGCCGAGGAGGCCCGGACCGGGCCGAAGCCGATCCCGGTCACCCGCGAGCAGATGCAGCCGCCGCGCGACTACGAGGACTGATCCCCGCGCCCGCCTGCTAGTGAGCCAGCATGCTGGCCCGCCTGCTTGCTGGCTCGCTGGCGTGCCGGAATCCGGCGGGCTGTCGGTCCCTGCCGCTACGGTGGGGACCGGCCGCCGCACGTCGGCCCGACTCCGAGCCGCTCCCGCCCACGCCGGGGGCGGCGACCGAGGACAAGGGGCTTCAAGTCTCGCGTGCCAGCCTGATCCTTTCCCGTGGTCCGTGACGCCCGGCGGGGGATGCGTGGGGTCCACCCCGCCCGAGAGCGAGTGACCATGACCGCCGACAAGCACGCCAAGCGCGCCGCCCGCCGGCTCGCCGAGCGCGAGGGCATCTCCTACACCGCCGCCCGTCGCCGCCTGGCCGACCAGGCCGGGGCCCAGTCGCGGCCCGTGGCCGCCGAGCCTCCGCAGCTGGTGCCGATCGTTCGCGTCCTGTGCCCGGACGGCTGCGACGGCTCCGCGCACCCGGGCGCGGTGTGCCGGTTCTGGACACCGGAGGACGCCAAGGGCGTCCCGTACGAGGTGCGGGAGTCCGCGGAGCTGCCGACCGGCAGGGCGTACCAGGTGGCCGTGCGGTACGAGTCCCAGTCCTCCGTCGCGTTCCCGGACCGGTGGCTCCTGGCCCTGGTATACGCGATGCTCGCCGACCAGGAGCCGGAGGTACGCCCGGACCGCGCGGCATTGCGGGCCGCCGTGGAAAGCGGCGACCAGGGCGAGGTCGATGCGGCCATGGAGCCACTGGATCGGGCGGCAGCCCGCCTGCTGACGAAGGAACCGGACCACTGGTGGGGTGTGGTGAAGCCCCGCCTGGACGCGTACGTGGACGCCGTCGAGGCCGACGACCACGACCGGTGGCCGGCGTGGCAGGAGATCGATTACCGGATCCGGATCGGGCGCTTGGTCGACCAGTGGCGGCGAGCGTGGACGAAGACCCGGAACTGGAACGGCTACTACGACGCGCCGGGTGTGCTGTGGCTCGCCCCGAAGGGCTGGCTCGATGCCCTCCTGGTCGACCGACACGGCGGACACCTGGGCCAGGTCCGGCTCGCCGACGGCCGCCCCGCCCTGGTGTACGCCGTCGAGTGGGGCGAGGCCGGGCCGCCGGTCGGCTACCGCGTCCGCGAGCTCGTGCCGGGCGAGCATGGCAACGTCGGACGCCTGGTGCCCAAGCTCGGGGGCGACGGCGAGCGCGTGGCCGCCGCCGACTGCCGCCCTCTCGATGAGCCGGCCTGAGCCCCACCGGCCCCCACGACAGAGCCCCGCACCGGCCGGTGCGGGGCTCTTTGCGCTGATCAGCGCGGTGTGCCTGCGTGCTGACGTGCCAGCATGCCCGCACGCCAGCGTGTCAGCCTGCGGACTTGCCAGCCTGCCGGGCCTCCAGCCATGCGCGGACCGCTTCGTCCAGGCCCTGGCGGACCTCGATGCCGGCCAGCATGCACTCCGCCCGGAACACCCGCTGGAGGTCCTCGGGGAGGTAGCTGGAGAACGACTTCCAGTCGCTCGCCTTCCGGGAGCGCCGGCCGACGAGGTCCGCGCCGACCTTGACCCCGCCGGTGTTCGGCGTCAGGGGCGGCTCGGTGACGTCGTCGGGGGTCTCGAAGTTGTGGCGGGGGGCCATCAGGCGGTGTTCCTCTTCTCGTAGGTGTCGGCCAGCAGCTCGAAGCTGGCGACTGCTTGGGTGAGCTGGGAGCCCTTGGCGTCTTCCAGCGGGACGAAGTCGTTGGCGGCGTTGGCGATGACCTCGCGGCGGGCGATGACCGGCTCCCAGACCAGGTCGCCGAACAGCCGGCGGACGCTGGCGAGCTGCTGGCGCTGCCGCGGCTTGCCCTGCTCGTAGTCGTTGACCACGACCCCGTCGATCCGAAGGTCATCCGCGTGCAGGGCGTGCGCCTTCTCGCCGATGAAGGTCCGCACGCGCTTCGCGCCGAGGATCGAGTCGATCTCGGCCCGGGTCACGATCAGCACCCCATCGGCGGCGGACATCGCCATCTGCGTCAGGTGGAACAGCGACGGCGGGCAGTCGATGAGGACGTCGTCCAGGTCCTCGTCGGCGCCCTGCAGAGCGCGGGCCAGCCGCAGGTGCGACCCGGGCAGGCCCGCTTCGGCGTACCGGTTCTCCAGCTCCAACCAGGCCGGGGCCAGGACCATGCGCTGCGCATACTCGGCTTTCCACTGCACCGGAGTCCAGACCTGGCGCATCGTGCCGACGCGGTCGGCCTGCACCGCCTCGCTCACCGTGATCTGCGGTTCGGCCTCGTTGTAGATCCAGCCCGCCCGGCGCGAGAGGTTGCCCTGCGGGTCGAAGTCGATCAGGCCGACCTTCCGGCCCCGCTTCGCCAGAGCGGCACCGAGCCGGAGCGTCAGGTCGCTCTTGCCGACCCCTCCCCGGTTATTGATCACAGCCGTACGCCTGGCCATCGCCTCGCCTCTCTCCATCCTCGGTCGCCGGCACCTGCCGTCAGCCCGCCAGCTTGCCAGCACTCCGAGCGTGCTCGCGCGCTGACCCGCCAACACGCCAGCACGCGGGCAGGCCAGCGTGCCAACACACCCGCAAGTCACCGGGCCGGTCAAAACGAAGAAGCCACCGCGCGCGGACGGCCGCCAAACCGCCGGCACCCCGGGCGGCTCCCCGCGCGGGGTGGCTTCTTCACCCCAAGACGACCCCGCGAAATCGAACAAGCGACGCCACAACTACAACAGACACCCCCCCTTTCTCTCTTAAGTAAAAAATGCTGCGTCCCCCTTCGTCCCCCCACCCCTCAAGATCGCGTGTGACCTGCGTGAATGAGGGGGGACGCAGAGAATCTTTGTGCGTCCCCCTTGCGTCCCCCTTCGTCCCCCCTGACGGCCGCTGCGTCCCCCCTGGGGATCGGCTGCGTCCCCCCTGGGGATCGGCTGCGTCCCCCCTGGCGGTGGCCGGAGAAAACGCAGGCCAGAGGCGCGAGGACGGCTGTTTGCCCAGGTGAGGTCCCTGCGTCCCCCCTCACGGCAGCGTCCCCCCCCGCGTCCCCCCGTTTCCGCAGGTCAGAAGCCAGGGGGGACGCTGTCCCAAGGGGGGACGCAGAATTTCGGGCTTAGGACACATGGGGGTCCGGTCAGGGGGACGCAGACATGCGACGGCCCCCGTCCGAGACTCGAACGGGGGCCGCAGAGATCGCGGGAGCCGTCAGCTTGCTGTGGCGGGGAACTCCGTCTGTTCCGTCGCCGACCGGGACTGTTCCGGGATGGAGGCGCCGCCCATGCGGCTGATCTCGATGTAGCGGGACCGGTTCGGGTCCTCGTGGCGGGACCGCCGCCCGGACTCGATCTTGACCCCACGGGCGGCCAGAGTCGGCTGGAGGCGCTTGAGCCGGTCGGACAGGACCTTGCCGGTGGTCGGCCAGCCCTTGGGCGGGGTCTGGAAGTCACCGAAGGCGAAGCGGTTCAGCACGGCCAGCCACTCGGTGGAGGACATCTTCATCTCGCCCCCGGCCTGCTCCATCGCCTCCGAAGCCGCGTACCGCAGCACGAGCTGCGCGAGGTTGTCACCCTCGATCACGTCGTCCGTGATGTCGTCGATGCTCGCCCGATACGCGAGCATCGCGCCGAGGCTGTATGCCTTGTCGAGCTGGAGGCAGAGCTGCCCGAAGTCGGCCATGCGGAGGTCAGCGGGCACTTCGGCCTCCTGCTTCCGCACGGCCACGGCGACGTCCAGGAGGCTGCCCAGGATGGACGGCAGCGCTTCCGCGTACTCCGACCACAGATCCCGCTCGCTCCGACGGTTCTTCGGCCGGTCCAGCTTGAGGAGCAACAGCCGCTCCCCGAGGTCGGACCGGATGACGCCGACGTCGATACCGGTGAGAAGGACAGGCCGTCGGACTGCAAGCCGGACGACGTCGCCGTCGGTGTGCAGCTGGCGCTTCAGGTCTTCGCTGCCGGTCACGACGCGGGCGTAGGCGTCGGACATCTCGGCACCAAGGTGAGAGAGGTTGTCCAGGGGCATCACCCAGCCTGCAGAAGCGACGACCGTCAACTGCTCCTCACCGCGGGGAGGAGTGCGGAGGTCGGAGCTCATCCCCTCGATCACCCTCGTGAGCATCCGGCCTGCTGTCGACTTGCCCGCGCCCATCGGTCCCGTGAGGAACGCGGCCGGCACCGGCACATCGGGGTCCAGGCAAGCCAGGAGCCAGGCCAGCGCGAGGGTGGAGGAACCGGCGTCCACGAAGTTGCAGAGGTTCCAGAGCTTGTCGATGCCCTTCATGTCCTGCCCGGCTTCCGGCATCGGCAGCTCCCCGGTGAGCTGGGTGCGCCGCCAGATCATCTCGTCATAGCCGGGCTTCCGCACCTCCCAGCCGTCCGTGGAGATCCGGACGGACAGACCGTCGTCACGGCCGAGGTCGAGCCAGGTGACTCCGGGCGTCTTCTTGCAGGCGCCGACGCGGATGTGGACCTCGCGCACGTCCTGGCTCAGGGTCAGGGCCTCGATGAAGTCCAGGGCCTCCTTCATGGAGGTGCCGCTGAAGATGCCCATGCCCTCGTTGTACATGTCGAGCATCAGCTCCTGGCGGTGGCTGCCGGTCGTGCCCTGGCTCCGCAGAGGCCGGGCAATGGGGCTGCCCATGCGCTGTGCGTACGCCGCGCCGCTGGAGGTGCGGAAGTAGTGGAAGTGATCTCTCGCGTACTCCGTGATGATCTCGCGTGCGGGGGTCTTGTCCTCGGGGGACTGCTGGTTCACCTGTGCTCCGTTCTCGGGAGCTGAGTCGTGATCCACCTCCTCCGCCTGGCCCCTGTGCTTTACAGTGGGACCTGCGTAGGAAGGCGAGCAGGCGGATCAAGGCTCAGCTCGAAGACTTCCAGTCGGCCCGGCGGTAAGGGTGTGCAACCACCTGAACCTTGCCGGGCCGCTCGCTTTTCTGATGTGGGCTGACCCTAGCTGTGCGTGTCTACGCAGCTCAGGCCATTTGTGTCGAGGGCACCGAGACGCCCGCTTCGGCGAACCCTCGATCGACGGCCCGAACCGCGTACGACTCAGGCACGCCGACCATGACGGCCGCCGCGACGATCTCGCCGCCGAGCGTCTCCAGGCCGCACGGTCCAGGGCACTCCTGGTGCAGCGAACCGAGAAACCGGGCGACGCCGAATGCCTGGCTCGCTGCCCCCTGCTCACGGTGGGATGTGACCATGCCGATGCCCTTGTCGAGGCCGGTCCGCACGTACCGTTCCGTGTGGCGGCACCCGGAGGCGACCTCTCGTGACCACTCGGTCCGGGAGACGGGCGAAGAGGCCACTGCGCCCGCCGGCACCACGTAGCGAGGAAGGCTGGTTACCGTCTCGGGCAACCGGATCATCCGGCCCTCGCCCGGTCCCAACCAGCGCGCGTACGCCATGAGCGACTTGATGTCGACACCGGGACGCACGCCGTTCGCGGACTGCATGGTGCCGAGGTAGATCCAGTGCTCGCCCCGCGTCGTTGCCACGGTTCGGGTGACGGGCAGGGTCTCGCGAGCCCAGGCGACTGCGTCGGCGTTGTCGAGGTCGACCACGGTCACCCCGGCCCCGCCCGGGTGGTACGCGACGGCCCCAGCCCTGCGCCATGCCGTCGCCCAGGCCGTCGACGTCACGACGTCCACGGATGCCGACGCGGCGGCCCAGCCGTGGCACGGCCGGGGGCACGCGCAGGCGCCGGCGGACTTCATGTTCGGCCGACCACCGCACCGGTTCTCCGCGCAGTCGCGGCAGTTCCCGAACGGGCCTTTGCCCTCCCGGAGCGGCAGCACGGGCACGCCGCGCGCCACCAGCTCCAGGGCCTGGCGGAGGTACTCACCTGCCGGAGTGTCGTTCATGGGTCCGCCTCCTCTGCCCGCCCGACGATCAGGTGCTGCCGGGCGGGGACTCCGTGTCTTCTGGGCTGCTGGATCAGTTCAGCGGGACGCCGTACCGCAGCGTCCAGCCGGGACCGAGGGTGTGCCTGGAGACCTCAACGACTCGGCCGTCCTCAGTACGACCGACGTGGGTGATGGTCAGCAGCAGGGAGCCGGGCTCCACCCCGAGGGCGTCAGCCTGCTCGGTGGTCGCGGGCTCCTGCGTCACGTCCTCTACGACCTCCGCCTGGGCCAGGCCCGCGTCGGCCATGCGCGAGATGATCCCGCCCACTCCGGTGTCGAGCTGGGCCACGTCGGGCGCGGCCTCCGCGACGAACGCGGGGATGTAGGTGTCGCAGAGCTGGACCAGGCGGTCGCCGTCGAACATGCGGCGACGCCGGATGACGACCTCCGACTCGGTGTCTCCGAGGAAGGCGCGGATCTCGTCAGGAGCCGAGCCGCGGACAACGTCGATCTCCGCGCGAGGGCTGCCGCCGGCGCGCTTGGTCTCAGCCTCGAATGCCCCGTGGGCGCCGCCTTCCGCCCGCTGCCGGTATCGGCTTCGGGCGTCCCGGGTGATCGTCCCGTCAGCGCCGATGGTGTTGCTGGGCATGTCGCTCCTTCGTTGTGTGGGTGGTGGATCGGGGGCGGACGTCAGTTGGCGTCCAGCTCCCACGTGTACGAGAACCGCCAGATGTTCGCGGGCATGACGTGCACCGCGACCTCTACGACGCGGTCCTCCGCAGTCGAGGCGAGGTGGACCAGCTCGTACACCTGCCGGTCCTCGGGGATGCCCAGGGCCTCCGCCTCCTCCGAGGTCGGGAACCGGACCTCGATGGACTCACGGACGCGGCGCTGAGCGAAGCCAAGGTCCGCCAGGCGGTTCTTGCTGCCGCCCGGACCGGTGTCCTGCTGCTCGATGGGCGTCCCGCCGGCGACGTCGATGGGGAACCACGAAGTCGCGAGCTGGACGACGAACCCCTCATCGGCGTCGGCGGTGTCCCGCCCGGCCTTCATCGCCCGCTTCCGGTAGATCGCCTTCGCCGAGTGGTGCAGCTCGAAGGCGTCGGCGACGTCGCGGGGCGGCCGGGCCCGGCCGATCTCCGTGGGGGTCCGCTTGTAGACCAGGCCGAGCCGGTTCAGCTCCGCCTCGAACGCGCCGCGGGCCCCGCCTTCGGAGCGGGCCGCAGGCTGGTAGCGACCAGTTCCGTCACGCGTGATCTTGCCGATGAACGGGGAGACGAACGAGCCCTTGCCCTGCCGCGTGACGATCAAGCCGTCTCGCTCCAGCGCCCGGAAGACGTCCCGGGCGGTCTGGAACGCGATTCCCTCAGCGGCCTGGAGCTCGGACACGCTGGGCAGCTTGGCGCCCGGCGGGTACTTCCCGCTCTCGATCTTCGCCCGGAGATCAGCGGCAATCCGCTCGATCTTGCCCGGCTCCTTCTTGGCCACGGCCCTCCGCTCCTTTCGATTCGTCGGTGTTTCTCGTTGGCGGCCAAGCATGACATAGCTAGTTGAGTATCGGAAGTCGGGTCCGCCGTCCGGTGTGTTCTAACGCTATTTCCGCAGGTCAGCAATTCAAACGATCGGCACTCAGCTAGTTGTGTTGACACCCGCTGGAAGAGGTGGGTTAATCGATCCGCACGCCACTCAACTAGTTGGGCTGGCGGGTTGCGTCCTGGCCTCGTGCCGGGGCGAAGGGTCCCGGGACAGAGCGGGGCGAGGAGTGCCGGTAGCGCCGATCGCCGCAGCCCTAGGTGGCAGCGGGAGGAGCGTTCCTTGTCAGACCGGACGGTGGGTCACCGACCTACAACCGCCTGAACGGGCTTGCCCGGGACGGCGGAACTGGTGACGGCGCCCTGTTTGGAAGAGGTTGACCGGTTCGAGTCCGGTCCGGGGCACTGCGGCGGAAGCGCCGCGCCGTGGCTTCTTCGTTTGGCCGGCCCCGCGTGCGAGGCGGGGACCGGCCGGGACCACGGCCCCAGATCGCATCGGAGGTGCGACCCGAGATGAACCGTACTCAGATCTACGACGCCTTCCCGGCCGGGGGCCCGCGCGGGTCGTGGCCGGCGGAGGAGCGCGCGCACGAGCTGACGGAGCAGGGCCAGCCCGCCACCGTCGTGATGGACATGGGCACCGACCGGTTCCTGGTCGTGCCCGAGGTCAGCGGGGAGGCGGCCGGATGAACGCCGTGACCTGCTGTGACTGGTGCGGACAGCGGGACGACGACCCGATCAAGCCGACCGACAACGACTGAGGAGAGATCGTGTTCCGGATCGTCCGTACCCGGACCTTGGCCACCCTCCACGAGGAGTGCGCCCGGGTCGAGAGCATCGAGACCGAGGCCCTGTCGCTGCGCTCCGACCTGGAGACCCAGGAGCAGGGCTACCTCGCCGTCATCAGGCAGACGTCCCAGGAGCGGGACGCCGCGCGGGCCGAGGCCGAGGCCGCCCGCCAGCAGGTCGAGGCCGCGCTCGCCCAGGTCCTCCTGGACGCCGAGGACCGCGTCGCCCTGCGGGCCCTGCTGCGCACCGCCCGGAAGCAGGCCAAGGTGCTGGACCGGGTCTTCGTCCTGTTCCGGTACGGGGCCCTGCACAGCGTCCACGCGAGCATGGACGCCGCCGAGGCCGCGGCCGAGGCCGAGGGTGCCCCGCGCTCCGGCTGGACGTCGCAGCCGCCCGGCGCGGCCTCGCCTCCGGCCGACCAGGTCGCCTGGCGCGTCCAGCCGCTCAAGCTGGGAGGGGCCGAGTGAAGCTGGCCAAGCTGACCCCGACCCAGCTCAGGAGCATCGACCGGACCCTGTCCGGGGGGACCTGGACCATCACCGCCGGCGCCGTCCTCTTCTCCGTCCTCACGGTGACCCCGCTCGTGCAGCGGGTGACCTCCGACCGGTGGGACTGGACGGCGCCGATCCTGCCCATCGTGGTCGACGCGGCGGTGGTCATCGTGATCCGCCTGGACGCCACGGTCTCGCGGCTGGGGGAGTCCGGCGGCCGGTGGCCCGACATCCTGCGCTGGCTCACTGGGATGTTCACGGTCGCCCTGAACATCGGCGACTCCGCACTCAAGCGCGACCTCGTCGGGGTGGCCGTTCACGCGGTCGCCCCGACCCTGCTGATCGCGACGGCCGAGGCGTCCCTCGCCTACCGCCGTGCGATCAACCGGGCGCTGGAACGGATCGAGCGTGAACAGCGCGAAGCCGACGAGGCCCGGCGTGTTCATGAACGCCAGGAACGCGAGGCCCGTGAACAGGCGGCGCGTGAACGCGAGGAGCGCGAGCGTGCGGAGCGCGAGGCCGAGCGGGAGCGGGCCGAGCGCATCGAGCGGGAGCGCATCGAGCAGGAGCGGGAAACCGAGCGGCTGCGCCTGGAGCACGAGCGGGAACTGGCCCGTGAGCAGCGGGAAGCCGAGGAAGCCCGCCGCCGTGATGAGGCCGACCGGGAGGAGCGCCGCGAGGCCCGGGAGCGGGCCGACCGGGAGCGCCGTGAACGGGAGGCGCGGGAGAAGGCGGACGCCGAACGGGCCGCTCGTGAACAGCAGGAGCGCCAGGCCCGTGAACGGGCTGAGGCCATCGCCCGTGAACGCCGTGAACGCCGGGCCGTGAACACCAACGGGGGCGCGGTGAACACCACCGTGAACACCCGCCGGGCGGCGCCGGTGAACACCCCGGCGAAGACGGTCGTGAACGACGACCGGCTCGCCGAGGAGGACGCCCGCGCGCTGATCGTGAACACCCCGGGCGCGTCCGTCCGGGATCTCGCGGACAAGACCGGCTGGTCGATCGGCTGGGTCTCCAAGGTCCGCCGCGAGGCGAACGGCGAGGGCGGCGACGCCGAAGAAGCCACCGCCGCATGAGCACCCCGGCACCACCGATGAAGGCCAGCCCGAGGCTGACGGGCTGGCCTTCGTCGCGACTGCCGGAAGCAGTCACCCGACCAGGACAAGCGAACTGCCCTGGTCAGACCACACGGTAGAGGAGAACGGATCGCATGAGCAGGACAACGTCCGGACCGGAGTGGTCCGGGGACATGCTGACGCAGCCCGAGATGGTGGAGGCGTTCGCCACCCAGCTCCGGGGCGTCCTCAAGAGCCAGGGCCAGTTCGTCGCGGAGGTCCGCGAGGAGGCCGAGGCGATGTGGAAGGCCAACAAGCCCGAGGGCTACTCGTCGTTCGAGGCGTGGTGGCGCCACCGGTGGGTGGTCTCGCCGTTCCGCGAGATCCAGGAGCACCTGGAGGCGGCGGCCAAGCTCACCTTCGACCTGGAGGCCCGCTACCGCAGGGGTCGCCACGAGATCCCGGCCGCCCGCCAGGCCGCCGCCCTGGAGAAGAAGAAGGCCAAGGAGACCCCGCAGGTCACCGCCGGGACCGGCACGGTGCCGCCCAAGCCCGTCGAGCCGCCCACGGCGGGCGCCGGGGGCCGGGACTTCCTGGACCTGGTCAGCCGGGAGCGGTCGGCATGAGCGGAAGCGGAATGAGCCCGGAGGCCCTGAAGCGGCTACGTAACCTCGCGGCGTTCTGGAACCCGCGCATGCAGGCCGCGACCGACGACGCCGACCTCGCCCGGATCTGCTTCGACCGGGCCAAGGCCGCCGCCAAGCGGGCGCAGAAGAACGGCCAGCCCGACGCGATGCACCGGCTCGCCGAGGAGCTGGCGCGGTGGGCGGCGGACCTGGAGCGCGCGGACGCCACCCGCCAGGGCCGTCACGCCGCGTGATGCACAACTTCACTTCATCACCGGCCCCCTGGCACTGCCGGGGGGCCCAAGGCGCGCCGCGCGTACGCGCGACGCGCGAGGGTCGCCGATTACGTGACCGTCTGTCAACCCCCAGGAAGGAGCGCAGGTGACCACCGACGACCGGGACGGCACCCTGCTGCCGTTCCCCACCGTCTCGCTCCCGCCGAGCTTCGACGCCTCCAGTGCGGTACTCCCGCCCGATGCCGACGACAGCGCCGACAGCTACGACGACCCGATCCCGGTCGGCTCCTGGCCGATGCTGCCGGACGTCTCAGACATGGCCCCGCCCCGGCACATGGGCCTGGCCGGGGTGCCGGAAGCGGAGGACGACGACGAGGCCGACGAGGGCGCGTTCGTCCCGCCGGCGCCCGCCGACCCGGACAACCCCCGGGGCCGGGACGCCGCCGTGATGGGCATGGCCGTCCTCGCGGCCGTCGGCGTCGCGTGCGCCCAGGGCATGTGGCAGATCACCCAGGGCGTGCGCGCGCGGGCCGAGCACCGCAGGGCCATCGCGGACAAGGCCCGCACGGCGGCGGACGCCGCCGCCGAGAAGGCCGCCGCGAAGCGGGTCCCGCCCAGCCCGGAGTACGGCCGCGGGCAGAAGGGCGGCGGCGCCGGCCGCAGCGGCTCCGGCTCCGGGGGCGGTGGCAGCGGGTCCGGCTCGAAGGCTCCGGCCGCGTTCCGCTCCAACGGGGCCAAGAAGGGCCCTGACGGCGGCTCAGGCAGCCGGAGCGGCGGCGGCGGCTCCAAGGGGCCCGGCGATCAGCACAAGGGCGGCCAGGGCCCGCACAAGGGCGCGGGCGGCTCCGGGAGCGGGAGCAAGGGTCCGGGCGGGTCCGGCTCCGGTGGCGGAGCCAAGGGACCGAAGGGCTCCAATTCCGGTAATTCCGGAGGCTCTAAGGGCTCGAAGGATTCCAAGGGGAATGACAGCAAGTCCTCCAAGGACGGGAAATCCTCGAAGTCCTCCGATACGAAATCGGCGAAGGACACCAAGGCCGGTAAGGACAGCGGCGGCACGAGCAACAAGCCGAAGAAGCTGCCCGAACCGGTCGGCCCGTGGAAGGACAAGCCGGAGAACAAGAGCAAGCCGCCCAAGGGCAAGGACACGGCGGGGAAGGACTCCCCGGGCAAGAAGACCGAGCCGAAGTCGGAGACCAAGAAGGCGGACCCGAAGGCCGAGAAGGTCGACCTGACGAAGAAGCCGAAAGCCGACTTGGGCAAGGAGAAGGGCAAGGCGGAAAAGCCGCCGCTGTACGACAAGACCCGCAAGGCCCCGTCCACGCACAAGCCGGACGGGGACGGGAAATGGAAGAAGCCGCCGGAAACCCCGGTCAACAAGACCGAGAAGAAGGACGGCGGTGAGAAGAAGGCGGAGGCGAAGCCGGACGGTTCGACGTCGGCGTCGGGCAAGTCCGGCGAGGACCCGGGCGCGAAGGCCGGCACCGCCCCGCCCCCGGGCGGCGGCTGGGAGTTCGGGGGCCCGCCGCCCCCGCCGCCGGGCGGGATGCCGGGCATGGACGGGATGCGACCGCCGCCCGCGTACACCGAGCCCGAGTTCAAGGTCTGGCTGGAGCGGGACGACCCGCCCGAGCCGGAGCCCGCCCCGGCCGGGGCCATCACCCGGGGCACCCCCGCCCTTCCCGCGGGGACCGCCGAGGAGGCGTCGGCCGCCGCCAGCTCGACACCGCCGGGGCCCGCCGCCCCGGCCGTACCGCCGCAGACGAGAGGAGCCCGGTTCGTGAGCGCACCGGTGAAGGCTGACACGCAGTACCGCGACGCGGAGCTGACGGTCTACGACGTCATCGACGCCGACGCCGACATGGCCGAGGAGATCACTGCCGGGGTGGACGAGGCCCTGGCCGCCGCCGACGGCTGCGAGCGCCTGGTGACCAAGCTCGAAGCCCTGCACGCCAAGGTCGTGGAGCTCAAGGTCCCCGGCGTCCTGGAGGGCATGGTCCTCCGCCTGATCGAGAAGACCGGCGAGGTCAAGGCCAGGGCCGACGCCATCGCCGCCGCACTGCCCCGGGCCTCCGAGGCCATCGCGACGGCCGGGGACAACACCGAGGCCAAGCACCGTCACCCGGCCGACGTCACCAAGGACATGGGCCACACCCGCCCGGCCGAGCGCGACTACAACATGGAGTAGGAGGCACCCTCATGGGCGCACTGGAGAAGGCCGGCGCCGCCGCCGGGAACGTCGCGGCGGCGGCCGGGAAGGCGGCCGTCGTCACTGGCGCCGTGCTCGCCGAGGGCGTGCGCTACGGCGTCGTCATCATCCAGCTCACCGCCGCCGGGGCCCGGCTGCGGGGGCTGAGCGAGCAGGTCCGCGCGACGTACGACTACGTCGAGGGCTGCTCGAAGTCCGTCGACCGCCTGGCCGAGCAGATGGCCTCGCTGAAGGTCGACAGCGACTCGGTGGCCGAGCACCACGAGGCCGCCGGCGTCATGCGCTCCGTCCTGGAGGAGGCCGAGGCGATGGCCGCCGCCACCGAGGACCTGAGCGTGCTGTTCGAGCAGACCGCCGCCGAGCACCAGGCCGACTACGGGCCGGTGGCCGAGGCGTTCCACGCCATGCCCGTCGACCCGGCCGAGTCGGAGTTCTACAGCAACCGCTGACCCCGGCCAACGTGCCAGCACGCCAGTACGCCAACGTGCGGGCATGCTGGCACGCCAGCACACCGGCAGATCACGCCCCTGGATGAAGCGGCGGCCCACCTCGTGGCCGCCGCTTCGTCGTCCCCCAGCACCCCGGACAGGCCGGGGAGAGACGGAGTTCGACCATGCTGTCCCCCGAGCGCCTGGAGCGGCTGCGCGGCCAGATCGACGCGGGCCGCCGCCGCCTGGACACCGCCCGCAGCCGTGCCGGGCGCATCGCGACGGCCGCGGGC
>NZ_BNBD01000032.1 GCF_014654785.1 Streptomyces mashuensis
CCCGCGGAGCGGGTCCCTCCGCGCTGCGCGCGGAGAAGCGAACCGCCGCGCTGCGCGCGGCGGTTGCGCACCCGCTCCGCGGGTGCGAACTGGCCCGCTTCGCGGGCCAGTTGCTGCGGTTCGCTTCGCTCACCGCAGCCCGCGGCTTCGCCGCGGTCGGCTCCTCCGCTTCGCCGCGGTCGGCTCCTCCGCTTCGCTTCGGAGCCTGAAGCAGTGTCACGGGCCGCTGCGCGGCCCGTGGGTGCGTCCGCTTCGCTCCCGCACCTGGTGACGAGGTGCCTGCGGCTTCGCCTCCGGCGCCTCGTCAAGGCCCGCTGACGCGGGCCGGGCTGGCTAGGGTGAGGGCGCTCGTTCGTGTCGGGCTCCGGGGTACATGCTGCATCAGGATGATGCAGCATGTACCGTTGGCGAAAACGCGAGACACCCCCAACCGCTCATGGCCGGGATGGTACTCGGCCATAGGAAAATAGAAACCGCATGTGGAGTGCTCAGGATGTGGCGCGGGATCAGGTTAGGCGCCCAGGCAAACGGCTCGATTTGGCCGCCATTGCGGAGAAGGTCGCGGAGGCTGCTGTCCGGGAGCGTGAGACGGCGGAGCAGTTGAGGCGAGGCGGTTCCTTCTCCGAGTTCCAGAGGGACCCGGAGCGGCTGGCCGCCCTCGGGGCGGCCAGCCGGGTGGAGTGGCAGCGCATCAGGGGCCTGATGGCTCAGGCCGGTTGGGGCACCTACGAGCCGGAGCGGGACACCCAGGGCCTTCACATGGGCTCAGGAGCACGAAGAGCGGCGCGACGGTGCTCTTCGCGACCTGGGCCGCTTTCGAGGCGCGGCGGCGGGAGGAGGCTGATGAGCTGCGGGCGGAGCTGTGGCTGTCTGCTGCGCCCGGTCGGCTGGTCCGGGCGGCGGCCGATCGGGGCGGGCTCATGCCTGCCCCGGTCCTGGCGCAGCTCGCGGAGCGGGTCGTGGTGGGCGAATGAGTTGGGGAAGGATTGCCAAGTGCCGGGTATTCAGCTCAAGGAACATCAGGTTGACCAGAAGGCAGCTTTCCGTAAGTGGGTGGGATTTCCTGCAAGATCTTTTACGCCCCCGGAGGGGTCGCGGGGAACGATCGTGTCCGCGACCGGGTCGGGCAAGACGATCACGGCCGCCGCGTGCGCGCTGGAGTGCTTCCGAGACGGCCGGATCCTCGTGACCGTGCCGACCCTGGACCTGGTCGTACAGACCGCCCAGGCATGGCGCCTGGTGGGTCACCGGGCGCCAATGGTGGCGGTGTGCTCGCTGGAGAACGACCCGGTCCTCGATGAGCTGGGCGTGCGCACCACCACCAACCCGATCCGGCTCGCCCTGTGGGCCGGGAAGGGGCCACTCGTCGTGTTCGCCACGTACGCCTCCCTGGTGGACCGCGAGGACATCGACGCACCCGAGGGCCAGCGGAAGGTCCGCGGACCCCTGGAGACCGCTCTGGCGGGCGGAGACCGGCTCTACGGCCAGCACATGGCGGGCTTCGACCTCGCGATCGTGGACGAGGCGCATGGCACGGCCGGCGATCTCGGGCGGCCGTGGGCGGCGATCCACGACAACCAGCGGATCCCCGCCGACTTCCGGCTGTACCTGACCGCGACCCCGCGAATCCTGGCGGCTCCCCAGCCGCGCAGGGGTGCGGGCGGCCAGGAGCTGGAGATCGCGTCGATGGGACGGGACTCCGCCACCTACGGGCCGTGGCTGGCCGAGCTCGGGCTCTCGGAGGCGATCGAGCGGGGGATCCTCGCCGGGTTCGAGATCGACGTTTTGGAGATCCGCGACCCCTCCCCCGTCCTCGGGGAATCGGACGAGGCGCAGCGGGGCCGGCGTATGGCGCTGCTGCAGGCGGCGCTCCTGGAGCACGCCGCGCGGTGGAATCTGCGCACTGTCATGACCTTTCACCAGCGGGTCGAGGAAGCTGCGGCCTTCGCGGAGAAGCTGCCGGAGACCGCGGCCGAGCTGTACGCCGGCGATGTCTGCGACGAGGACCTGGCGAAGGCGGAGGCCCTGCCCGCGTCGTTGATCGACGCCGGGTTCTACGAGCTGGAGGCCGGCCGCCACGTACCCCCGGAGCGGGTGTGGTCGGCGTGGCTGTGCGGCGACCACCTCGTGTCCGAGCGGCGGGAGGTGCTGCGGCAGTTCGCGAACGGCATCGACGCCGCGGGTCGGCGTGTGCACCGGGCGTTTCTCGCCTCGGTGCGGGTGCTCGGGGAGGGCGTGGACATCACCGGCGAGCGGGGAGTTGAGGCCGTCTGCTTTGCGGACACCCGCGGCTCGCAGGTGGAGATCGTGCAGAACATCGGCCGCGCGCTCCGGCCCAACAGGGATGGCTCCACGAAGGTCGCGCGGATCATCGTGCCGGTCTTCCTGGAGCCCGGCGAGGATCCGACCGACATGGTCGCCTCCGCCAGCTTCCGCCCTCTCGTGGCCGTGCTTCAGGGCCTGCGCTCGCATGATGAGCGCCTGGTCGAGCAGCTCGCCTCCCGCGCCCTCACCAGCGGCAAGCGGAAGGTCCACGTGAGGCGTGACGAGGACGGGCGGATCGTCGGGGCCGGCGGCGGGGACCAGGGGCAGGACGGCGCCGATGCTGCTGCCGAGTCCGCGCTGCTGCACTTCTCCAGCCCGCGCGACGCGGCCACGATCGCGGCGTTCCTGCGTACGCGGGTGTACCGGCCGGAGTCCCTGGCATGGCTGGAGGGCTACCAGGCCCTGTTGCGCTGGCGCAAGGAGAATGAGATCACTGGCCTGTACGCCGTCCCGTACGACACCGAGGTCGAGGTCGGGGTTACGAAGGACTTCCCCCTGGGGCGGTGGGTGCACCAGCAGCGCAAGACGCTGCGCGCCGGCGCACTCGACCCCCACCGCAAGGAGCTGCTGGACGCGCCCGAGGCCGGGATGGTGTGGGAGCCGGGTGAGGAAGCCTGGGAGGCCAAGCTCGCCGCACTCAGGTCGTACCGGCGGGCCACCGGGCACCTCGCACCCCGTCAGGACGCGGTGTGGGGCAAGGACGACGAGATGGTGCCCCTCGGGCAGCACATGGCCAACCTGCGGCGCAAGGGCGCGAAGATGGGCCTGGGCAAGGACCCGAAGCGGGCAGAGCAGCGTGCGGCGCAGCTGGCCGCGATCGACCCGGACTGGGACTGCCCGTGGCCGCTGGACTGGCAGCGGCACTACCGCTTCCTGGCGGACCTGGTCAAGGCCGACGGCTACCTGCCCGACATCGCGCCCGGTGTACTCATGGATGGCGACGACATCGGCAAGTGGCTCCAGCAGCAGAAACAGCCGGCCGTCTGGGCGCAGCTCCTGCCCGAGCAGCAAGAGCGTCTGACCGTGCTGGGCATCAAGCCATTGGAGGAGCCGGCCCCCGCTCCCGTGGCCAGGCGCGCGGCGAAGGGCCCGGGCAAGGCGCAGCAGGGGTTCCAGCGGGGACTTGCGGCCCTCGCGCAGTGGGTCGAACGCGAAGGCCACCACCGACCCGTCCCACGCGGGCACACCGAGCAGATCACCGTCGACGACGAGACCGAACCAGTGACCGTGAAACTCGGCGTATGGGTATCCAACACCAAAACGAGGCGCGGCAAGCTCACCGCGGAGCAGCTGGGCGCCCTACGGCAGCTCGGCATCCACTGGGCGTGAACGCCGCTGCCCGGCCGCGGCGCCGGGACCGTACGAGACCCGGAGGCCCCGACGCCCCCGGGCTCGAGCCCGGGGTCGTGCTGGTCCCGGGGGCTCGTCCGTGTGAGGCTGCGACGCGATAGTGCAACCCTCATGGCCCGCGAGTTGGCCGCCTTCTCCGGTGGCTCGATTCCCTGAAGCTTGGGACGACATCCCTTGATGCGGCGAGCGGTCAGCTGACTTCGAGTCGCTGCGTGACCGGCTCGCACGCCATTGGTCATGTCGTCGTGCCAGGCGGCACAGGTCTCTGCGTGGCCGTTGCGGGTTGCCGAGGCCTGGTTGGTGAGGCGCTGCGTTTTCGCATGATGTGGGGGGTGTCAGTGAGGGGAGAGGGAGCGAAGTGCTCCCCGGGCGGTCAGCAGAGCTACCGCGGACACGGTGATGTTGCCGATGGTGTGGGGGTATTCGCCTCGGGAGATGTGCACGACCGCGCCGCCGGCCATGATGCAGGCAAGGCCGGCGGCGGCAGCGGGGGTGAGTGCCGGGGCGATGTTCGTGGCGCGGGGAAGGATCAGTCCCACCGCACCAAGTATTTCCAGTGCTCCGATCGCTTGGATTGTCTCGGGACGGAAATCGACGACCCACGGCATGAGGGGGATCAGTGCGTCTGGGGGCATGATCAGTTTCATGCCGCCGGCGGCGGTGAACAGTGTGGCGAGGAGGGCCTGGGCGGCCCACAGGGCGACGGGCACGGCACGCTCATTCCATAAGTGAAGGGATGCCTGCGGTTTGGTGTGGCGCTCAAGCTACCAGAAACCGCAGTGCCACCTTCACTTGTAGGATCCGGGTCATGGGATCCGAGCAGAGCCGAGGGCTGCGCAGGGACGCCGAGGCCAACCGGCAGCGCATCATGGCGGCTGCCCGCACTGTGTTCGCCGAGCGCGGGCTGGGTGCGCCACTGGAGGACGTCGCGCGAGAGGCCGAAGTCAATATCGCCACGCTCTACCGGCGTTTCCCCGAACGGGAGGCCCTGATCGAGGCGGTGCTGACCGACCGCATGAACGAACTGGCCCGCCTCGCCGAGGAAGCGGTGCTGACCCCCGACCCCTGGGAAGGCTTCAAGGGCTTCGTCGAGCGCATCTGTGCCATGCAGGCTGCCGACCGCGCCGTCACGGAGGGCTTCACTGCCTGCTTCCCCGACTCACCGGCCATGGAAGAACCGCGTTCCCGCGCCCTAGGAGCCCTTGACGCCCTGATCCGCCGCGCACAGCAACAACACCGCCTGCGCCCCGAGATCACCAGCAGCGACGTCATCCTGTTCCTGATGGCCAACGCCGGTGTACTGTCCTCCACCCGCCACGCCGCCCCCGGTGCCTGGCAGCGCCTGGTCTCCCTGCTGCTCGATTCCTGCCGCCCTGACGGGCCCACGTCGCCGCTGCCGCCCGTTCCCGGCCCCGAGGAGCTTCACGACGCGATGGTCGCGGCACGCCCGGGTCGCTGACCGAAGTGCGGCGCGGGCGCTTGGACCGTGTCCCATGTGGCGAGGCGGACGAGTCGCTTGGAGCAGCAGATTGCCGCTGCGAGGCCAAGAAATGCGAGGTAGTGGCGAGGGTTGCGCTCGTAGCGGGGCGGCATCGGGCCCACTGCGGCCTACCCGCCTCTGCCACGTCCAGGGTGGCGGGGACGGCTCGTCGAGAAGACGGTGAGGACCCGGTGCGGCGCAGGAGATTGCTCGCCAACCCCGCGGCCACGGCCGCCAGAGCCCCCTCCTGCCCAAAATCGAGGCGCGGCAAGCTCACCGCCGAGCAGCTGGGCGCACTACGGGAGCTGGGCATCCACTGGGCGTAGGCGGTGGCCGGCGGATCTTCGTCACGCGGTCACCACGGCGCTCCTTACGGGGCGCTGCATGATCCGCCGGACACGTCCTAGGCGTGCCCGGTGGGGGTCTTCAGGACTCACGGCGGGTCAGGCGGCCGAGCAGAGCCACTGCGTCGTCGCGTACCACCGGGTCGAAGAAGCGGGCGTCGACCTCCTCGACGGCGGCGATCGCACGGGGCGCCAGTTCGGCACCGGCGCTGGTCACGCGCAGCCGTTTGGCGCGGGTGTCGGCGGGGTCGATGTCACGCTCGATCAAGCCCTTGGTTTCGAGGGCGCGCAGGACCTGCGAGGTCATCTTGACGTCCGTGCCGGCCTGACGGGCCAGGGCCAGCTGGTTGGGGCGTTCGTCGTGCGTGTTCAGCCACCACGTGCAGGCGAGCAGAACGAACTGGACGTGGGTGAGGCCGAGCGGCCCGAGGGCCGCGGCGATCTCGCGCTGCCAGCGCAGCGTGGCGTGCCAGAGCAGGAATCCGGGGCTTTCGCCGGGTGCGAGGGACATCAGTTCTGCGCCGCCTTGACCAGGGCGGCCACGGTCATGGGCCAGTCCGCGGTGACGGCCGGGCCGATCTGCGGGCCGAGCTCGTCCGCGCGGGCGCCGGTGATCTCCATCCGGTACGTCACCCGGGTGCGGAGACGCTCGCCGCGGTCGATCCGGTGGATCGTGCGCAGGAGCAGTCCGTCGATGCGGGCCTCGTCCACGAACAGTTCACCGGCGGTGGCTTCGGAAATGAGCAGGTGCACCGGTTCCTGGCCGGGCGGGGTCATGACGATCCCGGTGCCCGCGGCGAAGGGGCCGCCGATCTCGATGTCCGCGATATCGGCGTTCCAGTCCGCCCAGTTCTCAACGTCGGCCCACAGACGCCAGACCGCCTCGGGCGCGGCGTCGGTCTCGGTGCTGTGATCGTACGTCCACATCAGCGGGCTCCTCGTTGTCTTGGTTGATCATCTGCGAAGAGATTATCTGCGCGCAGACTACCTGTCCAGGGCTCCCCGCGAGGGGCGTCCGCCCCAGCAGGGCTCACGCCCAGGCGAAGGCGTACGCGTTGTAGAGGCCATGGCCGAGCAGGGCCGGGAGGAGGAGCGCTGCCGCAGGGCGACTGCGGTAAGAACCACGCCGGCGACCTCCGCATGGCGGCTGAGGGGAAGTGGTCGACGCCCGGATGGCCCTCGATCGATCCGGACTGGAACCCGGCCTGGCCGGCGACCCGACAGCGGCACTACGCGGCCGCCCACGAGCTCCTCGCCGAGGAGGACCCCGGCTCGCCGGCATCCTGCCGGGCGTCACCCCTGCACGACATGGACATCGGCAAGTGGCTGGCCAAGCAGCGGCAGCACACGATGTGGGCCGGCCTCATCCCCCAGCAGCGCGAGCGCCTGGAACAGCTCGGCGTCACACCACTGCCCACGACGGAGCAGGAAGCCCCAGGGAAGCCGGCAAGGACGGCCTTGGCGCCTTCGAGCGAGGCGTCGAGACCCTGCGCCAGCACAAGGCCCGCACCGGCTCCCTGACCATCCCCAGGGCCCACGTCGAACGGCTGGAGGACGGCACCGAGGTCAAGCTCGGGTATGGCTGTCGAACACCAAGACGAGGCGCCCCAAGCTCACCCCGGACAAGAAGAAGACGCTCGCCGAACCCGAACTCGACTGGACCAACTGACCGCACAGCGACGGCGCCCCGCCCGGGGATACGCCCGGGCGGGGCGCCGTCGCGTTACGTGACGTGTCGCGCAGACCCCGGCGAACTCGGCGAGGTGGCACTGGGCCAGGCCGGGGAGGTGGTCGCTGGTGGCCTGACTGCCGAGCCCCGTGGCCCGGCTCTCCCTGCTCAAGGGCCGGCACATCAACTTCCCGGGCCGCTACCTGTTCAACATCAAGGCCAGCGGCCCCGGCCAGGGGCTGCGCCCGCTGCGCGACCCGGACGCCGCGCAGGAGGACGAGCCGGAGGAAGGGTGAGCGGCGCCGTTCAGCTGCCGCAGGCGCAGCCCGAGGCCGCCGGCGCGGCCACGGTGCTCTCCCCCTGGCCGGCGCAGCAGGCGTCACCGCCGGCGACGGGGCTCTTGCCCAGCTGGTCGGCGTCGGCCTTGACGACGTAGACCTCCCACGGCTCCTTGCCGGGGCCGGTGACCCACACCTTGTCCTGAAGGGCGTAGCAGCAGGAGGTGTCGTTCTCCTCGAAGGTCGCCAGCCCGGCCTCCTTCAGCCGGGTCGTGGCGGCGTCGACCTGCTCGGTGGAGGCGACTTCCACGCCGAGGTGGTCCAGGCGGGTGTCCTCGTCGGTCTCGCCCTCGATGAGGACGAGCTTGAGCGGGGGTTCGGTGATGGCGAAGTTGGCGTAGCCCTCGCGGCGCTTGGCGGGCTCGGCGCCGAACAGCTTGGAGTAGAAGGCGATCGAGGCTTCGAGGTCGGCAACACGGAGGGCGAGCTGAACACGGGACATGGCGGTCTCCCAACGACTTGTTTCGATGTTTGTCGATACAGTCGACCTTGCCGCCGGGATCGACGGCTGTCAATATTGAGGGATGTCGAAACAAGCTGGTCTGCCGGTGCTCGGGCAGGACGACGTAGCGTGCTGCGCGCCGATGGTCCGCGAGCCGCTCGGCGAGGAGGCCGCGGCCGAGCTGTCGCGGATGTTCAAGGCGCTGGCGGACCCGATCCGCCTGCGGCTGCTGTCGCTGATCGCCTCCCACGAGGGCGGCGAGGCGTGCGTGTGCGACCTCATCGGTCCCTTCGACGTCTCCCAGCCGACGATCTCCCACCACCTGAAGGTGCTGCGCGAGGCCGGGCTGGTCGGCTCCGAGCGGCGCGGGACCTGGGTGTACTACTGGGTGCTCCCCGAGGCCCTGGCGAAGCTGTCCGCCCTGCTGGAGATCCCCGCCGCATCCGCGAAGGCCCTCGCGTGAGCGCGCCGGCGCCGCTGCTGCGGCGGGCGGCGGTCGAGGGGCTGGGGACGGCCGCGCTGGTCGCGGTGGTAGTCGGCTCCGGCATCCAGGCCACCGAACTGACCCACGATGCCGGGACGCAGCTGCTGGCCAACTCCCTGGCCACCGTCTTCGGCCTCGCCGTGCTCATCGCCTTCCTGGGCCCGGTGTCCGGGGCGCACTTCAACCCCGCAGTCACTCTGGCCGCCTGGTTCACCGGCCGCCGCACCGGCGACGGCCCCGACCTGCGTGACGTCGCCGCGTATATACCTGCCCAGGCGGTCGGCGCGATCGGCGGGGCGGTGCTGGCCGACGCCATGTTCGGCAAGCCGCTGGTGGCCTTCTCCACCCACGAGCGGTGGGCCGGACACCTGTGGCTGGCCGAGGTCGTGGCCACAGCAGGGCTGGTCTGGCTCGTCTTCGGCCTGGCCCGCGCCGGCCGCGCGCAGCTGGCGCCGCTGCTGGTCGCCTCCTACATCGGAGCGGCGTACTGGTTCACCTCCTCCACCTCCTTCGCCAACCCGGCCGTCACGATCGGCCGGGCGTTCACCGACACCTTCGCCGGCATCGCCCCCACCTCCGTGCTGCCCTTCCTCGCCGCCCAGCTGACCGGCGCCGCCGCCGGTCTCTGCCTGGTCGCCGTCTGCTTCGGCCGCCCGGCCACCGCGGGCGAGGACGAGGTCGTCGTCCCGCACGCCGGGCAGCAGCCCACCCCCCGTTCCACCGAAGAAAGCGCCCTGGCCCGATGAGCACCTCCGCCACCCCGTCCGTGCTGTTCGTCTGCGTGCACAACGCCGGCCGCTCCCAGATGGCCGCCGCCTTCCTCACCCACCTCGGCGGCGACCGCGTCCAGGTCCGCTCGGCCGGATCCGCCC
Organism: Streptomyces mashuensis; assembly: GCF_014654785.1. GTDB lineage: Bacteria > Actinomycetota > Actinomycetes > Streptomycetales > Streptomycetaceae > Streptomyces > Streptomyces mashuensis. Next base: position 9,305 of record NZ_BNBD01000032.1, read on the forward strand.
CCGCCGACACCGTGAACCCGGCCGTCGTGGAGGCCCTGGCCGAGGTCGGCATCAACATCTCGGCCGAGACGCCCAAGGTCCTCACCACCGAGGCCGTGCAGGCGTCCGACGTAGTGATCACCATGGGCTGCGGCGACGCCTGCCCCTACTTCCCCGGCAAGCAGTACCTCGACTGGCAGCTGGAGGATCCGGCCGGGCAGGGCGTCGCGGCCGTCCGGCCGATCCGCGACGAAATCGAGCGGCGCATCCGCGGCCTGCTCGCCGAACTCGGCATCGAGCCCGCAGCGTGACGGCCACCGAGACCGGCGTGCGCATCGCACCGCTGCGCCTGGAGCACGCCGAGCAGGTCCTCGCGATCTACCAGCTGGGCATCGACGAGGGACACGCCACCTTAGAGACCACCGCCCCGACCTGGGAGGTGTTCGACGCCGCCACACTGCCCGACCACCGCCTCGTCGCCGCTCGACTCGTCGGCGAGCACGACGGCGGCCGCGATGCGCTTGCCCACGGGTTCGCGATGTATCGCGAAGCTCCGGCAGACCGCCATGACGATCTCCAAGCCATGCTGACCGATCCGTCCCGCGTCCGGAGCCCCCACCGACGGAAGGCCCGGTTCGCTGTCCCACACGGTCACCTCGACGGCGCCATCGCCGGCCTCCAGCGACAGCAAGCACGGCCCCGGAGCGTATTTACGCGCGTTGGTCACCAGCTCGCTCACCACCAGCAGCACCATGCCCATCGCCTGCTCGGACACCGGCAACCCGTGCACCGCCTGCACGTCCATCAGAAAAGAACGGGCCACGTCACGGGCTTGACCGATCTCGGCATCCGCCTCGAACGCGGCAGCCACCGATGGCACCACACCAGTCACCGCACGACGCCCTTCATCCTCCGCTGCCTGCCCCCTCCGGCCCCGCCCAAGCCTCCGCACCACCGCTGACGACACCCGGTTACCCCCGGAAACCTCTCACAGGCTCCACCAACGAGCGACGCTGCAACCCGTCGCACCCAGATGGTTCAGAAGCCAGCAAGATCCCCGACAGCATCACCCACTGAGAACGGCATACCGCGGCGACGCCCGAGGGCGCGTGAGCCGAACCGGCCCGACGTCGTACTCAGGTCACCGGGACCGGTGCCGGCCTGTGCCGGGGCTGACCAGGCTCCGCAACCACTGGAGCACCCCTCGGCGCCCGGCTGGTGCCGGCGGCGATGCGTCACCTGGGGCAGGCTGTGGGCCGGGCCTGCGCCCGGTGGGGTCCGAGGCGTCTTGAACGCGTGTGTCGGGGCCTATGCGCTGGTCGTCCAGGAGGCCGGTCCACACGCACCGCACCGTGGGAGACGGGAGGAGGGACGGCAAAGAGCACGTCCCGCTGCCCTGCATCGTCGCCGCCTGCAGCGCAGGGTGGGCGGAGGGTGGGCTGAGGAGATCGCCGGAGGGGACATACGGGTCGTATCCCGGCCCCCAGGAAGGCGGGGCGGGCGACGGCTGGTCGTAGACGACGAACGGGTCGTACGTACCGGGCAGCTCGTTCCAGGGAAGCTGCAGAGGTTCGTAGCCCCAATCCTCATGCCCGCCGGGGCCGACTGGTGGTGCAGGCGGTGGCCGCAGCCGTTCGGCGGCGCTGACCAGGGTGATCTCGGCTTCCTTCAGGGCGACCTGTTCGCGCAGCTTTTCCAGCTGCCGTGTCAGATCTTCCAGCCGGTCCCGGGTACGGGCCTCGGCCGCGCGGGCCCGCTCCACCTCCTGGCCGGCCACGCGCAGCTGCCTCTCGATGTCCTGGAGCCTGTCGAGCTCCTGCTGGTGGTGCTTCAGGAAGCTGGCGAGGACCTGCTCCTGGTGGTGGGCCTGCTCGGCCTCCTGGCGAGGAGGCCACAGGGCCACCACCATCCGCGCGACCTCGGCCCAGTGCCGAAGTCGTGGCTGTGCTCCTGGATCACGGCGGCGCCGGCTACAGCGCTGTTCGCGAGTAGCCCGCCCAGCTCTCAGCGGCCGTGCGGGTGAAGCGGGGATCACCGCCGGGGGCAGGGTCGCTGGCCAGGGCGCGGGCGCAAGTCGGAGGTTGTGGCCGTTGCATGTCGGCCGCTCTCGCCTGCCGGATCAGATCGGTCCCTGGGAATCCGCTGCCGCCAGTGATCAAATCGTCATAAGACGACACGGGAGACCTGTCCCGGTGGGGTACCGGCCGAGATTCGGTCTGTTCGCCGGATCGTCCGGGCTGGTGTCCGTCTGCCCCTACGATGGGCTGGGTGACCGCGACGTTGCCTTCGGGCGTGGAGCTTTTCGACGTTCACCGCCTTCGTCTGGTTGAAGGTGCAGTGCCCGTACTTTCCGCAGAGCTACAAGCGGCGCGGGACCAGGCATGGGAGATGGCGGTCACGGCTAATCCGGCCCTTTTCGATGGGCCCGTGGTGGGGTGTGCGGAACTGCGTTGGGAAGAGCCGGAGACGCTGTTCCTGCGCTGGACCGCGGTGACGTACCGCCACTATGCCCTGCGACGAGTTCCTGGTGGTCGGGCGTTGCCGTCGTTGTTCGTGAACGTGATCCAGCCGATAGATGATGGCAGGGTCGTCGTGGCGAGGATGTCGCCCGCGACGGCTGCTCCTGGCCGGTGGCAGCTGCCGGGCGGCTCAGCTGAGCCGCCTCGGGACGGCGAGGTGCTGGATGAGGGAGCGCTGAGCGGGCAGGCGGCGCGGGAGCTGGCCGAGGAACTAGGGCGTTTCGTTTAGTAGCTGTTGTCGTTCCGATCGTGAGGGGTGGGCGTCGAACGGGAGTCTCGTTCGGGTGATCGCGGCCGGCTGCGGGCATGAAGGCAGGGCCTCTTGGTAGCTCGGGGTTGCGAAGCCGACCGAGATCCAGGAGACCCTGTAGCCGCATTTGTACGTGCTCGCGCCGGTGGAGTTCAACTCGGTTGCTCTGCCGTGTGATTGTGTCGCTCACCGGTTCGGGAATGCGGCCGATCATCCGGAGCGTGTTCGGCGGTATCCCTCGGACATGACGGACGTGGAGTGGTCTGTGGTTCGGCCGCTGCTGCCGGTGCCGGGCTGGATGCGAGGTCGGGGTGGGCAGCCGGAGGCGTACTGCCACCGGGCGATACTGGATGCGATCCGCTATCTGGTGGACAACGGGATCAAGTGGCGGGCGATGCCGGTCGACTTCCCGCCGTGGGACCGGGTCTATGCGTTCTTCCGCCGTTGGCGTGACCACGTGCTGGTCAGGGAGTTCCACGACCGGCTGCGCGGCCGGGTCCGCGAGGAGTGTGGCGGCAAGCTCGTGCTGTTCCAGCAGTCCGACAACCGACGGCATCCACGACCTCCACGAGAGCGACGAAACGACACCCCATCACTCCCACACCAACGCCACCGCTACCCCTGACCAGCTAAAACACAGCCGTCAGACTCGGAAAGACAACAGCGTCTCACCGTCCAGGAACACCACTCGAGCACCGAGCAGATTGGCCGCATATCGCGCGCTCGCACCAGTCCGGTGGGTTCTTCTTGAACTTGCGGTGGGGTGGTGTCACGACACGGCCGCTGGGCTGCCAGCCAGGTGCTTGACCAGGCCCAACTGTCGGGCGTGGGTGATGTCGGCATAGCTTGCCGGCTGGGCTGGACTACAGAACAGGAGCCTGCCGCTGGCATCGGTGAGGACCATGGCCTTGACCGCGTTCTGCTTGTTCTTGCCGGAGATGAACTTCTCCCGGTCCTTGCGACCGACGGCGGGCCTGCGGACCCGGATCTCGGTTCCGTCGATGATCCCGGTCTTCCCGCTGGCGCCGAGGTGACCGATGACCTCGGCGAGGGTGCGGAGCCGGATGCCGGTGGCGATGGTGCAGCCGCGGGCTGCGAGCAGGGCCGCACTTCGCCGATCGCCCGGGTGATCGTGGAGCGGTCAACGCCGAACCAGCAGGCCAGCACGTCGTGAGTGGCACCATGACGAAGGTGAACGAGGGTGGCCAGCAGCCGGTCGATGAAGACCAACCGGTGCTTCGCGCCAGCCCCGACCGCCCGCTTCCGCGGCCTGGACGCCAGTCCGGCCTGATGCCGTTCGTGCCATAACGGACCCACCTCGGCGACGAGTTCGACGATCACATCGGCCGACAGCCCTGTGATCCTCCGGTCGCTGATGATCGCTGCACGAGACCCCACCACACGAACATGATCAGGGATCAAGCCCCGGCGCCGCACCACCAACCATGCACGAGCTCGTTAGGCAGGGTATATGGGGAAGCACCTCACCCGAACTACCGGAAAGCATCTCATGGGAATCGTCGACAAAGCGGTCAAGACCGCAGGTCAGGTCCGTGATACCGCGCACGCCACCCTGGGCGGAAAGAACGCCTCCGGCCTGGACCAGAAGATCGTCACTGCTAAAGGCCACGGGGAGGTAGAGGTGAAGGTTCCTCCCGGCTACATCGTCACCGGCGGTGGCTACAGCCTCGAACCCATGGGCGGGGAGTCGGTCATGGTCACGACCATGGACAACCGTCCCCTGGAGGACGGCAGCGGCTGGTCCGTAGCCATCGCTCCGAAACTCGGCCTGACCGTCTACGCGGTGTGCATCCGCGACGATGGCTGATAGAAGCACCAACACCTCGCAGGGGACCGTGATGCCCCGCACCAGTTAGAGGCTGCTGTCTTTCCGATCTTGAAGGATGTCCGTCGAACGGGAGTCCCGATCGGGTGGTCGCGGGGTGCTCGGCGCATGTGGGTGGGGCCTCCTGAACAGCTCGTTGGTGTCGAATTCACCGAGCAACATCAGGAGGCCCTGGTGCCGCAGTGTTCCGTGTTGTTGGGTGGGTCGTCCAGCTCGGTCGCCCTGGAGTGTGACTGCTTGGCTCACCGGTTCGGAAACGCTGCCGATCACGAGGCCCGGCAGCCGCGTTATCCCTCGGACATGACGGACGAGGAGTGGTCGGCCGTCCGGCCGCTGCTGCCGGTGCCGGGCTGGCTGCGGGGCCGGGGCGGGCAGCCGGAGGCGTACTGTCACCGGGCGATGCTGGACGCGATCCGCTATCTGGTGGACAACGGGATCAAGTGGCGGGCGATGCCGGCTGACTTCCCGCCGTGGGACCGGGTCTACGCGTTCTTCCGCCGCTGGCGCGACCATGTGCTGGTCAGGGAGTTCCACGACCGGCTGCGCGGCAGGGTCCGCCAGGAGGCGGGGAGGGATGCGGAGCCGACGGCCGGCGTGATCGACTCGCAGTCCGTCAAGGCGGACGCCGTGGTCGGCGCCGACAGCCGCGGCTTCGACGGCGGGAAACTGGTCAACGGGCGCAAGCGGCATGTCGTGGTCGACACTCTCGGCCTGTTGCTGGGCGTGATGGTCACGAGCGCGGATGTCGGCGACCGCGCCGCCGCGAAGGTGCTGCTCGCCCAGGTGGCCGACGCCCACCACCGGCTGGAACTCGTCTGGGCCGACGGAGGCTACACCGGCAGCCTCGTCGAGCACTGCCTGGCCACGCTCGCCCTGGTCCTGGCGATCGTCAAGCGCAGTGACGACATGCGAGGTTTCGTGGTGCTGCCCAAGCGGTGGATCGTCGAGCGGCTCTTCGCGCACCTGATGCGAAGCCGCCGTCTGGTGCGCGACTTCGAACGCCGCACGACCAGCGCCGAGGCGATGGTCTACTGGTCGATGACCATGGTCATGACCCGCCGCCTGGCCCGTTCACATTCGGCGCGAGCGTGAACCGGCCCGGCGCAGGTTCGGCCAGCCAGCCCCGCGCGACCAGGCGTTTCGCCTTCGACCGCAGTGCCTCCACCTTGGCCGGCACCACGTCCATGCCGAAGGCGGAGGCCATCTCCTGGCAGGTCAGCGGGCCCTGACCGAGACGGACCCGATCCGCGAGCACGGCCAGGATGCGCTGGTAGTCCGCCGACAGTCCCGACGCGTCCAGCCCCTCGCGCCACACCGGAACCTGCGACTTCGTCCTCGCCGCCACGGGCACTGACGCCTTCACCCCGGCTTCCGTCCCGGCGCCGCCCGGCAGGTCGCTGCCCACCACGTCGGCTGAACTCCCGCCCTGCGCGGACAGCACCGCACCCACACGCTCGCGGGCGATCGTCCACTCCAGCCACTCCTGCTCGGCCGTCGCGAGCTCGGCCTGGATGCGGTCGGCTTCCTCACGCAGCCCGTCCACACGACGACGGGCGGCAAGCTCGTGCTGTTCCAGCAGTCCGACAACCGACGGCATCCACGACCTCCACAGGAGCGACGAAACGACGATCCATCACTCCCACACGAACACCG
>NZ_BNBD01000033.1 GCF_014654785.1 Streptomyces mashuensis
GAACAATTTTTGAGCCGTAGGCCCTGGTTTTTGACCGGGGCCTACGGCATTTTTGCGTTCATGGCTTCCCATACGGATTTCGAGGATCACCGTCGTCACCTCTGGGCCGTCGCCTACCGCATCACCGGTTCCGTGGCGGACGCCGACGACGCCGTGCAGGAGGCGTGGCTCCGCTGGCACCGGCTGCCCGACTCCGTCGCCGAGGACCCACGGCGCTATCTGACGACCGTGGTCAGCCGCATCTGTTACGACCAGCTCGGCTCCGCCCGCGCGCGTCGCGAGACGTACGTCGGCCAGTGGCTGCCCGAGCCGCTGGTGACGGGCGCCGGCGGGAGCGGACGACGTCCGGACGGCTCGGACGTCGAGGAGCAGGTCGCCCTCGACGAGTCCGTCGGCATGGCCCTGCTCGTCGTCCTGGAGCGGCTGACGCCGGCCGAACGCACCGCGTTCGTCCTGCACGACCTCTTCTCCGTGTCCTTCCCGGAAATCGCCGACGTCATCGAGCGCACCCCCGAATCCGTGCGGCAGCTGGCGTCCCGCGCCCGTAAGCGCGTACGCGCCGAAGCGCCCCGGCGGTCCGTCGACAGGGAGGAACACCGCCGTGCCGTCGAGGCGTTCCTCGCCGCCAGCACGGGCGGAGAACTTGCGGACCTGATGGAAGTTCTCGACCCCGACGTCGTCTGGCGCGCCGACGGCGGCGGAAAGATCAACGCCGCGCGCCGGGCGGTCGTCGGCCACGACAAGGCCGCACGCTACGGCCTCGGCCTGTGGCGCAAGTACGGCCAGTTCGGCCAGGACGACCCGCTGGCCATGCGCGTCGTCAGGTGCGACGTGAACGGCGCACCAGGGCTGGTGTTCTTCCAGCACGGGCAGCCGCTGGCGGTGCTCGCGTTCAGCGTCCACGACGGCCGGATCACGGAGATCGACGCCGTCGTCAACCCGGACAAGCTGCGACACGTCCCCGCCCTCCCCGATCCGGGTGAAACCGTCGTCTGACGGTGTGACCGGCGGCACGTCACAGATCCTGCCGCTGCGTCGTCTCGAGGGCATGAACGCTCACAGCCTTCAGCTCTCGCAGACCACCGCTCCCGTCGTCGTCCTCGGCGCCGGCTACGCGGGCCTCGTCACGGCCCTGCGGCTGGCGCCCCACGTACCGGTGACGCTGGTGGACCCGAAGCGCAGCTTCACCGAGCGGGTCCGGCTCCACCAACTGGCCGCCGGCCGCCCCTCCGTCAGCCACCCGCTCGCCGCCCTCCTCCGCGGGACCGGCGTCCACCACGTCGCCGCGCGCGCCGTCGACCTCGACCTGGCCGCGCGGCACGTCCGTACGGACGACGGCGACGTCCTCCCGTACGCGCGGCTCGTGTACGCGCTCGGCAGCGTCACGAACACGCCCTCCTCCTACGCCGACGGGCAGGCCGGAGGGGACGGGCGCCTCCACACTGCGGAGACCGCTGCCGAGTTGCACCGGCGTCTGCTCGCCGGGAAGGCCGGGCGGGTGGTCGTCGTCGGTGGCGGGCTCACCGGCATCGAGATGGCGTCGGAGATCGCCGAGGCGTACCCGGCGTGGGAGGTCGGACTCGTCACGGCCGGGATGGTGGGCGCCGGGCTGTCGGCGAAGGGCCGGGCCCACGTGCTCGCCGTACTGGCCGGGCTGGGTGTCCGGGTCGAGGAAGGCCGGCCGGTGGCGTCGGCGGACGAGGTGGACGCCGACGTCGTCGTGTGGGCGGCCGCCGTGCGACCGGTGAACGAGCCGGCGCGGGCCGCCGGTCTGGCGCTCGACCGGGAGGGGCGGGTCGCGGTCGACGGGCGGCTCCGTTCGGTCAGTGACGCCTCCGTCTACGTGGTGGGCGATGCCGCCGGCACAGGCCTGCGGATGAGCTGCGCGGTGGCGATCCCGGCCGGTATGTACGGAGCGGCGTCCGTCCGGGCCGACCTGGGCGGGCGCCGGCTGCGCGACTTCTCGTACCGGTTCTCGGGGCAGTGCATCAGCCTCGGCCGGGGCGACGCGCTCGTGCAGTGGGTGCACGGGGACGACACCCCGCGCCCCTCCGCCCTGACCGGCCGGCCGGCGGTGCTGCTGAAGGAGCGGATCGTCCGGTCGACGGTGGGCTTCGTACGGCTGGCGGCGGCGAGGGCACGGTGGGGCGGCGGCAGCGCAATCCGTCAGGCCACCGCGACCCGGCCCGTCGCCTCGCCCTCGCCGTTCTCGCCGCCGTCCGACGCGGCCCAGTGGCGGGCCTGACGTTCGGACCAGGCGGTGAGCGCGGTGAGACAGGCCCGGTCGATGTGGCGGAGGCCGTCGAGGTCGAGTTGGACGCGGTAACCCTTGCGGGCGAAGGCGTCGAGTTCGTCCAGGAGCCGCGGCAGCCGCAGGAAGGTGGCGTGGCCGAGCACGCGCGCGTGCACGACGCCGTCCGCCCTACGGGTCGTCTCGACGGTGACCTGGGAGGTGTCCCACGCCGTCTTGGCCACCGCGGTGAGGAGGCCGACGAGGACGCCCTCGAACAGGTTGGTCGCGACGACGGCCCCCGCGGTCGTGGCCAGAACGGCGGCCTCGCCGCGGTGGTCCCGCCACAGGGGGCCCAGTTCCGCCGCGGGCAGCAGGGTCCAGCCGGTGTGCACGAGCACACCGGCGAGGGCGGCCACGGGGACGAGTTCCAGCCCCCAGGGCAGGACCGTCGCGAAGGCCAGCAGCCAGACGGCGTGGAGGACGCGGGAGGCCCTCGTAGGGGCGCTGGCGCCTTGGGCGATGAGCTCCTTGCTGTAGCGGTGGCCGTAGCCGGTGCCGGTGCCGCGGCCGGTGGGCAGACGGCCGGTGGGCAGACGGTCGGTGGGCAAACGGTCGGTGGTGGTCGCGGCGCAGACCGCCTCGGCCGACGCGACGAGAGCGAGGGTGAACACGGTACCGAGGACCCCGAACTCTGTTAGGCGTGCGAATGCGCCGCTCCCAGGTGGCTGGATCGCGTCGAGGACGCCGCGTACCCGTATGCGGTCGACCGGCAGCCGCAGCGCCGTCGTGGCCGCGGTGGCCACGGCGACGGCGGCCAGTGGCGCGGGCACGATCAGTGCGGTGCGGGGGAAGCGGTGCCAGAGGGCGAGGACGACGACGGTGCCGGCGCCGACCGCCATGGCGAGGAGGGCGTCGGTGGAGGTGACCGTGTGGGTCATGAGGGTGACGAGGCCGCCCAGCTTCGCCAGGCCTCCGTCGGGGACGTCGGCGTCGGCGAGGGCGTACAGCTGGCCGGCGATGAGGACGATGCCGATGCCGGCCAGCATGCCCTGCACAACGGCGACGGAGAGGGCGCGGAACCACCGGCCCAGCCCGAGCGCCCCCATGGCCACCTGCATCAGGCCGGCGGTGAGCACCAGGACGCCCAGGGCCTGCAGCCCGTACTCGCGCACCGCCTCGTAGACGAGCACGGTCAGCCCGGCCGCGGGGCCGCTGACCTGGAGGCTGCTGCCGGGCAGCAGGCCCGTGAGGAGGCCGCCGACGATGCCGGCGACGAGGCCGAGCTCGACCGGTACGCCGGAGGCGGCGGCGACGCCGGCGGAGAGCGGGACGGCCAGCAGGAAGACGACGAGGGAGGCGGCGAAATCGGCCCGGAGGGTGGCCCGGGTGCGGGTGCGGGCACGGATGCGGGTGCGAATGCGGGGCGGCACTTTCCGGACACGGCGGAAGGGGGACGGCTGTGGTGGCTTCTGCATGACGATGGCCTCCAGCGCGCCGGGGCGCGCGCAGCGTGCGGTGAGGATCGTTGCCGGGCGGACGACGGGCAGGAGCGGGCGGAAGAAGGCAGGCGGCCGGGGCCGGCGGCTGGCGGCTGAAGGCTGAGGGCTGGCGGCTCGTGGCTGGCGGCTCGGTGGCGGACGTCTGTTGCGACTGTTACGGCTACCGACAGGTTGCGGGCAGGCTGCGACCGGGCGAACCATGCCGGTAATCACCTGACCATATTTTGGCCAAGTTGCGGCCGCCGTGGGTGAGTTGCTGTGTAACCACGATGTAAACGCCGGGTCAGGGAAGGGGAGAGCCCGGTTCCGGTCGCCCCGGCGGACGCCGCACGCGCCACCGACGTGGTGCGAAGATGGCACCCGAAGCCCCGCGCAGCGGAAAGGTGACGCACAGGTGAGCTCGGAGCAGCAGAAGGTCGCCGTGCTCGGCACGGGAAAGATCGGTGAGGCGCTCCTCAGCGGCATGCTCCGCGCCGGCTGGTCGGCCGACGACTTGATGTGCACGGCGCGCCGCCCGGAGCGCGCCGAGGCGCTGCGCGCCCGCTACCGCGTCGAGGTGGTCACCAACACGGAGGCGGCCAAGGCCGCCGACACCCTCATCCTCGCGGTCAAGCCGCAGGACATGGGGACCCTCCTCGAGGAACTGGCGCCCCACCTGCCCGCCGACCGGCTGGTGATCAGCGCCGCGGCCGGCGTGCCCACCGACTTCTTCGAGGCGCGGCTCGCCGCCGGCACGCCCGTCGTCCGGGTCATGCCGAACACGCCCGTTCTGGTCGACGAGGGCATGTCCGTGATCTCCGGCGGCTCGCACGCCACCGAGGACCACCTGCTCCGCGCGGAGGCGATCTTCAAGCCGGTCGGTAAGACGCTGCGCGTCCCCGAGTCCCAGCAGGACGCGGCGACCGCGCTCTCCGGCTCCGGGCCGGCGTACTTCTACTACCTGGTCGAGGCGATGACCGACGCCGGCATCCTGCTCGGCCTGCCGCGCGACAAGGCGCACGACCTCATCGTGCAGGCCGCCATCGGCGCCGCCGTCATGCTCCGCGACAGCGGGGAGCACCCGGTGAAGCTGCGCGAGGCGGTGACGTCACCGGCCGGCACGACGATCAGCGCGATCCGCGAGCTGGAGAAGCACGGCGTGCGGGCGGCGCTCATCGCCGCCCTGGAGGCCGCCCGCGACCGCAGCCGCGAGCTGGCCTCCGGCAACGGCTGAGGGAGCGGCGGCCCCGTACCGTGCCTCGGGGGCAGCCCCGGGGCAGCTCCCGGGGCGTCAGATCAGGGCGGCCGTGGGGACGACCCGGGCGAAGCCGCCCGCGTGCAGGTTGGTGGCCGTGGCGCGGCCGAGCTCGTCGGCGGTGAGCAGCTGCCCGTCCGGACCCGTCGCGTCGAACGTGTGCGTCGCGTCGACCGGCACGATCACGTCGTACCCCAGATTGCCGCCCATGCGGGCGGTGGTGTCCACGCACCAGTTCGTCATGATGCCCGCCACGACGATCTGCCGGATGCCGGCCGCGTCCAGCCAGGCCCGCAGGTCCGGGGTGCCGATGAACGCGGAGTTCACGGTCTTGGTGAGCAGCAGTTCGGGCCCGGTGCCCTTGCCGCGCCGCTGCTCCACGAAGTCCTGGAAGTCGTTGCCCTCCTGCCCCGGCCGCAGCGGCGAGTCGGCCTTGGGCGAGTCGTGCCGTACGAAGACGACGGGCCGGCCGGCCGCCTGCCAGGCGTCGACGAGCGCGGCGATGTTCTCCTCGGCGGCCGGGTTGTTGCGGGGCGGAAAGACGGGATCGAGCCAGCCCTTCTGCACGTCGATGACGACGAGGGCGGCGTTCGGGGCGATCTCGGGGCGGGGAGCGCGGAGCTGCGTGGTGTCCATGACCATGATCCTGCTGGGTGGGTGCGGCCAGGGACAGTGGCAGCAATGACGGCGTTCGATGGGATGCTGCCAAGACGCCGGCAAGGCGCCGCCGGGGTCCTGGCCGTGGCGGAGCGGCTGCCAACGGCGGAGGTCAGGGGGCGGGGCGCGGCGCCATCATGACCCGTATGCCGCAACAGCCGCCGCCCCAGCGCATCGCTCTCGTCGCCTTCCCGGGCATACGGGCCTTCGACGTCGCCGTCATCACCGAGGTGTGGGGCATCGACCGCACCGACCGCGGCGCACCCGCCTTCGAACTGCGCCGCTGCGGCCCGGATGCCCGGCCCGTCGCGATGCCCGGCGGCCTCACCCTGGTCACCGACCGCGACCTGGAGTGGCTGGAAAACGCCGACCTCGTGGTCGTGCCCGGCGTCGACGACCACCTGGCCGCCGTACCGGAAGCCGTCCTCACCGCCCTGCGCCGCGCCCACGAGGTCGGCACTCCGGTCGCGTCCCTGTGCGGCGGCGCCTTCGTGCTCGCGCAGGCGGGGCTGCTCGACGGCCGCCGCGCCGTCACCCACTGGAACCTCACCACTCTCCTGGCCGCCGCCCACCCGTCCGTCGACGTCGTCGCCGACGCCCTGTTCGTCGAGGACGGCGGCATCTGGACCGCAGCCGGCGTGGCCGCCGGCATCGACCTCTGCCTGCACCTCGTCCGTACGGCCCACGGCGCCGAGGCCGCCGCCACCATCGCCCGGGCGATGGTCACCGCGCCGTTCCGCACGGGGACGCAGGCGCAGTTCATCGAGCACCCGGCGACGGCCGCCCGGGTTTCCCGTGCAGCAGGCGGAGCTTCCGACCTGTCCACGTCCACGTCCCACGTCCTGGCGGCCGTACGGGAGCAGGCGCTGCGCCGGCTGTCCGAACCCCTGAGCGTCGCCGACCTCGCGCGCTGGGCCGGCATGTCCCCGCGCTCCTTCGCCCGCCACTTCACCGCCGGCACCGGTACGACGCCCATCCGCTGGCTCCTCGACCAGCGCATCGCCGCCGCCCAGCAGCTGCTGGAGCGCACCGCCCTGCCCATGCCGGAAATCGCCCGGCGGTGCGGCTTCGGCAGCGAGGTCACCATGCGCCAGCACTTCGCGGCGCGCCTCGCCACCAGTCCCCGCGACTACCGCCGGGCGTTCCGGGCAGCGGGATAGGAGGGCCGGGTGGGCGATGAGGGCAGGGCGGGCAGGGGCTCTTCAGGCGGGCGGCAGGAGGCCGATCGCCCGGTAGGCCGCGTCGACGGTCGGCCGGGCCAGCCCGCGCGCCCGCTGCGCGCCCGCGCGCAGCACCCCGTCCACGTACCCCGGGTCCGCGCAGAGCTCGGCGTGCCGCTCCCGGACGGGACGCAACACCTCCAGCACGGCCTCGGCGGTGTCCTTCTTCAGCGCGCCGTACGAGCTGTACTGCTCGGCGAGCTCCACCGGCTTGCGGGACGTGCAGGCGCCCAGGATCTCCAGCAGGTTCGTGACGCCCGGCTGCTCGTCACGGTCGTGGGCCACCTTGCTGCCGCTGTCGGTCACCGCCCGCATGATCTTCCTGCGGACGCTGTCCGGCTCGTCGAGCAGATAGACGATGCCCGACGTCTCGGCGTGCGACTTGCCCATCTTCGCCGTCGGGTCCTGGAGGTCCATGACGCGGGCGGCGGCCGCCGGCAGCACGGCGCGGGGAATGGTGAACGTGTGGCCGTACCGCTGGTTGAAGCGCTCGGCCAGGTCGCGCGTGAGCTCGACGTGCTGCGCCTGGTCGTCCCCCACAGGAACCTCGTCCGCCCGGTACGCCAGGATGTCGGCGGCCATCAGCACGGGGTACGTGAGCAGCGACAGCCGGACGCTGCCGCCCGTCGCCCGCTCGCGCGCGGCCTTCTCCTTGTACTGGATCATCCGGCGCATCTCCCCGTCGGTGGCCGTGCACTCCATGAGGTAGGCGAGGCGGGTGTGCTCGTCGACGTGGCTCTGCACGAAGAGGGTGCACAGCTCGGGCCGCAGGCCGGCGGCGAGCAGGAGCGTGGCGGCCTGCCGGCTGAGCCGCCGTACGCGGGCGGGGTCGTGGTCGACGGTGAGGGCGTGCAGGTCGACGACGCAGAAGAGGGCGTCGGCGCGGTGCTGGTCGGTCTCGACCCACTGGCGGACGGCGCCCAGGTAGTTGCCGAGGGTCAGGTGCCCAGTGGGCTTGATGCCGCTGAAGATGCGGGGGGTGCCTGCTGTGGTGTCCGACCGGGTGGTCGACGGGGTGGTTGCCGGGCTGCTCATCGGCCGCTGTCTCCTTCGTGGTCCACCACCGCCACGGACAGCAAAAACGGCCGCCGAGGCGGCGGCCGTGTGGGTGCATGCGCTGACTGGGCCGCCGTCAGGCGGCCCACCACTGCTGGGTGAGCGCGTGCTTCGTCATGGGACGACGGTACGCCCCGGAGGCCCGGGACGTCACGCGCTTACGGGATTTGATGAGGGACGCGTCGGCGTGTAAGGTTCTTCGAGTTGCCGGGCGGCTGGGCCGCACGCCGAGCCCGTGGCAACGACCTCCACCACCACCTGTACGACCCTTTATCGGGAAGTATTTCGGCATGCCTCGGCGTGTCCGGAATTCGGA
>NZ_BNBD01000034.1 GCF_014654785.1 Streptomyces mashuensis
TTGGAGGCCGACGTTGTCGTATGGGGTGGGTGCGGATGTCGATGCAGCCGAGCGGGCCGAGTGAGGTCCCGGCGGAGACGGTGCGGGTGGCGCGGGCCGCGTTCCCGAAGGGCAGTCTGGCGATCCGGATTCGGGACGAGCTTGGGCCCTTGTTCGGTGACGACGAGTTCGCGGACCTGTTCCCGACGAGGGGGAAACCTGCCTGGTCGCCGGGCCGGTTAGCGCTGGTGCTGGTGTTGCAGTTCGTGGAGGGGCTCACCGACCGGCAGGCGGCGGAGGCGGTCCGGGCGAGGATCGACTTCAAGTACGCGCTGGGACTGGACCTTGATGATCCGGGCTTCGATTTCTCGGTGCTCTCGGAGTTCAGGGACCGCTTGGTGGAGGCGGAGGCCGGGCGGCGGGTGCTGGACGGCATCCTGGCGGCGGCCGGGGAAATGGGGCTGCTGAAGACCGCTGGCCGAGCCAGGACCGACTCCACTCATGTGCAGTCCGCGGCCCGCCAGGTGTGCTGGCTGGAGCTGGTCGCCGAGACCCTGCGGGCGGCGCTCAACGAGATCGCCCGGGCCGCCCCCGACTGGCTGCGAGGTGTGGCGGAGCCGGACTGGTTCCGGCACTACGCAACGCGGGCCGAGGACACCCGGTTCCCCAAGTCCCGCGCCAAGCGGGATGAGGTGGGCCTGCGGATCGGGGCGGACGGAACACGGCTGCTCGAAGCCGTCTTCTCACCCGGGGCACCCGAAGAGCTGCGGGCGCTTGAGCAGGTGGAGACCTTGCGGCAGGTCTGGGTCCAGTACTTCCACCAGGTGGACGGCGAGGTGAGGCGGCGGGACCCAAAAGACCGGCCGCCGGGCGCGAAGCGCCTGGTCACACCCTATGACACCGAGGCACGCGGCAGCGTCAAACGCGACACCCTGTGGGACGGCTACAAGGTCCACCTCACCGAGACCTGCGAGCCGGACGCGCCGCATCTGATCACGAACGTGGCCACCACGGTGGCAACGGTTCCCGACATCTCGATGACCGACACCGTGCACGCCCGCCTCGCCCGGGACGGCCGCTTGCCCGGCGAGCACCTGGTCGACGCCGGATACGTCGACGCGCATCTGCTCGTGCAGGCCCGCCGGGAGTACGGCATCACGCTCACCGGGCCGGTCGCCGGCGTCGTCAGCCACCAGTCCACCGCGAACAGCGGCTTCACCGCCGATGACTTCACCATCGACTGGGGAAACGAGCAGGTCACCTGTCCCGGCGGTAAGACCACCACCCGCTGGAACCCCGACCGTTCACCCGAGGGCACCCCGGTGATCCGGGTCCGCTTCAACGGCGGAGACTGCCGGCCCTGCCCGGTGCGCGAGCAGTGCACCACCTCCAGCGTCGGCCGGCGCCTGACCCTGCGGCCCCGCGAGGAACACGAAGCCCTCCGCCAGGCCCGCGCCGACCAGGACACCGACACATGGAAGGACCGCTACAAGACCCGCGCCGGCATCGAGGGCACCATCTCCCAAGCCGTCGGCCGCTGCGGCCTGCGCCGATCCCGCTACCGCGGCCTCGCCAAGACCAGCCTCCAGCACCAGCTCACCGGCGCCGCCATCAACCTCACCCGCATCGACGCCCACCTCACCGGCACACCCCGGGCCCGCACCCGCACCAGCCACTTCGCAGCACTTCGCCCC
>NZ_BNBD01000035.1 GCF_014654785.1 Streptomyces mashuensis
CGCAAGGACCGGACGGCCCAGGGGCCTGTGAAGCTGAGCCGGGAGCGGGAGGCATACTCCCGGCTCATGCAGCAGGGCTACACCAACACCGAGGCGTGCCGGATCGTCGGCATCGCCCGCCGGACCGGCCAGAAGTGGCGTCACGGCCGCAGCGCCGAGCGAGGTCAGAAGGCGGCACCACCGATTCGCATGGTGGTGCCGCCTTGCGGTGTTGCCCGGTATCTGCGCGAGGACGAGCGGATCTACATCGCCGACCGGCTGCGGGAGAAGGCCACCGTGCGGGCCATCGCCGCGGAACTGGGCCGCAGCCCGTCCACCATCAGCCGGGAGATCCGCCGCAACCGCACCGAGGGCACTCGCGGGCAGTGGCACTACCGTCCGCACGCGGCCCAGGCCCGAGCCGACGGCCGCCGGCCCCGCCCCAAACCCCGCAAGATCACTGAGAACCCGGAACTGCGGAACGCCGTCCAGGCGATGCTGGACGAGCGGTGGAGCCCGGAGCAGATCTGCCAGGCTCTGCGCAGACAGTTCCCTGACCGGCCGGAGATGCACGTGGTCCACGAGACCGTCTACCAGGCGCTCTACGTCCAGGGCCGCGGCGAACTGCGGCGCGAGCTCGCCGGCGCCCTGCGCACCGGCCGCGCCCGCCGCAAACCCCAGCGCCAGGCCAACTGCCGGCGCTCCCGTTTCACCGACCCGATGGCGATGATCAGCGAGCGTCCTGCCGAGGCCGAGGACCGGGCCGTCCCCGGCCACTGGGAGGGCGACCTGATCCTCGGTAAGGAGCACAAGTCCGCGATCGGCACCCTGGTCGAACGCGCCACCCGCTACGTGATGCTGCTACACCTTCCCGGCGACCACACGGCCGAGACCGTGCGCGACGCGCTGGTGGCCACCGCCCGCACGCTCCCTGTCCAGCTGAAGCGGTCCCTGACCTGGGACCAGGGCAGCGAGATGGCCAGGCACACGGACTTCACCCTGGCCACCGACATCCCCGTCTACTTCTGCGACCCCGCCAGTCCCTGGCAGCGCGGCTCCAACGAGAACACCAACGGGCTGCTGCGGCAGTACTTCCCGAAGGGCACCGACCTCTCGGTCCACACCCCGGAGCACCTGGCCTTCGTCGCCGACCAGCTCAACCGCCGCCCACGCAAAACGCTCGGCTGGGAAACCCCAGCCGAGCGTCTG
>NZ_BNBD01000036.1 GCF_014654785.1 Streptomyces mashuensis
GGCCTATCAACCCAGTCGTCTACTGGGAGCCTTACCCCATCAAGTGGGTGGGAGTCCTCATCTCGAAGCAGGCTTCCCGCTTAGATGCTTTCAGCGGTTATCCCTCCCGAACGTAGCCAACCAGCCATGCCCTTGGCAGAACAACTGGCACACCAGAGGTTCGTCCGTCCCGGTCCTCTCGTACTAGGGACAGCCCTTCTCAAGACTCCTACGCGCACAGCGGATAGGGACCGAACTGTCTCACGACGTTCTAAACCCAGCTCGCGTACCGCTTTAATGGGCGAACAGCCCAACCCTTGGGACCGACTCCAGCCCCAGGATGCGACGAGCCGACATCGAGGTGCCAAACCATCCCGTCGATATGGACTCTTGGGGAAGATCAGCCTGTTATCCCCGGGGTACCTTTTATCCGTTGAGCGACGGCGCTTCCACAAGCCACCGCCGGATCACTAGTCCCGACTTTCGTCCCTGCTCGACCCGTCGGTCTCACAGTCAAGCTCCCTTGTGCACTTACACTCAACACCTGATTGCCAACCAGGCTGAGGGAACCTTTGGGCGCCTCCGTTACCCTTTAGGAGGCAACCGCCCCAGTTAAACTACCCATCAGACACTGTCCCTGATCCGGATCACGGACCCAGGTTAGACATCCAGCACGACCAGACTGGTATTTCAACGACGACTCCACACACACTGGCGTGCATGCTTCACAGTCTCCCAGCTATCCTACACAAGCCGAACCGAACACCAATATCAAACTGTAGTAAAGGTCCCGGGGTCTTTCCGTCCTGCTGCGCGAAACGAGCATCTTTACTCGTAGTGCAATTTCACCGGGCCTATGGTTGAGACAGTCGAGAAGTCGTTACGCCATTCGTGCAGGTCGGAACTTACCCGACAAGGAATTTCGCTACCTTAGGATGGTTATAGTTACCACCGCCGTTTACTGGCGCTTAAGTTCTCAGCTTCGCCAGAACGAATCCTGACTAACCGGTCCCCTTAACGTTCCAGCACCGGGCAGGCGTCAGTCCGTATACATCGCCTTACGGCTTCGCACGGACCTG
>NZ_BNBD01000037.1 GCF_014654785.1 Streptomyces mashuensis
GTCCGGCGAGGTAGACGGTTGCGGTCTTCTCGTAGCGGGTGGCGATGCCGCGCCATTGTTTGAGGCGGTTGATGCAGCGTTCGACGGTGTTGCGTTGCTTATAGGCCTCGCGGTCGAAGGCGGGTGGCCGGCCGCCATGGCTGCCGCGTCGTTTGCGGTGGGCCTGCTGGTCGGCGGGGACCGGGATCACGGCCTTGATGCCGCGGCGTCGCAGATGTTCACGGATGGCGCGGGATGAGTAGGCCTTGTCGGCCAGGACAGCATCCGGCCTGGTCCGGGGTCTTCCGGTGGGTCGTGGCACCCGGACCTTGGTCATGACGTGCTCGAAGGCGGGTGCGTCGCCTGCCTGCCCGGGTGTGAGGACGAAGCAGAGGGGGCGGCAGCGGCCGTCGGCGGCCAGGTGGATCTTGGTCGTCAGCCCGCCTCGGGACCGGCCGAGGGCATGGTCGCCGGGCTCGCCGGCCGGGGCCCCTTTTTGCGGGCCCCGGCCGCGTGCTGGTGCGCGCGCACGATGGTCGAGTCGACCGCGACCACCCACTCCAGGTCCTCGTCCGCGTCGGCCTGGGCGAGCAGAGCGGTGAAGACACGTTCCCAGGTTCCGTCGATCGCCCAGTTCCGAAGCCGTGTGTAAGCGCCTTTCCACGAGCCGTACTTCTCCGGTAGGTGGACCCACTGGGACCCGGTCTGGAACTTCCAGGCGATCGCGTCGATCACCTCACGGTGGTCACGCCACCGGCCGCCCCGTTTCGGGGTCCGGTCCGGCAGCAACGGCTCGATCCGCGCCCACTG